>NZ_FNZZ01000010.1 GCF_900109565.1 Sphingomonas palmae | reverse complement strand
ATGAGATGCCTGCCACGGTATCGGTCCTTGTCGTAGCGGATAGTGTGTTTGCGGCTTCGTCGTCCGGAAATAACAGGAACGCCTCCAGCATCGCGGAGCGAGCGGCGCAGCCGGTCGGCATCGTAGCCTTTGTCGGCAAGGAGGTAGCGCATGCGACCGGCTTGTTTGAGGAGCGCAGGTGCCGCTTTCACGTCGCTGACATTGCCGGCCGTCAGCATCAGCGCATAGGGACGGCCGATGACATCGGTGAGCGCGTGGACCTTGGTAGTCCAGCCACCGCGCGAGCGGCCGATTGCCTGGATCTGGCGCCCCCTTTTCCACCGAACGCCGCACGTTGCGCCTTGATGTAGGTGCTGTCGATCGCGGTACTCTTCGTGACCACGCCGGCATCCACCAGCGCGTCGAGCAGCCTGAGCCAGAAGCCACGGCGCGACCAGCGGTTGAACCGGTTGTAGATCGTCGTGGATGGCCCGTAATCGGCCGGGCAGTCGCACCAGCGGCAGCCGACCTTCAACACATGCACGATCCCGGAGATCACCCGCCGGTCGTCTACCCGCCGGGCACCGGGCTGGTTCTTTGGCAGATGTGGCTCGATCGCCGCCCACGCTTCATCCGACAACCAGAACAGCGCCATGCCCCACTCCTCCTGATCCACACCACAGTGAATCAGGAAAACCGTCACGCCTCAAGATGCTGATTGGGTTTGGGCCCTAGAGCAGACATTTGTTGAAGTGATCGCATGTGGAGCAGGTCACGCGCGTCAGCATTTCACGCCACCTGCTGCAACACGTGTCAGCGTGGCGCGAAGCCGCTTCCCGCACGGGCTGCACCGGCGACGGTGAATTGCCCGTGGGTCTGGGCGTTCGAGCTCGAGCCCACCCAGAGGTCGAACATGCCCGGATCGATCACCCAGCCCCGCTCCGCGGCGTTCCAATATTGCACGCTCTTCTCGTCCAGCGTGAAGAAGACGGTGCGCGTCTCGCCTGGCTTCAGCGTCACACGCTCAAAACCTTTAAGCTCGCGCACCGGGCGCGACGCGCGTCCTGCCCGCTGATGGATGTAAAGCTGCACGACCTCGTCGCCGACACGGTCCCCGGTGTTCGTGACGCTGGTCGTTACGGTGACCTTGCCGCCGGGCATGAGCGTCGGCGTGTCTAGCGTCGGTGTGCCGATTTCGAAGCGCGTGTAGCTCAGGCCGTAGCCGAATTCGAATTGCGGGGTTGAGGGAATGTCCCAGTAACGCTTGCCCTGGTCCTTTGGCATGTGCGTGGTGTTGTGCGCGTAAAAGATCGGAACCTGCCCAACGCTGCGCGGCCAGGTGACGGGCAGCTTGCCGCCCGGATTGACGTCGCCGAACAGCGTTCGCGCGATCGCAGTGCCGCCGCGCGTTCCGCCGAACCAGGCATGCAGCACCGCCGGCGCACGCTCGATCACCGATCCGAGTTCGAGCGGTCGTTCGCTCATGGTCACGACGACCACCGGCTTGCCGAGCGCCATCACCGCGTCGAACAGCTTGATCTGGTCGCCGGGCAGTTTCAGGTCGGCGCGCGAGGCGCCCTCGCCCGACATGTCCTCGGCCTCGCCGAGCGTCAGGATGACGAGGTCCGATCGTTTGGCAAGCGCGACGGCCGCGTCGAACTCGCGCGCGGACCGTGCCGTATCCCAGCGGGGCTCAGGCTTGGCTTGGCCCGGAATGCTGATGCTCTCGAACATCGATGGCACGTTGCGCTTCAACTGCACACCCGGCGCGGTTTCGACCGTGGCGGCGGTGCCGAGGCGGTCGCGCACGCCCTCGAACACCGTGACGGTCTCGGGTAGATCATATTGGAACGACCAGGGCCCAAGCATGTCGCGCTTCGAATTGGCGCTAGCGCCGATCACCGCGACGCGGCGATGCTGTCCGGCACTGAGCGGCAGGGCACCGTCGTTCTTGAGCAGCACGAACGAGCGTTCGGCAGCGCGCTCGGCGGCATCGCGGTGCGCCGGGTCGGCGAGCGTGCGCCTGGCCTGCGCTTCGTCGACGAAGGGATGCTCGAACAGTCCCAGCTTGAACTTGGCGACGAGGATGCGGCGGACCGCGCGATCGAGCGTCGCCTCGGGCAACTTGCCTGCGCGGACCGACGCGGCCAGCGTGCTTGCGGACGCCGCCGGACCGAACGACATCTCCATGTCATTGCCCGCCGCGATGCTGCGCACGGCCGCATCCGCCTCGTCGCGTGCAAAGTGCTGGGTGACCTGGTTCTTGGTGCCGTTCGCATCGGAGACGACCCACCCGCCAAACCCCATCTGCTCACGTAGCACGTCGGTCAGCAGCCACTTGTCGCCGACCGCGGGAATGTCGTTCAGGTCCATGTACGCGCTCATGACGTTACCGGCACCTGCCTGCACGGCGGCGGCGAAAGGCGGCAGGATCACGTTGTAGAGTTGCGCATCGGACAGGTAGACGCCATCATAGTCGCGCCCGCCGTCGGCGGCGGCATAGCCGGCGAAGTGCTTCGGTCCGGCGATGATGTGGCCCGGCGTGCCGATCGCGGGTCCTTGAAAGCCACGGACCTGCGCGCGGGCGAGCGCGGAGGCGAGGAACGGATCCTCGCCCGGTCCCTCAACGATGCGGCCCCAGCGCGGATCGCGCGCGACGTCGAGCATGGGCGAGAAGGCCCAGTGAATGCCGGCCGAGCGAGCCTCCGCCGCGGCGACCGCCTGCGCGCCCTCGACGCCTTTGGGGTCCCACGACGCCGCGTTGGCGAGCGGCACGGGAAAGATCGTGCGGAAACCGTGAATGACGTCGTAGCCGAAGATCAATGGTATCTTCAGCCGCGTCTCCTCGACCGCCACCTTCTGCAGTCGGTTGATGATCGCAGGGTCGGTGACGAACAGCAGCGAGCCGACCTTCGCGTCGCGAACGACGGGAGCGAACTCCTCGTACTTGCCGAACATGAACTGCTGCGAAACCTGACCGGCTTTCTCCTCCAGCGTCATGGTGCGGAGAAGCGCATCGGCACGTTGTTCTGCCGAGATGCGCGCATCAAGCCAGGACTGCGGCGCCGAACTGTTCCGCTCCGCGGCGATCGACGATGCAGCAAGACCGGCTGCAATGACGGCAGTCAGCGCCGATGTAGCCACACGGGTTCTGTGCATCGTCGATCACCTCGTTGTTCAATTGTTCGCGTGCGCGTTCGGTCAGAAGGATAACCGCGCGCGGACGCCGGCGTAGCGGCGTGCGTTGCGTGAGAAGGTCTGCGCGACCAACCCCTGGGTGCCGCCGGACACGCCACCCAACGCGCTCGCATAATGCGTGTTGAAGATGTTGTTGACGAACAGCGCGACCCGCACTCCGCCGCGATCCTTCTGGTCGATGCCGATGCTGCCGTTCACCAGCGCGTAGCCGCGCTCGATGGAGTAAGGATCGTTCAACAGCGAGAAGTTGACCGAGCTCTGGTAGCTGACATCGGCTTGGACAAAGGCGTCGAACGGCATCTGCTCTAGCGCGATGTCGTAGGTCGTACCCACGTTGAACTTCCATCTCGGCGCGTTGCTTAAGCGTTGACCCGCGAGGTCCTGGAACCCTGTCGTCGAACCCGCGACGGGTAGGCAGCCTTGCGCGACGGTCTGTCCCAAGAAGCATTGCGCATTCGGGAACTCACGGATCTTGGCATCGGTGTAGCTGACACCGCCATCGATCAGCAGCGCTTCGACCGGACGCGCCTGGAACTCGGCCTCGACACCGCGCGTGCGTACCTTGCCGACGTTGTTCAACTGCAACTGGATTGTCTGATCGGGCAATTGCACGCCGGACTGCGCCTGAAAATCGTCGAAGTCGGTCCAGAAAGCGGCGACGTTCAACTGCACGCGATTGTCGAGGAAGCGGCTCTTCAAACCAAGTTCGTACGCGTTCGACGTTTCCGGACGAACCGGTGCGGCGGCGCGCGCCGGCGTAAATCCGGTCGAGATGTCGTAACCCTGGCCCTTGTACCCGGTTGAATAGGATACGTAAGCCATCACGCGTTCGGCCAGATCCTGTCGGATCGCGATCTTGCCGGTGACCACGCTGTCGGCAGCGCTCCCACGACACACGTTCAAGCAGGTAGCGTTGTTGGCGGGAGGTGCCGCGGGTACATTGGTATTCAGGTAACGAACCGAAATGTCTTCGTGGTTCGCGCGGAGGCCGGCGTCGATGTGCGTGGTCGATGCCAGATCATAGGTGACCTGTGCGAAGCTGGCGTATGTCTTCGTACCGTTGCTGGAATTCCAGCGCGCGACGACCGGACCCGATGGACCGCGATCGAACGTGCGATCGGTCTTACCGTCGGAATAATAGAGGCCGAAGACGTAGCTGAACGGCCCGCCGCCCTTTGAGGCGACGCGCAGTTCCTGCGCGAACTGCCGCGCGTGGAAGCCGCTCTGCGCGACGATGCCGTTCGCCAGTCCGAGAACAGGTCCCGAGATGTAGTCGAAATCCTCGGCGAAGCGAAAGCGCCAGTCCTGGTAACTGGTGATCGAGACCAAGTTCGCGGCACCGAGGTCGACGGTCACGCGTCCGCTGCCGTTCGACTGCTTGCTCTTGTTGAACAGCGGGCCGTCGATCGTGGTCTCGAAATTGTCGCGTCCGGGCTGGATCGAGCCCAGTCGCTGCTGCACGGGTGCGCCGTACACCGCAGCGCCTGCCGGCACGCTGCGATACGTCCGCGCGGTACCGCGCGCTTCGGCCACGGAGTGGCCGCCGATCAGGTCGATCGTCACTCCGGCGACCGGATCGATCGCGAGACGACCGCGCACGCCGTAGCTCTTGTCGTTGTTGAGACGACGACCATCATAGACGTTGCGGATGAAGCCGTCGCGATCGCCGTAGAAGCCGTTCAACCGGAAGCCGACGCCATCGGCGAGCGGGCCCGAGATGACGCCGTCGATGCGATATTCATCGTCGGTCGTCGCCGTGCCGGTCACCGCACCCGTGAAGTTAGCAGTGGGACCCTGTGACACGATGTTGAGTGCGCCAGCGGACGCGTTCTTGCCGAACAGCGTGCCTTGGGGTCCACGCAGCACCTCGATGCGCGCGATGTCGCTCAACCCTGAGAATGCCTGCGCTTGCTGAAGCAGTGCCACGTCGTCGACGATTACCGCGACCGACGGTTCGATCGCGGTGGAGAAGGCGACCGTGCCGATACCACGCAGGTTAATCGAGTTGTTGGTCGGCAGCGCGCCGGTCGTGACGGTCAGGCTGGGCGCCAGCCGCGGCAGGTCGGAAATAGTTGATACATTGCGGTTGATCAGCGTGTCGGCGGTAATAGCGGTAACGGCGACCGGCACATCCTGCAGGTTTTGCTCCCGCTTTTGCGCCGTGACCACGATGTCTTCGAGAGCACCCGTGTCACTGGTTGACGTGTTCGAGCCTTGCTGATCACCCGGCTGTGACAATGGACTGGCAGCGCCACTTCCAGGCGGCGTCGGTGAAGCGGATACCGCGCCCTCCTGCGCCGAGGCGGGATGAGCGATCGCGAGCAGCGCGACGCTGGTGAGCAGAGTAAAACTCGCACGCATGGGAAATCCTCCCCCTATAATAGTCGCAATTGGCTGCGATCTGGTAAGGCCAGTTACGCATGCTGGTTTGTGGCGTCAACTGCTAAGTCAAGTCGCCGCTTGACATAAGCTCGTGATCTCCCACTATTGGACTGACCAAAGGAGAGGCGCATGCGCATCGGCACGCGATGGTGGATCATCGGATTGGTGACCATCGGCACGGTCTTGAACTATCTGGCGCGTTCGTCGCTCTCGGTCGCGGCGCCGACGCTCAAGGGCGAATTCGCCATGACGACGCAGCAGTACAGCTGGGTGGTCGCGTCGTTTCAGGCGGCTTACACCGTGATGCAGCCCATCGCCGGCTACTTGCTCGACTTGATGGGATTGCGGCTCGGATTCGCGCTGTTCGCCGTCGGCTGGTCGGTCGCCAACTGCTGCCACGCCTTCGCGGTCGGATGGCCCAGCCTCGCATTGTTCCGCGGCATGCTCGGCCTGACCGAGGCCGCGGCGATTCCGGCAGGGTTGAAGACGGTAGCTGAATGGTTCCCGCCACGAGAACGGACCGTGGCGACCGGTTGGTTCAACATCGGCTCGTCCTTGGGTGCGATGATCGCGCCACCGATCGTCGTCGCCTGCATCGCGATATGGGGCTGGCAGTCCGCCTTCGTCGTGACTGGAGCCGTAGGAATCCTATGGGCTGGTATCTGGTATGCTTTCTACCGCAGCCCCGACGACTATTCGGGGCTGTCCCCAGCCGAGCGTGTGCAGATCGATCAAGGCCGTGATGTTGAACTGGAAGGCCGCGGCGAAGGTCCGCTTAATTGGCGCGACCTGCTGCGCACGCGCGAGTTCTGGGGTATTGCGATCCCGCGATTTCTCGCCGATCCGGCCTGGCAGACGTTCAGTTTCTTTATCCCGCTGTACCTGGTCGAAGCAAAGGGATTGGACCTGAAAAGCGTGGCTGCGTTCGCCTGGCTGCCGTTCCTGGCCGCGGACGCGGGATCACTGCTGGGTGGTTACATGGCACCCTGGGTGATGCGGCACTTCAAGGTGTCGCTGCTGACCTCGCGCAAGATCGTGGTGACCACCGGCGCGTTGCTGATGGTCGGTCCCGCCTGTATCGGGCTGACTGTGTCTCCGGCCGCCGCGATTACGTTGTTCTGTGTCGGCGGGTTCGCGCACCAGATGCTGTCGGGCGCGCTGATGACGCTCGCGGCCGACCTGTTCGACCCCCGCATCGTGGCAACCGCTGGTGGCATGGCCGGATCGGCGGCGTGGATCGGCGGCATGAGCTTCTCGCTGCTGATCGGCGCCTTGGCGGATACGATCGGCTATAATCCGTTGTTCGCGGCATTGGCCGTGTTCGACTTCATTGGTGCTGCGGTGCTGTGGACGTTGCTGCGTCCACGTTCGCGCCCGCTCGCCGCCTAGTCGAGCAGTGTCGCATAGACGTGGTCCGATTCGCGCGGCGGCACGGCGCCAGCGCGCATCACCACCCAGCCTGCGAGCCGGTGTCCGGCCAGGCCCGCGGCACGCTGATCGGCCCCGCGCAGCAGGGCGTGCAGATAGCCTGCATTGAACGCGTCGCCTGCGCCGCTGGTATCCACGGGCAGGAGGTGGCGGGGTGGAGGCAACGACTCGCTATTGGGCAGCAGGCAACCTTGCGCGCCCATTTTGACGACGACTGCGTCGGCACCCGCGGCATGCCACCGTGCCGCTATTTCCGCCGCGTCGGTGGACGTGCCTTGTATCGCGATCTCATCCTCCAACGTGGGCAGCCCGATCGAGCAGCAGGCAATCGCCTGATCGCGCCACAACCCCGCTTCTGCCGCATCGGCCCACAATTTCGGCCTGTAATTGCCGTCGAACGCGACCTGCTTGCCCCGGCCCCGCATCCGTTTGGCCAACGCCAGCAGCGCTGATCGTCCTTCGTCCGGGAGAATCGCCAGCGAGATGAGCGAGAAGGCGAGCAGATCGGCCTCTTCTGCGCGCGCCATCGCGGATCGCGCACCGGGGAGTGCGAACACCTGCCGCGCCGCACTCTCGCCGCGCCAATAATTGAAGGTGCGCTCGCCCTCGCTGTCGGTGCGAATGGCATACAGGCCCGGCAGGCGAGCGGGATCGGTCAGGATCAGCGACGTGTCCAATCCTTCGTCCTGCCAATCGCCCCGAAGCGTATCGCTGAACGGGTCGGCGCCCAAGGCGGTCAGATACGCGACGCGGTCGCCGCCGCGCGCCAGATGAATCGCGGTGTTGAGCGTGTCGCCGCCGTAGCCCAAGCGCCACGTCGCCGCCTCTGACGCGCTAGACGATCCACGCGACAATTCGAGCATTCCTTCGCCCACCACCACGATCAGCATTGCGCGCTCTCCATATCGCTTCGCGTGCGGGATGTGATATTGGTCAGTCCGCTGTCAACGAACGAGTCAATGCATGCCCGCCCACGCCACTGCAGCAAACCAATTCGCCGCAACGGGAGACCGCCTTTATCAGCGGCTCGCACACATCCTTGTCGAGCAGTTATCGTCGGGGCGGTACGCGATCGGGGATCGGCTGCCTGCGGAGCGTGAACTGTCGGTCGAGTACAACGTCAGCAGACCGGCCGTTCGTGAAGCGTTGATCGCGTTGGAAGTGCAGGGCTTTGTCGAGGTTCGCATCGGCTCGGGCGCCTTCGTCAAACGGTTGCCAGGCGACAGCGAGGATCGGCCTGAATTCGCCATCACTGCGTTCGAGCTGACCGAAGCGCGCATGGTGTTCGAAGGGGAAGCCGCCGCGCTTGCCGCGATCCACGTCAGCGATGCCGAACTGGTGGAGTTAAAGGCACTGGTCGACCGGATCGGCGAGGAGAACCTGCTGCCTGACGTGACTGAGGATGCCGATCGCGAGTTTCACCGTGCCATTGCCAAGGCGACCCGTAACGCCGCGATCCAGATGACGATCGAGGAGTTCTGGCGGGTTCGCACGACCTCACCCGAGTGCGCCCTGCTTCACGACAAGGCACGACGCGCCAATGTTCGACCGGTCGTGGCCGAGCATCAGGCGATCTTAGAGGCGCTGAGCGATCATAATCCCGGCGCGGCACGCGCGGCCATGCGCGCGCACCTGTCGGCCGTAATGGACCATCTGCTGTTCGCCACCGAGGAGCGGGCGATCGAGGAAGCGCGTCGCACCATCGCGTCCACGCGCGCACGCTACCGGGCAGCCGTGAACATGTAACCAACGCTGCTCTACCATTTTGACTGGTAAGGCCAATCTGCTCCCGCTATACATGTGTTGAGAACGGGAGAGGCACGATGAACAACAAGGCGCGCTGCCTTTTGACAGCAATGTGCGCGCTTGCGCCGGTTGCGGCACTGCCAGTATGGGCGCAGCAGGTGTCCCAAGCGGAAGTATCGCCTGCGGGACAGCCGCGCAGTGAGATCGAACTTGCACAGGGATGGCGGTTCCACCTCGGTGCGCTCGCGGCCGATCCCGTCACCACACCGCACGTCGACGCGACCTGGCAGCCGGTGTCGGTGCCGCACACGTGGAACCGGGTCGGCTACTACCGGCCTGATCCGGCGTCACACGTCAACACCGAGCAGACGATCAACAAGACGCAGGGCGTCGGCTGGTACAGCCTTCGCCTCACACCTGCATCCGCACCGGGCAAGCGGCAGTGGCTCGAATTCGATGCGGCCAGCCGGATCGCCGACGTGTGGCTGAACGGACGCAAGCTGGGCACACACGCGGGCGGCTTCTCGCGCTTTCGTCTCGATGCCACCGACGCGCTGCGCCCTGGGCGTGAGAACATGCTGCTTGTTCGTGTCGACAACACCGCACCTGCCGACAAGGATGCGGCAACCGCAGACGTGCTGCCGCTGACCGGCGACTTCTTCGTACACGGCGGGCTCTATCGTCCGGTTCGTCTGATCACGACCGACCCCGTTCACGTCGACATGGCCGATTTCGGCGGATCGGGTGTGGCGGCGACCACCGTCGAGGCGAGCACGGACAAGGCGCGTGTGAACGTGCAGGCCCGCATCATCAACGACGGCCGCGGGCGCGCGCCGCTTCGTGTCATCGCGAAGCTGGTCAACGCGCAGGGGCGCGTCGCTGCCACCGCACAGCAAGGGGTGACGCTCGCCGCATCCACGCCGACGCAACAGACACTGGTGCTGGACGTCGCGCAGCCGCATCTGTGGCAGGGCACGAAGGACCCGTATCTATATACGCTGGTCGTCGACGTCGTGGACGCGTCGGGCAGGCTTCGCGACCGCGTGTCCCAGCCGTTCGGGATTCGCACCATCCGCATCGATCCAGCGTTGGGATTGTTCCTGAACGGAGAGCATATCGCGCTGCACGGCGTCGGCTACCATCAGGATCGCGAGGGCAAGGGCTGGGCGATCATGCCACAGGACGTGGCTGCCGACATGGCGATCATGCGCGAGATGGGCGTAAACGCGATTCGTCTCACGCATTATCAACATGGACAGCCGATCCACGACCTGGCGGATCGTTATGGTTTACTGGTGTGGGATGAAATTCCGCTCGTTTCGTCATGGACGCGGCGGGGCGAGCTCGAGCCGAGGCCTGCCTTGATCGCGAACGCGCGCCAGCAGCTTCGCGAACTAATCCACCAGAACGGCAACCACCCCTCCGTTGTGAACTGGGGTATCGCCAACGAGGTGGATTTCGGTAACTCGTTCCCCGCGTTCCTGACCGGCTACCCCGACGGCAAATCGCCCGATCCGATGCCGCTGCTGCGCGATCTGCAGGCATTGGCGCACGCGGAGGACCCGAGCCGCCCGACTGCGCTCGCCACGTGTTGCGAGGGGCGGTTGTTCGATCAGGGGACTGAGATCCCGACGACGGCGTTGGCCGCCAATCTGGGCGGCGCGAACCGTTATTTCGGCTGGTATTTCGGCAAGCCGGCCGATCTCGGGCCGCACTTGGACGCATTGCGCGCCAAAAGGCCGGATCAGCCGCTGTCCGTGACGGAATATGGCGCGGGCGGCGCGACGACGATCCACACCGACGACGTAATGGGCGGGCCGATCGACTCGCGCGGGCGCATCCAGCCCGAAGAATATGAGAGCTACATTCACGAAGAAGCGTGGAAGACGCTCAAGCAGCGCCCTTATCTCTGGGGCACGTGGCTGTGGAACTCGTTCGATTTTGCCACCACGATTCGCGCCGAAGGCGATGCACAGGATATCAACACCAAGGGCCTCGTCACCTACGACCGCGCAATCCGCAAGGACGCCTACTACTTCTACAAGGCCAATTGGAGTACGGCACCGACGGTGCACATCAACGGCCGACGCTACGCCAATCGTGCTTACGGCGTGACCGACGTTCGCGTTTACAGCAACGCGTCAGTGACCGAGTTGACGCTGAATGGCCGCTCGCTCGGGGAACGTGAAGCCTGTTCCGACAGGATCTGCGTCTGGCGTAATGTGGCGCTCGACACCGGAGCCAATGAATTGCTGGCGCGCGGCCGTTTCGCTGCTGCGCCGGTTGAGGATCGTGTCTCCTGGCAGCTCGGTGCCGATGCACGCGCCAACGTGCGCATCGACGCGGGTGCGATCGTCGCTGCACCCGCGACCCGGCGCTTCGGCTCGGATGCGTTTTTCGATGGCGGCGAGGCAGGAACGCTCAACAAGCCGGCCGACTATGGCAAACCCGCTGTTGCCGCCGCGGTTGCCGGAGCGCGCGAACCGGGCGTCGCGGCCACCTACCGGCACGGCCGTTTCGGCTATTCGGTTCCACTTCGCGACGGACGTTATCGGCTAACGCTGACCTTTGTCGAGCCGTCGCTTGCACCGGGCGAACGCGTGTTCGGCGTCACGGCGAACGGCAGACCGATCGCCACCGCACTCGATATCGCGCGTGAAGCCGGAGGCACATCGAGAGCAATCGAGCGAAGCGCCGTCGTCGCGGTGCGCGGCGGCAAGCTCGACCTCGCCTTCGTGCCGGTCAAGGGCGAGGCGATCGTCTCGGCGATCGAGATCGCGGAGGCGGCACGTGGCGCGCGCTGATCGTGAGAACGCGACGCCCCGCATGACGCAGACGATGCGTTGGTTCGGGCCGAACGATCCGGTGCCGCTCGCGCATATCAGGCAGGCGGGTGCGTCCGAAGTAGTGACCGCGTTGCACGACCTGCCGAACGGCGTCGTGTGGGAGGCGGAGCACATCGCGTCGCGCAAGACGATGATTGCGGCGGCGGGACTTGGCTGGACGGTGGTCGAGAGTCTGCCTGTGCACGAGGCGATCAAGACGCGCGGTGACGGCTGGGATCATTTGATCGACTCTTATCGTCGCAGCATCGCCAACCTAGGCGCGAACGGCATCACGACCGTGACGTACAATTTCATGCCGCTGCTCGATTGGACCCGCACGGATCTCGCGTGGGAACTGCCCGACGGCGCGTGCGCGCTTCGGTTCGAGTGGGACGCGGTGGCGGTGTACGACATCCACATCCTTCGACGCCCGGGCGCCGCGGACGATTATGCGCCGGACGCGCAGGAACGCGCTGCGCAACGTTTCGCCGCGATGGACGAAGCGGCGCGACATGCCCTCGAACGGACGATCATCGCCGGCCTGCCCGGCAGCGAGGAAAGTTTCAGTTCGCCCGAGTTCCTGCGCGCGCTGGATGCCTATCGACACACGGATGCGGACCAGCTTCGCGCCAACCAAGTCGCGTTCCTCGAAGCGGTCTGTCCCGCGGCCGAAGAAGCGGGCGTGCAGTTGGTGGTGCACCCGGATGATCCCCCGTTTCCGATCTTCGGCCTGCCCCGCGTGGTCAGCACCGAGCGCGACGTGGCCGCGCTGTTCGCGCGCGTGCCGAGCAGGGCCAATGGCCTGTGCTTCTGCACCGGATCGTTCGGCGCCCGGCTCGACAACGATCTCCCGGGCATGGTGCGTCGGCTGGGCAGTCGCATCGGCTTCCTTCACCTTCGCGCCGTCGCGCACGAAGCGGAGCGCGTATTCCACGAGGCCGAGCATCTGGGCGGCGACGCACAGATGGCGGCGGTGGTCGCCGAGATCGTCGCGCTCAGCGCGCGTGAGCAGCGCGCGATCCCGATGCGTCCGGATCACGGTCACCAGCTCGCCGACGATCTCCAGAAGACCACCAATCCCGGCTATTCGCTGATCGGACGCTTGCGCGGGCTGGCGGAATTACGTGGTCTCGAGCACGGTCTCATCCATGCCCGACAGATGACCGGAGCGACCGCATGAGCAAGCCACTCGCGCTTCACCCCGACCGGCTGTTCTCCAGCGACCCGGTCCAGCGCGACATCGCGCGTACGCTGTATGCCACGATTGCCGACGCGCCGATCATCAGTCCGCACGGTCACACCGATCCGCGCTGGTTCGCCGACGATCGGCCGTGGACGGATGCGACCGCGCTGCTGCTCCAGCCCGACCATTATATCTTTCGCATGCTCTACAGTCAGGGCGTGCCGCTCGACGCGTTGGCGATCCCGCGGCGCGACGGTGATCCCGCGACCGACCACCGCGCCGCGTGGCGCACCTTTGCAGAGCATTATCATCTGTTCCGCGGCACGCCGTCGCGTTTGTGGCTCGATCACGTCTTCGCCGAGGTGTTCGGCTTCGACGAAGCGCTCGATGGCACCACCGCCGACCTGTATTTCGACCGGATCGGCGACCAGCTCGCGAGCGAGGCGTTCCGACCGCGCGCATTGTTCGACCGTTTCCACATCGACTTTCTGGCGACCACCGAGGGTGCGCACGACGACCTCGACGCGCATCGCCGCATTCGTGCATCGGGCTGGAACGGTCGCGTCGTGACCACCTATCGTCCGGACAGCGTGATCGATGTCGAGCACGAGCAGTTCGGCGACGCAATGCGTCGCTTCGCCGAACTGACCGGCGAGGACATCTATCACTGGAACGGATACTTGGCCGCGCACCGCACGCGTCGCGCGGCGTTCCGCGCGGCAGGGGCGACCGCGACCGATCACGGGCACCCGACCGTTGCCACCGCCAATCTGTCGGCGACGGACGCCGAGGCGTTGTTCGGCCGCATCGTCGGTGGCACGTGGAGCGTCGCCGATGCGGAATTGTTCCGCGCGCAGATGCTGACCGAGATGGCGCGCATGTCGCTCGAGGACGGCATGGCCATGCAGATCCATCCCGGCAGTTACCGCAACCACAATGCCGGATTGTTCGCCAGCCACGGACGCGACAAGGGCGCGGACATCCCGACGCGCACCGAGTTCGTCCGGTCATTGAAGCCGATGCTCGACTTTGTCGGCAACAGCGACGAACTAACCATCATCCTCTTTACGCTCGATGAGAGCGTCTACGCGCGTGAACTGGCACCGCTCGCGGGTCATTATCCCTGTTTGCGCCTGGGCCCGGCGTGGTGGTTCCATGACAGCCCCGAAGGCATGCGCCGGTTCCGGGAGATGACTACGGAGACGGCAGGCTTCTACAACACGGTCGGGTTCAACGACGATACGCGTGCATTTCTGTCGATCCCGGCACGCCACGACGTCGCGCGGCGTGTCGATTGCGCGTTCCTGGCAAAACTGGTTGCCGAGCATCGTCTGGCCGATTGGGAGGCCGCCGATCTCGCGCAGGAACTGACGAGCGGGCTGGTCAGCCGGGCGTATCGCCTGTGAGGATGTCTGACGCCGCCGCGCCGCACCTGCCGACGTTCGTCGCGCGCCCTGGCTATGATCGGCATGCGCAGCGCGCAGGCATCGTGCATCTGGGCATCGGCGCGTTCCACCGCGCGCACCAGGCGGTCTACACTGACTCAGCGATGGCGGCGGGCGATCGCGACTGGGCAATCACTGGGGTGTCGCTCCGCTCGCGTCAGGTGCACGACCAACTGACACCGCAGAACGGTCTCTACACCGTGACTGAGCGGCGTGCCGATGGCGACACTACGCGGCTGATCGGGGCCGTGACCAGCGTTGTGGTCGCTCCCGACGAACCCGGACGCGTCGCCGCCGCGCTCACGGCGCCTGAGACGCGGATCGTGACGCTGACCGTCACCGAGAAGGGATATGCGCCCAATGAGCGCGAAGGCGCCGCAGCAGGCGCTGTTCCGACGACGATCTACGATTATCTCGGCGCGGCGGTGATCGCACGCCATGACGCCGGTCTGTCGCCGCTCACGCTGATCAGCTGCGACAATCTGTCGAACAACGGCGGTGTTCTGCACGAGCGACTTTGTGCCCGGCTCGATGCGATCTCGCCGCAACATTGCCGCTGGTTCGAACAAGCGTGGGCCTGCCCGTCGACGATGGTCGACCGCATCGTTCCGGCAACGACCGCGGCGGACTTGGCCGCGGTCGAGACCGCGCTCGGGCAGCGCGACGATGGGGCGGTGATTACCGAGCCCTTTAGTCAGTGGGTGATCGAGGATCGCTTCGCAGGCGATCGGCCGCGATGGGAAGTGGCGGGCGCGCAGTTCGTTGCCGACGTCAAACCTTTCGAGACCGCCAAGCTGCGTATGCTGAACGGCGCGCATTCGGCGCTCGCCTATCTGGGGCTCGCCCGCGGACACACGTTCGTACACCAGGCGATTGCCGATCCGCAGATTGAGCCGATCGTCAGTCGCCTGATGCGCGAGGAAGCAGCACCAAGCATTGCGGCAACGCAGGATCAGCAGCTTGACCGTTACGCCGACCTGCTGCTGACGCGCTTTCGCAACCGGGCGCTGCCGCACCGCCTGCTGCAGATCGCCGCAGACGGTTCGCAGAAGATTGCGGCGCGTTGGCTGTCGACGCTGGCCGACAATCGGGCTGCGGGGCGGCAGTCGCCCGCGATCCTCCACGCGATTGCAGCCTGGGTGGCGTTCGTGCGCGGCGACCAGCACCAGGTCGATGATCCGAACGCGGGTGTCTTCGCCGAAGCATGGGCGTATGCAGGAAGCAACGGTGTAGTTAACAAGCTATTCGCGGTGCAAAAGCTATTCGACGGCAAAATTACGCTTACCGAGAATGAGCGTGCCCATGTCCACCAGTTTCTATCGAACTTCTCGTAAGTCGTCGGGAGGCATAAACGTCACATTGAGATCGTAGAGGCGATCCTCTTCGGCAACGGTACTGAAACCACTCGCCGTGTGCAGCGTGCTGGCACATGGTTCCGATTTGCTCACCGTCGACTCATCAGCAGCTATGTTAGGGCCCAAACCCAATCAGCATCTTGAGGCGTGACGGTTTTCCTGATTCACTGTGGTGTGGATCAGGAGGAGTGGGGCATGGCGCTGTTCTGGTTGTCGGATGAAGCGTGGGCGGCGATCGAGCCACATCTGCCAAAGAACCAGCCCGGTGCCCGGCGGGTAGACGACCGGCGGGTGATCTCCGGGATCGTGCATGTGTTGAAGGTCGGCTGCCGCTGGTGCGACTGCCCGGCCGATTACGGGCCATCCACGACGATCTACAACCGGTTCAACCGCTGGTCGCGCCGTGGCTTCTGGCTCAGGCTGCTCGACGCGCTGGTGGATGCCGGCGTGGTCACGAAGAGTACCGCGATCGACAGCACCTACATCAAGGCGCAACGTGCGGCGTTCGGTGGAAAAGGGGGCGCCAGATCCAGGCAATCGGCCGCTCGCGCGGTGGCTGGACTACCAAGGTCCACGCGCTCACCGATGTCATCGGCCGTCCCTATGCGCTGATGCTGACGGCCGGCAATGTCAGCGACGTGAAAGCGGCACCTGCGCTCCTCAAACAAGCCGGTCGCATGCGCTACCTCCTTGCCGACAAAGGCTACGATGCCGACCGGCTGCGCCGCTCGCTCCGCGATGCTGGAGGCGTTCCTGTTATTTCCGGACGACGAAGCCGCAAACACACTATCCGCTACGACAAGGACCGATACCGTGGCAGGCATCTCAT
>NZ_FNZZ01000009.1 GCF_900109565.1 Sphingomonas palmae | reverse complement strand
GTTCCAGTGCGCCTCGCCGCCCTGACCCGGTGCGTCGTGGACTAACGCGTCGGCGATCGTCTGCGCGTCTTCCGCGAGGTCCGGGCTGGTGGCGTCGAGCCATGCCAGGGGGTTGTAGCGAGCCGCTGGACGCCCGGAGACGCCGAAGGGGTCCAGACACCACACGTCGCCCTTCCTGGCCCGCGTACGGGCTGTGACGCGGGCGTTCTCCCCCTTGGGGTCGATGCAGATCACCGAGCGGTCGAGCAGCAACAGGTTGGGGATGATCGTGCCGACGCCCTTGCCCGAGCGGGTGGGCGCCATCGTCAGCAGATGCGCAGGGCCGTCGTAGCGCAGCAGCTTGCCCGACTTGCCGGAGCGGCCGATGATGAGGTCGCCAGCCTTCTCCAGCTTGCGAGCCTCCGCCCGCCCGCCAAAGCGGGCCGAGCCCAGCAGCGTGTTGCCGCGGTTGCCCGCCCGGCGGTTGAACTTCCATATCGCAAACAGAACTAGGCCAGTGAGCAGGAACGGCACGTCAGTCACGATTTCGCCGACGCCAAAGATTCCCTTGAGCCAGCTATTGCTCGCCATCAGGACGACGAAGCCGATGAACAGCGCCCACAAGGGGCCGATCCGCGCTGGCATCAGGAGCTCGCGCCGGCGGGCGTGATTGCCAGCACCGGATCGGCGTCAGGATGCCTGAGCAGCTTGAGCAGGATTGCGGTGACGAGGGCAGGGGGCACCCGTTCGTCGCGCATCATGTCGAACAGGGCGTCATCCTCGGGCGTCAGCGCCATGCCCTCGATCGCGAGATTGGCGCGGGCGTCCTCGTCGTCTTCGCGCCACATCGCGTCTTCGGTCGGGCCCCCGCGCACGAAGTCGAGCGCGCGGATCTCGTTCCGGAGGGCGTCGAGATCTATGCTCATCATGGGTGAGACTCCCGTTCGTCCGCTTCTGCGTCGAAGGCCCGCTTGCCGCGCCGCTTCCAGAGCGTGAGCGTATCGCCGGTAGCCCCCTCCCGGGCACGTCCGACCAGCTCCAGCAGCGCGCCATAGATGGTCGCGCGATCATCGTCGGCGAGATCGACCAGCCCGGCCTTCTGGACGAGTCCGCCCAGCTCGATCAGGTGGCGGGTGCGTTCGCGACGTTGCAAGACCCAGCCCCGCGTATCAGTCCGACGTAGCGCTGCTTCCGCGCGCAGCATCGCTGCCCGGTTGAGCGTCAGGCTCCGCGCCGTCGATCGGAGCAGCGCCGCGACCCTTGCGCCCGCGGCGCTGAAAGAAGGCAGCCCCCTTCGCCCGCCACGCCTCCTTCGCGCCGGCATCCTCTAAGGCGATTGCATCGAGCAGCACGCCGGCGAGCGTTTCAGCGTCTAAGGCATCGGCGCCCGTCGCGGCGACAAGCTGTCCGAGCTGTTCAACCCGCTTCGCCTTGAGCTGTCGCGCCTTGTCGCCAAGCGCCTTCAGCTCTGCGTCGTAATCCCGGACCTTCCGCATCGGCCAAGTCTCCTAACGGCAGCATCCTAGCGCATGGACAGGCAGGAGCAAGTTCGACTGAAAAGTAAACACCGCCAGATCAATCAGGAGGAGCGAAGCGAGTCGTGAGTGCGCGCTTATACGTCGTTGCCGACATACGCTCAGACAGGTAGAAACAGACGCGCGATGGCGATCTATCATTTCAGCGCCAAGATCATCAGCCGTGCGAACGGCTCCAGCGCCGTCGCATCTGCCGCCTATCGCTCCGCCTCCGAGCTGCATGACGAGCGGCTCGGGCGTAACCACGACTTCTCGAACAAGGCCGGCGTCATCCACTCTGAGGTGATGTTGCCGCAAGGTGCGCCGGAGCGTTTAAACGACCGCACCGTGCTCTGGAACGAGGTGGAGGCCGGGGAGAAGCGCAAGGACGCGCAGCTCGCTCGCGAGGTGGAGTTCTCGATCCCGCGCGAGATGAACAGGAAGCAGGGCGTCGCGCTCGCCCGCGACTTCGTGAAGGAGCAGTTCGTGAAGCGCGGGATGGTCGCCGACCTCAACGTGCATTGGGACAAGGCGAAGGACGGCAGCCCGAAGCCGCACGCGCATGTCATGCTGTCGATGCGCGACGTGGGACCGGACGGATTCGGGCAGAAGAACCGAGACTGGAACGGCAACGAGCTGCTGAAGGAATGGCGCGAGGCATGGGCAGCTCATGTCAACGAACGCATGGCCGAGCTGGGGCTGCAGGCGCGGATCGATCATCGTTCCTATGCCGATCAGGGCATCGCGCTGGAGCCGCAGCACAAGATCGGCCCGGCCGGAATGCGCCGGCTCGATCGCGGCGAGGATGCCGAGCGCGCCGACGATCACCGGCGGATCGCGCGCGAGAACGGCGAGAAGATCGCGGCCGATCCGCGCATTGCGCTGGACGGCATCACCCGGCAGCAATCGACCTTCACCACCCGCGACCTCGCGACGTTCGTGTTCCGGCATTCGGACGGCAAGGACCAGTTCGACCGGGTGATGGCGGCGATGCGTGCCAGCCCCGAGCTGGTGGCGCTGGGGAAGGACGGCCGCGACCAGGAACGGTTCACGTCGCGCGACATGATCGCGGCCGAGGCGCGATTGGAGAAGGCCGGCGACGAGCTGGCACGGCGCGGCGATCACGGTGTCGGCGATCGGCAGCGTGATGCCGCGATCGGCGCGGCCGAGGGCAGGGGGCTTGTCCTGTCGGGCGAGCAGCGCGACGCCTTTGATCATATCACCGGACGCGACGGGCTGGCATCGGTCGTCGGCTATGCCGGCACCGGCAAGTCGGCGATGCTGGGCGTCGCACGCGAGGCGTGGGAGCGGGAAGGCTACCAGGTGCGCGGTGCGGCACTGTCGGGGATCGCGGCCGAGAATCTGGAGAGCGGATCGGGTATCGCGTCGCGCACCATCGCCAGCCTGGAGCATGGCTGGGCGCAGGGGCGCGACCGGCTCGGGCCGAAAGACGTGTTGGTCGTCGACGAAGCCGGCATGATCGGCACCCGTCAGATGGAGCGGACGCTGTCCCATGCCCGTGATGCCGGGGCGAAGGTCGTGTTGGTCGGCGACCCCGAGCAGTTGCAGGCGATCGAGGCGGGCGCGGCGTTCCGGTCGATCGCCGAGCGGCACGGCGCGGTCGAGATCACCGAGATACGCCGGCAGCGAGAGGACTGGCAGAAGGAGGCGACGCGCGCGCTGGCGACCGGTCGGACCGCCGAAGCGCTGGACGCCTATGCCGCACACGGCATGATCCACGCGGCCGACACGCGCGAGGCGGCGCGCGGCGAGCTGGTCGACGAGTGGGATCGCCAGCGCCGCGCCGATCCCGAACGCAGCCGGATCATCCTCACCCATACCAACGCCGAGGTGCGCGAGCTGAACGAGGAGGCGCGCGGCCGGCTTCATGCGAACGGCGAACTGGGCGAGGATGTGGCATTCGCGGCCGACAAGGGGCACCGCGACTTCGCGGCGGGCGACCGGCTGATGTTCCTGCGCAACGAGCGCTCGCTGGGGGTGAAGAACGGCACGCTGGGCACGATCGCGCGCGTCAGCCCGGAGGGCATGACGGTGCGGCTCGACGGCGGTCGCGAGGTTCGGTTCGACGCGAGGGACTATGCCGCGGTCGATCACGGCTATGCGGCGACGTTCGGCAAGTCGCAGGGCGTGTCGGTGGACGACGCCCACGCGCTCGCCACCCCCGGCATGGACCGCCACAGCGGTTATGTCGGGCTGTCGCGGCACCGCGACCGCGTGCATCTCCATTACGGCCGCGACGACTTCGCCGATCAGGGTCGGCTGGCGCGCGCGCTGTCGCGCGACCGGTCGAAGGACATGGCAGGCGACTATGCGCCGGAGCGGAGCGAGCAGGACCATGCCCGCGCCTTCGCCGATCGGCGCGAGATCCGGTTTCCGGAACTCGCGCGCCAGACGGTCGAGAAGGTGCGCGACAAGGCGCGCGGCATGTTCGACGGATTCAGACCGAAGCCCGGCAGGGAGCAAGGGGGGCCGATTAACACCGGTGCCATGTCCGCCCCCGGCGACCGAAGCCGTGAAAGGGGGGCGATTAACACCGGTGACGAATCGGGTCTGGGCAATCGGAATCCAGAAAGGGGTGCGATTAACACCGCTGCCTTGTCCTCGCGTGAGATGCAGCCCGAAGGGCAACGGCGTCCGACGCGTGAGGGAGTTGAGAAAACCTGGATATTGGAACACGGCAGGGAACTGGCCAGTGTGCAGGCACGCGCGCAGCGAGCGCAGGTGCGAGCCAGCGGCATGTACCGGCGCCATGAAACGGTCAGGGATAACCACGCCCGCAAACAGCCGCTGCCGCGCAGCGGGTTGTTGGCAGCGCTACGCCGGCCGTCCCACGAAGCGGCGCAGGCGAGTTGGGAGAAGACCGCGCGCGGGTTGCAGCAGCGCTCCACGCAGCTCGCAAAGCGACTAGGTCAGATCAAGGAGTATCTCGGTCCCGTGACCGGGCAGCGGCGGCACCGAGGCGATGAGCTGGCGCGTGCTAGGGTCGAGCGCGCGCATCCTCACCTCCACAAGCTCTACGAAGCAGTCATGCGCGAGCGCCGCGCCGAGCATATTCGCCAGCAAGAGCAGGAACGCGAGCGGATCAAACAGCGCGACAAGGATCGGAGTGGTGATGATCGGGGCCGCGGGCGATAGTCCATCTTGCGTGCTTGCTAGCCACTACCGTCGCGACGGGGTGCCAGCTTCACGTTGGCCATCTCACTGTTGGGAATCGGGTCTAAGAACTTGCGCGGCAATCGGTCGGGTGAGGTCCAAACCATCCCTGAGCATCAATCGGCCACGTAGCGCACCAGCACCTCGAACGACCACCGATCGGCCCGTCACGGGATTTTGGACGATGATCGGAATCATTGGCGGCATCATCGGGGAGCAAGCCATTATGATTTGAGCCCACCAAGGTAGCAGCTTGGAGGGCTCAGGTCGTGATCGGCTTTCACGCTCTCGATGATGCAAGACTCGGGCTGTTGCACAAGGACACCAATCGGGCGCGGCACCTTTGCTCAGGTCCTCAAAAGCACGAATTACGGCAGCCGCTCAGGAGGTGGCGCCTTGCTTCCTCTGGCGTTCTCGCGAGGCGTTCGTGCTTTTGAGGACCGAAGCTGGAAACGGTCATCGAAAGCACGAAGATCGGCAGATGCACGCGCTTGATGCGTGCTAACTCAGCCTGAAGAATCGTCAATCTTCGTGCTTTCGATGACCGTTAGGTGTGCCACGTGGCACATCCGGCTTTCGAGGAGCCTTGTCCTAACCGAGAGCGACCCCTATCACGTCGGCACATGCGGCACCCATCGGGTTGTCCGTTTCCCGTTAAGGGAACTAACGACCAAGGCCGCCTTGTAGGCGGCCTTTGGTTTATCCGGCTCGCAAAGTCTCAATCTATGCGCGACGGCTTTTGAAGCTTATATAGCCGCTAACATGGCCGTCCCCGCTGTTGCCGATGGCATCAAGGGGCGGCCTTCTTTCACTTGGCGCGAAGGCGCGTGTGCCACGTGGCACATCTAAGCAGAGCTGTGGGTCAGACCACCGTGTCCGGCTCGAGGCGGCACGGCGTTCCCGCATCCGTCTCGATTTGCACCGTCGCATGATCGATTCCGAACCGTTGGTGCAGCGCCGCGCCGAGATCGATGGTGTAGGCATCGCCGGGATAGCCGCTAGGGACGAGCAGATGGACGGTAAGCGCGGTTTCCGTCGTGCTCAGCGGCCAGATATGCAGATCGTGGATCGCCGCGACGCCCGGCCGCTGGCGAAGGAAGTCGGCGACTTCCTCTGTGTCGAGACCCGGCGGGGTCGCCTGCAACGACATGTTCACCGAGTCCCGCAGCAGCCCCCAGGTGCCGATCGCGATCACGGCAACGATGACGAGGCTCGTCACCGGGTCGATCCACGCCCATCCGGTGCGCGAGATGATGAACCCCGCCACCACCACACCGGCCGACACCGCGGCGTCGGCCGCCATGTGGAGGAAGGCGCCGCGCACGTTGAGGTCGCCCTTGCGGCCGCTGACAAACAGCCAAGCAGTGACGCCGTTGATGACGATCCCGATCGCCGCGACGATCATCACCGTCGTGCCGGCAACAGGCGCGGGCTCACTGAACCGGCGGATCGCCTCAACGGCGATCACCGCGATCGCGACGAGGAGCAGCAGCGCATTGAGGAAAGCGGCCAGGATCGAGGAGCTGCGCAGGCCATAGGTGTAGCGGGCGCTCGGTGACCGCTTCGCCAGCGTCGCCGCGCCCCACGCGATCACCAGCCCGAGCACGTCGGACAGGTTGTGCCCGGCATCGGCGAGCAGCGCCATCGAGCCGGCGAGGATGCCGTAGACCGCCTCGACGACGACAAAGCCGATGTTGAGCGCGGTGCCGATCGCAAAGGCACGCCCGAAGCTCGCCGGGGCATGGCTATGGCCATGCCCCGCATGATCGTGATCGTGGCTCATGCGTGCGCTCCCGTAGGCACGATGCCCGGTTCGTCAGGGTCGATCACTGCCGGGCGCCACCCGCCGAAGCGGGCGTAGAGCGTCGGCAGGACGAACAGGGTCAGCAGGGTCGCCGAGATCAGCCCACCGATCACCACCGTGGCGAGCGGCTTCTGGACCTCCGCCCCCGCGCCGTGCCCAAGCGCCATCGGCACGAAGCCGAGGCTCGCCACCAACGCGGTCATGGCAACGGGCCGCAGCCGGAGCAGCGCGCCTTCGCGCGCGGCCCGGGCGCGGTCCATGCCCTCTCGCATCAAGTCGTGGATGGAGGAGACCATCACCAGCCCGTTCAGCACCGCCACACCGGACAGCGCGATGAAGCCGACCGCGGCCGAGATCGAGAACGGCATGCCCCTCAGCAGCAGCGCCAGGCTGCCGCCGACCAGTGCCAGCGGCACGCCGGTAAAGACCAGTGCGGCGTCGCGCACCGATCCGAGCGCCCCGTAGAGCAGCAGCATAATGACCGCGAAGCAGACCGGCACCACGATGGCGAGCCGCGACCGGGCGCTGGCCAGGTTCTCGAACTGGCCGCCCCAGGTCAGGTAGGTGCCGGCCGGTAACGCGACCTGTGCCGCGATCTTGGCCTGCGCCTCCTCGACGACACCCGCGACGTCGCGTCCGCGCACATTGGCTTGGACGACGACGCGGCGCTTGCCGTTCTCGCGGCTGATCTGGTTCGGTCCGTCTCCCAACCCGATGTCGGCTACGGAGGACAGCGGCACGAACGATCCGCTTGCGGTCGGCACCGGGATCTGGCCGAGCGTCTGCAGATCCGCCCTCGCCGTTTCGCCGAGACGGATCACGACCGGGAAGCGGGCGTCGCCCTCGAAGATCACGCCCGCCTGTTTGCCGCCAACCGTCGCCGCGACGACGTCCTGGACGTCGCCGGCCGACACCCCGACCCGCGCCATCGCGTCCCGGTTGGGGCGGATGTCGAGGAGCGGCAGCCCCTCGGTCTGTTCGACCCGGACATCGGCCGCACCGGGTACCTTGCGCAACACCTCGGCGATCTGGACCGCGGTCGCATTCATGCTGCCGAAGTCGTCTCCGAACACCTTCACCGCGATGTCGCCGCGCACGCCGGCGATCAGCTCGTTGAAGCGCATCTGGATTGGCTGGGTGATCTCGTAGCCGTTCCCCGGGATGGTCGAGACCTTCTTCTCGATCCGCTCGACCAGTTCCTCCTTGGGCAGGCTGGGATCGGGCCACTGGTCGCGCGGCTTGAGCATCACGAAGGTGTCCGTGGCGTTGGGCGGCATCGGGTCGCTGGCGATCTCGGACGTGCCCGTCCGCGAAAAGGCATATTGCACCTCCGGTTCGCGGCTGATCGTCTTCTCGACCGCGAACTGCATGCGCTGGCTCTGCTCGACCGAGGTTCCGGGCGGGCGCCACGCCTGGACGAGGATGTCGCCCTCATCGAGCTGCGGCAGGAACTCCTGGCCGAGCGTCGTGAAGGCGAGCGCGGCGAGAGCAACCCCGGCAAGCGCGCCGCCCATGGTGATGCTCGGGCGCCGCATTGCCGCATCGAGCCCCGGTTCGTAGCGGCGCTTGAGCCACGCCACGATGCGGCTTTCCTTCTCCTCGACCTTGCCGGCCAAGAACGCGGCGATGGCGGCGGGCACGAAGGTCAACGACAGCACGAACGCGAAGATGAGCGCGATGATGACGGTAAGCGCCATCGGCTCGAACATCTTGCCCTCCACGCCGGTGAAGGTGAGCAACGGCGCATAGACGAGGATGATGATCGCCTGCCCGTAGACAGACGGCCGGATCATCTCGCGCGCCGAGGCGGCGACGATCGCCAGCCGCTCCTTGAGCGGGAGCAGTCCTCCCGTCTCGTGCTGGCGGGTGCCGAGGTGACGCAGCGCATTCTCGACGATGATGACCGCGCCGTCGACGATCAGGCCGAAGTCGAGCGCGCCGAGGCTCATCAGATTGGCCGACACGCCGGCGCGGAGCATGCCGGTCGCGGTGAGCAGCATGGTGATCGGGATCACCATCGCAGCGATCAGCGCCGCCCGGAAATTGCCGAGCAGCGCGAACAGCACGACGATGACCAGTACCGCGCCTTCCGCGAGATTGCGGGCGACCGTCGCGATCGTGGAGTTCACGAGCTTGGTGCGGTCGAGCACCGGCTTGACCACGATATCGGTCGGCAGCGAGCGCCCGACGACCTGCAGCCTTTCACCGACGTCGGTCGCAACGGTGCGACTGTTCTCGCCGATCCGCATGACCGCGGTGCCGACCACGACCTCATGGCCGTTCTCGGACGCCGAGCCGGTGCGGATCCCCTGCCCTGCCTTCACGCTCGCGACCTGGCTGAGGATGACGGGCACGCCCTCGCGCGTCGCGACCACGGTGCGCGACAGCTCGTCCGCGGTCCGGACGCGCGCATCCGAGCGGACGAACAGGCCCTCTCCGTTCCGGTCGACGGTGCCGGCACCAATGCTGGTGTTGCTCCGCTCAAGCGCGGTGGCGAGGTCCTGTACGGTGAGCCGCATCGAGGCCAGGCGCTGGAGGTCCGGAACGACCAGATATTCGCGGTCGAAGCCGCCAAGCGAGTCCACGCCCGCGACGCCTTCAGTGCCGCGGAGCTGCGGCGCGACGATCCATTCCTGGACGGTGTGGAGGAAGGTCGCCTTGTCGCGTTCGCTGACGAGGTGCTCGCCCTCGGGCGTGATGTAGCTGCCGTCGCGCTGGAGGCCCGGCTCGCCGTCGCGGTGCTTCACCCGGTTGAGTTCCTGATACTCGACCGTCCACATGAAGATGTCGCCGAGACCGGTGGCGATCGGCCCCATTTCGGGCATCACGCCCTGCGGCAGACGCTCTTCGGCCATCCGCATCCGCTCCGCGACCTGCTGGCGCGCGAAATAGATGTCCGTCTTGTCCGTGAAGACGGCGGTGATCTGGGCGAAGCCGTTGCGGTTGAGCGACCGGGTATAGGCGAGGCCCGGAATGCCCTTGAGCGATGTTTCGATGGTGAAGGAGACCTGCCGCTCGATCTGATCGGGCGACAGCGACGGCGCCAGTACATTCACCTGGACCTGGTTGTTGGTGATGTCGGGCACGGCATCGATGGGAAGGCGCTGAAGGGCGAAGATGCCGCCAAGCGCGGCGACGAGGGTGAGCAGCAGGACAAGCCAGCGCCGCTCGACCGAGAAGGTGACGAGGCGGGAGATCATGGGCTCAGTCCATGTCCATCTCGCCACCCTTGCCGAGTTCGGCCTTCAGGGTGAACGAGTTCGTGGTAGCGATCCGCTCCTGGCCGGTGAGGCCGGAGCTGATGATGACCTGGTCGCCGTTGCGTCGGCCTGCCGTGACGGGCACCGCGCGGAAGCCGTTCGGCGTTCGGACGAAGACGACCGTGCGGTTCTCGACGCTCTGCACTGCCGTCGACGGCACCGCGATGCTGCGGTCCCCGGTTGCGGGCAGCATGAAGCTCGCCGTTACCGGCTCACCCACGCGCCATGTGCCCCCGCCATTGTCGAGCGTGGCGATGACCTGAACGAGACGGGTGCTCTCGTCGAGCGCCGGCGACACGAACGACACGCGGCCTTCCTGCCGGCGACCGGCAGCGGTCACCTCGACGTGGGTGCCTGGCCGGATCCGACCCGCGTCCGCCGGCGACACCGAGGCCGCGATCGTGACGCGTGAGAGGTTCGCCACCCGGTACAGTTCGGCATTCGCGTCGACGGTCTGGCCGAGCACCGCTGGACGCGCGATCACTTGGCCCGAGATCGGCGAACGCATGGCGATGCGATTGAGCGCACCACCCCCGCCCCCCGTCGCGCCGAGTTGCTGCTGCGCCAGGCGCAGCGCGATGTTCGCTTCGGTCGCCGCGGTGCGGGCCGCCACCAGATCCTGCTCGGGCGACACGCGCTCGGCGAACAGTCGCTGCTCGCGCCGGAGGTTCGATTGCGCGAGCGCGGCGCGCGCGCGGGCGGCTTCCACCTCCGCTTTCAGCGAGGCGGCTTCGCGGCTCTCGATCACCGCGATGGGGTCGCCTTGCCGGACGGACTGGCCAAGGTTGCGAGTGAGCGCGACTAGACGACCGCCGATCGTTGCCGAGACCACTTGGACGCCCTGCGGGTCACCCTGAACGAGCGCGGGTAGCTCGATCGCGCCCGCCACGCCGCCCACCGTCGGCCGGGCGACCTCGATGCCGGCATCGGCGATCTGCCTGGCGGAGAGCGTCACCGCGTCCTTGTCGGCCTTCTTCTCGGCGCCTTCACCCTTTTCCATCCCCTCCATACCGGCCATGTCGTCGGCCTTCTTCTCACCACCGCCGCACGCGACGAGGGCGAGCGGGAGCAGTGCGGAAAGCAGCATCCGCGCGTGGTTGTTCTTCATCGTGCGTCCTTCGCGTCGGTAGGCGCCGGGGCGGCGAGCCGTTCCAGCCGGGCCTGTGCGTCATGGTAGGCGGCGAGCGCGTCGATCGCGGCCGCGCGGGTATCGGCGAGCGTGCGCTCCGCCTCGAGGAGATCCAACTGCCCGAACTTGCCTTCGCGATAGCCGATGCGAGCGATCCGCGCGGCTTCCTGCGCCGCAGCGAGCGTCGGCCCCGTGGCGTTGCGCGCAGTGGTCGCGGCATTGGCGACGTCGGCCTCAGCCAAAGCGATCGCCTGTTCGGCGTCGAGCAGCGCGACACGGCGCTGTGCATCCGCTTGTTGGCGCTGAGCCGAGGCGAGATCGACCGCGGCGCGGCCGTTGTTGAACAGTGGCAGCGGCACGGACACACCGAACACGGCAGCCGTGTCGTTGGTCGCTTCCAGGCGCCGCGCCGATGCGCTGACCGTCACGTCGGGTACGCGCTGGCTCCTGGCGAGCCGGACCTGCGCCGTGGCCGTGGAGAGGTCCGCTTGTGCGGCCGCAGCGGCCAGCGTGCCTTCGCTGCGAACGGGCAGCCGTGGCCCTGCCCCCTCGATCCGCGCAAACCAAGCCGCGTCGAGCGTGCTCGCGCCGCGTCCGATCAGGCGAGCGAGATTGCCGAGCGCCACCTGTGCCGAGCGGTCCGCCCGTTCGGCTGCGCCGTCGGCGTTCAGCCGGGCGACGTCGGCGCGCTGCTCTTCGAGCGGCGAAGCGCGCCCTGCGGCGACGCGGACGCGGGCGGCGCGCAGTACCTCGGCTGCGATCCCGACCTGCTCGCGGGCATTCGTGGCCCGGCGCTGGGCGGCAACGGCATCGTTATAGGCCTGCGTCACTCGCAGCCGGAGATCGGCCTGGGTGATCGCCGCATCGAGCGAGGCGCGATCGAGCTGGGCGTTGGCGACGGCCACCCGGGCCGATCGCTTGCCACCGAGTTCGAGCGGCAGGGAGAGCCCGACCGTCGTCTCGGACGAGCGCAGGCCCCGGTACATGCCGGTACCGGCGACATTCTCGGTCATGGCATCGAGTGAAGGGTTTGGCCGCAGGCCCGCGACAGCGCGTTGCGCCTCGGCCGCCTTGATCCCGGACTGCGAGGCTTCGATCGCGGGTGATACGGCGCCTGCCGCGGCAAGCGCCTCGTCGAGGCTCAGCGACGGTGCCGATGCCTCCCTGTCCTGTGCCTGTGCCGACGTGATCGTCGCACAGGCCGTTGCGGCCAGGACGGCCGCCATCATGCGTTTCATGTTCAATGCTCCTGACGAACGGGGTCCGGGCGCATGCGCGCCCGCGCGTCGTCAGGCCTGCGGCGGTCGCAGCGCCGGATCGCTCTGATATGCGAGCCATAGGGGTGCGGTGGGGCTCGTGAAGTCGGCGAAGCGCTCGACGGGAGCGATGGCGACGCTGCTCTGGGTCGGTGCAGCTACGTGGTGGCCGTGACAGGCGGCGTGGTGATGAGGATAGCCCTTGTCAGCATCCGCCGGCACCTCGTCGCAGTCCCCGGCCATAGGCATGGCAGCATCTACCTGCACGACCTCGAGACACCGCACGCTTTCTGCTGCGTGTGCCATGCCTGTCCAAGCGGTGAGCACCACTGTCAGGCAGACCAGGAAGGGCAGCAGCTTTTGCATCCGCCGACTTCCTAGCACGCTGCGGTTGCTGCGTAACCTCGCGCGACGGGAAGCGGCCGTTCGCCTTTTTCCAAGGACGCTCGATATCCGATAGAGGGCTGTCATGCTCGCTTGCCCATCTCAGCCAAGGCACCGCGTGTAATCTCCCAAGCGGAGTGGAGAAAAAGCAGCGCGATGACGCCAGCCACGGCGAGGTCCGGCCACGCCTTGCCCGTCCATGCGACCAAGCCTGCGGCTACGATCACCGCTATATTCGCGAGTGCGTCGTTGCGGCTGAACAGCCAAATCGCGCGCACGTTGGCATCACCCTCACGGAAGCGGGAGAGGACAAGCGCGGCGCTGACATTGACGATCAGCGCCACGACTCCGATGCCACCCATCAGGTCGGCTTCGGGGGCCACGGCGTTGATCGCCCGCCAAACCGCAAAGCCGATCACCCCCAGGCCGAGCGCGCCGAGAAAGAGGCCCTGTGCGAGCGCGATCCTCGACCGGGCCTGCGCGGTCCAGCCGAGCGCGATCAGGCCGAACAGCGAGATCGTGCCGTCGCCGATGAAGTCGAGGGCATCGGCCTTGAGCGCCTGACTATCGGCGACAAACCCGCCGACGATCTCGATGAGGCCGAAACCCAGGTTGAGCAGAATGACGATCCAGAGGGCGCGACGGTACGCGGGATCGTTGATCGCACTCCGATCCGGAACTGAGCAGCAATCGCTGCAGGCCATGCGTCGTCGCCCTTCGAGTATTCGATGCGACACCCTATATGGACCCTGTAGTTGGTACAGGGTCAAGAGATGAATGCACTGACGATCGGCAAGCTCGCGGCCGCAACGGGTACGAAGGTTGAGACCGTTCGCTATTATGAGCGTGCTGGTCTCATTGATCCCCCTGCGCGAACGGATGGAAATTATCGCTCTTATCGTCCGGAGGATCTGGAGCGACTACGCTTCATCCGCCGCACGCGTGATCTCGGCTTCTCCCTCGACGAGGTGCGAGCGCTATTGGACCTGGCCGCGCAGCGCGATCGCGATTGCGGCACCGTCGACAAGCTCGCCACGCATCACCTGGAAGAGATCGATCGCAAGATCGCGGACCTGACCGCGCTCCGTCGCGAGCTGGCTGGCGCGATCGCGAGCTGCGCCGGCGGTACGATGGCGGAGTGCCGCATTCTCGAGGCGTTCGCGCCAAGTCCCATCACTGACAAGCGAGAAAAGTGAACGGGTTAACGTGCGCCGTTCACCGCATCGACTGATCGATATCGTCTTGAGGGCGAACGCGACGGGGCGCGTAGTCCCTCATGAGCGGGGGCTCACGCGGAGATCACCGATGCACGATCATATGAGCGCCGAGATGCAGGCTTGCATGGACGCCTGCCACCACTGCCACGTCACCTGCCTGTCGATGACCACCCAGCACTGCCTTCAGGTGGGCGGCGCACATGCCGCGCCCGACCACATCAAGATCATGCTCGATTGCGCGCAAATTTGCGCCACCTCGCTCGAGTTCATGGCGCGCGGGTCCGACCAGCATAAGCTCGTATGCGGCAGCTGTGCCCAGATCTGCCGCGCCTGCGCAGAGAGCTGCCGCGGGCTCGACGGCATGGAAGATTGCGTTGCCGCCTGTGAGCAATGTGCCGACGCATGCGAGAAGATGGCCGCCTGATCGGTGATGGGCGGGTGGCGATCGGCCGCCCGCTCCTCACATCGCCGTTGCGGGGGGCTCGAGCATCCCCAGCCAGGCGACCAGCGCGAGGATCGTGACCGCACAGCTCGTCTCGATTGCGAGACTGCGTCGCAGAGCAGCGAGCGCGGCCCGATGATCGCCCATAGCAACCGAGCGCTCGAACGCCGGCGTCAGCCGAAAACGGTTGAGGGAGGCCAGCCCCAGCATCGTGCCGAACAATGCCAGCTTGGCGAGGAGGAGCTGGCCGTAGAGGGTGGTGAGAAGTCTCGGTAGATTGCCGGCACCGACCAGCAGCCAGCCATTGACCAGGCCCGTCACAACGATCGTGCCGACCACGACCGTGCCGACCAGACCGAAGCCGTGCAGTGCGCCATGGGTTAGTCGGAGATGCGCGACATCGACGCGAACTGCTGGCCGCACCACGAGCAGCGTCAAACCGAGCAGTGCGCCGACCCAGGTTCCGGCCGCCAACAGGTGCAGAATGTCGGCGACCAGATGGACCCAGCCTGTCGCGCCTTCATCCATCGCGCCATGACCCGTCCAGGCGAGCGTCGCGAGCGCAAGGCCCGCCGCGAGCGCCACTAGGCCGAGCGGCGCAGTGCGTCCCGCCGCGATCAGCGCGGCGATCACGGCAACGATCAGCGCGACCATGCGCGCCTCCCATGCCGTGCCCATTGCGGACCCGGTAAGCAGCATCCCGATCGCTTCCCGATCGATCGGCCACGCCGGTGCACCGGCCATTGCCGCGGCGAGCAGGACGAGCGCGATGCCGGAGAAGACGAGCCCAAGCAGCCCGGTCCCCACCAGCCACGGGCGCAAGGCGAGTGCGTCTGCGCGCTCCCCGGCCTTGAGCCCGTAGAGGCTGAACGCCGACAGGCCGAACAGCCCGCTCAACGTCGCATAGAGCGCGAAGCGGACCCCGATCAGCGGCCAGGCGGCGTCCACCTTACTTCACCGCGAAGGCGAAATTGCCTGACACCCGATGCGTGTCGGCCGAGACGACGTGCCATGCGACGCTGTAGCGGCCCGCACCGAGCGGCGACTTGGGCACCACGACCAGCGTTCGACCGTCGGGTGCAACCTGGGTGGTGGCTGCAACCTTCATCGGCGGGTGCGTGGCGCCGCCATGGCCTGTCATCATCAGGTCCGCGCCAGAGAATTTCGGCATCAGCTTCTCGCTGAACTGCAAAGCGACACGCGCGGGCTTGGCAACGGTCGCGTTGGGCGCGGGTGAGGCCACAACGAGCTTCGGGTGAGCCTGCGCCGCACTGGCGAGGCTCAGGAGAGCGAGGGCGGCAGGAAGGGCGAGACTACGCATGAGGTACTCCGACGAGGTTCGTGCACCCTTCTACGCGGCGCGCTGCCCGACCCCTCACCAGCGGTTGAGGGATGATGGGCAGCGATGCGTATCCGGTGATAGAGGGGCGGAGTGGAAAGCATGGACGATCTAGACAGAGCATTGGCGCGACTAGCGGGCGCACCCGCCCCGGCCGCGTTGGAGGGTATCGAGGACCAGATCCTCGCACGGATCGGCAGCCGCCCCGCCGTGCGCGGGGCCGGGCTCGGGATCGGTGTGATAACCGCCGCGGCGCTCGGTATCGGGATCGTGGGCGCCGAGCTGCCCGCGACGGCAAGCCCTGCTGTCTCGCTCGCGCCGCTCGGCGGAGCCTCCCCCCTCGCTCCTTCCGCGTTACTGATCGGCGAGCCATGACCTCGACCAAGCGGGTTGTCCTGTGCGCCTTGCTCGCCTTCCTGGCAGCGATTGGTGGTGTCTTTATCGGGCGCGCGCTGCTGCCGCAGCCCAAGCAACCCGGTGCGGCGCTCCACGAGGTGCTGCACCACAAGCTCGCGCTCGATGGCGACCAGCAGGCCCGATTGAAGGTGCTCGAAGACCGGTTCGCGGTGCAACGCCGCGCCCTCGAGCTGGAGATGCGTGCCGCCAATGCCCGCCTTGCCGAGGCGATCGAGGCCGAGCATGGCAATGGTCCGCGGGTGGCCGCGGCGGTCGACCAAAGCCATGCCGCGATGGGCGAGCTGCAGAAGGCGACGTTGGCGCACATCTTCGCCATGCGTCAGCTCCTCCGGCCCGATCAGACCTCTCAATTCGATGACGCGGTGGTGAAGGCGCTCACCGACGGCCAGGGATGAGCCTCGATTGGAACGCGTTGTCGGATGGCGAACTGGCGACGCTCAGCATCGCCGGCCGACAAGCCGCTTTCGCCGAGATCGTGCGACGCTATCGGCAGCCGATGTTCCGGCTTTCGCGCGCGTTCCTCGGCGATGCCGACGACGCGCTGGACGTGACCCAGGAAGCGTTCGTGGCCGCACATCAGGCATTGTCGCGCTACGATCCCAACCGCTCGATGCAGGCGTGGCTCACGACCATCGCCGTCAACAAATGCCGCGATTGGGCGCGCAAGCGTGCCGTACGCCGGTTTCTGTCGTTCGCGCTGCCGAACGACGAACAGGTCCAGAGCATCGTCGACGAACAGGTGCCAATCGACGACGCAGCCGGCGATCGGCAGGAACTCGATCGTGTGACCCGCGCCATCTCGACCTTGCCCGCGAACCTGAAGGAGCCTTTGGTACTTCGGACGATCGAAGGCCTGAGCCAGGCCGAGACGGCCGAGGTGCTGGGGATCAGCCAGAAGGCGGTCGAAACCCGCCTGTATCGCGCGCGGGCGCGGCTGCTCGAAAAACTCGGGAACCGCTGAGGGCTGGACTGATCGGCCGCGTAGAAGAAGCGACGGCCCTTTCACGGCCCCATTCTTAGGAGCTTGCATGTCGCGCGTTTTCGACCGCCGCCAAGTGCTGCGCGGTGCCAGTCTGGCAGGAGGTGGCCTCGCCTTGTCGGCCTATATGCCGGCATGGGCACAGCCCGTCTCCGCCGGCATCGCCAAGCCGTTGCCTACGGTGTCGGGCGAGGACATCACGCTCAAGGTCGCGCATCAGATGATGATGATCGACGGGCGCCAGAGCCACGCCATCGGCATCAACGGCACCGTGCCCGCTCCGCTCATCCGCCTGCGTGAGGGACAGAACGTCCGGCTCCACGTCGTCAACGAGCTCGACGAGGAAACCTCGATCCACTGGCACGGTCTGCTGCTCCCCTTCCAGATGGACGGGGTGCCCGGGATCGCCTTCCCCGGCATTCCGGCGCGGTCGACCTTCACCTACGAGTTCCCGATCATCCAGAGCGGGACGTACTGGTATCACAGCCATTCCGGGCTTCAGGAGCAGGAGGGGCATTACGGCCCGATCCTGATCGACCCGAAGAACCCCGACCCCGTGCAGTTCGATCGCGAGCATGTGATCGTGCTGTCCGACCACAGCTTTCATCACCCGCACTACCTCTTCGATCGGCTGAAGAAGGAGTCGGGCTACTTCAATCGCCAGCGCCAGACCCTGGCCGGGCTTCTCGCCGGCAAGGATCAGTCGCTGAAAGAGCGGTTGGAGTGGGGCAAGATGCGGATGGACCCTGCCGACGTCGCCGACGTCACGGGCTCGGTCTACACCTACCTGGTCAACGGCTACGGCCCCAAGGACAATTGGACCGCGCTGTTCCGCCCCGGCGAGCGGGTACGGCTGCGCTTCATCAACGCCTCGTCGATGACCACCTTCAACGTTCGCATTCCGGGCCTGCCGATGACGATCGTCGCGGCCGACGGCTTGAACGTGCGCCCGGTCGAGATCGACGAGTTCCAGTTCGGCCCGGCCGAGACCTACGACGCGATCGTCACCCCGCCCGACCTGCGCGCCTATACGCTTGTCGGTGAGAGCATCGATCGCTCCGGCATGGCCCGCGCGACGCTCGCTCCGCGCGAGGGCATGGCGGCCGAGGTGCCCCCGCTCCGCAAGCGCCCGCTCGCGACCATGAAGGACATGGGCATGGGCGGCATGGATCATGGCACGATGGACCACGGCGGCATGAATCATGGTGCCATGGGCGGCGCTGCGGGTTCGATGTCCGGCATGGACCATGCTGCGATGGGGCATGGCGCAGGTACCGGCGCGATGCCGGGTATGGATCATTCCCAAATGAACCACGTCGCGGCCGGCGCCGCGGCAGGCGGCATGGCAGGCATGGACCACGGCCAGGCTCAGGGCGGGGCCATGGCCGGTATGGACCATGGCCCCGGCACGATGCCGGCGATGAACGGCGATCAGATGGGCGGGATGGACATGGGCGGCATGAGCCATTCCATGCGCGATTTCAGCAATGCCCCTGAGGTTAAGAAGGGACCGGGCGTGCAGACCATCTCGCCGATGCCGGTCGATCGGACCGGCGATCCCGGGCAGGGGCTGGAGAACGTCGGGCACCGCGTTCTCACCTATCGCGACCTGATGGCGCTCGACCGCAACCCGGACACGCGCGCACCGGAACGGGAGATCAAGCTTCACCTGACCGGCAACATGGAGCGCTACATGTGGGGCTTTGACGGCGAGAAGCTGTCGGAGAACCCCGACCCGATCACGCTGCTTCACGGCGAGCGGGTACGGGTGACGCTCATCAACGACACGATGATGGGGCATCCGATCCACATCCACGGCCACTTCTTCGACCTGGTGACCGGCAAGGGCGCCTACGCGCCCCGAAAGCATACGGTGCTGGTGCAGCCGGGAGGAACGGTAAGCTGGGACGTGACCGGCGAGGAAGGCGACTGGGCCTTCCACTGCCACATGCTCTACCACATGCACGCGGGCATGATGCGTGTCGTCCAGGTCCGCAAGGCCGGGGAGGCCGCGGCGTGATCCGGGCGCTCCTCCTCGCCGGTATGGCGCCGCTCGCCCTTGCGACACCCGCATTCGGGCAGACCATGGACCATTCCATGCACAACATGCCGGGCATGACCATGCCGGCAAAGCCGGCGGCCAAACCGGCCGCTAAGCCGAAAGCGAAAGCCGAGGCCAAGTCCGCGACTAAGCGTAAGGGCCCCGTCCGACGCACCGCGCCGCGGCGTGCGCAACCGGCGAAGACGCAGGCTGCCGACCCTCATGCCGGGCACGACATGAGCGGGATGCAGGGAATGGATATGAGCGGTCAGCAGCAGGCTGCGCCCACCCAGAACCCGCACGCCGGGCACGCTATGTCTGCTATGCCGGGCATGGCAGCATCGACAGATGCGGGCCAGGACCCGCATGCCGGCCACGACATGAGCACCATGCCGGGCATGGCGATGCCCGGCGATCAGTCCGCTGCCAAGGTCGGAACCGACCTTTCCCCCGGCAACAAGCCCGCTCCCGCTCCGGCCGGGGACCACCTCGCCGATCGTTTCTGGGGCGCGGACGCCATGGCCAGCTCGCGCGAGAACGATTTACGCCGCGAGCATGGCGGGATGACCGTCTATCAGATCCTCTTCAATCTCGCCGAATATCAGGCTCGCAAGGGTGGCGACGGCTATCGCTGGGATGGCGAGGCCTGGATCGGGGGCGACATCAATCGCTTTACGCTAAAGAGCGAGGGCGAAGGCACGTTCGGCAAGCCGCTCGAACAGGCCGAGGTGCAGGCGCTCTACAGCCGCGCTCTCGATCCCTATTGGAACCTCCAAGCCGGCGTTCGCTACGACTTTAAGCCCAACCCCTCGCGCACCTACGCGACGGTAGGGATCGAGGGGCTGGCCCCCGGTTGGTTCGAGGTGGAGGGCGCATTGTTCCTCTCCGACAAGGGCGACGTGCTTGGCCGCGCGGAGGGCTATTACGACCAGCGCATCACCAACTGGTTCGTGCTGCAGCCCAGGGTGGAGGCCAACTTTTCCGCCCAGGACGTGCCTGAAACCGGCACCGGCTCCGGGCTCACGGACCTCGAGGCCGGGCTTCGGCTTCGCTACGAGGGCCGGCGCGAGTTCGCGCCCTATATCGGCGTGTCGTGGGAGCGGCAGTTTGGCGACACCGCGCGCTTCACCCGCGCCCGCGGCGACAATACGGGTGGCTTCAGCTTCGTCGCGGGCGTGAGGACCTGGTTCTGAGCCCGCGGCTCCGCCTCCATGTCGGGGCAAGCAAGGTTCACCGCTGGCTTGCGCTCCTGATCGGGGCGCAGGCGATCGTCTGGTTCACCAGCGGGCTCGTCATGAGCCTGCTGCCGATCGACACCGTGCATGGCGATCACCGGATCGACCGGAACGTCGAACCCGCCCTGATCGCCACCCAGGACTTCGCGCCCGTCCCTGCCCTTCTCGCATCTGCCGGAGCGCCAGTGCGTCAGCTTCAGCACCGGATGCTGCTGGGGCGGCCGATCGTCGAAGCCCAGCTTGGCAACGGCAAGGTGCGTTTGCTGGACGCCCGCACCGCAAAGCCGCTGCCCCCGGTCGACGGCGCGGCCGCAGCGCTGGTCGCAAGGCAGGCGTATCGCGGCGATCCCGGCTCGGCGCCCGTCGTCGAGCGGATCGACCGCCCGAGCACCGAGTACCGCGGTGCCCTCCCCGCCTGGCGGGCCTCTTTTCCCGATGACGATGGGACCCGCATCTACGTGGCGGCTGAGACCGGGCGGCTGACATCGGTGCGAACCGGCACCTGGCGGCTCTACGACTTCTTTTGGGGCCTCCACATCATGGATTGGACCGAGCACGAACGGTTCAACACGCCATGGCTCAACGCCTTCGCCGCGGGCGGCCTAGTGTTCGCCGTCGCCGGTGCGATCCTGCTCTTCATGCGCTGGCCCCGTCGACGCCGCAGAAAAGCCCAAGGGGTCCGCTAGAGAGCCGCGTATCCTTCAGTGGGTGGGGCCGCACAGGAGAGCGCATGATGGACCACGACGACCCCAGCTCCAAACAAGGCGGTATGGGGATGAGCTACGGGCGCTTCGCCGCGATGATCGCGACGTCGACGATCGTGATGTTCGGCCTCATGTACCTCAACACCTATGCGCTCTCCCATGTCGAATACAGCCAGACCCGGACGTGGATGGCGATCGTCATGGGTGCCACGATGGCGATCATCATGATCGGGTTCATGTGGGGCATGTACCCAAACCGTCGCGCCAATCTCGGCATCGTCGCCGCCTCGATCGCGGTGTTCGCCGGCGCTTTGTGGCTTGTCCGCAGCCAGGAGACGGTCGGCGACGTCGCCTATATGAAGGCCATGATCCCGCATCACTCGATCGCGATCATGACCAGCGAGCGCGCGCACATCAAAGACCCCGAGGTGCGCAAACTCGCGGACGGGATCATCGACGCTCAGGTCCGTGAGATCGCGCAGATGAAGCACTACATCGCTCGGCTCGAGGCGCAGCCCACGCCCGACGATGCCCCCGACCTCCCCTCTTACCGCGACAAGCAGGTGGCGCCTCCTCCGCCGGAAACGGATGAAAGCGTCGGCGTGAATACGCTTCAGCCGATCCGGTAAATCCGGCCGCCCTGAGGGATGACGCGTCGGGGCGCGTATCATCCTCACGGGCGGGGGCCACGTGGAGAACCCAGATGAAGATGATCGCGACCATGACCGCCGCCCTGCTTGCTGCCTCGCCGGCTCTGGCGCAGCAAGCCGGTCACCAAGGCATGAACCACCAGGGCATGAATCACGCGAGCATGATGCAGCCGACGGCGGCTGATCCCTACGGCCCGGATATGATGAAGATGCACGAGCGCATGATGGCGGCGAAGGGTGCCGATGCTGGCGAGACGTGGATCCGCCAGATGATCGAGCATCACCGCGGCGCGGTCGCCATGTCGCAGACGGCGCTCCGGAGCACCCAGAACGCGGAAATTCGGCGCGAGGCGCAGAAGACCATCGCCAGCCAGAACCGCGAAATCGCGACACTGAATGCGATGCTTCGTAAGATGGGCAAGCGCGCCCAGTAATCGACTTCCGTCCCTCCCCCCGTCACATTGCGGGGGGACGGCCACCCAGGACCGCAGATATGGATCGCTTTCGTCTTCTCGCCGCCGCACTGGCGTTCGCTACTCCTGCGGGGGCCCTCGCCGCGGGTCCCGTCCTGATGCATCGCGACCCGGGTTGCCCCTGTTGCGAGAAATGGGCGAAGCAGGTGAAGGCGCAGTTTGGCCGCGCCGTGCGCGTCGTGGACGATGCGAACCGCGCGGCGTTCATGAAGGCACGCGGCGTGCCGCAAGACCTCGCCTCGTGTCACACCGCCATCATCGACGGTATGACCTTTGAGGGGCACGTTCCGATTGCTGACATGAAGCGCGCCCTTGCCACGCATCCGAAGGGCGTCACGGGTCTCGCGGTCGCCGGGATGCCGATGGGCTCACCGGGTATGGAAATGCCGGGCATGAAGGCCCAGGCCTATGATGTGATCGCGTTCGGGCCGAGCGGCCGCAGGGTGTTCGCCCACCATTGAAAGGGGAGGCGCGAACGCCTCCCCTCCCCGCTTACTTCTTCTGCATGCCCGACATGTCGTGGCCGGCATGTTCGCCGTGCTTCATGTCCTTCATGTCGGCGCAGCAATCCTTCTTTGCGCCGTCCTTGTCCTTGCAGCAGTCGGCGCCGTCCTTGCAGCACTCCTTCCCCGCGCAGCAGTCAGCGGCGGCAAAGGCCGTGGCGGGAACGAGCGCAAGCGCGATGGCCGCGCCGATGAACTTGATGGTCTTCATGTATGATTATCCTCGAATGCACTGATTGATTGGAATCCACGTCGATCAGGCGGTTCGGGGAGGTGGCGGCGCAGGGCCGCCCGAGCGACCAACAAGGGTAGGAGACTCGGGTACGGGCGGGTCCGTCCGCACGGCGAGCTGCGGCTCGGGAGACGTGTGAACATCGAGGGCCGTTGCGATGCAGGCTCCTACGCAATCCACCAGCGGAGCCTTTTTCACGGGAGTGGGCGGCGCGCGATCGCAATCGGCCATGCCGGCATGCGCCTGCGTAAGCGGAGCCGCCTGCGCCATAGCCTCGCACATCGGGCCCATCCGCACGAGCAGCATCGCGGCCAGCAGGACCAGCGCAAACGTGCGAACGAGGCGGCCGAAGCTCATGCGGCCCTTCTAGGTTGCGCCGGGCCGCCGCGCTAGATCAGTGCGCGACGCCCAGCATCATCCAGATCGCCATGGCGACCATCATTACGTTCTCGGTCAGCGACAGGAAGCCGAGCGGCACATTGCTGTCACCACCCACGCACGCGCATTTCAGCTCGCGCTTGTCGACATAGACGGCTTTGATGACCGAGACCGCTCCGATCGTCCCAATCACCAGCGCGATCGGCACCGACAACCAGGTCAACACACCGGCCGCCATCAGCACGCCCGCCGCGCCTTCCGCGTAGGGGTAGATGTAGGAGTATGGCACCCAGCGCTTCGCGAGCAGGTCGTAGTTGAGGAACATGGTCGCGAACTTCTCGACGTTCTGGAGCTTCAACAGCGCCAGCACACACATCGAGAAGGCGATGAACCACTCACCCGCGCGCACCGTGAATGGGGTGCCGAGCACGGCGTAGCTGGCCGCCAGCGCCATCAATGCCGTCATAGCGAACACAACCGCAACCGGGCGATAGGTCACTGCCTTGGGGTCCGCCACGGACTTGCCGAAGAACCGGCGCAGATCGTCATAACCTCCTACCCGCTCGCCGCCGATGAAGGTCTGCGGTGTTGTTTTAACCCCGTGCTCAGCCTTGAACGCGTCTGTTTCCTCGCGCGTCCTCAACCAGTGATCTTCAACCTCGTAGCCGCGTCGCTGCAGCAGGTCCTTGGCCTTCAGGCCGTACGGGCAGGTGTGCGTCGGCATCACCATGCGGTAGATCGTCGCCTGTTTGGCGGGGGCGGTCGCCATGTCCTTCTCCGATTTATTCGCCCCGCCTATATAGGCTCCGTACCATGGTCCGGAGTCAAGGCATGATGGGCATGACGATCGCGGGGCTCGCGCGCGAGGGCGGCGTGGGTGTCGAGACGGTGCGCTACTATCAGCGCCGGAGGCTTCTCGACACGCCCGATCGGCCGGACGGAGCCGGCACGACCGGCGGCATCCGGCGCTACGGCAACGAGGACGTGCGACGGCTGCGCTTCATTCGTTCGGCCCAGGCGGCGGGGTTCACTCTTGAGCAAATCGGCGAGTTGCTGGCGCTGGACGCGACCGACGATCGCGCCCGTGCGCGCCAGCTCGCCAATGAGCGCATTGCGGCGCTGGACGCGAAGATCGAGGAGCTTGAGCGGGTGCGCATTTCGCTCCGCCGGCTCGCTCGCGAATGTGGAGACGGTCCGGATGGCCCGTGTCCTATCCTGACGGCGTTCGAGGCCGACTGACGCGCTACTCCGCCGCGGTGGCAAGACTCGCCAGATCGGTTTCGGGTGTAACAGACACTCCAGCCGCTTTTCGTTCGGAGTAGCGATCGACAAGCTGGACCGCATGGGGCCGCATCAGCACCGTGAACCTGACCAGCTCCTCCATCACGTCCACAATCCGGTCGTAGTAGCTGGACGGCTTCATGCGCCCGTTCTCGTCGAACTCTTTCCACGCCATCGCGACCGAGCTTTGATTGGGGATGGTAAACATTCGCATCCAACGGCCGAGCAGGCGCAGCGTATTGACCGCGTTGAACGACTGCGATCCGCCCGACACCTGCATGACGGCGAGCGTCCGCCCTTGAGTCGGGCGCATTCCGCCCATTTCCAGCGGCAGATGATCGACCTGCGCTTTCATCAACCCGGTTATCTGGCCGTGGCGTTCGGGCGAGCACCACACATGGCCTTCCGACCACATCGACAGCTCGCGCAACTCGCGCACGGCCGGATGATCGTCCCCCTGAACTTGATCGGGCAACGGCAAGGTGGAGGGGTCGAAGATGCGGGTTTCCGCCCCGAACAGGCGGAGCAGCCGCGCCGCTTCCTCGACCGCCAGGCGCGAGAACGACCGCTCGCGCAGCGAACCGTAGAGCAGCAGAATACGCGGCGCGGGATCGGCCGCGCCCAGGCCGAGTGCCGGGCGGTCGCGCACATAGGCGCGTTCGAGTGCCGGCAGGTTGTCGGGATCGGGGAGCTGGCGCAGCGGCATTAAAGAGCCTTTACGAGATAGGTGGCCGAGGCGGGGCAGAGCGCGGTGAACTCGCGCGAGCTGGCAATAGCCAGGGGAGCGGCGCCGCGGTCGGCGCCGGCGTAGCCGTTCGCCTGAAAAGGGAGCGGCCGTGGTGGTGAGCAGGTGCAGCCGCTCGACTTCGCCAGCGGCGCACCGTTCCAAGTGAGTTACCAGCTTGCGTCCCAACCCAAGACCGCGACGGTGCGGGAGGATCACAAGCGAGCGGAGCAGGCGATCCGGCCCATCGCCTTCCAGCCCGATGTAGCCGATGAGGCCACGGTCGTCGGACAGGCCGAAGAACAGCCGGCCGGGTTCCTCTAGGTCTGATGTAGGCAGCCCCGCTTGTTCAAGCGCGGCCCGGAGAATGTCATACGCCTCGCGCGGCACCTCGTAGAACGTCGTCTGGCTCACGCGGGCGCGCCCCGCTCATACCATCCCCGCGACCGCTTTACGATCGACACGACAGAAAGCATCACGGGAACCTCGACCAGCACGCCCACCACCGTCGCCAGCGCCGCGCCGGAGTTGAGGCCGAATAGCGAAATCGCGGCCGCGACCGCCAGCTCGAAGAAGTTGGACGCGCCGATCAGCGCAGCCGGCGCGGCGACACACCAGGCAACCCCGAACCGGCGCGACAGCCAGTAGGCGAGCCCGGCGTTGAGATAGACCTGGATGAGGATGGGGACGGCGAGCAGCGCAATCACCAGCGGTTGCGCGAGGATCTGTGCGCCCTGGAAGCCGAACAACAGCACCAGCGTCGCCAGCAGCGCCACCAGCGACACCGGGCCAAGGCGAGCGAGAAGTCGATCGAGTGCGGGTTGCCCCCCACTCGCCAGTATCCCGCGCCGGATCAGTTGGGCGACGATCACTGGCACGACGATGTAGAGCACGACCGAGAGCAACAGCGTGTTCCACGGCACCGTGACCGACGCTACGCCGAGCAGCAGCGCCACCAGCGGCGCAAACAGGAACACCATCAGGACGTCGTTCAAGGCGACTTGCGACAGCGTGTAGGTAGGCTCCCCGTCGCAGAGGTTGGACCAGACGAACACCATCGCCGTGCAGGGCGCAGCGGCGAGCAGGATCAGCCCGGCAATGTAGGATGGTCCCTCCCCTGCCGGCAGCAGCGGAGCGAACAGCCAGCCAATGAACAGCGCGCCCAGCGCCGCCATCGAGAACGGTTTGACCGCCCAGTTAATGAACAAGGTGACGCCCACGCCCTTCCAGTGCTGGCGCACGGAGCCGAGCGCGCCGAAATCGATCTTGAGGAGCATCGGCACGATCATCAGCCAGATCAGGGCGGCGACGACCAGATTGACGCGAGCGACTTCGGCCATGGCGATCGACGCGAACAGACCGGGGAGCGCATGGCCGAGGGCGATGCCGGTGACGATGCACAGCGCCACCCAAACCGACAGAAATCGCTCGAATGTCCCGATGCCGGGCCGGACCTGTTCGGAGGCGAGCGTCGCCATCAGGCGACCCGCGCGCCCGAGGCGTCTACGACCAGCTCGCCATCCTCCTTGGCGAACGCCCCGCGTTGAGCTTGCGGCAGCAGATCGAGCACCGCTTCGGAGGGACGGCAGAGCTTCACGCCCAGGGGCGAGACGACCAGCGGCCGGTTGATGAGGACCGGATGCGCCATCATCGCGTCCACCAGCGCGTCGTCAGAGAGCGAGGCGTCGCCCAGCGCCAGCTCGGCGTAGGGCGTGCCCTTCTCGCGCAGCAGCTCGCGCGGGGTGATCCCGGCGCGGTCGATCAGCTCGACCAGCAGCGCGCGCGCGGGCGGCGTTTTCAGATACTCGACGACGTGCGGCTCGATCCCGGCGTTGCGGATCAGGCCCAGCACGTTGCGCGAGGTGCCGCACTCGGGATTGTGGTAGATGACGATATCGACGGCCACGGCGCAGCTTCCTTTCAGCAGCAGGGGGCGAGTTCGGCGACGAGCGGCGCGCACAGCTCAGCCGAGCCCGCGCAGCAGTCGTTGACGAGGAACAGCATCAGGGCGCGCAGCCCGGCGAGATCAGCACGGTAGATGACCGAGCGGCTATGCCGATCGGAGCGGACCAGGCCGGCGCGTGCGAGGATGCCAAGGTGCGCCGACATGGTGTTCTGCGGCACGTCGAGCTGCCGGGCGATCTCGCCGGCGGCCAAGCCATCCGGTTCATGCCGCACCAGCAGACGGAACACGTCGAGGCGGGTACCTTGCGCCAACGCGCCCAATGCGGAGATAGCCGAGTCCTTTTCCATATATCCAGCATAGCGGATATATGGGCAGGGTAAAAGTGCGGCTACCAGATCACCCGCAGCAGCTCGCCGCCGTTCCGCTTGCCTTCGCCTCCTGGATTGGCGGACATGGCACATCGCCGAACGAGCAGAATACGCAGCAGTCGCCGGCAAGGGGCCGCAGGACCGCCGCGCAATGCCGGCAATCGTAGAAGAACTGGCACGCGTTGGTCGGCATCGTCTCGGTCGCGGCCCCGCCGCATTTGGGGCAGGTCAGGGTAGAGGTGAGCTGCATCAGGAGAGAGCCTTCATCAGCGGCGCTTCCACATGGTCCCACACCAGTGCGATCAGCGTCAGGGCCGAGCCGATCGCGAGCACGATAGGGGTCATCCGAGAGGGCAGCGGAGTCGTGCAGGAGCGGTCCGCAGTGCAGGCCCTCCAACGCCGTGTGTAGTACCACCACCCGGCAGCCAATCCAATGATCGAGAGTGCGGTCAATGGCCAACGCAGCGGGAGCAGTGCCGTGAAGGTGCTGGACAGGCCGGCTCCCACGCCAAGTGCCGCGAACGCGAGCGGGAGGACACAGCAAGACGCGGCGGCGAGAACCGCGCCGACGCCCGCCAGTGCGCCGAGGGTCGACAGCCCCGTGTCGGCGTGGTTTGACGTCTTCGGCGTGACGATGGGTTTGGTCGCGGCAGTGCTGGGGTTCAAAGGTCGTCTCCGGCGGGAGAACGCGCTAATGCATCCTGTAGCGGCTACAGGAGCAAGCGTTTTCATGCAGCAGAGCATCGCGATCGGTGAGCTGTCGCGCCGAACGGGCGTGAACATCGAGACGATCCGCTACTTCGAGCGCATCGGCGTTCTGGCGACGCCGCCCCGCACCGCAGGCGGGCGACGGGTCTATGGAGCCGAGCACGTCCGCGCGCTTGGGTTCATCCGTCGCGCGCGCGAACTCGGCTTCACCCCGGCGGAGGTGCGCGCATTCCTTGAGCTTGGCGGACCCGCAAGGGCGCCATGCGGCGAGGTCCGGGAAATCGCGGAGCATCATCTGGAGCGGGTCCGCGCGAAGATGAACGATTTGGCGCAGCTCGAAAGCCTGCTCTCGGCAACCATCAAGCGGTGCGAAGGCGGTGTGGCTGCGAGTTGCGCCGTGATCGACCTGCTGGAACAACAATCGTCCGCGTAGGTGTCACAACCGTCCGGGGCTGTTGAAATACACCGGACACGTTGACCTGACCCCTGTGTTGCACTCCCGGGGTTGAGGGAGTGAGGCCATGATGGGCACGAGCTGCGACCGTGGGCGGTCGGGACCCGGTTCCCGCACCATAGAAGCCATGTTGCCGCGTGACCACCTTCTCCGGCGCGTGGACCGGCTGCTCGAAATGGGCAAGCTCAGGGCGGCTCTGTCGTCGCACTACAGTGCGCGCGGTCGGCCGTCGGTGGATCCCGAGTTGCTGATCCGTATGGCGTTGATCGGCCGCATCTATGCGATCACGTCCGAGCGCCGGTTGTGCGAGGAGCTGCGCTACAACCTCGCTTATCGCTGGTTCTGCCGTCTGGCGCCCGGCGCGGCTGTCCCGCACCACTCCACCTTCAGCAAAAACCGGCACGGGCGATTTCGAGACGCCGGCGTGTTCCGGCTTTTGTTCGAGAACACGGTGCGGCGCTGCCTTGCGAAGGGGCTGGTCTCCGGCAAGGACGCTGCGATCGACGCCTCGTTTATCGCCGCGGACGCGAGCTGGCAGCGCAAGGTCTTGCCGGCCAATCTGCCCGACGCGAGCAGGGCAAGTCGCCCTGTGCGCGAGTGGCTTGCCGATCGGACGCGGGTGCCGGAGCCGCTGACCGGGACGGGCAAGGGTTTCCCAAGTGTTTCGCGGACCGATCCCGCGGCGGCCTGGTCGGCGCGAACGGTGCGAGGGCGGTTCGGCTATGCCCTCAACGTCATGATCGACACGCCAGGCGGAGCCGCGCTCGAAGTCGAGGCAACCCCCGCCCGCTTCGCGGAAGAGGTGGCGGCGGGTCGTGACATGCTGGCGCGAGCTGCCGATCGGTTCGGTTATCGGCCCAAGCGGGTCGCCGCGGATAAGGCTTATGGGAGCGCCGCGTTTCTCGCCTTCGTGCGCGACCAGGGCGCGCTGCCTCACATCCCCGTGATCGACCGCTCCGAACAGACCAGGGGCAAGTTCCCGCGCGAAGCGTTCACCTACGATCGCGGTCGCGACTGCTTCACCTGCCCTGCGGGCAAAGCACTGGCGCACCGCGGCTTCCATCAACCCACTGGAGTGCACCGCTACAGGGCGCGACCTGACGATTGCCGGGCGTGTTCGCTGCGCCAGCAATGCACGAGCGCTCGTGGGCGTGCCCTGTGTCGCATGGAGAACGAGGATGCCCGCGACCTTGCCCGGGCCCAGATGCGGACCGGTCTCTTCAAACGATCCATGCGGCTGCGCCGAGGGGTCGAGCGCCTGTTCGCCGATGCAAAGGTGAAGCATGGCATGGGGCGGCTGCATCTCCGCGGAATCCGAGGCGCGGAAGAGGAGTTTCTGATCGGCGCGGCGGTGCTCAACCTGCTGCTGCTGGCTAGGCCCGATCATGCCGGTTCCCGCTCGCTCGCGGGGAAGTGACGGTAGAAGGTCGAACGACCGACCTGAAGCAGCTTCGCCACCTTGGCGGGCTTGTCGCCCGCGGCGAGCAGCTTGCGCGCGGTGTCGAGCATGTCGGGGGTCATCACCGATTTGCGGCCTCCGCCGGTGCCGCCCTTCGCCCGTGCTGCCGCCAACCCGGCGATGGTCCGCTCCTTGATCAGCTCGCGTTCCATCTCGGCGACCGAGGCGAGTATGTGAAACAGGAGTCGGCCCGAGGACGTGGAGGTGTCGAAGCCATCCGTCAGCGAACGGAAATGGACCTTGCGTGCCGACAGGTCGGCCGCCAGCTCGATCAGCCCCTGGATCGAGCGGCCGAGCCGGTCGAGCTTCCAGATCACCAGCGTGTCGCCGGCCCGCACGAAGTCGAGCGCTTCCGTCAGGCCCGGTCGGGTCGTCTTCGCGCCGCTCGCTTTGTCGGTGAACAGCTTCTCGCATCCGGCCTTGGTCAGCGCATCGGTTTGCAGCGTCAGATCCTGATCGGCGGTCGAGACACGCGCATAGCCGATCAGCACTTGTCCCGTAACTCCATCCCGAACCGCCAGTTTCGGGACTCATATTTCGGGAACAGGTTTTGGGAAAGCGAAATCTGCTGTTGAGGCCCTATGAGGCGGCCCAGCCGACCGTCCCGCTGAACGTTCCCAATCGGGAAGGCTGATAACCGGCTCACCCATGGAATAAACCCGGGCGAGCGTCGTCTATGCTTTCAGGACTGATGCGCCGGAGGCTTATGCATAGACGAAACTGGATGCTGGGTCTGACTGCTCCGGCCCTACTTACAGGCGCAGCCGCGGCCTCCCCTGCCGATGGCTACGCCAGCATAGTGTCTGCCGCGATGGACCGGATGATGGCGGGCATGATGGTCAAGCCGTCCGGCGACGTCGACCGCGACTTCGTGGCGATGATGCTCCCGCATCATCAGGGCGCCATCGATATGGCGGTGGCGGAGCTGCGCTATGGCCATAACGAGCAGCTCAAGCGCATCGCGCAGGAGATCATCATCGACCAGCAGCAGGAGATCGCCGCCATGAAGCTGGCGATCGGTCAGCCGCTACCCCCTTCGACGCCAGCCCCGACGCAGGGCGGCGACCACCATAGCCCTATGGAGCACTGACATGATCCGGACCATCCTGCGCTCGGCCGCCTTGCTGATGAGCGCCGCACCGGGCCTCGCCATGGCCCAGCAGGCGCCGTGGAACGCTAAGGACATGCCCGTCAGCCACCGCGACCGCGTCTATGCGTCTGAACAATTCTCCAACACGGTGTCGGTGACGGACCCGGCCGACAACCGGCTGCTCGGCGTCATCAAGCTCGGCGATCCGCAGCCGATGAACTTTTCGCCGCTCTACAAGGGACAGGTGCTGGTCCACGGCCTCGGCTTCTCGCCGGACGGGAAGACCTTGGCGGTCGTGTCGATCGGATCGAACGCCGTGTCGTGGATCGACACCGCCACCAACACGGTCAAACACACGACCTATGTCGGGCGCAGTCCGCACGAGGCGTTCTTCACGCCAAACGGCAAGGAGGTGTGGGTCACGGTCCGCGGCGAGGATTATATCGCCGTGCTCGACCCCACGACGTACAAGGAGACGGGGCGCATCAAGACGCCCGGTGGTCCGGGCATGACGATCTTCTCTCCCGATGGCCGGTACGGCTATGTCTGTTCGTCGTTCAATCCGGTGCTGGCCGTGTTCGATGTCGCGACCCACGCGCAGGTCGGACAGGTGGCACAGCCAAGCCCGTTCTGTCCCAATATTGCCGCGACGCCGGACGGCAAGCAGGTGTGGTTCACGCTGAAGGACATCGGCAAGACGGTCGCATTCGATGCGAGACCACCCTTCGCGATCCTGAAGGTGCTGGATACCGGGCCGATCACCAACCATGTCAACTTCGCCCGCACGGCCAAGGGGCAGTTCGCCTATGTGACGGTCGGCGGAGAGAATGCGGTGAAGGTGTTCCGCACATCCGACTTCGCGCCCGTCGCCACCATCCCGGTCGGCAAGATGCCGCACGGTGTCTGGCCATCGGGCGACGGCCGGCGCATCTACGTCGGGCTGGAGAATGCCGATGAGCTCGCCGCGATCGACACCGCTGGCAACACGGTCGTTGCCACCGTGCCGGTCGGACAGGCACCGCAGGCGATCGCCTATGTGTCGAACGCAGTTCCGACAGGCCCCGGCACCGACAATCTCCAGCCGCTCGGCACGGCCGGCAAGGCGTTGCATCTGACCATGGGGCCGATCGGCGGCAAAGGTACAGCAAGCAGCATCACCCTCTTCGACCAGGGCATCATTCAGGTCGTGCAAAGTGCCGTTACCGGTTTGCAGCCCAAAAAGCCTTACATGCTCGTGCTGACCGCCAATGCGGACGGCAGTGGTGCGGTAGAGCCGCTTGCGAACTTCATGAGCAACCCGGCAGGTGCGGCGATCGTCAACGCATCGGGTCCGATCCGGCAGATCGTTCAGGGCAGCACCGCGACACCCCGGCGCTTTCTGGCGGTTGCGGAGGTGGTGAACGGCGCGCCGGGGCGCATCGTGCAGGTGCAGCGCGACTGAGATGGACCCGCTTGCCGCCGCGATCGAACCGCTGATCCCCGGGCTGCGCCGCTATGCCCGGTCGTGGTTGCGCGACCGGGTGATGGCGGATGACGTGGTGCAGGATTGCCTGGAGCGCGCGGTCGGGCGCTGGCGACAGCGACGGGGTGCGGAGGTCCGCCCGTGGGTCTATGCGATCCTGCACAATTTGTTGGTCGATCATCAGCGGCAGCATAGCCGGCGAGGTACGGCGGTTCCGCTCCACCTCGTGGACGACGCCGCGCTCGGCCGCCCGGCCGATCAGGACACAGGCCTGCACCACCGCGACCTGCTGCGCGCGCTTGATGCGTTGCCTGAAGAACAGCGAACGGTGCTGCTCCTGGTCTCGGTCGAGGGCCTGCCCTATGCGGAGGTCGCTGCCGTAGCCGGCGTGCCGCTGGGCACGGTAATGTCGCGCATATCGCGGGGGCGCGACCGTCTGGCGACACTCCTCCGGGAGGGTGAACGGCCGCGATTGAGGAGCGTGCAATGACCAGCCCGATCGGCGAGGACGATCTGGCCGCATGGATCGATGGCAGGTTGTCGCCCGAGCGGCAGCGCCTGGTTGACGCCTACCTTAAAGGCCAGCCGGATCTGCATGCCCGTTTGCGGGAGCAGGCGGAGCAGGCGCGAGCCCTCGCATCCCTGTTCACCACGATCGCGGACGAACCCATTCCGGCGACGATGCGCGTGGCAGCGATCAGGGGACGGCAAAGGCAACCGCGTTGGCAACTCGCCATTGCCGCGTCACTTCTGCTGGCGTTGGGGTTTGGCGGGGGCTGGTCGAGCGCGCGGTGGAGCGGTGAACCCCGCGCGGGCATCGCGGCGCTGGCCAACGAGGCGAGTGACAATTTCCGTGTCTATGCCGCCGACCGGATACGACCGGCGGAAATCGGCCCCGACCAGCGCGCCATGCTGATCCGGTGGACCTCCGCCCGACTGGGTGAGCGCGTCACCATCCCGGACCTCAGCACAGCCGGCTATCGCTATGGCGGGGGGCGATTGGTCGCGACGCCTCACGGCCCTGCGGCACTGCTCCTCTACGACGGACCGCAAGCGTCGAAACTCGCGGTGCTGACGAGGCCTATGCAGATCGACAAGACCGCGAGCATGACCAGCACGTCCAGCGGGACCATGGGCCGGGTCACATGGGCGGTTGATGGGATCGGCTATAGTGTGGTGGGCGAGCGACCCGCGGCCGAGTTGCATCCGATCGCCGACGAGGTCCGGCGCCAGGCCGATGCGGCGCTGGTGTCCTGATTGCACCTTGCCGCTTCCCGACGCCGACAGGCACCGGGCGATCCAGCGGGATCACGGCTTGCGCTCGACGTCCTTCCTGTCGGCCTCGGCCGGCGTCCGGCGAGCCCGCTCGCGGATGCGGCGTTCCAGCGGCGCACCGACGAACAGGACGAGCATTGCAAGGCTCACCCCGCCGATGATGAGCGGCCACACTGCCAACCCCGCTGCCGCGCCGATCGTGGCCGTCACCCAGATGCACGCGGCGGTCGCCAATCCATGCACTTCCTGACCCTGGCCGACCCGCAGCACCGCGCCGGCACCGATGAAACCGACGCCTGTCAGAATGCCCTGCATCGCCCGCCCTGCGGCGTCGGCGTTTACATTTGGCAGGCCACTATGCACGACCGCCTGCACGGCGATGCAGCTCGCCAGACCGACCAGACCCAGCGTTCGCAAGCCCATGATCTGCCGGTTCTCGCGCGAGCGTTCCCAGCCGAGCACCATCCCGGCCGCGGTCGCCACCACCAGCCGCCCGATCGCATCGATCCAGAAGCCGATGTCCGATGCCCCTGACGCTTCGATCATTCGACCAGCACGTGGACGTGATGCCAGGCGGTGCACAGATAGCCGGCGAAGTTCCACATCGTGTCCGGCCGTTCGGGCTGTCCCTGTCCAGCCCCGTCGAAGGCGCGCACGACAAGGTGCTGGCGACCTTTGGCAAGCGTGGCGTCGAGGGTCCAGCGCCGCCAACCCCAGTGCGTCTCCGGATCATCGGCGAACGTCGCCTGTTGCCACTCGCGACCACCGTTTACCGACACTTCGACCCGAGAGACGCGGCGATCATAGGCGATGGCATAGCCCTCGATCCGCACCTCCCCGGCCGGCAGGCTTTCGCCAGAGCCGGGCACGCAGATCGCGGCGTTGAGCGGCATGGCATTGATGGTCAGACCCCGGCTCCAGTCGACGGTGTCGCTCGTCACATCGGCGGGAAACAGCTTGTAGTCGTGCGCCTGGATCGGTGCGTCGGAAGGCATGTCTCGCACCTCGATCCGTGTCAGCCATTTGGCGCTGCGCACGCCGGCATAGCCCGGCACCACCATGCGGAGCGGTGCGCCGTGTTCGGGCGTCAGCGGCTCGCCGTTCATCGCCCAGACGAGGAGGACGTCGGGCTGCCGCGCCTTGCTCATGGCGATCGATACCCCGAACAAGGCTTCCTCGCCCTCCACGTCCACCTCGTCCGCGCCGGTGAACGCCACGAACAGGTCGGACGCATCAGGTGCGCCGACCGCATCGAGCACATCGGCCAGGCGTACGCCGGTCCACTCTGCATTGCCGATCGCGCCGACATCCCAAGGATCACCCGACGTTTTTCCGACCTGCTGGAGGTCAGTGCGCCGGTTGCCGGCGCACTGGAGAACTGCCGTCACCGTCCGCGTGGGGAACGTAGCTTTCAGTTCCTCTACCGAGAAAGAGCGGCTCGCCATGCCCGTCCCGCTCACCTCGATCCGATGATTGGCGGGCAGATCCGGCACTGGCCCGTGGCTGCGCACGTAGAACAGCGCCTGCGGCGTCAGGAACCGCTCGATCAACGCACTGGGCGTCGGCTCGGCGTTGTAGGGATCGGATTTGCGCTCGATCATATCGGTCATGGACGAACAAACGCCGCGGGCACGCGGATCGCTTCAAGTCTTCAAGACCATCACAGACGAAAGGCTGCCGATCGTTCCGATATCCAGATTGGAATGAGCAGATCAAACGGTTGGTCGTATCGATCAGATTGCGCGATATAAGCTGCATGACCCTGGAGCAGCTCAGAATATTCGTCGGTGTCGCGGAGCGCGAACACGTCACCAAGGCAGCGGAGGTGCTGAACGTCACGCAGTCTGCTGCCTCCGGCGCGATTGCTGCCCTCGAAGCGCGCTACGGGGTTCCTCTGTTTCACCGCGTCGGGCGTGGCATCCAGCTGACCGAAGCAGGCCGCGGCTTTCTGGAGGAAGCGCGCGCGGTGCTGGGGCGGGCAGCGCATGCCGAGACGATGCTGGCGGACTATGCCGGGCTTGCCCGTGGTTCATTGCGGATCGTCGCCAGCCAGACGATCGCGAGCTACTGGTTGCCGGCAAAGCTCGCCGCCTTCCACGAACGCCACCCGCAGATCGCGGTTGAGCTCGCGATCGACAACACCGAAGGTGCGGCAGCGCAGGTCCTGAGCGGCGCGGCGGAACTCGGCTTTGTCGAGGGCGAGGTGGACGAACCGGCACTCGCCCACTGGACTGTCGGGCGTGATCCGATGGTGCTGGTCGGCCGCGAGGACGCCGAACGTGTCGACGAGGCCTGGCTGCGCACTGAACGCTGGATCGTCCGTGAGCTGGGATCCGGTACGCGCTCGACCTTCGAGGACGTGCTGCGAACGCGCGGGTTTGATCCGGCCCAGCTGACGATAGCGATGACGCTGCCGTCCAACGAGGCGGTGCGTACCGCGGTCGAGGCCGGTGCCGGCGTTGCCGTCTTGTCGCGATTGGTCGTAGCTCGTGCGCTCAAGGCCGGTGACCTTGTCGAGCTGCCGCTCGGGCTGCCCGACCGCGCCTTTCACGCGCTGCGCCACAAGGAACGCTATCGCACCCGCGCGGCCGACGCGCTGACGGACCTCATCAAGGAGCAGGTCGCATGACTGCCGACACGCACTCCGTTCTGAGCGGCCTCAAGCCGCTCAGCCGGCTCGATCACCCCCGCGAGATGATCCGCCAGTTCACGCCCAACTGGTTCGCCGCGACGATGGGCACGGGCATCCTCGCGCTCGCACTGCCGCAGGTACCCGGCATTGGACCCTCGCTGAAGCCATTCGGCGAGGTGTTGTGGTTCTTCAACATCGCACTCTTCGCGCTGTTCGCCGGCCTCTATGGCGCGCGCTGGGTGATGTTCGGGCATGAGGCGCGGCGCATCTTCGGGCACAACACCGTGTCAATGTTCATCGGGACCATCCCGATGGGGCTGGCGACAATCATCAACGGCTGCCTCGCCTTCGGCATCGCGCGGTTCGGGAATGGCATCGTACCGGTCGCGCAGGTCTTGTGGTGGATCGACGTCGCCATGTCGCTCGCCTGCGGCGTGCTGATCCCGTACCTGATGTTCACCCGCCACGAGCATAGCCTGGACGGCATGACCGCGGTATGGCTGCTGCCGGTCGTCGCTGCCGAAGTGGCGGGTGCCAGCGGCGGGCTGCTCGCGCCGCATCTGGCCGATCCCCACGCGCAGCTAGTCACGCTTGCGACCTCCTATGTGCTGTGGGCCTATTCGGTGCCGGTCGCGTTTGGCATCCTCGCCATCCTCATCCTGCGCATGGCACTCCATAAGTTGCCGCATGAAAGCATGGCGGCATCCTCCTGGCTGGCGCTGGGGCCGATCGGCACGGGTGCTCTGGGCATGCTGGTGCTCGGGGCAGATGCGCCGGCGATCCTCGCGGCGCACGGGTTGGCCGATGTCGGTAGCGTCGCTCAAGGGATCGGCGTTGTCGCCGGACTCTGCCTGTGGGGTTTCGGCCTGTGGTGGCTGGCGCTCGCGACGCTTATCACCATCCGCTACTGGCGCGCTGGTGTGCCGTTCAACCTGGGCTGGTGGGGCTATACCTTTCCGCTCGGCGTCTACACCGTCGCCACCTTCCGCCTCGGCACGACGCTGAACCTCGGCTTCTTCGGCATAGCTGGCACGGTGCTGACAGTCGCGCTTGCGGCGATGTGGCTGCTGGTCGGTGCCAAGACGCTGGCTGGCGCATGGCGGGGCAACCTGTTCGTCTCGCCCTGCATCGCCACCCCGAACTGATCCGCCGTGGTGATCGGATCAGTCGGTTCGATCACTTGCAGAACGCCCCTTCGATCCGCCAGCGTGGCTGGCCACAGGAGAGCCTTGTCATGGACAATTTCGACGCCGGGCTGGCGAGTGAGACCAGCCGTCGCCGCTTTCTTAGGCATGCCGCGCTCGGCAGCGCCGGCCTTGCCGCAGCACCTGCGCTGGCACAGCAGCTCGTCGACCTGAAGCTGCCTGGCGGCAATGCCGAACGGCCGATGACCAGCGCCTTTCCCGGCAAGGGCAGCATGATCCTCCAGCGTGTCCATCCGCCTTTGCTGGAAACGCCGATGGACGTGTTCGACAAGTCGGTGTTCACGCCCAACGACCAGTTCTTCGTCCGCTGGCACTGGGCCGACATCCCGACCTCGATCGATGTCGAGACTTTCCGCCTCAACGTCTTCGGCCACGTCAACCGACCGCTGTCGATCAGCCTCGCCCAGCTGCTGCGCCTGCCGCGGGTCGAGATGGCGGCGGTCAACCAATGCTCGGGAAACAGCCGTGGGCTGTTCCAGCCACGTGTTGCCGGCGCGCAATGGGGCAACGGCGCGATGGGCAATGCCAAATGGCTCGGTGTGCGCCTGCGCGACGTGCTCGACCTCGCCGGGGTCAAGACAGGCGCGGTGCAGGTGCGCTTCGGTGCGCTCGATCAACCGGTCGTGGCGGGCGCCCCTGACTTTGAGAAGGCGCTCGACATCGACCATGCCCGCGACGGCGAAGTGATGATCGCCTTCGGCATGAACGGCGAGCAGCTGCCGCTCCTCAATGGCTTTCCCTGCCGGCTGATCGTGCCGGGCTGGTACTCGACCTATTGGGTCAAGATGCTGAACGCGATCGAGGTACTGCCCGGCCCTGACGACCAGTATTGGATGGCCAAGGCCTACAAGATCCCCGCGACGCCGGGCGCGAATGTCGCGCCCGGCGCCAGAGACTTCCCGACTGTCCCCATCAACCGCATGATCCCGCGCAGCTGGATGACCAGCCTGCCCGATGGCCAGACGATAGCCTATGAGGCATCGATCCCGGTCGGCGGGATCGCGATGGGCGGCGATTGCGGCGTCGCCAAGGTCGATGTGTCGTCGGACGGTGGCCGCACCTGGTACAGGACGACGCTCGGCGCGGACGAGGGCAGGTACAGCTTCCGGCGCTGGGATGGTCGCGTGCCGCTGCGACGCGGGCCCAACCCCATCATGGTGCGCTGCTGGAATACCAACGGCGTCGCCCAGCCGATGAAGCCGATCTGGAACCCGGGCGGGTTCATGCGCGGCAACATTGAGACCACCACCATCATCGCGGCTTGAGGAGCGAGTAGCATGAAGACCCTCTCCCCCGGCGTGCTGGCCGCTGGCCTGATCGGCCTGACCGGCATCATCCTCGTCTCGATCGGCGCGCCGAGCAGCCGCAAGGCGCCCGTTCCGATATCCGAGACGTCCGAGCCGGCGCCGCCCGCCAGCGTGTCGGCGCGCGGCTTTTCGCTTGCCTCAACTAGCGTTGACCTGCCGGTCGACGACGCGACCTATCCCGACGGCCCGCACGCCGACGTTATCAACGCCAACTGCACCTCGTGCCACTCGGCCAGCATGGCGCTGACCCAGCCTGCGCTATCGGCGGACCAGTGGAAGGCGACCGTCACCAAGATGCGTGAGGTGTACAAGGCGCCGGTGGCCGAGAAGGACGTTGATGCGATCGTTGCTTATCTCACCGCTATGCCGAGCCAGAAGGTGGCACCCGCGACCGGCAAGGCGCAGGACCCAGACCCCAAAGTGGCTCCTGATGTCTCAGGTGGAACCGGCTAACCGATCTACTTCCATAATCCCGAAATACCATCCCAATCGGGACGGGCAGCTCGGGGAGCTACGGCCTTTTTCAACAGCCCCGTCCGGTTATGACCGGTCTGCGCGACCTCGTATTTGCTTGGTTTGCAGGTGTCAGAACCGCGTGCTGGAATATCGGCTTGCGACAGCTCGAGGTAAAAAGGTCTACCTTTCTACCGACGACGAGCCACTGTCGCCGCACCATTCGATAGTACCACGCCTAACCCAGAAGTGGGCGAAACATCCGGCAGTCTGCCGAACTGACGGTTGCAACGATACCCGCCTGAGACGATCCCGATGGACCGTCCAACGGGGGCGACGCGACGGATTGAGAGATAGTTGAAGTTTCTCGCCGCATCCGCATGGGCAGCGCATTATAGCCCATTTTGGGATGCCGCCGCCTTGCACCATATAGACCACGCCTGACTTCAAATCTTGAGGTGCCGGTTGTCTCTCCGTCGAGCGGAGTACAAGGTCCGGGCGTACAATCGATCTTGCCTCGCGTACAAACCAGGCAATGTACTTGCGTAAAGCCTTCATTGGCCTGTCCGATCTAGAAAAGGCTGCATATCGCCCCGACCCCAATAATCTGCATTACTACAGACGGGGCAATGTTCGTCTTGTTCAGCCCCAGGTCGTCGATCAGCCAGTAGATCGAACCGCCGAACGCCATGCCAGCGCCAGCCTGAGCCTCTAAAGTCGGTCAAACCTTGAATAAGCTCGTCAACCGCCATGCACGCGGTTGCAGTTGTAAATGTCACCACCGCTGGGGCTGGCTCACCTCCACCTCGCACATAGGCCTCACGCTTGCGGCGTTCAAACTCCTCAGGACTGACTCTTTTTAGGGCTTCGTCGCGTGCGATCTCTGCGTCGACCACTCTTCGGCAAATCAAGCATTGTCCTGTTGGCGCCAGTACCGTCACTCGCCCGCCGAGTTCGGCGATACGGCCGTGCTCTGCAGGGCGGATCGCTAAGCCCATATCAATGACCGGAACGAGATAGAAATAGGCAAAACGGTTGAGAAGCAAACGACCGTCATGGTCGTCAGTGCAGCCAAACACGACATCGCATGCCTTTAGGGCGTCGCGCGCAGCCGGGTCGCCGATCCAGCCACGGAACGGCACCGTGCGCACTCCGAGGCCCAGCTCGGTGATCTCCCTCGTTAGCACGTCGACCTTTGAACGCATCGCGTCGGCATCGGCCCGGCGAGCGCCATGCAATCGGTTTAGGTTGGTGACGTCTACGATGTCGTCGTCGAAGAGCGCTAGCTGTCCTACTCCTAGCCGTGCGAGCAGCATCGCAGTTGCGCTTCCGGTCGCCCCGCAGCCGACAACACCCACCCGCAGGCCGCGAAGATAACGGCCAAGCTTCGGGCCGAAGGCTAAATCTTGGCGTGCGAGAAAGTCAGCCGACTCCCGTTTGTGCGCGCCATAGAGCGTTAAACCATCCCCCAGGACGGTGATGTAATCCGCTGCAATAGCGGACCGAGTGTCCGGCCACAGGCGGGCGCTCCAGCCATCTGCATCGATGCGTAGGCTGACGAGCTGCACAGAGGCGCCAAGCTCCTGGCGGAGATGTTTGAGCAAACCGCGATCATCCTCGTCAATTTCCGCTGTTCCTGCAGGGCTATCCGTCAGCTGCGAACGTGCCACGCCGAGGGTCAAGTTCTCAGCTTTGCACCTCGCGATCGCCTCCGTGATGCTGGCGGCACTCGTCTGGTCTCCTACCAGTTCGTACGACAGCAAACGCAGCCGGCGCTGCCGATCCCAAGGGTCGCTTGCGATGTCATTGGTGCCGAATAGGACTAGGCAGGGGGCGCCGTTTGTTGATTCAGACAGGAGCGTTTGGTGAAGAGCAGACGTATGGCGCTGCTGCAGAACAAGGGAAAAACCGGTCATGCCGCGAGTTCCAGGGCAGCTTCCACCCGCTTAATCATGGTCCATATGCCGTCACGGCCCGGGCGCCAATCACTGCTATGGCGCGACCATCGCTGCCAAGTCTGACTACCGAAGGTGAAGGGAACATCAGCGCATCGCGCATAGGCTGAAGTCGCGACGAGCCGAAGCCAAGGCATGGCGTAAAACATATCGGGCGCGACGTCGGGGTAGCCGGGCGGTAGCATGATCAGGATATCCGCTACAGTGGCATCGAAGCGACCAGGCGGTAGCGGCATGGCGCGCAGCACGATACCGCGTTGGCCGCCCTCCTCGACTTCATCATAGCTGAGCCCTCGCTCAGCGAGATACTTGCGGCACCTCATCGGGAGAGCGGCCATTTGCTTAGCCCTCCGTCGTTTGGTTGGTACCAGTGAAGAAGCGCTCCAGCCCCTTCGGGCTCAACGGCGCCGTGGCACCATCTGCGATTGGCCGATCTTCGCCGCCATGGACCTCGAGCCAAACGCCGTAGATTGCGGCATCGACCTTCGCGAGCTTCTTCAGCACATCGCCACGAATTTCCGGGCTTCCCCAGATGAACTCGTCGCCGTCGAGGGTGAATCGATAGAGAGCGTCGGACCGGAAAATCAGAAAACGCTCGACCTCGTTTGCGAGCAAATCCGCCGTTTCGTCGAGATTGAGGGCGTTCAGGCGGCCATTCGGCGCCACCGAGATAACTAGATGCTCCTCGATCGGCCGGAGACCAGCCAACTCAATAAGCTGCCGAGCTGTCGGTTGAGGGTCAGTCGTCACCGCTGAACGATAACTCAAACGTTCGTCACCGAGTTCGACGCGGTAGCTCATGCCCGGGCGGGGGCGGCGCCCTTCCTGGATGCAGGAGCAGATATCCTCGATTTCATTTTGGAGAGTCGCCATCGGCATACCTTTCTATGGATCACGCGGAAGCCCACTGCCCCGCCTGACACTCATATAATGGCTAGAAAGTAGCTATTCAATAGCCAGAAGATGGCTTATTATGATTGACATATTGGCTACAGCACTCTATATGCGTGCCCGCAGCTGGAGGTAGTATGGTCGCGAAAAAGACGATGACGCTCAATCTCACCGATGCCGAGATGCGCGCATTGGATGAGCTGTGCGAGAAAAAGGATCTCAGCAAAACCGCGGTCATGAGACAGGCACTCCGACTGTACCAGCTCATCGAGAATCGGGTTGAGAAGGGCGATAAGCTCTTCTTCGAAGACGAGGCTACCAAGGAAAAGGCAGAGGTGATGATGCTATGACGATCACCGTAAGCCCAGTTTACTTGTTCAATGCTGTGACCAACGAAGCTGAGTCAGCGGAGCTTTGGGACGGCATCACAGAGAAGCAACTAGGTGACTGGGAGGGCGAGTGGCTCCCAGAGCTATTTAAATCCGTTCAGAAGCTGCATCGTGCGGGCATTGAAAGACGTCATTGGCCGCAAAGCCGCCATTGGAATTGGCGGAAGAAGACCGAAGCTCTTCAGGGGATGCTTGCCCAGCCGGGGTTTAGCATTGTCTGTAACGGCATGACACAAGGAATGATGATCCTCGACACCGTAATGAAGCGATGTCGAATAGAGCAGCAGAAGGGCAAAGAACTTGTATATGTAGACTTTGTCGAGAATGCGCCATGGAACCGCCCGGACCTTCACGACCCCGCTTTGTATAGGGGCGTAGGAAGTGTCATGATCAACGCGGCTATTGCGCAAAGTAAGGAGTTAGAATTTAAAGGGCGCATTGGCCTTCACTCTCTACCGCAGGCAAATAGCTTCTATGCTAACACCTGCGGAATGTCCGATCTTGGAATGGATGCGAATTATCAGAACTTGCGTTATTTCGAGATGACACCTGAGCAAGCGGAGGCCTTCATCGCGAAAGGAACCCAGCCATGAAGGTTGAGATCACGAAAGAGTGGTGCCTTAGAATGTCTCAAATTGAGGGTAATGCCGAGATTGGAGCCGGCCTACATTCTATTGATCCGATCTTCGACGGTGAAGCGATGTCCGATGACAAGTCCAATCAGGACACAGGCATCGCATTTGGTCGGTTTGTGCGGCTTATGCGCCGCAACAAAGGACTGACCTTAGAAAAGCTTGCCGAAGACGCAGATTTAGAAATCTCCGAGCTTATAGAGATAGAAGACGACTCACATCATAAGCCAGAACTAAGAACCGTTTATCAGCTGGCTAACTTCTTTGATATTCCTAGAAACAATCTGCTTCAGGTGGCAGGACTTGTGACCGCAAAGAATGATAATATAGCCAGTGAGGCGGTCCGGTTCGCAGCCAGATCAGAGGCTGTGACCGCTTTGACACAGCAAGAACGTATCGCATTAGAGGAATTTATTAGTGTTCTAAGCAAAGAAGACTAAGAGAAAGGGCGGTCAATATGAGTAAGAACAGAATCCTTTCAGAAAAGACCGCTCATGATATTGATCGGCGGGTAGAGCGTGTTCTCAAGGGTTTGGGCAATCCGGAGCCGCCTCTGCGGCTCGAGGATGTCAGGCATCTACTCAAGCTGGATAAGGCGTTCTACACCGCCAGCAACCCCAGTGCGGTGCAAGAGAAAATCAGCCGTATTCGAGTGGCTACAATCCAGGTCTATGAGAGACCAGCTTTGCTATGGGATGCCATCAAAAAGCTGTCATTGAAGGCGCTCTACCTACCAGATCGGCGCAGGATCCTTTTAGATGGTGATCTGCCGGAAAAGAAGCATCGCTGGAATGAGGCTCACGAGATCGGTCATAGCCTGATCCCCTGGCATGAAGACGTCATGCATGGGGACAACAATCATACATTGCTTCCCCACTGTCATGAGGAGGTCGAAGCGGAGGCAAACTTTGCGGGTGGACGCCTCCTCTTCCTCCAAGATCGGTTCACAGAAGAGGCGCTGTCGTCATCTGCGACAATTTCAATCATCAAAGAGTTGCACGGGAAATTCGGTAACACGCTGTCGACGACCCTGTACCGGTTTGTCGAGGTGGCCGGAACAGACCGACCGCTTGTGGGGATGATCACTGGCCACCCGCATAAGTCTAAGAGGAAAGCCGACTTTGATGCTCTGAACCCGGCGAAATACTTTATCCAGTCTCCAATGTTTGCTGAGAGGTTTAGTAAGATGTCTGAAAGAGAGGTCTTCAACGCCGTGGCTGGCTACTGTGGTGCGCAACGCGGAGGGATACTGGGGGAGAGCGACCTGATACTCACCGACGACAACGGTGACGATCATCGCTTCCACTTCGAGACCTTCTATAATACGCACGACGCGCTAACCCTCGGAGTGTACCGCGGGCCAGAACTTCGCATTATCGCTGCCTAGGCGTGCCGTGGCGCATCCGACGAACCTCCAGCAAACGGCGGTTTAACGGAGAGCTGCCGCCTCTGGGCAGCGTACCCCGTCTGTTCTTTCCTATTGTCTCCGAAAACGCTCTCTTGTACGCTTCTCCGAAATCCGGGCGCGCCGGCATGAGTTTTCGGAGATTGAGCCTTGTTCGTCGGCTATGCACGTGTTTCGACCCGCGATCAGAACCCAGCCTTACAGCTCGAGGCCCTTCGTGGTGCCGGCTGCGAGAAGGTGTTCATGGAGAAGGCGTCGGGCGCGCAGCGCGACCGGCCTGAGTTACAAGCAGCGCTGGAGTACCTGCGGGCCGGTGACGTGCTGGTGGTGTGGAAACTTGATCGCCTTGCTCGGTCCGTTCGTCAGCTGGTCGAGACAGCGGAGCTGCTGCAGGGGCGCGAGATCGGGCTGAAGGTTCTTACCCAAGCCATCGATACGACTAGCCCAGGTGGGCGACTGACCTTCCACCTTCTGGCTGCCATCGCTGAGTTCGAGCGTGAGCTTACTCTCGAGCGCACCCAGGCTGGTTTGGCTCACGCACGGGCGCTGGGTCGACGAGGTGGCCGCAAACCCTCTATGGGTGAAGCTGAGATCCGTCGTGCCAAGGCGATGCTGTCTGATCCGTCCATCACGGTTGAGGAAGTAGCGAGGCAGATGGGCGTTCAGCCCTCGACGCTATATCGGCACATACCGGGTGGTCGTAGCTCGCTTGGTCAGGCAGCATGACTGTGCGTCTCTCGCAAAAAGAGGCAGGCGCCTATTACACTCCCAATTCCGTTGTCTCTGCCCTCGTCAGCTGGGCAGTGCGGCGAGATGGGGATCGTATGCTTGATCCAAGCTGCGGCGATGGCCGCTTTCTAGTCGAGCATTCGAACAGTGTTGGTATCGAGCAGGATCCTGTCTCAGCTCACGTCGCGATCGCCCGGGCGCCAGCAGCGCTCGTGCACGAGGGCGACTTCTTCCAATGGGCCGAGGCCACCGCTGAACGCTTTGAGTGCACAGCCGGCAATCCGCCCTTCATCCGCTATCAAACCTTCAAAGGCGCAGTCCGCGCTCGAGCGCTAGCTCTGTGTGCAGCGCAGGGAGCCACCTTCAGCGGGCTGGCCTCCTCGTGGGCACCGTTTCTGGTCGCCACAGCGGGATTGTTGAAGCCGGGAGGCCGCATGGCGTTTGTCGTGCCGGCTGAGATTGGGCATGCCCCTTACGCCGCACCGCTGCTCGAGTACCTCGTAGCCCACTTCAAGCGCGTGCAGCTCGTCGCCGTCCGTGAAAAGCTGTTCCCAGACCTGTCTGAGGACTGTTGGCTTCTATATACTGAAGGCTTTAGTGGCACGACGGACCACATCGCGTTTACCGTTCTCGACCGTTTCGCGTGGTCTGCCCGGCCGCCTAAGCAGGCGGAAAAGATACCGCTCAACGAGTGGCGCGAGAGTTGGAACCGGCGGTTGCGGCCTTACCTGCTGCCCGCTTCGATCCGGGACGCATACCGCACCATAGCCTGCGATCCTGGCAGCCATCGGCTGAGCAGCTTCGCTAGCGTCGGGATCGGGTATGTCAGTGGCGACAACGGCTTCTTCCATCTTCGACCATCAGAGGCAAAGCGTTGGAGGATTCCAGCCGCCTATCTCCATCCAACCGTGCGAACGGGGCGCATGCTCGCTCAGCGGTCAATCACACCCACTACGGTTGCAGCATGGCAGAAGGCGGATGAGCCGGTCATGTTACTCCGGCTGCAGCGTGGGCAGGAGATCTCGGCATCGGTGCGCCGCTATCTCGACAGCAGTGCGGGCCAGGAAGCACGGCAGGGCTATAAATGCCGCAACCGTGAACCCTGGTACGCGGTCCCCGATGTCCAAGTGCCTGATTTTATCATGAGCTACATGGCCGGTCGTAGCGCCAACCTCGTGCAAAACTCGGCAGGTGTGACCTGCACTAACACGGTGCATGGCGTCCGCGTGCGCGATCGGGCGCTGGCGACCAAGCTATTGCCAGGCTGGGGCACCCCCCTCTCCCAACTCAGTTGCGAGCTCGAGGGTCATCCGTTGGGTGGTGGCATGCTGAAACTGGAGCCGCGGGAGGCGGGCCGCTTGCTGTTCGCGCCATCAGGCGCAATCACGCTGGCGAGCGCATCGGCGCTGGAAGAGGGGATTTCGATCATGCAGCGCTGGCGCCATTATGGCGGGTGAGGTTTGCCGTTGGACGACCCAAGCTCAGGCTCTTTCCGCTTTCGCGGACTTTACCGGCAAGACGCAGAGCGCCAGCCACATCAAGCCCCTACACTGGTACGTTGCCTGCCGGCTGGTGCTCGAGGGAGGGTTCGATCCCGACGACATTACGCCGCGACCCCCGTTCAGGGTCGAGCGGCGCTCCGGTCGACCTCCAGTCTTGCATTATGATGAGGATCGCGCTGGCGGGGGCGAGCGAACTATCCTTGGGGGTCTTAAAACCAAGAACGTCGACGTGGTAGTCACACGTGACGGGATCGGGCCTGTGTTGGCTGTTTCCTGTAAGGGGGTGACCGGTGCTTTTCGCAACCTCACCAACCGCATGGAAGAGACGATTGGGGAATGCACTAATCTGCATATCACCTACCCGGCTCTTGTTCTGGGATACCTCGTTCTCCTGCGCGCAAATCGGCAGGCAGAGGAGTTACTGGAGGAAGTGGGGGAGGCCGCAGGCACTGAACCTGAGAAGGTTCTGGCCGCAAACGATCTAGCGCTGACCGCCGGTGGTGATCCGGTCGCCGGCATCATGCGTTTTCACAATGCCCTCCGCGAACTGGTTGGGCGCCGGGGCATCCGCAATGACGTGAGCCGATACGAGGCGATCGGCTTTGGCATGGTTGAGATGAAGCCCGGCGCTCGAGGCAGCTTGCTTGATCATTATCCGGAGGACGACAGCGTGCTCCGCATCGAGCGGTTCTTCGATACGCTCTACCTTCGCTACGACGAGCGCTTCGTAACCAGTGCGCCTGACCTCGCCAGCAAAACGCGTCGCCTTGAATGGGCTGCGGACTCCCCTGCCCTCAACATCGCTGGTCTCGATTATGAAGGCCGATCGGTGCCGGTTGCGCCAGCTCAGGAAGCAGAGAGCTGACCCTTGTCTCCGTTGGAGGTGATTGCCGCGAAGCGGGCCCATCTGGCGCGGCTTGCCAATGAGGGAGGTGCTGCGGGTGAGCAGCAAGCAATCTTATCCATGGAGGAGTGGGTTCCTCGCCCGAAAGGCGCAAGCTTACGGGTCTTGCTTGACGAGTTGGCCAAAACCGGGATCATCATCAAGGCGTCCAGCTTTGACGCTCTTGCCCTCCCCTGCCCCATTGATCTCACCAATCCGGCACAGGTTCGAACCGCACTATCGGCGATCACATTTGTCGAAATAAAAACTGCTAATCAGCCGCGAGTCCAGCCTGGCTTCAGCGGTTTCTTTTTTGCGCTTACTGAGAGTGAGATCGCCGCGGCCGACCAGCTCGGCCATCGGCATCGTGTGGCCTTGTTCAACAAGCTGACTGGGGAGATGCTGCTCACATCAGTCCCAGAGATCCTAGCTCGATCCAGGTCATTTAACTGGCAGCTATCTGTACAGCTATAGCTGACGGTGTGCGATCCTGCTATTCTGCATCCGGTCAGAAACACAAAACTGAAGGTGTGCACACTTGCAGATTATCACGCTTGCAGCGCAAAAAGGAGGGGTTGGTAAGACGACTCTCGCGGTTAACCTAGCGATCGCCGCCCAGGTGGCGGGGATCAAAACCGCATTGTTCGACCTTGATCCGCAGGAGAGCGCGACGGCATGGAGCGAACGACGGGTAGCCGAGCTGCCTCATGTAGAGCCAATCAGTGCGCGAAGACTTGATCAGGCAATTGATGCCGCAGAGGTCAACGGTTTCGCGCTTACTATCATAGACACTCCGCCGGCCGCAGGTGCAGAAGCCGCGGCAGCAGCGCAGCGGGCAGACCTCGTCGTCATTCCCTGTCGCCCCTCGCTAATCGACTTGGACGCGATTAAGCGCACGGCGCAGCTCATCACGAGCACCGGCCGGACAGGCGTCGTTGTATTAAATGCGGCCCCCCCGACTGCCACGACGCTCTTGGACGATGCGCGAACCCTTGCGGAGGCGACCGGGCTGCGGGTGGCGCGTGCCGTGTTGCGCGAGCGGAGCGCCTATCGAGCCGCATGGCCTTATGGCCTAGGTGTTATCGAGCACGAACCGACGGGAAAAGCAGCCCAAGAGGTTGCAGCCTTGCAGAAACACATATTTGATGATCTGATGCCCTGCACACCTGCAAATGTGAAGGCTTGATAATGGCAAAGCGTACTTCCTTGCTGGCTCCGGCCATGCCCCAATCGCGTTCCGAATCTGAGCAGGATAATGCGCCAGCACCCGCGCCGGCGGTACCGCCAGCCACCCCCGTTCGATCGGGCGGCAAACGTCCGGGCAAGTACCACCTGGGCGCCTACTTTGATCCGGCCGATCCCACGGCAGAAGCCTTCCGGGTGCTGGCGGCTAGAACCAGGCGGAGCCATCAGGACCTTCTTGCCGAGGCGATTGGCGAGCTGGTCGCCAAATACGAGGCTGACAAGCAATTTGGCAAATCTTGATAATGTGCACACCTGCACAAATGCAGAACGGCAGGATTGATGCTGCGTGACCAAACGTCAGAACCCCAACCCAGAGTTCGACCTTTTCATCCCGCTGATGGGCGACCTTCCGCTCAAGGATCAGCGAGAGACTATGGAACGGCCGTTCTTCTCGCTCCAGAAACGTAAGCGAGTGAAGCCGATCGAGTACAGCAGCCCGGACGGCGAGACGTGGGTGAAAATCGAGGCGATCCCAGCCTACGGCATGGCGACCATCTGGGATGCCGACATCCTCATATGGGCAGCCTCTACGCTCAATCGGATGCGTGAGCAGGGGGTGAACGACCTTCCTCGGACGCTCAGAACCACATCCTACGACCTGCTTCGAGCGATCAAGCGCGATACCAGCGGCCGAGCCTACCAGGAGTTGCAAGCGGCGCTTCAACGGCTTCAGACAACTTCAATATCCACTTCGATCCGCGCTCCGAAGCGGCGCACTAAGGCTGGCTTCAACTGGCTCGACAAATGGACGCTGGAGGTGGACCCGGAGACAGACCAGCCCCGGGGCATGACCATTACCCTGTCCGATTGGGTCTATGAGGGCATTATGGGAGAGCGATCGCTTCTCACCATGCACCAGGATTATTTTCTGCTCACCGGCGGATTGGAACGTGCCCTGTACCGGATCGCGCGCAAACACGCCGGCAACCAAAAGGGCGGGTGGACGTGCCGGGTGGAGGTACTGCGCGACAAGACCGGCAGCGACAGCAAGCCTAAGGAGTTCAACCGAATGCTCCGCAAGGTGGTGGAGGCCGACCAACTTCCCGATTATGCGATGAAGCTGACGGCGACGGCAGACGGTAGCGCGGCTGTGCTGTTCCGCCTTCGGGGGGAAGCAGAGGCGTTAGCGCTGACAGCTAGGTTGGAAGCCGAACAGGAACGACGGCATCGCTTCGACGCCGATCGCCGCCGCGCGACTGAGGTGGACGACCTCATGGATAGGCTCGCCGGCGGGCGCTGACTATCGTGGTTTCACACACCGTCGTGAGCAGGGTGCGATCCGAACCGGCTCGAAGGGGAACGGCGAGAGTGCTGAACCGACAGTAATCGCGGCGCCAACAGCCAGTTGATCATCGTGGGATCGCACACCCGAGCGTCGTGGGATCACACACCCCGCTATCGTGGGATCGCACACCGAATCACGTGGGATCACACACCGAGCAAATCTGGAAAGCCGCAGAAATACTCACTTTTTCAGTCCGTTTTCGAGCCTTAACCTTCTTAACGATTCCTATTTAACAGAATCATTTAACCTCAGCGCCGACTTCAACGCGCAGAAAAGAGCATGCGGAATTGGCCCAAAGGCCAATGCACCTTTGCTGCGTGCCGGCTAACGCCGTCACAAGAGCGGCCTATCGGCCGCAGGCTTCCGAGAGAAGCCAGGCCGATCCGGTGGTGTGTAACTGTCAGCGTCGCGCAGGTTGATAGGCAGGAAAGGGCGCTATCCCAACGCCTGTCTCCAGTTTGACCAGTGTGTGCGATCAAGCCGGATCATAGAGCCCGGCAAAATCGCGCTCCGCGTAATAGCGGATTTTGCCGACGACGAGTGGGTGCTGTCCTTGCCGCAGCAGCAGGAGATCATCCGGGTTCATCCGCATGATTTCGTCCGGCGTCGCCAGTCGACGAGCCGCAACATGGCCGCTGACGCTTTCAGAGCGTGCGCCATCACCGAAGATGCTCGCCGGCCCGGACGCGCCGAAGGTCTGATACTCGATGGTCGTATCACCGATCGTGCGCGACAGCATGTCGGCGGTAGCAAAATCGTTGACCCCGAACGTCTGGATCACGCCGGCATTGGACATGAACGTCCCGGCGCGCTCCCCATAGGTCGCCTTGAGCTGGTGCATGTCTTGGAGGATCGGCCAGAGCTGCATCCCATAACCGGCCATCAGACCCATCGCGCGTTCTACCGGATCAAGCCGACCGAGCGCGGCGAACTCGTCGAGCAGGAACAGGACCGGGCGTTCCGGTCGGGCAGAGGAGCGCGCCATGTCGGTGACCGCCTGGCTCACCAGCAGCCGCAGCCAGCGAGCATAGGTATCAAGCCGATCGGGCGGCAGGCACAGGAACACGGTGCTGGGTCGTTCCTTGAGGTCCGCGAACCGGAAGTCGGACGCCGATGTGCTGTCCACGATGCGCGGGCTGTCGAGGAAATGGGTGTGGCGCTGGGCGGACGACAGCACGCCACCGGCTTCGCGATCCGACTTGCCGAGGTGGCGGTTAGCGGCGCGCGCGATCAGTCCGTGGGCGCCGGTGCTAGCCTGCATGTCGGCGAGCAGCGCCGCAAAGCCGGCGGGATCGCGGGTGAGCTTGTCGCGCACGGTGGCCAGCGTGGCGAGGGCAGGGGGCTCATGGATGATGGTGTGCAGAATGATCCCCGCGACCAGCGCCTTTGCTTCCTCGTTCCAGTGCGCCTCGCCGCCCTGACCCGGTGCGTCGTGGACTAACGCGTCGGCGATCGTCTGCGCGTCTTCCGCGAGGTCCGGGCTGGTGGCGT
>NZ_FNZZ01000008.1 GCF_900109565.1 Sphingomonas palmae | reverse complement strand
CGCCGCGTCGCCGCGCGCCGAGGCTGCGATCACCGAGGGCGTGCTGTTCCGCCGCGTCGGCGTCGACCGACGTCGGCAGCGGTCGAAGGAGTTCGCCGATCCGCACTGGGGTGACGAGGACGCGGAGGGCGCAGCGCTGCTGGTGACCTACACGATCGAGACCATGCTGCTGACCCGGCAAGGAGTAACCGGCATCTACCGTCGTATCGCGCGCGCGGCCGCCAATGCCGGGCTGGTTGACCTGCCCGCGGGCGAACTCGATCAGGCGATCGCGGCGCTATCCACACACTCGCTGCGGGTCGGGCTGACGCAGGACCTGTTCGCGGCGGGCGAAGACGGTGCGGGAATTGCGCTGGTCGTCACCGTCGACGGCGCTGCGTTACGGACGGCGATTGCAGGCGCAGAGCGGTGTTGCGGCTCGCGTATTATCACACGTGCGGGGATGAACGTCCTGCTCCAGCGCTCGCACGCCGCATGACATATGAAAACGCGCCCGGACGCGGGTTCGAGCAGGTGAACAGGCATCCGGGCGCGATCCCACCGTGCAGGCGGGGACCCGCGAGAGGGGGAGAACGGGGGTGCTTGCACCTCCCGCGCGGTGGAATGGTGTTACTTGCCGTCCTTGCCCGAGGCGCCCGAGACGGCGTCGCCGGCCGACTTCAGGTCGCGGCCCGCGCCGTTGACGGTGTTGCACGCGGCGAGCGCCAGCATTGCGGTCAGTCCGGTTGCTAGGATGATCTTCTTCATGGGAAATCTCCTTGGATAAGGTGCGACGGGGTCAGTACGCCGCCCCACCAACGCCTTTAACAAAGGTGCGACGGGGCCGGTACGCGCCCCGTCGCGGGCACTCAGCGCAGGCGGCGACGCGTCGCCGTCGTGGCGCCAAAGGCGGCTGCACCGGCGCCGACCAGCAGCGCGAGCACGAGGATAAACGAGGTCTTCGACGCCGCGCCCGCGGCAGCATCAGCGGCCTTCTTGGCGGTCTGGATCGCCTCGTTCTTGGTCTGGACGAAGCGCTGCTTGGCCTGCGTCACCTGCGCCTGCGCCTCGGGGCGGCTGATCTTGCGCTGTGCAGCGACGATGTCGACGATGCGGTTCTCGGCACGCTGGCCGTCGGCCCCGCCGCGGGCGAGCGCGGGCAGTTCCTTCGCGACTTCCTTCTGCGCCTGCTCGGGCGTCATCTGCGCCGGGTCATTGGGCGCGTCGGAGAGGTAGTCGGACGCTTCCTGGCGCACGTCGTTCTGGTCGATGCCCGCGACCGAGGCCGCCTGCGGCGCGACGCGTGCCGCGGCGCCGACGGTCGAACCCGCCGCGCCCGCGACGCTGCCGACGGTGCGGAACGCGCCACCGATGATCCCGCCGACCGCGGAGGTGAGCAGATAGATCGTCAGGATCAGCGTCACGCCCCAGACGACCATGCCGTGGACCAAAGCATCGAAGCGGTCGGTCACGCCCGACACGCGCGCGGCGGTATAGCCGCCTGCACCCAGCGCGATCACGGTGGTGATCAGCCAGTAGATGCCCGCACCGATGCCGAAGCCTGCCGCGCCCGGCGTCGTACCCTCGGTCGGATCGACCATCGACAGCCCGATGCCGGTGCCGAGGATGCCGAGCACCACCTGCACCGCGATCGCGATCACGACGCCGGCGAAGATCGCGCCCCAGGACACGCGCGCGAACCGCGCGGTGAGCGCGGTGTCGGTCGCGACGTAATCGTCCCGAACCCCCGTTACATTGGTCGCCATATTCACTCCTGTTCTTGTTTCGGATTGTTGGTGTCGGTGTCGCGCGCGTCGGTCTTCGGCGCCTCGGCGTCCTGCTGCTTCGCGGCGTCGCGTTGCTCACTGCGCCCGTCGCGCACGGCTTGGTCGTCGCCGAGCAGCTTGCCGATCGCCTCCTGCGCGGCGCCCTTGGCCTCGCGCACCGGAGCGGATTTCTCGCGTTTGTCGGGTGTGTCGTCGCTCACGCGTTCGCCTCCGCTAGCAGCCGTTCGCCGTCGAACCCGCGCGCGCGTGCCCAGGCGGCCGCGGCGGTGCGGCGGTTGACGCCGATCTTGGCGTAGATGCGCGCGACGTGGTTGCGCACGGTGTTGCCCGACACACCGAGCGCACGCGCGATGCTCTTGTCGTCCAGCCCGCGGCAGATCAGCGCCAGCACCTCGCGCTCGCGCGGAGTCAGGTCGTCGAGCGAGGCGCCGCGCTCATCGGGCATCGGCGCGCGCAGCCGCGCGAGCTTGTCCATAATCGAACGGCTGAACCAGCTGGTATCCTTCATCACCGCCTCGATCGCCTCGACCAGTTCGAGTTCGGTCGCCTTGCGCTGCGTGATGTCCTGGAATGCCCACAGCAGGCACTCGTCGCCGTTCAAAGTGAACGCCTCGGTTGAGACGAGGCAGTCGATATGCCCGCCCTCGCGCGTCGCGATCCCCGCCTCGTGACCGCGCAAGCCATTGCCTTCCTCGATCGCGCGCTCGATCTCGCGGCCGGTGTCCTTGCCCGCCCACAGTCCGACCTCGCTCAGCGAGCGGCCGATGATCGCGGAAGCGGCATAGCCGGTCAGCTGGGTGAAGCTGGCGTTGATCTCGCACAGCAGATGCCCGTCGCGCGCACCGATCGCCATTGCGACCGGCGCCATCTGGAACGTGCGCGTGAAGCGCTCCTCGCTGTGGCGCAGCGCCTCCTCCGCCTGTCGCCGGGGCTCGAGATCGGCGAAGGTGAACAGCATGCACGGTTGATCGTTGAGCTCGATCGGCTGCCCGGCGACGATCACCAGCTTGTTGCCGCCCTCCGCCAGGTCGAGCCGCGCCTCCATCTGCGGGATCGTCGTGCCTTCGGCCAGCCGCGCCTTGGCGAGATCGCGGCGGTCGGCGTCGCGCAGCACGTCGATGTCGTAGACGGTGCGGCTGAGCACATGGTCGCGCGCGAAGCCGGTCATCTCGAGGAAGCCGTCATTCACCTTGACGAAGCGCAGGTCGGACAGGCGACAGATCACCGCGGGTGCGGGATTGGCGTTGAACGACTGCTCGAACCGGTCCTCCGCCTCGTACTGCGCGGTCACGTCCTGGATCACGAGCACGACGCAGGTCGGCGCGTCCTCGTCGCGGTCGTTCAGCACCAGGCTGCGCACCTGATGGACCCAGCGCGGCTCCTCCTCGCCCGCGACCGTGACCTCGACCACCACCTCGGAGAAGCTGTCGCCCGCCACCACGCGCTCGATCGGGTAATCGTCGGCCGCGACACGGCGATTGTTGCGGTAGCGCAGCTGGAAACGCCGGCGGTAATCGTCGACGTCGTGCCCCAGCTCCTCGAGCGCGGACACGCCGTGCATCTTCAGCGCCGCGTCGTTCGCCCACAGCAACGTCTGGTCGGGATCGATCAGGATCACGCCCTCGTCGAGCCCTGCGATGATCTGGCGCAGGTGGCGCAGATCGGCGGTCTCGCGCAGGGAAGTCAGTGACGAGGCCATGCGTTCAGGCGCGATCGCCGTGGATCAGCCAGCCGAGCAGGTATCCACCGATGCCGGCGCCGACTGCCGCGAGTACCGCCCAGGATGCGGGATTGTCCGACACCGCGGCGTTCGCCTTGCGGGTGCCGCGCGCGGCCGCGTCGTCGGCACGATCGGCGAGGTCGCGGGCGCGCTCGGTTGCGCGGTCGGCAACGTCGCGAGCGCGGTCGCCGGCTGCGTCGCCCAGCCGCTCGCGCGCCTTGTCGAACCGCTCCTTCGCCTCGTCGACGAAGCCGGGTGCGGCGTCGATCGCGTCCTCGGCAACCGAGCGCGCGCGGCCGTAGAGGTTCTCCGCACCGCCCGCCACCTGATCGACGACCCCGTCGACCTGCCACTCGCGACTGTTGACTGCGTCGCCGACCGCCTTCTCGACCTTGCCGCCCAGATAACGCGCACCGCCGTGCAGTTCGTTCTTGTTCATGCCTGTTCCTCCACCGGGCGAGCGCACGCACCACGTCCCGCACGCGGACACGAGCCACGTCGCGGCGAGCGGGCAGGGATAGGGGCGTGCGTCACCATCAATTCCGTTACGGCTACGCAACACAGCCGCTTCGGACGCATCAACCTATGTTATCAATTTTGGTTGCTGGTAATTTGCTACGGCAGGATTGGTGTTGTTCTACTATGGGGTCGCAGCGGAGAGCAGCGTGCGACGCGCCAGATTGCTGTCCCGAAGCGTCAACCTACCAGTAGCGACGCACCAATGGGCCAGCGGCAACCAGTAGATTGGTCGCGATGACACCATGCCTGAGCCGGACAAATTCGGCCGCAGTCGCACCGCAGCAGAGGGGTGTCATTTCTACTTAGCGCTTACACGCAAATCGGTCGATAATACATCTTATGTAAAATGACGTCCCAGCAGGACGGAAGGCTGCGTTACGCGGTGTCGCCATCGCTGTCGGGTGCAAACGCCGCTTCATGCTTCAGCGCCCAGGAGCAAAGCGCCTCGAATGGCTCGCGCAGTGAATGGCCGAGCGGCGTGATCGTGTAGCGGACGCCGATCGGGGTGGTCGGGATCACCGTGCGCGTGACCAATCCGTCCCGTTCCAGCCGCTTCAACGCGTCGGCCAACGACTTGTGGGTGATCCCGTCCAGTCGCCGCTTGATCTCGTTGAAGCGCGCGGGCTCGGGGCAGAGTACCGTCAGGATCATGATCGTCCATTTGTCCGCGATCTTGTCGAGCACAGGCCGGATGCGGGGTACGTTCATCAGCGCCTGACAGGACAGCGCGTGGAGGTCGGTATCGTCGGCCATATCTAGGCTAATCCAGGTGCATTCTTGTTGGCAGATATGCTTCGTATATCTGGTTTGCCGTCGCCAGTGAAAGGACGAATGATGGCAAGGATGACGGGCAAGGTCGCATTGGTGGTTGGCGGCGCGAAGGGGATCGGCTTCGCGATCGCGCGCCGGCTGTCGCAGGAAGGTGCGACGGTGTTGCTGACCGGGCGCCGCGCGGGTGAAGTCGCCGCAGCGGCTGAGCGTATCGGAGCATCGGTGCAGGGCATCGCGGCGGACGCGGCCTCCCCGGCCGACCTCGCGCGCATAGTGGCGGAGGCCAGGCGTCTGCACGGCCGGATCGACCTGCTGGTCCTGAACGCCGGCTTGTCCGAGCCGGCGACGATCGCGGAGGAAACGGCGGAGCATTTCGACCGCCACTTCGACGTCAACGTGCGCGGCGCGCTGTTCGCGGTTCAGGCGGCGGTGCCCGCGATGAACAACGGCGCGTCGATCGTCCTCATCGGCTCAATCGCCGATGTCATGGGGGTGTCGCCCTATAGCACCTATGCGGCGACCAAGGCGGCGCTGCGATCCTACGCCCGCAGCTGGGCGGCCGAGCTCGCGCCTCAGGGTATCCGCGTCAACGTGGTGTCGCCGGGGCCGACCGACACCGACATGATGGCCGGGGTGCCCGAGGAAATGCGTCAGGCGCTGATCGCTCCTATTCCCTTGGGGCGCATGGCGCGCGTCGACGAGGTAGCCGCGGCTGCCGCCTTTCTCCTCAGCGATGAGGCCAGCTTCGTGACCGGCGCCGAGCTGTGCGTCGACGGCGGGATGCGGCAGGTCTGAGGCCGGGTCAGCACACGCCCTTGGCATCGCCGTGCCGGTGACCGATGAAGCGGCGGTGACACCGCGCGAGCATCCCCGACAGTCGACGCTGGCGCTGTTCGGCTCGGGCGATTTTGCGTTCAATCTCTACTGGCAGGCGATCAACCTCTACCTGCTGTTCTTCTACATCGACGCACTGCAGCTGCCGCCCGCGGTCGCGGGTACGGTGTTCATGGTCGGCACCGTATGGGACGGCGCGGCGGATTTCTGCGCAGGCGCGGTCGCGGAGCGAACGGCGGTCGCGTACCGCCGGCTGGTCGGCCTCGGCGCGGTGCCGCTGGGGCTGGCGTTCGTCGCGATGTTCGCGGTGCCGGCGGGGCACGCGCTGTTGGCGCTGGCGGCGCAGATCGTGTTCCGCACGCTCTACGCCTTCACCAACATCCCCTACGCCGCCTGGACGACGCGCGTGGCGGCAACGAGCGAGGCGCGCGCGACGATCGCGGGGTGGCGGATGGGGTTCGGTGCGGCCGCGGGCGCGCTGGTCGCGTTCGCGCTGCCGGCGCTGGTCGCCACGGCAGGCAGCTACGCCGCGGCCGCGGCGGTGCTGGCGCTCGCCGGTACGCCGCTGCTGCTCGTGATCGCGTGGCGCGTGCCCGAGACGCGCGCGGAAACGGGCGCTCCCACCCCGCCCGCGACGCTCCACGCACTGGCGCTGCTCGTGCGCAACCGGTTCTTCATCGCGCTCAATCTCGCGGCTGCGCTGGGCGGTGCCGCGGCCGCGGTGATGGGACAGTCGGTGCTCTACTTCTTCCGCTACGTGCTGGACGACGCCGAGGGAGGCCCGCGCGCGCTGACCGCGATGGCGCTGGTCAGCGTCGTCGCGGTGCCGGCGTGGACGTGGGTGGCGCGGCATTGCGGCGCGCGCGAAGCGTGGCTCGTCGCGGGCACGCTCGCGCTCGTGCCACCTGTCGTGCTGGCGCTGGCGGCACCGGGCAGCATCGCTACCGCAGCCTTCCTCTTGGCGATGCAGGCGGCGTTCGCGGGCGTGTGGCTGGCAGCGTGGACGCTCTTGCCCGACGCGGTCGACTGGGGGGCGGCCAAGAACGGCGAGCGGGTCGAGGCGCTGGCGTTCGGCACCTTCGCGCTGGCGCAGAAGGTCGCGCTGGCGCTCGCCGGCTTCGCAATCGGCGCGGTGTATCAATATGCGGGTTTCCGCAGCGGCGCGCCGCAGGGGCCGGACGCGAGCGCCGCGATCCGCTGGCTGATGCTCGCCGGCCCCGCCGTGCTGGTCGCGGCGATGCTGGCGGCGGTGGTCGCCATCCCGCACCGCCGTGATGCAAGTCAGGCGAGCACGAACTCGCCCGACACGCCGTCCGCCTGAGCCGAGGGGGCGATCCACACGCGGAAGCGCCCGGGCTCAACCACGGGCTTGAGGTCCTGTCCGACGAACAGCAGGTCGGCGCGGCGCAGCGTGAAGCTGACCTGCTTCGCCTCGCCGGGTGCGAGCGAGACGCGCTGGAACGCCTTCAGCAACCGGACCGGCTGAGTGATGCTGGCGGTCACGTCGTGGACGTAGAGCTGCACCACCTCCTCGGCCGCGCGCGCGCCCGAATTGCGGATCGTCGCGCGTGCGACGAGCGGCGTGTCCGCGCTCATCCGCGCCGACCCCAGATCGAGCGCGGCATAGTCGATCGTGCCGTAGGTCAGCCCGTGCCCGAACGCGAAGCGCGCCTGATTGGGAAACTCGCGGTAATGCGCCTTATACTCGGCGAGTGGTCCCGGCGGGTTGGGACGCCCGGTGCTCTTGTGATCGTAATGGTACGGCTCCTGCCCGGTCGCGTAGGGGAAGGACACCGGCAGCCTGGCCGACGGGCCGACACGCCCGAACAGCACGTCGGCGATCGCGGGGCCGTCGCGCGAACCCAGGAACCAGGTGACGAGGATCGCCGACGCGCCCAGCACCGGTTCGGTGAGCGCCAGCGCGCGGCCGGTGCGCAGCAGCACGACGACCGGCTTGCCCGTCGCCGCGACCGCCTGGGCGAGTGCGACTTGGGCTGCCGGCACCACCACGTCGACGCGCGACTGCGCCTCGCCGGACATGCGCTGGCTCTCGCCGATCGCGAGCACGACGACGTCGGCCGCGCGCGCCGCGACGACCGCGGCATCAATCCCGCCGGGTAGCGCGTCGTCGATGCCGCTGCCCGCGGTGACGCTAACCGAGGCGGCATCGCGCACGATCGCGCGCACGCCCATCTCGAGATCGACCGCCTCGGCGTCGGTGCCGTAGACGTTCCACGGCCCGATCAGATCGTGCTGCCCACCCGCGAACGGGCCGATTAGCGCGATCTTCTTGCCCGTCGTCGGCAGCGGCAGGACGCCATCGTTCTTGAGCATCACGATCGAGCGCGCGCCCGCTTCCTGCGCGAGCGCGAGCGTCGCGGGCGTGCGGACGCGGGCCTTCTCGCGCTTGGAATCGATGCGGCGGAAAGGATCGTCGAATAGCCCGAGCTGTACCTTGAGCGCCAGCACGCGGCGCACCGCCTGGTCGAGCCGCGCCATCGGTACCTCGCCCGCGGCGACGAGACCCGGCAGATGCTTGATGTAGAAGGCGCTCTGCATGCTCATGTCGACGCCTGCCATGAAGGCGAGCCTGGTCGCCTCGCGCGCGTCCGCGGCGAAGCCGTGCGCGATCAGCTCCTCGTCGCCGGTATAATCGGACACGACCAGCCCGTCGAAACCCCATTCGCGGCGCAGAACCTCGGTCAACAGCCACTCGTTGGCGGTCGCGGGGACGCCGGCGATCTCGTTGAACGAGGCCATCGTCGTCGGCGCCCCCGCGGCAAACGCGCTCTCGAACGGCGGGAAATAGACCTCGCGCAGCGTCCGCTCGGACACGTCGACGCTGTTGTAGTCGAGGCCCCCCTCGCCCGCGCCGTAGGCGGCGAAATGCTTGGCGCAGGCGGCGACCGCGTCGGGCGCGGCGAGCCCGCGGTCGCCCTGGAACCCGCGCACGCGCGCGGCCGCCATCACCCGGCCGAGCAGCACGTCCTCGCCCGCGCCCTCCACACCCCGGCCCCAGCGCGCGTCGCGCGCGACATCGACCATCGGTGCGAAGGTCCAGTCGATCCCCGATGCGGCCGCCTCCGCGCCCGCCGCGCGCGCGGTACGGCGCGCGAGCTCGGGATCGAAGCTGGCGGCCTCGGCGAGCGGCACGGGAAAGACGGTGCGTAAGCCATGAATCACGTCGGCCGCGAAGATCAGCGGGATCTTCAGCCGCGCCTCGCGCATCGCGACCGTCTGCATCCGCCTGGCCATCACCGCGCCGTTGCCGTTGAACACGCCGCCCAGCCGCCCGGCGCGGACCTCCGCCAATTGCCCCTCGAAGCTCGACGCCGCGCCCGCGGGGTTGAGCGCGGTCGCAGCACCTCCGGCCCAGGCCGCGGCCATCAACGTCACCTGCCCCGCCTTTTCCTCGACCGTCATCTGCGCAATCAGCGCCTCGACCGCGGGTGGCAGCGTCGTCGTCCTGGCGGCCGCCTGCGCCAGCAGCGCGCGCGCCGGGCTCGCCGCCCAGGCCGCGGCCATACCGACCCCCATCAGCACCGTGCGCCTCGGCATCGTCGCCATCGTCATTCGTTCTTCCTCACCCAAGGTCTCGCGTCATCGCCGCGCACCCAGCTTTAAACAAGGTTGTTGAACCGTCCGTGTGATCGATGTAACCGGTTACAGCAAGGGTTGGATGAGCCGGAAGCTCGCCGCTCGTTGGAGGGGATGCAGCTTGAGCGGTGCGCCGAACACGAATGCCACGATCCGCGACGTCGCGCGCGAAGCCGGCGTGTCGGTCGCGTCGGTATCGCGCGCGCTGAACGGTCTGGGCACCGTTCGTCCCGAGATGCGCCGCCATGTCGAGGAGGTCGCCGCACGGCTCGGCTACGTGCCGCACGCGGGCGCGCGCAACCTCAGCCTCGCGCGCTCGGGCGCGATCGGCGTGGTGCTGCCCGACCTGCACGGCGAATTCTATTCCGAGCTGCTGCGCGGCATGGACGGCGAGGCGCGGGTGCGCGGGCTGCACCTGATGCTGATGGTGATGCACGACGATGCGACCCGCGGCGTCGCGGCGCTCCAGTCGATGCGCGGTCGCGTAGACGGACTGGTGCTGATGGCGCCGCACCTGCCCGCCGATGAACTGCTGCCTCACCTGCCCACCGGCATGCCCGTCGTGCTGCTCAATTGCGCCGCTGACGCGCGCGCGTCGCTCAGGATCGACAACGCCGCGGGCGCGGAGGCGATGGTCGATCACCTGATCGCGAGCGGGCGCCGCGCGATTGTCCATGTCGCGGGTCCAGCCGGTAACGTCGATGCCGAGGAGCGCCTGCGCGGCGCACGGACCGCGTGCGCGCGCGCCGGTATCGAGTTGCGCGTCCTGCCCGGCGACTTCGACCAGGGATCAGGCACGCGCGCGGTCGCGACACTGCTGACCAAGGGCGTGGCGTTCGACGCGATCTTCGCTGCCAACGACATGATGGCGATCGGCGCGATGATGGCACTGCGCGAGGCGGGCGTTGCGGTCCCCGAGCGGGTCGCAATCGCCGGGTTCGACGACATTCCGCTCGCCGCCTTGATCTCGCCCGCGCTCACCACCTTGAGCATCGACATCGCCGATTTCGGGGGCAGCGCGGTTGCGCGGCTCGCCCAGGTCATCGCCGGCGACGATGACGGCGCGTCCGAACGGCGCGTGCCCGTCCTCGTCGCGCGCCAATCCACCAGTTCGATAATCAACACGATCCCGGCAGACCGGGCACACAGGGAAGAAGCATGAACAAGACGATGTTGCGCGCCGCCTTTGCCGCGGCGACCGCGCTGGCTGGCGGCGCGGTGATGGTGCCCACGACCGCGAGCGCGCAGGTGGGTCAGGCATCTTTACGCGGTACGATCACCGCGCCGGCCGACAATCCGGTGGTGGAGGTAAGCGCGGTCGAGGTTGCGACCGGCATCCGCCGCACCGTGCCCGCCGGCGCCGACGGCAGCTACAATTTCGCCTCCTTGCGCGCAGGCACCTACAAGTTGGAGATCCGGCAGAAGAACGGCGTGCGCCAGTCGGACGCCTTCACGCTGCGCGTCGGCCAGACCGCCGGGCTCGACCTCGACCTGAGCACTGCTCCTACGGCGCCCGCCACCCCGGCCGAGCCCGAAGCGGGTGGCGCGACCGGCACCGAGCCCGCGGGCACGCCCTCGACCGGCGCGGAGACCGCGGGCGACGGCGACATCATCGTGACCGGCAGCCGCATCCGCTCGTTGTCGGGCGGACAGGTCGGCATCAACATCACGCCGCGGCTGATCGAGCAGCTGCCGCAGAACAACCGCAACTTCCTCGCCTTCGCCGATCTCGCACCCGGTGTCCGTTTCCTCGAGGATGCGAGCGGCAATTCGCGCATCCAGGGCGGTGCGCAGGACAGCCGCACCGTCAACGTGTTCATCGACGGCGTCAGCCAGAAGGATTACGTGCTCAAAAGCGGTATTACCGGCCAGGACAGCTCGCAGGGCAACCCGTTTCCGCAGCTCGCGATCGGCGAGTATCAGGTGCTGTCGTCGAACTACAAGGCGGAGTTCGACCAGGTCAGCTCGGTCGCGATCACCGCGATTACCAAGTCGGGCACCAACGAGTTCCACGGCGAGGGCTTCTTCGACTACACCGACCAGTCCCTGCGCGATCGCCGCCCGAGCGAAATCTTTCCGACGCTGATCGACAAGGTCGAGACGACGCAGAAGCAGTTCGGCGGGGCGCTCGGCGGGCCGATCATCAAGGACAAGATGCATTTCTTCGCCAGCTACGAAGGCAAGCGGCTGAGCAACCCGTACGACGTGCGCCCGGGCAACGGCCTGTCGACCTCGCTGCTGCCGTCGCAATACCAGGACAATTTCGGCACCTTCTCCAACTCGTTCAAGGAAGACCTGTACTTCGGCAAGATCGACATCGTGCCGACCGACCGCGACCTGATCGAGCTATCGGGCAAGTACCGCGACGAGAGCGGGTTGCAGAACGGCACCGGCATCCTCGCGCCGTCGGGCGCGACGCTCAACAAGGTCGAGGACATCCGCGCCCTGCTGCGTTGGCAGCACACCGCCGATAACTGGATCAACGACGCGCGCGTATCCTACGAGGACGCGTCGTGGAGCCCGCAGCCCGCGGTCAACGGCAATGCGACGCTGTTCCAGGCGACGCAGCGCTCGACCGGCGCGAACGGCGCGGTGTCGACCGTGCGCACCGACCTGCTGCAATTCGGCGCCGGCACCAATTTCCAGGACAAGGGGCAGAAGGGCTGGACCGTCCAGGACGACTTCACCTGGACCGGCTTCGAAGGTCACACGATCAAGGTCGGCTTCAAGACCAAGTTCGTGAAGCTGCGCTCATTGCAGCAGAACCTCACCAACCCGCTCTACACCTACGACGTCAACGCGTTCAGCCAGACCGGCTTCAACGACACGCAGCCCTATCGCCTGCAATTCGGCGCGGTGGGCGCATCGGGCAACGCGCTGATCCAGTCAAACAACTTCCAGCTCGGCCTCTACGCGCAGGACGACTGGGACGTGACCGACCGTCTGACGCTCAACCTCGGTTTGCGCTGGGATTACGAGCGGACGCCTAGCTACCTCGATTATCAGACGCCGGCGGAGATCGTGAACGCGGTGTCGGCCGCCAACTACCCCAATCTCGCGAACGCGAACTACTCGATCAGCGACTACATCTCGACCGGGCGTGAGCGGAAGGCGTTCACCGGCGCGTTCCAGCCGCGGCTGGGCTTCACCTACCGCTTCGACGAGGCGGGTCGCTTCTCGATGTTCGGTGGCTACGGCCGCTCGTACGACCGCAACCAGTTCGACTTCCTCCAGCAGGAGCTCTCGCAGGGCGCGTTCCAGACGCGGACGTTCAACTTCATCGGCAACGATTCGCTGAACCCGTGCGACCCGGTCGCCAACCCGACCACCTGCATCCAGTGGAACCCGGCCTACCTGACCGCCGAAGGACGCCAGAGCCTGCTCAACACCGCGGTCGGCGGTGGGCGCGAGCTGATCTTCATGAACAACGACCTGAAGGTGCCGTACTCGGACCAGTTTAGCTTAGGCCTGCGCGGGCGCTTCGCCGCGCTCGAGCTCGAGGTCGGCTACACCCACATCCAGAGCCGCGACGGCTTCGCCTTCCTGCTCGGCAATCGCCGCCCCGACGGGTCGTTCTTCTTCAACAATCCCGCCGATCCGACCGACGTGCCGCAGAACCCGTGGAGCTTCACGCCGAACGGCTACGGCAACCTGATTCTGGGCACCAACGGGCTCAAGACCAACTCGGACGCGGCCTATTTCAAGCTGACCAAGCCCTATACGGCGGCCTCACCGTGGAGCATCGACGCGACCTACACCTATACCCAGGCAGAGGAGAACCGGCAGTTCGGCGAGGTCTACTCGCTCGATTACGCCTCACTCGACGATTACCCGACATTGCGCTCCTCGGGTGTGCCGCGGCACCGGTTCGTGACGGCGGGCAGCGTCGACCTGCCGATCGGCGTCACGCTGTCGGGCAAGTTCCAGATTGAATCGCCGGCGTATCAGAAGGCGTTCCTCGACCTGTCGCAGCCGTTCGAGCGCATCATCGTCGGCAGCCTGACCGAGGGTAACGGCGACCGCTGGGGTCGGCGCCAGCTCGACCTCGCGGTGACCAAGTACATCCCTATCGGCTTCGTCAACGACCAGGCGCGCGTGCGGCTGCGATTGGACGTCATCAACGTGATGAACGACCGCAACTACGTCGATTTCGACAACAGCCCGCTGAGCAGTACCTTCCGCCAGCAGGTCGGTTACTCGGTAGGCGGCAATCCGCCGCGCACGGTGAAGCTGTCGGCAGGCTTCTCCTTCTGACGCCAGCGCGGGGCAGCGACGTGCCGCTGCCTCGCGTGTTTATTCGAGTGAGACAGGATATGATCGATCGCAGGCAGATGCTGGGCGGGGGAGCGCTCGGCTTCGCTGCGATGAGCACTGGGGTGCTGGGCGGGTGCGCGACGCTTCCCGCCTCAACCGCTACACCCGCGTCCGACGTGCTGGTGCGTGACCTGCAGCAGCGCACGTTTCGCTATTTCTGGGACACGACCGACCCCGCGACCGGCCTCGCGCCTGATCGCTGGCCCACGCCCTCCTTCGCCTCAATCGCGGCGGTCGGATTCGCGCTGACCGCCTACCCGATCGGCGTCGCGAACGGCTGGATCAAGCGCGAGCAGGCGCGCGACCGCACGCTCGCCACGCTGCGCTTCTTCGCGCGCGCGCCGCAGGGACCAGCAGCGACAGGCACTGCCGGGCACCACGGGCTGTTCTACCATTTCCTCGACATGGCACGCGGGCACCGTTTCGGCCGCACCGAATTGTCGACGATCGACACTGCATTGCTGATGGGCGGCGTGCTGTTCGCGCAATCGTGGTTCGACCGCGAAGACGCGCCCGAGGCGGAGATCCGCCGGCTCGCCGACCAACTCTACCGCGCGGTCGAGTGGACGTGGATCACGCCGCGCAAACCCTTCCTGTCGATGGGCTGGCATCCCGAGAGCGGGTTCATCACCAGCGACTGGAACATCTACAACGAGGGGCTGCTGCTCTACGTGCTGGCGCTCGGCTCGCCGACGCACGCGCTGCCGCCCGCGACCTGGACCGCGTGGAGCGACCGCTTCGACGCGCAATGGGGCAACGCTCACGGCGGTGAGCCGCACCTGCAATTCCCGCCGCTGTTCATCCACCAGTACAGCCATTGCTTCATCGATTTCCGCGGCATCCGCGACGCCTACATGGCGCGGCGCGGCATCGATTATTTCGAGAACAGCCGGCGCGCGGTGCGTGCACAGCGCGATTACGCGATCGCCAATCCGGGCGATTGGGCGGGCTACGGCGCCGACGTCTGGGGGTTGACCGCGTGCGACGGGCCGGGCGACTTCACCCGTACGATCGACGGGCGGCAGCGCGAGTTCTTCAGCTATTCCGCGCGCGGTCCCGGTGACCGCGACGACGGTACGATCGCGCCGACCGCGGCCGCGGCGTCGATCGCGTTCGAGCCCGAGCTCGCGACCCGCGCGGTTCAGGCGATGCACGCGCGCTACGGCCGCGGCATCTACACGCGCTACGGTTTCCTCGACTCCTTCAACCCGACGCTGACCGACGCTGCGGCGCCATTGAAGCACGGTCGTGTCGTCCCCGGCGTCGGCTGGGTCGACGGCGATTATCTCGGGATCGATCAGGGGCCCATCCTGATCGGGATCGAGAACGCGCGCACCGGGCTCGTCTGGCAGACGCTCAGGCGCAACCCGCACATCCGCCGCGGACTGGAGCGCGCGGGCTTCACCGGGGGCTGGCTGGCGTGATCGCGGCCGCGCTGCTCGCGACCGCAGCGGTCGTTGCCGCGCCAGCGCCGGTGCGGGTGCTTGACCGCTTCGACAGCGTGGCGGCTTGGCAGTCCTCGGCGTCGGATGGCGTCACTGCGCGCGTGTCGGCGGACGCGGGCGCGCTCCGGCTAGATTATGATTTCGCGCGCGTTTCCGGCTACGCGGTTGCGCGGCGACCGCTCGTAATCGACTGGCCGGCGAATTTCGTGCTCACCTTGCGTGTGCGCGGGACGGCCAACGTCACCGATCTGCAGATCAAGTTCAGCGACGCCAGCGGCTACAATGTCTGGTGGGTCCCCTACCCCAGTTTCCGCCCCTCTGCTGAGTGGCAGACGCTCCGCATCCGCCCGCGCGACGTCGAGTTCGCCTGGGGGCCGAGCGCGGACAAGGCGCTGCGCCGCACCGCCGCGGTCGAGGTCGTTGTGGTGCGCGGGCGCGACGGCGGGGCGGGGCACGTCGAGGTCGACGACCTCCAACTCCAGCTGCTGCTGCCCCCTGCCCCGCCGGCCGCACCCGTCGCCAGCGACCGGCGCGCATTGGACGGCCGGCAGGGCACCGCGGCCGATCTCGCGCGTCCGCTGGTGATCGACCTAGGCGCGGTGCGCGAGATCGGCGGGCTGACGCTTCACTGGGGTAAGCGTTACGCCGCGCGCTACCGTGTCGACACGTCGGACGATCGACGTGTCTGGCGTACGATCCGCCGCGTCGACCAGGGCGATGGCGGCGACGATCCGCTCCCGCTACCCGGCACCGAGACGCGCTACCTGCGCCTGACCGCGGACAAGGGCGCCAAGGTCGAGCTGGCCGAGGTCGAGGTGATGCCGCGCGCATGGTCCGCGACCCCCAACGCCACGATCGCCGCACTCGCCAGGGCCGCCCCGCGCGGCGCCTACCCGCGCGGCTTCACCGAGCAGAGCTACTGGACGCTCGTCGCCAGCGATGGCGGCGCGGTGTCGGGGTTGATCGGCGAGGACGGCGCGATCGAGGTGGCGAAGGGCGCCTTCTCGATCGAACCCTTCGTGGTCGACGGCGCGCGCACGGTCGGCTGGGCCGACGTGCGCGCGACCCAGCGGCTCGAGGACGGCTATCTCCCGCTGCCGCACGTCGCCTGGGCGGGCGACGGCTGGACGCTCGACACCGCGCTCGTCGCCGACCAGGCGACGCTGCGGCTGCTCGCGCGCTACCGCCTGACCAACACCGGCACGAGCCCGCGAACGCTGACGCTCGCGCTCGCGGTGCGCCCGTTCCAGGTCAATCCGCCGGCGCAGTTCCTCAGTCAACAGGGCGGCGTCAGCCCTATCGAACGGATCGCGTGGAACGGGTCAGCGCTGGCGGTAACGAGTGCGCCCGCGATCGCCGGCGACGCCGCGGTCACGCGCCGCGTCACCCCCCTCACCCGCCCCGACGCGGTCGTCGCGCGGCCCTTCGATCAAGGCGCGCTCGCTACCCCCGCCGCGGCGACGGGGACCGCATCGGTCACCGACCCCGCGCTGCTCGCCAGCGGCACGATGCGCTGGACGGTGACGCTGGCGCCGGGGGCGAGCGCCGACGTGCCGCTCGCAATCGACGACGCGGCCCCCGCCGACCGCACCGCGTTCGACCGGGCGATTACGCAGACGGCAGCTTATTGGCGCAACACACTGGGTAACGTCACCATCACCGTGCCGCCCGCGAAACAGGCGGTCGCCGACACGATCCGCACCGCGCTCGCGCACGTGCTGATGAGCCGCGATGGCGCGGCGTTCAAACCCGGCACGCGCTCCTACGACCGCAGCTGGATCCGCGACGGCGCGATGATGGGTGACACTTTGCTGCGGCTCGGCCACGCAGCGCCCGTGCGCGCCTTCGCCGACTGGTACGGGACCAAGCTGTTCGACAACGGTAAGGTGCCGTGCTGCGTCGACGCGCGCGGGCCCGATCCGGTCCCCGAGAACGACAGCCAGGGCGAGTATATCCACCTCGTCACCCAGCTCTACCGCTACACCGGCGACCGCGCGGCGTTGCAGCGCAACTGGCCGCGGCTCGATGCCGCGCGCCGCTACATGGAGGCGCAGCGCCAGTCGGAGCGAACGCCCGCCAACCTGACGCCCGAGCGCCGGATGCTTTACGGCCTGCTCCCGCCCTCGATCAGCCACGAGGGCTATTCGGCCAAGCCGCAGTACAGCCTCTGGGACGATTTCTGGGGGCTCACGGGCTACAAGGACGCCGCCTATGCGGCGCGCGTGCTCGGGCGGGCCGAGGCAGGCACAATCGCGGCACAGCGCGATCAGTTCGCGGGCGACATCCACGCCGCGATCGATGCGGCCGCCCGGCACTGGCGCATCGACTACATCCCCGGCGCGACCAGCATGGGTGATTTCGACGCCACCTCGACGACAATGGCGCTCGACCCCGCGGGCGAGCAGGACCGGCTGAACCCGCAGCTGCTGCGCCGCACCTTCGAGCGGCAGTACGACCGCGTCATGACGCGCGGTGCCCCCGGTGCCACCTGGAGCGACTACACGCCCTACGAACTGCGCAACGTCTCCGCGTTGGTCAGGCTGGGGGAAGGTGGGCACGCGAACGACCTGCTCGACGCCTATATGGCCGACCGCCGCCCGGCCGCGTGGAACGGCTGGGCCGAAGTGGTCGGGCGACGCCCACGCGAAATCCGCTTCATCGGCGACATGCCGCACGCCTGGGTCGCATCCGACTTCATCCGCTCCGCACTCGACCTATTCGCCTACGAGGACGTTGGCAGAGACAAATTGGTCCTAGCGGCCGGGCTGACACCCGACTGGCTGGCGGGACCGGGCGTCGAGGTGCGCAGCCTGCGCACCCGCTACGGCACGGTGAACCTGCGCATGCGCGCTGACGCGGGTGGGCTGGTTGCGACCATCTCCGGCGACGCCGCGCCACCCGGCGGGTTCGTTCTGACGTGGCCGCTTGCAGGCAAGCCGGGCGCCGCGACAGTCAACGGGCGGCGCCTTGTGGCATGTGATGGTGTGGTGCACCTACTCGCCGGCACGTCGACGATTGTATGGCCGGTATCCTGAACACCACCAACCTCGGGATACAGGGAAAACTACTGCACCTCCATGATGACAGCCGGGCAACGCTCCAGACGGCTAGCGGGAGTGACCAGCTGAACGATCACCCTCTCACGCCCAACCGATGATGATCGACTTGCGTGTGGTCCCCGCGCGCTTGCGGAAAGATATAGTTAATGTCGGAGCCGCAGTTGTCAGGACATAGTCGCGTTAGGCTGTAAGATCCGCAGTGTGGCATCAGTCGAAGTCATGGTGTTTGCGAAATATCCACCCGCTGCAGCGGGCCGGTGATGCCGCAGAAGACGCACGATTGGTGTCAATGGTATTGACAAATTTGATCGTACGCTAGTGGGCAGCATGGTCTTCTTACGTTTGGCACGCAATTTACACCGCAGGCTCGAAGGCGCCAACTATCAGAAACATGTAAGTCCCGGTCTGTAGCTACGCTTTGCAATATGGCATCCTACCCGGACCATGGCGATTATGATCTCTAATGGTGCGATGCTGAGCCTTACTGCGAAGGCAGCTTTCGACGCTTTGGTGCTTATTCCTCATATATCAGCGTGTAGATATGTCGACACGTAGACTAGCCACGTGCAACTACAACGTCAGTCACCTATCGGGCTTTCACCGTATTTACGCAGCACGTCGTTGAACGCCTCAGCCATCAACGCCTGGAGGCTGCGGCCCTGACGTCTCGCAAGGGTGTGCATCGCAAAGGACATCTCAGGGCTGAAAAAGCCGGCGACCTGCTTGCGTCCTTCTCGACTGGCGACACGCGGCATCGTGTCCCTTACCCTTGCACCTTCTGTGCTCGCCCCCGACGGTTTGTCCGGCATGACAGGCTCGGGCGTGCGCGTGGGTGCTGGTGTTGCGGCGGTACGCAGATTGGCGAAGCTGGGTTTGCGGCTCACGCGATAACTCCCTTACATTTCCGCGTCTTCATGTCTAGTTGTCGACATGTCCAGTCGTAGAACTGCCAGATATCAGACGCAGCGCGGCCGTTGGGTTCGGTTTCTATCACGCTTTTCCCCTCCGCGCTTGCATGTCGATAGGCGGCGCGATCGGGGATGATCACCGGACATGCGGGCGAGCCATATACTGCCACCAGTTCGCCTGCTTCGGCATAGACGCGCGGCGCATTAGGTGCGCCAGCGGTAAAGACGACGAAGGCTGGCTTCTTTAGCAATTGAACCAGCTTGGCGGTGGTCTGGATCGCTGACAGGTCAAAGGCACTAGGACGGCACGGGATCAGCACCAGGTCGGCGATCTCGACTGCCGCGCGTGCGGCACTGTCGGCATGTGGAGGCGTGTCGATCACAATCAGCTCGGCCCCCTGCCCTGCCGCTGCCGCCACCTTGGCTGCCAAGCGCGGTGGTGGGCTGTCGATGACCTCGGGCGGTGAGTCGTGGCGCCACGATGCCCACTGACTAGCGGTCGCTTGTGGGTCGGTGTCCACGATCAACGCCACGCGTCCGGCTTCGTGCGCGGCCGCGGCGAGATGAATGGCGAGCGTGGTCTTCCCCGCTCCACCCTTTTGACTAATGATCGCAACTGTCGGCATGACGTCATTTCTACATGTCTCCATGTAGACAGGTCAACAGGTGAACAAGTCAACAGATTGACACCATCGGTACGTTGCAGTGCAACCGTGCTGAGCGCAGAAGAATATGGGCAAAGAGATGCAAATGACGGCTTCGGTGGAACGCGGCGTCCAGGCGGTGATGCTCGTGTTCGTTACGTGTGCACTGTCAGGGTGCGTTGCGGTCGCGGCAATCCCCGCCGTGGCTGGTGGACTCGCTGCGAAGAAGGCGGGCGATTACGCCGCCACGACGCGCGTCAAGCGCCGCGGGCAAACGGAGCCCCCGTTAGACGCCGCACCTGCGCGCTCTACGTCGGGCCCGAAACGCGCTGTGGCAGCGTCGGCCACACCAGTAATTGCCCCGTTGCAGCTATCTCCTTCGCCATCAACCGGGGTCGTGCCACTGCCGGAGGACACGCGAGCGATGCGAGCGGGTGTCATCTACGCCGGCGAACTGCCTCGCCCTGTTGCCACCTCGCATTCCACGCAACCCGTGCCCGCCGCGTTGCCTCTGACCAGTTGGGCCGACATTGGGCATTATGCCGCTGCGCAAACCACCGTGCCGACCAACAGTGTCCTCCTGCTACGTGGCAGCAGCAGCGACACACCATCATGGGTGCCATGTTCCGACAAGCCGCGAGCGATGCTCGTCCGGCTCGAAACTGCGATGAGCAGCACTGGCGATCGCTGGACATTCGTACCCAGCGCGCTGTTGTGGCTGGACGCGTTCCAGACATTGGAGTTCCCGGTGATCTTTACCGCAGAAGCTCCCACGAAGACGCATACGGCGATCGAGGCAGCGTTCCGTGCGGCAAACTTGTCAAAGCTGCTTCAACTCGGTGGACTGAAACTAGGGCTTAGCTCGACCGCGATGCCCGCTGAACGCGCATCGATCGCGTCCCGGTACTGCATCGTCACCATCGTAGGCCGAGACGCTAGCGACTTCCCGAATGCGGCGTTGCCGGAGACTAGTCCGCCTGCATTGCGTCGAATCTGGGGTTCTGGCTGGTTCCGGATCGGAACTCAGAGGTAGAGGTGTCGACACTTTGACATACCGACAGAATGATCAGGTGGTCATCAGCTACACGCGCGACGAGGCCAGTCCGATGTCACCGATGTCACCGCGGTAATCACTGATGCGTCATCCTGTCGATATGGAGACTTGTCGACATGTTGGAACGTCTTATTGTAGGCTTCTCGCTCAAGCAGGTACCATCATCGCCTTGCCAACCCCGTCGCCCTCATGATCCAGCGGCAGAAGCCCTTCGGTTTCACTGTCCAGCACGCCGCCCCTGCACTCTCGATTGTGGCGCCGGCGTATAATGAGCGCGAGAATATTCGCCCGCTGGTCCACGCGATCGCGCATGCGATGGGGGAGATGACGTGGGAGCTGATCATCGTTGATGACGACAGTCCAGACGGCACCGCACGCGAGATTGCGGCCCTAGCGGGTGAGGGGGCGCCGGTGCGTTGCATCCGCCGCGTCGGGCGGCGCGGGCTCGCTTCCGCGGTGGTCGAGGGCGTGCTTGCCGCGACAAGTGAGCTGATCGCGGTGATCGACGCCGATCTGCAGCACGACGAGACGCGGCTGCCTGTTATGCTCGATCTGCTCAAAACGACTGACGTCGACCTCGTCATTGGTAGCCGCCACGTCGCGGGCGGCGGGGTAGGGGAGTGGAACCAGCATCGGCAACGCATGAGCCGGGTCGCCACCTGGATCGCGCACCGGCTAGCTGGCGTGCGCGTCAGCGATCCGATGAGCGGCTTCTTCGCGGTGCGCCAATCGGTGGTCGAGGCCACAATCTACGATTTGTCGCAGCAGGGCTACAAGATCTTGCTCGATATCCTGACCGCCTCGCAGCGGCCGCTGAAGGTGGCGGAGGTCGGCTACGTCTTTCGCGAACGCCACGCCGGTACCAGCAAGCTCGATGTCGTCGTACTGATCGAATATGCCTTTCTGCTGATCGACAAGCTGACGCGCGGGCTGATCCCGCCCCGCTTCGTGCTATTCTGCGCAATCGGTGGGCTCGGACTCATGTGTCATATCGCAGTGCTCGACGTCGCGATCGGGCAGGGGGTGTCGTTTCTGCGCGCGCAGGGGATCGCGACCCTCTGCGCGATGGCGTTCAACTACGTGCTAAACAACGCGATTACCTACCGCTCGGCGCGGTTGAAGGGCGTACGGTTCGTGCTCGGCTATTTGGTATTCAGCGCGGTGTGCAGCTTGGGGGCGCTCGCTAACATCTCGGTCGCTAATCTGACGCTCAACGAAATGGGAAGCTGGCCGCTCGCGGGGATCGCGGGGGCGCTGATGAGTTCGGTGTTTAACTTCGGGGTCGCGACGCATTTCGTCTGGCGACCGCGCCGGCCACGGCGTTGCGCGACCGTGCTGCTCCGCGAATAGGGAACGGCACAGTCAATCCGTCCGGCGGATACGACGCCGGGCAGACCGAGCCTTCCCCGTCGCGACCGACGGGGAAGGGGAGCAGCTCAGTTGCTGTCCGAGTCGTTGTCGTCGTCAGCAATGATGATGATGCCGACGATCACCGCAGCTGCAGCCACGATCGCGATGATCAGGCCGCTGCCGCCCGCTGCGATCTCGCTCTTGCCTGTCGAAGGAGTCGCAGCGCGGACCGACTTCGTCACCGAGAGCGACGAGGCAGGGTTTGTGGGCGCAGCAGCGACCGGAGCGGCGATTAGTGCCGATGCGGCCACGGCCGCGAAATACTTGCTGAACATGATAAGACTCCCGACTTTTCGAATTTGTTGTCGTAGCCGCGTTGCAGCAAAAAGTCGAGGCGACTAGTCGTTCATCTCACGTGTTTGGTCGCAATTGACGAATGATTGGTGGGATGCGCTGCCAGTTGCGGCAGGCGCCTCTCGCACACACAAATTCGCTGCCGACGTCGCTAGGCCAATGGGATCGGCCATGACCTAATTGCTGCTAATAGGAAGTAACATGGGATCATTGTCCGGCGATGTCAGTCTTCGCTGCACGGTGGGTTAGATAATTGGGTAAGGAGTTACGAACCATCGTGAGACTCGCGCCCGGTGATGGATCGTCATATGTGGCGCGGCTTGCCGCCTCGCGTGCGTCGATCCCGGCGCCAAGTCTCGCGAGCATCCGCCCCAGCGGGCCATCGAGCGTCGCCAGCGCCAGTTCGCGGCACGACAGCGTCTGCCGAATGACTGCCTGTTCGCGCGCGCGTTCGGCTACGTGCTCTTCTGTGTCGACGGGCAGGGGTGCTGGGCGCAGCCAGCGCGGCAGGTGCTGGAGCAGTCGATCAGGCAGCATCAGGCGATAGGCATTCGACGTTTGCGCGATCCGCGGTCCCGCGCCCTGGGCACGCAGCCGCATGAAGCGGCGCTGGCGCACGAGAAAACCGATTTCCTCTAGCAGCTTCAACCCCCGCGCGACGGTCGCGCGACCCAGCCCCGTAACGCGTGCGAGATGGTCGTAGCTTGGATAGACGCGTCCGCGATTGAGCCGTGCGAGTGCAAGCAATTCCTCCAGCACGCGCACCGTGCCCGCGCTCAATCGCGCGACCAGCCGCTCGGACGCGGTGAGCGCGCGGTCGCCGCGGCGCTCGATGCGACGGAGCATCCGCGCGGCATCGAGCGCGCGCCGTGCGGCCCGCAGCACGCGATCGGTTTCGCCCGTGGCGGGGGCGGCGAAGAACGCCTCCTCGAACGTTCCCGCCTCGCGGCTGCCGGGCAGCACCGGCTGTCGCAGCACCGCGGCCGCTGGCTCCGCATCCACCGAACAGGTGAAGCGGCCAGTGTCCTGCGGCAGCGCGCCTGCGCGTCGTCCGATCCGCGCGAGCGCCAGCGCGCCCGCCTCGCCGAGCGTATAAGCCGTCATCGTCCATCCCTCCTTGAGGGCTGAAACCAGGGTCAAAAAAGGGCGTGGCGCGAGACGCGCATCCTTGAACCGGAGAGGTTTCGACGGTATCTGGAAGGGGCATGTGAATGACCCCGGATCGACGTTTGGCGACGTCGTTCCATCAACCTTTCGGGATGCCCGGCCTTCGTGCCGGGCTTTCCTTTATGTGGTCACAGCCGCTTTCCTACTCGTGCCGGCATCAGCGCCGGTCCTGCGCATGGTGTCGCAAGAAAAACCCAACAAAGAAAGCGGCTACGGTTCGTGCTTTCGAGTAGGAAATGCGGAAAAGTGGCTGCCAGAACCCCAATCGGCTGCAGTCAATTCGTGCTTTCGAGTAGAATAACTTCGAAAAGTTCGTGCTATCGAGTAGAAATTGACCGACTTTACTCGGGCAGGTCTCGCGCCGATTCGCGCGGTGCCGTACCTAGTGATTCGGCCGCCACGTCGATCTGCTCGCCAGTCGTTTCACTCATCTCTTCGCCGGTCGGTTCCGGCCGGTAGCTAATGACGACGCGCGCGGGTGCGGCGCGGCGTCCGCGGCGCTGGATGCCCTCAGCAGCGTCGGTCGTCGAGGCAGCGGCTTCGTCCTCGATCAGCTCGATCGCGTAATCGGGGATCGTATCCGACCCGGCGATCCCGCGCATCGCGGCGCGAAAGTTTGACAACGGGTTCTGGTACCCAATCTGGAGCCGAAAGGTCGCGAGATCGATCTCCATCCGCCCGTCCTCGCAGGTCGAGCGCGCGACTTCGTAGATGCGCCGTTCGATCGGTCCGAGCTGGAAATAGGTTGCGGCGTAGTTGAGCACCTGCCGGTCGCGCAAGATCGCGCGAAACAGCCAATCGCACAGTCGTACCTTGACCGCCTTTAACCGGCGCTCGCCGGTCTTGGTCTTGGAATAATGCAGCCGCGCCTCGGACAGCCATGAGAAGAAGCCTTCCTCGCCTTCGCCGCCCGCCTCGATGTTGGTCTTGATCTGCGTGCCCTGCAGCCGCTCGAGTGCCTCCGACAAGCGCTGGTACGAGCGCGCCGAGTGGTTCGAGCCGGTGACCGAGAAGAGGTCGTGCGCGGTGAAGATGAAATCCTGTGCGACATCCTCGCCCGCCTCCAGCTTCGCCGCCATCAGGCTGGCGATGTAGAGCACGATCTCCTTGTCGTAGATCGTCGCGACGCCGTTCGCCGACGGGCGCACCTCGATCGAGACGGTCGCGTGCTCGTAGCTCAGTGGCTTCATCCACGCGTTCTTGCTGAGCGCAAAGAACGGAAACGCCATCAGCGACCGCTCACCGCGGATCTCGCCGTATAGCGGGCTGTCGAGCTGGAACAGGTCACGCTGCGACAGGCCTTTCCCGTCGCGCTTGCGCGCAGGCGCCGGCGTGCGGGCGAGGAGGGCAGTGGACGGCTTGGCGGGTACCTGGGTCATGCCGGATATTTCCTACTCGAAAGCACGAACTTTGGGGAGGGCGAAGGCGTATGCGCGGGAAGAAGCACCTGCGAGCGCGTGCGAGTTCGTGCTTTCGAGTAGAAAATGCGTGCGTCAAAGCGGCTTCGTTATCGTGCCATCTTCTGCAATGGATGCTTGGCTCGGCGTACTGCCGGAAGTGAGGAGTAGACGGGTGAGAAGTTTGGTATCTGCAGTGCTGCTGCTACTGTGCGGATGCACCTCTTCAGAAGTTGGGGTAGCGAGGATTCAGGACAGTGCGGATGCGCAAGCTACGTGGCTGACCAACATGCCGGTGGAGCAGGTCGCCACCTGTCTGGGGCGCGCCTATGGGACAGCACCGCAGCAATCCGGGCAAAATTGGTCGGTCAACGACACCACATCCGCGACGGTCTATCGCATCGCTCCTCTTTCCGACCCACTCAATCGCTACTCCACCCGAATCGATCAGATCGGCCAGACTGCTTCCGAACGACCTATCCGCGTATCAGACTGCGTAGTGGCCGTAGAATAGACACGTAGCCGCAATGACCGGCAGATTGGCCGCTCGATAGCCGGGGGGTATATCCTTCAATTGGCGATGCGAAACTGCGAGAGGAGATCGTCGGCGGCTCGCATCGCCAGTTGCATGATGGTGAAGGTGGGATTGGCGCTACCAGAAGTCGGGAACACCGCGGCACTAGCGATCTGTACGTTAGAGATTGCGTGAACCCGCAGCGTTGGTCCAACCACCGACATGTGCGGATCGTGTCCCATTCGCAGAGACCCTGCGGGGTGCGCCTGTTCAGACGCAGCGTCGATCGCGCGCTCAGGCAACGTGCTCCAGTCGAGTGACCCCAACGTCGAATGGGTATGCCACAGATGTGCTATAGTCTGACGCGCGGTTTGCAGCGTGTGCTCGTCGTCCGACGTGCGCTCAAGATCTACGTGCAACATCGGCATGTTCAAACTGTCGCGCCGCTCGGCTAACGTCAGCCGGTTCGCTGCGATCGGACGCTGCTCAATCCAGACTTTGACGTTGATCACCGCGTCCGCGGACCAGAACTGTTGGTGGTGGCGTGTTTGCCACGTCAACGCTTGCCCAAATGCGGGAAGCTTGCGCATCAACCCCACCGAGTGACGCAGCGTTGCAGCGCCATCACGCGCATGCAGGCTGGCAATCATCGCCCGTGCGCGCGCGATTGCAGAATTCTCTACAAACAGCGCGTCGAAATCAAAGTACGCGCTCGCGCTTCGAGTTGCTTGTTGCCGCCCCGCGCTGAGCTCACCGTGTAGGTGGCGAACTGTGCGGTTCACCTTGCGGTCGGCGAGCGCACGGTTGAGCGGCGTCATCGATCCAGCGCGTAGAACGGCGACCTCTACGCCGAAATGGTCATTGAAATAACGTCCTAGGCTGTCTGTCGTACAGCTGATGCAACCCTCGTTTTGCGCATCAGCTAACAGCAACAAGCGGGTACTTTCGAGCGTGCCGGCCGCGATCACGAACGAGGTGGCGGCCACAGTCAATTCGCCTCCGCGGTGATTGATTGCGGACACTTTGGTCAGGCGCCCTTCCGCAATCTCAAGCGTACCCACTGTCGCATCGGTCCAAATCTCGAGATTGTTCAATCGCTCGAGTTCGTGCCGCAGCACGTGATCAATCCGATGATTTGCCTTTGTGGGACGCTTGGGCCACCGCCAAACGATGTCGGACATGCCGGTGGGCAATAATCGCCCGGGATCTAGATCGGGATTCTGATCATGTTCATAGGGGCTATTATCGACCCCCATCATCGCCTCGATCTCGCGGGTGTAGCGCGACAGGTCGTCCGGCGTGATCGGCCAGCCGGGCTGGTCAAGATACGGCCGAGCCGCCATGTCGCCCGGCGACAAAGGAAGCAGCTTGCCAGCCCATTTGGCCGAGGTGCCACCGATGCCGCGACCGCGTGCGATCCCCTGATACATGCCCGTGGGATCATCCACCGTGTCGAGCCCGACCATCGCCGCTTCGTGGTCGAGCGCCGTTGCCGTACCGCTTTCCAGCACAACGACGCGCAGGCGCGAATGCGCAGCGATCCTGACGGCTGCCGTTAGGCCGGCAATGCCTGCGCCAATTACGCACACGTCGGCATGGACGTGCTCGCGCCGGGATCCGAGCGAATGTCGACTGGCGGAGTGCGTCACGGCGTCACCAATCGTGCATAACCGGATAGTCGCTCCGGGTTGCGTGTTTGCACAATCACCGCTCCGTTCGGCCGACGCTCCAGTGCTCGTGTCAGATACGCGTTGATTTCGTCTTGCGTCAGCGGGGCTGCGCCGCGCGCGCGTTGCGAAGAAAACAGGCTATAGGTGAAATCGGGCACGAACCGCGTTTCTTCCCAGCGGCTTTCCGCGGTCTGCACCACATCCAGCACGTCGCCCCAGCGCGCGACCACGTCGTCGATTGTATCGCCGGCCACGCCGATCAAGCGCGCCATGCCGCTGGCGCGCACGGCGACCAGGGCCTCGATCATCTCGTCGTTGAGGCTCGCAGCGCCGGCGGGCTCATGGATCGCGAGCACATCAACGTAATCGGTCCGCAGGGCCTTGAGCGACGCAGCGATGGAGCGTTGCAACGTGTCCGGCGTGTAGCGTTGTCTGGGATAACGCGTCAGCTTCAACCGCGTAGCGGCGGAGCGCAGCTTGCGCCCGAACGGTGCCAATCGCCCCATGCGACCGATCAGCGACGTTGGTAGTAACCCGAACTTGGTGGTGATCGTAACCCTGTTGCGGCGTGTTCCCAGTACGCGGCCGAGCACTTCTTCGGACAAACCGTCGCTGTAGAAACGCGACGTGTCGAAGTGAGTCATGCCCAGATCGATCGCGGTGTCGATCAGCGCGGCACGGGCGTGCGCCGGCATTAGATGAAGGTGCGCAAGGCCGACACCGATCTGCGGCACCACCATCCCGGAGCGCGGCAGGGTGACGCAGGGCGTTCCAGATCGGACTGCTTCCATGTGTGCGCGCGCCCCCTTGTTCACGCGTTGACGACGCGGGCCGCCTACCGGCGGGTGGCAGAAGTGTCCATGTGAAACGCCGGAGCGGCCGGGTGAGGTCAACCGATCACGTTGTCTGCAAGACGCAGCTTGTCGGCGGGTAACAGGCTGATCACCAGCCGCGTAGAACCCTTGGTGAAGCGTCCGCCACTGATGCTGAAGCGACGCAGGCCCGGTGCATTCTCTGCGTAAATCGCGCTGTCGACTGGGCCACCGCGAAGCCTGCTGCCGCTGACAACTGGCGCGGTGATCGTCGCCGTTCCGCTTGCCGTACGTGTCAGCACGAAAGCAAGGCCGGCGATGTCGGTCAACTGCGGTCGGTCGATCACGGCGTCGCGCCCACCGATGTCGAAACCATTGGGGCGGAGGTCGGGATTGTTGGAGGTAATGTTGCGCAAACGTGCGCCGGCGATACGCGGGCGTACAGCGAACTCATGCAGCATCACCGCCGCACGACATGCCCGGCCTACCGTATCGATGACGGGATCAGTGACGGTACAATCCACCGCGGCGCGCGGGAGCGTTTCCGATCCAACGAGGTCTTGACCCGCCCGCCCACCAATCGTGATGGCGCCTTGATCGAAGCCAGCGGGTAGCCCGCGCCCGGTCACGCAGCCACGGATCACGGGTGCGATCACCCGACAGCGCGCCACGCCGAACGTGTTGAACCCTTCCTCGCCATAAAGATAGACGCCCGCGGCCGCAGCGCGTTCGATCAATGGCCGCTCATAAACGACGTCGGTTCCGCCAACCACGGTGAAGCCACGCGCCGCTGAGTCACGGCTGATGCCGTCGACCGCCCGAATATTGCGACATACCTGACGTTGCCGCACATAGGAGACGACCGCGAAACCGTCGTCGCCCGTATTCTCCGCCAACGGTCGCTCGAATGTCAGGTCAGTCGATCCGTTGGTGACGTGGATGCCGTCAGCGAAGCTGTGGCGCACGATAGGCCGGATGATGCGTCCACGATGCGCGTTGTTGAACATGAAGCCTGCGGCAGCCATGCCTCGGCCAGGGGCAACCGCGTCAACCGTGACGTTCTCGATGACGAAATCAGTCGCCTGGTTGCCCTCGTCGCCGATCCACAGACCATCGTCCCAATCGTCGGACGTGCGCGCGCGCGCCGCACCGAGCAGGCGCAGGTTCGCGATACGGAAGTCGCGCCCGATGCAGCGCAACACCTGTCGCGCATCCGCCAGCGCGCCCAACGTGCATCCCTGCCCATCGAACGAGACACCCTGAAGCGACAAGGGGCCATCGTGGCGGTAGTAAGCATCGGGATCACCCAAGAGATCGAACCCTTGCTCGTGTGCTGCGCGAAAGGCCTGATCAAGCCCTGTCCACTGATCACGGTTGCTGAACCGGTCGACCCCCAGGCTGGATAGCGTGCGCGTCGGTCGCTTGGTGATCGTGCCGGTAGGCGCGGACGTTACCGAGCGCTCCTTGCCCTGACATGCCGTGATCACGCATGAACCAGCTAGACCAGCGATGACCTGGCGGCGCGACCATGCCATCAATGCATCAATTTCCATAGGTGCGGCGCAAGGCCCCTTCCAACCGGCCAATCGCGACACGACCGTAATATGGCAGCATATCGGCGCGCCCGCGCGCCAGCGACACTACCGCACTGGCCAACGGACGCGCGACCCACTCCGCGATCTTGATCGGGCCATAGCCATGTAGCCGAAGGACAAATCCCATGCCGCGAGCGTAGCCGTGCGCCTTTCGCATGAGCTTCGCATCGGGACTGCCCAAGATCATCTCTTCGTGGTGACCGACGAGCGCGGGATCATACCAGCAGCGCAGACCGGCACGTAGTGCTCGAATGAGAATGTCCTGGATTTCGCACGATTGCCACGGTGTCGCAGCACCGATGCCGATGTCGTCATCGAACCCGTCGAGCATGTCCAGCGCCCTGCGACGGAACAACACCATCCACTCAATCGCCGTTGTCCAAACGTTGACTAGGTCGAGCGATTGAGGCGCCTTCTCAAACCGGCCATTGATGCTTCGACCGGTTTCGTCAGCGGCGCGGCCCGATATGATGTCACAATTCCAGTGCGCCATCGCCGCGAGGGACTTTTCCAGAAAGTCGCTCGGATACCAGCAATCATCGTCGGGGAAGAGCACGATATCGCCTCGGGTTCGGCGCCAGCCGCGGTTGCGGCCACGGCTGGCGCCGCGCTCGCCCGGCGTATGGAAGCGTTCGATCCGAAAAGGCCATGGCCGCACGCATAAGGGCGCCAAGCGATCGTCGTCGTTCTGGTCCACGACCAGAACGTCGAAATTGGTAAAGGATTGCCCCGCAAGGCTGTCGAACAGCCGTTCAACCTGTTTCACACGGCCAAGCGTCGTCACGACGAGGGACACTGCAAAAGCATGAGCGGGAGCGTTAGGCGCCGGTGGAATGGTTGAAACGTTGTGCATGAGAACGGCCTATGAGTTCGTTGCGCGTGCGACTTTGGCAAGAAAGCGGCCCCGTGGCACCTGGGTAGGACGCAGCGCGTAGAAGGCGATCGCAGTTCCGAGAAAGATCGGCAGCGTGCGGGTGTCGACGATATAGACGATACGGATTAGGTCAGTCAGGCCGAGGAATACCGCGGGGTACAACATAAGCCCTATAAGATTGCGATTCTGGAAGCTGCGATGAACCACGCCGATCAGCACGCCCAGCGCGACCATGAACAAGGATGCTAAAAAGAAGTTGTAATCCAAGTAGGCTGAAAAAAATCCCCCTGGATTGTTGAACTCCAGCGTGGCGTATTTCTGCAGGTACTGATTCATCATCGATTCTTCGTCGCCGGTGAAGAAGCCGCGCAATCCCGGAAACTTACTGATCCAGCCGATCGTGATTTCGGGTGTGGGATGGTTCTGCCCGTACATCAGGTACGCGCCCGCCCCGTTGTTGATCGAGGTAGAGAAATACCCAGCAAACCGCTGGGTCACGAAATCTAGGTACGACGCGTAGAACAAGCGATAATATTGCCAGCTACGGAAATACTCGCCCGCTACGAAGGCGAGAAACACTGCGACGATCCCGATGAAAGGCGCCAGATTGCGCAGCGCTGACGGACGCCAGCGATAGGCGACAGGGATCACGAACATTGCCGATAGGATCTCGAGCAGCGCTAACCGTTCGGAGTTCAGCACGGAGCGCAGAAAGGTGAGAACGATGATGCCCAATGCGATGTGCCGAATGCGCGATGGCATCCGATAGCCCGCCAACGTGATTAACGCCGACAGCAACGCCAGAAAGACGATCCCGAACTGCACCAGCGACGTCACGCCCGGAATACGCCCCAACGCCTCGCGCAGCAGCCCCGCCGCGGCTGCGTTGCCGCGTAGCAGTTCCAGCACTAGGTCGAAGCGGTAGAACAGGGTGCCGAGCAATAGCACATAGGCAAAGATCGTGATCCACCCGAACCATATCAGCACCCTCGTGGCACGGTCGGGATCGATCAACACAATCATGTTTTGTCGTCGCACAGCGCCGCGCCCGACCGCGATCCCGAGCAGCATCATCGCGGCGCTGAAGATCGCGACCCCGAACGTCTGCCATGTCACGAAGTTAGCGCTGGCATTGTAGAGCGAATAATTGAACTGGTTCAGATAGGCCGCGAAGCAGAAAATCGGCATTACAATGGCGACAATCGCCCAGATCGGATCGAGCCACCACGCCATGCTGCCTCCTGGCGGGCTGTCGAGCACGAGTGCCTGACGTTGCGTGCGCGGTCGCTCCGCCCTGTTGTCGGGCGGACCTTGGGCATCCGACGCCCCGATCTGGGGGGAAGAAGTCATTGACACTCCTGCGAGCAACACGCCGTGTCCGTAGCCGCACGCGCCAGCGTCCGACAACCTCTAAGCGGGTTGTGGCGTTAACGGGGAAATGCTCTGGCAATCCAGCGGAGCCTGCGACGCGGCTGGGATTTGGCGGCATCCCATTCTATGCATAGCCGGTGTCGCGATGCGGCAAGTCCATTTACCTTCAAGGACAATCGTCGTGCGCTTCGTCCTCAATGGCCGATTTCTCGGCCGCCCCGTCACCGGCGTCGAGCGCGTCGCGCTGGAACTCACCCGCGCGATGCGCGGGCTGCTTGCGCAGCGCGGCGAACGCGACATCGACGTCCTGATTCCCTCCACCACCCCAGCCATCAACGTTGAAATGCTGCTGGGCGGCCCTGTCCCGGCCGTTAACAAAGTCGGCCGGCGCGCCGGCCATGCGTGGGAGCAAATCGATCTGTCGTGCGCGTACCCAGACGCTTGGCTGCTCAGCTTGTGCAACGTTGGCCCCATGCTGCGCCGGCGCCAAGCGATCATGATACACGATACCCTGTTCATTGACCATCCTGAGTCATTCTCTCGCGCGTTCCGCTGGTGGTATCGTTTGGTGGTGAGCGTGGTCGGTCGGCGCGCGGACGCGGTGTTTACCGTATCCGAGTTCTCCAAAGCGTCTCTGGAGCGACACAAATTGGTTCCAGCAGGCAAGGCGCACGTGCTGCGGCTCGGCATTGATCACTTGGAAGGTGCGGTATGCGACGAAGCGATCCTGGATCAGATCGGCGTGCGTCCGCACGGCTATGTCCTGGCGATCGGATCACTGGCACGGCACAAGAACCTGGGGATGCTGATCGACGCGTTCCGCGCAGCCGAGCTTCACGACGTTGACCTGGTGGTGGCGGGAGGTGGCAATTCCCGCGTGTTCCAGCACGCCGGGCTCAGCGGAGGCGCTAACATCCGCTATACCGGTCGAATCAGCGATGCCGCGCTGAAGGGCCTATACGCCAAAGCGATGGCTTTTGCCTGCCCGTCGATCTCCGAAGGGTTCGGCCTGCCGCCCCTAGAGGCAATGAGCTTCGGCTGCCCCGTGGTTGCGACCACCGGTGGTGCGGTGCCCGAGATGTGCGGTGATGCCGCGATCTACGCCGATCCGTACGATCGCGCCGCATGGACGCAGGCGCTACGCCGCATAGCGAACGATGCATCGTTGCGCGAAACATTGTCTTCGCGGTCCCGAGAACGTGCCGGTTTCTTCACTTGGGTAAATGCGGCACGGCAGGTACTGGACGTGCTCGCAATGTTTGAAAAACAATGAGTGCCGGCAGCGGTATCAGCGTCGGATAGCGATCGAATTTACGTTGAACCTTTGCGCCCGATCACGTCATCGATGATCGCAGAAAGATTGGCGGTAAATGCGTTTAAGGAAAAGCGCTCGGCATTTGCGGCGATCCGTTTCTTGTCCCAGTGATCGGGGAAATCCGCCACGGCTCTTACCAGCGCTGGCACGGTTGCTTCGTCAACGAATAAGCCGCTCGTCCCTTCTTGTGTTGTATCCAAGAATCCGCCAGCCCTGAGTACCAGCGCGGGCGTCCCAAACGCGTTAGCCTCTATTGGAGTGAGGCCAAAGTCCTCACGAGACAAGGACACCAGTGCTACAGCATGGGCATATAGCCAACGCAATTGTGCATCCGAAACGTGCCCAAGTGACCTGATGTTTGGTGAAAAGTTGCCAAAGTTATCACCGCCGATAATTACTAGCCTATGATCGGGTAATTGGCAAAATGCGTCGATAATAGTTTGTGTTCCCTTATATCCTCTGGATCGACTCACGACAAGGAAATATCCAGGTTCAAGGGCAACTACAGGTTCCCGGGGCGCATGCACATCAATCGATACTGGCGGAAACACAACCCGTGCTTCAATGCCGTAAGCGTGTCGGATACGCGCTGCGACTGAGGTCGAGTTTGCGACGTAGCAGTCGGCCGAACGCGCCGCTATCTTATCCAGAAAGCGCAGCGGCCTCTTCGCCAAGGCCCACAAAGCCTTCACGAGCTTTCCACTTTTTAGAAAGTAATCCTGATCCTGGTAAATCCACCTAGCAGGATTATGGCAGTAAACTATCTTCTTCGTTCTACTGCTTGTGCGTATCGCATGTGACCATCCAGAAGAACTACAAAGTACAACACCACTATCAATCTTCTTCATAAAGCGCCATGCAAACGGTAATAGAGGAAGCGCAAATCGTGGATCACGGCGGAAAACCTTGAAGTGCTTTAGAAAGCTTTCCTTTATACTGTAGTCCATAAACTCATTAAAAGTACTATTCTCATTCCACACTGATGTAATTATTAACTCTGGGTTAAATGCCTTAACCATATCAAGGGTAACGCGTTCAGCCCCACCTTTTTGGGTGAGATAATCATGAGCAATCACGCAATTCTTTGTGCTAGACATTTGTTTACTCATTTTGCATAGCTGGTCGCCGCAGTCGTGTCGGGTGGAAGACAGTTGATATCGCAACGCCTCACAATGCTTTGAGGGCCTTATAGACACATAGGCACGAGAGAACAGCGGGGCGATCACGTGCCAGCGCCCGTGCGGATGCGAGGCGCAAGACACAACGAATAGGAAAGGATATGGCAGTGACTCCACCACGTTGCTGATGAACCTAAAATGGATGACGTACGAGTACCACTATGCTGGCGGTAAAATCAGGTTTACCTAATGGATGTCACTGCCTTGGATATAGACCACTTGGCGCCATTTCTTGATTATGGCATACTCATGACGATTGATAAGCCTATGTATTGCCTGGAATAGATTGAGGCATGATTGATCCTCACGGTAGTTTATTGTAGTAAATCATGGAGCCTTGACGGAATGATTATCCGTGCGACGCGGCTGTGGCGCCCCACGATCACCATTGCTGCGGTTATCGGTGGAATGACAGTCGCTCCCGCGTGTGCGCAGCTGATCGGAAACGAGATCCGTGGTGACCAGCGCATTTGTACGTATGTTGGATCGCCGACAGTACCCAATGATACATTGGACGCTCGCACAGTCACGCTTGCCGTAGGCCAGGAATGCCCGGTCGCTGCACCTTACGTCGACCCCGACGCGCCGATCCCGTCGAACGCTGCACTGCGCAGTGAGACGACCAGCGCAACCAATCGTTTCTGCATTTACGAGCAAGGTGGCGTCAGCTACCAGGTGACAGTAGAAATTGAAGTTCGCTGCGCGATGACTCCAGCGTTGCTGGAACGCGACCAGCAGCAGCGGCGCGACCGGCAGCAGCGATGACAAACGCGCCGCCCGCCGGGCGATATGCGCGCGTTACGCCGCCTACCGGCGTGTATACAAGCGGCTGATTTCTAGAATCAGTGGATGGCGACGCGCGACCAGCAGTCCTGTCCAGTTCGCGACACCCAGCGCAATCGCTCCGGCGATCAGCAGCATCGGCGTTGCCGGCGACCAGCGGTACCATAGCATCAGGAGCAACGCCGGGATCGTCGCGGCTCCCGTCAGCAGTAGGCCTTCGGCGTAGATACGTTCCAGCTCCCCCGGCCGGGTGCCAGCGAGGCGATCCATGTGCGGGCGATACAGAAAATAACCGACTATTGCCTCAACGATCCGCGACGCCGCGGCCCAAGCAATGCCGAAGAAACAGCCAACGGTGAACAAGGACGTGCCGACGATCGCCCGCAGCATTTCGAACCGGGTCTGGCGCGCGGTTTCCTTGCGCAGCACGAACAGCTCCCAGTTCATTCCGAACCCTAGGGTGACGAAGGTGGATACCATCAACAGCGACAAGGGTAGCGCCGCGCCCAGCCACCGCTCGCCGTAGAGGGTAACGACCACCGGTCGCGCCAGGATCGCCAGTCCGATGAGTAGCGGCCACATGATGGCGATGATGTTGCGGATCGAGGTGGTGAACGTATCGTGCACCGTTCCCCGATTGTGCAGTTCGCGCGACATGTGCGAGAAGATCACGTTGGTTGCAGCACCGTAGACATTGCTGAACACCAGCGCCTGGATGTTCGATGCACGGGAGTACAGTCCGAGCGCCGAGAGGCCGATTAGCCGCCCCAGGATCAGGTCGCTGCCGCGCGTAGCAAGCTGCGCGACGCCGCTGATCGAGATCATCTGAACACCGAAGGCGATGATCGGGCGGAAATTGGCGAATGACGGAGCAAACACCGTATCGCGCCAGCGTGTCGCGGTATAGATGGTGGCACACACCGCCCCTGCGACCAGCGGGCCGATCGCTAGGCTGATTGCGCCATAACCGCGGAGCGCGAGCGTAACCGTCACGGCCGAGGTGACGACCACGCGCACCACGTTCACCGCCGAGATCAGGCTGTAACGCATTTCGCGCATGCTGAGCGCTGTGGGAATGAATTCGAAGATGGCGATCAACGGCGCCATGCTGGTCAGCAACAACACCGCGCCCACATCCGGCTGTCCCAGATAACCGGATTCAACGAACGCCATCCCGAACAGCGCGCCCGCCAGCACAATGCTCAGCACTGCATTCACGGTGAACACGCTGCGTAGCAGCGCGCGATCGACCCGTTCCTCGCGCACCAGATAGGTGTGCACGCTGAACGCCATGAAAATGGCAAGCACTGCCGATACCGCGACCGCCAGCGCATAGATGCCCACTTCGCGCGGAGACAGCAGTCGGGCAACGACGACCGAGGTCGAGAAACTGACAACGAAGGTGATGGCCTGGCTGCCATAGGACCATAGCAGCGACTTACGTATTGACATGGAAGCTCCACTCGCCCGATGTCGGCGATTGCGTGGGCGCGCGGTAGCGCAGGTCTAGCCGCAAATGTTAAACTTATTGCACGCGCACGCGAAGTGGTGGAACGCGCCCATCATGCTGCAACAGGCGGACGATCACATGACAGCCGAAACGATGCACCGCGGTGAACGGGTCGGCCCGGCAGGCATCGTCACGCGCTTGGGCGGCAGTGCACAACCGGTCTTCTCCATTTGCACGATGGTGACGAACTGGGATGAATATGACGGGTGCATGGCGTCGTTCGCACGAGGCGGGTTCGACCATCAAAGCTGCGAGTTCATCGTGCTGGACAACACCGCGGGAAATCGGGCCGACGGTTATGTCGCATTGAACGAATTCCTCCAGGCGGCTGCGGGCCGGCACGTGTTGATCTGTCACCAGGATGTGGTGCTGATCGAGCACGGCCGCGTGGACCTGGAACGGCAATTAGCCGAGCTCGACCAGATCGATCCGCACTGGGGCGTATGCGGCAACGCCGGCTACACTGCGGAAGGTTGGCCGGTGTTGAACTTGTCGCACCCGGCCAACGATCGCGATGTGCTAGGCACGCCATTTCCCGTTCGCGTAGTATCGCTCGACGAGAACTTCCTGCTGGTGCGCCGCGGAGCGAACCTGGCGGTGTCGCGCGACCTGTCGGGGTTCCACCATTACGCCATCGACCTGTGCACGGTCGCCGACATCCTGGGCTGGAACAGCTACGTTATCGACTTCTTCCTGCGCCACAACAGCAGGGGGACGCTGGATGCCAGCTACGATCGGTCGCGCGATGCGATCACCGCCAAATATGCACGCGCCCTGCGACCACGCTGGGCGCACGTCATTACGCTGCGTCCCTTTCTACTCTCGGGATCGCGGCTCCACCATCGCCTGAGCGGGGTGCAGCGGCGCTTGGGCAAGCTGCTGGGCATCTACCCGCGCGACGGCGTGCTGGGCGATCCAGCCAAGCGGCCCAGCAGATCATCGCCACCGATGCGGGCGGAATAGCGACCGACGCGCTGGTCGTCACATCGTGACTAGCCAGTTGCCCCGCTGACGGGTAGCGCACGCGGTCGTGCAGCAGTTACACGATCTTCCCAGCGTATCGGTCGCGATGGCGACGTACAACGGCGCACGCTTCCTCGGTGAACAGCTCGCCAGTATTACCGCGCAGACACTGCGCCCCGCCGAGCTGGTGGTCAGCGATGACGGGTCGAGCGACGACACGCTGACGATCATCCGGGCCTTTGCCGCGCAGGTGTCCTTTCCCGTCCGAATTTTGGACAAGACCGAGCGATTGGGCTTTTCCGACAACTTCCTGTTCGCGGCCGAGCATTGCACCAGCCCCTTGATCGCATTCGTTGACCAGGACGACGTATGGACGCTCGACAAGCTCGAGGTTGGTGCGCGACGGCTGCTGGCCGACGATAGCTTGATGTCGCTGCACCAGCTGATGATGACCGACGGCGATCTGGTGCCGACCGAACTATGGAATCAGGGGATCGTTGCCGACCGGGTGTGGCAGCCGCTGGAACTCGATCCTTGGGCAGGGTGGGGCAACACCATGCTGTTTCGCCGCGAACTGGTGACGCTGGTGCCGCGCGTCCAGCGCCCGCGCCATCCGGAGGCGAACCGGCCATTGTCGCACGACACCTGGCTCTACATCGTCGCGGCAGCGATCGGGCGCGTGTCGCACATCGCGCAGCCATTGATCCTGTACCGGCAGCACGGCGGCAATGCGTGCGGCATGGTGACGCCAGGGCTGCGGGCGCGGTGGCGCACCGCGACCACGGTGCCGTTGGGGAGCTATCACGAGCGCGTGATCTTCTTTGGTCACCTGGCCGCGTTGTTCGACGAAATGGCACGCACCAACCAGGGTGAGCTGGGTAGCCGCGCCGAAGCCGCGGCCGTGCGCTACCGCGAGCGGCGAGACCGATTCGCGTTGCGCGCCGGCCTGCATGGCGGTGACACGCTGGTTGAACGATTGCGCGCCTGGGTTCGGCTGCAGCAATTACGGGGCGGCGACGATATAGCGCCGCGGACGCGACTATTCTCGGCAGCCAAGGATTTCGCCTTGGGCGTCACGGGCTGGGGCCATCACGCATGATGTTCTTAACCCTGCCGACGATCCGGGCGCTACAGCTCGCTCGAACCGAGCTATCTTTCAACAGGAATAATCCGTGACTCCTGCGATACTGGTGCGAAAGGCACGCTCCTTCACGCTGCGCACTTTCCGCAAGCTGTTGGCAGGCCCGAAGGGGCGCCCACGCCCCAGCGACGTACCCGACGTCAGCGCCATCGTTCCGTTCGGCTATGACCTGAGCGGCGTCACCGCGCCCGCGCGCGGTATCGCGATCGTTTGTCACCTGTTCTACGACGACCTGGCGCCGCTGATGCGCGGGTACATGAACAACGTGCCTTTTCCGGCCGATGTCTTCATCACCACCGACACCGAAGCCAAGAAGGCGGCGATCGAGCGCGAGTTCGCCGATTGGTTCGGTGGGCAGGTGGAGGTTAGGATCGCGCCTAATCGCGGCCGCGATATCGCGCCGAAATTCGTGACGCTGTGCGACGTTTACGCGCGCTACGAGCTGGTGCTGATCTTGCAGGGCAAGAAAACGCTGACCGGGACGATCGGCGATGCGTGGCGGGACACGCTGGCCGGGACGCTGGCGGGAACACCTGACATCGTGCGTTCGGTGGTGGATCTGTTCAATCGCCATCCCGACATGGGCGTCGTCATGTGCCAGCATTTCGAAGGCGTGCGCGATTGCCTGCACTGGGACGGCAATTTCCGCTTCGGGCAACCACTCGCCAAGCGGATGGGGATCGCGCTGACCGACCAGCACGTGCTCGATTTTCCTTCGGGCTCGATGTTCTGGACGCGGGGAGCAGCGTTGAAACCGTTGATCGACGCCGATCTGACCTTTGACGATTTTCCGCCGGAAAAGGGTCAGACGATCTGGACCAATCAGCACGCGATCGAGCGCCTGATCCTGTTTGTCGCCGAACACGCCGGCTTCACCTGGACCAAGATCGCGGCCCCGGCCTTTTTCTCCAATCCAGCGGAAATGGAGCCGGTCGACACGCCGGCCGACCTCGACCGGATTATCGCTAAGACGCACCTGCGATTGCTGTAGCCCGACATTGGGGATGGAGCCGCCAAGCCTCGGCTCCGCCCCATCGACCGGATGCTACGTCAATCGCCGAAGCGGTACCGCCATGAGCGCTTGATGCTGGGTAGTGCCTGCCGCACGATCGCGCCGAATCCTACGCCCCCTCCGTTCAGGCGGAAGCGGTAATTCTCCACCATCCGTTCCATGACATTCGCCGGGTAGCAGCCCGCGAAGAGATCAAGCGAGCCATCCTGCTCGAAGCGGTGATGGAGGTATGATCCGACGGGCGGTGCCAGCGCCTTCCAATATCCCAGCGCCGTGACGATGTTGTTCCACAGGTGCACACCCACAGCGCCCTGCGTGGTGCGCTCGCACCAGTCGCGTTCCGCCGGTACGAAGGCGCGCCAAAATTCCTCATGCGGGATCGGAAAGAACATTTGCGGTGGCAGCGCCTGGCGCATGATCGCATCGCCGTCGAACACCGTGGTCATCAGCTTGGGGCCGGTTTCCGCCCAAACCAGATTACGATCCATCTTGCCCTCGGTTGCGGCGACCAGTTGCGGCAGCCGGGGGTCACCGCGTTCCAGCCGCAGTATTGCCGGGCAGATCAGCGTGTCGCTCTCCTTCGCAACGATCGTGGCGGGGAGGTCTGTAGGGAAGGGTGCGACCAGCAGCAGATCGGTGTCGATCCAGATGCTGTCGCTCTTCATCGATAGATTGTAGCGGAAGTAGTCGGAGAAATGACTGAGGTCGGCTTTACCCTTGTAGAGGAAACGGCCTGCCGACGCCTCCGGCGCGATGTCGCGCGCGTCGGCCGTGGCAACACCGTCGGGCACGCCGGCCAGCGGTTCGTAGCTGTACAAGGTGATGTGGTTGCCGTCGTTCACGAAGGAACGCAGGCAGGCCTGTTCGAAGGGTGACAGCGTGCCGCGCCAGAAACTGGCGAACTGCGGGCGTGTGGTCTGCATGATCGGTGTTCCTGATGCGCTGCGGGGCGAGACGCAGGCGGACGCGTGCGTGTGGTCGCCGCCTGCCGTGTTCCTGCTCCTATTTGGCTTTGTCGCCGTAGCCGTAACCCTCGCCATAGCCATAGCCATAACCGTAGCCGTAGCTGGCCTGACGGGAGTCGAACATCGACAGCACTGCGCCCAGTAGGTGCGCGTGCGCGCTGCGAAGGCGACCAACCGCCAGCCGCGCAACGTTCTTGTGCGTGCTGTGCGCGGCGGTGACAATCAGCGTCCCCTCCACCTTGCTCGCGATCAGCGGCGCGTCTGCCAGCCCCATCACCGGAGGAAGGTCTAGCACCACGTGGTCGAACTCGGTTGCCAGCTGTTCGAGCAGAATGGTCAGGCGATTGCCTGCCAGCAGTTCGGGCGTGCTGGGCGGCTGCGGGCCTGCGGTCATGATCGAGAGTCGATCGATCTCGGTTGCACGAACCAACGTGCCGAGATCGTCGTCGCCGGCCAAATAGTTGCTGAGCCCGTTGCCGAGCGGCTGGTGCAACAGGTGATGAACCGAGGGTGAGCGCATGTCGGCGTCGAGCAGCAGCACGCGCCGGTTGATTCGCGCCAGTGATCGCGCCAGCGCGTAGCTGGTCGAGCTCTTGCCCTCGGCCGGACGCGCGCTCGTCACCGCCAAGCTGCGCGGCACACCGTGCGACGTGGCGAAACCCAGGTTCGCGGCGATGGAGGCGTAAGCCTCGGTCAATGCCGACTTAGAATCCTGTAGCGCGTCGAGCGGTTCAATGTTGCTTAACTGCGGCGTCACGCCGATCAGCGGCATGCCGAGCAGCGGCTCCACGTCGATTGGATCGGTGATACCCTCGTCGATCTGCTCGAGCAACAGCGCTATACCACATCCCGCAACCAGCCCAGCGAGCAGCGCCAGCGCCAGGTTGAAGAACAAGCGCGGGCTCGAAGGAGCGCCGGGCACCTCAGCCTCGTCGACCACCGAAATATTGTTGACGCCGACGCCGCCTGCGACGCCGATTTCCTTGTAGCGCTGGAGCAGCGCGTCGTAGAGCTGGCGGTTGGTGTCCACCTCGCGCTGCAGGATGTTGTACTGGATGCTGCGACGACGGAAATCGAGCACGCGCCCGGTCAGTTGCTTGACCTGTGCTGCCAGCGCATTCTCGCGCGTGACCGCAGCGTCGTAATTCTGGCGCAGCACGTCCGTGACGCGCCCGGTTTCACCGCGCAGCGCAGCATCGATCGACGCTATCTGGGCGCGCAGCGCCTTCGCCGGTGGATAATCGGGAGCGAATTGCTGAAGCATGCGCGCATAATCAGCGTTCAGTTCGGCACGACGCGCCCGCAACGTGTTGGTGGTGGAATTGTCCAGCGCTTCCTTGACGTTGCTGTTGCCCGCCAGCCGGCTCTCGGCTTGAACGCGGTCCGCAGTTGCGGTGGCCAGCTCGCGGTTCAGGTTGACCAGATCGTCCGCGACGAGCGACCGTTCGCCGGTGCTTTCGCCCTGCGTGCCGCTGTTGCCCGGAATGTTGACGATATTCTGATTGGCGGCATAGCCAACGAGCGCGCGTTCCGATTGGTCGATGCGAACGCGCAGTTGCTGAAGTCGGTCTTCAAGGAATTTGCGTGCGTAGGATGTCGCCGCGTAGCGACGCTCAAGCGTGGTTTGAACGAAGTTCTCCGACCAGCCATCGACAACGCGCTTGGATAGTTGCGGATCGGGGCTGGTGAAGCTCACCTCCACCAGGCGCGACAATCGTTCGGGCTCGATCTTGATATTCTTGAGCAGCAGTCCGCCTGCCGTTTTCAAACGTTCCTCGCGAACCGCCGGCGTCTGAACCGCGCGGCCGTTCTGAAACCACTCGTCCGAGGCGGTGACGCCGAAGGTTTCGAAGAACGCCGGATCGTCGCCCAGTCGCAAGGTTCGCGCTACGCGCTCGGCGAGTGCGCGCGAGCGCAGCAGCCCGTACTGCGTTTCATAGAATTCGGCATCAACGCTCGACTGGGTGCGCTCCTCGCCCTTTACCTCGGCGACGTTGCTGGTTTCGCGCTGGATCTCAATCGTCGCCGACGCCGTGTAAAGCGGCGTCATGAACAGGGTGATCAGCAGCCCGGCGAGCACGAAACCGACCGTCGTGCCCAGGATCAGCCATTTGCGCCGATTGGCGATCGACAGATAGTCGGCGATAAGCGAGCGCTTGTTGGCGTTCGTATCGGCGAGTTCCACCTCAACCGGGAACGCTCCTCCCGCGGATGCGGGAGCGGGCCTGAAAGATAGATTGTTCATTGCTCCGCCAGCTTTCCGCAGGATCAGTTCAGGATCGCGATCAGCGGGCCGGCAATCAGCCCCGACGACGCAATGGCCAGGTTGAAGAGGCGACGGGCGCGCGATGCATCGACCTGCACGACGTCGTTCGCGAACACTTCGGGATCGGCGTAAATGCCCTGCTGGATCGCGCGTAGATCGTACAAGCCTACCGTGTCGCGGCCGTTCACGCGCCGGAACACCAGCACGAGGTCTTCACGTGCGACGTCCGACACGCCCTGCGCGCGCGCGATCGCACGTAGCAGCGTCATGCGCCCGGTCACCGGGTAGAGCCCGGGCTGACGCACCTGACCCGATACCGTCAGAACCTGACTGACGACCTGGGTGACATTGATCGTGACGCGCGGGTCGCGCACGTAATTGGCGCGCAGGCTCTGCGTCACCGCTTGGGCCAATTGGGTCGGTGTCTTGCCCGCGGCCGGGATCTCGCCCGCCAGCGGCAGGGAGATATTGCCGCTGCGATCGATCGTTACCGTGCGGCTGAATTCGGGCAAGCCGAACACGTCGACCGACAATTGATCGAACGGTCCGAGCACCTGCGGACGCGACGCCGACACGAGATCGGTGGCGAGCGGTTCAGGTAGGGCGCCCTGCTGCACGACAGTCAATCCGGGGCGGCCAACGAACCGGTCTTCGGCACACCCGCTGACGCCGATCAGCGCGATCAACGTAGCCGTGACAAGGGAGAACTTCATTGGGGAGGCGGGCTCCTGGGCACCGGGGACATATGTTCCACCCTCTATGGCAGCTTCCCCATCGTGGCAATGTAGGCTGGGCCGATGATGAGACCGGCCATGAAAGGAAGTCACAGCCGGGATGTTCGAACCGTGTTCGCCGCGGTGCCTGGGCGTTCGCACAACAGGCAGCAGCCGAGCGTGAACACCGCCGCCATCAACGGCGCGCGCAACGGATAATCAAACAAGCTGGCAAGCAGTATAAAGGCGACGACCACACCGCCCAGTAGCGCGAGATTGGTTTCGGCGACACCACGCACGCGCAACGCAGCGATCATCCGCACCGCCCACCACAGCAGGAACCCGACCAACAGCAGCAATCCCGCCAAACCCGCCATCATTGCCAGTTCGAACAGCTCATTATGCGCGTGATTGTAGAAGCTGCTCTTGAGGATCGCGTCGGGCTCATATTGACGGAAAACCGGATCGAAGCTGCCAAAGCCGGTGCCGACGGGAAAATTGGCTTTGACGATAGCGAGAACGATCGGCGCGTACAGGAACCGTTGGTCGTTATCGAGCGCCGACAACGATAGGAACCGGTCGATCGAGGCGGCGCGACCGAACGCGTAGGTCAGCGCAACCAGCAGCAGCAGCACCGCCGGCACGCCAAAGCGCAGCAATCGGCCGTGCCAGCGCGGTGCCGCGGACGAACCACGTTCGCGATCCGATCGAGCGGGAAACAGCGCAAAGGTGGTCGCCAGGCTCAGCAGCGTCACCATCATTCCCGCGCGTGATCCGGTCGCCAGGATCACCGGGAGAGTGAACGCGCCCAGCGCAAGCGCGACCCATTGCCGACGCACGCGCCAAGCCTTGTTCTGGGTTGTCGACAGCGTCCACACGCGAAGCGTAGGAAATACGAGCGCCAGCAACACCGCATGGTGGTTGCGGTTGGACAGGAAACCGACCGGGTATCCCTGGTAGGTGCGCTGATACCAGTAGAGCAGATTGCGCTTGCCGCCTGCGAACTGTGCCACGCCCAGGGCAGCGCTCAGGCCGCACAGCACTATCAACACCAGCACGATTGCGCGCCGCTGGACAGGTGTCAGCTTGATAAAGGCGGCCAGTACTGCGCCAGGCACGATCAAGGCGGCGAGACTGTTGAGCGTCAGGTCGGGCGTCAGCGAAATCGGTCGCCACGGTTGCGCAATGCCGGACAGCGCCGCGGCTGAAACGTAGGGTGCGCGTCCGGGCAGCGTGGTCCAGACCGATGGCGGCAGCGGAATCAATTGAGCCGCCATCAGCAGCGCAAACACCGCGAACAGCAGCAAGGGCGCGCGATACGTGCGCCAATCGGCAACGGTCGGGGTCAGCAGCGCCGCGATAAAGCAGATGATCGCGATCGGCCGGACGTATAGCAGCGAATAAACGTCGGCGAACGATGATCCACCGCCAAGTGCGCAGGTGACGAGCAGCAGTAGCAGCAGGTAAAAAGGGGCGGTCTGCGCTAGCGGCCCCTGTAGCGCGGACGGGAGCCAGCCATACGTGGCGGCTGAACGATGAGCGCGTGCGCGGTGATGACGGGGCGACGCCATGTCAGCGTCCTTCTTGCGGTTGAATGGTGATGTTGTCGATCCACGGCGTCAGGCCGGAAGGGTCCAGCGAGGCGGTCGCCTGAAAGACGATGCGCTGTGCCGCGCAGCCGGCGGGTACCGTAAAATCGGTGCGCCATGCCCGACCGTCGTTCGGCGCGGTGGGGAAGGGGGTGTTCACGATCTCGCGCCCGTCCTTGGCGCAGCGCACGACGAGATGCGGAAAGGCGAGCGGATCACCTGACACACCGCCCACCAGCGCCCCAACAACGTAGCGTCCAGGTGTCAGCATGATCAACTGTACTGCCAGATCACCGCCGCGCCCGTTCGTTGCGGTCAGGAACAGTGCGCTGCCGCGCTGCGCACGCGGGCTCGGCTGGCGCACCGCGGCAAGATCGGGCTCGTCTTTCAAATTCCACTCGAACGGATCGAACCCGCTCGGTTGCTCGAACCCGCCGTTGCGCAGCAAAGGATTGGAGCCCACAGGTTGGCCGTGTGCACGGTTGAACAGTTCGGCGCTGCGGCGATAGTCGCCCAGATCAACCAGGCGCTTCTCGATTCCCTGCAACAACCCGGTGTCGAGCCGTTCTGGTTTGTCGATACCAAGCCGGCGCGCGAAGGCGTACAAGGCATCGGGGTTGTTACCTTGCTGAACCGCCTGCACCATGAACGGGCGCCACCATTGCGGTTGCTCGGCGAGCATGCGGCTGAGCGGCACCCAGATCGCACGATCGTTCGCGGCCTGCGCCAGGATTGGGAAGAGCAGGTTGCGGCCGCTGACCGAGGTTTTCAGGGCACGGTTGTAGTGGCGCAGCGCCGCGTCCACGTCGCCGCGCGCAACGTTGGTTTCAATCAACCACAATTGCGTCGGCAAATCCCGCCGCGACATGGCCTCCGCATAGTGGACCAGCCCGGTTGCGCGCGCTTCATCTCCGCGGGCCGCAGCGACCAAGCCAAGTAGGCGTGCTGCTACAGGATTAATCGGCTGCCGTCCGATCGAGCGATCTGCGAGCGCGGCAATGCGGGCAGCATTTGCCTTGATATCACCGCCTTGCAGCAACGTGTCGCCGAGACGAGCGTTGCCATCTGCACTGGCCGGGTTCCACTGCAAGGCAAGCGCAGGTGCCCGGTTAGCGAACACCCGATCGATTGTCGCTGCCAGCACACCCCAGCCGATCAGGAGCCCTAGGAGCAGGATCAATCCAGGCTTAACAAACGAACGCGGCTGCAACACCAACTCCTTGGAATGCCGCAGCAACAACGAATTTGAGCAATCAATTCGCTACGCGTTACCGCAATGGGTCGCCGCTGTATTGAAAAGTGGCAAATACCGCAACGCGGGCAATCCCACTTAGCCTCATTGCCGTTCCCGCGGTGCCGCAATAGAAGGCCCGCCCATGTCCGTTCAACTGATCAAACCTCGCCGTTTTGGCGATGCCCGCGGCTGGTTCACCGAGGTGTATTCCGAGCCGGCGTTCGCCAAGCTCGGCATCACCTGCACCTTCGTGCAGGACAATCACTCGCTGTCGGTGCCAGCCTACACATTGCGCGGGCTGCATTTCCAGACGCCTCCGCGCGGGCAGGACAAGCTCGTGCGCTGCGTGCGTGGGCGCATCTGGGACGTCGCGGTCGACGTGCGGGCGGGCTCGCCGACCTACGGCGAGTGGGTCGGCGCCGAGCTCAGCGCGGAGAACGGGCACCAGCTGTTCATTCCCATCGGCTTCGCGCACGGCTTCGTCACGCTCGAGCCGGACTGCGAGGTGACCTACAAATGCTCGGACACCTACGCGCCCGAGGCCGATGGCGGCATCCGCTGGGACTCGGTCGGGATCGACTGGCCGATGCCGGCGGGCACGGCGCCCGAGCTATCCGACAAGGACAAGGTGCAGCCGACGCTCGCCGAGTTCGACAGCCTGTTCGCCTATGACGGCAACCCGCTCCAGCCCCTCGCCTGAAGGATTATCGATGCGTATCTTCGTCACCGGCGGGGCCGGCTTCATCGGCTCGGCGCTCGTCCGTCACCTAATCGAGCACACCGACCATGAAGTGCTCAACTTCGACAAGCTGACCTACGCGGGCACGCTGTCGACCGTGGAGCGCGTCGCGGACAGCAATCGCTATCGCTTCGTGCAGGGGGACATCTGCGACGCCGACGCGGTGCGCGCCGCGATCACCGAGTTCAAGCCCGACGTGATCACGCATCTGGCGGCCGAGAGCCACGTCGACCGCTCGATCGATGGCCCCGGCGCGTTCGTCCAGACCAACGTGGTCGGCACCTACACGATGCTCGCCGAGGCGCGCGCCTATTGGCTGGGGCTGGATGAGGACGCGCGCGCGGCGTTCCGCTTCCACCATATCTCGACCGACGAGGTGTACGGGACGTTGGGCGACACCGGGCTGTTCACCGAGGACACGCCCTACGACCCGCGCTCGCCCTATTCGGCGAGCAAAGCGGGATCGGACCATCTGGTGAGCGCCTGGGGCCACACCTTCGGGCTGCCGGTGCTGATTACCAATTGCTCGAACAATTACGGGCCGTACCATTTCCCCGAGAAGCTGATCCCGCTGATGATCGCCAAGGCGCTGGATGGCGAGAAGCTCCCCATCTACGGCCGCGGCGACCAGGTGCGCGACTGGCTGTTCGTCGAGGATCACGTCCGCGCGCTCCAGGCGGTGTTCGAGCGCGGCGAGGTCGGGCGCACCTACAATGTCGGCGGGCACAACGAGCGGCAGAACATCGATGTCGTGCGCACGCTGTGTTCGATCCTCGACGAGCTGCGCCCGCGCGCCGACGGCAGGCCCTACGCCGAGCAGATGAGCGAGGTCGCCGACCGCCCCGGCCACGACAAGCGCTACGCGATCGACGCGTCCCGCATCGGCGACGAGCTCGGCTGGTACCCGCAGGAGACGTTCGAGAGCGGCATCCGCAAGACGGTCGAATGGTACCTCGCCAACGAGGATTGGTGGCGTCCGCTGGTGGCGGCCAAGGCGTCCGAGCGCCGCGGGGTCGCGGCATAATGTCTGTCGACACGTCGACGAGCCGACAGAGCGACACGGCGACAGGTGCCATCCTCGTCACCGGCGCCAACGGGCAGCTCGGCACCGAGCTCCAGCGGCTCACCTGGCCCGCTGGCGTCCAGGTGGTGGCGGTCGACGTCGCCGACCTCGACCTGACCGACACCGCGGCAATTGAGGCACGCGTCGCGGCCGGGCACGACGGCCAGCCGTTCGCGGCGGTGATCAACGGTGCCGCCTATACCGCGGTCGACAAGGCGGAGAGCGACTTGGTCACCGCCTGGGCCGTCAACGCGATGGCGCCCGCGGCGTTCGGCAAGGCGTGCGCGGACGCTGGCATCCCGCTCGTCCAGGTATCGACCGACTACGTCTTCGCCGGCGACAAGGCGGGTGCGTGGGAGGTGAACGATCCGGTTGCGCCGCTCGGCGTCTATGGCGCGTCGAAGCTCGGCGGCGAGCTCGCGGTGCGCACCAGCGGAGCCCGCCACGCGATCGTGCGCACCGCCTGGGTCGTGTCGGCACACGGCAATAATTTCGTGAAAACGATGCTGCGCGTCGCCGCGACCAACCCGACGTTGCGCGTCGTCGACGACCAGCGCGGCTCACCCACCAGCGCGGCCGACCTGGCGCAAGCGCTCCACACGATCACGCTCCGGCTGATCGCGGATGCGGACGCGCCGACCGGCACGTTCCATTTCTCCAACGCGGGCGACGTCACCTGGGCTGGCTTCGCGCGCGAAATCTTTCGTCAGTCTGCGTCGTGCGGCGGAGCCTCGGCCGAGGTCGCGGGTATTGCCACCGCCGAGTACCCGACACCGGCCAAGCGCCCGGCCAACTCGCTGCTCAGCCATTCGGCGATCCAACGGGCCTACGGGATCGAGCCGCGTCCCTGGCAGGACGCGCTCGGCGACATTCTGAACGAACTCATCGGAGACGTGAAGTGAAGGGCATCATCCTGGCGGGCGGCTCGGGCACGCGGCTCCACCCGGCGACGCTCGCCGTCAACAAGCAGCTCTTGCCCGTCTACGACAAGCCGATGATCTATTACCCGCTCAGCGTGCTGATGCTCGCGGGAATCCGCGACGTGCTGATCATTTCCAGCCCCGAATATCTCGACAATTATCGCCGGCTGTTCGCGGACGGCTCCGCCTTTGGTATTTCGATCGCTTACGCCGAGCAGCCGAGCCCCGACGGCCTCGCACAGGCGTTCACGATCGGCGCGGACTTCATCGGCGACGACGACGTTGCGCTGGTCTTGGGCGACAACATCTTCTTCGGCGCACACCTGACCAATCTGCTCGAAAGTGCGGTCGCGCGCAAAGGTGGCGCAACTGTGTTTTCCTACCAGGTCGAAGACCCCGAGCGTTATGGCGTGGTCGAATTCGGCGAGGGTGGCCGCGCAGTCAGCCTTGAGGAGAAGCCCGCGCAGCCCAAGTCCAACCACGCGGTTACCGGCCTATACTTCTACGACAACCGCGTCGTTGACTTCGCACGTAACCTGAAGCCGTCGGCACGTGGCGAGCTCGAGATCACCGACCTCAACCGTATCTACCTCGATGCGGGCGACCTCTACGTTGAGCAAATGGGTCGCGGCTACGCTTGGCTCGACACCGGCACGCACGACAGCCTGCTAGAGGCTGGAGAATTTGTTCGCACGCTTCAGCACCGCCAAGGCGTCCAGATCGCTTGCCTTGAAGAAATTGCGTTCGAAATGGGCTTCATCTCCGCCGAACAAGCACGCGCGGCGGGTGAGAAGTTCAAGAAGACCAACTACGGCCGCGCTATCCTACGAGCGGTTGATGCCAGCTAACGCAACGGTCGCGCATGCTGATGCTGCGGTTCCTTCCGGTTGCCCCGACGCTCACGCTTATCGGATGCGCCGGCGCACAGGTGAGCGACTGGCCGGTGAAGATCGGGTGGCCGTACAGCGTACGTGGGGTGACCTACGTGCCTGCGGCTGCGCCGGGGTATGAGGTGGTGGGTTACGCCAGCTGGTACGGCAGCGAGTCAGGCAACCGTACCGCGAACGGCGAGCGTTACCGGGCGCGCTGGGTGAGCGGGGCGCATACGACCTTGCCGCTGCCGAGTTACGTTGAGGTGACCGCGCTCACGACCGGGCGGACAATCCTGGTGCGCGTCAACGATCGCGGGCCGTTCTCGCCCACGCGCGTCATCGACCTGTCACGCGGGGCGGCGCGGTTGCTCGGGATCGAGCAGGCGGGGCGTGCGGAGGTGCATGTGCAGCTGGTCGACCCGCCCGAGCGCGACCGTGCGCGGCTGCGGCGCGGCAAGCCCGCCGTGGCTCGGCGCGAGGCCTCGCCGGGACAGCTGGCGGCGTGGCGCTCGGTGCTCGCGGCGCAGTGATACATAGCGACGCTATCGACGCACACGCGTGACGACCACGTAAGCGAGTTGCACACAGGAATGTGTGCATGTCGACACCAAGACACGCACACACCCTTACTCCGCCATGTAACGCGCGAACGCATCCTTCCACGCCGGGTGCCAGCGCGATAGCGCGGGGCGGTTCTCGATTACATCGCGCGCGGCCTAGGCGATCCGTTTCGCATCCTGCTCGTGCGTGGTCTCATTGTCGGGACACAGCAGGTAGAAGTCGCCCGCCTCCAGTGCGGCAAGCATGTGATCGACGACCTGCTCCGCGCTCCACGCCGCGGCGGGCTTCTCCGTCCCGCGTGCGGTCATGCCGGTGTGGGTGTAGCCGGGGATCAGCAGGTGCGCGGTCACGCGCTCGCCGGTTGCCTCGCGCAACGTGTGCGACAGCCCCTCGGTCAGCGCCTTCACGCCCGCCTTGCTGACGTTGTAGGCGGTGTTGCCGGGCGGCTGGGTGATGCCCTGTTTCGAGCCGGTGTTGACGATCATTGCCGGCTCGGCACCAGCGATCATCGCGGGAGCGAAGGCAGCAACACCGTGGAGCACCCCCATCAGGTTGACGTCGATCAGCCTATGCCAAGCAGAAACCCCCGCGAGCACGTCGCCTCCCGCCCCGATCGCGGCGTTGTTCATGAGGAGGGCAGGGGCCTCGCCCAGTTCCTCCGCCAGCGTGACCAAGGCATCGGGATTGGCAACGTCGAGCGCGTACGCGGTTGCACCCTCAATCGCGCGCGCGGCTGCGTCGAGCGCCTCACCCGCGCGATCGACCAGCGCGACGCGCATGCCGCGTTTGGCGAACGCACGTGCCGCGGCGAGCCCGATCCCGCTCGCCGCGCCCGTCACCACCGCTAGCCGGCCGGGCGCGATCGCGGCGAAGGAGGGGCGCTCACCGGTCGATCGTCGCCATCGAGGGATAACGCTCGCCACTCGCCGCGCCGGGAGGCAGCACCTCGTCGATCCGCTTGAGATCGGCGTTGCTCAACGACACGTCGAGCGCACCGAGATTGTCGTCGAGGTACTTGCGCCGCTTGGTTCCCGGGATCGGCACGATGTCGTCGCCTTGCGCCAGCACCCAGGCGAGCGCGAGCTGCGCGGGCGTGCAGCCCTTGCCTTGCGCCATCTCCTCGATTGCGCGCACTAGATCGAGATTGCGCTCGAACGCCTCGCCCTGGAAGCGCGGCGAGTGGCGGCGGTAATCATCCTCGGGCAGGTCGTCGGGCGACTTGAACTGCCCCGTCAGGAAACCGCGGCCGAGCGGACTATAGGGCACGAAGCCGATGCCGAGCTCGCGGCATACCGGCAGGATCTCAGCCTCGGGATCGCGCGTCCACAGCGAATATTCGGTCTGCAGCGCGGTGATCGGGTGGACGGCGTGCGCGCGGCGGATCGTGGCGGGCGCAGCCTCCGACAGGCCGAGATATTTGACCTTGCCCGCCTGCACGAGCTCGGCCATCGCGCCAACGGTTTCCTCGATGGGCACCTCGGGGTCGACGCGGTGCTGGTAGTAGAGGTCGATGAAGTCGAGCCTGGTGCGCTTCAGGCTCGCGTCGCAGGCCTGGCGGACATAGTCGGGGCGACCGTTAATCCCCTGAAAGCTGCCGTCGCTCCCTCGGACGTTGCCGAACTTGGTCGCGACCACCACCCATTCGCGACGATCGCGCACGACGCGCCCGACCAGCTCTTCGTTCGTGCCGACGCCGTACATGTCGGCGGTGTCGAGAAAGGTCACGCCGCGATCGAGCGCGTGGTTGATCGTCGCCACCGACTCCGCCTCGTCACGTCCGGCGTAGAAGTCGGACATCCCCATGCACCCGAGCCCGAGCGCGGAGACTTCGAGGCCTTGGCTGCCGAGTTTGCGTTTCTGCATCGTCTTGGTCCTTCGTTAAGCATGTCGAGTGGGCGAGGTGCGGCGCGCGGGAAGGCGCGGTCGAGCGCGGCGAGGTCGTCCGCGCTCAGCACGAGTTCTGCCGCGGCCGCGTTCTCCGCGACGTGCGCGCGCGTCCCCGCCTTGGGGATTGCGATCACGCCATCGCGCGCCAGCAGCCAGGCGAGTGCGACCTGCGCCGGCGTCGCCCCGCGTGCCTTGGCGACCTCGCGCAAGGCAGCGTGGCCGAGCAATCGTCCCTGCTCGACCGGGCTGTACGCCATGACGGGCATGTGCCGCTCGGTCAGCCAAGGGATCAGGTCGTGTTGGAGGGCGCGGCGCGAGAGATTGTAGAGGATCTGGTTGGTCGCGCAGTTCGCACCGCCTGCCGTGACGAGTTCTTCCATGTCATCGCGGTCGAGGTTGCTCACCCCCCAGCGCGCGATCAGCCCGCGCGTGACCAGCGCCTCCATCGCATCGACCGTCTCCGCCAAGGGCACGCTCCCGCGCCAATGAAGCAGGTAGAGGTCGATCGTGTCCGTGCTGAGCCGACGCAGGCTCGCCTCGCAGGCGCGGGGCAACGTGTCGCGCCCGGCGTGGTGCGGATACGCCTTGGTGACGATAAACACGCGGTCGCGTAATCCCGCGATCGCCTCACCGACCAGCTGCTCGCTGCGCCCGTCGGCGTACATTTTGGCGGTGTCGATCAGCGTCAGCCCACGCTCGACACCGTCGCGCAGCGCGGCGATCTCCTCAGGCCTTGCGTCGGCGTGCTCGGCCATGTTCCACGTTCCCTGCCCAAGCGCGGGAACGTGGGTGCCGTCGGGCAGTACAACCTGGCGCACAGGCGTGCTCAGGCCGCCTTATCCTCGGCCAAACTCGCCGCGTCGATGACGTAGCGGAAGCGGACGTCGCCCGACTTCACGTATTTGTACGCCTCGTTGATCTCTTGGATCGGGATCAGCTGGATGTCGGGCGCGATGCGGTGTTCGGCACAGAAATCGAGCACCTCCTGCGTTTCCGTGATCGAGCCGATCAGCGAGCCCGCGATCGTCTTGCGCCCCATGATGACGTTCATGTGGTTCCATCCCGGCATGGGGGCGAGCGCGCCGACCGCGACGAACACACCGTCGTGGCGCAGCAGCGGAATGAAGGGATCGACCTCGTGCTTCTCGGGCACGGTCGAGATGATGAAGTCGAAGTGGCCTTCGAGCGCCGCGTACGCCTTATCGTCGCCTTCGACGACGCTCTTCGCGCCGAGCCGGTGCGCCTCCGCCACCTTGTCCTTGTCGCGCGTGAAGACGGTCACCTGCGCGCCCATCGCGCGTGCGATCTTTACGCTCATGTCGCCCAGACCACCGAAGCCGACGACGCCGACCTTGCTACCCGCCTTCACACCCCAGTGCTTCATCGGCGAATAGGTGGTGACACCCGCGCACAGGATTGGCGCCGCAGCCTCAATCGGGAGCGCGGCCGGGATCTTGAGCACAAAATCCTCGCGCACCACGAGTTGGTCGGAATAGCCGCCGAATGTATTATCGCGGCCGTACATGTTCTCGCCCGTCTTGGTCTGCTTCATCGGGCCGTTATAGGTCGCAAGCCAGCTGTTCGGTCCCTCGCAATATTGCTCGTCGCCGGCGAGGCAGGGCGCGCATTCGTGGCAGCTGTCGATCATGCAGCCGACCCCGACCAGATCGCCGATTGCGTGTTTCGTCACCAGCGAGCCCTTGTTGACGACGCGTCCGACCACCTCGTGTCCGGGCATGCATGGATAGACGGTGTTGCCCCAGTCGTTCTCGCACTGGTGGATATCGGAGTGACAGACGCCGCAATAGAGCACCGCGATCTGCACCTCGTTGGGCAGCGGGTCCTGCCGCTCAAGCTGCATCGGCTTCAGCTTGGCGTGTTTGCCCGATGCGGCGTAGCCGATGGCCTTGATTGTCATGGTGAGTGTCCTCGCACTGGTCAGTTGCGAGGCAGAACGAGCGGAACGCCGTCTCTATCCGTGCGCGCGATCAGTTGGGTGCGCCGAGCACCAGCCGGTAAGCCGCGCGCCCGTCAACGCGCACCTCGAGCACCCCGACCAGTCGCCGCTGCCGTGCTGTGTTAGGTCGAGCAGGGTTGACGCTTGCGTGCTTCAGCACCAGCATTCTAGCATCCACAGCCGCTCAGCCATTAAACGGATCGGGCCCACGCTGCGTCACATTTAGATTGCTCAGCGTCGACCGTCACACCTGAAACCGCGGCTGGCAGAAGCAGCGCGGTGTCGAACACCAGCGGCACCAAAGGCTTGCTCTTCTCCGTCCCCATACCGCCCCTCCAATACAGGATTATTGGGTTCTGCGTGTAACGCAGAGTGACGCACCCGACCATGTGCTTCGTCAGACCCTCAAATTCGCCATTAGCGTGTCACTTGGCAATCATGCTTCATTATAAAAAGTATTCACCTGCGTGATCGCTAAGCTGTCGCATTTACGAAAATAAGATTCGCAATTTGCAGCTATCCACGCAGCTGACCTCACTCATTGCAAGCGATAAAAGTCTGACTTTGTTGCTATTCACTGATAGCAGCAAGATTAGCGCGACAACGTTGCGCATTGTCGCTTCTAGCGTGCGAGACGCCAATAGGTCACCTGTTGCAATGGTGAGGGCTAGCTCTACACAGCGGCGACCAGTAAAGGCTGAGATAGACATGACAATCAAGAGGGTGCGCAAGGCGGTGTTCCCGGTGGCAGGGCTGGGAACACGCTTCCTGCCGGCGACAAAAGCGATGCCGAAGGAGATGCTCACGGTCGTCGACAAGCCGCTGATCCAGTACGCGGTAGAAGAAGCGCTAGAGGCGGGAATTGAGCAGATCATCTTCGTCACCGGCCGCGGCAAGGCTGCGCTCGAGGATCATTTCGACATCTCCTACGAGCTTGAGACAACAATTCGCGAGCGTGGCAAAAGCCTGTCGTTGATCGAGGGCATACGCCAGCAGCCCGGCTCGCCCGTTTACGTGCGCCAGCAAGAGCCGCTGGGTCTCGGCCACGCGGTGTGGTGCGCGCGCGAGATCGTCGGCGACGAGCCGTTCGCGGTGCTGCTGCCCGACGAGCTGATGGTCGGCAGCCCCAACTTCACGGCGCAGATGGTCAACGCGTACAATCAGGTAGGCGGGAACGTCATCGGCGCGCTCGAGGTCGCCGACGAGGAAACGAGCAAATACGGCATCATCTCGCCGGGCAAGGTCGATGGTCGGCTGACCGAAGTCACCGCGCTGGTTGAGAAGCCGGCGAAAGGCGCCTCGCCCTCGAACCTGATGATCCCCGGCCGCTACATTCTCCAGCCCGAGGTCATGCGCATCCTCGACGCCAAGGAGACGGGCGCGGGCGGCGAGATCCAGCTGACCGATGCGATTGCGCAGCTGATCGGTCGCCAGCCGTTCCACGGATTCACCTTCGACGGCGAGCGCTACGATTGCGGGGGCAAGGAGGGATTTATCCAGGCGAACCTCGCACTGGCGTTGGCGCGCGACGACATCGGACCTGCCGTACGTAAATTCGCGACGGCACTGCTTGGGTAATTATCTGCCTGTTCGCAGCGACGAGATTATTATCGACGCTTGGGATCCGAATGCCCTCATAAGATACGACAGAGCATGCAGGAAGGTTTAATGTGATTCTCCGTTTCTTCATCCACCTGACCTCGAGACTGATCCCACGAAGGGGCAGCCGGATGAAGCGGAAGTAGTTTACGGAAGAGCAGATCATCGGCCTTCTAAAGGAGGCCGGGGCGGGTGTGGTGGTGACGGAGCTGTGCCGCAAGCACGGGATGTTGAGTGCGACCTACTATGCCGAGGAGGCCAAGTTCGGCGGCTTGGAGGTATTCGACGTAAGTGGCTCCGGGCGCTCGACTGAGGAGAGCGCCCAGCCCAAGCGGCTGCTCGTGGATACGATGCTCGACCACGCGGGTCTGGAAGGTCTGCTGTCAAAAAAGTCGTAGCACTCGCCGCCAAGCGGTAAGCAGTCGCGCATCTCCAGGCGACGTTAAGGATAAGCGGGCGGCGGGCGTGTGCTGTCGTCGAAGCGGACCGCATGAGCATACAGTATAGCTCGTGCCGGGCTAGCCGACGCGAAACGGGTTCGTAGAGAGCTTCATGGTCGTATGCGCGACGAGCCGCCTAACAAGACGCGGTTCTTCACGACCGGTCAGGCCCGCTCGACCCTCCCGCTGGTTCGACAAATTCATTACCGAGCCCGCACTTCTTCCTCGAGTACGCCATCCGGCGGCATTCGCCATCGAACTCAAGAAGCAACGGGCGGGGTTAAAAACGCCCATTGCCCTCCTGCGCTGATGCGCGACAACATCAGTCAATCTCTGATTGCCTTGGATGAAAAGCGGGGGCACGTAATTCCCGCCATCGACGCGCTTGTTTTCCCCTGGTTTGGAGCAAACGCAGCCTGTTTCTAGATGTGCCTCTAGCTCCTTGGCCACAGGCGTTGAAGGTCCGGGTTAGACTTACTTGATAAGGATGAAGGCGGGAGGACATGAAAGCTGGAAATCTTCCGTCGCCTGCCGAGACATTTACAAATCTACGGTCGCGCGCTTGCTGCCGACCTCAGTTTCGGCGACTAGACAGGAGTATTGCCGCCATGAAGCAGACCGAAGCGCGCATCGCGAAGCCGATTTAGGTGCCTAGGTACTCGGATCTGTAGGTGATTGAAGTGCCAGGCCACTTGATGACGCCGCGGTACGGCTCCGGGCGCCGATTGATGGTCCTTGCGCGCCGATCGCCGGGATTGAGCCGTGGTGTGGTGGTCCAGCTGCGCGGCCCACTTCGACGGCAAAGAGGTTATGCACGAACTGATCAAGCAACTGATGCGACGCCAGCGGGCGGGTGGCTGCTACGGCAGGACAATCCCAACACGATCTCCGCGGTGCCGAACGCCCCTGTGTCGGCCATGTATCGCGTGATGCCGTGGCATGCCGTGGGATAAGGTGCCAGGATTCTAAGTTTGACCGCAGGCAGAGACTCAATCGACCAACTTACAGCGGATTGGAGACATAGGGTTCGGCGGGTAGTTGATTGATCGAGTTACTTCGTAAGCAATTGGTGTCACTCACGTCATGGTCTAACGCATACCCAAATCGAACCTGCCGGTTACCACGCGCCTCATGAGTCAGGCGAACCGTTGTCGGCCCGAGCCGCTCTGCAGAAACAATGTTTAGCTCTGCTAAATTATCTGTAGCCACTATCTGAAAGCCATCAATACCACTTCCTGGTGTGATATCCGTTCCGACGCTAAGCTGCAACTCGATATCACTTCGATTTTGATCAACAAGAGTTATGCGAGAGATGATCGGTCCACGTTGTTCAGGTTGGTTCTTTAGCCACGCAAGAACCTGAGCCCCGAACCGCGTGCCAGAAATAATCTGAGAACTTTCTGTCTGGTGAATATTATCACTTGTTGGAAGGTCGTACGTCGAGAAGCCATAGCGTACATTGGGTACAGATGCTACTACCGAGACTTCAGCCAAGCGCTGACGTGCCAACTGCAAGTGTTGTTCGGTTGTCCCACCAATAAGGTCTTGACTGGATCCTATAAAAACCATGGCACTTGGTACAGCCGCTTCTGTTCGAAGCGCTGAAATCAGAAACCTCAAAGCGGTTGCCTGACCTTCGATAGTAGAAACGATAAGATTTGCTGCGTCATTCCGACCCACTTGGACGAGAATAGCATCTGCGCCACCAGCTTTTTTGATCGCAGCCACTAACGCAGCACGCTGCGGTGAGTTTGAACTAGACCATTGCGCAAGCGTTGTCGCACCTATACCGCCACGGATAAATCGAACGGGCCGGCCTGAATTGCTGTTAATCAAATTTCCAGCCGTTTTTCCAAACGCACCTAAAGCCAGAGGTGTAAACACTTCTCCGTCTGAGGATGCAGTAATCTGCGGATTAGTGGCAGGTCCGTTGTAGAGACTGAGGTACTGCTCAGGGCTGCTGGATCCCGCAAACGCAATTGTTACTGGCGGCGGACTGGGGGCCGGAGTTGGGCTCGGCGCTGGTGTCGGAGCGCTGCCGGTGGGTGGCACTGGAGAAACCGTAATCGGACCAGAGTCGCTTCCGCCACAGCCGGGCAACAGTAAAGCCAGGCCAGAGTAGCAAACCGCACCACCGAAAAACTTCCGCCGATTATATTCGTTCGACACCAGCACCGTGCCTTTTTTGAGACACCTTGAGATTACCCAATCGATTCTTGCCGGTCCAGTCCAATCAAGCGGTAGTTAGATCGCGGCTTTTTAAAAGCTTGCCAACAAATGGCAGTTTTGTTGCCTTACCTAAGCGAATCTGCTTCCCGTTAAACAAGAACATAGCGATTTGCGAGTGAGACATAAGAGCGTAAGCGCCGCAACTTAAGCCAAGAGACAATGCAAAACATGTGAAGAATAAGATATATGAATTAATACTTGGATATATATTAATAATGCTGTAAGATATTAGAATAATAAAAGGAAAATGAAGCAGGTAGATTGTATAAGAAGCTTTGCTTAGCCACAGCAGTAAAGTGGGTGCGCGACTACACCGCAAGGCCAACGAGAGAATTGTTAATCCCATAAGTATCTTTGTGCACTCAAATATAATAAGTACTACCACTTTAAGAGGGGATGCAGCACTGTTGAGAAAGCTATCTCCTCCAGAAAGACTATAAATTAAAAGACTTGCAGCAAGAGAAGCTATCCCAGTCGCGACAAACTTTGGGTCGAAGACAAATCGCCGAAAGTAGGCACTTCTTGCAACTGTGTATCCTAGCAAGTAAAAGACCGCGTGCTTGGGAGCATCAACCAATAACACAGGCAGCCACAAATTGACGAACGTCAGAGACGAAAAGCTTGTGTCTCGCAAGCTACGCGCCAGTACGGTAAATAGTAATGAAGTGCACAGGGCCAAACCCAGCAGAACTACAGGTCTACACCCAACAAAAGTCACAAACCCCTGCGCACGAAGGCTGCGGTCAAGCATACCAGTAATTGGTGAAACTGCAGCTAAAGCAACTAAAAACCAAAGGTGAAGCGGTATAAGGGGCGGAGTAAGGCTAAGACTGGGATGGTAAACTTTTGCCCACTGACCAACTAATTCCATTATAACACACATCGTGGCCAATGAAATAAGTAGCTGCTGCATTCGCCCAATTAACCATCTTGGTTGAGACGACTTTGTGTTTAATGCAGCGAGATATGCAGCAATCATAAAAAATGCTGACATTCTAAATAAATGACTGGTCTGAACAGCTAACTGCAACAAAGGGGTAGAATACGAACTAAAAACCGAATGAACAAGCGGTCCTCCTAGCAGGAGGATGGCCCGGGTAGCATCTAGTCCATAGATACGCTTACTGGTCGAGGCACCTATCTGTAGACGTTGCTCGGAGTTTTCGGGAGCAACGTGCTCGTGCAATTCCTTTAAAAATGCTGAAAGTTCAGACATGGTGCCCCCCCCCCGGGGTCTTCAATCTTACGGATAATGACCAGACAGCTGCGCAGGACTGAAGAGAATGTCAATAGATATGACCTAAATGCCATAGTTTTGTAAAAAAGAAGACTGAATCTTCAAAGCTGGCGGATCGGCGAGAAGATCACCTGATCCTTTCCAAAGGCGGCGAACGCATTATGCTCGCCTCCGAGGCGCTGTCACTCTACCAGCTTTTCACCTTTCCCTGACCATCTCGGCAGCGCGAGACCGACTGCAAGATCTCGAACGCGCGCAGCCCAATGTCGCCGGCTTCCACTCGCGCCACAATGGGCTGCGCAACACGGCATGAAAACTGAGCAGCAACCGTGCCCATATCATCGCGGTATAGATTCATCACATCAACCGATACGCATATACGCAATATGATGACCCAGCTAACCCCTGCCTGGAGCGCGGCGAAGAACCTCGAGGAGATGTAGCGCAGGCAAGTAGCGTCACTGCGCGCGATCCGCGCGAGCTTCACTACGGCCTCCCCGACACGCAATTGCTGCTAAACTGCGGGGTGAACGTGATTGCGCAGGGATGTCGGTTGCCTCAATTTCGACGATGGAACCAGAAAGCAGCAGCGCGGCCTGCGTGTGTTCAACCGGATCGTCGCTGGGTCATGCGCCGTTATCAACCTTGGAAAACGATTGGCTCGACCACGCCTCGTGCGCGAGATTACCGAGAAAATGCAACATATCGGCAGTGGTGCTCATCGTCCGAAAAAAAGGCGCAGACTTTCCAAGAGTGCGAGGGGGTATACCTGTGAAGAGGGTCTTCTAACGTTGCTGGCGGCTTAGGCGATCCACAACCAATGATCATGAGGGAGGTTAGCTTTGAGTGAACGTCACGTAGTCGGCTATGCAATACTTGCGCTAATGATCGTCGTTGCCGGCTACTTGCTGGTCCGATGGCGGCGGAATGCGGCGCAGCATAGAGCGCGCATGCGAGGCAAGAAGCATCATCCGCCCCGCCAGGGCTGATCAAGGAACTCACATGCCAGCCATTTTCATGCTTATCAGTTCGGTGGCAGCGATCACTGCGGCGGCAATCGTTACGCATCGACACCGGCGTTAACCAATCCGGCATCGGATGTAGCGATATCTACCGCACGGCGTCACCTCAGGGGCATTGAGAAGGCGTCGCAGTCTAACTTAGCCAGCGAGCAGCCCCGGCTGCTCGCCCGCTCCTTCATGCTACATCGCCTGATAGTCGATCGTGTCGCCCAATACGGTGAGGCCGCGAAGAACCTGGAGGAAGTCGACCTCGGGCATGCAATCGGCGACCACACGGAGCAGCGTGAATGCGAGCGGGACGGTGATGCGGGTTAGCCGATCAGCGCGTCGGATCCGGACATGTTGATGCCACCGGCGTTGCTGGCAACCTGCGCGCAACGGCGATAGTACTAGGCCGGGCTGATGGATAGCGCTGGACCGCTACCGAGCATGCCGGCACGATCATCGAGGATCTTGCAAAGCGGCGCGGCAACGACCGGCTTGGCGTAGCTGTCGGCCGCGCCGGTCAGCACGACGCTGACCTCTCGCACGACGTGGCTGCCCGGGATGGACTGCACGGCGTCGCGAACGCCGAAGCGCTCGACCCTGAAAGGAACAGGAAAGACGATGTTGACCGTCGGCTTGCCGTGATCGCACCCTCCACGAGGCCCCATTGTCCAATGAAGGCGTCACTCCACTCGCGGTAGCCGGCCTGGGGGTGAGACCTCGTAGATCACGTCCGTATACTTCCGCGCGGCCGGGGTGACTGCCTTCTAGAGCGCGGTGCCCGCTTGTACGTCGGTCGAGGTGGCGCGCGGCCGGGGCGGGCATGAAAATCTTAATGATGTTCAGATGGTCGGGGAGACAGGATTCGAACCTGCGACCCCCTGGTCCCAAACCAGGTGCGCTACCAGCCTGCGCCACTCCCCGACGCGTCTCGACCTGTAGCGGAACCGCGCGCGGGGTCAAATTGGTTGATCAGCGATGTTCAATCGCAACCCGCCGCGCCGGGGCACTTTTGAAGCGAGATGATGCGATCGACGACGATCTCGTGTCCCGCCATTCCCATGTGACCATAATGGCCCGGATAGCGGGTCTTGCGGCCGATGAAGTCGATCACTGCCCGTTGCTGACGCGATGCCAGTTCGATGGTACCTTTTCGGGATCCACGTCGAGCTAGATCGTAGCGGCGCGGGAACGCTCGTACTGCGCACGCCACTCGGCCGGGGGCAGTTTGCCGTCAGGCCATTGGGGCGGTGTGCTGCCGGCAGGAATGAACGCCTCCCCTCGAAGTGGTCGACCCATATGCCGCGGAAGCGTTGCGGGCGGGTCATCTTGACGCACTTGGCTGTCGCTAGTCCATAGATAACGCCATCGCGGTACGTCAAGCAGGGGGACTCGCGTACGAGGCGCTGCCCATCCGATAGCAGCCGCGTCCGACATCGGCTTCGGTGCACGGCACCCCACGCAACCGGGCACGTGCGCGGTCTTCCGCGCGGGCGTACACCTTGGGGTCGGGCAGTTCGAACTGCGCCACTGCGGCGGATGAGGAGACGGCAAGGACGAATGCGGTAAGCAAGCGGTACCTGGCCATTGTGTAATACTCCCGGTGTCGACGAAGCCTTCAAGCCTTCGACGATCACGCGGTATGCTGGATCATTACCACCGCACGGTCCAGCCCTGCCGCATCAATACCGGACGCTGATCGTCCCCATCACTGTCCGGGGCGCACCATAATATCCGCCGTCGAAATTGGTTGCGGTCAGGTACTTTGTGTTGGTCACGTTGCGCAGATTGACCGCGGCGGAGACATTGGGGGTGATGCTGTACGCCGCCAGCAGGTCGAGCAGCGCGTAATTGCCCTGGCGGCCGAGCCCGGTCGGTGAGATGATGCGGCTCTGGTATTGCGCGGCCGCGCCGAGTTTCAGCGCAGGCAGCATCGGGAGCGTGTAGCTGACGTTTAGCCGTCCTGTATTGCGCGCTACATAGCGGCGAACGGGGCGCCCCCCGGGGTCCTCAATCCGCATCACCGTATAGCCGCCCGTCACCTGCAGGCCGGGGGCGAGTTGCCCGCCGACGTCGAGTTCGAGCCCCTGCGAGCGCGCATCGATGCCTTGGTAATAGGTGCGTGTGACGCCATCGACGGTCTTGATCCCCGCGGCCTCGGCGGTGTTGTCCTGCCGCGTCTGGAATGCCGCCAGCGTCGCGTTGAGTCGTCCGTCGAACCACTCGCCCTTCAGCCCGACCTCGAGGTTCTCGCCCTCGATCGGGTCGATAATGCGGTCGTTGATGTCGAGCAGCTGGTTCTGCGGATTGAAGATTGTTGCCCAGCTTCCGTAGATGCTGATGTTTCGTGACAGGTCTACAGTCGCCCCGGCAAAGGGCAGGAAGCGCGTCGCGTCGAAGTCGGTGTTCGCGCCGTAGGAGAAGCCGGTGCTCTTGGCATGCGTCACGTTGCCCCCGAACATCACCTTGACGCCGTCGCCGGGGTTGAGCCGGACGAGGCCGTAGACCGTCTCGCGCCGCGTGTGCGTGTTTTGGCTCGATGCCGGATCGGTCGAGAAGGTCGTCGGGAAATTGGGCAGCGGGAAATTGCCATCAAACAGCCCGGGGTAGGGGAGGATGTTGCCGATCGTGCTGTTGTCGTAGCTGGAGAGTTGGACGTACTCCTGCGCGCTGCGGTTCACGCCGATATTGATCTCGTGCTCGCGACCCAGAAGCGTGACAGGGCCGGTGATGTACGCTTCCATCGTCAGGTTGCGCGTGGTCGCGCGGAACTTGCCCGGGTAGCTCGCGATCCCGGCCGGATTTCCATCGGCGTCGGTGCCAATCCCGTTCGGGGCGCCGCGCACCGGGTTGCCGTAGACGTAGAAGAGCGTGTTGTTCTCATCGGTCGCGCGGCGGATCGCCGAGGCGCGCGCGATCCAGCCGTTGCCGAAACGGTGCGTGATGTCGCCGAAGATCTGCCGGTCGATCACGTTCCAGCTCGACCAATCGGGCGCGACGTTCGACGAGCGGTCGAAGTTCAGCGGCGTACCGTCGGTGTAGGTCAGCGGGATCGCGCCCCACATGGCGCCGCGGCTCTTGTGATCCTGGTGACCGTACCCGCCGCTCACCGTCGTATTGGTGCCGAGATCGGCCTCGACGATCCCGTAACCGACCCAGCGGCGAAGACCATAACGGTCGAGGTAGCTGTCGCCGTCCTGATACGCCCCGACCGCGCGTGCGCGGATGCTGCCGTCCTTGGTGATCGGCACGCTCAGGTCCGCCTCGCCGCGATACTGGTCGAACGAGCCGTATTGCGCGGAGGCGCGCACCTGCAGGTCCCTGGTCGGGCGCTTGCGGATGAAGTTGACGACGGCCGAGGGGTTGCCGGTGGAGGACAGCAGCCCCGGCGCGCCGCGCACCACCTCGATATGATCGTAGAAGGCGGTGTCGATCGATCCGGTCTGGATGCCGAAGGCGAACGGCACCCCGATACCGTCGATCTGGAAGGTCTGGATGTCGAACCCGCGCGCCGAGAAATAGACGCGGTCGGTCTCGCCCGCCTGCACGTTGATGCCGGGCACGGTGCCGAGCAGCGTATTGACGTCGTTGAGCTGGAAATCCTCGATCTGCGCGCGTGTCACGACGCTGACCGACTGCGGCGTGTCGCGCAGCGACAGGTTCATCCGCGTCGCGGTGGTCTGCCCGGGGATGGTGTAATCCTGACTGCCCTCGGTACGCGCGCCGGTGACGACGATGTCCTCTCCGGCCTGCGGTGCGGTCGCGCTCGTGTCGGCAGGCGCCGCTTCGGGGGACGCGACGGCGATCGCGCTGGGATCGGCAGCCGCCATCAGGGTAGCGAGCAGGGCAGACATGGTGTTCCTCCAAGAACCTTATGGCGGCCTCTTGGCGAGGTTAGACAGCTAATGCAAGTGACTATCAATAACACGCATGGTCTTGGCACCGTCCTGCCTTGTTCCAATCCTCTGCATGCGATCTCACGGTACCCGTCAGATCGCTGTGAGTTGGCGTGCCAGGAACTAACCGGTTTGTAACGCTTGGTGGTTAATCGAGCGGGGCAAGGTCGCAGCGTGTGCAGGAGACCAGCGCGAATGTACCAGTCTGCAAAAATGCATGGCCTTGAGTCCAATCTCGATCAGGATGTGAAGGCGCTGCTTTGTAAACTTGGGTTGCGCCATTATGCTGATCCGATGTCCGATCCTCATCCTTTACCAGAAACAATCGGTGAGTGGTCCGATGAGAAGCTGCTTGCCGAATGGATCCAAAGCGACCTGTCGTCCGGTGACCCGGCAGCCGATGCACTGGATGCCGAGGCGAAAAGCCGGGGTTGGATTTCCGGTGCGTCGAGATCAGTCAAACTACGCGACAAGGTACGGTCGATGACGCGGGCTGTCGCTCGACGCGTCAGTCGTTCCTAGCAGATTGGGCCGCGTACCCGAGAGAACCGTCGCAAGCCGTCATCTGTTCGATCTGGCTCATCACCGCTGGAGAGCCATCCAAATATCGGAATACAGGCTGGGATAGCCAAAAAGGCCGCGCGAAGGGTGGGGGCCCTTCACGCGGCTGAGCGGACACTGCGGGCGGGGTCTCGGTCGCCCGCAGGTATGTCGCCGGCGCCTAGAAGTGCACGCGCGCGCCGAAGGTGAAGTAGCGGCCGATCACGTCATAGGTGGTCGGGAAGGTGTTGCCGCTGTTGAACGCGGTGCCGCCCACGCCCGAGCCGACGATCGGCGGCTTCTTGTCGAACAGATTGTCGACCGTCAGCGACAGGTCGAGCTGGTCGTTGATCTGGAAGCGCAGCGCCAAATCGAAGTAATCGTACGCGTCGATCGAGCGGTAGGCCGGCTGGATGCCCGCGGTCGGCACGCCGGTGTAGGTGACGCCGTTGATGACCACGGTCGAGCTGCCCGACAGCGCCGGGTTCGGACCGCCTGGCTGCGCGGTCGTCAGCGGGGTGGTCGCGGTCGCGCGGTACGGCTCCAGGTCGACGCGGTTGATGTGGCGCCACAGGATCGAGGCGTCGAATCCGCCGAGCGAGTAGGTCGCGCGCGCGTTCCACTTCCACTCGGGTCGCGGGTTGGTGCAGTTGGTGCTGTAATAGCCCGTGCAGTCGCGGTTGATCGAGTTCGGCGTCGCCTGGAAGTGGTAATAGTCGAGCCAGGTCGCGTTGAACCCGACGCTCAGCGCACCCGCGTTGTTGAGGCCGAAGTCCTCGAGCGGAATGCGCTGCGCCACGCCGATGTCGATGCCCGCGGTGTGGATCACGCCCAGGTTCGAGCCGCCCAGGATCACGCCCGGCGTTTCGCCCGCGCCGTTCAGCGTGCCGTTCAGCGGGTTGCGCTGAATGAGCTGGCAGAAGCCGTTGTACGCGAACGTCGGGTTGAGCGCGGCCGAGTAGCAGCCGTTTAGGATGTCACCCTGCGCCGGCGTGGTGATCGCGTCGGTCACCTTGATGTTGAAGTAATCGACCGTCAGCGAGAAGCCCGGCAGCACGTCCTCGCGCGCGATCACCGCGCCCAAGGTGTAGGTGCTGGCGCGCTCGACATCCAGGTTCGGATTGCCCGAGGTGGTCACGTTGATCTGCGTCGACGAGGGCGGCGAGATGCTGCCGATCGTGCTCGCGGGTGCGCCGGTCGCGACGCACAACGCGGTCAGCCCGGCGTTGCCGTTGGGCAGCGCCAGCTGGCACGGGTCGGTGGTCAGATTGCCCAGACCCTGCACCTGGCTCTGGAACAGCTCGGAGATGTTGGGCGAGCGGACCGCCTTCTGGTACATGCCGCGGAACTTGAAGCCGCGCACCGGCTCGATGCTGCCGCCCGCCTTCCACGTCGTCGAACCGCCGGTGGTCGAGTAGTCGGAGTAACGGATGCCGCCTTCCGCGGTGACGCGGTAGAGGAACGGCACGTCGGCGATCAGCGGTACGATGATTTCGCCGAACGCTTCCTTCACGTCGTACTGGCCGCGATCGGGCGGGGTCCGCGCGCCGGTGCCGAGCACCTCGCCCTGGATCTGCGACGGGAAGTCGGGGAACGAGGCGGCCTCGATCTTGCGATACTCGCCACCGATGTTGAACCCGATCGGCGCGGAGGCGAAGGGCGAGGCGAAGCTGCCGAAATCACCGGTGATGTTGCCGTTGACGACGGTCAGCCGCGTCTTGCGGCGGATGCGCGCGTCGAGGTCGAAGAAGCCGATCATCGCGGGCGTGATCGAGCCTTCGGCGCCGAACAGGTTCAGGGGAACGCAGCCGTTCGACGTGTCGGTGCAGACCGGCGCGCCGGCCGCATTGTTGTACGACCGCAGCGCCTGCTGGACGCGGGTGAACGAGCCCCAGTTCTCGCGGTCCTGGTTCTGCGTCGTCTCGCCGTACTGCGCCGAGAAGTCGTACTTCAGCCCGCTGACGATCTCACCGCGCAGGCCGGCCTGGACCTGGAACTGCTGCGATTCAATCGGATTGCCGCGTGGGCCGTATTCGGTGAAGCGGCGCTGCGCGATCACCGGGATCTCGAGATAGCCGGGCGTGCCAGGGCCACCGCGCACCGCGGCCGCGGTGGCGCAGGCAGCCGCGGTGATGCCGCGTGCGGCGCACAGCTGGTTGCGCGCGGCCGCGGGCAGATAGGCGTTGTTGAGCGACAGCTGATAGGTGTTGGTGAACGTCGCCGAGGGGGCGAGCTGCAACCGCACCTCGCTGCGCGTGTACATGGCGGACGCATACGCCTCGATCCCTGAGGTGATCTCGTAGCGGCCTTGTGCGAACACGTTGTAGCGGTCGATCGGCGTCTGGTAATAGGTGCCGAGGTTCGAGTTATAGGTGTTGCCCGCGGTTGCGCGGTCGAGCGCGCCTGTGACGGGATTGATGACACCGCCGATCACACCCTGCGCGCCCGCGGTCGTGCCGAAGAAGGCGTTGGCGTTGGGCGAGGTGAAGATCGTCGGCACCGACGCGGTCGACCCGCTGAACAGACCCGTGACCGAGCTGATCGGGAATGCGCCCGCGGCGCGGTTGGTGGTCAGCAGCTCGGCTGCCTTGGTATAGCCAAGACCCAGCACGACGTTGCCGCGATCGTCGGCGAGGTTCGAGCCGATCAGCAGATCGGCCTTGAACTGGCGCGCGTCGCCGCGGTCCGAAATGCCATATTGCGCGCGCGCATCGATGCCGGTGAAGTTGCGCTTGGTGACGAAGTTGACGACGCCGGCGACCGCGTCGGCGCCGTAGACGGTCGAGGCACCGCCCGTCACCACGTCGACACGCTCGAGCAGCGCGACCGGGATGACATTGGTGTCGACGATGTTGTCGAGCCCGAACGGCACGATGCGGCGACCGTCGAGCAGTACGAGCGTGCGGTTGGTGCCGATGCCGCGAAGATCGATCGAGGCCGATCCGTCGGAGCCGTTGTTGACCGCGCGCCCCAGGTTCGGGCGCACTGCGGGCAGGCTGCGCAGCAGGTCGTCGGCGGTCGCGGGCTGGCGGAACGCGATCTCCGCGCCGCTGACGATGTTGACTGGGCTGGCGGTGGTGAGGTCGGGGCGTGCGATGCGCGAGCCTGTGACGACGATGTCGGTCGCGGGCACCTCGGCCGCTTCGTCCTTGACGTCAGGCGCGGCTTCGGCCGGCTGGGTCACCTGCGCCGTAGCGCCGGGCGCCGCGGCGAACGCGCCCATCAGCAACGTGGACGCGAGCAGATAACGACGGATCGGTGATGCCACTTATTGTTCCCCTCTCGTCACCCCCCGGTGACGGCATGTTGCGACCGTTTCGGCCCGAGAGGATGATGTTGCAGCGGTAGTAGCGGCGCAACGATCATGTGAGTGGGAATACGTCTTTGTAAACTAATGTGTCATCTATGACACAAAATAAGCAACAATCATTGTCGTATTATCTACAGCGATAACATAATAATAAAGCGTGATAACCACTGTCTTGGTAAGTGGTTCTGGCGCAACGGTAAAGCACTGATATAGAACGACATTCTTGTTTGCGTTTGTAAGCGGTGGAGCAAAGGCGGCGTTATGACTGAGCTGTGCACGCCCAGAGGGGCACGCGCGGCAGTGGAAACCTGCTCAGCCAGCGCTCGGCTGTGGTGCGATCATCGACGTGGCCAGCCTGTGATACGGCGCGCAGCAAGGAGATGATGGATGGCTCGGCGCAACAGCTGCGAGAAGCGTGATCGATTATGGGCCCGCTATTGGGCGATCAGGGATGCGCACGGCTGCGGTTTTGGACACCGATCCTGTGGCACTTGGCACTTGGCACTTGGCGCTTGGCGGGGATTGTTCGGCGATGGTGACGCTCGCCGATACGTTTGATCGTCCTGGGCGGATGGCCGACCGGTTTAGCAGGGCAGGGCTGTACCGCCGCGCGGACAGGGGCGGGTATGAATATGCTGCGCAGCATCTCGCAATGGACGCCTTCAACCGCGGCGATCGCGCCGGCTATCGATACTGGTTGCGGCGCGCGAGCCGGTTCGATCCCGACTACCTCACGCAGATGAAACGGTTTGAGACCCGGCTGCCGCATCAACGCGCGCGCGAACGCGGGCGCGGTCGTCCTTATCGGTGGTACGACTGAGCCCGGCTCGATCGGGCGCGTCACGCGCCGGGGTAGATCACCCCTCGTTCGCCGCCTTGAATTTCGCGGTGCGGGCGGCGCGGTCGGCCATCTGGAGCCACGCGCTTTCCGAGCGACGGCAGCGTTCGCGGACGTGGTGGAGCGTCGCGGCGTCGGCATCGCGGGCGCAGGATGCGGCCTGTTCGCGGTAGTAGCTTTCCATCTGCACTCCCCTTCTTGGTATCGGTTCTGCTTATGCCCCGTGCGTGCCGACCCCGGTCGGACCGTCGATGACGCGGCGCACCTTGGTCGCGAGTTCGGTGCGCTTGTACGGTTTTTGGATCAGTTCGAATTCCGCGCCGCGCGCCTCGACGCGCTCGATCGAGGATTCGGCGTAGCCGGTGGTCAGCAGCACGTTGATCCGCGGACGGCGTCGCTTGACCTCGCGCGCCAGCATCACGCCGTTCATGCCCCCCGGCATGATCAGGTCGCTGAACAGCAGGTCGATCTTCACGCCCGCGCCATCCAGTACCGCCAGCGCTTGGTCGGCATTTTCCGCACGCAGCACGGTATAGCCGAACTCGGTCAGCACCGCCTCTGCATAGTCGCCGACGTCGACCTGATCCTCGACCACCAGCACCGTCTCGTTGCCGTGCTTGTCCGCCATCGATCGCTGCGGCTGCGCACCCTCGGGCTCGACCTTGGCAGCCTCGCACGGGAACAGCATGCGCACGGTCGTGCCGTGGCCTTCCTCCGAGTAGAGCCGGAGCGACCCGCCCGACTGTTTCATGAAGCCGTAGACCATCGAGAGCCCCAGCCCGGTGCCCTTGCCCTGGTCCTTGGTGGTGAAGAACGGCTCGGTCACGCGCGCGAGGATTTCAGGCGACATGCCCGTACCCTGGTCGGCGATCGTCAGCATGACGTAGTCGCCGGGTTCGAGCTCGCCGAAGCCCTTGTCACCTGCCTCGAGCGTGCGGTTGGAGGCCTGGATCGTGATCGTGCCCCCGTTCGGCATCGCATCGCGCGCGTTGAGCAGCACGTTGATGATCGCGAGCTCGGCCTGCGTCGGATCGATCCGCGCATTGCACGTCTTCTCGGCGTGTTCGATCTTGATGTTGATCGCGCCGCCCGCGGTCCGCTCGATCAGCGGCTGCAACTGGTCGATCAGGTCGACCAGATTGACGACGCGTCCCTGCAGCTTCTGCTTGCGCGAGAAGGCGAGCAATTGCTGCGTCAGCGTCGCGCCGCGCTCGGCCGCCTGCATGACCGCGCGGATCGAGCGCGCGGCCTTGGCACGGTCGAACTCGCCCGGTTTCTCCAGATTGTTGAGCACGATGTCGCCGAAGCCCTGGATCACGGTCAGCAGGTTGTTGAAATCGTGTGCCACCCCGCCGGTCAGCTGCCCAACCGCCTCCATCTTCTGCGCCTGACGCAGCCCTTCCTCGGCATCGCGCCGGCGCGTCACGTCGAGCTGCGAGGCGAAGAAGTAGATCAGCTTGCCGTCGGCATCGAACACCGGCGAGATGAACAGCGCGTTCCAGAACGAGGCACCGTTCTTCTTGTAGTTCAGGATCTCGACCGAGGTTTCGCGGCGCTGCTCGATCGCGCGGCGTACCTCCGCGACGGTGTCACGATCGGTATCGGGGCCTTGTAGCAGGCGGCAATTGTGCCCGACCAGCTCGTCCCACGCATAGCCGGTCATGTTCATGAACGCAGGGTTGGCGAAGACGATCGGATTGTCGTGCTTGTTCGGGTCGGTGACGATCATCGGCATTCGCGTGGTCTTCACCGCCGCGAAGAAGATAGTGTTGTGATCATCCCCCATGTCGTGGTTCGCCATGCCGGCCAGATGCGGGGGCGGGCCGCCGGGCGGGGTTTCACTCGTCTCGTCGGCCATCAATGTCCCTGGGGTACATGCGTGGAGGCAAACCCCGAAGTGCCGGCCCTTGGCCGCACCAACCAACATAAGTTGGGATTGTTCCCTGGCTCGCGTAATTTCGGCCAAGTGCATGGTTGCGGCCGGCTTTTCGCGCGCGTCCGATGCAGCGGGGGAACGCTTCGCACGCGCCGGTCTTTAACGTGCATCAGCTTCACTGACCCGGATTTGCATGACGCGATTGTTCTTCCTCCACGCGCTGGGCGCGAGCGCGCGGTCGTGGGACCGGGTGATCGAGGCATTGCCCGGCCACGATAACGTCGCGCTCGACCTGCCGGGGTTCGGCGACAATGCCGCGATGGGGCACTGGAGCGTCGTGGACACGCTCCACTGGTTCGCGGGTGAGGTCGCGCGCTATGACAGCGCGCGCTGGATCGTCGTCGGCCACAGCATGGGCGGTAAGATCGCGACGCTCACCGCCGCCCGCCGCCCCGCCGGGCTCGCTGGGGTCGTACTCGTCGCCGCCTCGCCGCCCGCGCCCGAGCCGATGGATGAGGCGCGCCGCGCCGAGATGCTCGACTGGTTCGCCAATGGTCCCGCCACCCAGGCGCAGGCCGAGAAGTTCGTCGCCGCCAACACCGCTGGCCCGCTGCCGCACAATTTAGCTGAGAAGGCGATCGCGGATGTGCGCGGCAGTTCGCCCGCCGCGTGGCGTGGCTGGCTGAAGGAGGGCGCGCGCGAGGACTGGGACGCAAAGGCAGGGGTGATCAACCTACCCGCACTAATCGTTGCGGGCGCGGAGGACGGCGACCTTGGTGAGGACGCGCAGCGCCGGCTGAACGCGCCGCACTACACTCATCCGCGGGTCGAGGTGATCGCGGAGGCCGCGCATCTCATCCCCTACGAGAAGCCCGAGGCGCTCGCCGCGCTAATCGCGGCGCACGTCCGCCACATCAAACAAGAAGGAGAGCGTTGATGGATCTAGGTATCAAGGGCCGCGTCGCACTGGTCAGCGGCGCCGATTCAGGCATGGGCAAGGAAACCGCGCGGCTGCTGCTCGAGGCGGGATGCCGCGTCGCGATCACCGACAAGGGCGACAACACGATCGGCGAGGCGGTGAAAGAGCTTTCAACGCTCGGCGAGGTGATCGCGGTCGCGGCCGACGTGCAAAAGCCTGATGAGGTGAAGAAGCTCTGGCAAGAAGTCCGCGAGAAGCTCGGCGACCCCGACATCTACGTCAACGCGGCGGGCGTGACCGGCGCGACGGGCGATTTCCTCGAGGTAGACGACGCGGGTTGGCAGGAAACGCTCGACATCAACCTGATGGGCGCGGTCCGCATGTGCCGCGAGGCGATCCCGGCCATGCGCTCGAAGGGCTGGGGCCGGATCGTGCTGTTCGCGTCCGAAGACGCGGTGCAACCCTACGTCGACGAGCTCGCCTATTGTGCGTCCAAGGCCGGAATTCTGAGCCTGGCGAAGGGTTTGTCGAAGGCGTACGGTTGCGACAACGTTTTGGTCAACACCGTGTCGCCCGCCTTCATCGCAACGCCGATGACCGACAAGATGATGGAAAAGCGCGCCGAGGAAAAAGGCACCAGCTTCGACGAGGCGATCGACAGCTTCCTGAAGGAAGAACGACCCGGCATGGTGCTCGGTCGCCGCGGTCGCCCCGAGGAAGTCGCCTCGGTCGCCGCCTTCCTCTGCTCCGAGCGCGCCAGCTTCATCACTGGCGCGGGCGTCCGCGTTGATGCGGGATCGGTGCTTACAATCCCTGCTTGAAGATCGCTTCCACCGCCGCGCCGATCAGAAGGCGTTGCGGTGGACCAGCACCTTGAACGTCGCGATCAGGATCTGAATGTCGCGAAGCACGCTCCAGTCGTTGATATATTCTAGGTCGGCGTCGAGCCGATTGGTCAGGTCCTCGGTCCGGTGCGTCGCACCCCGAAAACCCCGAACCTGAGCGAGTCCGGTAAGCCCCGGCTTGCAAGCGTGACGATGGTGGTATCGCGGGTCCACCTCCCAGAACAAGCGGTCGCCTGCCAATGACCCAAGCGCATGCGGGCGCGGACCAACGAAGCTCATGTCGCCTCGCAGGATGTTGAACAATTGCGGCAGTTCGTCGATGCTAGTCGCACGGATTAATTTGCCCACGCGGGTCACGCGCTTGTCGTCGCGCGATGTCGATTGCGCGCCCGCGGTGTCTGACAGCTCGCTACGCATGCTGCGAAATTTAAACATTGGGAATAGCCGGTTGCCGTAACCGACCCGTGGCTGCACGAAGAAGGCCGAGCCCGGGCTGTCGAGCTTAACCGCGATAAATACCGCGAGCAGCAGAGGGGAAAGCAGGACGATCGCGGGCACTACGATCGTGAGGTCGAGTATGCGCTTCATCATTCGCTCGCGGAGCGGCAGCGCGCCGATGGAGACAAGCACGGTGGCGATCCCAGCGAAGTGCTTGTTGCCAATCGCGCCGAACTGATCGAGCTCAGGCACCAGCAGTTCGGTACGCACCGCGCTGCCCTTCATCGTTACAGCCCAGAACGCGCGTCGCTCGGGAAGGCAGGCGATGAAGGCCTCGTCTACACCCTTCAGCGCCTGTGCCAGCCGATCAAGAAAATAAGGGTGCGGCGTTCCTGCGCCAGGATCGATCCGGCGTGCATCTAGCGTCGCCACATCAAGCGGCAGATCGATTGTCAAACCGTCCAACACCACCAAGCGCGATTCCGCCGAACCATCGAGAATTCGGGCGCCAACACTGCCCAGCATGGCGCGAAATATAGTTAGCGCTACTCCCGATAGCAGCAGTGAAGCACCTGCCAGCAAACGCGGCACGTAGGCGGCACGGTTGAGGCAGAAGGATACGAACACCGCCAGCAACAGCGCGCCTAGCAATGCCGCTAGGCTCACGATAGTGCCACGCAACCATTGATCGAGTGTCGTTGGCCGCAGATTTCGAATTTCAAGCAGCAAAAACAGCGATATAGTGGCGATGAACAGGCCAAAGGTTGGCACACCGTTCCAAGCGCTCGGCTGAAGATAAGGCGTGAGCCAGAAACCTAGTGACACCGCCGCTGCATCAACGAGCAGGATCGCGGCGTAGAGCCGCATCCGCATCTGACGTTTCAGCGACACCCGCTTCCCCGTCACGGTAGTATCCAACATGTTACACACTTACGAATGAAGTCGGATCAGCTAGCTGATCGCTACTGCAAACGGTAGTGGCAAAAATAGCACACGCTCGCAAAGATCACGGTGATCATGGCTGACGCGTAGAGCGCATCGGCACAGTAAATTATGGCCATCAGTTTAGACGAAAAGGTCGTCGGTCGTGTGGATGCGAAACGCATCAATCCAGCATCAACGACGGTGCCCACAGGTCGCGTCCGTCAATCTGATATAATCCCGAGTTTAGCCCCAGGGCTGCATCGATCAAGCCACCTTGGATGTAATCTTTAGCGGCATTACCTCCTCAATCTGTGGTGTGGCAAGGGCCGCCATGCCCTCGATCTGCATGTAGCGGTCCTTGGACTGTTACTCGTCGTTCTGTTCGAAGATCACAGCGCCGATGAGGTGAGTAATGCTGCCCTCGTTGGGAAGATGCCCACCATATCGGCGTAGCGCTTCATCTCCTTGTTCAACCGTTCAATCGGTAGTGGAGTGCATCTTGGTCCGATGCTGCTCGGAGAAGGTCAGATAGGCGAGCACCTCGTGCTCGGCGCTATCCATGCAGACAAACCTAGCCACCTCTGAGCAAAACCTGCCGGATCGCCACGGCAACCATGGTGCTTTGGTCCTTGGGCACATATGCAGCGCGTTCCTCATGAAGAGGACGCGGAAGCGATGCCAAGTGCGCCGACGACGCGGCTGATTGGCGGTCTCCAATCCTTCGCGCGCATCGAAGATGACAAGCTTCACGCCCCTTGAGGCCACTGAGGATCGCAGCGACCGACACGATGCGCCCGCCCTCGCGCACTTGGAGGCAAGTCGTCCAGCACCCATAGTAGCGGCGGAACACATGATCCCACTTGCCGTACTCGGCCAGCAGGCATTGCAACTGCGCGCCCATCGGGGCGATTCACATCATGCCCTCAAGTAGAGACGCTTGTCTGCAAAGGGCGACAGCCTCCGCCACGCTCCGTCGACAACAGCGCCTCAACGATCTCCCACACCGCATCCAGCAACCAGTTCAATCCGCTCCGATCAACCAACGCTGCCTCCAAATGGCAGCCCTGAATCAACCGCAAATCAATCCGTCAACCTTTGTCCACGTAACCTACCCGAAACTTCCAACGACAGAGAACGCCCGACTTTCGAGCGCGCTATGAACCTCCATAGTTGACTAATCGGCGCATAAATGGGTTAACGGCTACATAAGCGGGAGATACGATTCATGAACGTGGTTTCGGCGGTTCGACGCAGGATTTCACCGCTTCATGGCTTCATGACTGCCGCGGATTATCGCGCAGCCGCCAAGGTAGCACCCTTTTCTCGTGGCCAGACAAGACTTCAAGGCCAGCCTATCGCCTTTTCCGACAACGTCGGATTCTTCCACTCTGTGCGGGAGGTTTTTGGCGACGAAGTATACCGCTTCAAAGCTAAGACTCAGACCCCCTATATCATTGATGCCGGCGCAAACATCGGTTTGAGCGTGCGGTATTTTAAGAATTTGTACCCGCAGGCAAAGATCGTAGCCTTTGAGCCTGATCCAGACATATTTATCCTACTTGAAGAGAACGTAAGAAATCTGGATGGTGTAAGCCTAAAACGAGCTGCCGCTTGGACGGAGAACACCGACCTTACTTTCTATATGGAAGGGTCACTCGCAGGATCAACCCAAATTGATTTCTTGGGATCACAGCGTGAGGTTCGTGTGCCGGCGCTTCGCTTACGATACTTCATTCAAGATGGAATGGTCGATTTCTTGAAAATAGACATCGAGGGTGCTGAGAACTCTGTTCTTTTTGACATCGCTGATCAGTTAGATCGAGTCGATCACCTCTTCTTCGAATACCACAGCTCACCCGGACAGCCTCAACAGCTGGGTGATCTACTAAATCTGGTTGCGAAAGCGGGCTATCGATACGCCATCAATGGCGCTCACTGCGCCGGTCACCCTTTTGTTGAGACCGTGTCCAAAGGCTTCGACACTCAGTTGAATGTCAGCTGCTTTCGTAATTGACGAGAAGCACGCACCGGCGGTCATGCTCGCGCAAGTTGGTGCTGCTGTACACGCCTTTGGCGTGCGGCGCATCGACGAGCATGCTTGCGACTAACAGCTATCACACGCGTCGTTGTCGCAAGTGGACGCCACTCCCGTGCGTACGTGAAGGCAAGCGTGCCTATAAAGCCGATTGGCTGAAGCGCCAACACCGCACCAACTAAGATCGCCCCAAGTTCAATCCACCACATCTTGTGCCCCCAATTACGTGGGCCGGCGAGCCGGGCCGTAGCAAAAGGCACGATGAGGCAGCTCGCGTCGGCGTAGCAGAATATCGCCTCACCGCCTTGCCGATTTTGCTGACGCCTACAGACACCAGATCAGCGCGCAATGATCTTTTTATACTATTTGGTGACTTGCCGTCGTGCAAAGCGACGTTAACTTCCTTACCATGGAGAGCGCAGAGAAGGGGCGATACGCCTTTGTTGGAATGTTTTTTGCATCAGCAGGGTGCCTAGCTTTTTGGGCCACGGTCGCGATGGCGCTGGTGAGCTGAGGAGGCTAGGGTCAGGACTCGTTGATCACAGCCAGAAGATGACGGTGGCAGCGAGGGCGACGGCGGAGAAGAAGGCGGTGGGGCGGTCGTAGCGGGTGGCAACGCGGCGCCAATCCTTGAGGCGGCCGAACATGATCTCGATGCGGCTGCGGCGCCGGTAGCGGCGCTTATCGTATCTGACCGGCTCGTTGCGTGATCGCCGACCCGGGATGCAGGGCTGGATGCCCTTTGCTTGCAGGGCGTCCCTGAACCAGTCGGCGTCATAGCCCCGGTCGCCGAGCAGCCACTGCGCCTTGGGCATATCGTCGAGCAGCGCAGCCGCGCCGGTGTAATCGCTGACCTGCCCGGCCGTCATGAAGAAGCTCAACGGGCGACCGTTCGCATCGGCCAAGGCATGAAGTTTGGTGTTCATGCCTCCTTTGGTCCGACCGATCAGGCGGCCGAGGTTCCCTTTTTTACCCGCAGGCTCGATGCCGTGCGGTGCGCCTTGAGGTAGGTCGCGTCAATCATGACCGTCTTTGGCTCCGCATCGACCGCCGCCAGCCCCTCCATCATACGCGTGAATACGCCTCGCTCGCCCCAGCGCTTCCACCGGTTATACAGGGTCTTGTGAGGGCCATAGGCGCTGGGCGCATCTCGCCAGCGCAGCCCGTTTCGATTGACGAAGACGATGCCGCTCAGCACCCGCCAGTCATCCACACGCGGCTTGCCATGGCTCTTCGGAAAGAACGGCCGCAGCCGCTCGATCTGCTCGTCCGTCAGCCAAAACAGGTCGCTCATCCCCGGCCTCCTCGCGGAGCCTGAATCAGATCGCGACGCTCACATCAATGGGTTCTGACCCTAAGATCTGGTAGTCAGAACCAGACCGGTTCATCTTCAACCCAACCCGCCAGGTGCTGAAACTAAGTACCTAGATCAAAAGATCACAAAACCACAGAAGGAACGCGGAAGTAGATTGGTTAAGACATCAAAAATCACAGGCTGACGGTGCATTCGGCGTGGCTGATGCACTGAGCCGCAGCCACGCCGGGTCGTATTATTTCCGCTTCATCTCTTCCTGCAGCAGCTTGACGTCCTGGCTGCGGCCGCGCGGCAGGATCAGGATGTCGTTGCCACTCGCGACGACGATCAGGTCCTCGACACCCACCATCGCGATCCGGGCGCCATCGCTGCGCACCAGGCAGTTGCGGCTGTCGAGCACGATTGCGTCGCCGTTCACGACATTGCCGTGCTCGTCGTTGTCGGCGATGGCATGAAGTGCGTCCCAGCTGCCGACATCGCTCCAGCCCATCGCGACCGGTACCACCGCGACGCGCTCGGCCTTCTCCATCACCGCATAGTCGATCGAGTCGGATGGCGAGGCCTCGAACGCCGCCTTGTCGGGGTGCACCCGCACACCATCGCGCTGGGCTCCCTCAAGCGACGCCTTGGCTGCTGCGAGGATGTCGGGGCGGAACTGCTCCAGTGCCTTGAGGTATGCGTCGGCGCAGAACAGGAAGATGCCGCCGTTCCAGGCATGGTCGCCGCTCGCGATCATCGCTTCTGCCGCCTCACGCTGTGGCTTCTCGACGAAACGCGCGACCCGGTGGACGCCTGCCACGACCTCGTCACCCACCTTGATGTAGCCGTAGCCCGTTTCGGGTGCGTCTGGCGTGATCCCGAAGGTGACCATCCAGCCATCCTCGACCAGCGGCAGCGCGGCATGGATCGCGGCGTGAAACGCGTCCGGATCGGCGATCACGTGGTCGGACGGCATCACCAGCAGCGGCGCCTTGCCGTTAGCTTCAAGCGCGGCCAGCGCGATCGCGGGCGCGGTGTTGCGGCCGGCGGGCTCCAGGATGATCGCCTGCGGCGAGGCGGTGATCTCGGCCAGTTGCCTCTCGACCTGATCGGCATGCGCCGCATTCGCAACGACAATCGGCGCGGCAAACGCGTCGCCATGCGCGCGGGCCGCAGTCAATTGCAGCATCGTCTCGGCCGCGGTCAGCGCCAGGAACTGCTTGGGTCGCTCCGGCCGCGACATCGGCCACAAACGCGTTCCCGATCCGCCGGACAGGATCACCGGCACGATTGCTGACACTAGCAACTTCTCCCAAACGCGTGCCGCCACCAACACGGCAACACAGCCGTAACGATCCAGCTGTTACAAAGCTATGGCGTCTCGGTCAGGCGAATAGGTCACTAATCGCGCGCGTGCGGAATGCCTTGAGCCAACGACGTCGGCGATGCTCACCCGCATCGTGGCGCATGTGGCAGCGCTGGCACAATGCTGCGAGATTGCGCGCGCGGTTGTCGCCTGGATCGTGGTTCAGATGCGCGCTGGCGAGGACCACGCGCGTGACGCTCAGCATCGCCGGCGCGCCGATCGCCGCGAAGCCCGGCTGCGCGCGCGCCAGTTCGGCCGGACTGCCGAGCGCACACACTGCCCGCCCGCGCCCGTCACGCCAGCGCAAGGCGTCCTCGTCCCACCACATGCCGTCGCCGAGATGCAGCACGTCGCGCCCATGCGGACGCCGACAATGCTCGCATCGCCCTTTCGCGCGCGTGAAGCGGATGAACGCGGACAGTTCGCGCCAATCGATCGGGTATAACCAGCGATGCTCACGCGCGATCGGCATGACGATTCTATGAGGCGGCGCCGAGTAGAACGAAAGCGGAAAACGGACTGATTCAGATAATCAATCAGTAAGCTAAAATGCCGAACACTTCGCTCGATGGTCAACAGGATGTAGCTGTTCGTGCATCGACGCGAGCGGCCATGATGACCTGCTGATCGGCTAAATAGGTCTATTTCGCCGTGCCGCAGAATTACGGTAAGGACAGCTATGAGCGCAATGCATCCGGGAAGGCTGGATGGACACGGACGTTCCGTAAAAGCGGCAGCGACGGGGGTGCGCCGTCAGCTTCGCATCCGAAATATCTTACTCGCAATTGTTGCTCTCGAAGCGACCGCGCTTTTCAGCGTCCAACTTTGCACTGCTTCATAAGCGAGCGAGTTACCGACCAATGGACGTGCGAAGCTGCTGCGTTGCCAACGGCCATCAAACCCTTTGAATGACGAGCAACAGCGGCTTGTCTCCCTAACGGCCTTCTGCAACCATGCCTGCGCGGTTCGGTAAATCCCGGCCGTGGGGCGTCGTAACCCCGACATTCACAAGGTCCGGTCGAGCTATTCGGCCGGGCGGCTGTCACGCATGTCCAAGGCCTGGCCCAAAGGTGGCAGCGCCTTGTCCTTGTGCAGGGTTACGAACGCCCGGCTTTCCAGCCGGGTTTGCCTCCATTCCCAGCAAGGAGGCATCGTGGTGACTGATCTGGAAAACAGAATGCGCGAGTTACTCGCCGATCTACGTGGATGCCGCGAGCACATACCCTTCTCAACCGAACTCGAGAATTTGTTGGTCCTAGCTATGTCAGGGTTTGCTCTGAACCGGCCGTCCAGCATGACCCGATGTCAGGACGCACATGTCGATTTTCTGATCGAGGAAGCCGAGCAGTTCATGTCACTGGTGAGCACGATTACGCTGGAAACCTGTGACGGGTTTTCGGGCCCGCAGCGATCGTCGTTCAGGAAGATCGTTGTCGATTTAAGACGGGATCTGGAGCGGTTCACCAGCGATGCCCTCCTCATTATCGGGGACAAGCAAGAGATACGTCGACGTATTCATGCCGGCTAGGACGATCACGCTCAGCCATCGCATACTGGATCGGCATTTTGCCTCCCTTGTGCGTCCGATCTGCGTCTCTTTTGCATCCCGAGTGCCTCCTCGGTGCATCCTTTTTGCGTCCGATCTGCGTTCGTGCGGCAGTTCACCTGCTGAGCTGCGCTCATCAGGGTAGTTCGAACCCCCTTAAAGCTCGGTCAGCCCGTTTTCGGTCTGTCAGAACTTCATTCTCGACCCTTTAAAAATTGTGATTTTGGGTCGTACACCATACGCACCTTCCGGTGCTGCTAAGGCACTGAAACAATCCGACTTTCTACAACCAGAAATTTGAGCAATGGACCCTGCTAGGACCATGTTTCTCGAGAAGTAGTTGTAATTAGGCATTCTTAAGAACCAATATAGGGTCCATGCTGTAGTCGGAGGTGCAATGGCTCTGTCAGACTCAATCAAGGTCCGTTTGAGAGAGGGCCAAGCGCTGGTTTACGCTGCCGAGGCGGAGGGCAAGGGCGTTGGCATGGCGACCGTTATTCGTGAGCGTTTGGAGCGCGCCGACAAGGCGGATGAGGAGCTTGCCAGCATCCGTGCTTCGTTGATCGAGCTTGGGGACGACGTCGAGAGATTAAGTCGCCTCGTGGCCGATCGACCGGTTGAGGTGCCTGGCAGAGCGCAGGGTGACGATCAGCCCAGCGCCGTGCATCTTGAAATGTTGTTGCTGTTGCGCGGGCTGGTGTCGCCACAGACCCTGCGGATGGTGACTGCGGAAGTTGAGCGGCAAGGCTTGGTCCCTTGGGGACGCAGCGTGCGCTGATCACCTAGTTGCGGACTGGTGGAGCCGTGACGATGCAAACCATGCGACCGGTAGCGTGGGATAGACGACGATCTCAGCCATCCCCACCAACGACCGCTAGCTCCACATCAGGCCATTCCGAAACAAACTGATACAAGCCGGTCGGGCGCGCGTTGATGCACCTCAAGAGGTGACATTGATGCCCATGCCGAGCCGTTCCGACCGACACATCATTCTCGAACACAATCGTACCCGCAAGATGGCCCGCTCCGCCCACGCTTACGTGCGGGGCAATACGGCGAAGTTCTACGAGTGGCTGGATGCGTCACCAGTCGCGGCGCGTGTGCCGCAGGGCCCTGCAATCTGGATCTGCGGCGACGCGCATCTCGGCAATCTCGGCCCGCTCGCGGCGGGTGACGGACGCGTCGAGATCCAGATCCGCGACCTCGATCAGGCGGTGATCGGCAACCCCGCGCACGACATGATTCGCCTGGGGCTTTCGCTCGCGACTGCGGCGCGCGGGTCCGACCTGCCGGGCGTCACGACCGCGCGGATGATCGAGGAGATGGTGGAGGGCTATGCCGCTGCGATCGCCGATCCGGTCAGCGGTGACGCGGGTGTCGAGCCCGAGGTGGTGCGCAGCGTCAAGCGCACCGCGGTCAAGCGGCGCTGGAAGCATCTGGCCAAGGAGCGGCTGGAGGCGGTCGACCCCAAGCTGCCGCTGGGCAAGAAGTTCTGGGCGCTCGCGGCCGACGAGCGCGACGCGCTCGAACACGTGTTCGCCGAGCCGGCGGTATGCGACCTGATCCTGTCGCTCGACCCGAAGAACAAGCGTCGCCGCGTCCGCTTCGTCGATGCGGCATATTGGATGAAGGGGTGCAGCTCGCTCGGGCTCCTGCGCTACGCGGTGATCGTCGCGCTCGACCATACCAGGCGCCGCTCCAACTATGCGCTGATCGACCTGAAGGAAGCGGTCGAGCCGATCGCGCCGATCGTCGACCGCGCGGCGATGCCGGCGGACCATGCCGAGCGGGTGACGGCTGCTGCGCGCGCGATGTCGCCGCATCTGGGCGCGCGCATGCTGCCGGTGCGAATGCAGGGGCGCTCGCTGTTCATTCGCGAACTCGCCCCGCAGGATCTGAAGCTGGAAGTCGACCAGTTCAGCCACGGCGAGGCAATCAAGGCTGCGCGCTACCTCGCGTTCGTGATCGGCAAGGCGCACGGTCGCCAGCTGGACGCGAACGCGCGGGCGGAGTGGCTGGGCGTGCTGGAGGCCGATCGCCGCGGGCAGATCGATGCGCCGTCGTGGTTGTGGGAGAGCGTGGTGTCGCTCGCGGGTAGCCACGAGGCCGGCTACCTCGAACATTGCCGTCGCTACGCGCTCGCCGCCTGAACGGAGACGCGGCAATTTGACGGCAGCGGCGCTCCCAATTGTACGGTGATGCTTAAAATGGCCGCATGTGTAAGAAATGTTACACTCCGACAATGTAAGCATGGTTGACCCAATTGACGCGGTCGTTAGACCCCCATCCAAATAGGTAAAACCGGGGGGTCATTATGGTTGGTGTGTCGATGCGGACGGGCGAGGTGTCGCTGTCGTCTACGCGGCGGGTTCGCAAGCTGCTGCTTTCCACCGCGGTCACCAGCCTTGCCGCCGGACTGCTCGCTCCCGGTGTCGCGCACGCGGCCGACGAGTGCGGGCGCGCGCAGCAGGGCAATGTCACCTGCACCCCGACCGGCAACCCGTTCCCGAACGGTATCGAGTACACGACGCCCGCGGCCGACCCGACGCGAGATCCGGGCCTAGACCCGACCGCACCGGTGTTCGACCTGACCGTCAACCTCGATTCCGGCGTGGCGATCCGGCGCGCCAATGGTGCTGGCGTCGCGCTGATCGGGTTCAACGACGGCAGCGTCACGCTCAACTCGGCCACTGGCACCAGCATCGGCGTGACCGGGACGGGATCGACCGGCGTGCTCGCCAGCACCAATCTGGGCGACATCACGATCAACACGCAGAGCCTGACCGCGACCGGCCGGGCGAGCGGTGGCATCAACGCCAATTCCTACGCAGGCGACATCACGATCAACGCGGGCAGCATCGCAGTGACGGGGAACGGCACGCTGGGGATCAGCGCCAATTCCTACGCCGGTGACGTGACGATCAACGCGGGGACGGTCGACGCCATCGGTTTCTACACCGGTGGCATCAACGCTTATGTCGGGCAGGGTGCGCTGAACGTCGCGGTCGACCGCGTGACGACGAGCGGGGGCAGCTTCTATAATTACGGCTCCAACGCGCTCGACCTGACCGCAGTAGGCGGCACGATCACGGTTGATGCGGGCGAGGTGTCGACCGCGGCCGATTACTCGACCGGTCTGCGCGCAGTGTCGTTCGGCACGACGGGCGCGGTCGATGCGACCGTCGATACGATCGCGACCAGCGGCTATGCCTCCTTCGGCGCGCAGGTGCAGGGTGGAACCGCGACGCTCAACGTCGGCAACATCGCGACGACCGGCGACTACGGCTACGGCGCGATCATGTTCGGCACCGGTGCGGGCGGTGCGACGCTGAATGCGGGCACGATCACCACCACCGGGCAGGATGCGACGGCTGCGCTCGTTCGTGCGTACGGTGACGGTTCGGCGAGCGTGACTGCCGGCACGATCGCGACGAGCGGCGACAATGCCACCGGCATCTCGACCGGCGCATTCGGCACCGGCAACGTGACCGTCAACGCAAGCACGATCACGACGACCGGTGCGGGCTCGGACGGTGTGTTCGCGACCGCCAACGCCGGCAATGTCGACATCAACGTCGGCGACGTGTCGACCGCGGGCGACAATGCCTTTGGCGTCATCGGCGTGTCGAACGGCGGAAACGTGTCAATCGCGTCGACCGGCACGGTGACGACGACGGGCGATTACGCGACCGGTGTCTACGCGCTCGCGAACGGGGCAGGCAACGCGAGCGTCACGGTCAACAACGTGTCGACAGACGGCTTCCTGTCGAACGCGGTCGTCGCGGTCGGCAGCTCGGCCGACGTCACCGTCAACGGCACGGTCAGCACCAACGACTTCGGCTCCACCGCAGTGCGCGCGCTGGCGTATGACGGCGCCGCGACGATCGTGAACAACGGCGCGATCAACACCGCGACCGGCGGCGGCAACGGGATCGTCGCGTACGGCAGCGACGGGGTGACGATCAGCGGGTCGGGCACGATCGCGACCAATGGCCCTTCGGCGAGCGGCATCCTGGCCTATGCCAATGAAGGCGCGATCAACGTGTCGGCCAATTCGGTCACGACGGTGGGCAATTACTCGCGCGGGATCGCCGCACAGGGTTCGGGCGACGTCACGCTCAACCTCGGCAACGTCACTACGAACGGCCAGGTCGCGAGCGCGATCGAGGTGGCGACGTTCCAAAACGGCACCGGCCCGCTCCCCGCCGACCTGAACGTGACGGTTGGCTCGGTCGTGGTGAACGGCGACTATTCGGTCGGCATCAACGCCTTCTCGAGCAACGACGGCGTCGTCAACATCAACGCCAGCAGTGTCGTCAACAACGGCACGAACGGTATCGGCATCCTGTCCGCCAGCTACACCGCCGATACGACGATCAACGTCGGTTCGGTCAGCACCACCGGCACCGGCGACGCGTACACCAGCCCGACCGCGATCAGCGTGACGAGCAATACCGGCAACATCGCGGTCAACGCGACCGGCCTCGTCTCGACACAGGGTCTGGGCGGCGTCGGCGTGCTCGCGGTGACGGGCGGCGACGTGGCGATCAACGTCAACAACGTGTCGACACAGGGCGACAACGCACCCGCAGTCGCGGCGCTCGGCAGCAACGTCAGCGTCACCGCCACGGGCAATGTGTCGACGGCCGGGTTCGCCTCGCCCGGCATCTACGCGTTCGGCGTGAACGGCAGTGCCGCGGTTGCCAACAGCGGCACGATCACGACGACGGGCGCGAACAGCGGCGGGATTATCGCGATCGGCTACGGCGACGTGAGCGTATCGGGCAGCGGTTCGGTCAAGTCGACCGGCGTCGGCGTCGACGCCTATAGCTACACCGGCAATATCTCGGTTGGGCAGGGGGCGATCGTGACCACGGGCGACGGCGCGGACGGTATTCGTGCCGCCACGCTGAACGGGCTCGGCACCGCCGGCAATATCGCGATCAACATCGGTACGATCACGACCAGCGGGAACGCGGCTGACGGGATCGACGCGCGGGCGCTGGGCGGCGGGACGATCAACATCACGCACGGCGCGATCAGCACGAGCGGCGCGGGCTCGTTCGGCGTTTCGGCGCTGGGCCTCGACGACATTTCGGTCAGCGGCGGGTCGATCACCACAACCGGCGAGAACGCGGCGGGCGTCTACGCGGTCAGCTTCTTCGGCAATGCGTCGGTCGCGAACACCGGCACGATCACGACCGCGGGCGAATATTCGCCCGGCGCGCTGGCGGCCTCTTATGGCGGCAATGCGACCGTCAACGTGAATGCGGTATCGACCAAGGGTTATTCGTCCGACGGCGCATTCGCGATCGCGTTCTACGGCGATGCCGCTGCCACCGTGAACACGGTCAGCACCGCGGGCGACAATTCGATCGGCGTGCGTGTGCAGGCGTATAATGACGCGAGCGCGACCGTGAACCGGTCGGTTTCGACCAGCGGCGCGTACAGCGACGCGGTAGCCGTGACCTCGCTCTACGGCACCGCCAGCGTCGTCAACAATGGCGCGATCACGACCAGCGGGATCGAGGCCAACGGCATCGACGCGAACAGCAGCTACGGCGGGATCGCGATCAGCGGCACCGGGACCGTGTCGACCAGCGGCGATTTCTCCACCGCGATCGCCGCACGCGCGATCTCGGCACCGATTACGATCAGCACGGGCGCGATCACGACCACGGGTGCGGGCTCGGCCGGGATCGACGCTTATGGTGGCGGCGGTGTCACGATCAACGCGACCAACGTGACGACCAGCGGGCGAGACGCGCAGGGGATCGCGGCCGGGGGCGGCGGGACGGTGACCGTCAACGTCAACCAGCTGCGCACCAGCGGCAGCGACGCCAACGGCATCAACGCGGCGAGCTTCGGCGGTGACGTGATCATCAACGCAGGGTCGGTGCGCGTGTCGGGCGCGAACAGCACCGCGATCCGCGCGCTGGGCTTCGGTGGCGGCGTCGACGTGCGCACGACAGGCGCGGTTGTGTCGGACAGCGGCGTCGGTATCCGCATGCTGGCGGGCGGTGTCGGTGGTGGCGGCAACATCGGGCTGGGCAACCCCGCGCTCGACGGCATCGCACGCCTGACTGTCGCGCAAGGTAGCTCGGTTTCGGGTGGCACCGACGCGGTGGTGATCGAGTCAGTGCGCGGCGCGGTCGTCAACAATGCGGGCACGATCACCGGCGGGACGGGCTACGCGCTGCGCGTGACTGGCGCCGCGGCGACGATCACCAACACCGGCGACCTGAACGGCCGCCTGCTATTGACGGATGGCAACGACACGCTGACCAACAGCGGTCGACTGACGCTCGCCGGCATCAGCGATTTCGGCGCGGGCACCGACACGCTGACCAACAGTGGCACGATTCGCCTGGCGCGTGCGACGACGCCGCAGTCGGCGTCGGTGACCAACCTGGAGACGCTCAACAACAGCGGCACGATCGATCTGCGCAACGGCGTCGCGGGCGACCGGCTGACCTTTGCCAACACCGCCTACACCGGCAGCGGCAATGCGACGCTGGGGCTCGACGTGGCGTTCGGCACCAACACCGCGACCGCCGACCAGCTGATCGTCGGATCGGCGAGCGGCAGCACCGCGATCACGCTCAACACCATCGGCACGCCTACGCTGTTCGCGCCGGTGACGTTGGTCGACGTCGCGACGGGGTCGAACCCGCAGGCGTTCTCGCTGACGGGCGGCGTCAACGACAGCGGGCTGGTCGCCTACGGTCTCAACTACGCCACGGACACGAGCGCGTACCAGCTGGTCAGCGCACCCGGTACCGCGGTCTATCGTCAGGCACAGCTGGGCGAGGTGCTGACGACGCTCTGGAACCGCTCGGCCGACGCGGTGAGCGCGCGCTTCGCGGCGAACCGCGACACCGCGAGCGCGATCGAAGCGGCGGGTGGCTCGGGCCGCCTGTGGCTGCAGGCGCTGGGCGAGGTGAACACGCGCAAGGATCGTCGCGACTTCAACCTGGGCGCGCTGTCGCAGTCGAACGTCAACCTCGGCTACAAGCAGGATGCGTTCGGGATGCAGGTCGGGCTCGACCTGGTCGATCGCTCAGCCTCGGGTGGCGCGATCGCAGGTCTGACCGCGGGTTACCTCAACTCGACCACGCGCTTCTCGGCCGGACTGGGCGACCGGTTCGACGTCGACGCGTTCAACGTCGGTGTCTACGCAGGCGTTCGTGGTGGTCCGCTCTTCGTCAACGGTTTGGCGAAGTACGACTTTTACAACGTTAATCGCCGCAGCTACATCGCCGGGCTGAGCAACGACGACAATGCGCATGCCTGGGGCGGCAAGCTCGAGGCGGGGCTGCGGTTCGGCTCGACCGGCTTCTTCGCCGAGCCGCTGGTCAGCGTGGCGTACAGCCGTACCTCGCTCGACGACTTCGCGGTGGGGCCGAACAGCTTCGACTATGATCGCTTCGAGGGGCTGCGTGGCAAGGCCGGGCTGCGCGTCGGTGGTCAGACCGAGATGAGCGGCTCGACGCTCGCCTTCTACGCCGCGGGCGCGGCGGTGAAGGAGTTCGAGGGCCGCGACGGGCTGCGCTTCACCAGCGGCGGGCAGACCGTCACCGTGACGGGCGACCGGTTGAACACCTTCGGCCAGGGCACGCTGGGCGTGAACGTCACGATGCCGAGTGGCATCAGCGGCTTCATCGAGGGCCACGGCGAGTTCGGAAAGGAATATCGCGGTGGCGGTGGTCGCGTGGGGCTGCGCGTCCGCTTCTGATCGGTCTATCACACGCCTGCTGCCTGTCCGGGCGGCGGGCGTGATACTGCGAAGGTTGTTTCATGACGGATCAGGGAGCCGAACCGACGGCGGGCAGCGCGGCTGAGGGTGCGGCGCCGACTGCGGGTGCGGTCGCGGCTGCGGTGCAGACGGGGACGCAGCTGACCGTCTCGCGCGGAATGGCGGACTGGCTGCGGCGCCATCACACCAGCTTCGCCTTCACTTCCTACCAGACCGGTCAATTGTTCCTGGTCGGGCTGCTGGCGAACGGCACCGTGTCGTTCAACCAGCAGAATTTCGTCCGCGCGATGGGGCTCTGCTACCAGCCCGGGCGGCTCTATCTCGGCGCCTTGTCGCAGGTGTGGCGGCTGGAGAACATGCTGCGCCCGGGTGAGCGCGCCAACGGGCAGTTCGACCTCGCGCTCGTGCCCCGCAACGCGCAGACGGTCGGCGACGTCGACATCCACGAGGTCGGCACCGATGCTGACGGTCGCGTCATCTTCGTCAACACGAAGTACAGCTGCCTCGCGACGCTCGACCTCGTCCACAGCTTTCGCCCGATCTGGAAACCGCCGTTTATCTCGCGACTGGCGCCCGAGGATCGCTGCCACCTGAACGGCGTCGCGTTCGATGGAGGCAAGCCGCGCTACGTCACGGCGGTCAGCCGTAGCGATATCGTCACCGGGTGGCGCGAGCGCCGGCACGAGGGGGGCGTGCTGGTCGATGTCGAGACCGGGCGCATCGTCACCGACCAATTGTCGATGCCGCACAGTCCGCGGCTGCACGACGGTAGCGCCTATGTGCTCGATTCAGGGCGCGGCGAGATCGTTCGCGTCGATCTGGAAAGCGGCGAGAAGACGACGATCGCCTTCTGCCCCGGCTTCCTGCGCGGCATGTCGATCCACAACGGTCACGCGCTCGTGACCGTCTCCAAGCCGCGCAACGGCACCTTTGCCGGCCTCGCGCTCGACGACGCGCTGCGTGGCCGCGACGCGGAGCCGTGGTGCGGCGTGCTGGTGGTCGACCTGGCGAGCGGCGACATCGTCGAGTGGCTGAAGCTCGAAGGCTTCATCACCGAATTGTTCGACGTCGCAGTGATGCCCGGCGTGACCTGCCCGATGGCGATCGGACCCGACACCGCGGAGATCCGTTCAACCATCACCTTCGACCCGCTGCTGCAGCAGTGACGATCGGGGCGGGCGAGCGACCCGCCCCGGCTACAGGTATTTGAGCCAGGCGATGTCGCGCCGGCGTGCCTTCAGGCGCGCGAACCACGTGGTCGGCAGGTACAGCGGCACGATCAGCGCGGCGTACCAGGCGAGCACCCAGCCGTAATTGCTCACGCCGAAGGTCGCGCCGTGCGTCGCGCCCCACATGGCGAACGCCGAATGGTAGAGCAGTCGCAGCATGGTGAGGTGGAACAGGTAGAAGAACATCGGCGCCCCGCCGAACACCGCCAGCGCGGCGGTCAGCTTCGCCTCGTTCAACCGCTCGAACATCGCGAGCAGCAGCGCGCCGCAGCCGAGCGTCAGCAGCAGGAACAGCAGTGAGGGAGGATATTTGGTCAGCGCAAAGAAGCTCATCGCGGTACGCATCGCGCTGTCGGGCACGACGAACCACGGCGCATCGCCGTAGCCGTTGAGCAATCGCAGCAGCACGAACGCCGCCAGCATCGCGCACCCGCCGACCACCAGCCGCTGTACGCGCACGCGCGCGGGTACTTCGCCCAGGAACCACGGGCCGATCCCCCAGCCAACCAGGATCACACCGATCCAGGCGAGTACCGGATAGGACGTCTTGGCGACCAGCCCGAACGGCAGTGCGATCACGTCGCGCTGGTGGAGCAGCGCCCAGGGCACGAAGAACGCGTCGCCGCTACGCAGCTGCACCACGTCGAGCAGGTTATGCCCGCAGACGATCACCAGTCCCGCGGCCAGCAGCACCCGCCGTGGCAGACCGATCGCCGCGGCGAGCGCGATCATGCACACGCCAATGCACCAGATGACCTGCAGCCACAGCGTCGGCGAGGCGATGCCCCAGTAGAGTTCCGACAGGTAGAACACCTCCAGCGCCATCAGCACCAGCCCGCGCTTGACCAGAAAGGCGCGTGTCTCCGCCCGCGTGTGGCGGGTGCTGAACAGGAACGCCGATATGCCGGTCAGGATGACGAACACCGGCGCACACAGGCTCGCCGCCAGCCGCGCGAGATAGAGCGCGGGCAGCGCCACGCGCGCGTCGATCGGATCGGGCATGGGGACGTGCAGGAACCAAGTCTCGCGCAGGTGATCGAGCAGCATCAGCACCATGACCAGCCCGCGCAGCGCGTCGATGCTGCGCAACCGCGTGCGCGCGACCGGCGAGGAGCGCGGGGGATGCGTCGGAGCGGCTGCGGTCATGGGCATTGCCGGCAGCGTGGCGGTGGTCACTATCGGGTCCTTCTGGGCTTTGTTCACGCATCGCGGAAGCGTTACGAGGCGAGCGGCGCACACCGCCAGTTCGTCTGTGATTGACGCCTGATCCTGTTGACCTGTGCACCGCGACAACGCAAGAGCACATGATACAACATATCATAACTAATCGGGGCGAAGTTGGTCATCACACGTATTCGTACAACGCGGCGCGCCCCGGCTCGCCGTGGTTCAGTCCTGCGCAGTTCGGTCCGGCAATGCGCGATTGCGTCGCGACCGCTCCTGATCGTCGCGGCACTCAGCACGATCGCCGCACCCGCCGCGGCACAGGTCGAGGAGGAGGCGAGCCGCGAGGAGATTGTCGTGCTCGGCACGCGCCGCTCGCGCGACGCGACGCTCTCGTCCGATCGCGCGACCGAGCGGATGTCGCAGTCGAGCCGCTCGATCGAGCAGGATCTGCTGCGCGCGGCCGGCACCTATCGCCTCGGCGATGCGCTTGAGCTCGTCAGCGGCAGCAGCCAGCAGAACAATCGCGGCGGGTTCGCGGACAATTTCGCGATCCGCGGCTTCCTCAGCACCGCCGATGGCGGCGGGGAATATTACGTCGACGGCTTCAGCGCCAATCGCGGCAGCGCCCCTGCGCGCGATCCCGCCACGATCGAGCGAATCGAGGTGCTGAAAGGCCCGGCAGGCGCGGTGTTCGGCGACATCGACCCCGCCGGTCGCGTCAACATGGTGACCAAGACCCCGCGCTTTACCCCGCAAGCGTCGGCGCGGCTCAGCTACGGTTCGTTCGACACCCGCCGTCTCGAACTCGACGCGACCGGCTCTCTCACCGATACGCTCGCCGCGCGCATCGTCGTCGCGGTGGAGGACAGCGACGGCTACCGCGATTTCGTGACCCTCAAGCGGCGCACGGTCGCGCCGTCGCTCACCTATCGGCCATCCGATGCGGTGCAGCTGACCTATGTCGCGCAACTGATCCGCTACGCCTCGCCCTTCGATCGCGGCGTGATCGCGGTGAACGGCGACGCGCTTGCACTGCCCGCCTCGCGCTTCCTGGGCGAGCCGAACAATGGCGACACGATCGCGCGCGACACGCGGCACCAGCTGACCGGCGAGGCGCGGCTGGGGGAGGGCTGGTCGCTGGTCGGCGGGGCGGCGTATCGCAGCGGATCATTGCGCGGTTTCTCGGCCGATCAATCGCGGCTGGTCGGCGATCGCACGCTCTGGCGACAGCGTCGCGAGCGCGGTTACGAGGTCGAGGATCTGGCCGCCCGGCTGGAGCTACGTGGCGAAGTGGCGGCGCTCGGCATGCATCGCCCGAGCGTCGGAGTGAAGGGCTATACGCTCGACTACCTCGAGCTGCTGCGCCGGCGTAATCCGGCCGACCCGGCGCGCGGCGGGCTGCCCTACGCGATCGACATCTACGATCCCGTCTACGGCGTCGCTGAGGCCGCGCCACTGCTGCCCAGCATCGACCAGCGCGAGAAGCGCCGCGCGGTGACGCTCTACGCGCAGGATCTGTGGAATGTGGGAAACGGCATCTCGCTGGTGGGCGGTGCGCGCTACGATCACGTCGACCAGAAGCTGCGCCGGAACCTGACGGGTGCGACCTCGCAGCGGATCAGCCAGCCGGTCACGTTCCGGCTGGGCGCGCGCTACCAAATCGATCGCGCGGTTGCGGTGCACGCGAATTGGGGCGAGTCGACGCTGCTCAACTCGGGCAGCGGCGCGGACGGCGCGGCGTTCGCGCCAGAGCGCGGGCAGGGCTATGAAGTCGGCGTCAGCGGACGCTGGGCAGGGCTCGATGTCGGCGCGACCTGGTTCGACATCCGCAAGTCGAACGTGCTCACCACCGATCCGCGCGACGTCAATTTCCTGGCGCCGGTCGGTACGCTGCGCAGCCGCGGCGTCGAGTTCGACGCGACGCTACGGCTCGGTCGCCACTGGCAGGCGGTGGCCAATTACGCCTGGACCCGCGCGCGCTACGACGACGACACGTTCCCGACGCCGCGCGCGCTCAACGTGCCCGATCACTCGGGTTCGGTCTTCGTCGCCTACACTCAAGAAACCGAGCGGGGCACGTGGCGGATGAGCGCGGGGGCGACCTATGTCGGCGAGCGATCGGGCGCGACCGACACCAGTGGTCTGGTCCTACCCGCCTATACCAAGGTGAAAGCCGCTGCGGAGGCGCCGCTGACCCCTTGGTCGACTATCCGGCTGGAGGCTGACAATCTGCTGAACGAACGCTACGCGCTCAGTTCGTACAACAGCTACTGGATCTACCCCGGCGCACCGCGCACGGTGCGTCTGTCGCTCAACGCCGCATTGTGAGGGAGGGGGCGGATGCGCGGCCCGCCCCAACGCATCACGACAGCGGCGGCTGGCCGTTCGAGGCGGTGAGCCCGCCGTCGACCGGGAGGTTCACGCCCGTCACGAAGTGCGCGTCTTCGCTCGCCAGGAATGCAATCGCGCCTGAGATGTCGGCGGGCTCGGCACCGCGGCCCATCGGAATGCGCTCCTCGAACTTGGCGATCAGTTCGGGCTGCTCCTTCATGCCGGCGGTCAGCGCGGTGTAGGTGAGCGACGGGTTGACCGCGTTGACGCGGACGCCGTGCTTGGCCTCGTCCATCGCCAGCGCGCGGGTGAAGTTGGTCACCGCGCCCTTCGCCGCACAGTAGAAGCTGTGGTTCCAGTCGCCGCCCAGCCCCGACACCGACGAGATGTTGACGATGCAGCCCTTCGATTGCCGCAGGTGAGCGATCGCCGCGCGGCTCATGTGGACGACGCCGTAGAGGTCGGTCTCGATCACCTTGGTGAACTCGGCGAAGTCGCCCTCGTCGACTTTGCCGAGATGATCGACGCCGGCATCGTTGACCAGCACGTCGATCCGCCCGAAGCGATCGACCGCCGCCTGCACCAGCGCTTCGCATGCCGCGCAGTCGGACACGTCGGTCTCGCGCGTCTCGACCGTGCCGCCCAGTTCGCCTGCCAGCTTGTCGAGCGCGGCCTTGTCGATGTCGCCCAGCACCAATGTCGCGCCTTCCGCGGCGAAGCGGCGCGCGGCGCCCTCACCGATGCCGGAGGCGGCACCGGTGATGACGACGACCTTGTCGGAGAAGCGCGCCATTTACGCGTTCTCCGCCTGAGCTTCGTGCTTGCCCTCGCAGAATTCCTCGACCAGCTTGGCGCAGAAGGCGGGCAGATCGTCGGGGTTGCGGCTGGTGACGAGGCCCTGGTCAACGACCACCTCCTGGTCGACCCACGTGCCGCCCGCATTCTCGATATCGGTCTGGAGCGTCGGGAACGAGGTCAGCGTGCGGCCGCGGACCTGATCGGCCTCGATCAGCGTCCAGGGTGCGTGGCAGATCGCGGCGACGGGCTTTTTCGCGGCGAAGAAGTCGCGGACGAAGGCGACGACCTTGTCCGACCCGCGCAATTTGTCCGCGCCGACGCAGCCGCCTGGAATGACGAGCCCGTCAAACTGGTCCGCCGACACGTCGCCGATCGCCTTGTCGACGTTAAACTTGGCGCCGGGATCGAGGTCGTTGTTGAACGTCTCCGCCTCGCCCGTCTCCAGGCTGATGACGGTAACCTGACCACCGGCTTCCTCGACCGCCGCCTTGGGTTTGGCGAATTCCGGCTCCTCGGTGCCGCGCGGCGCGATCAGGATCGCGATCTTCTTGCCTTCGAGCTTCATGCTGGTTCGTCCAATCTGGGGAGGAGCGCCGCATAAAGGCGCCGGGGATCATCGAACGAGCGCGCTTGTGGTTCCGGCGTGGGCCGATCTTCGCCCGCGAAAAGTCACTAAAGTCACACGCTTACGCAGGCGTGCGCGCCCGCGCCCATGCGCGCGAGCGGGCGCGATGAGGGCCATCATGTCGACACGTCGTCGTGTAGGAAAGTGGTGTGTAAGGAATGACGCAAGTGCCGGTACGATTTTGCTCGACTGATGAGGCGGGGGCGTCACGATGCGCGGGCACGATCGGGAGAGTGTAGATGATCTGGCTGGCCATGCTGTTGCAGGTGGCAACCCCCGCGGCGCAGGCGGCGCCGCAGTCCAACGCGGGCGCGGCGCAGGAAGGCGACATCGTCGTGGTCGGGCGCGGGATCGAGAGTGCGCAGGCGGCACTCGACGCGTGTGTCGCCCGCGGCTGTCCGCCCGATCAGGAGATCAAGGCCGCGCTGGTCGTCGCCTCGCGCCGGTTCCTGGCAGGGGATTATGCCGGGTCGCGGCAAACGTTGCTGAAAACGCGCGGGCGAACGGGCAAGGCGGACGCGGCCTATCCGCTGGCAGTGTCGGACCTGCACCGCGCGCTCAACACGATCGGCAATCTCGACGGGCGCGAAGACTCCGCGCGCTTGTCCGCGTTCGACGCGACCGATGCGCTGCGTGCCGGGTTGAAGCCGAACGACCCGCTGATCCTGCTCCAGCGGCTCGACAGCGCGAACCAGCTGACGCGCACCGGCCGGATTGAGGCAGCGCGGCAGATCTACGAGGACGTGATCAAGCGCGCGGCGAAGAACGGCTATCCCGGCGTCGAGGGTGAGGCGATCTTTCAGGCGGCGACGCTCTACGCCACGCTGGCGAGCCTCAATCCCAATTTCCGCGACGCGGCCGACCGCTGGGCGGCGCGGCTCGACAAGCGCGACGAGCCCGAGATCGTGCAGTATCGCGAGGGTATTCGGCTGGTGAAGCTGCAACTGGCCGCGTCCAAGGCGTCGCCCGAGGAGCGTGCCGCACTGCTCGCTCAGGCCAAGCCGCTGGCGACCCGCGACGCGTTCCTGCTGAGCGAGCCCGACGTGACCTTCAACGTTTCGAACCCGATCCACCGCAGCGTGCAGACCGGCGCCTTGTCGGGCGGTACCAGCGAGAAGCCCGAATGGGCCGATGTCGCATTCTTTGTCCGTCCCGACGGCACGGTCGCCGACGTATCGGTGGTGGCGCAGTCGGACGTGAAGCCCGGATCGTGGCTGTCTATCAAGACCGACGCGGTCACCGGGCGTCGCTACGCACCGTTCAACGGCGCGCCAATTTACCGCGTCGAACGCTACACGATGGTGCACAATTACAGCGAAGCGACAGGCACGCATCTGAAGATGCGCTCGGCGCGCGGCATCCTAAATACGACCGATGTGACCAAGGCGTATCAGGCGCCGGCCGCCTGAGGTTCAGACGGATTCCGGTCCGCGCCACGGATCGTAGGCGCGCGCGCGGATCCAGCGCGTCGCGAGCCACTTGGTGCCCGAGACGACCGGCTGACCGGCGTGGCGCGCCTTGGCGAGCGGGCGTCCGGCTGCGTCGGTGTTGCGAAAGATCACCGCGTCCCCCAGGCGTGGGCGGATCGTCAGGTCGTAGTCGGGGAACACCGTCTCCCCGCCGGTGAAATCGTCATTGAGGTAGACGAGCACGGTCGCGACGCGCTGGTTGCGCGTGCCCGGCAGCACGTCGGAGTGGAGCCGGAACTGCTGCCCGGGGCGATAGCGCAGCACGGTCAGCGCCTCACCTGCGCCGATCGGGGTGTTGCTCACCGCGGCCAGTCGCGTGTTGAGTGCGCGGATCACCACGTCCTCGCGCAAGGGACCGATCACCGCGTGGTCTGAGGTGCGTATGGGGTGCGGCACCATGCGCCCGGTGCGCGGATCGGCGACGAGCGCGGGAGCGAGCAGGTCGTGGACGCTTCCGGCGACGTGCGCGCACTCGGCCGCGGTGAGCAAGCCGGGCACGCGCGAAACGACGCCGTCGTCGGTCAGCGGCTCGGGAGAAGGATGCCGGGCAGGGGTGCCGTCGGGGGCGAGCGCCATCGCGCCGAGCAGCTGCTGCAAGGCGCGCGCGTGCGTATCGTTCGCGGCAATCGCATCGTCGAGCAACGCGAGCGCGCCGGTCCAGTCGGCTGTGGCACCCGTGCCGTTGGCGGCGAGCGTGATCTCGAGCAGTCGCGCCTCGGCGTGACCGCGCGTGGCTGCGTCGCGCAGCAGGCGACGCGCGGCGGGGAGGTCGCGCGCCAGTGCCTGGCCGATGATCGTCCACATCGCGCGCTGAAACAGCGCCGCGGCGTCACCCGCCCCCACGCCGCGTGCGTTCAACGCGACCGCGTCGGCGATGCGGCCCCCATCGAGCAGGCGTTGCGCGGCGTCAGACACGTTTTGCATGAAGTCAGCGTCGCACAAAAAAGGGGCCGGTGAAAACACCGGCCCCTGCTTGAGTTACGAGGTTAGTGGCGTCGATCAGAAGCGGCCGGTGAAGCCCGCGTAGAAACGACGACCGATGTTGTCGAAGATACCGCTGCCGAAGCCGGTGCCGGTGGCACCGAGCGGGGGCAGGCGGTCGGTCAGGTTGTCGACACCGATGTAGAAGTTGGTGCCCTTGTCGTCGACGTCGAAGCCGATCTTGCCGCCGATGTAGAGCACGTCGGGGTAGTAGGCCGGCTCGAACGCGTCGAGGTTCTGCGGCGCACGGCCCTGATACGAGATCAGGTTCTCGATCGCGCCAACCGACTGCTTCGACAGGTAGCGGAACTGCGTGTCGAGCGTGATCGCACCGAAATCCGCGCCCAGGTTCACCTGGACCTGATCCTTCGGATAGCCGAGCTCGCCGTTGAACGTGTCACCGAACGCCGGCTGCAGCGGGTTGGTGAAGTTCGCGGCTTCCAGCGTGTGGGTGTAGATCACACGACCGGTGACGCGCGTGCTGCCCAGGTTGCGGGTGTACGACAGGTCGGTGTCGATACCGCGACGGCGCAGCGACGCGAAGTTGAACGACTGAGTCAGCAGGCTGCCTTCGATGATGCGATAAGCCTGCTCACCGTTCGGACCGGTCGCCCCGGCTGCAACGCGCTGGAATTGCGCGCAGAACGGGTTGTTCTGGATCGACGGCGAGTCGTAGCAGTTGTTGGCGATACCCTGTGCCGAAACCGCCGTGATGACGTCCTTCACCTTGATGTTGTAATAGTCGACCGTCAGCGTCAGGCCAGGAACCCAGCGTGGCGTGAACACGGCACCGTAGGTGTAAGAGTCCGACTTCTCGACATTCAGCGCATCGTTACCGCCGCTCTGGATCTCGAGCGACTGGACGTACTGGTAGTTGTAGGTCGTCGGAATGCCCGCCGCGGCGCAGTTGGCGGCGCGGAACTGTGTGCCGCGACCCAGATTGTCGGCGGAGCATGGGTCAGCGAAGCCCGGCGCGAAGTTCTGACCCGTGGGCGAGTAGAGTTCGTTCAGGTTCGGTGCGCGGACGCCGCGGCCGTAATTGGCACGGAAGCGGATGTCCTCGGTCGGCGCGTATTCGGCGTTCAGATTGTAGGTGTAGACGGTGCCCGCCGACCCCTTGTAATCCGACACGCGACCCGCCGCACCGATTGACAGGCTTTTCGCGAACGACAGGTCCTTCAACAACGGCACGTTGATTTCGCCGAACGCTTCCTTCACCTCGAACGACGGCGGGTCGAAACGCGCCAGTGCGTTGTAGAAGGTGTAACCCGCCTCGACGAACGGATCAGCCGCGAAGTAATTGGTTTCACGACGATATTCCGCACCCAGCGAGAAGGCGATCGCGCCGCCCGGCAGGTTGAAGAAGCCACCGGTGTCACCAGCCACGTTACCTTGGAAGTCGAGCTGCGTGATCTTGCCGGTCGAGGTGGTGTTGCGCAGCACGTAGTTCTTCGCCGCCTGCGAGATGCTGCCGGTGCCGAACGGGTTGAGCGGCTGGCAGTTCGCGATGTCGTTGGCGAGGTTGGCCGCATTGCCCCCGATGTCGGTGCCGAAGGCGAAGCGCGACGCGTCGAGCTGCGAACCGCAGACGATTTGGCCATTGGCCGGGTTGCGCACTGCGTCGAGCGCGAGGCTCAGGCGCTGCACGTCGACGTTGCCCAGAACCTTGGTGCGCTCCTTGAACTCACCGTAGTTGCCCGACACTTCGTAGTTGAAGTGGTCGCTCAGGTCACCGCGGAAGCCACCGACGAAGCGGTAGGTCTCGCGGCGCGCGTCCTCGCGACGCGAACCCAGATCGGTCAGGTTCTTGCGCAGGATGAAGCGATACGCGCCGCTGTTGATCTGCTGCGTCAGCGTCGCAGCCTGCGCGGCGGTGATCGCGGCACCCGAATTCGGATTCTGGCCGTTGGCAACCGCCTGCAGCGCTTGCTGCGTCAGGAAGGTGCGCGCGTCGGCCGACAGGAATGGGTTGTCGAGGCGCGGACGCTCGTACAGCGCGTCGATCGTCGAGCCGGTGAAGAACGCCGGACCCGACCCGCCGAGGCCGACCGAGTCGACACGGACGTACTTCGCCTCGATAAACGGCTTGAACGCGTCGGACACGTCGAAGTGGCCGATCAGGTTGGCAGCGTAGCGGTCGAGCTGCGGCAGCAGCTGGAGCAGCGTGCCCTCGCGGCGCGTGTTACCGTTGCCGCCGATGAACGAGCCTGCGGGCGCTGCGCTGGGTGCCGCGGCCGAACCGTTGGCGATACCAACGCGCGAACCGGTCTGCTGCGCGATCGAGCCACCCGGCTGGAACAGGTAGTTGCAGGTGAACGCGCGACCCAGATAGTCACGACCGCAGCGCGCGGCCGAGTTGGCGCCGAGCGGTGCACCCGCGAATGCCACGAGGCCGCCGTCGGAGAAGGTGCCGACGCGGACGTCGCGGAAGAACGTCGAGTCGGGAATGCCGTCGAAGTTGAGGTTGCCGCCCGAGCCGACACCAGAGGCATCGATGTTGGTGGTGAGGAAGGTGTCGTTCTGGCGATACGCCTTGCGGTCGAAACCGAACAGGTCTTCGGTTCGCGCGTACTCGACATTGATCGCGATGTTGCCGCGGCCATCGGCGAAGTTCTTGCCCGCCGTCGCGCTGACGAAATAGGTACCCGCGTCGCCCTCGTCGCTGATGCCGCCCTGGCCGCGGATCAGCAGGCCGTCGAAGCTGCTCTTCAGGCGGAAGTTGACGACGCCCGCGAGTGCGTCCGACCCGTAAACCGCCGAATTGGCGCCGGTCACGATGTCGACGCTTTCGATCAGGTCGGTCGGGATCGTGTTGGTGTCGACCGACACACCGTTGCTCAGAATGTCCGAGCCGACATGGCGACGGCCGTTGACCAGCACCAGCGTGCGCTGCGTGCCGAGACCGCGAAGATCGAGCAGGTTGAGGCCCGAGGTGCCGAGGAAGCGCGTCGAGTTCGACTGGCTGAAGGTGCTGACCAGCTGCGGCAGGTCGTTCAGCACGTCGCCGATCGAGGTGCGGGCGGTCAGCGTCAGCTGCGCGGCCGACACGGTGGTGATCGGCACCGCCGACACCGCGTTCGGGTTGCGCAGGCGCGTACCGGTGACGAGAATGTCGCCCGACGACGCGGCCGAGCTGCCGTCGGCGTTGGTCGGCGCGGCCTGATCCGACGGTGCGGCGATGCTCTGACCGGCAGGCGCTTCGTTGCTGAGGCCGGGAACGGTGGACGATTGATCGGTCGGCGTCTGCGCCGCACCCTGAGTGCCGCCCTGTGCGAATGCGGGAACCGACAGCAGCGTTGCCGAGGCAAGCGCGGTCGCCGCGAGATAGCGTGAAATCATCAAGACCCCTCTTGTTCACATGCCATTAACGCATGTTGTGGGGCGTATCTGACCGAGAAAGTGCGGCCATATCAATTGCAACCTTCGATAAGTTGCAACAATCTTACCGACTGTCACCCTGATGCAACATAACAGGAAAGCGACAGCAAACGTGCCGTTTCATGATGTTGCTAGCATGTGACGCGACATTTTGTGCCGTGCAGCATGGGGGTGTGAGGACGTGCGGACACGCTTGTCGGCGGTGAGGTCGCGATTCGTGCGCTGGCGTAGACGGGTGGCTAGTCAGGCATGTTGCTTCGCCGCGGCTAGAAACGTGGCAGTGGTGTCTGCTTGCTTTGCACTCATGTCGCCGTGGGTCGTAGCACATGCGAGCGTATCGGCTTGAACGGCGCACGAAACAGGGTCACGCGATCAGTGATGCCTCAGGTTCGGTGTCGATCATCGCGCTTCTGCACTCCAGCGGTGCGCCGACCGCGCAACGGTCTGCTCCGGCAAGAGCCACCCTTCGTTATCGTCAGGAACAGTCGTCTGCGACCGAACGCAGTGATCCTTCCTGATCTCGAAACCTGGTATTCGACAGGACATCACCGCATCGAGTGACCCCGACGAGATGAAACCAGGCAGATCGCGCCGTTCGTTATCGGAAAGCTGCGCCCAGAGCGCGTCACCGGGCCGTTCGGCGAACGCCTGCCTGGCGAGGAAGGCACTGACGATCAGGCTTGCCAGCAGAGCGATCGTCAGCAGGGTCAGCAGCGCCGGGCGTGTCCATGACAGCTGTTCTCGTATCAGACGCCATGCCGCGTTGCTTTCCGCCGCCTGAGTGCGGAGGTCGCGCTCGGCATGATCGACGCGAGCAATGGCTTGCTGAACACGACCGGCTAGCCGGTCACCCAATTCGTCCAACGCTGCAGTTGCCTGAGCGGCAGTCCGGGCTGCTGCGTGAAGCCGCGATGCGGCGTCGGTCGCATGGTGAAGATGGTCGCGCATCGCCTCGCCATGCGTGTTGAGCCACTCATCGATCGACATCTTCAGCACCTGACCGTTGCGATGCTGATACATCGCGATCACCAGGAAAGGATCATCCTGTGAGGGCGCGCATACCGCCGCGATCTCGTCCATCGAGGCGGCTACCTGCACGTCGGGTTCTTCGTCGGGCCAGATCTGATCCCACAGGATACGCCACGCCGTCACAGCACATCCTCCAGCCCGCTGGCGAACAGTTTCATGGCGCGGGCGAACACGATCGCATCACCGATCGGAACTTCGTTCAGGGCCGAGCTCAAGCGCCGTTCCTGATTGTAAAAGGCGTCTTTGAGACGGTCGCTGAGCCGCGGAACCTGCACGATGCCGTTATCCGGATCGTGGCGCAGTAGCGGTGCGGCGCCTGCACCACGCAAGCTAGGCGGATGCTGCGTGAAGCACCGGATCACGCGCCCGGCACCGTTCATTTTCTTGTACAAGCCCGAGGTTCGATTGCTCGTCCCCCACTCCGGCAATTTGATCAGCACGCGATACCGCTCAGGTGCCTTTTCAATCCACGGTTCGAGTTGTTCCTCGATGTATACGAAGTCCTTCCATGCCGCCGCATTGACGCTGATGATGATCGGATATCCAGCCGGCGCACCAGCGACGCCGTTCAGAAGATCCGCGACGAAATCGGAAGACGCGACATTGGCGAAGGCATATTCCTCGGGCTGAAGCGTAGCCTTCAGGTAACCGCGTCGTGTGCCGACTTCGACCACCCGAACCGGATGATTGGCCTCGTCCAGAAGCGCGATGAGGCAGGCGACGAGCGTATCGACACCGGCTCCGCCGGTCTCTCCCGTTACGACCAGAATCGTCGTGCCGAGTGTGTTGATCAGCAGGTTCGATGCGGGGACGGCAACCGCAAGTCGCGGGCGATCCGGTATGGCGATCGCACGGGATTGAGCGGGGACGAGATGATTTTGATGGTCGGTCATTGATCGGTTCTCAATAATCGTCGTCGTCATCGAGGACGTGGTTGTCGGCGGGGCCGACAGCGCTGGTTGAGGACGATCCGGCGACCGATCCTGATGTGTTTTCGCGCGCTGGAGGCGGGTCGAACAGCTCCCAGACGAGCTCGTCGACGGGCTGCCGAAGCAGGCGTGCGGCGTGCAGGAATGGCGGCTCGATGGTCAGCGTCGCGGGCACATCGATGCCGCGACATTGGGCCAGCCACCGCACCTCCGGCTGGTCGCGTACCAGCATGGCAAGGCTGCGAACATCGTCGTCCTGAAGGCGTTGCAGCGCCGCTCGCCAATCGCTGGCGAGAGGAACATTCTGGGCGCCATCGCGGATCAGCAGATTGTCGTTTTCCGCCACCGCGAGCCGCTCCGCGATGGTCTGGCGCTGGCTCATGTCGTGACCGATCTTGTCCATCAGCGTAGCCCAGCGATCCTGCTCCGCTCCGTGGATGTGATCGAGCATTTCGCGCGCGATCGTGGCGCAGAGCGCGGGCGACGCTGCGGCGTCCGGCACTGCATCGATAGATAATGGCGTGGGTGGGAGCAGGATGTCCCAAGCACGCGCCTCGGCTTTTTCGCCGCTTCCGATCGCTTCGACCAACGTCTGGAGATCGCGCTCGAACGCTGCATTTTCGGCATGGTCGACCGTGCCGATCGCGCCATTCCAATCACCTCCGGCACGTTGGATTTCGGCTGCCCGCGCCAGTGCGCCAGCAAGAGTCGGAGTGATCGCCAAGGCATGTCCCGCAGCCATCTCGAACGCCTTCTTCGCCTCGATATCAGCGGCGGTAATCCGACCGGATGCCAGCAGAAGCGCGGTCTGCTCGGCCTCGGTAAGACCCTCGACGCAGAGGTCGAGATGGCCATCGCGGAAGGCCGTCATGGCGAGGCCATTTTGATCACGATGACGTGGATCCTCGGCCTTCTCCCGCGCGAATGTGGCGAGGAAAACGAGGTCGCTTTTTGACAGCTGACGCAATTGCCACAGCGATCCACCGGCCTTGTAGAAAGCGTCGAGCCATGCGCGTTCCTGCGCCTTCAACTGCGGCTTGGCCTCTGCTTCCACCTCGGCTCGGACCGTGGCGATTTCCTCGATCTGGGCGCTCAGAATGGAGGCCTCAACCACGACCTTGGCTATGTCGCCGAGTTGGCCCTTATTGTCGAACAGCAGCTTGCTGAGCGCCTTGCGGCGAGCCTTTTCCTCCTGCGCGAGCGACGCGTCCGAGCCGCGATAATTGTGCAGCGTCTGCTTCGCTTTTTTGGCCAGCTTCTTGCGCCTTGCAGCTTCCGCGGGCGTCAGACCGGCGAGCCGATCCGGCGTGGCTTCCGCGACGATCCGGGTCAGTTCCTCGTTCTGATCAATGAATGCCTGCACCTGTACGAAGACGCTCGCCAAAGCGTCGGGTCGAATGTTCTTCCAGACCGACATGGATCACCTTTTGAACCACAAAATCCATGTTGTAGGATCTACTTAGCTGTTTTCAAAAAATTTTGTTGGCGGCATGGAAAAGCACTAGCCCGGACGGCGCGCCTGATCTGATGGGTGCGAAGATACCTTGCGGAAATCTTTCGCCGGGTCCGCTGATCATCAGGCAGGTTAGCGAAGATCGGGCGCACTTTAGCTTCGCCCACGGAATACAGGCGCAATACCTACAATGTGACGCACCCTGTCGGATGCGTCACATTGTGTGCGGCGCCTCTGCCGAGGCGCTTGGATCGGCGCTGCGCGCCGAGTGTGGCACCGCTCACGCGCGTGCCAGCGCTAACGCGGGGGTCGCCGCTGCGCCGCTCTCAAGACGGGTGTGTGATCACCCCCTCTACGCTTCGCGATCATCCTGCAGCGCGCGTCTATCGAGGATCCGCTATCCGTGGATCGGGTCGCGATCTGCCGATGGATGATCGCGTCTACCCCGTCAGGCGAAAGCAGAACGGTACCAGCGCCAGCCGACTATTCGCACCGATCGCTTGATCCACCTTCACTGTCCTGCATGCCGGCGATCGCAAGAGGTTCGGCACCGTAATTCGTCAGCGCTGCTGATGATTGATGAGCGGCTGAAGCGAAGGAGTTGAAGGAGGGAAAAGAAAGGTCGGTGTTCACCGGCTGACCCTCAGACGGCGCCTTCGTCGCCAACCGGTCATTACCGGTCCTCTCACCAACATCCGCGTCCCACAAACCGATCCGCGTCAGCGGCACGGCATGTCGACGCACGCATGGAGTTCATCATGCTACCGACACCTACCATCACGACGCTGAGCATCGCGCGGCTCGACATCGGTCATCACCTCGGCTTCAACGCCCACATTCCGGTCGGCGCAGCCATCCTGACTGCGCGTCTGGACGGCAGGTCAGTGCTGTTCACACTGGATGGGTGTCTGCTCCAGCCCTCCGGCGATCCGGCCATGCTCCTGGGCTGGCTCGACGGGCATCTGACGAGCATCGGATCGACAATCGCGGGATATCGGCTGGACGAGATCCACGCGCTCTTGGCGAAGCTGCCGGACGCTGATCGGTCACCGTGCCTGAGAACGCTTGCGGGATGCGGGCCGCAACCGTTGCTCGACCTGTCCGCGCGGCAGGTGAATGGGAGACCGCTGACCTTTGCGGAAGCCTGCACCTGGTCGGACATCATCTGCACCAGCATCGATCCGGATGCGCGCTTCGCGGCATGGTGCCGGTCCGACACAGACCGGATCGATCATGAGACGCAGGTGGATGTGATCGCGGCTTTCCGCCTCGTCCTTCACCGCATGGCGGCAACCGCGCCGATCGGGCGTGGGATCGCTGCTGCCATGAGCACGCATTTTGCCGCCTGGCTTCGCGGAACGGACAATGCAGCCGCGCAGCTCCACGCCTCCGATCTCGATTCGCTGACTGCCTGAACCCTCCCACGCCTGCGCGCCCCAGGGCGGGCGTCATCAAGGAAATCAAATGACCCTTATCGACGTGTCGATCGACGCGCGCTGTTACGCGCCCGTGTCCATCAGCCTCGCCGTGCGCACCATCGGTGCGTGCTTCGGTGCCCGGCATCGCCCGGATAACCGCTTCATGACCGGTATCGGTCTGCTGTCAGTCACGCAGGGTGACGGTGGCCAGCCGCACTTCGCCACTGCAGCCCGGTGTCTGCACGAGGGCGAGAAGGTGGCGGACCTGCTCGACTGGCTGGAGCCGCGGTTGTCGGATGCGCCAGCCGTCATCAGCTGGGACAATTGGGGCTCTGTGCCGCGCCGGCTCCTCGCACTTGCCGATCCGCTGCATCATCCGGAAATCGTCGCGGTCGCGCGAGATACCGTGGGCCGTTGGCGCGACATGCCACGCGGGCACACCTGGCATGTGCGCCAGGCTCGAGCGCAGGCCATGCCGTGCCTGTGCGGACCCGATGTTCGCATCGACGAATGCGACGGCGCGACACCAGCGGTTCTGCTGCCCGATCCGATCACGACGGCTACCGAACTGATCGATGAGGCGATCGTCGGCTGGCAGTGTTGGGTGCGCCCGTTCGGCGACTTCGATGACCACAGTCACCCCGCGCAAGCCGCACTGCGCGCTTTCGACATCTGGCGGGCCGATCAGCGCTCCGCCCGCTGACTTCCTTCTTCCCTGTCGCGGACCTGGGTGTCCGCAGGAGAAATCACATGCAGATCGATACCTCCCGCCTGTGGAAGGCGGACACACCCGGCTATGTCGTCGTTCTGGACGCCGAATGCCGTTACGACCACGTCGTTCACGGACGTTACCTACAGGCCGAGCGCTTCGTGCCGGCTGACGTGGCCACCCTGTCTCCGCGTGATCGTCGCACCGATCCGCGCGTGACCCCAAGGTGGGCGTGTCAGCAGATCGTTGTCCTCAGCTGGGCGATCTTTGCCGATACCGACGATGGCCTGCGCCCGCTGCGCATGGAAACGCGCGGCGCTCCCGAGCTGGATGAGGCTGGCATCGTGCGGGCCTTTTTTGCCGATATGGATGCCCTGCAAAACGTCGAGCTCGTGACCTGGGGCGGATTTCACAACGATGTGCCACAGATCCTGCTCGCTGCGGCCGCAGCGGGATTGCGGCTGCCGTCCTGCCTCTCGCGGCTTCATTCGCCGTGGCGACGCCATAGCTCTGGCCACCGGGATCTGATGACCGAGATGTGTGCAGGCGCCAGTTCTCCGCACCTTGCGGAGGTCGCTGCCAAGTTCGGCATCCCGGCCAAGGTGACCTGCCGCCCGGATCTGGTCAGCCAGCTGATGGATCAGGGCAAATGGTCGTCGGTCAAGTCGGTATGCGAGGGCGATGTCCTGACGACGTCGATGATCCTGATGCACTGGCGCCATCTGCTGGGTGGCAGCACCTCGACCCTGGAGGCAACTCGCAGGCTGTGCGACTTCGTCACCGCACATTGCGGACATCGTTCCTACACGGCCCATTGGCAGCGGTTTGGAGAACGGATCCTGCAGGACGCTTTCACGGCAGAGAACGCCAAGCTCGCGATCATGGACGCGGGCAGGTGAGCATGTCTGCCTGCTGACCACGCATATTTTCAGCGCGGGACGGACCAGGGCGGCTGATGAATATCAGCCGACCTTTAGTCCATCATATTATATAAGGGATTTCGCGCTGAATGCTGAATTCTACCCGTCGCGCGCAGCACGCGCGCGACATTGCTCGAGTTCGGCCAATCATGACCTCACGTTCCGCCAGGATCGCCGATCCGGACGCACCGGATCGGAACGCGCAGACGGCGCATGCGGCGCCGTCGGGCAAGCGGTGGCACTCACAGCCTGAATCTGATCGGTGGCTGGCTAGCAACAGCTTGCATGTCGCAATGCCCCGGATACCATTCCGGGTAGATGGCTGGCTGCCGGCGAGGGGCGCGAACGTCTGGTTTGGTGCAGGTTCGACCGGCAAGACGCAGCTGCTTCTGTGGATGGCGGCGATGATCGCCAGCCGCCCGGAATACCGTGCGCCGACTTGGCTAGGCGGTACGATCAACGGTACGGGGCACGTCCTGATCCTCAGCGCCGAGGATACCGGGCAGCAGATCATCGAGCGATTGCGCAATATCCTGCACACCACGATGGGTCAGGACGCCGCGATGGCGCGCGAAACCAGCGCCCGCCTTCACGTCATGCCGTTCCTCAGCATGAGCGAGGCCGAGTTCCGCCATCCGAACGCGAGCCTTTTCAGGTTGGCCGAGGACCGCGTCTGGCGCGCGTCCGAAGTTCTGACGGAAGTGCGTGAATACATCAAAGGCTGGAACGCCCGGCACGACGATCCGGAGGATCAGATCGTGGGCGTCGTCATGGACTCGGCCACCAGCATGGCGGGTTTCGATTCGATGGACGAGGGGGCGACGACGAACTTCTTCTTCTATCTCAATCGCATGTGCGAGACGATGAAGCTCTTTTTCACGATCATCGGGCACGTGCCCAAGGGTAGCACCGTTCCGCAGAAGGATCCGTGGGGCACGGCCGCGGCCCGCCTGCGCGGCGTTGCCATCTGGACCACCGCTCCGCGCATGGTGGTCGAGGTGCGCTTCATCCAGGAGTGGCATCTCAAGCGCAATACGGTCCATGAAGCCAAGGAACTGCGCGAGCGGCTCCCGGGTGTCAGGCGCGAGGACATCCTCGTGGTCTATGCCGCCAAGGCCAATCTGCAGGGCGTCTGTCGCGATCCGCGCTATCTCGTCCGCGTCGAGGAGGGCGCCTTTAGGCAAGTAGATGCGCCAAAGCCCGGCAGCACCAGGCCGGGTGATGCCAAGGCACAGGATCCCGGCAAGCGGCACAATGCTTCTTCAACGACGCCCGCACCGCGCTCTTCGGCGCAGCAACGCGCCGACAAGGAGGCAAGATATCGGCCAGGCACACCGATAATATTGCGCGTCATCAAGCGCGCTTATCCCAACATTGCGCCTGGCGACTACGTGATCGAGAGCCTGATCAAGAAGACGCTGGATACCATGCACGGCGAAGAGCCTTTCAAGGCACGCCGCTGTATCGTCAGCTCGTCCGGAAGCGGCGCAGGCATCCGCATCGGTGGATTGTCGTGGCACCTTCAACAGCTTGCGGAAGCTGGCGTCCTTACCAACGCGAACAATCGCTACCGTTTCGCAAGATGGCCTGATCCGTCACCAGATGAGGCCTAGGCAGCCAAGCCCCTCACTCAGGATAAACCTTGCGACACGGCCGCAAGGTGCGGCCCATGCGACAAGTGAGGTTCATACCTACCGGGGTGATGTCTGATTCCATTCTTCAGATTCGAGATGCGGCAATTGCCACAGAAAGGAAAATGAAGATGGAAGTTAAGGATCAGGTGCAATCGAACGGGGCTCGGCTCCGCGCACAATTATCCGCAGCACTGGCAGACATGATGCTGGCCAACGGAACGCCGCTTGCCGTCGCCCTTTTCAGCGCGCTGATGGTCGATCTGCGACGCAGCCAGCATCCGGACGGCTGGTCCATCCTGTTCGATATGGATGACAGCCAGATCGTCACGCTCGGCGCCAACCTGCTCGACGCACTCGCCGATGCCCGGCAGGCATTCGACCTGCCGCTGGGAACACGCGTTCAATCGGACGAGATCGGCAGCGTTCTGATCGGACGTGAATTCTGGGTCACCGATGTCGCGCGTCCGGGACTGTTCCCGCTTGAGGCCACGCGGCGCGACGCCCACGGCATCAATCTCGAACTGCTGCGCTATGCCATCTCGCAACAGGTGCGCGGCAAGCCCTGGCAGCGCATCGGCCTGCCATCGCCGGTGTTCATCGTCGACAGCGATGCACGGCATCTGATCCAGTTTCCGCCATTCCAGCCGGCCGGCAATGTGGTGTTGCAGCGTTCGGCGAGTGATACCGGGGCATCCCGCTTCTGCTCGGCGACACCGACGCAGATCGAGGCGCTGGCGACATCCATCGCTGTCGACATGGAGACATTGTGGAAGCGACGCCGGCTGGTCGCCGAGCAAGCAAGGGATGTGCGCGTCCTGGCCGAAAACAAGATCCCGAAGGATGCGCCGGGCGTCGCCGTTCGCGCCATCGCGCTCGATTTCGAGGAGCAGCGCGCCGATGAATGCCTTGCCTTCTACGTCGAATATGACGGCATCGACGAAGCGATGCGTCCTGGTGTCGTGCTTGATTACATTCCGGCGCACATCACGGCCTGGTCGATGTTCAACCCTGTCCCTTCGGGCATTTCCGGGCGCTTCGCTGAACGCGACGCATTGCGAGCGCTCGGTGCAGACGGTGAGATCGAGGAGTTCGCCGCAGCTATCCTGCGGGCCGCACCAGAGGGGCAGGCTGCGATCCTCGCTCGTCTTACCCGCGACTATGAAGCGCTGGTCAGCTTCACGACCAATCTGGGAGAACTCCACGCTATCCTGTTCTGGCGGGATGGCTGCATCAAGGCTGAGGTCGATGTTCCCGGTGTATTCATGAAATACCATGACTGGGTAGAAATGTATTACGGTACCTATACAGAACACGAAGCCAATGAATTGATCGGATCGTCGATCGCTTCTATCGATCGTCTACCGTTCGATATTGACGCAATCATTGCAGATGCAAATCCACTCATGGATGGCGGATTGAAGCTGCGTCTTCATAGGCCTTTCGAGCATCAGCTCGTCAATTGCACAACCGGGCAGATCTGGGCGCGGTGAATAAGCAAGGGGCTGACGTGAAGCGCGTCGGCCCCAATAGCGATGTGCTTCAACCTGTCATTGCATGTTCGACCGAATATTGTCGCAGCGTGGACTGGTAGCTCTGCACCTTCTGCAATAGTCGGTGACCACCTGCGCTCAGCGGATCACCACCACCTTGACCTCTGCTGCGCCTGCGTTTTCCTTCCGTTTGCGGTCGGCGGTCAAGGCGGAGAGGACGTCGCGCTTGGCAAGCGCGAGGCAGAACAGGATGTCGGTTCTCCTGAAACAGCGGGCGCTCTCGCCAAGGGGGAAGCGTTTTCTGAAAGAGTGGGCATTTGCCGAATTGGCTGCCCTCTGCTCGGCTGCAGATGCGGGCGTCTTGGGTTAGCGGATGTGCTCGAGCCTCAGGTTCTTGACCCGTACCTTCTTCCACTCGCGATCGGCGGTGAGGGCGGGGACGCCAAGTTGCATGGCAAGCGCCAGGCAGGACCGATCACCCAAGCCGCGGCCGTACTCGCGCGTCTGGGCGTGCAATGCCGCGGCCGCATAGGCTGCGGCAACGTCGTGCGCGCGGATGTCGAGGCGGAGTTCGTCCAGCAGTTCGCGGGTGGTGGCTTCGTCGAGTCCGCTCAGCAGCAGTTCCTTGACGACCTCCTGGAGGTTGACCGCCGAGATGGCCGCGCGCCCGACATATGGTGCGACCTTGTCGGCACCGGGTTCGTCCCGAACCAGTGCCAGTACCGCGGATGCGTCGAAGACGGCGGACGTCATTGCGCGTTCCGATCCTTATCACCGGATGCGACCTCACCGAGATCGACGGCAGCTTCGGCTTTTCGGTCACTGAGAAAGTCATCGGTCGTGCGCGCCTGTTTGGCATGTTCGCGGTAGAGCGCCTGTGCCCGTGACACCCCGTGTCCGATCGGAGTCAGACGGACCTGATCATCCTCTACAGTCAGGATGACCTTGGCATCGCCATGCAACCCCATCGCCTTCCGCACTGATGCGGGAAGAACCATGCGACCGTTGCCAGCCACTTTGATGTCCATAGTTTGCGTTGCCATCGCCCTTCGTCCTGCATCTGCTTCACAGGCATAGTATGCCACATTGAGGACTATGGCAAAGCCTTAGGTGGGGCATATATGCAGACTGTGTCTCCATCGGTCGTCCATCTGGGTATACTTTGCTAGAACATAGCCGATTAAGCAGCGCCAGCGTCCGAACAGGGTCGCTTGCAGCCATATTGAACAGCTGCCGCGCACGATCTAGAAGCTGATTGAACAGAACAGGGCTTCCATGTCGCTTTTCGGCTATGCACGCGTGTCCACCACCGATCAGGACCTCGACATACAGATCCAGGCGTTGCGGGTGGCCGGCTGCCAGACGATCCGGGCGGAGAAGAAGTCAGGCGCCGAGCGGAGCGCGCGTACCGAGCTCCAGATCCTGCTAGACTTCCTGCGCGAAGGCGACACGCTGGTGGTGACGCGGATCGACCGGCTCGCACGCTCGATGAAGGACCTGCAGGATATCGTGCACGAACTGAAGGGCAGAGGGGTAGCACTCAAGGCCACCGAGCAGCCGATCGACACCGGCACCGCGGCGGGCAAGGCGTTCCTCGACATGCTGGGTGTCTTCGCCGAGTTCGAGACCAACCTGCGCCGCGAACGCCAGATGGAAGGCATCGCCGCCGCGAAGCTGCGCGGCGTCTACAAAGGCGGCAAAGCCCGGATCGACCCGGCAGAAGTGCGCAGACTGGCGGCCGAGGGAGTCCGACCCGCGCATATCGCGCGGCAGCTTGGCATCTCGCGCGGCACTGTCTACCGATTCCTGCCAACAACGTCAGACCGTCGAGGCGAGACGGAAGCGCCTGCACCGGTTGATGTCTCACCGTAAGCGGGGCTCGTGCTTTCAGTATTTTATCTTACCAACAGCTGCCCCAATTGGCTGATTGGTTTTCCCGTTTCCGCATCGCAATTGGCGAATTTCGGGAATTAACAATCGGGAACATATTTCGGGAAAACAGTTCCTTTTCGCTCACGCTCGAAGGTTGTTAGCAGCTTCTGGTCGCGCACGAACGGCCGAGCGGCGTGATCGTATAGCGGACGCCAATTAGAGAGGTCGGCATCACCGTGCGCGTGACCAGCCCGTGCCGTTCCAATCGCTTCAACGCGTCGGCGAGCGACTTGTGGGTGATGCCGTCTGGCCGCCGCTTGATCTCGTTGAAGCGCTGGGCGTGGCTGTCCGCCGATACGATGCGCCGCGTCGCCGCGCGCCGAGGCTGCGATCACCGAGGGCGTGCTGTTCCGCCGCGTCG
>NZ_FNZZ01000006.1 GCF_900109565.1 Sphingomonas palmae | reverse complement strand
GCGCAAAAAGGCGTGCCCGGCGTCTATTTCCGTGCCGGTCGCGATCTCGTGAACGGCGGCAAGGCAGCGGGCGAACGCGAGCGAGCACGCTACAATGCCGTTTGCTATCACCAGACCTGCGATGAGTTCAAACCGGGTTGGGACATGACCGGCGCGGCGCAGGAAGGCAGCGTCGCCTACGCACTCGGACGTGAGATCGTGGGCGGAGCGACCTGGCCCACGTGGAATGCCTCAGAGCCGTTCCTGGCTGAGCGCGCGAAGAGCGACACGGAACGCCGCTGAGGGGCACACGCGCAACATCGAAGTGGCCATAATGACTAACTAGTCATCTCGTGTCGAGTACACCAAGATCGGCGAGAAGCCGACGAGGCCTGCGTTCCGCGTCGATTATCCTATTTCTTTTGCAGCGTAAAAAGCGGACCTTGTCGGTAATTTGATAGTCGATGCACGATTGGCACAACGTCAAGCACCGAAAGTGTGGCACGCTGCACACCATCGAAGAGCCTGTTTGCGTCTTCAGCAGCAAAGACACATCGTCCATCAAATGCCATAAACCGATTAGTCACGCGCTCGTGAAGACCAAGCAGCTGATAAGCTTGCCGCGCTTGGTGCTGAGCACCGTTCTCTTCGAACCACTGTTGGACGCTCTTCTCTGGTTGATGACCTTCGGTGTTTTTCCATTTCGTAGCGTCCCCCATGAGCTGCTTAAGCCCATGCAGGATCAATGAACTAGCGGGCTTGCTTACCATATTCATCGGAAAGCCAGCCTTTGCAGCAGATGAAAACACCATCATCGCGAGTGCGTAAGCGACGTTCGTGTCTCGACCGAACCCTAGATTGAGGCTCTCATAAAGATCGCAGAACCCCACGTTACCCTTTTCGAGAATACCCGCAAGCTCGATCACCTGCCGAGGCGTGTAAACCGCCTGAGCGACCGTACGAGTATTGATCGGGTCTGAAGATAGAAGTGCTGAAAATGACATAATATTGCCTCTAGTACGATTAGGGAGAGAGCATGATGGACATGCGCGGTTTGTGCACCCACTTTGCGGATCTGACTGCGAGAAAGCGGTGAGCGATCACACTACTAGGTCCCTGATGTTCCCGTTTGGCATCGAAGAATGCAGAAGGTTCGTTTTTTTTGAAAACCGCTACAGGATACGCTTCAGGTAAGGACACGCTGATCGAAGCCAAAGCGCGAGTTCAACAGTGGGCGACGCCGAAGACGGCGGAAGGGATAGCTGTCGTAGCCGGCGGCGCTGCGACGCTCACAATGCAGACGACCACACAGGATTTCGTGCCAACTTCGACGCTTACCTGACTGCTCATCGCAAGATCGCTGGCGCCAACTGCGCAGCTAGATGTCGCTGATCAAAAGAACGTTCCCGAACTCGTCGGTGCGACACCCCTGGCTGCCAAACACCCGCTACGTCTGTGCATGCCACTACGGAGCACAGCCGCTTCGGCGTAGACGTGGAAACGCGTTACTGTCATGGGACAGTCTCTCGCATGGTAGGGCAAGAACCTTGATCCTTGCCGCCATTTGCGTGTCTGAAGTTGCATCGACTGCTCGCCGACCACCGTGACGCTAGGTGAGTGGAGAAACCGTCCTTCACGCCGAGGACAATCAGCTCTCCACTCATAGCCCTTGATCGTGCGAAACCTACATGCGCAACCGCGCAAGGTGAGCTGCCCAAATCCTCAGAGCAGCCCGCTTCTCGGCATAGTACGCGTGCCTGTTGTACACGCCCTGCACGCCGGGTAGCTTGTGATTGACCACCCTCTCGACGACGTGTGGTGGAATAAGTGGTTGATCGTTCTCGTCCAATAAGCCGTACATGCCAGTGGCAAGCGTACGTCGCAGATCGTGAATGCTCCACGGCTCAACATCGATACCAACTTGGGCCGCCGCCGTGCTCATGGCTTCGTTCAAGGTCTTCGTAATTTTGCTAAAACCACTCATGGCATTCGCCGGATTGCTTTGACTTGGCCAAACCAGCTCAACACCTTTCCTGCGTCGCGATGCCGCAAGTTCAAGCATATCGGTCATGATCGCTGGTAGTGGCAATAGAAGCTCTACGTTGGTCTTCGTCCGATGCTTGGGAATAAGCCAGTCTCCGCGATTCATATCGAGTTCCGACCAGCGCATCCCGAAAGCTTCACCGCGGCGAACTCCAGTATGAAGCGCTAAAAGGAGCGGCTCGTTAAAAGGAGAGTTACGTTCGTCGAGCGCCTGAAAAAACAGGGCAATCTCATGATCCGATAATACGCGCCCTCGTGATTGCAGTTCGTGGAGCTTCGTCAAATCCACGGAAGGGTCGCAGGTCAACTCAGTGATGTGCCTTCCCTTTGTCACCGCCCACCGAAACCAGCGCCGAATGAGGCTCTGAAGGCCGTTGGAGATGCTTGGAGCTGTTAACAGCTTGCTCTGAAGAATATGTGCAAGGTCATTATGTGAAATGTCAAAATACGATCGCCCTCCAATTACCGGACTGATGTCACGGCGGTACAGCCGTCGCTTCTCCGCCGCGGATCTACGACTCGCCCCCTCATGAAGCATGTACTGCTCAAACATCCAGTCGCAGTCACGCTCACGGCGCTTCTGCTCAGCCTGCTCCTGGATCCTTGACTCCTCGATGACGTCAATCCCGAGATCGCGATTACGACCAATGTTCATGGCCCACTCGCGGGCTTCCTCAAGCGAATGCCTAGGAAACTGACCCAAGGTGTACTTCTTTGCCTTACCGTTGATGCGGAGCCTAGCCACGAAGGTAAGCGTGCCTGTGGGCCTGGAGGTTAACCTCAATCCCGGACAGTAGGCATCCACGTATTCGATAACTCTATCTGTGGGAACGATCGACTCGATGTACTTTTTTGTGAGCTTTACAGTTGGCATACCTTCTACCTCTCGTAAAAAGAGGCAGACCATCTATAACGAATGTAAGGAGCTCGCAAGAAGGGGCCAAAATGGACACTTGGCGGCATAAAGTCGAGTTAAAGTTGACACCCGCTGACTCGGTTGAGGTAACGCTGAGGTATCGCTTACGAGCTACGGTGTGCAACTAGAAGCAACCTTATGTTACGCTAATGCTAAGCCCGACTGTACATGGCGGAAACAATAAGTTCGAAAAGTCAATTTAGCGTTGCGCTACGTAACTAGTCTCGATGCTCTTAATCAGCGGGTCCTTGGTTCGAGCCCAAGTGCGCCCACCACCCTCCGTCGGGTTGCTATTTAAAACAGCTACAACCGCATGACCGGCAGCGTGCCCGACACGCTGCCGGTCGCGCCGGATCAGTCGCGGATCGCGGATCCGGCGTTCTGCAGCGCCGCACCGGTGCGATCGGCGGCACGATCGCCGGCGCGCTCGATGTTCTCACCCGCGCGGTCGGCGGCGGCATCGGCGTTGCGGGCGGCTTCCTTGGACTCAGCGGCGGCGCGGTCGCCCGCTCGGTCGATCTTCTCGCCCGCGCGGTCGGCGGCGGCCGCGACATCGTCGGCGGCGCGGTCGGTCGCCGCCGCCGCGCGGGAGCCGAGGTTCTTGGCATCGTCGCCGATCGCGTCCGCGGCCTGCGAGGTCTGTTCCTGCGCGCGCTCGCTGCACGCCGCCAGCGGCATCGCCGCGATAGCCATCGCCAGACCGAAATGAACCTTCTTCATACATCCTCCCGAAACACGGCGCGCGAGCGCGCCCGACAAGGCACCGCAAGACACTGGCGTCCTCCGGCAGCGGCTTCGTCAACCCGGCAGCGTCGGTAAACGTTCCGTAGCAGCAACGAGGCCGGTGCCGCGTGATCGCGCAGATCCGATCATGACGCGGTCACAATCCTGTGGCACGGGCACCCGCATGCGATACCTCCGCCGCCCCGCCCGCGCTCTGATCCCGGCCATGACCCTCGTGCTCTCCGCGCTGCCCAGCCCCGCGCTCGCCTGGGGCAAGACCGGACACCGCGTCGTCGGCGCGATCGCCGATCCGTTGCTGACACCGGCCGCGCGCGCCGGCGTGCGCGGCATCCTGGGCGTCGAGACAATGGCTGAAGCCTCGAACTGGCCCGATTTCATGCGCTCGGCACCCGACGATTATTGGCAGCACTCGACGCCGTGGCATTACGTGACGGTGCCACCCGGCAAGACCTACGCGCAAGTGACGCCGCCGCCCGAGGGTGACGCCGTGACCGCGCTGCGCGGCTTCACGGCAACGGTGAAGGACAGGAGCAAGCCACTCGCCGAGCGCCAGGCTGCGCTGCGCTTCATCATCCACATCATCGGCGACCTGCACCAGCCGCTCCACGCCGGAAAGGGCGACGACAAGGGCGGTAACGAGGTCGCGGTCACCTTCTTCGGCAAGCCGACCAACCTGCACTCGGTGTGGGACTCGGGACTGATCGACGACGAGCAGCTGTCGTATAGCGAACTGGCGGCGTGGCTCGGCGCGCGGATCACCCCCGCGGATCGCCGCGCCTGGGCGAGCATCGATCCGACCGTCTGGATCGCGGAGAGCACGGCGCTGCGCGACCAGATCTACCCGCGCGACCCGGCGCTGTCCTACGCCTACGTCTACCAGAACAAGGCGCGCGTGGAGCAGCGGCTCGAGATGGGCGGCGTCCGCCTGGCCGACTATCTGAACGCGCTATTCGCCGCCCCGCGCAAGCGCCGCTGACACGAAAAAGGGCGACACGTCACCGACGCGCCGCCCTTTCTCACTCGAGCCTGATCAGGCGAGCGCGTCCGCCACGACCTTGTTGACGATCTTGCCGCCGCGCACGTTCAGGCCTTCCATCAGCCCTGGGTTTTCCTCGCACGCCGCATAGCCCTTGTCGGCGAGCGCGAGGCCGTAGGGCAGCGTCGCGTTGTTGAGCGCGTGGCTGGAGGTCAGCGGCACCGCGCCGGGCATGTTGGCGACGCAGTAATGGATCACGCCGTCGACTTCGTAGGTCGGCTCGGCATGCGTCGTCGCGTGGCTGGTCTCGAAACAGCCGCCCTGATCGATGGCCACGTCGACCAGCACTGCGCGCGGCTTCATGTGGCTGAGCATCGGGCGCGTGACGAGCTTGGGCGCAGAGGCACCGGGGATCAGCACCGCGCCGATCACCGCGTCGGCCTCGGCGATCTCCTGCTCGATCGATTCGAGCGTCGACACGCGCGTCCGGACGCGACCGCCGAACAGCTCGTCGAGCTCGCGCAATCGCGGGATCGAGCGGTCGATGATCGTCACCTCGGCACCGAGGCCAACCGCCATGCGCGCGGCGTGCGTGCCGACGACGCCGCCGCCCAGCACGACGACGCGCCCCGGTTGCACGCCCGGCACGCCGCCCAGCAGCACGCCGCGACCGCCGTTCGGTGCCTTGAGCGCGTGCCCCGCCGCCTCGATCGAGAGTCGGCCCGCCACCTCGCTCATGGGTGCGAGCAGCGGCAACTGGCCGCGCGCGTCGGTGACGGTCTCGTACGCGACCGCGGTGACGCCCGATGCCATCAGCCCCTTGGCCTGCTCGGGATCCGGCGCGAGGTGAAGGTAAGTGAACAGGATCTGGTCGTCGCGCAGCTGCACCCACTCGCTCGGCTGCGGCTCCTTGACCTTCACGATCATCTGCGCGCGCGTGAACACTTCCTCGGCCGTGTCGACGATCTCGGCACCGGCGGCGCGGTAGACGTCGTCCGACGCGGCGATCCCGAGGCCGGCGCCCGCCTGCACCAGCACCTCGTGGCCGTGCGCGACATATTCGCGCACCGCGCCAGGCGTCAGGCCGACGCGATATTCGTGGTTCTTGATTTCTTTGGGCACACCGACGCGCATTTCAACTCTCCTCTACTTTGCTGCCTTTTACTGCGGCTCGCACGCCTTTTCTCGGCAAAGCTGGTCACCCTCTTGCGATATGTTGCCGCTTTCCTGCATCAAAGGGCGCGATGACGCAGCAATCCGATTTTCCCGATCGCATCGATCGCCGTCTGCTCGGTGCCTTGGTCGAGAACGCACGCGCGACCGCATTCGCGCTTGCCGAACGACTGGGTCGCAGCGCGACCGCCATCGCTAGGCGGCAACGCGCACTGGAGGAATCGGGCGTGATCGCGGGCTATGCCGCGCGCCTCGATCTCGGACGCCTTGGACTTGGCACCACCGTGCACATCAAGATGACGCTGGAAAGTCAGCGCAAGGACGTGCTCGAGGCGTTCGAGCACGCGATCGCGGTTAGCCCCTCGGTCGTGCGCTGCGACCTGATGTCGGGATCGTACGACTATCTCGTAACCGTGCAGGCGCGCGATCTGGCGCATTTCGCGGAGGTACACCGCGAGGAATTGTCACGCCTGCCCGGCGTTACCAGCATGGAATCGGGCTTCGTCCTGCGCGAGGTTGTGGGCGTGCGACTACCGCTCCACCTGCTCGATTGAGCGCGGTTGGAACCCAGGCGAGCGCATGATAGCTTAGCCTCCATGACCGAGCATGTGCCGATCACCAACGTGCCGACACGCGTCAAGCTGCGCGTCGAGGATTACCTGTCGCTCGATCGCGACGGTGCCTTTGACGGCTACGGCAAGACGGAACTGATCGACGGTGAGGTCACCTACATGAATGCGCAACACCGGCCGCACGCGCGCGTGAAGATGGGATTGTACGACGCGTTCAAGGACGCTCTGCCGCGCTCGGGAGAACAGTTGGGGATCATGGTAGAGGCGTCGATCGCCGTGCCTCCAAACAACGTTCCCGAACCCGATATCACCCTCACGAGCGAACCTGATGGCAGCGGCCTGATCCCGCTAAATTCCGTCCGACTCGTCGTGGAGGTTGCCGACACCACATTGCGGTCTGATTTGACCCTGAAAGCGACCGTTTACGCGCGTCATGGCGTGGCGGAATATTGGGTCGCCGACGTTAATGGTCGAGTGCTTCACCAGATGTGGTCGCCCGAGAACGACTATCGCGAGCGCAGGCTGATCACCTTTGGGGATGCGATTACCGCTGCCACCATTGCCAACCTGACGATCACGACCGACCATCTCTAAGCATCAGCGGCCTCGCCAATAGTTGAACGCCTTCGCCTGCTCCTCGGCAACGAATCGCTCAGCCTCGCCGCCTTCCCAAGCTCCGCGATAGCCGCGCCGCTCGGCCAGCGTCGTCCACCATCCCTGCCCCGGCAGCCGGTCGCCTTCTCGCACCACCAGCACGGCGAGCGCCGGCTCGCCCGCGCTCTCCCCTGCCAGATCGATCGCGTCGAGCGTCTTGCAGAGAGCACGCATCTTCGGTCGCGTGAAGCGATGACCGAGCATGCGCAGCAGCTCGGAATAACTCACCGCCCGCCCCTCACGCGCCGCATCCACCAACAGCCCGCGCACCAGCGCCACGTCGGCGATCGTGCCCGGCCCCTCGACCGGCACGATCCCCTCCGCCCCCAGCCAGTGCAACAAATCGTCGCCGTTGCCGGAGGCGCCGCGCATCAGCGCGTCAGCTTCTTGTACGCCAGCCGTGTCGGACGATCGGCGGCGTCGCCCAGGCGACGGCGCTTGTCTTCCTCGTAGCTCTCGTAATTGCCCTCGAACCATTCGACGTGGCTGTCGCCCTCGAAGGCGAGGATGTGGGTACACAGCCGATCGAGGAAGAAGCGATCGTGGCTGATGACCACGGCGCAGCCCGCGAACGTCTCCAGCGCCTCTTCGAGCGCGCGCAGCGTCTCGACGTCGAGGTCGTTGGTCGGCTCGTCGAGCAGCAGGACGTTACCGCCCTCCTTCAGCATCTTCGCCATGTGGACGCGGTTGCGCTCGCCGCCCGACAGCTGGCCGACTTTCTTCTGCTGGTCGGGGCCGCGGAAGTTGAACGCGCCGACGTAGGCGCGCGTGCCGAGCTCCTGCTTGCCGAACCGGAACACCTCCAGCTCGTCGGAAATTTCCTGCCACACGTTCTTGTTCGGATCGAGATGATCGCGGCTCTGGTCGACGTAGCCGAGCTTGACCGTCGAGCCGACCTCGATCGTGCCGCCATCGGGCTGCTCTTGGCCCGTGATTAGCTTGAACAAAGTCGACTTGCCCGCGCCGTTCGGCCCGATGACGCCGACGATGCCGCCCGGCGGCAGCGTGAAGTCGAGACCATCAAACAGCAGTTTGTCGCCGTACGACTTGGTCAGTCCCTTGGCCTCGATCACCTTGCCACCCAGACGCTCGGGCAGCTGGATCAGGATCTGCGCCTTGCCCGCGACGCGATTCTCCTGCTTCTCCATCAGCTCGTCGAATGCGCGGATGCGCGCCTTGGATTTGGTCTGGCGCGCCTTGGGGGTCTGGCGCATCCAGGCGAGCTCGTCGGCAATCGCGCGCTGGCGGCCTGCCTCCTCGCGCTCTTCCTGCTCCAGCCGCTTGGCCTTCTTCTCCAAGTAGCCCGAGTAGTTCGACTCGTAGGTGTAATAACGCCCGCGATCGAGCTCGAGCACCCAGTTGACGACATTGTCGAGGAAGTAGCGGTCGTGGGTGACGAGGATGACGTTGCCGGTATATTCCTTCAGGAAGTTTTCCAGCCACGACACGCTCTCCGCGTCCAGGTGGTTGGTCGGCTCGTCGAGCAGCAGGATATCGGGCTTCTCCAGCAGCAGCCGGCACAGCGCCACGCGACGCTTCTCACCGCCCGACAGGTTGGTGACGGGCGAGTCGGACGGCGGGCAACGCAGCGCCTCCATCGCTTGTTCGAGCTGGCTGTCGAGGCTCCACCCGTCGGCGGCGTCGATCTTCGCCTGCAGCTCGCCCATCTCCTCCATCAGCGCGTCGAAGTCGGTGTCGTCCTTCGGATCTCCCATCTCGGCCGAGATCGCGTTGAACCGCTCCACCATGTCGGCGACGGGTCCGGCGCCCAGCCGCACGTTCTCGATCACCGTCTTGCTGTCGTCGAGCTTCGGCTCCTGCGGCAGGTAGCCGACGCGGACGCCTTCGGCCGCCCAAGCCTCGCCGACGAAATCGGTGTCGATCCCGCCCATGATCTTCATCAGCGTCGACTTGCCCGCGCCGTTCGGACCGATGATCGCGATCTTCGCGCCCGGAATGAACTGCAGGTGGATGTTGTTGAGCACGGGCTTGTTCGCGCCCGGGAAGGTCTTGGTCAGACCCTTCATGACATAGGTATATTGGACGGCCACGGGTCGCCTTCTCGCGTGATGATGCTGGGGGAAAATTGTTCCCGTCATATGTAAGCGTCCGGCGCGGCGTTGGCAAACCGGCAGGTGCCGGTTACGCCTTCGTTCCATGAAGTGCATCCTGCTCGCGGCCAGTGCCGCTGCCGCCCTGTCCGCCCCCGCCGCGGCGCAGACCCCGCCGTCGCCGAGCCCGGCGGGCCAGCCGGCGGTTACACGCCCGGCACCGACGCCGCCCGCGCCGGTCGACCCGCGCGTGGCAGCGCTGCGCGATGCCGCGTTGAAGGACGAGGTCGGCTATGACATCGTCGAGGGACTGACGACCGAGGTCGGTCAGCGGCTCGCCGGCACCGAGGCGGAGGCGCGTGCGCGGGCCTGGGGCGCCGCAAAGCTCAAGGCGCTCGGGTTCAAGAACGTGCGGATCGAGACCTATCAGATGCCCGTCTGGGTGCGCGGCGCCGAGGAAGCCGAGATCGTCTCTCCCTTCCCGCAGAAGCTGAAACTCGCCGCGCTCGGCAACTCGGGCTCGACTGGCGCGCAGGGGCTGACCGCCGACCTCGCCGTGTTCCCGAGCATGACCGAGTTCGTCAACGCACCCGCGGTCGCCGTGCGCGGCAAGATCGTCTATATCGGCAACTCGATGCAGCCGACGCAGGATGGCTCCAGCTACGGCGCGAACGGTCCCGCGCGCTTCACCGGACCGGCAATGGCAGCGGCAAAGGGCGCGGCGGCGATCGTGATCCGCTCGATCGGCACCGACACGCACCGGCTGCCGCACACCGGCGTGACGAACTTCCCCGCCGGCACCGCCGCGATCCCCGCTGCCGCGCTCGCTGTCCCCGATGCCGAGCAGATCGAGCGGATGGCGAAGCGCGGCAAGCCGATCCGCATGCACCTGGTCCTCACACCGCAGCAGACCGGGAGCCACGAATCGGGCAACGTCATCGCCGAGGTACCCGGCAGCGATCCGGGCGCCGGCATCGTGCTGATCGGTGGCCACCTCGACAGCTGGGATCTCGCCACCGGCGCGATCGATGATGCCAGCGGCGTCGCGATCACCACCGCCGCGGCGAAGCGCATCCTCGATTCGGGCAAGCGCCCGCGCCGCACGATCCGCGTCGTCTGGTTCGGCGCGGAGGAAGTCGGCGGCTTCGGCGGCGAAGATTACGCGAAGAAGCACGGCACGGAGCGCCACGCGATCGCGGCGGAAAGCGACTTCGGCGCCGACCGCGTCTGGCGCTTCGAAACGACGCTACCGGCGGGCGCCAAGCCGATCTCGGATCGCCTCGCCAGCGCGCTAGCCCCGCTCGGCATCGTGCGCGGAACCGGGGGTGCAGGTGACGGATCGGATATCGAGGCGACGATCAAGACCGGCGTAGCGGGCGTCGACCTCAACCAGTCGGGCCTGCGCTACTTCGACGTCCACCATACGCCCGACGACACGCTCGACCGCGTCGATCCGGCGCAGCTGCAGCAGAATGTTGCCGCCTGGGCGACGATGCTCGCAGTGGTCGCCGACGCGCCCGAAGAGATCGGATCGGTGACGCGGCCGTGATGTCAAGTGCTCAACCACTCGTCGCAACCTGTACGCCAGATGAATTTTCCTTATTGACCCCCTGAACCGCTAGGGTATTCGGGCGTTTCGCGACGGCGTTGGGGTCGGCCGCGATTTTTGTGATGCTTGGGAGCATTCGAATGAAGAAGATCCTGCTCGTTGCCGCTGCCGCCGGCCTGATGTCCGTTGCTGCTTGCTCGAAGTCGCCGGAAGCCAACGCGGTCGAGAACAACGCCGACATGATGGCGGACAACATGGACGCGATGGCCGACAACGTCGCTGACATGTCGAACACCACTGCGAACCCGTTCGCCGAGGACAACGCCGAGGCGGTTGCCGAGAACATCCACGACGCGGCCGACAACGTCCGTGACTCGGCGGACGACGCGACCACCAACATGTAATCCGACCCGGTTCGGGTCTTGTTGATGCCTAGGTTGATCCCTCTGGCCGGCGCCGCGCTTCTTCTGCTCGGCGGCTGCAGCAAACCCGAACCGGTCTCGGTCGAGAATGGTACCGAGGCATTGTCCGCCAATCTGGAGCAGATGGCGAACGAGTTGGAGGCGGAAGCGGCGGGTCAGGTCAACGCGACCGAGCGCGAGACGCTCACCGACGCAGCCGCCACGCTCGACAATGCGTCGGACGCGGTCAACCTGTCCGACACCACCGCGAACGACTAGCTCGCGGTCGGCATCCATCACTCACCCGATCAAGGGCGTCCCGTTCGCGGGGCGCCCTTTTTCGTTCAGCTATCCTTATGCCGTCTTCGTTCACCTTCACGCGTGAACCAGATCGCGCCCGCCGAGTTGTGCCGCTGACGACAGGTCGGATGCGAAGGCGGACAAGATATGCGCAAATCCTTTCTGATGGGGCTGGTCGGTGGCCAGCGCGCGATGACCCCGCTCGCGACCGTCGCGATCGCCGCCGCTCGCGGTCAGCTGCCCGCGGATAATGGCGCACCCAGGCTGCTCGCGAACCCGCTGGTTGCCGCCGGCACGCTCGCGCTCGCGATCGGCGAGATGGCGGGCGACAAGCAGAAGACCGCCCCCAACCGCGTCGTGCCGATTGGCCTCGCCGCACGCTTCGTCACCTCGGCGATCGCGGGTGCTGCATTGGTACCCAAGCGGCAGCGTTGGATCGGCGCCGCGGTCGGCGGCGTGACCGCGGTCGTCGCTTCCTACCCCGGTTGGCGCACGCGCATGGCGTGGCTGCCCAAATACGGCCAGACGCCCACCGGCTTCGCCGAAGATCTGGCGGTGCTCTCCTCCGCCGCGGCGATCGTCCGGCAATAGCTTGCCAAGCTTGCGTCGGAGCCGCTACCTGCGGCGGGCGCGCGGAGGGCCTGTAGCTCAACGGTTAGAGCTGGCCGCTCATAACGGCTAGGTTGCGGGTTCGAGTCCTGCCGGGCCCACCGCGCGCATGTCATCCAGTGCATCGATGACCTCACCGAGCGCCACGGGCGCGTAGCCGCATCGCCCCAGCGCGGGCAGCACGTCGTCCCACCAGGCATGGAAGCGCGCCAACCCGCGCGCGTCACGCACGTAGGGCGTGTGTCCCGGCACCAGCGACGGCGAGTGAAACGTCAGCTGCAACAACCGCTCACCATCCGCCGCCGCCTGCTCGATCGCGCATACCGCCTCGCCGACTGGCGTGCCCTCTGGCGTCAGTGGCACCCGCGACAACAGCTTGGTGCGAGAGAAGGCACCGCGCGCCTTCGGCACACGCCCGAGCAGCGGATGCAGCCAGGCACCGTGCGCGCGCAGCAACCCGGTGTAGATCGTCGAAAGCGGCAGCTCGACCAGCGCGCCATCACCCAGCGTGAAGGCCCCCGGCCCCACCGCGACGAAATCAGGCCCGCCTTCTCGCGCGTAATCAAAGCGCGCGCGCATCGAGGCATCGATCCGAAAACCACGCGACGCGAGCGTGTGAAAGGTGTGCGGCCCAACCCCGTAACGCCCGGCGCGGAAGATGCACGGCCGACGCCCAAGCGTGCGCTCGATCATCGCGATCAGCCGGTCGAGCTTCGCCGCCTCGACCTCGCGCGGAAGATTGCCCGCGAAGGTTTCCACCCGCGCGCCGCTCCCGAGCGGCGGGGTTACCCAGCTGTGCAGTTGCGCACCAATCGCGGTCGCCGGATCGCGCGCCAGCAGATCGCGTATCGTTGCCGCGGCCGCCTCATTCGACGCTACGACATAATCGACCATGTAGATCGGGCTGACGCCGTGCGCCCGCAGCCGCTCGTGCATGGCCGGCAGCGCCGCGACCGCAGTCACATCATAATCGTCACTCGCACCCGGCGACGACCAGTCGAATTCTTCCTCGGTGTCGATCGTCACCACGAAGCGGCGCCCGAACGTGGCGGGCCAATCCAGCGCCGCGCCGTCCGGCGTCGCGAAGCGATGCGTCACGGAAGGAGCGTGGAAGCGGCATCCTTGCGTGCCGCGACCGCGCGCGGCAGCGCGACCGTCAACCGCGTCGGCTCGAACAGCAGGTGACCACCCAGCTGCGCCGCGAGATTGCGCACGAGCCTGAGCGCGAAGCCCACGCCCAGTAGCGGCGCGCCATCGGCATCGTCGACCTGATCGTCGAGGTGGAGCAGCCCCAGATCATCGCGCCCGACGAACGCCGCCGGGCGATCGATCGACACGTGCAGCAGGTCGCCTGCCCCCTCATCGACCATCACGCGCAACGTCTCGCCCGGCGCACTCGCCGACAGCAGGGTAGCGCTCAGCCGCGAGATCACACGCTCGACCGCGATTGGGTCCGCGGCCACGCGCACGTCGGACGCGTCGGGCAGCAGCAGCGCCGCGCCGCGACGCGCGGCCAGCGGAGCTAGGTCCTCCGCCACCTGCGCCAGCAGCGGCTGCAACGCGATCACGTCGGCCCGCAGGTCGAGTGCCGCGGCCTCGATCCGCGCCGCCATGTCGAGATCTTCGATCGCGCCGATCAGGCCCGACACTTGCGCGCGGATCGCCGCTGCGCGCTCACGGTAGGTTTCGGCGACCGGCCCGAGCAACTCGCGCTCGATCAATTCGGAGAAGCCTGCGATCGCGTTGGTTGGGGTGCGCAGTTCGTGCACCAGCCGCCGCAGACCCTCGGCGCCGCGTGCATCGAGCGTCGGCGCGGGGACCGGACGTGCGCGCGCCGCATCCTCGTCGATCCGCGGGCGCCGCGCGCTGCCGCGATAGCCCATGAAACGACCGCTGCTCTGCTCGAACACCGGCACGCCTGCGATCCGCCAGTCGCCACCGAGCGGTGAATTGCCCGCGACCACGAGCCGCGCGTCGCTGAACGCCGCGCGCTTGCGGAACGCACCCGCCGCGACGCCGTCGACCCCGGTGCGCGCAACTCCGGCATGCGCCAGATGCGTGCCGATCACCGCGCCGCGCGGGGCACTGTCGATCCAGCGGATGATGCCGTCGGCGTCGCTCTCGAACCGGAACGACGCGACCTGCGCCTCGTCGGCTAGTGCGAGCGGGTACGGCGTGTTGCGCCCGCGCTGGAACTCCTCGATCCGGTGCACCAGATCGGCGATCTCAAACCGCTCGCCGGGCACGGGGGGAGCCTCCGCGGCAACCGGAACGACAGGCTCGTCGGAAACCGCGCGAACGATCGGCACATCGGAAACCGCCGCAACCGGCCCGCCCTCTACCACCTGAGTCGACGGTCGCTGGTCGCTCAACGCGAAGTCGGTGCGCCCCATCGTCTCCAGCGCGCGCATCGCGCTCGGCGGCAGATCGCTGCGCTGACGCAGGACGCTGCGCCCCATCGGCGACAGGCGCGGAATCAGCTCGTCCCAGTTCTCGGGCGTCAGCCGCGCGACCCGCAGCACCGATGCCGCGACCTCCGCATCGTCGGCGGCGAACAAGGCGACGAGCGGCGCAGGCGGGTCGGCCAGCGCGAGGCCACGCGCGACCGATGCCCGAGTACCGACTGGCACATGCTCACCGATCGCCCGCAGCCGGGCGATCAGCACATCGTCGGCCGGCGCGCGACCGCGCGCGATCAAATCGGTCAGCTGGCGGAACGCAGCGCGCGCGCCGAAGGATGTCGACACATCGGCGGCGAGAACCGTCTTCAGACTGTCATCAAACCGCACGCGACCCTCCTTGCAGGGCTGACAACGATCGCTGCGCGACCTGATCGACCCGGCCTACAACGCAGATGTTGCCACGTCATCACCGACGCGCGGGCAATTTGTCGCACCTTGGCACAATTGCGTTATCGCGCAATTATCCTATAGCGGCACCGCGAACATCTGTCCTCATCGTTCGCAGGATTGATATCGGGATATAGTCATGGCGTTGGACAAGATCGACCGCGAAATCCTCTCGCTGCTTCAGGAGGACGGACGCATGACCAACGTCGACCTGGCCGAGCGCGTCGGCCTGACCGCCCCCCCGTGCCTGCGCCGGGTGCGGGCGTTGGAACAGGCTGGCGTTATTCGTGGCTATCACGCCGATTGCGATCCGGCGAAGCTCGGCTATCCGATCACCGTCTTCGCGATGGTCAGCCTGCGCAGCCAGGCCGAGCAGGATCTGGCGCTGTTCGAGCGGCACATCGCGACGATCCCCGAGGTGCGCGAATGCCATATGCTCAACGGTGAGATCGACTTCATCCTCAAGATCGTCGCGCCCGATCTGGAGAGTTTCCAGCGGCTGCTGACGACGCAGCTGACCGCCGCCCCCAATGTCGCCAGCGTCAAATCATCGCTGACGATCCGCACGGCCAAGGCGCAGACCGGCGTACCGATCCCTTGAGACAGGCGCATCTAAAGGTCGCGTGAAAGAAAAAGGGCGACCCGCAGGCCGCCCTCTCCCTCACAATTCTTCGGATCAGCCGACCGGCGGGTGATCCAGATACTCGATCCACAGACCTGCCAGATCGGCGCGGGGCTGACCCTTTACCGCCTCGAACGCGGTGCGCGCAGCCGCCTTGTCGCCCGAGTAAGCGAGCGCGATGCCGAGGCGGGTGTTGACCGCGTCGGCGTCGACCTGACCCTTCTGCAACGCAACGCGGTACAGCTCGACCGCCTTGGCGTAATTGCCCGAGCCGAGATACGCGTCCGCCGTGCTCGCCGCCAGCTTGCCGTTCGCCGCTGCCTTGGCCCGCGTCTCGAGCCCCGAGAGCGAGCCCTCGTTGGAGATCGACTTGTCGGCGAGCTGGAGCAGCGAGGTGGCATTGCTGCTCGACGCCGGGATCTTGCCCGCGGCCTTGCCCTCGTTCAGCACCGACTTGGCTTCCCACGGAATACCCAAGTCTAGCGCCGACTGCGCGTAGATTTCGTAATCATACTGGTCGGCCAGCGCCTTGCCGTTGCGCAGCAGGCGGAACAGGTCGACCTTCTGCCCCTTGTCGAGCGTCGCGACACCGCCAGAGGTCAGGCCGAACGTCGTCACCACGTCACGCCAGTTCTTGGCGGTCGGATACGCCTCGACGTACTTCTTGAGCCACTGGTAGGTCAGCGCGCCGTTGCGCTTCTGATTGCTCTTCGCGATCATGAAGCGATACAGGTCCTCGCCCGGCTTCTGCCCCGCGGCGGTCTGCGCGGCGATTACCTTGTCCATCTCGGCCGACGCACCGGCGAGGTCGCCCGCATCCGCCTTGGCTTTCAGGATCTGCAGCGACATGTTGGGGTTGGTGTAGCCGGCCGCCTGCGCCGCCGCGAAATATTGCGCGGCCGCGGCATTGTCCTTGGCGTTGGTCGCGATGCGGCCGAGCTCGTAATTGTAGCGACCGATGTCGGCCGGCGGCGTCTTCGGATTCGTCACCAGCACCTTGAGCGGCACCGCGAGCGCGGCGTCGCTGCCCTGATTGTTACCGATCTTCTTGGCTTCGAGGTTGAGGCGCAACGCCGCCGAGATATAGCGCTCATCGTCCGTCTTCGCGGCTGCCTCGGCCTGCGCGATCGACGTCTCTGCCGCGGCCAGATCATTCGCGGCAAGCGCGGTCTGCGCCGCAGCGGCAGGCGCCTGCACTTCCTTGCTGAGCTTCAGCGCCGGACCTTCCGCCTTCTTGTCCTTCTTCTGCGCGGCGGCGGGCTGGACCGCCAGCGACGCGCCACCGGCGAGAAGGGCGGCTGCGAACAACGCGTTGGTGAACCTCTTCATCGACTATTCTCTCCGATACGGCCGTGATCGTGCCTGCTGCCGCGATGCTCTACTGATACGGCGTCGCGGGTTCAAGGAAGGGACATTACGTACCCGTCACGCGCTGAACCCCGATTGAACGCGCGCGTTCCGGCGGCTAGCGCGGGCGCGATGATTGCCCTGCTCTCCCCCGCCAAGACGCTCGACCTCGACACACCCGCACCGTGCGACGCCACCCGTCCGCGCTTCGCCGAAGAGGCCGCCACGCTGGCCAAAGCCGCCTCGCACCTCACCCAGAAGAAGCTCGCCGAGCTGATGCACATCAGCCCCGCGCTCGCGAAGCTCAACGCCGACCGTTTCCGCGACTTCCCGGACGCCGCCGAGCGCCCGGCGATCTACACCTTTGCCGGCGACGTCTACACCGGGTTCGAGGTCGCGACCCTGGACGAGCCCGCGATCCGCTTCGCGCAGGATCATTTGCGGCTGCTGTCGGGCCTGTACGGCCTGCTCCGCCCGCTAGACGCGATGCGGCCCTACCGGCTCGAAATGGGCACGCGCTGGGCACCGCGTCGTAAAAAGCTGACCGACTGGTGGGGCAATCGCATCGCCGACGCGCTCGCCGCCGATCTGGCGGAAGAGGGTTCGGGGGCGATCCTCAACCTCGCGTCGAACGAGTATTTCGCGGCCGTGGACGGCAAGCTGCCCGCCGGCACCCGCGTGATCGCGGTCGATTTCCGCGAGGCTGACGGCCGCTTCATCAGCTTTCACGCGAAAAAGGCGCGCGGCACGATGGCGCGCTGGATGGTCGAGCATCGCGTCACCGACGCGCAAGCAATGCGGGGCTTCGACAGCGACGGCTACGCCTTTGACGCGAGCGCGAGCAGCGACGATCGCTGGACCTTCACCCGCTCATGAACGCGATCAGGAACGCTGTCGTCATCGGCGCCTCGGGCGGGATCGGAGCGGCGCTGGTCGAGGCGCTGGAGGAGGAGGATGTCAGCGTCCTGCCCTTCGCCCGTTCCTTCACCGGCGACCGCCATCTCGACCTGGAGGATGAGGCGAGCATCGCCGCCGCCGCTGCCCGCGCCGGTTCACCCGACCTCGTGATCGTCGCCACCGGCTTGCTCCACGATGCCGCGCACGGCCCCGAAAAGGCGATCCGCGAGCTCGACCCCGCCTGGCTCGCGCGCCAGTTCGCGGTCAACGCGATCGGTCCCGCGCTCGTCGCCAAGCATTTCCTGCCGGCAATGCCGAAGACCGGGCGCAGCGTGCTCGCGTTCCTATCCGCGCGGGTCGGCAGCATCACCGACAATCGGCTCGGCGGCTGGTACGGCTATCGCGCCTCGAAGGCCGCGCTCAACCAGCTCGTCCGCACGCTGGCGGTCGAGGACAAGCGCCGCAACGATCGCGGGCTGGTCGTCGCGCTGCATCCGGGCACGGTCGACACCGCGCTGTCGCAGCCGTTCCGCCAAGCGGGCCGCGACCTGTTCAAGCCCGATCGTGCCGCGGTGCAATTGCTCGACGTAATCGACGGCCTGAAGGTCACTGACAGCGGGCGTCATTTCGCGTGGGACGGCGCCGAGATCGCGCCCTGACCCATGTGCGCGGGCTTGTTACGCAACCTTCATGAACGCGACAGCGCGGCGTCATGCGCAGGCTTCTAATCAGGCAGGAGGCGCGATGAAGCGCCGGACGATTAGGAGACCTTCGATGACCCGTTCGTTGCCCTTCGCGCTTCTCGCCTCCGCCGCGCTGTTCTCCGCCGGGATGGCGGTCGCGCAGACACCGATGACGCACGCGACCACCGCGGCGCGCACCACCACGCGCACCATGACGAAGACGTCGTCGATGAAACCCGCGATGGCGACGACCCGCACGACGCAGTCGCGCACGGCTGCCGGTCACATGGTCACCACCAAGACCGCGACCGGGAAGAGCGTGACCTACGATTGCTCAAAGGCGGGCAACAAGACCAAGCAGGCCTGCAAGCGCTGATCCGACTTCATATGCTCCCGCGCGCGCACGTACACGCACGTACGCGCGCGGGGGTGGTCACGGGCGACACGCTCGGCTAGGCTGCTCCTTTCCCTAGTAGCCACGAAGAGCGTAGCACCTTGACCGACGAGACCGTCCTCGCCGACCCGTCCGACATCGCCCCCATCTCCATCGTCGAGGAGATGAAGACCTCCTACCTCGATTACGCGATGAGCGTGATCGTGGCGCGCGCGCTGCCCGACGTGCGCGACGGGTTGAAGCCGGTCCACCGCCGTATCCTGTATTCCGCCAACGAGAGCGGGTTCCTCTACAATCGCCCGTATCGCAAGTCGGCGCGCATCGTCGGTGACGTGATCGGTAAATATCACCCGCACGGCGACACCGCGATCTACGACGCGCTCGCGCGCATGACGCAGGACTGGTCGATGCGGCTGCCGCTGATCGACGGTCAGGGCAACTTCGGCTCGATGGACCCCGATCCGCCCGCCGCGATGCGCTACACCGAGGCGCGGCTGGCGAAGGCGGCGAACTACCTGCTCGAGGACCTCGACAAGGACACGGTCGACTTCCAGCCGAACTACGACGGGTCGGAGCGCGAGCCGCAGGTGCTGCCCGCGCGCTTTCCCAACCTGCTCGTTAACGGCGCGGGCGGCATCGCGGTTGGCATGGCGACCAACATTCCGCCGCATAACCTCGGCGAGGTGATCGACGCGTGTTTCGCCTACCTCGACAACGGCGCGATCACGACCGAGGAACTGATGCAGATCGTTCCCGGTCCCGACTTCCCGACCGGCGCGATCATCCTCGGCCGCGCGGGCGCGCGCTCGGCCTATGAGACCGGTCGCGGCTCGATCATCGTCCGCTCACGCCACGTGATCGAGGAACGCGGCGGTCGCGAGGGTCGCCGCTCGATCGTGCTGACCTCGATACCCTACCAGCAGGGCAAGAACGCGCTGGTCGAGAAGATCGCCGAGGCGGCGAAGGACAAGCGCATCGAGGGCGTCAGCGACATTCGCGACGAGTCGAACCGCGAAGGCGTGCGGATCGTCATCGACCTGAAGCGCGACGCGACGCCCGAGGTCGTGCTCAACCAATTGTGGCGCCACACGCCGGCGCAAGGGTCGTTTGCCGCCAACATGCTCGCGATCCGCGGCGGGCGGCCCGAGCTGCTCAACCTGCGCGACATCATCGCCGCGTTCATCACCTTCCGCGAGCAGGTCATCACCCGCCGCTCGAAGTTCGAGCTCGCCAAGGCACGCGAGCGCGCGCACATCTTGCTCGGCCTCGTCATTGCGGTCACCAACCTCGACGAGATGGTGCGGATCATCCGCGGCTCGGCGAGTCCGGCCGAGGCACGGCAGAAGCTGCTCGCGCGCGAGTGGCCGATTGCCGAGATCGCGCCCTACATCCGCCTGGTCGAGGCGACCGACGTCGAGGTCACGGGCGACACCTATCGCCTGTCGGAAACGCAGGTTCGCGCGATCCTCGACCTGCGCCTCCATCGCCTGACCGCGCTCGGCCGCGACGAGATCGGCAACGAGCTCGAAGGGCTCGCGGCCTCGATCGCGGAGCTGCTCGCGATCCTGTCCGACCGCGTCAAGCTTTACGGCGTGCTGCGCGACGAGCTGCGCGAGGTGCGCGAGCTGTTCGCGACGCCGCGCCGGACCGAGATCGCCGCCGCCGCCGACGGGATCGAGGACGAGGACCTGATCGAGCGCGAGGAGATGGTCGTCACCGTCACGCTCGAGGGCTACATCAAGCGCACCCCGCTCGACGCGTTCCGCGCGCAGGCGCGCGGCGGCAAGGGTCGCGCCGGCATGGCGACCAAGGACGAGGACGTCGTCACCAAGCTGTTCGTCACCTCGACGCACACGCCGGTGCTGTTCTTCTCGACGCTCGGCCGCGTGTATCGCATGAAGGTGTGGCGCCTGCCCGAGGGCGGGCCGGCGACGCGCGGTCGCCCGATGATCAACCTCCTGCCGCTGGAGGCGGGCGAGACGATCTCGACCGTGCTGCCGCTGCCTGAAGACGAGGCCGACTGGGGCAAGCTCCACGTCATGTTCGCGACCGCGCAGGGCAGTGTGCGGCGCAATTCGATGGACGCGTTCACCAACGTGCCGTCGAACGGCAAGATCGCGATGAAGTTCGAAGGCGTCGACGCCGACGACCGGCTGATCGGCGTCGCGCTGCTCGACGAGGGCGACGACGTGCTGCTCGCCACGCGCCAGGGCAAGGCGATCCGCTTCGCCGCCGATGAAGTACGCGAGTTCCAGAGCCGCAACTCGACCGGCGTTCGCGGCATCGCGTTGAAGGGCGACGACGCGGTTATCTCGCTCTCGGTCCTTCACCGCGTCGATGCCTCGCCCGAGGAGCGCGAGCAGTATTTGCGCAACGCCCCGTGGAAGGAGCGCGAGGGCGATCTCGACATGGAGCTGACCCTGTTCGAGCGGATGCGCGGGTGTGAGGAGTTCATCCTTACCGTCTGCGCCAACGGCTATGGCAAGATTTCTTCCGCCTACGAGTATCGCCGCACCGGGCGTGGTGGTCAGGGCATCACCAACATCGACAACGTGAAGCGTAACGGCCCCGTCGTCGCCAGCTTCCCCGCGACCAAGGCGGACCAGCTGATGCTCGTCACCGATCAGGCCAAGATGATCCGCATGCCGCTGACCAGCTTGCGCATCATTGGGCGCGGTTCGGCGGGCGTGCGGCTGTTCAACGTCGCTGACGACGAGCACGTCGTCTCCGCCGCGCGGATCGATGAGGAGCCCGAGCCCGAGGACGCGGCCGAGGCGATGGTCGCGGCCGAACTCGCCGACACGGTGGAAACCGCGCCCGCCGATGATGGTTCGATCGGTGACGATGCAGCCGCCGGACCGGAGGATGGCGAATGAGCGAGACCGATAAGCCTCTCACCGCCTACAAGGTGCTGACCGCGGAGCAGATGGCGACGCTGGAGCGTGACGGTACGTTCGCGGGCGCGCCGGTCGACTTGGCAGACGGCTACATCCATCTCTCGACCGCGGACCAGCTTGCCGAGACGATCGACAAGCATTTCGCCGGGCAGGCGGACCTTCACATCGTCGCGGTCGATCTCGCCGCACACGGCGACAAGATCCGGTGGGAGCCGTCGCGCGGCGGGCAGCTTTTCCCGCATCTCTACTCAGCCATGCTGCTCGAAACCGCCATCGCCTACTCGCCGCTCGCCCGCCACGACGACGGCAGCATTCGCCTGCCGATCGCGGGCTAGGCGTAGAGGTCGATCACCGCACGCCCCTCGCCCACCGTATGAAGCAGCAGCGTGCGGTGGCAATGGCACGGGTCGCGCTCGTAGCATAACAGCGCACTGGGTATTTCGTCGGCGAGCGCCAGCATCTGCGCCGCCGCGACCTGCGCCTCGGGCAGCTCCAGCTGTGCGTCGTACACCGCCGTTAAGGTCGCGACATCGCCCTTCTTCGCCGCGTCGCGCCCCGGCTTGGGCGTGCCGAGCGCCTTCAGATGAACATAGTCGATCCCCGCCTCCTTCAACGACGCGGCCAAGGTTGACTTGGAGAAGCCCGGCCGGCGCGACAGCGGCAGCGCGCGTACGTCGATCACCCGCCGGACGCCCGCGCCGTGCAGCGCGGCGGTGAACGCGTCCAGCGTCACGCCCTCGTAGCCGATGGTGAAGATCGTCATCGCGTCGCTTCCGTTAGCGCTGCCGCCTCACGAACGACGGCGCGCCCCCATATAGGGCCTCGCCTGCCCTGCGCCGAGCGCTGCTCGGCTTCTGCGCTCGCAATGCCTTAATGCTTGTGCGTTACAAAGCGTGTCCATGCGTCCGCTGTCTGCCACCATCGATCGTCGCGACCGCCTCCTGCTCGCGTTGATCTTCGTATTGGCGCTGATCATTCGCATCGGCTTCGCGCTCGCCATGCCGTACGACAGCGGTGACTGGGTGCTCTACCGCAACGTGGCGGAGAATATCTATCGCGGCTGCGGCGTCGCAGTGACGATCCCGGGCGTCGGCGACTGCGTGCCTCATTTCGGCGGCAACCAGCTGCCGCTGTTCCCTGCCTTCGCCGCCGCGGTATGGCACCTCAGCGGGCACAGCAACGTCGCGATCCTGCTGGTGCAGAGCCTCCTCTCGGCCGCGTCGATCGCCTATCTCACCTACGCCGTCCGCCGCACCTTCACGCGCCCGGCAGCGCTGCTCGCGGGTGTCCTGCTCGCCTGTTCGCCGGTCGGCGCGATCTACGCGGGTAATCTCGAAACCGAGTTGCTGACGCTTGCCGCCACGAACTGGGTGTTGGCCGAACTGCTGCTCAGCATCGAGGTCGGCCGATTGAGGACGTGGCCGCTCGCGCTTGCCCTCACCGTCGCGGTGTGGCTGCGGATGGACTCGGTGCTACTGCTCGCACCCGTCGCGCTCGTCGCCTATGCGATCGGCCCAAAACCAAGACTACGCCGCGCGATCACCTCGTGGGGCGTCGTCACTGCGATCGTCGCCGCCTCGTGCCTCGCCTGGTCGGCGCGCAACGTCGCGGTCGGCCTGCCCGCGCTGCCGCGGCCGTGGGTGAAGACCGACGGTACCTACTTGGCGCGCGGCTACACCGACTGGGTCACGACCTGGGTCGTCGGACAGCAGGAGCGCGGCGACGCACTCTACTACGATCCGCGCGACACGCGTCACTTCCGCCTGCCCGACCACGCTTATTCCTCGCCTGAAGAACATGCCGAGGTCGACCGGCTGCTGGCGATCACGCGGGCGACACCCGGCACGACGATCCCGCCGCTCGCCGCTGCCGGATTCGAGCACCTGGCGCGAGTACGGGAGGCAGGACTTGACCCCGTCGACCGGGTCCGCCGCTTCGCCGCCCGTACCCGCGCGCTCTCCGCCCGCTGGTTCTGGCCGTTCGCGCAGGGCGTGGGTGACGGGCGCGACCGCGTCAGCGTCACCGACCTGTACCGGTTCGCGCTCACGCTCGCGGTCCTGCTCGCCGCGGCGATAGGATCCCGCCGCACGCGCCTGTTCGCCGCGGCGAGCGTGCTCTACGCCAGTGCCCGCGTGATCTTCTTTGCCGCCGGCGCGAATACCGAGCTTCGCTATCTGGTCGAACTCTCGCCCTTCTTCGAATTGACCGCAGCGCTGATCGCGGCGGAACTGCTCGCCCGGCTGGCTCTCCCTCGCTCGAACCTTGCACGGGGCGCCGCCACGACATAATCACCGCCGCCGATGCAACGCTCGGACCACCGCCCCGGAACCCTGATCCCCGGCGGCGCGGTATTCCCGCATCGTCACCTGACCGGGATCCACGGCCTCGAACCACACGAGATCACCTTCCTGCTCGACGAGGCCGAACAGTGGATCGAGGCCAATCGCGCGCCGACCACCGCGGACAAGCGGCTCGCCGGGCTGACGCAGATCAACGCTTTCTTCGAGAACTCGACCCGCACGCTGCTCAGCTTCGAGATCGCGGGCAAGCGGCTCGGCGCCGACGTCGTCAACATGCACGCGGCGCAATCGTCGGTGAAAAAGGGTGAGACGCTGATCGACACCGCGATGACGCTGAACGCGATGCGCGCCGACGTGATCGTCATTCGTCACATGAGCTCGGGCGCGGTGCGCCTGATCGCCGACAAGGTCGACTGCCCGGTACTGAACGCGGGCGACGGCCGGCACGAGCACCCGACGCAGGCGCTGCTCGACGCGCTCACCATCCGCCGCCGTTTGGGCGGCATCGCCAACAAGCGCGTCGTGATCTGCGGCGACCTGCTCCACAGCCGCGTCGCGCGATCGAACATTCTCGCACTCACCGCGCTCGCCGCCGAGGTCCGCGTCTGCGCGCCCTCGACGCTGATGCCGCCCGAGATCGAGCGCATGGGAGTCACCGCCTTCACCGATTTCGACCAGGCAATCGCGCATGCCGACGTGGTGATGATGCTGCGGCTGCAGACCGAGCGGATGTCGGGCGGCTACGTCCCCTCGATGCGCGAATATCACCTGCGCTACGGCCTGACGATGGAACGCCTCGAACGCTACGCGCCCGACGCGCTCGTCATGCATCCCGGCCCGATGAACCGCGGGGTCGAAATCGACTCGGCGGTCGCCGACCATGTCGAGCGCTCGGCCATCACCGAACAGGTCGCGATGGGCGTGGCGGTACGCATGGCGTGCCTCGACGTGCTGACCAGGCGCTCGCGCGGTGTGGAGGGTTGGGCATGAACGCGCTCCACCTCGTCAACGCACGCACCATCTGCCCCGTCGCGGGTGAAACGCAAGGCGACCTGCTGATCGTTGACGGCGTCATCGCGGACGGCATCGCGCCCGACGACGCCGTTCGCGTCGACTGCGGCGGCAAGCTGGTGCTGCCCGGCATCGTCGACCTGGGCGTCGCGACGATCGACCGTGCGGCATTCCGCGCCGGCGGTATCACCCGCGTCGCGCTGATGCCCGACCAGTCACCGGTGCTCGACGAGCCCGGCATCGTGCAGCGTTCCGCCCTGATCGGCCGGCCAGACCTGTGGATCCACCCGATCGCCGCTGCGACGCGCGGCCTCGCCGGCGCCGACCTGGCCGAGATGGCGATCTGCGCCTCCGCCGGCGCGCGCGCGGTCGGCACCGGGCGCGGGTGGATCGCCGACACGGGCGTCATGCACCGCGTGCTGACCTACGCGCGCGACCTCGACCTGCCCGTCATCGCGCACGCCGAGGATGGTGGCCTGACCGCCGGCGCGGTCGCGACCGCGGGCGAGACCGCGACCCGCCTCGGCCTGCCCGCGGCATCCTCGCTCACCGAACCGCTCGCGATCGCGCGCGACCTCATGCTGGCGGAGGAAACGGGCGCGCGGCTCCACCTGCGTCAGGTCACCACCGCGGCGGGGTTCGCGCTCGTCCGCGCGGCCAAGGCGCGCGGGGTGCGCGTCACCTGCGGGATCACGCCCACGCACCTACTGCTGTCCGACAATGCGATGAGCGATTTTCGCACCTTCGCGCATCTGTCGCCGCCGCTCCGCAGCGAGGACGACCGCAAGGCCGCGCTCGCCGCGCTCGCTGATGGCACGATCGACGTGCTGTGCTCGGGCCACGACCCGCATGGACCGGAGGAGAAGCGGCTTCCCTTTGCCGATTCGACTGCTGGCGCGGCGGGTGCGGTGACGCTGCTGCCGCTCGCACTCGGGCTGACGCGTGACGGCGTGATCGGCCTGCCGAGGCTGGTGCAGTTGCTTGCTCAGACGCCCGCACGCCTGCTCGGGATCGACGCGGGAACGCTCGTGCCCGGCATGCCCGGCGACGTCATTCTGGTCGACCCGAACGCGCCGTGGCAGATCGATGCCGACGCGACGCCCGGCGTCGCGGGCAACACGCCGTTCGATGGTCTGCCCGTACAAGGCCGCGTGCTACGCGTCTGGAAGGGCGGGCGCGAACTCTAGCGCCCGCGGCCCGCGATCACCTCAGCGCGAGGCGACCTGGACGCCTTTCGCGCCCTTCACCCAGGCGGCGACTTGATCGCCCGCCTGCTGCCGCACGAAGCAGCGACCGCCCTTGACGCGGTAGCCGCGGCACATCCGGTCGGCGTCGGCGCGCGCGAACCCGCCGACCGACAGGCGATAATAGTTGGCGCCCTTGACCGAGGCCGACATGCCCGCCGGGCTCAGCCCCGCGAAGGTCGGGTAACGACGCGACGCGCGCGCCCAGCCGTCGCGTGCCACTGCGGCATTCTCGTACGCGCCCAATTGAACGTACCAGTGACCCGGCGCGGGTGCCTTCACGGCGACCTTCTCAACTTGTGGCTTGGGCATCGGCTCGGCGCCGCGCACCTTGTAGGCACCCTGCGGCTTGATCAGGCTGGCGAGCCGCACCGGCTCCGGCTTCGCCTCACGCGGCGTGGCCGGCTCGGGCGCGGGTGCCTGCGCTACCTGGATCTCGTCGATCGCGGGCTGCGGCGCTGCGGCCGCGACCTGCTTCGGTGCTGCCTCCGGCGGACCGGGCATATAATTGTCGACCGGGTCGGCTGCGGCAAGCCGCGTCGGGGCGACCGCGGCGTTCAGCGCGATCGCGACCGGCTGTCCGGGGTCGGCCGCCGGCGTGATGCCCAGCAGGCTCGCCACCTGCGACGCCGACGAGGTCGGGTGCGCGAACGCCGCCCACTCGATAATCCGCATGTCGGCCTCCGCCGGGTTCATGTCGTATCCGATCAGCGTGCGTGCATCCTGCCACCGCCCGCCGAGCGCGAGCGCGAGCGCGAGGTTCTGCCGCGTCTTGGCATCGGCATCGGGCGCGCGCGCCGCCGCGGTCAGTACCTCGATCCCCGCGTTCGGATCACCCGCCAGCGCGATGGCGAGACCGCGGTCGACCGGCGCGATCACGTTGGCGTGGCCGTCCAGCATCTGCCGCGCGGCGTCCCACTGCCCGAGCGCCGTCTGTGCCAGCGCGAGGTTCAGCGCCGCCTTCGCATTCGCGGGTTGCAGCGACAGCACGTCGCCGTAAGTCGCGCGCGCCGAGTCGAACCGGCCGGCACGCAGATACGCATTGCCCAGGATCATGCGATAGCCCGCATCGCCCGGGCTGTTCGCCACTGCCGCCTCAGCGAAGCGGACCGCCTTGTCCCACTTCTGCTTGCCCAGCATCGCCGATGCCTTGCGCGCGTAGCCCGCCGCCTTTTTCGGATCGCTGCGCTGCGTGGCAACGGCCGGGTCGATCGACTGTACGACCATCACGCCGCCGCTTCCCAGCAGCAGCGCCGACAGGCCGATGCCTACCAGCTTCTTTGCCGAGCACCTGTTTGCAGAAAGCGTCACCATCGTCGTCCCCACCGCTTCGTCGCCGACACGTGCCCACGCTAAGGAGCGCGCGTCGCTGAATGCCGGCGGGCGGCGTGCCGAGAGCGCGAACGCCCGCCTGTGTCGAAACGGGAATGGCAGAGGCTGCTCAACATACCGTTAACGCCCATGCCGCGTGGTTAAGCCACTTTCACCAACGCGCCGCCTCGGGCATGATGCGACAACGGTTTTGGGGCGGGAACGGCGATGAAGACGCGTTTGGTGGTGCTGGCAGCGGCGATGATGGCGGCGACGCCCGCGTTCGCGGACGTGAAGGCGGGCGTGGAGGCATGGAGCCGCGGCGACTATCCCGCCGCCGTCGCGCAGTGGCGCGCCCCTGCCGCCGCGGGCGACGCCGACGCGCAGTTCAACCTCGGGCAGGCGTACAAATTAGGGCGCGGCGTGCCCGCCGATCAGGCGCAGGCGACCGAACTATACCGCAAGGCCGCGGCGCAGGGGCATCCGCAGGCGACCGACAATTACGCGCTCGCGCTGTTCCAGTCGGGCAAGAAGGCCGACGCGCTGCCCTGGCTGGAAAAGTCGGTGGCGCGCGACGAAAAGCGCACCGAGCTCGTGCTCGGCACGATGCTGTTCAACGGCGACGGCGTGCCGCGCGACTGGACCCGCGCCTATGCGCTCGTCACCCGATCGTCGCAGCAGGGCCTGCCGCAAGGATCGCAGACGCTGGCGCAGATGGACAAATACATCCCCGAGGATCAGCGCCGACAGGGTATCGCGCTCGCACAGCAGATCGAGTCCCGCGGCCGCGCGGCGAACACCGCACCCGCTGCGGCGCTCGCGGCGGCGGAGCCGGGTACCCGACCGCAGCCCGCGCCATCACGCACGACCCCGCCGCCTGCCCGCGCCGGCGCTTCCTACGCGCAGCCCGGTCGGTCCGAGCGGATGGAGCAATCCCGGCAACGCGCGCAGACCGAGCGTCCCGCGCCCGTCACGCCGGCACGCACGGCCGCGGCAAAGCCGGCGCCCGAGCGGGCGGCACCGGAACGAGCCGCACCCGCGAAGGCGAGCGGCGGCGCCTACCGCGTCCAGCTCGGCGCCTTCGCCAACGATGCGAACGCGCGCAGCCTGTGGTCGCGCGTCGGCAGCCGCGTCGGCGGCACGGCGAGCTTCGCGCGCAGCGGCGGCATTACGCGGCTCCAGGCGAGCGGCTTCGCCAGCAAGACGGAAGCGCAGCGTGCCTGCGCGCGCGCCGGCAGCGGCTGCGTGGTGCTGCCGCGCTGATCGTGTTGCGAGGAGGGTGATCGTCGGGCCGGCACATCGGTGCGGGGTGACCTCGCCGATGCGCTGCGCTTCGCCGCACCGGTGCGGCTTCTCACCGCTTCAAGCCGGGAGCAGGCTGTCCTACAGCTTGCCCGTCGCGCATCGATGATCCCGGTCGCGCGCCCGCCCGCGCGCCCGTGCATCTGCGTCGGCGTGTGACCTTTGTAATCTTCCGGCGGCTTGGCGGCAGCGGCGCTTGGGCCTAGAACAGCTGCCAAAGGAGCCGTTCGCATGACCGCCACCCTCGCCACCCGCACCGACTGGAGCGCGCTCGGCGCCGAGCAGCTCGCCGACACGATCGCGCTGCGCCGCGCGATCCACGCCGAGCCCGAGGTCGGTCTCCACTGCCCGCGCACGACCGAGAAGGCGAAGGCCGCGCTCGCCGGCCTGCCGCTCGAGATCCACGACAGCACCTCTACCACCGGCTTCGTCGCGATCCTGCGCGGCGGTCGCGCCGGCGGGGCGGGCTCGAACGGCCGCACGGTCCTGCTGCGCGGCGACATGGACGCGTTGCCGATGGAGGAGGAAACCGGGCTCCCCTTCGCGTCCACCATCCCCGGTGCGATGCACGCGTGCGGCCACGACGCGCACACCGCGATGCTCGCCGGCGCCGCCAAGGCATTGTGTGCCCGCCGCGACGAACTGTCGGGCACGATCGTGTTCATGTTCCAGCCGGGCGAAGAGGGTCATCACGGCGCGCGCTGGATGATCGAGGACGGCCTGCTCGATGTCGCCCGGCCCGAGGCCGCGTTCGCGCTCCACATCTCACCCAACGCGCCCGCCGGCGTGTTCGTCAGCCGCGAAGGCGCGCTGCTCGCCTCGACCGACACCGTGCTCGCCACGATCAAGGGCCGGGGTGGACACGCCGCGATGCCGCACGAGTGCGTCGATCCGATCCCGGTCGCCTGCGCGATCGTCACCGCGCTTCAGGCTCATGTCGCGCGCCGCGTGCCCGTCGCCGATCCCGCCGTGCTGACGATCACGCAGATCCACGCCGGCTCGTCGCACAATATTATTCCTTCAGAGGTCAAGCTGATGGGCACGCTGCGTACGCTGTCGCCGACCACGCGCGAGGCGATGCGCGCCGCGTTCCGCCAGATCTGCGAGAACATCGCCGCCGCACACGATTGCACCGCCGAGGTGAGCATCGACGAGGGCTATCCGGTCACCATGAACGACCCCCGCGCGACCGGGCTGATGCGCGGCCTCGCGACCGAGATCAGCGGCGAGCACGGCTGGTCGGTGATGCCCGCGCCGATGATGGGCGGCGAGGACTTCTCCTACGTGCTGCGCGAGGTGCCGGGCGCGATGGCCTTCATCGGCGTCGCACCCGAAGGCACCGATCCGCGCACCAACCCGCCGCTTCACAACACCCGCATGACGATCGACGAGTCGGTCATGGCAAAGGGGATCGCGATGCACTGCGCGATCGCCGAGCGTTTCCTGGAGAACGGCCTCGACTGACAGCACCTCAGCGGTAGCGCGGCTGCGCGACGCCACCCGCGCCGCGCACGACGCGGTCGATGCCGCGTTCGGCGGCTATGATCTGTCGAAGCGCGACGACTATCGCCGCTTCCTCGTCGCGCATGCCCGCGCGCTGCCCGCGGCCGAGCAGGCGCTCGGCGCGCTCGCATTCGCCCGCACGCTGCCGCCGCGCGCGCCGCTGTTGGAACACGACCTCGCCGACCTAGGCGAGCGGATGCCAGCGCCGCTGCCATTCGCCTGCACCGATGAAGCCGGTTTGTGGGGCGCGCTCTACGTGGTGGAGGGGTCGCGGCTCGGCGGCGTCATGCTGGCCAGGTTGGTTGGCTCCGACCTGCCGCATCGCTACCTCGCCGCCGCGCACGGACCCGGCCAGTGGCGCGCGATCCGCGAGGCGATCGACGCCGCCGGCCGCGACGCCTCAGCCGAATGGTACGACGCATTGCTCAGCGGAGCGGCAGCGACCTTCGACCTCTATGCGCAGGCCGCGCGATTGGGCGAACCCGCGCTCGCGCCGGTCTGAGCAGCCGAACCTCAGTCCTCTTCGATCGGTGCGGTCAGCACTGCACGTAAGCCAGGCTGATTGTCCTGATACTCGACCTCGCCGCCGATCCGCTGCACCACCGCGCTCATCATCCGGCTGCCGAAACCGACGTTATCGCCCTGCTTGCCACGGCCTTGGTCGGCGACGATCAGCCGCAGCTTGTTGCGGTGCTGCTCCAGCACGAGCTCGATCGGGCCGGGCTGGTCGGGCGAGTAAGCGTATTTCGTCGCGTTGGTGATCAGCTCGGCCGCGATCAGCCCGACGTTCACCGCGCGATCAGTCGGGATCAGCACCGGCGCCAGCTCCGCCGACAGCCGGTTGCCCCAGTCACGCCCCAGCGACGTGCGCATGTCGTCGAGCAATTCGGTCAGGTAGCGCGACAGGTCGATGGTCGCGATCTGGTCGTCGCGGTAGAGCCGGCGGTGGACCAGAGCCACGGCGGACAGCCGCGATCGCGCTTCCTGCAACTGGTCCGCTACCTCGCCCGGCCCGGCGGCACGTGCCTGCAACATCAGGAACGATGCGACGAGCTGCAGGCTGTTCTGCACGCGGTGGTCGACCTCGCGCATCAGCAGATCCTTCTGCGCCAGCGCGGCGTCCTTGTCCGCATTTGCGCGGCTCAGGTCGGCGTTGACGCGGCGCAACTCGCCCAGCAGCCCCGCCTCGCGCAGCATGCGCCGCAACCGTTGCGCGGCATCGACCTGCTCGAGCGTCCAGCGGCGCGCCCGGCCCCGCACCGTCTGCGTCCACGTCTCGAACGAGGAACGCGGCGTCAGCGTCGCATTCGGATCGTGACGAACCGCCTTGTGCGGGTTACCCGCCCATTCGACCTCTTCGACTTCCTCGGCGCGCAGCCACAGCAGCGTCAGCCGCTCCTGCGGCAAGCTGATCGCCAGCACGCCCGCGAACGGCGACAGCCCCGCCGCATCTTCCCAATCGGCGCCGAGTTCGCGCGTCGAGAACACGCTCGCATCGTCGCGCCGCCCCACCCATGTGGCGAGCTTTCGCACCTTGTCGTCGGTGGGGCAGAAACCGGTCGTCTCCACCTTCTCGCCGACGATCGCGAAGCCGTCCGCGCCCATCATACGCCGTAGGTCCTCGCGCCGACGCGCGAGCACGCGGTCGAGCCGCTCGTCGCCGAACAACGCCGGGAGCAGCGTGTCTTCCTCGGTCCTGAGCGCCAGCCGCTCGCGATAGCTCTCGGCCTCCTCCTTGGCGGTGATCTGCCGCGAAAGCCCGCCCGCCAGCGCCGCCGCCACCGTTCGCACGTCGCGCGACAGCCGCTTGGGCGCGTGGTGATGGCACGCGATCAAACCCCACAGCATGCCGTCCTTGACGATCGAGATCGACGCCGACGCGCCCACCCCCATGTTCCGCAGGTACTGCATGTGGATCGGCGACACGCTGCGGATCGCCACGTCGCTCAGATCGACGCCCGCGAAGGCGGCGGGGCGAATTGGCTGCGGGTCGTACTCCACGGTCGGAATGACGCGCGTACGATTGCGGACATAGAGCGCGCGCGCCTGCCGCGGGATATCGCTCGCCGGGAAATGGTGGTTGAGGAACGTGTCGAGCGAGGGATCGCGATCCTCCGCCACGACATAACCCGCCTCGTCGTCGAGGAAGCGGTACACCATCACCCGATCGAACCCGGTCAGGGTGCGAAAGGCGACCGCCGCGCGCTCGCACAATGCTTTCAGCGACGCCGTTCGCTCGAACCCGCTCGCCGTCGCGTCGAGCCAGCCGAGCGTTTCCGCGGCCCCGCGGGCATGCTCGTCGACCGGCTCGAGCTCGGCGAGCAGGTACGCACCCGAGCGATGGAAGGCGAGGTCGTGACCATGCACCACGCCGCCGATCACGGTACCGCCAGGCCCCGCCGCCGCGCGCTCCAGCACCGCGGCGACATCGATGCCGAGCACGTCGGACAGGGTGAGGCCGAGCCAGTCGGGCGACAGGACGCCCTCGATGTCGCCGGCCCCTGCAACGATCGTCAGCGTCTGCGGCTCGGCGATCAGCAACAGACCGTGCGGCTGTACCGCGCCGGGAATGTGGATCGGCTCGCGATCGCACGTGGTCAGGTCTAGCTGGGCTGCCACCCCCACCTCCCGCGCCGCCAATCCATCGCCCGCCAAACGCCACTCCTGCACACGTTATGTTCTTGCCCTAGAACACAATGGCGCGGCACCGCTAGTGTCCGCGCGCGATCGCGGACCCGATCTGGAATTGCCAAGCCGGAACGTGCATCCATACTGCCAAGCTCGCCTGCTGAGCTGTCGGATACCGACGCTCACAACAGCCAGCAACGCCCTTGTCTGCCCGCCGTAACTTTTGTTGTGTGACGGGAGCGAGCGCCCTACGCTCTCCACGAGGGAAAAAAGGGAGGACGGCGTGGGGCGACCACCATTGCACGGCATTCGCGTGATTGAATTCGCGGGCATCGGCCCCGGACCGTTCGCAGGCATGATGCTCGCCGACCACGGGGCGGAAGTGATCCGCATCGATCGCGTGAGAGACGGTGCAGCTACGCTCGACGCTGCCGACCCGCTCCTGCGCAGCCGTACGTCGCTGTCGCTCGACCTCAAAGACCCACGCGCGATTGCGGCGGTCCGGCGGATCGTGCGGGATGCCGACGCGCTGATCGAGGGATTTCGCCCCGATGTGATGGAGCGGCTCGGCCTAGGTCCCGACGTGTTGCTCGGCGACAATCCACGGCTCGTCTACGGCCGCATGACGGGCTGGGGACAGACCGGTCCGCGCGCGCACGAGCCCGGCCACGACATCAACTATATCGCGCTATCAGGCGTGCTGCACGCGCTGGGGCGCGCCGGCGAGAAGCCGACGCCGCCGATCAATCTGGCGGGCGATTTCGGCGGCGGTGCGATGTTCCTCGTCTTCGGCATGCTCGCAGCACTCCTCCACGCGCAGCGCACCGGCGAGGGGCAGGTGGTCGACGCGGCGATGACCGAAGGCTCGTCGCTGCTCATGTCGATGATGTGGGGCTTTCGCAAGCTGGGCCGCTGGCGCGACGAGCGCGGTACCAACCTGCTCGACACCGCGGCGCACTTCTACGACACCTACGAGACGAGCGATGGAAAGTACGTCTCGCTCGGCGCGATCGAACCGCAATTCTACGCCGAATTTCGCCGGGTCCTCGCGCTCGACGACGCGCGGTGGGACCGGCAGATGGACCCGCGCGTCTGGCCCGACTTGAAGCAGGAACTCACCGCGCTGTTCCGCACCCGCACCCGCGACGATTGGGTCGCGCTGTTCGACGGACACGACATCTGCTTCGCGCCCGTGCTCGGCTTCGACGAGGCGCGCGCCGACCCGCACAATGTCGCGCGCGGCGCCTTCGTGGAGGCGGGCGGCGTGCCGCAACCGGCCCCCGCCCCGCGCTACTCGGTCAGCGAAACCGTCGCACCGAAGATGGCCGGGGCCCGCGACGATCGCACCGTGCTGCGCACCCTCGGCTTCGCAGACGACGAGATCACCGCGCTAGGCCATTGATCGTCGAGGGAACCCTTGTACCTGCCGCGCGCAATCTCGCTCGCGGCAGGCTCGTTTGCGATCAGGCTACAACGACCGGCTTGCGCGCGAACACGCCGTAGGCGGCGATGACGAGGTAGCACAACGCCGGCAGGACCAGCGCGAACTGCAGACTGCCGCTCGTGTCGGCGAGCTGCCCGGTCAAATAGGGCACGATCGCGCCACCGACGATCGCGGTCGCGATGACGCCCGACCCTTCCGCCGCACGCTTGCCCAGCCCTTCGCTGGCGAGCGAGAAGATCGTCGGGAACATGATCGAATTGACCAGCCCGATCGCCAGCAGCGACCAGCCCGCGATCGCGCCCTGCGCATTGGCGGAGATCAGTATCAGCGTGATCGCGCCCGCCGCGACCGCTGCCAGCACCTTGCCCGGCGACACCTTGGTCAGCACCCAGGCGCCGATGAAGCGCCCGACGAGCGCCCCGCCCCAGTAGAACGGCACATGGTCGCCCGCGACCTTGTCGGCGACACCCCAGACACTCGGCTGCATCAGGTAATTGACGATCAGCGACCCGATCGAAACCTCGGCGCCGACGTAGAGGAAGATGCAGGCCACGCCCCAGGCGAAACGCGGACGCTTGAGCAGCGTCAACGCGTGGAAGATGCTGCCCGCGTCTTCCTGCTCCTCGTTCAACCGGTTGCGCCGCGTCCACACGACGGCGGCGATCACCAGCAGCGCGACCGCGAGCCCCAGATAAGTGTGGACGATCGTGCGCGAACTCTCCGCGCGGTAGGCGTCGAGCGCCGCGCCGGTCAGCGTCGATGCGCTCTGGTTGGCGAGCCCGCCCAGGATCAGCGCCGATCCCGCGAGCGGGAAGAGCGTGGTGCCGAGCGAGTTGAACCCCTGCGCGAAGGTCAGCCGGCTCGACGCGCTCTGCGGCTTGCCCAACAGCGAGATCAGCGGGTTGGCGACCACCTGCACGATGGTGATGCCGGCGCCCAGCACGAACAGCGCGACTAGGAACAGCCCGAACGCGGCGTTGGCCGACGCCGGAATGAACAGCAGACACCCTGCCGTCATCGTCACCAGCCCGATCGAGGCGGTCCGCATATAGCCGAACCGCCGCACGATCCCCGCGGCAGGCAGCGAGAACAATGCGTAGGCGAAGAAGAACGCCGTCTGCACCAGCATCGCCGAGGCGTGGGTGAGCGTGAACAGCTCCTTCAGCTTCGGAATGATGATGTCGTTCAGGCTGGTGATACCGCCGAAGATGAAGAACAGCGCGAAGACGAAGATGCGCAAATCCGGCGCGTCGTACCCGTGGCTCGCATCCCCGCTCGCCGCCGGAGCCGAATTCATTGCCTGCATACGCCCGTCACTCCCCTCACCGATCGCGCCCGCGGCGCGTCGCCCCTCTTGTCCCAACAAAGCAGTTGTCAGCCCGCGACATGCGCTATGACACCGTCCATGACGCGTCTAACCGTGAACAACGAACCGGTCGAGTATCTGATGGTCGCGGATACGCCGCTGCTGTGGGCGCTACGCGACGGCTCCAACCTGACGGGCGCGAAGTACGGCTGCGGGACGGGTAGCTGTGGTGCGTGCACGGTCGACGTGGACGGCCGCGCGGTGCGTTCGTGCCAAATTCCGCTATCGCGCTGCGAGGGTGCGTTCGTGACCACGATCGAGGGGCTCGCGCGCGAACGCGATCACCCCGTCCAGTTGGCGCTTCTGGCGGAGAACGTGACGCAGTGCGGATTCTGCATCCCCGGCATCGTCATGGCGGCGGCCGCGCTGCTCAAGCGCAACACGCTGGCGAGCGAGGAGCAGATCAGGTCCGCGATCACCAACGTCTGCCCTTGTGGTATCTACCCGCGGCTGGTGGCCGCGATTCAGCGCGCCGGGCGCGCCATGCGCGGCGATGAAGTGATCCCCGCCGGCGCGCGCCCCGGCATCGATCCCGCGGACGCGGCTCGCGCAACCCCCGCGCTTAGTCCTCGATGATGCGGCTCGTTGTGCGCGTGTCCGGCATTCGGAGATAGGTGACGAGCGACACCGCAATCATCGCGGTCAGATACCAGTAGAAACCCTGCTCCCATCCAGCCTGCTTGAACTTAAGCGCGACCGCCTCAGCCGTCCCGCCGAACAGCGCGTTCGCGACCGCGTACGGGAACGCGACGCCAAGCGCGCGTATGTGTGCCGGGAACAACTCCGCCTTCACCACCGCGTTGATCGAGGTGTAGCCGGTCACGATCACGAGCGCGAACAGAACGATGGCGAACGCCGCCGCCGCGCTGTCGGTGTGCTGCAGCGCCCAGAAGATCGGCCAGGTGAATACGACACCCGCAATCCCGAACGCCACCATCAACGGCTTGCGCCCGACCCGATCGGACAGCGCGCCGGCGAGCGGTTGCAGGCACATGAAGACGAACAACGTCCCCGCGCTGATCCAGGTCGCGGTTTGGCGCGAAAAGCCCGCCGAATTGGCGAGGAATTTCTGCATGTAGATTGAGTAAGCGTAGAAGGCGAGCGTTCCGCCAGCGGTCAGCAGCAGAACCGTCACGAACTCGCGCGGGTGCTGCCGCAGCAGTGCCAGCAACCCTGATCGCCCGTCGCCCGCGTTCCTCGCATTCTCGAAGCTTTCCGTCTCGGCCAACCTGCGGCGCAACCAGAACACCGCCACCGCCAGCACGCCGCCGATCGCGAACGGGATGCGCCAGCCCCATGCCTCAAGCTCACTTTCGCTCATCACCGACTGGAGCAGCAGGAGCACGCACAATGCGGTCAGCTGTCCCGCGATCAGCGTGACATATTGGAAACTGGAGAAGAACCCGCGGCGTTCGCGCCCCGCCATCTCGGAAAGGTACGTCGCGCTCGCACCATATTCGCCGCCGACCGACAGCCCTTGCATCAGCCGCGCGAGTGTCAGGATTATGGGTGCGAGCCACCCGATCGACGCATAGGTCGGCGTCACGGCGATTAGCAGCGAGCCCGCGCACATCAGCGTCACCGACAATGTCAGCCCCGCCTTACGCCCGCGCCGGTCGGCGTAGATGCCCATCACCCATCCCCCGACCGGCCGCATGACGAACCCGACCGCGAAGACGATCGCGCTATTCAGCAGCTGGGTCGTCTGATCGGCCGCGGGAAAGAACTGCCCGGCAAAATAGAGCGTGAACGACGAGTAAGCGTACCAGTCGTACCATTCGACGAGATTACCCGCCGATCCACCAAGGATCGAGCGAAGTCGGTGGCCGCGGTCTTGGCTCACGCTAGATGCCCACGGTTGTGGAGGCCAGCCGATGGCCAGCCCTCGTACCGACCAGCACTTCCGTCATAATTACTCCTCGCATCGTCACCTCTTTATTCAAGAGCAACCATGCCACTCATGCGAGGGGGGCGCCAGCAATGCAGATGGTCAGGACGTGGCGACTGACCGATCAATCGAGGCGGCGAGCCAGTTCCTTGTTGAGACCGAGCGCGACCAGCGTACCCACCGCACCCGACAGCAGGTAGGTACCCGCCGCCACCAGCCCGAACTCCTCCGCCAGCACCAGCGCGGCAAGTGGCGCAAAGCCCGCGCCGAACAACCATGCCAGATCGGAGGTGAGCGCCGCGCCAGTGTAGCGCGCGCGCTTCGGAAAGTTGCTCGTCACCGCGCCCGACGATTGGCCGAACGACAGGCCAAGCAGGATGAACCCGCTGATCATGAACACCGCCTCGCCGACGTAACCCGCGTCGAGCAGCTGCGGCGCGAAACCGCTGAACACCGCGATCGCTGCCGCCGTATAGCCGAGTAGCGACCGTCGCCCGATCCGATCGGCGAGCAGCCCCGACGCGACGATCGCGCCGACGCACACGGTCGCGCCGAACATCTCGATCAGCAGGAAGCGCGTGATGTTCTCGCTGGTGTTGAGCGCCACCCACGACAGCGGGAACACCGTCACCATGTGGAACAAGGCGAAGCTGGCGAGCGGGGCGAACGCGCCGATGATGATGTTGCGCCACTGCGCCTTCAACGTAACGGTGACCCGCGACGGCGTCAGCTCGCGCGTCTTGAACATGTCGGTGTATTCCGGCGTCACGACGATGCGCAGCCGCGCGAACAACGCCACGACGTTCAGCGCGAAGGCAACGAAGAACGGATAGCGCCAGCCCCACGACAGGAAATCCTCGGGCGAAAGCGTACCGAGCGCGAACGCGAACAGGCCGGCGGCGACGATCAGGCCAAGCGGCGCGCCGATCTGCGGCACCATCGCCCACCAGCCGCGCTTCTTGTCGGGCGCATTCAGCGCGAGCAGCGATGCGAGACCGTCCCAGGCGCCGCCCAGCGCCAGCCCCTGCCCGACGCGGAACAGCGCCAGCAGCAGCGGCGAGAAGATGCCGACCGAGGCATAGCCGGGCAGGAACGCCATCGCGACCGTGGAGGTACCGAGCAGGAACAGCGCGATCGTCAACTTCGTCCCGCGCCCCAGTTCGCGATCGATCCGCATGAACACCTGCGTCCCGATCGGTCGCGCTATAAAGGCGAGCGAGAATAATCCGAACGACCACAAGGTACCCGACACACGGTCCAGCTGCGGGAACACGATCTGCGGGAACACCAGCACCGACGCGATCGCGTAGACGAAGAAGTCGAAAAACTCGCTCGTCCGGCCGATAATGACGCCGATGGCAATCTCGCCCGGGTTGACGCCGTGCTCGTCACGCGTGTTGACGGCGCGGGCATCGCGCTCGAGCGGCGCGGACGAAGCGATCGACTGTGCCATAGGTATGAAACTCCGAAGCTAGCTGGACGCTTTAGGTTCCATCGCCGCGGCGCGGGATAGGACAAATTGTCCTATTTCGCAGCCGCACAACGGAGCCTAGCTCGATCGTGATGAAGAACCGGTTCCTCTCGCACCGGCGCGCCCGCCAGCTCGCCCCCCTGCTCGCGATCGGCGCGGCGGCGATGCTGTCGGGTTGCGACATGGTGGTGCTCGACCCCGCGGGCGATGTCGCGCGGCAGCAGTCGCACCTGATCCTCTGGTCGACCGCGCTGATGCTGCTGATCATCATTCCCGTGATGGCGCTGACCGCGCTGTTCGCGTGGAAGTACCGCGCGGCGAACAAGGATGCGGAATACGCACCTGATTGGGATCACTCCACCGGCCTCGAACTGGTGATCTGGGCCGCGCCGCTGATGATTGTTATTTCGCTCGGCGCGCTCACCTGGGTGTCGACCCACCTGCTCGACCCTTATCGGCCGCTCGGACGTCTGGCACCTGGCAAGCCGCTCGCCGCCAACGACCGGCCACTCGAGGTGCAGGTCGTATCGCTCGACTGGAAATGGCTGTTCATTTACCCCGGACAGGGCATCGCCACCGTCAACGAGCTGGTGCTGCCGACCGATCGGCAGGTCCGGTTCCGCATGACCTCGTCCTCGGTCATGAACACCTTCTGGGTGCCGTCGATGGCGGGCATGATCTACACCATGCCGGGCATGGAGACGAAGCTCCACGCCGTCCTCAACAAGCCCGGCCGTTACGAGGGGCGCTCCGCCAATTACAGCGGCGCCGGCTTCTCGGGCATGACGTTCTGGACCTACGCGGTCGATGACACCGGCTTCTCGCGCTGGGTGTCGCAGACGCGCGCGGCGCAGGCGCGGCTGAACGACGCGACCTATCTCAAGCTCGAGCAGCCGAGCGAGAACGTGCAGCCGATGCGGTTCGGCGGCGTCAACGCCGATCTGTTCCGCCGCATCACGCAAATGTGCGTCAAGCCTGGGATCCCATGCATGAGCGACGTCATGTCGCACGACATGGCCGAACCCGGCAGCCACGCGCCCGTCAACGACCGTCCGCCGGTTGACGCACCCAAGGGCGCGCTGCGGAAGGACACGAACGAGAAGGGCTCGGCGCCGCACCTCACCGCACCGCGTGGCCAGGCCGACGGCTCGAGCGAGCGCGGCGCGCAGAACAACCGAAACATGACCCGCCTGCAACCCGTCCGCCTGCCCGGCGCGACCGTCACGGCACAGGGCTAAACCGCTATGTCCGACACTTTGCTCAAGACCATCTTTGGCCGGCTGACGCTGGAAAGCTTCCCGATCCACGAGCCAATCATTCTCGGCACGTTCATCGCGGTGATGCTCGGCGGCATCGCGCTGGTCGGCGCGATCACCTATTTTAAGCTGTGGAAGTGGTTGTGGACCGAGTGGTTCACCAGCGTAGACCACAAGAAGGTCGGCATCATGTACATGGTGCTCGGCACGGTCATGCTGCTGCGCGGCTTCTCGGACGCGATCATGATGCGCGCGCAGCAGGCGATGGCCTTCGGCGCGAACGAGGGTTACCTGAACGCGCACCACTATGATCAGGTGTTCACCGCGCACGGTGTCATCATGATCTTCTTCGTGGCGATGCCGTTCGTCACCGGCATCATGAACTACGTGGTGCCGCTGCAGATCGGCGCGCGTGACGTGAGCTTCCCGTTCCTCAACAATTTCAGCTTCTGGATGACGGCGGCAGGTGCGGTGATCGTCATGGCCAGCCTGTTCGTCGGCGAGTTCGCGCGCACTGGCTGGCTCGCGATGGCGCCGTTGTCGGGGCTCGATTACTCACCCGATGTCGGCGTCGATTACTACGTCTGGGCGCTCCAGATAGCGGGCGTCGGAACGCTGCTGTCGGGCGTCAACCTGATCGCGACCATCGTCAAGATGCGCGCGCCGGGCATGACGATGTTCAAGATGCCGATCTTCACCTGGTCGGCGCTCGTCACCAACGTGCTGATCGTCGCCGCCTTCCCGGTGCTGACCGCGGTGCTCGCGATGCTCAGCCTCGACCGCTACGTCGGCACGCACTTCTTCACGAACACCGGCGGGGGTAACCCGATGATGTACGTGAACATGATCTGGATCTGGGGTCACCCGGAGGTGTACATCCTGATCCTGCCATTGTTCGGCGTCTTCAGCGAGGTGACCTCGACCTTTTCGGGCAAGCGGCTGTTCGGCTACACGTCGATGGTCTACGCGCTGCTGGTCATCTGCATCCTCGCCTATCTCGTGTGGCTCCACCACTTCTTCACGATGGGGTCGGGCGCGAGCGTCAACAGCTTCTTCGGCATTACCACGATGATCATCTCGATCCCGACGGGAGCGAAGATCTTCAACTGGCTGTTCACGATGTACAAGGGGCGCATCCGCTTCGAACTGCCGATGATGTGGACGGTCGCGTTCATGCTGACCTTCGTGGTCGGCGGCATGACGGGCGTGCTGCTGGCGGTACCGCCCGCGGACTTCCAGCTGCACAATTCGCTGTTCCTCGTCGCGCACTTCCACAACGTCATCATCGGCGGCGTGCTGTTCGGTGCCTTCGCCGCGATCAATTACTGGTTCCCCAAGGCATTCGGCTTCAAGCTCGATCCGTGGTGGGGCAAGGTCAGCTTCTGGTCGTGGGTGGTCGGTTTCTGGGTCGCGTTCATGCCGCTCTACGTGCTCGGCCTGATGGGCGTGACGCGCCGCCTGCGCCACTTCGACGATCCGAGCTTGCAGATCTGGTTCATCATCGCCGCGGTCGGCGCCGCGATGATCGCGGTCGGCATCGCCGCCTTCCTGATCCAGATCTACGTCAGCTTCCGCGATCGCGAGCGGCTGCGTGACTGGACCGGCGATCCGTGGGATGGCCGCTCGCTCGAGTGGGCGACTTCCTCGCCGCCGCCGGCGTACAATTTCGCTTTCACGCCCGTCATCCACGACCTGGACGCTTACTACGACATGAAGAGCCGCAATGCCGAGCGTCCGCTGACGGGCTTCCGCGACATCCACATGCCCAAGAATACGGGTACGGGCGTGGTCCTTGCCGGGCTGTCGGTCGCGTTCGGCCTGTCGATGATCTGGTACATGTGGTGGCTGTCGGCACTGAGCTTCGCCGGCATCCTGGCGGTCTCGATCTTCCACACCTTCAACTACGACCGCGACTTTCACATCCACGCCGATGAGGTCGAGCGGACCGAGGAGGAGCGCACGCGCATCCTCGCCAATGCAGCCGCGGGGGCCTGAGCGATGACCAGCACGACCGACGTGCCCCCCGGCGCGCACAATGCGGTGACGTTCTACGACACCGATCCGCACGAGCATCCGCCGGGGCAGAGCACCATGCTCGGCTTCTGGCTCTACCTGATGAGCGACTGCCTCATCTTCGCGATGCTGTTCGCGGCCTGGGGCGTGTTCGGCGGCAGCTACGCGGGCGGGCCGCGCCCGTCCGAGCTGTTCGAGCTGCCGCTGGTCGCGGTCAACACCGCGATGCTGCTGTTCTCCTCGATCACCTACGGCTTCGCGATGCTGGCGGCGGATGAGAAAAAGCAGGGTGCGACGCTCGGCTGGCTCGCGATCACCGGCGTGTTCGGCCTCTGCTTCCTCGGCATCGAGCTGTATGAATTCTCGAACCTGATCGCGGAGGGTGCGGGCCCGTGGCGCTCGGCGTTCCTGTCGTCGTTCTTCACGCTCGTCGGCACGCACGGGCTCCACGTCACCTTCGGCATCATCTGGCTCGTCACGCTGATGGTACAGGTGTCGCGCAAGGGGTTGATCGACGCCAACATGCGCCGTTTACAGTGCCTGTCGCTGTTCTGGCACTTCCTCGACGTCATCTGGATCGGCGTCTTCACCTTCGTCTATCTTCTGGGAGTGCTGCGATGAGCGCGCCGACCAACCAGCATCAGGCGGTCGAGATGGAGCGCGACGCGCACGATCGCGGATCGAGCGACCACGTCGACGGCGGCGCCGCGCACGGCTCGCGCAGCAGCTACGTCACCGGCTTCGTGCTGTCGGTGATCCTGACCGCGATCCCGTTTGGCCTCGTCATGTCGGGCGTGATCGGCGACAAGTCGGTCGTCGCGGGCATCTGCATGGCGCTGGCGATCGTGCAGATCGTCGTTCACATGATCTACTTCCTCCACATGAACCGCAAGTCGGAGGCCGGCTGGACGCTGATGTCGCTGATCTTCACGGTCATCATCGTGGTGATCGCGCTGACCGGGTCGCTGTGGGTCATGTTCCACATGAACCAGAACATGATGCCGCCGATGAACCCGGCTTCCGCGGCGGAGATGTCGGACCAGATGTGAGCCTCGCGCGCGTCCGCGTCTTGCCGCTGGTAGCGGGCAGCATCGCCATTGCGGTGCTGATCGCGCTGGGTGTGTGGCAGGTCGAGCGGCGCGCGTGGAAGCTCGACCTGATCGCGCGGGTCGAACATCGCCTATCCGCAGCGCCGGTCGCGGCCCCTGCCCCATCGCGATGGACAACGATCGGCAAGGACGACGCCTACACCCGCGTCGCCGTCACCGGCCGCTTCCGCGCCAATGCCGATACCTACGCGCAGGCAGCGACCGATCTCGGCGCCGGTTACTGGGTCATCACACCGTTCGATACGGACGGCGGCTGGACGGTCCTCGTCAACCGAGGATTCGTGCCCACGCGGGAGCGCGGCCGGCATCCGGCCTTGACCGACCATCAACGCGTCACCGGATTGCTGCGGGTGACCGAGCCGGGCGGTGGCTTCCTCCGCAGCAACGATGCGGCTGCCGATCGCTGGTACTCGCGCGATGTCGCCGCGATTGCTGCCAAGCGTCGGCTCGGGAACGTCGCGCCCTATTTCATCGACGACGACGCGAACGGCCCTGGCTGGCCGCGCGGCGGGCTGACCGTCGTTCGCTTCCCGAACAACCACCTCGTCTACGCGCTCACCTGGTTCGGGCTCGCGGCACTGGTCGCCTTCCTGCTCGCCCGTGCGCTGCGCGACACCAGGGACGAGAGCTGATCCGTGGTCAGGCACCACCACGCGCCCCCGCTCGACACCAGCCCCGACGACGCACTGCGCCGCAACTTCATGCTGCTGGTGCAATTGCGCTGGCTCGCGGTGGGTGGTCAGGTGGCGACGATCCTGGCGGTCCGCTACCTGCTCGGCATCGCGCTGCCGGTGCACACGATGCTGATGACGGCGATGCTGCTCGTCGTCCTCAACCTGCTCGTGCTGATCGCGGAGCGGCGGCATACGCCCACCAATCTCCAGTTGCTCGCCGGGCTGGTGGTGGACGTCTCCTGCCTGACGCTGCAGCTGTTCCTCAGCGGCGGCGCGACCAACCCGTTCGTCACCTTGTTCCTGCTACAGGTCGTCCTCGGCGCGGTGCTGCTCGAGGCATGGTCGAGCTGGTTGCTGGTCGCGCTCACCAGCTTCGCCTTCGCTTTCTTGACGATTATCTTCCATCCGGTCCCGCTGCCGGGCTTCTATGCCAGCCGGTTGTCGGCGCCCTACCTGTTCGCATCGTGGTTCAACTTTACGCTCGCCGCGGTGCTGCTGGTCGCGTTCGTCACCCGTATCGCGCACAATCTTCGCGACCGTGACGCGCGGCTGGCCCGCCTGCGCCAGCGCGCGGTGGAGGAGGAGCATATCGTCCGCATGGGCCTGCTCGCCAGCGGGGCCGCGCACGAACTCGGCACCCCGCTCGCCTCGCTTTCGGTCGCGCTCGGCGACTGGCAACGCGAGCCCGCGATCCTTGCCGAACCCACGCTCGCCGCCGAGGTCGAGGACATGCGGGTGGAGGTCGCGCGCTGCAAGCACATCCTCGCCGGCATCCTCTTCGCCGCGGGCGAGGTCACGGGCGAGGCACCCGCCCGCACCGGCCTGCGCCGCTTCATCGGCGATGTGCTCGGCAGCTCGACCGGCTCCGCCGCCGTCTCGCTAGACGATCGGCTCGACCGCGATGCGACGATCGTCACCGATCGCGCTCTGGCGCAGGCGCTTACCAACCTGCTCGACAATGCCGCGGAGGCGGGGGCGACGCAGATCCACGTCGGCGTAGAACGCGACGGCGATCTGCTGCTGATCCGCGTCCGCGACGATGGTCAGGGGTTCCCGCCCTCGATCCTGGCGAACATCGGCAAGCCGTACCTGAGCAGCAAGGATCGCCGCGGCGCGGGGCTCGGCCTTTTCCTGTCGACCAACGTGCTCCGCACGCTCGGCGGAACGCTGGAAGCGCGCAACCTGTTGAACGGCGGCGCTGAGGTGACGCTGCAGATGCCGTTCGCCGCGCTGCTGGTCGATGAGGAAGCGACGCGGTGACCGAAGCCAGCCCCGACCTTCGCCGGTTGCTCATTATCGAGGATGACTCGGTGTTCGCTCGTACGCTCGCCCGCTCGTTCGAGCGGCGCGGCTACCGCGTCGAGGTGATCGATGGCCCCGACCGGCTCGACGGCGTCGCCGACACGCTGCGTCCCGATTACGCGGTCGTCGACCTGCGGCTCGCCGGCGCATCGGGCCTCACCTGTGTCGAGCGGCTCCACCAGCGCGATCCTGCGACCCGGATCGTCGTCCTGACCGGCTTCGCCAGCATCGCCACCGCGGTTGAGGCGATCAAGCTGGGCGCGACCAATTACCTGACCAAACCCGCCAACACCGACGATATCGAGGCGGCGTTCGCCCGTACGGAGGGAGACGCGCAGGCCGATCTCGCCACCCGCCCCACCTCGATCAAGACGCTGGAATGGGAGCACATCCACCAGACGCTCGCCGACACCGGCTTCAACGTGTCGGAGGCCGCGCGCCGGCTCGGGCTGCATCGCCGCACGCTGGCGCGAAAACTCGACAAGCGACACATGCCGTGACGCGAAGCTAACCTGCGTCATCACGCCCGTGCCCCGCGAGCCCTATGTCGCTCCTCTAGACAGGAGAGCGCAGGCGTGACGGACAAGGCGGCATTGCTCATCATCGACATGCTCAACCGCTTCGATTTCGAGGACGCGCGCCCGCTCGTCCAGGCGGCACAGGCCGCGGCGGACGCGGTCGAGCGGCTGCGCGACGAGGCGTATGCGGCCGACGTGCCGGTGATCTACGTCAACGACAATTACGCGCAGTGGCAATCGACTCCCGAACAGCTGATCGACGAACTCATCGGCGACAATCCGCAAGGGGGCGAAATCGCGAAGCGCCTGGCACCGAGCGAGCGCGATTACTTCGTCATCAAGCCGGAGTTTTCAGGCTTCTACGCGACGAACCTGCCTGCCATTCTACCGCGGCTCGGCGTGTCGCGGCTGATCCTGACGGGCGTCGCCGCCGACATCTGTGTCCTGTTCACCGCCGCCGACGCGCACATGCGCGAGTACGATTTGTGGGTACCGCAGGATGCGATCGCCGGGGTCAGCCCGGAACGGACCGCCTGGGCCATCGACATCATGCGCGATACGCTGAGCGCAGAGGTTGCATCCACCGATACGCTCGCCCTCGCAGACTGGATCGCGCGAGCGTGATCGCCGATCTTAGCTGAATCTCAATTGCACCCGGCTACGGGCAGGGTCATGCAGACAGCCGCGTGGATCCTGCTCATCCTGCCGATCGCGGTGTTCCTGGGCTACCCCGCGCTCGTTCTCGTCGCCGCGTCGCTGCGCGGACCTCGCGAGCGACCAAGCGCGGAAACTCCGCCCCTGTCGATCACGATCCTGATCTGCGCGCATAACGAGGCGCGGACGCTGGGCGAGAAGCTGGCTTCGGTGAACCGCGCCCTCTCCGCCTGGCCGCATGATGCGCAGTTGCTCGTCGCCGACGACGGATCGACCGACGACACGGTCGCCATCGCGCGGGCGCGCGGTGCGGAGGTCGTCGTCGCGCCGCGCGGGGGCAAGGCAGCGGCGCTCAATCTCGCGATGCGGCACGCGCGCGGCGAAGTGATCGTGATGACCGACGCCGATCCCTTGTTCGACGACCAGACCTTGCCGGCGCTGCTCGCCCCCTTCGCCGACCCCGAGATCGGAGCGGTTGCCGGACGGGTGGAGACGCTGCGCGCCCGTCGTACCGCGCGCTTCGCCGGTGCCGATCGCCTGTTTCGCTCCTACGAATCGAGTCTGCGCCTCGCGGAGGATCGCCTGTTCGGCTGCATCTCCGCGGATGGCGGGTTGTACGCGATCCGCCGCGCGCTCGTGCCCCATGTCGTCGCCGATGCAACCGACGACTTTTTCGTCAGCACCGCGGCGGTCGCCGCCGGCCACCGTATCGCTTTCGCCGGCGACGCGCGTGTGTGGGAGCACAGCATCGCGGGATCACGCCAGCAGTTCCGCCGCCGCGTGCGGATCACGGTGCGCGGGCTTACCGGACTGTGGCGCCGCCGCGCGCTGATGAACCCGTGGCGGACCGGCTGGTACGCGCCTGCGCTCTTCCTCCACAAGGTCGCGCGGCGCTTGGTCCCACTCACGCTGCTACCATTATGGTTGCTGAGCGGCGCGCTGGCCGTTGCCGGCAGCGGCTGGTGGTTGCTCGTCTTCGCCGCGCTGACGGCAGCGGCATCGATCGCGACCGCGGGTGCACTCGGCGTGCGGCTAATCGGGCCGTTGCGGATCGTCTCCGGGGCGATGCTCCACCTCGCCGGCCTCGCGCTCGGCACGTTGCTGTTCCTCGGCGGGCGGCGCTACGCACAGTGGACGCCGCAGAAGGATGCGGCATGAGGCGCCTCGCTACCTTGCTCGCGCTCGGCATCGCGGCGATCGCCGGAACCACGCTGATCCAGCGGTCGGCGGCTCAGGGCGATCGGGTCACCTTCTCCGACGATTTCGACCGCGGACTGTGCGTCGGACGCTGTGCCGCATCGCCTTGGGCGATCGCGCAGCAGGTCCGCGGCCGCGTGCGCGCCGCGCCCGCACCCGATCGTTCGGGGCTCGCGCTGCTCGCCAAGGCTGGTGCGAAGACCGACGGAGTCGCCAAAGCCGATGTCGTCGCCCGTCTCCGCCCGATCGGACCGGGTCGCCGCCTCACTGTTGCCTTCGACCTGCGTATTTCTGCCGGCACCCCGCTCAATTCGCTCCAGCTCGTCGATCTCGAATGCGCCAGCTGCGGCGAAGGTGGCAATCCCGGGATCCGCCTCTATCTGCGTCGCGGGCGATTGCGGGTGGACCGCTCGAAGATCGGCGTCGCGCACGCCTGGACCCGCGATGACGCGCCGGCCCTCGCGAACGATCGCTGGCATCATATCGAATGGCAGGTCCGCGTCGCCGCCGATGACCGCGGCGCAGTGCGCGTGCTGCTCGACGGCCGTGACGTGCTCGTCGCGCGCGGAGCGACCGCCGCCGCATTGCCGCGCGTCGCGGTAGACCGCGTGCAGATCGGGATCACCGCGAACTCGAACCCGGTTCCTGCGACCGCGTGGTTCGACAACGTTCGCGTCGATGTGCGCTAGCAGGCACCGTCGCCGCGCTTGACCGCGCTGATCGTGCGCATGATTAGGTCGATGTCCTGCCTAGCCGACAACGAGCGGATATAGCGCACGTCGAGTTCGGACCGCTCGTCGAAATCGATGTTGGCGCGCCCAGACACCTGCCACAATCCCGTCAGCCCCGGCTTGACCGCCAGCCGCGGCAGATGCGCCATGCGGTAGGTGCCCGCGGCGAACGAGGTCGGCCTGGGTCCGACCAGCGCCATGTCGCCCTTCACCACGTTCCACAAATTGGGCAGTTCATCGAGGCTGGTCTTGCGCAGGAACCGCCCGATCCGGGTCACGCGCGGGTCGTCAACCAGCTTGAAGTCGGGCGAGTCGGCCGCGTGGACGTTGCGCGCGCGCAGCTTCTCCTTTAGCGCCTCCGCGTCGACTACCATCGTGCGGAACTTGAACAATCGGAAGCGCCGGCCAAGATAGCCGGTCCGTTCCTGCACGAACAACACGGGACCGCGATCGTCCAGCCTGATCGCGATCGCCACCGCCAGGAACACCGGCGACAGCACGATCGTCGCTAGCAGCGCCAGTGCGCGGTCGAGTAATGGTTTCAGCTGCCGTGCATAACCGCGCCGCTGCACCTCCAGGTGGAGCGGCACCCCGCGCATGTCGCACTCGAACCGGACACGCCGCGCCAGATCCTTGCGTCGTTCGATCGGCACTGGTTCGGTAGAGGTGTCGGTCATGCAATTCTTGCCACGTCGCTTCGCTGGTGCGGGCGCGATGATGAACAATCCGTCATGATCTACGGTCAGCGCAGCGTCCGATCACGCGAAATCCGCTCCGAAACGGCGGCGGAGCGCGAAAACCATGCGGCGCACCACCTGCATCGGCGCGAGCAGCAGGTACCAGTAATGATTGCCCTGCATCAGCCGCACCGCCGCACGCAGGTACAGCGCCTCGGCCGGCAACCAGCGGAAGCCAAGCGCGCGGTCGTTGACGTGGATGCGCGAGATCGTGTCGGCGGGTTCGTCCGCGGTGTTGCGCCCCCTACCTCCAGTCGTCGCCCGGTAGCCGAGGTCGCGCGCGATCACGCGGGCCTCGGCGCACAGCTTGTTCTCGGGCCAGCAGAACAATCGAGGCGAGATGCCCAATCGCTGCTCGAATGTCGCGCGGCACAGCGACAGATCGCCCGCAATGCGGTCGTGTAGCATCTGCACGCTCTCGCGTACGCCGTCGCGGAAGCCTCGCTCCGCAAGCGCGAGCCCCGACATCGGTATCGGGCTTCCCACCGGCACCTCGGACGGCAGGTCGCGACGATACCAGTCGTATTTCGTTCCCGGTGTCGCGTCCCATTGCAGCCACGCATGCGCGCGCCAGTTCGCCGCTTCGACGCGACCGACCACGTGCTCGCTGATCGGCACCCGCGCGTGCGCCACGCCATGCGGCTCGACCTCGAACTCGGGCTGCGCCTCGATCGCGGCGAGCTCGTCCCAGTTCATGTACCCGTCGACTGGCCCCTCGCCGCGCAACCCGCTGCCCGGATCAACGAAGTCGAGCGAGGCGAAGAAGGTGGCTGGCGCTTCGAACGCGCGCAGCAGCGGCGCGGCAAAGCGGAAGTTGTCGAGATAGCCGTCGTCGAAATGCAATACGACCTGACCGGGCGTGACCGGCGCACCGGCGTGACGTCGCTCGGTCATGGCACGGCTGCCGACGATCTGAACGCCCATGCGTCGCAGCACGCTGAGGTGCCGCTCGAAGGTAGTCGGATGAACCGCGATCTCGCGCGACCACGGCAACCACCGGGGGTCGGGGCTGACCGAGTGATAGGTCAGCACCGCAATGCCCGGCGGCGCGATCATGTATCGATGGCCGACCACCAGTCCCAAGACCGGCAGCATCAAAGCCACCCACTGCCACGACGTTGGCAGCAGCAACCACGCGGCCGTCGCGAGGACCAATGTCGCGCCGACTACGCCCGCCCAGCACAGCGTACGGCGCGTCCGCTCCCGCTTGCGCGTCACGCCGTTCGCCGCCGCTTATCGCGCCACGCCTTTGCATGCGAGCGCGCGGCATCGTAGGCGTAGAGCAGCGTGCCCGCTGGACTGTCTGAATAGAGGGTAACCCGGTAGAGCGGATCGCAACGATCGGCGAAGCGCAGCTTGTACGGCGCGGGAGTCATGCCGTTGCCCATCTTGTCGTAGCAGGTGATCGTCGGCGTCTCGAAACAATGCCGGATCATCCGTGCCGCCAGCACGTGACCGAGCGATAGGTCGGCGAACTCCTCGTCGTAAGCGACCTTCAGCAGGAACAATCGCTCGCCGCCGAGAACGCCGAACTCGAACGCGACCAGCCGCTCGCCCAGCCACATCAATCCGATCTGCAACGCGCCTGCCGCGGCGGCACTGCGCACCAGGTCGGTGTAGAAGCGCGACGCCTGCGGATCGTCGAGAATTGCCGAGCGCTCGCGCCCCTTCCAGCCCGATTGTTCGAGCGCGAGCATCTGCCGCCATAGATCGCTGGAGGTCGGGTCGGCGGTGACATGCGCGAAACGCATACCCAACCGCGCGGTCGCGTCGCTCTCACGGCGCAGCATCTGGCGAATACGCTTGCTGCGCGCGCCGAGCCACGCCTCATGGTTGCCGCTGGTGTCGATCAACGGCGCGAGCGCGTGCGGCGCGATGCGGACGCGAAAACGCCCGCGCCATTCTTCCGCTGCCTCGATCAGGCGTGAGCCGTGCGGCAGGTACTCGAGCTCAACCGCCGCCACCCCCGCGAGAAGACGCCGCGGCAGATCGTGACGCAGCGGAGCGCTGTCCGGCACACCGAAATGCACGCTGTGCGGGTTGGTTGCGCTGCGTCGTATCGCCAAGCGGAACGGCTCTAGCCGTCGCTGCGCAGCCACCAGCCGCACGCCGTCAATCTCCTCGATCTCACCGAACGCCGCTGCCCAGCAGTTGAACCAATCCGATCCGAAATGGAAGGGTTCGCGAGAACTTACCGCCAGCATTTAACCACTCTGCAAGTGCCCCCCGATACAGCGGGCTTTATCGCGCATCTTCCGAAGAATTGGTGAATGTACGGATCGGACCTTCTTGATCGTCCCACATCGGCGATGTTGAGCCACGTGCTCGATGCCGATGATGCGGCGGCGTTCGACAACTTCATGCGCGACGCGCCGTTCGGCGCTTATCAGCAGACCCGCGCCTGGGCCGCTGCCGCGCCGCGGCACGCGCGGCGCGGGTGGCAGTTCTTCATCTGCCGCGCCGACGGCGAGATCGTCGGGGCGGCCGTGATCCGCTCGACCCGGCTCGCGGCCAAATCGTGGCTGGCGACGCTTCAGCGTGGCCCGGTCGTCCACGATCCCGCCGCGCTTCCGCTCGTGCTCGGCGCGCTGCACCGTGCGCTTAAACAGGCGGGGTGCTGCTCGGTGCAGGCAGCTCCGCGCGTTCGCGGCCGACCGCTGCCGTTGGTCGCAGAGGCGATGCGCGACGGCGGCTACGTGCCGCTGCCCGCCGAGGCACAGGCGCTACATCACGTCAGCGGGATCGTCTGGCTCGACAAGCCCGAGGCAGCGATCCTCGCCGGGTTCAAGCAGCGCGCACGCCGGGCACTCCGTGCGGCGGAAAAGGCGGGGATCACGGTCCGCCCTGTCGCTGGCGAGGACGATCTGAAAACCTACCAGCACCTGCTCGACCGCTTTGCGGCGTCCCGGAGCGACTATGACATGTCCGGTCAGCCCGACGCGCGTGGCCAGGCGCATCTGATCGAACGCTCGGGCGGCGCGATGCTGCTCGCCGAGCGCGACGGGGTAGCGGTCGGCGCGCACGCCTTTGTCCGGCAGGGTGACGAGGCGATCTGGCTGTCGCTCGTCACGCTCGACCGCGACGGCGCCTCACCCGGCTATCCGTTGTTGTGGCAGGCGATGCGCACGGCGGCCGCGATGGGCTGCGTCGGCTACGATCTCGCCGGCCTGCCCGACGACGAACCGGCTGACGCGGGCGAGGCCGGACGCGTCCAGTTCAAGACTGCCTTCGCCCCGCATCGCCGCGTCATGCCGCCGATGCAGATGCTGGTGCTCCAGCCGGTGCAGCACCTTCTGCTGTTCGGCGCGCGCGCGGTCTACCGCCGTCTGCGTCGCGCGAGTGCCCGACGTGGCTGAGGCAAGCCTCACCTCGCGCTGGCGCGCGCGGCTGCGCAAGGCATGGGGCGACCACGTCTACCGCTCGAGCGAGAGCGTGATGCTCGAGTGCCGCCGCGCATGGGTGCGTGCGGGGACCGGCGTGAGCGACGGGCTGACCTTCGTGACTGCGCGCAACGCCGATGCGCTTCCACCGCTCGGCACCTGGCTCTCGCCCCGCGCCCGCGCATTTGCCGACATGTGCCGGGCGGGCAAGTTGGGGCTGTTCGTCCTGCGCGACGGACAGGCGGTCGGCTGCGCCTGGCTCGCGCTCAGCGACCACCGCGACGCACACTCGCGCGAATTTTATCGGATCGCACCCGGCGAGGCTTATCATTATTGCTGGCTGGTCGAACCGGCCGAACGCAGCCGCGGTACCGCGCTTCACCTGTGTCGCTATGTCCTGCGAATGCTGGGTGAACTGGGTATCGAACGGCAGTTCGGCATCATCGATCGCGACAATCGTGCGTCCTACCAGGTGCAGCGACATTTCGGTTACCGCGAGTGCGGCGTCCGCGTCCGCCACATCCATCTGTTCCACCAGCGCTGGACCCGCGTCTCACACTACGAGGGCATGCTCGGGTTCAAACGCATTCCACGCGTCGCGAGCGGGTCATGACGGTCCAAACCGACGCCTATCGCCCGCGCAGCTCGATGCGCACGCTGGTGCGGTCGGCCGGCGTCGTGTCCGCGATCCGTGGGCTGGATTTCGGGCTGTCGTTCCTCGTCTCGGTGCTGCTCGCCAATCGCTTCGGCGCGTCGGGGCAGCTCGACGCCTTCTTTCTCGCGCGGCGCACCACGGTCGGCTTCGCCGACACGATCCGCAAGCTGATCGGCCAGGTCGTGCTGCCGCCGGTGATGGCGGCGGTCGATCGCGGCCAGCCGCTGTCGCTTCAGCTGCTGCCGAGGCGGATCGGCTGGTTCCTGGGCCTGTTCGCGCTCGCGCTCGCGGCGGCGATGCTGGTGCCTGAACGGCTGGTGGCGCTGTTCGCGCCCGGCTTTCGGGGGTCGCAGGCGGCGCTCACCGCGGAGATGATGAGGATCATGCTGCCGCTGCTGCCGATCGCGGTTGGCGCCTCGATCCTGGCGGCGATCCTGCAGGCACGCCGGCGCTATCTGCTGAGCGAAGGCACCAACCTGGTGCAGCGCGCGATGCTGGTGCTCGTGCTGGCGCTGCTCGTCCCTCCGCTCGGCATCGTTGCGGGCGCGTGGACGATGCTGGTCAGCGGCGTGGTCGGCTTCGTCATCCTGCTGGTCGGGGCCTGGTCGATCGTCCGTCCGCATGCCGTTCTGGGCGCGGCGGGACCTCCTGTCTCGACAACATCGCCGAGCGCCGGCGGCGGCATCGTCGCCGCGCTGGTCATCAATGCCTATTTTCAGGCAACGGCGCTGCTCGACTTCGCGTTCGCCTCGACCGCGGCCGACGGGTCGGTCGCCTCGCTCGAATATGGCTCGCGCCTCGTCTCGCTGGTGCCCGGACTGGTGATGTCGAGCCTTGCCACCGTGCTCGCGCCCGAGCTGATCCACGCGGTGCAGCAATCCAACCCACGCGCCGCCGCCGCCGGCATTCAGCGGTTCCAGCGTATATCGGTGTTCGCGCAGCTGCCCGTGTCAGTCGGCATGATGCTGGGCGCGCCGCTGATGGTCGGCGCGCTGTTCGGCCACGGCGCCTTCGGTGCGAAGGCGATCGCGACCGCGGCCGCCTGCACTGCGGGCTACGCCGCCGCGCAGGTCTTTCTCGCGCCGTCGAGCGCGATCACCAGCGCGATCTACGCCGATCCGCACGCCTCGCCGCTCGCCGACCTCGCCCGCGTCGCCGTGCTGGGACTGCTGATGCGCGTCGGCGCACTCGCGCTCGCCGCGCCTTTGTGGGGCGCGGGCGGGATCGCCTGGGCCGCCGCAGCAGCGACCGCCGGTACCTTCGTGGTCGCGCAGGTGATCGCGGTGCGCCGCTTCCACCATTTCGCGATGCGCCCGCAGGCGATCGACTTGGCGCGCAACGCTTTGTGCGCCGGCATCGCCGCGCTCGCGGGTGCGGCACTGCTGCACGTCGTTCCGGCGCCTCACGCGGTCTGGACCCAGCTGCTCCTGCTGGCGGCGCTCGGCGCGCTGGTCCTGCTCGTCTATGCCGCCGCCGCCATTGCGCTGCACGTGCCCGAGGTCGCTCAGGTGCGCGACATCGTCGGCAAGATCATCGCCAAGCGTCGGCGGCGCGTGTGACGCCCGCTCGCGTCGCCTTTCTGCTGCCGCACTTCCGCGCGGGCGGTGCCGAACGGGTCGTGCTCAACTGGATCGGTGCGCTCGACCGTACCCGCTTCGCGCCGGTGCTGATGCTGGGCCGCGTCGAAGGTGCGTTCCTCGATCTGCTGCCCGCCGACGTACCCGTCGTCGCGATCGGCGGGCGTCGCGCGCTGACGCGTCCGTGGCGGATCGCGCGCGCGTTGCGCGCCAACCGCATCCAGGCCGCCTATTCCGCCACCAGCGCGATGAACCTGGCGCTGCTCGCCGCGCCGACGCGAGTGCCGCGGATCACCTCCGAGCATACGCCGCCCGCCGCCTTCGGTGCGGAGGCGAAGTGGCCGCTGCTGCGCCGCGCTGCCACTACGACGCTGCGTCATCGCGCCTCCGCGATCGCGGTGCCGACGCAGGCGATCGCCGATCAGATCACGTCCACGCGCGTCCACGTCATCCGCAATCCGGTGCTCGCGGGCTCACCGCCGCCGCTCGCCCCTTTCGATCCCACCCGCACGCACATCGTCGCGGTCGGCCGGCTCGTTCGCGCCAAGGGGTTCGACACGCTGATCGACGCTGCCGCGCTGCTCGCACGTACGGACACGCCGTTCACGCTGGCGATCCACGGCGACGGACCGGAGCGCGACAGGTTGTCGCGGCGCATCGCTGACGCGGGCATGACCGGGCGCGTGACGCTCGCGGGGCACACCGCCGACCTTGCCCCCGTGCTCGCCACAGCAGCGCTGGTCGTCTCATCGTCGCGGCGCGAGGGGTTCGGCAACGTGCTGATCGAGGCGATGGCGCTCGGGACCCCCGTTCTGGCGACGCGCGCGGGTGGGCCTGAGACCTTCATCGAGGACAAACGAAACGGCTTCCTCGTTGCCCCGGACTACCCCGCCGCGCTCGCCGCGCGCATGGACGCGCTTCTGCGCGACCCGGCGTCCCGAACCCGCGTTCGCGCCGCCGCGCGCGAGACCGCCGGGCACTACACCGTTGCCGCCTCGACCCGCGACTTCACCGCCCTGCTCGACGCCGTGCTGCCGCGGCACGCGCCCACTTAACCTTAAAGTTACGCCGCTCCGGTACCTATCCGATCCTGCCATTCCGACGAGTTTTCCCGCGCATGCGCTTGACCCTTTTTCTACCACTGGCAGCGACATTGTCGGCCTGCGCGGGACCTGTGCGCTACGCGCCCGCCCCCGCGGTGCCGCTCACGTCGGGGTCGCTCGACTTGGCGCGCGATGCGTCTCGAATGGTGGAAGCGCGGCTCGATCAGGACGGCGACTTCCACGCCGGCGACCTCGTCCGCCTGAACTTTCCCTACACGCCGCAGCTCAACAGCGACCAGCGCGTCCAGTTGTCGGGCGCGATCAGCCCGCCGCTGCTGTCACCCGTCGCAATCCGCGGAATGACCGCGTCCGAGCTGCAGGCAAGGCTGCAGGCGCTCTACCGGCCCAAGCTGGCGCGCCCGGAGGTGTCGGTCTCGATCCTCGAATACAACCGTCCGCCCCCGCCGCAGGAGATCTTCGTGCTGGGCGAAGTCGCCAAGCCCGGAAATTTTCCGTACCGTGACGGCACCACGCCGTTCGAGGGGATCGCGCGCGCGGGCGGCGGAAACCGCGATGCAGACCTGTCGCGCGTGGTCGCGCTGACGCCGATCGGCAATCAGCTGGTCGCGCGCATGCTCGACCTGTCCGCGACGCTGAAGGGCAGCGCGCGGCCGATCGACTTCCTACCACCCTATACCATCCTGATCGTGCCGCCGACGGGTATTGCGCGCGACGTCGATCGCTCGCGCCAGATTCGCGCCATCATCGGGTTCAACGGCATCAACATCGGCTCGGCCGTTACGTTGATCCAGCCGTGATCGCCGTAGTGCCACGCCGGGCCGCGCCATGAACGGGATTGGCGCCACCTACCTGCGCATCGTGCTGTCGCGCTGGCGGCTGATCCTCGCGCTCGTGCTGTCGTGCACGCTGGTCGCCGGGGGTGTCAGCCAGTTCATCCTGACGCAGAAGCCGAAGTTCGAGGCGGCGGCACGGCTCAACATCGTGCCCACCGCCGAGGAGCTCGGCTACGCGAGCCGGTTCGTGCGAGGGTCGACCTTCGACGGCGGCAGCGTGCTGCTGGGCACCTACGCCGAGTTCGCGCGGACGCGCCCGGTCGTGGCGCCAATCGTCGACCGCTACATCGCCGAGCATGCCGCCGCCGCCGGGCAGACCAGCGCGCAGTGGATCGCGGCCAACACCGGCGCGCCGTCCTTCTCACCCGGCCGCATCCTGTCGATCCTCAATTACGGCGAAGCGCCGCCGCTTCCGTTGCGTGAGGACATGATCGAGGCGGTGCTGGAGGGCACCACGATCGAGACGGTCGAGGGCACCTACCTGATCCGCATCGCCGTCGAGTGGGACGACCCGCAGTCCGCGGCCTGGTTCGCCAACGCGCTGGCCGACGCGATCATCGCGCGCGCCGACAACGCCTCGCGCAACTCGGGACGCGAGCTCGCCGGCACGATCGAGAACCGGCTGGACCAGAAGCGCGCCGAGCTCGCCGCGGTGCTGAAGCGGTCACGCGATCTCAAATCTTCGATCGGCGTCGTCGACATCGACCGGCAGAAGCAATCACTGCTGGAAGCGCGGCTGACCGAGCAGGCCGCGCTCACCACCGACCGCGCCGCCCGCGACTCGGCGGCGAGCCAGGTCGCAGCACTGCGCCGGCAGGCAGGCGGGAAGCTGTCGAGCGCGCAGGGTGTGCTCGATCAGACGCTCGCGGTCGAGGCGCCACGCGCGTCCGGGCTGGAGCGCAGCGTCGCGATCCGCGAGGGCCGCATCGCGCAGCTCGACCGCCAGATTGCCGGACTCGGCGGGTACGAGGATCGCGTCAAGGCGCTCGATGATCAGGCGACCGCGCTGCAGGCGGAGGTCACCGCGCTGACCGAGCGGGTCAGTTTCAGCCAGACCGAGAACCTCGCCAATGGCCCGCGCATCCAGCTGATCGAGCGCGCGACCCCGCCGCTGGTCCGATCGTCGCCCAAGGTGTTCTTCAACACGATACTGGGCTTCATCGCCGGATGCGCGCTGGCGGCGTGCGCGCTGTTGCTGCTCGGTCCCGCGCCGGAACGCCGGCAGGACGACGACGTGCAGGAAGAAGAAGCGCATGCGCCAGATGCGCCGCTCGACCCGGTCGCTGACGAAGACCTGCGCCCGGTCGCGGCCGTCCACCCGATCCGACCCGAGCCTGCACCGGTAACCATGCCGGCCCCTGCACGCCCGATCAGCTTCGGCAACGTGGCGGTCGCGACGCCGCCCGGTCCGGCAGTCCGCGTTGATCATCACCTCGCCCGGCCGCTGCCCCGCCCCGCCGCCCAGCAAGGCTATTCGCCCGCGGAGATCGCCGCGGCTGGCCAGTTGCTCAGCGAGGACGCGACGCTGCGGCTCGACGACGATCGCCCGGTCTTCGTCGGCGCGGTCGGACAGGATCGCGACGCGCAGCACTTGTCGCAGCTCGTCCACGGCCTGCTGCGTCGCGGCGAGCGCCGGCTCCACATCGTCGACGGAACGCAGCCGGGCGCGAACTGGGACGGACCGAACAAGCCGTTCGTCTATCTCGGCGGTTTGCAGGACAGCGCACGGCCGGACGTGATCGCGCGCGTGCCCGACGACGCGGTGCTGCTGCTCGCCGCCAGCGGCGACGAACGCGTCTACTGGCGCGAGCAGGGCGACACCGCCGCGCTGCCGACCGCGCATGTCGTCGATTTCGACAGCTGACCTGCCGCGCGGCGGCGCCGCGCATCCGTCGGATCGGCGCACCGCAGAGACGGTGCGCGCGCTCGCGATGGTGCCGCTCGTCGTCTACGCGGTGCTGACGCAGCTCGACGCGGTCGCCAACCGGCTGTCGGGCGGATCGCCGATCGGCACCACCGAGCTGACGCTCGCCGCGTTGATCGGCATGACCGTGCTCATCTTCCTCCTGCCTCGGGATGGGGCGCCGGCGCGCGCGTACGGCAGCACGGGGGCACGGTTGATCGCGCTCATGTTCTGCTGGGCGGTGGTCAGCTCGACCTTGTCGGCGCACAAGGCAGAGGGCTTGAGCTACCTGTCCAAGCTGCTGGTCGCGGTCGCGCCGGCGCTGTGCACGCTGGTGATCGCCGACCGACCCGCGCGCATCCGCCTGCTGTTATGGGCGATCATCGCGGCGGGTGCCGTATCGGCGGCGATCGTCGTAATCGAGTCGCGAACCGGCACCCGCCTCGTCTCCACCTCGGTCGCGGCGACGACGGCGGGGTTCGAGGGCGTGGCACGTTCGGCCGGCGGATCGGATCAGAACCCGACGACCGCCGCGCAGATGCTGCTCGTCTCGGTCGCGCTCGCCGCCGCGCTGTTGTTCTCGGGCGAACGGCGATTTCGCCTGATCTACGCGGGCGTGGTCGTGCTCGGCACGCTCGCGCTGGTGCTCGGCTCGGCACGCAGCGCGATCATCGGGCTCGCGGTCGCGTTCGGGTTCATCGCCTTGTCGTTTCGCCGCAAGCCCTATTTTCCGCTGCTGATCGTCGCGGGGGTGGTCGCCTGCGTCGGTGCGATCCCGTTCCTGCCGCCGACGCTGCTCGAACGCTTTTCCGCGGTCACCGATTTCGGGCGTGACCAGACGCTGTTTCGCCGCATCACCTACCTGCGCATCGGCTTCGACCTGCTCCAGCAATCACCGATCTGGGGTGTCGGGCCGGGCAACTTCCCGCTCTACTATCTGCTGCCCGACTATCGCTGGATGCCCGGACGCGAGCTCTACCCGCGCGAACTACACAACACCTACCTCGATGCCGCGGTCGAGTATGGGCTGGTCGGCTTCCTCGCCTTCGCCGCCGCGCTCGGCTACGCGCTCGCCTCCGCGTGGCGCGCCGCGCACGCGCGCAACCCGACGCTTGCGCGCTCGGCGTTCGCGGTCGGGGTCGCGCTCGCCGCATTGATGGCCGCATCGTTCTTCATGCCGCACAAGAACCTGCGTTACCTGTGGCTGGTGGTCGCGATCGCCGTGCAGTGCGGGCGCCTGCGCGCCGCCGAGGAGGACACGTGAAGCTCGCCGTCATCGTCACCGAGTTCCCGAAGTCGACCGAGACGTTCATCTACCGCGACCTCACCAAGTTCATCGAGGCGGGCGTCGACCTGCGCCTGTACCACGTCGCGCCGTACCGCCACGCACAACCGCTCCACGGCTTCGCCGCGCCGCTGAAGGAGCGCGTGGTCGACATCGGCTTCGCGCAGCCAGTCGCGGTGCTACGCGCACTGCTGCGGCATCCGCGCCGGCTGCTCGGCGGGATCGCGCGGATGCTCTGGGCCTATCGTCTTCACCCGAAGATCGCTGCCAAGTCGCTCGCGCTCGTACCCAAGGCGCTGGCGCTCGGCGTCCACGCGCGCGCCTGGGGCGCGACTCACGTCCACGCCGAATTCGCCGGGCATCCCGCGACCGCTGCCTGGATCGCGCATCTGGCGGGTGGCCTGCCCTATTCGGTCAGCTGCCGCGCGCACGACGTTTTCCGCACCCAGGCGCTGCTGGCGGAGAAGCTGGGCGACGCGCAGGCGGTTCGCACCGTCAGCGAATTCGGTCGCGACTTCCTGCGCGCGCGCGTGCCCGGCATGGCGACGCGCGACATCCACGTCATCCATTCCAGCGTCGACGTGTCGCGCATCGCGGCCGTAGAGCAGGTGCCCGCGACCGATCCGTTCCGCATCCTCTACGTCGGCGCGCTCGAACCCAAGAAGGGCGTCGCGCACCTGCTCGACGCGCTGGTGCTGGCGGGAGCGGACCTGGGCGAGTGGCGCTGCGACCTGATCGGCCACGGACCCGACGCCGAGACGCTGCGCGCACGCGCAGAGGCGCTCGGACTCGCCGATCGCGTCCGCTTCCACGGCGCGCAACCGTTCGAGGTCGTCGCGGAGGCGTATCGCACCGCCAGCGTCTGCGTCGCACCGAGCGTGATCGGCCCGGACGGCCGGCAGGAAGGCATTCCCAACGTGATGATCGAGGCGCTCGCCTATCAGCGCCCGGCCATCACCACCGCGATCTCAGGGATTCCCGAACTGATTCGCGACGGCGACACCGGCTTGCTGGTGCCGCCCGGCGACGCAGCCGCGCTCGCCGCCGCACTTCGACGCGTCCACGCCGATCCGCTCGCCGCGCTGGCGATGGCACGCCGCGGGCGCGCGCACGTCGTCGCCGAGTTCGACCTGGAGAAGAACGCGCGGCGGCAGCTCGCGCTGTTCTTTCCCGCCTGATCTTCAATAAGCGGCGCGGTCGCCGCCTTTACCGAGCGCGCGCTTGACCCGCGCCGCCGCATTCTTGATCATCCGGTGACCGGCGACCTTTACCGCATCGATCCCCGGGTTAGCACCCGACGCGGTCGGCGGCACGCCCAGCGCGCGCATCCGCTGGTTGACGCGGTGCAGCCGCGCCTCGCCGTCGCTCATTGCCGAACGCCAGGTGATGCTGAACGAGATCGAGGGCACCGGTCCGTTCTGCACCCAGTGCGGCGCCTTGACCGGTACGTAGACCGCCTCGCCCGGTCCCATCGCGAAGTCGCGCGCCTTCGCGTCGAAGCTCGGGTCGTGGCGCATGTTGCGATGCGCGCCGCCGCGGTGGAACGCCTCGTGCACCTCCTGCGGCACGATCTCCGCGTCGCCGGTCGGATAGACCCGCATCGTCTTGGTGCCCGCGATCTGGAGCAGGATGTTGTGTTCCGGGTCCATGTGGAACGGGGTCACCGATCCCGGCGCCGACAGGAAGATGAACGCCTCGCGCCGGCGATACTCGCCCGTCATCAGCTGCGTCACCGGCGCGATCTCAGCCAAGCACGCGTCGATCAGCGCCGCATAGGCCGGGTCTACATCGACCTTCTTCAACACCATCCAGCAGCCGTTGGTCGCGATCGTCCGCACGATCTCGCCCGGCGACAGCGTCGACTGACGGATACCCGAGGGGTCCTGATCGACCTTCAGATTGCCCAGGCTCTGCTCGACGTGGCTCGCCGGCAGTCGTTCGGCGAGCGCCGCCAGCGCATCCGGGGCGAACAACGGGTGATCGTGCAACTGGTGGCGGACCGCCGCCGCCTCGCCCGGATAGGCGCGCGCGAAATCGACGAGGCCGCCGTCTGCGAAGAGCGTTGCGTCGGTCATGCAGCTATTCCCTGGATTGTAGCGGAGCGATCCACGCGACGCGCGCGCCAGCGGTCCTGGCCCAGGCACAGCAAGCGCGAGAAAGCATTGTCGAACGGCACCGCCAGCGAGACGATGCGCCGCCGCTCGGGCCAGATCCGGTCGATCATCGGGTGACCGGCGCGTGCGCAGCTATCCACCCGCCGCAACCCACGGCGGTCGAGCGCGTAGGCGAGATATTCCATCTCGATCAGCACGCCGGGCGAGAAGCTCGCCCATGCCTCGTCATACGCGATCTTCAGCTGGAATGCCTCGTCGCCGCACTCGAGGTTGGTGAGCATCGCGATCGGCTGTCCGCCCACGCTCATGCGGTGGAAGTCGAGCGTGCCGTCAGCGTGCGCGGCGCGCAGGATCGCGCGGAAACAATGCTCGGTCGCCGAATCAGCCGTGGCGGCAACGCCTTCGCGCCCCTTCCACCCGGTCTGCTCCAGCGAGAACAGCGCGTCGATCCACGGGTCTACCGCGTCGCCGCGGGAAAGCCGGTCGAATACCAACGCGCCGCGATCGGCCAGCCTGGCGCGCAGCCGGCGATGTTCCTTCAACACCTTGCCGCGCACGTGCTCGGCCGCGTGCTCGGCACTCGAGCGACCGGCATGAAGCACTGCGCGCGCGTAATCGCGCGTGTGGTAATACGGGCGGCCCTGCTCGCGCAGTATGTTGAACAGCGCCTGCGAGGCGGCGCTGTCGGGATCGAGCGCGGAGAGCCGCAGATACTGCCCCGGTCGTCTTGCGAGCTCCGGCAATGCCGCGCGCCAGAACGCCGCCTCGGCACCCGGTCTCACCAACGGCTCGCCCAGCGCGCGGACGCGCTGGTCCCAGTTCTCGACACAAAGTGCCAATCCACGCACGCGCTTGATCGCGATCGGAAGCGCGCCGGCCAGCATCTCGCCCTGCCATACGAGCAGCACCTGCGGGCGTTGCGCCTCGGGCAAGGCGACGCACGCCTTCACGGCCTCGCGCGTGTAGAACGGGTTGGCGGTGCCAGCTGCGCGCGCGAGTTCATCCCACGCCGCCGCGGGTACGTCCTGCCAGTCGATGATGGATGCGCGTTCGGTCATCAGGTCCGCTTGTGGTGGTGCGGCCGGCATAGCAGTCCAAGTCTCACCAACCGGTTCACACGCTGGACGCCCGAGAGGTTGATCGTTACGCTTCCATTAACCCTGTCTGGCCGCGAGCATGATTACCGACCCCTGGTTCCTCATCGCTGTCGTCGCCAGCTTCACCGGCTACGCCATCTACCTCGCCGGCTTGCAGCGACGGCTGGTCGAGCCGAATCGCGCGTCGTGGCTGATCTGGAGCAGCGCGACGCTGGTCGAGGCGTTCACCTACGCCGCGGTCAATCCGGGAACGCCGCAGTCGATCGTGTTCATGCTGTCCGCCGCCGCCTGCGTCATGATCGCGGTCGCGCTGTGGCAGCGCTCGCGCTGGTCGGCGCCCGATTTGCTCGAAGGCATCTGCATGGGGTCGTCGCTCGCCGCGATCCTGTTGTGGCTGGTATTCCGCGAGGCGTTCTGGGCGCACATGCTGGTCGTCGCCGTCGTGCCCGTCAGTTTCTGGCCGACGTGGCGCAGCGTCTGGGGCGACCGCGCGCGCGAGCGATCCCCGGCATGGGGCCTGTGGTCAATAGGCGATCTCGCCACGCTGATGCTGGCGACGCGTACGGGCGGACAGGATATCGGCGAATACGCCTACATCCTGGTCGAACTCGCCTGCCATGCCAGCGTGTGGTTCATGATTGGGCTCGGCACGGTCAATCCGCTGCGCTCGTTCGGCTGGCGCGAGGGTCGGCTGCGCGTGCTCGACGTCTACGCACCCGCCAACCCGTTCGCGGTGCGCGAGACGCATTTGGGCAAGGCGGTGTTCGCCGCGCAACCGTTTGGCGCAGGGGACGAGATCGTGGCGTTCACCGGGCGCCGTCTGCCGGCTGAGCGACTACCCAGGCGGCTGATCGGCCAGGCTGATCGCTTCGTCCAGATCGCGCGCGATACCTACCTCGGTCCCTCGGGCGGCATCGACGACCTGATCAATCACAGCTGCGCCCCCAATGCCGGGCTGCGGTTCACGGGCGACACACCCGTCCTCGTCGCCATCCGCGACATCGCCGAGGGTGAGGAGATCGCGTGGGATTATTCCACCACGCTCGCCGACGCGCAGTGGCGCATGACCTGCACGTGCGGCGCGCCCGAATGTCGCGGCATCATCGCCGCGTTCGACACGCTGCCCCCTGATCGACAGCGCTGGTATCTGTCGCGTGAATTGGTTGCGCCGTATCTCGTCCCCAACCGCAGCGACGTGGCGGCGTAAAAAGAAACCGATGCTGACCTTCTCGTAAAAACACGACCGAGATTGTTCTTCCCGCCGTTTCAGCACGCATACTCGTAAGATGGACTAGTGCAACGCTGCCACGGACACTGCCGGCCTCTCACGTGTTCAAACACGTAACTTGATCGTTACGATTGCGAGATCGTCGTTCGAGAGACAAGCAGATGAGAGGATCAACTCTATGAACGCTCGTTCTTTGCCCGGTACGATCGCGCTGACCGGCTCGCTAGCTGCGACGCTCGGCCTTGCGGCCTGCGTGAATCCGTCTGCCAAGATCGCGAGCTCGCTGGAGGGCTACGGCTTCCAGCCCGCGCAGTCGCAATGCTTTGGCGATCGATTGGAGGCGAACCTGTCGCTGGGTCAGTTGCAGCAGCTCGGCCGTGCGACGCGCGCCGCGCGAGAGGGTGACACCACGCCGGGTCGATTAACCGCCAGCGACTTCATCCGCGTCGCGGGACAGGTGAAGGATCCGAAGGTCCCCCTCGAAGTCGGCAAGGCGGCGGCCGGCTGCGGCATCCTGACTGACCCCGCCTCCCCGCTCTGAACATTCGGTCGCGGTGGCGGTCTACGCCGCGGCATCCATTTCGATAGCAGCCGGTGCGCGCAGCGTCAGGATCGCGCGCGCACCGGTCCCGCGCCCGTCGCTTTCAAGGCGCAGTGCACCCTCCATCGCGGTCATCGAATTGGCGCACCAGTGGAGCCCCAGCCCGCCCGACTTGTGCGCGCGGGTCGAATAGCCGCGCTGGAACAACGTCGCGCCGACCGCCGGATCGAACCCCTCGCCATCGTCGCTGATCCGCACCGTCACGTGCTCGTCGTCGCGCGCGAACGAGACGGCGATCCGCCCGCCGCTCCGACCCGCCGCCGCGATCGCCTCGCCCGCATTGGCGAACAGATTGCCGACCACCTGGCTCAGGATCACGCGATTGGCGAGCACCGGACATGGCTCGGCCGGATAGCTGAAGCCGATCTGGACCTTGCCCGAGTAGCGCGCGATCGTCGCATTCTGCGCGATCACGTCGGTCATGTCGCACACCGACAGCTGCGGACGCTCGTGCGCCGCCGCCTGCTGCTGCCCGATGATGTCGAGCACGTGGCCGAGCGCGTCGCGTCCGATGCCGAGCTGCTCGACCTGCTCGGCCCGCGCCGTCTCCATCGCGGCGACGCCCGCGCGCACGAACGCGGCGAGTTTCTCACGCCGTGCCGCGGGGATGTCCGGCTTGCCCAACTCCTCCGCCGCGCGCGCCAACATCGCCTGATCGACCGGTGCGGCGCGGTTGATGCCGTGGCTGATCACGGTCGAGATCGGCGACAGCGCATTGCGGACATTGTGCATGACCGCCACCGCGCTCTCCGACCGGCCGAGCGCGAAGCTCTGCGCCTCGATCTGTTCGCGCAGGTCCTTCAGCTGCGTCAGCATGCCGTTGAAGCTCAATCCCAGCGAGCCGATCTCGTCGCGCCGCCCATCGTCCTCCAGCAGCGCGAGCGAGCCCGAGGCGCGAACCCGTTCCATGTGGCGCTCGACCCGCGCCAATGGGGCGAGCACCAACCGGCCAATCATGCGCCGCAGCATCATCAGCACGACCAGCAGCAGCAGCACCGATCCCGCGATCGCGAGCAGCAGCATGCGCCGGCCGAGCAGCGTCACCTCGCGCGGTACGGTGAAGCGCGCGCTCGCAACCGGCTGCCCGTCCGCGCCCGCGATCGGCACGGTGATCGTCATCCGCGCGCGCGATTGCTGCACGACTTCGCCCGCGGTCGGCGTCAGGTCGATTACCGCATTGAGCTGGAGCAATTCGGCGAGCTGGCGCGAACTGATCTCGCGCGCCATCAGCACGTAGCCGCGCGGGGTACCGGTCCCGTCGCTGCGACGGACTTTGGCGACACCGACGGCGGCGACGACGCCGCCCATCCGCGCGTAGAAACTGGTCGAACTGCGCGTGCTCAGCAGCCGCGGCAGATCGAGTCCTTCGATCGATCCGACCAGTCGTGCACGCATCTTCGGCTGATCGCGCCGCGCCTCGTCGATCCAGCGTGCGATGACGATGCGGCGATCGATGCCGACATAAGCCATCGCGTTGACGTCGAGGTTCGCCATCGCGAGCGGCGAGAAGCTCTCGTGCTCGAAGGTGGCGCTCGGATGCGCCATATATTCGTAGCTGTCGTTCCAATCGCCGTAATCCTTGACGGCGCTCTCGACCTTGTTGGCGTACTCGGCGAGCGCGGCGTGGGTCCGCTCGACATGCGCGTCGACCGAGTGCCGCTCGAGCTTGCCGAAACTAGGCGTGATGATCGACGCGAGCAGCAGCGCGATTGCGACCGCGCCGCCTGCCCCGACCAACGTCAGGATCAGCACCAGTCGCGCGCCGAGCGACCGCGGGTTGCGCAGCGCCCTTACACGGGTGCCGACATGGCGACGGACGTGCGCGGCCATCAGCCCGTCTCCCTCAACCGAGCGTGCCCGTCGCGGGCTCCACCTCCAGGAAGCGCGCGTGCGCCATGTCGCGCGCGAGCGGTTCGGCCAGCGGCTTGGCGAAGTGGTAACCCTGCAGGTGGCTCGCGCCCGCGACGCGCAGCAGGTCGACCTGCGCGGCAGTCTCCACCCCTTCGGCGATGACGGTCAGGTTGAGCGACTGCGCCAGGTGAACGATTGACCGCACGATCGCGGCCGATTCCTTCTCGCGCGACATGCCGTCGATGAAGCTGCGGTCGATCTTCAGCGCATCGAGCGCGAATTTACGAATATTGTAGAGCGACGAGTAACCGGTGCCGAAATCGTCGAGCGCGATGCGGAAGCCCATCTGCCGCAGGCGGTACAGCGTTTCCGCGGCGCGGTCGGCATCGTCGAAGATTGCGGTTTCGGTGATCTCGATCTGCAAACGCTGCGGCTCGACCTCGGCGCGCTGGCAGCGCTCCATGATATAACCGACAAAATTGTGCCGCCGGAATTGCCGCGGGCTGAAATTGACCGACACGTACTGCCCCGGCCAGCTTTTCAGGACATCCAGGCTTTGCGCCAGCACCCAGTCGCCCAGCTCGTGGATCAGGTTCGATTCTTCGGCGATCGGGATAAAGGTCGCCGGGCTGATCGGGCCGTATTCGCGCGTGTTCCAGCGCAGCAGCGCCTCGAAGCCCACGACCTCGAACGCGCCGTGCGCGACGATCGGCTGGTAGACGAGCGCCAGTTCGTCGCGCGCGATCGCCTGCGACAGTCCGGTCTCGATCCGGCGACGCACGCGTACGCCCTCGTCCATGCTCTCGTCGAACAGCCGCGCGACACCGCGACCGCTCCGCTTCGCGTCGTTGAGCGCCAGGTCGGCGCGACGGATCAGGTCGATCGGGTCGCGGTTGTCGCCCTCGCCCGCGGTCACCACGCCGGCCGAGGCGGCCGCCTGAACCGAATGCCCCAGCACCTTCAACTCGACCGAGATGGCGTGCACGACGCGCGTGCACGCCATCTCGGCCGCCTGCTCGCCCGCCGCCTCGAACAGCAGCCCGAACTCGTCCCCGCCGAGGCGCGCGACCAGGCCGCCCGCCGGGATCGTTTCCTGCAGGATCGCGCAAATCGCGCGGATCAGCTCGTCGCCCGCCAGATGCCCGAGCGTATCGTTGACCAGCTTGAACCGGTCTAGGTCGATCATCCCGACAGCGAAGCGTCCCGGCTGCTTCGATCGCTCGCCGAGCGCGCGCAGGAAGGCGAGCCGATTGGGCGCCTCGGTCAGCGAGTCGTGATTGGCGACGTGGATCGCCTTCATCTCGTTGGCGGCGAGCTCGGCCGCCTGTTCCTCCAGCTGGATCACCTGCCGCGACAATTGCTCACGCGCGACCTTCAACGCACGGTCCGCCTCCCAACGATGCGCTAACGCGGTCGCGGTCTGGACGATCTCGGCCACCTCGAACGGTTTTGCGATATAGAAGATCTTGTCGGCTGGGCCGGCCACCTTGCTGATCTCGACCGGCGAAAAGTCGGAATAACCGGTCACGATGACGATGTTGATGTCGGGGTCGGCCGCGCGGATGCGGCGCGCGGTTTCCTTGCCATCGATGCCGGGCGGCATGCGCACGTCGATGAAAGCGACAGCGAACGGTTGATCGCCGCCACGCGAGCGCTCGACCTCCGCGACCGCGTCCAGTCCCTGCATGTGATGAACGCAGTCGAAGCTGACCGCTTCGCCGTCGTCCTCCGCCGCTTCGTCGCCGAACAGGTCGGCCGCCATCGCGGAAAGCGTATCGTCGCGCGAACTCGCCGCCGACGCGAAGCTGCGCCGATAGCTGTCGTGCATCGCCGGTTCGTCGTCCACGATCAATATGCGCATGCGTCACTGCCTCTTCGTCACGCAGGCCAGTCGGGCCGCGGATGGCGAGACGGTAAGCGAGGAGGGTTAAACGCGCGTAAAGGGTGTTGCGTCGCGCTCCGCCAGCGCCTGCTGCCCCAGCACGACGGCGCCGAGCGGTCCGGCGTTCGCGCCAAGCGCCGCGGGCACGATGAAGGTATCCATATCCTCCAGCTCGGGCCGTACGACGTAACCGTTCAGGGTCAGCTTCGTCGCCGTCCGCAGTCGTGGCAGCAGGTGCGGGTTGCCGACCATCACGCCGCCGCCGAGCACGATGCGGCGCGGCACGCCCGTCAGCGTAAGTGTCCCCATCAGGTTGGCGAGCGCGTCGACGACGCTGTCCCACACGGGATGATCCGCGGGCAGGTCCTCGCCCTTGATGCCGGTCCTCGCCGCGATCGCCGGCCCCGAAGCAAGCCCTTCAACGCACGCCCCGTGAAACGGACACGCGCCGCTCCAATCGTCACCGGCCAAGCGCGGAACACGAATGTGGCCGAGTTCGGCGTGCGTCAGCCCGTCGACCGGCTGACCACGCGCGATCATGCCGGCGCCGATGCCAGTACCGACCGTCACATAGGCGAGCGCGTCGAGGCCACGTCCCGCGCCCCACCGCGCCTCACCCAGCACCGCACCGACGACATCGGTGTGGAAGCCGACCGGCACGTCGTAGCGATCGGCGAAGCGACGCGCGACGCTCGTGTTCGCCCAGCCGGGCTTGGGTGTCGAGGTGATCTGACCGTAGTCACGCGATTGACGGTCGATCGACACGGGGCCGAAACTGCCGATGCCGATCGCAGCGAACCCGCGCCACCCATCCAGCACGGCCTCCAGCGCGGCCAGCGTCTCCTCGGGCCGCGTGGTCGGCACGCGGACTTCCTCGAGGATCGCGTCCGGCCCGCTCGCCAGCATGGCAACGCATTTCGTTCCGCCAAGCTCGAGCGCGGCGATCAGCGCGGCCTCGCTCACGCGCTCGCTCCGGCAGCGGCGTCGATCCGGCGAAGCATGGCGGTGAACTGATCGATCTCTTCCGTGCTGAACCGCGAGAAGATATGCGCCTCCAGTTCCTTCGCCTTCGGCGCCACCTCGGCGTAGAGCGTTCGGCCGGCCGCGCTCAGCATCAGGTGGTGCGAGCGCCGATCCTGGCTGTTGGGGCTGCGCTCCAGCAGTCCGCGTTGCGTCAGCGCGATCGCCGCGCGGCTGACCGTTACCTTGTCCATCCGCGTCCGCTCGCCAATTTCCGCCTGCGTCGTCGCTGTCCCTTCCGCAATCACGGTAATCAGCCGCCACTCGGGAATGCTGAGCCCGAACAGCGCCTCATAGGCGGTGGCGATGCGGCCGCTGACGCGGTTGGAGGCGACCGACAGCAGAAAGGGGACGAAATCGTCGAGGATCAGGCGATCGGTCATCAGCGATGTGGCTACCACGCACTGTTGCGCGCGCAAAGCGCCGGAACATGCCGCGGTTCATTGCATTTTCATGACAAGGTCCGCATCGGTGCGGCGGAGGCAGGCGTGGCACAGGTTCGGGCAAACGGCATCACGATCGAGTATGAGGATTTCGGCGATCGCGATGCGCCGCCGATCATGCTCGTCATGGGATTGGGCGCACAGCTCGTCCGCTGGCCGATCGAGCTGGTAGACGATCTGGTCGCCCACGGCTTCCGCGTCATCCGCTTCGACAACCGAGATGTGGGTCTGTCGACTAAATTCGATCATGCGGGCACGCCCAACATCGTGTGGACCGCGATGGTGCAGCAGTTCGGCCGCACGCCACCCGTGCCGTACACGCTGCAGGACATGGCCGCAGACACGATCGGGCTGATGGACGCTTTGGGGATCGAGGCCGCGCACATCGTTGGCGCGTCGATGGGCGGGATGATTGCACAGCTGGTCGCCGCCTCCTGGCCCGATCGTACGCTATCGCTCACCTCGATCATGTCGACAACGGGCCGCTCGGACTGCTCGCGCCCGACGATGCGCGCGACCGCGGTGCTCCTGCGCCATCCGCGCGGCGACGATCTGGAGGCGATCGTCGCACACGGCACGCTCGCCGCGAACGTCGTCGGTGGACGCTTTCCGATGGAGGGTGCGTTCCTGGCCGAGCGTATCCGCAGCGAGACGCTGCGCAACCGCCATCCGGCCGGCTTCGTACGACAAATGGCGGCCATCATCGCCGATGGCGATCGCAGCAGTCGGCTCGCGCGCATCACCGCGCCGACGCTCGTCATTCACGGCAGTGACGATCCGCTGGTGCCAGTTGCGGGCGGGCGAGAGACCGCGCGCGCCATCCCCGGTGCACGCCTGCTCGAGATCGACGGCATGGGACACACGCTGCCGCCAGAGGTGCTGCCGCAGATCGTCGCCGCGATCGACGCTCACGCACATGGCGCCTCGATGGGAAAGCCGATCGCCACCGCGGCGTGATGCGGGTTGTCGTTCTGTAGCCATACAAAAAAGATTTCCACCGGCTAAGAGAGCCAAACCCTCCGCCGATCAAGGGTGACTGGCAATTAGAAGTTCCGGCGTGGTCCACCTAGTAGCCGGCAGGAACGGAATCTCGGCGCCCGGAGCGCCCGAGCGCGACAATGAAGTTTTCCGTCGCGACACCCGTCAGGCCCGGGTCAACGCGCTCAGGAGCCTCTCAAGCAAGAGATGATGCAGCGGCGGCGCCCGTCCGCCGAAGGTGAACAACGGCACCAGCCATCCCAACCCGCACCGTCCATCGAGGCGCAGGCCAGGCCAGACATCGAGCGTCGGCCCCCAATAACGGTCCATCGCCTGCGCGATGCGCGGCAGGTTCGCGTGGCCGCGCCGATCTGTCATGCCGAGCGCTTCCAGCGCCGACATGCGATCCGCAAGACGCAGGGCCGGATCCTCGCCACCGCGGTCGTTCAACAGCGCGTCGCCCTCGCGCGCCAGCACGAGCAGATCGTGTTCGACGTGACCTTCACGCATGTGGGTGCTGGGGGGCATGTCGTCCGGGCAGACGTCACGGGATGCCGCGACGTAGCCACGTCGGCGCATGTCCCTCGTCACCGTCGAAGGACGCAACTCGATGCCGTGATCAGGGCAGACGAGCGACGACGGCAGCTGGTGCGTGCGTCGCCACCACGGATCCGGATGGCGGTCCAGCATCTCGATCATGCAAGCGGGGCAGAACCTCAGCCTGTCCGGCGGCGGCAAGTCGACGAACCAGCTGCCGAGGACCTGGTGTGGCCAGCCCCCATCCCCCTGCATCACGGCGATCGCTCCGCCCACCGCCTCCGGCCCGGCGAAGTGGCCGTGGTATTGGAGCAGCGTCCACTCGCGCACGGCGTCATCGACCGCCATCCGCCCGAACGCGCCGGACGCCGCGATCCTGCCGATCCCGACGGGCATGTCGTCGAACAAGGACAGGTCCGCAGAGAGGACCGCCTTCTGCAGGGCGCCGCGCGACTTGCCGCCCAGATAACGCGAGAGCCGCGCCATACCGGAATACAGCGTCTCGTCATGGCGCATCGCGGTGACCGGTGCGCCGCTCATGCGGCCTGCGCCCGCGGCAGGGACGCCTCGGCCACAGCCATCCGCACCTCCTCCAGCCATTCCATCGGCAGTCCCGCCGCTCGCAGGACGTCGCATGCCGACAGGTCGCGATCGTCGAGCGCCCGCGACACGCACCACGTCAACCGCCTCCCGCGGAACGCATCCGTGGCCTCCAGCGCGGCCTCGACCGCGGTGATCGTCTGCGGCAGCTTGGCGGCGCGCTTCCTCAGCCAGTCGCGCTTCGCCACGCGGCGCTCGATCTCCGCGAAGGTCGCGCGGCACGGCGGCTCCGCGGCCACAATCTCCGCCACCGCTCTGCGCGTTGCGCGCGCCAGCCGCACGTCGATCGCGAACCAGTTGCGCAGTGCCCGTCGGCGATGCGGCCGACGGTGACGCCGCGGAGGCGCCGTGACCGACATCTTCGGGATCGGAACGCCGCCCGACGCGCCGGTCGTCCACGGCACCGCCACGCCCGCCATCGCCGCTTCACGCATCAGCGTCTTCGGATCCAACCCGAGCGCTCGGGCGGTCGGGCGCAGGCCGTCACCGCAAGCGACCGCCGCCTGGAGGGCGGGCACCAGCATCGGCCCGAAACGACGATACCTGGGCTCACCCACGGTGCCATCTGCATGGCAGGCGCGCGTGTAGATGTAGCCGCATGAGCAGGCGAAGTCGCCGTATAGCGTGCCGCGGTCGCGCCTCACCGTCACGTCCGTGATCGCCTCCAATCCGTGATGGTGCGCGAGCGGGTTGCGGCACGGCCAGGGACCCGCTCCGAAAGGGCGCGCGACCGGCACGTCGGCAAGGCGCTCGAGCACCGCTTCCAGCAGGACGTGCTGAAGCGGGTGCGCCGCGCGGCGATCGTTGCGGACGAGCTGGGTCAGCCACGACTTCTCATTCTCCACGAGTTCGAGGCCGGGAATGAGGCGCGTCACGCCGCCCCACCGATCCGCGAAGGCGGCATGGAGGGCGGCATGGTCAACCTTGCGCCTGGAGCGCATCAGACCGACCGCCGCCATCCGGTCACGATGGTCTGTCATGATCTTGCCGTAGGACCGAGCGGGGGGCGGTGCGTCAAGCAGGGCAGCCGCGCGACCCGCGAGGTCGGCAAGGCTTTCGATATCGGCGTCACTCGCGCCTTCAAGCGCGAGCGGCGCCTCCGCCCGGCAGACAGCCCTTGTCGCCGCGACGAACGAATGGCGCTCACCGCCCGGCGTCACGTCGCTCAGCCTGAGGATCGATCCATGCACCGGGCAAACGGGGACACCCGGCATCTGGTGATCGCGTCGCCACCACAGGTCGCCCGCCGACTGCTCCATGTCGTCCAAGCAGGCCGGGCAGAAGCGCAACCGATCCGGCGGCCGCACCCGGAACGCCGCCAGGCCCAGCCTCACATACAGACCGGCCACCTCGCCGCGCATGGCCGAGCGTGCCTCTGCCCGGATCTCGGCGGGCGCGAACGCGGTGTGGAACGGCATCAGCGTCGCGCCGTCGATCCAGGAATCCACGGCGTCGCCCTGGTCTTCAGCAGGAAGGTCGCACGCGAGGTCATCGAGGCCACCGGGCAGGTCGACGGACGCCACGGCCCAACGCCGCCCGAGCAGCTCGCGCATGAACGGCCCGGCGCCCGGCGCCTGCAGGTAACGCCGACCCCGCGCGATGGCGGAGTAGAGCAGCTCCTGCGTCCTGATGGCGGGCACCAGCACGATGGATCAGGCGGCTGCCGCGATCCCGTCACCGCCCTCGCGGCGCAGATCCCCATCAATGAACGTCGCCTCGACCTCGGCCTTCGTCGGCGGCCTGCTGCGCGCGGTCTTCGACACGGCGCCTTCGGTCTTCAGTTCGGAGATGATGTCCGCCATGCGCGCGAAGTAGACCGGCAGATTGCTCGCGTCGGGCGCGCCCACCGCCTCCGACGTCCGCCGCATGACCTCGGCGGCGCGGGCCTCGTCGAAGCCCTGCCATTCCAAGTTCTCACGCACGACGCTGGCGCACTGCCCGACATAGGCGGGTCCCGTACGGCGCGCCGCCTGGTCCGCGTCGGTCGAAATCGATCCGTTCAGAACCGGTCCGTCGACATCCTTCAGCGAATTCCAGAACGCCTCGTTCCGAGGCGCGACATCGTCAAACCTGCGAATCAGCGCCGGATCGCCGCTGCGCACCGCGGCGAGCAGCCCCTCCATGGGCGCCAGGTGCCGGTCGGCCACCTCGTTGATCATCTCCTCCGTGATGATCTCCTCGATCTCGCCGCCACTCGCCTCGCTGTCGTCCATCGCCGCCACCTGCACGGCGAACCAGAGCTTGGTAACGATGTCGACGATGCCCTGGCTGCGATCATGCAACGCCTTCAGCATCGCGGGCGTCGGCGGCGTGTATTGCGCCGTCCACTGGTATTCCCAAAGCTCCGTCACGAAGCGCTGCCACTGCGCGTCACTTTCGGGATAGTGGTTCCAGATGCCCGCGGCAGGACCGATGGACCGGCGTCCCATCCGGCCCGTCTTCGAGAAACGGTCATATGCCGACATGGTCCCGACGAACAGGACGGGCACCCCGATCTTGTTCACCAGGGTGGTGAGGAACGTCATCAAAACGTGCTGCTCGTCCCCCGCCTTGCCCAGGTGCTGGATCTCGTCGATGACCAGGCAGCCGAGCGAATGGATGTTCGCCACCGCGACCATGCCGTCCATCAGATCGTCGTCCGACACGTGCTTGCCGGCATAGAGCTTCTGGTAGGTCTCCTGCCCGAGGAGCGCGTCCACCCCCTTGAAGAAGTCGCGGCAGGTCTGCCGGATCGACCCCATCGCAGGACACTCGAGCTTGAACCAGACGATCTGGACCTGTCCGTCGGCGTGCCGCTTCATCTGCGGATAGCGCGCCAGCACCCCGTCCAGCGTGGCGGTCTTCCCCATGCCGGGAACGCCGAGCAGTGCCGAACTGCTTGCGTGCCGGATCACGACCGGCGCGCCCGGCTCGAGCAGCCCACCCGCCTCGCGCGCCGAAGCCACCGCATGCATCCGCGCCTCGTGCGCCCGGGTGCTGTCGTCGCGCCCACGATAGCCCTCGCGCAGCACCGCGTCGAAGCCGCGGGCGAAGTCCGCCTGCCGCGCGCCGGCCCTGAAGAAGCGAAGCACCCGGAGCGCGCACAGGTATCGCTCGCCATGGGACAGCTTGCGCTCGGCCTCGTCCCGCTCCGGCAGCCTCGTCAGGAAACGCACCCACTCCGGGCGGGACAGGGGTGCAGGCAGGGCCGCGATATAGGCGTTGTTCTCGTAGTCGGACGACATCGCCGCGCTCCTCGGGATCAGTTCAGGAAGTCGGACTGGCGATTCTGCCGGTCCGTAGTGGCGGGCTTGCCCTTGTCGCCGGCGATCGCCTGCCCGACCGGCACCACGTCGCTGGCGGGCTGCAACCCCCGTCGACGGGCACGCTCGCGCTCGCGCTCCTCGATCCGGTTCGCCTTGCCGCCCTGCGCCTGCCCTGCGGTCAGGGGACCCGGACGCTCGGCGTTGGCCGCGTCGTTGATAGACTTCATGGCGCGAGCGGCGCGCGCGAGCCCGGCATGGAACGCCGGCTTGTTGTTCGCGGTGTCGACGGCGTCGTCACGCCGAAGGGCACGCGCCTCCTCGAACGATACATCGGCATAGGCGATCGAACGGTCGGTCAGATCGAGCGCGACGCGCCCACCCTGAGCCGTGCCGTCGTGCAGCCAGACGCGCGTCGTCCGCAGCGGATCGTAGGAGACGTCGACGTGCGACACCCCGTCCTGACGGGCGCGGTCGAACACCTGCCACTGCTCGCGCTCCGCCGGGCGGTAGTAGAGATCGCGATAGCGATAGCCCATCGACGTCACCGTCGCGCGTCCGACGGGAAGCATGGAGAACTCGACCTGGTCGACCGAGGCGCGGACCAGTTCGTCCATCCCTCGATCGACCGACCAGTTCCAGAGCTCCCGCGGCACAGCCCTGACCCGGTCGGCAATCATCTCGCGGGTGCGCGGATAGTCGACCAGCTTGTTGCTGTTGTTGAGGAAGATCGCGACCTCGATGACGCAGGCGGTCACCTCCGCCAGCGTCAAGATCGCATCGCGGCGGTAGTCGCGATCGCCTCGCTCCTGCACCTTCTTCTCGATCATGCCGTCCAGCTGCGTGCGCAGCAGCCGGTGGAACTGGTCGAACTTCTTCTCGGTCGACCCCTTCTGGTCACCCCGATAGGGGGAGGCCACCTCGACGACGACCGACGACTTCTCGGCAAAGGCGGTCGCGTCGAATCCCTCCCATTCGCCCCGGTCGGCCATGTATCGCGCGGGCTGGACACCGGAACACGGCCACTCGCCCGCGTCGATGGACACGCCGTATCCGGCGCAGAAGGCAACCTTGTCCTCGACTACGTTCCGCACGGCGAGGCCGGCCGCCATCCAGGACGCGTTCTCGAAGCCGACGTAGATGCCGCAGATCAGCTTCGTCAGCACGTCGGTCACCTGGTAGAAGGTGGGTCGGCCGACAGGCACCGTCCGGTCGATCTCGGACACGCAGCCGACGTCGATCGGGGTGGAGTCGATCTCGAAGCGGCTCCCCGCCCCCATCAGCCCCGCCACCGCCGTCCCGACGATGCCGCGCATGTCCTTGTCGTAGCGCGAGCCGCCCTCGCGCTTGCGCCGGATCTGCAGCAGGTCCGGGCGCTTGTCATACCAGAACCGGAACTGGCGGAAGGTCGGGTAGCCGGTCACCGCCCACTCGGCCTTCGGCGGATACTCGGTCCTGCCCGTCACCGGATCGACGACCGTGTCGAGGAAGAAGTCGGTGACCATCAGGTCGTAGGCCGCCTTCAGGCTGACCTTCCTGCGCGCGGCTCGGTCCGAGACGTAGTAGCGGCGGAGCCCGGTATCGAAGATGTCCTCGATCGCCGGCGTCACGTTCACGCCGCGCTTCATCCCCTCCGCGGGCGGCGCGCCCAGCTTCGCCTCGCCGGGCGTCCGCTTCCCCTTCCCGCAATTCCCGAACGACGGGGTCAGCGCGTTGGCCGACATGCCCCGCCGCCAGTAGCGGTCGAGCGCATCGTGCACGGTCTTGGCCGACGCGAACGCCTTGCGCTCCTCCGGGTCGGCGCAAGCCTGCAGCGCTCGCTCGATATCGGCAACCGCGCGGCCCCGCACCGCGTCGTCGAAGATCATCGGCGCCCGGTCCAGCAGCGGACCGATGATGCGCATCAGCCTATCGCGGCGGTCCTTCTGCGCCTTCGTCAGCCGTGCGGGATTGGGGTGCAGGTCGTATCCGTGCTCCAGGAGAAGGCGGGCCGATCCGTCGTCGAGCTGGGCCATGACCTCGGCGCGCGGCCGCCGCGCCAGCCGCGTCCGCGACGACGACAGGTCGAAGAGCACGACCTCGCCCCCGTGGCACCATACGACGCGCTGGTCGACGGTCTCGCCGCCGTCCCCGAACCGGATGACGTCCCGCGCGTGCAGCATCACGCCGCCTCATCCGGTCGGATCGTCGGCGCGACGACGAAGTCCGAGGCAGGCCGAGACAGAGTGAACTGCCGATCCATGTCGAACGCCAACGCGTGCTTCGCGCACAGCAACCGGACGGCGGTCGGAAAGTCGCGGCGGTCGAGCGTCCCAGCCGCGTCCAACGCGCGGGCGAGCTGATCGAGCGTACGCGGGCCACCGTCAGCGATCGCCGCATGGACGGCGAGCATCGCTCGCTGCCAGTGCCCGTCGGGCCGTTCGGGATCGGGCCTCACCCGGAGGACGAATTCGATGTTGCCCTTGCGGACCTTGGACAGCCGGTCCTCGGTCAGGAGGTCCCAGGACACGCCGCGCTCCAGCCAGTAGCGGCGCTCGATCTCGAGCTTCTGCCGGGTGCGGCGGATCGATACGAGCTTTCCTCGGGTCGGGACCGCCGGCATGTCGATCGCCGAACTCTCCTTCACCGCATATGCGGCCTGTTCGACACGGCCGTCGACCAGACGCTTCACCAGAAAGTCCGTCGACAGCGGGATGGGCTCGCGCGGTCGTCCGTCCGCCGGATGACGCACCTTCATCTCGGCCGCGATCCGGAGCGTGTCCTCCAGGATCAGCGGCACCTGCTCCTTCACCTCGATGACGGCCGGATCCCACTGGAAGTCGCGCAGCGCCGCGGTCTCCCAGTCCGACAGCGTGTGCATGACGCGTCCGGCGCTCGGGATCCTGCTCGAGCGGCCCCGCGACGCGACGTCGTGGACGAAAAGCCAGGGCCTGTAGGCCGCACCCTCGCCGCGACCACGACCCTGCCGCTGACGGTTCTCCAACACGGCACGCGTCTGCGTGCGCTTCCTCTTTGCCATTACTGACGACCTTCGAATCCGGCGACGCGGCGCGAATCGCGCTCAGTCGTGCATCGCCTGTCGGGCGTTAAGGTCCGGTTCGACGCCGGACCGGGCGAACGCTCAGCCGCGTATCGCCACCGCGAAGCGAACCAGCGATGGTGGCTCGCACATCGATCTCGCTTCGAAGGACATCGGCACACCCTCACATAAACCTTGACAACGTGTCAAGGTTCAATGTTGGGCCTAATCGACGGACGTCAAGTCCCGCTGCCGGGAGTCGCGCCGCGGCGTCTCCCGAGCCGATGGTGGGCGTTCGGGATTGACCCTCTCGATCCTGAGTCCCCGCGGCTTGTCGGGCGAGGGCGCGCGCCAGTCGATGTCGGTCTCGGCATCGGCATCGGCCATCCTTGCCCGCGCGCGATCGAGCATCCCGTCGATGCGACCTCTAAGCTCGCGCAGAGCCTCGGTCTTGCGCTCGAACTCGGCGAGCGCCTCGTCCTCGGCCGCGTGATCGCCGTCGCCCGCCCGGTCCATCATCGTCAGGAGCTGCGCGATGACGTTGGTGGAGAAGCCAACGTCCTGGGCGAGCGCGATCGTCCGCATCCGCTTCACGTCGGCGTCGCCATAGGCGCGGTAGCCACCCTCGCTACGCGCGGGCTCCGGGATGAGGCCCTGCTTCTCGAAGTAGCGGATCATCCGCTCCGAGAGGCCGCTGGCCTTCGCTGCCTGACCGATGTTCACCCCTTCAAGATAGGACGGAAGCCGCCTGCGTCAAAGCGCAGTCCGTCGATTGAGGGTGGTCCAGGGGAAAACTGGCTGCCGCCGAACGACGGAGATCATCATGGGCAAGGCAATCACCGAGGCGTCCTGGATCGGCAAGGCCGCCTACGAGATCATGCAGACCAAGGGCTGGAACGGCCGCGAGGCCAACGCAAGCGCGCGCGATCTCGCCGCTGGCCTCCTCGACTACGGCGTCGACCTCGCACGCATCGATCCACGCGACTACGCACGGCGGCACTTCGGCTTCAGCGCACCCTCCGCCGCGCGGATCGCGCCCGTCGCCACCCGCCTCTTCGTCAGCCATGACGAGGACGGACTCGAACTTCACGTCGATGCCGGCGGCCTCTTCGCCGATCGCCTGATCGGCTGGGACTTCGCCAACGCGATCATCGACGCCTTCCACGGCCGCAGCTGGAGCGACGCCCGAGGCTACTCGGTCGACACCGCCAGCGACGGGATCGTCGTCACCATGCCGGCCACCGCCGTGCGCCACGGCGTCGCCTTCACCCTGTCCCGCGCGCAGGTCGTCGACTTCGGCAACGCCTGCCTGACCGTCGTGCGCGACGGGTCCCACCTAGAACTCGCGAGCGTGCCGGGCCGCTGGGGCGCCGGGCCGACCAGCCCCGTCGTGCGTGCACGCCTCGCCGAGCGCTCGCGCCTGGCGGCATAGCCCGCAAGCTCAACCCATCGTCTAATACCGATGCATCGTTGACGAACGACGTTCGCATCGGCTATTTCCGATGCATGGATGAAGCATCAGCCCTGGCCGCTCTGGCCGCGCTCTCGCACCCGACCCGTCTTTCGGCATTCCGCCTCCTGGTGCGCAACGAGCCCGACGGCTTGACCACCGGTCGACTCGCCGAGGCGGCGAACCTGTCGCAGAGCACCTTCTCGACGCATCTCGCGGTCATGGCGAAGGCCGGGCTCGTCACCGCCGAGAAGCAGGGGCGCCATCAGGTCCAGCGCGCCGGCATCGACACCCTCCGCGAGCTCATGACCTTCCTCGCCAAGGACTGCTGTCAGGGCCGCGCCGAACTGTGCGAGCCGCTGCTCGCCGAACTCACCTGCTGCTGAAGGACCGCGCCGTGGCCGACGTCATCATCTACCACAATCCCGCATGCGGCACTTCCCGCAACACCCTCGCGATGATCCGCAACGCCGGCATCGAGCCGCACGTGATCGAATACCTGAAGACGCCGCCGTCGCGCCCTTTGCTGATCCAGCTCATCGAGCGCGCAGGGCTGACGCCGCGACAGCTGCTTCGCGAAAAGGGCACGCCCTATGCCGAGCTCGGTCTCGACGACGAGGCGGTCAGTGACGAGGGGCTGATCGACGCGATGATGGATCACCCGGTCCTGATCAACCGTCCGCTGGTCGTGACTCCGCTCGGCGTGCGCCTGTGCCGCCCATCCGAGACGGTGCTCGACATCCTGCCCGATGCGCAGCGCGGCGCCTTCGCCAAGGAGGACGGCGAGCAGGTAGTCGACGACGCCGGCGAGCGGGTGCGCTGATGGCGACGATGGCAGCGGAGGCGCGGCGTCCCGGCATCGGCACCTTCGAGCGCTATCTCTCGATCTGGGTGGCGCTCTGCATCGCTGCGGGGATCGGCCTCGGCCACCTCCTCCCCGGCGCCTTCGCGGCGATCGCGTCGGCAGAGGTGGCCCGCGTCAACCTCGTCGTGGCCGGACTGATCTGGTTGATGATCGTCCCCATGCTGCTCAAGATCGACTTCGGCTCGCTCGGCTCCGTCCAACAGCATTGGAAGGGTGTCGGCGTCACGCTGTTCGTCAACTGGGCGGTGAAGCCGTTCTCCATGGCGGCGCTCGGCACCTTCTTCCTCGGCTGGCTGTTCGCGCCGCTGCTGCCCGCGGGCGAGATCCCGTCCTATATCGCCGGGCTGATCCTGCTGGCCGCCGCGCCGTGCACCGCAATGGTCTTCGTCTGGTCGAACCTGTGCGACGGCGAGCCGACCTATACGCTGAGCCAGGTCGCGCTGAACGACGTCCTGATGGTCTTCCTCTTCGCGCCGCTGGTGGCGCTGCTCCTAGGCGTCGCCTCGGTGACGGTGCCGTGGGACACGCTGCTGCTGTCGGTCGCACTCTACATCGTCGTGCCAGTCATCGTCGCCCACATCGTCCGCCGGGCGCTGCTCGCCTCGGGCGGCCAGCCCGCGCTCGACCGGCTGCTGGCGGCGCTGGGACCGGTGTCGCTCGTCGCGCTGCTCGCCACGCTGGTCCTGCTGTTCGGCTTCCAGGGCGAGCAGATCATCCGGCAGCCGGCGGTCATCGCGCTCATCGCCGTGCCGATCCTCATCCAGGTCTATCTCAACGCCGGCATCGCATATTGGCTGTCGAAGCGGGTGGGAGTGGCGTGGTGCGTGGCGGCGCCCGCCGCGCTCATCGGCGCGTCGAACTTCTTCGAGCTTGCGGTCGCGGCCGCCATATCGCTGTTCGGCCTGAAGTCCGGCGCGGCGCTGGCGACCGTCGTGGGCGTGCTGGTCGAGGTTCCCGTGATGCTCTCCGTGGTGTCAATCGTGAAGCGGACCCGCGGATGGTACGAGTCCGGGGCGCGCGCATGACCGACCTCACCTTCACCGACGTCCCGCGTGGCGAATACGACGTCATGCGCCTCCAACTGGAGATGGCCGGTCTCCCGACCGACGATCTCGACGGCCCCGACCGCCTTTTCTTCCGCCTGTCGGACGGGCATGGCCCAGTCGGCTACATCGGTCTCGAGGGGAACGGGCCCGACCGCCTGCTTCGCTCACTCGTCGTCATGCGCCGGCATCGGGGCCACGGTCACGGTCGCGAACTCGTCCGCCGCCTCGGGCGGGTATGCGACGGCGCGGTCAAGCGGCTGCACCTGCTCACCACGGGCGCGGCGCCCTTCTTCCGTAGCCTCGGTTTCGTCGATGCCGAGCGCGGCACCGCGCCGCAGGCGATCGCATACACCAGCCAATTCACCTCGCTCTGCCCGTCCAGCGCCATCTACCTCGTCAAGGATATCGCATGAGCCGCCTCCGTCACCTGCGGGACGCCGACGTCCTGCCGGCCCTCGATCCCGCCTTCGTGATCCGCCGGCCCGCCATTGGCTTGGCAGACGACCAGTCGCCGCCGCGCATCCTGCTGCTCTACGGCTCGCTACGCGAACGCTCCTTCTCCCGCCTCTGCGTGGAGGAGGCCGCCCGGCTGCTCCAGCTCTTCGGGGCCGAGACGCGCATCTTCGATCCGTCCGACCTGCCGCTGCCCGACCAGGTCGCCGGCGACGACCATCCGGCCGTCCGCGAACTGCGTGACCTGTCGATGTGGAGCGAGGGTCACGTATGGTGCAGCCCTGAGCGCCACGGCCAGATCACCGGCGTGATGAAGGCGCAGATCGACCACCTGCCGCTATCGATAGGCGGCATGCGACCGACGCAGGGCAGGACGCTCGCGGTCATGCAGGTTTCGGCCGGATCGCAGTCCTTCAATAGCGTGAATACGCTCCGTCTGCTCGGCCGCTGGATGCGGATGTTCACCATCCCCAATCAGTCGTCGGTCGCCATGGCCTACAAGGAGTTCGGCGACGACGACCGAATGCGGCCGTCCAGCTACTACGACCGCATCGTCGACGTGATGGAGGAGCTGGTCCGCTTCACCATCCTCCTCAGGCCGCATACCGATCAGCTGGTTGATCGATATTCCGAACGGAAGACGGCGGGAGTCCGCGCGACGGAGGATCACTCAGCTGTAGCGATCGGAGGCAGGTGACCGGGATTGAACTTCGTCGCGTTCCGCCGCGAACAATCCCCCAACCGAATCGTGTTGACTGACCGGGCCGAGTCACGGCGGATCGTCGGATGACGACCGAATGGCTCCTACCGCTGTGCATCTTCCTCGGTGCCGCTCTCTATTCGAGCGTCGGTCATGCCGGTGCGTCCGCATACATCGCCCTGATGGCGCTTTTCGGCATCCCCGCCGCCGTCATGCGGCCGACCGCATTGGTCCTGAACGTGATCGTGGCGACGTTCACGTCCGGACGCTTCGTCCACGCGGGCCTATTTCGCTGGCGCACGTTGTGGCCCTTCCTCATCGGCGCGATCCCCATGGCGTTCGTGGGCGGGATGATCGTCCTGCCGGGACACGTCTATCGGCCGCTGGTCGGCGTGGTGCTATGGCTCTCCGCGGCGCGACTGCTCTGGCCCACGGGGCTGAAGGCGGTCGACGAAACGCGGGACCCGCCTCTGGTCGCCGCCATTCCCGCGGGCGCCGCCATCGGCCTGCTGTCAGGCCTCACCGGCACAGGGGGCGGGATCTTCCTCTCGCCGCTGCTGCTCTTCCTCGGCTGGTCGACCGCACGTCCCGCCTCGGGTGTCGCCGCGGTCTTCATCCTCGTGAACTCGATCGCGGGCATCGCGGGGAACCTCGCTGCGCTCGGCAGCCTACCGCCTTCGCTGCCGATCTACGCCATCGCGGCGCTCGCCGGCGCCGCCATCGGTACGACCGCAGGGATCAAGCTGTCGACCAAGATCATCACCAGGGCGCTGGCAGCCGTTCTCGTCATAGCCGGGGCCAAGATGATCGGCGTCTACTGACAGATGCGATCATCTTCGGGACATCCTGGGCCAGCCTCGCACAATGGAAGTCTTCATTGTTGCAGCAACGCGCTGCCGGAGGTTTCCATTGTCACTCGGAAAAATTGATTGTTCGCTTACACGTTCCCGGCAACCCGCTTCTAACTCACTCGACGGTGACGCTCTTCGCCAAATTGCGCGGTTGATCGACGTCGGTGCCCTTGGCGACCGCGACGTGGTAGGCGAGCAGCTGGATCGGCACCGCGTAGACCAGCGGTGCGATCAGCGGGTGAACCTTGGGCATGGTGATCGTCGCGACGCAGCCCTCGCCCGCCGCCTGGATGCCGTCATAGTCGCTGATCAGCACTACGCGCCCGCCGCGTGCCTGTACTTCCTGCATGTTGCTGACGGTCTTGTCGAACAGCGGGCCCGACGGCGCGATCACGACGACAGGTACGGCGTCGTCGATCAACGCGATCGGCCCATGCTTCATCTCACCCGCGGCATAACCTTCGGCGTGGATGTAGCTGATTTCCTTGAGCTTCAACGCCCCCTCAAGCGCGAGCGGGTAATCGGTGCCGCGGCCCAGGTAGAGCACGTCGCGCGCCGTAGCGACGACGCCCGCCATCGCCTCGATCGCCTCGTCATAGGCGAGCGCGGCGTTGATCGCGGCCGGTGCCTCGCCCAGGTGGCGGACGATCTGACGCTCCTCGCCAGGCTTAAGCTGCCCCTTCGCGCGCGCCAGATTGGCGGCGAGTGCAGCGAGCACCGCCAGCTGGCAGGTGAACGCCTTGGTCGAGGCCACACCGATTTCGGGCCCGGCGTGGGTCGGCAACAGCAGGTCGGCCTCGCGCGCCATCGAGCTGGTCGGCACGTTGCAGACGACCGCAATCGTCTGCCCCTCGCTGCGCGCGTGACGCAGCGCTGCCAGCGTGTCGGCGGTCTCGCCCGACTGGCTGATGAACAGGGCGAGGCCACCCGCCTCCATGACCGGCGCGCGGTAGCGGAACTCGCTCGCGACATCCAAGTCGACCGGCACGCGCGCGAACTGCTCGAACCAGTATTTGGCAACCATTCCGGCGTAGAAGCTGGTGCCGCACGCGACGATGGTGACGCGCTTGATCCCCGACAGCTCGAACTCGGGGATCGGCAACGTGATCGTCTCGTCCATGCGCTGCAGGTACGAGCGCAGCGTCTGCGCAACGACGATCGGCTGCTCGTAGATCTCCTTGAGCATGTAGTGGCGGTGATTGCCCTTGGAGATCAGCTCACCGGTCACGCCCGAGATCGTGACGGCGCGCTCGACCGCATTGTTGTCGCGATCGAACACCTGCGCGCCCTCGCGCGTGCAGATGACCCAGTCGCCCTCTTCCAGATACGCGATCCGCTGCGTCAGCGGGGCGAGCGCCAGCGCGTCGGAGCCGAGATAGGTCTCGCCGTTGCCGTGCCCGACGACCAGCGGCGAGCCGAGCCGAGCGCCGATCAGCAAGTCGGGGTGGCGGCGGAACAGGATCGCGAGTGCGAAGGCGCCGTGCAGCCGCGGTAGAACGGCGCGGACGGCGCTCTGCGGGTCGAGCCCGGCCTCGACCTGCTCGCTGACCAGGTGCGCGACGACCTCGGTATCGGTTTCGCTGGTAAAGACCCGGCCGCGCGCGATCAGCTCCTCGCGCAGCGGCTTGAAGTTCTCGATGATTCCGTTGTGGACGACGGCAACCTCGTCGGTCGCGTGCGGGTGCGCGTTGTTGGTCGTCGGGCCGCCGTGCGTCGCCCAGCGCGTGTGCGCGATGCCGGTCTGGCCGGGCAGCGGATGCTCGGCGAGTTCGCGCGCCAGATTGACCAGCTTGCCCGAGGCGCGCCGGCGCTCGATCGCGCCGTCATGGTCGGTCGCGATGCCGGCCGAATCGTAGCCGCGATATTCCAGCCGCTTCAATCCGTCGAGCAGCCGGTCCGCCACGTCGTCCCGCCCCACGATGCCGACGATGCCACACATATACTCTACCCCATTGAAATGCCGGGCGCGGCTGCTGCCCGGTGGTCGCGGTCACGACCTAGTCACCGATAGCATGATCACGCAACCGCCCGCTTGCCGCCGCGTGAACATGCCGTCACGTGCGTGCGCGAGCAGCCTTGCGCGCGCGCATCTTCTCGCGAAAGCGAGTCGCCCAGTCCGGCTTGCTGACCTGCTCGGGTCGCACGAGTGCCAGAGCGCCCGCCTCCACGTCGCGGGTCAGTACCGAGCCTGCCGCGACGATCGCACCGTCGCCGACCGTCACGGGGGCGACCAGCGCCGAGTTGGAGCCGATGAACGCACCCTCGCCGATCACCGTCTTGTATTTGAAGAAGCCGTCGTAGTTGCACGTGATCGTGCCCGCGCCGACGTTCGCGCCCGCGCCAACCTCGGCGTCGCCGAGATAGGTCAGGTGGTTGGCCTTGGCGCCGCGCGCGAGCCGCGTTTTCTTCACCTCGACGAAGTTGCCGACCTTGGCACCCTCCTCCAGCACCGCGCCGGGGCGGAGCCGCGCGTAGGGGCCGACCTCGACGCCTGACCCGATCTGCGCGCCCTCCAGATGGCAGAAGGCGCGGATCGTCGCGCCGTCCGCGACGCTTACGCCGGGGCCGAAGAAGACGTTCGGCTCGACCACCACGTCGCGCCCAAGCACCGTGTCGTGCGCGAACCACACCGTTTCGGGCGCGATCAGCGTCGCGCCGTCCGCCATCGCGCGGGCACGACGCGCGACCTGCCACGCCGCCTCGACCGATGCCAGTTCGGCGCGGCTGTTGACGCCAGCGACCTCGGCCTCGCTCGTCTCGATCACCGCAGTGATGCGGCCGTCCTCGCGTGCCAGCATGACGATGTCTGGGAGGTAATATTCGCCCGCGGCATTGTCGTTGCCGACCCGCGCGAGCAGCGCGAACAGGTCGCGCGAGGCGACGGCCATCAGCCCGGAATTGCACAAGGTTTCGGCACGCTCGGCCGCGTTCGCGTCCTTAAATTCGACCATGCGGGCGATCCGGTCGCTACCCGCCTCGGTGAGGACGCGGCCGTAAGCGGCGGCATCGGCGGGGCGAAACCCTAGCACCACGGCCGCGGGCGCGTCCGCGCCGTGCAATCGCTCGAGCATCCGCTGCATTGTCGCTGCGCCGACCAGCGGCACGTCACCGTAGAGGATCAGCACGTCGCCATCGAACCCGTTCAGCGCCGTTTCCGCCTGCGCGACCGCGTGTCCGGTGCCGAGCTGCTCAATCTGCTGCGCGGTGGCCGCACCGCGTGGGGCTACCGCTGCCTCGACCTGCTCGCGTCCCGCGCCGACGACGACCACCGTCCGCTCCGGCGTCAGCTGCTGGACGGTATCGATCAGGTGCAGCAGCATCGGCTTGCCCGCGAGCGGGTGAAGCACCTTGTGGAGGTCGGACTTCATGCGCGTGCCCTTGCCCGCGGCAAGGATGACGACGGCAAGCGGCGTTGAGGCGAGAGGCGGCTGGCTCATGGCGTGCGCCCTGCCACCGTGCGCGATCAATTGCCAGCGGCTGCCGACGCCATCGTAAGGAGTCATCGCAGGCGAGCCCGCTTGCCTTGGCGAGCGGGCGCGGGCACGGCCGCGGCGATGACCTCTCTTCCTTCCATCGTCGGGTTCGACCTCGACGGCACGCTGGTCGACACCTCGCGCGATCTTGCCGCGGCGGTCAACCACGCGCTCGGCGCCGCGGGACGCCCGACCCTGCCGGTGGCCCGGATCATCACGATGGTCGGCGGCGGCGCGCGCCGCATGCTGGCGCAGGCGCTCGATGCGACCGGTGGATACGACCCGGACGAGCTCGATCGGCTGCACGACGCGCTGCTCGACTATTATGCCGCCAATATCTGCGTCGACTCCACTTCGTATCCGGGTGTCGTCGAAGCGCTCGACGCGCTCGCTGAACGCGGCGTCACGCTCGGGATCGTCACCAACAAGCTGGAGCGGTTCACCCGTCCGCTGCTCGGTCAGCTCGGTCTCGCGCATCGCTTCGCCGCGATCATCGGCGGCGACACGCTGGGCAACGGCATGGCCAAGCCTTCACCAGAGCCGATCCGGACGATGATCGAAGGCTGCGGTGGAGGGCGTGCGGCGTTCGTCGGCGACTCGATCTACGACGTTTCGGCGGCGCACGCCGCCGGCATCCCGGCGCTGGTCTATCGCGGCGGGTTCACGCTCGAAGGCGTCGACCGGCTGGGCGCGGACGGCGTGATCGATCATTACGACCAACTCGTCGCCATGCTGGAGCGGCTATGACCTTTCTGCGCGCGCCTCTTGTCTGGCGCATTTTGCTCATCGCGGCGACGCTGTTCGCCGTCACGATGGCGCTGTTGCCGCACCCGCCCAGTGTCGGCGACATCAACGACAAGTACCAGCACATGACCGCCTTCGGGACGCTGACGATCCTCTACGCGCTGGCTTATCCCGCGACGCCGCTGCTGCGTATCGGTGAGCGGCTGTCGTTCCTCGGCGCGCTGGTCGAGGTGTTCCAGTCGATCCCCGCGCTGCACCGAGATTGCGACGTCATGGACTGGATCGCCGATACGTTCATCATCGTCGTCGTGCTGGGGATCATCGCATTCGCGCGGCGTCGGCGCGGCGTCGCGCCTTGATCAGCAGGTGCCGCGCGAGCAGCAGCGGCGGCATCCGGATCCAGTGCGAGCGGACGTAGAACGCCAGCCGCGTCGCGGGATGGGTCTCTCGCCCCCAGGCGTCGCGCGATAGCAAGCGCCGCTCGTACAGGTGATCGCCCAGGCGCACCCTACGCCATGCCGGAGGCACCGGTGTGTCGAACAGGCGCGCGGCCAGTCGCACGGCACGGGCAACGAAGGGAACTGCCTGATGCTCCGCGGCTCGGGCGTGCAGCTTGAGCCAGAAATCGCCGTCCTCGTCCGTGAACTCGCGCAGGAGCCGATCGATGTCCCACAGGTTGCGTAGCCCGCCGGCCAGGTCGCCGTCGGCAAAGAGGTGAAGCGCGGCGTGGATCACCATGTCGGCCGGCGCGAGGATGCTGAGGCCATTCGCCAGCGGCACCGCCCCCGCGATCAGCGCATCGGCGTCGGGGGTCGGGCGCGAGGTCGGCGGCAGGATCGTGTGGTGAACGTCGATCATCCGGTCGCGGTCGCGGTGGAGCAGCGGCGGCAGCTCGTGCATCCAGCGGCGATAATAATCGTCGTCATAGGCGTCTGGCTTGGCCCAGTCCCAGCCGGCGCTGAGCAACGCCTGCTCGACTGTGGACAGATCGTCGCGGCGTACCAGCAGGTCGAGGTCGCCGATATGGCGCCCCTGCCCCGCCAACAGCCCGCCCGCAACGAACGCGGTTCCCTTCAACAGCACGAGCGGAATATTGAGCGGCGCCAGCACGCGACGCATCATCTCCGCCTCCCACAGCGCCGCACGCCGCTGCTCGGTCGCGTCCTGACGCGCATCGCGCAGGATTTCTGAGACGACCGGCGGCACCGCGGCATGGTCGAGCCGCAAAGCGAGCGTACCGACCAGCTGCTCGGCACGGGCGACGCAGATCACTGCATTCCACGCCGCCGCATCCAGTTCGGTGGCGCGCGCCGGCTCCGCAAGCAGGCGGGCGAGCAGCCGCGCGGAGTTCACAGCCCGCGCCACAGCTCTTCCACCTGCTCGATAGCGGCTTCGCTGTCGGGATAGTCGATCGCGCGCGCCGGTACCTGATCGACCAGTCTGGTCAGCGCGCGAAAGCCGCGCTCCCCCAGCGCGGTATAGTTGGTCGACGCCTGGGTCAGGCGGACGAACGCCTCCGCCGCGCCGACCGATCGCACCTCACGCGCCAGCCCGAAGGTCGGAAACAGCAGCAGCGCCGGATGCGCCGGCTCGTCCATGCGCGCGATCGCGTCGGCGGGTGGCACGAGATGCCGGATATCACCCTTCGGTGTCCCGAGCAGCAATGGGCCGAACCGCGCGTCCGGGCACGCGCGCTCGATTACGCCGATCGCCTGGTTCTTGAGGCTGATCGCCCGCGGAAAAGCGTGCGCCGCGCCATTCTCCGGATCGATCAGCACGAACTCGTCGCCCATGAAGCGCCAACCGCGCGTGCCGAGCAGCGTCGCGAGCGTCGACTTTCCCGACCCCGACTCGCCCGTCATCAACAGCGCGCACCCGTCGCGCTCGACACATGAGGCATGCAGCAGCAGGTGCCGGCGGTGGCCGAGTGCGACCTGCAGGTTCATCGCCATCTCGGCCGCGAGCAGCCCGTGCGCCAGCGGCAGCGGCGCGGTCTCGGGGAGCATGTAATCGCCCTCGATCCTCACCGCCGGACGAACGAGCCGTCGCCACGGCGCCGTCGCGGGCAGGCGAATGGTAAAGTGCGCGATCTCGGGCGTCGGATAATCGGCATAGAGCTCGCGCAGCGCCGCGATCGGCGCGGCAAAGTCGCTGCCGACCCGAAAGCCGATCGGACCGACACGGATCGATGTGACGTGCCTCACGTCACGTGCACCAAGCCGACCGTGACCAGTTCCTCCAGTCGCGCAGTGAGCAGGTCAGCGTCGGCATCCGCGACTTCGAAACGCTCGATCAACGCCCGCAGTAACTCATCGCGGGTCAAGGCACGCTCCGCCAGCAGCTCGAGCAGTTCGGGCGCGGGTGAGGCGAGCAGGTGCGTCATACCCGACGCACGATGATAGAGTGCGTAAAGGTCGTCCAGCGGGTGGATCAGCAGCGCGTCGGCGGGCGGCGCGCGGTAGCGCGTCGCGGACAAGCGACTATTTCCGCAGCATCTGGACCGAGGCGAAGCAGGTGAACCCTGCATTGCCCCGCTGCAGTCGCTGCACGTATTTCAGATAGGCACGGCTGCGATCGTAATCGTAGCCCGGCAGGTTCGATCCACTGGCGAGCGCACGGCGTACGTCCTCGCCTTTCAAGGGCCGCCCCGGCGGCGCATAGGCGCCCGCGGTTCCGGCCGCCACGACCTCACCGTCCTTGTTGATATAGCCGCCCGCGCGCCCGGCGTCGGGCACCGGGATATCGCACATCAGCACCGATCCCGCAGCCTGCGCCAGCGCGGGTCTGATCGACACCACCGAGGCGGCACCGACCGCACCGAGCATCAGCGCGCGGCGTCGCGTCGTACGACCTGCCTGATCGTCGGTGTGGGAGGTAGTGTCGTCGTCCATTGGCCTCTTCTACGCGCCATCGCCCTTCCACATTACTAATGTGGCGGCAAGACAGCGAGGAGCGCGACCTTGCGGGCGTGCCATCCGGGCACGTTAACCATGTCGCATGCACCGCGACCACCTGCCTCTTGCCGCGCGCCGCGAAGCGGCTAGTCAGCAGCGGGTGATCGAAGGCTTCGCGCTCCGCACCTGGCTTGCCGGCACGATCGCGGTCGTCACCGCGGCGATCGTCTTTGCCTATTCGCGCGACGTACAGCTCGCGCTAATCGCGCTGGTCGGCGGGGCGACCGCGACCGTGATCGCGCGCAGCATCGGCGACAACGACCTTGCCGACATCGAAGCAGGTGGCGAGGGTGAGAGCTCGCTGGAACTCGCGCCGGTGCTGGAGGCGATCCTCGATCCCGTCGTCATGGTGCGCGACGGCCGCGTAATCGCCGCGAATGGCCCTGCCCGTCTGCTGCTCGGCCAGCATATCATCGGCGAGGACGTGCGCACCGCGATCCGCCATCCGGCGGCGAGCGATTACCTGACGATGTCACCGGCCGACCGCGGCGACGCGCCGATCGAACTCGTCGGGCTGGGTGCGCAGGACCGGCGCTGGCAGATGCGTGCGACCGAGACGGCGCCGGGCACGCAGATCGTCCACCTGCTCGATCAGACCGGACAGCATGCAGCCGAGCGGATGCGCGTCGATTTCGTCGCCAACGCCAGCCACGAACTGCGCACACCCTTGTCCTCGATCCTCGGCTACGTCGAGACGTTGAGCGACGAGGCCGGAGACGACCCCGCGATCCGCCGCCGCTTCCTCGGCATCGTGTTCGACGAAGCGACCCGCATGGAACGACTCGTCGAGGATCTGATGAGCCTGTCGCGGATCGAGGCGGAAAAGTTTCGGCTGCCGTCCACCACGGTTGATCTCGCGGTACTCGCGATCGAGGTGCACGAGGCGCTGCGCCACAGCCGCGGCGCGCGCGGCGAGGACGTCGTGCTGCGGATCGGCGAGGATGTGCCGCCGGTTGCGGGCGACCGCGTTCAATTGTCGCAACTGCTTCACAATCTGATCGGCAACGCGATGAAATATGGCCGTGCCGGGACACCGGTGACGGTCACGCTGAAGACCGGATCGCGCGACGCAGTGCTGCTGCAGATCGAGGACGAGAGCGAGGGCATCGCGCCGGAGCATCTTCCACGGCTGACTGAGCGGTTCTACCGCGTCGACGCCGGGCGCAGCCGTTCGCTTGGCGGCACGGGGCTAGGCCTTGCGATCGTCAAGCACATCGTCGAGCGGCACCGCGGGCGGCTCGACATCGCCAGCGTGGTCGGCACGGGCACGCGCGTGACGGTGACGCTGCGCGCGGCGGAGCGCTGATCCTCGACCGGTCCGACGCGCTGTCATCAAGCGGTAACGCGAGTGTCACACGGAGCCTGAGCGGGTCGGCGCCGCGGGGGCGCGACTGTCTGTTTAAGGGAATCGATGCGTCGTCTCGTCCTGGCGCTCGCGGCAGTGTTGCCGGTCGCGCTCGGCGCCTGCGTGGATCAGGCGGCCGGCGGCGGTGCGGGCGCGCGCGACCAGATCCGCGTCGTCGGCTCATCGACCGTTTACCCGTTCACGACGCTAGTCGCGGAGCAGTACCTCGCCGCCAATCCCGACGCGCGGCCGCCGGTGATCGAGTCGACGGGCACCGGAGCGGGCATCCGCCTGTTCTGCAGCGGTATCGGCGCTTCCTACCCCGACTTGGTTGACGCATCGCGTCGCATGAAGCGCCGAGAATATGACGAATGCGCCAGCCACGGCGCGGGCGATCTGATGGAGGTGCAGATCGGGATCGACGGGATCGCGCTTGCCGAGGCACGTCGCAGACCGCCGATGCAGCTGACGCCTGCGCTGCTGTTCCGCGCGCTCGCCGCCGCCCCCGGCGGACGACCGAACCGCAGCCGTACCTGGCGCGACCTCGACCCTGCCCTGCCCGCGACGCCGATCCGCGTCTACGGCCCGCCCGCGACGAGCGGAACGCGTGACGCCTTCGCCGAACTGATCCTCGCGCGCGGATGCGAAGCGCTCGACCCGCGGTTGGCGACCATGCGCGAGCGTGACCGACCGGCATTCGATGCGCGCTGCCTGCGCGTGCGCGACGACGGCGCGTTCATCGACGCGGGCGAGAACGACAATCTGATCGTGCAAAAGCTGCGCGCCAACCCCGATGCGCTCGGCATCTTCGGGTACAGTTACCTTGAAGAGAACAGCGATGCGGTGCGCGGCATCGCGATCAGCGGCGTAGCACCGACCTATCAGGCGATCGCCGACGGACGCTATCCCGGTGCGCGACCGCTATACGTCTACGTCAAGCGATCGCACCTGCGTGCGGTACCGGGGCTGCGCCGTTTCCTCGCGCTCTACGCCGCCAACTGGGCCCCGGGCGGGGCCCTCACGCGTCGCGGGCTGATCCCCAGTGCGGCGAGCGTGCGTGCGCGCGCCGCCGACACGATCATGCACGATCGCGCGCTCGACCTGCGTACGCTCGACTGATGTCGCCGCTGACGCTCCTGTTCCTGATCTCCGCTCTGGGACTCGTCGCCTGGGTGATCGCGCGCACCCGCGCGCGCCGTTTTCGCCGCGTCACGCGCCAGCGGTTCAGCTCGCTGCCGCAGCATCACGGCTGGTATGTCGCTTTGTGCACGGTGGTACCCGCGCTCACGTTTCTGCTGATCTGGTATTTCGTCTCCCCTGCGCTCGTGACCGACGCGGTGCTCGCCACGTCGCGCGCTGCCTTGCTGCCCCCGCCCGGCTTCGATCGCGCGGCGATCCTGTCGGAGGCGCGCGAGATCGCCGCCGGACGCGCCTTCGGTGCCTTCACCCCGCTCGGCCAGGCACTCGCCCCCGCCTACGCCGCCGCGCAGGCGCGCTTCGACACGATCGGTACCGTGGTGGCGCTGCTGCTCGCGTTCGCGGGCGGCGCGTGGTCGTTCCTGCGGGTACGCCCCGGCTTCTCCGCGCGCAGCCGGACCGAAGGGCTGATCATGTGGCTGCTGCTCGCCGCGTCGCTGGTGGCGATCGCGACCACGGTCGGGATCGTGCTCAGTCTGGTCGTGGAAAGCGCGCGCTTCTTCCGCATCGTGCCGGTCGCCGACTTCCTGTTCGGCACGCACTGGAGCCCGAGCGTGATCGACCCGCGCGATCCCGGCGCAGCACTCGGCGCCGTTCCGCTGTTCTGGGGCACGTTCTTCATCGGCGCGGTGATCGCGATGGCGGTGGCGGTGCCGCTGGGGCTGATGAGCGCGATCTACCTGACGCAATACGCCACCCCCCGCGCGCGCCGCTGGATGAAGCCGCTGCTGGAGGTGCTCGCGGGCGTACCGACGGTCGTCTATGGCTATTTCGCCGCGCTGACCGTCGCGCCGGTCGTGCGCGAGGCGGGTAGCGCGCTCGGCATCGCTTCTGCCTCGTCGGAGAGCGCGCTCGCGGCCGGACTGGTGATGGGGATCATGATCATCCCGTTCGTGTCGTCGATGGCGGACGACTCGCTCGCGGCCGTTCCCTCCGCGATGCGCGACGGCAGCCTCGCGATGGGGGCGACCAGCGCCGAGACGATCAAGCGCGTGCTCGTGCCCGCCGCACTGCCGGGCGTGATCGGCGGCGTGCTGCTCGCAATCAGCCGCGCGGTAGGCGAGACGATGATCGTTGTCATGGCCGCGTCGGGGACCGCCACGCTGACGCTCAACCCGTTTGCCAGCACCACCACCGTGACCAAGCAGATCGTCGACCTGCTGACCGGCGAAGCCGAGTTCGCCTCCGCCAAGACGCTCGCCGCCTTTGCGCTGGGATTGACGCTGTTCGCCATCACGCTGCTGCTGAACGTCGTCGCGCTGATGGTCGTGCGACGCTACCGCGAGGCGTATGACTGAGACGCTCGTCCCCCAGGCGCCGGTCAGCACGGCCGAGATCGCGCCGCATCGCCCGACCGACTGGCGGAGCCACGCGATGGAGCGACGCATCCGTCGCCGCTACACGGCCGAGCGGCGCTTCCGCCTGCTCGGGCTCGGCGCAGTGGTGGTGTCGGCTGCATGTCTGGCGTTCCTGCTGATCGTGATGATCGCGCAAGGTTATCAGGGCTTCGTCGAGACACGGCTGACGCTGCCGCTCGACCTGCGCGACCTGAGGCTGGAGCGCTCGCCCGAGCGGCTGAAGGGACCCGGCGCCGACCTGGCGCTCGCGGGCGCGGGGCTGGAGCGTGCGGTCGATGCAGCAGCGAACCGGGCCTACGAGGCCGAAGGCGGCGCCGCGCTGCTGTCGGACGGAGCGTGGCTGCGCGTGCGCGATGCGATCAAGCACGACCCGCGGCTGCTCACCCACCCCTTCACGCTCGCGCTTCCCGTCGCGAGCGCGATCGACGTCGCCGCCAAGGGCAACGGCACCCCCGCTGCCGAGCGATCGGTCGCCAAGCTCGGCGCGCATCTGTCTTGTGGCGCGGCGTGGGATTTCTTCACCGGCGCCGATTCGACCGACGCGGCGCGTGCGGGGATTTGGGGAGCGCTCAAGGGATCGTTGCTGACGATGGTCGTCACGCTCGCGCTTGCCTTCCCGGTCGGCGTGCTCTCGGCGATCTACCTGGAGGAATATGCGCCGCGGAACCGCGCCACCGACTTCATCGAAGTGTCGATCAACAATCTCGCCGCGGTCCCGTCGATCGTCTTCGGGCTGTTGGGACTGGCGGTGTTCCTCGGCACGCTCCACCTGCCGCGTTCGGCGCCGTTGGTCGGCGGACTGACCCTCGCCCTCATGACGATGCCGGTCATCGTGATCGCGTCGCGAAACGCGATTCGTGCGGTGCCGCCGTCGATCCGCGATGCCGCACTGGCGGTCGGCGCGTCGCCGATCCAGGTCGTGTCGCACCACGTGCTGCCGCTCGCGGCACCCGGCATCCTGACGGGCACGATCATCGGCATGGCGCGCGCGCTGGGAGAGACCGCGCCGCTGCTGATGATCGGCATGCGCGCCTTCATCGCCGCGCCGCCTGCCGGGTTCACCGACTCGGCAACCGCACTGCCCGTGCAGATCTTCCTGTGGTCGGACCAGGTCAGCCGCGGCTTCGTTGAGAAGACATCGGCGGCGATCCTGGTGCTGCTCGTCTTCCTGGTCGCGATGAACGGCGTCGCGATCTTTCTTCGCAACCGTTTCGAGACGCGCTGGTGATGAGCAACAATCCGCCCAAGATGACCGCCAGCCACGTCGACGTGTCCTACGGCACCAACCACGCGATCCGCGACGTGTCGATCGACGTGTATCGGGAGGATGTCACCGCGTTCATCGGTCCGTCGGGCTGCGGCAAGTCGACCTTTCTGCGCAGCCTGAACCGCATGAACGACACCATCCCGACCGCGCGCGTATCGGGCGACATTCGCCTCGATGGCGAGGATATCTACGCGCGAGAGATGGATGTGGTGCAGCTGCGCGCGCGCGTCGGCATGGTGTTTCAGAAGCCCAATCCATTTCCCAAATCGATTTACGAGAATGTCGCCTACGGTCCCAAGATCCACGGACTGGCGCAATCGAAGGGCGAACTCGACCGCATTGTCGAACGCTCGCTGACGCGTGCGGGATTGTGGAACGAGGTGAAGGATCGATTGTCCGATCCGGGCACCGCGCTGTCGGGCGGGCAGCAGCAGCGGCTGTGCATCGCGCGCGCGATCGCTGTCGATCCCGAAGTCATCCTGATGGACGAACCCTGCTCCGCGCTCGATCCCGTTGCCACCGCGCGGATCGAGGAACTGATCCACGACCTGCGCGGGCGCTACGCGATCGTGATCGTCACGCACAACATGCAGCAGGCCGCGCGCGTCAGCCAGCGCACCGCCTTTTTCCACCTGGGCCAGCTGATCGAATACGGCGACACCTCCGACATCTTCACCAATCCTCGGCAGGAACGGACCAAGGATTACATCACCGGCCGGTACGGCTGAGGGAAACAGCGATGGCAAGCAGCCAGGAACATACGGTCAAGGCGTTCGACCAGGACATTGGGCAGCTGCGCGGGCTGATCTCGCAGATGGGCGGGTTGGCCGAGGCGGCGATCGGCAACGCGATGCTGGCGCTCCAGCGCGGCGACCACGAGCTCGCGGCACAGGTACGTGCCGACGACAAGAAGATCGACGCGATCCAGCACGAGGTCGAGCGCGCGGTGGTGCGCATCATCGCGCTCCGCGCCCCGATGGCGAACGACCTACGCGAGGTGGTCGCCGCGCTGAAGATCGCGACCGTGGTCGAGCGGATCGGCGATTATGCCAAGAACATCGCAAAGCGCGTGCCGCAGATCGAGAGCGAGCACCGGATCGATCCGATCTCCACGCTGCCCGCGATGGCGCGGATGGCGTCGGACATGGTCCGCGACGTCCTCGACGCCTTTGCCGCGCGCGATCCCGACGCCGCGATCGCGATCTGCGAGCGCGACGACGCGCTGGACGATTTCTACGACAGCATCTTTCGCACGCTCGTCACCTATATGGTCGAGAATCCGAAAACGATCAGCCAGTGCGCGCACCTGCTGTTCGTCGCCAAGCACCTGGAGCGGATCGGCGATCACGCGACCAACGTCGCCGAGATGATCCACTTCGCCGCGCACGGCACCCCAATCGCCGAGCGCGACCGGTCGGACGACGTCGCGACCTCCCCTTTCTCGTCAAGGAGCTGACCCAAATGGCACGCGCACGCATGTTGCTGGTCGAGGACGACGCGAGCCTCGCCGAGCTGCTCGTCTGGCATTTCTCACGCGAGAATTTCGACGTGCAGCACACGATCGACGGCGAGGAGGCGCTGCTGCTCGCGCGCGAGACCCCGCCCGACATCGTTTTGCTCGATTGGATGGTCGAGGGCATCTCCGGCATCGAGGTCTGCCGACGCCTGCGCCGCGCCGCCGAGACGCAGAACGTGCCCATCATCATGCTGACCGCGCGCGGTGAGGAGGAGGACCGCGTTCGCGGGCTGGAAACCGGCGCCGACGATTACGTCACCAAGCCGTTCTCCCCACGCGAGCTCGTCGCGCGCGTCGGCGCGGTGCTGCGCCGCGTGCGCCCTGCGCTCGCGGGCGAGGCGCTCAGCTACTCCGATCTCGAGATGGATACGGTCGGTCACAAGGTTCGGCGCGGCGGCGAGGTGATCCCGCTCGGGCCGACCGAATTCCGCCTGCTCAAGCATTTCCTGGAGCATCCCGGCCATGTCTTCTCGCGCGAGCGGCTGCTCGACAGCGTTTGGGGACACGACAGCGACATCGAAAGCCGGACCGTCGACGTCCACATCCGCCGCCTGCGCAAGGCGATCAACGAAGGCGGCCGGCCCGACATCATCCGCACCGTCCGCTCGGCCGGCTACGCGCTCGATGCCGGGCACTGAACGCTGGAAAGTGCCGCTCCGGCGCTGAATCTTGGATCGCATCCGCAACGACGGACCCTTCCTGCCGGTCGCACGTTGGCCAGACCGCGTGTCATTCACACGATTGATTTTCGGCAGGAGAGTTCTGATGAAGTCTATCCTACTTGCAGCCGCCGCGATGATCGCGACCCCGGCCATTGCACAGACGACGACCACCCCGACGGACAGCGGCTCGACCATGCCGCAGGACCAGACCGCGCCGCCAACCGACTCGACCGGCACGACGACGCCGTCCGACCCTGCGATGTCGACTCCGCCGACCGCGTCGGACCCGACGATGTCGTCGCAGAGCATGCCGACGACGCAGTCTTCGTCGATGCCCGCGCCGACGACCGGCGGCGACGGCACGATGGCGACCCCGGCAGGCGGCTACCAGCCGAGCCAGCCCGCTATGAGCGGTCAGATGGCACCGGGCGCGACTGTCCGCTACCAGCAGGCGCAGGACCCGAACACCGCCTATCCGCCGCCGGCACCCAAGGCGAGCTACCCGATCTGCAAGGCCGGCCAGTATGATGGCTGCATGCAGGCGAGCGACGCGCGCGGTTCGCGCAAGGCGACGCGCCGCCGTCGCTGAGACGATGAGCGGGCGGTTGCGCCCGTTTGAATGATGAGTATGGGAAGGCGCTCCAGTTCACACGAAGGAGCGCCTTTTCCATGTCCATCCGTTTCGATGACAAGGTCGCGATCGTCACCGGTGCCGGCGGCGGCTTGGGGCGCGAATACGCGCTCGAACTCGCTCGCCGCGGCGCGAAGGTCGTCGTCAACGACCTCGGCGGCGACCGCAGCGGTACCGGCGCTTCCGACGCCGCGCAGAAGGTCGTCGAGGAAATTGAGGCCGCGGGCGGGCAGGCGATCGCGAATGGCGCCAGCGTCACCGAATACGACCAGATGGTCGCAATGGTCGCCCAGGCCAAGGAGAAGTGGGGCGGCGTCCACATCCTGATCAACAACGCGGGCGTGCTGCGCGACAAGACGTTCGCGAAGATGGAGCCAGCCGACTTCGACTTCGTCGTCAAGGTGCACCTGATCGGTTCCGCCAACGCGACCAAGGCGTGCTGGGAAACATTCCGCGAGCAGAATTACGGCCGCGTGCTGATGACCGCGTCGTCGACGGGTCTGTTCGGCAATTTCGGCCAGTCGAACTACGGCGCGGCGAAGCTAGGCCTCGCGGGTCTGACGAAGACGCTGTACCTCGAAGGCGCGAAGAACAACATCAAGGTCAACACGCTCGCGCCCACGGCGGGAACGCGCATGACGCAGGACATCTTTCCCGAGCAGCTGTTCGACGCCTTCTCGCCCGACAAGGTCGTGCCGGCGGCACTGTTCCTCGTCAGCGAGGATGCCCCGACCAACCAGATCGTAGGCGCGGGCGCGGGCGTGTTCCAGGCGAGCTACGTCACGCTGACTCAGGGTGTGGCGCTGAAGGGCGACGATTTGTCGCCCGAGGGGATCGCGGCGCACTGGGCGCAGATCACCGATCGCACCGGAGAGATCGTGCCCGACTCAGGCTCGGCACAGGCGATGCTGATCGGGAAGAAGCTGCAGGAAGGTTGAAATTTCGCGGGGCGCGTCTGGGAAGGCGCCCCTTGTCATTCCTCAACAAGCTTGAGCAGGCGGCGCTCGACCGGCGCCAGGACCGGGCCGAGCTCGTGACCCCGTTTCACCACCTGCCCCGCCTCGCCGACCAGCGCCCACATACCCTGACGTTGCCTGAGACTCGGCCGCTTCTCGATCCGGAACTCGGGCCGCTCGGTCGCACGGCGAAAGGCCGAGAACGTCGCCGCCTCGCGTCCGAGATCGATTGCGTAATCGCGCCAGTGACCCGCCGCGACCATGCGGCCGTACAGATCGAGGATGCGGGTTAGCTCCTGCCGGTCGAACGCGACCTGCGTCGGTCCGCCCGCCACTTTCGGAAACGGCGTGACGGTACCCATCAGGCGCGGTTACGCCTTTCCTCGCTCTGTTCATCGAGCAGCACGTCGAGCCGCTTGCGCATTGCCTCCAGCTCGCAGCGGAGCAGTTCAACCTTCTGCGTCGCAGGGTCGAACATCTCCGAACACGGCGTGCCGTAGGGCACGAAACGACGCTCGGGCGCCTGTCCGCCCTCCACCATCGTCGGTCGCGCAGGGATCCCGACCATCACCGCACCCTCGGGCACGTCGCGTGTCACGACGGCGTTGGCACCGACCCGAGCACGCTCGCCGACCGTAATCGGCCCAAGCACCTGCGCGCCCGACCCGATGATCGCACCATCGGCGATCGTGGGGTGCCGCTTGCCGCCGACGCCATTGTCGGGGCTGGTCCCGCCCAGCGTGACGCATTGATAGATCGTGACATTGTCGCCGATCACCGCTGTCTCACCGATGACGACGAAGCCGTGATCGATGAAGAAGTTACGCCCGATGGTTGCACCGGGATGAATATCAATCGCCGTGGTCGCGCGCGAAAAATGGTTCACGCAGCGGGCGAGGAAGAACAATCGGGCGCGGAAAAGGCGATGCGCGACCTTGTGCCAGCCGAGCGCCCACACACCCGGATAGGTCAGGATCTCCGCACGGCTTCGCGGTGCCGGATCGCGCGCGCGGATCGAATCGAGGTAAGTAAGAAGAGACATGGTACCGCGCCCCTATACGCGTGAGCGATCCACTTAGGTGCACGTCCTGCCCTTTTCCAGCGCGCGACGACGTGCGATCAAAGCCTAGTTCCACCATAGGATTTCTCGCTCGACCGCTTACGGCGCGTTTGACAAGGAGATCACATGCCTGATCTGACCCTCATCGACACTGGCACGATCCTGCCGTTCATCGCGATCGGATTTGCCGCGCAGCTGGTCGACGGCGCACTCGGCATGGCGTTCGGTGTGATCTGCAACGTGCTGCTGGTCGCAGTCGTCGGCGTCGCGCCGGCACGTGCGTCCGCCAACGTGCATATAGTGGAGACGTTCACGACGGCGGTGTCGGGGATCAGCCACGCGCTACACGGCAACATCGACCGCAAGCTGTTCGTGCGGCTGCTCGTGCCCGGACTGATCGGTGGTGTCACCGGCGCTTACGTGCTGACCAGCGTCGATGGCAGTGTCGTGAAGCCGTTCGTCCTCGCCTACCTCGTCGCGATGGGCATCTACCTGCTCGTCCGCGGCCTCACGTCGATGCCGCGGCATGGTCACGCACGGATCGTCGCGCCGATCGGGCTGGTTGGTGGTTTTCTCGACGCAGTCGGCGGTGGTGGCTGGGGCCCGATGGTGACCTCGAACCTGCTGGTTCAGGGGGTCGAGCCGCGCCGCGTGGTCGGCACGGTCAATTCGGTCGAATTCTTCCTGACGCTCACCGTGTCGGCGGCGTTCATCTATCATCTGGGTTTGAAGGATTTCGCGACGGCCACGCTCGGGCTGCTGATCGGCGGGGTCGCTGCTGCGCCGCTCGGCGCGGTGCTGGCGAAGCGCATCCCAATCCGCACGCTGCTGATCCTCGTCGGGGCGGTCCTGACCATCACCAGCACCTACGGCTTCATCGTCGCGGTGCTGATCTGAACGCTGATGCACGCCAACCACGCACCGGTTGCCTGATCGAACCAATCGTTTATTGCCACGTGATCTGATCGAGTGGAGCGATGAATGTCAGCCACCTATCTGCCGACGCTCAAGCAGCTGCAGTATCTGATCGCGCTCAAGGATCATGGACATTTCGGCCGCGCCGCCGACGCCTGCTTCGTCACGCAGTCGACGCTGTCGGCGGGGCTGCGGGAGCTGGAGACGCTGATCGGCGTGACACTGGTCGAGCGGACACGCCGTGTGGTTCGCTTCACGCCGCTCGGTGATCAGATCGCGACCAAGGCGCGGCGCGTGCTGCGCGAGGCGGAGGAACTGGGCGACATGGCGCGCGCGGCGGGGCGGCCGTTGTCGGGGGAGATGAGGATGAGCGTCATTCCGACGATCGCCCCGTTCATGCTGCCGCGCATCCTGCCGCGGCTTCGCGCCGATTACCCCGAATTGAAGCTTTTCCTGCGCGAGGAACCGAGCGGCCCCGCGTGCGAGGCCTTGGCGAACGGACGCGCCGACTGCGTGCTGCTTGCGCTTCCGTACGCGTGCGGCGATGTGTCGGTCGCGCCGTTGTTCGACGATCGCCTCTTCCTGGCTTTCCCGGAGGGCGAAGTCGCGGCATCGCACGGCGCGATCCAGCCGGCCGATATCGACGAGACGCGGTTGCTGCTGCTGGAGGACGGGCATTGCCTGAAGGACCACGCGCTCGCCGCCTGCAACCGCCCGGAGCTGCGCGCCGAGGCGACGATGCTCGGCACTTCGCTCCACACCGTCGTTCAGATGGTCGACAACGGGCTCGGCGTCACCATGCTACCCAAGATCGCGCTCGATGCGGGCATCCTCGACCACACCCGTGTCGCGGCACGCCCGCTCGACGCCGAGCACCCATCGCGCACACTGGCGCTGGTGTGGCGTCGCGCGTCACCGCGTGAACGCGATTTCCAGCTGCTCGCAGAGGTGCTAAAAACCGCGCATTGATCTCAGCGCCAGCGATCGGCGGCGTGATCGTCGCTGTCGCGCGCCTCGACCCAGCGCCCCTCTCCACCGACAACCTCGCGCTTCCAGAACGGCGCGTCGGTCTTCAACCGATCGATCAGGAAGGCACAAGCCTCGAGCGCCGCGGCGCGGTGGGCCGAGGCGGCGCCGGTGAAGACGATCCGCTCACCCGGCTGCATCGGCCCGACACGGTGGATGATCGACGCGGCCGAAAGCGACCAGCGTTCCACCGCCTCCTCCGCCAATCGGGTCAACGCTGCCTCGGTCGCGCCGGGATAATGTTCGAGTTCCAGCGTCGCGACGCCGTCGTCGGCGCGCACCAGACCAGTGAAGGTCGCGACCGCTCCGCCCTGCTCCAGCGCAATCTGCTCCACCGCCACGTCGATCGCCTCGGTGGTGACGAGCACGCGAATGATCGCCTGATCGCTCATCCGCCCGTCACCGGCGGAAAGATCGCGACCTCGCGCGCGCCGACCACCGATGTATCCAGCGGCACGAACGCCTGGTCGATCGCGGCGCGCAACCGTGCCGGATCGGCAAAGGCGGCGGCATGGCCGTCGCTGCGTGACGAAAGCCAGGCGATCAGGTCGGCAACGGTGGCGATGGTCACGGGCGGATCGACTTCTTCGGCACCCAAGCCGATACGTTCGCGAACCCAGGCAAAGTATAACAATTGCACGCGCTTAATCCATGTGCCTGATACCGACGCGCAGGTAATCCCAGCCGGTGATCAGCGTCAGCGCGGCAGCTCCCCACAGGCACCCGAGCCCCACCGCCTTGATCCACAGCTGCGCCGGCAGCGCACCAGCGAGGATCAACGCGCCGAACGCGACGAGTTGCAGCGTCGTCTTCCATTTGGCGAGCCGCGAGACCGGAAGCGACACTTGCAGTCCCGCCAGGAACTCACGCAGGCCCGATACCGCAATCTCGCGCAGCAGGATGACGAGCGCCGCGATGATGTGGACGCCGGTGATCACCGCGACATCGTCGTGACGCGTGCCGACCAGCATCAGGATGACCGCCGCGACCATGATCTTGTCCGCGATCGGGTCCAGAAAGACGCCCAGCTTAGACACCGTCCCCTGCGCGCGCGCCAGATAGCCGTCGAAGTAATCGGTGACGCCCATCAGGCAGTAGAGCGCGAACGCGATGCCGAACCCCGCCGCCCAGGTCGGCCACCACAGGAACCAGACGAGCAGCGGTACCGCCACGATGCGCGACAGCGTGAGAAGGTTCGGAAGCGACAGCATGGCCCGGCACGCTTGGACCCGGCGCGGGTATGATACAAGGGGTGCGGGTGCACCACCTCTCCCGATTTGGCCGGTGCGATCGGGCCGACACGCGCACAAACGCCATTGGTGCGGGGAGGTTAAGCGGCTATGCCGACGCCAATCCAGCCATTGGACGGGCCTTCTCTCGCGTCATGATCAATGCCCTCGGGCTCCTGAAACGCCGCAATTTCCTGCCGCTGTTCACCACCCAGTTCTTGGGCGCCTTCAACGACAATCTGTTCAAGCAGGCGATGGTCCTGTTCGCGACCTACGCGATCTTCAACGACCCCAAGGTCGAACAGAGCTTCAACGCGTTCGCGACCGCACTGTCGACGCTGCCGTTCCTGCTGTTCTCCGCGCTCGCCGGGCAATTGGCCGATAGTCACGACAAGGCGCGGATCATCCGCATCGTCAAGACTGCCGAGATCGGCATCATGCTGGTCGGCGCCGCCGGTTTGCTGGTCGCGCACACCGCCTGGCAGACGACGGGCGTCGGGCTGATGCTGGGAGCGGTGTTCCTGCTGGGCCTGCATTCGACCTTTTTCGGACCGATCAAATACGCGATCCTGCCGCAGCATCTGGCGCGCGGCGATGTGCTGGGAGGTACCGGGCTCGTCGAGGCGGGTACCTATCTCGCCATCCTGACCGGCACCGTTGTCGCCGGATGGATCACGCCGCACAGCGCCGCGATCGGCGTGCTGATCGTCGCTGCGATCGGCTGGTTTTCCGGGCGTCAGGTCCCGCCCGCACCTCGACTGGGGCCGCCGATCAAGCTCGACCTCAATCCGTTCCGGTCGTCGTGGCAGCTGGTATCCGCGACGCTGCACATCCCGCGACTGTTCCTCGCGATCCTCTCGATCAGCTTCTTCTGGACGATCGGCGCGGTGCTGATCATCATCTTCCCGCCGCTGGTAAAAAACGTGCTGACCACCAGCCAGCAGGTCGCGAGCATCTTCACCGGTACGCTCTCGGTCGGCATCGCGATCGGATCGGTGGTGATCAACACGATGCTGAAGGGCCGCATCTCGGCCAGATACGCGCCGGCGTCGGTGATCGCGATGGGCGTGTTCGTCGTGCTCTTCTCGCTGCTGGTGCGTACCTGGGTGCCGGCACCGGCGGGGCAGCTCTACGATTGGACCGCATTCATTGCGCAGCCGCGCGCGGCGCTGGTGTTGCTCGTGCTGCTTGCAATCGCGGTGACGGGCGGCATGTTCGTCGTGCCGCTCTACGCCTTCCTGACCACCACCGTGGCGGAGGATCAGACCGCGCGAACGGTGGCGGCGAACAACGTCGTCAACTCGGGCGCGATGGTCGTCGGCGCGGGCGTGGTCACCGCCATCAGCATGGCGGGCGTCACCGCCGAGGACCTGCTTTTCGTCGTTGCCGGCATGTGCCTGGTAAGTGCGTGGCTGGCGCAGAAACTGCACCGCGCGTGCGACAACGGCTGCCCGGCAGCGGATTGCGCCGGCTGATCCGGCCTCAGAATATCAGCGTGTAGAAGCAGGTAAAGAAAGCGAAAAAGCTGAGCACGAACAGTTTTACGTCCTGATCGTCGCTGCGCTTCGTTGGTGTCGTGACGGGCGGCGGCAGCGTGCGACGAAAAGGATGGCCGGCGGCTTCGTTGGTGAGAACAAGTCTGCGTTTCATGGTGGTGGTAAACGCGACGTTTACATTTTGGTCGATCAGCGCCGGTGGTTAACGCCCGTGTCGAAACGGGACGTGCCCGAACGGGACAGAGACAAGGAGAGAACGACGTGCCGCTCTACGCCTTCAAGGGACATCGCCCGACCTGCCACCCCACCTCTTGGGTCGCGCCCAGCGCGGACGTGGTCGGTGACGTAACGCTGGGCGAGGATGTCAGCGTGTGGTTTCGTGCGGTCATTCGCGCCGACAACACGCCGATCCCGATCGGCGCGCGCAGCAATGTGCAGGAGGGCGCGATGCTCCACTCCGATCCGGGGTCGCCGCTGACGATCGGCGAGGATGTGACGATCGGCCACCACGCGATCCTGCACGGCTGCACGATCGGGCACCGCGTGCTGATCGGCATGGGCGCGACAGTGCTGAACGGCGCGGTGATCGCGGACGATTGCCTGGTTGGCGCCGGCGCGCTGGTGACCGAGGGCAAGACCTTCCCGCCCGGCAGCCTGATCGTCGGCAGCCCGGCAAAGGCGGTACGGCCGCTCGACGAGCGCGCGATCACGATGCTGAAGGTGTCGGCCGCGCATTACGTCGAGAATGGTCGCGCCGCCGCCGCCCACCTGCGCGAGGTCGAATAGCACGCTGGACAGTCGCGAGCCGGTCTGCATAACCCGACTTATGTCGAAGCCTGCGATCCTATCCCGCCTGCGCCTGCCGATCATCGGCTCGCCGCTGTTCATCATCTCCAGCCCGGAACTGGTGATCGCGCAGTGCAAGGCGGGCATCGTCGGCTCGTTCCCGGCGCTCAATGCACGCCCGGCGACGATGCTCGACGAATGGCTGCACCGCATCACCGAGGAGCTCGCCGCGCACAATCGCGCCAATCCCGACCGGCCCGCCGCCCCCTTCGCGGTCAATCAGATCGTGCACAAGTCGAACGATCGGCTCGAACAGGATTTGGCGGTCTGCGCCAAGTGGCAGGTGCCGATCACGATCACGTCGCTCGGCGCGCGCGCGGAGGTCAACGACGCGGTGCACGGCTGGGGTGGCATCACGCTGCACGACGTGATCGACGACCGCTTCGCACGCAAGGCGATCGAGAAGGGCGCCGACGGGCTGATCGCGGTCGCGGCGGGCGCCGGGGGTCACGCCGGGCGTACTTCGCCCTTCGCGCTGGTGAGCGAGATCAGGCAGTGGTTCGACGGCCCGCTCGCGCTGTCGGGGTCGATCGGCACCGGCGACGCGGTGCTCGCGGCCGAGGCGATGGGCGCCGACTTCGCCTATGCCGGCTCGATCTTCATCGCGACCGAGGAGGCGAACGCCGACGATCGTTACAAGCAGGGGATCGTCGAGGGACGCGCGTCCGACATCGTCTATTCCGACCTGTTCACCGGCGTGCACGGCAACTATCTGCGCGGCTCGATCCAGGCAGCGGGGCTCGACCCCGACAATCTGCCCGCGGGCGACTACAAGACGATGAACTTCGGCGGCGGCGACAATGCGGGCAAGGCGAAGGCATGGCGCGACATCTGGGGTTCGGGTCAGGGCATCGGCGCGGTCGACAAGGTCGAGAGCGTCGCCGCGCGGGTCGACAAGCTGGAGCGCGAATATCGCGCCGCGCGTGAGCGGCTAGGGGTGGCCGAAGCCGCCTGACCGGCCAGCCGCGTTCGGATCAGAACGCGGTCGCGAGCCGATCGAGCATCATGCGCGCGGGGCTGGGACCGGGCAGGCTGCGCTCCTGCGCCGCATCGAGCCGCGCGACGCGGCGATGCAGGTCGACGCTGGCCGCGATCATCCGCTGCGCTTGTTCGGGCAGATCAACGGCGACGAGCGCGTCGGTGTCGGGCGCCTCGCCCAGCCGCCGCGACGGCTCGGTCGCCTGCGCCGCGGACAGCTCACCCGCCAGAACCGCGCGCTGGGTCAACAGCCAGGCGATGACGTGCATCAGCCGCGTCGTCACCTTGAGCGACTCGCAGCTGAACGACACGCGCGTCATCGGCGACAGCATCTCGCGCTCCAGCCGCCCGACCTCGTCGAAATAGCTCCGCGCCTCGTCGGCGAGCAACATCGCCTCGACGTAGATCGAATCGATCAGCCGGCGATGAATACGGTCGTCGGGAAAGCGGTGCAGCATGGTTCAGGGTCGTGCCACAGCGCGGGTGCCGGTGCCACGTCGGCGTGGTCGCGAGTCGCGTGTCGCCAGTGTCATTTCGGGATCAGGCGATGCTGTCGGGCATGAGATAATCTTCCAGCTCGCTGATCTCGTCGCGCAGCCGCAGCTTACGCTTCTTCAGTCGGGCGAGTTGCAGCTGATCGGGAACACCGCCCGCCAGCGCGGCGATCGCGCTGTCGAGGTCGCGGTGCTCGATCCTGAGCAGGTTCAGTCGTGCGAGAATATGCTGTTCGTCCACCCGCTCACGCCCCCTGCCCGCACCGTCTCGCGCCTGCCGTCCCTTATAGCGGCTCCGTGAACGCTTGTGCAGCAAATCGCACGTCGTCGCGCCCGCGTCGCGGCCCGTCGCGACGATGCGATTTGTCACGAGACTTTCACACGAATTGGTGGTTCACTCTTTGGTCTCGTTCAACCACGAAGGAGGATAGAGCGATGCAGACTGCCCATGTGCAGGCACTCGAAGCGAAGCACGCCACACTCGATCAGCGGATCCATGACGAATCGCAGCGGCCAATGCCCGACAACGCCGTGATCGCGGACCTCAAGAAACAGAAGCTGCGACTGAAGGAAGAAATCGTCGCGGCGCATTGATCGCCCGGCCCGGCGGAGCCGATCCGCCGGGCTATACCGCGCGGTTCAGGGTGGCGCGCTAACGCTTCATCTGCTGCGCGATGCCGCGCCTCGTCGCCGCGCCATAGGGCGGCTTCAACCCTGCCAGTTTCGCGACATCCAATTTCGGCTGCCGGTACACCGCTCGCGTGTGGCTGAAGGTGCGAAAGCCGTCCTGGCCGTGATAGCTGCCCATCCCGGAGGCGCCGACGCCGCCGAAGGGTAAATCCTCCATCGAGACGTGGAAGATTACGTCGTTGATCGTTGCCCCGCCCGAGATCGTGCGATCGAGTACGCGGCGCTGCTCGCGCTCGTCCTCACCGAAATAATAGAGCGCCAGCGGGCGATCGCGGCGGTTCACTTCGTCGATCGCGCCGTCGATCGCCTCATACCGGCGGATCGGCAGCACGGGGCCGAAGATTTCCTCCTGCATCAGCACCATGTCGTCGGTCACGTCGCGCACGATCGTGAGCGGCATCTTGCGACTGTTGGAGGTCGCGAAATCCTCGCCAACCGGGTTCACCGCCTCGACGCTGGCACCCTTGGCGCGCGCGTCCTCTACCAAGTCGGTCAGTCGCTGATGATGGCGATCGTTGATGATGGCGGTGTAGTCGGGGTTCGCGAGCAAGGTCGGGTACATCGCCGAAGCCGCGCGGCGCAGCCCGTCGACCACTGCCTGCTCCTGTTCTGCCCGAACAAGCATGTAATCGGGTGCGAGGCAAATCTGCCCGGCGTTGAGCATCTTGCCGAGCGCCACCCGCTCGGTCATGCGCGCGATGTCGGCGCTTTCGCCGACGATGACGGGCGACTTGCCGCCGAGTTCAAGCGTGACGGGCACCAGATGGTCGGCCGCGGCGTGCAGGATGTGGCGCGCGATTCCGGTCGCGCCGGTGAAGATCAAATGGTCGAACGGTAGCCCCGCAAACGCCTTGCCGACCTCGGGTCCACCCTCGACGAATGCGAGTTCGGTCCGATCGAAATACTGGCGCGCGATCTCCGCCATCAGCGCGCCCGTCGATGGTGTGAACTCGCTCACCTTCACCATCGCGCGATTGCCCGCGGCGAAGATGCCGGCGAGCGGCGACATGACGAGATTGACCGGAAAGTTCCACGGCGCGATCACGCCGACGACGCCCTTGGGCTGATATTCGACCGCTGCCCTTGCGCCGAGCAGCCCGAGCGGAAATTGCACGTCGCGCTTCTCCGGGCGCGCCCAACGGTCGAGGTGCTTCAACGCGTGGCGGATCGGCGCGACCGAACTCGCGATGTCGGTCATCATCGATTGTTCGCGGCTGCGGTGGCCGAAGTCCTCGGACAAGGCATCGCACAGCCGCGCGGCGTGATCGGACACCATCGCCGCGGCGCGGGTCAGGCGGTCGCGGCGGACCGACAAGGGTTCCGGCATCGCGGCCATGAATGCGGCACGCTGAGCATCCAACAGGTCACGCATCGCACTCTCCCTTTTCTATCTTTCCTAGCTCGCGCAGCCGATCATCCCGGCGAGTGGCATGATGACGCCGTCCTTTCCCGCACGCTCGACCAGCAGCGTCGCGTCGGATACCAGCGCACCCTGCGCCAGGTCGGGCCGGCGGGACACGGTCATCGTCAGCGTCAGCGCGGTATCGCCCGCGACGTATCGCGTCGTCTCCGCGAAGCCGAGGTCGGCCACCGTGCCGGAGGACGCACGCGCATAGTCGCGCTCCTTTCCGTCGAGCGCGATCCGCAGTGTTCCGGCCTCTGCCCCCGCCATCGCTACCAGAGTCCGCGTCGCGCCGGTGCTGAACAGATAGGCCGCGCAGCCCTTTGCCGGCAGCGACTGGCGCCCGATGCCGCCGATCGGATAGCCGTCGATCGAGGCCGGTGGGCGCGGGTCGGCGGCGGGCGCGAGCAGCAATGCGGCAAGGAGTGCAGCGATCATGGTCCGAGGATTACCATGACCAGCCACGCCGGGTAAGCCGCCAGCCCGAGGAAGGTGCCGAACGGCAGCGCGTCCTGCGCGTCCACAGTCCGTCCGCGGATGATCTGCAACAGCACGACTCCCAACCCGATCAGCCCGGCGAGCAGCAGCACCGCGGGCAGCATTCTCCAGCCGAGCCAGAGCCCGATCGCACCGAACAGCTTCGGATCGCCGCCGCCCAGCCCCTCACGCCCGCGCGCGAGCCGATAACCGGCCGCGACCAGCCAGAGCAATGCGAACCCACCCGCCCCGCCGATCAAGCGGTCGACGAGCGGCGGCTGGCACCAGTTCGCGCTGGCGAGCCCGGTGAGCGCGAGTGCGGCGACGAGCGGATCGGGCAGCCAAAATTCATCCGCGTCGAGAACAGCGAGTGTCAGCAGCAGCCAGCCGAACACCGCACCCGCGATGCCCGCCAAGCCGGGGGTAGCGAGCGCAGAGACGATGCCGATGGCCGCGCAGCCAATCTCGACCGCCGTATGGCGCGGGTTTATCCTTGCACCGCAGCTGCGGCAGCGCCCGCGCGCGGCGATCGCGCTGACGATCGGGATCAACTCCCACGCCGCCAGCGTACGGCCGCACCCGTCGCAGGCCGATCGCCCGTGCAGCACCGATCGGTCGGCGGGCCAGCGCACGACGATAGTCGACAGGAAACTGCCCGCGATCGCGCCCGCGACGCCCAGGATCACGGCCAGCAGCCACGAAGGGAGCATGGCTGACGCGACCGCGGTATCGAACATGCCAGCGTTCACGTCGCGCTTGTCCCTCCAGCTATGGCAATCGCGCGATCCATATCTTAGGTGCAGTGCAGCAACCAGCGTCGGCACGACACAGGCCGACCGTTCAGCAGGAGCATGTCATGGCCGCCGATCCCGTCGTAATCCTATCCTATGCCCGCACCCCGATGGGGTCGATGCAGGGGAGTCTCGCGGGTGCGAGCGCGCCGCAACTGGGCGCGACCGCGGTGAAGGCAGCGGTCGAGCGCGCGGGCGTGAGTGCCGAAGCAGTGGAGCGCATCTACATGGGCAACGTGCTGTCGGCCGGGCTCGGCCAGGCGCCGGCGCGGCAGGCCGCGATCTTCGCGGAACTGGGCGAACATGTCGAGGCGACCACGCTCAACAAGATGTGTGGCTCCGGTCTGCAGGCCGCGATCATGGGCACGGAGGCGCTCGGCGCCGGTTCGATCGACCTGCTGGTCGCGGGCGGCATGGAGAGCATGACCAACGCGCCCTATCTGTCGAAGGCGCACCGCGGCGGCGCGCGCATCGGACACGATCGCCTGTTCGACCATATGTTCCTCGACGGACTGGAGGACGCCTACGAGCCCGGCAAGGCGATGGGTGTGTTCGCGGAGGAAACCGCACAGGAATATCAATTCACCCGCGAGGCGCAGGACGCGTACGCGATTCGGTCGCTCGAGCGCGCGCAGGCAGCGCAGAAGTCAGGCGCGTTCGACCGTGAGATCGTCGCGGTCGAGGTGGCAGGACGCAAGGGCAGCACGACCGTCAGCCTCGACGAGCAGCCCGCCAAGGGCGACGTGGCCAAGATCCCGACGCTAAAGGCCGCGTTCGCAAAGGACGGCACGATCACGGCGGCGAACGCTTCCTCGATCTCCGACGGTGCGGCGGCGCTGGTCATGACGCGGCTGTCGGTCGCGGAGAAGCTCGGGATCAAGCCGGTCGCGCGCGTCGTTTCCCACGCCGCTCACGCCCATGCCCCCGCGCGTTTCACCACCGCGCCGGTCGCGGCAATGCGCAAGGCACTGGAGCGTGCGGGCTGGAGCAAGGACGAGGTCGACCTGTTCGAGGTCAACGAGGCGTTCGCCTGCGTCGCCATGATCGCGATGCGTGACTTAGGCCTCGATCACGAGAAGCTGAACGTCAACGGCGGCGCCTGCGCGCTGGGTCACCCGATCGGCGCGTCAGGCGCGCGCGTGTTGGCGACATTGCTCGGCGCGCTGGAGAATCGCGGTGAGAAGCGCGGTCTCGCCTCCCTGTGCATCGGCGGAGGCGAAGCCGTGGCGATGGCGGTCGAGCTGATGAACTGACCTGACCCGCGCTCCCTTGACGGGGAGCGCAAATTATCGCCGTTCGGGCTGGAAGGCGTAGCCTTCGCCCGAACGAACGACATAGCCGACGCCCGGGTAGGGAAAGTGTCCGGCAAAGATACGCTGGTGCGTCGCCGCTAGCTGAGCGAGTTCTCGCACCCGGGTCTGCTCGCCCTGCGGCTTGTCGCCGTCGTATTGGATCGGCCACATCGGCCTGGCGAGCGACACGACCGCGCTGTGCGCCAGATCGCCGATGACGAGCAGGCTCTGCTTGCCCGAGGTGATCCGGTAGCCGCTGTGTCCCGGCGTGTGTCCGAACAACGCGACCGCGGTGATCCCCGGCAGGATCGCGGCACCCGGCGCAAAGGTCTTCACCTGCGCCTTGATGGCTGGCACCACATCCGCGCCGCGCCCCTGCTGGATCGACTGCCACTCGGGCGCCGACAGATGCACGACCGCCTTCGGAAAAGCCGGCTTGCCATTCACGTCGACCAGCCCGCCGACATGATCGGGGTGGCCGTGGGTAATCAGCACATCGGCGATCTGATCGGGCGCGACGCCGGCCTGCGACAGGCTTTGCATCAGCGTCCCGCCGACCTTCGGCCCGAGACCAGTGTCGATCAGCACCAGCCGACCCGGCAGCCGCACCAGCAACTGATCGACACCGAGCGTGATCGGATCGGCCGGCGCACCACGCTTGCGCAGCACCTGCGCCACCTCGGTCGGCGAGTGGCCGAGGCCGAACGTCTTGCCGTCGTTCGGCACCACGTTGACCGCATCGCGCAGCGACACGACTTCCACTCCACCGACGCGGAACGTGGTGGCAGCCGCGCCAGCGACGCGCGGCGCGGCGGATACCGCCACCGCGGCGAAGGCAGCGCCGAGGGCAAGCGAGGCGAGCGGGCGGATCATGCAAGGTCCTCTGAACGGTGTCAGAGGCGAAATGACCGAGCCGCGCGCGCGTTCCCGCTGGCCCGATCAGACGCGCACGGGCTCGCGCCAGCCGTGCGGATCGGGCGCGCGACCGCGCTGAATCGCATTCAGCGTATCGAGGATGCGCTGCGTCGTCTGCCCCGTCGATCCGCTGCCGATGGTGAATTCATAGCCAGGCCCCGCGACGCGCCCGATCGGCGTCACCACCGCGGCGGTGCCGCAGGCGAAGCTCTCGACCAGCCGACCGCTCGCCGCGTCGTCGCGCCATTGCTCGATCGAGTACGGCTCCTCGCGCACCACCAGCCCCTCGTCGCGCGCGAGCGTCAGGATCGAGTCGCGCGTGATACCGGGCAGGATCGTACCCGTCAGCGGCGGCGTCTGGATCGAGCCGTCGTCAAACACGAAGAAGATGTTCATGCCGCCCAATTCCTCGATCCAGCGGCGCTCGGCCGCGTCGAGGAAGACGACCTGATCGTAGCCGCGCCGGATCGCCTCCTGCTGCGCGACGAGGCTGGTGGCGTAATTGCCGCCGCACTTTGCAGCACCCGTGCCGCCCGCGCCCGCGCGCGTGTAATCGTGGCTGACCCACAGCGACACCGCGCGCGCGCCGCCCTTCCAGTAAGCGCCTACCGACGAGGCGAGCACCATGTAGATGTACTGCGCCGCGGGCTTCACGCCCAGGAACACCTCCGACGCGATCATGAATGGGCGGAGGTAGAGCGATCCTTCGGCGCTGGTCGGGATCCAGTCGCGGTCGGTCTTCACCAGCTGGTGGATCGATTCGAGGAACAGCTCGTCGGGCAGCTCGGGCATCGCCATGCGGCGCGCGGAGGCGCGGAACCGCTCGGCGTTGGCGCGCGGACGGAACAGCGACACGCTGTCGTCCTCCTGCCGGTACGCCTTCATGCCTTCGAAGATTTCCTGCGCGTAGTGGAGCACCGCCGAGGCCGGGTCCATCGTCAGCGGCGCGCGCGCGGCGATGCGCCCGTCATGCCAGCCCCGCTCCTCGTTGTAGAGCAGCACCGCCATGTGATCGGTGAAGACGCGCCCGAATACCGGGTCCACCAGGCGCGCTGTACGGTCCTCGATCGAGACGGGGGTTGGGTGACGTTCAAGCGCGAACACGATGGTCCTTCCAGTCTGATGCGCCGCAAAGCGGGTTGCGGACGGTTATGGGCGATGGCAAAGCCGGTCAACATGACTGCCCCACCCCAGCCCGCCCCTTCCCAGATCGCGTCGCCGCAGTTTCTTCGGGAGCCCGAGCTGCGTCGGGGCATGGAGCTGCTCTACTTCGGGAACAGCCATATTACACGCGCGATCGACCGGGGCCTCGCGAAACAGGGACTGGGTCGCGCGCACCATCGCGCGCTGTATTTCATCGCCCGGCGCCCCGACATGCCGGTCAGCGAATTGCTGGCGCTGCTCAACATCACCAAACAGTCGCTCGGCCGCGTGCTCAACGAACTGATCGAGCGCGACATGGTGGACACGCGCCCGGGCGAACGCGATCGTCGTCAGCGGCTTTTGCGCCTGACCGAGGCCGGTGCCGCGCTGGAGGCGCAGTTGTTCGACGCGCTGCGCGAGCGGCTGTCCGCGGCCTATTCGCGCGCGGGGATGAACGCGGTGACGGGGTTCTGGGCGGTGCTCGAAGGGCTGATCCCGCCCGAGGAAATGCCGCGGGTCGAGGCGCTGCGCCGCTGAGTCAGTTGCGGCGACGCTCCGCCGCCATTTCACGGCCACGGTGGATCGCTGCCTCGAGCGTTCGTGTCAGCAGCGCGTTGAGCGCGCTCTGATCGTCGAGCACGTTCAATCCCTCGCGCGTCATACCGCCCGGACTCGCGACCGCGTCGGCGAGCGCCGACGGGCTGCGCTCGCTTGCGGCAGCCATCGCGGCGGCGCCCGACGCGGTGACCTTGGCAACCGCGGCGGCATCATCGGGCGCGAGGCCCATCGCCTCGCCCGCCGCGGCGAGCGCGTCGATGAAGCGGAACAGGAAAGCGGGCCCGGTGCCCGACAGCGCGCCGGCGGCCTCGAACCCGGCCGCGTCGTCGAACCAGCGAACGAGCCCGAGCGGTGCCATCAGCGCGTCGACCCGCGCACGAGCGGCCTCGCTCGCGTCGGGCGCGTGGATCGCCACCACCCCCTGCCCGATCTCGACCGGCAGGTTGGGCATGACGACGACTGGCTCGGGTCCCGGGAAGCGGCTGCCGAGCGCGGCGGCATCAACGCCCGCCAGCATCGACACGATCACCGGCGCCGCGCTCACGCGCGCGGCATAACGCTCGGCGACCTCGTCCAGCTGCTGCGGCTTGACGCCCAGAATGACGAGATCGGGGGTGTCCGCGTCGGGCAGATCGCGCGATTGCACGACGCCAAGTGGCAGATCACGGTTGCCGCGATTGACGACGTGAACGTCCTCGGCAAGCACCACGCCGCTCGCGATCCAGCGCCGCAGCATCGCGCCGGCCATGTTGCCGCAGCCGATCATCCACAATCGCATCGCGCTTACGCCTCGCCGTGCGTTTCGACCATCGCGGCGGCGATCGCCTCTGCCGGGGTCTTGCCGCCCCACAATACGAACTGAAATACGGGATAGAAGCGCTCGCACTCGTCGATCGCAGTCTCGATCATTAGTTCGGCGGCGGTCAGCGACAGGCTCGGCTCGTCGTCGATCGAGTCGACCAGCGTCGCGTTCCGGTAAAGCAGGATGCCGCTCGACGACCAGAGCTCGAAATGGCCGAGCCAGAGCTGTTCGTTGACCAGCGCCAGCGTTTCCCAGATTGCGGGGCGGCGATCCTCGGTCACTTTCACGTCGGGGAAGGCGAGGAACTGGAGCACGCCGTCCTCCTCGCGGAACAGCGCGCGCAGCTCGTACTCGGTCCAGCTGCCCTTGATCGTCGCGGTGATTTCCTCGTCGTGACGCTCACACGTCCAGCCGTGCGCGAGGAAGTACGACTCGAGCATCTCGAGCGGTGCCTCGCGTTCGGGCTCCAGGTCAGCTTCGTCGAGCATCATCGACGTCATCGCACATCGGCGCGAAAAACGGAAAGGGGCGCGTTATAAGGAAGCAGGTGTCGCCTCAGCCGTTCTGCGGCTTGCTCGCCGCCTCCAGCGCGTCGAGACGTGCGCGCAGCACGTCATTCTCGTCGCGCGCCGCCGCCGCCATCGCCTTCACCGCCTCGAACTCGTCGCGGCTGACGAAGTCGAGCCCGCCGACCCACTCACGCATACGGTCACGCGCGCCGGCTTCTGCCTCGCGCCCGACGCCCGCCAGCGTGCCGGCGGCACCGTTGAACAGTTTGGCGAGGTCGCCGAAGATCTTGTTTTCCGTCTGCATGACGCGTGTGGCTCTCGTTGATAGATGTCAGCGCAGTATCTGGGACGTTCCACCCGCCGGCACAACCGTATCGGCATTGGGGTTCAACCGCACGATCTGCCAGTTGAGGACGCCCGCGAAGGCGAGCCAGGCGAGGTACGGCAGCATCAGCGCCGCCGCGGTGGGTCTGAACCGCGCGAACACCCAGGTCGTCGCCAGCGACAAGGCGAAGATCAGCGCGATCACCAGCAGCGCCGCACCGATCCGGTGCGCACCGAAGAACAGCGGCGTCCAGGCAAGATTGAGCGCGAATTGCGCCACAAACAGTACCACGCCGACCACACGCAGCGGTGCGCCGCGCGCGGACAACGCGATTGCCAGCGCGAAGCCGATCAGGATGTACAGAAGCGTCCAGGCGACGGGGAATACCCAGCCCGGCGGCGTGAACGCCGGCTTGGCGAGCGCGACGTACCAGGCGTTCTGGTTGCCCGACGGCACGCTGCGTCCCGACAGGAAGCCGAGCAGCAACACCAGCGGCACCACGAACGCGGCCCAGCGCACGAAGGACATCCGCAACTGGCCCCTGGACGCGATCGAACCCAATGTAATCCCCTTTCGGTCGTGGCGCCGGTGCACGATCGGCGCGCGCGCGTAAACCACCTATTACGCACCCCCGTTCCGGGTTGGATCAATGATCGGCGCTGCGGCAGGCCGCGTGGCGGCGATCAGGAATTCGACGTTGCCGTTCGGGCCGGTGATCGGACTTTCGGTGATCCCCTGCACCATCCAGCCACGCGCGGTGAACCAACTGGCCACCTCATCGCAAACGCGCGCGTGCACTGCTGGATCGCGCACCACGCCACCCTTGCCCACCTCTTCGCGTCCGGCCTCGAACTGCGGCTTTATGAGCGCGAGCACGCGCCCGCCCCGACGCACGAAGCCGAGCGGCACGTCGAGCACCTTGGCCAGCCCGATGAAGCTCGCGTCGCACACGACCAGGTCGACGGCCTCCGGCACGTGCGCGTCGGTCAGAATGCGTGCGCTGGTCTGTTCGTGTACGATTACGCGCGGGTCCTGCCTGAGCTTCCACGCCAACTGGTTACTGCCGCTGTCGACCGCGTAGACGCGGGCCGCACCGCGGGTCAGCAGCACATCGGTGAAGCCGCCGGTCGACGAGCCCACGTCGATCGCGATCGCGTCGCCCACGTCCCAGCCGAAATGATCGAGCCCGTGCGCCAGCTTCACGCCGCCGCGCGAAACCCAAGGGTGATCGCGACCACGCACGTCGAGCAATGCGTCATCGGCCAGCGCCTGCCCCGGCTTATCCACCTTTCGATCGCCCGCGAACACCAGCCCTGCCATGATCAGCGCCTGCGCGCGCGCGCGCGACTCGGCCAGACCACGGTCCACCAGCATCTGATCGGCGCGTTGTTTCGGCATCGCCGCGCCTTACCGCGACCCGATCTCGATCTGACAGCGTTTTCAGCATGTCCTGCGAAAACGCATCGTCGCAGCCGCGTGTCGTCTCATGCGAAATGCTGCACCGCACGATTGTCCATCGACTTAGTAGATAATACCGTTTGGATGAGGCCGCGGTGGTGCCGACCCCCTAGACTGCGCCGCGGCCTCGCCCTGCCGGCCGTTTCCGACGCGCCGGCGAACAAGGAGGTGACGCATGGCACGCGCGATGTCCGACCTGGCAGTGACCCCGACGATCCTCACCGTACCCGGTCTCGGCGGCTCCGGCTCCGCGCACTGGCAGAGCTTGTGGGAGAAGAGCCGCCCTGACACGAGGCGCGTCGATCTCGGCATGTGGGAACGCCCGCACCGCAACACGTGGGTGACCAAGCTCGATCAGGCAGTTTCGTCAGCGCGTGCGCCCGTTATCCTCGTTGCGCATTCGCTCGGCTGCATCGCGGTCGCTTGGTGGGCGACGATGAGCCCGCAGCCTTACGGCTGGCCGGTCGCGGGCGCGCTGCTGGTCGCCCCCGCCGATGTCGATCGCCCGCAGGTCGCGGTCGAGCTCGCGCCCTTCGCGCCAGCGCCCAAGCAGCCGCTGCCGTTCCCGTCGATCGTGGTCGCGTCGGGCGACGATCCCTGGATCGACCTTGACCGCGCGCACAGTCTGGCGGTCGATTGGGGCAGCCATTTCGTCGACGCGGGACCGCAGGGCCACCTCAATGCTGCGAGCGGCCTGGGACACTGGCCGGAGGGGCAGGAGCTGCTCGACCGCGTGCTGGCCGCCGCGGGCGGACCACATGGCGAAGTGCGATCACCCGGCGATGCGCGCGCGATCCTCTCGCTTCCGCGCGACCGCGACGATCGCCTGCCGCTCGGCTAGCCGCGGAGCCGCGCGTCGACGTAGCGGGTCAGCGCGGCGATGTCGGGCAGCGCGGGGATCACCCGCGCCTCTGGGGCATCGGGCGCGAGCCCGTAAACGACCGCGTTCGCCAGATCCTCGATCTCGCCGCTATCGAGCTTGAGGAAGCGTTTGAGCGTGTCCTCAGGCCGCGGCACCACGCCCTCGCCGTAGAGCGGCGCGACCGCGGCGCGCACCGCGGGCGCGACGCGCGGGTCACAGTCGGCGAACACCGCGTCGAACTCTTCCGCGGTCCACGCCGCTCTGACCGCCTGCGCGTGGCGGACGCGGCGCACCATCGTCCAGTTCACCCACAACAGCCCGACGACGTAGAGCGCGGTCAACGCCGCGACTTTCTGCCACCCGGTCATGGGGAACAGAACGATTGAGCGATCAGGCGCTCGCCGCCTGACCCGCCCCGCCGTGTCCAGCCTCGTTGTAGCGCAGCGCCTTCAACACCGTGTCGACGATCGCCTCAGCGTCGAGCCCGGCCTGCGCGTACTGCACCTCGGGCTTGTCCTGATCCTGGAACAGGTCGGGCAGGCGCATCGTGCGGATTTTGAGTCCTGCGTCGGTCAGTCCCTCGTCGGAGGCCATCGTCAGCACGTGCGCGCCGAGGCCGCCGACCGCATTCTCCTCGATCGTCACCGCGACCTCGTGGCTGGTCAGCAGGCGCCGGATCAGCGCATTGTCGAGCGGCTTGGCGAAGCGAAGGTCGGCGACCGTGGTCGACAGCCCGCGCGCGTCGAGCGTGTCGGCGGCGCGCATCGCCTCACTCAGCCGGGTACCGAGCGACAGGATCGCGACCTTCTTGCCCTCGCGCACGATCCGGCCCTTGCCGATCTCGAGCAATTCGGGCGTCTCGGGCAGCGCGACGCCGGTGCCGTTGCCGCGCGGATAGCGCACCGCGATCGGGCCGGAATCGTGCTCGACGCAGGTGTGGACCATGTGAACCAGCTCTGCCTCGTCCGCCGCCGCCATGACGACGAAGTTCGGCAGCGTCGCCAGGTATGTCACGTCGAAGCTGCCCGCGTGGGTCGCGCCGTCGGCGCCGACGAGGCCAGCACGGTCGATCGCGAAGCGCACCGGCAGGTTCTGGATCGCCACGTCGTGGACGACCTGATCGTAGGCGCGTTGCAGGAAGGTCGAGTAGATCGCCGCGAACGGCCGCATGCCCTGCGCGGCGAGCCCGGCGGCGAAAGTCACCGCGTGCTGTTCGGCAATGCCGACATCGAAGAAGCGATCGGGATAGGCGTTCGCGAACTTGTCGAGTCCGGTGCCCGACGGCATCGCCGCGGTGATCGCGCAGATACGTGGATCGTTCGCCGCTTCCTTGGTCAGCGCCTCGCCAAACACGTTCTGATATTGCGGCGGTCCCGGGGGTGCCTTTGCCTGAGCGCCCGTGATGACGTCGAACTTCTGCACGCCGTGGTACTTGTCCGCCGCGGCCTCGGCGGGGGCATAGCCCTTGCCTTTCTTGGTCACGACGTGAACGAGGATCGGGCCCTCCTCCGCGTCGCGGACGTTTTCCAGCACCGGGATCAGATGCTCGAGATTGTGGCCGTCGATCGGGCCGACATAGTAGAAGCCCAATTCCTCGAACAAGGTGCCGCCCATCGTCATCCCGCGGGCGAATTCGTCGGTCTTGCGCGCGGCGGAGTGGAACGGGCGCGGCAGCTTGCGCGCGACCTTCTTCATTAGCTCGCGCAAGCTCAGGAACTCGCGGCTCGATACCATGCGGGACAGATAGGCGGACAGCCCACCGACAGGTGGCGCGATCGACATGTCGTTGTCATTCAGGATGACGACCAGCCGGTTTCCCGCGGCTTCGGCGTTGTTCATCGCCTCGTATGCCATGCCCGCGCTCATCGCGCCGTCGCCGATCACCGCAATGCCCTTGCCGGGCGTGCCCGCGAGCTTGTTGGCAATCGCGAAGCCGAGCGCGGCGGAGATCGAGGTCGAGGAGTGCGCCGCGCCAAACGGGTCGTATTCGCTCTCGCTCCGCTTGGTAAAGCCCGATAGACCACCGCCCTGACGCAGCGTGCGAATGCGGTCACGCCGCCCGGTCAGAATCTTGTGCGGATAGCATTGATGGCCGACGTCCCAGATCAGCCGGTCGCGCGGCGTGTCGAACACGTAGTGGATCGCGGTCGTCAGCTCGACCACGCCGAGTCCCGAGCCCAAATGCCCGCCAGTCGTGCCAACGGCAGAGATCGTCTCCTGCCGCAATTCGTCTGCCAGCTGCGGCAATTGCTCCGGCGAGAGCTTGCGAAGGTCGGCGGGCGAGTGGACGGTGTCGAGCAGCGGCGTCACGGGAACATTGGCCATCACGGCCGGATAGACCAGCCGATGCGTCGTGTCGATTGCAACGATCTACCAGGCAGCATCTCGCGCCGGAGCGGTCAGTTGCTCCCGGCCGTGCAGGCGGCACAGCGTCCGCGAACCTCGATCACGGGGCGTTCGGGCGTGAACCCGGCATCGCTCGCCGCCGTGCGGACGGCAGCGGTGATGCTATCGTTGTCTAGGTGAGTGGTAGTGCCGCACGCGTCGCAAACGAGGAAGATGCAGTCGTGACGGCAATTAGGATGCGTGTTCGCGACATACGCATTCTCGCTCTCGACCCGGCGCGCCAAGTTATTGCCGACGAACAGATCGAGAATGCGATACACGCTGTTCGCGGCGACGCGGCGGTCCTGCGCCAGCGAGACCGCCTCGGCGATGTCATAGGCGGAGGCAGGCCGGCTGAACCCGGCGAGCGCGGTGAACACGCTCTCGCGCATCTTGGTCCACTGCTCGCCCGATTGCTCCAGTTGCGCCTGCGCCGCGCGGGTCAGTTCCTCACTGCCGCTCTCAAGATGATCGTGCCCCGCCATGCCGATCGAGATAGGAAGATCGCGACGATGCGGCAAGCGACCGTAGACGGCGCAGCGCTCAGGCGTGGCGATGCCGGTTGAGCGCGTGTCCGGTTGCGAGCACCACCACGCCGGCGATCGTCAGCGCGCTTTCGGCGAGATGATGCGCGCCGTGCGGCACGGTCACCGCCGCGGCCATCATCGTCAGCCCGGCCCCGCCGAGCAGCAGCGGCAGCGGTCGACCGTGCGCCACGACTCCTTTTCCGAACGCGACCGCACCGATCAGGATCGCGAGCACGAGGCCGACCTCGTGGATGAGCGGATTGCCGAGCAGCCCTCCCGCCGTCGACAGGACCGCGACCAGAACCGTGGTCGCGACACAATGCGCCAGACAGGCCGCGGACAGCCAGATCGCCCAACGGTCGAGCCGACTACCCGGCGCCGTCGTGTCGGTCGAGGTGGTGCGCTGCGCCATCGCACCGACATCTAGGCCAGCTTCGACCGAGATACAATATCACATGGGACATTTTGTCTCATCGCCGCGTCATCGACGCCCCGATCCAGGCGGCGTATAGAGGGCGGATGCTTCAGGCGACCCCCGGATATTCGACGACCGCGCGTCCGCTCGCGATCGCGCGCTGGCTATATGCGGTGGCGGCGCTGATCGTCGCGATGGTGGTTGTCGGCGGCATCACGCGGCTGACCGAATCGGGTCTGTCGATCACCGAGTGGAAGCCGGTCAGCGGGATCATTCCTCCGCTCACCACCGCGCAGTGGCAGGCCGAGTTTGCGAATTACCAGCGTATTCCAGAGTATCAGCAGCTCAATCGCGGCATGACGCTCGACGGGTTCAAGGCAATCTTTTTCTGGGAGTATCTCCACCGCGTGCTTGGGCGCGTAATCGGGATGGCGTTCGCGCTGCCGCTGATCTGGTTCGCGCTGCGCCGACGCATCCCAGTTGGCTATGGCTGGCGGCTTACCGCCCTGCTCGCGCTCGGCGGGCTGCAGGGTGCAATCGGCTGGTGGATGGTCGCCTCGGGCCTGTCGGTGCGAACCGATGTCAGCCACGTGCGCCTGGCGGTGCACCTCGTCACCGCGCTGACCATCCTGGCCGGGATCGTCTGGACCGCGCGCGACCTGCGCTCGCTCGCCGCCTCCCCGCTGGAGCGTCCCGCTCACCTTGCGCTCGGGGCCGCCGCCGCGCTGCTGCTGCTGTTCACGCAGATTACTTATGGTGCGTTCACCGCCGGACTCGACGCAGGCTACGCCTTTGCGAGCTGGCCGCTGATGGGCGACACACTGTTCCCCGCGGGCGTGCCCATGCTCAGCCCCGGCGCTGCCAACCTCGTCGACAATCCGATCGTCGTGCAGTTCATCCACCGCTGGCTGGCCTTTGCCGCGGCGGGCGGCCTGCTGTGGCTGGCGTGGCGCACACGGGCGGCCGGTCACCCGCGTGCGGCAATCGCCGTTGCCGCGCTCGTCGTGCTGCAGATCACGCTCGGCATCGCGACGTTGCTGTCGGGCGTGGAGATCGTGATCGCGGTGGCGCACCAGGCGAATGCCGCCCTGCTGCTGATCGCCAGCGTGGTTGCCGCGCACGGGATCAGCACGCCGCGACGCACCGCGGGGTAGTCAGGTATTCCGTTACCCGTCAGCAAAGTGGCGCAAACCTTGACTTGCCGGGCGTACGGCGGCAATTGGCCGGCAACGACGCGCGGGCACCCTCGCCGCGTCGCTTTTCTTTTCGTTGATAAAGGTCACTAGGCCCATGAAGGCGCTGATGAAGACCACCAAGTCGGCCAAGCCGCACGAGGTGGAGAAGAAGTGGCACATCGTCGATGCGGAGGGCCTGGTGGTCGGTCGCGCGGCGGTGGTGATCGCCAACGTGCTGCGCGGCAAGCACAAGACGAGCTTCACCCCCCACGTCGATTGCGGTGACAATGTCATCGTCATCAACGCGGACAAGATCCGCTTCACGTCGAACAAGGCGGAGAAGAAGGTCTATTACAAGCACACCGGATACGCCGGCGGCATCAAGGGCGTGACCGCGGCCAAGGTGCTGGAAGGTCGCTTCCCCGAGCGCGTGCTGGAAAAGGCCGTCGAGCGCATGATCCCGCGCGGCCCGCTGGGTCGTGAGCAGATGCGCCACCTGCGCATCTTCAAGGGCGCCGAGCATCCGCACGAAGCCCAGAACCCCGAGGTTCTCGACATCGCCGGCATGAGCCGCAAGAACAAGGTGGGCGCATAATGTCCGACAATCGCCAGTCCCTTTCCGATCTCGGCGCCGCGCTGCAGCAGCAGTCGACCGCTGCGAAGGACGCGTCCGATAACCAGGCCGACGCTTACATGGCCGGTCAAATCGACGAGCCGGTACAGCGCGCTCCGCTGCGTGCGCAGGAACTCGACAAGTACGGCCGCGCCTACGCCACCGGTCGCCGCAAGGACGCGGTCGCTCGCGTCTGGCTGAAGCCGGGTTCGGGCAAGATCACGATCAACGGTCGCGATCAGGAAACCTATTTTGCGCGTCCGACGCTGCGCCTCGTCATCAATCAGGTGTTCGGCATTACCGAGCGCGAGGGCCAGTATGACGTGATCTGCACTGTCAAGGGCGGCGGCCTGTCGGGTCAGGCCGGCGCGGTCAAGCACGGCATCAGCCAGGCGCTGACCAAGTACGAGCCGATCCTGCGCTCGCCGGTCAAGGCCGCAGGCTTCCTGACGCGCGACCCGCGCGTCGTCGAGCGCAAGAAGTACGGCCGTGCCAAGGCACGCCGCAGCTTCCAGTTCTCGAAGCGCTAAGGTTCAACCTTCCCGGTTGTACATGGGGGCGGTCCGGCAACGGGCCGCCCTTTTTGTTGGCGGTTGGCACACGGCCGATCGGGCAAGCGGCGCTTGCGTAGCCCGCGTTTTCACATGCGAGCCGAACCGTTCACCGAGCTACGTTGCCTAAGCCGCCTTCCGCATTCACAAGTCGAACATGACTGCGATCCAAGCTGCCACATCGACCAACGCCGTCTCACCGACGAAGCGCCATTACGTCTCCCTCGATGGCCTGCGAGGGGTCGCATCGGTCATGGTGGTGCTCTTTCACGTCTTCGAGACGTTCACGAACGGTGATCCGCAGATACAGATCATCAACCACGGCTACCTCGCGGTTGATTTCTTCTTCCTGCTTTCAGGCTTTGTCATCGCCTACGCCTATGACGATCGCTGGGGCGGTATGGACCTCGCCGGATTTCTAAAGCGCCGACTGATCCGCTTGCAACCGATGGTGATCGTCGGAAGCATCTTGGGAGCACTATTATTTACGTTTCAGACTTCTCCTGTGTTTCCAAAGATGCCTGACGTATCGGTAGCGCAGGTGATCGGCGTCATGCTGCTCGGTTTCGTGATGATCCCGCTGCCGAAAAGCGCCGATATTCGCGGGTGGGATGAAATCTATCCGTTGAACGGGCCGCAATGGTCGCTCTTCTACGAATACATCGCGAATGTTCTCTACGCCGTCGCCTTTCGCAAGCTATCCAACCGCGCATTGGCGATGTTCGTTGCGCTGTTTGCTTGCGCGGCCATCTACCTAGCCGTCTTTAGCGTGCGCGGTGATTTCATCGGTGGGTGGGCGCTCGACGCGAACGGTATTCGGATTGGGCTGACGCGTGTCCTGTTCCCTTTCTTCGCCGGCGTATTGATGCTGCGGCTGGGAGCGCGGATCAGTATGCGGCACGCGTTCGCGATCAGCAGCGCGATCCTGATTACGGCCGTTAGCCTGCCGCGTTTCGGCGGGCACGATAATCTATGGCTGAACGGATTGTACGACGCCGTCTGCGTTATCCTCCTGTTCCCGCTAATCGTGGCGATTGGCGCAGGCGACGGTGGAGCGGAGGGCACGTCGCTGCGAGTGGCGCGCTTCTTCGGCAACCTCTCCTTTCCGCTCTACATCACCCACTATCCGCTTATCTACATCTACACGGCCTGGGTTGCGGACACGAAGCCGTCGCCGATACTATCTGCGCTGGTCGGCGCTGGTCTGGTGATCACGGCGGTGATCCTCGCGTTCGCTTGCCTCAAATTGTTCGACGAGCCGGCAAGGCGCTGGTTGGCAACTCGTTTCCTTCGCCGGGCGTGACGGCCGCACGGTGAAGCGATCATAAGGGGCGAGGCTTTCCTCAAGCGACTAAGCAAGCGTTCGCCTGAGCGCGTCGCGCCAGCCGGCGATCAGGGGCGCGCGCGCCTCGGCCGTCATCTTCGGCTCGAAACAATGTTCGCGCGACCACAGACGCTCGAGTTCGTCGAGCCCCGACCACACGCCCGTCGCCAGCCCGGCGTGGAAGGCGGCGCCGCGCGCGGTGGTCTCGAGATCGTCGGGACGCTCGACCGGCACTTCGAGCAGGTCGGTGAGGAAACCGCACAGCCAGTCATTGGCGGCCATCCCGCCGTCGACGCGCATCGTCGCGGGTCGAGCACTGCCGTCCGCGACCATCGCCTCGACCAGGTCCATCGTCTGATAACCAACTGCCTCCAGCGCCGCGCGCGCGAGATGCGCCTGCGTCGCGCCGAGCGTCAGCCCGAAGATCGCGGCGCGCGCGTCCGGGTCCCAGTGCGGCGCGCCGAGTCCCACGAAGGCGGGAATCATATAGACCCCGTGGCTGTCGGGCACCTGCGTCGCCAGATCGTCGGTCTGGCTGGCATGGGTGATGACGCCGATGCCGTCCCGCAGCCACTTGATCGCGGCGCCGGCGACGAAGATCGACCCCTCCAGCGCATAGGTCGTGCGGCCGTCGAGCCGGTACGCCGGCGTCGTCAGCAGCCGGTTTTCCGACGCGATCGCCTCCGCGCCGGTGTTGAGCAGCATGAAGCATCCGGTGCCGTAGGTCGACTTTGCCATACCGCGCGCGAAGCATGCCTGCCCGAACAGCGCCGCCTGCTGGTCGCCGGCGATCCCTGCGATCGGGATGGGCGCGTCGAACAGCCCGTCTGCCGTGTGGCCGAAGACGTGGGCGTTATCGTGCACCTGCGGCAGCAGCGCCATCGGCACGTCGAGCAGGCGGCACATCTGCTCGTCCCAGCAGCCCTCGCGTATGTTCCACAGCAAGGTGCGCGACGCGTTGGTGACGTCGGTCGCGTGAACCGTGCCGCCGGTCAGCCGCCACAGCAGGAACGAATCGACCGTACCGAAGGCGAGTTCCCCCGCCTCGGCCCGCGCGCGCGCGCCGTCGACGTGGTCGAGGATCCAGGCGAGCTTGGTGCCCGAGAAATACGGATCGAGCAGCAGCCCGGTGCGCGCGCGCACGTCGCCTTCCGCGCCCTCGGCCTTGAGCCGCGCGCAGGTGTCGGCGGTGCGGCGGTCCTGCCAGACGATGGCGTTGTGGATCGGCTTGCCGGTGGCGCGGTCCCACACCAGCGTCGTCTCGCGCTGGTTGGTGATGCCGATGCCGGCTATCGCCTCCGCGCCGACGCCGCTCTCGGCGATCGCCTCACGCGCGGTCGCCAGTACGTCGCGCCAGATGTCCTCGGGATCGTGCTCGACCCAGCCAGGCGCGGGATAATGCTGTGCGAACTCGGTCTGCGCGCTGGCGACGCGTTTCGCCGACGCGTCGAAGACGATGCTGCGGGTCGAGGTCGTGCCCTGATCGATCGCCAATATGTGCGTCTTCGCCATCGCTAACCCTCTCAATTACGCAGGTCACAGCAGTCGCGCGCTCCACGTGCTTCCGTCAACACTTTCGTTTTGACGCGTTTTGACTACATACGAAAGCGTAAACGAAAGTGAGCGATATGGCTGAGCCTATTACCTACGACCTGCTGATCGTCGGCGGCGGCATCAACGGTGCCGGCATTGCGCGCGATGCGGCCGGGCGAGGCCTCTCGGTGCTGCTGGTCGAACAGGACGATCTCGCCAGCCACACCTCCTCCGCCTCGACCAAGCTGATCCACGGTGGTCTACGCTACCTGGAGTACGGCGAGTTCCGGCTGGTGCGCGAGGCGCTGATCGAGCGCGAGCGGCTGTGGCGGATGGCGCCGCACATCATCTGGCCGCTCCGTTTCGTGCTGCCGCAGACGCAGTCGCCGCGCCCCGCGTGGATCGTTCGGCTAGGCCTGTTCCTCTACGATCACCTTGGCGGGCGAGAGGAGCTGCCGGGCACCAACACGATTGAGCTGCGCGAGACCGTCTATGGCAACGGACTAAAGGACGCGAAGGGCAAGGCGTTCGTCTATTCCGACTGCTGGGTCGAGGACAGCCGCATGGTGGTACTGAACGCACGCGACGCGGCCGAGCATGGCGCCGCCATCCGCACCCGTACGACGCTCATCGACGCGCGGCGCGACGGCGCGGGATGGACCGCGACGATCGAGGGCGAGCGCGGGCGCGAGACGGTGCGCGCGCGCGCGCTGGTCAACGCGGCAGGCCCGTGGGTCGCCGACGTGATCGGGCGAACGGGCGCGAACCGCAGTGAGCGCGGCGTGCGGCTGGTCAAGGGCAGCCACCTCGTCGTGCCGAAATTGTACGATGGCGACCACGCCTTCATGCTGCAGAACCCCGATCGCCGCATCGTTTTCGCGCTTCCCTATGAAGGTAAGTACACGCTGATCGGCACCACCGACGAACCGTGGGAAGGCGCACCTGCGAAGGCGCAGATCAGCGAGAGCGAAACCGACTATCTGCTCGATACCGCCAACCGCTATTTCACCCACGCCCTGACCCGCGCGGACGTGGCGTGGAGCTACGCCGGTATCCGGCCGCTCTACGACGATCAGGCCGGCAGCGCCTCCGCGGTGACGCGGGACTACGTGCTCGACCTCGACGCCGGCGAAGGCCGCGCGCCGATGCTGAGTATCTTCGGCGGCAAGATCACGACCTATCGCAAGCTCGCCGAGCACGCGCTGGCCGAGCTGTCACCGTTCTTCGCGCAGGCTGGCGCTGCGTGGACCGCGGGCGCGACGCTACCCGGCGGCGACATGGACGATTTCGAACGATTCCTCGCGCATCTGACGCAGGATCATCCCGACGTTGCCCCTGCCCTGCTGCGACGGCTGGCGCGCGCGTACGGGACGCGGGTGTCCCGAATCCTCGACGGCGGTCTGGGTGAGGATCTCGGCGGTGGGTTGACGAGCGCAGAGGTCGACTATCTGGTCGCACAGGAATGGGCGCGTACCGCCGAGGACGTACTCTATCGCCGCAGCAAGCTCGGCCTTCACGTGCCGGATGGCACCGAGGCGCGGCTGACCGCGTATCTGTCCGCGGGATGAGCCAGCCCGCCGACCTCGCGGCCGATCGTCACCGCCGCATCCTCGAGCTCGCGCGCCAGACCGGCAGCGTCTCGGTCGACGCGCTAGCATCCGCGCTCGGCGTTACGCCGCAGACGATCCGCAAGGATCTGAATGATCTCGCCGCGCGCGCGATGCTGTCGCGTGTCCACGGCGGCGCGGTGGTGACCTCGGGCGTCGGCAACCTCGATCACGCAACGCGCGCGGCGGTAGCGGCGGAGGCGAAGGCGGCGATCGGTGCGGCCGCCGCGCGGCTGGTGCCCGATGGCGCGAGCCTGTTCGTCAACATTGGCACCACCACCGAGGCGGTGGCGCGCGCGCTGGTCAGTCACCGCGAGCTGATGGTTATCACCAACAATCTGAATGTCGTCGACATCCTGGCGGGTCGCGACGGTGTCGAAGTAATCGCCGCGGGCGGGCGCGTGCGGGCCAGCGACCGAGCGGTGGTCGGCGCGCTGGCGATGGACTTCATCCGCGGCTTTCGCGTCGACCACGCGGTGATCGGCGCTTCCGCGATCGACCGGGATGGAACGCTGCTCGACTTTGACGTGGAAGAAGTGCGCGTGTCGCAGACGATCATCGCGCACGCGCGCAAGGTGATCCTGGTTGCCGACGCGAGCAAGATCGGCCGCCCTGCCCCGGTCAGGATCGCCGGGCTCGACCACATCGACTATCTGGTGATCGACCGGATCGATCCCGAACTCTTGCGCGCCTGCCGCGACGCAGAGGTGACCGTTATCGAGACCGGCGCGCCTTAAGCTCTACCCGACCCGATCAGTTGGCGATCGCGAACCAGATCGTGTGAACCGCGCCCTTGCCGTTGCTGCGCGCACGCACGGTACGTTCCTCCACCGCGAAGCCCGCCGACGACAGCCGCCGCGCGAAGGCCGCATCGGGTGCCGCCGACCAAACCGCCAGCACGCCGCCGGGGCGTAGCGCCTCGCGTGCCAGGTGTAGCCCACGCATCGCGTAGAGGCGGTTGTTGGCGGCGCGCACCAGCCCGTCGGGTCCATTGTCGACGTCGAGCAGGATGGCGTCATACTCGCCCGGCCCTTCGGCAATCATGTCCGCCACGTCGATCTGCACGACGCCGACGCGCGGATCATCGAGGCAGCCGGCGGTCAGGGCTGCCATCGGCCCTTGCGCCCAAGCGATGATCTCCGGCACCAGCTCCGCCACGGTCACGCGCGCGTCACTGGGCAGCACCGCCAGCGCGGCGCGCAGGGTAAAGCCCATGCCGTACCCGCCGATCAGCAGCCGCGGCGCAGGGCGACCGCCCAGCCGCTCAATCGTCATGGTGGCGAGCGCTTCCTCCGACCCGCTCATCCGGCTGTTCATCAGTTCGTTGCGATCAAGCACGATCATGAAATCGGCGCCGCGCCGGAACAGCCGCAGATCCTCTCCGCCGGGCACGCGCGCGGTGCCGATCAACTCTCTGGGAACCATGATACCTGCCCGCATCCGACGTGAAATCTCGAGTGCGGGTTACCGCCGGTCGCGGCGCTTGGCGACTGTTCAGCCGCGATCGAACCGCAATCTTTTGCCAAAAACGCTTCCTTGCGCTATATCACGCATCGGCAACGCGCCTTTGCGCGTTCTTGGCCCACCCACCAACAATCAGGAATTCATCGACCTTCATGGCTGCGTTCAAGGAACAGGGTTTTCAGGAGCGCGCCGCGCTCGCCGCCAAGGCCAAGCAAGCCGCGATCGAGAAGCTGCGCGCGAAACCGCCGGTCGACGAGGCGGTGCTGGCCGAACAGCGCAAGATCGCGGAGGCACGCGCGGCGGAGCAGGCTCGCGTCAGCGCTGAGAAGAAGGCCGCGCGCGAGCAGGCGGCGGCCGAGAAGAAGGCCGCCCGCGAAGCAGCCGCAGAGGAAGCGCGCCTGGCCGAGGAGGCCAAGCAGAAGATGCGCAAGGTCCCGACCGAGGCCGAGATGAAGGCGGCACGCGACGCCCGCTACGCCGCGCGCAAGGCTCGCCTGAAGCGCTGAACGAGAGCGGCCGCGCCGACGAGTGCGGCCGCTGTGTTTCGGCGCTTGTATGCGATCAACCAGCGCCGAACACGACCGTGTTAGCCAATAAGGCGGCGTACTAAAAAGGTGATGTCCGAGCGTTTTCTTCCCGCTCGTCTTTGCCACGACGATTTGGACAGCACGCATGCACCACGCCGCGTTTACGCAGTTGGTGACCCCTACGGGAATCGAACCCGTGCTTCAGCCGTGAAAGGGCCGCGTCCTAACCGCTAGACGAAGGGGCCGTGAGGCGAGGCGGCGCATTGCGGCAAAAGCGGCGGTGGGTCAAGCCTCTTGTACGCGCATCGCCACGATAATCAGTTCGCCCAGGCGGCATCGTCGAGGTGCAGCTCGGCCGCGGCGCGGCTGCCCCAATCGTCGAGCTTGGCGCGCCCCGCTAGCCAGAGCCGCCGGGTCGGGCCGGCCGCGAGCAATGCCAGCCCGAGCGGCGTGTCGGCGGCACGGAACGCCATTGCCTTGATGCTGCGCCCGTCGTCGCCCGCGACGATCGCGCGGACGTGGCCGTTGCCGACAACGTCGACCTTGATCATACGCACCGGACCGACCGCGACGCGCGGTGAAGGCCAGCCGGTGCCGTAAGGTCCACCCGCCTCCAGTGCCTGCACCAGATCCGGCGTGACGCCGCCGGGGGCGAGCACCGTATCAACCAGCAGCGCGCGGTTCGCCGTCGCCTGCGCGACCGCAGCCGACAGCCGTTCGTCGAGAAAGTCCGCGAGCGCGTCGATCCGGTCGGCAGCGACCGTCAGCCCCGCCGCCATCGCGTGTCCGCCGCCTGCGACAAGCAGTCCGTGTCCCTTCGCCGCCAGGATCGCGGCGCCCAGGTCGACGCCCGTGATAGATCGTCCCGATCCCTTGCCGACGCCATGCTCGTCCAGCGCGATGACGATCGCGGGGCGGCCGAGCTTTTCCTTCAGCCGTCCCGCTACGATGCCGATGACGCCCGGATGCCAGCCCTGCCCCGCAACCACCACCACCCCGCGGTCGGCGACGATATTCGCCTCCGCGCCTTCCTGCACGATCGCCTCAATCGCGCGGCGCTCCTCGTTGAAGCGGTCTAGCTCCGCCGCGATCGCGCGCGCCTCGCCGGCATCCTGCGTGGTGAGCAGCCGCACGCCCAGATCGGCTAGCCCGACGCGCCCACCCGCGTTGATCCGCGGCCCGAGCGCGAAGCCGAGGTCGGTTGCAGTCGGCGCACGCGTCAGCCGCGATGCCTCGATCAGCGCCGCGATGCCCGGATTGCGCCGCGCCGCCATGACCTTCAATCCCTGCGCCACGAACGCGCGGTTCAACCCGCGCAGCTGCGCAACATCGGCAACGGTACCCAGCGCGACGAGATCGAGCAGGTCGAGCAGCTTGGGCTCGGCGCGATCCGTGAAATAACCTCGGGTCCGCAGCACGCGTACCGTCGCGGCGGCGAGCAGGAAGCAGACCCCGACTGCGGCGAGATGGCCGTGCGCGGCGCCGTCGGTCTCGTCGAGGCGATTGGGGTTCACCACCGCGTGTGCGCGCGGCAGTTCGCTCGCGCATTTGTGATGGTCGACGACCAGCACGTCGACCGGCACGTCGGCCAGCGCCTCGAACGCCTGTGCGCCGCAATCGACCGTGACGATCAGCGTCGCGCCCTCCGCCGCCAGCAGTTGCATCGCTACCGCGTTGGGGCCGTAGCCCTCGGTCAGGCGATCCGGAATGTAGACACGCGCGTCACGCTTGAGCGCGCGCAACAGCAAGACAAGCAGCGCCGAGGAGGTCGCGCCGTCGACGTCGTAATCGCCGAAGATCGCGATCTTCTCCCCCGCCTCGACCGCGTCTGCGAGGCGCGCGGCGCCCTTGTCCATGTCGCGGAAGATCGACGGGTCGGGCATGAAGCTGCGGATCGAGGGCGTGCGGTGGTCGTCGAGCGCCTCACGCGTGGCCCCGCGCGACAGCAGGATCTGCGTGACGAGATCGTCAGGTTTGAAGCCCGCGCGCTGATCATCGGCGAGCGCGCGCCAGCGCCATGCCTGCCCGAGGATCGAGCGATCGATGTCCAGAACGTTCCGCATCACCGATAGTTAGCGGAGATGGAGGTTCCGGTCACGTGTCCCGCCGCGGCCGGGTTGGTACGCGGCGATCACGCCTGCCGCATGACCCAGGGGTGCTCGCGAAACCACTTGGTGACGATGTACTTGACGCCCTCCACCACCGGCATGCCCTCGTGCAGCGTGCGCGTATTGGGGCGACCGTCCGCTTCCATGTTGTTCCACGCAAGCAGCATGCCGCGCCGGGGTACCGCGCGGACGCCGCCCTGCGGGAACCAGGTCGCCCCGCCCTCCTCCACCTCGTTCAGGTAGATCATCGCGGTCCAGGTGCGCTGCCCGCCGCTCGCCTGCATTCGCGGCCAGTAGCTCTCGCCCTCGTGGAAGTAATCGTGATGGATGCGGAAATGCTGACCAGGGGCGTAGCGCTGTCCCTGCATCGTCTCACCGTGCGCCGGATCGAGCCCGAGCGCGCCGGCGATCAGTTCGTCGACCGCGCGGATGTCGGGCGCGTCGCGGTCCATGTCGCAGCTGTCGCTGGTTCGGTTCGCGTTTCGCCCGGTGTCGGACAGCAGCGTCGACGGTCGCCGCTGCCGCTCGATCAGCGCGACGAGGTGATCGCACGTCGCGTCGTCGAGAAAGTCGAGGCAGCGATAGGCCTGAATCGTCTCGCTCGGCAGCCGCGTCATGCGCGGATCGGCGTCGAGCCGCACGGCGACCTGCGCGCCGATGTTGGCGCGGGCAGCGGATGGGTGACCTGGGGGTACGCTCGTCGTGGCCATGCCGTCATCCCTCGCAAGCCGCGGCGGGTGAGGCAAGCCTCACCCGCCGGCTCGCTGCCTTACCAGAAGATGTCGTAGATCGTGTCGACCACCTCCCCGGTGTAGACGTCCACCAGCACCGCATCGTTGTAATAGCGTACCCAGCGGTACGGCCCGTAGGGTTCGGGCAGGCGGTAGGCGAACGGATCGTCAATCCAGTAGCTCTGCGCGAACAGCACGGGCGAGAGCCGCGCACCAATGCCGAACCGCTGGTAACCGCGGTTCCACCCATAGGGCGCGTAGTAGCGCGGCAGGCGATAGGCGCCGCGATTGGAACTGCGATAGCCTGACCAGTCATAGCGACGCTGCTGCCGCCAACCGCGATCCCAACCCCGCGACGACGCCCCGCCCCAGCCGGACACACGACCATCTCGCCCCGCGATGCCGCGACGATCGTTCCAGTCGCTCCGCGCGCGCCAGTCTGTTCCTGCTCGCCAGTCGCGTCCGGTCGGGCCGCGATCGCCCCACCCTCGCTGGGTGTCATCGCGACCGCGCCAGTCACCGTTCGGCCTGCGCGCGTCGGGTCCAAGCCTATCGCCGCGCTGATCCTCGAAACGTCGATCCTCCAGCTGCGGACGGCCCGGGGCATCGCCGCGGTCGCCGCGCGACCAACCCTGCCCGCGGTCGGGCCGCTGCGCCCCATCGCGCGCGTCGCGGTTCCAGTCGCGGGTCGGGGCCGGCACCACTGCGCGTTCGCCGCCGCGGTCGGGACGTGGTCCGCCATCGGCGCGCGGACCGCGATCGTCGCGACGCCACTCGCCGCGGGCGGCCCCCTCAGGCCGATCGGGTCGCTGCCAGCCGCCGCGATCGCCACTCCGCTCCGCTCCCGTCGGTCGCTCGGGACGACCCTGCGCCTCGACCCGCGCCTGCATGCGCGCGCGCATCATGTCGCGCACCGACCCGTCCTGCGCACTCGCCACACCCGGCACGATCCCCGCCGCCGCCGCGAGCAGCCCGGCAACCAACGACCTGATCATCTTGCTACGCACTCCCACACGCCAGCCGACCGGCCGGCCCCGCCACGGATGCTGCCCGGCGGATCCGGTCAGCGACGGTGCAGTGATGGGCTCGGCGTGTCGAACCGTTGCTGAACTGATGCGTCAGCTAAATGAAAGCTGCGCAGTCAGCTGCTCACACGCTCGACGATGATCGCCGGCGCCATGCCGCCCGCCGCGCACATGGTGACGAGGCCGTAGCGCTTCTCCTGCCGTTCCAGCTCGTCGACGATCGTGCCGATCAGGATCGCGCCCGTCGCGCCGATCGGGTGGCCGAGCGCGATCGAGCCGCCGTTGACGTTGACCTTGTCACGATCGAGCGCGAGATCGCGGATGAACTTCTCGGCCACCACCGCGAATGCCTCGTTGATCTCCCACAGGTCGATGTCGTCCTTCGTCAGCCCCGCCTTCGCCAGCACCTTCTTCGCCGCGGGCACCGGCGCGTTGAGCATCAGCGTCGGATCGTCGCCGACGTTCGCCATTGCGACGATCCGCGCGCGGGGTTTGAGACCGTGCTTTTCGGCATAATCCTTCGACGCCAGCAGCACCGCCGCCGCGCCGTCGACCACGCCAGAGGAGTTACCGGCATGATGGAAATGCCGGATGTCGAGGTCGGGGTAGCGCCGGTTGATCTGCTTGCGGAAAGTGTCGCCGTCCTTGTTATAGGGCATGTCCGCCATTGCGGCGAACGAGGGCTTGAGCGCTGCCAGCCCTTCCGCCGTCGTCTGCGGACGCGGATATTCGTCGTGGTCGAGTATCACATTGCCGTCGTCGTCGGTCACCGGCACGATCGAGCGATCGAAGCGCCCCTCGTCGATCGCGACCTTGGCGCGCCGTTGCGACTCGAGCCCCAGCGCGTCGAGCGCCTCACGGTCGATCCCCTCCATGCTCGCGATCGCGTCGCCGCACACGCCCTGATGCGACTGCGGGTGGCTGAGGTTCAGACGCTCGTTGCCCGATCCCATCCCGAGCATCGGCTTGCCCGACGCCATGTCCTCCTGCATCATCGCCGCGGTCAGGCTCATCATCTCGGTACCGCCCGCGATGACGAGGTCCTCCATGCCGCTCATGATCTGCGCGGCGGCGAAGTTCACCGCGGTGATGCCGCCGCCGCAAAAGCGATCGAGCGTCGTGCCCGACGCCTTCACGTCGTACCCTGCATCCAGCGCCGCCATCCGGCCAAGGTCACCGCCTTGGTGCCCGCGCTGCGTCGAGGTCGACCAGATGATGTCGTCCACCTCCGCCGTGTCGATCGCGTTGCGCTCCGCTATTGCCTTAAGCACCGTGGCGGCGAGGTGCTGCGGATGCAGGTGCGCGAGCGCTCCTTTCCCTTGCTTGCCAATTCCGCGCGGGGTGCGAACCGCGTCGATGATGTAAGCCTCGGCCATCGTCGTTCCTCTCTCGCCAGACAAGCGCAGGCGGCGCTTTACCGCTTCGCCGATCTCGCATAACCTTCGTTATGGTAGCAGGCATGTCAAGCGACGCGGATATGGCGACAGGCAATGCGGTGAAGGAAGCGGCCCCCGCCCGCTCGCCCGATCTGACGCCCGCGGCGTGGCTGGAGGCGGGTCAGTCGCTGCTTCGGCGCGGAGGGCTGCGCGCGCTCAAACTTCGCCCACTCGCGGAGGAGCTGCGCGTATCGACCGGCAGCTTCTACCATCACTTCCGCGACTTCGACGATTACCAGGGCAAGCTCGCGCACTATTTCGCGGAGGATCAGGTCAGCGACCTGATCGGCGCGCTGGAACGCGCAACGCCCGATCCGATCGCGCGCATTCGCCTGCTCGGCCAGACGGTGCGTCGCCGCGGATCGTCGCGGCTGGCCATCGCGATGCGTGCCTGGGCGGAAAGCGATCCGCGCGCACGCGCAGCGGTCGAGCGACACGACACGCTGATGCTCGACTTCCTCTCGCGCTGCCTGACCGCGGCCGGGTTCACGCGCGCGGAGGCGGAAATCCGCGCCTACGGCCTGATCACGCTGGGATTGAGCAAGGTACATGCGCCGCACTTGAACATTGCGACGCTGTTCGACGACCTGCTCGACATCATGATCGCGCGGGCGCCGGTGCCGTGAAGGCGCTGCGCGTCTCCACGCTGACGCCTGACCTATCGGGCGTGTCGCTCGAGGAGGTGCCCGCGCCCGAGCCGCGCACCGGACAAGTCCTGATCCGCGTCCGCGCCGCCGCGCTCAACTACCCCGACCTGCTGATGACGCGCGGCGACTATCAGCTCAAGCCTGAACTGCCGTTCGTGCCGGGCATGGAGGTGGCGGGTGAGGTCGTCGCCGGCGACGGCTTCACGCCAGGCGAGGTGGTGGTCGCGGGCACGCGGCTGGGCGCATTCGCCGAGCTGGTCGCCGTCGACGCGGGCGCGGTCAGGCGCAAGCCCGCGCACCTGTCGTTTGAGCAGGCCGCCTGCGTCGGTGCGGCTTACCTGACCGCCTATGTCGCGCTGGTCCGGCTAGCGCGAGTCGAGGCCGGCGAGTGGGTGCTGGTACACGGTGCGACCGGCGGCGTCGGCTGGGCCACGGTCGACCTCGCCCGCGCGCTGGGTGCCCGCGTGATCGCCACCGGGCGCGACCCAGCAAAGCTTGGTGTATTGGCGCGCGAGCAGCCGGGAACGATCACGCTGCCGGTGCCGGACTTTCGCGAGCGGGTGAAGGAGATCGCCGGCGGCGGCGCGGACGTGATCGTCGATCCGGTCGGCGGCGACGTGTTCGACGAATCCGTGCGCTGTATTGCGTTTGGCGGACGGCTGTTGGTGGTCGGCTTCACCTCCGGGCGGATCGCGGACGTTTCCACCAACATGCCGCTGATCAAGGGATTTTCGGTCATCGGCGTTCGCGCGGGCGAGTACGGCCGGCGTTTTCCGGCGCGCGGACGCGAGAACCTGGATGCGATCTGGCAGCTGGCGGAGGCGGGACGGATCACGCCCCGGATCGAGCGCGCGCTGCCGCTAGCCGACTGGCGCGAAGCGTTCGAAGCGATGCGCGACAGCCGCGTCGTGGGAAAGATGGTGCTGGTACCCTGAGGTTGGATGCACACGCGATCTCGCCGGATGAGGAGAAGAAGTGATGCCCGGATACGATTACGTCATCGTCGGCGGCGGCTCGGCCGGCTGCACGCTCGCCGCGCGCTTGAGCGAGGACCCGGCGGCGAGCGTCTGTCTGATCGAGGCCGGCGGCACCAACAAGGAGATGCTGGTGCGGATGCCCGCCGGCGTCGGCAACCTGATCAAGGCCAAGGGCAAGCACAATTGGGGCTTCTGGACCGAGCCGGAGCCGCACCTGAACAACCGCCGTTTGTGGTGGCCGCGCGGACGCGGGCTCGGCGGATCGTCGTCGATCAACGGCATGATATACACCCGCGGACACCCGCGCGACTATGACGACTGGCGACAAATGGGGATGTCCGGCTGGAGCTGGGACGACGTGCTGCCCTATTTCCGTCGGCTGGAGGGGCATCATGGTGGCGAGAGCGGCGGCCTGCACGGCGACGCAGGCCCTTTGCACGTGTCGGCGGGCGAGAGCGACAGCCCGTTCCACGACGCGCTGGTCGAGGCGGGACGCCAGGCGGGTTACCCCGTCACCGACGACTTCAACGGCGCCGAGCAGGAAGGCTTCGGCCGCTACGACCTGACGATCAGCAACGGGCAGCGCTGGTCCGCTGCCGCGGCCTATCTGCGCCCCGCCTTGTCGCGTCCCAACCTGACCGTCATCACCGACGCGCGCACGTCGCGGATCGTGGTCGAGCGCGGGCGTGCGGTGGCGGTCGAATACCTGCGCGGGCGTGAACGCGCGCTGGTCGAGGTAGTGGGCGAATTGCTGCTCGCCGCGGGTGCCGTGCAGTCGCCGCACATCCTGCAACTGTCCGGCATTGGCAACGCCGCGGACCTGCGCGACGTGGGTGTGACGCCGGTCCACGACCTGCCGGGCGTCGGTCAGAACATGCAGGATCACCTGGACGTCATCATGAACTGGACGACGCGCGGAATCGTCACCGGCTATTCGGCGACCCGCGGGCTATCGATGCTCAAGACCGGCGTGAACTACGCGCTGCGCGGACAGGGATTGGGGCGGCAGCAGTTCCTCGAATCGGGCGCGTTCCTGCGCTCACGCGAGGGGCTTGAGCGGCCCGATGTGCAGATCCACGGCGTGCTGGCGATCATGCGCGACCACGGACGCACGCAGGTGAAGGAGGACGGCTTCTCGCTCCACCTGTGCCAATTGCGCCCCGAGAGCCGCGGACGCATCGCGCTCGGCTCGGCCGATCCGACCGCCGACCCGCTGATCTTCGCCAACTATCTCGCCTCACCCGAAGATCGCCGCGTGCTGCGCGAATGCGTCAAGATCGGGCGCGACGTGGCGAGCCAGCACGCGCTCGACCCTTACCGCGTCGACGAAATCTATCCAGGTCCGCAGGTGCGCAGCGACGAGGAAATCGACGCCTGGGTCCGCGCCACCGCAGAGACAATCTACCACCCGGTCGGCACGTGCAGGATGGGGGCGGACGGTGACGCGGGCGCGGTAGTCGACGGCACCTTGCGCGTGCTCGGGATCGATCGGCTGCGCGTCGTCGACGCCTCGGTCATGCCGACGCTCGTCGGATCGAACACCAATGCACCAACGATCATGATCGCGGAAAAGGCCGCCGACATGATCCGGGGAAGAGCGTTGGCAGCGGCTGCCTGACGTGCCGCCGGGCGGCTCTGCCTAAGCGCAGATGGCGTACAGTCGTGCGATCAGGTCGTCGCGCGTGAACGGTTTGCGGATCACGCGCTCGTCCGGCACGTCGCGGATCGCGTCCGCATCGGCGTAACCGGTAACGAACAGAACGGGCAGCCCCGGCCAGCGTTGCTGTGCCAGCGTTCGGAACTGCGCGCCGTTCATCCGCGGCATCGCGAAATCGGCGACCACTGCGTCGACGCGCCCAATCTCTTCCATCGCGTCGAGCGCGCCCTGCCCGTCCGCTGCCTCGATCACGCGGCAGCCGGCGTCGCGCAGCGTGTCGGCGGTGACGCCGCGCACCGCATCCTCGTCGTCCAGAACCAGGATCGTACGACCCGACACGTCGAGCAGCCCGGTCGTCGCCAGCTTCGGTGCGGCCGTAATCGCGGTCCCTCGCGGCAGGAACACGCTGACCGTCGTTCCGCGCTCGACCGCGGTGTCGATCCGTACGCCGCCGCCCGATTGCTTGGCAAAGCCGAACACCTGCGCGAGACCCAGGCCCGATCCCTTGCCGACTTCCTTGGTGGTAAAGAACGGCTCGAACGCGCGCGCCAACACCTCCTCGCTCATGCCGGTACCGGTGTCGGTCACCGACACGGCGACGTAGTCCCCCGCCGGAGGTTCCTCCGGCCGCTCGGGCGCCCCGCGCGACACGTTGGCCGTCGCGACGGTCAGCGTGCCGCCGTCGGGCATCGCGTCGCGCGCGTTGATCGCGAGGTTAAGGATGATGAGTTCGATCTGCGTCGGATCAACCAGCGCGGGCCACAATCCGTGGGCCGGCGTCGTCTCAATCGCGATCGCGCGGCCGAGCGTGCTCTGCATCAGCGCGCTCATCCCCGACACGGTGGTGTTGAGATCAACCGTCTTCGTCTCAAGGTGCTGGCGGCGCGAGAAGGCGAGCAGCTGCGCGGTCAGCGTCGCGCCGCGCTGCGCGGCGGTGCGGACGTGATCGAGCCGCTGCAGCGTGCGCTCGTCGAGGCCGGCGCTCCGGACGGTACGCGCAATCACGTCGACGTTGCCGAGCACGACCGTCAGCAGATTGTTGAAATCATGCGCAACGCCCGAGGTCAACTGCCCCACCGCCTCCAGCCGCTGTAGCTGGTGCAACGTCTCCTCAACGCGCTCGCGCTCACCGATCTGCTCGCGCAATTCGGCGGTTCGGTCAGCGATCCGCGCCTCCAGCGCCTCGCCGGCCAGATGCGCGTCGGTCACGTCGATCGCGCAGCCGACATGGCCCAGGAACGCGTCGCCGACGAGGTGTGGGCGGACCTCGACATGGATCCAGCGCGTCTCACCCCCCGCGGTGCGTACGGGATAGTCACGGCCGAGCGACTTGCGCTGCTCGAGAAAGAGCGGGCGCGCGGCATCGAGTGCGCGTGCGTCGGCCTCGGTCAAGACAGCCGCCCAGCCCTCGCGGAGCATGCGTTCGGGTGCGATACCCAGCATCGTCTCGAACCCGCGATTGACGAAGACGAGGCGACCGTGCTCGTCCGACATCCACACCAGCGCCGGCAGGCTGTCCGACAGCGCGCGAAAACGCCGCTCGCTTTCCTTCAATTGCTCGCCGTCGACCTTTCGGCGGGTGACGTCGATCAGGCTGCCGAGCGCGCGGGTGCAGCGCCCGCTCGTGTCGAAGAAGCCGCGCCCCTTGGCGGTCAACCAACGCACCTCTCCGCTGTCGGCGCGAACGATCCGGTACTCGACATCGTAACCCGCGCGCCGATCGGGATCGGTCGTCGCCTCGAGCGCGGCGCGCACCATGTCGCGATCGTCGGCGTGAACGCGCGCGAAGAAGTCGTCGATCGTCACCGGGCGGTCGAGCGGCAGACCGAAGATCGTCTTGGTGCGCGACGAGCAATTGAGCAGGCCGGTCGCCACGTCGACGTCCCAGGTCCCGATCTCCGCCGCCTCGGTCGCGAGTTCGAGCGACTCGCTGCTGGCGAGCAAAGCTTCCTCGGCACGGTGCCGCTCGGTTACGTCGACCCCTTCGATGAAGACTCCCGTAACAGCGCCTGCGGCATCCTTGATCGGTTGGTAGACGAAGTCGAGCAGCCGCTCCTGCTCGGACTGCCCGTGCGCTGTTTCGATCCGCAGCGTGCGGTTCTGCCCGAAAAAGGGCGTTCCCGTCGCGACCACGGTGTCGAGCAATTCGGCGAAGCCCTGCTCGACCGCCTCGGGCACCGCCTCCGCCAGCGTGCGCCCGACAACCTCGCGGCCGCCGACCAGCCGCCGATACGATGCATTGGCGAGTTCGAAGCGGTGGCCCGGTTCCCGCAGCACCGCCATGAAGCTCGGCGCGGCGTCGAACATCTCCGCCAGTCGCGCGTGATCCTCCGCCACCGCTCGCGCGGCGCGCACGCGCTCGGTCGTCTCCGACACGATGCACAGCACGCCCCCCACACCGCCGTTCGCCAGCGGGATGGCGGAATAGGAGATGTCGAAGAACACCTCCTCGCCGAAGCCGTGCCGTTCGATGTAGAACGGCCGGTCCTTGGCGGAATAGGTCTGCCCGGTCGTGCGCACATGGTCGAGCAACGGCTCGAGATCATCCCACAACTCGCGCCATGCCTCACGTGCGGGACGTCCCAGCGCGGCGGGATGCTTGTCGCCGATCGTCGGCGCGTAGGCATCGTTGTAGAAAGCGACGTACTCCTCGCCCCAGAACAGCACGATCTCGGCCGCGGCGGGCAGCAGCAGCGCGACCGCATTGACCAGCTCGACCGGCCAGCCTTCGATCGGCCCAACCGGCGAGCGGGTCCAATCGTGGGTGCGGATGCGCTCACCCATCTCGGAGCCGGCGAACAGGGCAATCGGGGGGCGAAGCTCGTTCATCGTAATGCCAGGATTTAACGGGGGGCACGACGCGCGCAAGTTGCCATTTGCCTCGGCGAGCGCCTAACGCCTTGTGCTATGAGCGAACGTTTCCGGTCGATCCACCATCACCGCATGCTGCGCGTCGCCGCCGCGACCCCGCCCGCGAGCGTCGGCGATGCCGTCGCCAACGCACAGGCGGCGATCGCGCTTGCCCGGCAGGCGCACGAGCAGGCGGTCGACCTCGTCGTCTTCCCCGAACTGAACCTCACCTCCTACGCGATCGACGATTTGCACCTGCAATCGGCGATGCAGTCGGCAACGCTCGCGGCGCTTGAGGCGGTACGCGCGGCTAGCGCCGAGTTGCGCCCCGTTCTGCTGGTCGGTGCCGCGCTGGTGCGAAACGGGCGGCTGTACAATTGCGCGGTCGCGATCGCGCGCGGACGCGTGTTGGGCGTCGTGCCCAAGACGTTCCTGGCCAATTACCGCGAATATTACGAGAAGCGCTGGTTCGCGAGCGGGATGGGGCTGACCGGGCTCGACATCCACATCGGCGACGAGCGCGTGCCGTTCGGCACCGACCTGATCTTCGCCGCCGACGATTTGCCGCACTTCGTCTTCCATGCCGAAATCTGCGAGGATTACTGGGCTCCCACGCCGCCCTCGACGAGCGGCGCGCTGGCGGGCGCGTTGGTGTGCTGCAACCTGTCCGCCTCCAACGTCGTCATCGGCAAATCGCGCGAGCGGATGATGCTGTCGGCGTCGCAGTCGGCGCGTGCGATCTGCGCCTACGTCTATTCCGCCGCGGGTCCGGGCGAGAGCACCACCGATCTCGCCTGGGACGGACAGGGCAGCGTCCACGAACTGGGCGAGCTGCTCGCGTCGTCCAGCCGCTTTGCCCGCGCGCCCGAACTGCTCGTCGCCGACGTGGATTGCGAACGGCTGATCCAGGAGCGATTGCGCAACGGTACGTTCAACGACGCCGCGCGCGCACTCGGCTCGCCCGAACTCGGCACACGCCGTGTCTCCTTCGCGCACCGGCCCGATTTCGCCGATGTCGGCCTGCGCCGCGCGATCCGCCGCTTTCCCTTCGTGCCCAATACCCCGGACAAGCTCGATGAGGATTGTTTCGAAGCGTTCAACATCCAGGTCGAGGGCATCGCTAAGCGATTGCAGGCAGTCGGCGCCGAACGGCTGGTGATCGGCGTCTCGGGCGGGCTCGATTCGACCCACGCGCTGATCGTCGCGGCGAAGGCGCTCGACCGGCTCGGTCGTCCGCGCTCCGACATCCTCGGCATCACGATGCCGGGCTTCGCCACCAGCGAAGGCACCAAGGACAACGCCTGGGCGCTGATGCGCGCGCTCGGGTGCGAGGCGGAGGAGATCGATATCCGCCCGGCCGCGACGCGGATGCTCGCCGACATGGGGCATCCGTTCGGCCGCGGCGAGCCGGTCTATGACGTGACGTTCGAGAACGTGCAGGCGGGCCTGCGCACCGATTACCTGTTCCGCATCGCCAACCAGCGCGGCGGGCTGGTGGTCGGTACCGGCGACCTGTCCGAACTCGCGCTCGGTTGGTGTACCTACGGCGTCGGCGACCAGATGAGCCATTACGCGGTCAACGCGGGCGTGCCGAAAACGCTGATCCAGTTCCTGATCCGCTGGGCGATCGGCACCGACCAATATGATGCGGAGACCGACCGCGTGCTGGAGGCGATCCTAGGCACGGAGATTTCGCCCGAGCTGGTGCCGGGCGAGCAGTTGCAGAGCACCGAATCGAAGATCGGACCCTACGCGCTCAACGATTTCTTCGCGCATTACGTGATCCGCCACGGGCTCGCTCCGTCCAAGATTGCGTTCCTCGCATGGCACGCGTGGCAGGATGTGAGCGCCGGACGCTGGCCAATCGGATACCCTGAGGAGGCGAAGACCGCTTACGATCTCGCCACGATCAAGCATTGGCTCGAACGGTTTCTGTTCCGCTTCTTTCAGATCAGTCAGTTCAAGCGGTCGGCGATCCCCAACGGGCCCAAGGTATCCGCAGGCGGCGCGCTGTCGCCGCGCGGCGACTGGCGCGCGCCGTCCGACGGGACCGCCAAGGTGTGGCTCGACGAACTCGCGGTCAACGGACCGTAATGCGGCGCCGTTGAACCTCCGCCCGCGCTACCCGTTGCCGCAAAAACAGGCGGAGAACGGCGATGGACGGAACGACACGGCGGACGGTACTTGGCGGCGCGGCGGCAGCTGCAGGGATGGTGCTGGGTAACAGCGCGGCGCAGGCGCAGGCGCAGGGCGGCACCGGCGGCGCACCGGCGCAGGGCACACCGCCGGCCGGGTTGCAGGACCCGCGAACCAAATACACCAACAAGCCCTTCCCCGAGCAGCGCCAGCCGTGGCCGGCGTTGCAGAGCAAGATGACGCCGCCGCCCGATTGCGGGGAAACCTCCTATCGCGGCTCAGGCAAGCTGACCGGCCGCAAGGCGCTGGTGACGGGCGGCGACAGCGGGATCGGGCGCGCTGCCGCGATCGCCTTCGCGCGCGAGGGCGCCGATGTCGCGATCAACTACTACCCGACCGAAGAACCCGATGCGCAGGAGGTCGCGCAGCTGATCCGCGCGGCCGGGCGCAAGGCGGTGCTGCTTCCCGCCGACATCCGCAGCCGCGACAATTGCGAGAAGATCGTCGCGAGCGCGATCAAGCAATTGGGCGGGCTCGATATCCTGGTCAACAACGCGGCGTACCAGCAGAGCAAGGAAAGCATCCTCGACATTAGCGACGAGCAGATGGTCCGCACGTTCGAGACCAATTACTTCGCGATGTTCCGCATCAGCAAGGCGGCGGTGCCATCGATGCCGGCGGGGTCGGTCATCATCAACACCGGGTCGGTCAACAGCTACGATCCGGGCGAGGAACTGCTCGATTATGCGTCGACGAAAGGCGCGATCCTGATCTTCACCAAGGGGCTGGCGAAGCAGCTCGCCAAGCGTGGCATCCGCGTCAACATGGTAGCGCCGGGTCCGTTCTGGACGCCGCTGCAGGTCGCGGGCGGGCAGCTGCCGGGCACGATGGGCAAGTTCGGGCAGGACCAGCCGCTCGGCCGCGCTGGGCAGCCAGCCGAACTCGCGGCGCATTACGTCCTGCTCGCCTCGGGCGAGTCGAGCTACACGACCGGCGGCGCGGTGGGTGGCAACGGCGGCAAGGGCAACCCGTAAGCGGTCAGCGGCCGAGGATGCGGCGGTAGAGCGCCAGATACTCCTCGGCCATCCGCTCGACGCTGAACCGCTCGACCACGGTGCGGCGACACGCGGCGCGGTCGATCTCGCCAATACGGTCGATCGCCGCAATAGCCTCGTCGATACTGTCGACGAGGAAGCCGTTGACGCCGTGCTCGATCAACTCGGACATCGAGCCGCGACGCATCGCAATCACGGGGGTACCGCACGCCATTGCCTCGATCACCGACAATCCGAACGGCTCGTCGAAGTTGATCAGGTGGAGTAGCGCCCTTGCCTGCCCGAGCGCACGCACCCGGGCCTCGCCGCCGACCGCGCCGTGGTAGCGGATGCGCGTGCCGTCGATGTGCGGCGCGACCTCGCGGTCGAAATAGCCCTGGTCCTGCACGATGCCGTACAGGTCGAGCGCGCGTCCGCTCGCGCGGGTGGCGGCAATCGCCTCGGCCGCTCCCTTGTCCGGGTGCATGCGGCCGAAGAACAACAGGTCGTCGCTGCCGTTCGCGTCGAAGGCGAAGTCATCCACCGGAATACCGTGGTGGATCGTCGTCGCGTAGCGCAGCCGCGGGTGACGATCGGCATCGCTGATCGCGACATACTGCACGCTATCCTGATACGGCTCGTACATCGGCAGGATGCGATCGGAGCCGAAGCCGTGGATCGTCGTCACCAGCGGCGTCGTGACCAGCGGCGCAAAGGCGTGCGCGGGAAAGTCCGCTTGATTGTGGATGATATCGAACTGATCGGCGCGCTCAAACACGTAGGACAGGTGGCGATATTCCCACACCTTCGCGTCGACACCCGGGTCCTCGTTGTAGGAAGCAGGCACGACACCGTCGAGCTTGGCCGTGGTCACGCTGTCGAGCGTCGCGAACAAGGTCACGTCGACGCCGAGCGCGACCAGTGCCTCGGTCAAAAGCGAGGTAACCAATTCCCACGGGCCGTAGTGCCGCGGCGGGGTCCGCCACGCGATCGGCGCCAGCATCGCAACACGGATCGTCATGCGGCGACCAGCCGCAGGATCAGCCCCTCGTCAGGTAACAGCGTGCTGTCGGGCGCGCGTGGCGGTAAGGTCGAGTGCATGACCGCGGTGATGGCGGTTCCCGCGGGCAGGATCAATCGCCGCGTCGACCCCGACAGGTTGAGCACGATCAGCAATCGTTCGCCATCGTAGTGCCGTTCGAATGCGAGCACGTCGCTGTCGGCCTGCGCCGACACGTAATCGCCGACCGACAGCGCGGGAGTCGCGCGCCTGAGCGCCAGCAGCCCACGGTAGAGCGACAGCATCGACCCCGTATCGTCCGCCTGCGCGGCGACATTGCGAGTGCGCCAATCGTCATGCAGCGGCAGCCACGGCTCGCCGGTGGAGAAGCCCGCGTTCGCGCGGTCGTCCCACGCCATCGGCGTACGCGAACGGTCGCGCCCGATGTCGAGCGTTGGCTGGCGGAAATGCTGCGGGTCGCGGATGCGATCGGGCGGAATCGCTACCTGTCCAATCCCGATTTCATCGCCCTGGTACAAGGTCGGCGTGCCGCGCAAGGTCAGCAGCAGCATCGCGGCGACGCGTGCCTGCGCCTCGCCGACGCGCGCGGCGATCCGGGCCGCGTCGTGGCTGCCGATCACCCAATTGGGCCAGCCGTGCGACGGGATCGAGCGCTCGTAATCGTCGATCACGCGCGCGAGCACGTCCGCCCGCCACGGCGTCTCGATCAGCGCGAAGTTGAACGGCAGATGCACCTCGGGCCGCTCGGGTGTGCCGTGCCAGCGCGCGAGGCGGTCGTTCGGCAGGAAGATTTCCCCGACCAGCACGGCGTCATATTGGTCCGCCAGTGCGCGGAACTCGGCGGCGATATCGTGCGCCTCGGGCTGGTCGGTCGAGTATCGCTGGAGCAGCCGGTCGCGCTCGGTGATGCCGGGGTGCCATGCCGGGTTGACCGGATTGTCGGGCAACCCCTCGGCCTTCACTATATGCCACAGCACGTCGATGCGGAAACCGTCGACGCCGCGCGCGAACCAGAAGCGCAGCACGTTCATCATCGCCGCACGCAGGTCGGGGTTGCGCCAGTTGAGGTCGGGTTGCTCCTTCAGGAAGGCGTGCAGGTAATATTGCCCGGTCGTCGCGTCATACTCCCACGACGAGCCGCCGAAATCGCTGATCCAGTTGTTGGGCGGGCCGCCGTCGGCTGCGGGATCGCGCCAGATATACCAGTCGCGCTTGGGGTCATCGCGCGAGGATCGGCTCGCCTTAAACCAGGGGTGCTGGTCGGACGAGTGATTGGGCACGAAGTCGAGCAGCAGTCTCAGCCCGCGCGCGTGCACCGCGGCGATCAGCCGGTCGAACGCCGCCAGATCACCGAACATCGGCGACACATCGCAGTAATCCGCGACGTCGTAACCGAAGTCCGCCATCGGCGACGGAAAGATCGGCGACAGCCAGATCGCATCGACGCCGAGCGAGTGGACGTGATCGAGATGCGCCTCGATCCCCGCCAGGTCGCCGATGCCGTCACCGTTCGCGTCGGCGAAGGAGCGCGGGTAGATCTGGTAGATCGTGCCGCGCTGCCACCACGGTGCCTGTTCAACAGCCATCATCATGGCCACGCGCCTAGCACGGTCAGGCGAGCGTCGGCAGATCGATCTCGACGCGCAAGCCCGGGCGCGCGTCGCCCAGCCGGATCGTACCGCCGTGCAGCCGCGCGACCGCGGCGACGAGCGACAGCCCCAGTCCCGATCCGCCGGCACTCCTCGCCTCGTCGAGCCGCCCGAACCGCCGCAGCGCCTCCGACTGGCGCTCGGCCGGGATACCCGTGCCCTCATCGGCGACGCTGACCGTCACCGCGCGTGGGTGGACCGCGAGTGCGAGCGTGATCGTGCCCGCGCCGTATTTCAGCGCATTGTCGACGAGATTGCCCAGCGCCTGTCCGAACAGCTCATGGTGCACCGGCAGCGTCGCCGAGACGGGCGCATCGACGACGATCGCGCGGTCGCAATCCTCCGCGAGCGGACCGTAGATTTCCGCGATCTGCGCCAGTTCGTCGGCGAGGTCGGTGGCGGTGAACGCGTCGCGCCCAATCCCCGCCTCGGCACGCGTGATGCGGAGTGCGGTCTCGACCATCGCGAGCAGCCGTTCGCCCTCCGCGACCGCGCGATCAACGGCCTCTTGCGCAGCGGGTTCGCGGACTTCAAGCGCGGCGCGCTCCAAGGCGGAGCGCAACCGGGTCAGCGGCGATTTCAGGTCGTGTGCCAACGCATCGGTCGCGAGCGTCAATTCGCCCAGCAGCGCCTCGACACGGTCAAGCGTGGTGTTGACCTCTCCTGCCAGCTCGTCGAACGCGTCGCCAGAGCGGTGCTGCTCGACGCGGCGGAGGAAGTCGCCGCCGCGCACGGCGCGCAGCGTCGCGACGGTGCGCCCGAGCCGCGCCGCGATCATGCGCGCAGTTAGAGCCGCGGCGAGGACCGCGAACAACGCCGCGAGCGCGAGCGCGACCAACGTCGCGGCCTCCAGCTCGTGGAGCAATCGTCGGTCCTGCTCGACGATGACGCCGGTCAGCAGCCGCTCGCCCCCGGCGAGCCGCGACACGCGGACGCGCATCGCCTCGGGCTGCGGGTGACCGCGGCGGAGCTGACGCACTTCGGCCGAGCGCGCATCCTCGGCCAAGTCGGCGGGCCAGCCGGCGAGGTTCCCCGCCAGTATGCGCCCGTCGCCTCCGACCAGCAGCATGACCGTGTTGGGCGTGATCTCGCGGCTGGAACGAAGTGCGACCGTATCGACCAATGCGCGCTGACCGCCGCGCGCGTAGCTGGCGAGCAGGTCGTCGCGCAGCACGGCCGAGGTAGCGGCGGCGTCGGCCGCGCTCTGCTGCCGAACGATCGCACCGACACCCAGCAGCAACACGATCGCCGCCGCCAGTTGCAGCACGAAGACGAGTGCGGCGATCCGCAGCGTGGTCGAGCGCGCGTTCACCGATGCCGCATCCTACGGATTAACCCCGAGCCGGTATCCTGCGCCGCGAACGGTATGGAGCAGCGGTCGTGCGAACCCCTCGTCCACCTTTTTGCGCAACCGGCTGAGGTGGACGTCGATGACGTTGCTGCCGGGGTCGAAATGGTAATCCCACACGCCCTCCAGCAACATGGTGCGGGTCACGACCTGATCGACGTGGCGCAGCAGGAACTCGAGCAGCCGGAACTCGCGGGGTTGGAGATCGATCGCCTTGCCGCCGCGGCGAACGCGCCTGGCGAGCAGGTCCATCTCCAGATCGTCGCAGCGCAGCAGCGTGTCGGGCGCGTTACTCGGCGCGCCGCGGCGGATCAGCAGGCGGATGCGCGCGAGCAGTTCGGCAAAAGTGAACGGCTTGGTCAGATAATCGTCGGCCCCGCCGGTCAGCCCCTTGATCCGGTCCTCCGGCGCGCCGAGTGCGGAGAGGACGATGACCGGCGTCTCCACCCCTGCCCCGCGCATGCCGGCGAGCACCGCCATGCCGTCCATCCCCGGCAGCATCCGATCGAGCACGATGCAGTGGTAACTGCCGTCGGTCGCGTGGAACAGCCCGTCGCGGCCGTTGGTCGCTCGGTCGACGACGAAACCTTCCTCGCCCAGCCCCTTGGCGATGAAGTCGGCGGTAGAGGCATCATCCTCGACCAGCAGTATCTTGTTCGCCACGCGCGTGCCCCCTTTCAGCTCCTCACACGAGGCCGAGAAATCGTCGCTGCTGTCAAGCACGCAGCGACGCCGGCTGCGTGGCGGGTGCTACGCGCAGCTGCTCCAGCACCTCGTCGAGCCGCGCCGCGACCGCGAGGTCGATCTTGTCGTGCAGCCGCAGCATTTCCAATTCGGTGCGCAGATTCACCTCGTAATCGAGCCGCGCGGCGAGCCGGTCCTTCGCCGCCTGCCGGTTCTGACTCATCATGATGATCGGCGCCTGCACCGCGGCGAGCGTCGACAGCATCAGGTTGAGGAAGATGTACGGGTACGGATCGAACGCGTGCCCCCAATGCGTCAGCACGTCGCTGTTGAGCAGCATCCAGCCGATCAGCACCGCGGAAAAGGCGATGATGAAGCTCCACGACCCGCCGACCGCCGCGACCTTGTCCGACAGGCGGTCGCCGAAGGTCGCGACATCGTCCGCCACGTCGGCGGCATCGCGCGAGACCGGACGTTTCTCCTGCATCGTGGCCAGCACGCGCTGCTCCTCCGCGTCCAGCGCGGCGGGAGTCTTGCCGATCAGGCGGCCGACGATCACGTGCAGGGGGTTGGTGGCCATGACGAAGTTCCTTTACTCATGGAACCGAGTGCCTGCCCGCCCCTGTTCGCGCGCTGAGCGTCACATGACAAAACGTCCATGAACGCGCGCGGCAGGAAACATGAAACGGATTTAAGCTAGACCTCAGCCGCGCGCCATCGCGCATGGGCTAGGCCGGTCATGCCGGGCATCAGGCCCGCACCGGGAGCCGCCATCATGTTCTTCACCGTCACGCCGCTGACCAGCCCGGAGCCGCGCTGAGCCATGCGCGCGCCCGTCTTCTTCGATCCGACCGGTCGGCGCAGCCGCTGGTCCAAGCGGTTGCTGGGATTGATCCTGCTGTCGGTGATCCTCGCCGCGGTAGCCTTCGCCTCGACGCTGGTGCGTGTGCCGCATGAGCGTGACCTGGCGCTACCGCTGCCACAGCCGCACGCGTCGCGGCTGCGCGGCAACCCGCCGCGCCACGGGCTCGCCGCCTGGCTGCCGCGCCACGCCGGCAAGAGCGCCAACACCGCGCTCAGCATCGGCTTCTACTCGCCCGGCGACGACGGCAGCATCGCGTCGCTGCGCCGGCACGTCGGCTCGCTCGACTGGGTCGTACCGTCGCTGATCACCTTTGCGGGTGCGAAGCACCAAGTGACGGTCAACGACGACGTGCGCTTCAACCGCATGATCGCCGCCATGCCGCATCCGCCCAAGGTGCTGCCGATGGTGCAGAATTTCGGCAATGCCGACTGGGACGGCGCGGGTGCCGCCGCGCTGCTCCACGACACCGCCGCACGGCGCTCGTTCGCAATTAAGCTCGGCAAGTTGGTAATCGCGCGCCACTACGGTGGGGTGGTGCTCGACATCGAGGCGCTGCCCGCCAGCGCGATGCGTGACTATCTGCGCTTCTTAGGCGACGTGCGCGTCGCGCTGCCCAAGGGCGCGCAATTGGCAGTGACCGCTCCCGCAGAGGACGAGGCGTGGCCCCTGGCGGCGATCGCGCGCGCGTCCGACAAGCTGATTTTCATGGCCTACGACCAGCATTGGGAAGGTGGCTCCGCCGGCCCGATCGCGGCGCAGGACTGGTTCGTCGCGCAGGTGCAGGACGCGTTGAAGCGGGTCGGGCGTGAGAAGCTGGTCGTGGCGCTCGGCAGCTACGGCTATGACTGGCACGGCGACGACACCGATGCGCTGACGATGGAGGAAGCGTGGATGGCGGCGCACGACAGCGATGCCGCCATTAGCTTCGATCCTGCCAGCGGCAACGCAGGCTTCGCTTATGACGAAGGTGGCGTGCACCACGCGATCTGGATGCTCGACGCAGCCACCAGCTGGAACCAGATGCAGGTGCTCAAACGCCTGGGGGTTGGCGACGTGGCGCTATGGCGGCTGGGCAGCGAAGACCCGGGATTCTGGTCCGACCTGGGCGCATTCCGCACCGGCGGCACGCCCGATCTGTCGACGCTCAAGCAGTTGCTCAACACCGATGTCGAGGGCAGCGGAGAGATCCTGCGCATCACCGCGACGCCGCAGACGGGGCACCGCACGGTCGCGGCCGACGCCAGTGGGATCATCCGGCAGGAGCGCTACGACGCGCTGCCGACGCCCTACGTGGTGCGGCGCGCGGGTGCGGCCGATCCGAAGAAGCTGGCGCTCACCTTCGACGACGGGCCAGACGGCACCTGGACGCCCAAAATCCTGAACGTGCTGGAACAGGCGCACGTGCCGGGTACCTTTTTCGTCATCGGCGAGAACGCGCTGGAGCACCCCGGGCTGCTCAACCGCATCATCGCCGACGGTGGCGAGATCGGCAATCACACCTACACCCACCCCAATCTCGCTGCCGCCAGCGCGCGCGAGACTGATTTGCAGATGAACGCGACACAGCGGATGGTGCAGGCCTATACCGGCCGGTCGATGCGGCTGTTCCGCGCGCCCTATTTCGGTGACGCGGAGCCGACCACGACCGACGAGCTCGGGCCGGCGCTCGCTGCGCAGGAAGCGGGCTATACCGTCGTCGGCCTCCACGTCGACCCGAACGACTGGCAGCGCCCCGGCACTGACGCGATCGTCACCCAAGTGATCGATCAGGTCCACAGCGCGACGCCCGACAATTCCGCCAACGTTATCCTGCTCCACGACGGCGGCGGCGACCGGTCGCAGACGGTGGCGGCGCTGCCGCGAATCATCGCAACGCTTAAATCGGAAGGGTATCAGTTCGTCACCGCGTCCGAGCTGGTCGGCGTGCCGCCGGCGCAGGCGATGCCGAAGGTGTCAGGCCACGACCTGCTCGCCGTGCGTACCGATGTCGCGGTGTTCATCGCGCTCGCCGCCATCTCCGCGCTGCTCGGCTGGCTTTTCTTCGTCGCAATCAGCCTGGGCATCGCGCGCGGCGTGATGATGGCGGGGCTCGCGTGGCTGCAGAGCCGCCGCAAGCGTCCCGAGCCGCCGGTGTTCACGCCCAGCGTCTCGGTCATCATCCCCGCATATAACGAGGAGCGCGTCATCGCCGCCTCTGTCGCGCGCGTGTTGGCGAGCGACTATCCGGCCTTGCAGGTGATCGTCGTCGACGATGGATCGAAGGACCGTACCAGCGCGATCGTTGCGGAGACCTACCCGGACGACCCGCGCGTCACGCTGCTGACGCTCCCGAACGGCGGCAAGGCGGCGGCGCTCAACCGCGCGCTCCGCGACGCGACCGGAGAGGTCGTGATCGCGCTCGACGCCGACACGCAGTTTGAGCCGCAGACGATCCGCCGCCTGGCACGCTGGTTCGCCGACGCGCGGATCGGCGCGGTCGCGGGCGACGCGCGCGTCGGCAACCGCGTCAATTTGGTCACTCGCTGGCAGGCGGTCGAATATATCACCTCGCAGAACCTGGAACGCCGCGCGCTCGCGGGCTTCGATGCGATGACCGTCGTGCCGGGCGCGGTCGGCGCGTGGAGGCGGGCCGCACTGGACGCAGTCGGCGGCTATCCTGAGGACACGCTGGCGGAGGATCAGGATCTGACGATCGCGATCCAGCGCGCGGGCTGGCGGGTCACCTTCGATCCCGGCGCGGTCGCCTGGACCGAGGCGCCGGAGAGCTTCCGCGCGCTCGCCAAGCAGCGCTACCGCTGGGCGTTCGGCACGCTGCAATGCCTGTGGAAGCACCGCGGCATCCTGCGTAACCGGCGTCCGCGCGGGCTCGCCTTCGTTGGCATGCCGCAGGCGTGGCTGTTCCAGATCCTGTTCGCCGCGATCTCGCCGTTGATCGACCTGGCGCTGATCCTGTCGATCGCCGGCACCGCGCTGCGCGTGTCGCAGCACGGCTGGGCGCAGACGAGCGGCGATGTCGGCACAATGGCGCTCTACTGGATCGCCTTCACCACCATCGACGTGCTGTGCGGCTGGGTCGCCTACGTGCTCGACGGCGGACGCGCACGCTACCCCGCGCATCTGCTCGTCGCGCAGCGGCTGGTCTATCGCCAGATCATGTACTGGGTGGTGCTGCGCGCGATCGCGTCGGCGATCGGCGGCTGGGTGGTCGGCTGGAACAAGCTGGAGCGCAGCGGCCGCGTCACCGCCGCGACGGCGTGAACCGGTGAGTGGCGCGGATAACACCGCGCCACTCACCGGTCACCTCGCCGATCGTCTCGACTGCTTGAGGCCGGCATCGGGTCCGATACACGCGTGGTCGGATTCCTCGCTAACCGATCAGGTCTGCGCGCAATCAGCGCCCGCTGCCCGCCAGGTACCGCGCGACCGGATCGATCATCTCTTCGGGGATGCGCCGTGCAATCACCGGCATGATCGCCTGCGATTGTCGCGCGTCGTTCTCCTTGCCGTCGCCCTTCCAGTGACGCAGCCGTGCCGCGATGTAGCTCGCGCGCTGCCCGGTCAGGATCGGCTGCGGCTTGCCCGGAGCGTGACAGCTGGCGCAGGCGGGCAGCTGGATCCGCGGCACGCCGCGTTCGACGATCTGCTGCGCGCGCCGCTGGGAGCGCGATGCGGTAATTGCGGCGGCGGGTCGATCCTCCAGCCCCGGCTTTGCTGCGAAATGGCGCGCCAGGGCGCTGATCTGCGTATCGTCCAGCGTCGCCGCCGCCTGCTGCATCACCGCGCTGTCGCGTTCGCTCGCGCGGTAGGCGCGCAGTGCCGCCTCCAGCGCCGCGACGCGCTGCCCGGCCAGGATCGGAATGTCGCCCTGCCCGCGCCCGCGACCATCGGTGCCGTGGCACCCGGTGCAGCGCGCGACCAGCGCCGCTCCGCCCGCGGGCAAGCTCGCCGGCGCAACCGGCGCCGCCACGAGCGCCCTGTATCGCGCCGGCGTCATCGTCGGCAGCGCGCGGACGAACGCGACCATGCGCCTGATCTCGTCGTCGCGTCCGTCGGCGCCCCACGCCGGCATGCCCGAGAATTTGACGCCGTGTCGCAGGATCCAGAATAGCTGGCGGTCGCTCCACTCGCGCGCGTTGACCGACAAATCGGGTGCGTGCGGGGTCGCGCGCTGCATGACGGGCAGCGGACGCACGCCGGGCGCACCGTGGCACGAGGCGCACGCCTGCGCGAAATGCCCGGCCGCGCTGACCATGCCGCCGCGGTCGATGATCGTCTCCGGCGTCGAGATCGCCGCGTGGGTGCGTACCGAGTTGCGCATCACCCAGTGCAGGAACCAGTTACTGATCGCCCAGTGACCGCTCGATGCCGCCACGTTGAAGATGCCCGACCAGGCGAATGCCATGCCGAAGGCGAAGATGCCCAGCAGCGAAACGATCACCCGCTTCCACGTCAGACGGATCGTCACGCGCGTACCTCCTTCTGCCGCAACAGTCCGGCGAGCATCCACAATCCCCCCAAGCAGTAACTCGCGCCGCCCACGACGAGCATGACGACGCCGCCGAGCTGCTGGTCGGCGAGCGCGTCGAGCCCGAACGTGGGATGCATCGCCATGCCGGCATAGAGCGGGCGCGGCGCTAGGCCGATCAGGACGCCCAGCAGGGTCATGTGCATAGAGGTCAGCAGCAGCGCCGCCACGCCCGTGGCAGGCCGCATCAGCGCGCTGCGCCATAGCGCGTAGCCGACTGCGAGGAACATTGCCTGTTCGAGCAGCGCAACCGCCACCCAGCCATCAGCCGCCGCGCGCGCCGCCGGCAGGTGCCAGCCCCACACCACCACCAGCTCCACCGCCGCAACCAGCAGCGGAGCGCCGTGGCCCGCCGAGCCCGCAGAAACCGCATCACCGCGCCACGCGAGCAACGGCGCGGCTACCGCAACCGCGAGCATGTGCCCCGCCATGTGTCCGGTCATGCCGAGATGCGCGATCGACAGCGCCACCGAAAGCGCAGCAACGAAGAGGCCTCCGGCGCGGATCACCGGCAGTCGGTCAGCATCAGCGCCGGCGCCGCGGTGAACAGCACCGCGACGAAGCTCAACCCCGCGAGCAGCAGCGTCGCGGTCGCGAGGAACCGCGTGCGGTCGATGCCCGTGCTCTCGTCGTGCGGTGGCGGATCACCGGGTGTGCGGCTCTGGACAAAGGCGATCGCGCCCGACGCGACGATGATGCCGAGCGCCAGAATCGTGCCGGCGACGAACGCGATGGGAAAGCGCGCGAAGCCCCCCTGCTTGGCGCACGACACTGCGACCCACAGATAGCAGAAGAGGAAATGCACCGCCCAGACGGTCGGCGGAACGATCAGCGTCCACAAGGTTACCCGCCGCTCGCGCAGCCGCTCGGTCAGGCCGCGATCGTCGTCGCCGCTCGTGTCGTCCTCGCTCATGATGCGAGCGGGAACAGCCCGATCGTCGCGTAGGTGACGATCGCGGTAAGTGCGAGGAAGTGAAAATAAACGGTGATGTTGCGGAGGTCCGCGTCATATTCAGGCGTCATGCGGCCGGCGATGCTCCTGGCGAGCGTGTAGGACTGGCAGATCACGCCGACCCCGGCGTGCGTCGCGGTCCAGATCGCGAGCGTCCATACGATCGCCGGGTAGACGTGCAATGTGGGTGCGAGCCCGGTCACCCACGGTCCTGCAAGGCCCGCGAACAGGCTGGCGAGTGTGACGAGGATGCCGACGCCGAGCAAACCGCGCGCGACCGACACCTGTCCCCGCGCGTGCAGTTCGCGCGCCGCGACCGTCATCGCCCATGACGCCAGCGTCAGCCCCATCGCCGTCATCGGCCAGAACGCGCCCGGCCCGTTCATGCCCAGCCCCGATGGCGGGAACGCGGGGTGCACCGTCCAGAAGAAATAGTAACCAAAGACGAGGCCGGAAAAAGCGGTCGCGTCGGCCATCATGGTGATGAACATCGCCCACCAGCCGGGTGCTGCGGGACCGGAGCGGTAGAGCGGCAGCACGATGCCGTGCCCGATCGGCTTCTCGCGCTTCTCCGGTATCTCCGCAGTCGACCACAGCCACCACAGCACCGCCGCCAGCGTCACCACTCCGCCCGCGAGCGCCAACCAGTAGAGGTGATAGGTCGTCAGGATGAACACGCTGCCGAGCGCGACCGCGGTGATCATCGGCACGACGCTGGGCGTACCCAGCCGGATTACCTGCGCCGGGCGCGCGTCGATCGTCGTCGTGATAATCGTCTCGCGCCGGCCTTCCTCCGCGTCGGGCAGGAAGAAGCGGCCCTCGTCGACCTTGGCGACAAAATCCTTCTGATCCCAGATCGGATAGCGGCTCTCGATCAGCGGTACCGAGCGGATGCCCCAATCCTCGTCGTCGGGGTGCGCCAGCCACTCGAGCGTGCCCGCATGCCACGGATTGCGCGGCGCCTTCGCGCGCCTCGGGCTGAGCGCCAGGTCGACCACGATCACCAGCACGCCGGCGGCGAACAGGTAGCTGCCCACCGTCGACAGCAGGTTCAATCCGTCGACGCCCAGCTCGGCCGGATAGGTGAACACGCGCCTGGGCATGCCGAGCAAGCCAGTGATGTGCATCGGAAAGAAGGTCAGATTGGCGCCGACGAACAGGATCCAGAAGGCGGTACGCCCCAGCCGGTCAGAAAGCTTCTTTCCCGTGATCAGCGGCCAGTAATAATAGAGCCCGCCGAACAGCGGCAGCAACGTGCCGCCGATCAGCACGTAATGGAGGTGCGCGACGATGAAATAGGTGTCGTGCGCCTGCCAGTCGAACGGCGCGATCGCGACCATCACGCCCGTCAGCCCGCCGATGACGAAGATCGCGATCGCGCCGAGTGCGAATAGCAGCGGGGTCGAGAAGACGACGCGCCCGGCCCAGAGCGTCGCGATGAACACGAAGATCTGCACGCCTGTCGGTATCGCAACCGCTTCGGATGCGGCGGAGAAGAACGCCAGGCTGATCTTGGGCAGTCCGGTCGCGAACATATGGTGGACCCACAGACCGAAGCTCAGGAACGCGGTGCCGACCGCCGCCAGCACGATCCACGGATAGCCAAGAATGTGGCGCCGCGCGAAGGTCGGGATCATCATCGCGAACAAGGCGATCGACGGCAGAAAGACGATGTAGACCTCCGGGTGGCCGAAGATCCAGAACAGGTGCTGCCACAGCAGCGGATCGCCGCCCTTCGCGGGATCGAAGAAGGGCCAGCCGAGCAGCCGCTCGAGCTCGAACAGCACGTCGCCCGCGATCAGCGGCGGGAAGGCGAACAGGATCATGACCGCGACGACCAGGATGTACCAGGCGTATAGCGGCATCAGGTTCAGCCGCATGCCCGGCGGGCGGCATTTCAGCACACCGACGATCAGCTCGACCGCGGCGGCGACCGATGACACCTCGATGAAGCTCAGCCCCAGCATCCAGATGTCGGCGCCCAGCCCCGACAGATCGGTGCGGGTGGTGAACGGCGGGTACATGAACCAGCCGCCGTCGGGCGCCACGTCGAAGAAGATCGAGCCGGAGACGAACACGCCGCCGATCAGGAAACTCCAGTAACCGAAGGCGGACAGCCGCGGAAACGGCAGGTCGCGCGCGCCGAGCAGCTGCGGCAGGAGGATGATCGATACCGCCTCAAACATCGGGACGGCGAACAGGAACATCATCATCGACCCGTGCAGCGTGAACAGCTGGTTGAAGGTCGATGCGGTGACGAGATCGTTGGACGGGACGGCGAGCTGCGCGCGCATGATCAGCGCCAGCACGCCCGCGAACAGCATGAAGCCGAATGCGGTCAGCGTGTACCACACCCCAACTCGGTTGTTGTTGACATCGGTCCAGCGGAAGAACCACCCCGACGGCGGCTTCCACACCGCGCGCAGGCGCTCCTCCTGCGCGGCGCGGAGCGCGGGATCGTCCTGCGCGTGAAGGCTCATGCCGGCGTTCCCGCGCGAGAAATCATTTCAGCGTTTCCAGATAGCGCGCGATCGCCAATGCGTCGGCGGGCGCGAGATGCGTGTAGCGCGGCATGCGCGCGCCGGGCTTCACCGCCGGTGCGTTGCGAATGAAGCGGACGAGATTGGCGGTGCTCATCGGCATGATGCCTGCGCCCAGCGTCGCGCGACCGGCGATGTGCGAGAAATCGGGTCCGATCCTGCCAGTGGCTGGCGTGCCCGCGACCGCGTGGCAGCCGCCGCAGCCGTTGTCGGCGAACATGCGCGCGCCGCGTTGCGCCACGAGCGTGGCCGGCGTGGGCGGCGGACGGCGTTGCTCGGTGAGCCAGCGATCGAACGCGGCCGGCTCCATCGCGACCACGTCGAACGCCATCAACGCGTGGCTCAACCCGCAGAATTCTGCGCACTGCCCGCGGTAGCGCCCTGCCCTCGTGGCGCGCGCCACCAGCCGGTTGGTGCGGCCGGGGATCATGTCGACCTTGCCCGCCAGCCCGGGTATCCAGAAACTGTGGATCACGTCGCCCGCACTCAGGCGAAAGTCGACCGTACGGCCGACCGGAATACGCACCTCGTTCGCCGCAGCGAATGCGCCGCCGTCAGCCGCGCGGTAGCCGACGCGCCACCAGAATTGCTCGCCCGACACGTCGACCACCAGTGCACGATCGTCGGCCTTCATCGGGCGCATCGCCGGCAAGGTGCCGATCAACAGCGCCGCGAGCACCACTGTCGGCACGATCGCGCCTGCCCACAGGACAAGCCGCATCCCGCCGCGATGCCCGATTGCGCCCTGCCGCGATCGAATCGCGATCGTGAACAGGGCAGCGACAATCACGAAGATCAGCACGCCGCCCGCCGTCATCAGCAGCGTCAGGTCACGCATGCTCGCAGCTTCGCTACCGAAGGTCGAAAAGGCGGACTGGCGCGACATATGGCCGTTTCGACCCGTAAATCGCCATTGATGCAAGCGGCCAGTGGCCGCGCAACAGAACGTTACACGCCGAAACGGATCGAGAGCGCGTCTGCCGTCACATCATCCGCTCGCGCAGGTTGAACAGGATGACGAGCGTCCCTGACACCATCAGCGTCACGATCAGGGTCGAGAACAGCACCAGCAACAGGTCGTCGCGGGACGACCTAGCGAGGCTGATGTGAAGAAAACAGCGGAACTGCACGACCACCTGCACCAGACCGAGCCCGAGAATGATCGCGAGCGTAGTGCCCGCAGACGCGACCGGCCAGTGCACTGCGGCGAAGGCGGCAAGCGTCAGCGCGAGCGCTAGCATGAAGCCGGTCAGATAGGTCAGCGTCTCGCGCCGGCGGTCGTTCATGGCAGATGCGCCTGCAGGTAGACGACGCTCAGGATCGCGATCCAGATCACGTCGAGGAAATGCCAGAACAAACTGAGGCGCAGCACGTTGATCCGCACGCGCGCGTCGAAGCCGTAGGCGCCGATCTGTGCTGCCATGACCAGCATCCAGACGCAGCCTGCCAGCACGTGAATCCCGTGAAGCGGCACGAGTGCGAAGAACGCCGACAGGAACGCGCTGCGCGTCGGATAGGCGCCGTCGGCGAACATGGTCGCCAAATCGTGCCCCTCCAGCGCCAGAAACGCGATGCCGAGCACGAAGGTCAGGCCCATCCACGCCAACACCGCGCGCCTTGTCTCGTCATACTTCATCGCCAGCACGGTCAGGCCGATCGTCAGGCTGCTGGTGAGCAGCAGCAGCGTCTCGGCGAGCGCGCTGTCGAGCTTGAACTCGCGTGCAGGCGTCGGACCGCCCGCGGTCGCGGCGAGTGCGGTGCCGTAGATCGCGAACAGCAGCGCGAAGATCACGGCGTCGCTCATCAGGAAGATCCAGAAGCCGAAGATGCCGCTCTCTGCGTTGGCGTCGGGCCGGTTCTCGGTCCCGCCCATGTTGATGCCGGCGTGCTGCAGCGACGGCTCGCTCATGCCGCTGTCTCCGCCAGTCCCTGATTTCGCGGCGTGAATTCCACGTCGCGCCCGATCGGTGTCGCCGCGTTCAGCGCGTCGTGCCAGCGATGCTCAGTTTCGGCGACCTCCGCCGCGGGGATGGTGCGGTGCGTGTCGCGCACGAAGCTGCGCAGGATCAGAGCGGCAACGATCCCCAACACGGCGATGATCGCGAGCCACCACATGTGCCAGACGAGCCCGAACGCCGCACCCAAACCGGCCACGCCGATCGACAGGCTGGTGACACTGTTTCGCGGTACGCTGATCGCGTCGTAATGCGCGTGTCGGCGATAGTGACCGTTGTCGCGCTTGCCGTCGTAGAAAGGGTCTCGGCCGTCCACGTGCGGGATCACCGCGAAATTATATTCGGGCGGTGGAGAGGAGGTCGACCATTCGAGACTGCGTCCATCCCACGGATCGCCCGCGAAAACGCGGTTCGCGTCGCGTTCGCGGATGCTGACCACCAGCTGCACCACCAGCGAGGCGAGCGCGCACAGGATAACGAGCGCGCCGGCACCGGCGACGTAGAGCCACGGGCGGAAATCGGGCTCGAAAATTTCGCTGGTCCGTCGCGCCATCCCGCTCGCGCCCAGCACGTAGAGCGGCATGAAGGCGAGGTAGAAGCCGATCACCCAGCAGGCGAAAGCAATGCGTCCCCAGCGCTCGTTCAGCCGGACGCCGAACGCCTTGGGAAACCAGTAGGTATAGCCCGCGAGCAGGCCGTAGAGCAGGCCCGGGATCAGCATGTTGTGGAAGTGCGCGACCAGGAACAGCGTGTTGTGGAACACGTAGTCGAGCGGCGGGATCGCGAGGATGATGCCGGTAAAGCCGCCGATGACGAACGTCACCATGAACGCCAGCGAGTAGAGCATCGGCACGCTGAAGCGCACCTCGCCGCGGAACATGGTCCAGATCCAGTCGTAAATTTTTACCCCTGTCGGTACGCCGATCGTCATCGTCGCGATGCCGAACACCGTGTTGATGTTCGCCGACTGCCCCATCGTGAAGAAATGGTGCACCCACACGGTGAAGCTCAGCACCGCAATCGCCATCGTCGCCAGCACCAGCGAGACGTAGCCGTATAGCTCCTTCGACGAGAAGGTGGAGACAACCTCGGAATAGATGCCGAACGCGGGCAGGATCAGGATGTAGACCTCGGGATGACCGAACAGCCAGAACAGGTTGGCATAGTTCATCATGTTGCCGCCAAGGTCGTTGGTGAAGAAGTGAAAGCCCAAATAGCGGTCTAGCGCGAGAAGCGCGGTCGCGACGGTCAGCGGCGGCATGGCGAAAATCATCAGGATGCTGGTGCACAGGCTCGTCCAGCAGAACATCGGCATACGCATGTAGGTCATGCCCGGCGCACGCAGCTTGAAGATGGTGCAGGCGATGTTGATGCCGCCGAGCGTCGATCCGATCGAGCCGAGCGTCACCGCCCATATCCAGTAATCCGGCCCGACGTCCGGACTGAAAGCAAGCCCGGTATACGGCGGATAGCCGCTCCACCCGCCAGTCGAGAAGCGGCCGACGACCAGGCTCACCATCATCAGGATCGCGCCGCCGCCCGTCAGCGACAGCGCGACCGAGTTGGCCCAGGGAAAGGCCATGTCGCGAGCCCCGATCTGCAGCGGCATCACGTAGTTGATCACGCCGGTCAGGAACGGCATCGCCATGAAGAACACCATGATCGAGCCGTGGGTCGAGAACAGCTGCGAGAAATGGTCGGACGAGAGGAAGCCGGGATCGCCGATCGCTGCGGCCTGCTGCATCCGCATCAGCACCGCTTCCACCACCGCGCGCGACAGCATCACCAGCGCGATGGCGACGTACATGATGCCGATTTTCTTATGATCGAGGCTCGTCACCCATTCCACCAGCGTGCCCCAGCGTCGATAGCGGGTCAGCAGCGCGACGGTAATGACGAAACCGATGATGACGAGCGAGGCGGCGCCGGCACCGATGATCTCGCTCGCATTCGGGTTCTCCCACGCGCGGACGAACGGCAGGTCGTGCCAAGTGAAACGGCCGAGTACGGCGGGCCAGATCGGAGAATAAGCGGTCTGCACGAGCTCAGGACGCCTTTCGCATGGCAGAACGGTGGCCGGCGTGGGGGTGAGAAGCACCGCCCGTCGCAGCGATGACGTGGTCGAAGAACTTTGGCGGCACCGCGGAAAAGGTCTGTGGACCGGTCGTATTCTGCCGCGACAAGGCAGCCCAGGCGCGCTGATCTAGCGGCCGCCCTGTCCCTCGGGCACGCGCCAGCCACGCGGCGTATGCCGGACCGGTCATGCTGATGACCGGAAACTTCTGCTGCGCGAACTTCTCGCCGCTGAACTGCGTGTTCTCGCCGCGAAAGATACCCGGCCGGTCGACCGCAAAATTCATCCGCGTGCGCATGCCCGCCATTGCGTACACCTGCCCCGCCAGTTGCGGCAGCAGCAGCGACTGCATCACGGTGCCGCTGGTCAGCGAGACATGGATGGGCCGGCCGGCGGGCACCGCCAGCTGGTTGACGGTCGCGACACCCTCACCGGGGTAGATGAACACCCATTTCCAATTCAGCGCGATCGCCTGAACACGGACCGGCTCGCCCTGCCCGGCCCGGCGTGTGTAAGGATCGTCGCGCTGCGTCGCCGGCCACAGGAGGATCGCAAGAAGCACGACGATGCCGATCGGCGGTATCCAAATGAAACCTTCGAGCGTCCAGGAGAACGCCCATTTGGGCCGATAAGCGTCATTGGTGTTCGATCGCCGATAATGCCACGCGATCAGCGGAACCAGGATCACGACCGGCACCCAGACGAACAACAGGATGCCCGACACCAGCAGCAGCAGATGGCGCTCGTGGCTCGCGACCGGCCCTTGCGCATTCAGGATGCCGTGGTCGAGCGCGGCACAGCCGTTCAGAATGGCGAGCGCAAGCATCGCTGCGGCCGATCGAACGCCCTTCAACGAACGCGTCGGATCGTGGCGCGGCGGAGTTCGCGGTCGTCGCGCGCGTCGTACAGCCACAGCGTTCCCTTGTTGTCAGCCAGCGAGGCCGAGAAGGCGATATCCCGTGAACCGTCTACGTCGTTCTGCGGCGATATCAACGGCTCGCGCAATCGCACGTCGACGCGTGTGCGATCAGGTGCGAACGCAACTTGGCCGACAGCCCTGGCAGGATTCTCGGCCGAACCATTGTAGAACATAATCGCGTGTCGAGTCCGCCGCGCGCGCTGTTGCGTAGTGCGACCCTCGCCCATTTACCGAGCCTGGCTGCGAAGACCTGCGTCGTGTCAGCCGACGGGCGATGACGGTGCACCAGCGTACACTCATCGACTATGCCACCGTGGCGGGCTCGTCTTACCTTCAGATAGGCAAATATCTGAACAAGCGATAGTCGTCTTACATGCGAGCAGAACTATCTCGATAAGGTAGAAGCCTTGCCTATATCTTAAACAAGGACCATCGAAAGCACCGACACTATGTCCATATTGCTAAGTGGCCAACGGGATCTCTCGACAATCGATGTATCGAAATTGTAAATCTAAGCGCCGAGATCGGCGTTGATCACGCCGCACTCGCAGCCAATAGCTGGTAAAAAAGAAACACGTGGGGCTACATACCTGATGTCTATACGGCTCTTCATCGGCGTCCTCGCCTCGATCGTTACACCAGCGATGGCTCAGCAAGCTCCGGCGCCGGTCAGCAATGCGCCGCTCTCGCTCGACCTGATCTGTACGGGGCGCGGCACGCTGCACACGACGCAGAAAGTGCCGGACGGCCGCGACAAGGAAGGACGCAAGCGAACGCGCAGCCAGAGCGTGGATGAGCCGTTCGGTGGAGCCCTACGCTTTCGCATCCGCGATGCCGTTGCCGAGGCTCTGCCGCCCGAGCCGATGTTGTCCCAGGTCGGCGTCGGTGGCTGGCGCCCGGTCAAGAAGCTGGCGACGACGGACGCGACGATCACCGGAAAGATCGATCTCGGCTTCCTCTACGCGCCCGTGTTCGAGATCGATCGTTACGCCGGAACGATCTCGATCTCCGGCTCGATGAACACGTTCCAGGGCGAGTGCCAACCCTATGACGGCAGCCAGCGACAGTTCTAGGAAAGATCGATAAAGGCTGTTGCGGCGATCAAGACCGGCTTCAACGCTGCCAAATTACGGCAGCGTTGAGCAAGGTGGCTGGGTCGACAGCTGCTCAGGACGCCGGCCGCCATCCCGCCGGCAGCTCCAGCTTCGGCAGCGTGACGGTTGCGGTCTGGTCGATCTGGTCGGAGGCATGTCCCAGCATGACCTGGTAGGTTCCGGGGGCGATGGTCCAGTTTCGCGCTGCCTCGTTGAAGGTTGCGAACAGACGCGGGTCGATCGCGACGCTCACCTGCCGCGTTTGACCCGGCGCGAGCATCACGGACGCGAACCCGCCGAGCCGCTTGGGTGCTTCCCACCCGTTCCCCGCGACATAGACCTGCGGCACCGCTTTCCCAGCCACCTTGCCCGTGTTGCGGACGGTGAAGTCGGCGCGCACGCCCTGCCCGGCCCGCGTCGCGCGCAGCCCGTTCATCGCGAAGCTGGTGTACGACAGGCCGTGTCCGAACGCGTAAGCGGGCTTCTGCCCCTTCTGCTCGAACCATTTGTACCCGACCGTCGCACCCTCGCTATAGGTCACGTCTCCCTTCGCCGGCTCACCCGGGTGCGGCAGCTGCGCGACGGCGTCGGGGAAGGTCACCGGCAGATGGCCCGAGGGATTGAAGCGCCCGAACAGCACGTTGGCGATCGCCTCGCCGCCCGCGGTTCCGGGAAACCACGCCGCGACCAACCCTGCGACCTTGTTGCGCCACGGCGTCAGCACCGCGCCGCCGCTTTCCAACACCACAACAGTGCGCGGGTTTGCCGCGGCAACGGCGTCGATCAGCCCATTCTGGTTGTTCCCGAGTTCAAGCGGCACATCGAACGCCTCGCCCGCCCATTGCGTCGCGAACACGATGGCGACATCGGCGTCTCGTGCAGCAGTGGCCGCAGCGGCTGAATCGCTGCCATCGACGAACGTCACCTGAGCATCCGGCGCCTGCCGCCTGATCGCCTCCATCGGCGATGACGGATAATACATGATCGGCCCCGGCCAGAACGTCGGCTGCAAGCCTGGCACCGCGTTTCCGCCCTTGGGGTAGACCAAGGAGGAACCGCCGCCTGCCAGTACGCCCTTGTCGGCGTGCCCGCCGATCACGACGATCCGCCTGGCCGCGCGCGACAACGGCAGGATCGCGCCTTCGTTGCGCAGCAGCACCATGCTCGCTTCCGCTGCCTGCCGGGTCACATCGGCGTGCGCGGCGAGCGTCGCGTCGGGCAGGTCGAATGGCGCAGCCTCGATCGGATGATCGAACAGCCCCTTGGCGAACATCGTGTGCAGGATGCGCCCGGCCATCTGGTCAAGCTGGGCCTGCTTGACGGTGCCGTCCATCAGCGCCTTGTCTAGGTCAGCGCCGAGATACGGTTCCTTGTCGAACGGATAGCCCGATTGCTGGTCGAGACCGGCGGTAATCGCGGGCGCGGTGGAATGAACCGCGCCCCAGTCGGACATGACATAACCCGGCCAGTTCCAGTCGCGCCGTAGCACCTCGTTCAGCAGCCACGGGTTCTCGCACGCGAAGGGGCCGTTGACCCGGTTGTACGAACACATGACCGAGCCCGGATCGGCACGCTCGATCGCGAACTGGAACGCGAGCAGGTCGGACATGCGCGCCTGCGCGGGGTCGATGATCGAGTTACCCGCGTTGCGATCGGTTTCCTGATCGTTGATGGCGTAGTGCTTGATCGTGGAGACGACATGGTTCGACTGGATGCCCGCGATCTGCGCGCCGACCATCGTGCCCGCGAGCAGCGGGTCTTCGCCGCCATATTCGAAGTTGCGCCCGTTGCGCGGCTCGCGCGCCAGGTTGACGCCGCCGGCCAGCAGCACGTTGAAGCCGGACGCGCGCGCTTCCGCGCCGATCATCGTGCCACCGCGTTCGGCGACCGCGCGGTCCCACGTCGCCGCGATTGCGAGGTTGGAGGGCAGCGCGGTGCGCTCGCGCTTGCGTGGCGCGCCGCCCTGGCTGGCGACGCCGATGCCCGCATCCGCCTGCCACTGCGGCGGGATGCCGAGCCGCGGAACGCCGGGAACGTAGCCCGCCGACCCATTGCGCGCCTCCGCTGGCGCGGTGAACTGCTTGGGCGGGAAGTCGGTGGCGAAGAACCCCTGCACCAGCACGCGTTTCTCCGCGCGCGTCATCTGCGGCAGCAGCAGCGCGACGCGGCGGTCAGCGGGCAGCGACGCGTTCATCCACGGACGCGCGCCGGCTGGCATGTTCCGGTTTGCAGGCGCCTGCGCCGCAGCACCGGCGAGCGGCAGCGTGGTGAACAGGGTCGCCACCAGCAATGTAGCGCGAGCGAGCCTTTGTGACTGGTTACGCAAGATAATACCTCCCCCACATGTGCATGCTCGCGCGTGGCAGCGCGGCAATCGGCCGGCCGCTATCATGCACGCGATCGTTGCAGCGATAATGAGCATCGCATCAATCGCGTCAAACTTCGAATTGTTATCGACCGATCAGCTTGCGGCATCAATGCCACTCCGAGATCGATAGTGTTTCCGAATAGGTCGATCGCCAAATTCTATTTTTTTGTTGGTCGGGCTTGCGGCACATCAATCAACAACGGTCTCCTTGAACGCCGCCGGCCATCGCTGACGCTGCCAAACAGCCAGCGATTTCACGAACGCACGAGGAGGCGCGACAAGCCGCGCGGGAACGCGGCGCCGATGGGGAGGATATTCGTGAAGCCGACAAAGCGCGTCATTCATCTGGGCTCGAGCACGCTGGCACTCGCCATCGCCGCCCACGTCTCCGTAGCGTCGGCGCAGGCGCCAGCGCAGGGCGGTGCCGCCTCGCCCGCCACGCCCGCGCAGTCGACCACCGACGAGCCGGTCGCACCGCCGATCCCCACCAACGCGCAGACCGCCGACGCACCCGCCGGCGCGCAGGTCACGACCATCGAGCAGCCCGCGTCCGAGCCGGAAGCCGCCCAAGCGACGGACGACGCGGGCGCGGGGCAGGACATCATCGTCACCGGCACCAACATTTCGGGCGTCAAGCCGGTGGGATCGCAGACGCTGGCGATCGACCGCTCGCAGGTGCTGGCGACCGGTTACACCAACGTCAACGACGTGCTGCAGACGATCCCGCAGGTGCAGAACAATCCGAACTCGGGCGGCTCAGGTCCGGTCTATCGCCAGGGTGGCACTGCGGGGTACGGCGGCAACTCGACGCAGGGCACCGCGATCAACCTGCGCGGGCTCGGCACCTCCGCGACGCTGACTCTGGTCGACGGCCGCCGCGTCGTGCCGAGCGGCGCCGCCAGCACCTTTACCGAATCGATCCAGATCCCGGTCGCCGCACTCGAACGGATCGAGGTGGTGAGCGACGGCAATTCGGCAATCTACGGCTCCGACGCGATCTCGGGCGTGATTAATTACGTCCTGCGCAAGAAGTTCGACGGGCTGGAGGTGTCGGGCCGCGACACGTTCAACCGTTACAACAACGTGTGGGGGGTCTCGGTCACCGCAGGCAAGAGCTGGGACACCGGCAACATCATCGTCACCTACGATCACGAGGACCGCGACCCTTTCACCAGCGGACGCTCGAAGTTCCTGCGCCGCGACCTGACCCCGCTCGGCGGTGTCGACTCGCGTGCCAACAACGCGACACTGGGCGTGTCGACGCCGACGCTCGTCACCGGCGGCAACGGCGTTCCCTACGCTTACTATACCATTCCGACGAACGCCGCGCCCGGCACCACCTTCGCACAGCTCACGCCCGGCGCGAATCTGGTCGATCAGTCTGATTTCACCGACTTCGTCGGCCGACAGAAGCGCGATCAGGCTGCGGTATTCATCAACCAGGACCTGACGCCGACGCTGTCGCTGTACCTCGAGTCCTTCTACACCAAGCGCGAGACGTCGAGCCGGAGCTACGGTAATTCGCGCGTCGGCAACAACGTGCTCGTCTGCCAGGGCAGTCCGTATTACATCAACGGCGCGCCGGCTTCGGCATCGGCCGCCAACGCGGACTGCGGCGGCGCGCTGGCGCAGACGGTCGCGGTCGATCCGATCACCTTTTTCGGTGGGCCGTCGGTGACGAAGAACCCGACCGAGACGGTCAGCGTGACCGGCGGCATGACCGGGCATCTACCCAACCGCTGGAACATCGATACCTACTTCACCTACGCGCACGATTCGACCTGCGGCATCTGCAATTTCGACAACAACGCGAACGGTGCGGCCCTCGCCGCGCAGATCACCGCGGGCCGCATCAATCCTTACGGCAACGCGCCGCTCTCCTCCGAGCAGTACGCGACCTTCCTCGGCACCAACACGCAATACTCGTACAACACCTTCGTCGATTCGGTGGTGAAGCTCGACGGACCACTGTTCTCGCTGCCCGGCGGCGAGGTGCGCACCGCATTCGGCGGCGAGCTCGCCTACAATCGACAGCATCTACGCAACGGCAGCAACAACGCGTTCGAGAACGATCGCACCAACAACAACTTCGCGATCACCAACGATAGCACCACGCAGCGCAGCACCGCGAGCGTGTTCGCCGAACTGTTCGTGCCGATCGTCGGCAGTGACATGAACGTGCCGCTGATCCAGGAGCTGAACCTCGACGCCGCGGTCCGTTACGACGATTATTCCGACTTCGGCGGCACCACCAATCCGAAGTTCGGCGCGACCTGGACCGTCAACGACTTCCTGTCGATCCGCGGATCATGGGGCACCTCGTTCCGCGCACCCGCGCTGACCGACACCAACCCGAACAATTACTCGTCCGCGGTGATCGGCCTGCCATTCGCGAACAATTCGGGGCGGCAGGATATCGCACTGCTCTATCCTGGGTTCAGCAGCACCTACATCCTGCTCGGTGCGAATCGCGACCTGCGTCCGGAGACGGCCACGACCTGGTCGGCGGGCTTCGACGTCAAGCCGGCGGGCAGCGGGTTCCGCTTCTCCGGCACCTATTACAACACGCATTATTCGAACCAGATCGTCGGGCAGAATGTCGGGCTGTTCCTGTCCAATCCGGCCAATGCGGCGCTTTACAGCCAGTACATTCAACCGGTCAGCAACCCGGCGAACTGCGTCAACGGCAACCCGGCAACCTATGACCCGCGTCTCGCCAATTTCATCGCCGCCAATCCCGCGCTCTACAACACGCCGGTCCTCAGCGCCTGCACGGTCGGCGTGATCCTCGATGCGCGCAACGCCAATGCCGCCACGACCTTTCAGGACGGACTCGACTTCCAGACCTTCTATCAGTTCGAGACCGGCTTCGGTCGCTGGAACATCGGCGCCAGCGTGACCAAGATCCTGAACCAGACGCTGCAACAGGTACCCGGCGGCGCGACGGTCAACGTGCTCGACACCTATTACTACCCGGTCAGCCTGCGCGGACGCGGGCAGTTGAGCTGGAACTTGGGCGGGCTCGGCGTCAACGCGTTCCTGAACTACACGGGATCGTACACCAACACGATCCCGATCACGGGGCGTGACCAGACCAAGGTGCCGTCGTGGAAGACGCTCGACATCGGCATCACCTACTCGGTCCCGCGTACCAGCGGCGTGCTGGGCGGCGTGCGGCTGAGCGCCAATTTCCAGAACATCACCAACGAGGACCCGCCGCTCGTGCTGACGCAGGCCGGGGCGAATTACGGCGCGTATGACCCTTCCAACGCCAACATTCTCGGGCGTATCGTGACGTTCCAGCTAACCAAAGCCTTCTGACGCGCAGCCTTCAACGGAGTTTCATCCCATGACCAAGTCACCTTTCGCGGTGCTGGCGGCCGTCGCCGCCCTCGCCACGCCCGTTGTCGCGATTGCGCAAGCCGGCGCGCCCGTCGTCAAGACCGACCGCGGCCAAGTGCGCGGCAGCGTCGAAAACGGCGTCGCCAGCTGGAAGGGCATCCCCTTCGCCGCTCCTCCGGTCGGGCAGCTCCGCTGGCGCGCGCCCCAGCCCGCCGCCGCCTGGACCGGCGTGCGCGACGCGACCGCCTATTCGCACGACTGCATGCAGGTGCCCTTCCCCAGCGACGCCGCCCCGCTCGGCACCACACCCGCGGAGGATTGCCTGTATGCCAACGTGTGGAAACCGGCGAGCGCGGGCGCGAACGCCAAGCTGCCGATCATCGTGTGGATCTATGGCGGCGGCTTCGTCAACGGCGGCGCCTCGCCCCCGACCTACTCGGGCGCGAACCTCGCCAAGCAGGGCGTCATGTTCGTCAGCTTCAATTACCGCGTCGGGCGCTTCGGCACCTTCGCACTTCCGCAGCTGACCAAGGCGAACGCCGACAACGGCATGCTCGGCAATTACGGTGTCATGGACCAGATCGCCGCGCTCAAGTGGGTGCAGCGCAATGCCGCCGCGTTCGGCGGTGATCCGAACAACGTCACCATCATCGGCGAGAGCGCGGGCGGCATGTCGGTGCACATGCTCAACACTTCGCCGCTCGCGCGCGGGCTGTTCAACAAGGCCTTCGTGATGTCGGGCGGCAACGGCCAATCGGATAAGAAGACGCTCGCCGATGTCGAGCAGGTCGGCGCCGCCTTTGCGCGGTCGAAGAATATCGATCCCGCCGCGCCCGATGCGCTGGCGAAGCTGCGCGCGCTCAGCGCCGAAGACGTGACCGACGGCCTCAGCATGATGCAGATGTTCCGTCCCAAGGCCGGGCCACCCACCAACACCGGCCCGTTCGTCGATGGCAAGGTCGTGGTGAACCTGGGCGACGCGTACAGCAGCGGCAATTTTGCGCGCGTGCCGACGATCATCGGTGCGACCAGCGCCGACATGGGCGGCAAGTCGGGCTTCATGATCGCGGGCGCGCGCGACGCGTCGGCCGCCATCGCCGACAAGGGCGTGCCGGTGTGGGAGTATCGCTTCTCCTACGTCGCGGACTCGGTCGGGCAGCCGGGCGCGCAGCACGCCACCGACATCCCGTTCTTCTTCGACACGCAGGCGATCAAGTACGGCGACAAGACCACGCCGCGCGACAATCAGGTCGGCGACACGATCAGCCGCTACGTCGTGAATTTCGCGAAGACGAGTGATCCGAACGGCGGCAGCCTGCCCGAGTGGCCGCGCTACACGCGCGCCGGCGACCAGATCATGGACTTTACCGCCGACGGCCGTGCGGTGGCACAGCGCGATCCCTGGGGCGCGGACATCGAAGCGGGCAAGGCGCGGCTGGCGGCGGCGACCGCCTCGGGTCGCTACAACACGCTCACCACCACGCTCGGCACGCTGCTCGACAATCCGGGCGCGAAGGCGGTGCTCCAGCGACAGATCCCCGACGTGCTCGCCAGCCCGCAGATCGGCATGGCGCGCGGCGTGACGCTCGAGGCGCTGCAGTCCTATCTGCCCGCGCTCACCGATCAGAAGCTGCGCGCGATCGACGCCGATCTCGCCAAGGTGCCGGTGACCGACACCGCGGCGGGCAAGTAGACCAGACGATCTCGTCCTGTGTCGCCGGCAAGCGGCACAGGACGGATTGACCACGTCGTTCGTGCCCGCCACCCTCCCGCCGATGCGCCGCTCGCCCAGCATGTCCAGCCTGCGCCTGTTCATGCAGGTCGCGTACAACCGCAGCTTCAGCGAGACCGGGCGGCTCACCAACGTCTCGCAACCGGCGCTCAGCCGCACGATCCGGCTGCTCGAGGAACAGCTCGGCACGCGATTGTTCGACCGCGACAGCCGCAACGTCCGCCTGACCAGCGCGGGAGAGGCGTTGCTGCCGATCGTCGAACGGCTGACAGCCGACTTCGACCATGCTTTCACCGAACTGGCGCAGAATTTCGCCGGGCAGCGCGGGCGCGTCGTCATCGGTGCCCTGCCGTCGGTCGCGGCGGGTGCGCTGCCGCGTGTCATGGCAACGTTCCTGGCTGCGCACCCACAGGTCGAGGTGATCGTGCGCGATCACCTGTCCGGCACCTTGTACCAGCAGATGCAGGACCGGCAGGTCGATCTGGCGGTCACCACGCCACCGCCCAGCAGCGACTTTCATTTCGCGCCCTTGTTCGACGATCGGCTCGACCTGATCGTACCCGCGGGCAGCGCGCTCGACGTTCCCGCGCCGGCACGCTGGGACATATTCGTCGACCATCCATTCATTGCGATGGCAGCGCGCAGCAGCGTGCGCGACCTGACCGACGCCGCGATGAGCAAGGCGGATGTCGCGGTGCGCCCCTTGTACGAATGCACCCAGCTGGCGACGGTCGGCGCGATGATCGAGGCTGGGCTCGGCATCACCGCGCTGCCACGCTCGTGTCTGGGCATGCTGCACATGGGGGCGCTCGCGGCGCGGCGGCTCGAGGCGCCGGTGATCGAGCGGACGATCGGCATCGCGCACCCCGTCAATCGCACCCTCGCCCCCGCGGTGAAGGCGTTCCGGCTCCACTTCCTCGCGCATCAGCACACCTGCACCGCGATCGCATAAACTGATCGATCGATCAGAATTTTCTAATTGCTGAATAGCGTCGCCGCCCGCAATTTGTCGGACGACCGGCAACAGCCGGGTCGGGGAGGATCATGCTCGCACTCATCGGCGCATCGGCGATTCTGTTGCTGTTGCTGCTCATCCTCTCGAACCGCATCTCGCCCCTCGCCGCGTTGATCCTGGTTCCCGTGGCGGCTGCCGTGATCGCCGGGCAAAGCGCGGACGTGCCCGGCTACGTCGCCGCCGGCTTGTCCAAGATCGCGCCGGTCGCGGCCATGTTCGTCTTCGCGATCCTGTTCTTCGGCATCATGACCGATGCCGGGCTGCTCGCACCACTGGTCGCGCTGGTGCTGCGCCTGGTGGGCGAGCGACCGAGCCGGATCACGCTCGGCACCGCCGCGCTCGCGCTGCTGATCCACCTCGACGGGTCAGGCGCGGTCTGCTTCCTCGTCACGATTCCGGCGCTGCGTCCGCTCTACGATCGGCTCGGCATGGATCGCCGCGTGCTCGCCTGCACGGCCTCTCTGGCGGCAGGCGTCAACTTCCTGCCGTGGACCGGCCCGACGCTGCGCGCGTCCGCCGCGCTGAAGGTTCCGATGACCGACCTGTTCACGCCGATGATCCCGGTGCAGGCGACTGGGCTTGTGTTCGTCTTCGCAGCCGCCTGGTGGCTCGGCAAACGCGAGGAACGACGCATCGCCGCCGGGAGTCCACGCCCGACCGTGCAGGGCGATGCAGCCATTCCAAACACCGCCGACGATGATCGAACGCTCCACCGCCCCCGCCTCTTTCCCCTGAACGTCGCGCTGACGATGTTGGTGGTCGGCGTGATGATCGCCGGCGTCGTCGAGCCCGCGATCGTGTTCATGGTCGGCACCGCAATCGCGCTGGTACTGAATTATCCCGATGCAATGGCGCAGCGCGCCCGCGTCGACGCGCACGCCCGCGCGGCGCTGCTGATGGCCACCATCCTCCTCGCCGCCGGTGCGTTCACCGGCATCATGAACGGATCGGGGATGATCGGCGCGATGGCGCAGACCGGCGCGACGCACGTTCCGGCTCCGCTCGGACAGCACCTGCCGGCCCTCGTTGGCGTGGTGGCGATGCCGCTCAGCCTCGTGTTCGATCCCGATTCATTCTACTTCGGCGTGCTGCCCGTGATCGCGCACGTGTCCGACGCTTTCGGAACGTCGGGGATTGCGGTCGCGCGCGCGGCGCTGCTGGGGCAGATGACGACCGGCTTTCCGGTCAGCCCGCTGACGCCGGCGACCTTCCTGGTGGCCGGGCTGAGCGGCGTCGAACTCGGCGCACACCAGCGCTTCTCCATTCCCTGGCTGTTCGCCGCGAGCCTCGTGATGCTCGCCGCCGCCCTGCTGCTCGGAACGATCCCGCTGTGAACCGCACCATCCGCATCGGCGCCGGCGCGGGCTTCGCCGGCGACCGGATTGAACCCGCGATCGAACTGGTCGAGCACGGCGACCTCGACTTCCTCGTGTTCGAGTGCCTGGCCGAGCGTACCATTGCGCTGGCGCAGGCCGCGCGCCGCGCCGACGCAACCTCAGGCTATGACCCGCTGCTGCTGAACCGGATGCGTCGCGTCCTGTCGGCGGCGCGTGCGCGCGGCGTGCGGATCGTCACCAACGCGGGCGCGGCAAATCCCATAGCAGCCGCAACCGCCGTCGCAGCGCTCGCACGTGACATGGGGATCACCCGGCTGAACGTCGCGGCCGTCACCGGCGACGATGTGCTAGACTATATCGTCACTCACGATCTGCCGCTAATCGACCGCGCGGGTCGCACCGGAGACCTGGCCGGCGTCATTTCCGCTAACGCCTATCTGGGTGCCGCACCCATCATGGATGCGCTCGCGCAAGGGGCCGATGTCGTGATTACCGGACGGGTCGGCGACCCCGCGTTGTTCCTCGGGCCAGTGGCGCACGCGTTCGGTTGGTCGCTCGACGATCCCGAGATGGCGGGCCGTGGCACGTTGCTCGGCCATCTGCTCGAATGCGCCGGGCAATTGACCGGCGGCTATTTCGCCGACCCGCCGCGCAAGCACGTCCCGGACCTGGCCCGGCTCGGCTTCCCGATCGCGGAGGTGGCAGCGGACGGAAGCGCGGTGCTGACCAAGGTCGCAGGGTCCGGCGGGCGCCTGACGCTCGCCGGGTGCAAGGAACAGTTATTGTACGAAATCCTCGATCCCGGCGCTTACCATCAGGCCGACGTGGTCGCCGACTTCCGCCGCGTTCGTTTTCGGGAGCTCGCGCCCGATCGGATCGCGGTCGATGGCGGAACCGGCCTTGCGCGTACGGGCAAGCTCAAGGTGTCGATCGGCCACGACGACGGCTTCATCGGCGAAGGACAGATTTCCTACGCCGGCCCCCGCGCCGCCGAGCGCGCGCGGCTGGCGGGTGAGATCGTGCGCGAGCGGCTGCATCTGATCGGCGCGCAGCACGACGAGCTGCGTGTCGATCTGATCGGTGCCGACCTGCTCGATCGATCGCGCGACGACCATGCAGCGCGCGAAGTGCGGTTGCGTGTCGCCGCGCGCGCCGCAACCGAACAGGCCGCAGACTTGGCGGGCATGGAGGTCGAAGCGCTCTATACCAATGGCCCCTTCGGCGGCGGCGGCGTGGTGCGCAGCGTGCGCCCGGTGGTGGCGATCGCCTCCACGCTGATTCCCGACGATGTGGTCCGCCCGCGCGTGACGATGGTGGAGGCGTAGATGCTGCTGGGTGACGTGGCGCACGTGCGCACCGGCGACAAGGGTGAAACCTCGCAGATTTCGGTGATCGCTTATGATCCGGCCGACTTCGCCTTGCTCGCCCGCGAGGTGACGGAGGTGCGTGTCGCGCGACATCTGGGGCATCTGCCGATCAGGCAGGCGACGCGCTACGAATTGCCGGAGCTCGGCGCACTCAACTTCGTGCTCGACGGAGCGCTCGCGGGTGGCGTGACCCGATCGCTCGCGCTCGATGCGCACGGCAAGACCATCGGCGCGCACCTGCTCGACCTCCCGATCGGCGAGGAAGAGCCCGCGTGATGACGCGCAAGCAGCTCGCCTTCCTCCTGCTGGCTGCCAGTAGCGCGAGCGTCGCCAATGCACGGCTGACGCGCCTTCTCGTCACCAGCCAGGAGGACGTGGCCCCGGCCCGTCCGGGTGCTCCCGCCTATCGCGTCATGCGCGGCCATTACGACGGCGAGGTTAATCCCGCCGACGCACGTAATCTTATCATCACCGATCTCAGCAGTGCACCGCGGCTCGCCAACGGCCGTGTCGCCTATCGCGCCACCTTCGCGATCGCGGTTCCCGCCGACCTTACACGAACGAACGGCTTCCTGTGGTACGACGTGCCCAATCGCGGCAACGGCAGCGTCGCGGCGGACCCGGACGGCGCGATCCGTGTGGTGAGCGGATGGCAGGGTGACCTCGCCCCGCAACCCGGCGCGCAGACGCTGGAGGTGCCGGTCGCACGCGGTCAGGACGGACCGCTGACCGGCCCGGTGCTCCAGCGCTTCACCGACGTGCCCGCCGGCACGCGCAGCGTTGCAATCACCGGCAGCATCGGGCGCCCGACCGCGCGGCCCCTACCCGTCACGCCCGACACCCACCGCGCGCAACTGTTCCACCAGGCGAGCGATCATGCTGCGCTGGTGCCGGTGGCCGCACGCGACTGGGCCTTCGCCGACTGCCGTGACCGCCCGTTTCCGGGCCGTCCCGACCCGACGCAGCTCTGCCTGCGCGGCGGCTTCAAACCTGCCACCGCCTATACGCTCACCTATCGGGGCCGCGATCCGAAGGTGCTGGGATTGGGGTTCGCGGCGGTGCGCGATCTGAATGCATTCCTGCGCTACGTTGCGCGCGACGATGCGGGAATGCTCAACCCGGTGGCGGGGCTGGTGCGCTGGCCGATCATCACCGGCACGTCGCAATCGGGCAATTTCACACGCAGCCTGATCGCGCTCGGCTTCAATGCGAGCGAAGACGGGCGGCGTGTGTTCGACGGCGCCAATCCCAACATCGCCGCGCGCCAGGTGCCGCTCAACATCCGCTTCGGCGTACCCGGGGGTGCCGCGGGATTGTTCGAGCCCGGCAGCGAAGGTGCTTTGTGGTGGTCGCGCTACGACGACCGCGCGCGTGGCCGCGGTGTGTCGAGCCTGCTCGATCGTTGCCGCGTCGACAACACGTGTCCGCGGATCATGGAAACCTTCGGCTCGGCCGAGTTCTGGGGCCTGCGCATGTCGCCCAATCTGGTCGGCACCGACGCGCGCGCGGACCTGCCGTTGCCGCCTGAGGTACGCCGCTACTATTTTCCCGGCACGACGCACGGCGGATCGTCCGTCGGCGGCTTCCCGCCGGGAGGCGAGAAACCGCCCGCCGGCGCCCCGGCGTGCCTGATGGCATGGAACCCCAATCCGTCCGCGGACACACGCCGCGCGCTGCTAAAGGCGCTCGCGGAGTGGGTCGCGCGCGGCAAGGAACCGCCCGCCAGCCGCTATCCCACGCTGGCGCGGGGCGAGCTGGTCGAGCCGACGGCCGCGGCGATGAACTGGCCGCGCATTCCGGGTGAACCGCTGCCCGACGGCAAGCTGAACGCCTTCCTCGATTACGATTTCGGCCCCGGCTTTCGCTACAATGACCTGTCGGGCGTGATCGCACGACAGCCGCCGGCGATCCGGCAGGTGATCCCCTCCCTCGTCCCCCGCGTCGACCGCGACGGCAACGAGGTCGGCGGCGTGCCATCGGTGCAGATGCTGGTACCGCTGGGCAGCTATACCGGCTGGAACGTGCAGGCACGCGGTTATGGTGCCGGTGGCGGCTGCGGCTTCGTCGGCGGGTTCATCCCCTTTACCCGCACCGAAGCGGAACGGCGTTCGTCGGGGGACCCGCGCCCCTCGCTGGAGGCGCGCTACCGCGACCACGCCGGCTTCGTTGCGCAGGTCCGCCGTGTTGCCGCCGAACAGGTGCAACACGGCTGGCTGCTCGCCCCCGACGCCGAACGGCTGGTGAAGCAAGCCGAGCAGAGCAACGTGCTCCGATGAGCCGACCACACACACCAAACCGGGAGAACCACATGATCCGTCACACGCTGTCGCTTTGCTCCGCGCTCGCTCTGGTGCTCGTCGCCGATGCCGCCACCGCGCGTGAGGCGCCGCCCGCCGATCAGGCGGGCGCGCGCGCCGAGGCGACGCTGGCGAAGATGCGGACGGAGGAGAAGACGATCCTCACCCACGGCATCATGCCGCTGCCGTTCGGCCCAAACCCACCCAAGCTACCCGCCGATGCGATCGCCGGCGCGGGCTATGTCGCGGGTATTCCGCGGCTGAGCGTGCCATCGCTGCGCGAAACCGATGCGAGCCTGGGCGTCGCCTGGGTCGGCGGCATTCGCAAGGATGGCGCGACCGCCCTTCCCTCCGGTCTCGCAATGGCATCGACCTGGAACGACGCGCTGATCGAGCAGGGCGGGCGCATGATCGGCGGCGAGGCCCGCGCGAAGGGGTTCAACGTGCTGCTGGCGGGCGGCGTGAACCTGCTTCGCGATCCGCGCAACGGCCGCAATTTCGAGTATCTGGGCGAGGACCCGCTGCTCGCCGGGACGCTCGCCGGGCACGCGATCCGCGGCATCCAGTCGAACCACATCATCTCGACGATCAAGCATTTCGCGCTCAACGGTCAGGAGACCGGGCGAAAGTTCGTCAACTCGAAGATTTCCGAAGCCGCCGCGCGCGAGAGTGACCTGCTCGCGTTTCGCATCGGCATGGAGATCGGCAACCCCGGCTCGGTCATGTGCGCCTATAATCAGGTCAACGGCGAACAGGCGTGCGCGAGCGAGTGGCTGCTCAACCGCGTGCTCAAGCAGGACTGGGGCTACAAGGGCTTCGTCATGTCCGACTGGGGCGCGGTGCCGAGCCTCGATGCCGCGTTGAAGGGGCTGGACCAGCAATCGGGTGCACAGCTCGACAAGGCGGTGTTCTTCGCCGACAGGCTAGCCGCTGCCGCAGCTAGCAACCCTGCCTACCGGACGCGGCTCGACGACATGAACCGCCGCATCCTGTGGGCGATCTACGACAACGGGCTTGACCGCTTCCCCGCGCGCGCCGGCGGTGCGATCGATGCGACCGCCAACGCGCAGGTCGCCGAAGAGGTCGCGAAGCAGGGCATCGTGCTCTTGCGCAACGAACGCAATGCGCTGCCGCTCGCGGCGTCGGCGAAGCGGATCGCAGTGATCGGCGGATATGCCAACACCGGCGTTCTGTCGGGTGCGGGTTCGAGCCAGGTGCAGAGCGCGGCAGGACCGGCGCTGTCGATCCCGCTCGGCGGCACCGATCCGTTCTCCGCCTTTCTCTCGCAATCCTACCAGCGTTCGGTCCCGCTCGAGGCGATGAAGGCGCTCGCGCCGCAAGCTGACTTCCACTTCCGCGATGGCCGCTACATCGCCGACGCGGTGACACAGGCGAAGCAGGCCGATGTCGCGATCGTCTTCGCAACGCAGTGGTCGACCGAGGGGCTCGACCAGCCCGACCTGAGCTTGCCGAACGGGCAGGATGCGCTGATTGACGCGGTGACGCGGGCCAATCCGAACACGATCGTGGTGCTGGAAACCGGCGGCCCCGTGCTGATGCCGTGGCTCGACCGGACCGCGGCGGTGATAGAGGCGTGGTACCCCGGCGCGCGCGGCGGCGAGGCGATCGCCGCGGTATTGTTCGGGAAGGTCAATCCGTCCGGCCACCTGCCAGTCACTTTCCCGGCATCGATTGACCAATTACCGCGCAAGTCGGTCGACGGTTTCGACGCACTCGAACCCGATTTCGCGGGCAATCCGCCACACGGCGACATGAAGCTCGACGCCGATTACGACATCGAAGGATCGGACCTCGGCTACCGCTGGAACGCACGGCGCGGGTACAAGGCGCTGTTCCCGTTCGGCCACGGCTTGTCCTACACTCGTTTTGGGATCAGTGCGCCGCGCATCAATGGCCTGAGCGCAGCGATGACCGTCACCAACACCGGGCAGCGCAGCGGGGCCACCGTGGCGCAGCTCTATCTCACCAAACGTGGTAGCGAGGCGACGCAGCGGCTGGTCGGCTATCGCCGCGTCGATCTCGCCCCCGGCGCGTCGCAGACGGTCACGATGGCGATCGATCCGCGCCTGCTCGCCGACTGGCAGGGTGATGGCTGGACGATGCCGGCTGCGGGCTATTCCTTCGCGAGCGGGTCGTCAGCTGAAGAGCTGGGCGAAGCGGTGAGCTTTCGATTGCCGGCGCGTCGCTGGCACGACGCCCCTATCGGACAGACAACGCGCAAGTAGCGATAGGTTCTTGGTCCCCAGCGCCGATGTAAAAACCGGTTGATCCAAGGCTGGCTGCTGGGCCTATCGAGGCGAGCGGATTTGATTGTGGTGTAAGGAGCGGTCGCTGGCTTGACCGTTCCTCCTAGAACAGAGTCTGCAAGGTCGCTGCCTTGTAGGCTCTCCCACTGATCAAGCCGATGACGTGGCTTTCGCGAACGGGTGCGTGCTGAAGACGTCGAGCTTGCGAGTCCAGCCGGCCGAGCGTGCTGCCGTTATTCCGAATGTCATGGCCAGCGCCAGTCCTCCCGCGTAGCCAGAGCCGTAGGCGCCGGCCGCGTCCGCTCCGGCGGCGAACAGTCCGGCGACGCGCGAGCCGTCACTGCGCAGCACGTGCGCGCCGGTGTCGATCGTCAGCCCGCCGAACGTGAAGGTAATCGCAGGGTGAACAATGAGCGCATAGAACGGCGCCTTGTCGATCGGTCGTGCATCCTCGCTGCGCGGCGGATGTTGCCGCTCCCATCCGTGCCGGGCGGCGTCGTTGAAGCTGGCGAGCGACGCGATGATCGCCTCGCCATCGAACCCGTGCGCGCTCGCGAACTCGCCTACAGCAGCCGCATCTGCTGCGACAATACCCTTGCCACCGTTCGCCAGCGCGACCTCGAGCTTGTCTTCCGCGACCCCGATCGAGACGACGGGAACGGTCGCGTAACTTTCGTGCACGCGCCTGTCCCACACGCACAGCGCCCGCGCGTTCGGCTGGATCAGGGTCTCGTAAGTGTTGGTGTGGTCGCCGCGCGTTTCATCGCAGAAGCGTTGCCCTGCCTCGTTGAAGAGCAACGCGTGTTCGGAGTGATATTGCGACAGCGCAACGAACAACCGCTCGTCGCCCCACGCGCGCGGCTCGCTGACCAGATGCCCGTAGAAGCCGCGGTTGGTCCCGGCCACCTCTCCCCCAACCTCCTCGCCCAGCCGCAATCCCGCGCCGTCGCTCACCGGGTTGGAGCGCAGCAGCATGTCGCGCGCGTTTGGATGGATGAAGCGTTCGCGAAGTTCGGGCGACGCTTGAAATCCGCCGGTTGCGAGCAAGGTAGCAGCCGCGCGGACCAGCACGTCGCCGTCGGCGTGCCGCGTCAGCGCGCCGGTGATCGCGCCGGCCTCATCCCGCGTCAGCTCAATCGTCTCTGTGTCGAGCATGATGTAGCCGCCGTGCTGCTCCACGAGGGTGGCGCAGCCGCGAATGTGGCCGGCGATGTCGATCTGATATCCCTGCCCGTGCAGCACATCCATGCGCGGCGATATATCGATCTCACGATGGCGCAACCACGCGACCGCGTCGGGATAGGTGTCGAACACCACCTGGCCGAGCGCGGGATCGCCGCCGCCGTAGAGGGTCATCTTCTCCGGCGACGACGCCGTCCAGAGCACGCCGCCGGACAGAACCGCGGAGCCACCGAGCGCGGCGGCGCGCTCGACCACGATCACGCGCGCGCCGCGTTCCGCCGCCCATCCTGCGGCAGACATGCCGGCCATGCCGCCGCCGATAACGAGCAGGTCGCACTCGACCTCGTGCGCCTGAACGTCAGTCATCAGAACTTCGTCTCCAGCTGCAGCACGACCGCGCGCGGCTCGCCGGCGACGGTGTAGACCTCGCCACTGCCGCCGGGCTTGTCGATGCCGATCGTGGCGTAGCGGCGATTGGTCAGGTTGCGCCCGATCAGCGCGATCGAGTAGCGACCTCCCTCCATGTCGAACCGCGCGCCCGCGTTCAGGGTCAGGAAGCCGTCCTGGTACGACACCGGATTGAGGTTCAGGCCGCTGTAATAGCCCGTCGTATAGCGGACATCGGCATTGAGCGTGGTGGCCACGTCGGGGGTGAGGTCGAAGGTCTTCAACACACCTGCGGTGCCGATGAACTTCGGCGCACGATAGACCTGGCGTCCCGAAAGATCCTGCGACGTGGTGTTGCCGGTAGCCACGCAACCTTGCGCGGCCGTTTGCCCGGTATAGCATTGCGCGCCGGGGAAGCGATCGTAATGCGCGTCGTTATACGAGGCTGTTCCACGCAGCGTCAGACCGCCCGCCGCGCGGTATGCAGTCTCGAACTCGATACCCTGCGCGACCGTGTTGGCCGCATTCTGCGTCACATAGGTCAGCGTATTCGCCGACACCGCGAGGATCGAGGTCAGCGGCAGCCCCTTGTAGATGTAGCGATAGCCGGTCAGGTTCGCGGTCAGGCGGCCGTTCATCAGCGTCGATTTCGCGCCGATCTCGAAGCCGTCGACCGTTTCCTCGTCGAAGCTGAGCGTATCAATCGTCGTGATCGCGCTGAGCGCGCCCGGGTTGGAGAACCCTCCCGCGAGAAAGCCGGTCTTGTACGCGCCGTACAGCGTCAGCTCGCGGCTGGGCCGCCATGTCAGCGTCGCCTCGGGTGAGATATTGTCCTGGCTCTTCTCACCCACGATGCGGACGCCGGCGGGCAATTGCGCCGTCACGAGCGGGTGGCGATATACGTTGCCCGAGTTGATCTCGTTATGCTGGCGCGTGTAGCGCGCGCCGCCTGCAAGTTCGAGTTTGGGCGTGATGTTGAGCACGGCCTGCCCGAACACCGACCACGCGCTCGACTTGTTGAGCTGCGTGTTGTCGTTGGCGTTGTAACGTCCGGTTGCGGGATCACGCGGCAGTGGCCCGCTCGCCGCGCCAACGAACAGATCGCGCTTGTTGTGTTCGTAGTGACCGCCGCCAGCGAAGTTGAGCGCGCCATCGAACGAGGTCGTCGCGCGCACCTCCTGATAGAAGCTCTTGTTCTTCTCGTTACTATACGACCAGAAGTACGAGTAGGACGTCGCGTCGGCGTTGCCCTGGCTCACATAATCATAGTCGTAATAACCGGTCACCGATGTCAGCGTGACCGCATCACCTTCGTAGTTCAGCGTCAAGGTCGGCAGCAGCGTATTGTTGCGCGAGAACGGCGCGCCATTGTTGTAGCGATTGACCTGAGACCAGTTCTGCAGAATTTGCGGCGAGATCCAGCCTTGCGACGATTTGTCGTTCAATTTGCAGTCGCCGGTCGGATCGACGATGCCTCCTGTGGTGACCGGCTTCGTGCGCCCGCCGGGACAGCCCATGATCTCGCTGAAGCTTTGAATTCCCTGGCCGCGATAGCTGCTGGCGAGCAGCTTGAAATTGGCGGAGAAGCCGGCATCATTGTCATAGGTAAGCGTAACACGACCGGCCAGCTTGCGCTCGGCGCCCAGTCGCGAGAAAGCGGCGGGAACGAACGTGCTGCCGGTCGCGGCGCTGCGCACCACGTCGACAACGCCGCGATCCTGATTGCGGATATAACCCTCGCTGCTGCTGCCGAACACCGCGACGCGCAAGCCGAACCCATTGCCGAGCGGACCACCTGCCGCCGCCTCGACCTGGAGGTTGTCGGAGGTGAATTCGTACCCGGTCCGCGCGTAGGCGTTGAAGGTCTTGCCGGGATTGGCCGAGCGAATGGAGACGACGCCGCCGGGAGAGTTCTTGCCGAAGAACACCGCCTGCGGTCCCTTGAGAACGTTCAATTGCTCCACGTCGAACAGGGCATCGTTGAGCACGCGGCCGCGGCTGATCGCCATGCCGTCGAAGTCGAGCAGCACCGACTGCTCGACGCCGCCGTCGATCGACGAGGAACTGACACCACGCAGCGAGATGGACGAAGCCGAGCCGGTAAAGCCGCGGTCGAGCGTGATCTCGGGCGCCGCGATCCTGATGTTGGCAACCGAAGTCAGGTCATATTGCCGGATCTGCTGCTGGTCGATCACCGTGGCGGCGACGGGCACATCCTGCAATCGTTCAACACGACGCCGGGCCGTCACCACGATCTCGCCACCGTCGCCGGCACCCGGACGGGTGGCTTGTTCCTGCTGGTCGACGGAAAGCGGTGAAGCAGGAGTGCTGGCCGAACCTTGCGCAGCATCACCGCCCGGCACCTGCGTCGTCGGCGGAATGGCGGGCTGATTGCTCGCCGGCGCAGTCTGCGCTTGCGCGGCAGCCGCAGTCGACAGCGTCGCCAGACTGACTGCCGTGAGCAGGCACTTCGTCCACTTGGCCTTCATCTACCCTCTCCTCCATGACGGCGGCCTCTCTGGGCCGCCTTGTTCTCGCGATTGCTGATCCTGACCCATTCGCGCGCGCTGCCGGGGCGACAGTCGTCGAGGCGAGTTTTCGTGGGGTCTTCGTCCGCCTGTCTGGCCTGTGGCATCGGCATGATGGCACGCGCCCCGGCGACGCCTTGAACCGCATCGGCAGGACTGCTGAAATTCTGGAGCGCGCGTGTTATGGAAAAGGCGGACGCCGCCGCGATGTCGCGATCCGGCATCTTCACTGAAGTCGAACGGTTCGATTGCTCGAAAGCCACGGTTCAACGATCCTCACCCGAGACGATCGCCGGAGTCGTTCGTCCGGTCGGTCGATTACTTCGATCTAGTCGACCGACCGGTCGGCTGTCAACGCTTCATTATCGCCGATCATCTGCTAATCGGCGACGCAGCGCGGGCCGACGCTGCTCGTGAGGCGCCTGAGATCAGAACAGCGTGATGATGCTTAGATAGCCGTTCAGCGCAGGCGAGAAGCGCGGCGTGTAGATCGGGTGCACGGTCACGCCCAGGCCGGGCTGCAGGTAGCTACCCGCGCTGACACGCAGCGCATAGCTGGCGGTCACGGCAAAGGTGTTGCGGTAATTGCCCTGTCCCGGCGGCGTCCGCGCCGCCAGCCCTTGCGGGCTGTAGACGTTGAAGGTCGAGACGAGCGAGGCCAGGTCGAATGGCCGGCTCGCGAGCAGGCCGACCGCGTACAAGCGCCCTTCGTAATATTGCGTGTAGAAGTTCTGCTGCGGTGGTGCATAATTGATCGTGCCGCCGGCGTAGATACCGCGGAACGGCTTGGTCGGATCGACCTGCGTCAGCTGCCGATCCGCCGCCGCAAACAGCGCGAAATTGTCTCGCGTCTCGCCCGGACGACCGAAGCGGGCGAACTGCGTCGTATTGTAGATGCCGCCAGCACGGATCCAGGTCGATTTGACGCCAGCAGCGGAGGGCCGATTGAAGCCCACCTCGTCGATCATCAGCACGCCCGTTTCAGGCGGGGAGAAGCGGAAACCGCCTGGGTTCACCGCATTCTCCGCCGCCGCGCCACCTGGCGGCAGGCTGCGCTGCACGCCGATCTTGTTGTACAAGCCGTTCTTCGACTTGACCCGCAGGTTGAACCCGGGCGCCGCAAACCCGCCGTAGCTGAGGCCGAGCTGGAACGGGATCGTCGCCTGCGGCCCTAGGTTACCGGTCGCCAGATTGCCGCCGACGTTGATGCCGAGGAACTCCTGCGTATTGTCGATATATCCGAGCTTGAAGTCGACCGCGCCGCCGAACAACTCCTGGTAGTAATGCAGGCGACCGATCCGCACCTTTTTCGGACCATTCACCGCGGGAAAACTGTTGTTGATGACGGAGAAGGTGGTCGCGAGCTGCCCACCTTTCAGCCCCACTTGCCCTAGATCATAAGTCGCCGTCAGGCTGACCGTCGTGTTGGTGCGGGTGATGCGCTGACCGTTGTAAAGCTGAGGTCCTTTATAACCGCGGTCATTCTGCAGGAAATCATATTGGAAATTGGCCGTATTGATCGGCGATATACCGATCCCGATGTCGGCCAAGGCGTCTCGAACGCCGAGCTTGTCTCCCAGGATCGTATCCGCGACCTTCGGATAGGGGATCGCCCAGCCTTTCAGGCTCAGGTCATCGAACCGCTTGTAACGGTCCGGCGCCGGCGTTTGGCTGTCGTCGGGCAGGGCGGAGACGGTGGCGGGCTGCACGTCCGGTGTCGATGACGGCGCAGCCTCCTGTGTCGTGGTTTGGGCGCCGACCGCGACAGGCGCCGAGGCGGCCAGCGCAGCGGCTGCTACGATCGCAGCGCGATCGATCGTGTTACGCATCTACTCTCTCCAATTGATCACCGCAGACTGGTCAGCGGGTGCCCGCACGCTCCGCCTGCGCCCACGCCAGTCGCATCAATTCCGGCAATACTTCGACGCGCTGCCGCGCTTGCGCCGACGCCGCCGAGCCGCGCAGCACGCGCCCCTTGATCCCGTGGAAGATCGCTGCGAGCCGAAAGAAGTTGAACGCGACGTAGAAGTCGTAGTTCGGCAGGTCCGAGAGTCCGCGATGCGCGCAGTAAGCCGCGACGTATTCGCCCTCGCTCGGCAAGCCGAGCGCGCCCACGTCCGCACCGCCCAAGCCCGCGACGATGTACGGCGGCATGCGATACATCATGGTATGATAAGCGAAGTCGGCGCCGCGGTGGCCAAGCGTGGAAAGCTCCCAGTCGAGCACCGCGAGGATGCGCGGTCCGGCGGACTCGAAGATCATGTTGTCGCAGCGGAAATCGCCGTGGATGATGCCCGTGTCATCGTCGCCCGCCGGTACGTTGGCGTGCAACCAGTCGATCAGGCGATCCATGTTTGCATCGCGCCCCGCCTCGGTGTCGGCGTGGTACTGCCCCGACCAGCGCGCGATCTGCCGCGCGAAATAGTCGCCGGGGCGGCCGTAGTCGGCGAGGCCGACCGCGGCGGGATCGATCGCGTGCAGGTCGGCAATCGCGGCGTTCATCGCCTCGAAATAACCCGCGCGCTCACCTCGGGGCACGTCGCTGAACGACGCGTCCCAGAACACGCGCCCTTCGACCAGATCCATGACGTAGAAGGGCGTGCCGATCACCTCGGCCTCGGTGCACAAAGCGTGAACGTGCGCGACCGGGTAGCCGATCGAGCCGAGCGCGCTCAGCACGCGCGCCTCACGCTCGATCGCGTGCGCTCCCTTCAGCAGCACGCCCGGCGGCTTGCGTCGCAGCACATAGGCGCGCGTCGGCGTGTCGAGCCGGTAGGTCGGGTTCGACTGACCACCGCGGAACTGCGTGACCCTGAGCGGCCCGGCATAGCCCGGCACGTTGGCGCGCATCCACTGCTCAAGCGCGGCCTCGTCGAAGGCAAAGCCGGCGCGGACGGCCGTCGTGCCGATATTGTCGGCGGCGTCGGTCACGATATCTTCTCCAAAACCTTGAGCCGGTGACGGAACCGCGGCCCCGATCAGGCGCGCGTCAGAGCGTCTGGCCGTCGTCCAGCGTGACGACCGATCCGGTCATGAAGCGGCTGGCATCCGATGACAGGAACAGGATCAGCGCGTCGAGCGCGTCCTCGTCCATCACGCGCGGCCGCGCGAAGCCGGCGAGCAGTGCCGCGCCCGCGGGCTGGTCCCAAATCGCCTCGTTCATCTCGGTCGCGACATAGCCAGGGCAGAGCACGTTGACGTTGATGCCCTTCCCCGCCCAGTCCTTCGCCAGCGAACGCCCCATCTGCGCGACCGCCGCCTTGGTCGCGGCATAGGGTGCGATGCCGGCCGCGGGCTGGTGCGCGGTGATGGAGGAGATGATGGTGACACGGCCGTTGCCGCGCTCGCGCGCGCCGGCGGCAACCATGCGGCGCGCGCCTTCCCGCACGGTCAGGAACACGCCGCGCAGATTGACCGAGACCATGCGGTCGAAATCGTCGACGTTGAGCCCCATCGCACTGCCCGCGACGTTCAACCCTGCATTGGCGATCACGGTGTCGACCGGGCCGAATCGCGTCGCCGCGGCGTCATAGGCCGCGATGATCGACGCCTCGTCGGTGACATCGAGCGTCACCGCGAGCGCCTCACCACCTGACGCCGCGATCTCGTCAGCGAGTTCGGTCAGCAATTCGACCCGACGCGCGCCGATCACGACCTTTGCCCCGCTCGCCGCCAGCAACGTGGCGAAGCGCCGGCCGAGGCCGGAGGATGCGCCGGTGACGAGCGCGACCCGCCCCGACAGGTCGAACGAGAAAGCGGGCACGCTCACGCGGGCACCAGCGTGCTGATCGCGTGCGCGGCCATCGCCTTCTTGTCGAGCTTGCCCGTCGCGCCGACGACCATGTGGTCGACCAGCAGCAAATGCTCGGGCCATTTCTTGCGCGACAGACCCTCGGCTTGCAGGTGCGCGATTACCTGATCGAACGTCACCGGCTCCGCACCATCGCGGATGCGGCACACGGCGCACGCCTGCTCGCCCAGCTTGCGTTCGGGCACGCCGACCACCGCGACTTCGGCGATGGCGGGATGGCGCAGCAACGCTGCCTCGATCTCGGCAGGGTCGATGTTGAAGCCGCCGCGGATGATCTGATCCTTGATCCGGCCGACGACCTTCACGAACCCGTCGTCGTCGCGCGTGATCTCGTCGCCGGTCAGGTAGAAACCGTCGGCGGTCAGCCGCTCCTGCCCCGTACCAAGTCCCTCGGCATACCCGAGGAACAGCGACGGGCCGCGCACGCCCGCCTGCCCGCGCACGCCGCGCGGCAGCGGTTGCTCGTTGGCGTCGAACGCTTCCTCCTGCGTGCCCGGAAATGGGATACCGTCGAAATTCTGCCGCCGATCGAGCGGGTCGCCAGGACGCGCCGAGCTGTGCCCCATGCACTCGGACATGCCGAACATGCGCAGCGCCTTAAGCCCGAGCAGCCGGTCGGCGTCGGCGATCAGTTCGGGCGTCATCGCGCTGCCACCGACTGCACAGGCCCGCAGCGGCAGCCGGCCTACCCAAGCGCCCGTGCGCGCGGCCTCGACCATCGTGAACAGGTGCGTCGGTACCATGATCGCCCAGCCACCATTGTACCTGACCGCGCGGTCCATCGCGGCGGACGGCTCCCACGGATCGATCATAACGAGCGGATGGCCGAGCGAGAGCGCGAAATGCGCGGTGAAGGTATAGCCGGGTGCGCTGTCGAGCGGGACGATGCCGAGGATCGAGTCACCCGGTTGAAGCTCCGCAATCGCGGCGCACGCGCGCGTGGCGTAATTGAGCGCGCCGCGGCCGTGCATCACACCCTTGGGCACGCCGGTCGAACCCGAGGTGAAGCCGATCAGCGCGACATCGGTGCGTGCCGATCCACCAGCCGCAGGGCTAGTCGCCGGTTCGATCGTCACGGCATCATCGCTGCCGGCCTGCGCGTGCGCCGCGTGGCCGAGCCGTGCCTCCAGCACGGCGCGATCGGCGGGCGTCAGCTTGGGCGAGTAAGGGCAAAATGTAGCACCGAGCGACGACACGGCGAGCGCGATCGCCAATGTGCCCGCGCGCTTGTGTCCGGCAACGAGCACGCGCGATCCGGCTTCGACACCGGCTGCACGCAGATCAGCCGCGACGGCGTGCGCGCGCTCCTGCAATTCGGCGCGGCTCCAGTGGCGATCGTCGCAGTCGATCAGCGCCACCGCGGCCGCGTCGGCCTGCGCGAGCCGTTCGAACTGCGTCCACAGGCTGTCGTCGCTCCAGTGGAGATCGCCGGCAGAAAAGTCAGCCAAGAGATTGTCCCCCGTCCACGAGGAAGGTTTGTCCGGTGATGAAGCTGCCCGCGTCCGAGGCGAGCAGCGCGAGCGTGCCCGACACCTCGTCGGGACGGCCGAAACGACCGAGCAGGATGCCGGCGCGGGTCTTTTCCTGGATCGCGGGATCGAGCGTCTCGGTCATGCCTGTCTCGATCGAGCCGGGCGCGATCGCGTTGACGCGGATGCCGTGCTCCGCCCATTGCGCGGCGAGGTCGCTGGTCAGATGCACGATCGCCGCCTTGCTGGTCGTGTAAGGCACGACCTGCCCCTCGCCCGGCCGATAGGAGATGAAGGCGCCGACCGAGGCGATGTTGATGATCGCACCCTGCCCTTGCGCGATCATGTGACGCGCGGCGTGGCGGCAGGCGAGGAAGGTGCCGGTCACGTTGACGTCCATGACCTTGCGCCAGCCCTTGAGCGGGATGTCCTGCGGCAGACCCCACCACGATGCGCCGGCATTGTTGACGAGGATGTCGAGCCCACCGAGCTGGTCGATCGTCTCGACGATCGCACGCTCGACCGACTCCTCGTCGGCGATGTCGCAGGCGATGCCGATCGCCTGCACGCCGAAGCGCCGCCCGATGTCGGCCGCAAGGCCTGCGCACTCCTCGCCGTTGCGCGACGCGAGCGCCACCGCGCAGCCGAGGTCAGCGAGCGTCGCCGCCATCGCCTCGGCGAGCGCACCGCGCCCGCCGGTGATCAGCGCGCGTCGCCCGTCGAGGCGAAAGGCGCCGGCGGCGAAGCCGGGCGACAGCGTTGCGCCAGCCTCAGCCATTGCTCTGCCCGCCGAGCAGATCGATCTCGTCGGTGATGAGGATGATGCGGCGGCCACCCATCCCCTTCGTCTGCGCGGTCGCTGCCTTCCACTCAGGCGACGCGAAGGCGACGTCGAGCGCCGCCTGGTCGGCGAAGGTCAGCACGGCGTGCCCGTCCCAACCCGGCACCTCGGGGCTGTCATAGTCCTTAGTCACGACGCCGTGGCGATACGCGACCAGACCGGGCAGCACCTTGGCAGCATCGGCGTGGGGGCCGCGCCACCATTCGGTGAAGCGCGCCTGCGTCCAGTCGTTCGGGCGACTGGCGAGCACGACCATGCTGACCGCCATCGCCTTAGTTACCCGTCCAGACCGGCTTGCGCTTCTCGAGGAACGCGGCGACGCCCTCCTTCGCGTCGGCCGAGTGGTGGACGACGTTGCAGGTCATCGTCTCGAGCGTGATCAGCGAGTTGGTGTCCGCGTCCATGCCGCGATTGAGCGCCATCTTGGTCATCCACATGCAGAACGGGCTCTTGTCGATCAGCGGCGCGCAGAAGTCCTGGATCAATTGCTCCAGCGCATCGCCACTCGGCGCGGACGCGTTGCACAGGCCCCATTCGACGCACTCGGTGCCCGACAGCAGCTTGCCGGTCAGCATCAACTCCTTCGACTTGCGCATGCCGATGTAGCGCGGCAGGCGGTAGATCGGCCCGGCACCGCCGAACAGCGCGCGGCGTATGTGGAAATCGCCGATCTTGGCGTCGTCGGCGGCGATGCCGAAATCACACGAGATGAACAGCTCGAACCCGCCCGCGACCGCATAGCCCTCGACGCAGGCGATCGTCGGCTTCTTCATGTTGTAGATCTTGTCATAGGTGCGCGCAGAATCGATAGCGAGCTGGAGCGAGGTGCTCGATTCGTGCAGCACTGGCCCGACGAGCTGATCGAGGTCGGCACCTGCGCAGAAGGTGTTGCCGCGGCCGCGGAACACGACCGCGAGCGCGTTCTTGTCCTCGGCGGCGCGGTCGACTGCGGCCTCCAGGTCGCGCAGCAGCTGCGGGCTGACGCAATTGCGCTTGTGCGGGCGATTGAGCCAGATCGTGCAGATGCCGTTGTCGGCCAGCTCGTACTGGATGACGTCGGTTTCCTGCGTCACCGGCTGCTTGTTCACATATTCGCTTGCCATGATGTTAGCTCCCTCGAAGGTTGGTGTGTGATAGGTCAGGCGGCTGGTTCGGCCACCGTTTCGAGCAGGCCGCCCACCGCCATCCAGGCGGCGATGCCGGCCGCCGGAATGGCGCAGAGCGTCGCTTCGGCGATTTCGGCGTCACTGGCACCGGCGCGGCGCGCGCCGTCGACGTGGCGCGCCGCCATCGGGCTGTAACCCGCCGCCAGGATCGCCAGCAGCAGCAGCTCGCCGTGCTTGGGCGACAGCGGATTGGCATCGATGCTGCCGCGACGCATCAGGTAATAGGCATCGGCGGCGCGTGGCGACAGGCGCATCAACTGCGCGAGCGGCGGCGGGATCGTGCCGAAATAATCGAGGAAATTGGCCTCTGCCTCACCGGGCTGCGCCGTGACGCGCTCGGCATCAGGGGCGGCGTCGCCGAGCGGCACGCACTCCTGCACCAATGCCGCAAATTCACCCGCAGCCCCCTCGCCGCGAAGGCTGCTGAGCACGATGATGCCGGCGAGCGCGTCCGTCGCCGACAGGCCGAGCGCGACCCCACGCTTCAGCTCCTGCCGCGCCAGATCGGGATAGCGACGGTCAGTCGCGGCGACGGCGACGAACAAGGCCTTCAGCCGCGCGGAAATCGCACCGTCGGTATCGATCACCGCGCGAAAATCGGCATATCCGGCGAGCGTATATGGGGCATGGGCACGCAGCAGCGCGACCTTGTCCAATGCTGTTTCTTCGTGGTTCGACATCGTCGCTCTCCTGTCGATCATTGTGTCGACCGCCCGGTCGGGCGTCAACGGACTTTCTTCCACCTAACCCTAGTGACAGGGCGGCTGGTCGCATCAGTCATCAACTACGAAACACGTTGACACCCGACCGGTCGGTCGAATAGCCATGCTGCCGACCGAATGGTCGAACGATATGCCTGATCGCGTAGCGGACAACCAGCAGCGATCATCAGGGGATGGATGATGAACTTCGAGCAGTCGGAACGATCGCTGGCATGGATGGAGCGGGTACGCGCGTTCATGGACGCGCACATCATTCCCGCGATCCCGACCTATCACGCGCAAGCCGCCGCGATCGATCGTTGGACCGAAATTCCGCCAGTATTCGAAGAGTTAAAGGCCAGGGCCAAGGCCGAAGGCTTGTGGAATTTCTTCATGCCGCCGTCGGATCACGACGACGAATATTTCACCAGCCCCGGGCTCACCAACCTCGAATATGCGCCGATCGCCGAGCTGATGGGCCGCGTGTCGTTCGCGAGCGAGGTATTCAACTGCATGGCGCCCGACACCGGCAATTTCGAGGTGCTCCACCGCTACGGCACGCCGGCACAGAAAGAACGCTTCATGCTGCCACTGCGCGACGGCGTCACGCGATCGGCCTTCCTGATGACCGAGCCCGCGGTCGCCTCGTCGGACGCGCGCAATATTCAGACCGCCATTCGTCGCGACGGCGATCACTACGTCATCAACGGCCGCAAATGGTGGTCGTCCGGCGCGGGTCATCCCAAGTGCGACTTCTTCGTGCTGATGGGCAAGACCGATCCCGACGCCGCCGCCTATCATCAGCAGTCGATGATCCTGGTGCCGCGTGACATGCCGGGCGTGACGCTGGTGCGTCACCTGCCGGTGTTCGGATACGACCACGCGCCGCACGGCCATTTCGAGGTGCTGCTGGAAGACGTGCGCGTGCCGGCGGAGAACATGCTGCTCGGCGAAGGGCGCGGGTTCGAGATCGCGCAGGGCCGCCTAGGGCCGGGCCGCATTCATCACACGATGCGCAACATCGCGACGATGGAGGTCGCGCTGGAAAAGATGTGCCGCCGACTGCTGACGCGCCGCACCTTTGGCAAGACGATCGCCGAGCATTCGGTGTGGGAAGAGCGGATCGCGCGCGCGCGCTGCGAGATCGAGATGGCGCGTCTGTTGTGCCTCAAGGCCGCGCACATGATGGACACGGTCGGCAACAAGGCCGCGCGCGCCGAGATCGCGATGATCAAGATCGCCGCGCCCAAGATGGCGCAGCAGATCGTCGACGACGCGATCCAGGCGCACGGCGGCGCGGGCGTGACCGACGACTTTGGCCTCGCCGAACTGTGGGCGAACACGCGCATCGTTCGCCTGACCGATGGACCCGACGAGGTGCACGAACGGCAGCTCGCGCGCATGGAGCTCGACAAGTACCGCGCGGAGCTGGCGGCATGAACGCGCCCGCGGCGATGATCGGCCAGACCGCGGCGGTCGCGCCCGGGAGCGCGTTCGACGAGGCGGTGCTGGAACGGTATCTCACCGGCACAATCCCCGGCTTCGCGGGTCCAATGCGGGTGGAGCAGTTCCAGGGTGGGCAATCCAATCCCACGTTCCTGCTCCATACGCCCGACGCGCGCTACGTGCTCCGACGCAAGCCCGCCGGTGTGCTGCTCGCCTCCGCGCACGCGGTCGACCGCGAGTACCGCGTGACCCGCGCGTTGTTCGAGGCAGGACTGCCCGTGCCTGAGCCGCTGGTGCTGTGCGAAGACCTGGATGTCATCGGCTCGATGTTCTACGTCATGCGCCACATTCCCGGCCGCGGCTTCTGGGACCCGCGCATGCCGACGCTGTCGCCGCACGAACGCGCAGCGGTGTACGATTCAGCGAATGAGACGCTCGCGCGGCTGCACCTAGTCGATTACGCCGCACTCGGGCTGTCCGACTACGGCCGCCCGGGCAATTACTTCGCACGCCAGATCTCGCGCTGGTCGCGGCAGTATGAGGCGTCGCGCACCGACGATCTGCCGGAAATGGACCGGCTCGCCGCCTGGTTGCCGGGGGCAATCCCGGCGGGCGACGATCGTACCACGATCATCCACGGCGATTACTCGTTCCACAACCTCCTGATCCACCCGACCGAGCCGCGCGTCGCGGCGGTGATTGATTGGGAACTATCGACGCTGGGCGATCCGCTGGGCGATCTGACCTACCATATGATGGAGTGGTTCCGGCCCGAGGGCGTCGACGTGCGCGGCACGTTGCGCGGCGCCGATCTCGCTGCGCTCGGCATCCCGACCGCGCGCGATTACGCGCAGGCGTACCGCGATCGCACCGGGTTCGACGTCGATCCGACCCACCCCTTCTACACCGCGTTCAACCTGTTCCGGGTCGCGGCCATCCTGCAGGGCATTGCGGGGCGCGCGCGCGACGGCGTGCAGACCGCCGACAACGCGGGCGAGATCATCCAGCGCATCAAGCCGCTGGCGCGCGCCGCATGGGCCTCCGCGCAGCAGGCGGGCGCCAGCTGAACTGATCGCCTTCACCACACGCCAACGATGATGCGACCCGCAGCGATAGCGGGCGACGAGGAGAGGCCGGATGATCACGAAACCGAAACATTGGGCGCTGGGCGTCTCCGCGCTGGCGCTGATCGCCCCCGCGGCCCACGCGCAGACGGGCAATCCGGCGCTGACCGCACCTGCCTCGCCCGCGCCACCACCCGCGCAGACGCCCGCATCGCAGCAGCCGGTGGCGGCAGAAGCGACGTCGACGCCCACGGCTGCGGCAACGCCCGGCGACGACATCGTCGTCACCGCAACGCGCCGCGCCGAGCGGCTGCAGGACGTGCCGATCGCGGTTAGCGCGCTCGGGTCCGAGCAGATCCAGGCCCGCAAGGTCGATAACTTTTCCGAGATCGTGAAGATCGCGCCGGGTCCGACCTTCGTGCCGGTCAAGGGCACGTCGGTCATCACCGTGCAAATTCGTGGTCAGGGAACGATCAACGACTCGCCCGGTCTCGAGAGCCCCGTGGGCGTGTACATCGACGACATCTTCTACGGCACGCTCGCTTCGTTCGACGCCAATCTGTTCGACGTGTCACAGGTATCGGTGCTGCGCGGTCCGCAAGGGACGACCTTCGGGCGCAACGCGGTCGGCGGCGCGCTGGTCATCACCAACAACCTGCCCGAAATGGGCGCGAGCACCGGGCGCGCCAGCGTCACCGCGTCGGATTTCTCGGGCGGACGCGGCGGGATCGAGGCCGACGGCTTCATCAACGTGCCGCTCGGCGACACGCTCGCCGGGCGCTTCGCCTACGGGGTCAAGGATGTCGGCGGATATCAGCGCAACCTGCAAACGGGCCATTACCTCGCCAACAACAAGGTCGCGGCGTACCGCGGATCGCTGCGCTGGCAGCCGAGCGACAAGTGGGACGTGGTCGGCAGCCTGTCCTATCTGAAACGCGGCGGCTACGGCGACGGGCCGACCATCGTCGGTGACGGCTCGCTCGCCGCCGCGGTCAAGGCGCGCACCGACGGCGACCTGCACAAGGTGCTGCTCGACGATGACGGTTACACGCGTCGCACGATCGTCGCCGCGCTGCTCAACGTCGGATATGAAACCGGGATCGGCCGGGTCAGTTCGATCACCGGGTACCGGTACCTCAAGTCGCGTCTGGCCGAGGATGCGGACGGCGGCCCCAACCCCGTCAACTACCCCTCGCTCAACACCAACGACGAGTGGCAGGTGAGCCAGGAGTTCCGCTTCACCTCCGATCTGGGCGGACCATTCGACTTCGTCGCCGGCGCGTATTTCGGCTACGAGGATCTGAACCACAGCATCGTGTTCGGCTTCGACGGGCGCGACCCGAACCTGTATTTCTCCGTGCTCAACCAGGGGCGCTACACACCGGGCCAGGTGTTTGAGGGTCAGATCGAGAACCGCAGCTTCGGCCCCTACGCGGAGGGCAAGTACAAGCTCACCGACAAACTCTCGCTGACCGCTGGACTGCGCTACAGCTACGAGCGCAAGACCGGCTACACGCGTCATATCGGGTCGTCGCCGTTCCAGGGCGGCGCTTATTACCAGCAACTGCCCGCCAACGGCGACGCGGTCGACAGCTGGACCGGCTGGACCCCGCGCTTCATCGCGGAATACCGCCCGGTACGCGGCAGCCTGTTCTACGCCTCCGCCTCGCGCGGCTTCCAGGGCGGCGGGTGGAGCTTCAACGTCCGCACGCCCGCCGCGGCGGCGACCCCGCTGAAAGCGCAGACGACGTGGAGCTATGAGATCGGCACCAAGACCGACCTGTTCAATCGCGCGCTCACGCTCAACATTGCCGCCTTCCACGCCGACACGTCAGACCTGCAGGTCCGCTCGCAGGTCAACGGCGTGTTCCAGGATTCGAACGCGGGCAAGCTGCGCGCGCGCGGCGTCGAGGTCGAGGCAGTGGTCCGCCCGGCGCGTGGCCTGTCGCTCGGCGCCAATTACGCCTACACCGACGCCTTCTACCAAAGCTTTGTCGGCTGCACTGCGGGCGGGCTCGACTGCACCGGCAACCAGGCACCGTTCACGCCCAAGCACGACTTCACCGCATTGCTCGACTACACCGCCGACCTGGCGAATGGGTCGTCGCTCGCCTTCCACTTCGACACGAAGTTCGCCAGCGCATTCCAGGTGACCCCGACCGGGCTCGGGCAGCGCGCGGTGCCGCTGACCGAGCGCAAGAACGTCGCCAGCACGTCGCTGACCTATACGCCGCCATCCGGCCGGTGGGACGTGCGCGTGTGGGCGCGCAATCTGTTCGACAAACAGTATGTCACCAACGGGCTGCAGTATAATTTCTATCACGTCACCCGCGCCGAAGTGGCGGCGACCCCCGGCGGCCTGGGCGCACTCGACGTCGAGCGTGTCAGCGTCGCGCCGCCGCGCCAGATCGGCGCCACGCTGACGCTGCGGTACGGGAAGTGACATGCGCGAAGGATCGACCATGACCGAAGCTCCGAGCGCCGGCGCGCGCAGGCTGGCCTTGCTGCTGCTGATCGTGGTGTCGGTGTTCAACTACCTCGATCGCACCATCATCTCGATCCTGCAGGTGCCGATCAAGCGCGACCTGTCGCTCAGCGACGCGCAGCTCGGCGCGTTGACCGGTCTCGCCTTCGCGCTGTTCTACTCGACCTTGGGCGTGCCGATCGCGCGGCTGGCGGATCGCTACAGCCGGCGCTGGGTGATCGCGGGATCGATCGCGCTGTGGAGCGCGATGACCGCGATCAGCGGCTTCTCGACCAGCTTCGCCGCACTGGTGTTCTTTCGCATCGGCGTGGCCCTGGGCGAAGCGGGCAGCATTCCCGCGACCCACTCGATGCTCGCCGACTATTACCCGCCCGAGCGGCGCGCGACGGCGCTCGCGATCTGGGGGCTCGCGCTGCCGATCGGCGTGATGCTCGGCTATCTGAGCGGCGGATGGCTGGCGCAGGCGATCGACTGGCGCGCGGCACTGTGGATCGTCGGCGGTGTCGGCGTCCTGCTCGCACCCCTGATCCTCGCGCTGCTGCGCGAGCCCGCACGTGGCCGCTTCGACAGTGGACCGGCACCCGCCGCAATGCCGTGGCAAGAGGGCTTGCGCGTCATGGCGCGTCGACCCAGCCTCCTACTGCTGTTCGCGGGTGGCGCGCTCAACAATCTGGTGCTGAGCGTCGCGCTCAACTGGAACGCGCCTTTCTACGCGCGGCTGCACGGCATGGCGCTCGGCGACATCGCCACCGCCTTGTCGCTGATGACGGGGATCGGCGGCGCGATCGGCATCTTTGCCGGAGGCTGGCTGACCGACCGCGTTCGTATCGACACGCCCGAGCGACGCCCGATCCTGACCGGCATTGCGCTGCTGCTGACCACGCCGGCGGCACTGGTTCAGTTGCAGGCGGCCTCGACCGCCGTCTCGCTGGCGGCAGGAGCGGTCACCGTGCTGCTGCTGTTCTTCTACTACGCGCCGATCATCGCCATGACGCAGTCGCTGGTGCCCGCATCGATCCGCGCCTTCACCTCGTCGATCCTGCTGCTGAGCGTCAACATCATCGGCCTGGGTCTCGGTCCGTGGCTGACGGGCATTCTGAGCGACATGCTGGGCGGCGCGGACCATTCGCTGCGAACCGCCATGACGATGATCTCGTTCTTCGGACTGGCCGCGGGCGGGTGCTTCCTGCTCGCCGCGCGCTTCTACGCAAAGGATTTGCGGAAATGACCAACTGGACCAACGGGTGCGCCGTGATCACCGGCGCGGGCAGCGGCATCGGCGCGGCGCTGGCGCGCGAGGCGGCGGCAGCGGGCATGAACGTCGTGCTGGCCGATATCGCGGAGGCAGAGGCGCAAGCGGTCGCAGCCGAGATCGGCGCGGACCGCACGCTGGTGGTGCGCTGCGACGTGACGCGCGAAGGCGATTTGATGGCGTTGGCCGACGCGGCCGAGGCACGGTTCGGGCGCGTCGGATTGTTGTGCAACAACGCCGGGATCGTCCCGGGCGGTCGCCACCGCCGCGTCTGGGAATATAGTGACAATGACTGGCAATGGTCGCTCGGCGTCAACCTGAATGGCGTGCTGCATGGCATGCGAGTGTTCGTCCCGCGCCTCCTCGCGGCGGGAGCACCCGCGCACATCCTCAACACCGCATCGGTCGCGGGCGTGGTCAGCGGGTCGGGGTCGGCCTGCTACGGCGCGGCGAAGCACGCGGTCGTGCGCGCCACCGAGGCGCTCTACGCGGGCTTGCAGGAGATCGACGCGCCGATCGGCGTCACCATGCTGCTGCCGGGCCTCGTCGCCACCCGCATCTACGAGGCGGAGCGATCGCGTCCGCAGGCACTGGCCCATCCCGAAGGAACGCCGCGCGAATCCGCCGACCTGGAGGCGATGCGCGACGATCTGTACCGCAATGCGATCACCGCGGAACAGACCGCCCAAATCGCGTTCGAGGGCATTCGTCGCGGCGACTTCTACGTGTTCACGACCGACGCGTTCGATCCCGCGATCGCGGCACGCGCCGACGCGATCCTGGCGCGCCGCAACCCGACGTTCGAGAGCATTGTCGCGATGAGCCGCAAGGATGCGGGGCTTGCCGACACGAGCGATCAGTGACGCGGTGAAATCGTTCGCCGATCGCCACGTCCTGGTCACCGGCGCGGCGAACGGGATCGGCCTCGCCGCCGCGCACGCCTTCCTCGACGCGGGCGCGACCGTGTGGCTGGCGGACCGCGACCGCGAAGCACTGGACGCCGCCTGCGCATGCCTGCCCGATGGAAAGCCTCATCACGCGATCGCGCTCGACGTCACCAACGAGGCCGGCTGGACCCGTGCAGCGGCGCTGATCGACGATCAGGCGGGACGGCTCGACGTGCTCGTCAACAATGCGGGACGCGGCAACTTCTGTGCAATTGCCGATCTGTCGCTTGACGAGTGGCGGGCCGTCCGCGCGGTTAACGTCGACAGCCTGTTCCTCGGTACGCGCGCGATGATGCCGCTGCTCGAGCGGTCCGATCACGCCGCGATCGTCAACATCGCCTCGATCCGCGGGATCATCTCAGGCCCGGGCTCCAGCGCCTATTCGGCCGCGAAGGGAGCCACGCGCATGTTCAGCAAGGCCGCGGCGATCGAGTTCGCCGCGCACGGATCGCGCATCCGTGTCAACACGATCAACCCCGGCCTGATCGACACGCCGCTCGCCCGCGCGGTCTTCGACGATCCCGCGATCAAGGCCAGGCGGCTGGTCGACATTCCGCTCGGGCGGGCGGGGAATGTCGAGGAGATCGCGGCGGCGATCCTCTTCCTCGCGGGTGACGGTGCCCGCTACATCACCGGCACCGACGTGACGATCGACGGCGGGCAGACCGCCGGCTGAGCGTCAGGCGGCGACCAGCAGCGTGCCCGCATTCCCGCCGGAGAACAGGTCGACGAAGGCGTCGGGCAAGCGCTCGAACCCGCGTCGCACGTCGACCTGCACGGAGACGCGTCCCTCCGCCTGCCACTGTCGCAACCGCTCGCGGGCCGTCGAGGCGCGATCGACGAAGTCACCGACCACGAAGCCTTCCATACGGATCCGTCCGTAAACGATCTTCATCATGTCGCTCGGACCAGGCGCGCCGCCCGGCCGATCATAGGCCGAAATCTGCCCGCACAGCACGATCCGGCCGTGATCGGCCATATTGTCGACCGCCGCCTGCAACTGCTCGCCGCCGACATTGTCGAAGAACAGGTCGATCCCTGATGGGCATAGTTCGGCGAGCCGCCCGGCGACGTTCTCCGCGCGGTAGTCGATCGCGGCATCGACACCGGTGACCTCGACCAGATGCCGGCACTTTGCCGCGCCACCGGCGATGCCGATCACGCGGCAGCCGGTGACCTTGCCGATCTGACACACGAGCGAGCCGACCGACCCGGCCGCACCCGACACGACCAATGTTTCGCCAGCGACCGGGCGTCCGACGTCGAGCAGGCCGAAGTACGCGGTCAGGCTGTTAGGCGAGTAGAGCCCCATCGCATCCTCGAACGACACGTCGTTGGGCACCGGGAACGGCGGCACGGCCGCGCTGTCCGGGCGCACGACGCTCAGATCCTCCCAGCGCGCCATCGCGACCATGCGGCTGCCGACCGCATAGTCGGCGTGTTCGGATGCGATTACCTCGCAGGCGGTCATGCCCGCGATCGTACCGCCGATCGGGATCGACCCGCGATAGCTTCCGCCGTCATTCAACCAGTTGCGAATAGTGGGTGCGACCGAGAACAAGTGGTTGCGCACCAGCACCTCGCCCATCCTTAGCACCGGTCGCGCAAACGGTTCGCTCACCAGCGCGAAGTCGCTCGCCTTGACTGGACCGTCGGGCCGCGCGGCCAGCGTCCAGCGCCGGTTGACGCTCATGCCGCCAGCGCCCGCCGCGCCTGAGCAGCGCTGCCGGACGCGCGCGCGAGCAGCATGACGCGGCGAAGCCCACGCCCGACCGCCAGCTCGTCGGTCACGCCCATGCCACCGTGCAGATGCACCGCATCCTCCGCCACTGCCTGCGCCCTTTCCGCGATGTAGGCTTTGGCAGCCAGCGTTGCGCGGACGAACCCCGTGTCGCCCCGATCCTCGACGGCCGCCTTCAACAACAGCGAACGGCTCTGCTCGATCGCGACGAACATGCGCGCGAGCTTGTGCTGGACGACCTGAAACGACCCGATTGCGACACCAAACTGCTTGCGCTCACGCGCGTAGGCGACCGCCTGCTCGTAGAGCGTCGTCATGGCGCCGACCAGCTCGGCCGTGTGGCACAAACGCACGGTTGCGAGACACGCCGCTACGTCGGCCGCACTAACGTTCAGCGCGGTCGCGGCACAATTGGCGAGCAACACCGTCGCGCCCGGCGTCCCGTCGATCAAGCGCACCGGCGTGACCATCACACCCGTGGCCTCCGGTTCGACGACCCACGCGCGCTTATCAGCGAGAACGACGATCGCGGCCGCTTCCGCTGCCCAAGACACAATGCCGAGATCGCTCGAGAGCGTGTCGCCGCGCGCATCAACCGGTGCCTGTGCGAGCGCCAGATGTTGTTCTCCCATCAGCGCCCGCTCGACCCAGCGGCTGGTGAGGTCCGCGTCGCCCGCACGCGCGATCAGGTCGGCCGCGCCGCCGATGCTCTCAGCGAGTGGCGTGATCGCGAGCGCGCGCCCAATCTCCTCGGCGATGATCGCCGCGTCCTGCGGCCGTCCGCCGGTGCCGCCCGCCGCCTCGGGCAGCAGGAAGGACAGTAGGCCGAGTTCGGCGACCGCGCGCCACACGTCGCGCGGCATCGGTCCCTTGCCCATCGTGGTCGCGTCACTACCGTCTGCGAGGAAGCGCCTGACCGTGTCGCGCAGCAGCACCTGCTCGTCGCTGGGGATCAGGTCCATCTCAGACGCGCTCCACAATCGTCACGTTGGCGATTCCGCCACCCTCGCACATCGTCTGCAACCCGTAGCGACCGCCGCGCGCGTGCAGCGCGTGGACCAGCGTCGCCATCAACTTCGTACCCGTCGCGCCCAGCGGATGACCGAGCGCGATCGCGCCGCCGTTGACGTTGAGCTTCGTCGTATCGGCACCCAGCGCCTTCAGCCACGCCATCGGAATTGAGGCGAATGCCTCGTTGACCTCGAATAGGTCGATGTCGTCGAGTGACAGTCCGGCGCGCTGCAACGCGCGCCTGGTCGCCGGAATCGGCTCCTCCAGCATGATGACGGGATCGCCCGCGGTGACGGTCAAATTGTGAATGCGCGCGAGCGGGGTCAGGCCGTGCTGCTTCACCGCCTGTTCCGACGCGACCAGCACACCGCTCGCCCCGTCGCAGATCTGGCTCGCCGAGGCAGCCGACAGCGTGCCGTTGGGGCTAAGCAGCTTCACCGTGCCGATCGACTCGAGCGAGGCGTCGGCGCGGACGCCCTCGTCATGGTCGTGGACGTGCCGGCTGCCATCCGCCTCGGTCGTGGTGACCGGCACGATCTCGGCCTTGAACGCACCCGCGTCGCGCGCCGCCACTGCCTTGCGGTGGCTGTCGAGGGCGAACTGGTCGAGCGCGGCGCGATCGAAGCCGTATTTGTCCGCGATCATCTGCGCGCCGGTGAACTGGCTGAAGCTTTCCACACCGAAGCGCTTCTGGATGCTGGGCGCGAACGGGCCGCTGCCCATGCCCGCCTGCGCGGCGAGCGTGACGGGCGAGCCCATGTGAACGCGCGACATGCTCTCCACCCCGCCCGCGATCACCAGGTCCTGCGTCCCTGACATCACCGCCTGCGCGGCGAAGTGGAGCGCCTGCTGCGAACTGCCGCACTGGCGGTCGATCGTGACCGCAGGAACGCTCTCGGGCAGCGACGAAGCGAGCACCACGTTGCGCCCGAGCGCGAAGGTCTGCTCGCCCACCTGGCTGACGCAGCCGATGATGACGTCGTCGATCGCCGCGGGGTCGACGCCGGTTTCGGCGAGGATCGCGTCGATTACCGTGGCGCCGAGGTCGGCGGGATGGATGTCGGCCAGGCGACCGTTGCGACGACCACCGGGTGTGCGGCGAGCGGAAACAATGAAAGCGTCAGGCATAAGCAAATCCTCTGCGCGTCACAGGCCGACCGCGGCCTTGGCGATGATGTTGAGCTGAACCTCGCTGGTGCCGCCGAAGATCGACCAGGCACGCGCATTCAGGTAGCGGACCGAAGCGAGCGCCGCCTCGGGCGGGCCGATGCCTTCAGCTGCGTCGGCGGCATGGAACGGGCGTTCGGCGGGCAGTTGCAGGCCGGCCAACCCGAAGGCGTCGACCGCCAGCGCCTCGATCCCTTGGCGCACCTCCGACGCGATCAGCTTGACCGCGAGGCTGCGCGGGTGCGGCGGCTCGCCGTGCTCGATCTCAAGCAGCGTGCGAAGCTCGCTCATCTCCAGTGCCTCGGCCTCAAGCCGCAGCCGCACCGCGCGATCGGCGAGTTCGCTCGAAAAATCGGCGGCGCGCTCCAGCCGATCAAGATCGGCAAGCAGTTGCGGCGCGTAGCCTGTGCCGCCACGCTCGTTCTCCAGCAGGAACTTGGCGATCGTCCAGCCCTGCCCTTCCGCGCCGATCAGATTGTCGGCGGGCACGCGAACGTTTTCCAGGAACACCTCGTTCAGCTCGTGATCGCCCGACGCGCTGATGATCGGGCGCACGGTGACGCCGGGCGTGTTCATGTCGATTAGCAGGAACGAGATGCCGCGCTGCGGCTTGCCGGTCGCATCGGTGCGCACCAGCGCGAACAGCCAATTGGCGAACTGCGCCTGCGTGGTCCAGATCTTCTGCCCGTCCACGATATAATCGTCGCCATCACGCACCGCGCGGGTGCGCAGCGAGGCGAGGTCGGAGCCAGAGCCTGGCTCGGAGAAACCCTGCGCCCAGATATGCTCGCCGCTACGCAAGGGCGGCAGGAAACGTGCCTGCTGCTCATGGGTGCCGTAGCTGAACAGCACCGGGCCGACGAGCTTCAACCCCATCCCCGGCAGCACCGGCGCGCCCGCGCGTGCCACTTCGTTCTCGAAAATCCAGCGCCGCACCGCATCCCAGCCGGGACCGCCCGCCGCCTCGGGCCAGAAATAGGTCAGCCAGCCCTGTCGGTCGAGCGCGCTCTGCCACGCGCGATAGACGTCGGGTTCGGCGAACACGCCCGAGGTAAGCGTCGCGCCACGCCGCATCTCAGGCGTCAACGCCGAGTCGAGAAAGGCGCGAACCTCGTCGCGGAAGGCGAGATGCTCGGGAGATAGCGTCATGTCCATCACGCGCGCTCCACGATGGCGACGCCCGAGACGCCGGGTGCGCCGTAGACGTGGGAATAGCCGAGCCGCGGATCACCAGGCACCTGTCGTGCCTCCGCCTGACCGGTCAGCTGGCGATAGTTCTCGTACACCTGGCGCAGCCCCGAGGCACCGATTGGCTCTCCGCAGGCAAGGCAGCCGCCATCGGTGTTGACCGGCAATTGCCCGCCGATGTGCGTGCGGCGCTCGGCGATCCACGCCTCCTGCTCGCCGTCGGCGCAGAAGCCGTTTTCCGCCATGTGCATGATCTCTGCGCCCGACTCCGTGTCCTGCAACTGCGCCACGTCGATGTCCCCGGGCGCCACGCCTGCCATCTCGAACGCCGCGCGCGAGGCGATGACGGTCGGCGACGGCCCCCGCTCGATCGTCAGCGCGGGCGAGAAGACCTCGAACGAGCCCGGCGGCCGGCTACGCACCGCCGCCGCGCGCAGCCGCACCGCGGGCAGACCGAGCTCGCGCGCGCGCTTCTCGCTGGCGAAGATCAGCGCCACCGCGCCTTCCGCCGGCGAGCAGAACATGAACTTGGTCAGCGGATCGCTGACCATCGTCGACGACAGGATCGTCTCCGCGTCGACCGCCTCGCGCCGCCATGCATGATCGGTCAGCGCGCCGTTCTCGAACGCCTTCTCGGCCACCCTGGCGAGCGTCGGCGCGGTGATGCCGTGCGCGGCCATGTAGCGCTGGATCTTCATCGCGAAGAATTGCGTGGTGAGCATCAGCCCGGTCTCACCATACCATTCGGGCAGGCCCCATTCGGCAGGCTTGGGATCGAACGCGCCGCGCGGATGCTTGTCGAAACCGACAGCGATGCCGAGGTCGAACTCGCCCGACTTGATCGTCGTGTAGGCGCCGAACATCGCCGAGCCACCGGTCGCGCACCCGTTGGCGACGTTGATGAACTGCACGCCAGTAAGCCCCAGCTCGGACACCATCGTGTCCGCCTTCCCCGCCGCGTCCGACCCGCCATAAGCGAACTGGATGTCGCTCCACGACAGCCCCGCGCCGGCGAGCGCGGCGCGCACCGCATACGCGCCCTGCTGCAACCCCGTCCGCTCGGGCGTGCGCCCGAAACGGTGGATGCCTGCACCGATGATGTAAACGTCGCTCATGCCGCAGCTCCGATCGGCGCGAAGGCGAACGACAGCCGCGTCGAGCCGTCGTTCAGTGTGAATGGCTCGGGTACCAGCCGCATCGGCATGTCGATTGCGAAGCCGTCGAGCGCGGCACCGGTCAATCGCCCTTCGACAATCACGGCGTTGCCGAGCGCGACATAGCCCACCGCATAGGGCTCGAACGCGTCGGGTCCGGCATAGGGCGGCGACTTGGGGCGGAAGCGCTGCACGGTCCAAGACCACAAGGTGCCGGTGCGCGGCAGGGTGACCTCCTCGAACCGCTCGGCGTCGTTAGGCGCGGGAAAGACGATCGCGCCCGTCTCGCGATCGCGCCCGGCGAGCAAGGTGATCCTGCCGTTAGGGTCGATGGTCAGCAACCGATCGTCGATCGGCGGCGGCGCGTCGCGCATGTCGTCTCTCCTCTTGATGGAGAAACTAACCCGCGCTCGGTTGGCGCGCTTCTGACCTTTGGGTCAGCGCAATGTGCCGAGGAAGCCTAGTTGCGCCGCCTTGAACAACGCCTGGTCGCGATTGACTGCGTCGAGCTTCTGCGCGGCGGCACGAATGTGGAAGCGGATGGTGGTGCGCTTCAAGCCCAGGATCAACGCGATCTCGTCGTTGGTCTTGCCCGCCGCCGCCCAGCGCAGGCACTCGACCTCGCGCTTGGTGAGCGCCAGTCCGGCGAGTTGCTCGCGCGGGCGCTCGGTTGCCTTGACGTAGCTGGCGATGAAGATGCGCGCGAGCAGCGCCAGCGCCTCGTCGTGCTCCTGGTAGAGCGCGGACAGGTCGTCGACCGCCTCATCGGGATGGATGAAGCTCGCCGCGCCGATCTGACCGAACGGCAGGTGTACCGGCACGACGATTGCCGCGCGGGTCAGCGCGCGCGCCTCGAAGTCGGACAGGTCGAGCGACTGGAGCAGCGGACTGGGCGAGCGCGCGTGGATGCCGTGCGCGTTGCACCAGAACGGCTCCGCCTCCAGCCGGCACGCGCGCGGCAGGGGCGAGGTGAGCGCCAGTTGCGGCACCTTCCACCAATCGACGTGCGCGCCCTCGGGCTGGAACACTGCACTGGCGAGGACGCTGCCGTCCGCATCGGTCATCGGCGCGGAGGCGGCGATGTTGTGCGTCACATTGACGTACAGCCCGGTCAGATCGGCGACCGCGTCGCGGAACGCCTCGGCCGCGAGCCGGATATCGGCCGGCGCGTTGATACGGACCGAGTCGATGATCGTGTCGGCGATCAGCATGTAGAGCGGCGATGGCAAGCGGGAACGATCATGCGACCTTGGGTATAGGCGCGCTCGTCCGGCCTGACCATTGTGACAGGGCTGAGCTCTCTGGTCGCGTGGTAACAGGCGGCGAAAGCACCAGCAGCGTGCGCGGGAGAGCGATCGTGACACCAGTCCCCAGCTTCGATTTCACTGGCAAGACCGTGCTCGTGACGGGCGGCAGCCGTGGGCTGGGACGTGCGATGTCGCTGGGCTTCGCCGCCGCCGGCGCCAGCGTCGTGGTGTGCAGCCGCAAGCGCGAGGCGTGCGATGAGATGGTCGCGGAGATCGTCTTGGGCGGTGGCCGCGCCGCGGCGATCGCCGGCAACGTCGGCAACTGGTCGAGCCTTGATCGCCTGATAGACGACGCGGTCGCCGCGTTCGGGGGGCTCGACTGTCTGATCAATAACGCCGGGATCGCGCCGGTCGCGGACAGCTCGGCCGCGATGAGTGAGGCGCTGTTCGACAAGATCGTGGCAGTGAACACCAAGGCGCCATTCCGCCTGTCGGCGCTGGCCGAACCGCATTTGCGCGCGCGGCATGGCTCGATCATCAACGTGACCAGCATCGGCGCGATCCGCCCATCGCCCGCCTACCCGGTCTATGCCGCGGCGAAGGGCGCGCTCAACATCCTGACGCGGTCACAGGCAATGGAGTTCGGACCCGCGGTGCGCGTCAACGCGATCATGGCGGGGCCGTTCTGGACCGACATCTCCGCCGGCTGGCGCGAAGAGTACGATCGCGACGCGCCATCTGCGCTTCAACGGATCGGGCGGCCCGAGGAGATCGTCTCCACCGCGCTTTACCTCGCCAGCCCGGCGTCGAGCTACACGACCGGCGCGATCATCCGCGTCGACGGTGGCGTGTTGTGAACCGGACTGCTCCGCCCGCGATGAGCATGGCGGAGGCGCACGCGCGGCTGACCGCACCCGACAGCGCCTTCGCGATCGAGCGCCGCGTAATCGATGGCGTTTCGCAACGCTGCTGGGTGCACACGCCCGCGACCGCGCGCCAGTTGCTGATCGACGCCGCCGTGCACGACGCACGCGACTTCCTGATCTTCGAGGACGAGCGCATCGGCGTCGGCGGGTTCCGCAAGGCTGTGTCGGCGCTCGCGCACCACCTGCGCGACGGTAGCGTTCGACCCGGAGACCGCGTCGCGATCGCAATGCGCAACCTGCCGGAATGGCCAGTCGTCTTCTTCGCCGCGCTGTCGATCGGCGCGATTGCGACGGCGATGAACGCGTGGTGGCAGCACGCCGAACTGGCGTACGCGCTCGAGCATTGCGGCGCGACGCACCTGTTCGCCGATGCGGAGCGGCTGGATCGGCTCGCTACCCTGCCCGGCGGCGTGCGCTGCTACGCTGTTCGCGGTGCGATGCCCGGAGCCACGTCGCTTACCGACATCATCGGCACGACCGCGCACTGGAATGCCCTGCCCGATCGCCCGCTGCCCGCGGTGTCGCTCGACGCTGACGATGCGGCGACGATCTTCTTCACCTCGGGCACGTCGGGCAAGCCAAAGGGCGTGCTGGCGAGTCATCGCGCGATATTGAGCAACATCACCGGTGCCGCCTTCGCGGGTGCACGAGCTAGTCTGCGCGACCGCGGAACGCTTCCCGTCGCAGATCCGGACGCAGCGCAGAGCGGTGCGCTGATGGCGGTGCCGTTCTTCCACGTCACCGGCGCGTTCGCGGTGCTGTCGCCGGCGCTGCACGCGGGAAATAAGCTCGTGCTGACGCATCGCTGGGACGCGGGCGAGGCGCTGCGGCTGATCGAGCGTGAGCGGCTGAACTGGGTCATCGGCGTGCCAACCATGATGCTGCAGCTCGCCGATCACCCCGACGCCGCAACGCGCGACCTGACCAGTCTGGTGAGCCTGGGCTACGGCGGCGCAGCAGCGGCACCCGACCTAGTCGACCGGCTGGCGAGCGCGGTGCCGCAGGCGGTGCCGGGGCACGGCTGGGGCATGACCGAAACGTGTGGCCTGACGCTTACACATTCGGGGAACGACTATCGCCGGCGGCCGACGAGTTGCGGCGCCCCGGTCGCGGTTGCACGCGCGGAGGTCCGCGGCGAGGACGGCCGGCGCATTCTGCCGGCCGATCAGGTGGGTGAGCTGTGGGTCTCGGGTCCGAACGTAATGCGCGGCTATTGGAACGATCCGGCGGCGACCGCGGCGGTGCTGCAGGGCGGTTGGCTGCGCACCGGCGATCTCGCCCGCATCGATGCGGAGGGCTTCGTCCACATCGTCGACCGCGCCAAGGACATCGTCATCCGCGGCGGCGAGAACGTGTTCTGCATCGAGGTTGAAAACTGCCTCTACGAGCACCCGGCCGTGCAGGACGCCGCGCTGGTCGGCCGTCCCGACCGCATGCTCGGTGAGGTGCCGGTCGCGGTTGTCGTGCTGCGCGGTGGCGCGAAGGCGAACGGTGAACAGTTGCGCGCGCACGTCGCTGCGCAGCTCGCCGCCTTCAAGGTTCCAGTAGAGGTCGTGCTATCGTCCGCGCCACTGCCGCGCAACGCGGCGGGAAAACTGCTCAAGCGCGACATCCTCGCCGCGCTCGGCCAGCGGGAGGGCTAGTCGGCTTTCAGTCCCTCGAAGAACGGCTGGCACAGCGCGTCCGCGACTTCCTCGGGCGTGCGCTTGGACGCCATCGGCGGGTACCATTTGTACGCCCAGTTGCACATGCCAAGAAAGCCGTAGGTGGTAAGAACGGGATCGCATGGTCGGAACGTGCCGGTTTCGATGCCCTTGCAGATCAACGCCTTGACATGCTCGAAGTAGTCGCGCCGTGCCTGTCTGATCGCATCGCGCATCTGGCCTTCGAGATCGCCGTAATTGTCCATAAACGCGCGAACGTAGCCCGGATGGTTGGCGATCTGCCGCAGGATGTCGACGCAGGCCGAGCGCAATCCGGCAAGCGGATCGTCGCTTTGTGCATGCTCAAGCCCGCCCAGCAACGCACGAATATGCGTGTCGTGGATGGCGTACAGGATCGAGATCTTGCTGGGAAAGTAGTGGTACAGCGTCGGCTTGCCGAGCCCGACCTCGTCCGCCAGCATTTGCATCGAGGTGTTGTGATAACCGACCTTGTCGAACAGGCCGGCGCAATGTTCGATGATCTCGGCGCGCTTCTCATCATGCGCCTCGGTGGTCGCCCGCTTTCTCGATTTCGCGACCATGATCTCTCCCGTCTTCATGCGCGCGGCCATCCTAGTCCGTCGCGGACCTTGCGTCCATCGCGCCTCATGCGGCCTTTGGCTGCATCGCGGTCGCACCGACGACCCAGGCCGACAGTCCCGCGACCGGCACGGCGCACAGCACTGCCTCCGCGACCTGCGCCTCGGTCGCGCCCGCGCGCCGCGCGCCGTCCATGTGAACGCGCGACCATTCGCTATAGTCGGCAGCCAGCACCGTCACCAGCAGCAGCTCGGCATGATGCGGCTCAAGCGCGGTGTGCGACAACGTGCCTTCCCGCATCAGATAGTAAGCGTCCGCGCCTTCGGGCACGAGGTCGAGCAGCAGCTGGAGAGAGGGCGGTACCGTGCCGAAATACCCGACGAAGTTGCGCTCGGCCTCGCCCTCGGCAACGTTAACCGGGACCTCCTCGGCGGCGATCGTTGCGGCGTCGCCGTAGATCGACCGCAATACTTCGCCGAAGCGGAGCGCGGCGCCCTCCCCGCGCGAACTCGACAGGATGGTCATCGCCGCCGCGGCGGCTTCGAGCGCCAGCCCGGCCTCCTTGGCTGCCTGCAGCTCGCGCTGCGCCATCGCCTCATACCCCTTGGTACAGGCAGCGGCGGCGACGAACAGGCGCTTGATCTCGGCCGGCAGCGCTGCATCGCGCTCGATGACGCTGCGAAAGCGTTGGTAGCCCGCGATCGTCTTGGGCGCATTCTGTCGCAAGCGGCCGTTTTCCAGCAGCAAATTGGTGCCGACCATTACCTTCAATCCTTTACCATCCGACCATACGGTCGAGCGTGAAAACTAGCATTGCAGCAGCGCACGTCAACCAACCCCGTCATTGACGACCGACCAGACGGTCGAGTAGGTACAGCGAATGACATTGAACATGTTGGCGCAGCAGGAGAACAGGTGATGGGCGTACTCGACAGGCGGGTCGCCCTCGTCACCGGCGCTGCATCGGGGATCGGTCGTGCAACCGCGCAAAGCTTCGCTCGCGAGGGTGCTCACGTCTGGCTCGTCGACCGCAACGCCGACGGGCTCGCGCAGGTACGCGCAGAGTTGGACGGCGATCACCATGTCCACCAACTCGATGTCACCGACGAGGCGGGCTGGATCGCGCTGGCGAACTCGCTCGACCGACTCGACGTCCTAGTTAACAACGCGGGCTTCGGCGTTTTTCGCTCGATCGCCGACACCACGCTGGAGCATTGGCGTTCGATCATGGCCGTCAATCTCGACAGCGTATTTCTCGCTACCAAATACCTGCTGCCGTTGCTGGCGCGCTCGACGCACGGCGGTGCGATCGTCAACATGTCGTCGATCCGCGGCATCGCGGGTGCTGCCAACACCGCTTCCTACTGCGCATCGAAGGGCGGCGTACGGATGTTCACCAAGGCGACCGCGCTGGAGTGTGCCGCGCTCGGCAACAACGTGCGCGCGAACTCGATCCATCCCGGCCATGTCGCCACGCCGCTGACCGCGGGCGCGCACGTCAGCGAGGAGGATCGTCGCGCGCTGCTCGCCGACACGCCGATCGGGCGCAAGGCGATGCCAGAGGAGATCGCAGATGCTATCCTGTTCCTCGCCAGCGATGCATCGCGCTACATGACCGGCGCCGAACTGGTCGTCGATGGCGGCTCGACCGCGCAATAAGGATCATTGCATGAAGATAGCAGGACTGGCCGCGATCGTGACCGGGGGCGCCTCGGGTCTCGGCGGTGCGACCGCAGCGATGCTCGCGGCGCGCGGGGCGAAGGTGACGATCGTCGACCGCGACGCTGACGCCGCCCGCGCGCACGCAAGCTCGATTAGCGCACGCGCGGCCGCGCTCGACGTGACCGACGACGCCGCGATCGAACAGACGCTCGCCGAGGCGGAGCAGGCAAACGGCGTTGCCCGGATCCTGGTCAATTGCGCCGGCGTCGCGCCCGCGATCAAGACGGTGAACAAGGATGGCGCGCCTCACCCGCTCGCCGCGTTCCGACAGGCGATCGAGGTCAACCTGCTCGGCACTTTCGCGGTGCTGGCGCGCTTCGCCGCACGGCTGGCGTCGGCGGACCCGATCGGCGAGGAGCGCGGCGTAATCGTCAACACCGCCTCGGTCGCAGCGTTCGACGGGCAGATCGGACAGGCGGCCTATGCCGCGTCAAAAGCCGGCGTCGCGGGCATGACGCTGCCGGTCGCGCGCGATCTGGCGCAGCACCGCATCCGCGTGATGACAATCGCGCCGGGCATCTTCCTGACTCCGATGCTGAAGGGCCTGCCGCAGGCGGCGCAGGACTCGCTCGGCACGCAGGTTCCGCATCCCAGTCGGCTGGGTCACCCGGAGGAATATGCCGCACTGGTGGAGGCGATCGTTACCAACCCGATGCTCAACGGCGACGTGATCCGCCTCGACGGTGCGATCCGGATGGCGCCGCGATGACGCGCGGAGCCGATATCGCGACGCAGGTCGCCGCGTTCGTCCGAGAGACGGTGGCGCCGTTCGAGCGCGACCCGCGCTGCGGCACGCACGGCCCCTCGGACGAACTGGTACAGGAACTGCGCGGCCTGGCGCGCACGGCGGGCGTGCTCACCCCGCATATTCTCCCGGACGGCAGTCACCTGACGCACCGCGAAACCGCGCAGGTGCTGCGCGCCGCTGGGCTCTCGCCGCTCGGTCCGCTCGCGGTCAATGTCATGGCGCCCGACGAGGGCAACATGTACCTGCTCGGCAAAGCAGCGAGCGCGGAGCAGAAGACGCGCTTCCTCGACCCGCTGGTCAGCGGCGAGGCGCGCTCGGCCTTCTTCATGACCGAACCGGCCGCCGATGGTGGAGCAGGCTCCGATCCGTCGATGATGCTGACCACCGCGGTCGCGGACGGCAACCACTGGGTGGTGAACGGGCGCAAGGCGTTCATCACCGGCGCAGACGGCGCGCGCATCGGCATCGTCATGGCGAAGGCCGAGGAAGGCGCGACGATGTTCCTCGTCGACCTGCCCGACGCTTATGAGAGCGGCGCCATCACGATTGAGCGCGTGCTCGACACGATCGACTCCTCGATGCCCGGCGGCCACGCGGTGGTGCAGATCACTGATCTTCGCGTCCCCGCCGACCAGATGCTCGGCAATCCCGGCGAGGGGTTCAAGCTCGCGCAGATCCGCCTGGCGCCCGCGCGGTTGACGCACTGCATGCGCTGGCTGGGCAGCTGCCAGCGCGCGCACGAGATCGCGACCGACTACGCCAACCGGCGCCACGCCTTCGGCAAACCGCTGATCGATCACGAAGGCGTCGGCTTCATGCTGGCGGAGAACCTTATCGACCTGAAGCAGGCCGAGCTGATGATCGACTGGTGCGCCGACGTACTCGACACCGGCGCGCTCGGCACCGCGGAAAGCTCGATGGCGAAGGTCGCGGTGTCGGAAGCCCTCATGCGCATCGCCGATCGCTGCGTGCAGGTCATGGGCGGCACCGGTGTCACCGGCGACACGATCGTCGAGCAGGTGTTCCGCGAAGTTCGCGCCTTCCGCATCTACGACGGCCCGACCGAGGTGCACAAATGGAGCCTCGCCAAGAAGATCAAGCGCGACTGGCGCGCGGCTAATCTATGACCAAGCGAGATACCACGAACGTCTGCCACTTTCACGAGGGTGCACTTCCACTCAGAGAACACAAGATCATACCGAACGTCAGTGCGACGGTCACCTACAAGGTGGCTGAATCGGTGAGATACTGTTTGACGATACCTCGCTCTGGACCGACACGCGCGGCGCCGGCTCGCCAGCGTAGCGGCGAGCAACGCGTACCTGCCGTCCCTTTCACGCGTCGAGCGTTGTTTACAGATCGCCAGCTGAACCGCGACGACGGACCTTCATCGTTAACCCGGCCCGCCAGATGCCAGCTGAAGCGCTGACGGACTTGAGGACCCGCTGCCAGACCGCTTACGTCCTTTCGGCGAAGAATCGTTCAACGAACGATCGATAGCAGCTTGGGGCACGCCCGAGTAGCGCGCGAGGGTTAGCGGACTGCCTCCGGCATAGCCATGCTCGAAGGAGTGAGCGCACCTGGGGAGATAGGTGTCGACCAACCAGGGCTGCCAGCCACGACCGCCCGCCCAACCGGCCGAGTCATGGGTGGCTCAATTGGTCTGAACAGGCTCGCGGCTTGGACAACTGGATCGCCGTTGATTGATCATGTCGCTGCGAGAAGCGGCCGGTGGGGAGTATGATTGTTCGGAGCTGCGACCACCAAGCGCAGAATGCGGGCAGACGGCGTTGTAGAAGCCGAAATTACGGCGGATGCAGGCGCGCGCTTCGGGAACCGAGGCATAAGCGTTGAGATACTATTCCGGACAGGCCGCTTGCTCATCTTGCCTCCTGCTCCCGGCCGGCATGGCCGCTGTCAGATCGACAGTCTACTTATGCCCGCTATCCATGTTCCCCGAACGAGCTCTAGGCCCCGGACCGGGTGGTCTGAGGCTTTCGTGGTATTGTTGGTTGCGGGGGCTGGATTTGAACCAGCGACCTTCAGGTTATGAGCCTGACGAGCTACCGGGCTGCTCCACCCCGCGTCGGCTGGATGTTGGTCCAGCGGGATATGGCCTGCGTGTTGGCAGGGGGTAACATTGTGATGGGTTCTTTGTGTGTGTTTCACCGGCGTCAATGCCTGGCGGCGACCTACTCTTCCATCGCTTGAGCGATAGTACCATTGGCGCAGAAGGGTTTCACGGCCGAGTTCGGGATGGGATCGGGTGGGACACCGACGCTATGGCCACCAGGCAATGATGCCGGT
>NZ_FNZZ01000005.1 GCF_900109565.1 Sphingomonas palmae | reverse complement strand
CAATGTCAGCGACGTGAAAGCGGCACCTGCGCTCCTCAAACAAGCCGGTCGCATGCGCTACCTCCTTGCCGACAAAGGCTACGATGCCGACCGGCTGCGCCGCTCGCTCCGCGATGCTGGAGGCGTTCCTGTTATTTCCGGACGACGAAGCCGCAAACACACTATCCGCTACGACAAGGACCGATACCGTGGCAGGCATCTCATCGAGAACGCCTTCTGCCGTCTCAAAGACTTCCGCCGTGTCGCCACCCGCTACGACAAACTCGCCGCCAACTTCCTCTCAGGCGTCGCCATCGCAACCGCAATCGCCTTCTGGCTCTGATTGAGTCTCAGCCCTAGCTGTTCGTTTCAAGGGTTACCGCGGCTGACGACGTCGCCCTGCTCTGGCGCTCGCGAGAGCGAGGCAGCGGACCACAGATTCCTCAGCGTCTATCCTTGCCCTACGGAGAGGACAGGGAGAGGACTGGGGAACTCCCCCGCGGCAGCAGGGCGCCGCTTGCTTGGTGCGCTTACAAGAGAGTGGAAGCGGCATGCGCCACAGATGCCGGAACACTTATCACCGTTCTTGCCGACGCGCTGATCTGGTTCGTGCCGACAAGTGACAGCGCGATGGCGCTCCAGCGAGAAGGCCCGTCACCTCCTATTCGACGCATCGCGCACTCAGCAAAGACCGGCACAATCACCTGACGGCGAGCCGAGGCATCAGCCACGGCAGCGGGACGGCTCATGCCACACGTCCCGCTTCCGGATCACACGTCGAGGTTGGCGACCGACAGCGCGTTGTCCTGGATGAACTCGCGCCGCGGCTCGACCACGTCGCCCATCAGACGCGTGAAAATGTCGTCCGCCGCATCCGCCGCCGCAATCTCGACGCGCAGCATCGAGCGGTTCGACGGATCGAGCGTCGTTTCCCACAATTGCTCGGCGTTCATCTCGCCTAGCCCCTTGTAGCGCTGGATCGACAGCCCGCGCCGCCCGGCGAGCAGGATCGCGTCGAGCAGCTGCGACGGCCGCGCGACCAGCGTCTCGCCCTTGCCGACGGTCACCGTCTCCTCGCCATTCTCGTCGGTCTGCTCGGCATCGGCGGGTGCCTCGACCACGTCCGCTGCCGCCGACTTCGAGCGCACCAGCTTTGCTGCCTGCGCGTAAGCCTCGGCCTGTTCGGCGGCGAGCGTGTGGAGCTTGCGCGCCTCGGCGGAGGACAGGAACGCCGCCTCGACGATGTGGTGGTCGGTGACGCCGCGCCACAGCCGCTGAAAGTGGATGCCGCCTTCCTCGGTCACCTGCGCGCTCCACGTCGCCTCGGTATCGCCCTGGTCGAGACGGCGCGTCACCTCGGCGACCGCCGCCACACGCTGCTCACGCGAAGCCTCGGGGTCGAGCGCGCCGCCCAGCGCCAGCGTCTCGATGATCGCCGGGTCGTAGCGCCTGGGCACGTAGCGCATCAGCGTCCGCATCCGCCGCGCATGGTCGACCAGCACGCGCAGGTCGGCGTCGAAGCGCGTGCCGCCCGCTGTCTCCAGCATCGTCGCGCCCACGCCCGCTTCGACCAGGTAATCGTCGAGCGCGGCATCGTCCTTCAGATACACCTCACTGCGCGCCTTGGTCGCCTTGTAGAGCGGCGGCTGCGCGATAAAGAGGTGACCGGCCTCAATGATCTCGGGCATCTGGCGATAGAAGAACGTCAGCAGCAGCGTGCGGATGTGCGCGCCGTCGACGTCGGCGTCGGTCATGATGACGATCTTGTGATAACGCAGCTTGGCGAGGTTGAAGTCGTCGCGGCCGATGCCCGTGCCCATCGCCTGAATGAGCGTGCCGATCTCGCGGCTGGCGAGCATCCGGTCGAAGCGCGCGCGCTCGACGTTCAGGATCTTGCCCCGGAGCGGCAGGATCGCCTGGAAATGCCGGTCGCGGCCCTGCTTGGCCGAACCGCCCGCGGAATCGCCCTCGACCAGGAACAGCTCGGACTTGGCGGGATCGCGCTCCTGGCAGTCGGCCAGCTTGCCGGGGAGCGAGGCGATGTCCATCACGCCCTTGCGCCGGGTGAGCTCGCGCGCCTTCTTCGCCGCCTCGCGCGCGGCTGCGGCGTCGATCACCTTGCCGATGATCGCGCGGCCGTGCGCGGGGTTTTCCTCCAGCCACTCGGCCAGCTTGTCCGCCATCAGGCTTTCCAGCGGCTGGCGCACCTCGGAAGAGACGAGCTTGTCCTTGGTCTGCGACGAGAATTTCGGGTCGGGCAATTTGACCGACACGATCGCGGTCAGCCCTTCGCGCATGTCGTCGCCGGTCAGCGTGACCTTTTCCTTTTTCAACAATCCCGTCTTGTCGGCGTAATTGTTGAGCGTGCGCGTCAGCGCGGCGCGGAACGCGGCAATGTGGGTACCGCCGTCGCGCTGGGGTATATTGTTGGTGAACGCCAGCACGTTCTCGTAATAGCTGTCGTTCCACTCGAGCGCGACGTCGATGCCGACCTCGTCGCGGTTGCCGTTGATCGCGATCGGCTCGGGCATCAGCGGCGTCTTGTTGCGGTCGAGATACTTCACGAACGCGGCAATCCCGCCCTCGTAGAACAGCTCGACCGACTTGGGCTCCTCGTGCCGCGCGTCGGTCAGGAACAAACGCACGCCCGAGTTGAGGAAGGCGAGCTCGCGGTAGCGGTGCTCCAGCTTCTCGAAGTCGAACTCGGTGATCTTGAACGTGGAAGGTGAGGGGAGAAAGGTGACGCGCGTGCCCTTCTGCCCTTCCTCGGCCGGACCGACGACCTTGAGCGGCGCAACCGCATCGCCGTGCGCGAAGCGCATGTAATGCTCCTGCCCGTCGCGCCAAATCGTGAGGTCGAGGAACTCCGACAGCGCGTTGACCACGCTGACGCCGACGCCGTGCAGACCGCCCGATACCTTGTACGCGTTGGTATCGCTCGTGTTCTCGAACTTTCCGCCCGCGTGCAGCTGCGTCATGATGACCTCGGCCGCCGACACGCCTTCCTCGGGGTGGATGCCGGTCGGGATGCCGCGGCCGTTGTCGGTCACGCTGACCGACCCGTCGGCGTTCAGCTGGATGTCGATGCGGTCGCAATGCCCCGCCAGCGCCTCGTCGATCGCGTTGTCCGAGACCTCGAACACCATGTGGTGCAGGCCCGATCCGTCGTCGGTGTCGCCGATGTACATGCCCGGCCGCTTGCGCACCGCGTCGAGGCCCTTGAGCACCTTGATCGAGGAGGCGCCATATTCGTTGGAATTGCTGTTCTGCGGGTCGCTTGCCATATCAAGCATGTAGGGATTTCGCGCCCGGAACGGAAGCGAAATGGGACGCTTCACACCCTTGAGAGGGCGGAAGCGTCCCGTCCGCTCAGTAGCGCGCGAACTCGCTCGCGCGGCGACCCAGCAGCGTCACCTCGACGCGGCGGTTCTGCCGCATCCCCGCCGCCGTCGCGTTGGTGGCGACCGGATCACGCTCGCCGTGCCCGACGACCGAGAAGCGCGCGCGGGTCACGCCCATCTGGTCGAACGCCGCGCGCACGCTCGCGGCGCGACGCTCCGACAGGTCCTGATTGTGCGCCGCGGTGCCGCGCGAGTCGGTAAAGCCGTCGATCGCAACGCGCACGCCCGGATTGTCGCGCAGATAGCCGGCGAGCGGGCGCAATTTCTCGATCGCGCCGGGACGCAGCCGGTCGCTATCGGTCGCGAACAGCACGTCTTCCTGCAGCGTCAGCGTCGCGCCGCGCGGGGTCTGGCGGAACCCGTAATCGTGCATCGCGCGACGATCCCATCCACCGCGCCCCGGCACCACGCGCGTTTCCTCGATCACCGTCACGCGGTCGGCGGCGGGCCAGGCGTAGCGCGCGCGGTTTGGTCCCGCGATCGCGACGAAGGCGTCGTTGGCGGCTTCCGCCTCGCGCGGCTGGACGCGGCCGTCGCGATTATAGTCGAAGTTGCGCATGACGAACGCCTGCCCGCGTGCGCTGTTGCGCAATTCGGGGAACAGCAACCGGACGCCCGCGCCGACCAGGCGGTAGTCGCCGGGGCGGTAATCCCAGCGGCCCTGCGCCGTCGCCGGCAAGGCAGCAGTGGTGGCCAGTGTCGCCGCCGTGGCGATCAGAAAAGACAGTTGTTTCACGCGAACATACTCCTGCAAAACCCCCGCAGGCGAACGCGTATGGCGGTATTCGGTTTAACCTGGGTTGGCCGAAATCGTCAGCCGAGGTTCACCGGATCGGCCGGCAGCGAACGATCGCGCAGCGACAGGAAGCACCCGCCCGCACCCAGCAGCGCGACCGCGCCCGCGATCAGCGCCGCGTCGTAATTGCCGAACAGATCGTGCAACCGACCAAAGCCGATGATGCCGATCGCGGTCCCGACCAGTGTCAGCGGCATCGCGCTGCCATAGATCTCGCCGAACGCGCGTAGCCCGAACAACCGCGCGGCCAGGAACGGCAGCAGGTCGTTCTCCGCCCCGTTCATCAGACCGGCCAGGAACACCAGCGCGAGCGCGATGCCCACGTTCGACGAACCCCAGGCGAGCCCGATGAAGGCGAGCGCGGAGACGAGCGCGAAGGCGGCGGCGGCGGGTTGCGGGCGATAACGGTCGATCAACGCGCCGATCAGCAGCCGCCCCGCGATCGCGCTTGCCCCGAACGCGGTCAGCAGCACCGACGCCTCCGTACTGTCCAGCCCCATCTCCAGCCCTAGCGGCACAATCTGCGTAACGAGCCCGGTGGTCGCCAGATTGACCAGCATCGCGCCGACGACGATGCGCCAGAACCGCGGATCGCGCCGCGCCTGAGCCGCGGTCATGCCGGCGACGATGACAGGAGGTGTGCCGTCGTCCACGATCGTCGGCTGCACGACCGACGACGATGCGCGGATCACCAACAGGATGACGGGCAGCGCCGCCGCGCTCGCCAGCGCCAGCGCGACGAAGCCGCGTCGCCAGCCCCAACTCTGGATCACCCAGCCGAGCGCGGGGGCGGCAACGATCGTCATCACCGCCAGTCCCGACGTCGCGATCGCCAGCGCGGTGCCGCGATGCTCGCGAAAACGCAGCGCGATCATCTTGCCATAAACGAGGCTACTCGTCCCCGGCACCGCCAGCACCAGCAACACGATGCACGCCTGATAATGCCAGATCGCGCCGCCGACGCTCGCCAATAACAGATACGCCGCGACCAGCACTGCCGACGACGCGACGATCACCGGGCGTACGCCGACGCGGTCGGCCACGCGCCCGACGAAGGGCGCGATCAGCACGCCGATCAGCGCTAACCCTGCGGCGGTCGAAATATCCCCGCGCGACCAGCCGAACTCGCGCTCCAATCCGGGCGTGAACAGGCTGGACAGATTCTGGTACAATCCGGGTCCGAACCCTGCACCCAGCAGCGCGGCGACGACGACGCGCCAGCCGCGCCGCCACTCCGACCGCGGCTGCACCGCCGCGTCGTCACCTACGGCCGGCATGACAGGTGCGGTGTCAGGCTCGATGACGCGCCATCCTTGCCGTGCGCCGCATCACGAATGTGTTCGCAAAGACATCGATCATGCGCATCCACTTCGACCCGTCCGCCGGTACGCCGCGCCCGGTCGATCGTTCAACCGGCTCAGGTCCGGCTGCGTTCCGCCATCGGCCCGGCGCGCGCAGGATCGGCGCGTAGATCACAGCGCGACGTGCATCGCATTCTCGGCCGCGTCGAACAAAGCGCGCTCGGTGCCCGTCATCCACACCTGTCCGCGCCCCGACAATCGCGCGAACAGCGCCGCGCGTCGCGCCGGGTCAAGGTGCGCGGCGACCTCGTCGAGCAGCAGCACCGGCGCTGCCCCGCGCCGCTCCGCCACCAGTTCGGCATGCGCCAGCACCATGCCGAGCAGCAACGCCTTCTGCTCGCCGGTGGAAGCGAGCGCGGCGGGCGCCTGCTTGTCAACGTGCGTGACCAACAGGTCGACGCGGTGCGGACCGACCAAGGCGCGACCCGCCGCGGCATCGCGCGCACGACCCTGACGCAGCGCGGCGGCGAACGCGTCGGCGTCGTCCGACCATCCCTCCAGCACGATCGACGCGCGCGGGAAATCGAGCGTCGGCGCGTCGCGCAACCGTTCCTCCAGCGCCGCCACACTGGTGCGCCGCGCCGCATCGAGCGCCAATCCGTGCCGCACCATCTGCGCCTCCAGCGCGTCGAGCCAGGCGGGCTCGGGCGCGTCCTCCGCCAGCAGCCGGTTACGGTCGCGCATCGCGCGATCGTAGCGCTGCGTCTCGGCCGCGTGACCGGGATGGAGCGCGAGCGTCAACCGGTCGAGAAAGCGGCGCCGCTCGCCCGCGGGCTCGACGAACAGCCGGTCCATCGCCGGCGTCAGCCACAGCACCGACAATCGCTCGGCCAGCGCGCCCGCGCTCGCGTTCGCACCGCTCACGCGCACCACGCGGCGCTCGGGCGCGGTCGCCAGCGTGCCCGTCGCGATCTCGACTCCGTCGATCAGCGTCGCCGCGACTCCGAACCCGCCCGGCCCGTCGCTGCGCGCCATCTGCGACAGACTCGCGCGGCGCAGGCCGCGGCCGGGCGCCAGCAGCGACACCGCTTCCAGCACGTTGGTCTTGCCCGCGCCGTTGTGCCCCGTCAGCACAACGAACCCGCGCGCCGGCGACAGCTGCAGGTCCGCGTGATTGCGAAAGTCGGTGAGCACCAGCCGCGAGAGCATCGCGCGTGTCCGTAGCGCGCTTTGCCGGACCACGACACCCCGGCACGAACCGCGGCGTGCCGATCGGTCCACCGCCCGGCCGGGATGGCCGCGCGGCGGCTGTTGCTGACGTTACGCCGCCAACCGCTCCGGCTCCGCCGCGCGCGCCTTCTGCGCGCTCAGATACGATGCCATCGCCGGGCCCAGCTCACGCTGCGCGCGGCGATACTGGACCGGCTCCTTGATGTTCAGCCGCCGGCGCGCGGCGTCGATTGGTTCGTGCAGCAGCTCGAGATAGTCCTCGCCCGAGATCCACTTCGCCGCGCGGCCGTGGCGATAGCCCTCGATCACGGCGCGCGCGAACAGCGTCCCCTTGGTCACGTTCAGGCTCTTCAGCGACGCGGCGCCTGCGATGAACGCCCAGCCGAGCCCGCCGACCTGCGCGTAGCTGAACGCGACCAGCGCCGCCTCGCCCAGGCTCTCGTCCGCCTGATAGCCGGTCAGCACGTGCCAGATGTCGTGCGTGTCGCGAATGCGCCGCCCCATCCACGCGTAGGGGTGCACCATGTCGTCCTCGTCGGGCTGGAGCTTGCTGACCGCTACCAGTCCGTCGGCCGAATAGCCCGTCGTCTCTAGGAAGTGCCGGTACGCCGCCCCGACCGTGTCCGGCGCAAAGCTCGCGACGAAGGCGGGATCGGTAAAGCGCTCGGCCAGCTCGACATGGTCCTGCGCGATGCGGCCACCCTTCTCGGTCGCGATCAGCCGCGCATAATTCTGCGGCGCGTTTCCGACGTTCAGCGCGCGCATGATGCGGAACACCTGCTGCGTGTCGTCGCCGTTGTTCATCAGCTTTCTGATCGCATCGATCGCGCTGCGCCAGTCGCGCTTGCCGTCGGTGCCCGGAAACGGGGGAAGGGTAGCCATGAGTCGACTCCTTACTGACAAGGGTGTCAATAAGTCGTTTCCGCCACGTCGTCAATCAAGCAGCGGGTAGCTCCACCAGTTCGTCGTCCTCCACCGGTTCGGCGCCGCGGCCGAGCAGTGCGGTGGTGGCGATGTCCATCGTCACGTTGCCGACGGTGCGGATGATGTCTGGGATCGTCTCCACCGCGACCAGCAGGCCCAGCGGCGCGACCGGCGCGCCCAGCGTCGCTGCGACCGGCGCGATCGCGCTGACGTAGCTGACCGTGCCCGGCAGGCTGACCGATCCGAGCGAGGTGAGCGTCGCGACCACGGTCGCGGTCGCGATCGTGCCGAAGGTCAGCTCGACCCCGAACCAGCGCGCGACGTAGATCGCGACCGCCAGGTTCATCGCCGGCCCCGTCGCGCGGAACACCGCGACTGCCAGCGGCAAGGTTACGCCGCCGACGCGCACCGGCACTCCCGCCGCGCGCGTGCCCTCCAGCATGGCGGGAAGCGACGCGAGCGAGGATTGCGTGCTGATCGCCACCACCTGCGCCGGCAGCGCGGCGCGTACGAACCGCCCCAGCGGCAGGCGCGCACCCAATAGCGCGAGTGGATAGGCGAACAGCGACACCACCACGCCGACCGCGACCACGGTCAGGATATAATGCACCAGCGCCCCGAACGCGCCCGTGCCTGCGCGCGCGCCGACCACCAGCGCCAGCGCGAACACGCCGACCGGCGCGATCCACAGCACCCAGTCGATCACCACCAGCATCGTGTCGCGCAGCGCGGTGAAGAACTTGGTCAGCAGCACGCGCAGCTCGGGCTCGATCCGACCCAGCGCGAACGCGAACACGAGCGTGAAGATGATCAGCGACAGGAACGCATTGTCGCCCGCCGCCTTCACCACGTTCGACGGCACCACGCCGGCTAGGAACTCGCCCAGCGGCGGCACCTCCGGGATCGCCTGCGCGCCCGTCAGCGCGGACCTGAGCGCCGCCGCCGATGCAGCGGGCAGCGGCACCAGTTCGAGGAACAACGGCGTCAGCACCGCTGCCGCCGCCGCCGAGCAGAACAGCAGAACGACGTACAGCGCGATCGCGCGCGCGGCGAGCCGCCCGGCCTTCGCGGCCTCTGCGGTCGCGGCAACGCCCGTCACCAGCAGCGACACGACCAGCGGCACGATCGTCATCTGCAGTCCGTGGAGCCACGCCGAGCCGATCGGCTCCGCCACGCTCGCCACGCCCGGCACGTAAGCGGGCGCGAAGGCGGCGAGGGCGATCCCCGCCGACAATCCGACGATGAGCGAGAGTAATATTCGGGTCGCCTGCGACATTATCGCCCTTTTCATCGGCACTCGTTATGGAGCCCAGCAGCGCAAGCGGATGGAAGGCGTGATGGCAAGAAAGTATTTCGGCACCGACGGCATACGTGGGCTTACCAACGCGGGTGCGATGACCGCCGAAATGGCGATGCGCGTCGGCATGGCGGCGGGTCGCCACTTCCTGCGCGGGCAGCACCGCCACCGCGTCGTGATCGGCAAGGACACGCGCCTGTCGGGCTATATGCTGGAAAGCGCGCTGCAGGCGGGCTTCACTAGCGTCGGCATGGACGTAACGCTCGTCGGCCCGATTCCGACCCCCGCGGTCGCGATGCTGACCGCGTCGATGCGCGCCGACATGGGCGTGATGATCTCGGCCAGTCACAATCCGTTCGGCGACAATGGCATCAAGCTGTTCGGCCCCGACGGGTTCAAGCTGTCGGACGAGGACGAGGAAGCGATCGAGGCGCTGATCGACGGTGACGACGCCGAACTGGCGCAGCCGGCCGAGATCGGCCGCGCCAAGCGGATCGACGACGCGCGCGGCCGCTACATCCACTTCGCCAAGACGACCTTTCCCGCCGACCTGCGCCTCGACGGCCTGCGCGTCGTCGTCGACTGCGCCAACGGCGCCGCCTACAGCGTCGCGCCCGAGGCATTGTGGGAATTGGGCGCGGAGGTGATCTCGATCGGCGTTACGCCCAACGGCCTCAACATCAACGACAAGATCGGCTCGACCCACCCCGCCGCACTCTCGGCCAAGGTGCTGGAAACGCGCGCCGACATCGGCATTGCCCTCGACGGCGACGCCGACCGCCTGATCGTCGTCGACGAGCGCGGGCGCGTGATCGACGGCGACCAGCTGATGGCGACGATCGCCGAGGGCTGGGCGCGCGCCGGACGGTTGAAGGGCAACGGCCTCGTCGCCACCGTCATGTCGAATCTCGGCCTCGAACGTCACCTGGCGCAGCACGGCCTCGGGCTCGTGCGCACCAAGGTCGGCGACCGCCACGTGCTCGAACGCATGCGCAGCAGCGGCTACAATGTCGGCGGCGAGCAGTCGGGGCACATCATCCTGTCCGATTACGCCACCACCGGCGACGGCCTCGTCGCCGCGCTCCAGGTACTCGCCGAGGTCAAGCGCGCGGGACGGCCCGCCAGCGCAGTGCTCCACCGCTTCGAGGCGGTACCGCAGATCCTCAAGAACGTCCGCTTCGCCGGCGGCAAGCCGCTCGAGCATGACGCGGTCATGGCCGAGATCGCGCGCGCCGAGGCCGAACTCGCCGACACCGGCCGCCTCGTCATCCGCCCCTCGGGCACCGAACCCGTCATCCGCGTCATGGCGGAGGGCGACGATCGCGCGCAGGTCGAACAGATCGTCGACGCGATCTGCGACGCGGTCCGACGCGCGGCGTGAAGGGTGCGTCCCGGCTGCGTTGCGCGGCCGGGGCACGGCCAAGGCAAGGCAAGTGGGTGAACGTCCGTTGCCGAACAATAGCTGGCAGTTCGAGGGCGTTTTCGCTTCCGATTGCCGCCACTCATTGACGTCCGAAGCGCTGCCGCAGCTTTCTAACAAGAGCCACGATTAGCAAAGCAGGAATGCCGCCAATGATACATCCGGCGGCAGCCCATAGAGCGAGCATAACAAGCATGACGGCGAACATGCCGAGTTCTTGCCACGCCGCCATCCTCCAAGGCTCCATGAACAGCACGCCCAGCCCGAAGGACAAAAGGAATGGAGTTCGAAAACCCGGTCCATTTTTCGACAAGAAGGCCGCAGCGACTACCCAGCACGCGGTGATCATGGCCGCGAGCGGGATCACAATAAGACCGGAGACATCCATGAGACGACGGTAGTAGCGGTTTCAACAATGGTACAGCCGAGAAGCCGCCATGCCACTTCCCACCACATGACATCGGCACAAGCGTCTAGCCACTATCTTTCCCCCGCGACGCCGCCACGCTATCTCCGGCCCATGCTCGAGATGCGCCCCGATTGCGAACGCTGCGGTGTCGACCTGCCCGCCGATGAGGGCGGCGCGTTCATCTGTTCGCTGGAGAATACCTTCTGCGCCGATTGCGCCGACGCGCTCGACGAGCGATGCCCGGATTGCGGTGGCGAGTTGCTCGACCGGCCGGCGCGCGTCGGCAAGTTGCTGGCGAAACACCCCGCCTCCACCACCCGCCATGCCCGCGCGCACTGAGCGGCGGCGCTGTCCTTCCCGCACCCTTGCCGCTAGCGCGCCCGCATGGTCACCAACCCTTGTTCACGCGACGTTGAGATCACGCGCGTGAGTGTCAACTTTCTCAACTTCGCCGCATGACGATCCCGCGCATCCTCGTGGTCGCCGGCTCGGACTCGGGCGGCGGTGCCGGAATCCAGGCCGACATAAAGACGGTGACGATGCTCGGCGGCCACGCGATGACCGCCGTCACCGCGCTCACCGCGCAGAACACGCTGGGGGTCGAGGGCATCCACCCGGTCCCGCCCGCCTTTGTCGTGCAGCAGATGGCCTGCGTCGCCAATGACCTCGGCGTCGATGCGGTCAAGATCGGCATGCTTGGCGGTGCCCAAGTCGCGCACGCGGTTGCCGACGAGCTGGACAGCGGTCGCTACGGCGAGCAAATCGTGCTCGATCCCGTCATGGTCGCGACGAGCGGCGCGGTGCTCGCCGACGCGGACACGATCACGGCGATGCAGCGGCTGGCGACGCTCGCCACGCTCGTCACGCCCAACCTCCCCGAGTTCCGCGTGCTGTGCGGGCGGGCCGACCTGAGTGACGACGCGATCGAGGCAGAAGCGTCCGCCTACGCCGCGCGCGTCAACACGCACCTGCTGGTCAAGGGTGGCCATGCGGAGGGCGACACGATTGTCGACCGCCTGTTCTCGCCCGACGGCGCGGTCACGCGCTGGTCCGGCGCGCGCATCGACACGGTCCACACGCACGGTACCGGCTGCACGCTGGCAAGCGCGATCGCGGAGGGGCTGGGGCGCGGTCTTGCGCTGGACGAAGCGATCGCGCGCGCGCGCCTGTTCGTTCGCCTGGCGTTGCGGCAAGCACCCGGGCTGGGCCGCGGGCACGGGCCGATGGGTCATGCGCAGGTCCGCGACGTGCCGGGTGAGCGCCCGACGCTCAACCAGGTCACGCTGCCGACAACCGACCATGCCGCCAGCGTCGCTTTCTACCAAACGCTCGGGCTGACCCGGATCGTCGACAGCGGCGGCCGCTATGCGCGGTTTGAAAGTGCGGGCGGAACCACGCTGTCGGTCGAAGCCGCCACCGAGATTGGCGGGGGCGCGATCGTCTATCTCGAGGTCGCCGATCTCGACGCTGCGGTGGCGGCTGCGCGTGCTGCGGGGATCGCGATCGCCGATCCGGTCGACCAGCCGTGGGGCTGGCGCGAGGCGTCGCTCACCGACCCTGCCGGGAACGCGCTGCGCCTCTACACCGCGGGCGAGTATCGCCGCTTTCCGCCGTGGCGCGTCTGATGCCGGGGCTGAAACACGAGAAACTCTGCCTGCCCCCAATCGCGGGTGTCGACGAGGCGGGCAGGGGGCCGCTCGCCGGTCCCGTCGTCGCCGCGGCCGTTGTGCTGCCGGCAAAGGGCATCCCGCGCGGCATCAACGATTCGAAGAAGCTGCCCGCGGCCGAGCGCCAGCGGCTCCACGACCGGCTGCTGGGCTGCGCGGTGGTCGGCATCGGCGTGGTCGAGGCGGACGAGATCGACCGGCTGAACATCTACTGGGCGACGATGAAGGCGATGACGCTCGCGGTCGATCAGGTGGCGGCGCTGCTCGGCCACGTGCCCGGCCACGTGCTGGTCGACGGCAACCGCCTGCCGCGCTGGCGCTACGCCGCGACGCCGATCGTCGGCGGCGACGCGGTCAGCACCTCGATCGCCGCCGCGTCGATTGTCGCCAAGCACACGCGCGACCGCATCATGATCGCGCACGCGGAGGCTTACCCGCATTACGGCTGGCATTCGAACAAGGGCTATGGCTGCGCCGCGCACCTGCGCGCGCTGCGCGAGCACGGGCCCGCGCCGATTCACCGTCGCAGCTTCGCACCCGTCGCGCAGGCCGAACTGCCGTTCGCACGTGGCGGCGCGGCTGAGTCTTTCGAGCCACACCACAACCGCTAGAGTCTGCGCGCAGCGGTTTGACTCAACATCTGGCCGCGGTCCGCTTCCGTTCCGCCGCGTTGACGAAGCCTCAACCATCCTCGTCAACAAAGTGTGCTTGACGGAGTCCTGCTTTCCCGCACGATAGGGGTCGTTCAAGGGGGCCTGGGTGATGGGTGTGTTAACGAAGGTCGCGCGGCCTGGGCGCGCGATCGACGCGGCGGAGTCGGTGCTGCCGCTCGACCAGATCGTGATGGGCGATTGCGTCGCCGCGATGCGCGCGCTGCCCGCGAAATCGGTCGACATGATCTTCGCCGATCCGCCCTACAACCTGCAACTCGGCGGCGACCTCAACCGTCCTGACGGCAGCCACGTCGACGCGGTCACCGACGATTGGGACAAGTTCGACAGCTTCGCCGCCTACGACGCCTTCACCCGCGCGTGGCTGACCGAGGCGCGGCGCATCCTGAAGGACGACGGGACGCTGTGGGTGATCGGCAGCTACCACAACATCTTCCGCGTCGGCGCGGCGGTGCAGGATCTCGGCTACTGGATCCTCAACGACATTGTCTGGCGCAAGGCCAATCCGATGCCCAATTTCCGCGGCACCCGCTTCACCAACGCGCACGAAACGTTGATCTGGGCGTCAAAGGGCGAGAAGGCGAAATACACCTTCAACTATCGCAGCATGAAGACGCTGAACGACGAATTGCAGATGCGCTCCGACTGGGAATTCCCGATCTGCGGCGGGCAGGAGCGATTGAAGAAGGGCGGGGTCAAGGTTCACCCGACGCAGAAGCCCGAGGCGCTGCTCTACCGCATCCTGCTTGCCTCGACCAAGCCCGGCGATGTCGTGCTCGACCCGTTCTTCGGCACCGGCACCACCGGCGCGGTCGCCCGCCGGCTCGGGCGGCGCTGGATCGGGATCGAGCGTGAGCTTGCTTACGTCGACGCAGCGATGGAGCGGATCGCCGCCGCGCTGCCGCTCGACGAATCGGCGCTGGCGACGATGCAGAGCCCGCGCAGCGCACCCAAGGTCGCGTTCGGCGTGCTGGTGGAGAACGGCTATCTGAACCCCGGCACGGTGCTGTTCGACGCCAAGCGCCGCTTCACCGCCACCGTCCGCGCCGATGGCAGCCTGCTGTCAGCGTGCGGCGCCAGCGGATCGATCCACAAGCTCGGCGCGGGCGTGCAGAACGCGCCGGCGTGCAACGGCTGGACCTTCTGGCACCACGAGGTCGACGGCGCGCTCCAGCCGATCGACGCGGTCAGGCAGACCTACCTGCTCGCCACGCAGCCGTAGAGGTCCGCGATGCACCTGCGCCCGGTCCAGTTCGTCGATACCCCCGCCGCACACGACGACGGTGCGGTCGCGCGGCTCGCGGGCGGGATGCAGTGGTTCGCGGCGTACGAGGTGCTCGACGCCGGGCGGCGCTTCACCGTGCCGGTGTCTGAAGTAGGCGGACTGGGTGAGCGCGCCGCGACGCTCCACGCGCGCGTCACCGCGCCGCGGCCGGCGTGGCAGCTTGGGCCTCGCACGCTGCGCTTCGACCAGCCGCAGGTCGCCGGCATCCTGAACGTCACCCCCGACAGCTTCTCGGACGGCGGCGCGCGCGTCGACGATCCAGTAGCCGCCGCAGCCGCCGGCGTTGCGATGGCGGGCGCGGGCGCGGCGCTGGTCGACGTCGGCGGCGAATCGACCCGCCCCGGCGCGGCACTGGTGTGGGAAGAGGACGAGGCGCGGCGCGTCACGCCCGTCGTCGAGCGGCTTGCCGCCGCGGGCGTGCTCGTCTCGATCGACACGCGCAAGGCGGTGGTGATGGAGGCCGCACTCGCGGCGGGTGCGGCCATCGTCAACGATGTCGCGGCCTTGTTGTGGGACGATCGCGCGATCGAGGTCGTTGCGCGCAGCGGTGCACCCGTCATCCTGATGCATTCGCCCGATCCGAAATCGGGTCCGCACGGCGGCCACGGCTACGCCAATGTCGTGACGGAGGTGTTCGACTGGCTGGAGGCGCGCATCGCCGCGGTGGTGGCAGGCGGCGTCCACCGCGCGCGGATCATGGTCGATCCCGGCATCGGTTTCGGCAAGTCGCTGTCGGACAATCTCGCGCTCATCAACAACCTGACCATCTTTCACGCGCTCGGCTGCCCGGTCATGCTGGGTGCCAGCCGCAAGCGATTGATCGGCGCGCTGTCGAACGAGGCGCCGGTGGCCGAGCGGCTCGGCGGATCGGTCGCGCTCGCGTTGAAGGGGGCGGAAGCCGGGGTGCAGTTGCTGCGCGTCCACGATGTGGCGGAGACCGTGCAGGCGCTGCGCGTGTGGCGCGGCCTGCGCGACCGCGCGCTCGTCAGCTAGCCAGCGGCGCAAACTTGGCTGCGGTCTTGCCGCCTGATTGTCGCTTTCCGATCGGGCCGTTTCAATACGTTTCTGCGGGCGCCTTCGGGCAATAACCATGCATCCGATTGCGCGTCCGCCGGTTATGGGCGCGTCATGATCGTCACCTCCGTTCCCCGCGCCAAGCAGATCTTCCTCGAAGTCTGGAAACCGCTCACCGTCCTGTTCATCTGGGACGTGATCGTCACGATCATCTACATGCGCTTCCCGTTTCGCGCGCCATCGCTGCCGCTGACGCTGTTCGGCTCGGTGCTGGCGCTGTTCCTCGGCTTTCGCGTCAACTCGGCCTACGACCGCTGGTGGGAGGCGCGCACGCTCTGGGGGGCGATGATCAACGCGTCGCGCAACATCGCGCGCGCGGCGCGTAACTTCCTGCCCGACCCGCAAGCGCGCGACATGATCCGCACGATCGTCCTGCGCCAGATCGCCTACGTCAACGCGCTGCGCTGCCAGTTGCGCAAGCAGCCGGTCGACGAGGTCGTACTGAAATATCTGTCGGAGGACGAGGCGCATCCCTCGCTGGAACGCGTCAACACCGCCAACGGCCTGCTCGACGGCACCGGTCGTCGCATCGACATCGCGCGGCAGAACGGTTGGATCGACACGATCCAGCAGACGCAGATGGAGGCGGTGCTGGTCGACATCGCCAATGCGCAAGGCGGCATGGAGCGGATCAAGAACACGCCGCTACCCAACCAGTACCGTTTCCTGCCGACGCTGTTCACGCACGTCTTCGCGATCCTGCTGCCGATCGGGCTGGTCGAGACGCTCGGCTACGCGACCCCGCTCGGCTCGACGGTGGCGAGCCTGATGTTCCTCGCCGTGCTCGCGATCGGCGAGGATCTGGTCGATCCGTTCGCCAACACCGTCCACGACGTGCCGCTGACGGGCATGTGCCGCACGATCGAGATCGACCTGCTGCAGTCGATCGGCGACGAGGCGCCCAAGCCGCTCCAGCCGGAGAAGGGCGTGCTCTGGTAGACTAGAGCGTGTAGCCGCCGTCGCATACCAGCGTTGCGCCGGTGATCAGCGCCGCGGCGTCGGAAAGCAGGAACGCGATCTGCGCCGCAATCTCCTCAGGCTTCGCATAGCGGCCGAGTGGCGTCGCCATTGCAGCCAGTTCCGCGAAGGCTGCATCGCGCCCTATCTCAGCCACGCGGTCCGCGAACATCGGCACCGCGTCCCACACCGGCGTCTCGACACCCGCTGGTGCGACCGCGTTGACGCGGATGCGGTCGGGCGCACCTTCCTTGGCCGCGACCTTGACCAGGTGGAGCAACGCCGCCTTCGACGCGCCATACGCGGACACACCCGCCTCGGGTTTGATCCCGGCGGCCGAGCTGGTCGCGACGATCGCGCCGCCTGTATCCTTCATGGTGCGCATCGCGGCACGCAGCGTCAGGAACGCGCCGTCGAGATTGACCGAGGTGATCCGCTGCCACTCGGCAAGCGACAGGTCGGTGATCGCACCCGCGCCAGCCACGCCCGCGTTGACCACCGCCGCGTCGATCCCGGCGAGCAGCGGCGCCGCACGATCCCATAGCGCCTCGTCTCGCACGTCGCCGACGATGCGATCGACCGCGACAGGCAGATCGACCCGCGCCAGCGCCGCGTCATCACGATCGACCAGCACTAGCCGCTCCGCGCCGTGCGCCGCATAATGCTGCGCGCAGGCGAGCCCGATGCCGGAGCCTGCGCCGGTGATGAGGATATGCCTGGCCATGCCGCTATTCTAGCAGCCGGTCACGCCGCGCTGTCGATCCCCAATTCGCTCAGCTTGCGGTACAAGGTCGACCGCCCGATGCCGAGCCTGCGCGCGACCTCGGTCATCCGCCCGCGATAATGCCCGATCGCCAGCCGGATCACGTCGGCCTCGATCTGCTCCAGCGGGCGCAGATTGCCGTCGGCGAGGAACAGCGTCACACCGCCCGACTGCGCGACCGGCTTGGTCCCGCGCATCGCCCGCCCGCCCAGTTGCGCGATCTGCGGGAAGTCGGCGCGGGTCAGCGCGTCGCCCTCGCACAGCACCGCGGCGCGGAACAGCGCATCCTGCAATTGCCGCACGTTGCCGGGCCAGTGATAGTCGACCAGCAGCGCCAGCGCATCGTCGGTGATCCCCAGTTCGCGCAGGCCAGGCTGCCCGGCGATCCGCGCGAGCAGGTGGCGCGACAGCGCGGGGATGTCGCCCGGGCGCGCGCGCAGCGGCGGGATCGCGACCTGCACTGCATTCAGGCGGTAGAACAGGTCCTCGCGCATCCGCTCGGCCTCGACCTCCTCGGCCAGGTTCTTGTCGCTCGCCGCCAGCACGCGCACGTCGACCTCGCGCGGGTGGCGCGCGCCGATCGGGTGGACCTCGCCGGTTTGCAGCACGTGGAGCAGCTTCGCCTGCGCGTCGAGCGGGATCGCGTCGACATGGTCGAGGAACACCGTGCTGCCGTCCGCTTCGACCAACTTGCCGATCTTGCGCTCGAACGCGCCCGTGAACGCGCCTTTCTCGTGTCCGAACAGCTCGCTCTCGATCAGATTGGCGGGCAGTGCGCCGCAGTCGATCGTGACCATCGGCGTGCGGGCACGCGGGGACGCGTTGTGGATCGCCTCCGCCACCACTTCCTTGCCGACGCCCGCCTCGCCCTCAATCAGCACGCAGACGCGAGCGCGCGCCGCCTTGGCAGCGATGGCGAGCGCGGCGCGAAACTCGGGCGCGGAGCCGACGATCTCGTCGAAGCCGAGCATCGCGGGGATCTTCTCGGTCAATGGGCGCAGCTCTCCCGTCGCGCTACCGGCAACCGCCGCGTCGAGTGCCTGGAGCAGCCGCTCGGGCGCCAGCGGCTTGACCAGGAAATCGGTCGCGCCCGCACGCATCGCCGACACCGCATGCGCGACCGATCCGTTCGCGGTCAGCATCAGGATCGGCAACGACGGGCGATTGGCGCGCAGCTCCGCGATCAGCGCGGCGGCGGCGGCATCGTCCGACCAGTGATCGAGCAGGATCGCGTCGAGCTGCATCCCCTCGTGCGTGCCCAGCATCGCCAGCGCCATCTCGCCGTCGTTCGCGAAGAGCGTCCGCCACCCGCCGCGCGCGGCCAGCGCCGCGACCAGCCGCCGCTGCGCTGGTTCCTCATCGATCAGCATCAATAAGCGCTGCCCGTTGCGCGTCATTCTCTCGTCCCCGAACGGTCTTTCGAGCATGTAAATAGCGTAATGGGGTAAAGCTGAGCTTAAACCGTCCCATGATTAGACATGCCGGCGCGCGCAGATCGCCCGTTGCCAGCGCGCGTGGGCGTGCATAGGGTCGGACCTGAAACGACATCGTTAGAAGAGGACCCTCATGGCTGCCCTACCCTCGGAGATGAAGGCGCGCGTCTCGACCTACGATCGCGTGATCGGGATGCTGAAATGGGGCGCGGTGGCGTGTTTCATCATCGCCTTCTTCGTCATCTGGCTGATCGCCTGACGCGATGAAGATCGCGGTCCTGGCCGAGGGAGCGGACGGCGAGCGCCGCGTTGCTGCGACGCCGGAGACGGTGAAGAAATTCGCCGCGCTTGGCGCCGAGGTCGCGGTGGAGGCGGGGGCTGGCGCGCGGGCGTCCTATGCCGACGACGACTATGCCGCGGCGGGCGCGACCGTCGGCGACCGCGCGGCCACGGTCGCGGGCGCCGACATCCTGCTCGGCGTGCAGGGCCCCAACGTCGCGACGATTGCGGGCGCGGCACCCGGCGCGTGGATCGTCGCCGGCCTCAATCCGTTCGGTGAGCGCGCGCGGGTCGAGAGCTACGCCGATGCGGGGTTCGAGGCGCTGGCGATGGAGTTCATGCCGCGCATCACGCGTGCGCAGTCAATGGACATCCTGTCGTCGCAGTCGAACCTGGCGGGGTACAAGGCGGTGCTCGACGCCGCGGCGGAATATGGCCGCGCCTTTCCAATGATGATGACGGCGGCGGGCACGGTTAGCGCTGCCAAGGTGTTCGTGATGGGCGTTGGCGTCGCTGGCTTGCAGGCGATCGCGACCGCACGGCGGCTGGGCGCGCAGGTGTCGGCGACCGACGTGCGCTCCGCCACGCGCGAGCAGATCCAGTCGCTCGGCGCCAAGCCGATCTTCGTCGAACATGTGAAGGGCATCGAGGGCGAGGGTTCGGGCGGCTACGCCGGGGAGATGTCGCCCGAATACCAAGCGGCGCAGGCCGAGCTCGTGTCGTCGCACATCGCCAAGCAGGACATCGTCATCACCACCGCGTTGATCCCCGGCCGCCCGGCGCCCCGGCTCGTCAGCGACGCGCAGTTGGCAACGATGCGGCCAGGCAGCGTGATCGTCGATCTGGCGGTCGAGCAGGGCGGCAATGTCGAGGGCGCGGTCGCGGGCGAGATTGTTGAGCGGCATGGCGTGAAGATCATCGGCCACAAGAACGTCGCCGGCCGGCTCGCGACCGACGCCTCGGCGCTGTTCGCGCGCAACCTGTACAATTTCCTGTCGACCTTCTGGGACAAGGAGCAGGGCCGCCCGGTACTCGATGAGGAAATCGGCGACGCGGTGCGGCTGACCAAGGGCGGGCAGATCGTCAACGCGAGGCTCGCTTCGTGATCGCTTATCCTCCCCGGAACGGGGAGGGGGACCGCGCGAAGCGCGGTGGAGGGGGCGTGCAACGTGCGGTGCGTCCAGAAGTCGCGCTCGCGCGTCGGCTCAGGCGCACCATGTCATATCCGGAGGTGCTGTTATGGCAGCGCCTCCGCGGCGATGCACTGGGCCTAAGTTTTCGGAAACAACATCCGCTAGGCCCCTATGTAGTCGATTTCTGCTGCATCAAAGCGCGCCTCGTGGTCGAGGTGGATGGCGCTGTGCATGATGGCGATCGTGCCGCAGCGGACCAGATGCGTGATCACTTCATTCGGGAGAACGGCTTCCGCGTGTTGCGGGTGAGGGCAAGCGACGTGCATCGAGACATGGATGGTACTCTTGCCGCCATCGTCTCGTGCGCGTCACTCCCCCTCCACCATGCTGCGCATGGTCCCCCTCCCCATGCTGGGGAGGATATTTGATGGACTTCGTTGCGATCCTGTCGATCTTCGTGCTGGCGTGTTTCGTCGGCTATTACGTTGTCTGGTCGGTCACGCCGGCGCTGCACACGCCGTTGATGGCAGTGACCAACGCGATCTCCTCGGTCATCATCGTCGGCGCGCTGATCGCGAGTGCCGCGGCGGGGAGCACGAGCTCCAAGTGGCTCGGCCTGCTCGGCGTCGTGCTCGCCAGCATCAACATCTTCGGCGGCTTCGCGGTCACCAGCCGGATGCTGGCGATGTACAAGAAGAAGGAGCGGCCCGCGGTCGCCAAGCACTGACGCGCGCCGCCCGCGACCACGCGGACGGGTGACGGATTAATCGGGGGAGCAAGGGCAAGTGGAACAGGTCGCGGTCAATCCCTGGGTGGCGCTCGCCTACCTCGTCTCGGGCGTGTGCTTCATCCTGGCGCTGCGTGGCCTCTCCAGCCCGACGACCAGCCAGCAGGGCAACCGCTACGGCATGATCGGCATGGCGATCGCGGTGATGATGACGCTCGTAACGCACGTCCCCACCGTGTCGCTGATCGTCGAAGGTGACGATTACGCCGCAATCTTCTCGCGCGTCGACAAGTCGGCGGTGTTCGAGATCCTCGCCGCCATCGGTGTCGGCGCGGCGATCGGCATCGTCACCGCGCGCCGGATCGCGATGACTGCGATGCCGCAGCTCGTCGCCGCATTCCACAGCCTAGTCGGGCTCGCGGCGGTGCTGGTCGCGGTTGCGGCCTATCTCAACCCCGTCGCCTTCGGTATCGCCGACGTCGTCACGCCGTTGATCGGCCAGCCGTTCGCGGTCATCCACGCGGTCAGCCGTATCGAGATGATCTTAGGCGTAGCGATCGGTGCAATCACCTTTTCGGGCAGCGTGATCGCTTTCCTGAAACTCAACGGCAACATGGGCGGCGCGCCGATCCTGCTGCCCGCGCGCCACGCGATCAACTTAGGCGTCGGCCTCGCCATTGCGTGGTTCGCGTTCCATTTCTGGCTGACGCAGTCGCCGTTCGACTTCTGGCTCGTCGTGCTCCTGAGCTTCGCGATCGGTTTTCTGCTGATCGTGCCGATCGGCGGCGCGGACATGCCGGTCGTCGTGTCGATGCTCAACAGCTACTCGGGCTGGGCGGCGGCGGCGATGGGGTTCACGCTCCACAACAGCGCGATGATCATCACCGGCGCGCTGGTGGGTTCGTCGGGCGCGATCCTGAGCTACATCATGTGTCGCGCGATGAACCGCAGCTTCATCAGCGTCATTGCGGGCGGCTTCGGCCAGAGCGCCGAGGCGGGAAGCGGCGGCGGCGCCAAGGTCGATCGCCCCTGGAAGCGCGGATCGGCCGAGGACGCGGCGTTCCTGATGAGCCAGGCCGAACAGGTCATCATCGTGCCCGGCTACGGCATGGCGGTGGCGCAGGCGCAGCACGTGCTGCGCGAGATGGCGGACAAGCTCAAGGAACACGGCGTCCGCGTCAAATACGCGATCCATCCTGTTGCGGGCCGCATGCCCGGCCACATGAACGTCCTCCTCGCCGAGGCGAATGTGCCGTATGACGAGGTGTTCGAGCTCGAGGACATCAACTCCGAGTTCGCACAGACCGACGTAGCGTTCGTGATTGGCGCGAACGACGTGACCAACCCCGCGGCGAAGACCGACAAGACCTCGCCGATCTACGGCATGCCCGTGCTCGACGTGGAAAAGGCCAAGACCGTGTTGTTCGTAAAGCGCAGCATGGGCGGCGTCGGCTATGCCGGCGTCGACAACGACGTCTTCTACATGGACAACACCATGATGCTGCTCGCCGACGCGAAGAAGATGGTCGAGGAGATCGTGAAGTCGCTCGACTGACGGTTTGCTCCATTATGGCGGCTTTTTGCGCGTGATGGAGCGTTTCGCGTTACCTTAGGTCATCGTCACGGATCACGGGAGGTCAGGACATGAGAATGGGCGCGGACCGTGCCGATGCGGCAGCAGGGTGGGAGGCGGCGTTCTCCGCTGACCTCGCCGCTCGTTTCGATGCGATCGTCATCGGACGCGCCGCGCGTGACGCCGACGCCCGCTCCGCCGCGCTAGACGCGCTGGGCGCGCGGGTGACCAGCGAACTCCCGCTCGACAGCGACTGGTCGACCTTGACCGAGCACGCGGGCCATCCCGTGCTGATCGTCGATCTGACCGCGCAAGCGACGGTGCCGGTCGACGTGCTAGAGCGTGTCGACGAGCTTGCCGCCATGCGTGCGTGGCCGCTGGTCGTCGCCTTTACGCCCAAACAGCTCGACCCCGTCGCCGCGATCTGCGCGCGCCCCAACACCCACCTGCTGTGTGCGCCCGAGGTGTCGGAGTGGATCGCGACGCTCGCGATCGCGGCCGGGGGTGACGACGCGGGCTTGAGCGAACGCGTCGGTGAGAGCGAGTCGGCGCGGCTGCACCGGCTGAACGCTGAGGTCGCGCGGATCGCGGAGGTCGTCGCGCGGCTCAGCCGGCAGAGCGAGGCGACGAGGCGGCGACAGGACGACAATCGCGTCGCCTCGTTCACGACGGCGACGCCCGATTACGACATCTCCGCCGCGCAGGTGCGCGAGGTAATCCGCGCGCGACGGCTGCGCGATCGCTTCTTCGAAGGCGGATTATTCGAGGACCCGGCGTGGGACATGCTGCTCGACCTGCTCGGCGCGCAACTCGAACGCGGCCAGGTGTCGGTATCGAGCCTGTGCATCGCCGCTGCGGTGCCACCGACCACGGCGCTGCGCTGGATCAGCAAGCTGACCGACGCCGGCCTGATCGAGCGCGAGGCCGACCCGTTCGACAAGCGACGCGCATTCCTCAAGCTGTCGTCGCAAGGCGGCCACGCGATGCAGCGCTACGTCGCCGCGGTGCGCGAGTCGAAACTGCCGTTCGTGTAGGAACGTGCCGCCGGCGGCCAGGCGCTAGCCGGCTGATGGGGAGCCGAGATAGCTCTTCAACGTGCCGGCGAACAGTCGGGTGGATCGATCGCGCGTCGGACTGCCAGATGCAGGACGAAGCGGGCGAGGTGTTCGATCGTCGGCCACCCCGCACCACCATCCGATCTTACCGCCTCAGGCGTCGATCGACCCGCCGAGGCTCGCGTTGACGACACCGCCGTCGACCGCGATCGTGTCGCCGATCACGTAGTCACCGGCGCGGCTGGCAAGGAAGATTGCGGTGCCCGCCATGTCCTCGTCGACGCCGATCCGCTGCGCCGGGATGCGCTTTGCCACCGCGTCGCCGTGGTCGCGGGCGGCGCGGTTCATCTCGCTCGCGAACGCGCCCGGCGCGATCGAGGTCACGTTGATCGCGTCCTTGACCAGTTCGGCCGCCATCCGCTTGGTCAAGTAGATAAGCGCCGACTTCGACGCATGATAGCTGTACGTGTCCCACGGATTGAGCCGCAGCCCGTCGATCGAGGTGATGTTGATGACCTTGGCGGGCTGCTCGTGGCTCGCCGCTGCCTTGAGCAGTGGATGCAGCGCTTGCGTCAGGAAGAACGGCGACTTGACGTTCAGGTCCATCACCTTGTCCCAGCCGCTTTCGGGGAACTCGGCGAAGGGTGCGCCCCAGGCGGCGCCGGCGTTATTGACCAGAATGTCGAGCCGCTGCTCGCGCTCGGCCATCTTCGCCGCCAGATCGCGGCAGCCCTCCACCGTCGACACGTCGGCGGGCAGGCTGATGCACTTGTCGCCCAGCTCCGCCGCGGTCTCGTCGCACGCCGGCGCCTTGCGGCTTGATACATAAACGGTCGCGCCCTGCGCGATGAAGCCCGCCGCGATCATCTTGCCGATGCCGCGGCTGCCGCCGGTCACCAGCGCGACGCGACCGTCCAGACGGAACAGCTTGCTCGTATCCATCACCTACTCCCTTTTACCTGATGATCGGCTTGATCGCGGTCAGCCGCCGCGCTTCATCGTCTCTCGCGCAATGATGATCTGTTGGATCTGGCTCGTGCCCTCGTAGATGCGGAATAGCCGCACGTCGCGGTACAGCCGCTCGATCCCGTAATCGGCGATATAGCCCGCCCCACCGTAGATCTGCACCGCGCGATCGGCGACGCGGCCGACCATCTCGGAGGCGAAGTACTTCGCCGCGGCACTCTCCATCACCACGTCCTTGCCCTCGTCCTTCGACTTGGCGGTCTCCAGCACCAGCGCGCGCGCGGCGAGCGCCTCGGTCTTGCTGTCGGCGATCATCGCCTGGATCAGCTGGTGATCGGCCAGCGGCTTGCCGAACTGTTTTCGCTCGGCGGTGTAGGCGACGCAGTCGGCGATCAGCCGCTCGGCCACGCCGACGCAGACCGCGCTGATGTGCAACCGTCCGCGGTCGAGCACGCGCATCGCGATCTTGAAGCCTTCGCCCTCCGCGCCGAGCCGGTTGGCGACCGGCACCGCGACGTCGTCGAAGTTGACGTCGGCGACCTTGGCGCCCTTCTGCCCCATCTTCTTTTCCGGCTCGCCGATCGTCACGCCGGCGAGCGCCTTGGGCACCAGGAACGCCGACACGCCGCGCGCGCCGGGCTCGTCGCCGGTGCGTGCCATCACGGTGAACAGGTCGGCCTTGTCGGCATTGGTGATGTAGCGCTTGGTGCCCGTCAGCCGGTACACGTCGCCGTCGCGCACCGCGCGCGTCTTCACACTGCCCGAATCCGACCCGACATCGGGCTCGGTCAACGCGAAGCTGGTGACGATCTCACCGCTGGCGATGCGCGGCAGCCACTCGCGCTTCTGTTCCGGTGTCCCCGCCATCACCAGGCCCTGGCTGCCGATCCCGACATTGGTGCCGAAGGTCGACCGGAACGCAGGGGTCGTCCGCCCCATCTCGATCGCGACTTTCGCTTCCTCCAGCATGGTAAGGCCGAGCCCGCCGTATTCCTCGGCGATCGACAGGCCGAACAGCCCCATCTCGCGCATCTCCTGCACGACTGCGTCGGGGATGGCGTCGTTCGCCTCCACCTCACTCTCGAGCGGGCGCAGCCGGTCGGCGACGAAGCGGCGCAGATGGTCGATCAGCGCGTCGAAAGTTTCGGTATCGAGAGCCATGTCCTGCCCGCCGTAAAGAAGCTCTCGCGCTCTATCGTGCGATCTCGATGGAGACAAGGTCGGCAAACCGAACATTCGAACCGTCGTCTGTTGACGGGTAAATGCCCCATACTATGATGCTGAAAACGCCGGCGCGACCGGACAAGAGGAGAGTGCAATGCGGTTGCAGGGCAAGCGTGCGGTCGTGACGGGCGGCGCATCGGGCATCGGTCGCGCAACCGCGCTGCGGTTGGTCGAGGAAGGCGCCGAGGTGTGGATCGGCGACATCGACACCGCCGCCGGCGAGGAGCTTGCCGCAACCTCGAACGGACGCATCCGCTTCCAGCACACCGACGTGACCAGCGCCGACGCGATCGCCGCGCTGCTCCAGGCCGCTGACGACGCCGGCGGGCTCGACATCGTGTTCAACAACGCCGGCGCGGGCGGCGCGCGCGAGGCGATCGACGCGATCGCACCCGAGGACTGGGATCATACGCAGGCGCTTCTGCTCCGCTCGGTCGCGCTCGGCATCCGCTACGCCGCGCCAATGATGGCCGAGCGCGGCGGCGGCGCGATCATCAACACGTCGAGCGTATCTGCGCTGGGCAGCGGCTACGCGCCGACGGCCTACTCGACCGCAAAGGCAGGGGTTCTACACCTGACCAAGCTCGCCGCCGCTGATCTCGCGCAGCACAATATCCGCGTCAACGCGGTCGTGCCGGGCTTCATCACCACCAACATCTTCACGCGTCACCTGGGCGTCACCGAGGAGAAGCGCGCGCAGGCGAACCAGGCGATCGCGGGCATGGCCGCACACGCGCAACCGGTGAAGCGCGCCGGGCGGCCCGAAGATGTCGCAGCGGCCGTCGCGTACCTCGCCAGCGATGATGCGAGCTTCGTCACCGGTACCTCGATCGTCGTTGACGGCGGCCTGACGATCGGCACGCGTGCGAGCTGGGATGCGACGCAGCCGTCGCTGTTCGCCGCGCTGGACGCGTTTCAGTGACGCGGGCCGCCGCACCGGCCGGGGCAAGCAGCGCGCCCAAACTGCGCCGGCTCACCCCGGCGACGATGGCGAGCTACGGCGTGGGTGCGGCGGCCTACGGGGTGAAGGATTCGGGCTTCGGCACGTTCCTGCTGTTGTTCTACAACCAGGTGATCGGCGTACCGGCGGCGACGGTCGGGCTCGTCATCATGTGCGCGCTGATCATCGACGCGTTCGTCGACCCGACCGTAGGCTTCTTCTCCGACCGGACGCGCACGCGCTGGGGCAGGCGCCATCCGTGGATGTACGGGGCTGCGCTGCCGATCATGCTCGGCTGGCTGATGCTGTGGAATCCGCCGCTGGCGTCGGAGCAGGTCGTGCTGGGCTGGCTGTTCGTGGTCGCGGTGCTCGTGCGTTCCGCGGTCAGCGCGTACGAGGTGCCGAGCCAGGCGCTCGCCGCCGAACTGTCGGGCGACTATGACGAGCGCACGCGCATCATGGCGTACCGCTACCTGTTCGGCTGGGCGGGCGGGCTGCTGATGCTGGTGAGCGCGTATGTCCTGTTCCTGGCGCCGACGCCCGACTTTCCCAACGGCCTGCTCAACCGTGCCGGTTACAAGGGCTTCGCAATCGCGGGCGCACTGTTCATGGGCGCGACGATCCTCATCTCGGCACTGGGCACGCACAAGGAGATACCGAACCTGCCGAAGCCACCGGTGGAGCGGCAGTCGCTCGCCGACAACTTTCGCGAGATGCGCCAGACGGTGAAGAACCGCGCCTTTGCGATCCTGATGCTCGCCGGATTGTTCGCTTATACGTCGCAGGGCATCACCTATGCGATGACCAACTATCTCTACAGCTACGTGTGGGGGCTGCGCGGCTTCGCGTTCGTGTGGCTGAGCGTGTCGTTGTTCGCCGGCGTCGCGATCGCCTTCGTCGCGGCACCGCGCATCGGTGCCATCGGCAGCAAGCCGCGCGGGGCGGCGACCGCGGCGCTGCTCGGCATGGCGATCGGCACGACGCCTTACTGGCTCCGCCTTGCCGGCCTGTTTCCGCCGATCGGCGCGCCAGTCACGTTGCCGCTGCTGTTCACCTTCGCCGCCGCTGCCACCGCCTGCGGCGTCACCGCCTTTATCCTCGGCGCCTCGATGCTCGCCGACGTGGTCGAGGATTCGGAGATCACCACCGGGCGGCGGTCCGAGGGCGTGTTCTTCTCCGGCGGCTTTTTCATCCAGAAATGCACCAGCGGCGTCGGCATCTTCCTCGGCGGATTGATCCTGACCGCGGCGAACTTTCCGGCCAAGGCGCAGCCGGGGCAGGTGCCGGTCGCGGTGCTCGACCGGCTGACGCTGATCTACGCGGGCTGCTATGTCGTGCTCGGCTGCCTCGCCGCCTTCTTCTATTCACGCTTTCCGTTCGGCCGCGCGGAGCACGCGCTGCGCATGGAGCGGTTGACCGGCGCGTCGGTGATCGACGCCGCCCCGCGCGAACCCGTCGGCTGATTCGACACGAAAAAAGGGCAGTGTTTCTGCGCGTTTGACACGCCAAAACGCGGCTCGTCGCCGCGCTTACTCACTTCATCGGAAAAGGTTCCGCAGGCGTTTGTTCTTTCGAAAACGCTTCGCTAGCTGACCCTCAAGTTACTCATTTGGCCGGGGGGTCATCCCTTGAACGTGAAGAATTTTGCAGCGCGTTTTGCGCTGGTGGCCTCGTGCGCCCTGATGACGGCGGTTCCTGCTTCGGCGAAGGTTCTGCAGTGCGTGCCGTTCGCACGCGAGGTGTCGGGCATCGATATCCGCGGCAACGCGAACACCTGGTGGGGCCAGGCGGCGGGCCGCTACGATCGCGGCAGCACGCCGCAGGTCGGCGCGGTGATGGCGTTCAAGGCGACCGCGCGGATGCGCGTCGGTCACGTCGCGATGGTCAGCCGGATCGTCAGCGATCGCGAAGTGCTGCTGACCCATGCAAACTGGTCGACGCGCGGCGGGATCGAGCGCGACGTGCGCGCGGTGGACGTATCGCCCGCGGGCGACTGGAGCCAGGTGCGCGTCTGGTACGCCGCCAACCACGATCTCGGTACGTCGGTGAATCCGGTGTCGGGCTTCATCTACGCGCACGGTTCGCGCAGCGTCGAACCGGCTGTCGCAGAGCCCGCAATGCCGACCGTCACCATCGCCACCAACGCGCCGGTTCACGTAACCGGCGGCGTCGCGGTCAACTGATCGCGATCAGGCGGGACGGAACGTCATCGCCACGCCGTTCATGCAATAGCGCAGGCCGGTCGGCTTCGGACCATCGTCGAACACGTGACCCAGGTGGCCGCCACAGCGCGGGCAATGCACCTCGGTCCTGACCATCCCCAGCGTCGAGTCGCGCCGGGTCGCGACCGCGCCCTTCAGCGGCGCCCAGAAACTCGGCCAGCCGGTTCCGCTCTCGAACTTGGTCCTGCTCGAATAGAGCGGGTGCGCGCATCCCTTGCACGCGAAGACGCCGGCGCGATGCTCATTGTTGAGCGGGCTGGAATAGGGGCGCTCGGTCCCTTCCTCGCGCAGCACCTGATAGGCCGCCGGTCCCAGCTGCGCGCGCCATTGCGCATCCGTCTTGGTGACGGGGAAATGCTCCGCTGCGGCGGCCGAGCGCGCGCCGCACGCCATCAGCGTGGTGGCGGCGGCACCCATCCCGGTAAGCGCGAGGAAGCGGCGGCGGTCGACAGGCTGGTATGTCATGCAACTTATGTAAGTCGTCATGTCGCCGCCGCCAGAGGAAGCGCGCGTTGTGTGCAGGCCGCGATTCTGTGCTAGCGGAGCGCCGATGCTCGCCCCCGAAGCCTCGACCACGTTGATCGCGCGCATGGGTGCGCGTGCGCGCGGCGCTGCCGGCGTGCTGGCGAGCGCGCCCGACGCGCGCCGCGCCGAGGCGTTGCGGTGCGCCGCACGGGCACTCAGCAAATCCAGCGAGACGATCCTCGCCGCCAATTCGATCGACGTGGCGCGCGGGCAAGATGCCGGGCTGTCGGCGGCGATGCTTGACCGGCTCCGGCTCGACGCGGCGCGGGTAAAGGCGATCGCCGCCGGCGTCGCCGCGGTCGCCGACCTCGTCGATCCAGTGGGACAGGTGATCGACGCGGCGACGCGACCCAACGGGCTCGAGCTGACCCGCGTGCGCGTGCCGATCGGCGTGATCGGTATCATCTACGAGAGCCGCCCCAACGTCACCGCGGACGCGGCCGCGTTGTGCGTGCGCGCGGGCAATGCGGTGATCCTGCGCGGGGGAACGGAGGCGATCGAGAGCAATCGCGCGATCCACGCCGCTCTCGTCGACGGGCTGATGCAGGCCGGGCTGCCCGCCGACGCGGTGCAACTGGTGCCGACGACCGACCGCGCCGCGGTCGGCGCGATGCTCGCCGCCGACGGGTTGATCGACCTCATCATCCCGCGCGGCGGCAAGAGCCTGGTCGCGCGCGTCCAGGCCGAGGCGCGCGTACCGGTGCTGGCGCACCTCGACGGGATCAACCACGTCTTCGTCCACGCCTCTGCCGACCCGGAGATGGCGCGCCGCATCGTGCTCGACGCCAAGATGCGGCGTACCGGCATCTGCGGCGCGATGGAGACGCTGCTGATCGACCGCGATTTCGTCGATCCCGCGATGTTGGTTGAGGCATTGCAGCAGGCCGGATGCGAGGTGCGCGGCGATCCGATTGAAGCGTCGATCGGCGAGATCGTGAAGCCCGCTGATCCGGCCGACTGGGACACCGAATATCTCGACGCGATCTGCTCGGTCGCGCTGGTCGACGGCGTCGATGCGGCGCTGGCGCACATCGCGCGTCACGGATCGGGCCATACCGACGCGATCGTCGCCGCCGACGAACGCGTCGCGGAGCATTTCCTCGCCCGCTGTGACAGCGCGATCGTGCTCTGGAACGCTTCGACGCAATTCGCTGATGGTGCCGAGTTCGGGCTGGGTGCCGAGATCGGTATCGCGACCGGGCGGCTGCACGCGCGCGGGCCCGTCGCGCTCGAAGGGCTGACGACGTACAAATGGGTCGGGCGCGGCAGCGGGCAGGTCCGCGGTTGACCAGATGGTGCAGGCGGCGATGACGCGCCGCATCGGCCTGCTCGGCGGATCGTTCAATCCGGCGCATTCGGGACACCGCCGCATCTCGCTTGCGGCGATCGAGGCATTGGGGCTCGACGAATTGTGGTGGCTCGTCTCGCCGGGGAATCCGCTCAAGCCCGCCCGCGGCATGGCGCCGTTCGCCGCGCGGCTCGCCTCGGCGCAGATGATGGCGCGGCGCAGCCGTATCCGCGCAACCGACGTGGAGGCGCGGCTCGGCACGCGCTACACCGTCGACACGCTGCGCCTCCTCACGCGCCGCTACCCGCGCGACCGCTTCATCTGGATCATGGGTGCGGACAATCTGCTGCAATTCTCCGCGTGGCGGCGCTGGCGCGAGATCGCGCGCACGATGCCGATTGCGGTTGTCGCGCGCCCCGGATATGATGCGCGCGCTATGGCGGCCCCCGCGATGGCGTGGCTCAGGCGCTTCGCTCATCCGTCTGCCTGTGCCAGGGATTGGACCGACTGGAGTGTGCCGGCACTGGTGCTGCTGCGTTTCCGCCCGGACCCGACCTCCGCGACGCTGAAACGCGCCGCCGACCCGCATTGGCATGAACGGTTCATGCCGCACAAAGACCTTGAGAAAGACATGGCACCAACGGTTCGTGCCTCCCATATCTTCACCTGAACCGGCAAACCTTAGGAGCAACCTTGCCCGCCACTCACGTTGCAAACCGATCGCTCGATCCCGACCACGTCGAGGCGCTGCATCGGCTTGTTCTCCAATCGCTCGACGACGATCAGGCTGTCGATACGATCACGATTCCGCTCGCGGGCAAGTCGTCGATCGCCGACCATATGGTGATCGCGTCGGGCCGCTCGACGCGGCAGGTCGCCTCGATGGCGGCGAAGCTCGCGGAGAAGATCAAGGCCGAGACGGGTCGTTCCGCGCGGATCGAGGGATTGCCGACCGCAGACTGGGTGCTGATCGACGCGGGCGACGTGATCGTCCACCTGTTCCGGCCCGAGGTGCGCACCTTCTACAATCTGGAACGGATGTGGTCGTTCGGCGACGCGCCCGCGGCGCCCGCCGACACCGCCGCGCCTGCACCGGGGAACGCCTGACCTGCTGCTCCATATCGTCGCGCGGGGCCGCATCGGCCGCTCGCCCGAGGCGGAGCTGGTCGAGCGCTATCTGAAACGGATCGCCTGGCCGACGCGGGTGACCGAGTTGCCCGATACCGGCGGGCGTGAGCCCGACCGCGTCGCCCACAGCCGCCGCGTGCTGCTCGACGAGAAAGGCGAGGTGCTCGGCTCGACCGCCTTTGCCCAGACCTTGGGTCGCTGGCGCGACGACGGCGTGCGTGAGGCGCGCTTCCTGCTGGGCGCCGCCGACGGGTTCGGCGATGCCGAGCGCGCGGAGGCCGATCTGCTCGTCTCGTTCGGGCGCGCGACCTGGCCGCACCTGCTTGCGCGCGCGATGCTCGCCGAACAGCTGTTCCGCGCGACCAGCATCCTCGCCAATCACCCCTATCACCGTGAGGGCTAGGGCGTGCGTCGGCTCCTGTCGGCGGTGGCCGCCCTGTTGCTGAGTGGAAGCCTGCTCGGGATCGTCGCACAGGCGACCGCCGCACCCGAACTGACCACCAGCGCCGCGCTGCGCACCGCGCGCGCGCACCGCGCCGCGGCGCAGGCGCGCGCCGCGCAGGCCGATCGCGCCGCCGCCGCGACCGGCAATCCGACCCGCCGCGCGCGTTTCAGCGAGGCTGCGCTTGAGGCGCGGGTCGAAATAGCCGAAGCCGAAATCGCGATCGCCGATCTTCGCGCCGCCGCGACCGACAAGGCACTCGCCGAACAACGCGAACAGCTCGCCGCGCAGCAGGAGCCGATCGCGCGATTGTTGAGCGGATTGACCGCGCTCGCGCGTCGCCCCGCCGCGATCGCGATCGTTCAGCCAGGCAGCCTCGACGATCTGGTTCACGTCCGCGCCGTGCTCGATGCCGCGCTGCCGGTGGTGCGCGCACGAACCGCCGCGATCCGCGGTGAGTTGGCGCAGACGCGCGCGCTCCACGCCAGTGCGGCGGCCTTGCAGGCCGAACTCGGCGCCGGGCGCGCGCAGTTGCTCGGTGCGCGACGCGCGCTCGCGGCGCTGCGCGACGAGCCGCTCGACGCCGGTACCGCGTCCGACCGTGCGCTGGCACTGGGCGAGCGCGCGCGCGACGCGGTCGATCGCCTGCGCGGCGCAGGTGATGCGCAGGCGACACTCGCCAGCCTCGTGTCGCTGCCCGGCCCGCCGATCCCGGCGGTGGCGGCCGAGATGGCGGCGCCGTACCGACTGCCGGTGAAGGGGCGGCTCGTGACCGGCTTCGGTGAGCTGTCCGACAATGGCGTGCGCGCGCGCGGGCTGACCTTCGCGGTCGCGCCCGCCGCGCGCGTCGTCGCTCCCGCGGCCGGGCGGATCGTCTTCGCGCGGCCATTTCGCGGTTTCGGCACGATCGTCATCATTGATCACGGGCAAGGCTGGGTCACGCTGCTGACCGGGCTTGCAGAGCTGTCGGTCGCGCGCGAGCAGCAGGTCGCGGCCGGCGCGTTGATCGGCACGGCGGCGTCGTCAAAGGCCGGCGACGAGGCGCCGCAGGTCACCGTCGAGCTGCGCCGTCGCGGCCGTCCGGTCGATCTCACCCTGTTGATCTGACGGGGAAGCCGGCGCGGGACCGCTCAGCCGCGGTTAAGCCCCGTGCTGCTTTGATACACTTCGGTTTTCCGCTACACCGCCGTTCCTACGCCCTCGAGGATCAAGCGCCCACCGCATGAAGTCGAAACTGCTCCAGGCCACGGCACTCGTCGCCACCGTCGCGCTCGTGCCGGTCGCCACCGGCGCGATGGCCGCGGCCGACACCAGCACCTACCGCGAACTCGACAAGTTCCTCGACGTCTACAACCGCGTAAAGGCGGATTACGTCGACAAGGTTACCGACGAGCAACTGGTGAAAGGCGCGATCGACGGCATGCTCGCCGCGCTCGACCCGCATTCCAGCTACGTCGACGCGTCCGACTTCGACAACCTCCGCATCATGACCGAGGGCAATTACGGTGGTCTGGGCCTGACCGTCTCGATGGAGGACGGCGCGGTCAAGGTCGTGGCCCCGCAGGAGGATACGCCCGCGGGTCGCGCCGGGATCAAGTCGGGCGACTACATCACCCACATCAACGGTAAGCTGATCTACGGCGGCACGCTCGACGAGGCGACGTCGCAGATGCGCGGAAAGCCCGGATCGAAGGTCACGCTGACGCTGATCCGCCCCGGCCGCGACAAGCCGATCGACGTGACGCTGGTTCGCGAGGTGATCGTCCAGCGTCCGGTCAAGTGGGAGGTGAAGGGCGATGTCGGCTACATCAACATCAACACCTTCTCCGAGAATACCGGCGCGGACACCCGCGCGGCGATCATGGCGATCGACAAGTCGCTCGGGCACAAGCCGCTCGGCTACGTCGTCGACCTGCGCGAGAACGGCGGCGGGCTGCTGACGCAGGCGATCGCGGTCAGCGACGCGTTCCTCGACCACGGCGAGATCGTCTCGCAGCGCGGGCGCGACAAGGCCGATATCGAGCGCTACTTCGCCAAGCCCGGCGACGATGCCAAGGGCCTGCCGGTGGTCGTGCTGACCGACTCGGGCACTGCCTCTGCCAGCGAGATCGTCGCCGGCGCATTGCAGGACCATCACCGCGCGCTGATCATGGGTGAGAAGACGTTCGGCAAGGGTTCGGTGCAGACGCTGCTGCCGCTCGGGCCGCGCACGGCGCTCCGCCTCACCACCGCGCGCTACTTCACCCCGTCGGGGCGCAGCGTGCAGGAGGGCGGGATCGAGCCCGACATCCGAGTGCCGCAGCTGTCCGACCCCGATTACAAGACGCGCCCCGTCTTCCGCGAGGCCGATCTACGCCGCCACCTGATCAACGAGATCAAGTCGCCCGATAACGCGGTGCTGGAGGAGGATACCAAGGAAGACCCACGCTTCACCGCCACGCCGGCGAGCCTTGAAAAGCAGGGGATCAAGGACTTCCAGCTCTGGTACGCGCTGAAGACCGTCGCGCGGCTGGGCGGCGCGCAGCAGGTCGCCGCGGTCACCGCCTCGATGGCGAAGCCTGCACCCAGCGCCACTCCGACGCGCGCGCCTGGGACCCCGCGCAAGTGACCGCGATCCTCAACGCGTCGCAGCGGCGCGCGCGCATCCTCGCGTTCCTCGTCCCCGCCGCGCTGCTCGCGGGGGCGTGGAGCTTCCAGCTGATCGGGCATCTCTACCCGTGCGAGATGTGCCATTGGCAACGCTGGCCACACTACGGCGCGCTGGTGCTCGCCGTCCTGTCGTTCATCGTCGGCGGTGCGCGGACGAAGGCGACGTTGGTCGCGGGCGCTGCAGCGCTGATCGCGATCTCGGGGCTAATCGGTATCTTCCACGCCGGGGTCGAATCCCATTGGTGGCAGGGGATTACCGCCTGCACGATGACGATCAGCGGTGCGGGGCGATCGACCGACGCGATGTTGAAGGATCTGCTCGCCGCCCCCATCGTTCGTTGTGACGCCGCGCAGTGGACGCTGTTCGGTGTCTCGCTCGCGGGCTGGAACGCCGCGGTGTCGCTCGTCGGCGCGGGCGTGATCGGATGGCTGCTCAGGAGGCGTGCATGACGTGGAAACCCGGTGATCGCCCCGCCAGGACTGATTCGATGATCCGCGTCGATCAGGCGGGCGAGTTCGGCGCGACGCGCATCTACGCCGGGCAGCTGGCGGTGATGGGCCACCGCACCGCGGTCGCGCGCGAGATTGCGGGCATGGCGTTGCAGGAAGAAAAGCATCGCGCCTTCTTCGACCGCATGATCGCCGAGCGCGGCGTGCGCCCGACGCTGCTCGCGCCGTTCTGGGACGCGGCGGGTTTCGCGCTCGGCGCGGTCACTGCCGCGATCGGGCCTAATGCGGCGATGGCGTGCACGGCGGCGGTCGAGACCGAGATCGACAAACATTACGAGGATCAGCTCGCCGAGCTGGGCGACAGCGATCCCGAACTGTCCGATGCGATCCGCGAGTTCCAGGCCGAGGAGCTCGAGCACCGCGACACCGCGCTCGCGCACGGGGCCGAGCAGGCGTTCGGCTATCCGATCATGTCCGCCGCGATCCGGCTCGGCTGCCGCGTCGCGATCGTCGCGGCGAAACGTATCTGAGATCGAGCATGGTTGAGGAAGGTTCGATGCGTGTCCTGATTGCCCTGCCGCTGATCCTCGCGGCAAACACTGCGATGGCGCAAGGCTCCGGCCCGCCCGCGCCGACGACGCCGCGCATCGCCAAGGTGACCGCAGCGGAAGGCGTGTCGAAGAGCGCACCCGTCAACGGCGTGCTCGTCCTCTATGGCAACGAGCGCTGCCCGACCAACGCCAACAACGAGGAAATCGTCGTCTGCGTCCGCCGCTCCGCCGAGGAGCAGTTCCGTATCCCCAAGGAACTCCGCAACTTCGAGGTGACGCCCGAGAATGCGAGCTGGGCGGTCAAGGAACAGGCCAATCGCACCGTCGGCAACGTGGGCGTCGGCACCTGCTCCGCGGTCGGCGCGGCGGGCGCTACCGGGTGTAACGTGCAGGACCTGTCGGCGTGGAAGCGCGAGCGTCAGGCGATGAAGAAGGCCGAAACGCCCGACCTGCCGTAAACGCGGGCGCTGATATCAGCGCTCGATCAGCCGTGCTTCTTCACGCCCCGCACGCGGTGCCAGATGTAGAAAGCGATCAGCGCGACCAGCACCACGCCGATCACCGCGTCCGCGCGGTGGAAGAACGCCTTCAACCGCGGATCGCTGTTCCACTGGTCGCCCAGCTTCATGCCGATCCAGGCGAGCAGCAGGCAGAATGGCCATGACCCGACGAACGTGTAGACGTGGAACGGGATCAGCTTCATCCGCGCGACGCCCGCGGGGAAGGCGATAAAGGTACGGATGACGGGCAGCATCCGCCCGATCAGGATCGCGAACCCGCCCCATTTGTTGAAGAACCGATCAGCGAGGTCGAGTTCGCCCGGGCCGATCAGCACGTAGCGCCCGAATTTTTCCGCCAGCGGGCGGCCACCGCGCTTGCCGATCTCGTACGCGACGATCGACCCCAGGTTGCACCCGATCGCGCCCGCGGTCGCGGCGGCGAACAGCTCGAACCGCCCGGTCGACACCAGATAGCCGGCGAACGGCATGATGATTTCGGACGGCAGCGGAATGCACGCGCTCTCGATCGCCATCAGCAGCACGATGCCGAAATAGCCCATGCCGGAGATGACGGCGATGGCGAATGCCGCGAGCGTTGCCAGGATCTTCTCGACCATGATCGCGCGCTTGCGCGAAACGCCGGCCAAAAGGAAGCTGCTTTCGAAAGCCCCCTCTCGGAACCGGGCCGTCCAGCAACGGTTCGTCACGGCATGACCAACCTCACCTTGAACGACGGCCGCACGATGCCGCAGCTCGGCCTCGGCACCTACCAGATCCCCGACGCGCAGGTCGCGACGATCGTCCGCGCCGGGCTCGGCGTGGGTTTCCGCCTCGTCGATACCGCCGCGATCTACCATAATGAGCGCGGCGTGGGTGAGGGGATGCGGAACGACGACGCATTCCTGACGACCAAATTGTGGAACGATCGTCACACCGACGCCGCCGCCGCACTCGACGAGAGCCTGGCACTGCTCGGCCGCGACGCGGTCGATCTCTACCTGATTCACTGGCCTGTCCCGGCGGTGGACGATTACGTCGACGCGTGGCAGTCGCTGATCAAGCTCCGCGATGCCGGCAAGGCGCGCTCGATCGGCGTGTCGAACTTCATGCCCGAACACCTCGACCGCATTATCGAAGCGACCGGCGTCACCCCCGCGGTCAACCAGATCGAGCTTCACCCGACCTTTCAGCAGCGCGACTGCGCCGCCTACAACGCCGACCACGGAATCGTGACGCAGAGCTGGAGCCCGCTCGGCCAGGGTGAGACGCTCAGGGACGAGCGGATCGTCGGCATCGCGGATCGCATCGGCGCGACCCCGGCGCAGGTTATCATCGCGTGGCACCTGGCGAAAGGCTACTCGGTCATCCCGAAGACCGGCAACGTCGACCGCCTCGCCAGCAATTTCGCGGCGCAGGAGGTTACGCTGTCAGCCGACGACGTTGCGGCGATCGACGCGATGGATGAGGCCAACGGCCGCATGGGCCCGGACCCGACGAACTTCTGATCTCGGGTCCAGTGACGATGGCGCGGCGTGCGGCCGGACACCGGCGCGCCGCTTAGGCAATGAGTGCGTGCGCGGCTCTCAGGTCCTCGACGAACTTGGCGTATTCACTTTCGCGCGCCGCCTCGTCGGGCAGGCGCAGCAGGTAGCTCGGGTGCACCGTGATCCACGCGGTGCCGCCGCCCTCGCCAGGTAGCGTCAGCGCGCGGCCGCGCTCGCGCCCGATCGTCATTGCCTTGCCGAACAGGCTGCGCGCCGCAGTCGCCCCAAGCGCGACCGTCACCTTGGGGCGCAGCAGCATTTGCTCCTGCTCGATCCACCAGCGGCACGCGGTGATCTCGCCCGCGTCGGGCTTCGCGTGAATGCGCCGCTTGCCGCGCGGCTCGAACTTGAAATGCTTCACCGCATTGGTGACGTAGGTTTCATCGCGCGTGATTCCGGCCTCGGCGAGTGCGCGGTTGAATACCTGACCCGCCGGACCGACGAAGGGGTGCCCGGCCAGATCCTCCTGATCGCCCGGCTGCTCGCCGACGAACATCATCGAAGCCGAGACCGGCCCCTCGCCGAACACCGTCTGCGTCGCGTGGCGATACAGGTGGCAGCGCGTGCAGCTCATCGCTTCCTCGCGCAGCGCCTCCCACGCCGCTTGCGCATTGCCGCCGATGCTGCTGCGTGCCTGCGCGATCATGCCACTCTCCCGTGCCTGCGCGGTCGCCAGCAGCTCGGGGACGAGTGCTGTTTCCGGCATGTTCTTCCAATATTTGCGCGGCATCTCCTTCAACATCGCGCCAACCTTGACGCGCGCGGGATTGAAGATGCTGGCGTAATAGGTCTTCCACACGTCCTCGATCGGGTCGCCGTCGGGCGCGTCGCCGCGCTGCGCGCCCGGTCCTTGCGACAGCGCCGCCCCGTCCCAGTGGAGCGAGACTTCGGGTGTCAGGATCGACCAGCGCATGCTGGCGAAACGGTTGACGAAGAAAGCGGCGTTGGCGCGCACGATATGATGGTCGGGCTCCCACCACGCGACGAAGCGCGCGGCGCCGACCTCATCCACTTCGCGGAAGCGCAGGAACGCCCGCATCTTGTGGATGTCGCGCCGCACGTGCTTGGCGAGACCGTCGAGCCGCCTGACCAGCGGGTCGGCCTGATCCTCCACCAGCTTGGGTTCGCGGCGCAGGCGGTAAAGCGCGGTGTAGAGCAGAGCGAACCGCTCCGGGTCATGATGCAGTACCGCACTGCGCGCGAGGTCGAGGAATGCGCGTGACACCTTGAGCGCGGGGGCCGTCGAATCGTGGCGCGGCGCAGGCGCGTCCCCGCCGGCGGCGGCGAACAGGTCGCCGGGCACGTCGCCGACCTGCCACACCACTTCATCGGGCGGAACGCCGTCGGCGACCAGCCCGCGCGCCGCGTCGCGCCAGGCGTCGAAATCGTCGGGCAGGGGAAGAGTGACCACGCGCATGCCCTCGCACAACCCGCAACCGCCCGCGCCGGTTGCGGATCGGCGCTCGACGGGCGGTGACACGCGCCGCGGCGGCGCTTTAGTCAGGCTGGATGACCGACCCGCGCGCAGTAACGATCCGCGATTATCGTACCGGCGACGCACCCGCGATGGCGCGTATCTACTTCCTCGCGGTGCACGCGCTTGGCACCCGCCGGTATACACAGGCGCAAGTTACCGCCTGGGCACCCGACGAACCCGATCCCGACCGCTTCGTCGCGCGCGCCGCCGATGGCCGGCGGACGCTGGTGGCGGTCGACAGCGACGGCGCGGTGATCGGCGTGCCGATCCACAATTACCTGATGACCCGCCCGCTCGGCTGACCGATCAGGCCGCGAACAGCTCCAACTGCTGCTTCTTGGGCGCGACCAGCGGCTTCAACTCGGCACGATCGGTCAGCGACACCGGGTGCCAATCGTCGGTGACGATGAACGGCCTGATCTTGGCGATCGAGACGGTCAGCCGCGCGACATCGTCGAGCCGCAGCCGTCGCCAGCGCCGTGAAGCCAAGATGTTCTTCACCGCCTTCGTGCCCAGCCCCGGCACGCGCAGCAGTGCCTCACGCGGCGCACGGTTCACGTCGACGGGGAAGTGCTCGCGAAACTTCAATGCCCAGGCGAGCTTGGGATCGATGTCGAGCGGCAGCATGCCCGTGGCGGCGTCGGTCGCGGCGACGACCTCGTGCGGCTGGAACTCGTAGAAGCGCATCAGCCAGTCGGACTGGTACAGCCGATGCTCGCGCATCAGCGGCGGACGCTGCAGCGGCAGCACCGCACTCGCGTCCGGGATCGGGCTGAACGCCGAGTAATAGACGCGCCGCAGGTTGAAGCGATCGTACAATTGCGATGCCTTGCCGACGATATCGCCGTCGGTCGCCGCGTCCGCGCCGACGATCATCTGCGTCGACTGGCCAGCGGGCGCGAAGCGCGGCGCCGACTTGTACTTGGCCTTCGCGTCGGTCAGGTCCGCGATCGACGCCTTGACCCCGCGCATCGCGCCTTCGATCCGCGCCTCGTCCTTCTCGGGCGCGAGCCGCTTCAGCCCCGACGAGGTCGGCAGCTCGACGTTGATTGACACGCGATCGGCGTAGAGCCCGGCCTGATGCACCAGCTCCGGGTCGGCGTCGGGGATGGTCTTGAGGTGGATGTAACCGCGGAAATGATGATCCTCGCGCAAGCTGCGCGCGACCTCGACGATCTGCTCCATCGTGTAATCGGGCGAAGAGATGATTCCCGACGACAGGAACAGCCCCTCGATATAATTGCGGCGGTAGAAGGATAGGGTGAGGTTCACGACCTCTTGCGCGGTGAAGCGCGCGCGCCGCACGTTCGAACTCTTGCGATTGATGCAGTAATGACAGTCAAAGATGCAGCTGTTGGTCAGCAAAATCTTGAGCAGCGAGATACAGCGACCATCGGGCGCGTAGGCGTGGCAAATGCCCATCCCCTCGGTCGAACCCAGGCCCTTGCCATCGCGACTGTCGCGCTTCGACGTGCCCGACGAGGCGCATGACGCGTCATACTTCGCCGCATCGGCGAGGATCGCCAGCTTCTGTTTGACATCGAGCTGCGCCATGCGTTCGATATATGTTCGCGTGACCGAAATGTCGAGCTTGTGCCGTCGCTTGCCGGCCGTCGCGTGCTCGGCCAAGACGTGGCGCGATGCGCGATACGATCGATCGATGGACCGCCCGGCTCGGCGATGAAGCGCCCTATTGGGCGCTCGCGCTCACCTGTCTCGCGGGGCTCGCGTTTAAGCTCCACTGCGGGGCCTATTGGCTCGGCGCCGAGCAATATACCACCGGCTGCTACAGCGACGCGGTGCCGTTCTGGGGACTGCGCGGGGTCGCGGCGGGGCAGGTGCCGTATTTTCAGGCGCGGATGGAATATCCCGTGCTCACCGGCGCGCTGATCTGGGTCGAGGGATTGGTCGCGCGCGTGCTGGGGCTCGGGCGCCCCGACGCGGCCGACTTTCTGACCGCCGTGTGGCTCGGCAACACCGCCTTCGCCTATCTGATCCTCCACCTGATGCGCCGCGCCGGTGTCGGCCGGTTGCGCCAATATGCCTGGGCACTCGCGCCGCCGCTGGTGCTGTATCTGGCGCACAATTGGGATCTGCTCGCAGGCAGCCTCGCAATTGCGGCGATGCTGGCGGCGCGGCGCGGCGATGACGTGCGCGCCACCGCGCTTGCCGCGCTCGGCGGCGCGGCGAAGCTGTTTCCGCTGCTGCTGCTGCCGCTGCTCGGGCTGGGCGCGCTGTGCCGGCGGGGCGGCACGCTCGGCAGCAACGTGGCACGCGCCGCCCTGCTCGTTCTCGTCGCGCTCGCGGCGTGGGGCGCGGTCAACCTGCCGGTCGCGGCGACCGCCTTCATCAACTGGAGCGAGTTCTACGCCTTTTCCAATCAGCGCAGCGGCACCGCGGCCAGCGTGTGGGAGCTTGCCAATACCTTCAACTGGTACCCGACCGACATTCCGGCGCGAAACCGACTGGCGCTGATCGCCTTTTTCGTCGGCGCCATCGGAATCGTGCTCGCGGGCTGGCGTCGCCACCGTCGCCAGCTCTGGGTCCTGTTCACGCCCGTGCTCGCGTGGTTCCTGCTCACCAACAAGGTATGGTCGCCGCAGTTCGACCTGTGGCTGTGGCCGCTCTTGGTCCTGACCGGCACGCGCGCGCGACCGCTCGCACTGTTCCTGCTCGGCGATCTGCTCGCCTATTTCGCCGAATTCTGGCTCTTCGCCGGGCTGGAGGGCGCGTGGCCCTCCGCCAGCCAAGTCGACGTCGCCACCGCTGTTGCCGTCCGCGGCGTCGCCGTCCTGTGGATCATCTGGGCGGCGGTACGCGACCCAGCGCCCGCGTGGATCAGCCGCGTTACTCCGCCGCGAGCAGCCGCTCCGCACTCCCCAGGTCGACCGATACAAGCCGGCTGACCCCGCGCTCGATCATCGTAACGCCGAACAGGCGGTGCATGCGGCTCATCGTCACCGCATTGTGCGTGACGACCAGATAGCGCGTCCGCGTCTCGCGCGTCATCCGTTCCAGCAGCGCGCAGAAGCGGTCGATGTTGGCGTCGTCGAGCGGCGCATCGACCTCGTCGAGCACGCAGATCGGTGCCGGGTTGGTCAGGAACAGTCCGAAGATCAGCGCCACCGCGGTCAGCGCCTGCTCGCCTCCTGACAAGAGCGTCAGCGATTGCAGCCGCTTGCCCGGCGGCTGCGCCATGATCTCGAGCCCTGCCTCGAGCGGATCGTCCGAGTCGATCAGCTCGAGATGCGCCTGGCCGCCGACGCCGTCGCCGGCATCGAACAACGTCGCGAACAGCCGGCGGAAATGCCCGTCGACCGCCTCGAACGCGGCGAGCAGCCGCTCGCGCCCCTCGCGGTTGAGCGTGCCGATCGACCCGCGCAGGCGGTTGACCGCCTGACCCAGTTCGGCGCGCTCGGCGGCGTTGCCCGCACCCGACGCTTCCAGCTCGGCCAGTTCCTGTTGTGCGACCAGATTGACCGGGCCGATCCGCTCGCGCTCGCGCGTCAGTCGCTCGAACGCGGTCGCCTCGACTTCTGGCGATCCGACTTCAGCGGGCGCGAAGCCGATTCGCTCGGGGAGCACGGGCGCGGGGCATTCGAAACGCTCGCCCGCGCGCCGCCCCAAATCGACACGGCGCAGTTCATGATGATCGGCGCGCGCGGCAGCACCCGCGCGTCGCTCGCGCGCGACCGACAGCGTCTCGCCCGCCTGTCGCACCCCGCTCTCCGCATCGCGCAGCGCCCGCTCTTGGACCTGCTCGTCCGCGCTGGCGCGCGTCACCTCGGCCCGGGTCCCGTCATGTTTCTCAACCGCCTGCGCGACGGCACGGGCAAGGTCTGGCAACTTCGGCGCAATGGCGGCGAGCTCGCGCGCGATCTCGCGCTCGCGCTTCGCCATCTCGGCAATCCGCCGCGCCGCGTCGCCCGCGCGTGCGCGCCAGCTCTTGGCATCGCCCAGCATGCCCGCGAGCCGTTCGCGCAGCACCGCCGCCTGCCGCTCGCCCGCCTGCCTCGCCCCGCGCGCGACGTCGACCGCCTGTCGCCGCGTCGCATCGTCGCGTTGCAGCGCGGCGATCGCGCTGGCGGTCGCGCTCGAATCGGGGAGTCCTGCGACCGCCAGCTCGGCGCGCGCCACATCGGCGGCCGCTTCGTCGCGGTCGCGCGCCGCGCGGCGCTCGCGCGCTGCGGCGTCGGCCCGTTGCCCCTCGATTCGCTCGAGCATCGTCTCCGCGCGTACCTGACGAGCCTGCGCGTCGCGCATGTCCCCCTCCGCCCGCGTGATCGCACCCCGCGCCGCGCGCGCGTCGCCCTGCGCCGCGGCGATCGCCTCGCTCACCGTGCGGAGCATCGCCGCCGCGTCGCTCGCCGCAGCGCGCGCCGCCGGCAGCGCCGCTTCGATGTGTGTCAGCCGGTTCCGCCGCTCCAGCCGCTCGGCCGCGGCGAGGCCGCCGGCGGTGACGATCAGGCCATCCCACCGCCGCATCTTGCCGTCTCGCGTCACCATGCGCTGCCCGACCGCGAGCGCCGCGCCGTCGTCTGCCGCGACCACGAACACCTGCGCCAGCCGTCGCGCGAGCACCGCTGGTGCCTCGACGTGCAGGCTTAGCGGTTCGCCACCGGAGGGTGCGACGGGATCATCATCGCGCCGTTCCGCAACCGTCCAATAGGCAGCCTCGCCCACGCCGAGCCCGATTTCCAGATCGTCGCCCAGTGCTGCGGCCAGAGCGCGCTCGTACCCCGGCGCGACCGTAACGCGATCGAGCAACCGCTCGCGCCCGCCGCGCTTGAGCGCGCGCGCGAGCGTCGCCTGCTCCGCCTCGAGCGCCGCCTGTTCGGCATGCGTCGACGCACGCGCCTGTTCGGCCGTGTCACGCTCGGCGAGGGCAGCACGTTCCGCCGCCTCTGCCGCGGTCAACGAGGCGCGCGCCTCTTCCTGAGCCGTCCGCGCAATGGCTTGCGCGCTCATCGCCGCGTCGCGCTCGGCCGCGGCCGGTTCGCTGCGCGCAATCGCGTTCAGCGCTTCGGCCGCCCCGGCGCGCTCGCGGTCGGCACGGGTGAGCCGTGCCTGCGCCTGCGTGAGCGCCGCCTGCGCGATCCGCGCCTCCGCCTGCTCGCTCGCCTGAGCCGCGAGCGCCTGTGCCAGCGCGACTTCGGCATCGCGGCCCAGCCGCTCCGCCGCACTCAGCGCCGCCTCCAGTCCGGGCAGTCCCGCCTCGGCCTCCGCGGCCGCGCGCTCGAGCGCCTTGGTGTCGGTCCCGAGTGTCGCGAGCGCCGCTGCCGCCTCGTTCGCGAGCGCCCCTTCGCGATCCCGGTCGCGGGCGCTTCTCGTAGCTGCCTGTTCCAGCTCCGCAGCTCTCCGCTCGGCCGCCGCGGCCTCGCCCCGCAAGGCCGCAAGTTTTTGCGCCGCCTCGCTCGCACGATCGCGCGCGGCGAGCGTGATGGCGCGTGCTTCCGCCACGACCGCAATCGCGGTGTCCTGCGCCGCTGCTGCCGTATCCTGCGCGTCCTGCGCGGTGGTGGCCACGGCCTCGGCCACCCGCGCCTCGTCGCGCGCCGCGATCGCGGCCCGATCGGCGTCGCGCCACTGCGCGAAGATGGTTCGCGCCTCCGCCACCCGGATCGCCTCTGATAGTGCGCGATAGCGTTCGGCGGTCCGCGCCTGTCGGCTGAGCGCACTCGCGCGGGCGTCGGTCTCGGCAATCACCGCGTCGAGCCGTTTGAGGTTCGCTTCGGTCGCGCGCAGCCGCGCCTCCGCGTCACGGCGGCGAACGTGGAGCCCAGCGATCCCCGCCGCTTCCTCCAGCATGGCGCGGCGGTCGGCGGGCTTGGCGGCAATGACGGCGCCAATTCGGTTCTGGCTGACCAGCGCTGGGCTGTGCGCGCCTGTCGCCGCATCGGCGAACAGCAGCTGCACGTCCTTCGCGCGTACGTCACGACCGTCGATCCGGTAAGCCGAGCCTGCGCCGCGTTCGATCCGCCGGACGACTTCGGTCTCCTCGCCCGCGTCCTGTTCCAGCAGGATCGATACTTCAGCGAAATCGCGCGGCGGCCGCGTCGCGGTGCCGGCGAAGATCACGTCCTCCATGCCCGCGCCGCGCATCGACCGGGCGGAGTTCTCACCCATCGTCCAGCGCAGCGCCTCGAGCAGGTTGGACTTGCCGCAGCCGTTCGGCCCGACCACGCCGGTCAGCCCCGGCTCGATCACCAGGTCGGCCGGGTCGACGAAGCTCTTGAACCCCGTCAACCGCAGCCGCTTGATCTGCACGCGCGAATGCTCCTTCTACGCGCGCGGGGTAGGCGTCAGGCGCCCGCGTTCTTCAATGCGCCCTCGACCCCGTCCCACGTCACGACATTGTCGAGCTTGTTGCCGTTCAGGAAGAACGTCGGCGTTCCCTGCACGCCCTTCTCGGTGCCCGCGTCCATGTATTTCGTCAGCGCCTCGATCTGCTTCTCGTCGGTCAGGCACGCACGTGCCTGCGCCTCGGGAATGCCGCGCTGCTTGACGAAGTCGATGAAGCCCAGCTTCTCGGCCCAGGCGGTGAAGATCTGCCCCGGCGCCTTGCCCTGCTGCGCCTGCTGGAACGCGCCCGCATCCTCCATCTTCGGCAGCACGGTCGGTTGCGCCGCGAACATCTCCTCCAGCAACGGGAAGAACGGCTGCGCGCCGCCGCAGCGCCCCAGCAGCGCGGGCGGGAAGTCGGGTGCGCCGTGGACCAGAAATTCGCGGAACTCGTACGAAACCTTGCCCGGCTTAACGTAATTCTCGATCAGCGGGCGCATGCCCGTGTTGGCGAACGCGCCGCACGTCGGGCACAGGCGCGAGCCGTACTCGACCAGCTTGATCGCGGCATTGGGATTGCCCATCACGTAGCCGCCCTCGGGCGTCGGCGACACCGTCTGCGTCCAGTCCTGCCCCGCAGGGGCGGCCGCTGCCTTGACCGAGCCGGCGGGTGCGCTCGGCGCGTCGTTGCTGCCGCCGCAGCCGGTCATCAGCGCCAGCGCGCCGGCGAGAAGTGCGATACGCTTCATGATCAACTCCGCTTTCTTACTTGCTGGTCCCTCGGGCGCCGGCCGCGCGCAACATCGGCTGCAATTGCGCCCAGGTCACCGTCTGGATCAGTTTGCCGTTCAGGATGAACGCGGGCGTGCCCGCCGCCACCTCGGTCGATTGCGACACCTTGAGTGCAGCGTTCATCGCATTCTCGTTGGCGAAGCACGCGTCGATCGCCGCCGCGGACACGCCCGCCTCGCGCGCGATGGCCGTCAGCCCGGCCCCGTCCGCCAGCGCGCGCAGCTGCGCGGTTTGCGGGTAGGTCGCGATCCGCGCGGCATTGGCGCCGTCCCAATCGATCGCGCGGGTGATCCAGTCCTGCTGCCGGGCGAGGAATGCCGCATGCACCGCCGGAAAGGCCTTCGGTCCCGCGCACCGTGCCAGTGTCGCGGCGGCGAGGTCGGTCTTGTCGTGCAGTTGGTTGCGCACCTCGACCGCGAGCGAGCCCGAACGCACCATCGCCTTGATGCTCGGCTCCGACTCGGCCGCGAAATGCGCGCAGTGCGGGCACGTGTAACTCAGGATCTCGACGAGCCGCACCTTGGCCTTGGGATTGCCGATCAGATAGCTGCCGGTCGCGACCGGTGCTGCCACTGCGGTCCACGGTCGCGGCGCCGCGCCGGCTGGCGCGGTGGCGAGCATCGTTGCGGCGAGCAGGGGCAAGAGCGTCTTCATGTCGACCGTTTTCACTTGATCCGGGGCAGGCTCGGGCGGTTGGCGACGCCTGAAGCAAGCGCCTCCAACACCGCCTTCAACTCGGGGTCGGCGATCGTCTTCAAACTGGCGCCCAGCTCGCTGGGGGCAGGCGCGAGTTCTGGCATCACGCGGCGCGGCGCCCGCTTGGTGATCTCGCCCTGCCGGATCGTGATTCGCACCACCGCCTGATAGCCGAAGAAGCGGTTCACCCGCTCGGTGATCTCCGGGATCACGTGCTGCATCATCACCGCATGCGCGCCACGGCACGTCAGCGTCAGCGTGCCGTCCTGCTTCTTGCCCATCGGAAATCGGATCGACTCGGGTGAGCTGACCGCCGCGAGCCGCTCGCCGACGATCTCGGGCCAGCGTGACACCACCGCCGATTGCACGAAGCCGAAGCGCCGAAACGCCGCGCCGCCGATCGCGGGCAGCAATTCGGACACGGCGCGTGACCGGTTCTGGCGCTCGGGCGGGGGCAGGGGGGCGCGTGGGCGCTTGCTCATCCGCCCGCCCATGCCATAGCGGACCCGTGGACGCCAAGGATTCGATCGCGCCGTTGCTGAGCAAGCCCGCCGATCCGAGCGCCGTCGCGCCCGCGTTGCTCGACTGGTACGACCGCCACCGTCGCGACCTGCCGTGGCGTGCGAAGCCCGGGGAGGCGCCCGATCCGTATCGCGTCTGGCTGTCGGAGGTGATGCTGCAGCAGACGACGGTTGCCACGGTACGCCCGCGATTTGTCGCGTGGACGCAGCGCTGGCCGACCTTCGCCGATCTTGCCGCCGCCGATGAGGCCGAGGTGATGGCCGCCTGGGCCGGGCTCGGTTATTATGCCCGCGCCCGCAACCTGCTCGCCGCCGCACGCGTGATCGCGACGGAGCATGGCGGGGCGCTGCCGCGGACAGAGGATGCACTGCGCCAGCTGCCCGGCTTCGGCGCTTACACCGCCGCTGCGGTCGCCGCGATCGCGTTCGGCGAGCGCGCGGTGGTGGTCGACGCCAATGTCGAGCGCGTGGTCGCGCGACTGTTCGCGATTTCCACGCCGCTGCCCGCCGCGCGCCCGGCGATCCGCGCCGCCACCGACCGCATCACGCCCGAGCAGCGCGCCGGCGATTTCGCGCAGGCAATGATGGATCTCGGGCAGGCGGTCTGCACCGTGCGCCGTCCCCGATGTCTCCTGTGCCCATTGAGCGCGCACTGCGCCGCTCAGGCGAGCGGCGAGTCCGAGCGTTTGCCGTTCAAGAAAGCGAAGCCGGAGCGTCCACACCGCTACGGCACGATATTCTGGCTGACGCGCGAAGGTGTGAGTGGCCGCGAGGTGCTGCTCGTCCGTCGCCCCGACAGGGGGCTGCTGGGCGGTATGCGCGCGCTGCCGACCGGGCCCTGGGAAGAGGTGCAACCCGGCCTTGCGAACGCGCCCATCCAAACCGACTGGCGCGCGCTCAACGCGGGCGCCAGCCACGGCTTCACTCACTTCACGCTCGATCTTGCGCTGGTGACGGGCGAGGCGCATGGCGCGGGTGAGCCCGCCGGCGAGTGGTGGCCGATTGCATCGCTTGGCGACGCCGGTCTGCCGACCGTTTTCGCCAAGGCGGCGCGCGCGGCGATGGGGATGGAGGCAGGGTGATGCTGGTTCGTTGGTCACGTGGACGCCGTGCCGGAATGGTCGCAAGCGGCGCGGCATTGGCGCTCGTCGCCGGGATGACGGTGGCGCGCGAGGCGGCGTCGCAGGCGAACCCTCGTCTGGCGGCTCCGTCGCGCCAGTCGGCCATGCCACGTCCGCGCATGCCGGTGCCGAACGGAGAAACGCTCGGACGTATCTTCCTGCCCGACACGCAAGGCTTGTTCGACCGTATCGTCGCTGACGGTCGCGCGCCCGGCATCGCGGGCGCCTTCGGGCACGGCGACGGTCCGACGCTCTACCTGTCGGCCGGCCGGATCGCCACCGACGCTGGCGCCCCTGCCGCCGGCCCCGACAGCTTGTGGCGCGTTTATTCGATGACCAAGCCGATCACTGGCATGGCTGCGATGCTGCTGGTGCAGGACGGACGCATCAGGCTCGACGACCCCGTCTCCAAATACATTCCGGCATTCGCGAAGATGCGGGTGCTGACCAATCCCGACACCTCGCTCGACACGGTGCCCGCGGTACGTCCGATCACCATCCGCATGCTGCTGACCCATTCGGCGGGGCTGAGCTACAACATCCTCGCCAAGGGACCGCTGCTGAAAGAGACCGAGCGGCTGGGCGTCGTGCCCGCGCAGGTCAATGCCGAGGTCGAGCGCGAGGCGCGTCGCACCCGCCCCACCAGCCTGCAGGCATTCGCCGAGCGCGCCGCGCAACTGCCGCTGATCGCACAGCCGGGTACGAAGTGGAGCTACTCAATCGGGCTCGACGTGATGGGCGCCGTGATCGAGCGCGCGAGCGGCATGTCGTTCGAACGCTTCGTGCAGACGCGGCTGCTCACCCCGCTTCGCATGACCTCGACCGGGTGGCAGGTTCCCGCTGGCGAGCGCGCACGCTTCGCCACACTCTATGTCGCCGCCGCCGGGCGGCTGATGCCGTTCGATCCGGCCTCGACTTCGCCCTATCTCGAACGTCCCAGCTTTCCCTATGGCGGCGCGGGGCTGGTGTCGTCGGCGCGCGATTATGACCGTTTCCTGCACATGATCCAGGACGGTGGAACGCTCGACGGGGTCGAGGTGATGAAGCCTGAGACGGTACGCCTCGCGACCTCCAACCTGCTGCCCGCGGGCGTGAGCTTCACCGGCTATAATCCCGGTACGCAGCCCGGCGCAGGATTCGGCGCGGGGGGGTACGTGCAGCTGAAAGACGCGCCCGGTGGCGCACCGCGCGGCACCTATGCGTGGAGCGGTGCGGCCAACACGATCGCGTTCGTCAATCCGTTGCAGCGGACGCGCGGTACCGCGATGACCAACATCTTCCCGCCCGGCAGCCTCGATCTCGCCAAGCAGGTCGGTGAGGCACTTCGACGCGATGCCGAACGACGCGCCGAACAGCAGGGGCGGCGGTGACAATGAGCGTAGACGGTAAACTCACTCCCGGCTTCACCGGCGGTACGCTCGACCGCGCCGATGCGCTGCGCCACGACGATGCCGCGCTCGCTGCCGCGATGGGAAACTGGCAGGCGCGATTGCTCGTCCTGCACAATTGGGAGCCCGAGGTCACCGACGACGGCCGGCTCGGCTGGACGATGCTGACCGAGGCGGCGGACGACGCCGAGTTCGTGCTGCTCGGGCTCGACAACGGCCGCCCGCGCTTCGCTGCCTTGCCGCCGGGGCAGGGCGCGCCACCGCCGTTCCGTTCGCCGACGTTGTTCGGCGTGCTCGACCAACTCCAGCCCGGCGAGGCGGCGACGTTCGCCACCGCGCGCTCGCTGCTCGACTGGCATGCGCGGCACCGCTTCTGCGCCAATTGCGGTACCCCGACCGCGCTTTTCCGCGCCGGCTGGGGCCGCAAATGCCCGAACTGCCACGCCGAACATTTCCCGCGCACCGACCCCGTCGTCATCATGCTCGCCGAGCATGATGGCCGCGCGCTGATCGGTCGCCAGCCGAGCTGGCCCGCCGGGCGCTATTCCGCGCTCGCCGGCTTTCTCGAACCCGGCGAGGCGATCGAGGAAGCCGTTCGGCGCGAGATCGGGGAGGAAGCCGGGGTCGAGATCGGTGCCGTGCGCTACGTCGCCAGCCAGCCTTGGCCGTTCCCCTCGCAGCTGATGATCGCCTGTGTCGGTCAGGCGCTGAGTGCCGAGATCACGCTCGACGAGAACGAGCTCGAAGACGCGAAGTGGGTCACCCGCGATGAGGTGATGTCGGCGCTGGACGGTAGCGGCGATGCATTTCTCGCGCCCCCGCCCTACGCGATCGCGCACACGCTGCTCCACGCCTGGGCGCACGAACTGGCGTAGGCCGGCCAGGCGAGTGCGGCCGGTTCGGCTATGCCGCGGCCATCGCCGCCTCGGTTTCGGCGATCCAGCCGCCGCCAAGCACGCGGTCGCCGTCGTACAGCACCGCCGCCTGCCCCGGCGCGACGCCGTATTCGGGCGCGTCGAACACCAGCCGGTCGCCCAGCATTCGCGCGGGCACCGGCTTCGCCATCGAGCGCACCTTCGCGGTGAGCGCGCTGCTGAGCGGACCGAGCACGTTCATGTCCTCCAACCGCGCCGCCGCGACCGCCAGCGCACGGCGGGGGCCAACGACGACGCGCTGCGCTTCTGCCTCGACACGCACGACGTAGAGCGGCTCGGGGCTACCGCCGATCTCCAGCCCGCGGCGCTGCCCCACGGTGTAGTGGATGATGCCGCGATGCTCGCCTAGCTTGCGTCCCGACAGGTCGACGATCTCGCCGCCCTGCGCGGCTTGCGGACGCAGTTTCTTCACCAGCCCGGCGTAATCGCCGTCGGGGACGAAGCAGATATCCTGGCTGTCGGGCTTGGCCGCAACCAGCAGCTCCAGTTCGGCTGCGATCTCGCGCACGCGCGGCTTGGGCAGGTTGCCGAGCGGAAAGCGCAGGAAATCGAGCTGCGCGGCTGTGGTGGCGAACAGGAAATAGCTCTGGTCGCGCGCCGGATCGGCACCGCGGTGCAGCTCGGCACCGTGCTCGCCTTCGACGCGGCGGACGTAATGTCCGGTCGCGAGCGCGTCGGCACCGAGGTCGCGGGCGAGCGCGAACAGGTCGGTGAACTTCGGCCCCATGTTGCACTGGACGCACGGGATCGGAGTACGCCCGGCGAGGTACTCGTCGGCGAAGCGGTCGACCACCTGTTCGCGAAAGCTCGTTTCGTGGTCGAACACGTAATGCGCGATGCCCAGCCGGTCGCACACCGCGCGCGCGTCGCGGATGTCACGACCCGCGCAGCACGCGCCGGCGCGCTTCGTCGCCTCACCATGATCGTAGAGTTGCAATGTGACGCCGATCGTCTCGACCCCGGTGCGCGCGGCGAGCGCGGCGACGACCGAGCTGTCGACCCCGCCCGACATCGCGACGACGATGCGGCGCGCGCCCGGCGGCAACTGGAAATCGGCGAGTTCTTGCATGGCCTTGTTATAGGCAGTTCGTCGCTCGCCCGCCACTCGCCGCCGCAGCCGGGCGCGTGCTTTACCGCTCCTTCAGCTTCTCGGCCCTAAGCGGGATTGTAACAAACGACGGTAACGGGGTGGCCAGGCGTGAACAGGATATCAGAAGACAGGACGAAGCCGTGAAGACCCTGTTTACCGCGCCGCTTTAAACGCCGTTCAAGGCCATCGTCCTACAAGGGCCGCACGATGGAACGGGGACACGAGTCCCCAGCCGAGGTTTAGGAATGATCGAGAACCAGAAAATTCGTCCCGCTAAAGTCATCGGCCCGCTCGGCGAGCCGCTGACGCTGGACACGTTGCCGCCGGCGGACACGACGCGCTGGGTCGTGCGGCGCAAGGCGGAGGTCGTTGCGGCAGTCAACGGCGGGCTGTTGTCGGTCGACGACGTGTGCGCGCGCTACGGCCTGACCGTGGAGGAATTCGCCGGTTGGCAGCGCGCGATCGATCGCTCGGGCATGCCCGGTCTTCGGGTGACCCGCATCCAGCATTACAAGTCGCTGTACGAACGCCAGCAGAAATTCTGAGCCGAGGTTTCGCCTGCGGAACAATAATTTGTTGTCAAGCGTCTTTCCCCCAGCGCCCGGCTTGGGCGAGTAACCAAGGGGAGTGTTTGCGATGAACCTCATTATCTGGCTTATTGTTGGTGGTGTCATTGGTTGGCTGGCCAGCATCATCATGCGCACCGACGCGCAGCAGGGCATCTTCCTGAACATCGTCGTCGGCATCGTTGGCGCGTTCCTGGGTGGCCTGATCTTCACCGGTGGCTCGATCAACAACGCGCCGCTCAACCTTTACTCGTTCCTGATCTCGCTGCTGGGCGCCGTCGTCCTGCTCGCGATCGTCAACCTGTTCCGTCGCGGTCGCGTGCGTTAATCGCACCACCGAACGGTACAAGCAGAACGGCCGCCCGAGCGATCGGGCGGCCTTTTCGCGTTTATTTCAGCACGAAGCGAACGTTGATCGTCGCCGACACTTCGGTTTCTCCTGGCAGCACCTGTGTCGCCGGGCCACTATCCGCCGCCATCGCGCGGGCGCGGAACATCACTGGGGGCTGGGGCTGGCCGCCGTCATTCTCGCCCGCTTCGTTGATCGACAGGATGCTGTCGACCCGAAGACCCGCCGCCTGCGCGTAAAGCGCGGCACGAGCCTTGGCGCGTGCGACCGCGTCGGTCCGGGCAGCGTCGAGCGCAGCGTCGGGCTGCGACAAGGACAGCGACGGTCCATCGATCTGGTTAGCGCCTGCCTTTACCAGCGCGTCGAGCACCGCGCCGCTGCGCGCAATGTCGCGGAACTTGACCGACACGCTGTTGATGGCCTGATACCCGGTTACGACCGGCGGCTGGTTGTCGGCGTAGCGGTATTGCGGCTGGAGCGACACGTTGCTGGTCGACAGGTCGCGCTGGGCGATGCCGGCGGATTTGAGGCTGGCGATCACCTGCGCCATGCGCGACGCATTCTCCTGCGTCGCGGCGGCCGCGGTCGGCGCCTGTGTCACGACGCCCGCGCGGATCACCGCCTGATCGGGCGTGCGCGTCACGCGACCGGTCGCGCTCACCTCCAGCACGGTGCCGTCGATCGGCGCCGCCTGCGCCGAATATGCTTGTGCCATCGAGCCGGTTGGTAGCATGAGCGCCGCCGCTCCGGCGAGCCACATGGCGGCGTGTGAAGTTGATCGCATGAAAAGACCTCCCGTTCGTTAACGCTTGATCGTCTAGAGTCGCCGAAACCAACACAAGCTGAATGATGCGCGGGCTTGCGCGCGGTGACGTAGCTGGATAATACAGCGCGGGGTTGAGGGACAAGAAGCGCGCATGACGTACGAGCCGGGGACTTTGGAAGGCGAACGGCTGTTGCTGACCGACGATCGGCCGCGTCGGCGCCGGCGCTGGATCATCGCCGCGCTGGCAGCACTCGCGCTCGTCGGCGGCTGGTTCGTGTTCAAGCATGAGAAGGCAGCACCACCTCCCGCTCAATCGGCCGATGCGGGCGGCCCCAACGTCACCGTGATCGTGCCCGGCAATCAGCTGGTCGACCGTACTGTCAGCGCAACTGGCACGCTCGCGGCGCGGCGCGAAATGCCGGTCGGCGTCGCGGGCGAGGGCGGCATGGTGTCGCGTGTTCTGGTCGAACCGGGACAGTGGGTGAAGGCGGGGCAGGTGCTCGCAACGGTTGACCGCTCGGTGCAGGCGCAGACCGCGGCCAGCCTCGCCGCGCAGATCGGCGTCGCGCAATCCGACCTGACGCTCGCGCAGTCGGAGCTGGAGCGCGCGCAAAGCTTGGTCGACCGAGGCTTCATCTCGAAAGCCGACGTGCAGCGCCGGATCGCGACGCGCGACGCGGCTGCTGCCCGGTTGAAGGTGTCGCGTGCTGCACTGTCCGAACAACGCGCGCGCAACGCGCGGCTCGACATCCGTGCGCCCGCGGAGGGGCTGGTGCTGACGCGCGGGGTCGAGCCGGGCCAGATCGTCAGTTCGGGCTCGGGCGTGCTGTTCCGCATGGCCAAGGGCGGCGAGATGGAGATGCGCGCGCAATTGTCCGAAGGCGACCTGCAGGCGATCCACGTCGGTTCGCCCGCGACCGTCACTCCGGTCGGCGACACGCGCCAGTTCTCCGGGCAAGTGTGGCAGGTGTCGCCGATCATCGATCCGCAGACGCGGCAGGGTATCGCGCGCGTTGCATTGTCGTACAATCCCGCGCTCCGCCCCGGCGGCTTCGCCTCGACCACGATCACCGCCAATGCCGGCAACGCGCCCGAGCTGCCGCAATCGGCGTTGCAGAGCGACGATCAGGGCAATTACGTCTACATCGTCGATGGGAACAACAAGGCGCAGCGCCGCAACGTTACGCTGGGTCCGGTCGACAACAACAAGGTCGCGATCGCGACCGGGCTGACCGGCAACGAGCGTGTCGTGCTCTCCGCCGGCGCCTTCCTCAATCCCGGGCAGAAGGTGACGCCGATCCTGCGGCGTCAGGGGAGCTGACGGTCGATGGGTTTCCGCAACATCTCGGCCTGGTCGATCCGCAACCCGGTGCCCTCGATCGTCCTGTTCCTGCTGCTGACCGTGATGGGCGTGGTCAGCTTCATCCGCATGGACATCAACCAGCAGCCGGACATCGACTTCCCCGGCGTGGTGATCTCGATCAACCAGCCGGGCGCCGCGCCGAGCGAGCTCGAGACCCAGGTGACGCAGCGCGTCGAGGCGGCGGTGCGCAGCCTGGAGGGGATCGACGAGATCAACTCCTACGTCAGTGAGGGCGACTCGACGACGGTGGTGCAGCTGGCGATCGGCACGCCGATCGACCGTGCGGTCAACGAGGCGCGCGACGCGATCACGCAGATCCGCGCCGATCTGCCCGATGGCATCACCGAGCCGCAGGTCAGCCGCATCAAGGCGAACGATTTCACGCTCGGCAGCTACACCGCGACCGGCACCGACATGTCGATCGAGGACCTGAGCTGGTACATCGACAATACGGTGGCGAAAGAGCTGCTGTCCGTGTCGGGGATGGGCAGCGTGACGCGTAACGGCGGCGTTGACCGCGAGATCCGCGTCATCCTCGATCCCGCGAAGCTCGCGGCGCAGGGGCTGACCGCCAGCCAGATCAACCAGCAATTACGTCAGGTAAATCTGAATGCGCCGGGCGGCCGCGCGGAGATCGCGGGCGCGGAACAGTCGGTGCGCGTGATCGGCAACGCCGACACCGCCTATCAACTCAGCCAGACGCAGATCAACGTCGGCGGCGGGCGCACCATCCGCCTCGCCGACATCGCGGTCGTGCGTGACCTGTACGGCGAGCGGCGCAGCGCGGCGGCGGTCGATGGCCGCTCGGTCATCTCATTCGATTTCAAACGTGCCAAGGGCGCCTCCGACGTCACCGTCTTCCGCGAGGCGAAGGCGAAGCTCGAGGCGCTTGAGAAGCGCAACCCGAAGGTCAAGTTCCGCCTGCGTGTCGACGGATCGGAATATGCGCTGGTCCAGTACAAGGCCGCGATCCATTCGATGATCGAGGGCGCGCTGCTGGCGGTGCTGGTTGTGTTCCTGTTCCTGCGCGACTGGCGCGCCACCTTTATCGCCGCGCTCGCGATTCCCCTTTCCGCGATCCCCGCCTTCTGGTTCATGGACATGCTGGGCTTCACGCTCAACAACATGACCATGCTGGCCTTGAGCCTGGTCGCGGGCGTGCTCGTCGACGATGCGATTGTCGAGATCGAGAACATCGTGCGCCACATGCGGATGGGCAAATCGGCGTTCCAGGCCTCGATCGACGCCGCGGACGAGATCGGCCTCGCCGTGCTCGCGACCACGATGGCGATCGTCGCGGTGTTCTTCCCCGTCGGCCTGATGCCCGGCATCTCGGGTCAGTTCTTCAAGAATTTCGGCCTGACCGTCGTCGTCGCGGTGTTGATGAGCCTCGCGGTCGCGCGCCTGATCACGCCGATGATCGCGGCCTATTTCCTGAAAGCGTCGGGCCACGCGGAGCACGGCGGCGGGCGCTGGCTCGACGTCTACCAGCGCGTGCTCGTCTGGACGCTGGCAGAGGGCAAGACACCGGCGACGCGCGCGCGTGGCAGGCTACGGCGCGCGGCAGGCTATTTGCGCGACCACCGGGTCTGGACGGTCGGCATCGGCGCGCTCGCCTTCGCGCTGACGTTGTTCCTGTTCACCCAAATTCCGATGACGTTCCAGCCGGCGCAGGACCGTGATCGCAGCGTCGTCACCGTCACCATGCCGCCGGGCTCGACGCTGGAGGCGACGCAGGCGGTGGTCGAGCAGGTCGACGAGCTGATGCATCGCCAGCCGCTCGTGGAAAGCGTCTACGCGACGACGAACGTGGGCTCGGGTCGCCTGAACCTGCAGCTCAAGAAGCCGCGCGACAAAACCTCGACCGAGTTCGAGCGTGAGCTGACGCCTGAGCTCGCCAAGATCGCCGACGCACGCGTCAATTTCGAGTCGCAGTTCGGCTGGGGCGACAACAACCGCGATCTGTCGGTGACACTCGCGGGCGACGATCCCGCGCAATTGGCACAGACCGCCAATACCTTGGTCAAGCAGATGGCGGGCGTGCGCGGCGTGGTCGCCCCTCGCGTCGCGGGCGACCTCAACCGACCCGAAATCCAAATCCGCCCGCGGCTCGACCTCGCCGCCAATCTGGGCGTGACGACCGCCGCGCTGTCCAGCGCGATTCGCATCGCGACCTTGGGCGACCTCGATCAGAACAGCGCGCGCTTCTCGCTGTCGGATCGTCAGATTCCGATCCGCGTCGCGCTGGCGCAATCGTCGCGCTCGCGCCTCGACACGATCCAGAACCTGCCGGTGCCGACCGCCACCGGGGGGTCGGTGCCGCTCGGCCTCGTCGCCGAAATCGGCTTCGGTTCGGGTCCGACGCGCATCACGCGCCTCAATCAGCAGCGTCAGCTGACCGTCGGTGCGGACCTCGCGCCCGGCCTCGTCGCCAGCGAGGTGATGGCGAAGGTCAAGGCGCTGCCGGTGATGAAGAACCTGCCGATCGGCGTGCAGGAACTGCAGGTCGGGCAGGCCAAGTGGCAGATGGAGATGCTGGTCAACTTCGTCTTCGCGGTGCTGGCGGGCGTGTTCCTCGTCTTCGCGGTGCTGATCCTGCTTTACCGCCGGCTGCTGCCGCCGGTCGTCAACATGGGATCGCTGCTGCTGGCACCACTAGGCGGCCTGATTGCGCTGATGATCGCGGGCCAGCCCTTGTCGCTGCCGGTGTTCATCGGCCTGCTGATGCTGCTCGGCATCGTCGCCAAGAATTCGATCCTGCTGATCGACTTCGCGCTGGAGGAGATGCAGGCAGGCGTGCCGCTGCGCGCTGCGATCATCGATGCCGGGCACAAGCGCGCGCAGCCGATCTTGATGACGACGATCGCGATGGTCGCCGGCATGGTGCCGACCGCTTTGTCCTTGTCGGGTGATAATTCGTTCCGCGCGCCGATGGGTATCGTCGTGATCGGCGGCCTCACGCTGTCGACGCTGCTGACGCTGTTGATCGTGCCCGCAGCGTTCAGCCTCGCGATCGGGGCGGAGCGGCGGATCGGTCCGTGGATCGGGCGCCGCCTGCTCACCTATCGTCCCGGTGACGACGGGCAGCCGGTGATCGAACATGATGCGCCTGCTGGCGCGCTACCGGGCACCGCGGGGCGGATCGGTTACGGCGGCGAGGGCACGCATCCGGCGGAATGAGGGTGCGCGCGCGGGAAGCGGCATGAACCTTCGTTTCGCTCGCGCTTTGATCTTGGGATGACGATTACTGCCCGCCGCCGACTGCCGCATCCGCCGGTCCCGCCCGGGCTGCGGCGGATGCGGCTGATCGCGACCGGGCTGCTGGTTTTTATGGCGGTGACCTTCGTCGTCACCCGGTCGCTCCAGTCGCTGCATCCCGCCTGGGGCTTCGTGCGCGCGTTCAGCGAGGCGGCGATGGTCGGCGGGCTCGCCGACTGGTTCGCCGTCACCGCACTGTTCCGCCATCCGCTGGCGCTGCCGATCCCGCACACCGCGATCATTCCCCGTAACAAGGATCGGATTGGCGACCAACTCGCCACCTTCCTGCGCGACTATTTCCTGATTCCCTCGGTTGTCGCCAGGCGGATGGCGCGGATCGACGTCGCTGCCGCCGCCGGGCGCTGGCTCGCCAATCCGCAAGGGTCGGGTGGGCGGCTCGCACGCGGCACGTCGCGGCTCGCCGTCGAGATCTTGCAGGAGCTCGATCAGGAGCGTCTAGGCGGGATGGTGCGCGCGATGCTGGTGTCGCGCGTGCGCGAGACCGAGCTGTCGCCGATGATCGGTCGCGCGCTCTCCGCCGCGGTCGCGGAGGACCGGCATTTGCCCGTGCTTGACAGCCTGATCGGCTGGGGCCGCGACGCACTGCGCAGCAACGAGGATCTGATCCGCGCGATGGTGCACGACCGCGCGGGATCGATCCTGCGTTGGACCGGCCTGGACGAGACGCTCGCCAACAAGCTGATCGACGGGATCGACAAGCTGATCGGCGACATCGCCGAGAACCGCGAGCATCCGCTGCGCTTGAAAGCCGAGGAGGGATTGGCGCGCCTCGCGTACGATCTCCAACACGCGCCCGAGATGCGCGACAAGGTCGAGCGACTAAAGATCGAGCTGCTTGAAAATTCGGCGATGCAGAATTGGATCAACGGCCTGTGGGAACAGGCGCGCGCCGCAATGCTTCGGATGGCGCGCGATCCGCAGGCATTGCTGTCGGGCAAGTTCGGCGAGGCGTTGCAGCAGCTCGGTCACACGCTCGAGCGCGATCCCAAGCTCGGCCGCACGATCAACCGCTTCGTGCGCCGCGCCGTAGTCGGCGCCGCGGCCGATTACGGCGACACGATCGTCAGGCTGGTGTCGGAGACGGTACGCGGCTGGGACACGCGGACGATTACCGAGCGGCTGGAGAATGCGGTGGGCAAGGACCTGCAATTCATCCGCGTCAACGGCACCCTGGTCGGCGGATTGGTCGGCGTGCTGATCCACGCGGTCGACGTGCTGCTCTAACGTGATGATTCCAGAAGCGGAACGATCGTTCACCCGAAACGCTTGTGACGTGATGAGCTTTGCCGCATGGATCAGCGCATGAGCGCGGCAGCCGATTTCACCGACGACGCGGGCGTGATCCGCTTCTCCGGCGACCTGTCGCTGGCGCGGCTCGGCAGCTTGCCCGAGCGGCTGACTGCGCACGACGGGGCGGTGAAGGCGATCGATCTGTCGGGGATCAACCGCATCGACACGATCGGCGCTTGGGTGATCCACCGTTTCGCGCGCGACAAGGACGCGCAGGTCGAGGGACTGACCGGCGACAACCGTACGCTGTTCGAACACGTCGAGGCAGCCGATCAGCCGGTGCAGATGCGCCCGACCCGCGTCGCGCCGTTCCGCCGCGTCATGGGGGAGATCGGCGACGCGGTGGTGCTGGCTGGGCAGACCGCGATGGGACTGCTCGGCTTCATGGGCGCGACCGTTATCTCGCTCGGCACCGTGATCCGCCATCCCAGCCGCTTCCGCTTCAACGCGGTGGTGCAGCGCTTTGAAGTCGTCGGCGTTTCCGCGCTCGGCATCATCGGGTTGATGAGCTTCCTGATCGGCATCGTCATCGCGCAGCAGGGCGCGGTACAGCTCAGGCAATTCGGCGCGGAAGCGTTCACGATCAATCTGGTCGGCCGCATCACCTTGCGCGAGCTGGGCGTGCTGATGACCGCGATCATGGTCGCGGGACGCTCAGGCTCCGCCTTCGCGGCGCAGCTCGGCACGATGAAGCTGACCGAGGAGGTCGACGCGCTGCGCGTCATCGGCGTGTCGCCGATGGAGGCACTGGTGCTGCCGCGCACGATCGCGTCGATCGTCCTGATGCCGCTGCTCGGCTTCTATTCCTCGGTAATCTCGATCATCGGCGGCGGCGTCCTGTGCTGGTTGTCGCTCGACATTCCGCCCGCCGCTTATGTCACGCGCATCCGCGAGGTGGTGCCGATCACCGACCTGTTCGTCGGCCTGATCAAGGCGCCGGTATTCGGCGCGATCATCGCGATCGCCGGCTGTTTCCAGGGCATGCAGGTGAAGGGCGACGCCGAGCAGGTGGGGCTACGCACCACCTCCGCGGTGGTGCAGGCGATCTTCATGGTAATCGTGCTCGATGCGTTTTTCGCCGTGTTCTTCGAACAGATCGGGTGGCTGTGATGGCAAACAGCGACGATCACATCATCCGCATCAAGGGGCTGGTCAACCGCTTCGGCGAGCAGACCGTTCACGACGGGCTCGACCTCGACGTGCGTCGCGGCGAGATCTTGGGCGTCGTCGGCGGGTCGGGCACCGGCAAGTCGGTGCTGATGCGCTCGATCATCGGGTTGCAGACGCCCGAGGCGGGCGAGGTCGAGGTGTTCGGCGAGCCGACACTCGGCCGTGACGAGACCGAAACGCTCGACATCCGCCGGCGCTGGGGCGTGCTGTTCCAGGGTGGTGCGCTGTTCTCGACCCTGACGGTTGCGGAAAACGTGCAGGTGCCGCTGCGCGAATTCTACCCCGACCTTGACCTCGCGCTGCTCGACGAGATCGCGTCGTACAAGGTGGTGATGACGGGGCTGCCCGCCGACGCCGGCCCCAAATACCCGGCCGAACTGTCGGGCGGCATGCGCAAGCGCGCCGGCCTTGCCCGCGCTTTGGCGCTCGATCCCGAGCTGCTGTTCCTCGACGAGCCGACTGCGGGGCTCGACCCGATCGGCGCGGCAGCGTTCGACCAGCTGACGCAAGGGTTGCAGCGCACGCTGGGCCTGACCGTGTTCCTGATCACGCACGACCTCGATACGCTCTACGCCATCTGCGACCGCGTCGCGGTGCTCGCCGATAAAAAGGTTATCGCAGTCGGTACCATCCCTGAACTGCTCGCCACCGACCACCCGTGGATCCAGGAATATTTCAACGGACCGCGCGGGCGCGCCGCGGTGGACGCGCAGCAGAAGGCGGGAGATAAGATGGACGGGCAGGCGCGATCGGCCGACGCCGACGCGGCCGCGCATCCGACCGAGGTCGCGCGAACCGTCGAGGGCCAACGCACGCAGGGCACGCTCGCCGACAATGCCGCGCGCGGCGCGCCCGCGGACGACCCCACGCGCACGCTCGAGCGCACCGACGCCGCGCGCACAACAGGGACCAAGTGATGGAAACGCGATCGAACCACGTCCTCGTCGGTGCCGTCGTGCTAATCCTGCTGGCGATGCTGGCGATCTTCACCGTGTGGATCGCGCGCTTCGGCGGCACCGAGGAGCATGAGTACGACATCTTCTTCCGCCAGTCGGTCGATGGACTGGCGACGGGATCGTCGGTGACCTTCTCGGGCGTGCCGGCCGGGCAGGTGAAGTCGATCTCGCTGTGGCAGCCCGACCCGCAATACGTCCGCGTCCGCGTCAGCCTGAAACAGGATATCCCGGTGCTGCGCGGCACGACCGCGACAATCCAGGGCAGCTTCACCGGCACCAGCACGGTCAGCCTCGACGGCGCGGTCAAGGGCCAGCCGCCGATCACCTGTCCCGACCCCGACCCGAACAAGGTCTGTCCGCTCGGCAAGCCGGTGATCCCGACGAAGACCGGCGGCTTGGGCGCGATCCTCAATTCTGCACCGCAGCTGCTCGAACGGTTGTCGACGCTGACCGAGCGACTGACCGGCATGCTGTCCGATCGCAACCAGGCGTCGATCGCGGGCATCCTCGACAACACCAACCGGCTGTCGGCCGCGCTCGCCGATCGCGGGCCCGAGATCGCGGCGACGCTGGCGCAGACGCGCGTCGCGATCGCGCAGGCGGGCAACGCCGCGCAGCAGATCGGCGAACTGGCGCAGACCACCAACGGCGTGCTCGCCAACGACATACAGCCAACGATCCAGAATCTGAACGGCGCGATTAAATCGGCGCAGGCGAGTGCGGACACGCTCAACAGCGCGATCGGCGACGCGCGGCCGGGGCTGACCACCTTCTCGAAACAGACGATCCCGCAGATCAATCAGCTGGTGCGGGACCTGCGCGTGACCTCGGCCTCGCTCGCCACGATCGCGGAACGGGTCGAGCAGGGCGGGGCAAGCTCGCTGATCGGTCAGCAGAAGCTGCCGGATTACAAGGGGAAATAAGCGTGCGGCACTCTCTCCTCCGTCTCTCGCCTATCGCGGTCGCGATCGTCCTGTCGGGGTGCATCAGCTTCGGTGCCAAGCCGCCGCCCTCGCTGCTGACGCTGAACGCGACCGCGCAGCCGCAGCCGGGCCGGACGCAATCCTCCGCCGACGCGCGCTCGATCGTGGTGCAGGTGCCCTCGGTCGCGACCGCGCTCTCCACCGCGCGCGTGCCGGTGCAGGCGAGTGCCGACACGGTCGCCTACGTCAAGGACGCGCAATGGACCGAGCCGCCCGCGCGGCTGTTCGCGCGGCTGCTGTCCGACACGCTGACCGCGCAGGCGAACATCGTCGTGCTTTCGCCCGTACAATCGATCAGCGATCCGAGCGGCAATCTCGCAGGGGAACTACGCGCCTTCGGGCTCGATGCGACGACGCAGCAGGCCGTGGTGATCTACGACGCCGCACTGACGCGCGTGAACGCGACTGCGGTGGAGAAGCGCCGCTTCGAGGCGCGCGTGCCGGTGTCGGCCATCGACGCGGCATCGGCGGGTGCGTCGCTCAACCAGGCGGCGAATCAGGTCGCGGCCGAGGTTGCAACTTGGGTTGGCGGGCGCTGACAACCACGCCGGAATAGTGTGGCCGACGACAGAGCGCGCGCTTGGCCTGACAGTTGGGCGCCTTCGCGAGCGGTTCACGTGTGCCTTAGCCGACGCCCGGGCGCGCTACCTGTTCGCGGGTTCCGCCCTGACCGGCACGGGTATGTTGCACACGTCCGCGGCACCCGCGGGCTGTTCGAAGAACGGCGGCTCACGGTTCTGGCGCGCCGCGACGTAGCGCGGCCACGTCGCTCCGCTGGTCGAGAGGTAGGCGAAATGCGGTCGCTCCGCGGCCGGTAGTTCACTTGCAAGCCGCACGCTCGTGATCGTCGTGCGCTCGGCCGGCTGCTCGTAGAAGCCCAGATCGCCGGTTCCGCGCGGCAGGCTGGATAGTTGCTCGACCCCGTCGATGACTCGCCCGATCACGGCGATGTTGCGGTCGAGATGGCGCGGCGCGTGGCCGATCACCGCGTACAGTTCCGCGCCCGATCCCGTATCCGGCGCCAGATTGCGCCCCACGCCGACGCTACCGTAGCAATGGATCGGCCACGCCCGCCGGCTCGCAACCGGTGCGGCGTCAGTGGCGAGCGGAAAGCCGCGGTACCAGGTGATGCGTGGGGCATAGACGTCGGCGAGGCGACCGTCAGTCGGCCGGGCGGTCACAGGATCGAGCAAGTTTGGCGACGCTGCCGCCAGCGTCCGCCACGCCAGCGTATAGTCACCCGCCGTCATTGCGCGCAGCCCAGGCGGAAGTGGCTTCTTCTCGGTCGCGTCGCCCCATTGCGCGACATAATTGTCCTGCACGCGATTGACGCTCGTCCCGTCCCACCAGTGCGCGGCGGCGAGCCGGCGAATGTTTGCGACCCATCCGCCCGACAGTGGCGACGGCATCAGCTGGATCACGACCCGGCGCGCCTTGGTCTGCCCCGCCGCGGGCGCCAGCGTCATCACCAGCAACTCATCCGCCGGGATCGCAATCCACTCGTCGGCGGGCGCAGACTGCGCGATCTGACCGGGGCTCGGCGGCGAAGTGTCGGCTGGACCGGCAGCGGTGGCGAGCAGTGCGAGAAGCGAGGCGAGCGACATGGCCGCATCCTGCATCCGCGCTCTAGCCTACGCAACCGCTTGCACAAGCGCGCAGCGCCCGGTAGGCGACACCACCCAGCGATATGCGGAGCGGTGGCCGAGTGGTCGAAGGCGCTCGCCTGGAAAGTGAGTATACGGCAAAACCGTATCGAGGGTTCGAATCCCTCCCGCTCCGCCACTGACCTGCTCCATCGGCGTTCAAATGGTGCCGGGTTGCATAAGCCATCCTTTGCATGCTTCCGCGAAGCTACAGCTTGTGCAGGCAACGAGCGGATGATCATGAGCGGTAATGCGACCAGATTGGCATCGGTGCTAGGCGGAGGTCTCCCGGCAGTATCCGCCTCTCCACGTTGGCGCACTGTAGCGCAATTGCTGTCGCCCGATCATCAGCGTGAACAGGTCCGACTTGGCCTTCACCACCGGATCGTCAAGCCACGCCACTCGCCGGGTTGACCGCGTTCTCGCAACGCTTCACGCCCGCAGCCATGTCCAGCCCGTCTCCGCCACTCTCGATCGGGGAACCCGCGCCGTGGTTCACCGCGCCTATGCTGGGCCAGGACGCGGGCGCCGACTTCGACAAGGCGGGCGGGCGGCACGTGCTGATGCTGTTCTTCGGAACCGCAGCGCACCCGGCCTGTGCGACCGCGCTGGGTGTGCTGCGTCACAGTCCCGGACTGTTCAGTGACGGTCGCGTCGCGGTGCTGGGCGTCACGATTGATCCGCGCGATGCCGCCAATGCGCAGGTACAGGCGCTGCAGGGCAGTGGCATGCACGTCTTCGTCGACGCCGATCAGCAGGTCAGCCGGCGCTACGGCGCAATCGAGGCATCGGCGACGGGGCTAACGCTCAAGCCCTATTGGCTGCTGCTCGACCCGAGCTTGCGCGTGACCGGACTGTTCCCGCTACAGGCAGGCGAGGATGCGATTGCGGCGCTGCAACGGCAACTCGCGGCACCGGCGGCCGATGCGGCGGCACCCGCGCTGGTGCTGCCGCACGTCATCGACGCGTCCTACGCCGCCGAACTGATCGCGCTGCACGCCCGGCATGGCGGAGCAGAATCGGGCGTGATGCGACAGATCGGCGACCGCACGGTCGAGGTGCAGAACCACGCGGTCAAGCGACGGCGCGACCTGCTGATCGAGGATCGGACGCTGCAATCGTACTTGCGCGACGCGATCCTGCATCGGCTGGTGCCGATGATCGAACGGTCTTTTCAGACGCGCCCGACTGAGATCGAGCGCTACCTCGTGTCCTGCTACGACGCGCGCGACCAAGCGCACTTCGCGCCGCATCGCGACAATACGACGCCCGCGACCGCGCACCGGCGTTTCGCGGTAACGATCAACTTGAACGACGATTACGACGGCGGCGACCTGCGGTTTCCCGAGTTCGGTTCGCGCACCTATCGCGCGCCGCGGTGTGGGGCGATCGTGTTCTCCTGTTCGCTGCTGCATGAGGTGACGCGCGTGACGAGCGGACGACGCTACGCGACGCTGCCGTTCCTGTACGGTGGTGCGTCCTGAGGGCGTGCCAAGCGCCTTTGGATCGGCAATTGGGTGGGTTGATCACCGGAGCCTGCGCCGATCGTTTCATCGTCACGCCGCGTTGATGATCGCCGTCAGCACCGTACGATCGACCAGCCATATCGCGGCATAACTGCGCGTGATCGCACTTCTGACTTCCAACACGGCGCGATGTTCGATGAGCGGAGCAAAACGCGGCAAGCAGAGCGCCACGCCGCTCTCCGCTGACCGCGCGAGGCCCCACCCACGGCGGGCAGCCTTCGGCTAACGCGTAATCGGTTGAAAAATGGTGCTGCCGGTGAGGATTGAACTCACGACCTCAGCCTTACCAAGAAGATTCACATAGCAATCCATAGCTAATCGTAGCCATCCACTCGGGATTAACTCGCTGACCGCGCTCGATTATTCCTCATCGTAGGCAATCGTCGGGGTCGGCACCTTACTTTCTAGTGATGCCCTGGTGATGCCCGGTTCGCGCCGTCGGTGCGGTCGTTCGGGAGTTGTGTGGTGGCGTCGAAGAAGCAGGTAAGCAAGCTGAAGAAGACGGTGGTGGAGGACTTCCCCCGCCCCTCGGCCGGGCAACGCGTGACGCTCTGGGACACCGAGGTCAAGGGGTTCGGTGTACGCGTCGCGTCCTCTGGTACGCGTACCTACATCCTGCGCTACCGCGTGATCGGAGGCCGCACCGAGCCGCAGCGCACCTTCACCATCGGGCAGCATGGATCGCCCTGGACGACCGATCAGGCCAGGAAGCGTGCGCTGGATCTGCTCACGCAGGTGCGGGCGGGGATCGATCCCGCCGAGGTGCGCGACGCCGGGCGCAAGGAGGCGGAGGCGACGGCCGGGGTCCGAGCCGATCGCATGTTCGCGCTCGTCGCCGACCGCTGGTTCAAGCAGCACGTCGTGGCCGGAGGGCTGCGCAGCGAGGACGACATCAGGGGTGTACTCGATCGGGACCTGAAGCCTGCGTTCGCGGACCACACCGTGGACGAGATCACCAAGGAACTCGTGGCGGAGGTCGTCGAGAAGATCGGCGACCGGAGCCACGACGCCGCGAACAAAGCGTTCAAGTGGTTGCGCCAGATGCTGAACTGGTGCGCCAAGGAGAAGGGTATCCTGCAGGCGTCCTCGCTGGAGGGCGCCGGGCTGCCCTATAAGGAGGGTAGGCGCACCCGGACCCTGTCGCTGATGGAGATCGTCGTGGTGTGGGTGGCGCTCGACGGGCTGCCTCAACCGTTCCGTGCATTCTACCGTCTGCTGATCCTTCTCGGTCAGCGGCTACGCGAAGTCGCCAACGTGCCTTGGTCGGAATTCGACATGGAGGCCGGCGACTGGGTCATCCCGGCGACGCGGACCAAGAACCAGCGTGACCATCTCGTCCCCATGAGCGAGCAGGCGATCACCATCGTGGAAGCCCTGCAGCCGGAAGCCGCCCTTCGCCGCGGCCCGGCGATCACGACGGACGGCAAGGTCGGGATCAGCGGCTTCAGCAAGCTCAAGGAGCGCGTCGACGAGCTGGTCGCTGAACTCGTCGCCAGCTCGGAGGAAGCGCGCGCACTCGTTGGCGCGGGCGTGGCGGAGTGGGTTGTCCATGATCTTCGCAGGTCACTGGCGACCGGGTGCCAGGGCCTAGGTGTTCCGATCGCCGTCACCGAGGCAGTCCTGAACCATGCATCGGGAAGTCTGTCCGGCATCGTCGGTCTCTATCAGCTCTATGACTATTACGACGAGAAGGCGGATGCGCTGCAGCGCTGGGGAGACCTGCTCGACGCCGCGTTGGCGTGTTGGGCCCGCGGCGATGTCGCGGGCATCCTGGCTCTCAACCCCGCCCGTCGGACGAGGCGCCGGCGGCGACGGGAAAAGCAGGTGGAGAGCGGCGTATAGTATCCTGTAGAACACTATCCTTGACTCTTGTATCCGGTGGTATACTACCCAAAGCCGGAGGTAGGAGATCATGCGGCAGGCTTCGACGGGGGATTTGGCTCCCGATCAGATGGTGAGGAACAGCTTCGACACCGATGGAGCGGCGGATTACATCGGTTGCAGCGCCGGCTATTTGATCAAGCTGCGCGGAGAGGGGGGAGGCCCGGCCTTCCATCGCCTCTTCAAGCGCAAGGGGATCACCTATTACCGGGCCGACATTGACCAGTGGCTGGCGAGCCGTCGCTTCAGCTCGACCGCCGAGTATCCGGAGACGCTCCGGTGAGTGCTGATCGTGTGGATCGCGGCTGGCCTGGGCTGAGCTACGGATCGACCGAGAGGTTGCTGGCCGACCTGCACGAGACCTCTCCCGAGAACATCCGGTCACGCTTTCGTAAGCTGAGGCTGAAGCCCTTTCCCGACGAGATCCGGTCTGGCACTGGGAAACGCGTCGCCTACGACCTGCCTCGCGTCCTGGCGCTTTCGGCCGTATTCGAGCTCAACCGCCTGTACATACCGCAGGCGCACGCCATCGAGATGGTGGAGAACTGCTGGCCCGAGTGGTGTCGCGCGTTCATAGCCGCAGCCGGCTCGTATGGACTTCTTCCGCCGGGCATGGAGACTCCGCACGACTCTTCGCCTGTTCTGACGGTGCTCGCCGACGCATTCCGAGGTCCCTCGGGCGGTCCCGAGCTGCTGTCCGTCCCTGTTCCTCGGGACCGGGACGAGGCGCGTCCGGCGTTGCCGGCCGTCCACGTGGAAACCAGGCGTATCGTAGCCGCGCTCGCCGGCATGGTCGCCTCGAGCCGCCAGTTGTCGGAAGCCTTCATCGACCTGGAGCGGGCGTTCGGATGGACACCGCCTGCGACCCCTCACCGGGCCTCCGTCGCGCAGATGAGCCGCGGCCGTGGGTTCCTGGACGAGGGTCCCTATTTTGACCGCGCGGAGGCGATGCTGAACGCACCGCCGAAGTCCTTCGATCGTGCGAAGCTGCCTATCGCCCACGCGCGTCTGCAGGCGTTGATGGCGTATCTGGAGCGCCCCGCCCCCATTGACCAATGGAAGGCCGAGCTCGGGGATGACGAGGGACGACCACGATTGAGGCACCTCCTGAGCTTCTGGGCGGACGCGAAGGGTTTAGAGGTCACCGAGCGATACCCGCATACCGCGGAAACGCTGGCAGGACGGGACGTACGTGAGGCAGCTCTCCACTACATAGCGACTGCGAGACGCGGCGGCCGATGCGACGAGCCTTGAGCACTCGGGACTCGGTTCGGTCCCGATGCGCTACGACCCTCCCGTCGGCGGGAATCGACGATCCATCAATCGGCTTCCTACTGTCGAAGGAGACGATGCCGTCGGAGCTCCTGCGCTAGCGGAACTACAAGTCGTGATGACGTAATTGAAAGGGGAGCCGAACCAACGGGCTACGCTGGCTTGAGCGCCCGAACGCCATCGAGCAGCACGCGGGTCGCGATGCAGTCGTCTTCGTTGTAGTCGATGATGCGTTGCAAGACCTTACGGTCACCCGTCTCTATCCACCGGTTGTACCACTCGATTGATGCCGCGCCCGAGGGATCGGTGTCCCGCCACCTGAAGCCGAGGTGTTTTGCCAGGGTCTTGATCGAATGGTTCCGGGTCGGCCACTCGGTGGCCTTGGTGATGATGTCGCAGTAGAGGTCGATGGAACGGGGCGGTGTGAAGAGCGCCTCGATGTCCTCGGGCGAGCAGACGTCGGGGTATCGTCGCTGCAGCTTGCGATACGCGGTGCGCTCGTACTTGCTGTAGTAGTAGATGGTCGCGGCCGGATGCTCCGCGAAGTGCGCCATGGTTGCCGCGAACGCCTCGCGCTCCGCCTTGGGCGTGGGCTCCTCAGCCGTGAAGGCGACGAATCGCTCTCGTGCTGTGTCCCTGTTTGTACGGTGCACGATGCCGTGTAGGTAGGTGAGGTCGCGCATCGGGTCGGCCTCAATGTCGAAGAAGATCTCGTGAGCCGTACACGGCAGCTCGACCGGTGCCGTGAGGTGGGCGCGCGCGCCAGGGGTGGACAGGAGCCTCGCGCGCGTGACGAAGATCCGCAACCGGTCAGAACCGACCCCGGCGAAGGCGGTTTTCCTGCCTGTGATGAATGCCTCGGGATCGCACCGCGCCAGCTTCGCCACCGTCGGCAGTAGATCGCTCATGCTGTCGCGCGCCGCTCGCCCGAGCGACGGGATGAGCGTCAGATCATCTGCCGCCTCCAGCTCGGCCGTGCAGACGGAGCGCCAGTGACATAGGCCGCACGAGGCCGAGAGGGCGCCGCGAGTGGAATGGCGGCTCGCGGCGATCCGCCGGACGGCGTCGCGGGTGGCGAGGTAGAGATCCCACCAGCTTGTCGGGGTGCGAGGGCCGCGCCTCGCATCCAGGTCGTACTCGACGCGTCGACCATCGACGTCCCAGATCTCGGCGAACCTGCCGGCCGAGCGGCCGAGCCGCTCGAGGACGTCCGTGTAGAGGGCGACCTGTACGGCGTAGTGGGCTTTCGGACGTCCATCCTCGTCCTCCCCGCCGGCCTCCTCGGCGCGCCCGGATTTGATGTCGGCAGCTACGTAGCGCTCCCCGCGCCTCAGCAGCAGGTCCGGATCGCCGAGCAGATCGTCCGCCATGATACGCCCGCCATGAATGATAGAGGCGCCGGCATCCATCGCCTCTATGGTCGCCCGCAGCCGCTCATCCCCGGTGAGCCCTGACAACCGGACGGCATCGGAAGCGAGCTGGTTGATCGTCTCGGCCTCGTGCGACGCGCCACGCTCCCACAGCATCCGAACGAAGGCGCTCAACTCGTCTCGCAGTTCACCATCGCCGTGGAGGTCGAGATCGACCCGCCGCGGGCAGGAGACATGATCATACAGCTGCGCTGCCGTCACCATGGCGATCTCCCTTCAAGCTGAGCCCCGCCTGGGGAATCCAGATGCATAAGTTCTCAAAGAAAGAGCATTAACCCAACATTGTTCTTTACACAAGAACTCCGCGACGTCATATAGGTGTCAAGGAGAACAGCAAGATGCCGATCGCCTCCCATCAGCGGACCCACCCCGCCTCCAGGCCTGCCTCGCCAAGACCTGTCCCGAGAAAGGCTCGGGGACCACCAGGTTTTCAAGGAGGAAGGCAAGATGAAGCACGATGATCTCGCGGCGCTGGAGCTGCGATCCATGCGCTCGGCATGGAAGGCGCTCGAGAGGCGGTGGGACCTCTCGCCCAGTGAGCGACGGGCGCTGTTGCCGGCGGGTGGCGTGGACGAAGAAAGCCCGCCGCGCGACACGGAAGCGCGCATGCGCATCCTCATCGAGGTCGGCTACCGCATCGGCCTCGCGGAGATGCTGCTGCAGGACTGGCTGCGCACTTCGACGCCGACGCTCGGGTGGCTGACGCCGCTCGACGTCATGTCGGGCACGATGTCGGAGCTCCGCGCCATGCGGCGTCTGGTCGAGATGGGGCTCGCGTCGTGAGCGCGGAGGCGCCCCGCCCGGTCGTGCCCCTCACGGGTATTCTCGCCCGCTGGGACGCGGTCGCGGTCCGGTGGGGGCTGAGCGGTGATGAGTGCTCGGCGCTCCTCGGCCTGGGGAACGAGGGTCCCGTCCACCTCGTGGCGACGTATGATCCGTCGTCCGCCGAACGGCGCATGCGGCTCCTCGTTGAGTTCGATCCGGTGCTGATCGCCGTTCTCGGGAACGAGGTGAGGATCCGCGCCTGGCTCCGGCGCGGCAACCGCAACCTCGGCGATCGTTCGCCCCTGGAGGTCATGTCGCAGTCGCCCGACTGGATCCGCTGGCTGATCGACGCCCTGGGTATCGCGGCATGACCGGTGCCAGCAAGCGCGACGTGGAGGTCAGGGACGTCAATGCGTCTTCGGTCGCGCTCCGGATCGCAGGGTTCCTGGTCAGGACGGAGCTAGATCGCCTGCACCTCTTTCGGATGCATCTCGAAGCGACGGTGCGCAAGGTCTCGCCGCTCCTTCTCGAACTCGCGACACTAGAGGGCGTATCGCTCAGCGATGCCGTCACGCTGATCCGTCCGCCGCAGGATTGGCCTTGGCGGCCGATCCACGATTCCCAGCCCGTACTCGTCCGCCGCGCGCAGCGCCTCCGACACGGGAACGGGAAGATCGGACGTTCGGAGGCGCAGCACTTCGATCGCGCGTTCGCCGCCCCGGGGGTCGTGATCCGTGCGGTGGACGATCCGCGCGGCAGGTTCGCGATCCGTCACTTCGGCCCGGTGCTGGGTTTCACGGCCGAGGTGGGAGGATGCCTGCTGACGGCGTTCGGCGGCTCGGCGATGCTCAAGTTCCCCGGACCGCTGCCCGAGATCGTCACGTCGGCGGCGGCGGGACGGTCGCTCGACCAGGTCGTCGATCACCCGGTGTTCGCCGGCAGGGACTACACGGTCCTGCGCATCATGCCGGATTCGGCGGACGGGTTGCCGGTCCTCACGTTCAGGGCCACGCTCGTCCCGTTCGTCATGCCCTATGCAACGATCTCCGAGAGGGCTGCCGCGTGAGCGCCGCCACGGAACGCGCCAGGGCGGCCGCGCTTCCCGCCGCTGTCGCTGACGCGGACGCGATCTTCACTCTGGCCCTGACCTCGCTATCGGCATGTGGCGACGCCGCCGATGCCGCCGGAAGCAGGATGGCGCGCATCTACGTTGCTGGCGCGGCGGGCGCTCTGCGACATGCGCTCGGGACCCTGCATGCGGAAGGCCGCGTGCCTGCAGCCTTGGCGGACGGCGAGGACTTCCTGATGCGAAGGGTTGGTCGGAGCGAACTCGTCGGATCCGCGATCGGTTGGGACGTCGTGAACAGGTGCATCCTTCCCGACGGTTCCGAAGGCGCGGTCAGGGCGCTACGCCCGTCCGCCGATCCCGAGAACGCGATCTGGCTGCGCCGCGATACCGCTGTGCCCAACCTCTGGTCCAGGGGCCGGATCGTGCTCTCGTCGACCGGCGCGGCGTTCGTTGATGAGCGCGATCTCGAATCCCGTCCGGTGCCCGGTGGCTATCCCGACCTCGGCCGTGACCTTCTTCGGTCGGGGATGGCGGACCTCTCCCGCAAGCCCGCTCTGGCAGCGGCGCTGGAAGTGACGCTCGCCTCCGGTTCGTGGTGCCACTTGGAGACCGGAGCGCGGTGGTTCGCCGATCCGTACACGGCCCGGTCTCTGGTAAGGGCGCTCGGCTGCTCGTCGACGATCGACGTCGAAACCCGCCGCCGCCTGTCCATGGTCGTGGAGAGGGGAGCGCTGGCGATCATCGAGGCACTCGGCTGGCGGCACCTGCCCACCCCCGAGTGCGACGTCACCGCCGCTTAGGCTTCGCGCCGCCCCTCGCCTTGGGACGCTGCGGCGGCGGAAGGCCGATCACCCGACCCGTGCCGATCAGCTCCGTCGGCCCGCTGCCACCGGTGTCCATGGTGTCGACCAGCTCGTTCAGCCGGGCGACCTCGAGATCCAGTTGGTGCAGGCGCGTAAGGATGTGGAGGTTGTAAGACTGGCAGCGCGCCAGCTGCTCGTTTCTCTCCGCGAGGCTGCTGCGAGCCTGGTCGAGCTGCTTCCGGAGAGGCACGGCCGTCCCCCTGCCGGCCATGGCCTCCGCGATGCAAGCGTGTTGCTCGGCGTAGACGCATCCCTCGTGATCGATCAGGTGCCGCGCGACCCTGGCTTCGGCGCTGACGGTTGCGAAGTTGAGCTTCAGGGTCCCCCGGGATGCCCGTCGTTTCAGCACGGGATCCTCGGGCGTGTCTCCGGTTATCGACGCGACCGCCTTCTCGATACGCTGCGCAACGGCGTCGTCGAACTCAACGACCTTCGGCATGGGTCACCTCGTGATGCAGAGTGGAAGGCTCGACGCCCAGGGATCGGAGGATCTTACCGGACTGCTCCGACCGCTCCCTCGCGACGGTGTAGTCCGCCTCCATGTGGCGTCTGACGGCTGCGTTCCAGATGTCGCGGTTCTCTAGGTAGCGCTCCGCCCAGAAGGGTAGATCGTCCTCGTCCACCGCGAAGCACGGGCAGCCGGAGCAGAGCTGCGGCGTGCGGTGCGCGAACGCCGGCGCCTGGTTGGCCCAGTCGGCGGTTCCGGCAACCTCGTGGCATCGGGAGTCGGTCGGCAGGAGGCCGATGAAGCACTTGCCATGCGGCGAGAACCAGATGCGTACGTCGCGCTCGAGGAGCCATGTCCTGATCTCGTAGTCTCGGACGGATTCCTCCAGGCCGGCGATCCTGAGCCGCAGTTCGGTCAGGTCCGCATCCACGACCTTCCGCAAGCCCCCTCCGACGTGATCCTCGCCCTCCATGGCACGCCGCATGTAGCGGACGGCGCGCTCCATCGCCGCGCTCTCGACGAGGCCCAGCTGCATGGCGTCCTTGCCGATGTAGGCGTCCTGCGTGAGCACGATCGAGTTGTGATGGAACTGCTGGGAGATGGCCGTCAGTAGCCGCTTGTCGACCCGGATCATCCAGTTCGCCCATGTCTTCCGCCACTGGCGGCTCTGGATCGCCCGGCCGCGCGAGGTCACGTAGTTCCTGAGACGTTCGTCCGTCGGATCGAGATGGGCGAAGCTCACATTCCGCTCGACGAACGCCTTCATGATCATGGCGAGTTGGTCCGTGTGCATCGGGAGCACGCCGGAGGCATCGCTCGGCAGTCCACCCGTCCCGAGCATGAGGAGCAGCGCCCCGCGCGTATCCTCCCGCCCGCTGCGTACCCGCCACGGACCGAAGAGCTGGTTGAGGATCTGCAGTGCTCGGACCGCGTCCGGCAGGCGTTCGTCTCCTGCCACGCGCCCGGCCAGAAGCCAGCGGGTGTCAGTCGGATGTTCCCAGCCCTTCGACACCACGCCATGCACGAAGAATAGGTCGTAGGCCCCGCTCAGGGATTGCTCGACGGTGACGCATGTTGGCAGACCGTCGTCCCCCAGACCCGGTTCGAAGGTGAGGATCTCGCCGTGCCTGACACCGGTCTGAAACCGGAGCAGGATGACGCAGGCAGCTGCGAGATCGTAGATGAGGCGCCGCACGCGGTTCGTGCCATACACCTCCCGGTCACCTTCATCTTCGCCATCCTCTTCATCCTGCTCTGCGCTCTCCGGCTGGTCGCGGCGTTTCAGGAACTCGGAGAATGGTGGATGCCAGGCTTCGATCTCGCCCTTGGGCGTCCCGAACGTGAAGGATCGCAGCTCCCTGATGATCGCTTCCCAGTTCGATACGTGAGCGCGGTCGGGTCGCTGCTGGCGAAGGCAGAGATCCTGCAGCCGGAGGATGTCCTCGGCCGGTGTTCCGATGAAGCGGTTCACGGCGTGCACGACCGGAAGGACGATCTCGTCGGGAAGCGGAGGCGTGAACCCCTCCACCTGAGGCACGATGTCCTCCGCGACCGCCCAGGCGGAGCTGCCGGCGAAGGGATCGATCCTGATCGGCTCGACGCCGGCCGCCCTAAGCTGATGCGCCTGCTCGTAGGCGTCTCGCAGCGGGTAGAGGTAGCTTGCGACGGCACCGGTCTCGACGTCCACTTCGGGCTTCTCGTCGTCGTTCCCGTTGCCCAAGTACTTCACCAGGTCCTGCCGGTAGACCTGGATCGCTACGGACGAGAGCGTCCCGAAGCCGCTGTGGCGACGGTAATCCATCCATCGGCCCAGATACCTGAGCCTGGGATAGAGGCCGACGGCCCTTCCCAGTGCGAGCGGTTTGCCCTTCGGCCTGCTGACCAGGAGCGACCACAGAAGCGCCTTGAGGCACTCGGTGACTGTGGGCGAGGTCGAGGGGTCCCATGTTATCGAAAAATCGGAGGGGCGGGATCCTGGCCTGTGGGGGTCCAGGAACCAGGTCTCGTCAGCCCATCCACTCGTTGTGGACACGCACCCATCCGGGCTTGCGTCGCGCGGGTGCACGCCGGTCCTGCGCTGGCGCGCGATGATCTGTTCAGTCTTCATTTTTCCTCTACTCCACCGTTGGCAACGGAGGGATGTCCAGCACTGCTCCCGCCTTCACCTGCTCGGGGAACAGCCGCAGCGTGTAGGTCTCGATGCGGTCCAGCACTGGCGCCCAGCGGGCGATCCAGCTCTCCTGTGGCATCCGGCTGCGCGACCTCAGGAGCGCCTCGCGGAACTTGACGACGAGTGCGAACGCGTCCGGCGAGGAGATGTCGACCTTGCCCAGAGGGCAGACGGCGCACATGCCGTAGGCCGTGCAAGGGTCGCCTGGTCGCTGGCCGGGCACCCGCGAGTCGTACGGGTCCTCGCAGCGGAAGCCGGGTGTGGCCGCCGACACGTCGCCACGGCGCTTGTCGGCTCGCCCGTCGATGATCCCGTGGCTGCGCCACCACTGATCCCGAAGATGCATCGCGGGCACGAGCGCCTCGTCGTTGATGCGGCGGGCTCCGTCGCTCAGATAGTGGTCGATCATCACCTGCGGGTTGTGCTGCCCGGCCTCGGCCGTGGCGACGAGGTCGCCATCGAAGAGGTGGTGAACGAGGTTGATCACCGTCGGACGGAGCGAACGGAAGGTGAAGCGTACCTTCAGCGTCTCCTCGTGATCCTTCAGGAAGCGCACCAGCGCGCGATTGAAGCCGTCCTTGCTGGCAAGACTCCGCGTGCGGGCTCCGAAGCAACGCTCGAGGAAAAGGTGGTTTTGCTCGCCGGTGGCTGCCTCCGAGCGGATCCGGCTGGTCCACAGCAGCAGCAGTTCGATCATCTTCGACGGGTTGTGGTAGTCATCGGTGATCGGCCAGGAAGCGTATTGCGTCTTGCCCGCTCGGTTCTTGAAGGGAAGGCCCCGCAGCCGCTTGCCGTGCGCGGACGGCTGCTCGCTGAAGTGCGACTCCTTCAGCGTCGTGACGATAGACCGATTGTATCGGTAGTAGATCCCGAACAGCAGCATGAACGGCATGAGCAGCCGTCCGCTGGGATAGAGGATCGACAGCGCCGCGTTGTATTGGGAGGATTTCAGCGCTCGCAGACGAGGGAATTGCGCAAGATCCTCACCAAGCGCGGATGCTAGTTTCTTGCGAAGAGGCGGCTTCCCCTGGAACCGCGTATGGATGCGTCCGACCTCCAGGATGAGCTCCCGATCGACGATCGTCTGGCGATCGGCCGTATCCTTGCCGTCGATTACATCCCAGGCATCGCGCAGCCGCTTGCTGACCTCGACGACCTCCTCCCTGCAAAGACGGACCAGCAGCTTGAGCCTCGGCCTCGTCAGGATGGTGACCGGCGTGCGGCGGCTGCCGCTCGTTGCCCAGTCCCCACCGCGGACCAGGTCCAGATCGCGGCGGATCTCCAGGAACCATCGCGAGTCCACACGCAGCATCCGCAGCGCCTCGAGGAGGTGGTGCATGCAGACGCGCTTCGTCTCCACGCCGAGCTTGCCGCCTCCGACGCTGGAGAAGACCGCCGCATGCTCGTCGCGCCCCTTTCCCGTCAGCGGCTTCTCGTAGTCGTTGAGCCAGTCGCGATAGGCGTCCAACAGCTGATCGGTGATGTCGCGCGGACGGATGAGTGCGAGCTTCCTGTCGACCAGGAAGTCGATGAACTTTCCCAGCGCGACGAATTCCGGAATTATCGAGATCGCCTTCACCTGCCTCGCGCGGAACGCCAGGTAGGCTCCGAACGCGGATCTGATGTTCGGAACGTCGCGGAGGAACACGACCTCGAGATCTAGCGGAAGCCGCTCGTCCCCGAAGGAGTCGAGTACAAGCGTGCCATCCGCAGCATGCCACGGTTCGGGCCGCGTCTCGGCGAGCAGCGCTTCCTCGTCGATCCCGGCGGCAGCGAGGTCCGCCAACATCTGCTCGGAAGGGGAGAGCCGGCTCATCAGAGGTCCTCCAGGTAGTTGGAAAGACGGACACCGATCTGTGGCTCGAAGAGGCCCACGGAGCGCAGGTAGTATTCCTCCGTGGTCTTCCAGTGATCGTGTCCGAGCATCACCGACACCGTCTCCCACGGCTTCGGATCGCCCGCCGACCGCTGGGCCAGGTAGAGGTTGATTGCGTACGTGTGTCGCGTGTCGTGGAAGCTGTGCAGGATGCGCAGACAGGCGACCTTCTCCCCATCGACGATCTTCTCGTCCTTCTCGGTGAAGCCCAGGCGCACCATGAGCGCGTGGGTTCGCCTGTGGATCGTCTTGGTCGTGATCGATGAACCCGCCTTCGCGTGGTCGGCGAGGTTGACGAAGAGCCGGTTGTGGTCGGCGCCGCCCTTATCGACCAACTTGCCGACCGCGTCCGCTCGCTCTCCCCGAATATACAGTTTGAGTTCGTGGATGAGGCTGTTCGGGAGAGCGACCCAGCGCTTCTTCCTCCCTTTCGTGACCGTCACCAGCAGGGCCTGGGTTTCATTGGGACGGTCCAGATCGGGCTTCAGCCGCAGGATCTGCCTCGCGCGAAGGTAGCAGATCTCCTCGCCGCGCAGGCCCGTGAGGAGTCCTGTCTGGAACAGCAGCCGGTCGCGGCAGGGCCGGGTGCTTCCGTTAGGGCGCTGCGATGGCAGGGGTCCGAGCTCCGCCAGCAGCTTCTTCAGTTCTGGCGGCGAGAAGGGCCGGATTTCGTCGTCGCTCAGCCTCTTCCGTTCGCGCCCCGCGCGCTTGTATCCCGACCTGATCTGCTTCGGCTCCCATCGGACGTCGGTGAGGCGGGCGGCGTTAGTCCAGCGGTAGAAGCCGAAGATGGTAGAGAACTTGTGCGAGATGGTGCCGGCCTTGCGGCTCCGTCCGGTCTGGTAGCTGACCCTGGTCGCAAGGAGGCTGGCGTAGACGCAGAACAGCTGCTGGTCGGCCGTCTCCCACTTGCGCTTGACGAACAGCAGGAAGCGCAACCACTCGGCCAGTTCATAGGCTGCGGCGCGGTTCGACGCGAGGCTTGGAGCGTCCTCTTCGTCCACCGGGGGACGCCCGTCGTGGCCATACGTCGCGTAGAGGTACAGGAGTGCCGGTTCGATGATCTCCTGGCTCTCGGAGTAGACGAGATAGTGGAGGCCTGGATCCGCTGCGAGCGGTCCGAGGCCATCGAGCACGGCCTTCTCCTCCCGGCTCATCTTGGTCATCGGTCGCAGTTGTGCTACGTCGATCTTCACGCGACGCACTCCTTGTTATGATGGGGGATCGAGTGATCGCGGGGGCAGGGCGCGAGAAACTTTTCGGTGAACGAAAAGCCAGCCTTTATAACGCCACTTATATCGCTTCGCTTTTCCCTGAACCTCGCCGGCTAGGCCCTCTGGCGCCCAGATGGCGAGCTAGTCGCCGACCCACGTCTTCGCTGAGCCGATATGCTTTCGGGCAAGGCCACTAAGGCGCCTTCAGGACCTCGGCAGTGGCAGCCGCCGGAGAGAACAGCTCCCTTGGAATGACCCTCCAACCTGTCAGCCCCGTAGCCGCGAGCTCGGCGGCGAGCGCCTTCCAGCGCTGATGTGTCAGGGACACGCGGCGAGCACGCATCTCATCGAGGTTGTTCGGCTTGCCTTTCAACCGGCCGTGATCATCGAGCTTGAAGCGTCGGCTCGGCGTGATGATCTCAACCTTCGTCCAATGGTTGAGCACCCACAGCTCGCACTCCTCGAACAGGGTGACGACCTTCTTGCCTCGGATGGCGACCAAGATGCGCGGCGGGCAATCAGCGAGAGGGTCCTCGAATTCCAGGAAGACCACGTCCTGCTGCAGGCGCTCCGCGAACACCTTCAGGTCTCCCCATGAAAGCCGATCCTCACGCAGGCCCCACGCGAAGTGGGTGGTTCCCGGGCCGGATGCGGTCGGTCCCATAAGGTCCTTCAGGGCCGCTAACCACGGCAGTCCGACCACTCCGAGCGCTTGCTCCCGAGCTGCGACGACGTCCCCGTCCGAAACGTCGACGGCCGGTGAAGTCTCAAGCTGGTTGCGGGCTGCACCGGACCCAGCGGACTCACGGCAGCATCGCTTCGCTCCCGCTCCGGTCCCATCCTTGGCTGCCGCCGCATCGCCCGGCACCCCCTCGTCGCTCCGGTCGGTCATGCTGCCAGCACCTCCTCGCGGAAGAGGCGACCGGTATCCGCGTCGAACAGAACCTTTTCCGACAGGTCGAGGACGATGTGGTCGGCGTGACGATGAACGACGTCGACGACGCGGCGGGAGGCGAACACGGGATGCCGAACGGACTCGCCGAGTGGCTGGCCGACCAGGTGCTTGTAGTCCTTCGCCTGTTCGTCGCCCGTGAACCAGAGATGCTCGCCATTCCAATAGGCGTTTTCGAGCTCGAAGCTGGCCGTGACCTTGCCCGAGAAGCTGACGAGCGAGAGGTGTGTCTCGCGACCGCGATCCTCGACACGCAGGTTGACGCATTGCTCCTTCCAGACTTCGCGCAGGACGGCGGCGGCATCGAGACCGTGTGCGTTCAGGAGGTCGAGCGTGATCGCGTCCACCTCGAGATCGAAACCGCGCGCTTCGAGTTCCACCACCTCGTCCTGCCGCCCGCGTTGTTCCTCCTTGAGGTCCTCGAGCTCTCTCGCGACGTCGGCCGGCTCCTCGACCCACAGCACGGACGTCTCCGGTCGAAGATAGAAGGACGTGTGCCGGACGGTCACCTCGCCAAGGATATGGAGGGCCGCCTCCTTCCATGAGCTGTGCGTGAGGTGGTAGGCATAGGTGGGCTTGAAGCCGACGCGCTCGAGGAGGATGTCCAACCCCTCCGCGCGGGCCGCCGCGATCTCCGACACGGCCGCCCGACGCACGTCGCGCGCATACTTCCCGAGCATCTTCTCGGCTCGCTTGAGGTTGATCAGCGCGGCCGCGAAATGACCGGCATGCCTGCCGATCGCCTCCGCGTCGTTGGCGTAGGCGATGTCCTCCCTGGGCCTGAGCGGAACGGTCAGCTCCGCCCCGACCGGCACGTGGAGGAGGAAGGGATACCCGACGGTGTCTTCATCGATCCACAGTCGGCTGACGGTCACGTCCGCGTGACCCGCCTCATCCAGCCTGTTGCGGATCATCGAGATGATCTCGCGGTTCGAGAAGTTACCGTTTGCGCGCTTGCTGTCCATTTCACGTCTCCTGGCGTCGCTGCGAGGACAAGGCTTTTCCCGCCTCCCTGCAGTTCCACTTCGTGTCATCCTTGGTGAGTCACGGTCGTCGTGCGACCGACTCCATCTGCCGTCCCAAGGCCGTCGCGAACGTGCGATCCGGCCTCGAGATGGTCACCGTCAGGCGCAGCGAAGCTCGCTTCGAGCATCCGGCTTCGCCCAGATCGTCCCCGTTGCGCAGTTCACCAGTTCCGTCCCGAGTTCGACCGTCACGAGCAGGTGCTTGCCCCGGGACGCGTCCACGTGGCTGATCCTGGCATCGCACTTGAACGGCAGGCCGGGGATCGCCGAGAGCGGACGACCGGGGAGCCGGTCACGCTGAGCCTTGCGGATCGAAGTGCCTCGAAGCTCCAGTTGATCCGAGTACCAGTCGAGGGATCCGCTGACCGAGACGTCGGCCCGGATGACGCCGTTGCGCCAGTAGAGGGTGGCGAACAGCGGCTCGGAACCGGTCGGAATCCTGACCAGGGTTTCGTAGTCGCTTGCGAGACGGCTGAGCACGGAGGCGGTCCCCTCCGGCGCCAAGCGTGCGATGGCCGCCGCCATCTCGTCGATCTCGCCGTCGGCGCCGAGCGCGTTCAGGGCCTCGCGTTCTTCCACGCGATGACGCAACGAGTAAGGGGCCGGCCAGACGCCCGCCTTGACGAACGGCGTGCCCGCAGGGACGAAATCAACGACGGTGCCGGGTACGTACTGTTGGGGGCCGATCTTCACGCTTCCCGGAGTGGTCGAATCCGCCCGCGTGCCGAACGGAAGGTCCACGGGTCCGCCTGCGCCCTTGGACAGCAGGTAATCGAGATAGAGGTGCGAGAGCATGAGCTGCTGATCGGTAAGCGAGGCCAGCTGCTCGGCCGATGCGCCGGCGGTCCGCTGATCGGCGAGAAGGGCTGTGGCGAGTACGTCGACGGCGGGCGTTCCGTTCGCCGCCGGCTGGTCGTTCAACACGCTCCGCAGACGCCGGAGCAGGCGCTCCTGGGCGAAATCATGCACGATGGCGCCGGTCTGCTGACGCGCGAGTGCCCAATGCTTCATCTTTTCCTCCTGTCCTGATCGACACCGATCAAGATCCCGGAAGAACTATCGAGCGTGTCCGCTACGATGGGTTACCGGCCGCGACCTGTCGGTCGCTTCCGCCGAAATCCCGAAAGTCGCGGTGATGACTTGCTGCGGGTTGGTCTTTTCTGCCGCGTCATGCCGGCCGCCGTCGGATCTCGTCGACTCATTGACGGATCATGTTGGGGACGGCTTCCGACCGGATACGCACTGGATGGCTGCCTGAAGCGGCCGTAGGCGACGCCCATGACCCAATCCGATCTGCCTGAGCCTGATCTCGACTCCTCGCGATCCCTCGACCGCGTCGCTGACAAGATGCTGAAGGAGGCCGTGAGCGCTTCTGATGACCGAATTTTCTCGGCCTCCGGCTTTGCGCGTCAGAACATCTCGATTGTCCATCAGCAGCTCCGCTGCGTGAACCTCGTGTGGGCTCTTGAACGTCGCAAGCGCGTGAAAGCCGGAGACGTAGTGGCGGTGGTCGGCGGCTCCTTTTCAGGATTGATGCTCGCGGTTGCGCTGAGTCTCACGACCCAAGCCGAGGTCTACCTCTTCGAGAAGGATGATCGCCTGTTACCCCGCTATCGCGACAAGGGGCACAGGCATCTCTCCCCGGTACTCAACTCGAACTTCCTTGGGTCGAGCTTTGAGCCATCCTTGTCCTCGCCCGCGTTCAAGTCGCCGATCTTCTCGTGGAGCAAGGGACGCGCGAGCGATGTCGCTGCCCAGTGGCTCCGCGAGTTCGCGATCTACGAGAGGGACCTACCGATTCGTTGCCTGCTTGACTGCGAGGTTCTCCCAGAGAACGTCCGGCGTTGCGGCGACAAGCTCGAGCTCGTCGCTGTTTCGGGAATCACGAGCAGCGTTCCCGTCGCCGTGGACCTGCTCATCGATGCCACCGGCTTCGGAGAGGAGGCGAACCCGTTCAGTCTGGTCGATCACAGCTACTGGTCCTCGGGACACAGGCTGATCTACGACCATCTCGTGCCCCCGGCCAAGGTACTGCTCTCCGGCTGCGGAGACAGCGGCGTGATCGAGGGCATGCACTACGCGATGGCGGATTTCGATCACAAGGACGTCGAGGACCTGTGGCCGTCATACGACTACCTTGGTCTCAGTCTCGATCAGCGTTTGGAAGAGGCGAGATTGCCCGATCTCACGGGTAATGGCGGCACCGACAGGTCCGATCGTCCGATCATCTCAGAGTTGGCCTGGTGGCTGGAACTCAGGTTCCATGGCGAGTTCAATTCACGGGGGGACTGGCCCCTTGACAATCAGCCACACACTCGGCCGATCCTGTCGAAGATCGAGGCGGCCCTGCGACCTCACGCAGCGGCTGCCTTCCCTGCGAGTTCGCTGGAAGATCTGTCCGAGGTTGAGCGGGATCGCCTGGTCGAGGGCCTCGCCTTGGAGGCGCAGCTGACGATCCGGGAGGCGGTCACCAAGGAGATCGACTACTGGGTCAGCCTGCGTATTGCGGAGGCCGCGCGCGACATCATCGTCCCCAATGACGGTGCGGACCTCCACGCGGTCGCGCGCCAGGGCATCAGTCTGACTTTGAACGGGATGACGCCAACCCCCTTCACCCGGCAGCTCTCCAACTACAACGTCTGGCTGATGAGGTTGTTGGAGGGCTTCCCCGGGGTCGACTACAGGCAGGGCGGGATCGTGGACGTGCGGACGCGGGACGATCGCCGCTTCGATGTCGAGTTCGATGACGGACAGGTAGAGACATTTGATCGCGTCGTGACGCGCTATGGCGCGCGCATCGATGCCGGCATGTGCGCCGGCGCTGCACGTGACGGCAGCGCCGGCGACTGGTTGCTTCATCAGCCATGCTATCTCGGGAGAGCCGACGGAATGTCAGGCCGGGTCGTCTACCCGGCGCGCGAGAGGCTCGAACGCGCTCGGCAGCTCTCGTTCCCAGAATTTCGAACCGCCGAGCTGGAGGAGTTGAGGAGGAACATGTTCGCCGTGGGCCTGCTCCGCGGAATCGCGTTGGATGCCGAGGGAAGCTGATGCTCAGCCGGTCCGGAAGGCTGCGGATGCGGATCCGTTGAGACTATTTCCCACTCGGTGCGGACATGAGGCGAGTTGGCCTTCGACCGTTGGCGCCAGCATGCAGCTCGGCTTCGAAGAAGAGGGCAAGCTGTATGCTCTCGGCAATACGGACGGCTTTGAACTGCAGTGTCGGCGCGAGTTCGGGTGCCATTCGAGACGTCACTTCCGCCCAAATCTCTAGCCACCGGTCGAACATGGGCCGCGTCAGCAGCGAACCGTGCGCCATGTGGGCCGGTACGGGACGCCCCTTGTACCGGCCCGACTTGAAGACGGCGGCGGACCAGAACGCCGTGAGGCGTTCCTGGTGCGCACTCCAGTCTTCGACGACCTGCTCGAACACCGGCCCGAGGAGGGGATCGGCGCGGACCCGGCGGTAGAATGCCGCCACGACAGTCCGCAGCAGAGACTCCTGTGCCGCAACCGGTTCTGCAGCGTCCGTCACCTCGCGAGCTTGACCGCAATCTTGGCCACCGCCGCCCCTTGCCGGTAGGCTTCCTCCAGGTCGTGCCCGGGAGACGGCGTCGCACCCATATCATGCTTGTCAGCCATGTCGTCGGCTCCAGTGGCCTTAGGTTTGCCGGCAACTACCATTCCCAGCTGCATCAGATTGCCAATCACGGAAAGGTAGGTCCCGACCTCACCGCCAGGATGGTCGCCCGGGCAGACGATGGCGCTCCCGACGAGTCCGGACAGCTCTCCGGATACGAGGTTGTCGATCGCCTCGTCGAGCACTCCCGCCATCGAGGAGGAGATCCGGCCGAAGCTGGTGGTGGTCACGATGACGACCCCGTCGCCTCGCTCGAGGTCGCCCAAGGTGACGCTCGGCCAGTTCCACAGCGCGTCAGGTGGAACGGCTTCCGGACTGGACCGCGTGAGGCTCGGAGCCGCGCTGCGGATCAGCGCTTGCGCTCCGGCGCTTTCAACGCCGTCCGCCACGGCCTGGGCCAGCTTCTCCGCAGGCCCGCCGGTAGCGTCGTGTATGATCACCAGTTGCACGTCCTGATGGGCGAGTGCGCCGCCGGACGGCTGCGCGGCGTCGAGAAGGTTCGGCATTTTCTCTCTCCGGAAAGGGACCGAACACTCCTCTACTGGCTCAACCAAGGTTGAGCTCAAGACCCTTTCGTCGTCGTGTGAGCGTCAGCCCCGCGACATGTCGGAGATGAAGTAGAACTGGTCCGCCTCCTTGAAGCTCGGCTGCATGGCGTCGACCTCGAAGAGCCCGCAATTGACCAACTCGGCGCCGGCGAGATCGAAGAGCGCGAGATTGAAGCCGCCGCCGAAGTTGCTGCGATAGGCGATGCCGTCCAGTCCGGCGCGCTTGAACAGCTCTGCGATGATCTGTGTCGGAACGTAGTCGGCGGCATCGTCCGAACGTGTGGTCGGTTCAGCGAACGCGCGGTCTATGTGCGCCCAGACGGCTTCGGAACGTCCCGATGCGTCCGGCTCCTCGAGGTGCAGCGGCGTGGTCGGACGCTCCGCGGTGCAATTCACGATGGCGAGCGGCCGCGTCGTCCTGAACTGGCCGACGGAGACGTACGAGCCTATCCATGGCCGGACCTCGGACATCGCGGTCTCCTTGGACGTAGCGAGATATAGGCAGGGGATGCCGCGGGGGTTCGCCCGACCATCGCTTGCGCGATCCGGAAGCGGTGTCATCCGCGCGCGGGGATGCGCGCACGGTACCTCCTCGTCGGTAGGCTCGTCTCCGGTTCTGCGCCAGTCGTTGCCGAGCTGCGCCCGCCAGAAGGTCCGGCCGGCAGGCAGGTCGACCTCCCGACCGCGGCTGCTCGCGAGGACGGCGTCGAGGAAGTCCTGCGTCTCCTCCGAGTGGATGTAACGCAGCTCCCTGCGGACCGATCGCTCGAAGTCCCAGTAGCTCCGCCATGAGGCGAAGGTCGTCTCGCCGGAATGCTTCACCGCGCGCTCCCGCGAAGTCTCGATGCGTTCCGTGTCATGTCAGCGCCCGCACCTTCCTGAGGTGATCGAGGCTTGCAAGGTTCAAGCCGTTCACGAACATGTCGCTGTCCCTGATGGCCGACGCCCCGAAAAACTTGCGGTAGGCCTTTGCGGTAGGTGATGCTGGCCCGCCGCTGGTCACGAGCGTTATCCGAGGCGGCTTAGTGCGGGAGAGCTGGACGCGTTTCAGTAGGAACTTGAACTCGTAATCCGCTGGCGGGAGCGAGTAGCCGATGAAGATCCAGTCTTCGGCCTCCCGCAGTTGGCGCTCCGCCTCCCTCCACGTGGCGATGTGCATCGGGAACTCGAGAGCCTTGCGGTAGCTGAACGTGGCGAACCGCGTGCCGAGCGCCTCCGCCTTGCACTCGGGGCAGGGAGACGAGGTGAACGCATTGCGCATCTCGATCCCGGTGAGGGCCTTCACGACAGCCTTGTCGCTGTCCTTGAAGAGACGGCTTGCGACCTTTTCGATCGCCTCATGCGCGAACCAGTACATGCGGCTGCAGCAGTCGCAGTACATCCAGTTGATCGAGCCATGCGGCTTCAGGATACGTGCCATGGTCGCCGATGGCGCGACCCGTCGTACCTGTATCCCTGAGCGCTCTATCTTCGCCGGCAGCGCGCCGCAGGCGTAGTCGATCGATGTGACCCGCTGAAGCCTCGCCAGGCCGCTCTCGATGACGGTGTCCCAGTTGAGGCTCAGGAAGGCGCCGCTGCCGAGATCCACGGAGCCCAGCAAATCCTGCAGCAGCTGCCATTCGGCGCTCTTGCGCCGGGCGCCGTCGTCGTAGGCGGTCCTGAGCATCCGCATGAACCGGACGATGAGTGAACGACGAATGGTCCGCAGCGTGGACGCCGGATACTTGGGGCCGAGATGGTGTCCGGTGTTCGCGGCCAGGTCGATCGTCGTGAAGACGTCCTCAAGCTCGGGCCAATCGATCGCCGGTACCGCGACGCCGTTCCCGAACGCGTCGTCGATGAAGGCGCGTATCACTTCGTTTAGCGTGTGGCTCGTGTAGCCGGGCGTCAGCTTCGCCTTGGGGTCGAGCAGCGCCTCGGTGAAGTTGCTGGCGAGCGGCAGGCCCGCGTTGAACGAAAAACCGGCGCCGACGATGAAGAGATGCCTTGACGCTTCCATCGTCGACGCTCCGTCTCAGGCGGTCTTGATGCGCCGTGGCAGGCGGGTTCCTGAGACTTCCTGTTCGAGAGCCTCGGCGTACTTCCGTCGCAGATCGTCCTTATCGCCGGGTTCGTAGCCCAGCATGTATGACAGGAGGGATATCGTAAGCCTCGTGCGGCCCAGGATGAGCCTTTCGCCGGACGTGTCGTAGATCACGTCACGATACGGCACATCGGTGAAGCGGCGTGGAAGAGCGGCAACCTTCTTGATGGCTGAGCGCCAACTCACCTCGTCCTCCTCCTTGATCTGGTAAATCAATCGCACGAAGATCTCTACGCCGACGGCTCGGAACAGCACGTTGTTCTGCGCATGCCTCTCACGCTGGACAATCGCCTTCGCGGCATCGCCCTTGGCCAAGAAGTACTCTTTCAGCTCGGGCATCGCGTTCGCGAACGTCTCGAAGAACTGGGCCGTTCGCGTGTAGTAAGTGTCCAGCACGGCATCGGATGGTCTTACGTATCGCAGCCTCGTCCTCCGCTCGCGATCCAGGCTGTTGACGATGTACCCCAGGACATAGCTCACGAGATCGTAGAGCTTGATGATGGTGACGAAGTGCTCGCCGTCGCTTGCCGGGAGGTTGGCGGCACCGTACTTCGCGAGCACCTGACCACCCGAGAAGTAGGGGTGTTCCTCGACCAAGCGCCGGGTGATGATCGCCGACGCATCCGACTCGTCCAGGGCGATGATCTCGGACTTGTTGACGGGTATCGCCGACCGGTTGAGCGTGGTGAACAGCTTGCGCGTGCGGCGACGTCCCTCGTCAGAGGTCTTGTGCGCGACGACCACGACGCTGATGCGCTCATCGGCCAACGACGCGTCCCGTGCGAGTGCGCTCGAGATGCCTGCGAGGCGATGCTGCCCGTCGATGGCGAAGAGCGTCTCCTCGCCAGATAAGTGGAGGAAACCGAAGGCGTTCGCCGCCCATTCCGGAACGCCTCCGGCCAGTGGGTTCACTTGGTTCGCGCCGATCTCGAACTCCAGCCATTCGGGATCGCCACCGTAGACCGCCACGACGAGCGAGTTGAAGAACCGGTCCTCGTTGGCGGTCAGATAGCCGCCGATCTCAGCGGCGCGGCCTTCCGTGAGCGCGCGCTGGATGAGGTCCGACAGCTGACGGCCGGGACGAACCTCGTTGATCTGATCGGCGAAGCCGACCCGGTCGGCGACATCCCCCAGTCGCATGATAGTGCTGTAGTACTTCCAATCGCCCATCTGAGCGAAGAGCGCGGGGAGGTTCATCGGAGGTTTGTTCATGAGAATGCGCGCCTCACTTGTCCGTATTGGACATGGAAGTCCTTGATGTTGGCATAGGGCCACGCTGCCGTGATCAACTCCGCCTCGACGGCCTTCAGATCGACCGTCGTCGGATCCAGCTCGCAGTAGTAGAAGTGAACGTGACCCCTGTAGCGCTCCAGCAGCATGGAGAGCTTCGGGCGGGTGGTCCGGTCGAGCTCGCCGAGGTACTCGTCGTAGCGCTTCCAGAACGTCCGCGCCTTGGACGCGGTCGCCCCAACCTCGCCGATGTAGAACAGCCAAGCGCTGGGCGGCAGGTCCGACACAGAAGGATGCACGACGAAGGCGTACAGGCCCTGGGTCTTTGGAACTTCCGGACGCTTGGAGCGATCGAAAGGGATCGTCTTCCACTTGAGGCCTCGGCCCTTGCCGTAGCGCTGCCAGAGGTGGGGATAGAGTACGAAGTCCTCGCGGTGCAGCTTGATGCCGTCCGTGTGCTGGATGAACTGGCGGTGTTCCGCCTCCTTGTCCCAGACCGTCTTCTTGTCGTCCGCCATCAACGCACCGGCCCGTTGAATTTGGACCGGAAGTGGCGCGTGTGGGCGCGGGTAGTGGTTGTGAGAACTGGCCGCATGCTTCCCCCGGGCGGCTGTCTCGAGCCGCCCGCCGGAGAAGGCCGTGCTCGGTGAGCGTTGTCAACGGCTTGCAAAGGACTCGTTCCAGTAGGAACCTGATTTCCGCCGAAAACGCGACAACGCAGCTGCCCTCACGAGGGTGAGGAGGCTCGGTTCGTCGGCAACTATGCGGAATACGCTTTCATGACGAGTTGAGGAGGACGGCTGCCGCCTATACGCCTCGAAGTCATGACGGATGATCTGACCGAGGAGTCAGCGGCGCACGTTCGCCAGCTTTTGGCCGACGTATTGGCGCATGCCGATCATGAGGCTTTCATGGCGCTGATCTGGGCGGTCAACGCCTTGCAGACCGGACGCAGCGATAAGGCTCTCCCGTTCTTCCGCGGCGTTCCCGCCGGCGCTGCGACGGAGGGCATCGTGGGGCCACACGCGGTTTATCCTTGGGAGCTCGAGACGCTCGCCAACGAGCTGCTCACCACGCCGCGGCGGAGCAGGTACACGACCTTCGACGCCAAGGGTTGGCCCTCCGTCACCGCGCTGGTGAACCTGCTGCGTAGGCTGGAAGGCGCGGAGTACGCGGCTCGCCGGGCCCAGTTGCCCATCATGCAGGAGCTCGGCCGCATCAGCGCGCGCCAGTTCGAATGGCAGCGGGGCTTCACCACGACCGCGGAGTTCTACCGCAGCGTTTCCGTCTACGGTCAGGGGGACTCGGCCAGGTATCTGGCGGAGGAGCACAAGTTGACCGTCGCTGACATGACATTCGTGGGCTACGGGCTGATGGCTGGCTTCCTTCTTGATCCCGTTATGCGGCCGGGTTCGGATCTCAAGGTGTTCCAGGCGCTCGGAGTAGCGCCGGAGCGGCTCCAGGCGGTTCTCGCCAGGATCGCGCGGCCGATCTCTCACGTGGTGGAGATCGCGCCGGGTGCTCGGGCGGAGGGTGACGCTACGGCCTACAAGCCCAGCGTCCTCAGACAGTTTCCATGCATCACGTTTGGTCCCCGCGGCCGCCGCATGCGAGCGCCGCTACCGGACCTGATCGTCAGCAGGGTCACGTCAGGTCTCTTCTACGATGTCGTCGGCGGCGGCGGCGCGGTCCGCGCGGATTACGGCCGCCGCTTCGAGGCCTACGTCCTCCGCTTGCTTGGGGCGATGCTGCCGCAGATGCCGTTCGAGCGTGAGTTCAGCTACCGGGCCGCGGGCGAGGACATCGCCTCGCCGGACATCCTGCTCACGGAGGCTGACGATTCGCTGCGCCTGATCATCGAGTGCAAGGCAACCAGGATGAGCTTCAATGCACGCTTCAGCGAAGATCCATCCGGCGAGCGAGGTTACGAGGAGATGGCCAAGGGGGTCGCGCAGATATGGCGCTTCTTCTCGCATTGCCGCCGGGGACTTACGGGCAGGGCGCTGTCTAACGACGTGAGGGGGTTACTGCTCTCGCTCGACGACTGGTTCGTCGCGAGACCCGGCATGATCGAGAAGGTCATGGTGCGGGCGGAGGTGATTGCCGGAGACATGGATCCCGGGATCGTTGTGGGCGACCGCCGCCCGGTGACCTTCGCCTCCATAGCGCAGCTGGAATCGGTGCTACGCGTTGCCACGCCAGAGACGCTGCTGCAGGCGGTGGAGGAGGCGGCGAAGGTCGACCGTTACGGCTGGCTGCTTTCGAGCATTCACACGGATCTGTTCGGGACCGGTCTTCAGCGACGCCCCTTCCCTTTCGACGACGAACTGGAGGAGTTGCTCCCTTGGTGGCGGCTTGTTCGGCAGGCCCGCGATGCGCAGCTGTAAGCAGGTCGGCAGAACACGCTTGTTTATGGCCGTGCCGACGAGGTGTTCGTCATCCCTGATGCGTACAGAGCGAAATGCTGAGCTGATCAGTGGACGGACCGGGCGCGTTCGGCAGACGGCCCCCTTTGAAAGCCGAACCGGATGAACTTCGCGCGATCAACCGGCGCGTAATCCAAGATAGTAGGGCACGATGCTGCGGACCCAACGCTTCAGGCGGCGAGGCGGGCTAGGTCCCTGGTAGTCTCGATGAGCTGGTCGGCGAAACGCTCCAGCGATCGTGCGTCGGTGCCTCTTCCGGGGGAAACGCGGAATGCCTGACGCGCTCGAGGAGCGTCGCCGAACATCGCCAGCAGCACGTCGCTGGTCGTGACCTTGTCGGTGGCGCAGGCGCTGGAGGCGGAGAAGCTGGCGACGGGATTGAGCCGGTGTATCAGGGCCAGCGGCTCGATGCCGTCGATCGACAAGGAGACGTTGCCAGGGATGCGATGCGTCGGATGCCCGTTGTACCTGACCCCTGGGAGAGCATCCATGACCTTCGAGACGAAGGCGCGGCACATGATCGAGAGGCGCTCGCTGTCGCGCGCGCCTTCGCGCCCTGCGATCTCCAGCGCCTGACCGAGCCCCACGATCAGGGGGACCGCGAGGGTTCCCGACCGCAAGCCCTTCTCTTGACCGCCGCCCCAGATCGTCTGTGCGAGCTTCGCGCGCGGGGATCGCGACCGTACGTAAAGAGCGCCGACGCCCTTCGGCCCATAGGCCTTGTGCCCGGAGACGCTCGCGAGGTGAATGTGCTCGGCCTGGACGTCCACGCGTCGATGCGCCAGCACCTGGGCGAGGTCGGCATGGAACAGCGTGCCGCGTGCCTCGCAGAGGGCACCGATCTCGGCGAGCGGCTGGGTGGTGCCCACCTCGTTGTTGGCGCCCATGATGGACACGAGCGCCGTGTCGTCTCGGATCGCAGCGGCGACCGCCCCCGGGTCGACTCGGCCGTACTCGTCCACCCCGACGATACTGAGGTCGTATCCCTCCCGCGCTAGCTGGCGCATCGGCTCCATCACCGCGGGATGCTCGACCGCCGAGGTCACGACGTGCCTGCGTTCGGGCCGGGCTCGTGCCGCGCCGAGGACGGCCATGTTGCTGGCCTCTGTGCAGCTCCCCGTGAAGACGATCTCGTTCTCACGCGCGCCCAGATGTGCGGCCACCTGACCGCGTGCCTTCGCCACGGCTGCCTGTGCCCGGTTGCCGTGCACGTGCTCCACGCTGGAGGCGTTGCCGAAGACCTCCGTGAAGAAGGGCAGCATTGCATCGAGCACCCGCGGGTCGACGGGTGTCGTGGCGTTGTGGTCGAGATAGAGCGGAGCGTCGATCGTCATGCGGCTACAGCCAGCCTCGCCAGGTCGGCTGGCGACTTGGCCCGCACCGAGAGCGTGCCCACTCCGCGGTGGATGTGCGCGCGGAAGCGGAGGAGAAGCTCCTCATCGGGCAGTCGATGACCCTCCGCCTCCTCCTCGACGAGCCGGATCATCGCCGTGATCAGCGCGTGGTGTTCGCCGGTCAGGGTGTATGCGTTCATCTCGCGCCCACCCTCGTCGGTGACCGTGCCCGGTCCGACCGGTCCTTCTTCAAGGGAAAGCATGGTCGCCATCCGGCACAGAAGGTTCGGCGTCAGGCCCGTCTTCTGGCGGACGGAGCGGAGCCTGCTCTCGGCATCCGCCGAGATCTTAATTTTGGTGAACCGCATCGGCTGCCTCCTCATCTCCGAAGTAGCCCCGGTGCGCCGAGGTGGCGCGCCGCTCGGGATCGTAGTCGAGCCGATAGGTGTGGCTCACGGCCGGACGCAGGCGGCGTAGCAGCGGATCGTCGACTTCGGTGTCCGTCGAGAGGACGATGACCTGGTGGCTCGCCTCTGGCAGGTACCGCTCCACGAAGGTCCGGCGGTGCTCCGAGTCCAGACGCGCGAGAGGCGTGTCGATGATCATCGGCAGGGCACGGCCGCTGGTATGTGCCAGCGCCCACAGCATGGCGATCGCGTAGACCTGCTTCTCGCCCGCCGAGAGCGCCGACTTGGCGATTTCGCGTCCGTCCTGGTCGATGAGGGTGGTGGCGAAGGTGTTCCTGTCGATGCGCGCGTCGGCGACGAAGCCGCCTTTGCGGGCGAGATGGTTGAAGCGGCGGACGAATTCGGCCTGCAGGGTCGCCAGCTTCGACTCCAGCAGCCGCTCCTCGTAGCGTTCGAGGACCTGCCCGATGCGGCCGGCCAATGCGGTCCGGCCTTGAGTAGCTTGCGCTTCGGCCTGGGCTTTGAGAAGTCGTTCACGCTCACGGCGAAGCGTGGTGCGCTTGAATTCCAGTCCCTTTAGCTCCTCCTCACGTGCCTTAAGCTCGGCCTCGGTCGCCGAAACCTGGCTGTCCGCCAGCCCGATCTCCTGACCGATGAGGGCGGCGCCTTGACCGGACGCCCTCACCAGGTTGGCTTCGGCGTCGCGCAGCCTGCCGCCAAGCCGATCCATCTCGGACGCGATCAGCGCGGAGCGCGCGACGGTGGTCTCGCGCACCTCGCGCAGATGGTGGAGGAGGCTTGCGCGCTCGTTCGCACCCAGGTCGGATAGAGGCTCGTCGCCTGAGCTGGGTGCGTAGCCCTCTGCCGCCAGGAATGCGTCTAGATCGCGCCAGTGACCCTCCTTCCACTGCGCGGAGCGTGGCGGATCGCCCGTCCCGCGCCATGCCAGCAATCGTTCGCGGAGCACAGCTGCCTCCGCCGCTCCGGTGCCGGCTGATCGCGAGAGCGCCGCCGTCAGTCGTTGGACGGTCTTGGGCGCCATAGCGAACGGGAGAAGCCCGCCCGCAAGCTCGCGCAGCTCGGTTTCTCGGCGGGCGAGCTGGTGACGCGCTTCGTCCCGAGTGGCCTCGAACTTTGCTCGCTGGCTCGCCGCGTCCCCGCCTTCCGCGGCGAAGCGCTGGCGCAGGTTCGCGGCGGCCCGCACCTGACCCATGCGCCGGGAGGTCAGCTCGGCTACGACCTCCTGCATGTCCGCGACCATCCGGTCGGTGTGGTCCAGCTCGTCGATGACGGTCTTGAGCCGGCTCGCGGCGGCGGCCCCCTCCTTGTTCTCCCGCCGTGCCATGAAAAGGCCGAGATCGGTACGGAGGCGACCTACCATCTCGATGCCGAGCAGGCCGCGGACGGCGTCCGCCAGGCCGTCGTCGACGTCGTCTCGCGCGATCTCCGCGATCTTCTCGCCGTCGAAGAAGAAGAGCTGAGACACGCCGGGCGGAATCAGTTCCTGCAGGAAGTGGTGCCATTCCTCTCGGGGCACGGAGTCCACGGGGCGGCCGTCCTTCTCCAGGATCAGCGTCTCCACGGCCTTCTTGCCCTTGGCGGTCCAGCGGCGGATCACGCGGTAGCGATGGATCCTTCCCGCTTCGGCATAGTCGAACTCCATGCCGACGGATGCGGATCCGGCGACATGCCCGCCCGCACCGACGTGCATGCGGGCCAGCAGATGCTCCTCGTACTCGGCCTGTCCAACGCGATGGCCGAGTGCCAGCTTGCCGTACAGGGCGAGCCTGACCGCCTCCAGGAGCGTCGTCTTGCCGGCGCCGTTGCGTCCGCCGAACAGGATGACCGGCGTCGGCCGGGAGGTCCCCCGCCGCGGTACGAGGTCCAGCGTCTGACGACCTGCGTACAGCCCGAAATTCTCGATCTCGATCGTCCGGAGGATCATCGCGAGACTTCCCCGTCAGGATCGAAGGGGAGCTCGAGCTCGTCGTCATCGACGATGGCCGCGTCGTTCGCCGCGGTCATTCCAATGGCCAGCCGTCGCTCCGCCACCACTGCGTCGTGATCCCGCCATTCCAGTCGGAAGGCGTCCTCGATGCGGGTGTGGACGCCATGCCGCCGCTTCAGCCCATGCGATCCGCGCTCGATGTCGAGGAGACGCATCACCAGCTCGACCGGCACGTCTGCTTCCTCGCAGAGCCCATTCAGGAGCTCCCCGTCTTCCGCCGTGAACGCAACAGCGTCTTCGGACACCCAATCGGGTTCTATGTATTTCGCGTCGCGCCCCAGCGTCTCACGAACGATCCGCGGCACCGAGTCCTCCCAGTCGCCACGCTCGGTCCGCCAGAGCCGACGGATCTCCTGCAGCTCGTTCGGATGAATCAGGATCGGGGCCTCACCAGGAGGCGCCTCGGCGGCTACCGCCCGCTGCGTCTCCAGCAGCCGTCGCAGCAGCGTCCGGCGGAAGTCCATCGTGTAGGGTCCCGGCATGACGCGGTCAGTGTCGCCGATGAACGAGACGCCGCCGGTCCGGCGGCGGTGGTCGCGGAATTCGAGCTTGCGTTTCGGGTCCTGAGTTTCGGCGAGCATGTCGCGGAACTCCAGGAGCGGCGTCAGCCAATCCTCGCCGGAGTCGATCATGGCCTCCATGGCCTTGTCACGCTCAACGACGGTGCAGACCCAGCAGCCGAAGCGCGAGTTGCCGCACGACGGGGTGGACGTATCCACCACAAGTGGACACTCGCCCGATGCCGCGTTGCGGTACATCGCCACGAGGTCGCGGTTGTCGTTACCCCAGGGCGAGGCGTGCTGAAGCAGGTAGGTCCATACGTCGTCGGTCGAGAAGTCTGCGATCGGCGCGTACACGAACGCGTTCAGCAGAGACGAATGCTTGGAGAGCCGCGAACCCTCGATGCTGTGCAGCGACATGACCTGCGCGCGGGTGGCGGACTCCTGCCTGCGAACGCCGAGCACCATGACGACTTCGCCGAACTCGGCGACCCGGCTTCGGATGAAGTCGTTCGCCGGTTCGATCTTGAGGCGTTCGGTGCACCAGCGAAAGCGTCGCGACGGTGCGGGATAGCCACGGCCGATCAGGTTTACCCAGAAGCTCTTGTCCACCTCGGGCATCACCTTGTGGGTGATGACCGGCATGTCCTGCTCGACCGCCGCCTGGGCGATCCGCTTCAGGGATACGTCAATGTAGTTGGAGACGACGGGCGTCTCCACCAGGGTGTCGGAACTGATGACGTAGATCGGCTTCGTCCGGCGCTCCTTGTCCAGTTCGGAGATGGCGGACCAGATCAGCTGGAGCGCGGTGGTGGAATCCTTGCCCCCGGAGTAGCCCACGACCCAGGGACGAGCGTCCGCCAGATAGATTTCACGTATGTCGTCATGGATGCGCTTCATGCGCGCAGCGCCGTCTTCTCGTACGATGTTCTTCATATGCACCAGCCTTGATCCGATTCTAGCCGATTCGCGGAAAGGCGTCAGGGCCTTTGTTGGGGAACCGCGCGGGAAATGAGCTCGGCCGTGAGCAGCACGCTAGTACGGGACCGGTTCACGCGTCCGTTGAGGAGCGCGCGTCCCTCCCACAGCCTCTTGTTCGTTCTCGACCAATCTACCCGACGAAGCGCCGTCAGGGCCTCGCGCCATCCCGTGGGATCGAGGTCGATCATGCGGGCTCCCGCGATAGCGATCGCCTCGAGCGCGATCCCGTGGGCATGGACGGTTTCGCGGCGTAGGTCAGCTGCGGACACCTCGCGCCGTCCCACCGCCTGCCAGTCGGGCATGTTCTCGATGACGGCCTCCCAGAACGCGACCACGCCGGCGGGGTCCTCCGCGGTCGCCGAGAGCCGCGCGTCGCTGACGAGCGTCTTGGTAGCCGTGTGGAGGTTGCTGAAGGCGAACAGCTTGCGCGATCCCGCGGGAAGGTTGGAGCGGCTGAAGTCCGTGAACTCCCGGAAGAGCGGGATGGCATCGGCCACGGCGCGGGTGAGACGCGCCACATCGTCGCGCCCGTCGTAGAACAGGCGGAGCGACCTGGCCGGCTTCACGCCATGCTGATTGAGGTCGACGAACATCTGCTGCGACCGTTCGAGCCCCTCGTCCGGGAAGAGGGTGACGGCGATCGTCTCGTCGCCGAGCGACGGGCGCTCCCTCAGCGCCTCCACGATGCCGGCGCGTCGATGCTGTCCGTCGTTGATCAGGATGACGGCCGTCATGTCGATCAGCAGCGTGCCGATCGAGCGCTGGCCTGGAAGCGGCTCGAAGCGGAACGCGCCGTCAATCGAAGCGGAGAGCGCCGAAAGGACGTACTCGTCCGCGTTGTCGGTGATGTATCGCGCGATCGCGGGTATGCGCGCGCGGTTGAGGTCCCGTTGCGCCCGCAGCTCGACGGGCAGGTCTTCCTCGTCGAAGCGGAAGAGGCGTTCGATGACCTTGAGGGGAACCATGGCGACGTAAAAGGCCCGGCGGGCCTGCACACCTCGCACGGCTGCGAAACTATAAGTGTTATCCAACTCTTTTCCTTCTCCGGATGCTATCCGGAAGCCCCTTTCCTCTGTCGTTTACCTCCGATCTGTCGCGCAAGTAAGTTGCGCGGCTGCTAGACCGCCTGAGCGCTGAGTGCGTCCACGGCCTGTCGCGTCGACAGCTCCGCATCCGCGGCGTAGAAGACGCGAAGCTGTGTGGCGGGCGGTTCCAGGTCCTGCAGCACGGCGACCAGGCTTCCGTCTCGCATCTCCTCGGCCACGAGGAAGTCGGGTAGTTGCGCCAGGCCGAACCCTGCGAGCGCTGCGGCCTTAGCCTCGATGACGGTGGCGGTCGTCAACGCCGCGGCCGGCGCCTTGCGTGCCCGGTCACGCAGCCGCCAGTCGGTGGTGCCGTCCCATGCGATTGAGACATGGCCGTGGAAGGCGGACGGGTCGGTGATGGAGGGACGGCCGGCCAGGTAGGCGGGCGATCCGCAAACCTTGAGCACGGTCGACAGAAGCGGACGGCTCTCCCAACCGGAGACGGGTTCCTCCGAGACGATCATGTCCGCGTCACCAGCGACGCCGGACTGGCGCGGGACGATCTTGAGGCGGAGGGATGAGGTGGCTTCCAGAAAGGCCGTGCTCGCGAGGGCGGGCAGGAGGACGTGGGTGACGACGGGCTGCGCCGCGGAGATGGTCAGCGTCGCGCCGCCATTCGGCGCGGCGGCGATCGCCGCATCCAGCTGCTCGAGCGAGGCAAGTATGTCGCCGGCCCGCTTGTAATACTCTAGCCCGAGAGCGGTGGGTTCGAACCGGCGTGTGGATCGCTCGACCAGGCTGGCGCCCAACCGCTCCTCCAGTTCGGACAGCCTCCTGCTCACCGCCGATTTCGCGATGCCGAGTTCCGCCGCGGCGGCGTTGACGCCTCCGCAGGAGATTACGGTCACGAACGTGCGCAGGTCTTCGAATCGGTCAGTCACAGCCACTCCGCTCGACCCGCGGATTTGCTGGTCTCCGGCCGACTGTAGCATCGGCGCCTTGTTCGTGACCATACGGCCACGACAACCATCACCTGCCCAATCGGCGGTACTCGCCCGGCGTGCTGGAGCCGCTTACGCGAACCGTCTGCCCGCGCGCACGCCTCCTGAACTCGCTTGGCGGCATGCCCCGCCGGGCGAGGAACGTCTGACTGAAGTGGGACGCCGCTCTGATCCCGACGCTCCGGGCCACCTCCGTCAGCGGAAGATCCGTTTCGATGAGCATCCGCTCGGCTGCCGTGATCCGGCGTTCTATCAGCCAGTCGCCGGCAGTGAGGCCAATTGCGCCGCGGAACGCCCGCGAGAACGCGGAGACCGAGAGGCCCGCCTCCTGCGCGAGGGCTGGCAGGCAGGCACGGTGATTAGCAGTCGCAAGCCTGGCGATGCGGCTCAGCGTTGACGGAGCAAGCCAAGCATCGTCCGCACGGAAGCGGATGGTGCTGAAATTGCGCGCCACCGTGCGCGCGAGCAGCCTCACGAGGAGCGCGTCCTCCTCCGCATCTTCGCATGCCTGCTCGGCGTACCACCTCGCGGCGAGGGCGAGCTTCGCATTGTGCTCACTGCTGGCGGAACGCCAGGCCGTTCGGCGATTGGTACGGCAGACCCTCTGAACCAATGCCGCCGGAAGTTCGACGAGGAGCGAGTCGTAACGACCCGAAGCCATCGTGATTGTCCGAACGACGCCCGCAGGTGTGAAGGTGACACGGTCGGTGCCCTCGTCCGACCGCCACCCTCGTCCATCGATCTGTCCCTCAAGCGTCGCGTCGGTCGCATCCAGCGTAATCGCCAGCAGATGGGAGCCGCCGGGCTCGTCCCGGACAATTGAACCGTCGGCCTCCAGTGATCGCCTGCTCAAGATGACGCGCGGCATGCCGCCGTCCGGGCGGAGCCCGTGCCCGCTCGATCCTGGTCGTGGACGTTTCACCTCGCTCCGCCTTCGTCATCGGCCGTATGGCCAGCGGGGCAGGCGGATAGTTCCTCAAGCTACGTTTAGGTCAAGGGCTGACTTCGCTGTTTTACAGATTGTCTTTTTGCGCAGAACGTCTGCGCGGATGAGCGCTTGACCTCAACCAAGGTTGAGAGACTATCTGCTGGCGGTCACAAAGAAAGGAACGACAATGGCCTTCGAACTGCCGCCGCTACCCTATGGCTATGATGCACTCGAGCCGGTGATCTCCCGCGAGACGATGACCGTCCATCACGACAAGCACCATGCGGCCTATACCGCGAAGATCAATGAGGGCGTCGCCGCCGATCCCGAACTTCAGGACAAGACGATCGAGGAGATCCTTGCAGTCGTCTCGACGCAGCCGCCTCTGGTCCGCAACAACGGTGGTGGTTTCTGGAACCACGACTTCTTCTGGCGCATCATGGCGCCGAAGGGCGCCAGCGCGCCGTCGGGTGGATTGGCGGCGGCCATCGAGGCGTACGGGGGGCTCGACAAGCTCAAGGAGGACTTCAACACCAAAGGCGCCGGTCAATTCGGCTCCGGCTGGGCCTGGGTGATCAAGGACGCGAGCGGGTCGCTGAAGGTCACCTCGACGCCGAACCAGGACAATCCCCTGATGGACGACGTGGCCGACAGGGGCGTGCCGATCCTCGGCAACGACGTGTGGGAGCACGCCTACTATCTCACCTACCAGAACGACCGCCCTGGGTATCTGAAGGCGTGGTGGGACGTGGTGAACTGGGACGAGGCGGGTCGCCGCTACGACGCGGACTGAAGCCTCGGTCGTCGACTACCTCGTTCAGACGGCCTGCTCTTCGGGGCGGACCAGCAGCCGGGGGCCAGCACCCTCGGCTGCCAGCCTGTCCTCGGGGTTCCGCAACGGGCAGTCCGCCAGGGACAGGCAGCCGCAGCCGATGCACCGATCGAACTGGTTGCGCAGCTGCATGAGGCTTTCGATCCGCTCGTCGAGCAGAGCCTGCCAGGATTTGGTCAGCTGCCGCCAGTCGGCGGCGTTGAGCGGGCGGTCGGTCGGGATCTGGTCGAGGTAGTCCTTGATCGTCGTGAGGGGGATGCCCGCCCTCTGGGCGATGCGAATGACGGCCACACGACGCAGCACGGAGCGCGCGTAGCGTCGCTGGTTCCCCGAGGTGCGCCAGCCTTCGATCAGGCCCTTCGTCTCGTAGAAGTGGATGGTCGAGACCGCCACGCCGCTGCGGCGGGCGAGTTCGCCCACGGTCAGTTGTCCGGTCGCAGTCACTGCACCCATGGTGTAGATTCCTCAATATAAGTGAAGGTCTAGCGTCGCTGCTGCATAGGGTCAACGCCAACGCCAAAGCGCCGACCTTCCTCGGAGAAGATGATGAGATTGACGAAGAGGAGACGCGAGAACCTGTTCGCGCTGGCGCTCGGGGGCGTGTTCCTGGCGGGTGCGATCGGGAATCTGGCAGGTGCGCCGATGATGATAGAGGACTATGCCAGGTGGGGATACCCTCCCGGTTTCAACTACGTCACCGGCGCCTTGGAGCTCGTCACCGTTGCGCTGATGGTGCGGCGGCTCACGCGGCGGGTCGGCTGCCTCGTTGGCGCGATCGTGATGGGGGCGGCTATTGCGACGCTGCTGCTTAATTCAGAGTACGCCCACGCCGTCGCTCCGGCGGCGGTCTTGCTCGGCCTAGCGCTGCTCGGCCGCATGACCCCAAAAAACTTCTTGACCTAATCTATACTTGAGGTTCTATTCACGGCGTCGGCTCCTCAGCGAGCCCTTCGCGAAAGGGGTCGCGAAGCCCCGCGAGCGGAGCCGACATGAACACCACGACAAATACAATTGAGAACGCCCGAGCGCGGGGGCCGCTTGTCATCGCGGTGATCGCCCTCGCTCTGGTGTTCGGTGGCGTCTTCCTCTGGCGCAGCATCCGCAGTTCGGCATCCGCGGTCGCCTATGCGCCGCCGCCCGTCGAGGTGAGCACGGCCACGGTCCGGACCGAAACGCTTCCGCAGGCTATCGAGGCGACGGGCACGCTGCAGGCCGTGCGCGAGGTCACGCTTGCTCCCGAGGTGCCGGGGCGGGTGACCGCCATCCGGTTCGAGGCGGGACAGCAGGTCGGACAGGGAGCGGAGCTCCTGCAGCTCTTCGACGCTCCGGAACGCGCCGACCGGGCTGCCGCGCAGGCCAGGGCGCGGTTCGCACAGATCCAATACCAACGCTCGCGCGAGCTGGCGCCGACCGGCGCCGAGCCGCGGGAGCTGCTCCAGCAGCGGGAGGCTGAGCTCGCGCAGGCGCGTGCCGCGATCCAGCAGCTGGACGCCCGCATCGCGCAGAAGACTGTACGCGCTCCGTTCGGAGGGCGGATCGGCATTCGTCGCGTAAACCCGGGCCAGTACGTGAACGCCGGCGACCCACTGGCGACGCTGACCGCGCTCGATCGCCTCTACGTGAACTTCAGCGTGCCGCAGCAGGAGCTGTCGAGGCTCAGGGTCGGCGGCTCCGTGGCGGTCCGCAGCGACGCTGCGCCGGGGCGCGACTTCACTGCGACAATCAACGCGGTGGAGCCGCTGGTGGGCGGCGACACCCGCAACATCTCGGTCCAGGCCACCATGCCGAACCCCGGCGCGATGCTTCGGCCCGGCCTATACGTCACGGTGGGCGTAGCGCAGGGCGCGCGCGCCGACGCGATCCTGGTGCCCTCCACCGCGATCCAGACCTCGGCTTCCGGTGACAGCGTGTACGTCGTGCGCGGCGGGAAGGCCGCGCTGCTGCCCGTCACCGTCGGAAGCGAGATCGGCGACCGCACCATCGTCGAGACGGGTCTGAAGTCCGGCGACGTGGTCGTGACCACCGGCCAGCTCCGTCTGCAGCCTGGAGGCGCCGTGAAGGTGGTCAACGAGCGGCCGGCCGCCCCCAAGAACGCGGCTCGCTGAGGAACGAACGATGGCATTCACCGATCTCTTCATCCGTCGGCCGATCCTCGCGATCGTCGTCAGCCTCCTCATCCTACTCATCGGTCTGACGGCGCTGTTCGGTCTGCCGGTGCGTCAGTATCCCAACCTCCAGAGCGCGACGATCACCGTCGACACGGCGTTTCCCGGGGCGACCCAGGAGGTCATGCAGGGTTTCGTCACCCAGCCGATCGCGCAGTCGATCGCGACCGCGAGCGGCATCGAATACCTGACGTCGACTTCCACGATGGGCCGCAGCCAGGTAAAGGCCAAGCTGGTGCTGAACGCGGACGCCGACCGCGCGCTCACCGAGGTCCTCGCGAAGGTGCAGCAGGTCAAGTACCGCTTGCCGCAGGGCGCCTTCGACCCGGTCATCTCGAAGATCACGGACGGCGCCTCGGCGGTCCAGTACATCGCCTTCCGCGGCGATCGCTACACACCGTCGCAGCTCCGGGACTTCGTGACCCGCGTCGCGCAGCCGCTGTTCACCTCGATCCCGGGCGTCGCCTCGGCGGACATCTCCGGCGGCAGCCCGCTTGCCATGCGCGTGTGGATCGATCCGGTTAAGCTCGCGGCCCGCAACCTGACCGCGTCCGACATCGCCACGGCGCTCCGCTCGAACAACGTCCAGGCAGCACCCGGGCAGCTCAAGGGCGGCCTGACGGTCACGAATATCACCGCTTCCACCGACCTTCGCAGCCTCGACGACTTCCGGGACATGGTGGTGAAGACGGGCGCCGACGGTCTGGTACGGCTGCGCGACGTCGCGACCGTCGAGATCGGCGGGCAGGACTACAATAGCTCCGCGTGGTCGGACGGCGATCGCGCCGTGATGATCGCCCTGACCCCCACTCCCGAGGGCAACCCGCTCGAGATCGTCAAGGGCGCCAACGCGCTCCTGCCCCAGATCCAGAAGGCGGCGCCTCCCGGGGTGGCGGTGAACAGCAAGTTCGACGTCGCGCACTTCGTGAACGCCTCGATCGAGGAGGTCGAGCACACGCTCGTCGAAGCGATCGTCATCGTGATCGTGGTGATCTTCCTGTTCCTGGGTTCGGTCCGCGCCGTGATCATCCCGGTCGTGACGATCCCGCTGTCGCTCGTGGGGACGGCCGCTCTGATGCTGGCCTTCGGCTTCTCGCTCAATCTCCTGACGCTGCTTGCGATGGTGCTGGCGATCGGACTGGTCGTCGACGACGCGATCGTGGTGGTGGAGAACATCCATCGGCACATCGAGGAAGGCGCCTCGCCCTTCGACGCCGCCATCCAGGGCGCGCGAGAGATCGTCGGTCCGGTGGTGGCGATGACGATCACCCTCGCGGCGGTCTACGCGCCGATCGGGCTTATGGGAGGGCTGACCGGCAGCCTGTTTCGTGAATTCGCCTTCACCCTCGCCGGATCGGTGTTCGTGTCGGGTGTCATCGCGCTGACGCTGTCGCCGATGATGAGCGCAAAGCTCTTGAACCGGAAGGTCGCGGAGGGTCAGTTCGCCAAGAAGGTCGAGCACTTCTTCGACCGGGTATCCGGCGGATACGCCGGCATGCTGACCCGCACGTTGGCGATGCGGCCTATCGTCCTCCTGGTGTCGGTCGCCATGCTCGGCGGCACCGTAGTGCTGTTCCTCGGTGCGCAGCGCGAGCTCGCTCCACAGGAGGACCAGGGTTACGTCTTCACAGCCACCCGCGCTCCCCAATACGCCAGCATCAACTACACCGATCGGGTCTCCGACACCGTGCAAGGCCTGTTCAAGGCGCTGCCGGAGTATGCGGGTAGCTTCTTCAACAACGGCATCGACGGGCAGAACCAGGGGTTCGGCGGGGTCATCCTCAAGGAATGGGAGGAGCGCGGTCGCTCCGCGACCGAGGTCCAGGGTCAGTTGTACGGCGGGGCGAACAGCGTCCACGACGCCAGCGTGACGCCGTTCCAGCCCGCGGCTCTGCCGGCGGCCAGTGCGGGTCTGCCCTTCCAGATGGTGCTGCGCTCGCCGAACGACTTCAGCGCGATCTTCCAGGACATGGAGGCGCTGAAGGGCGCGGCGTGGAAGAGCGGGCTGTTCGTCTTCGTCGACAGCGATCTCGCGTTCGACAGCCGCTCGGCGCGGATCCGGATCGACGCCGCGAAGGCGGGTGAGGTCGGCGTCACCATGCAGTCGGTGGCGGACACGCTCGCGACCCTGGTCGGCGAGAACTACGTCAACCGCTTCAACTTCCACGATCGTTCCTACGACGTCGTGCCGCAGGTCCGCCAGCAGGACCGGCTGACCCCGGAGAACCTGGGCCGCTACTATGTGCGGTCGCGCTCGGGACAGATGATCCCGTTGTCGACCGTCATCAGCGTCGACGTGAAGCCGAGCGCGAACCGGCTGCCCCAGTTCAACCAGATGAACGCCGCGACCTTGTCGGGTGTGCTCGCCCCGGGCGTGACCATGGGTCAGGCGGTGGAGTTCATGCAGGCGCAGCCGCTCAGTCCCGGCGTCACCGTCGACTGGCTCGCGGACAGCCGGCAGTATGTGCAGGAGGGCAACCGCCTCACAGTGTCCTTCGCGTTCGCGCTGATCGTGATCTTTCTGGTCCTGGCTGCGCAGTATGAGAGCTTCCGCGATCCGCTGGTGATCCTCGTCACCGTGCCGCTGGCCGTCTGCGGGGCGCTGCTGCCGCTCTACCTCGGGTTCACGACCCTCAACATCTACACGCAGATCGGGCTCGTGACCCTCATCGGGCTGATCTCGAAGCACGGCATCCTGATGGTCGCCTTCGCCAACGACGTGCAGCGGCTCGAAGGCAAGGATCGGGCGCACGCGATCGTCGAGGCAGCGCGGGTGCGCATGCGCCCGGTGCTGATGACGACCGCGGCGATGGTCGCCGGCCTCGTGCCGCTGCTGTTCGCAGGCGGTGCGGGTGCGGCCAGCCGTTTCGCCATCGGGATCGTGGTGGTGATGGGGATGCTCATCGGAACCCTCTTCACCCTCTTCGTCCTGCCCACCTTCTACACGCTCCTGGCCCGCGATCATCGCGTGCACGCCGGAGAAGACACCACACAGGGCGCAATGACGCCTGCGGCCGTGGAGGCCTGACCCATGCGCAAGACGATGCTTTCCTTCCTGCTGCTCGCGACGTCGGCGTGCACGACCGGTCCGAACTACGTTCGCCCCGCTGCGCCCACTGCGTCGCAGACCGCGCTCGTCACTCCCCTTCCGGGTTCGACGGCGGACGAGGGGCCGGGTCCCGACTGGTGGCGCACCTACGAGGATCCGGCCCTGGACGCGCTGATCGAGCGGGCCCTGGCCGCCAACACCGACCTCCGCGTCGCCTTGGCGAACCTCAGGGCCGCAGAGGCGGTCGTTGGAGAGGCACGCAACGCGCGCCTTCCGCAAACGACCATCAACGGCCAGGGGACCTACGGTCGTACGCAGCCGCCCCTCTACCTGCCCGGCAACCGGTTCAGCGGGTTGGGCTCGTTCCAGCTCGCCTACGAGGTGGATCTGTTCGGCCGCGTATCACGGACCGTCGAGGCTGCGCGAGCGGATGCCGAGGCTGCGGCGTTCGCACGCGCAGCCGTGCGCGTCCGGATCGTCGCGGCCGTCACGGATGCATATCTCTCCGCCTGTACCGCGTCCGACGCGATCACGGTGGTGAGGTCATCGATCGACCTGACGGCGGACAGCGCGCGGATCATCGGGCAGCAGGAGCGCGCTGGTTCCGCCGCCAGGCTCGACGTCGCACGTGCCGAAGGCCAGTTGGCCGAGGCGCGTGCGGCGCTGGCTCCTTTCGAAGATGCGCGCCAGTCGGCGCTCTACGAGTTGGCGGCGCTTCTGGGTCTCCCCCCTGCCCAAGTACCGGAAGCCGCCGCCCGGTGCGGGTCTCCCCCCGGCCCGCACCGACCCATTCCCATCGGCGATGTCGCCGGGCTGCTGAAGCGGCGACCCGACGTCGCCGAGGCCGAGCGCCGCCTCGCCGCGGCCACCGCTCGGATCGGAGTGGCAAGCGCGGACCTCTACCCGCGGATCAGCCTCGGAGCATCGGTCGCGCAAGCCGGTGGCGAGGGGATCAGTCAGAGTCGAGGCTTCATCTTCGGGCTGGGCCCGCTGCTATCCTTCGCGTTTCCCAACAACGGTGCGGCACGGGCGCGCATCCGTCAGTCCGAGGCTAGGACCGAGGCGGCGCTCGCGACCTTCGACGGCACCGTCCTGACGGCGATGAAGGAGACGGAGCAGGCTCTGAGCGCGTATGGCGCAGGCCTGCGTCGACAGGGCGAGCTGCGGATCGCCGTGGAGCGGTCCGACCAGGCGTTCCGCTTGGCGGACCTGAGGTACAAGGCAGGGTCCATCGCCTACGTCGACGTGATCGTCGCTCAGTCCGAGCTGGTGCGGGCGCGGCTGGCGCTGACCGAGCAGAACCGACAGGTGGCATCCTCGCTCGTCCTCCTCTTCCGGGCTCTCGGCGGGGGGTGGTCGCCCGAGGAGCCGACGATGATCGCCCAGGGCGGCCGCCGGTGAGGCGGGTGGCGTGGACAAGGCTCTGGTCGCTGGCATTGGCGATCGGGCTCGTCGCGCATGCCGTCTTCCGTGCTGCCGCACACGCCTGGCTCGGCGAGGCCACGATCACGCTGGAGGCGGTCGGCGCCATGCTCCTGGTGCGGAGCCGTACCAGGCCGGTGGGGGTCATGGTCGGCGCGGCGGCGGCGGCACTCGCCGCCTGCGTCGCGTTCCTCACGGCCGAGGTCGAGGCGTCGCTCGCCCCATGCCTTCTTCTTGGAGCCCTGCTCTTGCTCGGCCGCCGGATGGATCGGGAGCGATCCGGTCATCGGCCGCGCCTCCACTCGCCTGTCCGGAGATAGTCCATGCTGCGCATACTCGCACTTCATTCCAGCCCGCGGCCCGCTGAGGTGTCCATCTCGCGACGCCTGAGCACGGAGCTGATCGTGCAGATCGCACGCGCCCACCCCGGCGCAGCGGTGATCCAACGCGATCTCGCCGCGGAAGCGCCACCTCACGTCGGCGCCGCCCTGCTCGCCGGTGTTCGCAAGCCCGAATTGGACCGCTCGGCGGAGGAGGCCGCGGCGGTCGCGATCTCCGCCGAAATGATCGAGCAACTCGACTGGGCTGACGTGCTGGTGATCGGCGCTCCCATGTACAACTTCGGCTTCCCGTCCGTCCTCAAGACGTGGATCGACAACGTCTCGATCCCCGGTCGGACCTTCCGGTATGATCGCGATGGCAACGCCCACGGGCTGGTCACCGGCAAGCGGGCGTATGTCGTGACAAGCCGTGGCGGCGATTACGGCACGACCGGCGCGGAGGCGGGCAACTTCGCGGACTCCCATGTCCGCGTGGCGTTGGCCCTTCTCGGGATCGTGGACCTGCACGTGGTCGCCGCCGACTGGCAGGCCCTCCACCCCGAAGCGCGACGCGACGGCTACGACGTTGCTAGCAGGCGCATCAGCGAGCTCGTCCCGGCGTGAACGCGATCTCTCCCTTGAACCTGCTGATGAGTGATCACGAGGAGCTCGCCCCGGCGCCGCTCGGGGCGTTGCCGCAGTTCGGGGTCGCGTGGAGCGGTGAACGGTTGACCCGTGAGGAGATGGTGGTGATCGCCATCGGGCGGAGGGATGCCTCGAGCTTCTGGTGGCGGGGCGCACACGATGGGAGCGGATGGCGGATTCGACTGCTCTCGTTCCTGCACGCGATGACTGGGCAGCGGGGCGTCCAGAGTCTGGCCAGCGAGCGGCTCGAGACGCTTCGGCTCCTGGTTTGCACGGTCGTCCGACGTCGCCCGAGCGAAGTCAAAGAGCTGTCTGATCGCCTGGCTTCGCTTGGAATGCACCCATCGGCCGTCGCGGAAGCGATCCATCTGGCCGAACGGTCGTGATCCGCCGGCTTGTCGCGCAAGCGGTTTAACGCTTCCTCGTGCAAGTCGCCTCGCACCTCTCCGTTGGCGAACTCGCCCGGCGCAGCGGGGTCGCCGTGTCCGCGATCCGCTTCTACGAGGATAAGGGCCTCATCCAGGGCTGGCGGACGTCGGGCAACCAACGACGCTACGCCCGATCGATCCTGCGGCGGATCGCCGTGATCCGTGTCGCGCAGCGGGCAGGCATCACGCTTTCGACGATCAAGCGGTATCTCGACGAGATCCCCGCGGATCGCGCACCGACCGCCGCGGACTGGCGGCGGCTTACCGCTGCGTGGCGAACGCTGCTGGACGAGCGCATCAGAAGCCTGATGCAGCTCCGGGATCAGCTGGACTCCTGCATTGGCTGCGGCTGCCTGTCCCTCGACCAGTGTCCCTTGCGGAATCCCGACGATCGTATGGCCCTGGAGGGGCCGGGGCCGCGGCTTCTTGCGGAGGAGGGACCGTGAAGCGCTGGACGCCGGACACAGAACGCGTGACCGCCGATCGTCCGGCGGCAGAGAGGGAGATCTCTATGATCCGTCGATCAAGCGTCGACCTGCTTCGTTCGATGAGACCGGTGATCTCCAGCTTCTCCAATGCGCGCGATATCGCACCGGAGTCGAGATCCAGCGACCTTGCCATCTCACTGGCACGGCGGACTTTCCCATCTGCCACGAGGATGAGGATCAGGAGATGCGTGAGGTGAAGGTCCGCCAGCGAGGCGATCTCCTCCAGCTCCCTGAGAACTGCAAGCGCGCCGTTCCTGGCTGAGAGTAGCTGGGTCGCCGCCAGACGCAACTCGCAGTCATCCTGCGTCGTGTGCATCAGCCCTGCCCCGAGAGCTCCTCGGAAAGGGAGCGGAGGTTGTCGGCCGAGTAGCTCCAGTCGCCTTCCGGAAGGTGGATCTCGTCGGGACCGAACTCCAGCGGCCGGTGCAGGTACGCGGTCGAGAGGCCCCGCATCCGAGCCGCGCGGAGGTCGTCCTCGTGCGCGGCCACCAGGCAGAGTTCCTCGGGTCGAATGCTCAGCATGTCCACCGCCTGATCATAGGGCCGCGGCAGCGGCTTGTACGTCTGGGCGACCTCCGCACCGAGGATCGCGTCCCACCGATAGCCTCCGTGCCGAGCGAGGTGCATCGTCAGCGCCAGGTTCCCGTTCGACAAAGCGACCAGCGGAAAGCGCGCCTGCAGCAGGCACAGGCCCTCCACCACGTCCGGCCATGGATCGAGCCGGCGCCACGCATGAACAAAATGGATACGCCGTCCTAGTCCCAGACCTTCGGGTGCGATGCCGTTGGCCGCGAGCGTCTCGTCGAGCGCTTCGGCGATCAACTCCTCCAGCGGCGTGTACGGCCGCGCACCGGAGCGGCAGTCGGCCATGCGTGGTTGATAGAAATCCCGCCAGGCGCGGGCGAAGACGAACGAGTCCACGTCTTCTCGACCAATTTCGGCCAGGAAGCGGTCGACCTCACGAGCGATGCTGCTCCGCCAGTCGACGATGGTGCCGAAGATGTCGAATGCGAGCGCCTTGATGGTCATGTCATTGGTCCTCGTTTTCACCGGGTGCCGCCGAACAGGTCCTGGGCGCGCAGATCGACCCGTAGACCGAGCACGAGCGCGTCCGGTATCCTTCGCGTCCTCGTAGGGGCGAAGGTCGGATCGGGGTTGATGATGTACTGGATGTTGGGGATCAGCCGCACGCCCGCGAGCGGCACGAAGCCGTAGTTCAACTCGCCGATGATCTCATTGCGCGCGGGCGCGCCCGACCCGCCGAAGCGGGTCCGCCTGTCGCGCCAGAAGGCGACCTGCTCGTCGCTGAACCGCGTGTTGGAGACGAAGGCGCCGATGGTGTCGCGGTCGCGACCGGCGAATGTGCCCGTCTGAAGCACGCCGATGAAGCCGGACCAGTCGATCGAGGTGGCAGTGCCCGCGTTCACGAACATGCGGCCGAAGACGGCGGTGTTGCGTGCGCCGCCCTTCGATGCCGCCACCGTCTGGTCCACGAGTGCGTATAGGCCCACGCGCGTGCCGCCCTGCAACGCGCGCGGCCGTCCCGTCAGGATCGAGGATCCGCCGTTCGCGTCGAAGTACGGGCTAGTGCCGCCATCCGTGTTGACGTAGGCGCCGAGTTTATAGCGGCCCGGCAGCGGCTCATCCTTGAACGTGGTTTGGTAGCCGACCTCGACCGGGATCATCACGCCAGGTCCCTTGAAGAAGCTGAAGTCGAGCCCGTTTTTGCCCTGGACCGCGATGGCGGGATTGTAGTCGAACACGCCCGTCTGCACGTAGAGGCGGCTGGTGAGCGCCAGCCGTCCCTTCAGACCCCAGCTGGTGTAGGGAAAGCCAGTGATTCCCTGCGTCTGGATCGGGCCGTATGTGGTCAGGCACATTGTCACCGACTGAAAGGCGCAGTTTATCGGCGAATTGAAGAAGTAGGTGTTCAGCGCCATCCGCCCGGCGAGCACGTTCACCCGACCTGCGTCGTGTTCGACGTTAAGCTGCGACAGGAACGCCTCTCTAACCGGCCGCCAGGACTGCTGCGGGCTGATGGAGTTGCCGATGGCGATCTGCTGCAGGCCCACGCCCCCGAATTGCGCCGCCTGGATGTGGACCTTCGTCCCGCCGATGCCGGCTAGCTTCTCCAGATCCAGGTCAATCCCGACGTCGGCACCATGCGTGTTCGCTATGTCCTTGCGAACGCCGCCGGCGACGTTGGTGGCGGTGTCGGTGATGTAGTTGAGCGTCAGCGTGACCCCGTCCTGGCGCAGCGACCTCAATGTCTTGCCGATCCCGTTCGACGCCTGCCAGCGGGCGACCGGTCCCGGCGGCGTCGGCGTGGCGGTGGTCTGCTGCTGGTCGGGTCGCACCCCCTTGCCGCCAAGGGCCGGATCCTGCTCGACCGGCGGCGGTCCGGCAGGGAGCTGCTGCGCACTCGCGGGTTGCGCCAGGACGAGCGGGACGGTGGCCGCCGAAGCGGCAAGAACGAAGCGGTTCATGGCCTTACTCCAGTGGAAGGATCAGAGCGGAAGCGGCTTGCCGCGGGTCTCCGGTAGGAACGGCGTGGCGATCATGCCGACGACGTAGATCGACGAGAGCACGACGGCTGCCCAGCCGAAGCCGCCAAAGGTGACGATCAGGGTGCCGGCGAGCAGCGGGCCAGCGAAGGCGATGAAGCGGGGAAGGTTGAAGATCACCGCCAGCGCCGTGCCGCGCATGCGGGTGGGGAAGAGCTCCGGAAGCCACACCGGCATCCACGTGTACTGCCCGTTCGAGAAGATGGCGTTCAGGAACGCTAGAGCCAGGAGCCAGGTCAGGTCCTTGGTGCCGAAGAAGAGTACCGGGGTGAGCAGCAGGGCGATCAGGAAGAAGGCGAATGTCACCGGCTTCCGACCCAGCGCGTCGGCCAGGAAGCCGAAGGCGACGTAGCCCGTTATGGAGCCGGCAGTGTAGGCCATGCCGGCGAAGCTCGCCCAACGAGCCGCTTGCAGACCCTCCGCCGTGGCGAGCGATCCTACGAACTGCGGCACCCAGGTCGAGATGCTCCAGAAGCCGACCGTCGTGGCAAGCGACATGAACAGGGCGAGCACCGTCACGCGACGAGCGGCGCGATCCGTGAACAGGTCCACGAGCGTGAATTTGGTGAGCTGCTGGTCCTCGTGGCTCAGCGTGCGTCCGGCGTTCTCGCGGGCTTTCGCCTCCGCGCGCCGCGCCATCGCCGCCTCCCAGAGCTCGGACTCCGGGATGGCTCGCCGGATCCACAGCGTGATGAGCGCGGGCAGGACGCCGAGCAGGTACATGTAGCGCCAGGCGTCGTTCCCCAGCGGCGCCACGAACAGCCAGACAAGCGATGCGAGGAAGAAGCCGATGCCGAGCCCGCATTGCATCAATCCGGCGCCCTTGCCGCGAGCGCGGTCGGGCCACAGCTCCGCCATCATCGAGCTGCCGGTTGCCCACTCGGAGCCCACCGTGACGCCAACGATGAACCGCAGTGCCGCGAACGACCACCACGAGAATGCGAAGGCCGAAAGGCCGGTGGCGACCGAGTAGCCGATGATGGCGTACATCATCATGCGCTTGCGCCCGATGTAGTCGGCCAGCACCCCGCCGAGCAGGCCGCCGATGGCCCAACCAAGGAGGTTTATGGCGATGACCGAGCCGATGTAGAACGGCAGGTCCGCCAGTTCCGTCCTAGGCAGCAGCTGGCTGAGCGCCGGCGCGACGGTGAGGATGAGGGCGTAGTTCTCGAAGCCGTCGAAGAGCCAGCCGAGGTTGGACGCGATCAGCGTGTTCCACTGCTTGCGGTCAAGCGCATGATACCAGGGACCTTCGGCGTCGCGTGCCGGCACTGCTCTCGTGGTCATCCACCCTTCTCCTCTCTTGAGTGCGCCGTTCGCCGGCGCTTACTTGTTCTCAGACTTGCGCGTGTGCGCTTCGCTTCTCCGCAGCCGCCCGCACGGCGGCGATGATCTCCGGGTAGGCGGCGCACCGGCACAGGTTGCCCGCTAGGTGATCCTTGATCTGCTCGTCGGTTGGGGCTTCGACCCTCGCCAGAAGGTCGCTCGCCATCATCACAAAGCCGGGCGTGCAGAAGCCGCACTGGAAGGCGCCCGCATCGATGAAGGCCTGCTGCACGATGTCGAGGACGCCCTCGCGCTCGAGACCTTCGACGGTTTCGACCTCCGCGCCGTCCAGCTTGAGCCCGAGCGTCAGGCAGCCCGACACGGGCACGCCGTCGACCTTGATCGTGCAGCAGCCGCACAGGCCTTGACCGCAGCTCTCCCGCGCACCGAAGAGGTTGCGCCGGCGCAGCACGTCGACGGCGTCCTCATGCGCCCCCACGTCCATGGACACAGGGCGTCCGTTCAGGTTGAAGCTGATGTGCTGTCTCATGTCAGTCCTCGAGTGGGTCGCCGGCGGCCGCGCGGATCGCACGCAGCACCTTCTCGGGCGTGAGCGGGAGTTCGGTGAGCCGCACGCCGACGGCATCCTCAATGGCGCCCGCGATCGAGGGCGAGACCCCGAACGTCGCACTCTCGCCAACCCCCTTCGCGCCGAACGGGCCCCCGCTCTGCACCGCGTCGACGATGTACTCGTCCATGAGCGGCGGGATGTCGTGGATGCCCGGGATCTTGTAGTCGGCGAAGGAGGCGTTGGTTACCTGCCCCGCGTCGAAGTGCATTTCCTCGCTCATGGTGAAGCCGAACTGCATGATCGCCGCGCCGGAGATCTGGGCCTCCACGATCTTTGGGTTCAGCGGCGTGCCGCAGTCGACCGCATTGACCATACGCGTCACGTGCACGTGGCCCGTCTCCGTATCGACCTCGAGCTCCACCCCGGTCGCGCCTATCATCCAGTAGGGGGTGACCTTCGGTGACTGCCCATCCTCGTCCGGTGACCTGTACTCAGGGATGTAGCTGCCGGTGCCGGTTACGGTGCCGGCCTGCATGCCATAGCGCTTCCGGAACACCTCGGCCGGAGCGTAGCTGTCCTGGGCCGGCATTCCGGCCTCCTCCGCAAGCCGCGCCAACCGTTCGCGCGCGTCCTCCGCCGCGCGCTTCACCGCGTTGCCGGTGTGGAACGTGGAGCGGGAGCCAAGCGTCGCCATGTCGTAGGGGGTGGTGTCGGTGTCCGGATGGACCACGGTGACCTCCTCAGTCGGGATCCCGAGCGTCTCCGCGACGATCTGCGCCATCGCCGTGTCCGATCCCTGGCCCATGTCCACGGTGGAGATGGAGAGCGAGGCGCTGCCGTCCGCGGCCACCGTCACGATGGCGACCGAGGTCGTAGGCGCGATCGACGCCTTGAAGCCGATGGCGATCGCCCGCCCGCGTCGCACCGGGCCGCTGCCCCGATCGAACGGCTTTGCCCACTCCAACCGCTCGACGACCGTCTCGAGCACCTCGTGGATGGCCGCGCTCTCCATGATCGTCCCGGTCGCCTGCGGACGCCCGTTGCGGAGCAGGTTGCGGCGGCGGAACTCGACCGGATCCTGTCCGAGCTCGCGCGCGATGATATCCGCCTGGCTCTCGTAGGCCCAGACGAGCTGGGGGATGCCGAAGCCGCGTAGCGCCCCCGCTGGCGGACGGTTTGTGTAGAGCGCGTAGCTGTCGATCGACACGTTCTCGATGTCGTACGGTCCCGGCGCGGTGAAGCCCGACTTCTGGGTCACGCGCGGCCCGATGTCGGCATATGCCCCACCGTTCCAGTAGACCTCGCAGCGCCGCGCAGTGATGCGCCCATCCGCATCCACGCCCGTCTTGATGCGGAAGGTGCTGGCGTGCTTGGTGATCGTGTAGAACTGCTCCTCCATCGTCAGCGACAGCTTGACCGGAGCACGCGCGATGAGCGCCGCGCAGGCGACGAGGGCCTCGAGCTTGATGTAGAGCTTGGCGCCAAAGCCGCCGCCGAGATGTGGCACCATCACGCGGACCCGGTTCTCGGGCCAGCCGAGCAGGCGCGCGATCTCCATCCGCACGAAGCTGGGGCTCTGGGATGCGGTATGGATCGTCAGCCGGTCGTGGTCGGGGACCGCCAGCGACACCATCGGCTCGAGCGGCACGTGCATGACCGGCTGCGATCGGAATTCGTGCTCGAAGACGTGCGCTGCGGCGGAGAACGCGGCATCGCAGTCACCGCGACGAAGCTGGTAGTCCAAGGCGACGTTGGTGTCGCGCTTGCCGTGCAAGTGCTTCAGGTCGGGAAAGGTGCCGGCGGGCTTTAGGACGTCGTGGACCACCACCGGCGAGGTCACCGCCTCGACCTCGTCGTATACCGGCTCCAGCTCCTCGTAGTCCGCCACGATCATCTGCACAGCGTCGGCGGCTGCGAACGGATCCTCGGCAAGGACCACTGCCACCGGCTCCCCGACATATCGCACCTTGTCGAGGGCGAGGACCGGCTGATCGTGGAAGGCAGGTCCATAGTAGGGATGCGGGAACATCGCCCTGATGTCCTCCCCGGTGAGGACATAGTGCACGCCCGGAGCGTCAAGCGCCTCGGAGGTGTCGATCGACAGGATGCGTCCATGCGGCACGGTGGAACGGAACACCTTGGCGTGCAGCATGCCCGGCACGCTAAGGTTGTGAACGTAGTCCGCGCGACCGGTGACCTTGCGACGTGACTCGAGGCGCGGCACGTCCCGGCCAACCTCGGGCTGGTTCTTCCCTTCGTTGCGGTTCATCGTCTCGACGCTCACGATCCGCTTCCCTCCTCCAGGATCTGTGATAGGGCGCGGCGTACCTCCACGCCGACGAGAACCCTCTTGTACGAGGCTGAGCCCTGCGCATCGTCGATGGTCTCGACGAGCTCGGCGGCGGTTCTGCCTGCCCGAGTGAACAGGGCGGCGTTGCTCGGCTGACCCGCGAGCAGATTCTCGACAGCCTCAAGCCTCGTCAGCTTCTCGGTGGCCGCAGACACGATCACCCTGGACTCGACTATGAGACCGGCCTCTCGCCGCAGCGAAATCGCCACCCCGACGGTCGGCCAGTCGTGGTGCGTCCTGACGGTGGTCTTGCGGTAGACGCTATCCCAGCCGGTCTGGGTCGGCAGTTCCACGGCAGTGATGATCTCACCCGGATCGAGGACCGTCTCGTAATAGCCGGCGAACAGCTGCTCGACGGCTATCCGCCGTTCGCCATCCGCCTTGCGTGCGACCACCAGCCCGCGCAGGCAGGCGAGGATGGGCGGCAGATCCATGTGGGGATCGCCATGGGCGAGACATCCGCCGACGCGAGCCACGTTGCGGACGCGGACATTGGCAAGACGCGGCAAGGCCTGACCAAGCACGGGGGCCTCACTCGCGAGATGCGGATCGAACTGGAGGGACGCGAGCGTTGCCAGCGCACCAATGCTGGTGCCGCCATCCTCCAGCCGCCGAATGGATGCGTGTTCCTCCTCGACGCCGGTGAGGTCCACCAGCACCGAAGGCTCGAACACGCCGGACTTCATCATCAGCATGAGCGCCGTGCCGCCGGACCAGGGTCGCACCGAGGGGTCGTCCGTGTCCAGCATGGCCAGCGCGTCCTCGAGCGAGGTCGGCCTCCTGAGTTCGAAATCGAGCATCAGGAGGCATGCTCCGCCGCGAAGGCCGCATTCACGTTCTTGACGAAGCCGCGCTCCATCTCCTTCGCCTTGGACTTGAGGACGGGCTGCCCGAGACTGCCGAGCTTGCCGGCGAGCGCGACGTCCATCTCGTAGGTCACGAGCGTCTCTCGACCTTCGTCGGCTTCACCCAGGTGCGCCTCGGCAGTGGCGGTGAGCCTCCCGACGACTCCTTTGGGGGTGCCCTCGACCCTGGCTACCACCTTCTCCGGCGCCACTCGCTCGACGAGGGCCACCGCGACGGCGAAGCGAAACTTGATGTAGGCGATCCTGGTCTCGAGCGTGGCGGTGTAGTGCTCGCCGTCGATCTCGGTGAGTTCGCTGATCCCCTCCAGGCAGGAGGAGAAGAAATGAGGGTCGTTGAGGCGTTCGAAGACCTCGGCCCGAGGTGCGGGGATCGTGAATTCTCCAGTGAACTTCACGCGACGTCTCCTTGCGCGAGCGCGAGGAGGCGCGATGCGACGACCTCGGGGCACTCGATGGGTGTGAGATGGCGGGCGCCGGAAATGACCTCGAGCGTGGAGCCGGGGATGCCCGTATGCATCACTTCGGCCATCGCCGGAGGGGTCGCATAGTCCTCCTCCCCGACCAGGATCGTGGTCGGCACGTGGATGGTGGAAAGCCCGCTCGTGAGGTCAACCGCTCCGAGCATACGGCAGGTATCTTCGAACGCGCCGACATCATTGGCGCGGAACACCTCGACGCATGCCTCCACGACATCGGGGTGTTGCGCCCGGAAGTCGTCGCTGAACCAGCGCGTCTGCTGGAACGAGGTGAGGGAGGCGAGTCCCTCGCTGGCGGCCTTACTGGCTCGCTCCGCCCAGTCCGCTGGCGCAGTGGCGCCATAAGTGGCGGTAGTGTCGAAGAGCCCGAGCGCGGTGACGCGTTTAGAGTGGCGGATGGCGAACGCGAGGGTCACGCAACCGCCCATGGACGCTCCGGCGACAACGGCGTCGGGCCAGCCGGCCGCGTCGAGCACCGCGTTCAAGTCGTCCGCGAACTGCTCGACGGAGTACGGACCCGCCGGTTTATCCGATCGGCCGTGCCCGCGACAATCCCAGGTCAGAACCGTTATTTCGTCGTCGCGCAACCGATCCAAGACGGGTCGCCAGAACTCACCGGTCATCCCCAGCGAATGGGTCAAGACGATGTGCGCAGGTCCGCGACCGTGCCGCGTGTAGAACAGTTTCGTGCCGTCTGCGGCGACGGCCGTACCTTCCTCGAACATCCCTCTCTCCGACGGCGCGGCGCGCTGGGCGTCACCTTGTCAGAAGGATTTGCCGGTCGGGTACGTGTCCCACAAACGAAAGGATTTCAGCGGGTCATTAGAGTTCTTCATGAGCTATTGAAGCCCGCTGTCACCCGGGACTACGCTGGCATATGCAGAGCCGACTTCCATCCATGGCGGGGCTGCGGGCCTTCGAGGCGGCCGCTCGTCACCTCAGCTTCACGCGTGCAGCGATCGAGTTGAACCTGACGCAGAGCGCGATCAGCCACCAGATCCGCAACTTGGAGGAGCTGATCGGAGCACGCTTCTTCCACCGCGTCGGTAACGACATCCGCTTGACGGAGGCTGGCATTGAGTATCTCGGCCCGGCGCGCTCGGCGATCACCGAGCTGCAGGTCGCGGCCGACCGCGCGATAGGCCGCCGTCAGCGTGACGTTCTGACGATCGCTTGCCTGGGCACGTTTGCCATCAAGTGCCTGCTGCCCGCCCTAGGCGACTTCATGCGGAGCAATCCCGCGATCCGGCTGAAGGTCAGGACGCTGATGCCTTATGCGCAGGTGCGACCGGACGATTACGACGTCTCGATCCAGTACGGCATGGACGCCGACTGGCCGGGCTTCGCGGCCCACCGGATCACGAACGAGGAGATCTTCCCCGTCTGCAGCCCCAGCCTTCTCGCAGGACCGACGGCGCTCCTGAGGCCTTCCGATCTGCGACACCACTTCATCATCAGGACGACCTCGCCGCTGGTCCTTCGCGACGACTGGCCGCTCTGGCAGCGCAAGGCGGGAGTGGACGATCTCACCTTTGCCGGGGAGATCGTGTGCGACCTGCTCTATCCGTCGTACCAGACCGCGATCGAGGGTCTCGGGGTCGCACTCGGACGTAGCGCGGTGGTGCGCAACGACATCGCGGCCGGGCGCCTGGTGGAGCCATTCTCGATCCGGATGCCGTCGCCGCTCGGCTACCATGTCGTCTATCCGCAGCAGCACGCCAACCTCGTCAAGGTGCAGCGTTTCGTGGATTGGGCCTGTGGGAATTTGGCGACGATGCTAAAGTAAATTGTAAAGGCTATGCGGTTGTCGGCGCCAACGTCTTGTCGGTAATCCTGAAACCGCTTGACTCCGCGTACATGCGTACTCACGTTGGACCCCGCACAACCTGATTCTCGCAAGAGCGGGCGTCACGAGGTGGTGCATGACGGTAGCGGGGACCACCTTCTGCCTTGGAGTGATGAAAAATGACTGACCAGAACGCGCTCGAGTTGCGTCTTCCGACGGACCAGTTCCGCTCAATGCCCATCCCGGGCCAGAGCCTCGGCGACAAGCCCACCAAGCTCTACAACTGCTTCGTGAAGGTCGAGGACCTTCCACCGGCGCTGGCCGACTGGATGGCGGTGAACCCCCGCATGCCGCAGCGGCGCGGCGATGCGCGGAAGGTGACGGGCAAGGTGGCCCAGCGCATCATGAACACGTTGCGCGACGACCCCGCGCTGTTCGTCCTCAAGAACCAGGGCATCTACCTGCTGGTGGACCATGCCGAGCACGTGAAGGAGCCTGGTGGCGAAGGCTTCCTCGTCATGCGCCTGACCGACAAGACAAAGCACGGCGTGGTCAACGGCGGCCACACGCTGCACGCATCCCTGCAGGTGGTGGAGGACGGTGAGCTTGGGGAGGCCGCCACGCCGTACGTGCGCCTGCACATCATGGAGGCGGTCAATCCCGACCGCATCGTCGATCTGGCGGAGGGTCTGAACCGTTCGCTGCAGGTGAAGGACGCCTCCCTCGCCAATCTCGAAGGCGAGTTCGAGGCGATCAAGGAGGCCATGGCCGGCAAGCAGGGTGCCGACCGCATCAGCTACACCATGGGTGACGAGGGCGACATCGACATCCAGGACGTGCTGGCCCGCATGGCAGCGCTAAATCTTCAACTCTACCCCGACGAGGCCAAGTCCCCGAACGTAGTCTTCGGCCAGCCCACGAAGATCCTCGCCGACTTCCAGGCTGACGCCGACGCGGCCGCCAAGGGCGAGTTCTCGGCGTACCGGCTCATGACGCCGCATCTCCACGAGATCCTCTCGCTGTACGATCGTGTCGCGGCGGAGGCGTCGAAGCATACGCAGAAGGAACCACGGCTCGGCCTCCTGGGCAAGGAGCGGGGCAAGAACAAGCAGGCGAAGAACCCCAAGCCCGCACCCTTCGCGGAGGGGGTGAGCATCGAGCGTCGGTTCTTCGTCGGACTGATCTACCCGATCTTCGCGGCCTTCCGCGCCAACATCGACCAGAAGGCGTGGTCGGACGGCGAGTTCAAGTGGATCATGCCCCCGGAGCAGTTGCTGGCGGAGTCGATCAACGACCTGTGCGACGTGGTGCGCGCGGCCTACAACGACCTCAACCAGGACCCGGCGCAGGTGGGCAAGAAGCCGTCCGCCTACAGGTCGTGCTACCAAGTCGTGCTGTTGCGTCTGCTTCGGGCGGGTAAGCTCGCCGGCTGACCTTTCCGGCCGGGGCGTGGCTGATGCCACGCCCCGGCCTATCTGATCATGGTCAACCCGGTCAGGCCCAAGCGGCGATGGCTTTTTGGGTCCTTCTTCCTGCTTGACCGACATGATCTACGAGCGCCGGTTTGGCCGCTCCTCCCCAGACGCAATAGCGCGTCGACAACCATGGGAAACGAACATGCTCGAAGATGACGTGAACATCGTGGCTCGATCGGACGATGCGGCGCACGACTGGGGCGCCGATGCTCCGAAGGGGGGACGCACCGTCCTTCAGCGCATCCTGAAGGAGGGCACGAAGGTGCCGCTGTTCCTCGGGCAGACGTTGGTCAACTCGCTGCGCGACGTCGGCTATAACGACACCGTCTCCGCCGTGTGCGAGCACGTCGACAACTCGCTCCAGTGGGACGCCACCGAGGTGCGCGTCTACTTCGCGGAGGAGAAGCAGCGCGGCGCAACGCGCGTCGACGTCCTGGTTCTCGACAACGGCCGCGGCATGGCTCCCCATGTCCTCCAGGTCGCCACGTCGTTCGGCGGCTCGATGGTGTATGAGAATCGCAAGAGCATCGGGCGCTACGGCGTCGGGATGAAGGCGGCGGCGCTCAGCATGAGCCCGATGATGGAGCTCTACTCCTGGCAAGAGCCGGGTGCGTTCTACCGCATGGTCCTCGACGTCCAGGAGATCAGCAACAGTCGTTCCAACCTGATCGAGCTGCCAGAGCCGCAGTTCATGAACACGCTGCCGTCGAACATCGCCCGCATCCTCACTCGGCCGATGAACTACCCGAAGAATCCAAGTGACACCCAGGCGTTGTTCACGTCGGCTGAGGATGACCTGCTCGAGCGGCTGGGACCCTCTGGCACCATGGTCTTCATGCCCAATTGCGACAGGCTTACCTACAAGAACGCCAAGACGCTCGTGGACCACGCCGTGAAGGACATGGCGCGGGTCTACCGCCGCTACATCGAGAAGGGCGTCAAGCTCTACGTCAACAATCGCAGGGTGGAAGCATCCGACCCGACCTACTGGATGACGACGGCTCGGCACGCGAAGGTGGAGGGGCTGAAGGAGAAGCGCAGCCGGCTAATCCGTCCGTGGCCTCGCATCGAGATCCCCATCGCGGAGGGTAGTGAGACGAAGGCGCCCGTCTCGGTGCGGCTTTACCGCCTGCCCATCGAGGAATGGTCCGAACTTCCCGAAGGCGTGATCAAGTCGGGCCTTCAGATCTATGACGACTATCAGGTCTCCTTCATGCGGGCCGACCGCGAGGTCTATGCGGGGCCCAACTCCAAGCTGAAGATGCCCGCGCATGGCGACACCAAGTGGATGCGGCTCCAGGTCGATTTCCCGGCCGAGCTCGACGAGGCGTTCGGGGTCGCGATGAACAAGCAGGGCGTGCGGCCGAAGGGCTACGTCCTCGATATCATCCGGAAGGAGATCGAGGACGAGGTTCGGGCCACGCGCAAGAGCATCGCGGAATCACGCGCCGCGAAGGTCAAGGAGGACGCGGACAGCCCGGCGAGTCAGGCTGAGAAGCGAGCCAACGCGACGGACGGCTTGCAGGGCAAGCAGCTGCCCACGCCGGCGCCGGAAACGGCGGAGGAGCGGCAGATGCTCGACGAGAATCTGCGCGGGCTGGCGGTGACGTTGAAGCGCGATGGTGAGACGGACGAGCAGGCGTTCGAGCGCATCAGGGGCTCGACCTACGTGACCATCTTCCGTCACGATCCCTACTGGCCGTTCTACCACGTCGAGTACAAGTTCGGGCGGGTCATTCTGACGATCAACACGGCGCACCCGTTCTACACCCGCTTCTACCAGCCTCTCGTCGACTTCGCGACCGCACCTGCCACCGATGGCGCCGAGGACACGGGCGAGCAGCCCGGCGACGCGACGGACCTGGTAGTCTCGCTCCAGCTTATGCTGCTGAGCCTTGCGCGTACTCAGAGCCAGATGATGGCGAGTGGAGGCGAGGATCGGCGGATGCTCTTCGACACGTTCGGCCGCGAGTGGTCGAACAACATGAAGGTGCAGCTAGGAGGAGAGTGAGGATCGCGCAGGCCGCCCCCCGGCGGCCTGCGCATTTTCCCTGGGACCAAATCCCGTTCTGGGGCATATAGAAGGTCGAGAGGCAGTCGAGCTTCCGCACGACGACACCTCCCGCTCCCTTGGCAACAGCGCCTTGGGCCCGGGACGTCTGCGGGAATGAGGGGTCTCTCGATCGATCCGCCGGGACAACCACCCCGGCATAGAGACGGAGAAGACATAATGACGCAGGCACCAGCCTACGTCTGGGAGGCGTATCGCCGCGCCCAGACGATTTCCGGCCGTACGGCCGTCAGCAACGCCACATGGGCCGCCGACGAGGCGGGCGACGCGATCCTCGACATGGTCGAGCGAAGCGCGGTCCCGGCGTCCGCCGCCGCGCTGGAAGCGCAGGTCGGCAACCTCCTCGTGAACCGCGCCGGCAAGCACCGTCGCCGTGCTGCGATCAAGGTCGTTCACTACGATCCCCTCCACGCCCGCGCGAACACGCCCTCGTTCTTCGATGCCGTCGCGGCGCGTAGCCGCCTGCGCGAACTCGAGGCTGCGTCCCGTCCGGCCGACTGGTCGCTGCTCGTCCGCGTCGGCATGGGCGGCGGGATGGCGGAGATCGCGATCGCCCTCGGCTCCACCGAGACCGCGGTGAAGAAGCGGGTCGCCCGGGCGCGCGAGCGCATCGCGGCCTGAACCGCCCCGCGCGGCGACGCGCGCGGTCCCGCCGCATTCTGGCCAGGACCATGCGCGCTGTCGCGCCTCACCCGAACTCCGCCGCCGGGAACGTACCCGGCGGCCATGGGAGAGCCGCAATGGCAATCGACCACGAATACTCGGTCATCGACCATCCCCGCGCCGTGATCGGCCGTTGGCTTGGCACCGCCGCCGGCGCCATCGCCGCGATCGTCACCATGGTGGCGCCGATCATCACCGGCTGGTTCGACCAGCTGCATGCCAAGGTGGGCACGCCCCAGTGGGTGGTGGCGCCGGTGGCCGCCGGCGTCGTCTTCACCCTGGTGCACCTCGCATTCGACAAGCTCGTCTGGCGCTGGCCCTTGGTGAAGGCGCTGCTCCGCATCCCTGACCTGAACGGCGTGTGGGAGGTGACCGGCAGGACGATGAACCCCGTCGAGGGTGCACCGTCCGACTGGAGGGGCGAGCTTCGCGTCGTGCAGACCTGGGAGAAGATCTGGGTCCAGCTGAAAACGGAACAGTCCTGCTCGTCCAGCAAGGCCGCGTCCCTTCTCCGGCAGCCGGGCGCCGGCTGCGTGCTGATGTACAGCTACCGGAACGAGCCCCGGATCGGTGAGGCGATCACGCCTCACGTCGGCTACGCCGAACTCACCTTCGACGAGGGCCTGACCTTGGCCGACGGCGAATACTTCAACAGCAAGGGCCGCACGACCTTCGGCCGCATGACTCTCGCCAGGAGGAAGTGACATGAGCATCGACTACGCATCGAGCCTCTCGCGCCTGCGTAACCGCCGCCTCGGCGCGGATCGCGCCGGCATCGCGCTTGCCCAGGCGCTCCCCGTGGTGGAGCGCTATCAGAAGCGCGCCAGTTCGGAGGCCACCAGGTACACGCTCGGTGCCATGCAGGAGGTGGATCCCGACTATACCGCCAAGAGCAACGAGGAGGCGGAGCGGGTGATCGCCGCTCTTCGCTCGAGCCTGACCGCCGCGGATCGCTACGCGGAGTTCCGCCAGCAGGGCTCCGTTCCCGCCAACACGCACATACGCGGCGCAAGCGACGTGGATCTGCTCGTCCTCGGTGGCGTGCACACCTACGATCCGGGGGGCGTGCGCGCCCGGGCCGGCCTGTATCTCCCGTGGAACGGATCCATCGTTCAGGAGATCGACGACCTGCGCTGTGAGTGCGAGGACATCCTGAAGCGGCGATACTGGGCGGCGACGATCGACACCACCAAGCCGAAGTCGATCCGCATGAGCGAGGGATCCCTCACCCGCGACGTGGACGTCGTCCCGGCACACTGGTCGGACAACGTGACGTATCAGGCGTCCCTGCTGGAGCGCGACCGGGGCGTGTGCATCCTCGACAGATCCGTTCCGACCACCACCATGAACCTGCCGTTCCTCCACATCGACAGGCTGAACGTCGGGGATCTCCCCGCGCTCGGAGGCTTGAAGATGTCGATCCGCCTGCTGAAGAACCTCAAGGCGGACAGCAGCCGCACCATCGGGCTGTCCAGCTACGACATGGCGGGGCTGATGTGGAACTGCGATGCGCGGCTGATCCGGTACCACGCGGGTCGCGAGCTCTCCGTGCTGCTCGGCACCGACCAGTGGTTGGAGTGGCTGGTCACGAACCCCGCCGAGGCGGGCAGGCTGATGACGCCGGACGGCATCCGGCGGGTGCTGGACGAGGGCGAGAAGTTCAAGGCGCTGACGGTGCTCGCAGGCGAGGTGTCGGCGCTGCGCGAAGCGGTGGCGGCGGAATGGATGCCCATCCTCAAGTCGGAACGCGGCGGCTTTGCGGCCGACCGGCGCGCGCTGCTCGAAGACGTGACGATCCCGGGCTGATCACAGCGCCGGGTGGTTCGTACAGTCACCCGGCGACTGGCCGATGCCCTGAAGGACGGTTGCGGTCCGCGGACGCCTCAACCGGCTTCGTTGATATTGACCGACACGGATTGCCGACCCGATGCGATCGCGCGGGCACAGTCTTCCAACAGGCGCCCCTTCAGGCCATGCAGGTCGGGGTACTTCGAGACGATCGCATCGTAAGCCTTCTTCGGCAGCTTGTGCCCTGAAGGGAACCCATGGCGGGCTTTACCCGTCGTATCCCAGGCCGCGATCTCCACGTCCCCGCTGTATAGATGAAGATCGCCTCGCGGAACCTGTCCAGCACCCGTGCTGGCTGACCTGGGCGGATCGTAGCGGAAGCTGTACTGACCGGTGAGCTTCACGGTGCGGTTGCCTACCGCCTCGTTCAGGAAGATGCCGGCGCGGGACAGGGAGGGCTCTTCCGACCAAACGAAGATGCGTAGCTCGTCCGCATCTTTCTCGACGGCCTCGTTGAGCACGCTGGACCCACGCTCATCCAGCGTTCCTGGCCAATCCTCTCCGAGCAGTTCGATCTCGACTCGCTTCACCATCGTCCTCTCTCCTGGGCGGCTACACGGATGATGAGCGCCATTCGTCCCGCTTACCGCTCCGCTGGCCGTGCGGCGGGTCGCACCTTGGTGGATGAGACGTGATGCCCCGGTGCTGTCCGGGCTCAACGCAGCCCCATCAGGGGCAGCTAAGTCATTGAAAAATGGTGCTGCCGGTGAGGATTGAACTCACGACCTCAGCCTTACCAAGGATGCGCTCTACCACTGAGCTACGGCAGCACTCGCGCCAAGTCGGCGACGGGAGGGCGCCTAAGAGCGGTTCGGCGCGCGATTGTCAAGGCGTGATCGGCGCTTTAGCGCGATTGCATGACCCGGCCTGCTTCATGACGAAACCCGACGATCGCGCCGCCCGACTGGCGGAACAGCTGCGCGCCAACCTGCGTCGCCGCAAGGCGCAGGCGCGCGCCGGACGTGAGGAGGCGGACGCGTCTGCCATCCCAACCGAGCCGCGCCACACGCCCGAATAGCGGCAGCGCGGACAGCTTACGCGGCGATCGGGGCGCATTTCTCCACCAGCCACGCCCGATCCTCCGCCGGTAGAATGGGCCCAAGCGTGTCAGCCACTCGCGCGTGATAGGCGTCGAGCCAGGCACGTTCCTCGATCGACAATAGCGCCGCATCGATCAGGTCGCGCTCGATCGGCGCCAGCGTCAGCGTCTCGAACGCGAGCATCGTCGCCTCGCCACCGGGCAGGTCGCGCTCGACCACCAGCAGCAGATTCTCGATGCGAATGCCGTACTCGCCCGCCTTGTAATAACCGGGTTCGTTCGAGAGGATCATGCCGGCGCGTAGCGGCTCCTGCGGACCGCCGCCGGGATAGCTGGGCTTGGCGATCCGCGCCGGACCCTCGTGCACCGCCAGGAAACTGCCGACGCCGTGCCCGGTGCCGTGTGCGAAATCCAGCCCCGCCGCCCAGAGCGGCAGGCGCGCGAGCGCGTCGAGCTGCTGGCCGCTGGTGCCCGGCGGGAAGGTCGCGGTGGCGAGCGCGATATGACCTTTCAACACCCGGGTGTAGCGATCGCGCATCTCCGCGGTCGGCGCGCCCACGGGAACAACGCGGGTCACGTCGGTGGTGCCGTCGACATACTGGCCACCTGAATCAATCAGGTAGAGCTGCCCCGGCTCAATGCGGAGGTTCGACTCCTCCGTCACGTGATAATGCGGAATTGCCCCGTGCGGGCCGGTCGCCGAGATGGCGTCGAACGACAGATCGCGCAGCTGGCCGCCTTCCTCGCGGAACTGCTGCAACCGTGCGGCGGCGGACAATTCGGTCTGCTCACCCCCCGGTGCCTCGGCTGCGATCCAGCGCAGAAAGCGCGTCAGCGCGGCGCCGTCGCGCAGGCTAGCGGCACGGTGGCCGGCGATTTCGGCCGCGTTCTTGGTCGCTTTCGGGATGATCGTCGGATCGCGGAGCGGCACCGCAGTGCCGCCGCCCGCCTCGACCGCGTCGAAGATCGCCGACACTGCGAGTGCGGGATCGATCGCGACGCGCTTGCCGGCGAAACGCCCGAGCGCGGGCGCGAAATCGGTACGATCGTGGACGCGCACGGCATTACCCAGATGCTGGTGAACCGCGTCGGTCATCTTCTCAGGCGCGACGAACAGATCCGCGGTGCCGTCCGCGCCGACAATCGTGTAGGCGAGCGCGACGGGCGTACGCGACACGTCCTCGCCCCTCACATTGAGCAGCCAGGCGGTCGAATCGAGCGCGGGGATCACCACCGCGTCGGCACCGACCTCTCCGAGCCAGTCGGCAACGCGCGCGCGCTTCGCGGCCGAGCTCTCTCCAGCATGGTCATCGGTGTGGACGCTCAGCGGCGCGAGCGAAGGCGCCGGGCGATCGTCCCACACCGCATCGATCGGATTGGATTCAACCGCGACGAGCGTCGCGCTCTTGGCGGACAGCGCCGCGCGGGTCTGCTCGACCCAGGCGCGGGTGTGGAGCCACGGATCGTAGCCGACGCGCGCACCTTCGCCGACGTTTGCGGCAAACCAATCGGCGACATTGTTCTCCGGCACTGCGACATATTGCCAGTCGTCGCCCGATACCTGCTCGCGCACCTGGATCGTGTAGCGCCCGTCGGTGAAGATCGCCGCTTTGTCCGGCAGCACGGCCGCGGTGCCCGCCGACCCACCGAACCCCGTCAGCCAGCCGAGCCGCTGCGCGTATGCGCCGACATATTCGCTCATATATTCGTCGGTCAGCGGCACGACGAAACCGGTGAGGCTTTGATGGGCGAGTTCGTCGCGCAGAGCGCGGAGGCGGGTAGAGTGGGTCGACATGGATATTCACCGGATGCTGCGGGTTGATGAGGAACCATGTGCCAGAGCAAGCCGTGTCGCGCCAACCCGGCAGCGTCGAACGGGCGTGAAACCGCCGGGGTTGACCGCGTGAAAGCGCCTCTGTCATCATGCCGTCATCCCCGCTCGCCAAGGCGGGCACGAGCGATGACTAGGGGGATCTGACGTGTTCCATCCCGATCTGATGCGCCATCCGGACTCCTGCCCGACGCTGGTGCTGAACGCCGATTATACGCCGCTGTCCTATTACCCCTTGAGCATCTGGCCGTGGCAGACCGCGATCAAGGCGGTGTTCCTCGACCGCGTCGACATCGTCGCGCACTACGAGCGCGAGGTGCACAGCCCCAACCACACGATTAAGCTGCCCTCGGTCATCGCATTGAAGCAGTTCGTCCGGCCATCGCAATTCCCCGCCTTCACGCGTTTCAACCTGTTCCTGCGCGACAAGTTCAAGTGTCAATATTGCGGTCACGGACGTGACCTGACGTTCGATCACGTGATCCCGCGCGCGCAAGGCGGTCGCACGACGTGGGAGAATGTCGTCACCGCCTGCTCGCCCTGCAACCTGAAGAAGGGCGGGCGCACGCCCAAGCAGGCGCACATGCCGCTGTTCCTGGAGCCGATCCGCCCGACCAGCTGGCAGTTGCAGGAGCATGGCCGGCGCTTTCCCCCCAATTATCTGCACGCGACGTGGCGCGATTGGCTGTACTGGGACGTTGAGCTCGAGGCCTGATGCTTTCTGGCCGGGCTTTCGAGGTCGATCAAAAGGGGACGTGATGCGGTTGTTGCTGGTTGGCGGGTGCGCGCTCGCGCTGGTGGCCTGTTCGGGCAAGTCGGCGGACGAGAAGGCGATGCAGAACGCCGAACTCGCGAACTACACGCCGCCCTTCGTCATGTCGCGGCTCGACTTCGGCGGCGTGATCGAGCGACGCTTCCGCCGGCTCGACGCCAACAATGACGACAAGCTGGAACCGAGCGAAATTTCGCCGCGTCGCCGCGACTTCGCGATGCAGTTCGACACGAACAAGGATGGTGTCATCAGCACGGATGAGTGGAGCCGCGGGATGCTCGCCTGGTTCGACCGGCAGGACCTGAACCACGACGGCACCGTCACCAGCGACGAGCGCGAGCGCGCGCGCGAGCTGCACGACGCCGACCTGCCCACGCCCGATGACGAGCCCGCGAACAATAGCACGGCCGCGGCGCGCTAAAGCCGGGGTTCGCGCCTGCTAGGTCGAACACCGGTTGACCGCGTCGGTGGTGCGACGCAGCATGGCGGCATGACCCTGCCTCCGATCACCAACAACCCCGACGTACGCTACCTCGGCCGCGTGCTGGGCGACGTTATCCGCGCCTACGGGGGTGAGAAATTGTACGAGCGGACCGAGGCGATCCGCTCCGCCTCGGTCGAGCGGCATCGCGGCGGCGACGCGTCGCCCGACGCTGAACTCGGCGCGCTCGACCTCGACGAGACGCTCGACTTTGTGCGCGGGTTCATGCTGTTCTCGATGCTCGCCAATCTTGCCGAGGATCGGCAGGGTTTCGCCGCCGAGAAGGGTGCCGACATGGCGGCCGCGCTGGAACGGCTGACGGGCGAGGGGATCGACCGCGACGCGGTGATCGCGCTGCTCGACCACGCGCTCGTCGCACCCGTGCTGACCGCGCACCCGACCGAAGTGCGGCGCAAAAGCATGATCGACCACCGCAACCGGATCGCGCAACTGATGGCGATGCGCGACCGTGGCGCCGAGGTGACACCCGAGGGCGATCTGGTTGACGAGGCGATCGTGCGGCAGGTCGCATTGCTGTGGCAGACGCGCGTGCTCAGGCGCGAACGGCTATACGTGGTCGACGAAGTCGAAACCGCGCTCAGTTACCTGCGCGACGTGTTCCTGCCGGTCATCCCCGCGCTCTATCAGCGCTGGGACCGCGCGCTCGGGCAGCGCGTGCCGTCGTTCCTGCGTCCGGGCAGCTGGATCGGCGGCGACCGCGACGGCAATCCGTTCGTCACCGCCGACTCGCTTCGCACCGCGCTCGCGCGCGCGTCGGAGGCGGTGCTCGGCTTCTACCTCGAGCAGCTCCACGCGATGGGGCAGGAGCTGTCGATCTCGACCAATCACGCCGCGGTCGACGGCGAGGTTGCGCGACTGGCCGAGGCGAGCGGCGACGTGGCCGAGAGCCGCAGCGACGAGCCGTACCGCCGCGCACTGTCGGGCATCTACGCGCGCACCGCAGCAACCTTTGCCAAGCTGGTCGGCAAGCCTGCGCCCAGGCCGGGCGCGCTCAAGGGCGAACCTTATGGCGATCCGGCTGCGCTGCGCGCCGATCTGGTCGCGATCGCGCGACCGCTGGCGCACGGCGGTGACGGACTGCTCGGCAGCGGCGGCGCGATCGGGCGGCTGATCCGCGCGGTCGACGTGTTCGGCTTCCACCTGGCGACCCTCGACCTGCGGCAGAACAGCGCGGTGCACGAGCGCGTCGTGGTCGAGATGATGCGCGTCGCTGGCGTGTGCGACGATTACGCAGGCTTGGGTGAGGATGAGCGCGTCGCGCTGCTCCGGCGCGAACTCGCCAGCCCGCGCCCGCTCACCTCGCGCTTCGCCGATTATTCGGAGGAGACCGCGGGCGAGCTCGCGATCGTGCAGGCCGCAGCGGACGCGCACCGCGCCTACGGATCGGCGTGCATCCGCCAGTATATCGTGTCGATGTGCACGTCGGTCAGCGACCTGCTCGAGGTTCACCTACTGCTCAAGGAGGTCGGGCTCTACCGTCCGGGCGATCCGGCCAGCGCCGACGTAATGGCAGTGCCGCTGTTCGAGACGATCGGCGACCTGGAGGCCGCGCCGGCAGTGATGACCGACTGGTTCGCGATCCCCGAGGTCGCCGCCATCGCCGGCGCGCGCGGGCATCAGGAGGTCATGATCGGCTATTCCGATAGCAACAAGGACGGCGGGTATCTCACCTCGACGTGGCAATTGTCGAAGGCGTCGACTGCGCTCAAGCCCGTGTTTGAGGCGGCGGGCGTCGGCATGCAGCTGTTCCACGGCCGCGGTGGTGCGGTCGGACGCGGCGGCGGATCGTCGTTCGCCGCGATCCGCGCCCAGCCGCCGGGCACCGTGCAGGGCCGCATCCGCATCACCGAGCAGGGCGAGGTGATTGCGGGCAAGTACGGCACGCGCGAGAGCGCGATGACCAATCTCGAGGCGATGGCGTCGGCCACTCTGCTGACCAGCTTGGAGCCCGCGCCGCTGTCGAACAGCGAGAACGAGACGTTCGGCGCCGCGATGGACCGCATCTCCGACGCGGCGTTTCGCGCTTATCGCGGGCTGGTGTATGAGACCGACGGTTTCCGCACCTTCTTCCGTCAGATGACGCCGATTGCGGAAATTGCAGGGCTCAAGATCGGCAGCCGCCCGGCGAGCCGCAAGAAGTCCGACGCGATCGAGGACCTGCGCGCGATCCCCTGGGTGTTCAGCTGGGCGCAGGCGCGCGTCATGCTGCCGGGCTGGTACGGCGTTGGGCAGGCGCTCGGCCAGTTCGAGGATCGTGCGCTTCTGAAAGAAATGGCGGAGGCGTGGCCACTGTTCGGCGCGACGCTGGCCAACATGGAGATGGTGCTGGCTAAGTCCGACATGGCGCTTGCCCAGCGCTACGCCGGTCTGGTCGAGGACAATGCGTTGCGCGACCGCGTGTTCGGCCGCATCCGCGACGACTGGCACCTGACCCGCGACCAGTTGCTTGAGGTGACGAGCCAGTCTCGGCTGCTGGAGAAGCACCCGGCGCTGGACGCCTCGATCCGGTTGCGCCTGCCCTACATCGAGCCGCTCAACCTGCTCCAGATCGAGCTGATCAAGCGCAATCGTGCCGGCGAAGACGATGCGCGCGTGCGTGAGGGTATTCTGCTCTCGATCAACGCGATCGCGACCGCGCTGCGCAATTCGGGGTGAAGTTGGCCTATTCTCGGGTCAGCCCGGAGCGACGTGATCGGCGCGCCGCCGATGGGTCACGAACTTAACTGTTCACCGGCTTCACGCCAGCCCCAGGCCGAATGCCAGCGCCGCGCCGATGCCCAGCGTGCAGGCGGAAAGCAGCAAGGTCGCGCCGAACTCCAGCTCGCTCCAGGCGCGACACACCCGGTGGTCCCAGTGTTCCATCATCCTTCTCCTGGCGCGCTTCCCTAGTCGGTAATCGTCGCCAGTGCGGAAGGTTCTCCTAACGCCCGCGCGGGTCAAGACAGCCTTGCTGACGTGGACCGGCGCGCCGGCATCACCCCTCGAGGCTCTTCGATGCCTGCTCGAACAGGTCCTTCGACAGGCCCGGATGCGCGACGATGCGCTCCAGCTCGGCGCGCATCAGTGCGGCACGGGTCGGATCGAAGCGGCGCCAGCGGCCGAGCGGCGGCAGCAGCTTCGCCGCCGTCTGCGGATTGAGCGCGTCGAGTGCGATCAACTGGTCGGCGAGCCAGCGATAACCCGCCCCGCCCTCTGCATGGAAGGCGCGCTGGTTGACGCCGAACGCCCCGATCAGCGAGCGCGCGCGGTTGGGATTGGCGAGCGAGAAGTCGGGATGGCGCGCCAGTTCGGCGACCAGCTGGGGCGTGTCGTCGGCGGAGGACAGCGCCTGCGTCTGGAACCACTTGTCCAGCACCAGCGAATTGCCCTGGTACCGCTGGTAGAAGATGTCGAGCGCGGCGTCGCGCTCCTCCGAATGCGTGCCGACGAGCGTGGTGAGCGCGCCCTGGCGGTCGGTCATGTTGTCCGCGTCCGCGAACTGCGCGTAGGCGAGCTTCGCCGCGTCGGCCGCACCGGAGGCCGCGATATAGCCGAGTGCGACGTTGCGCAGCCGCCGCCGGCCCTTGTCCTCGGGCGTATGGGCGTAGGCGCGGCCGCTGCCCGCCTCGTACGCAGTACGCCAGCGCGCCTCCAATTCGCGCCCGAGATCGCGGCGCAGCGCCTCGCGCGCGTCGTGAATCGCATTGGGGTCGACCGTCGACATTTGGTCGCCGACGAAGCTCTCCGATGGCAGCAGCACCGCTTCCGCCACGAACGCGGGATCGAGCTCGGGGTTGTCGAGCGTGTCGGCGACTGCGGCGATCACCGCTTCGTGATCGGCCTTGCCCTCGATCGTCGCCGCGACCAGCGTGTCGAGCATCAGCTGCTGCATCGCCTCGTAGCGCGCGAACGGATCGTCGTCGTGGCGGGCGAGGAAAGCGAGGTCGGCGGCGGTGCGGTCGCTCTCGATCACGATCGGCGCGGAGAAGCCGCGATTGAGCGAGACGATCGGTCGCTCGGGAATTGTTTCGAACGTCACGCTCGCGCTCGCGTCCGACAGGATGACGAGCTGCTCGTCGGTGAGCGCTTCGCCCGTCTCCGCGCCGAACAGGCGGATCTTGAGCGGCAATACCTGCGGCTGCTTGTTCGACTGCCCCGGCGTGTCGGGTACCTTCTGCGCGAGGTTGAGCGTCGCGCGACCCGATCCGGGCTCGTGCTCGAGCGACACCGACACGCGCGGGGTGCCCGCCTGCGAGTACCACAGGCGGAACTGCGACAGGTCGACCCCGCCCGCTTCCTCCATGCAGGCGACGTAATCCTCGCACGTCGCCGCCGTGCCGTCGAAGCGCTCGAAGTAGAGGTCGGTTGCCGCGCGGAAGCGTTCCGGCCCCAGGATCGTCGCCATCATGCGGATCAGCTCCGCACCCTTGTTGTAGATCGTGGCAGTGTAGAAGTTCGAGATTTCAAGGTAACTTTCCGGGCGGACCGGATGTGCCAGCGGGCTCGCGTCCTCGGGAAACTGCCCGGCGCGCAGGCCGCGCACGTCTTCGATCCGCTTCACCGCCGCCGAACCCTGGTCGGCGGAGAAGCCCTGGTCACGGTAGACGGTGAAACCTTCCTTGAGGCTCAGCTGGAACCAGTCGCGGCAGGTGATGCGGTTGCCCGACCAGTTATGGAAATACTCGTGCGCGACGACCGCGGCGATCGCGTCGTAATCGTAATCGGTCGCGGTGTCCGGGTCGGCGAGGATGTAGCGGCTATTGAAGATGTTCAGCCCCTTGTTCTCCATCGCGCCGAAATTGAAATCGTCGACCGCGACGATGTTGAACACGTCGAGATCGTATTCGCGACCGTAGACGCGCTCGTCCCACGCCATCGACAGTTTGAGGGCGTGAAGCGCGTGATCGGTCTTCGGGAGGTCCGCCTCGCGCACCCAGATGCCGAGCTCGACCGTGCGGCCCGAGCGCGTGGTGAACGTACCGCGATTGACCGCCAGATCGCCCGCGACCAGCGCGAACAGGTAGGATGGCTTGGGAAAGGGATCGTGCCACTCGGCCCAGTGGGTGCCGTCGTCATTGTCGCCCTGCGCCACCGGATCGCCGTTGGCGAGCAGCACCGGAAAGCGCGCCTTATCGGCGGTCATTCGCACCGAATAGGTCGACAGCACGTCGGGGCGGTCGGGGAAGTAGGTGATCCGCCGGAAGCCTTCGGCCTCGCACTGCGTGCACAGATTGCCGCCGCTCGCGTACAATCCCATCAGCTGCGTGTTGCGCTCGGGCGCGATCTCGACCTCGGTCTCGATTACGTGCGCGTCGCCGGGGAGGGGAAGGACGAGCTGCTCGCCCTCGATGCGCCATTCGTTAACCGACACGCCGTCGACCGCGACCGATACGATCCGCTGCCCCGCACCGTCGAGCCGGAGCGGCAGGTCGTGCGCGCCCGATCGCTCGACCGACAGCCGCGCGCGCACGCGGGTCACCGCGGGATCGAGCGCGAAGTCGAGCGTGGTCGTCGGCACCGTCCAGGCGGGGGCGGTGTAATCCTCGCGCCGGATCACCGCCGGGGCGGACGGGGCAGGGGTCAAGGCGGCGTGCGTGGCGTCGAGCATGACGGTTCCTATCATCGGCGGACGCCAAGGTTCCATAGCCAAGCCATCGATGCCGCGATCTCCTTGACCTCCGGGCAGCGGGGTTGCGCGCTCGTGGCGGGCTGCTAGGCCCGATTGCGAGAACAAGGAGAGCGAAAATCGTGAAGCGTTTGCCGGCGGTTGCGTCACTGGTCCTGCTGCTGGGGGCCGCCCCCGCACCCGAAAATGCGCCCGCACCGCGCGCCGCGGAGGAGGCCGCCATCCGCGCGCACGTCGCCTATCTCGCCTCCGATACGCTCGCCGGGCGCGAGGCGGGAAGCGCGGGGTTTGACACGGCCGCTGCTTATGTCGCGCAGCAATTTGCCGCCGCCGGGCTCAAGCCGGGGGCGGACGGCGCGTATCTGCAACGCGTGCCGCTGGTTAAATACCAGGTCGTGGGTAACGCCGCCGCAGCGATCAACGGCGCCACGCTCACGCCGGGCGAGGACTTTACCGCGACGGCTAATCCGCAGGCGGCGCGGACCGACGTGTCGGCGCGGGTCGTATTCGTCGGGCAAGGCGTCTCCGCCCCCACGCGCGGCCACGACGATTACGCGACGGTCGATGCGCGCGGCGCGATCGTTGCGCTGGTCGGCGGCGCACCCGCCGACATGCAGAGCGAGGAGCATGCCTATTTCGCCAGCATCCGCACCAAGCTGCAGGCGGCGGCCGCGCACGGCGCGATCGGCGCGGTGCTGCTGACGGGCGGCGCAAAAAGGGCACGTCCGGTGCGCGCGGGCGGCGTGCAATACGGCTGGGCGACCCCAGAGGGTACTGCCTTCGCCCCCGGTGTGCCGCTGCTGGCGAGCTTCACCGATGCCGGCGCGACGAAGCTGTTCGCGGGCGCGGGCACGACCTGGGATCAGGCGCGTGGCCTCGTGAACGGCAAGCAGGCGTTCCCGCCCGCCGCGCTCAAGATCACGCTGCGGATCCAGAGCGCGACGCAGTTCACGCCGGTCGCCTCATCCAACGTCGTCGGCGTGCTGCCCGGCACCGATCCGGCGCGATCGAACGAGGTCGTCGTGCTCTCCGCGCACCTCGACCATATCGGGGTCAGCAAGAAGCCGAACGCGAAGGGCGACGCGATCAACAACGGTGCGCTCGACGACGCGATCGGGATCGCCAGCCTGATCGAGGAAGCGCGCCGCTTCCAGCGCGCGGGTGCCGGCAAGCGCACGATCGTGTTCCTGGCGGTGACCGCGGAGGAAAAGGGGTTGGTCGGCAGCGACTATTTTGTCCGGCATCGGCCCAAGGGGCTGGAGAATATCGTCGCCGACGTGAACCTCGACATGCCGGTGCTCACTTACCGGTTCAGCGACGTGGTCGCGTTCGGCGGCGACCGCTCGACGCTCGGCCCCGTGATCGCGCGCGCGGCGAAGGGCGCGGGTGTGGTCACCTCGGCCGATCCGATCCCCGAGCAGACGATCTTCACGCGATCGGACCATTTCCGCTTCGTCGAGGCAGGCGTGCCGTCGGTATTCTTGTGGCCAGGGTTGAAGGCCGAGGGCGCGCGCGCCGCGTTCGAGGACTTCATGAAGAACCGCTACCACCAGCCGGGCGATGAGATCGACGCCGGCATCCTGTGGGATCAGGCGGTGCGCTTCGTCGACATCAACTACGCGATCGCGCGCGACATCGCCGACGCGCCCGCGAAACCGGTGTGGAACAAGGGCGACTATTTCGGCACCGCGTTCAAGGGCCCGATGGCGAACTGATGTTCGTCTTCGGCCTGGGCTATGCCGCGCGCGCGATCGTCGCAGCGGCGGGCGGCGTCGCGGTCGGCACCACGCGCGACGGCCGGTGCGAGACGATCCGCTACGACGACGCAGCCGCTGTGCGATCCGCGCTCGCGGCGAGCGAGCGCGTGCTGGTGTCGATCCCGCCCGACGCGCAGGGCGATCCGGTGCTGCGCGATTACGCGGACGCGCTATCGGGCAAATGGGTCGGCTATCTCTCTTCGACCGGCGTCTACGGCGACGCGGGCGGCGGATGGGTCGACGAGACCGCGCCGGCCGACCGCGGGCGCCGCCCGCTACGCAACGCCGCCGACGCCGCCTGGCTCGCGCGCGGCGCGCACGTGTTCCGCCTGCCCGGCATCTACGGCCCCGGCCGCTCCGCGCTCGACCGCGTGGCGGCGGGCGAGGCGCACCGCACCGGCATCACCGATCAGGTGTTCAGCCGCGTCCACGTCGACGACATCGCGGCGGGCGTCGTGGCCGCCTTCAACGCGCCGCCGGGTGCGTACAATCTGTCCGACGACGAACCCGCCAGTCAGGATGCGGTGGTCGAATATGCCGCCGCGCTGCTCGGCGTGGCACCGCCGCCGTTCGCCTCGCTCAACGCGCTGTCGCCGATGGCGCGCGGCTTCTACGCCGAGAACCGGCGCGTCGCGAATGGCAAGGCGAAGCGCGTGCTCGGCTGGCGCCCGCACTACCCGACCTACCGGTTCGGCCTGCGCGCGGTCAGCGCGATGACCAGCCCGACCCCCGCGAGCACACCGCCTGCCGCCGCCAATATCGACCAGCGGTAACCCTCGAACACCGTCGACAGCAGCATCGCGATGACCGGCACGATCACGCTGTTGTACGCCGCTTTCGCCGGACCGATCGTGCGGATGATGCGGAAATAGAGCGTGAACGCGAGTGCGGAGGCAGCAAGCCCGAGGTACAGCACGCCCGCGATATAGCTCGGCCGGGGATCGAACACCGGCGCGCCAACGGTCGCCAGCGCGAAGGCGGCGTCCATCGCGGCACCCAGCAGCATCGCCACCGCCAGCATCGGGATCATCGGGTAGCGCGCCGCGGTCCTGGTCGCCTGCATGACGTTCGCGACCGAGGCCGACAAGATCGCGCACCCCGTCAGCGCGATGCCGATCAACGCCTCGCCCGCGCCGTTCGGGTTGCTGCGCGCTTCCTGAATGAACAGCAGCGCGACCCCCGCCATCGCGACCGCGGACCCCGCCAGCAGTTGCCGTCCCATCCGCTGCCCCAGAAAGATGCGCGCGAACACCGCATTCGGCACCAGCAACAGCGCGAACACGACCGAGACGAGGCCCGAGGTAATGTGCTGCTCGGCGCGATAGACGAAGTTGAAGTTGCACACGAACTGCGCCAGCCCCAACACCCCCGCGAACAGCCAGCCGCTGCGATCGAACGACAGCCGCTCGCCCTTGGAGATCGCCACGACCGCGAGCGCAACGCCTGCCACTGCGAAGCGATACGCGACCGACCAGCTCGGCGGCACCATCACACCCGCCAGCTGATCGCGGATCACGATCCAGGTCGATCCCCAGATCAGCAGCACGATCGTGAACGGGATCAGCACGCTGGCGCGCGTCGACTGCGGGGGCGGGGCGGCGGACATGGCTAACGCGCTTATCAGATCATCCGCGCGCCGCTACCCGCACGATGGCGCTCAGACGATCCGCGGCGGAAAGGCGCGCTTCCACCATCCCCGGCCGAAGCGGTGCCAAAGCCAACCGAGCAGCAGCACGACCGCGAGCGGCGGTCCGGCCCAGGCAAGCAGCGTCAGAAGCGACGCAAGTGTCCAGGTGAGTGACGCATAACCCGCCTGCGCCGCCTCGGCGAGCCGCGCGGTCAGACCGACGCCGCTGCCGGCTGCATAATCGAAGCGGATCGGTGTTGTCGCCACCCGCTCACGTTCGGCCGCCGCCGCAGCTTTGGCGGCACGATCGGGCTGTGCGGCGGTCGGCGCAGCCGCGTCGCTCGTCAGGTTCTCACCCATTGCCGTAATCATGGCGCCTGGATCGGATCGAAGCGCATCCGCCGGATCGGTGCCGGTAATCTCTGCACCCGTCAGCGCACCTCCGAATGCTTCGATCGCCTTCACGCTGCGTCGGCCAAAGGCGCGTGCGTCGGGCGCGGACACCGCTACGTCGAGGGAGGCGGCGACGCTCCCCGCTCCATCAAGGCGATATGTCATGCCGGTGATTCGGCAGCGCGCCGGTGCCAGCTGCTCGCACGCTTGCGCCTGCGCTTCCTGCGCGTCGGCGATCCGCGCGGAGGGAAGACGGAAGTCGTAGCGATAGGCGAACGCGACTCCCTTCGCCCGCGTCGCTGCTTCGCCCGGACCGTCGTTATCCGGTGCTTTGCTGCACCCCGTCATCACAATGCAGGCGGTCACGCCCATGACAAGCCAACGCATCACTTTCCCCCTGCTTTGATGATTATCGTGGCGGAGCCTGTGGACGCGCGCAACTCACCGACCGCGCGATCATGTTCAATCGGGAATGCTGAACCGCGGATAACGGGCGCATTCAGCCACGGCTCAACGCACGGCGCGCAATGCTGCATGATCGACGCCGCACCCTTGCCGCGCCGGATCAGTGGAGCAGGCAGATGCTGAAGACGCTTTCGATCGCCGCCGGGACGCTGGCGATGGGTATCACCTCGTTTGCGCCGATCGCGGCGCAGGCACAGGGTTACTACCGCGGCTACGACGATCGTGGCTACAGCCGGGCGTACAACGACGATCGCTACCGCGACCACGACCGCGCCTATGCGCGTGCCGATCGCGACGGCTGGAACCAGGGTCCGGCCTATTACGAGACCGATCGCGCCAATACCTACCGCAATGCGCGCAATTATCGCTACACCGACCGCCGCTGCCAGAACGGCACCACGGGCACGATCGTCGGCGCGATCGCGGGTGGCCTGCTCGGCCGCGTGATCGACCGTCGCGGCGACCGCACGCTCGGCACCGTGCTGGGCGCTGGCGGCGGCGCGCTGGCGGGCAATGCGGTCGAGCGGTCGAACAATCCGGCTTACTGCCGCCGCTGATCGCGAAGGTCGGGTAGAGGAGGGCGAGCGATCGTCCTCCTACAGTGTCAGAGCGCCGCGATCGCCTCGGCAAGCAGGCGAATGTCGTCGGCGCGCTGGTCCCACGACACGACCAGCCTCGCCTCGCCTGCGCCCCAATCGTAGAAGTCAAATCCCTTGGCGCGCAACGACGCCGCCTCGTGGGCGGTGACGCGTAGGAATACCTCATTGCCGTCAGCCGGGTAGATCAGCCGCTCGCCCGCTGCCGCCGCGATCAGTTGCGCACCCGCATTGCTCGCGCGCGCGCAATCGAGCCACAGGTCTTGGTCAAGCATCGCCAGGACCTGCGCGGCGAGATAGCGCCCTTTCGACAGGAGCAGCCCGGCGCGCTTGCGGCGGAAGACCGTCGCGTCGGCGAGTTCGGGCCGGAAGAACACCAAAGCCTCTGCGTTCATCCCGCCGTTTTTCACGAAGCCGAACGACAGCACGTCGACCCCGCCGCGCCACGTGAGATCGGCCGGGCTCGCGCCGGTCGCCACCACCGCGTTGGCGAAGCGCGCGCCGTCCACGTGGAAGTGCAAGCCACGCGCGCGCGCCACCGCGCCGATCGCGGCGACCTCGTCGGCCGAATAGGCGAGCCCATATTCGGTCTGGTTGGTGATCGAAATCGCGCTCGGCACCTGCTGGTGGATGTCGTAGCGCTGGACGTTCAACACCGCCTCGAGCGTCTCGGGCGTCACCTTGGCGCCGTCGCCGTGCGCCAGCAGCAGCTTGGCGCCGTGGGTGTAGAATTCGGGCGCGCCGCACTCGTCGTTCTGGATGTGCGCGTCGCGGTGGCACACGACCGATCCGTGCGGCGGGCAGATCGCGGCGAGTGCCAGGCAGTTCGCCGCCGTTCCGCTCGGTACCCAAAAGGCGCGGACCTCGGTCTCGAACGTCTCCGACAGCCGCGCGTCGAGCTGCTTCGACCAGCGGTCGCCGTCGTAGGCGGTGTCGAGCGTGTCGACCTCTGCCAGCGCGCGCATGACGGCAGGGTGGACCGGGGCGGCATTGTCGGAGAAGAAGCGCATGTTCAGTGCCTTGGGTCGGCCCGTCGCCCGCGTCAATCGGGCGCGTCAACCATGCGTCGCGATTGCGAACAGTCCTGCCACACCGACCGCGTAGAGGACGAGCACCGCAAGTGAATCGGCACCCATGCGCCAGAACAGCCGCTTGGGCCGGAAGATCAGCCCGGCGGCGTAGACGCAGGTCAGCAGCACGCCGAGCCCGGCGAGATAGATGTCGCTCGCCTGCGCCGACGGCAGCACCGCCTCGCCCGACACCACCACCGCGAGCAGGAAGAGGACGGGCAGGAACGCGTTACCACCGAAGATGTCGCTGATCGCGAGCTGGTAATCCTTCATGCGGACCGAGGTGATGCCGGTCGACAGTTCGGGCAGCGAGGTGGCGGCGGCGAGCACCGTCGCGCCGAACAGGACGCCCGACAGTCCGATATGGTCGGCGATCGCGTCGCCGCTGCGCTCCAGCAACACGCCCGCGATGAGCGTGGCGAGCGCGGCGGCGCCGAAGACCCAGAACACACGCGCGCTGTGCCCCGCTGCCTTGTCCTTCTTCCCCTGCGAATGGCCCTTCGGCTCCTCCTGCGTGTCGGGGGCGTCACCGGCGCTGTCATGCCACGGCAGGCTGCGGCTCGCGCGGCCCGACAGCCAGATGCCGACCAGCCAGAGACCCGCGATCGCGAGCGCGCCCGGCGTTACGCGGAACGCGATCAGGTCGCCCGGCAATTGCGTCGCCATGATCGCGACGATCAGTACTGCGACGACCAGCACCGCTTCGATAACCAGACTGAGGCTCGCGGCACGATAGGTGAGCGGCTTCCGCTCCTTCATTGCCATGTCCATGAAGACGAGCACCACCGTCTGGATCGCGATCCCGCCCAGGATGTTGCCGACGGCGACGCCGATATTGCCGCTCGCCGCCGCGCTGACGGTGATCGCGATCTCGGGCAGGTTGGTCGCGATCGCGAGCACGACGATCCCGCCCAGCGCCTTCCCCAGGTGAAGCCGCGCGGCGAGCACGTCGGTCGTGTCGGCGAGCTTCACCCCCGCAATCCAGATGACGCCTGCGCTGGCGGCAAAGATCAACAGCAGGATGGGAAGCGAGAGCTGTGCGAACATCGATGTTCCTTCAACCGCCGCTATAGTCGCGGCCGGGCAGACAACGTGCGGCTAGGCGTCAGGGTTCGTGCAAGTCGTTGGAACGGCGGGTTTAGACCGCCGGGGCGCGTCCTGATCGGGGTTGAAGCGACCGACACGGGAGCGGCATCGCAGGGAGCACGAGCGCGGCGAAAGGCTGCGCCGCGCCCTGTCGCTTACTATTCCTCGCCGCCATCCTCACCGTCGGGCGCGCGACGCTCCTCGCGTGGCGGCGCGGGCGGCGGGCCACGGTCGCGCGGGCCGACGATCAGCGATCCGTCGTCCGACTGGCGGATGTCGACGCCCAGGTCACGCAACCGGTCGGCGGTCTGGTCTACCGCACCGCCAATCAGGTCGCCGACCGGGTCGCCGTTGCCGATGATCGCCTCAGGGTCGACCGCATTCTCCTCGACGACGACCGGCTTCACCACGGGCTGGATGTTGAGCGCCGCCTGCATGAAATTGCGCCAGATCTGCGCCGGGATGCCGCCGCCGTGCAGGCCCGGGTTGGGCGAATTGTCGTCGTTGCCGACCCACACGCCGACGACCAGATCGCCCGCGAAACCGATGAACCACGCGTCGCGTCCCGATTGCGACGTGCCCGTCTTGCCGTAACCCGGCACCGACAGCGCCGCCTGCCGTCCGGTGCCGCGGATCGAGGAGGAGAGCAGCGACAGCATCGCCGCGCGCTGTTCGTCGGGGATTGTCTTCTGTCCGCCGGTCAGTGACTCGAGCCAGCCCTTGTTGCCTGCGGTCTCTCGCAGCCCGTGCGCCTCGACCGGATAGCGCCCGTCGGCGATCGCGGCGTAGGCGGCGGTGAGTTCGAGCAGCGACACCTCGGAGGTGCCGAGCCCGATGGTCGCCTCGTTCGCGATCGGCGTTGAGATGCCCAGGTCACGCGCCGCCTTGATGACGTTGCGCACGCCGACCTGCTGCGTCAGCCGCGCCGCCGCGACGTTCGACGATCGCGCAAAAGCGCGCGCCAGCGTGATCTCGCCCAGGTAGCGGCCATCGTCGTTCTTGGGCTTCCACCCCGCGATCTCGACCGGCTCGTCCTCCACCGTGGAGGCCGGCGTCATGCCGGCGCGGATCGCGGCGAGATAGACGAACAGCTTGAAGGTCGAACCCGGCTGCCGCTTCGCCTGCGTCGCGCGGTTGAACGGCGAGTCGGCGTAGCTCTTGCCCCCGACCATCGCGACGACCTCGCCGTTCGGACGCATCGCGACGAGCGCTGCCTGCGCCTTCTTCAGCCCCGCTTGGCGGATGACGCGCTCGGCGGTCGCCTGCAGCTTGCGGTCGAGCGTCGTCTTGACCTTGGTCTCGTCGCGGATCTCGCCGGCCTGGTCGCGCGCACTCGGCAGCACCCAGTCGGCGAAGTACGTGCCGGTCGGCACCGCCTGCGGCGCGGCGGCGAGCACGCGCTGCGGTTGCACCGCTTCAGCCTCCCGGTGCGTCAGGAACCCTGCATCCTCCATCGCGCCGATCACCACCGCCTGCCGCTTGCGCGCGCCCGCGAGATTGCCGGTAGGGGCGAGCCGCGACGGCGCCTTGACCAGGCCCGCCAGCATCGCGGCCTGCCCAACATTCAGATTCTGCGGCTTGCGACCGAAATAATGCTGCGATGCCGCGGTCAGGCCGTAGACGTTGTCGCCGAAATAGACATTCGACAGGTAGCGCGACAGGATTTCATTCTTCGACAGCCACGCCTCAAGCCAGAAAGCGATTGCGACCTCTCGAATTTTACGCGCGGCGGTGCGGTCTGAGTCGAGAAAGGCATTCTTGGCCAGCTGCTGCGTGATCGTCGATCCGCCCTCGCGCACCCCGCCGCCGCGCATGTTGTGCCACGCCGCGCGCGCGATTCCGCGCGGGTCGATCCCCCAGTGCGAGAAGAAGCGCCGATCCTCGATCGCGACGAACGCCTCGCGCACGTGCGGCGGCAGCGTGGAGGCGTCGACGGGCGCGCCGATGATCGCGCCGCGGCGCGCAATCGGCACGCCGCTGGCGTCGGTCAGCGTGATCGACGGCGGCGTCGGCGGCTTCAATGACTGCGACAAGGGCGCGGTGACCGCGAGCCAGATCACCGCCAGGATGAACAGCACGATCCCCGCCGCGGTGCCGCGGACCAGCCACTTGCCCCAGCGGATGCGGCGGCGGCGCGGCGGCTCGTCGCCACCGCCAGAACCCGAGCCGTACTCGCGTACGGGTTCGCTCTGCCATGCGTCGAACGACGGCAGCGGTTGGGCGGGGGGCGGGGCGGGGCGCCAGGGATCGCGCGGCGCGTCGGCCGGCGCGTGATTGTACCGGACGCGGCCTGAGTCGTATGGGTCCATGTCTTGTCCGGTGACTTACAACGATATGACAGTGGCCGCAACCCGCGGCCGAGAGGGACACAATAGCGTGGTGCAGATGACAGCGGAAGCAACGCGGGCGGACTTCGCGTGAACGCGCGTTCGCTCACGATCCTGGTCGACGCCGACGCTTGCCCGGTGAAGGAGGAAATCTACCGCGTCGCCTATCGCACCGGCGCGCACGTGGTGGTCGTCAGCAACCAGTGGCTGCGCGTGCCGCAGCATACGCAGATCCGACGCGTCGTGGTGAGTGACGGCTTCGACGCCGCCGATGACTGGATCGCCGAGGCCGCCGATACGCGCAGCGTTGTCGTGACGAGCGACATCCTGCTCGCCGACCGCTGCATCAAGAAAGGCGCGAGCGTGCTGGCGCCGACCGGTAAGCCCTTCACCGCCGCGTCGATCGGCGGCGCGATCGCGACGCGGGCGATCATGGCGGACCTGCGCGCGGGCGGCGATCAGATCGGTGGACCCGCGCCCTTCTCGGCGGCCGATCGCTCGCGCTTCCTGAACGCGCTCGACGCGCTGCTGGTCAAGCTGGCGCGTGGCTGAGCATTACGTCGCCGACATCATCGTGTTCGCGTTTCGGCTGGGGTAAGGGCGGACCATGCCCGACCACGTCAGCCCGATCCGCCCGCGCCGCAGTGCGCTCTACATGCCAGCCTCGAACCCGCGCGCGGTTCAGAAGGCGCGCGAACTGTCCTGCGACGTCGTCATCCTCGACCTGGAGGATGCGGTCGCGCCCGAGCAGAAGGTCGCCGCACGCGTGGCGGCGATGGAGGCAGTGCGCGCGGGCGGGTTTGGCCAACGTGAATTAGTGGTGCGCGCCAACGCGCTCGACACCGAATGGGGCGCGGACGACCTCGCTGCGCTGCGAGGTGGCGGCGCCGACGCGGTGCTGCTGCCCAAGGTGTCGGCGATCGATACGCTGCATGCGGCGCGCGAGGCACTCGGCGATGGTCCCGCACTGTGGGCGATGGTGGAAACCGCGCGTGGTGTCGTGAACCTGCCGGATATCGTCGATGCGGCGCGGGAGGTCGGGCTGGCCGCGCTGGTGGTCGGCACCAACGATCTCGCCAAGGAACTACGCTGCCGCCCGGGTTCCGACCGCGCACCCTTGCTCCCGATCCTGACCCAGATCGTGCTCGCCGCGCGGATGGCGGGGCTGATCGCGCTCGACGGTGTCATCAACGTGCTCGACGACGAAGAGCGGATCGCGGCCGAGTGCGCGCAGGGGCTGGAATGGGGCTTTGACGGCAAGACGCTGATCCACCCCGCGCAGATCGCGCCCGCCAACCGCGTGTTCAGCCCAGCAGCCGAAGAGATCGGTTGGGCCGAAAAGATCGTCCATGCCTTCGAACAGCCGGATCACGCCAACCGCGGCGCGATCCGCATCGACGGTAAGATGGTCGAGCGGCTGCACCTCGATGGAGCGCGGCGGACGCTCGCGCTTCATCAGGCGATTCAGGCGCGGCAGTAACCCTCGCCGGACTTGACGGTCAGGCAGTCCTTCTTGCCCGCGAGCCACTTCAACCCGGTGGCATCGCCGTCGCTCGGACGCAGCAGCATCTGCTCGCCGCCGCGCGTGAAACGCAGCCCCTCGGGCGTGACCGTCGCGGGATAGGTCCCCTTGTTGTCGAGGTCGTACTGCATCTCGAGCGACGCGGTATTCGCGCCCGTCGGCGTCACGTTCAGGTAGGTGCCCTCGACGCCGATCCAGCGCCCCGCCCACTTCTTCGCGTCCACGCTCACGGCGGCAGTCGTCGGGCTGGCAGCCGGGGCCGCGGTCGGCGTTGCGTCGACCGCGTCGGTCTCCGGGGCAGCGATGTTGTCGGCGGCCGGTTCGGTCGACCCCGCGCTCGTCATGCTGTTGGTCGTCGTCGACGGCGGCGCGCCGTTGCACGCGGCGAGCGACAGGACGGCGGCGGCAAGGGGCAAGACTTGTTTCATGGCCGTTCCAAACTCACGCGTTAGCCGGAGTGTTCCGGCCGTAGCGTTCCGGGTAGCGCGCACGCACCGACCTCGCTAAGGGGCGTCGCATCCCGGTCATCGACCACGAAGGCGTTCGAACCACCTTGCGCATCGTCATCGCATCCGATCACGCGGCCGTCGCGATGAAGGCCGATCTCGTTCAGTGGCTCGGGGAACAGGGCCATGACGTGCTCGACCTCGGCACCAACGGCGATGGCAGCGTCGACTATCCCGATTACGGTTACGCGCTGGCGCAGGCGCTGGCGGACGGGCGCGCCGAGCGCGGCATCGCTTTGTGCGGATCGGGCATCGGCATCATGATCGCGGCCAACCGCAATCCCGCTGTCCGCTGCGCGCTCGTCGCCGAGCCGCTGTCGGCGAGCCTCGCGCGTAGCCACAATGACGCTAACGCGATTGCGATGGGCGCGCGGCTGGTCGGGCCCGAGATGGCGCGCGCGTGCGTGTCCGCGTTCCTGTCCACCGATTTCCTCGGCGGCCGCCACTGCGCGCGCGTCGACAAGCTGAAGGACCCCGCATGAGCAGCAATCCCATCGTCGCCAACGACGTCCAGCCAGATGGCTTCTTCACCCGCGGCCTCGCCGACGCCGACGCCGCGGTGTTTGCGGGGATCGAGCACGAGCTGACACGCGAGCAGACGCAGATCGAGCTGATCGCTAGCGAGAACATCGTATCCCGCGCGGTACTGGAGGCACAGGGGTCGGTCTTCACCAACAAATACGCCGAAGGCTATCCGGGCAAGCGCTATTACCAGGGCTGCGCGCCATCGGACGAGGTCGAAATGCTCGCGATCGAGCGTGCCAAGCAGCTGTTCGGCTGCGGTTACGCCAACGTCCAGCCGCACTCGGGCGCGCAGGCGAACGGCGCCGTGATGCTGGCGCTCGCCAAGCCTGGCGACACAATCATGGGGTTGAGCCTCGATGCGGGCGGGCACCTGACGCACGGCGCGCGCGCGGCGATGAGCGGCAAGTGGTTCAACGCGGTGCAATACGGCGTAACGCCTGACACGCACCTGATCGACTATGATCAGGTCGAGGCACTGGCGATGGAGCACAAGCCCCGCATCCTCATCACCGGCGGCTCGGCCTATCCGCGCCACATCGACTTCGCGCGATTCCGCGCCATCGCGGACAAGGTCGGCGCGTTCTTCATGGTCGACATGGCGCATTTCGCCGGGCTGGTCGCGGGTGGCGTCCACCCGACGCCGTTCGGCCACGCGCACGTCGTCACCACCACCACGCACAAGACGTTGCGTGGTCCGCGCGGCGGCATGGTGATGACCGACGACGAGGCGCTGGCGAAGAAGATCAACTCCGCGGTCTTCCCCGGCCTCCAGGGCGGTCCGCTGATGCACGTCGTCGCCGCCAAGGCGGTCGCGTTCGGCGAGGCGCTACGCCCCGACTTCAAGGCGTACGCCGCCGCGGTGGTCGAGAATGCCAAGGTGCTCGCCGCGACGATGAAGGAGCGCGGCGCCGACCTCGTCTCGGGTGGCACCGATACGCATCTGGCACTCGTCGACCTGACCCCGCTCGGCGTAACGGGCCGCGACGCCGACGAGGCGCTGGAGCGCGCGGGCATCACCTGCAACAAGAACGGCATCCCCAACGATCCGCTGCCGCCGGTCAAGACAAGCGGCATCCGCGTCGGTTCGCCCGCGGGCACGACGCGCGGCTTCGGTCCGGCAGAGTTCCGCGAGATCGGCAACATGGTCGCCGACGTGCTCGACGGTCTGGCCAAGAAGGGCGAGCACGGGGACCCCGAGGTCGAGGCAGACGTTCGTGGTCGGGTGCGCAAGCTGTGCGCACGCTTCCCGATCTACGAAGGATAAGCGACGTGTCGAAGCTCGATGAAATCCAGACTGAAGTGAAGACGACTCCGGGGCTGGGCAAGAAGATGGCGAAGTATGGCGCAGTGGGCGCGATCGTCGCCATCCCGATCCCCTTCGTCGGCCCGATCTTCGGCGCGCTAGCGGGTGCCGCGGTCGCTTATGCGAAGCGCAAGGACTGAATGCGCTGTCCGTTCTGCGGCCATGAGGCCAGCCAGGTAAAGGACAGCCGCCCGACCGACGACGGCGCCGCGATCCGGCGCCGTCGTCAGTGCGAAGGCTGTGCCGCGCGCTTCACCACCTTCGAGCGCATCCAGCTGCGCGACCTGGTCGTCGTAAAGAGCGAGCACCGCCGCGAGCCGTTCGACCGCGAGAAGCTGCTTCGTTCGGTCTCGATCGCCGCGCGTAAGCGCCCGATCGACGCGCTCGCGATCGAGAAACTGGTCAGCGGCATCCAGCGCCAGCTGGAGACCACCGGCGACACCGAGGTCACCTCCAAGCAGATCGGCGAGATGGTGATGGAAGGGCTTAAGGGGCTCGACTCGGTCGCCTACATCCGCTTCGCCAGCGTCTACCGCGACTTCAGCGAGGCGCGCGATTTCGAGGAATTCGCCGGCAGTGTCGAGGAGGCCGCGCGGGGATGACCGAGACCGCTGCGACGATCCCGCCGCCCGCGATCGTTCTCGTGCGCCCGCAATTGGGTGAGAATATCGGCAAGGCCGCGCGCGCGATGCTCAATTTCGGGCTGACCGACCTGCGGCTCGTCGCTCCGCGCGACGGTTGGCCCAATCCCGCCGCCGGCCCCGCCGCCTCGGGTGCCGATGTGGTGCTCGAACGCGCGCGCGTGTTCGACACGGTGGCCGACGCGGTCGCCGACTGCGCGCACATTTACGCCACCACGGTGCGAAAGCGCGGCGTGACCAAGCCGGTGGTCACGCCCGAGGTCGCCGCACGCCAGATCCATGCCGAACCGGGTGGCTCGGCGATCCTGTTCGGACCCGAGCGCTCGGGGCTCGAGACCGACGATGTCGCGGTCGCGCGCACGATCGTGACCGTTCCGATCAATGCCGAGTTCGGCAGCCTGAATCTCGCGCAGGCGGTGATCCTCGTCGCCTACGAATGGTCGAAGCACGTCGCACTGGCGAGCCCGCCCGAGGTCGAGCTTGATCCGCCCGCGCCGCAGGGGGAACTCGACGGCATGATCGCGCAACTCGACGACATGCTGGAGGCGGCGAACTTCTTCTTCCCGCCTGCGCGCGTGCCCGCCACCAAACGCACACTACGCACGCTGCTGACCAAGCCCGGCTGGACCAGTCAGGAGGTGCGCACGCTGCGCGGTGTGCTGTCGGCGCTGGCGGGAAAGAAGTCGCCGCGCGGTTGAGCTTTATCGCTCAGGCCGCGCGAAGGTGTGCCTGCTGTACCTCACCCGAGAACCACGGTGTGACGAGCAGGTGCGGTACCGCCAGCGCCGCGATCGCGGCGAACAGCGCGCGGACACCGCTCGCATCGACCCGCAGCAGGAGCGCGCCGACCGCGCCTGCGAGCACGAAGGCGAGCAGCAGGATTGGTGCGACCGCCCGGACGTAGCTGGCGGTGGTGCGGCACCCGATCCGCTCCTGCCGAATCGCGGTCTGCGGCAGTGCGTGGAGGATCAGGAAGCCGAGCGAGAAGCCGACCAGCGGCGGGAAGATCAGCAGCGCCAGCGTCCCCAACGCGAGCCGCACGTCGCGCCGCTGCCACGCCAGCACCATCAGGCCACCAGCCGTGATGCCGCCGATCAACGTCATCGCCGTCACCAGGCCCGGCACCAGCGCATCCGGCCCGCCCGCGATCACCAGCAGCTCGCGAAGCGTCGCCGCGTGGAGCACCGCAGGTGTCGCGATCAGGCTGACGCCGCGCGCCGCGCGCTCGGTGAGCGTGCCCGACGGCGCATCCTCCAGCGCGAAATGGATCGCGGAGGCGAGCAGGAACAGCGGCAGCGCGACCGCGGGCTGTGCCGTCCACCACCACAGGCACGCCAGCGAAACCACGCCGTAGAGCGCCAGAAAACCGGGGCGTCGCGCCCGCTCGACGATGGCGAGATCGCTCGCGCCATGCGCCATACCGATTACGCCCACCGCGATCACCGCGTAGCCGAGTTGCACCAGCAGCGGCGCGAACGAGGCGGCGATCGCCGCCGCCCCCAGCGCGCACCAGCCGATCATCGACCAGCCGGGTCGTGTCTGCCTCAACACCGGCCGATCTCCCACTGGCGCGCGCCCGTTCACGCGTGAACGCGGCCGTGCTCGTGTCCATGCTCATAGCCGTGGTCAGACCCACGTTCACGCAGCGCCTTGTCGACGTTGTTCGCGGCATAGAAGGCGTAGACGACCTTCGCGACCACATCCATGATCAGGATTGCCCAGACCGAGGTCGGATCGTTGATGATCTTCAACCCCTCGGGACCGATCAGGAACACGATTGGGTACAGGAACCAGACCACCGTCAGGAAGCCGACGTTCTTCAGATACGCGCTGCCCAGCGCCGGGCCGCGCTCCATCGCGCGCGCGCGCAGCGGCACCCACAACAGGTACAGCACGCCGGCGAAGGCGACGCATGACCACAGATACCAGACCCACTTGATGACCGGCACTGCCGCCAGCGACGAGATCAGACCGGTCAGGATCATCAGCACGTCGAGCACGATGATCGAGGTCAGATAGCCGCCGACCTCACCGGTCGACCCGCGCTCGTGAAAGGCGAGCAGGACGAGGCTGGCCAACAGGATCGGCGTCGTCACCGACCAGTCAGCGTAGCGCGCGAAATAGGTTGCGGTCCCGTCGAACTTAACCAATGTTCCGATGCCGAACGCCATCGCAAGATACGCCGTCGCCGCGATGAACGGCACGCTGGCGTGCAATAATGTGTGATGGCGGGACGGTGGCTGCTTGCTGCCGGTCGCGTATATCGCGAGCGATCCGAGCGATAGGATGGTAAATCCTATCAGAAAAGCCGTTCCGTCCATCGTCGTCCCCTGCGAAATACGACCGGCACTATGCCGACCTATCGCGCTAAACGACGATCAGCCCGTATCCGGTCCCATGTCGCACGAATTTTGTGTCGACTTGTTGCTGGATCGGCCGCTCAGCGATGCACGAAGGCGCGTCGCTGCTGATTTGGCGACTGGCTCAATTTGCTTCTTCCTCTTCGTAACTGCCAAAGACTGCGGCTCGCGGCGCCTCTCGTCGGATGGTCGCGCGCTCCTTGGTCCATGCTCACGTGTCGGCCCCTGCAGGGATCGCCCCGCAGGATTGATGGTTCTTCCCACGACCGCCGGCACTTCGTCCGTGTGCGAGCCAGGATCAGGTGCATGACCATGTTGTTTACTGCGGCCGCACTCGTCGCACTCACGCAGTCGCCGCCTGCACCCGTCGCCGCGAGTCCGGCACCCGTGCCGGCGCGATCATCCGAGGTGCCCGTCGCCGGCACGATCGTGATCGGGACGGTCGGCGGGGAGGCCCTCACCAAACCGGCACGCGCGATCTACGTCGATGCTGTCGAGCAGGCACTCGCCGGCAGAGGGTTCACCCTGCTGCCCGACGCCGGGCACGGCCGCTACGTCGCCGATGTCACGATCGATCGGGCAGCACGCGGCGTGGTGAGCGGTGGACGTGCGAGCGGTGGCGCGCCGCAGATGAGCCTGAACGGCGGCGTCAGCCTCGGCCTGCGCGCAGGCGGCGACCGGCTCGACGATCTGGTCGTGACCCGGTTGACGATCGCGATCAGGCCGCGGGGTGAAGCGCGGGTCATCTGGTCGGGCAGCGCCGTCACCGCGCGCGTCTCGAACACGCCATCCGGCAACGTTCCGCTCGTCGCACGAACGCTCGCGACCGCCGTGATGACGCAATTTCCTGCGCGCACCGCCGGCCCCGTGTCGATCCCCTGATCCGAAGAGATGCGCCTGGGCCCGCCCGGGTCGATCCGCCACGGCGGGTGAAGTGCGACACATTGTGCCGCACCTCGTATCGTGTCAGCTCGTGGCCTTGCCCGCCGTCGTCACCGCCGCGGTGATCTCCGCCGCCTTCGCGTCGCGCAGCGCGCCGCACAGCCGGATCGACTCCAGCGTCCGCTCATAGGCGAGCACGCCCACGTTGGCGCGGCGGACCGCCGGCCCGACCTTGGCATCGATCGCCGCCGCGCGGTCGGCGCCGCACTGCGCCGCAAACGCGGACGGCAGGCGGGTCGAGATGAACACGCCGTTCGCGTCCGCGACCAGCCGCTCGTAATTGGCGAGTACCCAGTCGGTGCCGAGTTCGCGCGTTGCGAGCGTGCCGATCACGCCGAAGATCACGCGCAACCGGTCGAAGCTGCGCAGCCGCGGATCGTTGAGCCCCAGCAGGTAATTCGCGACGTCAGTTCGCCCGCTCGACGCCGCCGCACCCAATGCGCTCGACCTGAGCGTCGCGTCCTCGCTCGACAGCGCGCGCTCGACCAGGGTCCGCGCGACCGGCATACCACCGTCCTGCGCCAGCACGCTCAGGCCGTCGCCAAGGAAGCCAGGGTCGAGCGCGGCGGTGTCACCCGCCAGATAGTGCGTCGCTGCCGCCTTCAACGTCGCGCGCGTGCCCGCATCCTGCGCCTCGTCGGCGACCAGGCTGACCAGGCGGTGACGCAGCTCCTGCTGACGCGGGTCCTCGGCCTTGTACGCGCCCGCCGCCGGGTTGAAGCCGAGCTGCTTTAGTCGCGGCGTGTAGACCGCGTTCATCAGCGACTTGTACGCCGGCAGCGCACTGGCACCGATCAGCCCGCGCGAGCGCAGCCCGGCGATCCGCGCACCCGGATCGACGCTCGCCGCCGGATCGGGGTTCGCCGCCATCGCGCGCGCCTCCGCGATCAGCCACGCGGCCGGTGCCTTGCCGGCGCGGAACGAGGCCCAGAGGCTGTCGGTGGTCGCGACCGCCTCTCCGCCGCCGAGCGTCGGCGACGACGCGATCAGCGCCTGCCAGTCGGCGGGGGCGAGATCGAAGCGGTAGTAACCCGTGCCGCCGACATTGGGCATCACCACGCGCCCGGCGGGAACGGTCATCGTTGTCGTTTTCGCGTCGAGCAGGCTGCACTGCTTGGCCGCGTCGACGCGCAGGCACAGCGGGATCGTCCAGCTGAGCGGCTTGGGCGTCGAGCCGATAAAGGCGTAGCGCGCCTGCGTCGCAGTCAGCGATGTTCCCTGACGCCGAATATCGACGACCGGCACACCCTGCTGATCGACGAAGCTGGTCAGCGCGGCGAGCACCTTGGGATCGTGCGCGGCGTCGGCAATCGACTGGAAGAACTGCTCGGAAGAGGCATTGCCGTAAGCGTGACGCTTGAGGTGGAGCCGCACGCCCTCCTTGAACTTTTCGTCGCCCAGATAGGCCGCGATCATCGCGACGACCTGCCCGCCCTTGCCATAGGTGATGCTGTCGAACGCGCTGTCGATCTGGCTATTGTCGGTGATCGGCTGGTGGATCGGGCGACCGACCTCGAGCGCGTCGGTGTTCATCGCCGCGAACCCTTCCGCCAGCGCGCCGACGCCGATGCCGAGCTCGGGCTTCCACTCGTTGGCGATGCGGTAGCCCATCCAGTTGGCGAAACTCTCGTTCAGCCAGATGTCGCTCCACCATTCGGGAGAGACGAGGTCGCCGAACCACTGGTGCGCCAGCTCGTGGCTGACGACCATGCCGAACTCCTTCTTGTCGCTGGTCGTCGCACCCGGATCAAGGAACAGGATGCCGTCGCCGTAGGTGTCGGCGCCCGCATTCTCCATCGCGCCCGGCATGATCGGCGACCCGATCTGGTCGAGCTTGGGGAAGGGGAAGGCCTCGCCGAAGTAACGCTCCAAGAGCGCGACGATCGGCGGCGTTTCCGCGAACGCATAGGCCATCTTGTCCTTCTGCGCCTGCGTCGCGACGATGCCGTACGGCATGCCCTGCGCGCGCTCCGGGGTCGCCGCGATCGTGCCGGGCTGACGCACGAACGGCCCGGTGTCGATCGCGACGAGATAGGTCGGCAGCGGCTTGGTCGGCGCGAAACGGTGGGTTTCCATCCCGCCCGCGGCCTTTTGCACGCCAGTCGCCGGGCTGTTGCTGACCACGGTCATGCCCGGCGCGGTCGTCACGCTGACCGTGAACGGCTGTTTGTAGCCGGGTTCGTCGAACGACGGGAATGCGGCGCGCGCGTCGATGCTCTCGAACTGGGTCCAGCTGTACCAGCGATCCGCGACCTTGACGTGGTAGAGCCCGGAGGCGTCGTTGCCGAACTTGCCGGTGTAATCGAACACGAGGGTGGCGGCGCCCGCGGGCACGGCACGTGCGAAGTCGAGTCGCGCGGTGCCGGTCGCGTCGACCTGCGTGAAGGTGGCGGGCACGATCGTCTTGCCCACGCGCGCCATCACCTTCGACACGTTCAGGTCGCGCCCGTGCAGGTACAGGTGCTGCGTCGCCTGTTTCAGCACGACGTCGATCTCGTCGTGACCGGAGAAGCCGTCCTTTTCGGGCAGGATAGTGAAGTCGAGCCGGTACGCCTTGGGCGTCGCCGCATCGGGCAGCCGCCCCTTTGGCGCCGCCGGGTCAGGCGTAAACGCGGGTGCGGGCGCTTGCCCGAACGCCGCGCTGGAAAGCAGCATTGCCGCCGCCGACAGCATCATCCTCTTGCGCACCGATCTGTTCCTCTCGTCCGTTACCGCGGCGCTAGGCGCGTCCCGGTGCTGCGGCAAGAGCGCGCTTGATCGCCGTGGCGGAGCCGCTTGCCGGCTCGATGGCCTTCAAGGAAAAGGTGGTGGAAGGGACTGGATTCGAACCAGTGTACGCTCACGCGGGCAGATTTACAGTCTGCTGCCTTTAACCACTCGGCCACCCTTCCATCCGGGTCGGTGCGGACGAAGCGTCCGGCACCTGCTGTACGGTGCGGATTGCACGGTACAGGCGGCTGGTCAGGCCGCGGTTCTGCGCCGCAACTGCGACGAAGAAGGCGGCTCCTAGAGGCGTGCGCGGCGGTGCGCAAGTCCCTTCGCGCGTCGGACTGGCGCGACGCTTGCGCGCGCGCGGACCACGGCATAGGCACGCCGCCATGCTTATCGGAAATCAGCGCTGATGGCGCGCCGCGGTCATCGCCCGAGCCAGACGCAAGGTAACCGCCCGCGCTTCTGGGGCCGTCACGCCGTCGCCGCCGCGCTCGCCAACCCTGAGCGGGTCGTGCGCAAGATGTGGGGCACGCGCGAGGCGCTGTCCTCGCTCGACATTCCGTCATCGCTGCCCGTCGTCTTCGCCGAGGCGCCCGATCTCGGCCGGCTGGTGCCGAACGACGCGCCGCACCAGGGGCTGGTCGCGGAGGTCGATCCGCTCGAGGACGTGTGGCTCGGCGACCTGCTGGCGCAGGGGGAGGGTGATCGTCGCCCGCTGATCGTGCTCGATCAGGTGACCGATCCGCACAACGTCGGCGCGATCATGCGCTCGGCCGCGGCGTTCGACGCGCTCGGCATCGTCACGCAGGACCGTCACGCGCCGCCCGAATCGGGCGTGCTCGCGCGGTCGGCCTCGGGCGCGCTCGAGGTCGTGCCGTGGGTGCGCGTCGTCAATCTCGCGCGCGCGCTCGACGAGATCGGCGAGGCGGGGTTCTGGCGCATCGGCCTGACCGGTCACGCTTCCGCGACGCTGGGCGAGCAGCTGGGCGAGACCCGCCCCGCGATCGTGCTGGGCGCGGAAGGGGAGGGCATGCGGCAGAATACCGAGGCACACTGCGACCAGCTCGCGCGGCTGCCGATCTCGGGCAAGGTCGAGAGCCTGAACGTCTCGAACGCCGCTGCGATCGCGCTCTACGCGGTGGCCGCGCGCGGCTAGGCGCGCTATCCGGGGCGCGGGATCGACCGCGCCACGCCCGTCTCAATCCTCCTCGGCGATCCGCACCTTCAACCCGTCGAGCGCGGAGGTGAACTGGATCTGGCACGACAGCCGCGAGCCCGCGTCGCGGTCGGCGGACGAATCGAGCAAGTCGTTCTCGTCCTCGCTCATCTTAGGCAGGCGATCGGCGAAGGCGGGATCGACGTGGACGTGGCACGTCGCGCAGCTGCAGCAGCCGCCGCACAGTGCCAGGATCTCGTCGATCCCGGCGTCGCGGATCACTTCCATCACCGACAGGCCGACCTCGCCCTCGATCTCGCGTTCTTCCCCCTCGCGCGTGACGACGATAAGCTTGGGCATGATGATGTCTCCGACAAGTTTGCGCCGCCATGCCGCGTCGGGCGCGCCCGGGCAATGGGTGGCGCGAGCGGTTCCGCGATGGGCCTGAACGAGCGCGACCTGCGCGCCGGGCTGGACGCGCTGGCTGATATCGAACCCGCCTTCGCCGCCGCCATCGCGCGCGTCGGCTACCCGGCGCCGCGCATCCGCCAGCGCGGCTACGCCACCTTGCTGCGCACCATCGTCGGACAGCAGGTGAGCGTGCGCGCCGCCGACGCGGTGTGGCGCAAGCTTGAGGATCAGGTCGGCGACCCGAACGATCCTTCGATCATCGCGGCGGCGAGCGACGAGGCGCTTCGCGCCTGCGGCTTCTCACGGCAGAAAACGGGCTACGCGCGCAGCCTGGCCGAGGAGGTGCTGAGCGGCCGCCTCGACCTCGTGCATCTGCCCGCCGACGACGAGGAAGCCGTCGCGCAACTCGTCAACGTCAAGGGGATCGGGCGCTGGTCGGCGGAGGTCTACCTGCTGTTCGCCGAAGGCCGCCCCGACATCTGGCCCGCGGGCGACCTTGCGGTGCAGATCGAGGTCGGCCGCATTCTCGGCCACGATACCCGTCCGAGCGAGAAACTCACCCGCGAACTGGCCGAGGCCTGGCGTCCCCACCGCGGCGCGGCGGCGATCTTCACGTGGCATCATTACGGCGCAGGTCCCGACGCGGCGCCGGTTTGATGGGGGTTTGTGCTGTTGTGTGGAAAGCGGAGGTTAGCGACGCGGTGACCACCAAGCTCTCATCACCAACAACAAACCCGCGATGAAAAGCGCGTTCGAAAGCCAGCCAGCCGTGAAAGGAAGTTCAGGCCAACAGAAGTCTCTTGTCTCTGGACACGGCGTCTATGGTCCTCCGATGAGCCGTATTCTTAGACATCTACCGCACGTCCGCAATTGAGTGAAGAAAATGCTTGCCAATGGGCAAGCAGTCGCTCTTTTCAAGGGAGCGTCGATTGGTACGGCGAATACTCAGCCGCATATTAGAAATGAACGCACGAAAGAGGCTTCTTTATAAGAACGCGGTGGCAATCTGAAAGAACAGCAACAACTGTTCTATCTCCTTGCGATAGCGCCCGCTTCTCCGATGGCTGACAGTATCAGGGCGATCACGGCCTCAAGGCCGTGCATCTGGTCTTCCGGCGCGCCGCCGTTCGCCACCATGTCGGGATGGTGGAACCGGGTCGTGGCATCGAGGATGGCCACAGCCGTTCGCCGCGGTTCGTCGACACGCGGCAACGTGGCGTCGTTCTTGCCGTCAGCCAAGATGCCGGTCAGCTGTCGGGTCAGAAGGTCGGCATGATGATCCTGCACGGCGGGCGTATCGCGAACCACCTGCACCGCGGCGCGCAACAGTTCGGCATCATCGGTGACCTTGCGCTGCTTGATCGCTGCCAGGGTACGAAGCCATTCGATCAACCGTTGATCGGCCGGGCCCTGCTTGTGCGCAATCGCCCCGGTCTGCTCCGACACGCGGCCCAGCCAGCGCTCGACCACGGCCGATCGTAGCGCCGTTTTGCTGGAAAAGTGGCGGTAAACATTGCCGTGGCTCATGTTAAGGTGGCGCGACACATCGACCACGTTGAGTTTTGGCAGTCCGTATCGTCGTAAAAGCATCTCTGCAGCGTCGAGAATGCGTGTGTGCATGCCATCGTCTCGGGCGGTGACGGAAGCTACTTCGGGCTTCCCTGCCCTGATGTCCGATGCTCGATCTGTCCGTGCGCGATCAACCATCAACCGACGCTAGCATGCTCCGACATGCTTTGCGCCCTGCCAATCGCCCGCATCATCGTTTCACTGGGCACGATGCCAGTCGCCTCGAACAAGGCGCTGATCGCATATTCGACAACCCGGGTGATCTTGCCGTCGGCCACGTCGAAACGGGTCACGTAGGTATTGCGGTAGGGCTTCTGTGAATAGGCGACTACCGCCTCACTTTTGGCCTGCATGAACACTCGCGATCCATCGGATGACACCGTCCAGTCCTTGTGCGTCCACACGAGGCTGCTGAAGTTGTCGAACAGTCCGAAGGTGTAATCCAGTACCTCTGCCTTGCCCTCGAATACGGCTGCCAGCCCGGTCCAGCCACCGCCCGCCATCGGAAAAACCTGCTTGGCATCCTCGGCAAGGCTGCGCTCGATCGTTGCTCGGTCGCGCACTTCGATTGCGTGCACAAAACCCTGTACCAGCGCCAGGCTGCTTTCGATTGTCATTGGTCATGCTCCGTCCTGCGAGAACAACCAAATACGCCTTGAACTGCAAAATGACAATATCTGGAATATGTCATTTGTAGATGTGTTGGCTCACAACCCCGATGGTGTGTCGCAGTTCGTCTTCGGCGGAAATTTCGCATCTGAGTTCGGAGTGGTGAACTCCTTCGATCGCGCGCGGAACATGACCGAGCGGGTGATCGCGGGCTGGGCGTCCATCATGCTAAACGGGATGATCTTGAAGATCGGCTGGTAGTCGTAGCTCACCTGGACGTGGAACATTACCTCGTCGAGCAGCAGGTTGCGCGCGTTCGGCAGCGTCGCGATCTCGACCTTCTGCCGGCATCCGACGACCGGTGCTGCCTGCGTGAATGCGCCGTCGAAGCGCTGCCACAGGATGCGGTTCTCGATCACCTTGTCATTGTTCTGGTCGGTGCCCTGCACGCCGGTGATGACGACGCGCCCGTGGTTGCGCAGGTCGAACGGCTGCGCGGTCAGGTCGATCGCGTTGAACAAGTCGTAGACCTGCTTCTCGCTGATGCCGATCTCGCCGGTGCCGCTCTGCGCGACCAGGTCGCTCATCATGCCCGCCATTCGCTGTACGCGGTTGGTCGCCATGACGTAATTGCCGAACTCGACCCCGGTCAGCGTCAGGCCCAGGAACAACGGCAGCCCTAGCGCGAACTCCAGAAAGGCGACGCCGCGACGATTGCGGGCGAGCGAGGCGATCCGCGCCACGTTCACGATTTGCGCCGCAAGGCTTCGTTGCGCACCACGGTGGTGGCGGACAGCGGTTCTACCCCGTTCGCGTAGCCGATCGCGTTGCCGACCATCTGGAACAGCACCGCCTTCGGGTAATTCACGGTATAGCTGACGACGTCGCCGGCATTGCCCATGACGCCGGTCTTGGGCGTGCTCGGGTCCCATTTGCCGTTCTTGTTGCGGTCGACGAATGGCTCGCCGGCGTCGTATTTCCCGTTCTTGTTGGCGTCGGTGTAGATCTCTGGCGTGACCGAGGCGAAATCGGCGAACACGGTCGTCGTGATCGTGATCGACTTGCCATCCGCGATCGGGAACAGCTTCATCGTGTCGCCGACGCTCTTGCGCATGATCGTCGACCGGTCGTTCTCGCCCGTCTCCATGCTCGCGGTTGCGGCGCGCGCCGCCTCGATCAGCGCACCTTCCAGCACCTGTCGCGCGAAAAGCAGGTGGCCGAGCTCGATCGCGCCGCAGATCAGCATCAGCAACGTCGGCGCGATCAGCGCGAATTCGACGATCGTGACACCGCGCGTGCAGCGCCAAAGGGTGCGCCGCGTCATCACTTGACCAGGTGCAGGTCGACGAGTTCGGACGCGATGTCGTCGAACGCCGCCTTCAGCGTCGCGGCGTCGGACGTGCGATATACGTGACCGGGCGCGCACTGCTCGAACATGTCCAGCGTCTTCTTGTCGGTGGTGGTCAGCGCGACGATGTAAACCTTGGGCGGGTTCTTCTCCGCCTGCATCGACGCGCAGGTTTTCGAGAAGCGAAGTTCCGACTGTCGCGTCAGATCGCCCACGTTCTTTGAAATGGGCGCGTCGCCGTAGTTGCCGTAGAAGGTCCAGGTGCGGTTGGCGTAACCGTTAGGTGCCGTGCTCAGCGCGGTTTCACCGTCGGTCATGAAGACAAGGGCGCGCTTCGCGTCCTCGTTGACTGGATTGCTGCGCTTGAACACGTCGTCGCGCACCAGCAACCGGTATCCCCACAACAGTCCGGCGTGGTGCAGCGTGCCGTTGGCGGGGTAGATCGCGGCGTTCTTCTTCTCGATTACATCGGTCCAATAGGCCTTGCTGCGCCCGTAGGTGACCGGTTCGGCTTCCTCTGGACACTGCCAATTGGGCGACGGTGCCTCCGTCCGGTTGGCGCCGCCGTTGTTGGTCGAACCACCTTGCGGATTGACACGCGAGTCACGCGCGTCCTTCCAGTCGGCTTGGAAGCGCGGGATGCGGTCATAATGGATCTCGAACGGCGTGCCCGTATTGGAGGCGAAATCCCAATCCATCGTGTCCGGGTCGTAATATCCGCCTCCGACCCGCGTGATGACATCGTCACCGCTCGTGGCGGCGCCGTTATTGAGCCCGAGATAATAAGTATAGAACCACGGTCTGTACGGATTCGCGTCCGACTTGTCGTAGTTGAGCATCGCATCGGCGAACTGGGGATGAAGCTTGTAGAGGTTGAAGTCAGCTTCTCCCCCAGCGTATTTGTAATATTCGCCGTTCGGGTCGGCGGCGCTGGCGTTGCCGGGCCGTCCCTTGCCCTTCCCTGGCTTGTCCGGGGCCGCTTTCTCCCTCGGTGTCCAGAACGGCGGGATGAAATAGGGCTCGATCGGCGGATGCGCACCTTCGCCGGGGAGCGAGCGGTCGATGTCCCACGCGCCGGGATCGCGGTAGCTGATGTCCGACGTCATGTTCTGCACGGTCGCGTCGTCGAAGACGCAGCCCTTCCACAACAGCGGCTGCGCCGGCCAGCCGCCGCCGAACTGCGTCGCTAGTGCGTCGTTGAAGCCGAAGCGTTGACGGACCATCGAGCTTGGCAGCAATTTTCCGACGTTGGCGGTAATGTCGTACATGACGAACCCCATCGCCAGGTCGTCGCGGTTGTCCGCACCCTGGTAAAGGATGTCGAGAAAGCTCTTGGATGCGTCTTTCAGCGCGGTGATGCGGGTCTTTGACGGGCTGCCGTTGCTGGCAGGCAGATCGGCCTTTAGCGAACCCGTATTATCCAGCACCATCATGATCTCGAGCGGATGCGGCTGGATTTCCGCCGTCGCGATTGCGGAAATCTTCTGCTGCTCGATGCCGAAGGTGCGCATGAACGTCATGGGTATGTTGACGCTCGCGGTAACGCTGGTCTGATTGCGCTTGTTCACCGTTTGGAACGTCGGCGTCAGGACTAGGCCGCTCGACCCCATCGTTTCCTTGGGAAAGTTGCCGTAGAAATAGGCGTCGACCTGCGCCTCGCGCGAGTTCGGCACGTTGCCGGTGACCGCGTAGGAGCGCGCGCCGGCGAGTGCCGCGGCATCCACGCCCGCCTGCAGCGCCGACTTGGCGACGTAGATGCGCCCCATGTCGATCGCGGAGCCGAGCGCCGCGATCGCCGGCAGTAATCCCGCCGCCAGCATCGGCAGTGCCGCACCCTTCGTATGGCGCAGCACTGCGCGCAAATTACGCATCCGACATCCCCTTTGGTCCATTTATGACCGGGCAGAGATGAAGGTGTCGTAAAGGAGGCCAGGATTTCTGACCGAATTAGACTAAGATACGGGCGCGCGCCTTTACCCGCGTCCTTGTAGTGGGTGCATGTCGGTCAGGGCCTCCGCCTAACGCCGGAGCCGGATCACGATGCGAAACGAGATGCAGCGCAGGCGTGCGCCGTATGCCCGTCGTCAGCGCGCCGGGCGCCAGGTCTGCGTCTGGCACAGGAACGCGATGCAACCCTGCACTTTCAGCGTGCCGTCGCCGTTGCGACTGACGATCGACTTGTAGGTCTTGCCGTTGCGCGGGTCGTAGATGCGCCCGCGCCAGTCGTCGCCCGCATCGGCGAACTCGGACAGCACCGGCATGCCCACGATCGGGCGGCTGCGCAGTGTCTTGTCCTTGTTGTTGACGTCGGTCGCGGCGGCACCCGGCGTGTGCTTCAGCACTCGCACGATCCGCCCGCAGGTCTTGCCACCGCACGGGCCCACCTCGACCAGTGCGGCGCCGTCCTCGGTCACGTAGCGACCGTTGATCGGCTGCGCGGCGAATGCGGGCGCGGCGAGGGCGAGCGAGCCGGCGAGGGCGGTCAGGACGATGGCGGGGGCGCGGAGCGTTGTCATGGCACCTTCTTGCGGCGGCGCGGCTGAACACGCAATGGCCGAACCGGCACCGGTCGCGGCGCGGCAACGAAAGCTTACTTGGACGCGCCGCGGATAACGCGTTGAACCGGGCGCGCTTCTCCCGCATGGCAGGAGCGATGTCGTCACCGTCACATTCGCCCGCCCGATCGCTGGCCGACAGCTACGCCTCGATCCGCGTGCCGGAAGGTGCGGGCTTCTGGCGCACATTGCTCGCCTTCGTCGGACCGGGCTGGCTCGTCGCAGTCGGCTACATGGACCCGGGCAATTGGGCGACAGACATCGCGGGCGGCTCGGCGTTCGGCTACCTGCTGCTGTCGGTGGTGCTGTGCTCCAACCTGATGGCGATCGTGCTGCAGGCGCTCGCTGCCCGGCTAGGCATCGGCGCTGGGCACGATCTGGCGCAGGCGTGCCGCGCGCGCACGTCGAAGCCGGTCGGCATCGCGTTGTGGCTGCTCGCCGAGATCGCGATCATCGCCTGCGACCTGGCCGAGGTGCTGGGCACCGCGATCGCCTTGAAGCTGCTGTTCGGCCTGCCGCTCGTCTGGGGCGTGGTGCTGACCGGGCTTGACGTGTTCGTGATCCTGGCACTCCAGCGCCGCGGCTTTCGCCAGCTGGAAGCGTTCATCGCCGCGCTGCTGGTCGTGATTGCGGTGTGTTTCGGGCTTGAGCTGATTTGGGCACGGCCCGACTGGGTCGCGGCGGCGGGCGGGTTGATCCCACAGGCGGAGGTCGTGACCAACCCCGCCGCGCTCTACATCGCGATCGGTATCCTGGGCGCGACCGTGATGCCGCACAACCTCTATCTGCATTCCTCGATCGTGCAGACGCGCGCCTACGGTGAAGCGGAGGCAGGGCGGCACCGCGCATTGAAACTTGCGACGATCGACTCGACGGTCGCGCTCGGGCTAGCCTTCTTCATCAACGCCGCGATCCTGATCCTCGCCGCCGCCGCCTTCCACACCGCCGGGCGGACCGAGGTGGCGGAGATCGAGCAGGCGCACGAACTGCTCGCCCCGATGCTGGGGGTCGGCGGCGCGAGCGCGGTGTTCGCGATCGCGCTGCTCGCCAGCGGACAGAACTCGACCGTCACCGGCACGCTCGCCGGGCAGATCGTGATGGAGGGGTTTCTCGACCTGCGCCTTCCGGTCTGGCTTCGTCGACTGGTCACGCGCGCGCTCGCGATCCTGCCCGCGGTGCTCGTCGTCGGCGCGTCGGGCGACAAGGGCGCGGGCGAGTTGCTGGTGCTCAGCCAGGTCATCCTCTCGCTCCAGCTACCGTTCGCGGTGATCCCGCTCGTCGCCTTCACCGCCAACCGCGGCTACATGGGCAGCTTCACCGCGCCGCGCTGGCTGTCGGCGCTCGCCTGGGCGATCGCGGCGGTGATCCTTGGGCTGAACGGCTATCTGCTATGGGGGATGGCGACCGGGTGAGCCAAGTTTGACACGCCGGCGGCGGTGACGCAGCAGCAACGCTTTCGTCCCCTTTCCAAAGTCGCGCGACCACGATGATCCGACACCTTTCAGCCCTTCTCCTGCTCGCCGGCTGCTCGGTTCCCGCGATCACGCCCGGAGAGCTGCCGCGCAGTGACCATTTCGACGGACGCCGCTTCTTCAACCCTGACGGCCAGCAGGGCAGCGGCGGCGACGCGAAGAAGGGACCGGTCGGGCTGGTCGAGAGCCTGTTCTCGCGCGCGCACAGCTGGCCTGACGTACCGGTCACGCCGACGCGTCCGCCCGCGCGTGTCGAGGGCGAGGCGATGGCGGTGACGTGGATCGGCCACTCGACCGTGCTGGTGCAGACGCGCGGGCTCAACATCCTGACCGACCCGGTCTGGGCGGAGCGATCCTCCCCGGTCCAATTCGCCGGCCCCCGTCGCGTGCGCGAACCCGGCGTCCGGTTCGCCGACCTGCCGCGAATCGATCTCGTGCTGCTAAGCCACGATCATTATGATCACCTCGACACCGGCACGCTCAAGACGCTGTCCGACCGCGACCATCCGCTGATTGTGACGGGGCTGCGCAACGACGCGCTGCTCGCGCGCTACGGGATCGCGGCTCAGGCGCGCGACTGGGGCGGGCGCGTCGCGTTGCGCCCCGGCATCGACGTGATCGTCACGCGCGCGCATCACTGGAGCGGGCACGGCGTCGGCGACCACGACCGCGCGTTGTGGAGCGGGTTCGTTGTCACGCTACCGGGCGGCAATCTGTATTTCGCGGGCGACACCGGTCCAGGCGACATGCGCTGGGCGCTCGAGGCGCGCCGCTACGGACCGGTGCGGATGGCGCTACTGCCGATCGGCGCTTACCATTTCAGCGGTGCGGAGACGGGCAATCACATCGGCCCCGACCAGGCGGTCACTGCGTTCGAACAACTGGGCGCCGCCTATGCGCTCGGCGTCCACTGGGGCACGTTCGAGCTGACCTCGGAAGGGATCGACCAGCCCCGCATCGAACTGCACTGTGCGCTGGAGCGAGCGCACATCCCGCTCGGCCGTTTCCGCGCAACCGAGGTCGGGCAGACGTGGATGATCCCGCCGTTCGCCGCGACCGATCAACCGTCGCGGGTCACGCCTCGCTCCATCACTCGCCCTGGTACTTGATCTCCAGAAAGCGCCCGCGCGTCGCCAGCGCGTCCAGGTCGCCCTGCGCCAGCTGCTCGCTCATCTCGCCCAATTCGCGCTCGATCACGCCCAGGCCGTCGGTGAGCTGCTGATCGGGCGTCTTGCCGTTCCGCGGCGTGGAGCGAAGACCCGCAGGTACCTTCTGATAGTTGCGCACGAACTCGGGCAGCTGTTCGCCGACCAGCCGGCGGACCTCGGCGGCGGCGGGCGCATCGTCGTCGAGCGCGCCGATCTGCACCCCCAACGTGTCCAATCGCGCGCCGATGCGATCGATCACCGGCACCGCGGGCGCGGGCAGCGCGGGGCGTTGCGCGTCGAGCCACCGCGCCGTCGCCGCCGGCAGCGCCTTGATCTCGCTGCGCGCGATCCGCTCGGGCGTCGGCACCGGGGTCGCGGGTGCAAAGGCGATCACCAGCGTGACCGCCAGCATCAGCATCATCACCGCCAGCGCGCCGAACATGCCCAGCGGCATGACAATCCCGCCGAACAGCCCCGCCGCGATCAGGATGGCGGCATTAGCGAGCGCGATCAGCGTGACGCGCTGCTTCACCCCGCCGCGACCGCCGCGGACCGGACGCCGCTGCGTCTGCACCACGCCGCCGCCGCGCACCCGGTCGACCGCACGCTGCGCGTCGGCGATTGCCTCGTCGGTGGAGGTCGCGGGCGGCGTCGGTCCGCTCACAGCGCCTCCAGCTTGAATTGGTCGGCCGGCCCCGACACGCGGTTCTGCGCTGCACCCTCGGCGCGCGCGATATAGCCCTTCGACTTCTCGACCTCGCTGCCCAGCGTCGTCACCGTCGTCTTCATGCTGTCGAGCGCCTTCAACTTGAAGTCGTCGATCGCGTCCATCGTATCGTAGATGTTCTGAAACGCGCGCTGCAGCGTCTCGAGCGGGATCGTCGAGGCTGCCGCCTGCTCGTGGATGCGCGCGGTGTTGGAGCGCAGTAGCTTGCCGGTCGAATCGATGATGTTGGCGGTCGTGGTGTTCAGCTGGGTGATCTGCTCCAGCACCAGCTTCTGGTTGGTCAGCGCCTGCGCCACCGTCACCGCGGTACGCAGCGCCGCGACTGTCGTGGTCGACGCGCGGTCGACGCCCTTGATCAGCTCGACATTGTTCTTCTTGACCAGGTCGAGCGCCAGGTAACCCTGCACCGTCACCGCCATCTGCGTCAGCAGGTCCTGTGTGCGCTGGCGGGCGTAGAACAGCGCTGTCTCGCGGATCGCCTTGGCTTTCGCCGGATCGGTCGCGTCGAGTTCGTTCGCCTTGTCCTCCAGCCGCGCGTCCATCGTCTGCGACAGGTGGATCATCTGCTCCAGCCGACCCATCGCGGTCCACAGGTTCGCGCGCTCGGTGTCGATCGAGGCATTGTCCATCAGCAGCTCGTCCCTGCCCGACGACAGGCTCTTCAGGATCGAGCTGATATGCGTCTGGCTGGATTTGTAGCTGTCGAAATAATTGCGCATCTTGTTGCCGAACGGGATGATCCCGAACAGCTTCTGCGGCGCGGTCAGGTTGCCCTTCTTGCCCGGATCCAGGTCCTCAACGACGCGACGCAGCTGCGCCAGATCCTTGCCGACGCCGTCATCCTTGTCCATCGCGCGGACTGGCCGATCGAGGAAGCGGTTCGACTGCCCCGCGGCGTCGCGGATTTCCTTCTGCCCCATGCTGGTGATCGCGTCGACGCGGCGCCCGAACTCGGGGGAGTTCACGTCCTCCGCGATCAACTGCTCTACGAAGGTGTCGACCCGCGTCTCCAGCTCGGTGCGCGTGCCCTGGTCGACCGGCACCAGCCCCGCCGCCTTCGCGGGCGCGACCTGCGGCACGGGATCGGGCGGGGTCAGCACCAGCTCCTTCTCGGCAGTCGTCGTATCGGGCGTGGTCGCCATCGTATCCATCCTTCTCGCCCGCACCCGCGCGAGCCGCTCGTCAGCCTGACCGCGAAGCCGCCCGCGATCAAGTGTGTTGTCAGTATAAGACGCGAGCGCCGCCGCCGCAATCGCACGACTTGTGCGCGTCACGAGGACCGTGCCACGCTTCCGCGATGATCGCCGCCCTCCTGCTCGCCCTCGCTGCCCCCGACACCGTGCCGCCGGTCGATCCGCTCACCGCCACCGTCGAGACGAGCGACGTCGACCGCTTCGCCGCGATCTTCGACGCCGCAAGCGGTGTGCCGACCGCGGCCGACCTCCAGCGTGGCTACCTCGATCCGGGCAGCGAGGGCGTGCGCGTGTTCACCCCCGACCGGATCGAGAGTGCGGCACACCTCGCAAAGGCGGTCGCCGCCGACCGCGCGGGCTACGAGCGCGCGCTCCGCGTCTGCCTGCCGATCGTGCGCGAGACGCAGGGTGAATTGCGCGCCACGTATCTAGCGCTTCACGGCTTGCTGCCCGATCAATCGCTGCCGCGCATCTTCCTCGTCATCGGCGCGGGCAACTCGGGCGGCACGGCCGCGCCTGGCGTGCAAGTGCTGGGGCTCGAGGTGCTGTGCCGCATCTCAGAAACGCCCGAGGCGCTGCGCGCGACGCTGCGCAGCTTCTACGCGCACGAGACGGTGCACGCATTGCAGCACGATCCCGATGGCGCGCTGGCGGCGGCGAACGGCAATGTGCTGCTGCAGAACGTGCTGGTCGAAGGCGCGGCGGACTTCATCGCCACGCTCGTCACCGGCCGGCAGATCGATCCCGAACGCGCTGCCTGGGGAATTGCGAACGAGCGTATGCTGTGGACGCGCTTCGACGCCGACCTCGCGCTGGTGCAAGGGTCAGGTGACCTTTCGCGCGGCAAGCCCGCCGGCGACGCGCTCTATCGCTGGATCGGCAACGCCGGCGATCCACCCACGGGGTGGAAGAGTGAGGCGGGTTACTGGGTCGGGCAACGCATCTGGCAGCGCTGGTACGATCGCCAGTCCGACAAGCACGCCGCGATCCACCGGATGCTGACGCTCGACCGATTGAACGAAATTCTCGCTGTCGGGCGCTATGGTGGATGAGCCGCTGTCCTACAGCCGTCCTGCGTGTCAGGGACCTCATCACGTATAATCCTCGCGCGGGCGCACGTGCGCAATGGGTGCGACCTTTGTGACATTTCGCTGCAATTGCGCGCTTTCCCGCCCCATCTTTTCGCGGACGCACAAATAGGCTAAGGCCGCGGCCGAAATCGCCTGTGCCAACGCGCGGGCCATCCAGGAAACATGATGAACCTCCGCAATATCGCGATCATCGCGCACGTCGATCATGGCAAGACCACCCTCGTCGACCAGCTCTTCCGCCAGTCGGGCACGTTCCGCGAGAACCAGCGCATCGAAGAGCGCGCGATGGATTCGAACGACCTCGAGAAGGAGCGCGGGATCACCATTCTCGCCAAGCCGACCTCGGTCGACTGGACTCCGCCGGGCAGCGATGAATCGATCCGCATCAACATCGTCGACACGCCCGGCCACGCCGATTTCGGCGGCGAGGTGGAGCGCATCCTGTCGATGGTCGACGGCGTCGTCCTCCTGGTTGATTCGTCCGAAGGCGCGATGCCGCAGACGAAGTTCGTGACCGGCAAAGCGCTGGCGCTGGGCCTGAAGCCGATCGTCGTCGTCAACAAGGTCGACCGCAGCGACGCGCGCATCCAGGAAGTACTCGACGAGGTGTTCGACCTGTTCGTGTCGCTCGACGCCAACGACGAGCAGCTCGACTTCCCCGTGCTCTACGCGTCGGGCCGCAACGGCTACGCCTCGACCGACATGGACGCGCGCGAGGGCACGCTGATCCCGATGTTCGAGACGATCGTCAGCCACGTGCCGCCGCCCAACCTGGAGGTCGAAAACGTGCCGTTCACCTTCCTGGTGACGCTGCTCGATCGTGACAATTTCCTCGGCCGCATCCTGACCGGCCGTGTCAATTCGGGCACCGTGAAGCTAAACCAGCCGATCCACGCGCTCGACAATGACGGCAACGTCGTCGAGACCGGCCGCGCGTCGAAGATCCTGTCGTTCCGCGGGCTCGACCGCGTGCCGGTCGATGAGGCCAAGGCGGGCGACATCATCAGCCTCGCCGGCCTGACCACCGCGACCGTCTCGAACACCATCGCCGACCCGCAGGTGACCGAGCCGCTGCACGCGCAGCCGATCGACCCGCCGACGCTGTCGATGCGTTTCGCTGTGAACGATTCGCCGATGGCGGGGCGCGAGGGATCGAAGGTGACCAGCCGCATGATCCGCGACCGCCTGTTCCGCGAGGCGGAATCGAACGTCGCGGTCAAGGTGACCGAGGCTGCCGACCGCGACAGCTACGAGGTGGCTGGCCGCGGCGAACTCCAGCTCGGCGTGCTGATCGAGACGATGCGCCGCGAAGGATTCGAGCTCGGCATCAGCCGTCCGCGCGTGCTGTTCGGCGAGGACGAGGACGGCAAGAAGACCGAGCCGTACGAGACCGTCATCATCGACGTGGACGAGGAATATTCGGGCACGGTCGTCGAGAAGATGAACCTGCGGAAGGCCGAGATGACCGACATGCGTCCCTCGGGCGGTGGCAAGACGCGCATCACCTTCTCCGCGCCCAGCCGCGGCATGATCGGTTACCACGGCGAGTTCTTGTCGGACACGCGCGGCACCGGCATCATGAACCGGCTGTTCGAGAAGTACGGGCCGCACAAGGGCAACATTGAGGGCCGCAAGAACGGCGTGCTGATCTCGAACGGCGCGGGTGAGGCGCAGGGCTACGCGCTTGGCCCGCTTGAGGATCGCGGCGTGCTGTTCGTCGGCCACGGCGAAGCGCTGTACGAGGGCATGATCATCGGCGAGAACGCCAAGACGGATGACCTCGAGGTCAATCCGATGAAGGCGAAGCAGCTGACCAACTTCCGCGCGTCGGGCGGCAAGGACGACGCGATTCGCCTGACCCCGCCGAAGAAGATGACGCTGGAGCAGGCGATCGCATATATCGACGACGACGAGATGGTCGAGGTCACGCCCAAGAACATCCGCCTGCGCAAGCGCCACCTCGACCCGAACGAGCGCAAGCGCGCGAGCAGGGCGAAGGCCGCCTGAGGCGAGCCGGGCAAGCCGCAGCGATAGCTGCGGCAAGCCTCAAGGCTCGCCCGGCCGGCCTCGCCACAGCGAGGACCGACGACGCGGCTTAGCCGCGGCGCGCCCCGGCCAGACACTAGAAAAAAGGCGGCGACCGGGCACTCACCCCGTCGCCGCCTTTTTTCGTTCCGTCGCAGGTGAACTCGCGACCGATCGCGCTATAGCGGGGCCATGCTCGACCGCCGCTCAGCCGCTGCCTCCCGTCGTCGCTGGACGGTTTCGCGTTACCGCGCGCTGCTCAGGACGCGCGGGCCGAAGTCGGTGCAGTTCCGCACGCGCGTGTCGGTGCTGGCCGGCGCGATCGCGATCGGCTTGGTCGCGATCCTGTTCGCCGAGGCTGCCGACTGGGCGGGCGGATGGTTCAACGGCTACGCGCACCGCTATCACTGGCTGCCGCTGCTGACGACACCGCTCGCGTTCGTGGCGCTGGTGTGGGTCACCCGTCGCTTCGCACCGCTGGCGCGCGGGTCGGGCATTCCGCAGGTTATCGCGGCGGCGGACGATCCCAACCGCGCGACCGGCTCGCTGATCTCGGTCCGCACTGCGGCCACTAAGATCGTGCTGACGATCGCCGCGGTCATGTCGGGCGCGTCGGTCGGGCGCGAGGGGCCGACGGTGCAGCTCGCCGCGGCCGTCATGGGATTCACTCACCGCATCATGCGCGTGCCGCTGCGCACGCCAGTCGTGATCGCCAGCGGTGCCGCGGGCGTCGCCGCCGCGTTCAACACGCCGCTCGCCGGTCTGCTGTTCGCGATCGAGGAACTGGCGAGCGCGTACGAGCAGCGCGTCACGCTGCTGGTGCTGACCGCAATCGTCATCGCGGGCATGGTCGCGCAGTCGGTACAGGGCGATTACGTCTATTTCGGCGTGATCGGCGCCAGCATGCCGCTGTCCAGCGCGCTGCTGGTGGTGCCGGTCGCCGGCGTCGTCGGCGGATTGTCGGGCGGCGCATTCGCGCGGCTGATGCTGATCCTGGCGGTCGGCAATCACCGTGTCACGCGGTGGAGCAAGGCCAATCCGATCGTGTTCGCCGGTGCCTGCGGCATCGTGGTGGCGGGGCTGGGCGTCGCGACCGGGCTGACCTGGGGTACCGGCTATTCGGCGGCGCGCGCGATGATCGTGGGGGTCGACGCGCCCTTATGGTTCGGCCCGGCCAAGTTCCTCGCCACGCTCGCCACCGCGGTCGCGGGGCTGCCGGGCGGCATCTTCGCACCCTCGCTCGCGGTCGGCGCGGGCGTCGGAAATCTGCTGCGCGAGGTGTTCCCGGCCAGCCCGACCTCGGCGGTCGTGATCCTCGGCATGGTCGCCTATTTCGCGGGCGTCGTGCGCGCGCCGCTGACCGCGGTCATCATCCTGTCGGAGACGACCGCCAGCCGCGGGCTGATGCTGCCGATGTTCGCCACCGCCTTCATCGCCGATGCGGCGAGCCAGTGGGTGTGCCGCGAGAAATTGTACCACGGCCTGTCGCGCGGCTTCGCGATGACACCCGAGCCCAAGCCGCACTGAGAAGGGACGGCGGATCGCTCCACCGCCCCCGCGTTTCCTCAGCGGAATTTGCCGCTGAGCGACACGCCGACGACGCGCGGTTCGTTGAACACCGCGGCATTGTAGTTCTCGATCACGCCCTTCAGGTTCTTCTCGCGCGTCAGATTGCGCGCGAACGCGGCGATCTCGTAGCGGCCATCGGGCGTTGTATACCCCGCCTTCAGCCCCAGTTCGAAGTTGCCGTTCGCGTAGAATTCGCGCGTCTTGTAGAGCACGAAATTGGTATAGCCCTGCAGGTTGAAGTCGGTCGCGAGGAACAGCCCGCCGTCGTTGCTGAGCGGGATGTCGTACCGGACCGCCGCGTCGATCTGATATTCGGGCGCGTTGGGCAGCGGGTTGCCGTCGATCTGCGCCAGCACCGCAGGCGCACCGAAGATCGTGCGACGGATCGTCGGGTCCTGCACGGTGCACGTCACCTGACCCGCCAGCGCGCACACCTGCGCATAGACGTTCTTGTCCTTGATCTCGCTGTGCAGCGCGCTGCCGCCCAGCGAGAAGGTGATGTTGCGGATCGGACGCCATTCCAGCTCGGCCTCGAACCCGTAGGCGTCGGCGTGGTCGGCGTTGAACAGCACGCCGTTGCCGTTGGCGTCGTTGCCGTTCAGCTGGATGTCGTTGACGCGGTAGTAGAAGCCCGTCGCGTTGAAGCGAAGGTTGTCGAACGGCCGCGTCTTCACGCCCGCCTCGTACGAGGTGATCGTCTCGCTGTCGGCGGTGGTGAAGGCCGAACCGAACACCGCCGAGCGGCCCTGGATCGTCGGACCACGGAAACCGCGCGCAACGCGGGCGTAGATGCTGGCGGTCGGATCGACCTCGTACAGCGCCGACACGTCCCAGCTCGGCTCCTTGCCGGTCAGCTTCACGTCACGCGGGGCGGTGGCGGGGAAGTTGACCGTTGCGCCGGTGGTCGCGGGCTTGACCAAAATTGTGCGCTTGTCGTCTTCGGTATAGCGCCCGCCCGCGGTCAGTGTCAGGCGGTCGATCGTGTAGCTCGCCTGCCCGAACACCGCCCAGGACGTGTTGGCGTCGTGCAGCCGCACCCAGTTGCCCGGATTGTTGGTGTTGCTGTTCGCCGCCACGAACGGCGCGGTCAGGAAGAAGCGGCGCTGGTAGAAATCGGTCGTGTCGCGCTGGTCGAAGTAGAAACCGCCGAACTGCCACTTGAACGCCGCACCCGCGTCGCTGGAGGCGAGCCGCAGCTCCTGCGTCCACTGGTCGAGGTCGCGAATGTTGCCCTGGCTCTGCCCGCAGTCGATGCAGCCGCCGTTCGCGTTGAGCGGCAGCTGGCGCACGCCACCGTCGGTGTCGCCGCGGCTGTAACCCGACGTCGTCTCGTACGCGGTGATCGAGGTCAGCGTCGCGGCACCGAAATCCCACGCGGCATTCACCGACCCGCCGTACGTCTTGTACGCCTGCGGATTGTTGTCGCCCTCGTCCAGCGCGACGCGGCTGCGCGGCTCGCGCGCGACGCTGTTCGATCCGCGCACCAGCGCGCCGCGGTGGAAGATCGTCGAGCTGCCGTCGTAATCGCGCGCGTGGCCCGACACGTTGATCGACAGCGTCTCGGTCGGCGTGAACAGCAACTGCAACCGAACGTCGCGCTCGTTGAAACCGCCCAGCTTGTCCTTGCCGCCGCGCGTGCCGTCGACACCCGGGCCGGTGAAGGTGTTGTCGATCCAGTCGTCGCGGTGCTGGTAGAGGCCCGACAGGCGGAACGCGATCTTGTCGGCGACGATCGGACCGCCGATCCCTGCGTCCACGGTCGCCGTGTTGTAGCTGCCGTAGGAAGCGCTGACGCGGCCGTTGAAATCCTGGCTCGGGCGGATCGTGTCGAACTTGATGATACCTGCGGTCGTGTTGCGCCCGAACAGCGAACCCTGCGGCCCGCGCAGCACCTCGACCTGGTTGACGTCGAACACCGGATTCGATTTCAGCACCACGTGCTCGAGCACCACATCGTCCTGGATGATCGACACCGGCTGCGACGCGCCGAGGTAGAAATCGATGTTGCCCAGACCGCGGATGTAGAAGCGCGGGAAGATGCGCCCGGTCGTCGTCTCGGCGTAGAGGCCGGGTACGCGGCCGGCGAGCGACAGGATGTCCTCGCCCGCCGACTGGAACGTACGCAGGTCGTCGCCGCCCACCACCGCGACCGACACCGGCACGCGCTGGAGGTTCTCCGACCGACGCTCGGCGGTGACGGTGATCTCCTCCAGGCCATCGCCATTGTCGCCCGGCGTCGCCGTGGCGGCATCGACTGCGGGCGGGGTGGAGGTCTGCACCGTCTGCGCGGCCACGGGCGCGGCGAGCGTCAGCATGCCGGCGGCACCGGCGAGCAGGAGCGACTTGGACGTCACGATGATCTGTTTCCCTTTTGCGTGAACCGCGGGTGTGAAGCGCGCAGCACCGCTGGCCCGTACGACGAGAAGTCGTACGGATTCTGGTCGGTGATTCGCGGCTTCCCCCGCTTCGTTGAAGTGCCTGGCAGCGGATTGTGTCGGACGTGTGAAAGGTGTCGGAAGATTGCTGAACCGCACACATTCCCGCGCGCTGTTGCCGGTCGGGCACAGCGCCGCCGCGAAACTGCCTGATCCCGGTCAATCACCAGTACTGTGCGCTTCTACAGCGCTGGACAGCGCACGCGTCACGACCTAGCCGCGACCTTTGCCTTTCAAGAAAGCGCCCGCGCGCGTGCCATCCGTCAGGCGACATATCGCGATCGTCGCCCCGCCCACCGCGGGACATCTGAACCCGTTGCAGGTGCTGGGCCGCGAACTGTCGGCGCGCGGCCACCGCGTCTCGCTGGTCCACGTCGACGGGGTCGAGCGGTTCGTCTCCGACCCGAGCGTCGGCTTTCACGCGATCCCCGGTACGAGCGCGCCGATGCTCGACGCCTATCTCGACCTGCTCGGACGTCCGACCGGACCGCGCGGACTGCCGCGGATGATCGCGGCGACCGCGCAGATGACGGCGCAGCTGCTCGACGGCGTGCCGGCGGTGCTGGAGCGGATCGGTGCCGAGGCGGTGATCGCCGACACGGCCGAGCCCGCCGGTGCGTTGATCGCCGCGCGGATGCGCCTGCCACTCGTCGCGAGCGTCACCGGGCTGCCGCTGCTGCGCGAGGAGGACGTTCCGCCGCCGTTCCTCGGCTGGCGCTTCCGCCCCGACGCGGTCGGGCGCAATCGGAACAACGGTGGCTATCAGGTCGCCGACCTGCTGCTGCGCCCGATCACGCGCGTGCTGGACGAGACGCGGCGTACGTGGGGCCTCGGGCCTGAGGGCGAGCCACTGGCGTGGGTGGCGCAATGCCCGCGCGCGCTCGACTACCCGCGTGCGCGCTTGCCCGCCACGTTCAGCTACGGCGGACCCTGGCGTGGCCCCGAAGAGGGTGCCGTCGACCTGCCGCACGACGACGAACGCCCGCTGGTATTCTGCTCACTCGGCACGCTGCAGGGTTCACGCCGCGCGCTGTTCGCGGTGATGGCGCGCGCGTGTGCGCTGGCCGGCGCACGCGCGGTGATCGGACACGGCGGCGGGCTCTCGCCGGCGGGCGAGGCCGCGCTGCCGGGCGACCCGCTGGTGCGCGCGTTCTGGCCGCAGGCGGCGGTGCTGCGCCACTGCGCCGCGGCGGTGCTGCACGGCGGGTTCAACACCGTGCTCGACGCGCTGGCGGCAGGGGTGCCGATCGTCGCGCTGCCGATCGCGTTCGAGCAGCCGGGCACGGCCGCGCGCGTCGCCTGGTCGGGTGCGGGGCGGGTCCTGTCGCCCCGTGCCTTGCGTGCCTCGACGCTCGCTGCGGTACTCGGCGCGGTGATCCACGATCCCGGCTACCGCGATGCCGCACGGCGGATCGGTGCCGAGATGGCGCAAAGCGGCGGCGCGACCGCCGCCGCGGCGCGCGTCAGCGCGGCGCTTGCGTGATCCGCGACCGTACACCCGGCAGCCGCCACCACGGCGTGCGCGGGCTCAGGTGATGCTCGTGATGATAGGCACCAAAGTGGAAGCAGGTCGCGACCGACGCCAGCGGTGACAGCGCACTGCTGCGCGCATTGTGGTGATCGGCGAAGGGCGCGTCGTCGTGCCGGTGCGGCAGATAGGTGCCGAAGAAGAACAATTGCGCCAGCGCGAGCAGCGCGGGCACCGCCCAGAACGCGACGATGTTCACAAGCGACGCGCCGAGCAGCAGGTACAGGATCGCCGCCAGCGTGATCCGCGCGATCTGCCCGTGCGTGTAATAGCCCGAGAAGAACCGCACGAACCACCGCAGCGCGTGCCGCGGTGCGCCGGCGTGGAAATCCGGGTCATGCTCGGTTCCCGGTGCGGCATGGTGCGCGTGATGCTTGGGGTGGAGCGCGCGGTACGACAGCGCGGCATACGCGCCGAGACATAGCGTTCCGACCACGCGGTTCGCGCGCGGGTGCCCGGGTGCGAACGAGCCGTGCATGCAATCGTGCGCGACGATGAACAGCCCCGTACTGAGCCACGCCTGCGCGACGACAAGCAGCGCCGCGACCGGCGCCGTGGCAAAGCTCCACGACCAGAAGAAGATGCCGCCGACGTGGATCGCCAGCCACGCCGCGCCGATCGCCCCGGCGAGCAGGGCGCTTGTGCGCGTGTCGCGGCTGGTGGTGCTAGCCGATGCCATGTTCGATCCGGGTTTCAAAGGGTTGCGCCAAGTCGCGCGGCTGCGCAACCCCCGGGCGAACGGCGCTTCGCCGGCGAACCAGCCGCGGCGCGACCGCCAGCGCGAGCGGCGCGAGCGCGAGCCCGCCCAGCACGTCGATGCCGTAATGCCCGCCGAACAGCGGCGTCGCGATGATCGTCACGCCCGCCCACACCGGCGCAACGAAGCGCCACACCGGCGTGTCGCGCTGCGCCCACGACAGGATCACCGGCAGCGTCGCGTGGAAGCTCGGAAAGCTGACGATCCCCATCAGCTGAGTGAGGTCGAGCACGCGCCACGTGCCGTCGCGCAGCCCCGCGATCATTCCTCGCTCGATCCACGCGATCGACGGCCACAATCGCGTGTAATGCGCGGGGTCGAACACATTTCCCATCGCGGGCATCCACCACGAGATCAGGATGGTCGCGAACCCCGACAGGATCGCCGCCGCAATCGCGACGCGCAACCGGTCGAACTGCGCGTAGGCGCTCATCGCCACGATGCAGGTCACCATCTGGAGCGTCAGGCTGTGATAGGCGAACGCGCCGATCCACAGTGCGGCGGGCGCTTGGTCGGCGGCGGTGAACACCGCGGGCCAATCGAAGCCGAGCGCGCGGTCGGCGGCGGCGAGACGCGCGTCCCACAATGCGCCCGCCCGTGCGGCGAGCGCGTAGGCGAGTACGACCCCGAACAGCGTGAACAGCGTCATCTGCAGGAACGCGATCGATCCCGCGGCGAGGCGCGGCCGGTTGCGCCGCCGCCCAAACCACGCCGCACCGCCGAGCAGCGCCAGCCCGACCACGGGCGGCACCGCACGCCACGCATCGATGCGAAAGCCCAGTCTGCTCGCCGCAGCGAGACAGGTCGCCGACATCAGCGCGAGCATCCACCACGCGGCGGTGTCGCTCGTCGTCGCGACGAACGGATCGGTTTTCGGCAATCGCACGGGCGAAACCCTACACCGCGGCGGGCCGCGCGGGAACAGCACGTAGCCTCGCACGCTTCGCAGGGGTGGTCAGGATTTCGCGCCGTTCGTCGACGCCGTTCGATGGCGCCATCCACACCGTCTATCCTGGCGGAACGGTCGCGCTGCCTCACCGTCGCCGGTGTTGAGATATTGCAGAGGGACTGAGATGCCGATTGTCGATACCGATTTCGTGACGATCGCCTACGAGGATCGCGGACCGCACGATGGCCCGCCGGTGCTGCTGATCCACGGCTGGCCCGATGACGCCTCGACCTGGGACACGGTCGTGCCGCGGCTGAACGCGGCGGGGCTGCGCACGATTCAGCCGACACTACGCGGCTTCGGTGCGACGCGGTTGAAGCCCGATGTGCGGCGCACCGGCAACAGCGCTGTGCTCGCGCTCGACATGATCGCGCTGATGGATGCGCTCGGAGTCGACCGCTTCACCGTCGCAGGCCACGACTGGGGATCGAACACCGCGGAGGCATTGGCGGTCGGCTGGCCCGATCGGGTCGAGCGGATGGCGATGCTGTGCACGCCGCCGCGGCTTGGCGGCATGAAGACACCCTCGTTCGCGCAAGCCGAGCGGCAATGGTATCACTGGTTCATGGCGACCACGCGTGGTGCCGACGCGGTGCGTGCTGACCGCCGCGGCTTTGCACGAACGCACTGGAACAACTGGTCGCCGCCCGGCTGGTACGACGAGGAGACGTTCGACCGCGTCGCGCGCGCGTGGGAGAATTCCGACTGGGTGGAGGTGACGCTGCACAGCTACCGCGCACGCTGGGACGAAGCGAAACCCGACCCGCGCAGCCGGTGGCTGGAGGACAAGGTGCGCGCGACGCCTACGCTGTCGCTGCCAACGCTCTACGTTCAGGGCGCGGTCGACGGCGTCAACCCGCCGGAGACGAGCGCCGATGTTGTGAGCAAGTTCACCGGCCCGTTCGCGCGCGTGGTGCTCGCCGGGGTCGGCCATTTCGCGCAGCGCGAGCACCCGCGCGCGGTCGCGCGTCACCTGCTGCACCTGTTCACCGGCGACCCGACCACCTTGGCGAGCACGACCGATCGCAGCCTGTACGTGCGACGAGCCACGCCGCTGCTCGCGTCGATCGGGCTGGCGGCACTCGCCGGAGTGGGCGCGGCTGGCGCCGGGAAGCGCGACCGGCAATAAGGTGGGCCGATGCGGTCCTGCTTGCCGGACGCCGAGCGGCTTGCGATATACCGCGGCGATGTTGAGTGAAGCTGCATGACCGCGATCGGAACACGAATCGATGAGACGGGCACGCTGATCCGCGATGGTGGTGCCTTCTTCCTGCGCCGCGACGCCGGCGGACGGTTCCAGCTGGAGCTGCAGCGCACGCCCGTCGATCTGGTGGAAAAGCGCGTGCGGCTGATCGGCACCCTGGTCGGCCCCGACCTGGTCAGCGCGGACGGCGTCTCGCCGCCTTGAATGATTGCATCGCGCGGGTTGAATTGAGCCGCACTTGCCCGGACAAGGGCTCCCACATGATCCGGGGGTTCCATCCATGCGCGCAGCCGTTCTCGCTCTCTTGCTGACCACCACGCCGGCCTTCGCCGCCCAACTTCCCGCTGCGCCGGACGCGCCGGCCACCACCTACCACCGCGCGCCCGATGCGATCGCGAAGATCCTGGAAACGCCGCCAACCCCCTCCGTCGCGGTCAGCCCGGACCACCAAACGCTCGCGATCCTGGGGCGCGAGAACCTGCCGACGATCGCCAACCTGTCGAAGCCGATACTGCGCCTCGCCGGCTATCGCATCGATCCCGCCACCAACGGCCAGGCGGAGGTGCGCACGCAGTGGCTGAACGCGCTGTCGTTCAAGGACCTGGCATCGGGTCGCGAGGTGAAGGTCGCGCTGCCCGCGGGCACGCGCTTCACCAATCCGGCGTGGTCGCCCGACGGCTCGCGCCTCGCCTTCGTGGTGCAGGAGCCCGCCGGCCTCGCGTTGTGGGTCGCCGATCGCAGCGGTGCGGCGCGTCCGCTCGTTCGCGGGATCAATGCCGCGTTCAGCGGCTCGCCATTCACCTGGACGCCCGACAGCCGCGCGATCGTCGCGCGCACCGTGGTCGCAAACCGTGGCGCCGCGCCGGTGGAGAACGTCACCCCGACGGGCCCGGTGGTGCAGGAAAGCAACGGCCGCCGCTCCGCCGCACGCACCTACGAAGATCTGCTCGCGAACGCGGGCGACGAGGCACTGTTCGACCATTATTTCACCGGCCAGCTGGTCCGCGTCGATGTTGGAACAGGCGCCGCGACGCCGATCGGCGCGCCCGGGCTGTTCACCAGCTTCAGCGTCTCGCCCGACGGCCGTTACCTGCTGACCGAGCGATTGAAGCGGCCTTATTCCTACCTGCTGCCCGCCGGCTATTTCCCGACCGAGATCGCGGTCACGACGATCGACGGACAGCCGGTTAAGACGCTGGTCGATCGCCCGCTCGCCGACGACCTGCCGGTCGACTTCGACGCGACCGTGAAGGGCCCGCGCGAGGCGGAGTGGCGCTCCGACGCGCCCTCGACGCTCGTCTGGGCGGAGGCGCTCGACAGCGGCGATCCGAAGGCGAACGTGCCGTTCCACGACCGCGTGATGATGCAGGCGGCGCCCTTCTCCGCCGCGCCCGTCGAGCTTGCCAAGACCGCCAATCGCTACGCGACGACGATGTGGGGCGACGGCGGCTTCGCGATGGTGGTCGACCGCGCGTGGAAGACCCGCACCGAGCAGCGCTACGCCGTCAGCCCCGACGCGCCCGGCACCGCGCGCGTGCTGCTGACGCGCAATTACCAGGACCAGTACGGCGATCCCGGCTTCCCGACGCTGGAGCGGAACGCCGCAGGCAAGCAGGTGATGCGCTTCACCCCCGACCGCCGCGCCGTCTTCGTCGAGGGCGACGGCGCGACCAAGGCCGGCGCCTTCCCGTTCTTCGCAACGATGCCGATAGCGGGCGGCGCGCAGACACGGCTGTGGACTGCCAAGGCACCTTATTACGAGAGCGTTGTCTCGATGCTCGACGACACGGGCGCGCGCATCCTGACGCGGCGTGAAAGCGCGAAGCTCGCGCCCAATTACGTCATCCGTACCGTAAAGGGCGACAAGGCGAAGCTCGTCACCGATTTCGCCGATCCCGCGCCGTCGCTTGCGGGCGTGACGCAGCGCACGATCACCTACAAGCGCGCGGATGGCCTGCCCTTGTCGGGCACGCTCTATCTGCCCGCGGGCTATGATGCGGAGCGCGACGGGCCGCTGCCGACGCTGCTCTGGGCATACCCGGCCGAGTACACCGACCCCAAGGTCGCGGGGCAGACGGTCGATCAGGGCAACCGCTTCACCCGCCCGCGCGGGATCAGCCACCTGTTTCTCTTGACGCAAGGCTATGCCGTGCTCGACGACCCCGCGATGCCGATCGTCGGCGAGGGCGGCGCGGAGGCGAACGACACCTACGTCAAGCAATTGCAGGCCGACGCGCAGGCTGCGGTCGACGCGGTGGTGGCGACGGGCGCGGCCGACCGCAACCGGATCGCGGTCGGCGGGCACAGCTACGGCGCGTTCATGACGGCCAATCTGCTCGCGCATACGAACTTGTTCCGCGCCGGCATCGCGCGCTCGGGCGCGTACAACCGCACGCTGACGCCGTTCGGTTTCCAGGCGGAGCAGCGCACCTACTGGCAGGCGACCCCGACCTATACCGAGATGTCACCCTTCACCTACGCCGACCGGATCAAGGCGCCGATCCTGCTGATCCACGGCGGCGCGGACGACAATTCGGGCACCTTCCCGATCCAGTCGGAGCGGATGTACGCGGCGTTGAAGGGCAATGCCGCGACCGTCCGCTACGTCGTGCTGCCGAACGAACCGCACGGCTACCGCGCACTTGAATCGACCGAGGAGACGCTGTGGCAGATGACCGACTGGCTCGATCGCTACGTCAAGCCGGCACCCGCGACGCCGGCGGGGAAGGCCAAAGCGAAGTAAGGCGGCATCGATCGCCGGTGGCCGCCCTGCGGTAACCGGCGGTGGAGTGCGGGGGCGTCGCGCCTATATGGGGGCGATCAGTTCAAGGAGCCCCTGCATGACCGCCTACGATCCGCGCCTCGGCCTCTACATCGCCGGCGAATGGCTGACCGGCGCGGGGCGCGACGCGCACGACGTGCTCAATCCCGCGACCGGACAGGCGCAGGGCGCGCTGCCGCTCGCGACCGCGGAGGATCTCGACCGCGGGCTTGACGCCGCCGACCGCGGGTTCAAGGCGTGGCGAAAGGTCGATCCGGCGCAGCGCGCGCAGGTGCTGACCCGCACCGCGGCGATCCTTCGCGAGCGCGCCGAGCATCTCGCCCGCATCGCGACGCTCGAACAGGGCAAGCCGCTGGTCGAGGCGAAGGGCGAGGTCGCTTTTGCCGCCGCGCTGCTCGAGTTCCATGCCGGCGAGGCGCAGCGCATCTACGGCCGCGTCCTGCCGCGTCCGGCGGGGACGCGCAGCCTGGTGCTGCAGCAGCCGGTCGGCCCGGTGGCGGCGTTCTGCGCCTGGAACTTCCCGATCATGAACGTGGTCAGGAAGCTCGGCCCCGCGATCGCGGCGGGCTGCTCGATCATCATCAAGCCAAGCGAGGAGACCGCAGGCTCGGCGGTCGAGGTGCTGCGCTGCTTTCAGGACGCGGGGCTGCCCGGCGACGTCGCGCAATGCGTCTTCGGCGTGCCCGATCAGGTCTCGCGCCACCTGCTCGCCTCGCCGGTCACGCGCAAGCTGAGCTTCACCGGCTCGGTCCCGGTCGGCAAGCATCTAGCGAAGCTCGCCGCCGAGACGATGATGAAGACGACGATGGAGCTCGGCGGGCATGGCCCCGTGCTCGTCTTCGACGATTGCGACCTCGAAAAGACGCTCGACACGCTCGTCGCGCACAAGTTCAGGAACGCGGGCCAGGTGTGCGTCGCGCCGACCCGCTTCCACGTGCAGGCGGGTATCTACGACCGCTTCGCGGAAGGCTTCGCCGAGCGCACGAAGAAGCTGAAGCTCGGTAGTGGGTTGGAGGCCGACACGCAGATGGGACCGATGGCGAATGCGCGCCGCCCGTCGGCGATACAGGAGATGGTGGAGGATGCGCGCAGCGTCGGCGCGCGCGTGCTGGCGGGTGGCACCCGCGGGGAGGGCGACGGCTTCTTCTTCACGCCCACCGTGCTCGCCGACGTGCCGCTGGAGGCGCGCGCGATGAACGACGAGCCGTTCGGCCCGCTGGCACTGCTGACTCCGTTCGAGACGGTGGAGGACGCGATCGCGCAGGCGAACCGGCTGCCGTTCGGGCTGGCGGCTTATTGCTTCACCGAGAACGGGCGGCGTCAGAACCTGCTCGGCGACGAGATCGAGGCCGGGATGGTCGCGATCAACAGCGTGCGGCTGAGCTGGCCCGACAGCCCGTTCGGTGGCGTGAAGGACAGCGGTTTCGGTTCGGAAGACGGACCCGAAGGCGTAGCCGCGCACATGGTGACCAAAACCGTCCACATGATGTGAGCGAAGGCGCGCCTAAACCTCACGTGAATGTCGCATTCCGCCTGTGTTCAGTGCGAATCGCCTATGGCGTGAAACACGCTCGCAAGACTTGCGTTCAACCAATCGTGCGAACCGAGCGTAACTCTGTAAGGAGGTTCGAGATGAATGGTTTTCTGACCAAGGCGGGGATGGGCATCGCGCTCGCCGCCACTGCAATCACCGCTGCCGCACCCGCGGACGCGCAGCGCTGGCGTGGGTATCGCGGCCATCGCGGTGGCGACACCGCGGCGGCCGCGATCCTGGGCGGCGTCGTCGGTCTGGGTGTCGGCGCGGCGATCGCGTCGAGCAACCGCGACCGCTACTACGACCGCGGTTATTACGGCTACAACGGCTATTACGGCCCGCGTTATCGACCGGTGCCGCGCGGTTACTACCGCGATTATTACGCGCCGCCGCCCCGCATGGTGTACCGCGAATATTACCGTGATCCCTACCGCGGCTATTATGGACCGCGCGGGTATTACGGTTGGTAAGCACCAACTAGCAGCTGGTTCGCCTGAGCGGCGCGAGGGTAGCACCCCCTCGCGCCGCTTTTTTGTTGGCACGTCGCGCATGAGCGGGGTAGGCGCGCGCGATGACCGATACGCCCCCCGACCATCTCTCGATCGATCCCCGCAGCCCGCATTTCGACCGCGACGCGCTGGAGCGCGGCGTCGGCATCCGCTTCAAGGGCAATGAGCGTACCGACGTCGAGGAATACAGCATCTCCGAGGGCTGGATCCGCGTCGCGCTCGGCAAGAAGATGGACCGCCACGGCCGTCCGCTGACGATCAAGCTGATGGGCCCGGTCGAGGCGTGGTATCAGAGTGGCGGCGAGGCGGGCGAGGGTGATGCAGGCGAGCAGGTCGACGCGGACGATTAATCGAGAGAGCCGACGTATAGGGCCGCCGCCTCTAAGGCGTGACCAGCCCGTCCAACTCGGCAAGCAGCGCCGGCTGGTTCCCCATCGTGACCCAGCGCTGCGAACACTGCGGCGTCACCACGTCAATCTGTCGTGACATTAGGCCGCGTGGTGGGGGTCCGTCGTAGGTGCGGGGTATCAAGCGCTGCCGCCAGAATTCCGGCCGTTCGAGCAAAGTATCGATCTTCCGGCTGTCCTCGGCGGACAACGTGCGCGTCACGCGTGACATATCGCTCGGCGTCGCGCTCTCCACCCAAATCTTGCTGCGACCGATCGCGTTACTGTGCCATCGGCCATCGGCCATCGGGCGCGCGGGTCGCGACGATGCTGATCCGCGTCGTCTCAAGGTGTCCGCCCTCCGCGTAGATCGTGATATGCTCCGGAGCGGTCGGCATCGGCACGCCCATCTCGTCGCGGAGCGCACGATGCGCATTCTCGTCGGCAAGGTAATCAGCAGCGGGCGCTTGCGGCGCACCCTTGCACACCGCCGCGGCCGGCCCCGTCAGCGCGAGCAGGGCCGCCACCGAGATCAATGGACGAACCGCGCCACCACGTCGCGGTAGGACCGCGATACCTTCACGCTCGACCCAGAATCGAGTACCAGGAAACACTCGCCGTTGGTGTGCGGCTTGACCTGCTTGACGAGGTCGAGGTTGACGATCGTCGAGCGATGGATGCGCTGGAACCGGCGGGGGTCGAGGCGTTTTTCCAAGTCCTTCATCGTTTCGCGCAGGATCAGCGTGTTGGCCGCGGTCTTGATGACCATGTAATCGCCCGCCGCCTCGATCAGCTCGATCGTGTCGACGTCGACGCGGAAGATCTGCCCCTGATCCTTCACGTTGATCATCTTCTCGTAGCGATTGGCCGCGACCTGATCACCGCCGTCGCTCTCCGCCGCGATCTCGGCCGCCGCCTCGGGCGCGTGCTCGGCGAGGGCCTCCTTCAGCTTGGCAGCCTCTTCGACGCTGCCGCGCTCGGACAATCGCTGCCGCACGCGGTCGAGAGTCTCGGCCAGACGCGCTTCCTCGACCGGCTTCATCAGATAGTCGGTCGCCTGCGCCTCGAACGCGCGGATCGCATGGTCGGAATAAGCGGTCACGAACACAAACAGCGGCGGCTCGACATCCATCAATCCCTGCACGACCGAGAAGCCGTCGAACCCCGGCATCTGGATGTCGAGAAAGACGAGGTCGGGCTTGTGCGTCTTGATCGCGCTGATCGCCTCGCGCCCGTTCTGGCACTTGGCGATGATCTCCACGTCGTCGTGCGCCTGCAGCCGCAGCTCGAGCCCCTGGATCGCGAGCGGCTCGTCATCGACGAGAATGGTCCTGATCGTCATTTACTCTACACACTCCATCACGCGCACCGGTGGCGGGGGGAGGGGCGGGCCTCAGCGCCCGGGTTCCTCCAGCTGATAGGGGATCTCGATCTCGATCCCGAACCCGCCCGCCGGCATCGCCCGGACCGCGAAGCGGTGGTCGCCGGGATATGCCTGCGCCAGTCGCTCCCTGATATTGGCGATGCCGACGCCGGTTGAAAGGCTCGGCCGGTTTTTGTTCGGCAGCAATCCCGGACCGGTGTCGGATACGCCGAGCAGCACGCGATCCCCGACGAGCCGCGCTGAGACGCAGATTTCCGCGCCGTCCTCCTGCGGGGTAACCGCATATTTGATCGCATTCTCGACCAGTGGCTGGAGCAGCAGCGACGGCAGCCGCGCCTTTTCGACCGCGGGGTCGATGTCGAACTTCGGCCGAAGCCGGTCCTCGAACCGCATCTTCTCGATCTCGAGATAGAGCTTCAATGTCTCGACCTCCTGCGCGACCGTGACGTGCGCGGTGGGTTCGTTGGCGAGCGTGTAGCGCAGGAACGACGACAGCCGCGACAGCATCGCGTTCGCGCGCTCGGTCTGTTTCAACAGCACCAAAGTCGAGATCGAGTTGAGCGTGTTGAACAGGAAATGCGGATTGAGCTGATAGCGCAACATCGCCAGCTGCGCCGACGAGGCCTGAATCTCCAGATGCTCCATCTGGTCGATCTGGTCCTCGACCAGCAGGTAGAAGTTGATCCCGAAATAGAGCGCCGACCAGCCCGCCAGCACGGTGAAGTTGAGGAACAGCGTGCCGAGCAGCAGCGACAGGTCGACGCCGGGCGCCGACAGCTTGATGAAGCTGAACGAGAAGGCGTCGAGCGTCGCGTAGAGGAACGTGCCCGCGCCGAGCGTGAAGATCGACAAGAGGATACCCGTCACGCGCGGCAGTCGGCGATAGTAACCGTAGAGCACCGACAGCAGCAATGTGATGCAATAGCCGACGATCGATTCAACTATGACGGGCACGATCTGCTGCAGCGTGAAGCTGGTCGACAGCGATGAGACCGAGCGCAGCACCAGGTAGCCGGTCCAGCCCGCCGCCTGCAATTTCCAGAACGCCGCCGACTTGTCTTCGAAGAACGGGCGGATCGACAGCGGGCGATTACCCGCCAGCGCCGTGGGGACGGGCGCAACGGCCGCGGTCGTGCCGGGCAGCGCGTGGTCGAGCGAAGCGGGAGTGGTCGCCATCGCGCCTACACCTACACGCGCGACGCGGACCGCGCAAAAAAGAAGGGCCGCCACCCGCGAAGGTGACGGCCCGAAAAGGCGCCGAGGCCGGCGTCCTTAGAAGGTGAAGCGCGCGCCCAGACGGATCTGGTAGAGCGACTGCGTGAAGTTGACCGAGCCGGTGTTCGGCGAGTTGAACGCGGAGTAGCGGTACTGCGCGCACTGCTGGTTCGACGCGGTGTTCACCGTGCCACCCGCCGTCACGCACTGCACGGTCACGAGTGCCGCACCGTACGGGAAGCCGAACTGGCGCAGGCCGCCCCACTTGCTGTTGAGCAGGTTGGGCACATTGTTGATGTCGGCGAAGATCGACAGCCGCGATCCACCCACGAAGGTCGGAATTTCCTGCTCGAGGTGGAGATCGATGCGGGTGAAGGCACGGCTGCGCGCCGTGTTCTTGTCGATGATCGTACCGCGCGCCTTCGACAGATCTGAGTGCGAGTTAATATACGCGTCGAGTGCAGCGGCCGTGTTCGGCGAGTCATACTGGATCAGCGGATCGGCCGTGCCAGTCGGCACGTACAGCAGGTTGGTCGGCGCATTGCCGTTCAACACCGTGCCAAACACCGTCGAACGTGTGTTGACGTTGTCGAGCATCGTGTAGCTGAACGGGCGTCCCGCGCGGGTTTCGCCGAACAGCTGAACGACCGTGCGATAATCACCGAAGAAGGCGTGATCGTAGCCGACCGAATACTTGAACTGCCATTTGATCTGGTCGTTCGACGTTCCGTACGCAGGGCTGTTCGGATCGGCGAACAGCTGGTTCTGGTAGTTCGAGTTGATCGTCGACGAGGTCGCGCTGCCGACATCCTTGACCCACTGGCGGGTGTAGCTGCCGCCCAGCGTCAGACCCCAGTCGAAGTCCTTGTTCACGCGCGCCACGATGATGTGGCTGTGTCCGCGCGAGCTGTTGGTCGTCAGGATGTCGTAATTGGCATCGCCGAAGGCGGTCACGGCACCGTAGCGCGGGCGACCGTCCGGCAACACGCCGATCGGCACCGAGCGCAGGTCGGTGAAGATCACGCCGTCGATGTTCTTCGAGTAATAATAATCGGCGCCGAGATTGAAGCCCATGAAGCGGTAATCGCCCGATAGCGTCGCCTTGAGCGAACGCGGCAGGTGAAAATCGCGGTCGAGCGCGCCGGTGCGGGTGCGCTGCAACGTCGTCGGGTTGGTGGTGTTGGCAGCGTAAGCGGCAACCGAGGCCGGCACGTTGCCGGTCACGTTGTTGAGCGCCGCGGTGCAGATCGCGGCCGGCACGGACGCGCCACACGTGTTCAAGCCGGCGCCATCACGCGTGATATTGATCGCGCTGGTCGTCACCGTGTTCGAGAAGCTGTTCGACAGATAGATGTCGGGCGAACCGCCACCGAAGATACCGGCGCCACCGCGCAGTTTCAGACCGCCGAGGAAGTTGGTCGGCTTCCAGTCGAAGCTGAAGCGCGGCTCGAACTGATCGAGACCGTTGTAGGTCTGCAGGTTGCTGAAGCCGTAACGCTGCGTGAAATACTGGTTGAAGGTCGGCTGCTCCTTCATCGCGTACATGCTGTAGCGCGCGCCGTACGTCACCGCGAGCGTGTCAGTGACCTGCCACTCGTCCTGCAGGCCGAAAGTGAACTGGGTATAGCGGAAATCGGCCGCTGCACTGATGCCCGGCAGCTGCGCGGTATATTGCAGCTGGTTGGCGTTGCCGGCGCGGAAATCAGCCAGCGAATCGAAGTAATAGGTGCCGATGCTGTTCTGGATGAAGTTGTTGAACGTGCGGTTCTGCGTCACGTCGACCAGCGCCTGCACCTGGTGCGCACCCGCGGTATAGCGCGCGAGCAGCGAGCCTTCCCACGTGTCGAAGAACAGCTGGTTCGTCTGGCGCGAGACGTCGGGGCCGAAGTAGATGCGCGGCACGTTGGTCGAGCAGCCGGTCGTGCTGCCGATCGAGGTCGCGTCGTCGCAAACGCCGAACTGACCGATGCTGCGGCCGTTGAGCGGCTCCTGACCACGCTTGTTGTACTTGTAGATACCGCGTGCTTCGGTTGAGAAGTTGTCGGTCCAGTCCGAGTTCAGCTGGACAATACCCGCCTTCAGCAACTCGGTCAGCGCATAGGCGTTCGAGCCGAGACCATACTGAACGTTGCCGACCGACGTGTTGTTCTGGCTGACCAGCGCGTCGTAAGCGTTGATGTACGACAACGACAGTCGCTGGCCGTCCACGATGTTCCAGTCGATACGACCGGTGATCTTCTCGTCCTTGCGCGGGTTGATCGTCAGGACGGTACCGGCGGCGTCGGCGAGGCCGCGCGTGCTGGCGATACCCAGCACATCGTTAACCGCCTTCGACACGGCAGCCGAATTTGCGCCGTACGAGGCGATCTGGGTCGAGAACGGACGCGGGTCGGTGTTACGCTCGGCCGAGACCATAAAGAACAGCTTGTCGGCGATCAGCGGGCCGCGGAACGTCGCGCCATAGGTCTCCGACTTGTACTTCGGCGTGTTCTGAACGGTGCCACCAATCGTGTCGCCCGACAGGCCATCGGTGTTCTGCGAATAGAAACCGGTGCCGTGAAAATCATTGGTGCCCGACAGGAGCACGGTGTCGATCGCGCCGCCCTGGAAGCCCGACTGGCGGAAGTCATAAGGTGCGATCGAGACCGAGACCTGCGCGATCGCGTCGAACGGCACCGGGCCACGGTTGGTCGGGCTGGCATCCTGGTTGAGGCCGAACGTGTCGCCGACGGTCACGCCGTTGATGGTGAAGCGGTTGTAGCGCGGATTGACGCCCGCGAAGCTGACCGCACCGCCGCGGTCGCCCGCGTTCGACAGATCGAGCGTGGCGAACGGGTCGCGGCGCTGGATGTCGCGGATGTCGCGGTTGACCGATGCAACCTTTGACACGTCGGCCTGCGTCAGCACCGTCTGCGGACCGTCCGAGGTGACGCCCGCGCCGCGGATCGACGAAGCGGTGACGACGATGTCCTCGCCCGCGCCAGCGTCCGCGCCCTCCGCCGCTGCTGGGGCGAGGTCGACCGGCAGCGTGAACGGCTGCTGCACCACCGTGTAGATGTCGGTAACGGTGCGGCTTCCCTGCGGACTGGTGATCGCAACCGTGTATGGGCCGCCGACGGGCAGGCCGTTGGCGTTGAACGTGCCATCAGCGCCGGTCGCGGTGTTGACGCGCGCGTTGGTGGTCGTGTTGGTGATCGTCACGTTGGCGCCGGCAACCGGGGTTCCGCCCGCGGTCACGGTGCCGCGGATCGCCGAGGTCGTTTCCTGCGCCATCGCGCTCATCGGTGCGACGAGCGCAACCGCCGCCACGCCCCACAACAGGTTGTTCCGCATCGTCAATGTTCCCCTTGAGAGCCCTGGCCCTGCAACCTTCGGCGAGCCACGCCGTTGGTGCGCCCCTGCCGGAGGAATATTGCGCTTCGGTTACAGCCGCGAGTCTATTCGCGCGCTGGATTCACGTGCGTCGTGGTGCGTTGCAAAAAGGTAACATCTGCTTCCCGGCGGTAGGGTGACCGGCTTCAATCCGCCGCTGCGACGATCGCCTGCCAGCCGGCTTCGTCGACGACCCGAACGCCGAGTTCGGCCGCCTTTTTCGCCTTCGATCCCGCGCCCGGTCCTGCCACCACCAGGTCGGTCTTCGCCGACACCGATCCGGCGACTCGCGCGCCGAGCTTTTCCGCCTGGGCCTTTGCCTCGTCGCGCGACATCGTCTCCAGCGTGCCGGTGAAGACGACGGTCTTGCCGCTCACTTCCGAGGCGCGTGTCTCGATCAGGAACGGCGGCGCCGCGACCTCGCCGAGGAGATCGTCCCACACCGCACGGTTGTGGGGTTCGTGGAAGAAGTCGGCGAGCGCGTGGCCGACCGCGGCACCAACGTTCTCCACCCCGATCAGCGCGGCGATCGCCTTGTCGACGCGCGCGGCGTGGCGCGCCTCGTTCTCGCCGACAACGGGCGGCGTGGAGTCGCGCAGTGCGATCGCCTCGTCAGCCAGAGCAGCAATCGCGGGCAGGGTGACGTAATGCTTCAACAGGTCGCGCGCGGTGATGATGCCGGTGTGGCGGATGCCGAGCCCGAACAGCAGCCGCGCGGCGTCGGGTGTGCGGCGCGCCTCGATCGCAGCGAGCAGCGCGTCGACCGACTTCGCCTGCCAGCCGTCGCGTTCCGTCAGTTCGTCGCGATGCTCGCGCAGGCGGAAGATGTCGGCCGGCTCCGCGATCCAGCCGAGATCGATCAGCTCGACCAGCGTCTTCTCACCCAGCCCGTCGATGTCGAGCGCGCCGCGGCTGACGAAATGCTTCAATCGCTCCAGCCGCTGCGCCGGGCAGATCAGCCCGCCGGTGCAGCGCACATCGACTTCGCCCTCCTCAGCCACCGCCTCGCTGCCGCAGATCGGGCAATGCGTGGGGAAAGGCCAGGGCGCGCGCGCGTCATCGCGCGACAGGTTCTCTACGATCTGCGGGATCACGTCGCCCGCGCGTTGCAGCACGACGCGGTCGCCCGGGTGGACACCCAAACGCGCGATCTCGTCGGCGTTGTGGAGCGTTGCGTTGGTGACGACGACGCCGCCGACGGTGACCGGCTCCAGCCGCGCGACAGGGGTCAGCTTGCCGGTGCGACCGACCTGAATGTCGATCGCGTTGAGTGTGGTCTGCGCGCGCTCGGCCGGAAACTTGTGCGCGATCGCCCAGCGTGGCGCGCGCCCGACACTGCCCAGCCGCTCCTGCCAGTCGAGCCGGTCGAGCTTGTAGACGACACCGTCGATGTCGAACGGCAGATCGGCGCGCTCGGCCTCGATCGCGCGGTAGACCGACAGCGCACCCTCTGTCGTGTCAACGCGCGCGAAGGCGGCGGCGATCGGGAAGCCCCAGTCGCGTAGAGCATCGACCAGCCCGCTCTGTGTGGTCCCGGGCAGCGCGCTCGCCTCGCCCCAGCCGTGCGCGAGGAAGCGCAACGGGCGCGTGGCGGTGATCGCGGCATCCTTCTGCCGGAGCGAGCCCGCAGCGGCGTTGCGCGGGTTAGCGAACTGGCGCGCTTCCTTGCCCGCGGCCCCAGCCTCGGCGAGCAGGCGTGCGTTCAATGCGGCGAACGCGGCTTTCTCCATGTACACTTCGCCGCGCACCTCGAACACATCGGGCGCATCGGCGGGAAGCGTCTGGGGGATGTCGGCGATCGTGGCGACGTTGGCGGTCACATCTTCCCCGACCGCGCCGTCGCCGCGGGTCAGCGCTTGGACGAGGCGGCGATGCTCGTAGCGCAGCGAGCATGACAGGCCGTCGATCTTCGGCTCGGCGGTGAGCGCGACGGCTTCGTCGTCGGCGAGGCGAAGGAAGCGGCGCACACGGGCGACGAAATCGGCCACATCCTCGTCGGAAAAGGCATTGTCGAGGCTCATCATCGGGCGCGCGTGCGCGACCTTGGCGAGGTGCCCGGCAGGCGCCGCACCGACCTGCCGGCTGGGCGTGTCGGCGCGCACCAGCGCGGGAAAGGCCGCCTCGATCGCGCGGTTACGCCGCACCAGTGCGTCGTAATCCGCGTCACTGATCTCGGGCGCGTCGTCGGTGTGGTAGAGCGTGTTGTGGCGCGCGATCTCGCCGGCCAACCGTTCCAGCTCGGCAGCGGCATCGTGCTCGGTCGTGGGCAGCGCAGGCTCGGTCATGCGCGCCGGGTTAAGCGGCGCGGTGGCGAGCGTCCAGCCGGTTCGGGGCCGGCCGGGCGACACGCTCGCTCAAGCGGCGACGAGCTTGTCCGCAGTGGCGTCCGCCAGGCTGGTGCCGTCGAGGATACGTGCGGTCTCATCGCGCACGCGCATCATCGCGGCGCGTATCTCGCAATCGATCTCGCTCTTGCAATCCTTGCAGGGACGATAGGCGGTGCGGCTCACGCAGGGAACGAGCGCCAGCGGCCCCTCGATCACGCGGATGATCTCGCCGAGCGAAATCAGATGCGCCGGGCGCGACAGCACGTAACCGCCCATCTTGCCGCGATAGCTGTGCAGCAGTTGCGCGTCGCGCAGGTCGGCCAAAATCAGCTCGAGGAACTTGCGCGGTACGGTCGCTTCCGCGGCGATGCGCGTCATCGGGATCGGCGGCGAGCCGGCAGGCGCGCGCGCGAGGAACAGCATCGAACGAAGGGCGTAGCGCGAACGCTGGGTGAGCATATCCCACTATATCCACGGACAATGTGGCATGCACGTGGCACCGGGCGGCAACGGCGATGCATCAACCCGTACGTACGGGCTTTCACAACCGCGCGACCGTGCCTATATCGATCGTGCCGGGTTCTACCCGGATATGGCGATAAAGTGCGGCGTAGAATAGACGCAGCGGACCCGGGGGCGGTACCCGGCGGCTCCACCACTTGTGCCGCAACGTCGACATGCGTGAAGCGTGTTGGCTAAGCGGCTCAGCTGATGGGGCCGAACTAGGATCGACGTGTGTTGAAAGGCGCTGTTTTCGCTCGGAATGGGACCACCGCAACGGCCCATTACACAAGTGCCAACGATAACGAAGCACTCGCGATTGCGGCGTAACTGAAGACCTAACGGTCTGACGTTACACCAAAATAGCGCGGTTCGGACCCCACCGGGCAACAGAAGGGGAAACCAGCGGTTCGGAGGGCACCGGGCAACAGAAGCCCCTCCACCTTCACTACGATGACCTGAGATCGTGCACCCGATCGGTCACGTGGAAAGGCGCGTGCCGATAAGCGGGCAGCGCTTCAATCCTCGATCCCCGCCAGATCGCGCGCGGCGCTCTGGAGCAGTTCCTCGATCGTCGGATGGTACCACGCCTGATTGGCGAATGTAGCGGCATCCATGTCGCGGTCGAGCGCGAGTGCGACGAGGTGGCCGAGGTGTTCGCCCTCCGGCACGACGATGCTCGCGCCCATCAGCTTGCCGTCCGCGTCGCCGTACAGGCGGACCACGCCCTGGTCGTGCCCGTCCGCGGTAGCACGGCCATTATCGCATACCTTGGCGCAGCCGATCCGCGCATCCTCGGGCAGGTCGGTGAAGCCGGTGCCGACCTGAACGATGTTGGGCTCGGTAAAGGCGATCGCCAGCGACGGAAGCGTGCGCCGCGGCGCACCGCCCGCAGCGACATCGCCCGCGATCTGCCCGCCACGCGCCGCCTCGTGCAGCACCGGTCGCCAGGCATTCGCGTCGCCGGCGATGAAGATGCGACTGTCGCCGCAGCGGCGGCTGGCTTCGTCGAACAGCGGCGTGCCGTGATCGTCGAGCGCGATCCCGGTTGTCGCGAGGTCGAGCGTGTCGAGCGCCGGCTTGCGCCCCGTCGCGGCGAGGATCAGGTCGACCTCGATCTCGCCGCCGTCCCAGGTCAAACGCGCCGCGTTGCCGGCGCGTTCGGCCTTGGCCTCGACGCCGAGGTGCAGGTCGATCTCCGAACTTATCGCATCGATCGCGGCGTCGTTGGCGACCGGATCGGACAGGCCACCCAGTGTGTCGCCGGGATCGAACACGCTGACCGCGACGCCCAGCCGCGCGAAGGCCTGCGCGAGTTCGAGGCCGAGCGGCCCGGCGCCGAGCACCGCCAGCCGCCTGGGCAGTGTGTCGAGTTCGAAGATCGTCTCGTGCGTGTGGACGAGGTCGCGGACGGGATCGAGGCTGTCGGGCACGACCGGGCGCGCGCCCGTCGCGATGACGATTCCGCCGCGCGCGACGATGCGAGTTTCGCCGACGCGGACCGCATCTGGACCGTCGAACCGCGCGGTGCCGTGGACGACCTGCGAGGCCGGGATGGCGTGATAGTCGTCGAGAACCGAGTCGACGAACCGGTCGCGCTCGCGCCGCAGCCGCGCCCACATTGCGGGCACGTCGATCTCGACCGCGCCCGTCTTCACGCCGAACGGGTTGGCGCCGCGTGCTTCGTGTGCGGTGCGTGCCGCGGCGATCAGCAGCTTGGACGGCATGCAGCCGACGCGCGTGCACGTCGATCCGCCGGGGCCGCATTCGATGATGACGGTGTCGGCGCCGCGCGCGGTTGCGGCCTTGTACGCCTTCAACCCGGCGGTGCCGGCACCGATCACGATCACGTCGCATGTTCTGTCGGTCACTGCTCGTCTCCGCGGACGTCGTGTCCGATTATATCCTGCATCAAGATATTGAACCCACGCCGGTTCCGCCGACAGGGACAAATAGCCGGTGGATCACGCGGGAAAGCCGGCGCGTTGCGATGACGAAAGGAGACGTGCGCGAATGCCGGAGAATGAGGATTACGCGCGCGGCCGCCGCGATGGATTGCGGCTCGCGCTGGCGACCCTCGCTGCGGAAGAGGCGAAATGGGCCGCGCTGCTGGGCGAGAGTCCATCGTGGCGCACCAACGCGACGCGCGAGGTTCGGCACAAGACGTTGCAGGTGGCGCAGAAGCGTGTGCAGACATTGCTCAACCGCCTGATCCCGCGTCAGGGCGAGGAGGTCAGCGAGGAAGTGGCTGCGGCACTGTCGCGGCTCGGACTGTAGCGCCGCCTCCCATCCCCAGTCGGCGCAGCTGCTCACCCCTGTCGCAGGGGCGAGCCGCTGCCCGGCAGATCAGGCGATACCCGCGCCGCCGGTGACGCCGTACACCTCACCGTTGATGTAGCTCGCCTCCTGGCTGGCGAGCAGGACGTAGACGGGCGCGATCTCGACCGGCTGACCGGGGCGACCATAGGCGCTCTTCTCGCCGAAGTGCATCACCGCCTTGGGTGGCTGGCCACCCGACGATTGCAGCGGCGTCCAGAACGGTCCCGGCGCGACGACATTGGCGCGGATGCCTTTCTCCAGCAGCTGCGCGGCCAGCGCCTTGGTATAGGCGACGATCCCCGCCTTGGTGGTCGCGTAATCGAGCAGCGTCGCAGAGGGATCATACGCCTGGACCGAGGCGGTGGTGATAATCGCCGCGCCCGCGGGCAGGTGCGGCACCGCCGCCTGCGTGATCCAGTGCATCGCGTACAGGTTGGTCTTCATCGTCTCGTCGAAATCCTTCGACGACACCTCGAACAGGTTCTCGCGGCTCTGCTGATGGCCTGCGTTGATGACCAGCACGTCGAGCCCGCCGAGCTTGTCGACCGCCTGCGACACCAGGTCGCGGCACCAATCCTCATTCGTGATGTCGCCTGGCAGCGCGACCGCGGTGCGACCCTCCGCCTCGATCAGCTTCACCACCTCGGCCGCGTCGGCTTCCTCGGCGGGAAGGTAGGAGATGGCGACATCGGCACCCTCGCGCGCGAACGCGATCGCGGCGGCGCGGCCGATTCCGCTGTCGGCACCGGTGACGAGCGCTTTGCGTCCGGTCAGCTTGCCCGCGCCCTTGTAGCTCGTCTCGCCGTGGTCGGGCACCGGGTCCATCTTGCGCGCCTCGCCCGGCACGGGCTGCGGCTGGCGCGGGAACGGCGGCTTGGGATATTGCGCGCGCGGATCCTGCATCGTCATGCGATCGGTCATGTATCTACTCCTGTGGGGGGGACGGGGTGCGAACGCGCGAGCGCGCGATCAGTCGCAGTCCGCTTTCTCATCCAGTGCGGCGAGTGCCATGACGTGCGCCAGATGGCTCAACCCCTGCGGCAGGTTGCCCAGAAAGGCGCCGCTCTCCGGATCGATCATCTCCGACAGGATGCCGTTGCCGTGCGACAAGGCCTGCGTGAGCCGTTCGAGCCGCGCGCGTGCCTCGTCGCGGTGACCCAGTTCGGACAGCGCCTCGATCATCCAGAACGAGCAGGCGACGAAACAGCCTTCCTCCTTCTCCATCCCCGAGTAGCGATAGTGGAACGCGCCCGCGCCCAGCTCGCGGTCGATCGCGTCGAGCGTCAGCTTCAATCGCTCGCGCCCGTCGAAGCCGAAACGGACCGCCAGCGCCAGCGACGCGTCGAGCTTGTCGCTGCCGGGATACATGACGAAGGCCTGCTTCGTCTCCGACCAGCACTCGTCCTCGATCCAGCGCGCGATCCGGTCGCGCTCGCGGCTCCAGCGTTCGCGGCAGGTGGTCGGCAATTGCCCCTGGTCCGCCAGCTCGACCGCGCGGGCGAGTGCCTGCCAGCAGCTGATTTTGGACATGGTGTAATGCTGCTCGTCCTGCAGCTCCCACATGCCTGCGTCGGGCGTGCGCCAGCGATCGGCGCATTCGTCCGCCAGATGCGCGAGCAATTCGGCGCTCGCGCTGTCGAGGATGTTGCCGCACGCGACGAAACAGGCTGCCGTCTCGAAGATGTCGCCGTACACGCCGTGCTGCTGCTGATCGGTGGCGAGGTTGCCGGTCACGACGGGTGTCGACCCGCGATAGCCCGGCATCGCCCATTCGGACACGTCCGGCACCACCCCGCCGCCGAGCGTGTAGCAGACCCGCGTTCCCGTCTCGCGCAGCTGGTTCAGCAGCCAGGTGAACGCCGCCTTCGCCTCGGCCTCCGCGCCCGCGGCCAGGAATGCCTTGATCGTATAGCCTGCGTCGCGGATCCAGGCGTAGCGATAGTCCCAGTTCTTCTCGTCCCCGATCCCTTCGGGTACCGAGGTCGTCGCCGCCGCCGCGATCGCACCCGACGGCGAGTAGAGCAGCAGCTTCAATGCCAGCGCGCTGCGCAGGAACGCGTCGCGGTCCGCGCCCGAGTAGGACACGCGCGCGCACCAGTCGCGCCATTCCTGGTCGGACACGTCGATCCGCTCATCGATCTGGCGGATGTCGGGTGCGACCAGCGGCTCGTCACGGCCGGCGACGATCGCGACGGTGCAGCGTTCACCCGCAGCGACGCTCAGCGTGCCGGTGATCCCCTCGTCCGCCCAATCGCACACCACGGCATCGTCGTGGACGAACAGCCCCAGCACGCGCTCGACGTGGAAGACGGTGTGCTCGCCGATGGTGGAATGATACGGGTTGACCGTGTCGCCGCGCCGTCCGGGACGCATGACGAGGTCGAACGCGACCTGCCCCTCGATCCCCTCGACCCGGCGTGCCAGTTCCGCCCACGGCAGGCGCCCGGCGGTGCCGCTGTTCATTGATTCGGTCAGTCGCGCACGGCCCGAGGCGGTCGTGAACACGGTTTCCAGCACGTTGCTCTCGTCGCGGTAGCGCCGCTCGACCGTGAACGATTCGGTCGGTTGCAGCACGAAGCGCCCGCCATTCTCCGCGTCGAGCAGACGGTCGAACAGCGGGGCTGAATCCATGTTGGGCACGCACCACCAGTCGATCGACCCGTCGCTGCCCGACAGCGCGACCGAGCGTCCGTCGCCGAGCGCTCCGTAACGTTCGAGCGGCAAATAGCCGTCGATCCGTGCCGCCTGGTCGGCCGAAGCATGCGCGCGCGACAGCAGATGGGAGAGCAGGTTCATCGGATCACCCGCGCCACGCGCGGCTGCTCGCCGGAAAGGATGAAGTGGGGCACGCGCGTTCCTTGACCGTGGTTCACGCATCAGAATGTTTGTGACCTGGGTTAGTTCGCACGCGCCGCACGAAAGCGTCGCGGTCGGATGCGGAGCGGAACGCGCGCTCGGCCGTTTCTTGGGGGAGGCTGCACCAAAGAAATGGCCGAGCGCACAGGAGACGGACGATGAAGTGGGACGAGACCGAGACGCTGGTGACGCGTACCGGCTTCCGCTTCTTCCTCCGACCGGTCACGCGCCGCGACGAGGAGACGCTCGCCGAGCTGTTCCGGCAGGTATCGGCAGAGGATCTGCGCTTCCGCTTCCTGTCGGGCGGGCGAGAGCTGAGCCAGGAACGCTTCGCCGAGCTTTTGTCCGACCCGCGCGCGCGCCACACCAGCTTCCTCGCCTTCGACGAGCGCCGCGAGGTGATCGCGTCGGCGACGTTGAAGGGCGATGCCGATGGCGAGCAATGCGAGGTCGCGATCATGATCCGCGCCGCTTCGAAGGGGCGCGGCGTCGGGTGGACGTTGCTCGACTACCTCGTCGGCTACGCGATCAACGCGGGCTACGCGACCATGCTGTCGATCGAAGACCGCGAGAATCACGAATCGATCATGCTGCAACGCCAGATGGGCTTCGCGACCGAGCCGGTTCCCGACGAGCCTTCACTGGTGCGCGTCAGGCGGCGTCTGCGCTGATCGATCCACTTACAGGCCGAGCGCGTAGGTGATGACGAAACAGGCGGCGGTCAGCAGCATCGCGGTGATGAAGGTCGCGTCGGCCACCCGCTCCATCGCGTGCAGCCGGCGATGATCGAGACTGCGCAGCGAGAAATAGGACGCGAGCGTCGCGACGAGGAACAGCAATGCATCGACCGCGAGCAGATCGTCGGCGATGCCGGCGCGCCGCCCGATCGCGATCGATACGTGGAGCAGCCCGATGCCGGTCAGGCACACGCCGACCATCGCCGAGGCGATCGGACAGATCAGCCGGCAGATCCGCTCGTCGAGCTGGCGTCGGCGCTGCCGCGCCGCATCGGTGATCGTGGAACCTTCCATCGCCGGCGTGCATGCGGTCGCAGGCATGACGCCGCGCTGACCCGCACCTGACGGATCGATCATCTACGCGGGGCCCGGGATCGACCGGGCGTTTAGCGATCGTTTCTGGCCGGGGCGTCGCGCAGCACCGCCAGCCGGTCGCGCATCCACTCGCGCTTGAACCGCGTGTAATTGCTTTCGCCCACGTGGATGTCGCGGTCCTCAATCCACAATTGCAATTCGGTCAGCGCCTCGCGCTCGTCGGCGTCGAGCGTGGCGGGATCGGGCACGCCGGCGCGCAGATCATCCGCCACGACGTCGCCGCCCTCTGCCACGCGCAACAGCGTCAGCATCAGAAAGGCGCGTTGGTCCGGCACGTGCGCATGTTGAGCAAGTGCAGCATTGCGGCAACCGCAGAGGCTTACATTTTGCTCGAACGGCGGTGCTGTCGCGAAACGATGCTGTTCGGTGCGCGACCTTGTCCCGCCCGCGCGTCGCCGCCAGCTTGGAGCGCATGAAAAGCATCGGTTTTCTGTCGTTCGGGCACTGGTCCGCTTCCGCACAATCGGCGACGCGTTCGGCGCGCGACGTGCTGCTGCAATCGATCGACTTAGCGGTCGCCGCCGAGCAGCTTGGCGCGGACGGCGCCTATTTCCGCGTCCACCATTTCGCGCAGCAGCTCGCGTCGCCGTTCCCGCTGCTCGCCGCGGTCGGCGCGAAGACGAGCCGGATCGAGATCGGCACCGGCGTGATCGACATGCGCTATGAAAATCCCTTCTACATGGCGGAGGACGCAGGGTCGGCCGACCTGATCGGCGGCGGGCGGCTGCAACTTGGATTAAGCCGCGGCTCGCCCGAGCAGGTGATCGATGGCTGGCGCTATTTCGGCTACGCGCCCGCCGAGGGGCAGAGCGATGCCGACATGGGGCGCCGCCACGCCGAGGTGTTCCTCGAGCTGCTGAAAGGCGAGGGTTTCGCGCAGCCCAACCCGCGCCCGATGTTCGCCAATCCGCCCGGGCTGCTACGGCTCGAGCCGCATTCACCGGGTCTGCGCGATCGTATCTGGTGGGGATCGGGTGCCAATGCGACCGCGGTATGGGCGGCGCAGATGGGCATGAACCTGCAGAGCTCGACGCTGAAGGCAGATGAGACCGGCGAGCCGTTCCACGTTCAGCAGGCGAAACAGATTCGCCTCTACCGCGACGCGTGGGACAAGGCCGGACACCAGCGCCGCCCGCGTGTGTCGGTGTCGCGATCGATCTTCGCGATCACCAACGACCTCGACCGCGCCTATTTCGGGCGCGACGGCGAGGGTGGCGATCAGGTCGGGATCATCGACAACATGCGCGCCGTGTTCGGGCGCTCCTACGCCGCCGAACCCGATCGCCTGATCGAGCAGCTACGCGGCGACGAGGCGATCGCGGAGGCCGACACGTTGCTGCTGACCGTGCCCAACCAGCTCGGCGTCGACTATAACGCGCACGTGATCGAGAGCATTCTGACGCATGTCGCGCCCGCGCTCGGCTGGCGTTGATCTGTCTAGGCGTGGCAGGGATCAGCCGATCACGTTGCCCGCGATCAGCAGCATCGTCAGCGTCGCGACGAGCAGGAAGGCGAGATAGTATAGCCCGTAGCTGATCGGCACTTCCGATTGTTCGTGGAATGCCTCGCTCTCGATGTGCTCGCTCATCTTCCTCGTACCTTGCTGCTCGATGGAGCGTGTAACCACGCGGGCACGCCGATCGATCCCGCTCACCTCGCATGTGACGGGACACAGGCGCGGTGCCGCTCGTTGATGCGCGATGGCGACAGCGGCACCAGTGGATCAGCAAGCGTCGGGCGCGCGGGCGCCGCGTGCATGGCGGCCCAGGCGCGTGCTGGTGACGCGATCGGCGATGACCTTCGCGCACGGCCGCCAGATCGCCGAGCGGGCGGCGGCGCAGGGGATCAAGGTGGTCGCGCTCGCGGGCGACCGGCTCAACCTCGCCTTTCCCGACGATCCGCGCCGTGCCTATGCCGAGGCGAAGAACACGCTCGCGGTCACGGTCGCGCCGCCGTCGAAACGCCGGTTGCAACCGATCGCGCCTAGCGCCGACTGGCGCGTCGATCTGGCGGAAGGCTGCCCGGCGCATTGCAGCTACTGCTATCTCGCCGGGTCGCTCAAAGGTCCGCCGATCACGCGCGTCTACGCCAATCTCGACGAGATATTGGGCACGTTGCCCGACTATCTGGGGCGGGGGACGATCACTTCGCGCTCGGACGCGCGCGCACACGAGGGCACGACGTTCGAGGCGTCGTGCTACACCGATCCGCTCGCACTAGAGCCGCTGACAGGGTCGCTGTCCGCCGCGATCGCGTGGTTCGGAGCGTGGCAGGCGGACGCGCAGCTGCGGTTCACCACCAAGTTCGCCGACGTTACCCCGCTGCTCGCACTCGATCACGGCGGACGCACGCGGATGCGCGCCTCGCTCAACCCGCCGGCGTTCGCGCGGTTCGAGGGCGGCACCGCGCGCGTCCACGACCGACTGGCGGCGCTCGCGCGAATGGCTACGGCGGGTTACCCGGTCGGGCTGACGATCGCGCCGATCATCGCGGCGGCGGGATGGGAGGAGGCGTACGGCGCGCTGATCGCCGACGCGGCCGCGGCGCTCGCGGGACTGCCCGACCTCGACCTGACGGTGGAGCTGATCACCCATCGCTTCAACACGGGCTCGAAGGCGGTGCTCGACAGCTGGTATCCCGGCTCCGCGCTCGACATGAGCGAAACCAATCGCGTCACCAAGCGGACCAAGTTCGGTGCGGAGAAGCAGGTGTACGACGCCGCGACGATGCGCAGCCTGCGCGGCTTCTTCGAACGTCAGATCGCCGACGCGCTGCCGGCCGCACGCATCCTCTACTCGACCTGAGCGCCTGAACGTTTTGCACCGGACACGTGGTGCAACTGCGTCATTTACCGCTCGCCGGTGACGGGCGACACCATCGGTGTATGCGCTGGACGGGGTACGTGTCAGCTATGACGAGCGCGGGGATCGACGGGCAACGTTGAACACGAAACGGCCGACCGCGGCGTCCGGGAAGGACGCCGGCGATCGGCCGAACGGATTGGTCGCGCGCGTACGCGCTAGCTGATCAGGCCTTCTTGGCGGTCAGGTGCGCGCTCAGGAACTTGTTCATCTCGAACATGCTCGCCGACTTCTTGCCGAAGATCTTCTCCAGCTTGGCGTCCGCGTTGATCTGGCGGCGATCCTTGGCGTCCTGCAGGTCGTGCTTCTTGATGTATTCCCACACCTTGCTGACGACTTCGCTGCGCGGCAGGTCGTCCTTGCCGACGATCTCGGCCAGGTCGTCGGACGGGGTCACGGGGGCGGTGATGCCGCCGCGTGCGCCGCTGGCGGGCTTGCCGGTCGCCTTGACCTTCTTCTCCGCGGCTGCGGTTTCGTCCTTGCCGCGCTTCTCTGCCGAACGTGCCATCATCTACTCCCTTTGAGCCTGCGGCGCCCGGCATGGGCGCGCCGCCGTGAACCGTTATCGTCGGGGCAAGCGTGAGAAACGCTGCCGTAATGACATGTCGTCGTACCGTTTGCCGAGCAGGTCAACATCCAGCGTAGGCGCGTGTTCCGCTTTTCGGCGCCGGGACTGTGTGGAAAGATGGCTAACGCGCGTGTCCGGCGGCGAGCGCGATGCCGGCAAGGTTCTGAGATCGCCCGATATGTCGCACGCGCATCGGCATGCCCGCGGCCTTGAGCGCCAGGAACGTCGCCAGGTGTTCCTCGTGCGCCGCCGGCACCTTGGCGCGCCCGTTCGCCTGCGCGACGACCGCTGCGGCGTCGCCCAGCAGCACGACCGGCCCGAGTCCCTGCGCCACGACCCGGCGCGCGGCGTCGATCAGGGCGAGCCACTCGGCCTCCATGCTGGTGCCGGCGCCCAGCCCGCGCGCGACGAAGGGCTGCCCGGCAATTACCACCGCGGTCTCCATGCCGCCGGGTAGTGGGCGAAGGCCACCGTCGAAAAACACCTTCACGCGCGCGCCCACGTGCCCGGCGCGATCCCGTCGAGCGTCCAGGCGCCGATCTGCCAGCGCACCAGCCTGAGCGTCGGCAATCCGACCGCCGCGGTCATGCGCCGCACCTGTCGGTTGCGGCCTTCGCGGATCGTCAGCCGCAGCCAGTGATCGGGCACGCTCGCGCGGTAGCGGACCGGCGGATTGCGCGGCCACAGGTCCGGCGGATCGATCGCCTCCACCTCGGCGGGCCGTGTCGGACCGTCGTTGAGCATCACGCCGCTGCGCAGGGCGGCGAGCGCCGCTTCGTCCATCGCGCCCTCGACCTGCACCAGATAGGTCTTGGCGAGCTTGAACTTCGGATCGGCGATGCGCGCCTGCAACCGCCCGTCGTCGGTCAGCAGCAGCAGCCCCTCGCTGTCGCGGTCGAGCCGCCCGGCGGGGTAGACGCCGGGCACCGCGACGAAATCGGACAAGGTCTGACGCGGGGTGGGTGATTTCGCGTCGGTGAACTGGCTCAGCACTCCGAACGGCTTGTTGAACGCGATCAGCGTCACGCCGCGACGCGCACCGCGGCCTGTCCGGCGTGACTGCGCGCCATGTCGAGTGCGACCGCTTCCGCCACCTTGATCCCGTCGACCCCCGCCGACAGGATGCCGCCGGCGTAGCCCGCGCCCTCGCCTGCGGGAAACAGCCCGGCGGTGTTGAGGCTCTGGAGGTCGTCGCCGCGCGTGAAACGGACGGGGGAGGAGGTGCGTGTCTCGACCCCGGTCATTACCACGTCCGGGTGGTCGTACCCCTTGATCTGGCGCCCGAACACCGGGATCGCCTCACGCATCGCGGCGACCGCGAAATCGGGCAGGCATTGCGCGAGGTCGGTCGGTGTCACGCCGGGCTTGTACGACGGCACCACCGACCCGAGCGAGGTCGACGCGCGGCCGGCGAGGAAGTCGCCGACACGCTGCGCGGGTGCGTGATAATTGCGGCCGCCGGCCACGAACGCCTGCTCCTCCAGCCGCCGCTGGAGCGCGATGCCGGCGAGCGGATCGCCCGGATAGTCGCGCGCGGGATCGATCGCGACGACGAAGCCCGAGTTCGCATTGCGCTCGTTGCGCGAATATTGGCTCATCCCGTTGGTCGCGACGCGGCCCTCTTCCGACGTCGCCGCCACCACCGTGCCGCCCGGGCACATGCAGAAGCTGTAGACGGTGCGCCCGTTCGAGCAGTGATGCGAGATATGGTATTCCGCCGCGCCCAGGATCGGGTTGCCCGCGTCGGCGCCGAAGCGCGCCTGGTCGATCCACGACTGCGGGTGCTCGATGCGCACGCCGACCGAGAAGGGCTTGGCCTCGGCGTGGACACCGGCGGCGGCGAGCATCTCGAATGTGTCGCGCGCGCTGTGGCCGATCGCCATCACGACGTGGCTCGCCTCCAGGTAGCCGCCGCCCGCCAGGTGAAGCCCGCGCACGCGGCGCTCGCCCCGTGCGTCGTGCTCGATGTGCAACCCGTCGACCCGCGTCGAGAAGCGATATTCGCCGCCCAGTGCCTCGATCTTGGCGCGCATACTTTCCACCATCGTGACGAGGCGGAACGTGCCGATATGCGGGTGCGCCTCGGTCAGGATTTCCTCCGGCGCGCCCGCCGCGACGAACTCGGTCAGCACCTTGCGCGCCAGGTGCCGCGGGTCCTTGATCCGGCTGTAGAGCTTGCCGTCGGAGAAGGTGCCGGCACCCCCTTCGCCGTATTGCACGTTCGATTCAGGGTTCAGCACGCTGCGGCGCCACAGCCCCCAGGTATCCTTGGTCCGCTCGCGCACCACCTTGCCGCGTTCGAGCACGATCGGGCGGAAACCCTGTTCGGCGAGGATCAGCGCGGCGAACAGCCCGCACGGTCCTGCGCCGATCACGACGGGGCGCATCGCGCCCTCCGGAGCGGTGGCGACGGGCTTGTAGCGCTGGTCCGGGGTCAGGCCCACATCGCGGTCGCGGCGCAGCTTGGCGAGCACCGTGCCCTCGTTCTTCACCGCCACGTCGAGCGTGTAGACGAGCGCGATGTTGCTGCGGTCGCGCGCGTCATGCCCCCGCCGCGCGACCGTGAAGCGGATAAGGTCGCGCGGGGTGATCTTCAGCCGCTTCAGAATCGCGGCGGGCAGCGCCTCGTCGGCGTGGTGGAGCGGCAGCTTCAGGTCGTTGACGCGGATCATTTCAAACCCTTACACGGTCCCGTCGCGGCCGGAAACCGGCCTAGCCGCGCCGCCGAGCGGTCGGCCGCGCGCCCATTTGGTCGAGCGCGTCGGCATTGTCGCGTCCCCAGCCGTACAGAAGCTCCACCGGCTCGACGAAGCGCTGCCCGAGCGGCGTCAGCCGGTATTCCACCGCCGGCGGTATCGTGCCCCGGGCATGACGCGAGACGAAACCGCTCGCCTCCATGTCGCGCAAGGTCTGCGTCAGCATCTTCTTGGAGATGCCCGGCAGGCTGCGCTGGAGCACACCGGTCCGCGCCGCGCCGTCGTGGCGCGCGTCGAGCGTGTGGAGGATCATGCTGGTCCACTTGGTCGCGAACAGGTCGAGCACGCGGCGCGGCGCGCAATCCTCGCGCCACTCGTCCTCGGCGGTGCTGGTCGTCACTGGTTACCTCATGGTGCCTATGTCCCCTAACGGTGCCGTCTAGAAGCCCGCGCCGCCGCTGCCTAGCTCGGGTGCCGGCAAACGGGAGTTGAATAATGGCGAAGACGGCATTGGTGGTGGGTGCGAGCGGCATCATCGGCAGCGCGACCGCGGCGTTGCTGGTGAGAGAGGGATGGAGCGTTCACGGTCTCGCCAGGCGGCCGGTGGAGCAGGACGGCGTGGCGCCGGTCGCTGCCGATCTCCAGGATGCCGAAGCGACGCGCGCGGCGCTCGCGGATTTCAACCCCGACGCGATATTCATCACCACCTGGCTGCGGCAAAACAGCGAGGCAGAGAACATTCGCGTCAACGCCGGCATGGTGCGCAACCTGCTGAACGGCCTGCCCAAACCCGCCGGCCCGCGCCACGTCGCGCTCGTCACCGGGTTGAAGCACTATCTCGGGCCTTTCGAGGCGTACGGCAAGGGCACGCTGCCGCAGACGCCGTTCCGCGAGGAACAGGGCCGGCTCGACATCGAGAATTTCTACTACGCGCAGGAGGACGAGCTGTTCGCCGCCGCCCAGCGCGACGGCTTCAGCTGGAGCGTGCATCGCCCGCACACCGTAATCGGCAAGGCGGTCGGCAATGCGATGAACATGGGCACCACGCTGGCGGTCTACGCCACGATCTGCCGCGAGACGGGGCGGCCGTTCACCTTTCCCGGCTCGGCGGCGCAGTGGAACGGCTTGACCGACATGACCGACGCACGCCAGCTCGCGCGCCAGTTGCTGTGGGCGACGGAAACCGAGGCGGCGCACGACCAGGCGTTCAACATCGTCAACGGCGACGTGTTTCGGTGGAGCTGGATGTGGGGCCGGATCGCCGATTGGTTCGGCATCGAGGCGGTGCCGTTCGATGGCACGGTTCGCCCATTGGAACAGCAGATGGCCGAGGACGCAGGAATATGGCGCGAGATCGCGGCGCGCGAGGGATTGGCCGAGCCGAACCTCGATCGACTCGCCTCGCCGTGGCACACCGACGCCGACCTCGGTCGCCCGATCGAGGTGGTGACCGACATGGGCAAGAGCCGCCGACTGGGCTTCACCGCCTATCAGGCGACCAACGACGCATTCTTCGACCTGTTCGCCGACTTGCGCGCCGAGCGGCTGATCCCGTGAGGCGCAGCACTTTGACTTGAGGCGTCTTCCGCTCCTAGGGCATGTGCACCAGTGAAGGGGATGCGATGCCGGGCGAGTGGCAGTTCTGGATCGATCGCGGCGGCACCTTCACCGACGTGGTCGCGGTCGATCCGGCGGGCACGCTCTCCACGATCAAGCTGTTGTCGGAGGACCCCGGCCGCTACGACGATGCCGCGGTGCACGCGATCCGACAGCTGACCGGGGTGGCACAGGGTGATCTGCCGCCGGCCGACATCCGGCTCGGCACGACGGTCGCGACCAACGCCCTGCTCGAGCGCAAGGGCGTGCCGACTTTGCTCGCGATCACGCGCGGTTTCCGCGACGCGCTGGTGATCGGCTATCAGGACCGGCCCGACATCTTCGCGCGCCATATCCGCCGCGCGGCGCCGCTCTACGCGCGGGTGATTGAGGTCGACGAGCGCGTCGACGCCGACGGCGGGTCCGTCCGCGCGCTCGATCACGAGGCCGCGACCGCTGCGTTTCAGGCCGCCTACGACGAAGGGCTGCGTGCGGTCGCAATCGTCCTGGTCCACGGCTACCGCTATCCCGCGCACGAAGCGGCACTGGCGAAGGTCGCGCACGACATCGGGTTCACGCAGGTGTCGGTCAGCCACCGCGTCGCGCCGCTGATCAAGCTGGTCGCGCGCGGCGACACCGCGTTGGTCGACGCTTATCTCTCGCCCGTGCTCGGCGACTATGTCGACGGCTTCGCGCAGGCACTCGGCGGCGGACAGGCGCCGCTGTTCATGCAGTCGAGCGGTGGGCTGATCGACGGCGCGGCGTTCAGCGGCAAGGACGCGCTGCTGTCGGGCCCAGCAGGCGGGATCGTCGGCATGGCGCGCACCGCTGAGGCCGCGGGGTTCGACCGCGTGATCGGTTTCGACATGGGCGGTACCTCGACCGACGTGTCGCTCTACGCCGGCCGCTACGAACGTCGCAACGACGCGGTGATCGCGGGCGTGCGGGTGGCAGCGCCGACGATGCGGATCGACACGGTCGCGGCGGGCGGCGGTTCGATCTGCGCGCTGGTCGGCGGACGTCTGGTGGTGGGGCCGGAGTCGGCGGGCGCGGTGCCGGGGCCGGCCTGCTACCGCCGCGGCGGGCCTTTGACCGTCACCGACTGCAACCTGATCCTCGGCAAGCTCCAGCCCGATCATTTCCCCAGCCTGTTCGGTCCCGCGGGCGACCAGCCGCTCGACCGCTCCGCGTCAAACGCGCGGCTCGACGCGCTGCTGGACGAGGTGGAGGCGACGACGGGCGCCCGACCCGATCGGATGCAAGCGGCCGAAGGACTGGTCGCAATCGCGGTCGCCAACATGGCGAAGGCGATCAAGGCGATCTCGGTCGCGCGCGGGCACGATCCGGCCGATTACGTGCTTGCCTGCTTCGGCGGCGCGGGCGGGCAGCACGCCTGCCTCGTCGCCGATGCACTGGGCATGGAGCGGGTGGTGATCCACCCGCTCGCCGGCGTGCTGTCGGCCTATGGCATGGGGCTGGCGGATCGGCGCGTGCTGCGCGAGGCGACATTGTCGGCACCACTCGCGAATCGCGCCGCACTCGACGCCGCGGTGGCGGCGCTGGAGCAGGAGGCGATCGACGCGCTCGTCGCGCAGGGGGTCGAGGCGCGCGCAGTCCGGACCGAGGTGCGCGTCGACCTGCGTCACGCACGCGCCGATTACGGCATCGAGGTTGCGCTATCCGCGTCCGAGGCGATGGCGGAAGACTTTCAAACCCAGCACCGCCGGCAGTTCGGTTACGCGCGCGAGGGTGATCTGGTCGCCGAGCTGGTGCGGGTGGAGGCGATTGCGGACAGCAGCGCACACCCCAATGCGGTGGTCACGCTGCCGCCGGAAAGCGCGCCCGCGACCGCGCAGGTCAAGGTGCACCTCGCGGGCGAGACGCGCGACGCTGTGCTTCACGACCGCGCTCATCTCGCCGCCCACGCTACGATCAAAGGGTCCGCGCTGATCGTCGATGCCGTGTCGACGACCGTGGTGGAACCCGGCTGGACCGCTCGCGTCGACGAGCTGGGTAACCTGATCCTCTCGCGCCACGCGAGGCGCGAAGCCGTCGAGCAGGACGATCGGGTCGATCCGCTCCGCCTCGAGATTTTCGCCGGCCTGTTCATGGGATTGGCCGAGGAAATGGGCGCCGCGCTCCAGCGCAGCGCCTCGTCGGTCAACATTCGCGAGCGGCTCGATTTCTCCTGCGCGATCTTCGATGCCTCCGGTAATCTCGTCGCCAACGCGCCGCATATCCCGGTGCATCTCGGCTCGATGGGCGAGAGCATCCGCACCGTGATCGCTCGGCGCTCGGTGGCGGCGGACGGACGCGGGATGCGCGCGGGCGACGTCTATGCGCTCAATGCGCCGTATCAGGGCGGCACGCACCTGCCCGACATCACCGTGATCATGCCGGTGTTCGCAGGGCAAGCCACGGAGCCCGCCTTCTTCGTCGCCGCGCGCGGGCACCACGCCGATGTCGGCGGGACCAGCCCCGGCTCGATGCCGCCCGACAGCACCAGCATCGAAGAGGAGGGCGTCATCCTCGACAATGTCCTGCTGGTCGAAGACGGCGCGATGCGCAGCGACGACGTGCGCGCGCTGCTGTCGTCGGGGCGATGGCCGTCGCGCAACGTCGAGCAGAATCTTGCCGACCTCGCCGCGCAGGTCGCCGCCTGCGCACGTGGTGCCGATGGGCTTTCGGGCATGGTGGAGAGCTACGGCCACGCGAGCGTCGCGGCCTATATGGAGCATTTGCAGGCACACGCCGACGATGCGGTGCGCGACTTGCTGCCGACGCTGCCCGACGGTGACTTCGCCTACGAACTGGACAACGGGGCCGTTGTCCGCGTTGCCTTCCGCGTCGATCGTACGGCGCGCACTGCGACGGTCGATTTCACCGGCACGAGTGCGCAATTGCCGAGCAACTTCAACGCGCCCGTCTCGGTGGTACGCGCGGCGGTACTCTACGTCATGCGCACGCTGATTGACGCGGCGATCCCGCTGAACGACGGCTTCTTGCGCTCGGTCGAGATCAACGTGCCTGCGGGCTCGATGCTCAACCCGCAATCCCCCGCCGCCGTCGTCGCGGGCAATGTCGAGACGAGCCAGGTCGTTACCGACGCGCTGCTCGGCGCGCTCGGCGCACAAGCGGCGTCGCAGGGGACGATGAACAACTTCACCTTCGGTGACGAACGCCACCAATATTACGAGACGATCGCGGGCGGCACCGGCGCGGGTGCGGACTTCCCCGGCACGGCCGTGGTGCAGAGCCACATGACCAACAGCCGGCTTACCGATCCCGAGGTGCTGGAAACGCGCTTTCCCGTGCTGGTGGAGGAGTTCTCGATCCGGCCGGGCTCGGGCGGGTCGGGGGCGCACGCGGGCGGCAACGGCGCGATCCGCCGCGTCCGATTTCGCACCGCGATGCGCGCGGCGGTCCTGTCCAACCGCCGCCGCATCGCGCCGTTCGGATTGGCGGGCGGAGGCGATGGCGTGGCGGGTGCGAACCGCGTCGAGCGTGTCGACGGCCAAGTCGAGCAGCTCGGATCGACCGCCGCGGTCGACATGCGCGCGGGCGACGTGTTCGTGATCGAGACGCCGGGCGGCGGCGGCTACGGCCCTGACGACGGCGCGCCGGCGCGCGAGGATGCGCGCTGATGCTCGTGCTCGCCGGCATCGCGGTGATCGCAATGGGCTTCCTGCTGCGCTTCAACCCGATGCTGGTGGTGGTCGTCTCCGCGCTGGTGACGGGGCTCGCCGCCGGGCTCGATCCCGTTCGTATCCTCGCCACGTTCGGGAAGGCGTTCAACGACAGCCGCTACGTGTCGGCGATCTATATCGTGCTGCCCGTCATCGGCGTGCTCGAACGCTACGGATTGCAGGCCCGCGCCCGCGCACTGATCGGGCGGATGCGCGGGGTGACCGCGGGGCGGCTGCTCGTCGGCTATCTGCTGTTCCGGCAATTGTTCGCCGCGCTCGGGCTTACCTCGGTCGCGGGCCACCCGCAGACCGTTCGCCCGCTCGTCGCGCCGATGGCGGAGGCGGCGGCCGAGGTGCAGGCGGGCGGCGTCGGCGAGGCTGAACACGTCAAGGCGATGGCGGCGGCGACCGACAATGTCGGGCTGTTCTTCGGCGAGGACATCTTCCTCGCGATCGGATCGATCCTGCTGATGAAGGGCGTGCTGCAAGGCTATGGCATCGAGCTTGAGCCGTTCCAGCTCTCGGTCTGGGCGATCCCGACCGCGGTGGCGGCGTTCCTGATCCACGGCGCGCGGCTGTTGCTGCTCGACAGGCAACTGGCACGTCGGAGGCAGTCGGCGGCGTGATCGGGCTCAACTTCGTCTACGCGGTCGCGGGCGCGGCCTTTGCCGGGTTCGCGCTGCTCGCCGTGGTGGAGCGACCGCGCCGGCTTGCCAACGCAAGCTTTTACGCGCTGATCGCGACGAGTTTCTGGTTCGGCGACCGGCTGGGCGATGTGGGCAACGGTTTGCTCGTCCTGGCGCTCGTCGCGGTGGCAGCGTCGGGGCGGATGACGCGCGGCCACGCGAGTGGCGATCTACCGCGTCCGCGCGGAAACGGGCTGTTTGTGCCCGCGCTGATGATCCCCGCCGCGGCGCTCGCCGGCACGATCGCGTTCAAGCAGCTGCCGACGCTGATCGACCCGAAGCAGGCGACGCTTGTCGCGCTGACGGTCGGCGTCCTCGCGGCAATTGCGACGTGTCTTGCCTGGCTGCGTCCCGGCCTGACCGCACCCTTGCGCGAGGGACGTCGGCTGATGGACGATGTCGGCTGGGCCGCAGTGCTGCCGCAGATGCTGGCGAGCCTGGGTGCCGTGTTCGCGTTATCGGGGGTGGGCGAAGTCGTCGGGCGCCTCGCGGCCTACGCGATCCCGAGTGGAAGCCTGTTCGGCGCAGTCGCCGCTTACGGGCTCGGCATGGCGCTGTTCACGATGGTGATGGGCAATGCATTCGCCGCGTTTCCGGTGATGGCGGCGGCGATCGGCGTGCCGATCCTGCTGCATGGTACAGGCGGGGGCGGGGTGGGCAACGCCGCGCCGATCGCCGCGATCGGGATGCTCGCGGGCTTCTGCGGCACGTTGATGACGCCGATGGCGGCGAACTTCAATCTCGTGCCTGCCGCGCTGCTCGAGCTTCGCGACCGCAGCGGCGTTATCCGCGCGCAGGTGCCGACCGCGTTGCCGCTGCTCGCGTTCAACATATTGCTGCTCTACGCGGTGCTGCGATGACCAAGCTCGACCCCGCCCGCGCTGCGACCTTTGCCCGGCTGACGCTCGGCCATGTCGGCCAGGAATATCCGCACAAGCTCGATCAGGTCCTGGTGAGCGACGACGATCTGCTGCCCCCGCGCGTGCTCCACCCAATCTTCTACGGCAGCTTCGACTGGCACAGCTGCGTCCACGGCTGGTGGCAGCTGCTGACGCTGTTGCGGCTCCATCCTAATATGGCCGAGGTCGGCAACATTCGCGCCCGCGCCGGCGCCATGTTCACGCCGGCGAATGTCGCAGGCGAACGCGCCTTTCTCGACCGACCATACAGCGGCGGGTTCGAGCGGCCGTACGGCTGGGCGTGGCTGCTCGCGCTCCACGGCGAGGCGATGCGGCACGATGCCGGCTGGGGCGAGACGCTCGATCCGCTCGCGCGTGCCTTCGCCGACCGCTTCGCGGCGTTTCTGCCCAAGCTGACCTACCCCTTGCGCGTCGGCACGCACTTCAATACCGCCTTTGCCCTCACGCTCGCGCACGACTGGGCCCGCGCGCACGACCAGGCGCTGGCCGCGCTGATCGAGCAGCGCGCGCGCGATTGGTTCGCACGCGACCGCGGGTGTCAGGCGTGGGAGCCGGGCGGGGACGAGTTCCTGTCGCCGGCGCTCTGCGAGGCATTGCTGATGAGCCGCGTGCTGCCCGGGCCCGCGTTCCGCGACTGGTTCGACGCGTTTCTGCCTGACCTGACGCATGGCGAGCCCGCGACGCTGTTCACGCCCGCGACCGTGTCCGATCGCGGCGATGGCAAGATCGCGCACCTGGACGGGCTGAACCTCAGCCGCGCGTGGTGCTGGCGCTCGCTGGCAAAGGCGCTCGGGCCCGACCATCCGGTCGCACCGGCGGCGCTGAACGCTGCCGAGCGGCACCTGGCCGCAAGCCTGCCGCACCTCGCCGACGATTACATGGGAACGCACTGGCTGGCGAGCTTCGCGCTGCTCGCGCTCCTCGCCTGAGCGGCGGAACGATCGGGGTACTGCGCGTTGAGCGTGGCTGATGTGCTGCGATACGGGGGTGACATGACAAGGTGGATGTGGGGCGCGGTTGCGTCAGCGTTGGCGACCGTCGCGGCGGTCGGTTCTGCCACGGCGCAGCGCAGTGTCACGCCACCGCCGGTCGCCTCAACGCGCGCGACACGCACGATCCTGTTCATCGGCAACAGCTTTACCTTCGGCGCCAACTCGCCGGTGCGCAACTGGCGCGCGGACACGGTCACCGACCTGAACGGCGCGCGCTATGGCGGGGTGCCTGCCCTGTTCAAGGCGTTCACGCTGCAGGCCGGGCTCGACTATCAGGTCAGCCTGGAAGTGCAGGGTGGCAGGACGCTCGGCTTCCACTACGAGAAGCGCCGGCGGCTGTTCGACCGCGCGTGGGACGTGGTTGTGCTGCAGGAATATAGCACGCTCGATCCCGATCGGCCCGGCGATCCGCGCGCCTATATCAACGATGTCGCGCGGCTGTCGCGACTGTTCGCGCGTGCGAACCCGCAGGTACAGATACAGCTGACCGCGACCTGGTCGCGCGCCGATCAGGTGTATCGCACGCCGGGTGGTCCGTGGTCGAACAAGCCGATCACGCTGATGGCACTCGACCTGCGCGCCGCCGCCGACCGGGCGCGCGCGGTCAATCCGCTCGTCACGGGCGTGCTGCCGGTCGGGCAGGCGTGGAACCGCGCCTTCACAACCGGCGTCGCCGATCCGAATCCCTATGACGGAGTAAACTACGGTCAGATCGATCTGTGGAGTTTCGACCAGTATCACGCCAGCACCGCGGGCTATTATCTGGAGGCGCTGGTGGTGTTCGGCCGCGTCACCGGCCTCGATCCGACGACGCTTGGCCCCGGCGAGCAGGCCGCCGACACGCTCGGCCTGTCACGCGAACAGGCGAGCGCGCTGCAACGTATCGCGCGCGACCAGCTCGCGGCGGGGTAGGGGCGGTTTAGCGGAAGGGTCGTCGGGGAGGCACGGCACCTCCCCGCTGTTCATCACGCCACCGCGGGCAGTTTATCCAGATGCTTGTCGAGCGTGATCGGGTAATCGCGCACGCGCACGCCCGTCGCGTTGTAGATCGCGTTGGCGACCGCCGCACCGACGCCGCATAGTCCCAGTTCGCCGACGCCCTTCGCTTTCATCGGATTGGCCTTGTCGTCCACCTCGGGCAGGAACACGACCTCCTGATGCGGAATGTCGGCGTGGACCGGCACTTCGTAGAGCGCGAGGTCGTGGTTGATGAACAGGCCGAAGCGCGTGTCGACCGCGAGCTCCTCCATCAGCGCCGAGCCGACGCCCATCGTCATCGCGCCGATCACCTGGCTGCGCGCCGACTTCGGGTTGATGATCCGCCCGGCCGCGCACACCGCCAGCATCCGCCGGAGCCGCGTCGCGCCGGTATAGGCGTCGACGCCGACCTCGACGAAATGCGCGCCGAAGGTGGAGAGCTGGTACTCCTTGCCCAGCTTGCCGAACTCGATCTTGTCCTCGCCGACCAGCTCGCCGCCCTGCGCCGCCTGCTTGAGGTCGGCCGCGCGATTGCCGCTGGTGACCTTGCTGCCCTGGAACACTGCGTCGGCGGAGTTGAACCCGAGCCGCTGCGCCACCTGCTCGCGCAGCTTGACGCAGGCGGCGTAGACGCCCGCGGTCGAATTCGCCGCGCCGAACTGCCCGCCCGAGCCCGCCGAGACGGGATAGGCCGAGCTGCCCAGCTTCACGACGACGGCCTCCACGGGCACGCCCATCATTTCGGCCGCGGTCTGCGCGATGATCGTGTAGCTGCCGGTGCCGATATCGGTCATGTCGGTTTCCACCGTCACGACGCCGTCCTGCCCGAGGCGCACACGCGCGGCCGAGGGCATGTTCATGTGGTTGCGGAACGCCGACGCCACGCCCATGCCGACCAGCCACTTGCCGTCGCGCACCTGACCCGGCTTGGCGTTGCGGCGCGACCAGCCGAAGCGTTGCGCGCCCTCGTTCAAACAGCGCACCAGCTCGCGCTGCGAGAAGCGCCGCTCGGGCTTCTCGGGATCGACCTGGGTGTCGTTCTTAATGCGGAACGCGATCGGGTCCATGCCCAGCTTCTCGGCCATTTCGTCCATCGCGATCTCGAGCGCCATCATGCCGGGCGCCTCGCCCGGCGCGCGCATCGCATTGCCTTCGGGCAGGTTGAGCACCGCGAGCCGCATTGAGATCATGCGATTGGCGCCCGCGTAGAGCAACTTAGTCTGGTTGACCGCGGTTTCCGGGCTGCCGCCGGGCTGGTCGCCCGACCCGCTCTCGTGCGCGATCGCGGTGATCGTGCCGTCTTTCTGTGCCCCGATGCGGATGCGCTGGCGCGTCGCCGGTCGGTGCGTCGTGTTATTGGCGATCACGGGGCGCGACAGCGCCAGCTTGACCGGACGCCCCGCTGCCTTGGCACCGAGCGCAGCCATCACTGCGTCGGTGCGCAGGAACAGCTTTCCGCCGAACCCGCCGCCGACGTAGGGCGACATGAAGCGGATTTTCTCCTTTGGCATCCCCAGCGTTTTGGCGAGGTCCTCGTGTCCCCAGTTGATCATCTGGTTCGAGGTCCACAGTGTCAGTTCGTCGCCGTTCCACGCCGCGATCGAGGCGAACGGCTCCATCATCGCGTGGCTGTGGTCGGGGGTCGAGTAGGTTTGGTCGAGCGTCACGGCTGCGGCGGCGAACGCCTGTTCGAACTTGCCGACGCGGTCGACCGCCGGCGCGCCGCTGCCTTCGCCGCTTGACCCGCCGGTCAGCGGCGCAGTTTTCAGCGCCTGATCGAGGTCGAACTGCGCCGCGCCGCGCGCGTAATCGACGCGAACCAGCCCGGCGGCCGCGCGCGCCTGTTCGAACGTCTCGGCGACGACGACCGCGACGGCCTGGTGATAATGATCGACGTCGGGGCCGGCGAGCAATTTGACGGTGTTCTTGTCGCCCTTGCCGAGCGGCCCGGCATTCTGGGCGGTGACGATCGCGAGAACCCCCGGCGCCGCCTTTGCCGCGCGCGTGTCGATGCTCGCGATCCGACCCTTCGCGATCGCGGCGGGGACGAGATAGCCGTAGGCGGCGTTCGGCACCTCGGCATGATGTTCGTAGGCGTAGGGTGCGGTGCCAGTGGTCTTTAGCGGGCCGTCGATGCGGTTCATCGCGCGGCCGACGACTTGCATCCGATCGATCGGGTTCTGCCCGGCGGGTGTGTCGAACTTCATGACTTTATGCCTTGGATTGCGCGATGACGGAAGCGAGCGCGCGGGTCGCTAGCGGCAGCTTGAAGGCGTTGTCCTTCGTCGGGGTCGCGCCCTGGAACGCGCGCGCGGTGACCGCGGCGGCACCTTGCGGCAGAAGCGCTTCGGCTGCCTCGACCCGCCACGGACGCGGTGCGACGCCGCCGAAGGCGACGCGGCCCGTGCCATCAGGCTGGATCACCGCCGCCACCGAGACGAGCGCATAGGCGTAGGAGGCGCGGTCGCGCACCTTTTCGTAGAAATGCTTGCCGCCGATCGGCTTCGGCAGCGTTACCGCGGTGATCAGCTCACCGGATTTCAGCACCGTGTCCTGCTCGGGATGGTCGCCCCACAAACGGTGGAAGTCGGCCATCGGGATCGCGCGGCGCTGTCCGGCCGGGTCGATCGTCTCGACATAGGCGTCGAGCACGCGCATCGCGACCGCCATGTCGCCGGGGAAGGTCGCGATGCACTTGTCCGACACGCCGATCAGTCCAAGCTGGCGCGAATAGCCGCCGATCGCGGCGCAGCCCGACCCCGGCTTGCGCTTGTTACACGCCATGTTGGTGTCGTAGAAATACGGGCAGCGCGTCCGCTGGAGCAGATTGCCCGCGGTCGACGCCTTGTTGCGCAATTGTCCGCTGGCGCCAGCGACGATCGCGCGCGTCAGCACACTATAGTCGCGCCGTACCCGCTCGTCGGCGGCGAGGTCGGTGTTGGTGACGAGCGCACCGATCCGCAGCCCGCCTTCCGCCGTCTTCTCGATCTTGTCGAAGCCCAGGTCCTGCACGTCGATCAGATGCGTCGGCGTTTCGACCTCGATCTTCATCAGGTCGAGCAGGTTGGTTCCGCCCGCTAGGAACTTCGCGCCCGGCCGCGCCGCTGCCTGCGCCGCTCCTCGCGCATCCTTCGCGCGCTCGTAGGTGAACGCCTTCATGCCCGCACCCCCGCGACTTCGCCCATTGCCTCGGCGATGTTGGAATAAGCGCCGCAGCGACAAATGTTACCACTCATCCGCTCGCGCAGCTCCATGTTGGTCGCCTGCGGGCGCGCCGACACGTCCGCCTGGACGTGGCTGGGAACGCCGCGCTTGATCTCGTCGAGCACCGCGACCGCAGAGCAGATTTGCCCCGGCGTGCAGTAACCGCATTGATAGCCGTCATGCTTGATGAAGGCGGCCTGCATCGGGTGGAGCTTGTCGGGCGTGCCGAGTCCCTCGATGGTCGTCACCTTATCGCCTTGGTGCTGCACCGCGAGGGAGAGGCAGGAATTGATCCGCACGCCATTGACCATCACGGTGCAGGCGCCGCACTGGCCGTGGTCGCAACCCTTCTTGGTGCCGGTCATATGCAGATGCTCGCGCAACGCGTCGAGCAGCGTGGTGCGCGTGTCGAGCGTCAGGTCCTCGCGCTGGCCGTTGACCTCGAACGACACCGGCATCATCGGCGCGGGCTCGGCCGGTGTCATCGGTGACGACGCCGCTGCCTGCGCGATCGCAGCAGGCGCGCTCGTCATCGCGGCAGTGGCAGCGCCGCCGGCCAGCACGCCGCGGCGCGACAGCGAGAGCGCGCCCAAATCGGATTTCGACATGTTTTCTTTCATCTGACTGTTCGTCACGCAGCGCCATAACCGGTTGGCCATGCAGAAACACTGCTACCCCAAAGCAGAGAACCTCCGGCACGGGATTTCGTTTCCTAATCCATGTAAGTTTACGTGGCTGGCGTGATTTCGAGCGGCACCGCACTCACGGCAGTCGATGGCGCTCTTGGATGCGAAGCCGATCTCTGCCGTCGATGTGCGACCTTGACCCGCTTGTGACCGTCCGGAGCGCCGATTAGGGCTCGTCCAAACGAGGTCGCGCGTGGCGCATGGGGAGGAAGCATGAGGACGATCAGGATCGGCGTCGCGGCGGCGTTGCTGGCAAGTGCGGCGGGATTGTCGGCGCAGGGAGCGGGTCCGGCGGTCAGCGCGTCGGCGACCGCGCACCCCGATCAATGGCCCGCGCTCGCGATGAAGCGTCAGCGCGACCCCAAGGTCGAGGCACGCGTCGACGCCATGCTGCGGCGCATGAGCGTGGAGGACAAGGTCGGGCAGCTGCTGCAGGTCGACATCGCCTCGATCAGCCCCAAGGATCTGGAGACGTACAAGCTCGGCTCGATCCTGAACGGCGGCAATTCGGCCCCCAATAACGACGAGTTCGCGCCCGCGCCCGAGTGGTTGAAGCTGTTCGACGCCTTCTACGATGCGTCGGTGAAGCGGAGCGACGGGCGGCCGGTCGTGCCGGTCATCTGGGGCACCGACGCGGTGCACGGCGACAACAACATCGTCGGCGCGACGCTTTTTCCGCATAACATCGGCCTGGGCGCGATGCGCGATCCCGAGCTCGTCCGCCGCATCGGTGCCGCGACCGCGGCGGAGACCGCGGCGACCGGCATCGACTGGAGCTTCGCGCCGACCGTCGCTGTGGTGCAGGACGATCGCTGGGGGCGCACTTACGAGAGCTATTCGGAAGACCCGTCGCTCGTCGCCTCCTACGCCGGCGCGATGGTTGAGGGTATTCAGGGCCGGGTGGGAGGCGACTTCATGCGCCCGGGCCACGTCATCTCCTCGGTGAAGCATTTCCTCGGCGACGGCGGTACCGGCGGGCGCGATCAGGGCGACACGCGCGTCAGCGAGCAAACGCTGCGCGACGTCCATGCCGCGGGCTACATGACCGCGCTGCCCGCGGGTGCGTTGACCGTGATGCCCAGCTTCTCGAGCTGGAACGGCACCAAGCTGACGGGCAACAAGTCGCTGCTGACCGGCGTGCTCAAGGAACGTTGGGGGTTCGACGGCTTCGCGGTCGGCGACTGGAACGCGCACGGGCAGGTGCCGGGCTGCACCAACGAGGATTGCGCGGCGGCAATCAACGCCGGGCTCGACATGTTCATGTACTCGGGTCCGAAGTGGAAGGAGCTGTACGCCAACACGCTGCGCGAGGCGAAGGCGGGGATTATCCCGGCGGCACGCCTCAACGACGCGGTGCGCCGCATCCTGCGCGTCAAGGTGCTCGCCGGTACGTTCGAGGCGGGGCGCCCTTCGTCACGACCGTTCGCGGGCAAGTTCGACCTGCTCGGCAGCGCCGAGCACCGCGCGCTGGCACGTCAGGCCGTGCGCGAGTCGCTCGTGCTGCTCAAGAACAACGGCGTGCTGCCGATCAAGGCCGGCGCGAACGTGCTGGTCGCGGGCGCGGGTGCCGACAACATAGGGCAGCAGGCGGGCGGCTGGTCGATCACGTGGCAGGGCACCGGCGTCACCAACGCCAACTTCCCCAATGCGCAATCGATCTGGGGCGGGCTGTCGGAGGCCGTGCGCGCGGCGGGGGGCACCGCCATCTTGTCCGCGGATGGCAAGTACACCGCCAAACCCGATGTCGCGATCGTCGTGTTTGGCGAAACGCCTTATGCCGAATTCTCCGGCGACCGCCCGACGCTGGAATTCAGCCCCGACGACAAGTCGAGCCTGCAACTGCTGCGTCGCTTGAAGGCCGCGGGCGTGCCGACGGTGTCGGTGTTCCTGTCGGGCCGGCCGTTGTGGGTGAACCCGGAGCTGAACGCGTCCGACGCCTTCGTCGCTGCCTGGCTGCCAGGGACCGAGGGCGGCGGCGTCGCCGACCTGCTGGTGGCGGGGCGCGACGGCAAGCCCCGCGCCGATTTCCGCGGAACGCTGTCGTTCTCTTGGCCGAAGCGGCTCGACCAGTACGTGCTTAATAGGCGCGATCCGAATTACGACCCGCTGTTCGCGTTCGGCTACGGCCTGTCCTACGCGAAGGGCGGGCAGGTATCCAAGCTCGACGAAGCGCGGCCGGCGAACGCGGGCGGCGACCAGAACGCGCTGTTCGTACGCGGGCGGCTCGCCCCCGGCGCGTCGTTCCGGACCAGCGGCGCGGTGACGCAGGCGCGCGTCGATCGCCAGGCGCAGGAGGACAGCGTGCGACTGACCTTTGCCGGCGCCGGCGAACTCGCGGTCGAGCAGGCGCAGCCGATCGACCTGTCGCGCGAGTCGAATGGGCAGTTGAGCCTGATCCTCGACTATCGCGTCACCCGTGCACCGACGGGGACCGTTACGCTCGGCATGGCCGGCGGACGCAGTGCCACCGTTCCGATTACCGGCGTGCTCCGCAACGCCGGCAGTGACTGGACTGAACTGGCGGTGCCGCTACGCTGCTTCGCCGATCAGGGGGTCGACATGGCGCGGATTACGCGTTCGGCGGTGATCGCGGCGACCGGCGCGGCGGGCATCGACGTATCGGGCATTCGCGTCGCCAGCGCGCCGCCCGGCCCGGTTATCTGCGGGCAGCGCTGATAAACACGTGAGGGGCGACGCGCGCGGCGTCGCCCCGCTCATTTGCGATACAGCGCCCGCGCGTCGTTCTTGAACGCTGCACCGCTGTCGTTGCGGCTGTAGAACATGTGCCCGCCCGGATAGACCTTCAGCGCGACGCGCTCGGCCTGCCCGAAGGCGGGCATCTGATCGACGATCAGGCGGGAGGCGAAGAACGGGCATGACAGGTCGTCCCAGCCGTGGACGATCATGACGCGCATCTTGGGATCGTTGGCGATCGCCTTGCGCAGGTCGGTGACGGGCGTATCGGCGGGCTTGCCGCGGTTCCACGCCGCATTCACCGCGTAGGACAGCGCATTGTAGCGCGCGTCGGTCTTCCAGCCGACCTCGCGCGTGACGAAATCGACCATCGCGCTCGTTGTCGGCGCGATCAGCGCGTCGAGGATCGGATCGTTCGACTGCTGACTCGGCGACCAGGGGAAGGGGTCGAACGCGGTGACGTTTGAATCGTAGACGCTGCCGATCGTGCCCTCGCTCCTGTGCACTTCGCGCAGATACGTGCGGCTGTCGACACGCCCGCCCAGCCGCTGGACCAGCGCGGGATCGAGCCCGGTCAATTGCGTGACACGGCTCACGATGCGTCCCGTCGCCTGCGGGTCCGACCGCCCGCGCAGCAGGTCGCGCGCGAAGTCGCCGCGGGTGTAATCCTCCACCGCCTGCATTGCCGCCGGGGTCAGCCGGCCCTGCCGCTCCAGGTTCGCCGCCGCCATCGACGGCAGGTCAATCATCCACGGCAACGGCGACAGCGCGGTCGCGTCGTCGCCCGACGCCGGGTCGAGATACGGCGACACCATGATGAGGCCGTTGATTCCGACGCCGATCTGCGATTGCAGTTCATAGGCGATGCGCGGCGCGCGGTATCCGCCGTAACTCTCACCCATCACGTACTTCGGACTGCGCAGCCGGCCTTCCTTGACCAGCCAGTCGTAGACGACCTTGGACAGGTATTTGATGTCGGGATCGTTGGCGTAGAACGCCTTTTTCGTCTCGTCCTCGCCTACCAGGCTGCGGCTGAACCCGGTGCCGATGGGGTCGATGAAGACCAGGTCGGTGAAATCGAGCCAGGTGTTGGGATTGTCGCTGGCGATCGGCGCGTCCGAGGGCGCGTCTCCCTGCGCGCCGAACTGCACCCGCTTGGGGCCGACCGCGCCCATGTTGAGGTACACCGATGCCGCGCCCGGCCCGCCGTTGAACGCGAAGGTGACGGGGCGCGCCGGATCGCGCCCGGGCACCGTGTACGCGGTGTAGACGACCTGTCCGATCTCCTTGCCGCTCTCGTCGCGCACCGGCAGCGTGCCGACGGTCGCACGGTAATTCAGCACGCGCCCGCCGACACGCACGCTCTGCGCGATCGTGCGGTCGGCCGGCAGCGGCGGCAGCTTGGTGCCGTCGTCGGTCTTCTTCTCGACCGTGGTGGTCGTCTTCTCCTGCGCGAGCGCGGGAGTGACTGTCGCGAGCATCAGGCCTGCGGCGAGCAGGCGGGTCAGTTTACGGCTTGGCTGTGGCAAGTGATATTCCCTCTCTCGCCAGCAACTTACCGTCTGCACCGCACGGCGCAATCCGGCTGCGCGGGAAAAGCGGCGTCACCCGACCGAGAGATACTCCTCCGCGCCGTCGGCCTTTTGCGCGAGACCCGGGACTTCGTTCAGCTGCCTCAGCTCCGTGAAGCCGCCGCGTTCCTCGCGGTAGCGGACGATCTCCGCGCCGTGCCCGGCGAGCATCGGCACGGTGTCGAGTTCGTCGGCGCTGGCGGTGTTCAGATCGATCATGCGTGTCGCTCCTGCGGGATAGGAGCGGTGAACACCCAGCGCGCGGGTCCGATCCGCCCCCTACTGCGTTGAAGGCGCCATGCTGGCATTTATCGATTTCGAAGCCTCCTCGCTGTCCAAGCGGAGTTACCCGATCGAGGTCGCCTGGGTGTTCGAGGACGGCCGCAGCGAGGCTCACCTGATCCGCCCCGCGCCCGCCTGGGACGATTGGGACGATGCGGCGGAGGCGATCCACGGCATCGCGCGTGCCGAACTCGAGCAGCAGGGCCAGGATCACGCGGCGGTCGCGCGGCGCATGGTTGCCGAACTCTCCGGACACGACCTGCTGGCGAGCGCGCCGTCGTGGGACGGCAAGTGGTTGAGCGCGCTGCTGCGCGCGGCCAAGCTGCCGCGCCACAGCCTGCGGCTGCGCGACAGCGACGACGCGCACCGCGAACGCGCGCACGCGATCCTCTCGCAGGCCTTGTCGGGCAACGCACTGGCGTCCGCCGTCGCCGAGGTGCTCGAACAGAGCGAACCGCGAGGGAAGGATGAGCCGCCCGCGCACCGCGCACTCGCCGATGCGCAGGAGGAGCACGCGCGCTGGCTGGCGATTGGCCGCTTGGCGCGCAAACGTCTGGCCTAGTCGACCTCTCCGCGCGCGAACGCGGCGGCGTGGGCGATGTCGTCGTCGCCGGGGCGCACGCCGGTGTAGAGCACGAATTGCTCCAGCGCCTGCAGCACCGCAATGTCGGCGCCCGCGATCGTCACCTTTCCCGCTGCCCGCGCCGCCCGCAGGAACGGCGTTTCGGCCGGCAGCGCCACTACTTCGATCGCGACCGCGCTGCGCGCGATCACGTGGGGAGTAAAGGCGAGCGCGGTTTCATCGCCGCCGCTCATGCCAATCGGCGTCGCGTTGACGAGCACCGCGGCGCCGTCGCCAACCTCAACCTGCCAGTCGAAGCCGTAGGTGTTGGCAAGCGCGCGGCCCTTGTCCGCATTGCGCGCTACGACCGTGCCGCGCCGATGCCCACGATCACGCAGCGCCGCCGCGACCGCTTTCGCCATGCCGCCCGATCCACGCAGGCTGAACGGCAGCTCGGGGGCGACGCCGGCGCGATCGAGCAGGTCGCGCATCGCGCTGTAGTCAGTGTTGTACCCGGTCAGCCGTCCGTCGTCGTTGACGATCGTGTTGACGCTGTCGATCGTCGCGGCGGAGCCTGCGAGGCTATCGAGCAGCGGGATCACCGCTTCCTTGAACGGCATCGACACTGCGCATCCGCGTATGCCGAGCGCGCGTATACCACGCATTGCGCCGTCCAGATCATTGGTGGTGAACGCCTTGTAGGCATAGTCGAGCCCGAGCCGCTCGTAGAGCCGGTTGTGAAACCGCGAGCCGAAGTTGCCCGGTCGCGCGGCGAGCGACATGCACAGCCGCGTGTCGCGCCCGATCGGCGGCTTCACGCGCACGCGGCAACCGTGGCTTCGTCGTCGCACAAGGCGTCGATCTGCGCGTCGATGCACGCGAGCAGCGGCGCGAATACCGCACGGTCGGCCTGCCCGGGCCACAGCACGCGGCGCTGCATGACGCCTGACGAAACCGTCAAAATCATGTTGGCGACGGTGACCAGCCGTTCGTCGTCGACGTGCGCGGCGGCGATGATCCGCAGCGCGAGCACCAGTTGCTGGCGGAGTCGCTGATCGATCATGTGGAAGATCGCGGCGATGCGCTCGTTGCGCGCCGCCTCCGCAGTGATCTCGGCGAAGATGCGCGCGTCCTCGACCTCTTCGCAGGTGACGAAATCGGCGATCCACGCGCGCACCGCGGCGTGGTCACCCGTCGCGCACGCGTTACAGAGCACGCCGTCGTACAGGAACTCGTCGAGGTCCTGCTCGACCATCGCCGCGACGATCGCCTCCTTGTTGGCGAAATCGCGGTAGATCTGCCCGACGAGCACGCCCGACTCCTTCGAGATCTGCGCCATGCCGGTGTTGTGGAACCCGGCCTCCGCGAACAATTTTCGCGCGGCCTGGATCACCTGCGATCGGCGTGCGTTTGCTTTCTCGTTGCGGGGCAACGGCGCGCACGCCGCTTCGGTCCTGCTCATCATCTCCTTCCCATATTGACGCTGGCGCTCGTTCGCAGTAGCAGCATTCGTGAGTGATCGTTCATTCACACATTTTTTCCGGGAAGTCCATGCTGATCAATCGTTTCGCGGCCGCCGCGATGCTGGTGGCGCCGCTCGCCGCGTGCGGGGGTGGCAAGGAGCAGGCGCAGCAGCAGCCCGCCGGACCGCCGCAGGTCGGCGTGGTCGCGGTCAAGAGCGAGGCGGTGACGCTCACCACCGTGCTGCCCGGCCGCACGGTGGCCTATGAAACCTCGGAAGTGCGTCCGCAGGTCAACGGCCTGATCCTCGCGCGGCTGTTCACCGAGGGTGACCAAGTGACCAAGGGCCAGCCGCTCTATCGCATCGATCCGCAGCCTTACGTGACGCAGGTCGCCAGCGCGCGCGCCGCGCTCGCCCGCGCGCAATCGGCGATCGCCTCGAGCGCGGCACTCCAGCGTCGCTACGGCGAGCTGGTCAAGATCAACGCGATAGCGAAGCAGGATTACGAGAACGCGATCACCTCGGCGGCGCAGGCGCGCGCCGACGTGGCGGCGCAGCAGGCCGCATTGCGTTCGGCGCAGATCGACCTGTCGCGCACCACCGTGCGCGCGCCGATCTCGGGCCGGATCGGCCGCTCGATCGCGACCACGGGTGCGCTGGTGACCGCGGGGCAGACCGATCCGCTCACCACGATCCAGCGGCTCGACCCAATCTACGTCGACGTGCCGCAGTCGAGCGCGGATTTGCTCGCGCTCCGTCAGAAGATCGCGGCGGGCGACCTGTCGCGCGGCGGTCAAGCGGCGCGCGTGCAGCTGCGGCTCGAGGACGGCTCGGTCTACCCGATCGAGGGAACGCTCCAGTTCACCGACGTGAGCGTCGATCCTGCCACCGGCACGCAGACGATCCGCGCGCGCTTTCCCAACCCGCGTGGGCTGCTGCTGCCGGGCATGTACGTCCGCGCCGAGCTGATCGAGGGTACGCAGGGCGACGCATTGTTGGTCCCGCAACGCGCGGTGCAGCGTGACGAGAAGGGCAATCCGACCGTGATGGTCGTGGGTGCCGACAACAAGGTGCAGATGCGCAAGCTGACTGCGCCGCGTACGATCGGCGACAACTGGCTGGTCACTGCCGGATTGAAGTCGGGCGAGAAGGTGATCGTCGAGGGCGGCATGATGCTGCGCCCCGGCATGCCGGTGAAGGCGGTCGCGTGGAACCCGAACGCGAAGTCCGCGGGTCAGCCCAGCGGCGCGCAAGGTAGTGGTCAGGGCGGTGGGAATGCCGGCCAGCCGCAGCAGGAAGCGAAGTAACCGCTCATGTCACGCTATTTCATCGATCGGCCCATCTTCGCGTGGGTGATCGCGATCGTGCTGATGCTCGCGGGCGTGCTCGCGATCCGCAGCCTGCCGGTCGCGCAGTTTCCCGAGATCGCGCCGCCCGCGGTCGCGATCGCCGCGACCTATCCGGGTGCAGATGCCGAAACGCTGGAACGCACGACGACGCAGGTCATCGAGCAGCAGCTGAAGGGCATCGACAACCTGCGCTATTTCTCGTCCTCGTCGTCGTCGGCGGGCACGGTGACGATCACGCTGACCTTCGAGCAGGGCACCGACCCCGACATCGCGCAGGTGCAGGTACAGAACAAGCTGCAGGCGGCGACCCCGCTGCTGCCGCAGGAAGTCCAGCGCCAGGGTATCCAGGTCACCAAGTCCGCGGCGAGCTTCCTGGTGGTCGTCGGTCTGGTGTCCGAGGACGGTTCGCACAGCGCGAACGACCTGGCCGACATGATCAACTCGAAGATCCAGGACCCGATCAGCCGCGTCAGCGGCGTCGGTGAGCTCCAGATCTTCGGCGCGCAGTACGCGATGCGCATCTGGCTCGATCCATTAAAGCTCAACAGCTACCAGCTGACCATCGCCGACGTGACGAGCGCGGTCGAGGCGCAGAACGCGCAGGTCTCCGCCGGGCAATTGGGTGCGCAGCCCGCGCCCAAGGACCAGATGCTGAACGCGACCGTCTCGGTCCAGTCGCGGCTCCAGACGCCCGAGCAGTTCGGCAACATCCGCCTGAAGACCAACCAGGACGGTGCGATCGTGCGCCTGCGCGACGTCGCGCGTGTCGAGCTCGGGGCCGAGAATTACGGCTTCGACGTCAGGTATAACGGCAAGCCCGCGTCGGGCTTCGGCGTGCGCCTCGCCGCCGGTGCGAACGCGCTCGACACTGTTCAGGCGGTCAAGGAGCGCACGGCGGAGATCGCCAAGACGCTGCCCGCCGACGTCAAGGTCATCTACCCTTACGACACCACGCCGTTCGTGCGCCTTTCGGTCGAGCAGGTGATCCACACGCTCGTTGAGGCGGTGGTGCTCGTCTTCCTCGTCATGTTCCTGTTCCTGCAGAACTGGCGCGCGACGATCATCCCGACGATCGCGGTGCCGGTGGTGCTGCTCGGCACCTTCGGCGTGCTGGCACTCGCGGGATACACGATCAACACACTGACGCTGTTCGGCACGGTGCTCGCGATCGGCCTGCTGGTCGACGATGCGATCGTGGTGGTGGAGAACGTCGAGCGCCTGATCGTCGACGAGCATCTCTCGCCCAAGGATGCCGCGCGCAAGTCGATGGACGAGATCTCGGGCGCGCTGATCGGCATTGGCATGGTGCTGTCGGCGGTGTTCCTGCCGATGGCGTTCTTCGGCGGCTCGACCGGCGTGATCTATCGACAGTTCTCGATCACGATCGTCTCGGCGATGGTGCTGTCGGTGCTGGTCGCGCTGATCCTGACCCCCGCGCTCTGCGCCACGATCCTGAAGCCGCACGATCCCAAGAAGCAGGAAGGCAACGGCCCGCTCGCGCGCTTCTTCCGCTGGTTCAACGACAAGTTCGAGCGCGGGCAGAACAAGTACGAGAATGGCGTCAAGCGGACGGTGCGTAGCTGGAAGCGCTCGATGGTCGTGTTCGCGGTCATCGTGCTCGGCGTCGGTGGCCTGTTCGCGACCTTGCCCTCGGGCTTCCTGCCCGACGAGGACCAGGGAACGGTTCTGGCGCTCGTTCAGGGTCCCGCTGGTGCGACAACGGCGCGCACCGACAAGGGCCTCGACCTCGTCCGCGACCACTTCCTCAAGGACGAGGCTGCAAACGTGGCGGGCATCTTCACCGTCAACGGGTTCAGCTTCGCGGGGCAGGGGCAGAATGCGGGCCTCGCCTTCGTCAACCTGAAACCGTGGGAGGATCGCCCGGGCGCCGAGAACCGCGCGCAGGCGATCGTCGGCCGCGCGATGGGAACGTTCTCGCAGTACAAGGACGGGATGATCTTCGCGCTGATCCCCCCCCGCGGTGCAGGAACTGGGCAACGCGACCGGCTTCGACGCGCAGCTGGTCGATACCGGCGGGGTCGGGCACGCGAAGCTGCTCGAAATTCGCAACATGATGCTGGGCATGGCGGCGCAAAACCCCGCGCTGGCGCAGGTCCGCCCGCTCAGCCTCGACGACGCGCCGCAGCTGAAGGTCGTGGTAGACGAGGACAAGGCGCGCGCGCTCAACCTCGATCTGGCGACGGTCAACAGCACGATTGCGACCGCCTGGGGTGGCGGCTACGTCAACGACTTCATCGACCGCGGTCGCGTGAAGCGCGTCTACGTGCAGAACGATGCGCCGTACCGGTTGAAGCCGGAGGACATCGGTGCGCTCTACGTGCGCAGCACGACCGGCCAGATGGTGCCCTTCAACGCCTTCACGACGCAGGAATGGTCGAATGCGCCGGTGCAGCTGACGCGCTACAATGGTCAGCCCGCGATGCAGATCCAGGGTTCGCCAGCGCCCGGCAAGAGCACGGGCGCGGCGATGGAGGCGTTGCAGGAAATCCACGCCAAGCTGCCGCCGGGCACGACGCTCGAGTGGACCGGCCTGTCGTACGAGGAACAGCTGTCGGGCGGGCAAGCGCCGGCGCTCTACGGCCTGTCGCTGCTGATCGTCTTCCTGTGCCTCGCAGCGCTCTACGAAAGCTGGTCGGTGCCAATTTCGGTGCTGCTGGTCGTGCCGCTCGGCATCATCGGCGCGCTGTTCGCCGCCTGGATCACGGGTCTGAATAACGACATCTACCTGCAGGTCGGCCTGATCACCACGATCGGCGTGTCGGCGAAGAACGCGATCCTGATCGTCGAGTTTGCGGAGGAACGGATCGCGGAGGGGATGAAGCCGTTCGATGCCGCAGTGCAGGCGGCCAAGCTGCGTCTGCGTCCCATTCTGATGACCAGTCTCGCGTTCATCTTCGGCGTGTTGCCGCTGGCGATCTCCACCGGCGCGGGCGCAGGCGGGCAGAATGCGATCGGCCGTGCGGTGGTCGGCGGCATGTTGACTGCGACGGTCTTCGCGATCTTCCTGGTGCCGATGTTCTTCGTCGTCGTGCTGCGCCTGTTCGGGCACGGCGACGACGCTGAACCTGCCGCACCCGACAATCCCGATCGCGGGCGCGAGGACGACCGACGCCGCGACCATGACTCGAACCAGGGCCGCCCCGCGGTCGAGGGAGCCTGAACGACGTGACCCGCTCCGCCATCTTAGCCGCGCTCGCGTTGTCGACCGCGCTCGCCGGGTGCAATCTCGCGCCGAAGTACGAACGTCCGACCGGCGCCGTTCCGGCCGCCTTCCCGCAGGGCGGTGTCTACCCGCGCGCCGCGACCGATGCCGTCGATGTGTCCGCGATCGGCTGGCGCGACTTCTTCCTCGATCCGCGTCTGCGGCAGGTGATCGAGACGGGGCTCGCCAACAACCGCGACCTTAGGATTGCGGCCGGCAACGTGCTCCAGGCGCGCGCGCAATATCGGATCCAGCGCTCCGACCTAGTGCCGACGACGGCGCTGTCGGGCTCCGCGACCTATACCAACAACATCTTCGGAGCGACCGGCGCCAATGCCGGTGCAGGCGCAGGCGCGGGCGGCGCGACGGGCGGAGGCTCCGGCGGCGGTGGCACTGGGACCGGCATGGGCGGCGGTGTCGGTGGTAGTGGTGCCGGCGCGGGCGTCGGCGGCGCCGGGGTCGGCTCCTCCTCGTCGAATATCGAGTTCTACTCGGTCAACGCCGGCTTCTCGGCCTTCGAGCTCGACCTGTTCGGGCGTGTCCGCAACCTCAGCCGCGCCGCGCTTGAGCAGTATTTCGCGACTGAAGAGGCGCAGCGTTCGACCCGAATCAGCCTGATCGCGGAGATCGCGACTGCGTGGCTGACGCTCGCCTCCGACCAGGAACAGCTCCAGCTCTCGCGCCGCACGCTGCAGACCTTCGGCGAGACGCTGCGGCTGACCCAGGCACAGTTCCGGATCGGTGTCGCGTCCGAGCTCGAGGCGCGACAGGCCGAGACGAACTACCAGTCGGCGCGCAACGACATCGCGACGCTGACGACTCGTGTCACGCAGGACCAGAACGCGCTCAACCTGCTGGTCGGAACGACCGTGCCGAGCGAGCAACTGCCCGCGGGTCTGGGGAAGACCGCCTACACGCGTGACGCGCTGCCGGGTAACGTGTCGTCCGAGGTGCTGCTGCGACGTCCCGACGTGCTCCAGGCCGAGCACCAGCTGATCGCGCAGAACGCCAATATCGGCGCTGCGCGCGCCGCCTTCTTCCCACGGATCTCGCTCACGGCGACGATCGGGACGATCTCGACGGCGTTGTCCGGCCTCTTCGGTGGTGGCAGTTTCACCTACACGGGTACGCCCTCGGTTGGCCTGCCGCTGTTCGATGGTGGCGCGAGAAAGGGCAATCTCGATTATGCGCGCGCATCGCAGCAGGTGGCGGTGTCGACCTATGAGCGTGCGATCCAGACGGCGTTCCGTGAGGTCGCCGACGCGCTGGCGCAGCGCGGGACGATCGGGGAGCAGGTGTCGGCGCAGTCGGCGCGTGCGAACGCGGCGCAGGTCGCCGCCCGTCTTTCCGAGGCGCGTTACCGTGCGGGAGTGGATTCGTTCCTCGTGTCGCTTGACGCGCAGCGTGTGTCGTATGCGGCGGAGCAGCAGCTGGTGACGACGCGTTTGACGGGTGCGAGTAACCTGGTGGAGTTGTACCGATCGCTGGGTGGTGGGATCAACTGAGTGGGGGGGGGTTGCCCGTGAGGTGCCCTTGCGAGGCGCTCACGGGGCTTGTGACGCGGGTTTGAGCGAAAACTGCAACTTTTCTGCAAAAACCGTTTGACGGTATTCGTTGGCCCGCCTAGATGGGTGTCACCGCAGCGGCGGGGCGCTAGGCGCTACTGACGCTAGCTGGTGTGATCGGAAACGGTGGCGCGGCGGTCTGGCTCTTTACCGGAGGGTAGGGGGATGGACTGAGCGCTGTGTTTTTGTCGCTCTTTGACATTGTTGGTTTAGATGAAGGGACATGCGGGCGGCGGCTTTTGCGGGTTCTGGCACATTCAAGGTGTGTTGGGGGTCGTTAGAAGTTAAGCTGAAGCTTGTATGTCTCTTACGTTACACATGTAAGATTTGTGCAGGTTTTG
>NZ_FNZZ01000004.1 GCF_900109565.1 Sphingomonas palmae | reverse complement strand
AGGAGCCAAAACCTGCACAAATCTTACATGTGTAACGTAAGAGACATACAAGCTTCAGCTTAACTTCTAACGACCCCCAACACACCTTGAATGTGCCAGAACCCGCAAAAGCCGCCGCCCGCATGTCCCTTCATCTAAACCAACAATGTCAAAGAGCGACAAAAACACAGCGCTCAGTCCATCCCCCTACCCTCCGGTAAAGAGCCAGACCGCCGCGCCACCGTTTCCGATCACACCAGCTAGCGTCGTCAGCGTCTAGCGCCCCGCCGCTGCGGTGACACCCATCTAGGCGGGCCAACGAATACCGTCAAACGGTTTTTGCAGAAAAGTTGCAGCGAGGGGCAAAAAAGCTTCCGTGAGACGCTTCAGGAGCCTGGAGAGGCACATGCGGTCACCTGACGCCCCCTGTTTACGTAACCGTAGGATAGCATGGCGTACGCGCGTCGCATGACGAGCGTCGACATCATACAGGGCTCCGGGCCGACGACGCTTGTACGGCAGATCCGCAACGCGATCGTGTGGCGCTCTGGAAGCCAGATCCTGTCGCAGGTCGTGCAATGGGCTGCGACGTTCCTCGTCATCCGTATCCTGTCGCCGAGCGACTATGGCCTGTTCGCGATGACCGCGGTGGTCCTCGCCTTCACCAACATGCTCGACGGTTACGGCCTCGCCAGCGCGCTGATTCGCCAGCCCGAGGTCAATACTCGCGACATCCGGCAGCTGTTCGGCCTGCTGATCCTGCTAAACGGCTCGCTCGCGATCGTTCAAGTGTTCGCGGCGCCGCTGCTCGCCGCCTACTATCGCCAGCCGATCGTTGCCGACATGCTGCGCGTGCAGGCGCTGCTCTACCTCACGACACCGTTCATCGCGCTGCCCTCCGCACTGCTGAGCCGACAACTCGATTTCAGCCGCCAGGCGAAGGTCAACATGGCGGCCTCGCTGATGTCGGCTTCGACCGCGTTGCTCGGAGCATTGTCGGGGTGGGGCGTATGGACCCTGGTCGCGGCGCCAGCGGCACTCTATCTCACTCGCGCCATAGGCCTGACCTTGGCAGCGCGTACCTTGGTGCGGCCCTTGTTCCGCTTCGGCGGAGCGGGAGACCTGCTGCGATTCGGTGGCTTGATGGCGCTGGGACAATTGTTCTGGTTTCTGCAGAGCCAGACCGACGTCTTCATCGCCGGACGCGTTCTGACCCCGCACCTGCTCGGCATCTACACGACCAGCCTGTTCCTCGCGCAGATTTTCGTGTCGAAGTTCGTGCCCCCGCTCAACGAAGTAGCGTTCAGCGCCTATGCGCGGATCCAGCACGATCCGGACGCGCGCGCAGCCGCGTTCCTGAAAGCGGTACAGTTGGTGATGCTGGCCGCCTTGCCCTTCTACGCCGGGCTCGCCGCCACTGCCGGGCCGCTGGTGCACGCGGCACTGGGCGAGAAATGGGGCGAGGTCGTCCCCGTCGTACGGCTGCTCGCGCTGGCGATGCCGTTCATGACGCTGCAAGTGCTCTACTCTCCCGCGTGCGATGCGGTCGGTCGACCCGGGATCGGCGTCATCAACGGCGCGATCGGAGCGGCGTTGCTGACCGCCGCGTTTCTGGTCGGCGTGCACTGGGGTGTAACCGGTTTGGCTGTCGCCTGGCTGGTCACTTATCCCGCCTATCTCGCGGCGAGCAGCGCGCGCGCCCTGCCCGTGATCGGCGTGTCGGCGCGGGCGGTCGTGCAGGCCGCGATGCCCGCGATCGTCTGCGCGGCTGCGATGGCCGCGCTGGTCGTTGCCACCGGGCACGTCTTGCCGCCGCTGAGCCCGCTGCTCAGCCTCACCGTGCTGGTCGCGATCGGCGCGGTGAGCTACGCGGGGCTGCTGTTGACGTTCTGGCGCGGCACGGTCAGTGACATGATCAGGCTGGTTCGTGCCTGATCCGGCTCAGGCCTGCTGAATGTAATCGCGCATCGCGCGCGCTTCCGCCTCGATCCGGTCGATGCGATATTTGACCAGATCGCCGATCGAGACGATGCCGATCACCTGCTCGGCCTCAATGACCGGCAAGTGGCGGATACGTCGCCTGGTCATCAGCGACAGCGCGCCGAGCACCGAGTCGTCGCGCCCGACCGTTACGGCGGGCGTGGTCATCACCGCTGCAATCGACTGATCGAGGGCGGACGCGCCGTGCTCGCGCAGGCAGCGGATCACGTCGCGTTCGGAGAAGACGCCTACGACGCGATCATCGTCGAGCACCGGCACCGCACCGATCCGCCGTTCGGCGAGCAGCGCCACCGCGTCGGCGACACGTCGATCGGGTGAGATGGACACAAGGTCGGCGCCCTTGTCGCCGAGGATCGCTGCGATGGTCATCGCCTTCTCTCCTGTTTGGTCTCGCGCCTATAGGCTGGTGTGTCGCATCATTTCACGTTCGCGTGCGTGTTGCAAAGTGTGTCGGGAAAAGAGGTGGCGGATGCAGGGACTGGACGATCCGGCGCAGGCGCGTTTCGCATGGCGGCGTTTTCGCCGCATCTTGGCTATTATGACGCTGGTCGGCGTGGTCGCGGCGTTTCTCGCCGTTCACCTGCTAGGTCGCGCGTACGGCGAGCTCGGCTGGATCGCGACGCTCGCAACGTTCGGCGGGGTAATCGGATCGGTCGCGATGGCGGGCGCGCTGATGGGGCTCGCCTTCATGAGTTCGGGCACTGGACACGACGAGGTGGCCGACGCCGCCGGTCTTGATACGACAACGGGCCGAGCGCCCCGGAAGGACGTCGGCCCGTAACGTTCGATCGTTAGACGGCTGCGGCGTTACTCCGCGGCCGAGGCCTCACCGCTGGTGACGCGCGCGACACGACGACGGCGCGGCTTGGGCGCCTCACCTTCGTCGGCGGAAGGAGCAGCGATCTCCGCGTCGCTCGCGCGGACAATGCCGAGCGATGGCGGCAGGCGATCGGCGTCGAGTGCCTCTGCCGGCGCGGCGCTCTCCACGCCCTCGTCGCGGACCTTGCGCGCGCGAGTGCGACGGCGCGGCGCTTCATCGGCCTGCGCCTCGGGCACCGATGCCACCTGCGGCGGTGCCGAGTTCAGCTCGGCCGCTTGGACGGACGACTGATCGACGTCGTTAGCGACCGCGGGCTGGCTTACCTCGGCCGATCGACGCTCGCCGCGCTCGAAACGGGGGCGCTCTTCACGCGGCTGGCGCTGTTCGCGCGCCTCACGCGGCCGCTCGTCGCGGTCATATCGCGAGCGCTCCTGACGATCGTCGCGAAACCGGTCGTCGCGGGGACGGGCATCGCGATCGCCGCGCGCGCGGTCGCTCTGCTGGCGCTCGCCCTGATAACGATCGTTCTGCATCCGGTCGCCCGACTGACGATCATTCTGCTGACGATCATTCTGCTGGCGCTCGTTCTGCGGCCGCTCGCCCTGCTGGCGATCGCTTTCCTGCGCGCGCTGCATCTCGTCGGCACGAACCGGCTCGCCCTCGTCGCCGAAGTCGTCGAACGGATCGAACTGGTCGAAATCGTCGCGCGACTGGCGGCGCTGCTGCCCCTGCTCCTCGCTGCGCCCGCGCTGGTCGGCGAGCACGCGGAAATAATGGTCGGCGAACTGCAGGTAATATTCGGTGTTGACCCGGTCGCCCGACATCTGCGCGTCACGCGCCATGTTCTTGTATTTCTCGAGCAACTGCGCCGCATTGCCGCGCGCGCGGCTGTCGATGCGATTGCCGCTGTCACGCTGCCCCTGGCCGCCACCGCCCGAACGCTGCGGTCCATTGCCACGGCCGCGACGGCGACCTTGCTGACGATTGTTGATCAAAAGTGTGTCCTCGTCCTCGAACCTAAAACGGCACTGCTCCCGAGCGGCACCGATCACGGTGCACGGGCGATCATTCCCCAGGACGGCCGCACGGTGGCGAACCGGACCTGCCACGGCCACCGGACTGCAGCGGCTGATGACGAAGGGAGGGCACAACGCCCCATAACAACGACGCGGTAAACAGCGCTGTCCGTGCGGGCCCCTGTGAGCGCTCTAGCGAACCGCCGCTCGTTCTGAAAGAGAAATATGTGGACTGGGCCGTTCGTCTTCAAGGCGTGACAACGAGGCAACGGTCGAGCCCCGCCAGGTCGCGGCGTACCGTCACGCGCAAACCAATTGCCTCGAACAGCGCGGTCACCGCGGCCCCCTGCGTCGACCCGATCTCGACGCATGCGACGCCGCCCGCCGCAATCTGCGCCGGCAGCAGCGGTGCGAGGCGGCGGTAGTCATCCAGCCCGTCGGCACCGGCGAACAGCGCCGACGCCGGTTCCCACTCGCGTACCTCGGCCGGAAGTGCCGCGTCGACCTCGATATAGGGTGGATTGCACAGCACCAGGTCGAACGCCTCGCCCGTTCCCGTCCAATCGCCCGCCATCATCTCCGCGCGCGCCGCCATCCCGAGCCGTTCGGCATTGTCGCGCGCGATGCCGAGCGCGGCGGGCGAGGCATCGATCCCCACACCGCTCGCGTGCGGCCATTGGGCGAGCGCGGCGAGCAACAGCGCGCCCGATCCGGTGCCGAGGTCGAGCACGCGACGCGGCCCCGCCGTGCCCTCGAAATGCGCCACCGCCGCCTCGATCAGCGTCTCGCTGTCGGCGCGCGGGACGAGCACGCCGGGGGCGACGTGCAGGTCGATCGTCCAGAAGGCCCGCGTGCCGGTCAGATAGGCGATCGGTTCTTGGGCTGCGCGGCGCTCGACCAGCGCATTAAAGGTGTCGGGGACCTGCCAGTCGCCCAAGGTAAGGAGCAGTCGCTCGCGCGTGATGCCGAGCGCGTGCGCTAGCAGCAGCTCGGCGTCGAGCCGCGGGGTGGCAGAGAAGGTGAAGCGCTGCGCGGCGGCGGCGAGCGCGGCACGGGGATTCCTGGGTGGCATGTAGGCTCTATCGGGTAGCGCCGCGGCGAAGCCGCGTCGTCGGACAGGAGCGGGGCTCCTGCCGGCCGTGCTTGGTCGTGTCCTGCTGCGGCACGCAGCAGGCCGACCTATGCATCCAGCGTCGCCAACCGTTCCGCCTCGTCCTCCGCGATCAGCGCGCCGACCAGTTCGCCCAGCTCGCCCTGGAGGATTTCCGGCAAACGGTGGAGCGTCAGGTTGATGCGGTGGTCGGTGACGCGGCCCTGCGGGAAATTGTAGGTGCGGATGCGCTCCGACCGGTCGCCCGAGCCGACCATCGCACGGCGGGTGCCCGATCGCTCGGCCGCCAGCCGCTCGCGCTCGGCCTCGTACAGCCGCGTGCGCAGCACCTTGAGCGCCTTCGCCTTGTTCTTGTGCTGCGATTTCTCGTCCTGCTGGATGACGACCAGCCCGGTCGGCAGGTGAGTGATGCGCACGGCCGAATCGGTCGTATTGACCGACTGACCGCCCGGCCCTGACGAGCGATAGACGTCGATGCGCAGGTCCTTGGCCTCGTCGATCTGCACGTCGACCTCTTCGGCCTCGGGCAGCACCGCGACGGTCGCTGCCGAGGTGTGGATGCGCCCGCCGCTCTCGGTCACCGGCACGCGCTGGACGCGGTGGACGCCGCTTTCGAACTTCAATTTCGCAAACACGCCCGATCCGGTGATCGAGGCGACCACTTCCTTGAACCCGCCCGCGTCGCTGTCCGAGGCGGAGATCAGCTCGACGCGCCAGCCCTGCTCCTCGGCGAAACGCTGGTACATGCGAAACAGGTCGCCCGCGAACAGCGCCGCCTCGTCGCCGCCGGTTCCGGCGCGCACCTCGAGCATCGCCGAACGCTGATCGGCGGCATCGCGCGGCAGCAGCGCCAGCGCCAGCCGCCGATCGGCGTCGGCGAGCGCCGCCTTGTTGTCGCGCAACTCTTCCTCCGCCATCGCGCGCAGCTCGGCGTCGGCGTCGTCGGTCATGTATTGCAGGCTCTCCGCCTCGGCGCGCAACCGCCGCACCTCGCCCGCCGCCTGCGCGACCGGCTCGAGTTCGGCGTATTCCTTCGACACTGAGACGAAGCGGTCGCCGTCGAGATTGCCCGTTGCCATCAGCGCGGACAGCTCGTCGCGCCGCGCCTCGATCTGGCGGATGCGGTCGGGGGAGATAGTCGTCATGCGTGCGCGCCGCTCAACCGATTACCGCCTGCGCGCGACCCGTCCCGCGCAGCACGCGAAACGCGTGGCCGTCGGCATGGAACGTCACCGTCTCCGCCGGATCGAGCTTCAACGCCTTGTCGTAGCGCTTGCGCGGCGAGCCGGTGGCGACGAGTTCGGCCGAGACACCGGCGCGGCGCAACTTGGCGAGCGCTGCCGTGGCTTCTGCCTGCGCGGCGTCATCCTCGATCACCACCACCACGTCAGGGCCGCTGACCACCGGCTCCTCCAGCAGCATCGCCAGCCGCTCGATCCCCGCCGCCCAGCCGACACCCGCGGTCGCCGGCCCACCCAGGCTCTCGACCAGCCCGTCGTAGCGTCCGCCCGCGAGCACGGTGCCCTGCGCGCCGAGCCGGTCGGTGACGAACTCGAACGCGGTGTGGCGATAATAATCGAGTCCGCGCACCAGCCGCGCGTTGCGCGTCCACTTGACCCCGGCGGCGTCGAGCCCGGCGGTGACCGCGTCGAAGAAGGCGCGCGCCTCCGCCGTCAGATAAGCGTCGATGTCGGGCGCGCTGTCGGCGACCGGACGATCGCGCGGGTCCTTGGAATCGAGGATACGCAGCGGGTTCTTGTCGAGCCGCGCGAGGCTGTCCTCCGATAATTCGGCGCGGTGCGCCTCGAAATGCGCCACCAGCGCGGCGCGCCACGCGTCGCGCGTCTCGGCGTCACCGAGTGTGTTCAGCTGCAACGTCACGCCATCGGCAATGCCGAGTTCGTGGAGCAACTGGTCGGCGAGGCACAGCAGTTCGACGTCGGCCGCCGGCTCCGGCGCGCCCAGGATCTCGGCGTCGATCTGGTGGAACTGGCGGTAGCGGCCCTTCTGCGGGCGCTCGTAGCGGAACACCGCGCCGCTGGTGACCAGCTTCAACGGCGCGTACTGCTGCCACCCGCCGGTGATATAGGCCCGCGCGATCCCGGCAGTGAATTCGGGGCGCAACGTCAGGCTGTCGTTGCCGCGATCGGGGAAGGTGTACATTTCCTTCGATACGACATCGGTCGTCTCGCCGATCGAGCGCGCGAACACCTGCGTGTCTTCGAACACCGGCACCTCGACGCGCTCAAAGCAGTAGAGCCGGCGGACACGGTCGAAGGTCGATTGCACGTGCGCGAAGCGGCGCTCGTCGTCGCGGAAGATGTCCTGCGTGCCGCGCACGCGATTGGGAGTCTGAATACGGGCCATAAGCGCGCGCGTATCTAGGCGAGCCCGCGCGCTCGCGCTAGCGGGCTGACATGGATCACGCGGGCAGCTGGTGGGGACGGGTCAAGCGGACGCTGGGACGACGCATCGCGCCGCCGCGGTTCGTGCTCTTCGTGCTGGTCTGCGGCATCGCCGCGGCGCTCTTGCTCCCCGCCATCGGTGTTGGCCGCGGCGTCATGGTCGCATTCGATCTCGGTGCACTCGCATTCCTCGTCTCGCTGGTGCCGCTGTTCGGCGAGACCACCGCGGCAGCGATGCGCCGCTCGACGCGCGCCAACGATGCCAATCGCGCGCTGCTGCTTGGCATCACTGCCGGCACCACCTTCGTGATCCTCGCCGCGGTCAACGGCGAGCTGAAGGGCAAGAACGACGCGCTCGCCATCGCGCTGGTCATCGCCACGCTGGTGCTCGCCTGGCTGTTCTCCAACATGGTCTACGCGCTTCACTACGCGCACCTGTTCTACAGCGAGGAACAGGACGGGCGCGGCGATGCCGGCGGGCTCGACTTCCCGGACACGAAAGAGCCCGATTACTGGGACTTCCTGTATTTCAGCTACACGCTCGGCATGACATTCCAGACCTCCGACGTGACGATCGCGAGCGGACGGATGCGGCGCGTGGCGCTTGGACAGTGCCTGGCGGCGTTCGTGTTCAACCTCGGCGTGCTCGCCTTTACGATCAACACGATCGGTGGCGGCGGAGGGTAGACGCGGGCGGTGTGGCGCCGGTAAGTCCTTCTGACCTACACCAGAACATCCTTAGGGGACCGCTCCGCGCATGATCCGTTCTTTCCTCGGCCTCTCGCTGCTCGCCACCTCGTCGCTCGCCCCCATGATCGCCGCCGCGCAGGTTCCCGCGGGCAATTCCGCGCCGCAGCCCGTGCCGATCGTCGACACGATCCCGGCGGCGAAGGACGTGCGCTTTCCCGGCACGCTCCAGGTCAACGTCGACGCGACCGACACGCAGCGCGGCATCTTCCGCGTGACCGAGACGATCCCCGTGCCCGCCGCCGGGCACATGGTGCTGCTGTTCCCGAAATGGCTGCCGGGTGCGCACAGCCCGCGCGGCGAGATCGAGAAGCTGGCCGGGCTGGTTATCAAGGGTAACGGGCAGGTGATCCCGTGGACGCGCGACACCGTCGACGTCTACGCCTTCCACCTCGACGTGCCCGCGGGCGTCACCCAGTTGGACGCGTCGTTCCAGTTCCTTTCCGCGACGAAGAACGATCAGGGCCGTATTGTCGCGACGCCGACGATGGTCAGCATGGAGCCGAACTCGGTCAGCCTCTACCCGGCCGGCTATTTTACCCGGCAGATCCCGGTGCAGATGACGGTCAAATACCCAGCCGGTTGGACCGCGGCCGGGGCGCTCAAGGCGCAGGTGACCGGATCGACCTACGCGTACGAGCCGACCAACTACGAGATCCTGGTCGACTCGCCGATGCTCGCGGGCAAGTACGGCCGCGTCATCCCACTGTCGTCGCGCGTCAACCTGAACGTCTTCGCCGATGACCCCGCCGAACTGGCCGCCACCCCGGCGCAGATCGACGCGCACAAGCGGCTGGTCGACCAGGCGACGAAGACCTTCGGCGCGCAGCATTACGACCATTACGAGTTCCTGCTGTCGATCACCGATCAACTGGGCGGCATCGGGCTCGAGCATCACCGCTCGAGCGAGAACGGCGTGACGCCAGGCTATTTCACCAAGTGGGATGAGGGGCCGGGCCGCCGCAACCTGTTGCCGCACGAATTCACCCACTCGTGGGACGGCAAATTCCGCCGCGGCGCGGAATTGTGGACGCCCGACTACCGCATGCCGATGCGCGACCAGTCTTTGTGGGTGTATGAGGGGCAGACGCAATTCTGGGGCTACATCCTCCAGGCACGCTCGGGCCTCGTCACCAAGCAGGACACGCTCGATCAGCTCGCGGCGATTGCGGCCAGCTACGATGCACAGCGTGCGCGCGACTGGCGCGACCTGATCGACACCACCAACGACCCGATCATCTCGGCACGCCGGCCGAAGGGCTGGACCAGCTGGCAGCGGTCGGAGGATTATTACAACGAAGGCCTGCTCGTCTGGATGGAGGTCGATTCGCGGCTGCGTGAGTTGTCGGGCGGCAAGAAGTCGATCGACGATTTCGCGCGCGCCTTCTTCGGCATCCGCGACGGCGACTGGGGCGAGGTGACCTACATGTTCGAGGACGTGGCGGCGACGCTCAACAAGATCCAGCCGTACGACTGGGCCGGATTGCTGCGCCAGCGGCTGACCGAGCACGCGCCGGGCGCGCCGATCTCGGGATTCGAGCGCAACGGTTACCGCCTGACCTACGCCGACACGCCGACGCCGTCGTTCAAGAGCGGGGAAGCATCGCGCAAGATCACCGACCTGACCTACTCGGGTGGCATGATCGTCAGCAATGGCGAGAGCAAGGGCGCGGTCACCGGCGTCAGCTGGGGGTCCCCTGCGTTCAACGCGGGTTTGACGGTCGGCGCGACGATCGTGTCGGTCAACGGCGAGCCTTACTCGGCCGACGCGCTGAAGAAGGCGATCCGCGGTGCGCAGACCGCGAATGGTCAGGCCGGTGGCACGCCCGTGCAGCTGATCGTCCGGCAGCAGGACGCCTATCGCACGGTGACGCTCGACTGGCACGGGGGCTTGCGCTACCCGCGCCTCGAAAAAATCAGCAAGGGCGATTCCGGGCTCGACCGCCTGCTCGCACCGCGCTGAGCCTCGGGGCGTGATCCAAGTAACAAGGGACGACAATGCGTATTGACCTAATCCCGGTCGGCAAGAACCCGCCCGACGACCTGAATGTGATTATTGAAGTGCCGACCGGCGGCGAGCCGGTGAAGTACGAGTTCGACAAGGCGTCGGGCGCGCTGTTCGTCGACCGCATCCTGCACACGCCAATGCGCTACCCGGCGAATTACGGCTTCGTGCCGCACACGCTGTCGCCCGACGGCGATCCGCTCGACGCGCTGGTCGTCGCGCGCTCGCCGTTCATCCCGGGCTGCGTCGTGCGCGCGCGCCCGATCGCGGTGCTGAACCTTGAAGATGAAGCGGGCGGCGACGAGAAGCTCGTCTGCGTGCCGGTAGACTCGACTTTCCCCTACTACACCAAGGTCGACGGGCGCGAGGATCTGCCCGAGATCGTGTTCGAGCAGATCGAGCACTTCTTCACCCACTACAAGGACCTGGAAAAGAAGAAGTGGGTGCGCATCGGCACCTGGGGTGACCGCGAGGAAGCGCGCCGGATCACGCTCGAGGCGATCGAGCGCTACAACGCCGCCAAGGCACACGGCGAGGAACCGCACGACCACGACGTTCCGGGTCGCGACTGAACGACAAGGCCGAGGGGCGCCCACCCGGCGCGCCTCTCGGCTTCACAGGCCTTCACTCAGGCAGCCGCACCCGCGGTAAGTTTCAGCCCGGCAATGCAGGCGACCACGCCCGCGATCAGCAGCAGCCGCACCAGACTGGCTGGCTCTCCGAACCAGACGATCCCGACGACGACGGTGCCGAGTGCGCCGATCCCGCCCCACACCGCATAGGCCGTTCCCATCGCGATGCTGCGCGAGGCGATCTCCAGCAGCGTCATCGAGCACGCGACGCTGGCGAGAAAGCCGAGCGTCCAGGGAATGTTGCGGAAACCCTCGACGTGACGCAGGCAGGTCGTGAAGCCGATCTCGAACAACCCGCCGACGATCAGCAGCACCCACGCCATCAATTACGCCCGGCAAGTTGCACCAGCGCATCGCCAGTCACGCGCTGAATCGTCCATTCCTCCATCGGCACCGCGCCGATCTTGCGGTAGAAATCGATCGCCGGTGTGTTCCAGTCGAGCACCGACCACTCGAAGCGCCCGCAACCCCGGTCGAGCGCGATTGCGGCGAGATGCGCGAGCAACGCACGTCCAGCCCCCTGCCCGCGAGCGTCGGGCGTAACGTAAAGATCCTCGAGATAAAGCCCACGCTTGCCGATCCAGGTCGAGAAATTGTGAAAGAACAGCGCGAAGCCGACCGACTCGCCGGCAACCTCCGCAATCAGTGCCTCGGCAGCAGGGTGCTCGCCGAACAGCGCGAGCGCGAGGCTCGACTCATTTGCCTCGACCGCATCGGGTTCGCGTTCATAGACGGCGAGTTCGCGGATGAAGCGCAGGATCGTGGCGACGTCGGCGTGGGTGGCGGGACGGATGTCGGTCATGCCGCCTGCTCTATCGGACTTCGCGCGAGATCGCGACGCCGCGCGGCGTAGAGGCACGCAGCGACGATGATCGCCGCACCCAGCAGCGTGGTCGGCTGCACGCGCTCACCGAAGACGAGCCAGCCGAGCGCGGCGGCGTAGACGAACGAGGTATATTCGGTGGTGGCGAGATATCCCGTCTCACCGTGCGCATAGGCCCAGGCGAGCAGGAACAAGGAGGACGTGCCGAGCGCCGCGGCGATCGCGATCTTCCACCATTCGCCCGCCGGCGGCAGGTGCGCGAGCCACGGGGCAGCGCAGGCGAGGATCGCAGTGACGATGGCAGATTGCAGGAACGCGATTTCGGCCGGGCGCGCGGCCTGGCTCTGGAGCCGCGCGACGACGAGGTTGACCGCGTAGAGGATTGCGGAGGCGAGGATCGCGACCGCGCCCTCGAACGCCTGCGGCCCCATTGCGGCACGCTGCTGCCCGGCGAGGATCACACCGACACCGACGATTGCGACGAGCGAAGCGGCCACGACGCGGCGACCCACACGCTCCTTCAGGAACAATGCGCCGAGCAGGAGGGCGAGCAGCGGAGCGATGTAGGCGAGCGAAATTGCCTGCGCCATCGGCACGCGGGCGAGGCCCCAGAAGAACAGCAGCGCCATCGCCGCCGTGATCGCGCCGCGCGCGAGATGGAGCCGCAGCGCGCGGGCGCTGGGTTGCGGGCGACCGGCGACGATCCACGCCGCACCGCCGAACAGCGTCGACAGCCCCGTGCGCCAGACCAGCGCATTGTAGACGCCCAGCCCGAGCACAAGCGATTTCATGAACGCGTCCATGATCGAGAACAGCCCGATCCCGGCGGCGGCGACCGCGAAAGCGGCGGCAGGGGCGAGGTGTCGCGTGCTCATTCCCGCCCCTCACCAACGGCCGTAGTTGAGCGGAAGTTGAGAAAGTTGACATTCACGCGCGCACGCGGTGCACGTCTCAACTTCGCTCGTCGGCAGGGGCAGGCATGAAGCGTCGGCACGCCCGCGCTATGGCCGATCACCGCGCGATAGGACAGGATCAGTGCGGCGCGAGGCCCATCTCGACCCCGGTCTTGTCGTGGAGCGCGAAGCGATCGACCAGGTCGGCGCTGGCGCGGTTGTAGCCGACGACCTCAACCACGCTGCCGTCGCGCCGGAGCCGCGCGACGATCTTGTCGAGCGCCCCGACGCCGGAGATGTCCCAGAAATGCGCCGCGGTCACGTCGATCAGCACGGCGGAAGCGCGCTCGGCCTGGAACGCGCGGGTGAAGCGGTCGACCGAGGCGAAGAAGATCTCACCCGACACGCGATAGGTCGCCTGCGCACCATCGGCGGTTTCCTCACGCTCGACCGCGAACATCCGCTGCACCTTTCCGGCGAAGAAGATGCCCGACAGCAGCACGCCCGCGAGCACGCCGAGCGACAGGTCGCGCGTCGCCACCACGACGACGACGGTCGCGAGCATCACCGCAGACGAGGTCGGCGGGTGACGACGCAGGTTTGGAATCGAGTTCCAGCTGAACGTACCGATCGACACCATGATCATCACCGCGACCAGCGCGGGCATCGGTACGCGCCCGACCCACGGCCCCAGCACGCTAAGCAGGAACAACAGGAACGCGCCGGCCACGAAGGTCGACAGCCGCCCTCGCCCGCCCGAGGTGACGTTGATCACCGATTGACCGATCATCGCGCAGCCGCCCATCCCGCCGAACAAGGCGGACACGATGTTGGCACCGCCCTGCCCGCCGCATTCCTGCCGCTTGTCGCTGTCGGTATCGGTCATGTCATCGACGATTTGCGCGGTGAGCAACGATTCGAGCAGGCCGACCGCGGCCATCGTCAGCGAGTAGGGCAAGATGATCCGCAGCGTGTCGAGGCTGAGCGGCACCTGCGGCAAAGCGAAGCTAGGCAGGCCATCGGGCAGGCGCCCCATGTCGCCGACGGTGTTGACCGACAGGCCGAGCGCGATGCTGATCGCGCTGAGCACCAAAATCGCGACCAGCGGCGAGGGCACCAGCCTGGTCACGCGCGGCAGGCCATAGATGATCGCGAGCCCGCCCGCGACCATCGCGTAGGTGACCCAGGTCACACCGGTCAGCTGCGGCAGCTGCGCCATGAAGATCAGGATTGCGAGCGCGTTGACGAAGCCGGTGATGACCGAGCGCGAGACGAACTGCATCACGAGGTCGAGCCGCAGCAACCCCGCCACGATCTGGATCAATCCCATCAGGATCGTCGCGGCGAACAGATATTCGACGCCGTGGTCGCGCACCAGCGGGCCGATCAGCACCGCAACCGCGGCGGTGGCGGCGGAAACCATGCCGGGCCGTCCGCCGATCAGCGCGATCGTCATCGCGATCGCGACCGAGGCGTAGAGGCCGACGCGCGGATCGACGCCGGCGATGATCGAGAAGCCGATCGCCTCCGGGATGAGCGCGAGTGCGACGACGATACCGGCCAGCACATCGCGGCGGGCAGCGGCGGCGTCAGTGAACCACTGGCGCCCGTAGGCAGAAAAGTTGAGTGTCATCGAGTATCCACAACAGGGCACGGCACGCCGCGACGGGCGTGCTCAAGAAGAACAGTGCGTGTTGTTGTCCGGCGGATCGGCGGCCGGAATAGCCACCCGGAATTTCACCGGGTCCATGCGAATGGCGCGCCTATAGCCACGGCGTGCGCGCGAAGGCAAGCGGGCGACCGGCGGGCTCGCGTACGGCCACCACCCGCCGCCCGCAGATCACATCGCGATCATCCACACCGCCATCGCGATCATGCCCAGGTTCTCGGTCAGCGAAACGAAACCGAGCGGCACGTTGGTGCTGCCGCCAACGCAGGCGCATTTCAGCTCGCGGCGGTCGACGTACACCGCCTTGAACACCGACACCGCGCCGATTCCGCCGATGACAAGCGCGATCGGCGCCGACAGCCAGGTGAGCACGCCTGCCGCCATCAGCACGCCCGTCGCGCCTTCCGCGAAAGGATAGATGTAGCCGTAGCGCACCCACCGCCTGGCGAGCAGGTCGTAGTTCAGGAACATGGTGGAGAATTTCTCCACGTCCTGCAGCTTCAACAGCGCGAGCACGCTCATGCTGAACCCGCCGAACCACATCAGCGCCGTTCGCGTGAACGGCGTGCCGAACGCGGCCAGGCTGGCAGCGAGGCTGAGCAGGGCGGTGATCGCGAACACGGCGATGATGGGACGGTAGCTCGTCTCGCCCGCGGCCGGCACGTGCTGCCCGAAATGGCGGCGCAGGTCGTCGTAGCCACCGATCCGCGCGCCCTCGATGAACACCTGCGGCGTAGTCTTCACGTCGTGCTCGGCCTTGAACGCGTCGGTCTGTGCGCGCGTCGTCAGCCAGCGATCGTCGACCGCGAAGCCGCGCCGCCGCAGCAGGTCGCGCGCCTTCAGGCCGTAGGGGCAGACGTGGTCGGGCATGACCATGCGATAAAGCACGGCGCGCTGCTGTTCGGTGCGGGTCGTCGACATCGCACCTATATGGGTTCCGTACCACAGTCCGGAGTCAAGACGAGTGACGCTGAAAATCGCGCAACTGGCACAGGCAGGCGGCGTGGGGGTCGAAACGGTCCGCTATTACCAGCGCCGCGGCCTCCTCGCCGAACCTGCGCGAGGATCAGCAGGCGCGATCCGCCGCTACGGCGCCGACGACGTGCGGCGGCTGCGCTTCATCCGGCACGCGCAAGGAGCGGGGTTCACGCTGGCGGAGATCGCCGAACTGCTCGCGCTCGACGCAGGCCACGACCGCGCGCGAGCACGCGAACTGGCGCGCAGCCGGGTCGCCGCCATCGACGCGCAGATCGCCTCGCTGACGCAGGCGCGCGACGCGCTGTCGCGGCTCGCGAGCGAGTGTGCTGGGGGTGGCGAAGGACCGTGCCCGATCCTGGCGGCGTTCGATGAAGGGTGAGGTGCGTGACGCCGCCCGATCTCTTGTCTACCCTTGTCGCGCGAACGCTGCAGGAGGGTGCGAGTGGCGAGGATCAACTATATCGAGCTTCCCGCCAGCGATCTGGCGGCAGTGCGTAGCTTCTACGCGTCCGCGTTCGGGTGGCAGCTGACCGACTACGGCCCGAGCTACGCGGCGACCACCACCGGCACGGTCGACCTGAGGCTACAAGGCGACTTGAGCGAAGCCACCGCAATGCCGCTGCCGGTAATGCAGGTCGAGGACATCGAGGCGACGCAGCGCGCGGTGACCGAGGCCGGGGGACGGATCAGCAAGGCGATCTTTGCCTTTCCCGGCGGGCGACGCTTTCACTTCCTCGACCCGAACGGGCACGAGTTGGCGGTCATGCAGGCCGACTGACCAGACTGATCGAGCGTGCCGGCTAAGCGAAGGACGATGGGCGCGCGCTGACGGCCTCTGCCCGAACTATTCCGCCGCCAGCTTCGCCGCGGCCGCGTGCGACTCGATCTCGGCGGCTTTGGCTTCGACCAGGCGGACGATGTGGTCGATCATGTCGGCGTCTTGGACGTGGTGGTCGGTGACGCCCGACAGATAGACCATGTGCTTGCCGTTGCCGCCGCCGGTGATGCCGACATCGGTCTCGCGCGCCTCGCCGGGGCCGTTGACGACGCAGCCGAGCACCGACAGCGACATCGGCGTGCGGATGTGCTGGAGCCGCTCCTCCAGCGCCTGCACCGTGCGGATCACGTCGAAGCCCTGCCGCGCGCACGACGGGCACGAGACGACGCGGACGCCGCGGTTGCGGATGCCGAGTGCCTTCAGAATCTCGAACCCGACGCGGACCTCGTCCTCGGGCTCCGCCGACAAAGACACGCGGATCGTGTCGCCGATGCCGAACCAGAGCAGCGAGCCGATGCCGATCGAGGATTTGACGGTGCCGCCGACGAAGCCGCCCGCCTCGGTGATGCCGAGGTGCAGCGGGCAGTCGACCACGCTGGCGAGCTGCTGATAAGCGGCGACCGCGAGGAAGAAGTCCGACGCCTTTACCGCGACCTTGTACTCGTGGAAGTCGTGGTCCTGCAGCAGCTTGATATGGTCCATCGCCGATTCGACCAAGGCATCGGGGCACGGCTCGCCGTATTTCTCGAGCAGGTGCTTCTCGAGACTGCCGCCGTTGACGCCGATGCGGATCGCGCAGCCGTTCGCCTTGGCCGCGCGCACGACCTCGGCGACGCGGTCGGGCGAGCCGATGTTGCCGGGGTTGATGCGCAGGCAGGCCGCACCCGCGTCCGCCGCCTCCAGCGCGCGTTTGTAGTGGAAGTGGATGTCGGCGATGATCGGCACGTTCGCGGCGCGCACGATCTCGGGCAGCGCGGCGGTCGAATCGGTGTCGGGGCACGACACGCGGATCAGGTCGACGCCGACATCCTCGCAGCGGCGGATCTGGTCGATGGTGGCAGCAGCGTCGCTGGTCGGGGTGTTGGTCATCGTCTGCACGGTGACGGGTGCGCCGCCGCCGACAGGGACGTTGCCGACCATGATCTGGCGGCTCTCTCGGCGGACGATGTCGCGCCACGGACGAATGGACATGCGCCTCCATATACGCGTCGAGGCGCGCTGCCGAAAGCCCGGCCGAACGCGCCAGGTGGAGCCGTTCCGGCGCGATCGGCAATGTTTCGTTGAGGAAGCGCAAGCTATGGCGGCATCATGCCCCCCACTCCCCCTGCCCGGCATTTGTCCGGTCGGCATTACGGCCTCGACTGGCTGCGGATCGGCGCGTTCGCGCTGCTGATCCTGTACCACGCGACATTGGTGTTCGTGCCGGGACACTGGGTGATCAAGTGGCCCGAGACGAACCCGGCGCTGCTGGTGCCGCTCGCGTTCCTGACGCCGTGGCGGCTGCCGCTGCTATTCGCGGTTTCGGGGTTCGCGACCCGGCGGCTGCTGATGCGCTCGCCGTCGCTTCACGATTTCGTGCGCGGGCGCAGCAAGCGGTTGCTGGTACCGCTCGGCTTTGGGTTGCTGGTGCTGCTGGTCCCTGAATTGTGGGTGCGTGCGAAGCTGGCGGGCGATCCACTGTCGCTGCCGCAATATTGGCTGCACGAATATTGGCTGCCCGATCCGCGCTACGGCCTCGGCTTCCCGGCGTGGGAGCATCTGTGGTTCGTGCTCTACCTGTGGGTGTACACGATGCTGCTCGCGCTGCTGATCGCCGCGCGCGGGTCGGCGTGGGTGCAGGCGCGGGTCGAGGCGCTGACTGCCGAGCGGCGTATCCTGTGGTTGCCGATCGCGCTGCTCGCCGCCGCGCGACTGTCGCTGATGTTCGTCGTGCCCGAGCAGCACGGGCTGTTCACCGACTGGAGCGGGCATGTGCAATATGCGTCGTTCCTGCTGTTCGGCTTCGCGCTGGGCGGATCGCCGCTGCTGTGGCAGCGGATCGCGGCGCACTGGCGCGTGGGCGCGCCGGTGGCACTGCTGTGCGGGTGCGTGGTCGCGTGGGTCGAGCACGCCTATCCGGGCAGCAACGTGCCGCCGCACGCGGTCGCCGCCGCCGAGCGCGCGGCTCAGGTGGCGATGGCCTGGTCGATGCTGCTGATCCTGCTGCATGTCGCCGATCGCTGGTTCGACCGCGACGCGCGCTGGCGTGCGACGCTCGCGGAGGCGGTGTTCCCCGCCTATCTGATCCACCATCCCGTGATCGTAGTGACGGCGTGGACCATCCTGCCGCTCGGCCTGTCGGCGGAGGCGGGGTTCGCGGTCGTGGTCGCCACGACGATCGCGGCGTGCACGGGCTTCTACCTGCTGGCGCGCGCGATACCGCTGCTGAGACCGGTTGCGGGGCTGGGCGTGCTGCCGCCGACGCCGCCGCGACACCGGATCGTTCCGGCCGAGTAGCCGGCCCGAATAGTTGGGTGAGTTGGCGTGCGCGCGGCGAAGCTGCTAGGCGCGCCGCCATGCAACGCCACTACGGGCTCGACTGGCTCCGCATCGGCGCCTTCGCGCTCCTGATCCTCTATCACGTCGGCATGGTGTTCGTGCCGTGGGACTATCACGTGAAGCTCGACGGGCCGGTGTGGGCGACCGTGCCGATGATGGCGAGCAACCCGTGGCGACTGTCGCTGCTGTTCATCGTCTCGGGCTACGCCAGCCGGGTGCTGCTCAAGCGGCAGTCGAGCCGCCTCAAGTTCGCGCGCAACCGTACCGCGCGGTTGCTGGTGCCGCTGATCTTCGGAATGGCGGTGATCGTGCCGCCGCAGGCGTGGGTCGAGTTGGTGACCAAGCGCGGCTACCCGCACGGCTTCGCGTGGTTCTGGCTGCACGATTATTTCCGCTTCGATGCTCGCCTCGGCATGCCGCTGCCGACGTGGAACCACCTGTGGTTCGTCGCCTATCTGTGGATCTACACGCTGGCGATCACGCTCGCGGTCGCAGTGACGCCGAAGGCTGCACGCGAGGCGGCGCAGCGCGGGTTCGAGGCGCTGTTCCGCGGCCCCGTGCTGCTGCTCGCCCCGCTCGTCTGGATGGTGCTGGTCAATCTGGTGCTGTTCCCGGGCGGGCGCGAGACGCACGCGGTGCTGGGCGACTGGGTGGCGCACGCGACCTATTTCCCCGCGTTCCTGTTCGGCTTCGCGCTGGCGCGCGCCGACACGGTGCTGGCGAGCCTCGTGCGCTGGTGGAAGCTGTCGGCCACGATCGCAGTCGCGTCGTTCGCGCTGGTCGCGGGGATCGAGCTGACCTGGCCCGGCGTCGCGCGCGCGCCCGACGGCGTCGGCGAGCTGTTCTCGGTCGCACGCGCGGTCGAGGGGTGGTTCGCGATCGCGGCGCTGATCGGGTTCGCCGACAGCCACTGGAACCGCGACCATCGCTGGCGCCCGATGCTGACCGAGGCGGTGTTCCCGTTCTACATCATCCACCAGACGCTGATCGTCGTGATCGGCTGGTGGCTGCGCGACGCAGGGCTGCCGATGCTGACGGACTTCCTGATTCTGGTGGCGGCGACCGTGGCAGGATGCTGGGCGTTCTACCTGGTCGGGCGGCGGATACCGCTGGTCCGGCCGTTGATCGGGCTCAGGCGGCACGCGTCGCGCCGCACCCACGTCGATCCGCGCCCCGCGATCGCCTGAGCCTCAAGGAGCTTACGCCATGCCTACCAACTGGACGCTGGTGATCCACGGCGGCGCCGGGATCATCAACCGCGGGGTCCTCACGCCCGAGCAGGATGCGGGCGCACGTGCCGCGCTGACCCGCGCGCTGGAGGCGGGCTCGGCGGTGCTGGCGAGCGATGGCGCGGCGATCGACGCGGTCGAGGCGGCGGTGCGCGTGCTGGAGGACGATCCGCACTTCAATTCCGCGCGCGGCGCGGTGCTGACCTTCGACGGCAAGGTAGAGCTCGATGCCGCGATCATGGACGGGCGTGACCGATCGGCGGGCGCGGTCGCGGGGGTGAGCGCGGCGCGCAACCCCGTCACGCTGGCGCGCGCGGTCAAGGATCACAGCCCGCACGTGCTGCTGACCGGCGCGGGCGCGGACACGTTCGCGCGCGAGCAATGCGTCGAGCAGGCGGGCGAGGACTGGTTCGTGGTGCCCGAACGCCGCGCGCAGCTGGCGGCGATGAAGGCGAGCGAGGACTGGTTCGACGTCGACATGAAGTACGGCACCGTCGGCGCGGTGGCGTGCGACGCGCACGGGCACGTCGCCGCCGCGACCTCGACCGGCGGGGTGACCGGCAAGCGCTGGGGCCGGGTCGGCGACTCGCCGCTGATCGGCGCGGGCACCTGGGCAGACGATCGCGCCTGCGCGGTGTCGGCGACGGGCTCTGGCGAGTATTTCATCCGCGAGAGCGTCGGGCACGAGATCGGCGCGCGCGTGCGGATGCTGGGCGAGCCGTTGCAGACGGCAGCCGACGCGGTGATGACCGGCGTCAAGGCGCTTGGCGGCAGCGGCGGGGTGATCGTGACCGGCCCGCATGGAGCGGCGGTTTGGAGCTTCACGACTGAGGGCATGTACCGCGGGCAGGTGTCGGCGGGCAGCGAAGCACGAGTCGCGATCTACGCCGACGAGGGGTGAGCGACTTAGGACTCAGACCCCGCGCCCATTGAGCGCAGGCGCGCCGCAAGCTACGGCGAGCACATGGCTGTATATTTCTACGAGGAAGACCTGCCGGGCGACGTGTTCGCACCCGGCGCCGCGATCGCGGTCGACACCGAGACGATGGGGCTGATCACGCCGCGCGACCGGCTGTGCGTGGTGCAATTGTCCGATGGGCTGGGCGACGAGCATCTGGTCCGCTTCAACCCCGGCAGCGATTACGCCGCGCCCAATCTGAAGCGCGTGCTGGCCGATCCGTCGCGGCTGAAGCTCTACCATTTCGGCCGCTTCGATATCGCGGCGCTTCGCTTCTACCTCGGCGTGGTCGCCGCACCGGTGTACTGCACCAAGATCGCGTCGCGGCTGGTGCGTACCTACACCGATCGCCACGGCTTGAAGGAACTGGCGAAGGAACTGCTCGGGCAGGATATTTCCAAGCAGCAGCAATCGTCCGACTGGGGAGGGCCCGAGCTATCCGAGGCGCAGCGCGATTACGCCGCGTCCGACGTGCGCTACCTGCACCGCATGAAGGAAGAGCTGGACAAGCGCCTGATCCGCGAGGGGCGGATGGAACTGGCGCAGGCGTGCTTCGATTTCCTGCCGGCACGCGCCGAACTCGACATCGCGGGCTGGCCCGAGGTCGACATTTTCGCGCACGCCTGACCAGTCGGAGTAGCGCATGAGCGAGCTTGCCCGCCGTACCTTGTCGGAGCGCCAGCAATGGGCGCGCCCGGGCGGTCGCCACGATCGGCTGATCCGCACGTCGAACTGGCTGATCCCCGCCTCGATCGGCGTGCTGACCGCGTTTCTGGTCATGGCGCCGCTGACGATGGCGGGCGACGTGTCGTTCGTGCTCGACAAGAACAAGGTCGACGTCGCCAAGGAGCGCTTGAAGCTGCAATCGGCGACCTATCGCGGCACCGACACCAAGGGGCAGCCGTTCGAGCTCCAGGCGGGTTCGGCGGTGCAGAAGAGCTCGGCCGAGGCGGTGGTGCGGATCCAGCAGATGGCGGCGGCGATCCAGCTGCAGGACGGTCCCGCGCGTCTGACGGCGCCGCGCGCGCGCTACGACATGGATACCGAGAAGGTGCGCGTCGATGGCGGCATCGCGGTACGCGCGCCCAACAATTACACGCTCGATACCTCGAACGCCGACGTTGATCTGAAAACGCGGCAGCTGACCTCCACCGCACCGGTCACGGGCACGGTCAGGCAGGGCAATTTCAGCGCGAACAGCATGTCCGCCGATCTGGAATCGCGCACGGTCAGGCTGAACGGCAACGCGCGCTTGCGCATTGTGCCGAGACAAACGAAATGAGCGCCATGCGCCGCTCGCTTTTGACCCTGACGCTGCTCGTCGTCGCTGCCCCCGCGGCGGCGCAGAGCAAGCACAACACCAACGCGCCAATCGATTTCGGTGCGGACCAGATCGAGCTGCAGGACAAGGCGAACCGCGCGGTGCTGACCGGCAATGTCGCGGTCCGCCAAGCGGAGATGACGCTCAACGCGCAGCGGCTGAACGTCGCTTACACCGGCGAGGTCGTCGACGGTAACCCGCAGGTGTCGAGGCTGGACGCGTCGGGCGGGGTGACGGTGCGCCGTCCCGACCAGACTGCGCGCGGGCAGTACGCCGTGTACGACCTCAACCGCCGGGTCATCACCATGCTGGGCAATGTACGGCTGACGCAGGGGCCGAATACCGTCAACGGCGCGCGGCTGACGATCAACCTCGATACCGGGCGTGCGGTGATCGACGGGTCGGCGGTCGCGGGCGGTAGTGGCAGCGGGACCGGTGGCAACGTCCAGCGCGCACCGACCGGGCGCGTGACGGGCACCTTCTCGGTTCCCAAGCGGAGCTGAGGTCCGGCCCGACTGGCCGAACCGCGCGCAATCAGCGCGCGGGCGCGGAGAGCAACCGTGCCAGCTTGGCCTTCAACCCGCGCAGCGTGTTGCCCGACACGGTCTGGACGCTCGACAGCGAGATCGCGCGCGGATTGACCGGCACGCCGTTCTTCCACACTTCCCAGTGCAGGTGCGGCCCCGTCGACATGCCGGTCGAGCCGACATAGCCGATCACCTGCCCGCGCTGGACACGGGTGCCGGACGACACCGCGATCCGGCTCATGTGGCCGTAGCCCGAGGCGTAGCCGCCCGCGTGCGCCAGCTTGACGAAATTGCCGTAGCCGCCGCTGCGTCCCGCGAACTGCACGACACCGTCGATCGCGGCGTAGATCGGGCTGCCGTAGGGCGCACCGATGTCGATCCCCTTGTGCATCCGCATGAAGCCGAGCAGCGGGTGCATGCGATAACCGAAGGTCGAGGTGACGCGCCCGGCAACCGGCATGCCCATGAAGCCGCGCCGCTCGACCTGACCCGCCGGGTCCATGAAGCTGCCGCCCTCACCGTCCTTGTCGCCCCAGCGGACGAGCTGGAGCCGGCGCTTGCCCGCGGCATCGACGAGCCCGGCGTACTGGAGCTGCCCGACCTCGACCTCGCCGGTGGCCGCGCGCGCCTGATCGGCGACGAGGTCGAACGTGTCGGCGGCACCGACCTCGCCGATCGGCATGCGCGCGGCGACCGCCTTGATGTACGATTCCACCACGCGCGCGGGCACGCCGGCGGCGCGCATCGAGCGGTACAGGCCGTCGCCCACCAGCCCGCGGACGTGCAGAGGCGCGCGGTCGATGCTGATTGGCTGGCGATCGAGCAGCAGCGCGTCACCGGCGCGGTTGACCGCGAGGTTGAGATCGAATCCGGCGCGAAACGTGAGCTTCTCGATCGGGCGCGGTTGCAGCCGCGACGGGCGACGCCCCATCGTCAGCGACAGGATCGTGCCGGGCTTGAGCTGGTCGAGCGCGACCGCGCCCGAGACGAGCGTGGCGACGCGCGCGGCCTCGTTCATGCCGACGCCCGCGCGGCCGAGCGCGTTGGACAGCGTATCGCCGCCGCCCAGCGTCACCGTCAGGTCGATCTGCGGACGCTCGGGCGTCTCGGTCAGGTGACGGACGAGGCCGGAGGCAGCCATGCGGCGGCCGGTGGTGGCGCCGAGCCCGAGCGGCGCGATCCCCTGCGTGCGGGTTTCCTCCAGCGCCACGCCGGTCACCGCCGGGGGAGCGTAGCCGAGCACGGGCGGCATGCCCGGGCGCGTCATCCATGCCGCCCCGATCAGCGCAACACAGGTCGCCGCCCCGCGCCACCACGTCCGGCTGCCGATGTTCTGGCCGAGATCGGGTACCCAGTCGGTGTGGACCGCCGCGTCGCGGAGCCGATCGGCGATCGACGACGGCACGAGCGGCGCCGCGGCCGGGACGAGCGCGCGCATCCGCGCCGATCCCGCGGCACCTGCCAGCTCCAGCCCTTGCTGTTCACGCAGAAACAAAAACGGCGTCCCCGCCCCGGTGTGACAAAATGTGCGCCGTGTTCCCCCGGCACCTGGGTCGCCGCGTTGTGGACGCGAGGTGCTAAAGTCAAATTAACCGGGGTGACGAATGGCGTGCTTCGCGGCCGAACGCCCGACACGCGCGACGAACCCGCCCGGCTCAAAGGAAGTGATTGCATCGCCTCGCCTTCGACCCGATGTAGGTCGGGCAATGAGTGCGCGTGACGACGCCCGAGTGACGGCAGTGTTGGGCCCGACCAACACCGGCAAGACCCATCTCGCGATCGAGCGGATGTGCGCGCATTCGAGCGGATGCATCGGCTTTCCGCTGCGCCTGCTGGCCCGCGAGGTCTATGACCGGGTTGTTGCTTTGAAGGGCCGCGAGCGCGTCGCGCTGGTGACGGGCGAGGAGCGCATCGTTCCGAAGGACGCGCGCTGGTTCCTGTGCACGGTCGAATCAATGCCGATGCAGCGCGACTTCGCGTTCGTTGGGATCGACGAGGCGCAACTGGGCGCCGACCAGGAGCGCGGACACGTCTTCACCGACCGGCTGCTGCGCGCGCGCGGGCGCGAGGAGACGATGATCCTCGGCTCGGAAGCGCTGCGTCCGGTGCTGCGCAACCTGATCCCCGGCATCGAGATCGTCGAGCGGCCGCGCTTCTCGACGCTCAGCTACGGCGCGGCGAAGAAGCTGTCGCGCCTGCCCCGTCGCTCCGCCGTGGTCGCCTTCTCCGCCGAGGAAGTCTACGCCACCGCCGAGATGCTCCGGCGACTGCGCGGCGGGGCGGCGGTGGTGATGGGCGCATTGTCGCCGCGCACGCGCAATGCGCAGGTGCAGATGTTCCAGGCGGGCGAGGTCGACTATCTCGTCGCGACCGACGCAATCGGCATGGGGCTGAACCTGGATGTCGGGCACGTCGCCTTCGCGGGCCTGCACAAGTTCGACGGGCGGCGGCGTCGTCGGCTGACGGTGGCGGAGATGGCACAGATCGCGGGACGCGCGGGGCGGCACCAGCGCGACGGGACGTTCGGCGCGCTGACCGAGGAAGGCGATGAGGCGTTCCTGCCCGAAGAAATACAGGCGATCGAGGGGCATCGCTTTCCCAAACTCGACTGGCTCTACTGGCGCGAGGGCGAGCCCGACCTGTCGAGCATCGACGCGCTGATCGCCAGCCTGTCGAGAAAGCCCGAGATGCCCGGCGGAACCGTCACCATGCTGCGCCCCGCGCCCGAGGCGCTCGATCTGAAGGTGCTGAAACGGTTGGCCGACGAGCCGCAGGTGCGCGACGCGGTGCGCGCAGGCGGGCGCGGCAATGTCGCGCGACTGTGGGCGGCGTGCGGCATCCCCGATTTCGCCAAGCTCGGCCTCGACCCGCACGCGCGCTTCGTCGGGCGGGTGTTCGCTTACCTGGCGCAAGGGTTCATTCCGCACCAATGGTTCGCCGACGAGGTCGCGCGGCTTGACCGCACCGACGGCGATGTCGAGACGATCGCGGGGCGGATCGCCAGCATCCGCAGCTGGACGTATATCGCGCAGCGGCCTGACTGGCTGGCGGAGCCCGAGACCTGGGCGGCGCGCGCGCTGGAGGTGGAGGAGCGGCTGTCCGACGCGCTCCACGCCAGTCTGACGCAGCGCTTCGTCGACAAGCGCACCACCGCGCTGATGCGCAAGATCGGCGCAGGAGCGGGTGAGCTGCCGGTCGAGATCGGTGCGGAGGGCGAGGTGACGATCGACGCGCACGCGATCGGGCGGCTCGACGGGTTCCGCTTCACCGTCGCGCCCGAGGCGCGTGCCGCCGACAAGCGGCTGCTGCTCGCCACCGCGGAGAAACGGCTGGGTACTGAGCGGCGCCGGCGCGCAGAGGCGGTGATCGCGGCCGACGACGAGGCGTTCGCGCTGGCGGAGGACGGCGGCATCGTCGCGCACGGCAGCGAACTCGCGCGGCTGGCGCGGGGAAGCTCGCTGGCGCGCCCGGCGGTGGTGCTCGACCCCGCGCTCGCCTGCCTCGATCCGCAGTTGCGCGAGCGCGTCGCGACGCGCGTACGCGACTGGGTGACGGCGAGTATCGCCAAGCGCCTGCCCGCGCTCGCCAAATTGGCCGAGGCGACGCGCGCGGCGGAAGCCGGGCCGGCGCTCCGCAGCATCGCGGGCGCGCTGGAGACGGGCGCGGGGATTGCCGCGCGCGCACCGCTGACCGCGTCGCTCGACGCGCTGGATGGTGGCGCGCGGCACTGGCTCAGGCGCGCCGGCGTCACGATCGGCGCGCTCGACCTGTTCGACCCACGGCTGCTCAAGCCCGGTGCGCGCGCGTGGCGGCAGGCGCTGATCGCGGCGATGCACGGTGCGGCGCCGCCTGTCCCGCCGGCGGGCGCCACCGTGCTGCCGCGCGCGACGCCGGGCGCGATGGTGGGGATGGGCTATCGTCCGCTCGGCGCACAGGCGGTTCGGATCGACCTGGTCGAGCGGATCGCGCGTGCTGCGCACGAGGCGCGCGCGGCGAGCAAGGAAGGCGCGCGCGCGCCGTTCGCCGCCGACCCCGCGCTCGCGACCTCGATCGGGCTCGAGCCCGAAACGCTGGCGCGGTTGATGGCGGAATTGGGTTTCCGTGCCGCGGACAGGCGCGGCGGCGAGACGGCGGACGGCAGCAACCGCTACGTCTGGCGCGGACGGCCCAGACCCAAGGCGCCGCCGGCCGCGGCAGCGGCGCGGCCGGGCAATGCCTTCGCGGCGCTCGGCGACCTGATGCGGGCGCATTGATGCCGGGCGTGGTCCCGAGCGGCACGACGACGATGCGGCTTGACCGCTTCCTGTGGTTCACGCGGCTGACCAAGACGCGCAGCGTCGCGCAGGCGCTGGCGGCGGCGGGGCGGCTGCGGATCGACGGGCGGGTGATCGACCGCGCGCACGCGAGCGTCCGCGTCGGCAACATCCTGACCTTCGCGCATCACGACCGCGTGCTGGTGGTGCGGATCGAGGCGCTGCCGCATCGCCGCGGGCCGGCACCCGAGGCGCGCGGCTGCTATCAGGAACTGACCACGGGCACGTCGGTTGATGGCGCACCTGCCCCGCATGCGAACAACTCGCAGCAATGGCTGGAAGATTGACGCTTCCCCGCGTCGCGCATAGCAGCGGCGCAAAATTGCGACCACGCACACGACCGAGTTACCGAGGAACGTTCACATGACCTACGTCGTCACCGACGCCTGCATCCGCTGCAAGTACATGGACTGCGTCGAGGTCTGCCCGGTTGACTGTTTCTACGAGGGCGAGAACATGCTCGTCATCAACCCCAGCGAGTGCATCGACTGTGGCGTGTGCGAGCCCGAGTGTCCGGCAGAGGCGATCCTGCCCGATACCGAGAACGGACTGGAGCAGTGGCTGGAGCTCAACACCACCTTCTCCGCGCAGTGGCCCAACGTCACGCGCAAGCTCGACCAGACCCCGCCCGACGCCGACGAGCACAAGGGCGAGGACGGCAAGTACGACAAATATTTCTCGGCCGAGCCGGGGAAGGGCGACTGATCCCGGCCTGCCGGCCGGGCAGTGGCGGACGCGTAAGCACGCCGCATCCGATCTCCTGACTGCACCCGCGACCGCAGCGTTGGCGGTCGTCGACGCACGTCAGCAGCGCTGACGTAAGCAGGCTGGAAACAAACAAATAATCGTGCTATATACTGCCGGGTCGGGCGCAATCCTGTCGCGTCCGCCGAAACGATCAACCTACCCCGCAGTCCGCCTCGTCGATCTGGGTGCCCCGGCACCGATGGATCGAGGCGTGATGACCAGATAAGCGGGCATAGAATTGGAAAGATCCGCGATGGCTGCCAAGGCTCTGCACTTCGATGTCGGCGATTACGTCGTTTACCCAAAGCACGGCGTGGGTCGCGTGATCGAGCTGCAGAAATCGGAGATCGCGGGCATCGCGCTCGAGCTCTACGTGCTGCGCTTCGAGAAGGAGCGCATGACGCTGCGCGTGCCCACCAACAAGGCCGAGAGCGTCGGCATGCGCAAGCTGTCGTCGGACAAGACGATGCGCGAGGCGATGGAAACGCTGAAGGGCAAGCCCAAGGTCAAGCGCACGATGTGGTCGCGCCGTGCGCAGGAATATGAGGCGAAGATCAACTCGGGCGACCTCGCCTCGATCGCCGAAGTGGTGCGCGACCTGTTCCGCGCCGACGACCAGCCCGAGCAGAGCTATTCCGAGCGGCAGATCTTCGAAGGCGCGTGCAGCCGCCTGGCGCGCGAGCTCGCCGCAATGGAGCAGATCGATGAGCCGGCGGCGCAGGAGAAGATCCTCGACATCCTGCGCAAGGCTGCGGCGATCTACAACAAGGACAAGCAGCCCGCCTGAGCTGAACAACTACGGTTGTAAACAATAGCTGTTTACATATGTAATCGAAAGAGCGTATCGCTGTCTCTAGGTTCTGCTGGAGGTTCAAGCGATGCGCTCTTTCCCGTTTTTCGCCCTGCCCGTGCTCGCGTGCATGATCGCACTGCCTACGACACGTGCCGGTGCCGCGGCGAGCGGCTTCTCGGTCGATTACGCGCTGCGCGATTTCACCACGATCGCGCTCGGCACCGGTGCGCGGATGCAGGTGCGCGTCGGCCCGACCTGGTCGGTTCACGCCGACGGTCCCGCCGCCGTGCTGGCGACGATGCGCGTCGAGCGCGAGGGCAATGCGCTCAAGATCACGCGGCGCGATCCCCTCGCGAAGGGCGACGCGGCGCTCGAGCGGCAGATGCACTTCACCGTCACCCTCCCGAGCCTTTCCTCCGCGGCGCTGGGCGGTACCGGCACGATCGACATCGACCGCGTGGCGGGCCCGCGCTTCAACGCGGCGGTCGGCGGGCGCGGCACGTTGCGCGTCGGCGCACTCGACACCGACGAGGCCGAGGTCTCGATCGGCGGCGCGGGCAACGTCGCGGCGGGTGGGCACGTCCGCATGCTCAAGGTGGCGATCGGCGGCTCCGGTTCGCTCGATGCGCCCGCCCTTCACGCGCGTCAGGCCGATGTGTCGGTCGCCGGTTCGGGCAATGTCGTGACGATCGTCGACGGCGAGGCACGCGTGTCGAGCGTCGGCAGCGGCGCGGTCGACCTGGGGCCGCGCGCGCGCTGCAAGGTGACGAAGATGGGCGGCGCGCGGGTGCGCTGCGGCGCTTGATCGCGCCTCCAACGTGTATTATCGTGGCAACACAGTTGGAGGATAAGTTATGCGCTATCTCGCTCTCGCCTTGCTGATCCCGGTCGCCGCGTGCGGCATGACGGCCACCTACGCTTCCGGAAACCAGGACGGTATCGCACCCGACGGCAATGGTGCGAGCCGCAGCTACGCCGCGCGCGATTTCACGCGCGTGTCGCTTGCCGGGCCCGACGATGTCGACGTGCGGGTCGGTCCGTTCTCGGTCCGCGCAGAGGGCGATCCGGCGCTGCTCGACCGGCTGGTGATCCAGCGCGACGGCGACAGCCTGCGCATCGGACGCCGCAACGGGATCAGCTGGACGCGGGGCAGCGTGCGCGTGATCGTTTCGATGCCACGGATCGAGGAAGCGGCGATCGCGGGCTCGGGCAATCTCCGCGTCGCGCGTGCCGAAGGGCCACGGTTCCGCGGCGCGATCAGCGGGTCGGGCAATCTCGGGGTCGCCGACATGCGCGCGGGCGAGGCCGCGTTCGGCATCTCAGGCTCGGGCGACGTGACCGCGGCGGGGCAGGCGCAGGCGCTGACGATCCGTATCGCCGGTTCGGGCAACGTACAGGCACGCGGGCTGACCGCGGCGCGTGCAACCGTGTCGGTGTCGGGGTCGGGTGACGTGAACGCGACCGTCCGCGGCCCCGCCGACGTGCGGCTGGCCGGGTCGGGCGACATCGACTTGGGGTCCTCGGCACGCTGCACCACGCGCAAGAGCGGATCGGGTACGGTGCGCTGCGGGGGCTGACGCTTCGAGAGCAAGCGAGCGAGTGGGCGGCTTGCCGGCGAGGCGGTGGAGTGCGACTTTGGTCGGCATGACCCTGCCCCGCCTGCTCGCCCCGTTGCTGCTGCTCGCCCCACTACTGCTGCTGTCCGCGACGCCTGCGCTCGCGGCCGAACGGGTGTGGAACATCGGCAGCTTCGACCGCGTGCGCGTCGACGGACCGTTCGAGGTGCGCGTCGCGACCGGCGGCAGTCCGCGCGCCAGGGCGAGCGCGTCCGATCCCGCCCTGCTCGAGCGATTGCGGTTGAGCAACGAGGGCGGCACGCTGTCGCTCAGGCTCGATCGCGAGACCGGCGACCGTGCCGCGCGTGGCAGCGACGCGGCGCCGGTGTTTACGCTCTCGACCGTGTCCTTGCGCGGCGTGACGATGCTGTCGGGCGCGAAGGTGGCGGTGACGCGAATGGCGGCCGAGCGCGTCGACCTGGGTGTAACGGGCACGGGATCGCTGTCGGTCGACGAGGTCGCGGCGCAGCAGGTCAACGCGACCGTGATCGGCAGCGGCGCGATCCGCCTCGCCGGACGTGCGGGCAAGGCGCGGCTGCTGACCAATGGCCCCGGATCGATCGACGCCGCCGACCTGTCCGCGGGTGACCTGTTCGTGTCGATGGACGGCGCGGGCGAGACGCGCGCGGCGGCGCGCTACTCGGCCGAGATCACCTCCAGCGGGATGGGTCGGATCGACGTCAGCGGCAATCCCAAGTGCGTGGTGCGCGCAGCCGCCGGTGGTCCGGTGACGTGCGGGACGAGCGCACCGCGCTGACGCTCAATCGTCGGACGGCCCTAGGTCGGGATCGAGGTCGCGCGGGCGGATGAAGCGGGTCAGCGTGCCGCCACGCTCCCTGACCTCGGCCCAGCAGTCGACCGCGAAGGTCAGCTCGGCGAGCGTCGCGGTCGGATACTTTTCCTCCACATCGTCACGGAGCGTACCGGGTTCGTCGGGCGCGAGCAGCAGGACGAGGTCCTCCAGCCCCGGATTATGCCCGATCAGCAGCAGGTGCGCGTACTCATCGTCTGTCTCTCGCACCACGTCGAGCAGCGAGCCGGCGGAGGCGAGATAGATGCGGCGGTCGTAGGCCGGCGACAGCGCACGCGCGTAACCCGACTCGACGCCGTCGATCGTCTGCTCGACGCGCACCGCGGGCGAGGCGACGACGTGATCGAAGCTGAGCCCCAGCCGGCGCAGTTCGCGCCCCATCGTCTGCGCCGCGCGGCGCCCCTTGGGATTGAGCGGCCGGTCGAAATCGCGCGCGACCGCGTCGTCCCAGCCCGACTTGGCATGGCGCAGCAGCGTCAGCGTCTTCACCAGACCAACCTCCATCAAGCGGGCAGGTGCGCTCCTTGCCCGATTTGGCCACGCGTGGATAGCCGCTCGGCGACGCGCTGCGCGGCCTCGTCGAGCGTCAGGCGGCGGATCGGCACGCCGGGTGGAAAGGCGTCGAGCAGCCGCGACGGCATCGCGGCGGAGAGCAGCACGAACGCGCCGGCGTCGTCCTGCCGCCGGATCAGCCGCCCGAACGCCTGCGCCAGCCGCGCGCGCACGATGCGGTCGTCATAGGCGCTGCCGCCCCCCTCGAGACGCCTGGCGGCATGGAGCACGGTCGGCTTGGGCCAGGGCACGCCCTCCATCACCACCAGCCGAAGCGAGTCGCCCGGCACGTCGACGCCGTCGCGCAGCGCATCGGTGCCGAGCAAGCTCGCGTGCGGATCGTCGCGAAAGATGTCGACCAATGTGCCGGTGTCGATCGGGTCGACGTGCTGCGCGTGGAGCGGCAGCCCCTCGCGCGCGAGCCGGTCGGCGACGCGCGCGTGAACCGCGCGAAGCCGGCGGATCGCGGTGAACAGCCCCAGCGTGCCGCCGCCCGCCGCCTCGATCAGCCGCGCGTACGCGTTGGCGAGCGCGGGCAGGTCGCCGCGCTTCACGTCGGTGACGATCAGCACCTCGGCATGGGACGCGTAGTCGAACGGGCTCGCGACCTCGAACCGGTCGGCGGGGCGCTGGAGGTGCGTCGCGCCGACGCGCGCCTCCGCGGTCGACCAGTCGCCGCCCGCGGTCAGCGTCGCGGAAGTGACGAGCGCGCCGTGCGCGGGCCGCAGTACGATCTCCGCGAACGGCTTGGTTGGGTCGAGCCAGTGGCGCAGCAGGCCGATGTCGGTCTCGCGCCCCTCGATTCGATTGACGATCAGCCAGTCGACGAATTGCGGCACTGCAGGACCACCGACGCGCGCCAGCAGCGCGAGCCACGCCGATACCGTCTCCACCCGCCAGGCGAGCGAGGCGATCGCACCTTCGACGCGTGCGCGTGCCGGCGCATCGAGCCAGTCGGGCGCGTCGGTCAGCACCGCCTCCAACCGGCGGCCGAGCACCACCAGCGGTCGGTGGAGCGCTTCCAGTGCCTCGGCCGCGCTCGCCGCCACCTCGACTAGCTCGGGCGTCGGTTCGGCAAGCTCGGTCTCCAGGCCGTAGCCCGCGTCGCCCGCACCGCTCGCGCGCGCGAAGGTCATGCCGCGCACCGCCGCGAACAGCGCCTCCAGCGCGCCGAACGGCTGGTTGTCGGCCAGCCGCTGCAGCCACCCGTCGGCGGCGAGCGCACCGGCCGCGCGCACCGCATCCGCAATCGCCGTGCCGCCCGCCTCGTCGTAGCTCGCCACGTCGGACAGGCGCGCGGCCAACCCACGGCGCCGTCCGCGGCTGGCGCCCTCGGGTCCGACGATCCAGCGGCGCAGCTCGATCGCTTCCTGCCCCGTCAGCGCGGTGGAGAACATCATGTCGGCGGCGTCGAACAGGTGATGCCCCTCGTCGAAGACGTAGCGGGTCGGGCGCGTCGTCGCCTCGCGGCCGCGCGCCGCGTTGACCATCACGAGCGCGTGGTTGGCGATCACCAGATCGGCCTCGGCGGAGGCGCGTGCGGCGCGCTCGATGAAGCATTTGCGATAGTGCGGACAGCCCGCGTAGACGCACTCGCCGCGCCGGTCGGTCAGCGCGGTCGAGCCGTTGCGCCGGAACAAGGTCGGCAACCAGCCGGGCAGGTCGCCGCCGACCATGTCGCCGTCGGCGCTGTAGGCCGCCCAGCGCGCGACCAGTTGCGCCAGCACCGCGGCACGCCCCGCGAACCCGCCCTGCAGCGCATCCTCCAGGTTGAGCAGGCAGAGGTAATTCTCGCGCCCCTTGCGCGTTACTACACGCTCGCGCCGAATTGCCTCGTCGGGATAGACGCGGCGGGTCTCCGCGCTCAGCTGACGCTGCAATGCCTTGGTATAGGTGGAAATCCACACCGCGCCGCCCGCTGCCTCGGCCCATAGGCTCGCGGGCGCGAGATAGCCGAGCGTCTTGCCGATCCCGGTGCCGGCCTCCGCCAGCATCAGATTGGGCGCGTCACGGATGCTGCGCGGCATGAAGGCGGCGTTGGCGGCGGCGGCGAAGCGTTGCTGGCCGGCGCGCGGCTCGGCGCCATCGCCGGTCAGCTCGTCCAGCCGATCGAGGACCGCGCCCTCGGGCATCGTCACCGTGCGCGGCGCGGGCCTGGGCGGTGCCTCGCTCCACTCGGGCAGGCGGGTGAACAGCCAGCGCTCCTGCGATGACGGCTTGGCGATACGGGTCGCGAGCGGCGGCGCCCAGGCCCAGCGCAACCGGGTGAGCGACTGGAGCGCGGTCCACGCGCCCTCGCGCTCGGGCCAGTCGCCCGCTGGAACGCTGAGCAGACGCTCGGCCGCAGCGAGCAGGAAGGATGCGACCTGCGCGTCGTCGGCGGGCACGTCGAGCCCGGTCGCGGCAGCGAGGCCTTTCGGCGTCGGCACCATGAAGTGCGCGGGGCGCAGAAAGGCGAACAGTTCGAGCAGGTCGAGTCCCGACAAGTCGGGATAACCGAGCCGCTGCCCGACGAGCGGGGCGTTCAGCAGGATCACGGGCGTATCGGCGGCGAGCCGGATCGCCTCACCGCGCGACACCTCGCGCGTGACGCCGTCTTGCGCCACCCAGATACCCGAGTGGCTGGCGTGCAGGGCGGGATAGTGCAGCGCGCTCACACCCGGTCACGTGCGCATCGGCGAACAGATTGGCAACCCGGTTCAGCGTGGAAGGCGAACAATCTCCCATATGCGACTGGTTCGCAATTGCATCAGGGGACAGTAAACGCGGCTGCGGGGTGGATTCTGCGCGCCCGCTGTGCTTAGGAGCATCGTAAAGCGTTCCAACCCGCCACCATCCGGAGAGGCGTCCCCATGAACATCCACGAATATCAAGCCAAGGAATTGCTCGCGAAATACGGCGTCGCCGTGCCGCAGGGCTTCGCCGCGATGAGCGTGGAGGAAGCCGTCGAGGTGTCGAAGAAGCTGCCCGGGCCGCTCTACGTCGTGAAGGCGCAGATTCACGCCGGCGGGCGCGGCAAGGGAAAGTTCAAGGAGCTCGGCCCTGACGCGAAGGGCGGCGTCCGCCTCGCCAAGACCGAGGACGAGGTGCGCCACGCCGCGACCGAGATGCTGGGCAACACGCTGGTGACGATCCAGACGGGCGACGCGGGCAAGCAGGTCAACCGCCTGTACGTGACCGACGGCGTCGACATCGCCAAGGAGTTCTACCTGGCGCTGGTCGTCGACCGCGCCTCGGGCCGCGTCGGCTACGTCGTGTCGACCGAAGGCGGCATGGACATTGAGACGGTTGCGCACGACACGCCCGAGAAGATCCACAGCTTCTCGGTCGATCCGGCGTCGGGGTTCCAGCCGCACCACGGCCGCGCAGTCGCCAATGCGCTGGGCCTGACCGGTGATCTCGCCAAGCAGGCGCAGACCGTCGCCGCGAAGCTGTACGACGCGTTCCTCGGCACCGACGCCGAGCAAATCGAGATCAACCCGCTCGCGGTCACCGAAGACAACAAGCTGATGGTGCTCGACGCCAAGGTCGGCTTCGACGGCAATGCGATGTTCCGTCACAAGGACCTGATGGAACTGCGCGACGAGACCGAGGAGGACCCGGCCGAACTCGAGGCGTCGAAGTACGACCTCGCCTACATCAAGCTCGACGGCGACATCGGCTGCATGGTCAACGGCGCGGGCCTCGCGATGGCGACGATGGACATCATCAAGCTGAACGGCATGTTCCCGGCCAACTTCCTCGACGTCGGCGGCGGCGCATCGAAGGAGAAGGTGACCGCGGCGTTCAAGATCATCCTCGCCGATCCGGCGGTGAAGGGCATTCTCGTCAACATCTTCGGCGGCATCATGAAGTGCGACATCATCGCCGAGGGCATCGTCGCCGCGGCAAAGGAAGTGAACCTGTCGGTGCCGCTGGTCGTCCGGCTGGAGGGCACCAACGTCGACAAGGGCAAGGAAATCCTCAGCCAGTCGGGTCTGGCGATCGTGCCCGCGAACGACCTGGGCGACGCCGCGAAGAAGATCGTTGCCGAGGTGCAGAAGGCGGCGTGACCATCTCACGCCTTTGATGCGATCGAACGAGGGGTCGGGCGGAAACGTCCGGCCCCTTCTTCGTTGGTGATTACGAGATGCCGCTACGGCACAGCCGGATCGCAGCACAGCAACCATACCGCACTTGCGAAAACGACCGCAAACCGCCAATTGTCGCACCGATGAAGGCGCGCAAAGGATAGAAAGAGGATCCGTCGATGAAGGTAATCGTCCCGGTCAAGCGCGTGCTTGACTATAACGTGAAGCCCCGCGTGAAGGCGGACGGGTCGGGGGTCGACCTCGCCAACGTCAAGATGAGCATGAACCCCTTCGACGAGATCGCGGTCGAGGAAGCGATCCGCCTGAAGGAAAAGGGTGTCGTTACCGAGATCGTCGCGGTGTCGATCGGCGAGCAGAAGGCGCAGGAAACGCTGCGGACCGCGCTCGCGATGGGAGCGGACCGCGCGGTGCTGGTCGTGGCCGAGGGCAAGGTCGAGCCGCTGGGCGTCGCCAAGCTGCTGGCCAAGATCGTCGAGGAAGAGCAGCCGGGTCTGGTGATCCTGGGCAAGCAGGCGATCGACGACGACAACAACCAGACGGGCCAGATGCTCGCCGGCCTGCTCGGCTGGGGCCAGGCGACCGCGGCGTCGAAGGTCGAGCTGTCGGCCGACAGCGCGACCGTCACGCGCGAGGTCGACGGCGGTCTCGAGACCGACACCTACAAACTGCCCGCGATCGTCACCACCGACTTGCGGTTGAACGAGCCGCGCTACGCGTCGCTGCCCAACATCATGAAGGCGAAATCGAAGCCGATGGCGCAGAAGACGCCGGCCGATTACGGCGTCGATGTCGCCCCGCGGCTTTCCACGCTGAAGGTGGTCGAGCCCGCCAAGCGCCAGGCCGGCATCAAGGTCGCCGACGTCGACGAACTGGTCGGCAAGCTCAAGTCGATGGGCATCGCGAACTAATCCGAAAGGACCCGAACATGAAGACTCTGGTGTGGGTCGAACACGATGGTTCGACCGTGAAGGATGCGACGCTGTCGGCGGTGACCGCGGCGTCGAAGCTGGGCGAGGTCCACCTCCTCGTCGCCGGACAGGGCGTTGACGGTGCCGCACAGGCGGCAGCGAAGATTGCCGGCGTCGGCAAGGTCCACGTCGCCGATGACACCGCCTACGCGCACGCGCTCGCCGAGAACGTCGCGCCGCTGGTCGTCGAGCTGATGGGCCACCACGACGCGTTCGTCGTGCCGGCGACGTCCTCGGGCAAGGCGATCGCGCCGCGCGTCGCCGCACTGCTCGACGTGATGCAGATCAGCGACATTCTGTCGGTCGAGGGCGAGGACACGTTCACGCGCCCGATCTATGCCGGCAACGCGATCGCGACCGTGCAGAGCAAGGACGCGAAGAAGGTCATCACCGTGCGCGGCACCGCGTTCGAGAAGGCCGCGACCGAAGGTGGTTCGGGCACGATCGAGGCGGTCGCCTCGACGGGAGACAAGGGGCTGTCGACCTTCGGCAGCCAGGAGCTCGCCAAGTCGGAGCGGCCCGAGCTGACCAGCGCGAAGATCATCGTCTCGGGCGGACGCGCGCTCGGCTCGGGTGAGAAGTTCCAAGAACTGATCGAGCCGCTCGCCGACAAGCTGCACGCGGGCGTCGGCGCGAGCCGCGCGGCGGTCGATGCGGGCTACGTGCCCAACGACTATCAGGTCGGGCAGACGGGCAAGATCGTCGCGCCGGAGGTGTACGTCGCGGTCGGCATATCGGGCGCAATCCAGCACCTCGCCGGCATGAAGGATTCCAAGACGATCATCGCGATCAACAAGGACGAGGACGCGCCGATTTTCCAGGTCGCGGACATCGGCCTGGTCGGCGACCTGTTCAAGGTCGTGCCGGAATTGACCGAAAAGCTGTAAAGGAAGGAAGGCGGGGCCACGCCCCCGCCGGTGCCGCCGCGCAAAGCGTCGGCGGCATCCATCCGCCCGGCCGGCGCCGCCACAGCGGCGACCGACAACGCGGGACTTGCTCCCGCGGCGGGCCAACTCGACGAAGTGCTATCGCGCACAACGCGTTCGACATCTTGCCTCTCGCCTCCTCGCATCAAGCGACCTACGTTCGACGGAGGTCCGGCATGACGAGAGGTCGGTCGTCATGTTGATGAAAGCCGAAGCGGGGTTTCACATGGCGATACAGTGGACAAAGCAGTTCGTGAGGATTCTGGCATGGCCGGTCTTGGCCGGTTTGGCGACAATCGGCGTGCTCACGCTGATCCGAGATGCCGAATATCGTCCCGATTGGTATGTCGTGCTCGCCTTGCTGCTCGGCGCCGCATCTCACGCATCATGGCGTGTGTGGCAGCGACGTTTCCTAACCCCAACGCTCTGAGCACCGGGCTGCAATTCGATCGGATTGTTCGTAAGCGTTTAGCCGCGCTATCGCTTATCTCACCTGTGCGTTGCTCCCTTCCATTATCCTGCCGTTGTCACCCAGGCGGCTCGAATTTGGCAGTGCCGCTCGTGACCCTGGTCTCGCGAGCGCAGTCGAACCATCCTGTTGGCCGATGAAGTGCGCAACTCACACGTTGCCGGTCGACGGATACGTGCTTTATCGAGCGGCTGCGTCTTCGCTGCTGCATCAGTTACATGCCCTTTCCAACCGATTACCGCCGCGTTTGGGTGGAACGTGGCTGCGTGGCGAGCCTGGATTGCCGGCGCTGCTGAATACAGGTGCGATGCAAGCGATCGCCGCGAGCTATTTGGGCGATGAAGCACGGCCTGTTCGCGCGATTCTGTTCGACAAGAGGCCGAGCGACAATTGGGCGCTCGGGTGGCATCAAGACCGCACGATCGCGGTGCGCGAGCGGCGCGAGGTGGCTGGCTACGGACCGTGGACAGTCAAACAGGGCATCCTGCACGTCGCACCTCCGTTCGCCGTGATCGAGGCGATGGTGACGTTGCGTATCCACCTCGACGACACACCCCGCGACAATGCACCCCTGCTGGTCTCGCCCGGATCGCACCGGTTGGGGCTGGTGGCAGAGCGCGATATCGCGGCCGCGGTCAGCGCATGTGGCGTGATGACGTGCCTGGCCGCGGCCGGTGATGTGTGGGCCTATGCTACTCCTATCCTGCACGCCTCCGCTGCGAGCAGCGGGCACGCGCACCGCCGCGTGCTTCAGGTCGATTATACCGCAACGAAGCTGCCGGAGGGTCTCGACTGGCTCGGCATCTGACGACCCCTCACCCGTCGGCGTCGAGTGCTTCGCGCAGGTAGTCGCGGATCAGGCGGATGGCGTCGAGCGTGGCGGGCATGGTGGCGCTCGTCGTCGGCGCACTCGGGGCGGCCGCTGCCTTCCCCTCGCCCGACAGCAGTTGCTGGACGCCGCGAACAGTATAGCCTTCGCGGTTGAGCAGACGGTCGATCCGCTGGACCAGCGCGACATCGGCGGGGCGGTAGTAGCGGCGGTTGCCCGCGCGGGTGACGGGTTTCAGCTGAGGGAAGCGGCCTTCCCAGTAGCGCAGGATGTGCGGCGCGACGCCGGTCAGCTGCGTCACCTCGCCGATAGTGCGAAAGGCGGTGTCGGACTTGGACGCGGCGATCCGCTCGCGGTCCGAGCCGTCGCCCTCGCCGGCCGGGCTCACCGGCGGGTCACGCTCAATCCGCGGCCATGATGCGGTCGCGCATCATCTGGCTGGCGCGGAAGGTGAGCACGCGGCGCGGCGCGATCGGCACCTCGACGCCGGTCTTGGGATTGCGGCCGATCCGCTCGCCCTTGTCGCGCAGCACGAAAGTGCCGAATCCGGAGATCTTGACGTTCTCGCCGTGCGACAACGCCTCGCACATCTTGGCCAGGATCTGCTCGACCACGCGGGCGGAATCGGCGCGCGAGAGGCCGATCTGCTTGTGCAGCGCCTCGGCCAGGTCGGCCCGCGTCAGCGTGCCCGCGTCCGTCATGCTCATCGGTTCCCCCACATGCCTGTTTTCCGGTGGTATAAAGCCGAAGCGACTTTGTCGACTGCGCAGGTGTACCCGTTACGGTACAACCGTCTGATCAGACGCGCAGCACCGCCGCGCCCCAGGTGAAACCGCCGCCCATCGCCTCCAGCACGACGAGGTGGCCGGGCTTGATCCGCCCGTCGCGCACAGCGGTGTCGAGCGCGAGCGGAACCGAGGCGGCGGAGGTGTTGGCGTGCTGATCGACCGTCACGATCACGCGCTCGGCCGGCAGCCCGAGCTTGCGCGCGGTGGCGTCGAGGATGCGCGCGTTCGCCTGATGCGGGACGACCCAGTCGACCTGATCGGGGGTGAGGTCGATGCCCTTCAACGCCTCCGCCATTACCGCCGACAGGTTGGTGACGGCATGGCGGAACACCTCGCGCCCCTTCATCCGGAGCTTGCCGACCGTACCGGTGGTCGAAGGTCCGCCGTCGACGTAGAGCAGTTCGTTGTGACGCCCGTCAGCGTGGAGCTTCGCGGCCAGGATACCGCGCGCGTCGGGGCTCGACACGTCGTCGGCGCTCTCCTGCGCTTCGAGCACGATCGCGCCCGCACCGTCGCCGAACAGGACGCAGGTGGTGCGATCCTCCCAGTCGAGGATGCGGCTGAACGTTTCCGCGCCGATAACGAGCGCGCGGCGGTGCGCACCGACGCGGATCATGCTGTCCGCCACCTGCACCGCGTAGAGGAAGCCCGAGCAGACCGCCGCGACGTCAAAGGCGACGCAGTCGTCGATCCCGAGCAGCGCCTGCACCTTGGTCGCGGTCGCCGGAAACGTCTGGTCGGGCGTCGCGGTGGCGAGGACGATCAGGTCGATGTCCTGCGCGGCGAGCCCCGATGCGGCGAGCGCGGCCTTCGACGCGTCATAGGCGAGCGTCGCGGTGGTCTCGTCCGGGCCGGCGAGGTGGCGGAAGCGGATGCCGGTACGCTCGACGATCCACTCGTCGCTGGTGTCGACCTGCTCGGCCAGTTCGGCGTTGGAGACGCGGCGCGCGGGCAGCGCGGAACCGGTGCCGAGGAGGACCGAGCGGATCATGCGGCAGCCTTCGCGTCGATGTTGCTCAAATCCTCGGCAATCCGGCGCGCGAGGTCGGATTTCACCATCTTGGCGGCGTTGCCGATCGCGGTGGCGACGCCGATCTCGTTCGCGCTGCCGTGGCTTTTGAGCACGAGCCCGTTCAGCCCCAGGAAGACCGCGCCGTTGTGGTTGTTCGGGTCGAGATGGTTGCGCAGCAGGTCGGTCGCCGGGCGCGAGATCAGGAAGCCGATCTTCGATCGCGCCGAGCTGGAAAAGGCACGGCGGAGCAGGTCGGCGACGAAGCGCGCGGTGCCTTCCGCAGTCTTGAGCGCGATGTTGCCCGAGAAGCCGTCGGTGACGATCACGTCGTGGTCGCCGCGCGACAGGCGGTCGCCCTCGACGAAGCCGGTGAAGTCCATCGGCAAGTGGGTTGCGGCGCGGAGCATCTGCGCGGCGTCCTTGATCTCGCCGGTACCCTTCTGGTCCTCGCTGCCGATGTTGAGCAACGCGACGCGCGGGCGGTCGAGCTCGAGCACGATCCGGGCATATGCCGCGCCCATGACCGCGAACTGCGTCAGGTTGCGCGCGTCGCACTCGGTATTCGCGCCGAGGTCGAGCATGACGACATCGTTGTCGCCGAGCGTCGGCAGCAGCGCGGCGAGCGCGGGGCGATCGATGCCGGGCATGGTGCGCAAGCTGAGCTTCGCCATCGCCATCAGCGCGCCGGTATTGCCCGACGACACCGCGGCGCCGGCGCGACCCTGCTTCACGCAGTCGATCGCGACGCCCATCGACGATGTCTTGGAACGGCGCAGCGCCTGGCTCGGCTTCTCCTCGCCCGCGATCACGTCGGCGGCGTGGATCACCTCGGAGGCTTGCGACAGGTTCGGGTGGCGCGACAGACCGGCACGAATCGCCGCCTCGTCGCCGACCAGCAGGAAGCGCAGGCCGTCGTGCAGGCGACGCGCACGCGCAACGCCCGCCAGCATGACCTCCAGCCCCTTGTCACCGCCCATCGCATCGATGGCGATCACGGAACTGTCGGACATGAGACGGGGCACTCCAATCGAACGCGTCAATTCAACGCGCTAGTCAAACGCGGGCGCGAACGCGAAAGGTCCGCGCCAGGCCGTTCAGCCCTCGACCGAGACGATCTCGCGGCCGTTATAGTGACCGCAGGCGGTGCACAGATTGTGCGGACGCTTCAGCTCGCCGCAGTTCGGGCATTCCTGAAACGCCGAGATCGACAGCGCGTCGTGCGAGCGGCGCATGCCGCGGCGTGAGGGGGAAGTCTTTCGCTTAGGGACGGCCATTTCGGCACCTTGATCCAAGTGTTACGTATTGAACGACGCACGCCGTACCGGTCACCCGAACGGCCGGCACGAGGGCGACCGCGGCAGGCAGCCGCACATCGGCACGCATCGCGAAGTGACGCGCCTATAGCCAATTCTGCCGGCGTTGCAACCGGGTGGCGGTAATGTCACGGTCTGCACCCTTGAGGGAAAGGGCCGTGCATGCTGTTACCGATGACGCTGACGATCGCCGCGGCGTGCGCCGCGATTAACATCTGGCTGGCGCTGCGCGTGTCGCAGCGGCGAATCAAGGGCAAGGTGATGATCGGCGACGGCGGCGCAGGGCCGTTGCAGGCGGCGGTACGCGCGCACGCCAATTTCGTCGAATATGCGCCGTTCGTGCTGATCCTGCTCGCCGGCATCGAACTGGCGGGTGGCTCCCCGACGTGGTTGTGGGTGGCGGGCGCGGTGTTCGTGGCCGCGCGCGTGGCGCATGGGCTGGGGATGGACCGCGCCGCGCCCAACCCGTTGCGGGCGGGCGCGATCGTTGGCACCTGGGTCGTGCTCGTCGGACTGGCGGTGTGGGCGTTGGTGCTCGTTTGCGGCAGCGATGCGCGCACCGACGGCGCGATCACGACCGTGCCGATCGACGCCACGCGCGGCTAGACGCGCGGCGCCGCGCCCGAGTCGCGATCAGGCGGCGAGTGCGCGATCGCTGACGAACATGTTGTGCTGCCGCTCGTGCGCGAAGGTGCTGGGCTTGCCGTGGCCGGGGATGAAGTGCGTGTCGCCGAGCGGCCACAGCTTGGTCACGATCGATTCAATCAGCTGCTTGTGATTGCCCTGCGGCAGGTCGGTGCGCCCGACCGAGCCCTGGAACAGCACGTCGCCGACCTGCGCGAAACGCGAGGGCGCGTGATGGAAGATGACGTGACCCGCGGTGTGACCGGGGGTGTGATAGACGTCGAGCGTCAGCTCGCCGACCGTCACCGTGTCGCCATCGACCAGCCAGCGGTCCGATTCGGTGTTGACGCCGCGGATGCCCCAGTTGCGTCCGTCGTCCTCCAGCCGCGCGAGCCAGAAGCGATCGTCCTCGTGCGGGCCCTCAATCTTCACGCCCAGTTCGTCGGCGAGCGGGCGCGCTTCCCCGGCGTGGTCGATATGGCCGTGCGTCAGCAGCACCTTCTCGACCGTCACGCCCGCCTGCGCGATCGCCGCCTTGATCCGCGGCAGGTCGCCGCCGGGATCGATCACGGCGGCACGCATCGTCTTCGTGCACCAGATCAGCGTGCAATTCTGCTCAATCGCGGTCACCGGAATGATCGCGGCGCGTAACGGAGGCGTGTCGGTGGTCATGGATCGTCTCTTACGTCGTTCGGGGGCGTTGTGACAGAAGTGGGGGCAAGCGGACACAGCAACAATCGCGGTTAATCCGCGTGCTATCGGTCGAAAGGCGCCTTCGTGCGCTTGCCGGGTGCGTGACGCGCAGGCATCACGCGAGTCGGATGCGGATCGAGCCCCCTTACGTCCTGCTGGACGACGCGCGCGACGGCGGCGCGCCCGCGCGGCTGTATCGCCATCCGCTGGCCGTGCTGACAGCGTACGCGGTCGACGAGATCGCTCCGCTGCTGGAGGCGGTGCGTGCGCACCGCGACGATGCAGCCGGGTTCGTGTCGTACGAGGCGAGCGGCGCTTTCGAGCCCGCCGCTGCTGCGGCGCGTGTCGGCGACGCACCGCTCGCCTGGTTCGGGCTGTTCGACGGATACGAGCACGTCGACGTGCCGGCGCTGCTGCCCGATCCCGCAGGCGCGTGGATCGGTCCGCTCGAGCCGCGGGTGACGCGCGCCGAGTATGACGCGATGTTCGCGCGCGTGCAGGCGCTGATCGCGGCGGGCGATCTGTATCAGGCAAACCTGACCTTTCGCGCCGACCTGGCGGTCGCGGGTGATCCGCTCGCGCTCTATGCAAGGCTGCGCGCGGCGACGCGCGGCGGGTGGAGCGCGATCGTCGCGACGGGCGAGGCGACGTTCCTGTCTTTCTCGCCCGAATTGTTCTTCGCGCTGGAGGGCGATCGCCTCACCTGCCGCCCGATGAAGGGCACCGCGCCGCGCCTGCCCGACCGCCACGCCGACGCCGCCGCTGCCGCCGCGCTGGCGAGCGATCCCAAGCAGCGTGCCGAGAACCTGATGATCGTCGACCTGATGCGCAACGACCTGTCGCGTGTCGCGGTGGCGGGCAGCGTCGCGGTGCCCGAGCTGTTCGCGCTGGAGCGTTATCCGACCGTCCACCAGATGACCTCCACCGTCACTGCGACAAGAGCGGCAGGCGTTGACGCGGTCGACGTGCTGGCGGCGCTGTTCCCGTGCGGGTCGATCACCGGCGCGCCTAAAGTCCGGGCTATCCAGGCGCTGGACGGGATCGAGGCGGACGCCCGTGGCCTCTACACCGGCGCGATCGGGCGGATCGACGCGAACGGCGACGCGATGTTCAACGTCGCAATTCGCACGCTGGCGCTGTCAGCGGACGGCACGGGCGCGACGATCGGGCTGGGCGGCGGGATCGTCGCCGATTCGACCGCCGTGGCGGAATGGGACGAGGCGCTGGCAAAGGGCACTTTCCTCTCCCGCGGCGAACGCAGCTTCGACCTGATCGAGACGATGGCGTTCGACCCGATGGAGGGGATCACGCTGATCGAGCGGCATCTGTCGCGAGTGAAGGACGGCGCCGCCGCGCTCGGCTTCGCGTTCGACCGTCACGACGCGCGTAACGAGTTGCAGGCCGCGACCTTCCGCCTGCGCGAGCCGGCGCGCGTGCGGATGCTGCTGGCGAAGAGCGGCGCGTTGGCGATCCAGGTGTCACCGCTGCCGGCTTCGCCCATGACGCCCTTGAGGGTCGCGGTGGTGCCGCTGCCGGTCTCGCCCGCCGACTGGCGACTGCGCCACAAGACGAGCGATCGCGCCTTCTACGACACGGCCAGGCGCGCGAGCGGATGCGACGAGGTGGTCTTCGTTGCCCCCGACGGCACGCTGACCGAGGGGAGCTATACCTCGCTGTTCGTCGAACGCGGCGGCGTGCTGCTGACCCCGCCGGCGGGCCCGCTGCTGCCGGGTGTGCTGCGCGCGGAATTGCTGGCGACCGGACGCGCGCGCGAGGCGGTGCTGCGCCGCGACGACCTCGCTGACGGGTTCCTGCTCGGCAACGCGCTGCGTGGCCTGATGCCCGCGAGGCTGGTCACCGGCCATCCCGCGGTTGCGAAATAAGCGTGCGCGTTCCATAGGCGCGCACGCATTTTCCGTACAGGAAGGGTAACGCCTGTGAAGACCTCCGCCGCGCTCGATCGCATCTCGCCCTCGCCGACGCTCGCGATCACCAGCCGCGTGATGGAGCTGAAGCGCGCCGGCGTCGACGTGATCGGGCTGGGCGCGGGCGAGCCCGATTTCGACACGCCCGAGTTCGTCAAGGAAGCCGCGATCCAGGCGATCCGCGATGGCAAAACGAAGTACACCAACGTCGACGGCACGCCCGAGTTGAAGGAAGCGATCGTCGCCAAATTCGCGCGCGACAACAATTTGACCTATACACCGCCGCAGATCAGCGTGAACGTCGGCGGCAAGCACACTTTGTTCAATGCGCTAGTCGCGACTGTGGAGGCGGGCGACGAGGTCATCATCCCAGCGCCCTATTGGGTCAGCTACCCCGATGTCGTCCAGTTCGCGGGCGGCACCCCGGTGGTCGTGCCCGCGGGCGCGGAATACGGCTACAAGTTGACGCCCGAGATGCTGGAGGGCGCGATCACGCCGCGGACCAAGTGGGTGATCCTCAACTCGCCGTCGAACCCGACGGGCGCTGCTTATACCGTCGACGAGTTGAAGGCACTGGGCGCGGTGCTGGAACGCCACCCGCACGTGTGGGTGTTCGCCGACGATATGTACGAGCACATCGTCTACGACGATTTCCGCTTCGCCACGATCGCCGAAGCCTGCCCGTCGCTCTACGAGCGCACGCTGACGGTGAACGGTTGTTCGAAGGCGTACGCGATGACCGGGTGGCGGATCGGCTTCGCCGCCGGCGCGCCGTGGCTGATCAAGGCGATGGCGAAGCTGCAGTCGCAGTCGACCAGCAACCCGTGCTCGATCGCGCAGGCCGCCGCGGTCGCCGCGCTGACGGGCGACCAGTCGTTCCTGGCTGAGCGGGCGCGCGCATTCCAGGCGCGGCGCGACCTGGTGGTCGGCATGCTCAACGAAGCGGACGGCATCACCTGCCCGACGCCCGAGGGTGCGTTCTACGTCTACCCGAGCGTCGCGGGCGTGATCGGCAAGATGACGCCCAAGGGCCAGCGGATCGAGAGCGACAGTCATTTCGTCGGCTACCTGCTCGACGATGCGCGCGTCGCCGCGGTGCAGGGCGTCGCCTTCGGCCTCTCGCCCGCGATGCGGATCAGCTACGCGACGTCCGAAGCGCTGCTGCGCGAGGCGTGCACCCGTATCCAGCAGGCCTGCGCCGCGCTCCGCTGACGCGGGCGATCAGCGCGATCGCGTAAACGATCTCTTTCGATTGTTGCTGTATCCGCGGGTGTCTGGCGCCCGTATATCGCTGGCAGATGAACGGGTGAACCAGCGTCGGTTCATCCTCGCTCACCTAAAGCCACGGTAGACGGAAACCAGTGCCGCGACGCGCGTTCGAGACGGACGGGCGGGCGGTTCGCAGCAGGATGTTCACGATGCTTCGCCTGTTCAAGACCAGCTTCTTTTGGCAGTTCGCCGGTGGGTTCGCCGTTGGCGCGGCTGGCCTGTTCGCGCTCCAGCCCGAGGCCGTGGCGCAATCGGGCGCGCACGTGGTCCAGCCGGCTCCGATCCACGCGACGCGCTGACCTCTGGCAGCGCGCAAGTCGCTGACCTATATCAGTTTCATGACATTTCGCCCCCTCCTCGCCGCCGCGCTGATGCTCAGCGCATGTGGGACTGCCCAAGCCGAGCGCGCGGTGCCGATCCCCGCTGCGGCCGTGGACGTGCCCGCCGCCAAGGGAATGCAGACCGCGGTGCTCGCCGGCGGATGCTTCTGGGGCATGGAAGCGGTGTTCGAGCATGTGCGCGGCGTGAAGTCGGTGACCGCGGGCTACGCCGGCGGCACCCGCGCGACCGCGAACTATGCCGCGGTCAGCAGCGAGACGACCGGCCACGCAGAGGCGATCCGCATCAGCTATGATCCGCGACAGGTCAGCTACGCGACGCTGCTGCGCGTTTATTTCTCGATCGCGCACGACCCGACGCAGGTAAACCGGCAGGGGCCCGACAGCGGCACCAGCTATCGCTCGGCGATCTTTCCGCAGACGCCCGATCAGGCACGTGTCGCCGCGGCCTACATCCGTCAGTTGAGCCAGGCCCGCGCCTTTCCGCGCGCGATCGCGACCAAGCTGGAACGCGGCGCCTTCTTCCCGGCGGAGGCATATCACCAGGACTTCTTTGACCGGAACCCGACGCATCCGTATATCGTGACGTGGGACAAGCCCAAGGTTGCGGCATTCCGCGCCGGGTTTCCCAAGCTGGCGGTCTGATCGGCGGGCGCGTTAGAGCGGCCGCGCTTCCTCGACCAGCATGACCGCTATCCCGTCGCGGATCGGGTAAGCGAGTCCCGCGGCCTCCGACACCAGTTCGCCCGCCGCGTGATCGTAGCGTAGCGGCGTGCGCGTCACCGGGCAGACGAGCTTGCCGAGCAACCAGGGATCGAACCCCTCCGTGCCGGCGGTGCGGGTCACTGGAGCGTCACCCGCTCGTCGCCGTCGTGCCGACCGAAGAACTGCATTAACTGGACCAGCAGTTCGCAGCGCGCCGAGATCCCCTTGCTCTCGAGCAGCGCCTGTTTTGCCGCGACGTCGAACGGCGCGATCTGCGCAACGCCGTTGACCAGCGCGGCGTCGTCCAACCGCCCGACCGATTCCCAGTCGACTGCGTAGCCGAGCGCTTCGGCGAAGCGCTTCGACTCCAGCTCCAGCGACGAGCGCTCGCCCAGCGCCAGCGTCTGGTCGTCCTCGACCGGCAGCAGCTCGGCCTCGACCTGGCGGAACGCGGTCGAGACATCGAGCTCATCGGTGACGCGGAACAGCGCAACGCCTTCGAGGATCAGATTGTAGCGCCCGTCCTCCATCGCCTCGAACTCGGCAATCCGACCGACGCAGCCGATGTCGAACAGATCGGGATCCTGCGGATCGCTGTCGGGGCGCGGCTGGATCATGCCGATGCGGCGGTCGCGCGCCATCGCGTCCGAGACCATCGCACGGTAGCGCGGCTCGAAGATGTGGAGCGGCAGGTGCATGCCGGGGAACAGCAGCGCGCCCGGCAGCGGAAAGATCGAGAGCCGCGTGCGCGTCATCCGAACAGGATCGCCGATAGCCGGCGGCGCTGCGCCGACACCCAGGGGTCCTCGAGGCCGACGACCTCGAACAGCTTGAGCAGCTGCGCGCGGGCCGCCCCCTCGTTCCACGCGCGATCGGCGGCGGTGATGTGGAGGAAGCCATCGGCGGCGGCATCGCGGTTGCCCGCCGCCATCTGCGCGTTGGCGAGGTCGAAGCGCGCCTGGTGATCGTCCGGGTTCGCCGCGACCGCGGCCTCGAGCGGGGCGAGGTCGTCGACCGCGGGCGCGGAGCGGGCGAGCGCCAGCGCGGCGCGCGCGCGCTCGATGTCGGGCAGCTTCGCCAGATCGTCGGGCAGCGCCGCGATCATCGCCTCGGCCTCGTCGGTCAGCCCAAGCGCCACGAGCGCGCGGACCCGACCCGAGACGACCGCGTGATGCTCGGGCGCTATCTCGGCCAGCTGGTCGAAGATCGACAGCGCGCGTTCCGCGTCACCGCTCGCCAGCACCTCCTCGCCCATCTGGACGAGCGGTTCGAGCTCGGCCTCCTGCGACTGCGCCTCGCCCTGGATCGGCAGCTGACGCAGCAGCTGGTCGAGCATCGTGCGCAGCTGCGATTCGGTGCGCGCACTGGTCAGGTCGGCGACCAATTGCCCCTGGAACATCGCGTAGACGGTCGGGATCGACTTGATCTGGAATTGCGCGGCGATGAACGGGTTCTTGTCGGTGTCGACCTTCGCCAGCACGACGCCCTTGTCCGCGTAAGCGGCGGCGACCTTTTCGAGCACGGGGGTCAGCGCCTTGCATGGCCCGCACCATTCGGCCCAGAAATCGATGATCACCAGCTTCGTCATCGACGGTTCGACGACGTCCGATCGGAAAGTTTGAATGGCCTCTTTCTCGGCCGGTGACATGCCTAACGTCGCCAAGGGCTGCTCCTGTTCGCGTGCGGCCCTTATGTGGGATCGGGGACGGGGATACAAACCCCCCTCCCGGGAGGGAATACAAACCCCCGCCCCTGCTCGTTCGTGACGCGTCGCGTCAGAATGCCGCGCTGATCGAGAACAATGCGGTCGACCCCGCGATCGAACTGCCGTTCTTCGTGCTGGCGAAATTTGGCTTCAGGTAAGCCGATTCGCGATTTGAGATGTCGGTGTCGACATAGGCTGCGCTGAGCGTCAGCGGCGTTCCCGGGATGGCGAGATCGGCGCCGAGCAGCCAGTCGACATATTCGCCGGTTGGCGCAGGGCTGGTACCGTTCGGCCCGAGACCCGAGTTGCCCTTCGAGTAGCCCAGATGCGCCTTGAGCGTCACCGGCGTCGTCGGGATTGCGGCGGCGGCATCACCCCACAGGTAAAGATTGTCGTTCTTCTTGTTCGGGCGATTGGGAATGCCGGTCGCGTAATCGGCGGCGGAATTGTACCATTTGCCGATCGCTTCCTGCTTGGGCGCGTAGGCGACGCCGACCAGAACCGTCGCCGGGCCGACCGTCCCAGACAATTTGGCGAACGGCTCGGCAAAGTCAGTCTTCGATGCACCGCCGGGATACATGTACCACGTCAGACCGACGTCGAGCGCCGCGCCGCCGCCGATCGGCACCTTATAACCGCCGATCAGGTCGAGCTCCATGTTGGAGCCACCGAACGTGCCCCAACCTGCGAGGTTCGACGCCCAAGCGCCGCCGTACAGTCCGCTCTCGTGCGTGATGGTGATCCCGCCCTGGATCGCGCCTTCCTTGTCGGTCTGCGACACGCCGCGCAGGCGGTAATCGGTCAGCAAGGCGACGCTGCCCGACACGGTGACGGGCTTGGGCGGGGCGGTTTCCTGCGCCAGCGCAGGGGTTGCGACGGCGGAAAGCGCCAGCGCGGATAACAGAACGTACTTCATCGGAACCTCCTTGTTGTAGAGGCTCCTCCTGCTTGCCGGTACGCGTCGCTCTCACCCGTGGATTATCATCGATCGGGCGGGCAGTGCTGCACCTGCGAAGGGGAAGCTATCGGGCGTTCCCCTTCACATCAAGCGGCAATGTGGATCAGTGCGCCGTCGCCGCGGTGAGCGTGGCAATCCGGCCACTCGCACCCGTCACGTCGACGCTGCCGCCCGCCTGACGGCGCCGCTGCAACCAGTCGCGCAGCATCTCCGCGCTGGTGTGGTCGACCGCGCGCAGCCCCGATACGTCGAGTGCGACCGGCGTCCCCGCGGGTGCGCGGTCGAGCGTGTCGGACAGCTTCGGCAGCGTCAGGAACGTCGCGGTGCCATTCAGCGCGATTGCGTGACGATCCGCATCGCCGCCCTCCACCACGCGCAGCCGCAGGCGGCTGAGGTGCGGGACCAGCTCCAGCGTGGTGAGCGCGATGCCGACCAGCACGCCGGTCAACAGGTCGGTGGTGACGACGGTGATCAGCGTCGCCGCCCAGATCAGCACCGGCAGCAGGCCGTGGTCGCGTGCGAGGTGACGCGCGTGGTCGAGGCTGACGAGACGAAAACCGGTGACGACCAGGATCGCGCCCAGTGCCGCCATCGGGATCTCGCGCAGCAGCCACGGCAACAGCGCCACGAAGCCTAGGATCCAGGCGCCGTGCAGGATCGCCGACGCGCGCGTCGCAGCACCTGCCTGCACGTTGGCGGAGGAGCGCACGATCACGCCCGTCATCGGCAGCGATCCGGCAAGGCCGCACAGCATGTTGCCGACGCCCTGCGCGCGCAGCTCCTTGTTATAGTCGGTGCGCACGCCGTCGTGCATCTTGTCGACCGCGGCCGCCGACAGCAGCGTCTCGGCCGAGGCGATGAACGCGATCGCGAGCGCGGCGGTCAGGATCGCGGGGTCGAGCCACTGCGACCAGAAGCCGGCGGCGGGAGGCGCGATCGCGGCGGTGATCGACGCCGGCACCTGCACCCGCGCCACGTCGAGCCCGAGCACGACCGCCAGCAGCGTGCCGGTCAGCACGCCGACAAGCGCGCCGGGCAGCAGCCGCAGCGAGGCGGGACGGAACTTCTCCCACGCCAGCATGGCCGCGATCGTGGCGAGGCCGATGCCGAACGCGATCTCGGTCGCCTGCAGATCGAACGGCGACAGGCCGAACAGCCGCGCGGGCGCGGCCGACAGGTTCTGCAATCCGCTCGGCAACGGCTTGGCATCGAACAGGACGTGGAACTGCCCGGCGACGATCAGCACGCCGATCCCCGCAAGCATGCCGTGCACCACCGCCGGAGAGATCGCGCGGAACCAGCCGCCGAGGCGGAAGATGCCCGCCGCCAGCTGGATCGCGCCGGCGAGCAGCAGGATCGGCCCGAGCGCGCTCAGCCCCTGATCGCGCACCAGTTCGTAGACGATGACCGCGAGGCCCGCGGCGGGGCCGCTGACCTGGAGCGGCGAGCCCGCGAGCATGCCGACGACGATGCCGCCGATGATGCCGGTGATCAGCCCCTTTTCCGGCGACACGCCCGAGGCGACCGCGATCCCCATGCACAGCGGCATCGCGACCAGGAAGACGACGATCGACGCGGTCAGGTCACGCGCGAAGAACTGGCGGGAGGGGACCGACACGCCGGGCCGGGCGATCACTTCGTGTTTCATCGCGCCGCCCCCTGGACGACACCGGCACTGCGAGCACGACCACAAGCCACCAGCGACTCTCCCCATCCTTTTCGAATGTGAACGAGTATCAACCGGGCGTTGCTGCCGCTCGGCGCACCTGTGTTATTGTGTGTCGCTGTGTCGTTGTGTGTCCGGCAGGCTGATGCATGCTTCCAGCCCGCCTTCCGCTCGGTTCGACAGCGTCAGCGTGCCGCCCTCGTCCGCCACTGCCTTTGCGACGATCGAAAGGCCGAGCCCGAAACCGACCGTGTCGCGCCCGCGCGCGGGGTCGAGCCGGACAAAGGGTTCGAGCACCTCGCGCAGCTTGTCCTCGGGGATGCCGGGGCCGTCGTCGACGACGCGGATCACCACGCCCGTCCCCTCGCGCGCGAGCGTCAGCGTGACGCTGTTGCCGTAGTGGAGCGCATTCTCGACCAGGTTGGTCATCGCGCGCTTGATCGACAACCGGCGGACACGAAGCTCGAGGTGGTCCGGCCCTTCGTACACCGCGTCGGCCCCGCGATCGGCGGCGTCGTCGATCACCGTCTCGCACAAGACCGCCAGGTCGACCATCGACGGCGCCTCGGGCTCGGCTCCGCCCAGGAACGCGAGCAGCGAGGTGATCATCGCCTCCATCTCGGCGACGTCGTGGAGGATCGCCTCGCGCGTGTCGTCGCGCGGCAATGCTTCGGTGCGCAGATGAAGCCGTGCGAGCGGCGTGCGCAGGTCGTGGCCGACCGCGGCGAGCGCCTGCGTCCGCCCCGCAATCAGCGCGCGGATGCGTTCCTGCATGTCGTTGAACGCGCTGATGACGCGGCGCACCTCGCCGGGACCGTCGACCTCGACCGGCTCGACCGCGCCGTGCCCGACTCGGTCGGCGGCGGCGGCGAGCATGCGAAGCGGGCGGAAACTGCGCCGGAGTGCGACCCCCGCCAGCACCATCAGCGCAATCGCCGGGATCAGCGCCAGTGCGATCCGTTCGGCGGCGAAGCTGATCCCGCCGATCGGCGCCAGGGTGCGGAAATAGACCCAGCTGCCGTCCGCCAGCTGCATGCCCCCCGTCACCACCGAGCGGCGCCCGGGCGACAGCAGCCGCAATTGCAGATTGGCGTTCTGCAGGCTCGGCTCCCATTCGAGCACCTGGCGCTGCATCTCGTCGAGCGCGGGAGCGATCCGCGGCGTCGGGTGCGGCGTCGGCGACCAGGTAAGCGCGTAGCGGTCGGTGGTCAGCTCGGCCGCCATCGTGCTGCGCCCCTGCGGCGGACGCTCGGCGAGCAGGCGGCGGCTGATCACCAGATGCTCGGCCAGCCGATTGGCCTCGTCGTCGCGCACCGCGAACCCGCTGGCGCGCTCGTACAGGATCGTGCTCGCGCCGAACTCGATCAGCAGCGTGATGAGCAGGATCGCGACGACCTGCCCGAGCAGCCCGAAGGCCGGGCGCCGGAGCAGCCGCAAGCGCTTACTGGCGCTCGACCGCGACGTTCAGCATGTAGCCGACGCCGCGCACGGTGACAATCGGAGCGGGGGTCCCTGCGCTGCCCAGCTTGCGGCGCAGCCGGCTGACCAGCACGTCGATCGAGCGGTCGGAACTGTCGCCCAGCCGTGTGCGCGACAATTCGATCAGCCGCTCGCGCGCGATCACGCGCTGCGCGTGGTCGGCGAGCACCACCAGCAGGTCGAACTCCGCGCCGGTCAGGTCGACGATCGCGCCCGTGGGGCTGGTCAGCTCACGCCTGGGCAGGTTGATGGTCCACCCGTCGAAGGTCAGCACGCCCTGCTCGGCGTTGCCCGCCAGCCGGTCCATCGGCGGGCGGCGCAGCACCGCGCGGACGCGCGCGACGAGCTCGCGCGTGCCGAACGGCTTGGCGATGTAATCGTCCGCGCCCAGCTCCAGCCCGACGACGCGGTCGGTCTCGCTCGCGCGCGCCGACATGAAGATGATCGGCACATCGCTTTTCTGCCTGAGCGTACGGCACAGGTCGATGCCGCTGGTGCCCGGCAGCATGATGTCGAGCAGCACGAGGTCGACGGGGCCGTTTTCCAGCGCGAGCCACATCTCGGGCGCGGCGGAGGCGGGACGGACGAGGAAGCCGTTCTCCTGCAACGCACGCGCGGTCAGCATGCGAAGCGACGGATCGTCCTCGACGAGCAGGATGGTCGGGGCGGTCATGGCTACAGGCGGGTATCGGTCAGGTTGATCGCGGTCAATCGAGGTGAGCCGATCAGTTGCCCGCCGCGGCCCCTTCCCGCGCAAAAAGTGGCGAGCGCGCGAAATTGGCTATTGCCGACCCCCGGGGGCGATGCTAGTGGCGCCGCTCCCCGATCGGAACGGCTTCTCGCCGACCGATCCGAAGACGCCAGAGCGGGCGTAGCTCAGGGGTAGAGCACAACCTTGCCAAGGTTGGGGTCGAGGGTTCGAATCCCTTCGCCCGCTCCAGCGTGTTGCCGCGAAATAGCGGCGCTATTTCGCTACCAGCAACACGCCCGGCCAGCGACGCGAAGCGTCGACTTACCCTTCTCTCAAGCCTGCCTCACTCCTACCAGCCAGAAAGCGTAAGCTGCCGGCTACGCGTTCACGTCGATTTCGGAACAGAAAGGTTCAATCGGGTATTTATCGTAACGTATTAGATATAGTGGTAGAGGGTGGGTTTCTAGGGAGGGTTGCCAAGTAGTCATGCCTGATTTACTAGTTAGGAACCACTCAGACTCGCCCGGTTCCGCCGGGATAGCCCCGTATTCGATAAAGTGGGCGAGGGTGGAAAGGAAACTCCCCCGGCTCAGCGGGGATGGCTGACGCTAGGCGCAGCGATGTGTCTAACGTCAGCCCAAACGAAATTAGGGCCGCTGCTTTGAGCAGCGACCCTAATCGGAGGAGGCAGGTGCCCACCCCCTCAAGTGCTTTGGTCAGCGCTCGGGACTTAGTGGACCTCCGCTCTTGGATCAACCGTCGCAGGCACCTGCGCGCGGATCGTTGGAGTGTGGACATGACGCAAACAGCTCAGATCGAGTGCATCAATAAGACGAACCGATATAGCGCGCACGAGCGCATCTCCCATGTCGGCGGACGATCACCAACACCGTGGACGCTCACGCAACAGCAGGCGATCGACGCGATCGAGCGCGGCACATGGCGTTTCTACGTCTATGCGGGCGGGCAGAGCGTCTGGGTAATCGTCGCGCGCAGCGCGGCCGGCAACAAGTACCTCAAGACCCAGAACGATGGCGAGCAGCCGAACAATCTGCTCAGTCTGCCTGAGTGCCCGTAAGCGTGTAATGCAGCAGCCCCGCGCACCTGCACGGGGCCGCTCACCCTTTACTCCGCCGGCAGGTACACCTCCCCACCCTTCTCGCGGAAACGCTCGCTCATTTCAGCCATGCCGGCTTCCGCGTCGCCCGCCGCGACGAACGTCTCGACAGGCGCGTTCTGCTTCGCCGCGAAGTCGCGCACCTCCTGGGTGATCTTCATCGAACAGAATTTCGGCCCGCACATCGAGCAGAAGTGCGCGGTCTTGGCGCCTTCGGCGGGCAGCGTCTGGTCGTGATATTGCTCGGCCGTCTCCGGGTCCAACGAAAGGTTGAACTGGTCGCGCCAGCGGAACTCGAAGCGGGCGCGGGACAGCGCGTCGTCGCGCATCTTGGCGGCCGGGTGCCCCTTCGCCAGATCGGCGGCGTGGGCGGCGAGCTTGTAGGTGACGACGCCGACCTTGACGTCGTCGCGGTCGGGCAGGCCCAAATGCTCCTTGGGCGTGACGTAGCAGAGCATCGCGGTGCCGTACCAACCGATCATCGCGGCACCGATGCCGCTGGTGATGTGGTCGTAACCGGGCGCGATGTCGGTGGTCAGCGGCCCGAGCGTGTAGAAGGGCGCCTCGCCGCACGCCTCCAGCTGTTTTTCCATGTTCTGCTTGATCTTGTGCATGGGTACGTGACCGGGGCCCTCGATCATCACCTGCACGTCCTGCTCCCAGGCGCGCTTGGTGAGTTCGCCGAGCGTATACAGCTCGGCGAACTGCGCCTCGTCGTTGGCATCGGCGATCGCGCCGGGGCGGAGGCCGTCGCCGAGCGAGTAGGCGATGTCATACGCCTTCATGATCTCGGTGATTTCGTCGAAGCGTTCGTAGAGGAAGCTCTCCTTGTGGTGCGCCAGGCACCATTTCGCCATGATCGAGCCGCCGCGGCTGACGATGCCGGTGACGCGCTTCGCCGTGAGCGGCACGTAGGGCAGGCGGACGCCGGCGTGGATGGTGAAATAGTCAACGCCCTGCTCCGCCTGCTCGATCAGCGTGTCGCGGAAGATTTCCCACGTCAGCTCCTCGGCGATGCCGCCGACCTTTTCCAGTGCCTGATAGATCGGCACGGTGCCGATCGGCACGGGCGAGTTGCGGATGATCCACTCGCGCGTGTCGTGGATGTTGCGGCCTGTCGACAGGTCCATCACCGTGTCCGCGCCCCAGCGGATCGCCCAGACGAGCTTGTCGACTTCGCTCGCCACATTCGACGCAACCGCGGAATTGCCAATGTTGGCGTTGATCTTGACCAGAAAATTGCGGCCGATCGCCATCGGCTCGGTTTCGGGGTGGTTGATGTTGTTGGGGATGATCGCGCGGCCGCGCGCCACCTCGTCGCGGACGAACTCGGGCGTTACGTAATCGGGGATGGCGGCGCCGAAGCTCTCGCCGTCGCGAACGTATTCCTTGAGCATCTCGCGGCCGAGATTCTCGCGGGTGGCGACATATTCCATCTCGGGCGTGATGATGCCGCGGCGCGCATAGTGCATCTGGCTGACGTTCGCGCCCGCTTTCGCGCGCAAGGGTCGCTTGTTGACGTTCGGGAACGGCTGCACCCCGCCCGAGCGGTCGGGACCGAGCTGCCCGTTGTCCTCGGGGCGGATTTCGCGCGCGTCATACGCTTCTACGTCACCGCGAGCCATGATCCAGTCGCGGCGCAGCGCGGGCAGGCCCGCCATGATGTCGATCCGCGCGTTCGGGTCGCTGTACGGCCCGGACGTGTCATAGACGTTGAGCGGCGGCTCGCCGCACGAGGGGTCGAGGTCGATCGCGCGCATCGCCACGCCGAGTGGTCCGACGTGGATCTTGCGGGAACCGCGGATCGCGCCGGTGGTGACGCCGATTTCGCTGCGGGCCTGAATATCTGCCATGCGCTTCACTCTCCTTGGACGGGAGAGGATCGGTGGCCTGACTGGTCGCCGCTCCACTCCCTACGCCGGTGTCAGCCGGATCAGGTTCAGCGGGTCGGGGGCTTTGGCGCCCCCCTCTCAACCGCCTCAGCGGTCCCCCGGGGATGGAGCGAGTATAGGCGCGCGAGGCGAGCGAGGGAAAGGGTTATTCGGCGTTAGGAGTGAGGCCGCGCGATGGTCGAGCGCACCGACAGCCATCACGTCGTCAGACGGTGCCGGGCGGCACCGCTGGCCGCCGCAGCGACTCTTGGTCAATCTACGATCGACCAAGGCGCTCGCGCCTCAGTTGCTCTTGGCGCTGGTCTTCAGATTGCCGTTGACCCCCGCGGGGAAGAAGCCGCCGCTCGTCACCGCCGCATTGTTGAGGAACGCGATGTTGAGCACCTGTCCGACTGTCCGGCTGAACGCGATGCCGTTCGCGTCGGCGGGCACGATGTTCGACACGGTCGACGTGCCGGTGATCCCCTGATCGAGGTCGCGGCTGTCGACGCCGGTCGGCAATCCGGTCGCGGTCGAGGTCGGTGTGGGGCTGGGCGTCGGCGTCGGCGTCGGCGTAGCGGTCGGCGCCTGCACGCCGTCGAGCACGTCGCGCGCGTTGGAGATCGCGTCGGCGCTGGTGCGCAAGCTCGGCGTGGCGAGCCCCTTCTGGTAGAGCGTCGTGCGGATCAGGCCGGCGTGATAGGCCTCCGCTGCGAGCAGCCCGGCGGTCACTTCCTGATAGCCCGCGGTGTAGATCAGCGTCGCCGACGCGCCCTTGTACGCGGTGACGCCCACATCCTCGAAAATGAACGCGCCGAGCAGGAAGTTCTCGTCGCTGGCGTAGGGGTCGAACGCCGCGCCCGCGCCGATCAGCCCGGCGGCGCGCGCGGCGGTGCTGAACGCGCCCGACGCGCTGCCGTCGATGTTGATCGCGGGCATCGCCACTGCCGAACTGCCAAGCACCGAGCGCAGGAACGTCACGTGCGCGACCTCGTCCGCCGCGATCTCGCGCGCGTAGGCGGCAACCACCGGATCGGTGAAGGTGACGCGGCGCCCGCCGGTCACGGCCCCCTGCGTCCCCGTGCCCGACAGCAAATTCGCCGGCAGCCCCGCGCCGGTCGCGGCGTAAGCGTAGAATTGCGCCTCGAGATATTCGAGCTGGAGCGCGAAGTTGAGCACGTCGACCTCGGCCGCGATGCTGCTCGCCGACGGTGTCGGTGAGGGCGTCGGTGTCGGCGACGGTGCGGGATTGCTGTCCCCGCCACCGCAGGCGGCGAGCAGCGTCAGCCCGCCCGCCACCGCAACGCCGCCGCTCGCCAGCTTGATGAAGCGGCGACGCTCGGCCCGGCGCTCGGCCGAAGCGGTGAGGATCGTGTTGGCGACTTCGGGATCGGTCATGAGGTCGGTCATGGGATCGGGACACTTTATGCGAGAAGGATCGGACAGGTGCAGACAGGCGCCGCGTCAGGTCGCGGCGGCGCTGGTCTTGATCGCGCCGTTGACGCCGGCGGGGAAGAACCCGCCCGAGGTCACTGCTGCCCGGTTGAGATACAGGATGTTGAGCACGCGGTCGCTCGTCCGGCTGTAGGCAAGGCCGTTGCTGTTGAGCGGGACGATGTTCGACACCGTCTCGCCCGCCGCGTTGGTCGTCGGCGTGATCCCCTGATCGTCGTCGGGGGCGTAGCCGAGCGTCAGGTTCTCGGTCACGCTGCCGTCGAGCGTGTCGCGCGCGTCCGAGATCTTCTGCGCCGCCTCGATCAGGCCGAGCGACGGCGTCTGGATCCCCTTGCGGTACAAGGTCCCACGGATCATCGCGGCATGATAGGCCTCGGTCGCCAGGATACCCTGCGCCGCCTCGCGCAGCGTTGAGGTGAGCAACGCGGTGGTCGATTTGTAGGCGGTGACGCCGACATCCTCGAACAGGAACGAGGCGAGCAGGAAGTTCTCGTCGCTGGAATACGGGTCGAAGGTCGCGCTCCCGCCCACCAGCCCGGCGGCACGCGCCGCGGTGGTGAAGGCGCCGGCCGGGCTCAGGTCGATCGCGGGCTGCGCAACCGTCAGCGCCCCGATGCTGGAGCGCAGGAACGTCACGTGGGCGAGTTCGTCCGCCGCGATCTCGCGCGCATATTGCGCCACGACGGGATCGGTGAAGTTGACCGCGCGTCCGCCGGTCGCCGCGCCCTGCACGCCCGCGGTGACGACGCCGCCTTGCAGCGTCGAGACGATCGCCGCGCCGGTGGTCGCAAAGGCGTAGAAGTTCGCCTCGAGATATTCGAGGTTGAGCGCGAAGTTCAGGTAATCGGACGGGCCCAGGATCGGCGTCGTGGAGGTCGCGGTCGGCGAGGGCGTGGGGGTCGGCGTCGCGGTCTGCGCGCCCGCGCGGCCGGCGGCCAGCATCGCACCACCCAAAGCGGCGGCACCCAGCGCCTGGCCGAAGAACGCGCGCCGCTCCTCGCGCCGCTTCACCCGTGCGTCGAGCGCCCCGATCAGTTCGCTTTCGCCCATCGCCTGCATCCTTCTACCTACGTCCACGCGTCTCTGCCGCAGCGAAGCTTTCGCGCAGATGACTCGCCGCCGTCGATAGGCGCAGGCGCGCGCGGGTGCAAACGAAGGCTCACGCCTGCCCGATCGGCAACGCGGACGGGCAGGCAGTGATCTTAGAAGGTGTAGCCGATGCCGATCGCGCCCAACCACTGGTTGCGCGATCCCGCGATGCTGACGATCGGGGTGTCGCCGAAGTCGTTGAGCATGCGCTTGTAGGTGCCGCCCGCGATCACCTTGAACCCGTGCAGAAGGTCGCCGGTCAGCGCGTAGGTACCGGCGAAGCCGACGACGTAATTCTTCCACCCGCCGCGCGTGCGGAACGCGGGCAGTCCGCTCGCCGCGACATCCTGCGGGCGCACGTCGAAATAGGTGCGGCCATAGGCGCGCTCGACCTTCTCGGCCGAGGCGAAGATGCCCACCGCCGATTTCAGGCTGAGCGGGGTGTAGTAGCTGACCGAGGGCTGGAGCACGCCGCTGTCGTGGATGCCGGTCACGTCGTAGCGATAGCTGACCGCGACCGACAGCTTGTCGTAATCGCTGGTGATCAGCCCCGTGCGGCCGATGCCGAGATAGCCGCCGAGTTCGAGCGCGGTCGACGTCGTCGGCAACGCCTTGACGCGCGGATCGTCGATGCCCTTGCGGCTGGTGCGGTTGAAGTTGACGAGCCCGACCGGCCCGGCCTGGAAGTCCCAGCGCGACGTCGGCGCGTCGGCGATCAGATCCACCGAGGCGCGGTTGCCGAGCACCTGGAACGAGATGCCACCGACCGTGCCGATCGCAGCCGGGCCGGGGGTCAGCGAATAATCATTCGAGCCTTCGTAATCGGGCAGCCACGCGCCTGCGACCGCGACCGTCACCGTGTCGCCGGTGACCAGCGGCGCGGGTGGCCCGTTCGGGTTGATGTCGTTGGTCTGCGCCACGGCGGGCAGCGCGACCAGGCCGGCGAGCGCCACGCAGGCGGAACGAAAAGCCGCGCGGGCGGCGGGACGGACGACGGACACGATATTTTCCCCTTCTAGTTCCCGCGTGAACGAGCATTTACGGGTTTGTGTCCGTTGCCGCGTACTACAGCATGTAGCGCATGCCGATCTGTTGCCGCTGTGCATCACTTTGCACCGTGAAGCGCGCGGCGGCGAAGCGCGGCGCGCCGAAGCGGATCGGCGGATTGCGCGAGAAACCGAACCCCTCGCGCGGGATGCCGGCGAAGGTATCTAGCTTCGCGTTGCTGTTCTCGTCGTGGATCACCGCCACCGCGTAGGTGCCGTACGGCAGTCCGGTAAAGCGCAGCCCGTGCGTGGCCGCCGGCACGTTGCGCGTCACCGCGTCCTTGTCGTCGACGCAGGAGGGAAAATTCTCCGGATCGGCAGTCAGGCAGACGCGCAGCAGGCCTTTGCCCGAGCGGACGTGATCGATCCCGACATCAAGCGACGCGACCGGCGCCGCCCCGATCAGCAGCAATCCCGCTGCCGCCAGCATCGCTGCGCGCACGCGCCCTGGCATGTGCACGCGCGAAGTCGCCGACGCCGTCGTCGGTGCCGCACAGCCGGTCCCAGAACCGGAAATAAAGTCCATAATTGCACCCGTACCGCTCGTGGTGACGCTGATGATGGCTGGCCGTGATCAGCCAGCGCCCCACTATCCCCCGCCACATGAACCGGGGAAAAACCTCCCATCCCATATGGTTGGTCACACCCATAACGGTCATGATCGTCAGCACCAAGCCGAGCGCTGCGACGTGGATCGGAATCGCGAGCACCAGTAGCGGAATTACCACAGCGCCGGTCAGCGCCTCGATCGGGTGGAACGCCATCGCCGCCCAGGCGGTCGGCGGGCGGCTGGCATGGTGCACCGCGTGGGCCAGCTTGAACGGCTCGGGCCGATGCATCCAGCGGTGCGTCCAGTAGAACCAGGTGTCGTGCAGGAACAGGTAGGCGAGCACCGACACCGGCAGATACCACAGCGGATAATCGTGCACGTCGCGGTAGACGCGCGTCCAGCCGTGTCGCTCCCACCCCCAGGCGAGCACGCCCGCGGGGATGCCGTAGATCGCGGCGGATACGAGGCTCCACCAGATCTCGCGCCGGATCTGCGGGTCAAGCCCGGTGTAAAGGCCGGGATGCCTCAACTTCGTCGCCAGCGCGAATCCCGCCGAGGTAACGAGATAGCGCACCCCGACGATCAGCGTCATCGCGAGCGCGGAGAGCGTAACGGCGGCGATGATCGACAGCGCGGACATGAGCGCGGTGTAGCCGATCGCGGATCGTCCGCCCATCCCGCTCGTTAAGCCGCCTGAAAACAAGGAGATGGTGATGACCGAGCCCAATGCCACACCCGAGACGATCGGCACCGACGCGCGCGACGACACGACCGCGGCGCAGGTGCTGCGCGATCAGGACGGGGCCACTCCGGGCGGTGACGCCGGCGGCGGCGGCGGTCTGGGTGGACAGGATGCGGCCGATGCTGCGGCGGCGTCGGCCGCGGCGAGCGAGGGTGGCGCCAATGCGGCCAATCCGATCGATACTGGCCTCGACACTGGAGCGGCCGACGCCGCCACCGAAGCCCGCGCCCGCGCGGTGGAGGACAGCGGGTCACAGGCGCGCTGAGTCGACCTAGGCACCGCTTGCCCCGGAGAGTTGCCCTACCCCCTGGTCCGACTCTCCCGCGCGACAACAGCACCAAAACGAAGAAGGCGCCGGTGGATCGCTCCACCGACGCCTTTTTTCGTCAGCCGTGATGCCCGATCAGGCGGCCTGCTGCTGCTCCGGCAGCGCGGCCTTCGCCTGCGCGATGATCGCGGAGAAGGCTTCGCCCTCGTGCATCGCGATATCGGCCAGGACCTTGCGGTCCAGTTCGATGCCGGCGAGCTTCAGCCCGTGCATGAACTGGCTGTAGCTCAGCCCCTCGGCGCGGACGCCGGCGTTGATGCGCTGGATCCACAAGCCGCGGAAGGTGCGCTTCTTCACCTTGCGGTCGCGGTACGCGTACTGGCCGGCCTTCTCGACCGCCTGCCGCGCGACGCGGATCGTGTTCTTGCGACGGCCGCGGTAACCCTTGGCCTGTTCCAAAATGTTCTTGTGCTTGGCGCGAGTGGTTACGCCCCGCTTGACGCGTGCCATATGCTAATACCTTCCCGCTTACTTGAGGCCGTACGGCGCCCAGGCCTTCACCGTCGCGGTGTCGGCCTTCGACAGCACCTTGGTGCCGCGGTTCTGGCGGATGTACTTGGCGTTATGGCTGATCAGGCGGTGGCGCTTGCCGGCGACGCCGTGCTTAAGCAGTCCGCTGGCAGTGAGCTTGAAGCGCTTCTTCACGCCGCTCTTGGTCTTGAGCTTGGGCATTTTGGTCCTTTCGGTTGGAACGTGACCAGACAGCCGCGGCAGCCCCAGTTGGCCGGGCAGTCCATAGCGTCACGCTCTCGTGAAGCCGCGCGCCTTAGCCGCGTTGCCGGCGGAACGCAACGCCCGTGCACCATGCAACCAAGCCCGCGCCTGACGGTTGCGCTCCCGTTATGACGACCGCGGCAGCCGCAGGTGACGAGAGCCCAGCCGAGGACGCGCGCGGAGCGCCGCCGCGGCGGCGTCACCTCGTCCGCCGCATCCTCCTCGGCCTCGTCGTCGCGATTGTCGCCGTCTGGCTGGTGCTGTTCATCACCAAGGGGCGCTTCCTCAAGCATCCGTTCGAGCGCGTCGTCGGCGGCATGGTCCACCGCCAGGTGAGCGTCGGCGGCGATTTCCAACTGTATTTCGCGCCGTTCCAGATCAAATTCTTTGCCGAGCGGCTGCGCATCTCCAATCCCGACTGGGCGACGAAGGCCGACCTGTTCACCGCCGAGCGAATCGACACGCGCGTCGCGCCGCTGTCGCTGATCTTCGGCCGCCGTCGCCTCTACTGGCTCGACCTTACCAATGGCGCGCTCGACCTCGAATGGAACGCGGCGCACGACACGAACACCTGGACCTTCAGCGAGAAAAAGGGCGGCAAGCCGTTCGAGCTGCCGCGGATCGACCGCGCGACGATTGCCGGGACGGTGGTACGCTACCGCGACCCGCGGATGCGGTTGCTCGCCGACCTGGACGTCGACACGATCCGATCGACCGAGGCGCGGATCGGGCAGGCGGTGGGCGTGCGCGGCGGGGGCACGATCCGCTCGACCCCGTTCACCGTGTCGGCGCGGCTGCTGTCGCCCGACGCGACGGTGAACCGCGGCAAGAACGAACTGGTCGCGACGATGCGTGCGGCGGGCAACACGCTGGACGTGTCGGGCACGCTCCCCAGCCTCGCCGACATAGAAGGCGTACCGCTGTCGGTGCAGGCGCGCGGGCGCGACCTGTCGACGCTGCTTGGTATCATCGACGTGGCGCTGCCGCGCACGCGGGCGTATCGCCTGCGCGGACAACTGGTGAAGTCGGGCGACGAATACCGCTTCACGCGGATCACCGGCGTTGCCGGCGCGACCGACCTCGCCGGGCGACTGACGATCACCAACGGCGCGCGGCTTCACCTCGATTCGCAGCTGGCGACGCGCAGTCTCGACATCGTCGATGCGGCGCCGTTCATCGGGTTCAACCCCGACATCGTCGCGGACAAGGGCGTGACCGCCGCCGCCGCCGCGACGGGCGCGGCGCCGCAGCGGCTGCTCCCCGACGCGGCGCTCCCGGTCGAGACGATGCGGCGCTTCGACGCCGACCTGAAATGGACGATCCGAACGGTCAAGTCGCGTCGCATACCGATCAGCGACGTCGACGTGACGCTCGACCTGACGAACGGCAAGCTGACGCTGTCGCCGCTGACGTTCGCGATGGCCCGCGGCAATGTGTCCGCCGACGCAGTGTTCGACACAAACCCGCGCCCGAGCGACGTGCGCTACGACATCCGCCTGGCACCGACCCCGCTCGGGCGACTGCTCGCCGGCTGGGGCGTGGCGGAAGCGGGGACGAGCGGCACGGTGCGCGGGCGCATCCGGCTGGCCGGGCGCGGCGACACGATCCACGATTCGCTCGCCACTGCGCGCGGGCGGATTGCCTTCGTCCTTCCCGCCGGCACCTTGTGGACGCGCAACGCCGAACTGGCCGAGCTCGACATCGGCACCTTCGTGCAGAAGATGTTCTCGGGTGAGCTCAAGGAGCCGGTCAGGATCAACTGCGGGCTGATCGGCTTCACCGTGCGCGGCGGCGTCGCGGCAGCGGACCCGATCCTTATCGACACGAGCAAGAACGTCGTGCTGGGACGCGGCGGGTTCAGCTTCCGCACCGAGGCGGTCGACCTCGCCTTTCGCGCCGATTCGAAACGGTTCAGCCTGTTCTCGGGCCAGTCGCCGGTCGGGATCGCGGGCACGTTCGCCGACCCGTCGCTGCGCGTCATCACGCCGCAGCTGCTGACGCGCGCGGGCGCGGGACTCGGCCTCGCCGTGCTGGCGACACCCGTCGCGGGGCTGCTCGCCTTCATCGATCCGGGCGACGCGAAGGCCGCGGCGTGCGGCCCCGTGCTCGCGGGCAAGACGGCGGCAGCGCAGCGCACCATCAAAGGTGATCCGCGCAACGATGTCGGTGACGGGCAAGCAGCACCGAAGAAACGCAAGAAGTTCCTCGGCATTTTTTGACAGGCCGGGCAAGTGAGGAAACGAGCGATGAAACAGCTCCCAGCGATTGGCCTGCTTGCCTTGGCGGCTGCGTGCAGCCCTTCGCCGAACGCCAACAACCAGCAGGGCGCGCCCAAGGTGGCTGCGAGCAGCCGCGCCTCGGTCGACCCCGAGCCTGCAACTGCCCGAGCCGATGTACTGTCAGATGGGGCAACGCAGATCGCAGTGAGCGCCCCCTCTCCACGCCCGAGCGCATCGCCGACCGACACCGCCAACCCGCGCTCCACGACGCGCGACTGTTATTTCAAGGTTGATGGTCGCGTGCTCGTATCGGGCCGCTGCAAGGTGTTTCCGATGGGCGATGACCAGTACACGCTCAACACCTGGGACAGCGGCAAGCCCGCGCAGTCGCATTTCGCCGTCGTGACGAAGGACAACGACGCCGACGCGACCGCCACTGCGACGTGGAACGCCGACCCGGGCGACGATCACGCGATGGACCCGCTCGGCACCGTGCGGCGAGACGGCAATTGTTGGGTGAACGAGCGCACGCGTATCTGCGTGCGTTAGGCGTCACACGCCCAGGTCGTGCTCGATCACGTGGTCGGCAATCGCGCCCGCAGTCGTCCACCATATGCGCTGGTCGTCCGCCTCGCGCAGTTGCTCCAGCACGCGCGCGAGCGGCGGCACACGGTGCGCCTGCCCCATCAGGTAGGGGTGCAGCGCAATTCCCAGCACCAGCGGGCGGCGGTCGCACTCCGACAATAGCTGTGCCACCGCATCCTCGATCATCGCCGCGAACTGCACCGCCTCACCGTTGCGTGCCACGATCGCGGGAATGTCGTTGATCTCCTGCGAGTAGGGCACCGACACAATGCGGCCCGACTCGGTCGACAGCCACGTCGGCTGATCATCGTGCGCCCAGTCGAGCAGGTAGCGATAGCCCGCTTGGTGGAGCAGGTCGGGCGTGTCGTGGCTCTCCGATATCCACGGACCCAGCCACCCGGTCGGCCGCTCGCCCAGGCCGGCGAGCGCATCAGTGGTGCGCGCGATCAGCGCGGCTTCCTCGTCGTGCGACTCCTCGCCTTGCGCCTCTGCGTTGCTCTCGCCGTGTGCCGCGATCTCGTATCCGCGCGCGACGCATGCCTCGGCGAGGCCGGGACAGGTCTCGATAACGTCGGCGTTCATCAGCGCGGTCGCGGGCAGCTCGAGCCGATCGAACAGATCGAACAACCGCCATGCGCCGACGCGGTTGCCATAGTCGCGCCAGGCGTAGTTCATCACGTCGGGCTGGTTCTTCGCCGGGGCGAGCTCCGCGCCCATCCCGCTGCCGAACTCGAATACCTCGTAGTTGATGCCGAACCAGACCGCGAGCCGCTTGCCGCCGGGCCAGTCGTAGTCGGGCCGATCGGTGATCGCGCGAAAGGCGTAGCGGGGCGGGGTCGAGACGGTCATGCGCGGCACAACGCGGCACCCGCGCGATCGGCTCAATCCGGCTTAATGGTCATGCGCATGATCATGGTCGTGCGCGACGTTGCGCAGCGCCTCCAGCACATCGTCAGTACGCGCCGGGTCGCCGATCGCGAGCACGTGGCCTGCACTCTGCGCGGTTAGCGGATCGCCGTTCCAGTCGCACATCCGCCCGCCCGCGCCTTCCACCACCGGCACCAGCGCAGCGAAATCGTACAGCTGGAGCCCCGATTCGCACACCAGGTCGAGGTGGCCGGATGCGAGCAGCCCATAGTTGTAGCAATCGCCACCGTAGACCGGCCCTTGCCGCGGTGCATTGCCGCTCACCGCCGCGACGAGCGACAGGTAGTGCGGCACATCGCCGTCGGCGAACAGGTGCGGGCTGGTCGTCGCGATCGTCGCGCCCTCCAGCGCGGCGCAGGCGCGCGTGCGCGCGGGCGCGCCGTTCAGCTCGGTCGCGCGGCCCGCGACGCCGACCCAGCGTTCGCGCTGTACCGGCTGGTCGATGATGCCGAGCACCGGCCAGCCATCCTCGACCAGCGCGATCAACGTGCCGAAGATCGCGCGCCCGGCGGTGAAGCTGCGCGTACCGTCGATCGGATCGAGCACCCACCGGCGCCCGGTCACGCCCGGCTTCTCGCCATATTCCTCGCCGACGATGCCGTCGCCCGATCGCTCCGCGTCTAAGATACGGCGCATCGCCGCTTCCGCCTCGATATCGGCGAGCGTGACGGGCGATTTGTCGTCCTTCAGCCGCACGCCGGCGGCGCTGCGGAAATAGGGCCGGATCACCGCGCCCGCGGCGTCGGCGAGGCGGTGGGCGAGCTGGATGTCGGCGGGGCGTACGGGCATGCGCCGGTGCCTATCGCGGCGCGCAGGCCGGCGCTAGGATGTGCGCGAACAGGAGACCCGACCGATGCGCATTCTCATAACCGCCCTCGCCGCCGCCGCCGCGCTCACCGCACTCCCCGCCGCCGCCACGCTGGCGGTCGGCGCCAAGGCACCCGCGTTCGCCACGCGCGGTGCGATGGCGGGCAAGGTGATATCGGTCGATCTGGCGAAGGAGCTGCGCCGCGGACCGGTCGTGCTCTACTTCTTTCCCGCCGCGTTCACCGGCGGCTGCAACGCGGAAGCGCGCGCCTTTGCGCAAGCCGTGCCGCAGTTCGAGGCCGCGGGCGCACACGTCATCGGCATGTCCGCGGACGATGTCGCGACCTTGCAGAAATTCTCGTCGAGCGAGTGCGCGGGCAAGTTTGCGGTGGCGAGCGCGGGGCCGCGCGTGATCGCGGGCTACGACGTGGCGCTCGGTCAGGCGGTCAAGGGGCGCAACGTCACCAGCCGGACCAGCTACGTGATCGATCGCACCGGTCGCATCGCCTTCGTTCATTCCGACATGAACCCGGCCGAGCATGTCCAGATGACGCTTGCCGCGGTCAAGCAGCTCGGCAATCGCTGACGGCGCCTCCGCACTTCCTTACGTGATCGCAACAAAACGTAAGGATTGACGGCGAAAGCGACACGAGATGTTAGCTCTTCTGTCCTAACCGGACGATCAGAAACAAACGCAGCTGGGGGGTGGCGTGGCATCAAGGGCAAGGAACGTGCGTACGGGCAGCGAGCCTCAAGGCGTATTCGCGGCCGTAGGCGCCTTCCTCGCCGAGCATCGGTTGGGGCCGGAACCCGCCAATTACGCCTTCGCCTACGACGTCGTCTGCAATCCGTTGGGCGTGCGTGCGCGTGAAATGCAGGCGCTGGCGGCGGACGGCGTCCGCCTGCTCGCCGCCGACGTGGCGCGACTGGCCAACGTGCCGATCAGCACCGCCCTCGCACTCGTGCGCGACGGACCGGTCGAGGCGGCAGCCGACTCGGCAACGCCCAGCGACCTTGGCAGCGACACTGGTCCCGACATTGAACTGGTCGCGCGCACGCTGGCGCAAATCGAGGATTTCAGCGACACGCTGCAATCAATCCACAGCGAGACCAACCATTTCGGCCGCGACCTCGCCGCAACCGCCGAGGTGATCCGCAGCTCAGGCCCGGACGCCGGGGTGGAGCGGATCTCGCACCTGACCGCGGCGATGATCGAGCGGGTGCACCAGGCCGAGTCGCGACTCGAACAGGCGAAGAGCGAGACCGCAGAACTGCGCGCCGCATTGCAGGAGGCGCGCACCAGCGCGCAGACCGATCCGCTGACCGAACTGCTCAACCGTCGCGCCTTCGACGAACATTTCGCCGCGCTTCCCCCCGATACTGCGGTCGCACTCGCGATCTGCGACATCGATCATTTCAAGCGGGTCAACGATGGCTTCGGTCACGCGGTCGGCGACCGTGTGCTGAAACTGGTGGCGCAGATGCTCGAACGCGAAGTCGCGTGCACGGTCGCGCGCTACGGCGGCGAGGAGTTCGCGCTTCTGTTCGAGGCCGAGAACGAGGCCGCGGTGCTCGCCCGGATCGAGGCTGCGCGCGACGCGATCGCGGCACGCCATCTGCGCGACCGCGATACCAACCGCCCGATCGGCGAGATCAACTTCTCCGCCGGCGTCGCGGTGGGATATGCAGGGGACACGCTGACACCGCTGATGGAACGCGCCGACCGCGCGCTCTACGCCGCGAAGCAGGCCGGGCGCGGCCAGACGATCGTCGCGCCATAATCTGGCGCATTTCACGCCCCGATGCGGCGCAAACCGCCACTGGCGATCACGCCACCGCGCTAAGTCACTGTTTAGACGTAAAACGTGCAATTGGCACGCGAGCTGCAAGACCCCCTGCATCGATCGGATCGGCCAATCGACCAGCAGGAGTTACCACCATGATCCGCACCTTCGACGCACTCGGTCGCCAGGCTTTCGCGCTCGTCGCCGCCTTCTCGGTCGCCGCGCTGATGATCGGCGCCGCCGTTCCCGTCTCGCCGATCGCATGACGGAACGGAGGTGATCACCCTTCATCGCCTGTCCGCGCATCCGCTCGTCATCGGATCGTTCGGCTTCGTTACGACAGCACTGCTACTCTGGCACTACGCTGGTGCTGCGGTCGCCTGATCGCGGCACCACTCAGGCGGACTCCGCGTTGATGCCGCCATGCAAGATGCTCGCAAAGCCCCCGCTGATCTCGATCGCTTCATCGCCGCGCAAGCGGACAGCTACGGTCGCGCGCTCGCCGAGCTGACCGCGGGCCACAAGCAGAGCCACTGGATGTGGTTCATCTTCCCGCAGATCGCCGGGCTGGGCCACAGCCCTACGGCGATCCGCTACGCCATCCATGACCTGTCCGAGTCGCAGGCCTATCTTGCGCACCCGCTGCTCGGCCCGCGCTACCTCGCCTGCTGCACCGCGCTGCTGCGACATCGGGGACGCGACGCGCGCGACATTATGGGCGAGATCGACGCGGTGAAGCTGCGTTCATCACTGACGCTGTTCGATGCCGCGGGCGCAGCACCGATCGTCGCGCAGACGCTCGCCGCCTTCTTCCCCGAACCGGACCAGGCAACGCTGCGGCTGATCGGGCGCTGAGCGACGCCGCGCCCGACCAACGCCGACGATCAGTTCTGCGTCGTGACCGGGGTGACCAGCGCCGTGTCGCCATTGCGCAGCACGACGGTATATTGCTGCTGCTTGTCGCACGTGACCAGCCACGCCGGCTTGTTGTCGAGCGACTGGGTCGCGGTCGCGCCGGTGATCTCCTGGCACGCCTCGTTGCCGTCGCGGATCGCGCGGAACAGCACCGCGTTGCGCTGCGCCTCGTTGAGCGAGGCGATTGCGTCGGCGGTGTTGGTCGCGCTGGCATCGCTGTTCGACACCGCGGGGTCGGTCGCGTTGACCGTCGCCGTGGTGGGCTGACCGCACGCGGCGAGCAGGATGGGGGCCACGAAGGCGAAGCGGCGGATCGTCATTGTTTTCGAAAACTCCCTTTCCGGCCACCGAACGATCGTTCCCGGCGCACGGATCCAACCAGAATCGGTGCCGAACCGGCAACTTTCGCGAATGACGGCGTCTTTTGAACGCGTTACACGTGCAAAATAATCTCGGGCGAGCTGGCTCGGGCAGGTGGAGCGGGTTGATGCGGTACGGGCGTTTTTCCGGTTTGCTGGCGGGCACGGCGCTGCTCGCCTCCTGTGGCGGCGGTGGCGGCGGATCGGGCGCGGCGACGGGTGCGGCGCCGACCCCAACGCCCACGCCGACCACCGCCGCGGCGGGCTGCTCGCTTCGCGACCGGCAGAACTGGGCCTTCGCGCAGTTGAACGAATGGTACCTGTTCCCCGACACGCTGCCGGCCTCGCTCGACCCGGCACCCTATTCCAGCGTCGACGCCTATATCGACGCGCTGACCGCGACCGCGCGGGCGCAGCGCAAGGATCGCTATTTCACCTATCTGACCTCGATCGCCGAGGAGAATGCCTATTACAATTCGGGCACCACCAGCGGCGGCTTCGGTGTCCGGCTGGGCTATGACACGACCAATCGCCGCGTCGGCATCATCGAGGCGTTCGAGGGCGCGCCGGCGCTCGCCGCCGGGCTCGACCGCGGTACCGAGATCGTGGCGATCGGCACCAGTGCTGACAATCTGCGCACCACCAGCGACATCATCGCCGCCTCGGGAACGCAGGGCGTGGTCGACGCGCTCGGCCCGGACACCGCGGGCACGACGCGCGTGCTGCGCGTCAACGATGCGGCGGGCACGCGGACCGTCACGCTGACCAAGGCCGATTACACGCTGACGCCGGTATCCTCGCGCTACGGTGCCAAGATCATCACCGACAACGGCCAGCGCGTCGGCTACGTCAACCTGCGCACCTTCATCAACACCGCCGATCCCGGGCTGCGCAGCGCGTTTCAGCAGTTCCGCGACGCGGGCATCACCAACGTCATCGTCGACCTGCGCTACAACGGCGGCGGGCTGATCTCGATCGCGGAATTGTTCACCAACCTGCTCGGCGGCGGGCGCTCGACCAGTGACGTGCAGAGCTACACCACCTTTCGTCCGTCGAAGTCGTCGAACAACGAGGTGGCCTATTTCGCGCAGCAGCCGCAGACGATCACCCCGACCAAGATCGCGTTCATCGGCACCGGCGGCACCGCCTCGGCGAGCGAGTACGTCATCAACGCGATGATCCCGTACCTGCACGCCAATGTCGCGCTGGTCGGCAGCAACACCTACGGCAAGCCGGTGGGGCAGATCGCGCTCGACCGGTCGCAGTGCGACGACCGGCTGCGCGTCATCGCCTTCGCGCTGCAGAATGCGGCGAAGCAGGGCGATTATTACGACGGGCTCGCGACCAAGGTGGAGGCGTCGTGCCAGGCGGTGGACGATTCGACCTATCCGCTCGGCGACCCGCGCGAGGCGTCGACGCGCGCCGCGCTCGACTTCATCGAAGGTCGCGGTTGCACGCGGATCGGCGCCACCGCCTCGCTGGAGCGGACCGCAACGCCGTTCGCGCAATCGCGCGAGCTGCTGAGCCCCGCGCGACCCACGACCGCGCAGCGCGAGACGCCCGGATTGTTCTGAGGCGACCTGGCCTGACGCTGCCGGTTTCGACCCGCCCTGTTCCGTTGCGCGCGGCTGGGCTAGGCGCTGGTTGAACGATCGGCACGGAGGAGGCGAGCGATGGCATTCTGTACCCAGTGCGGCGCGCGCCTGCCCGACGCCGCACGCTTCTGCCCGCGCTGCGGATCGCCCGTCCCTCACGCCGATGAGGGCGCGACGCCCGAGCGCGGTGAGCGCGAGCGGGCGACACCGCGTGCATCGCCCCCCGCGCATGACCTGCCGCCAGAAGGGCTGCACTTCGGCCCCGACCCGCGACAGCCTCAGCGCACGATACCCGTGCCGCCGCCGCAGGGTGATCGCGCCACTGACCGGGACGAAGACGAGGACGACGATCACGGCGGCGGCACCGGTACGCGGCTGCTCGTCATCCTCGCGCTCGTCGCGGTCGCGGTGCTCGGCGTCGTGTTCTGGCAGCAGCGCGAGGGCATCCGGCCCGTTGCCGAAGTCGGGATGAACGCCAGCGAGCCCGCCGACGCGCCGAGCGCCGAGCCGACCGAGGTCGCGGCGATCCCCACGCCCGAACCGACGCCTACCCCCACGCCGTCGCCCACGCTCGAACTCGCGCAGACCGGCGACGAGATCGGCTCACCCGCGTCGCTCGACCCGAACGGGGAGGCCGCGATCCCCGCCGCCGCGATCGATGCCGCCTTCAACGACGATCCCGAGCGCGCCTTTGCCGAGTTTCCCGGCCCCGTCACCGTTCGCGGCACCGTGATCGGGCTCCTGTCCGACTCGCCTCCGGCGATCAGCTTGGAGGGGTATCGCCGCGGCGGCATCGTCGTCGCCGATCTGGCGCGCGGACAGGATGACGCGATCGACCTGCTCGCCAGCGGATCGGTGGTGCGGCTGCGGTGCGCGTCGGTCAGGCGGCAGGCGGCGACGACGGTGCTGCTCGGCTGCCGCATCTGACGCGGTTGAGCCTGTTCCCACGCTCGCCTAGGGCGACGCGATGACCGCTGCCTCAACTGTCGTCACCCGCTTCGCACCCTCGCCCACCGGTCGGCTCCACGTCGGCAACGTGCGCGCGGCACTGCACAATTGGATGTGGGCGAGGAAGCACGGCGGCCGCTTCATCCTGCGCATCGACGACACCGACGCCGCGCGCAGCGAGGAGCGCTTCGTCGACGCGATCCGCGCCGATCTCGCCTGGCTCGGGCTCCATCCCGATCACGAGGAGCGGCAGTCGGCGCGCTTCGACCGCTACGAGGCGGTGTTCGAGGAACTGCGCAGCACCGGTCGCATCTATCCGGCGTACGAGAGTGCTCAGGAACTGGACCTGAAGCGCAAGATCGCGCGCGGGCGCGGGCTGCCGCCGATCTACGACCGTGCGGCGCTCTCGCTCACCGAGGCCGATCACGCGCGCTACGCCGAGGAAGGCACGCGCCCGCACTGGCGTTTCCGTCTCGATCACGCCGCACCGATCAAGTGGGACGATCTGATCCGCGGGGCGCAGTCGTTCGATCCGGCGCAGTTGAGCGATCCCGTCATCCGCCGTGCCGACGGATCATGGCTTTACCTGTTGCCGAGTGCGATCGACGACGTCGACATGGGCGTGACCCACGTCGTGCGCGGCGAGGATCACGTGTCGAACACCGCGCTACAGCTGCAGATGTTCGACGCGATGAGGGCAGCGCGTCCGCGCTTCGCGCACGAGGCGTTGCTGACCGGTGCCGAGGGGAAGCTGTCGAAACGGCTCGGCGCGCTCGGCGTGGACGAACTGCGCGAGAGCGGGATCGAGCCGGCCGCGATCGTCTCGCTGCTCGCCCGGCTCGGCACCAGCGATCCCGTGGAGCCGGTGATCGACCCCGCGCCGCTGATCGAGGCGTTCGACTTCGCGCATTTCGGCCGTGCCCCCGCGCGCTTCGACGAAGTCGAGCTTGCACAGGTCAACGCACGCGTCGTTCACCAGCTTCCGTTCGCGGGCGTAGCCGATCGCCTGCCCGCCGGCATGGACGCAGGCGGCTGGGAAGCGGTGCGCCCCAACCTCCACACGGTGGCAGAGGCGGCCGACTGGTGGCACGTCGTTGAGGGGCCGATCGAGGCGGTGCCCGCGGGCGAGGACGCCGACTATCTCGCACAGGCCGCGGCCGTGGCGCACGAGATCGATTGGTCTGGCGATCCCTGGCACACGCTGACCAACCGATTGAAGGCGGAGGCGGGGCGCAAGGGCAAGGCGCTGTTCCTGCCGCTTCGCCGCGCGCTGACCGGGCGCGATCACGGCCCCGACATGGCGGCGCTGCTGCCGCTGATCGGGCAGGCGCGCGCGGTCGAGCGGCTGGAGGCGGCAGCGTGCGGGTAGGACTCGCAGCCGCCGGGCGCACGTCCTATATCAGGGAGATGCAATTCTTCAGCCGCATGTCCCCGGTGCGCGCGTACCGCGATCTCCGCTTCTTCCTCAATCAGCGGCAGCCGTACGAATTGTGGTTCCTCGTGCTCGCGGTGGTGATCACCAGCACGCTGATCTGGGCCTTCGCGCACGACTCGTACTTTGAGAAGGAGTACAAGCCCAACATCATCTACGTGCAGCAATATCGCCTCGATCGCACGGACGCGCAGATCATCGCGCAGCAAAAGATCGATCAGCCGGCGATCGACGCTGCCAGGGCGAAGCAGGCCGCGCGCGAGGAGAAGTTGCGGCAATCGTTCAAGAAGATGGACGACGCGATGAACCGCCTCGGCCTCTGACCGACACGTGACCCGCCCGTCCGCCGACGACGCGCGCTGGATGGGCGCAAGCCTCGCGCTCGCCGAGCGGACGCGCGGGCTGACCGCGCCCAATCCCAATGTCGGCTGCGTGATTGTCGCAGATAACGTGGTGGTCGCGCGAGGCTGGACGCAGGCGGGCGGACGTCCGCATGCCGAGGCGATGGCGCTGGAACAGGCGGGAGCGCGTGCCGCCGGCGCGACCGCGTACGTCACGCTGGAACCATGCGCGCATGTGTCGTCGCGGGGGCCGGCGTGCAGCGATCTGCTCGTCGCCGCCGGTGTCGCGCGCGTGGTCGTCTCGCACCGCGATCCCGATCCGCGCACCAACGGGCAAGGCATCGACCGCCTCCGCGCCGCCGGGATCGTCGTCGACACCGGCGTGCGCGAACATGACGCAGCGCGCGTGATGGCCGGCTTCACCACCCGCCGTTCCCACGCGCGGCCCTTCGTCACGCTCAAGCTCGCGCTGTCGCTCGACGGCGCCGCGGCGATGGCGGATGGTCGCAGCCAGTGGATCACGGGGGCGGAGGCGCGCGCGCACGCGCATATCGAACGCGCGCGGCACGAGGCGATCCTGGTCGGTCGCGGCACGTGGGAGGCGGACCGTCCGCAGCTCGACGTGCGGCTGCCCGGCCTCGAGCAGCGTTCGCCCGAGCGCGTCGTGCTGTCGTCACAGTCGATCGACGGCGTGCGAACGATCGCGCGGCCGGCCGAGATCGCCGGTCTCACCGGTGACCACCTGCTGATCGAGGGGGGCGCGCGCACCGCCGCGGCGTTCCTCGCCGCCGATCTGGTCGACCGGCTGCTGCTCTACCGCGCGCCCGTGATTGTGGGGGGCGGACGCACGCTCCCCGACATCGGGCTCACCGACCTGATGCACGCGCACGGGCGCTGGCGGCTCACCGACGCGCGTGCGCTTGGCAGCGACCGCCTCGAGGTCTACGAGCGCGGTTGATCATGTTTACCGGCATCATCTCCGACATCGGCACGGTCGAGCGCGTGACGCGCGGCGGCGACACGCGCCTGACCATCACCACCGCCTACGACACCGACACCGTCGACCTGGGTGCGTCGATCGCCTGCTCGGGCGTCTGCCTGACCGTGGTCGACAAGGGACAGGACGCGGGCCGCCACTGGTTCGCGGTCGACGTCTCGGGCGAGACGATCAGCCGCACCGCGCAAGGCCAGTGGATCGAGGGCGCGGCGCTCAACCTCGAGCGCGCGATGAAGCTGGGCGACGAACTGGGCGGGCATATCGTCACCGGTCACGTCGACGGCGTCGCCGAGGTGACCGACGTGACGCCCGACGGCGACTCGCGCCGTATCGCCATCCGCGTGCCGGCCGATCTCGCGCCGTTCCTCGCACCCAAGGGATCGGTGACGGTTGACGGCGTCTCGCTGACCGTCAACACGGTCGAGGACGCGAGCGACGGCTCCACCTTCACGATCAACCTGATCCCGCACACGCAGGCGGTGACGACGCTGGGCAAGCTCGCCGCGGGGCAGTCGGTCAACATCGAGATCGACGTCCTCGCCCGCTATCTCCAACGGATGGAGCATTACCGTGGCCGCTAACCCCGAACTCGCCCGCCTGCGGCACGGTTACCTCTCGAGCCCGGAAGAGATCATCGACGAGGCGCGCAACGGGCGCATGTTCATCCTGGTTGACGACGAGGATCGCGAGAACGAGGGCGATCTTGTCATCCCGGCTCAGATGGCGACGCCCGAGAAGATCAACTTCATGGCGCGCCACGGCCGCGGGCTGATCTGCCTCGCCATGACCAAGTCGCGGGTCGAGACGCTCGGGCTCGAACTGATGAGCCGCAACAATGGCACCCGGCACGAGACTGCCTTCACCGTCTCGATCGAGGCGCGCGAGGGCGTGACGACGGGCATCTCGGCCGCCGACCGCGCCTGCACGATCGCAGTCGCGATCGACGCGACCAAGGACAAGACCGACATCGTGACGCCCGGCCACGTCTTTCCGCTGGTCGCGCGTGACGGCGGCGTGCTGGTGCGTGCCGGGCACACCGAGGCCGCGGTCGACGTGTCGCGGCTGGCCGGATTGAACCCCTCGGGCGTGATCTGCGAGATCATGAACGAGGACGGGACGATGGCGCGGATGGACGACCTCGTGTCGTTCGCGCAACTCCACAATCTCAAGATCGGCACGATCCGCGACCTGATCGCCTACCGCCGCCGCCACGACCATCTGGTCGAACTGGCGAGCGAGGCACCGTTCAAGAGCCGCTGGGGCGGCGACTGGACCGTGCGCGCGTACCGCAACAAGGCGACGGGCACCGAGCAGATCGCGCTGGTGAAAGGCCGCGTCGATCCGAAGAAGCCGACGCTGGTGCGGATGCACGCGCTGTCACCCTTCGCCGACATGTTCGGCGAGGACAGCGACCGCGCGCGGCTGCTGTCGCGCTCGATGGAGCTGATCGCGGAGGAAGGTGCCGGCGTCATCATCGTCATCAACCGCCACCGTGCCGACGCCTTCACCACCGCGGTCAAGATGAAGGTCGGCGAGCCGGTCGAGGTCGAGATGGAGGAGTTGCGCGACTACGGCGTCGGCGCGATGATCCTCGCCGAATTGGGCGTCCACGACATGGTGCTGCTCACCAACACGCACCACACGCTGGTCGGGCTTGATGGCTACGGCTTGTCGATCGTCGGCGAGCGCAAGATCGACTGAGCTGGAGGCTGACGGTATGGCGCATTTCCTCATTGTCGAGGCGCGGTTCTACGATCACCTGAACGACATGCTGGTCGCGGGCGCCGAGGCTGCGCTCAAGCAGGCCGGCCACTCATCCGAGGTCGTGACCGTGCCCGGCGCTCTCGAGGTACCCGGCGCGATTGCGATGGCGGCGGAAACGGGACGCTACGACGGGTTCGTCGCACTGGGCGTCGTGATCCGCGGCGAGACCTATCATTTCGAGATCGTCTCGAACGAGAGCGCGCGCGGGATCATGGCGCTGACGATGGACGGGATACCGATCGGCAACGGTATTCTGACGACCGAAAACGAAGCACAGGCGATTACCCGCGCCGATCCGGCACAGCTCGACAAGGGCGGCGGTGCGGCCAAGGCGGCGCTCGCGATGTTCGACCTCAAGTCGCGGCTCGGCTGACGAGCGATGGACATGCCGCCCACCCGCTTCCGCGTCGTGGAGCGTGGGCGGCGGCTGGAAGTGATCGATACTGCGACCGGGCAGCCGATCGGCGGCAGGCCACGCTCCGGGCGCGCCACGTCGTCCCTCAACGTGACGGGTAAAGACGCGCTGCTGATGCTGGATCAGGTTGTCGGCCGAGTGACCAGCCCACGCACCAGCTCAGCACCGAAAGCCGGCGCGTTGCCGCGTGCTACCCGCTTCGACGGCACCGTCAGCGTCACGACCCGCCCCTTCTACGATAACCGCGCGCCGCGCACGGTGACGCTCGATCCGGCGCGCGCGAAGATCGTCCGCGCGGCGGCCTTTGCCGCGCTGGTGCTTCTCATCGTCACACCGGCATTGCTGCTGATGCTCGCCTGGTCGAGCTTTCCGCTGCTGGTCATGCTCGCCGCGGTCGCGTTCAATCCGAAGGTACGCGAGCGCGTGCGCACCGCCGTCACGTCGCTGATCGATCGCTACACCGATCCGGCGTGACGTGCCCCGCCGCATCGGCGACGGGGCAGTCCGATCACGCGTCCGCGCGCTCCAGCGCGGGATAATCGACGTAGCCTTCGGGTCCGGGCGTGTAGAAGGTCTTCGGGTTGGGCTTGTTGAAGCCTGCGCCAGTGCGGAACCGCTCGACCAAATCGGGATTGGCGATCCACAGCCGCCCCCAGGCGATCGCGTCGGCCACGCCTGTATCGAGGTCGCGCTGCCCCGCTTCCTGCGTGTAATCCTGATTGAGCACCAGCGGGCCGGTAAACGCCTCGCGAATCTTCGGGCTCAGCTTTGGCACGTCGGTGGTGCCGAACGTGCCCTCGGGTCCGACCTCGCGCAGTTCGAGGAAGCCGATGCCGAGGTCGTTCAGCGCCTTTGCGGCGGGCACGAACACGGCTTCCGGGTTGCTGTCGTCCGCGCCCTGCGTCTCGCCGTTGGGCGACAGGCGGATCGAGGTGCGGCCCGCGCCGACCTCGGCGATGACGCGCTCGGTCACTTCGCGCATCAGGCGGATGCGGTTCTCCGGCGAGCCGCCATAGTCATCCTCGCGATCGTTGGTGTTGTCGCGCAGGAATTGGTCGATCAGGTAGCCGTTGGCGCCGTGGATCTGCACGCCATCGAACCCGGCCGCAATCGCGTTGCGCGCCGCGGCGGCGTAATCGTCCAGCGTCGAGCGGATCTCGTCCACGCTCAGCGCGCGCGGTGTGCCGTACGGGTTCTTCGCCGGATCGGGATCGTGATACGGCGCGCGCTTCGTGGAGGACGACACCGGCTCCAGCCCGTTGACGTCGGGGCGCGCGAGCCGGCCCATGTGCCACAATTGCGCGACGATGCGCCCACCCGCCTCGTGCACCGCCGCGGTCACCGGCTTCCACGCCTCGACCTGCTCCTCGCTCCACAAGCCCGGCGTGCTCGGCCAGCCGAGCCCCTGCCGGCTGATCCCGGTCGCTTCCGAGATGATCAGCCCGGCGGATGCGCGCTGGCGATAGTATTCGATCATCAGATCGGTCGGCACGTGATCCTTGGTCGCGCGCGAGCGGGTCAGCGGCGCCATGAGGATGCGGTTTGGCGCTTCGATCGCGCCGAGGGTAATGGGGTCGAACAGGCTGGGCATTTAGAGGCCTTTCCGTTTCATTCAGCTACCTGACGCCGCACACATAGGACGCTAAGGGGCGCCATGCACCAGAGCGCGCACCCAAGAAATGCTTCGCCGCCGCCAAGCGCGCTCGACCGCGGCGAGGTTCCGCACGCCGTCACGGACGCCCGCGACGACGCGGTGCCGATCCCGATCCCAGGTCCGATGCCGCTCGGTAACGGCAAGAGCGGCCACGCGGGCGAAGGCGCGGCGGCGCTGCCGCTGCTCGCGGTTGTTGTCGCCAACGTCGCGCTCGCGTTCGGGCCGTGGTTCGTGCGGCTGGCCGACACCGGGCCGGTCGCCGCCGCCTTCTGGCGGATGGCGCTGGCCTTGCCGCTGATCATCGTGCTCGCGCTGCTGAGCGGCACGCGCGCCTCGGCGCTGCGACTGCCAGGCAAGCTGTGGGTATTGCTCGCGCTCGCGGGCGTCGCCTTCGCGATGGATCTGGGCAGCTGGCACGTCGGCATCCTGCAGACGACGCTCGCCAACGCGACGCTGTTCGGCAATTCAGCTACCTTCATCTTTCCCATCTACGGCTTCGTCGTCGCGCGCGCCTGGCCCTCGCGGACGCAAGGCGTCGCGCTGCTGCTCGCCGCGCTCGGCGCGGGGTTGCTGATGGGGCGATCGTACCAGCTCGATCCGCGGCATCTGGTCGGCGACCTGCTCTGCGTGCTCGCAGGCGTGCTCTACGCGATCTATTTCGTCTTCATGGCAGGCGTGCGCCGCACGATGGCGCCGTGGCCCGCGCTCGCGCTGTCGTCGCTCGCCGCGCTCGTACCGCTGCTCGTCATCGCGCTGGCGATGGGCGAGCGCGTGGTGCCGGGTGACTGGTGGCCACTGATCGGGCTGGCGCTGGTCAGCCAGGTGCTGGGGCAAGGCTGCATGATCTACGCATTGGGCAAGTTGAGCCCGCTGATCATCGGGCTCGCGCTGCTGATCCAGCCGATGGTGGCGGCGACGATCGGCTGGGTCGTCTACGGCGAGGCGCTGGGCGGCCCCGACCTGTTCGGCGCCGCGATGGTCGCGGCGGCGCTGGTGCTGGTGCGTCGCAGCCCCCAAGTAGAGAAAACGGCGGCGGCGCGCACGGGACACGAGGAGCGGTGATGACGGATACGATGGCCGACAATGCAGCAGCGCACGACCCCGCCGACCTGACGCTCGACGAGGTCCGGCAGCAGCTGGCCCCCGCGATCGCCAGCAACGCCGCGTTCGACGGCTGGGGCGACGAGGCACGCGACTACGCCGCCGAAGGTGCCGGCATCGACCGCGACGTGGCTAAACTGGCGTTCGAGGATGGCGCGCCGGCGATGATCGACGCCTGGTTCGACAACGTCGACGCCGAGATGGCGGCGCGCCTGCCCGCCGACGCGCTCGCGGCCATAAAGATTCGCCAGCGCATCACCGCGCTGATCGAGACGCGGCTCGACATCCTGTCGCCCGATCGCGAGTCGCTGCGTCGCGCGATCGCGATCCTCGCGCTGCCGACCAACGTCGCGCGCGCCGCGCGCCTCGGCTGGCGCAGCGCCGATCGGATGTGGCGGCTCGCGGGCGACACCGCGACCGATTACAACCACTATACCAAGCGCGCGATGCTGCTCGCCACCTACGCGGCGACGATCACCGTCTTCCTCGACGACGACAGCGAGGGTCATGCGGAGACGCGCGCGTTCCTGTCGCGCCGGATCGACAACATCATGGCGATCGAGAAGGCGAAGGCGGGCGCCGCACAGCGCACCCGCTACCGCCCCAGCCTGTCGCGCTTCGTCGGACGGTTGCGCTACCCGGTCGCATGATCGGCGACGTGAGTTATTGATAATCACTCGCAGGCGGCTTATACAGATCAGGTGACCGCGCCGCTCAACCTCGAAACCCTCCCGCGCCACCAGGCCGCGACCGTTGATTCGATCGAGTGGACGCGGCTCGCCGTTCCCGAGGCGCGGCGGCTGCGCGAACTGGGGTTCGACGCGGGCGTCGCGATCGAGGTGCTCCACCGTGCGCGTTTCGGCGGCGGGCCGATCGCCTGCCGGATCGGGCGCATGACGGTCGCGCTGCGCCGCGCGGTCGCAGGTGCGGTCCGCGTGTCGGTCGATCCGCTGCCGGCCGAGTGATCATCGCCGTCATCGCACACGCCGGCTGACATGCATGCCTCACCGCTGGTCGCGATGGTCGGCAACCCCAATGCCGGCAAGAGCGCGCTGTTCAACGCGCTGACCGGCGCGCGGCAGAAGGTCGGCAATTACCCCGGCGTCACGGTCGAGCGTCACTCGGGTCGCCTGTCGCTCAACGACGGCCGCCCGGTCGAGCTGGTCGACCTGCCCGGCACCTACAGCCTCGACCCTGCCTCCGCCGACGAGCGCGTGACGGTCGATGTCGTGACCGGGCGCGGCGGGTTCGAGCGCCGGCCCGACGCGATGATCGTGGTGGTCGACGCCTCCAACCTCGACAATCACCTGCGCTTCGCGCTCCAGCTGATCGCGTTGAAGCTGCCCGTCGTGGTCGCGCTCAACATGGTCGATCTGGCCGAGCGTGACGGGCTGACGCTCGACCCGGACGTGCTCGCGCGCGAACTGGGCGTGCCCGTCGTGCCGACCGTCGCGGTGCGGCGCCGCGGGATCGACGTGCTCAAGGCGCAGCTCGGCACCCTACTCGGCCAGCGCGTGCCCGCACGCGCTTCCGTAGACCCGGTGCCCGAGGAGATCGGCGTGCTGCAACGCCGCGCGCGCCAGATCGCGAACGCCGCGACCGTCAGCGAGACGCCGGTCAGGCGCTGGAACCACGCGCTCGACGCGGTCGCGCTCCACCCGGTCATTGGCCCCGTGCTGCTCGTCGCCCTGCTGTTCGTCATGTTCCAGGCGGTGTTCACCTGGTCGGAGGCGCCGGTCGGATGGATCGAGGGCGCGTTCGCGGCCGCGGACAACGCGATCAAGACTATGATGCCCGACGGCTTCCTGCGCTCGCTCCTCACCGACGGCGTGATCGCAGGCGTTGGCGCGGTGGTCGTGTTCCTGCCGCAAATCCTGATACTCTTCGCCTTCATCCTGGTGCTGGAGGCGTCGGGCTACATGGTGCGCGCGGCGTTCCTGATGGACCGGATGATGAGCCGCGTCGGCCTGTCGGGGCGCGCGTTCATCCCGCTCCTCTCCTCCTTCGCCTGCGCGGTGCCGGGCATCATGGCGACGCGCACGATCGATGATGAAAAGGACCGACTGACCACGATCCTGATCGCGCCGCTGATGACCTGTTCCGCGCGATTGCCGGTCTACACGATCATCATCGGCGCGTTCATCCCCAACACGCGGGTGGCGGGGTTCGTCGGGTTGCAGGGGCTGGTGCTGCTGGTGCTCTACCTGCTCGGCATTTTGGGCGCGTTTATCGCCGCTTTGGTGCTGCGGCGCACGGTCACGCAGGGTGCATCGTCGGGCTTCATGATGGAGATGCCCAAGTATCAGATGCCGCGTTTTCGCGACGTCGCGATCGGGCTGTGGCAGCGCGCCTACATCTTCCTCAAGCGCGCGGGCACCACCATCGCGCTCACGACCGTGATCCTGTGGGCGCTCTTGTCCTTCCCCAAGGCACCCGAGGGGCAGAGCCAGGTCAATTACTCGGTCGCGGGCCGCATCGCTAACGGGATCGAGGTTGCGGTGCGCCCGATTGGGTTCAACCGCGACATCGCGCTGGCGCTGATCCCGGCGATGGCGGCGCGCGAGGTCGCGGTGGCGGCGATCGGCACCGTCTACGCGGTCGACGATCCCGAGGATGCCAGGGGCGAGCGTACCATCGTCGAGAATCTGCGCCATCGCTGGACCCTGCCGACCGCGCTCGCGTTCCTGATGTGGTTCGTGTTCGCACCGCAGTGCATCTCGACGATCGCGGTGACGCGGCGCGAGACGAATGGATGGAAGTGGCCGCTGTTCATGGTAGGCTATCTGTTCGCCGCCGCGTACGTGATGGCGGGTATCACCTATTGGCTGGCGGTCGCCGTCGGCCTTTGAAGAGGCAGGAATGGCAGGCAGCGTCAACAAGGTCATCATCGTCGGCAACCTCGGGCGCGATCCCGAATCGCGCTCGTTCCAGAACGGCGGCAAGGTGGTGAACCTGCGCATCGCCACGTCCGAATCGTGGAAGGATCGCAGCACCGGCGAGAAGAAGGAACGCACCGAGTGGCATTCGGTCGCGATCTTCGGCGAAGGGCTGGCCGGCGTGGCCGAGCGCTATCTGCGCAAGGGTTCGAAGGTTTATATCGAGGGTCAGTTGCAGACCCGCAAATGGCAGGATCAGCAGGGTCAGGACCGCTACTCGACCGAGATCGTGCTGCAGGGTCCCGGTGCCACGCTGACGATGCTCGACGGTCCGGGCGGCAATAGCAGCGGCGGCGGGGGTCGCGACGACTTCGGCGGCGGCGACGATTTCGGCGGCGGCAGCCGTGGTGGCGGGTCGCGCGGCGGCGGCGGCTTCGGTGGCGGCTCAGGTGGCACGCGCGGCGGCTCGTCGGGTGGCAGCTCGGGCAATTTCGGCGGCGGATACGCGGACGACCTCGACGACGACGTCCCGTTCTAAGTGACCGACCCGATCGTATCAGATGGTGCGGGCACGCCCGATGCGCCGGGCGTTCCCGCGGCGGCCGGCTGGCACGTCGACGAGGCACGGCGCGCGGCCGCGCTGGAGGCGTACGAACTCGATCTGCTGCGCAACTCGCCCGCGCTGAAGCAGATCACCGACTTCGCCGCGCGGTTGTGCGAGGCGCCGGTCGCGCTGGTCAGCCTGGTGGAGGAAACGCGGCAGTCGTTTTTGTCGTCGACCGGGACCAACATGACCGGCACGCCGCGCGATCAGTCGTTCTGTGCGCACGCGATGTGGGGCAGCGACGTGATGGTTGTGCCCGACCTGACGCTCGACCCGCGGTTCGTGCGCAATCCCCTGCTGATCGATCCGGGCGCACGCTTCTACGCCGGCGCACCGCTGGTCAGCGACGACGGTATCCCGCTCGGCGCGCTCTGCGTGCTCGATATGGCACCACGTCCCGGCGGACTCACCCCGCTCCAGCACGAAGGGCTGGTGGTGCTCGCCGCCAACGTGCTCGCACGGCTGCGCGACTCGCGTGAGGGTGCGGCTTGGCGCGCGGCGGAGAATGATGCCCGGCGTGCCGCACTCGACAGCGAGACGCGCTTCCGCACGCTCGCCGACACCATGCCGCAGATGGTCTGGTCGACCCTGCCCGATGGTTATCATGATTATTACAATGCACGCTGGTACGAGTTCACCGGCATGCCCGATGGGTCGACCGACGGCGACGAGTGGAACGGGATGTTCCACCCCGACGATCAGGAGCGTGCCTGGGCGGTGTGGCAGCACTCGCTCGACACGGGCGAGCCGTACCAGATCGAGTACCGCCTGCGTCACGTCGGCGGCGACTACCGCTGGGTGCTGGGCCGTGCGCTGCCGATCCGTGACGGTGCCGGCCGCATCACGCGCTGGTTCGGCACCTGCACCGACATCCACGAGCAGAAGCTGGCACTCGAACAGCGCGAGATCATCAGCCAGGAATTGTCGCACCGGATCAAGAACATCTTCTCGGTCATCTCCGGGTTGATCCAGTTCGCCGCGCGCAGTCATCCCGGCTTCGCGCCGGTCGCGACCGACCTGCGCCAGCGGATCACCGCGCTGGGGCGCGCGCACGATTTCGTTCGCCCGCACAGCCCGCAGTCGCGCCCGCACATGGCGCAGGACAGTTTGCACGGGCTGCTCGACCAGCTGTTCCTGCCCTACCAGTCCGCCGACGGTGCGCGGATCAGCGTGACGGGCAGCGACCTGGTGGTCGACGACCGCGCCGCGACGCCGCTCGCGCTGCTTTTTCACGAACTCGCCACCAACGCGACCAAGTACGGCGCGCTGGCGAACGGATCGGGCCGGGTCACGCTGGCGGTCGAGGTGGCGGACGATGACGTGAGGATGAGGTGGGTGGAAACCGGCGGACCGACGCTCGATGGCGCGAGCGACCACGTCGGTTTCGGTACGCAGCTGATCGAGATGTCGGCGGTACGTCAGCTCGGCGGCGCGATCGAGCGTAACTGGCGCCCCGAAGGATTGACGGTGACGATCAACGCCCCGCGCGCGTCGTTCAGCCGATCGGGTCCAGTCTGACGAAGTCGGCGTCAACCGGATTGTCGCCGCCACCCGCCGCCGCGATCGCTGCCGCGGTCAGGATCGCCTGATCGCTGAACGGCTTGCGCACGTAGCCGAGCGCGTCGGGCACCGCCCCGATCTGTCCCGGGTTGGCGGTGACGAACACCACCTTGACGCCGTAGTCGCGCGCGATCCGCTCCGCGATTACAGGACCGGTAGGGCCGTCGCGCAGATTGACGTCGACGAAAGCGAAGGAGCACGCGGGCGCAGCGGCCAGCGCCTGCGCGCTGTCGGCGGCGATCGCACCCACCTCATAGCCCGCGTCGACCAGGATCCGTTCCAGGTCGAGGGCCACGAAGATTTCATCTTCGACGATGAGCGCGGTCTTTGGCATCGGCGTTGGGCGCGGGACTCGCGTAGGTTTCAGACTGGTTGACTTAACCTTGAGCAATCTTCTTGGTTCCGGGCAAGCAGGAACACCGCGTGCTCGGCGAGGAAATTGGCGGCCGATCCGCCGATCTCCTGATCGCCCGACAGGAACCACGCGCGCTCCACCGCGATGCCGCGGGCCTTCAGAAAGGCGCGGAAATCGTCGATCGTCACATGATGGATGTTGGGCGTGTCGTACCAGCGTTCCGGCAGCAGCCGCGTGACCGGCATCCGCCCACCCCACAGCAGCGACAGCCGCACGCGCCAGTGCGCGAAATTGGGAAAGCTGACGAACGCGCGCCGCCCGATTCGCAGCAGATGGTCGAGCACCAGATGCGGCGCGCGCGTGGTCTGCAACGTCTGGCTGAGGATCGCGAAGTCGAAGCTCGCGTCCGGGTAGCCCGCCAGATCGACGTCGGCGTCGCCCTGGATCACGCTCAACCCGCGCGCGACCGCGTCGGCGACCTTGACCGCGTCGATCTCCAGCCCGCGCGCGTCGACGCCCGACCGGTCGCGCAACGCGGCCATCAGGTCGCCCGTCCCGCACCCGACATCGAGCACCCGCGCGCCTGATGCAACGTTGGCAGCGATGATCAAAAGATCGGGCCGCAGGCTCACGCGCGCAGGAACCCGGCGACGATGCGGTCGAGTTCGGGCGATTCGAGCAGGAACGCGTCGTGACCGTACGGGCTCGACAGTTCGACGAAGCTGACCGGCGCGCCCGCGGCGTTCAGCGCCTGCACGATCGCGCGCGACTCGGCCGTCGGGTACAGCCAGTCGGTGTCGAAGCTGACGAGGCAAAAACGCGTCGCGGCGTTGAACGCATTCGCCAGCCGCCCGCCATGCTCCTCCGCCAGATCGTAATAATCCATCGCGCGGGTAATATAGAGGTAGGAGTTCGCATCGAACCGGTCGGTAAAGCTCAATCCCTGATGGCGCAGGTAGCTCTCGACCTGGAAATCGGCGTCGAAGCCGAACGTCTTCGCCTCCCTCGCCTGCAACCGGCGCCCGAACTTCTCGGTCAGTCCGGCCTCTGACAGATAGGTGATGTGCGCCGCCATCCGCGCCACCGCCAGCCCGCGCGCGGGCGCCTCGCCGCCGTAATAATCGCCGCCGTGCCAATTCGGATCGGCCATCACCGCCTGCCGCCCGACCTCGTGAAAGGCGATGTTCTGCGCGGTATGGCGCGCGGTTGACGCAATCACCACCGCCGACGCCACCCGTTCAGGGTAGGTCGCCGCCCAGCTTAGCGCCTGCATCCCCCCCATCGATCCACCGACCACCGCCGCCAGCCGCCCGATCCCGAGGTAATCGAGCAGCAAGCCTTGCGCGCGCACCATGTCGCGGATCGTGATGACGGGGAACGTCATCCCCCATGCGCGCGCCGTCCTGGGGTCGATCGAGGCCGGCCCGGACGATCCCATGCAACTGCCGAGCACGTTCGCGCAGACGACGAAGAAGCGGTCGGTGTCGATCGGCTTGCCTGGCCCAACCATGCGCTGCCACCAGCCCGGCTTGCCGGTGCGCGGATGGGCGCTGGCGACGTGATGGTCGCCGGTCAGCGCGTGGCAGACGAGGATCGCGTTGCCGGCGTCCGCGTCGAGCGTTCCATAGGTCTCATACGCGATTTCTAGCGGCGACAGCGTCGCGCTACCGTCGAGCGCGAGCGGCCCCGGCAGCACCGCCACGCGCGACAGGCCGAAGCGTTGATCGTGGGAAGAAGCGGCGAGCGACATCGAAGGTCCGCGATAATCGGCGCCAAGCGCGCTCGCAAGCAATCGCACCCGCCTTTCCGAGCTTGAGCGGGGGTTCGTTTCTCCCCGCGACGGAACTCCGGATCGAACCCGCAGCGGTATAAAAACCTACGCTCGCACCCGGGGCGAACGACACGCTTTCCCCGACCCGCGCCACGCACTAAGCCCCCGCACCATGACCGACACCGTAGCCAGCCCGACCGCACCCGTCCCGAACCAGTGGGTAATGGACATCGCGCCGTACATTCCCGGCCGCTCGACCACCGATGATGGCCGCACCGTCGCCAAGCTGTCGTCGAACGAGAACCCGCTCGGCACCTCGCCCGTCGCGCGCGCGGCCTACGCCTCCGCCGCCGATACGCTGGAGCGTTATCCCGACGCCAGCGCGGCGCCCGTTCGAGAGGCGATCGCGGCCGCATTTGACCTTGATCCGCAGCGCATCATCTACGGCAACGGCTCGGACGAGATCCTCCATCTCGCGGCAGGTGCCTTCGCCGGTCCGGGCGACGAGGTGATCTTCGTCCGCTACGGCTTCGCGGTGTACGAGATCGCGGCGCGGCGCGTCGGCGCGACGCCGGTGATCGCGCCGGATCGCGATTACGCGACCGACGTCGATGCGGTGCTCGCGTGCGTCACCGATCGGACACGCCTCGTCTACATCGCCAATCCCAACAACCCGACCGGCACCTTCGCGCCCCGTGCGGAGATTGCGCGGCTTCACGCGGGCCTGCCGAGCCACGTGCTGCTCGTACTCGATCAGGCTTACGCCGAGTATCTCGACGCGACCGACGACGACGGCGGGCTCGACCTCGCGCGCACCGCGTCGAACGTCCTCGTCACGCGCACCTTCTCCAAGATCCACGGCCTCGCGTCCGAACGGATCGGCTGGGGCTACGCGCATGCCGACATTGTCCAGGCGCTGCACCGCATCCGCCTGCCGTTCAACATCACCATCGGTGGTCAGCGCGCCGCGGTCGCGGCGATCGAGGATCGTGGCTTCGTCGAGGCGACGCGCACCCACAATGCCGAGTGGCGCCGCTGGTTCGCCGACGAGATCGCGGCTCTGGGCAACGCTGGCCTTCGCGCGATCCCGAGTGAGGCGAACTTCGTCCTCGTCGTGTTCGAGGGCGAGCTGACCGCGGAGACCGCCTACAAGGGGCTGATGGACGCGGGGTTCATCGTCCGCTGGCTACCCGGACAGGGCCTCGCGCAAGGGCTGCGCATCACGATCGGCACCGAGGAGGAGACGCGCGGCGTCGCGGCGGCGCTCCGCACGCTCGTTGATCGGCACGCCGCCTCTGCGCACGCCACACCGGTCGATCAAGGTATCGAGCGCGGCTGATGCTCCCGTTCGCGCGCGTCACGATCATCGGGCTGGGCCTGATCGGCTCCTCGATCGCGCGCGCGGTGCGGGAGTATATGCCAAGCGTTCGAATAACCGGCCATGACGTCAGCGCCGAGGTGCGCGAGGCGGCACGCGCGCTCAAGCTCGCTGACGACGTGACCGACACCGCGGGGGCAGCGGTGACCGACGCTGATCTCGTGATCATGTGCGTGCCGGTCGGCGCGATGGCGGCAGTCGCCTCCGAGATCGCGGCCGACCTGCCCGGCGACGCGATCGTCAGCGATGTCGGCAGCTGCAAGGCATCGGTTGCCGCCGCACTCACCGCGCATCTGCCGGCCTCGCAAGTCGTCCCCGCACACCCAGTCGCGGGTACCGAGCAAAGCGGGCCGGAGGCGGGCTTCGCGACGCTGTTCCGCGGCCGCTGGTGCATCGTCACGCCACTTACCGAGAACGATGAGGTGTCGGTCGAGCGCGTGGCAGAGTTCTGGCGCCGGCTGGGCGCCGACGTCGAGCAGATGGCGCCCGACCATCACGATCTCGTCCTCGCGGTCACCAGCCACCTGCCGCACCTGATCGCCTACACGATCGTCGGGACCGCCGACGATCTGCAACAGGTGACGCAGAGCGAGGTGATCAAATTCTCCGCCGGCGGGTTCCGCGACTTCACCCGTATCGCCGCGTCCGATCCCGTCATGTGGCGCGACGTGTTTCTGTCGAACAAGGACGCGGTGCTCGACATGCTGCAGCGCTTCTCCGAAGACCTGTCCCAGCTGCAGCGCGCGATTCGCTGGGGTGACGGTGACGCATTGTACGACCGCTTCGCGCGCACCCGCGCGATCCGCCGCTCGATCGTCGATCAGGGGCAGGACGACGCCGCCGCCGATTTCGGCCGCAAGCACGATTGAGCGCTGTCCTACAGATCGCCGATGCGCTTACACCGGCGACGCTGTTTGACCTATCATCCGGGCGCGCGCGCACGCGCAATCGGTGCGACCTTTCGGACCTTCCGCGCTCAGTCGTTGAGCGCGTTGATCGCGGCGTGGACGCGCTCCTCGATCTCGCGGCGCGGCAGTCCGGGCGGGATCGCCTCGCCGATCAGCACGCGTACCGGTCCCGCATGCGCGTGTCCCTTGCGCGGCCAGCGCCGTCCGCTGTCGAGCGCGATCGGCACCACCGGATAGCCGAGTGCGCGGTACAGCCCGGCGAAGCCCGAGCGCAGCGGCGGGCGCTCGCCGTGCGCCATGCGCGATCCTTCGGGAAACACGATCACCGACCGCCCCTGATCCTTGAACACCGCCGCATCGCTCATCAGCTGCCGCAGCGCCTTTGCAGAGGCCTCGCGGTCGACCGGCAGCGCCCCGTAGATGCGCGCCGCCCAGCCCCATAACGGGATCTGCGCCAATTCGCGCTTGATGACGACCGCGGGCCCACCCAGCCGGTACGGCAGCTCCAGCGTCTCGTACATCGCCTCGTGCTTGGCCGCGTAGAGGACCGGGCCGTGGGGTAACGCCGCGCCGCTCACCTGCGTGCGCACCCCCATGATCCAGCGCGCGATCGCGCCGTGAAACCGCGCCCAGGCGTGTGAGTAAGCGATCATCGCACGCTGTCCGAACAGCGCGACGATCGGGATGACGAGCACGACCAGCAGCGATCCAATCGCGAACAGAATGCGAAACACCCAGGTCCGCACCACATCAGCCACGCCAATTCTCCCACCACAGCACTGCGCGGCGCAGCAGCAGCTTGTGATATTCGTTCAAGAGCTGCGCAAGGCTCGGCTGGCTCGGGACGCCGTCGATCACCACCCTAACCGCCGGATCGAGCGATTGCGCCAGCTCCATGCCTGCGCGCCGCGCGTGCCAGTTGGAAGTGACGAGCCGGACCGAGCGATAACGGTGCGTCTTGACCCAGCCCGCGATCTCCTCCGCATTCGATCGCGTATCGACCGCCTCCTGCCCCAGATCGACGCAGCAGGCGAACACCGGAGCGTAGCCGTAGGTCCGCACCAAATCGCGCTGCCTCACACCCGGCGCGGTGCCCGTCACCAGCATGCGCCGCGCCTGGCCCGCTTTCAGTAATTCCAGTCCACGATCGATCCGGCCCGCAGCCCCCGTCGGCACGACGATGCCGTCGGTGCGCACGTCGTTGGCCGGCTGCGGCAGAGTCACCGCGAACAGCGCGAAGCCGAGCGCCCACACGATCAGCGCCAGTCCGACCAGACGACGGATCATCGCATCTGCCCCAGGCTGCGCACCACCGTGCGGCGCGCCACCGCCGCCGCGAGCGCGACGAACGCGAAGGGCAGCACGACCAGCGCGGCCCATCCGCCAGTACCGAGTGTCACCGTGCCGAGCAGTTCGGAGCCGAGCATCCCCGCCTGCGCACCCAGCAGCGCGACCGTCACGAGCCCGATCACTCCACCCACTGCCGAGCCCATCGCGGCATCGAGCGACAGCCGCCGCTGGAACAGCCGCGCGACCTGCACGTCGGTCGCGCCCAGCATGTGCATGACTTCGATCGTGCCGCGATGCGCCTCCAGTCCGGCGCGCGCCGCCAGCACGACGACGAACGCGGTCGCGCCCAGCATCATCGCGACCAGCAGGGTGGCAAGCATGCTCATCGTGCCCAGAAACGCGCGAACCGGCGCGAGTGCCTGGCTGTGCAGGTCGAGCCGTGCGCCCGGCACGCCGGCCAGTGCGCCGCGCACCCGCCCGGCCGTGCCCGCATCGCTCAACGTCAGGTCGACCAGCACCGGGATCGGCAGATCGACGTCGTCGGCGTCGCCGCCGAGCCAGGGTCCGAGCAGTTTCGCGATCTCGGCACGCGGCACGACGCGCACGCCGCCGACACCCGGAATCCCTGCGAGCAGCGAGGCCACCTCCCCTGCCGCAGCCTCGCGCGTCGCCGGGTCGGCCGCCGCGATCTGCACGGTGGCGCGACCGCCTAGCTGCACGCCGACCGCTTGCGTCGCGCGCGCGGTGCCGATCCCGGCCGCGGTCGCCAGCACGGTCAGGAACAGCATGACCGCGATGACCCACACCATCCCGCGCCCGGTCCGCGCGGTGTCGAGCACGCGCGTGCTCGCCTTGCTCACGCCACCCTCCCCGCGCGGCTCATGCCTGCCGCCCGGGCGGGTGACGCAGCATGCCGGTGGGGTCGAGCAGCCGTCCGCCGTCGATCCGCATCATCTGCGCCGATCGCACGCGCGCGATCAGCTGCAGGTCGTGCGTCGCGATGACCAGCGTCGTGCCGAGGCCGTTGAGCGACGCGAACAATTGCAGCAGCCGGTCCGCCATCGCCTCGTCGACGTTGCCGGTCGGCTCGTCCGCGACCAGGATTTCCGGGCGCCCGATCACCGCACGCGCGATCGCCACGCGCTGCTGCTCGCCGCCCGACAGCGTCGGCGGGCGCGCGTCGGCACGGTTGGTCAGTCCTACCCACGCCAGCATCTCCGAGACCGCATCGCGCACCTCGTCCTCCAGCACGCCCGCGATCCTGAGCGGCAGTGCGATATTGTCCGCCGCCGACAGGTGCGGAACGAGCCGGAAGTCCTGGAACACCACGCCGATGCGGCGGCGGAAGCCGGGTATGCGCGCGCGCGGCAGGGTGACCACGTCGGTGCCGAACAGATGGATCGCGCCGCGCGTCGGTCGCTGTGCCAGGTACAGCATCTTCAGCAGCGAGGTCTTGCCCGCCCCGCTCGCCCCCGTCACGAAGTAGAACTCGCCCGAGGTCAGCGAGAAGGAAAGGTCCGACAAGACCTCCTCGCCCTGGCCGTAGCGCAGCCCCACATTCTCGAACTGCACGATCGTGGCCACCGGCCGGCGACATCCCTTCGCTTGAGCGCGCCCGCCATCGCATGGCGCATGCCCTTTCATCAAGTCGCGGGCAACGATCCGCCGGTCCGCGGGCGTCGTTTCGCTGCCGATACTTGCCAGCACGCGAAGTGAGGTGTTTACGTCGCTAACGATAACCGTAAGCGTGGCGTCATGATCCTCGAGTGTCCCGAATGCCGCACCCGCTATCTCGTCCCCGACTCCGCGGTCGGTGTGGGCGGGCGCACCGTGCGCTGCGCCAATTGCCGGCACAGCTGGTTTCAGGACGGTCCGGCACCCGCTCCCATGCCCGCGACCGACGTGCCTGCGACCGCGGCGCCCTCTCTCGCCGCCTCCGGCTTCGCGCCGGTCGGCTACGCGCCCTCTCCCATAACCGAGCCGATCACGGGCACGCCGGACGCCGGCTTCGACGCGTTCGCGCACCGCGCGCCGTTTCGCCCGCGGCGCAACATGGCGCGCGTTCGCACGATCGCGTCGATCGCCGCCGGGCTGATCATGCTGGCGCTCGTCGGCGTGATCCTGTGGACGACCGCACCCGGCCTCGCGCAGCAGGCGGGCTTCAACATCGGGCCGGCGCAATCGCCCTTGCGCATCGTCGACAATCCCATCGAGCGGCGCCAGATGACCAACGGATCGGAGCTGTTCGCGGTCAGTGGGCGGATCACCAACCCGTCGTCGGCCGCGCAGCGCGTGCCCGACCTGCGTGCCGACCTGCGCGACGAGAACGGCCGCGTCGTGTTCAGCTGGACGATCACGCCGCAGCAGCGGACGCTGCCCGCCAATGGCGCGATCGATTTCAACTCCGCGCAGGTCGACGTGCCAGCCTCGTCGAAGCGGCTGGACCTCAGCTTTGTCGGTGAGGCGAGCTGACGCGTACGAAAGGTGTGTGCGCCCGCACAATCGCCGTTGCCAGCCACGAACGGCTTTGCTAGAGGCCCGCTCCTGCCAGTCGCCGGGCCTGCCCGGTGAACATTGTGTGCGGTCGTGGCGGAACTGGTAGACGCGCAACGTTGAGGTCGTTGTGGCCGAAAGGCCGTGGAAGTTCGAGTCTTCTCGACCGCACCATTTTCTCATCTCTAATGTGATGAGAATGCTAGGAAAACGGACTATCCGAGTTCTATTTTCCCCTTTTTATCCCCACACTTCAGCTTGGCTGGCGTGTGGCTTGACGTACGGCTTGAGCTAAGCTGAACTCTCTTGCCTACAGTCTGCGTCCATCGCTAAAGGCCGGCTCGCCGAGTCTAAAGGTTTCGCTCGTGCGGTCGTTCTGGAAATGGGATAGATCGTCCTTATCTAGTATTGGACTGTGGTCGATTTGCAACATTGCCGCCTGCTCCGCGTTATGCGACCTGATGCTCTCGAAGCGAAATTTGGCTGTTCATGGCAGCTCAATTGTGAGGGGAGCATCGATCGGTGACGACGACAGCGCTTCGGCAGAAAGGAGCTACAATGCGTAACCCGTCTAGGCAGGCCATACCTGCTTCAACGCGGGCTGCACGGCCTACGCCGACGTATAACGATGAAGTCTCTTCGGATTTTATCGCACGTCAGCAGGCTCACATCGAAGGTTCGCAGCCCGCGGGCTTTCAACTGACTCCGGTGTCGGGAGACGCCTGGTAAGTTGGTCTGGACCTTCTTCCCTTTCTCCACTCTGCCGGCACCGACGAGCATCGTCTGGTGCCGGTTTCCGTATGTGGAGGATGTTGACAAGCCAGGGCCAAAGCCCCGTCCCGCAATTGTAAAGCGCGCCAGCGCAGATCAAGACGGCAATCCTTGGGTCCATGTGGCCTATGGAACAACTCAAAAGCTGTTCCTGACGGGGCTGACGAATTTTACTGTGTCGAACGTGGCCGATATGGATGCTTGTGGCCTGTGGTGTGCCACTCGTTTCCGCCTCGATCGCGTGGCCCTTGTGCCTTGGGCGGATGAGTTCTTTTCCGACGCACCTGGTAGAGCCTCACCCGTCATGGGGCGGCTAAGTGAACATCAGGTCCAGCTACTGCGCTACCAATCTGCCCTGCTCCAGCGGCAGGAACAGGAGCGACAGCAGCGACTGCCATTGGAACCCGGCAAAGACTGAGTTCACCACGCGAGCGCAAGGCGCGGTTCAACACAGACTTAGATGCATCTCGACCGCACCATTTTCTGCTCTCCCTCGAGCAGCGCTGAGTACTCGCCCGGCGCGGGCGCAGCCGGGCCGGCAGTGTCGCTGGCGTCCACATCTCCGTTGCAGCGGATCGCTTGGGTCCAAATCGCGCGGCTCGGCGTTTGATGACGATGGCGTCGCCCGATCATTCTCCCGTCTACCTGAACGCGATCGGCACCGCTGTTCCCGATCATGATATCCACGCGGCTTTCATCGGCTGGGCGCGCGAGCGATTGCCCGAGCGTGAGCGCAAGCTGTTCGACCGCATGGCCGCGCGCGCCGCGATCCATCATCGCTGGTCGGTCCTGCCGGCATCCGCGGGGTCGCCGGTCGGCGAGGGTGGCTTTTACGCCGGCGCGATCCATCCCGGCACCGCCGCGCGCATGTCGCTCTATGCCGAGGCGGCACCGTCACTCGCGCTGGCGGCGGTGGAGCGGCTGGCCGAACAGGTCGCGACGACCGGCGTGACGCATCTGGTCGTCGCCAGTTGCACCGGCTTCGTCGCACCCGGGATCGACCAGATCATCGCGCGTCGCCTGAACCTGTCCCCTTCGGTCGAACGCACCTTGATCGGGTTCATGGGCTGCTACGCCGCGGTTGCCGCGCTGCGCACCGCGCGCCACATCGTGCGCTCGCAGCCCGAGGCGCGCGTGCTGGTCATCACCGTGGAATTGTCGACGCTCCACCTGCAGGCGGTCGACGAGATCGAGCCGCTGCTCGCAATGTTGCAGTTTGGCGATGGTGCCGCCGCCGCGCTCGTCTCGGCCGAGCCGCGTGGGCTGGCGCTCGGGCAACCATTCGCGACCACGCTCGCCGCCTCGGACCAGCTGATCCGCTGGGACATCACCGACACGGGCTTCGCGATGCATCTGTCAGGCGAGGTTCCGGGCCGCATCGCGGGCGCGCTCGCCGATCCGACGCTCGTTGCACAGATCACCGACGGTCGCGCCGCAGGTGAGATCGATGCCTGGGCGGTGCACGCCGGTGGGCGATCGATCCTCGATGCGGTCGAGCACGCGCTGGCGCTCGGCCCCACCGCTCTGAGCGAGTCGCGTGCCGTACTGGTCGACAACGGCAACATGTCGTCGGCGACTCTGATGTTCGTGCTGGCACGCATCCTCGCCCGCGAGTCGGTCGAGCACGGTGTCGCACTCGCCTTCGGACCCGGGCTCGCCGCCGAGGGGTTCGCGTTCGGGCCGAGCGCGTGAGCGCGCTCGCCACGCGTGCCGTCGGTCAGGAGCTGATGGACGCCGACGATCTGCCCGCCGATACCTATGCCGCGGTCGTGCGCGATCTGGCGCAGGTGAACACGGTCACGCTGGCGGCGCGTCCGACGCTCTCGTTCCTCGCCGCGCATGTACGTCGCGGTAAACGCTACCGCCTGCTCGACGTCGGTTTCGGCGACGGCGACATGCTGCGGCGGATCGCGCGCTGGGGCAACAGGCGTGGCGTGGAGTTTGAACTCGTCGGGATCGACCTCAACCCGCGTAGCGAGGCGGCCGCGCGCGCCGATACGCCGGCCGGCTACAATATCGACTATCGCACCGGCGACTACGCCGACCTCGCCGGCGAGCGTTGGGACTTCATCGTCTCCAGCCTGGTCGCGCACCACATGACGACCGATCAGCTCGTCGCCTTTCTCGCCTTCATGGACGCGCACGTGCACACCGGCTGGCTGGTCAACGACCTGCATCGCCACCGCTTCGCGTACACCGGCTGGCCGTTGCTCGCTGCATTGTTCCGCTGGCACGACATCGTGCGCCACGACGGCCATCTCTCGATTGCTCGCAGCTACCGTCCCGCGGAGTGGCAGTCATTGCTGGCGCGTGCCGGGGTCGACGCGCGCGTGTTCACCGCCTTTCCGTTCCGGTTATGCGTCAGCAGCCGCTGATCGTCGGCGCCGGACCCGCGGGGACCGCCGCGGCGATCACGCTCGCGCACGGCGGCGCGCCGCCGGTTGTACTCGAACGCGCGCGCGAGACGGGCGACGCGATTTGCGGCGGATTTGTCAGCTGGCGAACGATCCGGACGCTGGAACAGCTCGGCATCGAGGCGGACGCACTCAATCCCGCGCGGATCACCCGTGTGCGCGTGTTCGCGGGCGGGCGGCGGAGCGAGGCGCCGCTCCCGCATGCCGCACTCGCCGTTTCGCGTCACCGACTCGACACGGTCATGCAGCGCCGGGCGGAAGCGCTCGGCGCGACGATCGAGCGCGGCGTTGCCGTCCGCGCGATCGATCGACGAAGGGTCACCACCGCCGATGGCGCGAGCATCGAGCCAGACGCGCTGCTGCTCGCCAGCGGCAAGCACGACGTGCGAGGGTCAGCGCGACCAGCCGACGCGCGTGGGCACGATCCCGCACTCGGCTTGCGCGTACGCCTGCCCGCTTGCGCGCACCTCCACGCGCTGGTCGGCGACGCGATCGAGCTGCACCTGTTCGATCGCGGTTACTGCGGCATCGTGCTGCAGGAAGACGGCAGCGCCAACGCCTGCATGGCGGTGCACCGATCGCGCTTGCACGAGGCGGGGAGTCCCGACGCACTGCTGCACGCGATCGCGGCCGAGGCGCCCGCGCTCGCCGATCGGCTCGGCTTCGTCGGAAGCGGGGGCTGGGGCGCGATCGATGCGATCGCCAACGTGCCCTACGGGTGGCGCACGGCAGAGACGACCGCGGGCGTGTTCCGGCTGGGCGACCAGGCAGCGGTGATCCCGTCATTGGCGGGCGAAGGGATCGGCATCGCGGTTGCCAGCGGGCTTTCGAGCGCGCGCGCGCTGCTTACCGGTGGGCCCGAGGAATCGATCGCCTGGCAGCGCGGGTTCGCCTGCACCGTTGCTGCCCCGGTCCGCAACGCCGGTCTCGTCTGGTCGCTCGCCGAGCAGCGCTGGAGCGCGCCGCTGCTGCCGCTGCTGGCGCGAATACCGGGTGCGCTCGGCTTGGTCGCGGCGGCGACGCGCGTCCCCGTGTTTGAGCGTTCCGCCGCCTAAGGGCGGCCACGCGCGACTTTTTTCACCGCCAGCATGCCGGGTGATCGGCTTGTTAAGCATCGCTCAAGCCTCTATTCGCCACGGCCGACGTTATGGCCCGTGCCCGTCCCTCATCCTCGCGCGCTCGCTCGAAGACCCGCTCGCCGTGGCGCCGCCGCTGGTCGATCGCGTGGAAGTCGCTCCTGGTGCTCGCGCTCGTCGCGGTCGGTGCGCTCGTCACCGCGGTCTATGTCGCCCGCGCGCAGCTGCCGAGCTTCGAGGATCTGAAGTCGTCGCCCAACGGGCAGATGATCCGCGTCCACGCCGCCGACGGATCGGTGATCGTCTCACTGGGGCCGAGCTACGGCGAGTGGCTGTCGATCGACCGCATCCCGGCGGTCATGCAGCGCGCAATGATCTCGGTCGAGGACCGCCGCTTCTACAACCACCTGGGCGTCGATCCGATCGGTGTCGCGCGCTCGGTCGACGTGCGCGTGCGGCGCGGTCGCTGGACGCAGGGCGGCTCGACGATCACGCAGCAGCTCGCGCGCAACATCTTCCTCACCTCCGCCAAGAAGTTCGGGCGCAAGTTCCGCGAGGCGATCCTGGCGCTCGCGATCGAGCGGAAGTTCTCCAAGGATCAGATCCTCGAACTCTACCTGAATAAGGTCTATTTCGGCGGCGGCGCGTACGGCATCGACGCGGCGTCGCGGCGCTTCTTCGGGCACGGCGCCAACCACCTGACACTCTCGGAGGCCGCGATCATCGCCGGGCTGGTCAAGGCGCCGTCGAACTACTCGCCCACCGCCGACGCCGAGGCCGCAGTCGGGCGCGCGGGCGTCGTGATCGAGACGATGCGCGAGACGGGCGCGATCACGCCGGCACAGGCCGCTGCCGCCGATCCGCAAGGCGTCAAGCTCGCGCCCGCGCCGCGGCAGAACAGCGTGCGCTACTTCACCGACTGGGCGCTGCCGCAGCTCGAACTGCTGATCGACGAGACGGTCAAGCCGCTGGAGGTATGGACCACGCTCGACACTGGCATGCAGCGTGACGCCGATGCCGCGATCCAGCAGAACGTGCCCAAGGGTGCGCAGGGCGCGCTCGTCGCACTCGACCGCGACGGCGCGGTGCGCGCGATGGTCGGCGGCACCGACTATGTCAGCTCGATCTACAACCGCGCGACGCAGGCGGTGCGTCAACCGGGTTCGGCGTTCAAGCTGTTCGTCTATCTCGCCGCGATCGAGGCGGGGAAGACGCCCGACGACAAGGAACTGGACGCGCCGGTCACGATCGACGGCTGGAGCCCGCGCAACGACTCGCGCCGCAACTCGGGCGAGGTGACGCTTCGCACCGCCTTCGCCTACTCGCTCAACACCGTCGCGGCGAAGCTCGGGCAGATGGTCGGGTTCCAGACGGTCGCCGACATGGCGCGTCGCTTCGGCATCACCACCCCCGTCAACACGCATCCCTCGATGGTGCTCGGCACGTCGGAGGTGCGGCTGATCGACATGACGCGTGCCTTCGCCAGCGTCGCCAACAAGGGCGTGGCCGTCACCCCCTACGCGATCACCAAGGTGACCACTGACGGTGAGACGATCTACACGCACGAGGTCGATCGCAGCCACGTGCTGGTCGCCCCCGATGTCGCGGCGCGGATGACCGACCTGCTGCAGACCGCGGTCAACACGGGCACTGGTCGCGCGGCGCAGATCGGGCGGCCGGTCGCTGGCAAGACGGGCACGACCACCTCGTCGAAGGACGGCTGGTTCCTGGGTTTCTCGTCCGGGCTGACCACCGGCGTGTGGATGGGGCGCGACGATGCGAAGCCGATCGCCGGGCTGCACGGTGGCACCGCACCGGCAAAGGCGTTCGCCGCCTTCATGCGCCAGGCAGTCGCCAAGCGCCCGATCGAGGAGTTCGACACCAAGGTGACGCTACCCGAGTGGCAGCTGGAGCCCGACGACGAGGCCTATTACGGTTCACCCGACAACAGCACGTTCGTCGACGGCGATGGTTATCCGATCGGCGGCGGAGCCGAGGCCGCACCCGAGGCTCAACGCGTGCCGAGCGACGAGCCGCCGGCCACTGGTGAAGGCGACGAGCAGCGGCTCGATCAGGATTGGATCGACCGGGTGACCAATCGCCGTCGCGACACGCCTCGTCCCGCGCCAGCGCCCACCGCTGGCGTGCCGGCGCGCGAGGTTCCGGTTGCGCCGCCCGCCGAGCGGCGCCCGCCGACGCGGGTCGATACCTACTCGACCGCCGACCGACCGTACCAGTGAAGGCTGGCGCCGTGCTGGCGCAGCCACTGCCGCTCGGGCGTCGGATCGCGGCCGAACAGTTTCTCGACCAGCGCGTGGAACGCCGGCCCGTGGTTCATGTGGACGCGGTGCGCGACCTCGTGCGCGGCGGTGGCGCGGCGGACCTCGGGCGGCGACAGCGCCAAGCGCCAGCTGTAGCGGATCGCGCCGTGCGACGCGCAACTGCCCCAGCGCGCGCGTGGGTCACCGATCGTCACCTGCGTGACCGCGACGCCCGCCCGTGCGGCATAATGATCGGTATCGGCTGTCAGCAGCGCGAGCGCCTGCTGCTTCACCCAGGCGGCAACGCGCGACTCTACCCGCTCGACCGGACCGCCGATCAGCAGCCGATCACCCTGACGTTCGACGCGACGCGACGCGTCGGCAGCCCACACGATCTCCAGCATGACACCGTCGAACGGCAACAGCGCGCCGGGCACGAACGGGCGCGGCTGCGGCAGCGCATCGCGCTGCTGTGCAATCCATTCTTCGTGCGAGTGCGCCCAGGCGAGCAACGGCGCGAGTGCCGCGCGCTTCGGGATCGTCAGCCGTGTGCGACCGGTCACCGGATCGAACGACAGCCTGGCGCGCCGCGCGCGGGCATGACGCACGACATCGATCGCCGGGTTCATTGCCGCATGATCAGCCGATGACGCTCACAGCCGACGATCAACCATGTGGTTCTCCAGATCGCCGGCGTCATCTTCGCTGACGGTCCAGCCGCGCACCGACTCGCCCGCGCGGTGCACCGCCTCGCGGTCACCGCTGACGAGATAATGCCAGTCGGGCAGCGGCTCTTCGTTGGCGCGCAGGCGATAGGCGCAGGTCGAGGGCAGCCAGTCGATCTGATCGACGTTGCCGTTGGTCAGCCGCACGCACTCGCTGACATAGGCGCGGCGGTTGCGGTAGTTGGAGCATTGCCCGCTACGCCGATCGAGCAGCCGGCACGCGACGTTGGTGGCGTAGAGTTCGCCCGTCTCGTCATCCTCCAGCTTGTGGAGGCAGCATTTGCCGCAGCCGTCGCACAATGCCTCCCACTGCGCGCGGTCGAGCTTGGACAGCGGCGTGTCTTCCCAGAAGCGCGTGCTCACTTGGCCCATTTCACGATTTCGTCCGCCATCGCTTGCGGCGGCGTCTCGGGCAGCAGCGCGAGCGGTTTGCCGGCCGGGTCCATCAGGTAGATTTGCCGGCTGTGCTCCATCAGATAGCCGTCCTTGTTGCCCTTTCCACGCGCGAAGAAAATGCCGTACTCCTTGGCGACGCGCGCGATCTCCTCGGGCGTGCCGGTCAGACCGACCATGCGCCGGTGAAAGGCCGAGACGAATTGCTTGAGCACCTTGGGCGTATCACGCGCAGGGTCGACACTGACTAAGATCGGCACCACGCGGCTCGCGAGCGACGGGTTCGACTTCTCCAACAGCCGCATGGCAGCGCCGACGTTCTGCATGTCGGTCGGGCAGACGTCGGGGCAGAAGGTGTAGCCGAAGTACATGATCCGGTATCGCCCAGCGAAGTCGCGCTCGGTGACGGTGCGGCCATTCTGGTCGACCAGCGTGAACGGCCCGCCGATCCGCGCGCCGGCGAGCGGCGGCGCTGCGGGCGGCTGTTGGGGCTGCGACGAGCAGGACGACAGCGCCACCGCGAACAGCGCAGGCAGGGCGAGCATCAGACGGGGCATGTACATGGTGCATCCAGCATTGATGGGTTATACGATGGGGAGCAAGTGCATGTTCGCCAAGGCGTTTGCATCCGACCGTCACCCTGACCTCGTGAGGCCCATGTTCCGTTTCGCCCCCCTCGCCGCCGCCGCGATCACGCTGGCCGCTCCGGCCGCCGCGCAACAACAGTCCGCCAGCTACAAGTTCCTGCAGGCGGTGCGCAGCGGCGACGGCAATGCGGTGACGCAGCTGGTCGAGCAGCCCGGGCAGCGGATCATCAACACGCGTGACGTGTCGACCGGAGAGACCGCGCTCCACATCGTGGTGAAGCGCGGCGACGCGACCTACCTGCGCTACCTGCTGGCGAAGGGGGCCGATCCCAACATCCGCGACAATGCAGGCAATACGCCGATGATGCTGGCGGTGCAGGAGGGGGAGCCCGCGCTGATCGACATCCTGGCGCTGGTGAAGGCCAATGCCAATCTCGGCAATTCGGGCGGCGAGACCCCGCTGATCCGCGCGGTGCAGCGCCGCGACCTGGCGCTGGTGCGATCGCTCCTCGCCGCTGGTGCCAACCCGGACCAGACCGACAACGTCGCGGGCATGTCGGCGCGCGACTATGCCAAGGCCGATCCGCGCGCCGCGCCGGTGCTGAAGGTCTTGTCGGCTACGCCGGCCACGAAGCCGCGTGCCGTATCGGGGCCGACATTGCGCTAGCTCAACCGCCGAGCTGCATCGCTTCAGGATCGTGGTGCGCGATCAACCGTCGCGCGGCACGCCGGGCGAACGCGAGCGTGCAGCGCTTGCGCACGTGCGCGGGAAGCGGATCGGTCCGCGCCTCGCGCACGATCTCCGCGTCGTAGCGGTCTGCGATGATGAGGCCGGTGCGCTCGGGTAGGAACGCAGGGCCATCGATCGGCGAGGCGTCGAACCCGGCGGGTACCGCCCAGTAGAAGCGGTCGCAGTGCGGCAGATAGTCCTGCCACTTGCCATCGCCGAGCAGGTCGGCGCGCGACACCTTGATCTCGACGATCACGAGCTGCCCGCGCGCGTCGACCGCCATCAGGTCGGCGCGGCGTCCGCCCTCCAACGGCACTTCGTGGATCGTCACCAGATCGTGACGCAGGAACATGCGCGTCACGCCGCGCGCGACATCGGCGGCGCAGAGCGCGTCGTTGGTGGTATCCTGACAGGTGGCGGGCGGCTGAAGCATGACCGAATGCTTAGAACATTCGGGGAACGCAGGCTAGTCGCCCGCGGATCGGATCAGCGATAGAAGGTGTGGTTGCCGATCGCAGCAACGCGGACGAGGCCACGGTTGGGCGAGCGACCCGCGTTGAAGTATAGCGCCTTGGCGGCGTCGCTGTCCCACGCGTCCTTCATCGCGACCTTCGCAACCGCGACCGCAGTGCGCCAGCGCGCATTCTCGGCGACATCGGGGATGCGACCGCCGCGCACGAAGGAGAACTGACCCGGCTGCGTCACGACGCCGCAGGCACTCTTGGCGAAGCGGCCCGAGTTCGCACGATTGAGGATGACTTCGGCGACCGCGAGCTGGCCGCTCAGCGGCTCACCGCGTGCCTCGAAATAGATTGCGCCGGCGAGGCAGCGGAGCTGTTCGTCGTTGGTCGCGGCGTCCTGCGCGGCGACGGCGGCGGCGAGGGTCGGATAGGCGACCACGTCGTCCGCATCGGCCTCGGGCGCGAAGGCCGGGTCCTGCGCGACTGCTGGCTGGGTCGGAAGCTGTTGAACGAAATAGGAAACCGGGGGAACCGATACGGCAGTGATCGGTTTGGAAGTCTGATCCTTCGCGACGAGCGCCGGAGCCTCGGCGGCGAAGCTGGCGGTGCTGTGAAGTGCGAGACCGGCCAGGGAGATCAGGGTCGCTGCAACCGTTGCAGCGCGCTTCCGAAACGTCATTCATCGTCTACATCATGCGGTTGGTACACGAACGGTGCGTGTTGCTCGCAAGCGAGAGCACCACCGCCGGGATCCACCCGACTGCGTAACCGTCCGGCATCGCACACCGGCGCAGCACAACGCGTTTAGTTGATGGACCGCTCTTTGCCCGCCCTCACCGGCGGGTCAACAAACCAGGATCGTTTCAGCGGCGAACCGTTCGGCTTGCGCGATCATCAGTTCGACGACCCACAGATCGGGGTCCGACGCGCGGCGTTTTCGCCAGTAATCGTCCATCGCGACTCCGTCGGCGTCGACCGGCCCGGCGGGTACGAGAGACTCGCGATCGTCCAGATCGCGAAAGCGTTCCAACCCGCGCACGACACGCCCCTCGTCGATCAGCAGCAGGATCGCGCCGGTCTGCGCCTCACCGCGCGCGCGCACGACCGCGAAGCCGCCCGCATCGTTGACGCGCCGAACGAGCGCGCCGACCGCCAGATGCGTCGGAAGCCGCGCGCTCACGTCGTCGTGCCGTAACCCGGCAGCCCGGCGAGCGCGATGCGCGAACGCATAAAGGTACCGGTGCCGCGCGCCACCTCCTCGCCGTCCGAGGCGATCAACCGCGCTTCGGCGATGAAGACGCGGCGCTGCCCGCTGATCCAGCGGCCCTCCGCGACGACCGGGCCCTCACCTAGCGGACGCGTCAGGTTGAGGCTGAACTGAGTGGTCAGCAGGAAACGATCGGTGACGAGGCTGTTGGCGGCGTAGAAGGCCGCGTCGTCGAGCATCTTGAAGTAAGCGGTGCCGTGCGCCGCGCCGGCGGCGTGGAAGTGGCGACGATCGACCGCGAAATGGATTCGCGACACGCCTGCCTCGGGCACCTCCAGCCGCGACTCGAACAGCCGGTTGACCGGCGCCGCGGCGTAGAGCGACTCGAGCGCGCGGAAATGGGCGTCCGCACCCTCAGGCAGCGTCACGCGTCTCGTCCGAGGTCAGCAGCGCCCAGATCGCGTCGCGCGACCCTGCTCCGCGCAGCTTCGCCAGCAGCCCGCGATTGCGCACCAGCCGCGCGACCCGCGCCAGTGCCTTCAGGTGATCGCCCCCGGCATTGGGCGGCGAGAGCAGCACGAACAGCAGATCGACCGGCGCATCGTCGACCGCACCGAAGTCGATCGGCTGCGCGAGCCGGATCGTGCCCGCGACGATCCGGTCGAGCCCGGGCAATCGCGCGTGCGGGATGGCGACGCCGCCGCCGAACGCGGTCGAGCCGAGCTTTTCGCGCGCGCCGAGCGCGTCGGCGATGACACGCGCCTCCTGTCCCAGCACCGGCGCGGCGAGCGCACCGATCTGGGTGAAGGCGGCCTTGCGGGTGACGGCGGACACATTCACCGCCACCAGCTCGGGCAGCAACAGGTCGCTTAGATCCATCGAACGTGCGTCGGATCAGCCGCCGCGCTGCGGCTCGACCCAGCCGATCGTGCCGTCGCCGCGGCGATAGACCATGTTGTACGCACCCGTTCCCGCATTCTTGAACAACAGCGCCTGCGTGTTGCGCAGGTCGAGCATCATGACCGCGTCCGACACGCTGGCATCGGGCACGTCGACGCGCGTTTCGGCGATCACCAGCGGGGCGTCCTGCTCCTCCTCGTCGGCGATCGACTCGGCGAACAGCGTGTAGCCGGCATTGTCGTAGCCCGAGCGATCCTGCTCCGCCTCCGCCTCGACGTGCAGCGCGTGGCGATCCTTCAACCGGCGCATGTAGCGGCGAAGTTGCTTCTCGATCTTCTCCGCCGCGCCGTCGAAGGCGAGGTGTGCGTCATGTGCCTCATGCGCGCCTTTCAGCACCAGCCCGCGCATCACGTGCGAGACGATGTCGCAGCGGAACCCGACGTCGTGCGGCCCCTTGCCAAAGGTTACCTCGGCCGAGATGGCGCGCGCGAAATATTTGTCGGCGATACCCTGGAGGCGGTCCTCGACATGGCTCTTCAGCGCGTCGCCGATCGAAACCTGGTGACCATTGGTCCGGATATCCATTGTCTTCTCCTGCTCGACACGGGGCCAGGACGACCCCGCCATCCGCGCCAACCGGGCGCGACGGCCCCCTTCACGAAGAGCTCTCGGCCGCTCCCCACAAAGGCTCTTTTATACCGTTCACAAACGCTGCGTGCGCCGCCAGTTCCGCCGCACTGGCACGAAATAGCCGAGGTGCGCGTGCCTTTCGCGGCGCGGTGGCGACGACCTCGACCGCTTCCACCGGCACGTCGCTGACCAGCCCCAGGCCGATCTGCCGCCCACCGAGCAGTTCGACGTACACCTGCGCGAGCAGCTGCGCGTCGAGCAGCGCGCCGTGGAGCACGCGGTGCGAGCGATCGACACCGTAGCGGCTGCACAGCGCGTCGAGCGTGTGCTTGGCGCCGGGATGGCGGCTGCGCGCGATCTGCAGCGTGTCGACCATGCGCGTGCGGCACACGGGTGCGCGACCGCAGCGCTCCAGCTCGCCGTTCAGGAAGGAGAAGTCGAACCCGGCATTGTGCGCGATCAGCGGGCTGTCGCCGATGAACTCCAGCAGCGCGTCGACGCCCGCGGTGAACACCGGAAACTTCGACAGGAAGTCGATTCGCAGTCCGTGCACCCGCGCCGCCTCTTCGGGCATGTCGCGTTCGGGGTGGTAATAAGCGTGGAACGTCTGCCCGGTCTCAACCCGGTTGAACAATTCGACGCAGCCGATCTCCACCATCCGGTCGCCGCCGACGAAGCTCAGGCCCGTGGTTTCGGTATCGAAGACGATCTCGCGCATGGGGGATCGGTTATCGTGCTTCGCCGCGCGCTAGGCAAGCGATGACGCGGGCGACGGCGGCGCGGGTCTCCTCGATCGGGGTGTCGGTCGCGACCACGAAATCGGCGCGCGCGCGCTTTTCGGCGTCGGGCGTCTGGCGCGCGAGGATGGCGTCGAACTTCGCCTCGGTCATGCCGGGCCGCTGGAGCGTGCGCGCGCGCTGCACCTCGGGCGCGGCGGAGACGACGACGATCCGGTCGACTTTGCCGTCGCCACCGGTCTCGAACAGCAGCGGCACATCGAACACGACCAGATCAACGTCGGCGTTGGCATGAAGGAACGCCGCGCGTTCGACACCGACCGCGGGATGGACGATCGCCTCCAGCGCCTTCATCGCGACGTCGTCGCCGAGCACCGCGGCGGCGAGCTTCGCGCGGTCGACGCCCCGTGCCCCGGTCGTGCCGGGAAAGCGCGCCTCGATCGCAGCGACGACCTTGCCATTTGGTCCCTGCAAGCGGTGCACCTCCGCATCGGCGTCGAACACGGGTACGCCGCAGTCGCGGAACATCTGCGCGACGGTCGACTTGCCCATCCCGATCGATCCGGTGAGTCCGACGATCAACGGCGGCTTCACCCGAGCAACGCCTCGCGCAGTTCTTCGTCGTGCTCGCGCGGCGCGGGCTGACCGAAGAACAGCTCGAACGCGAGCGCGGCCTGGCCGACCAGCATGTCGAGCCCGTCGATCGTATCAAGCCCGCGCTCGTGCGCCTGCGTGAGCAGCCCGGTCTCGAGCGGCGAATAGACGATGTCGTAGACGATCGCGTCGGCGGGCAGCGGAAGCAGGTCGAGCTCGAGTGGCGGCTGGCCGGTCATGCCGAGCGTCGAGGTGTTGACGAGCAGTGCCGCGGACGGGAGCCTGGCGGAAAGCGGCAGCGCCTGCCCCTTCAATCCAAAGGTTGAGAGCAGCGCCGCACCTTTCAGCGGGGTACGGTTGAGCAGCGTGACCGGCCCGACGCCGACCTTTGACAGCGCGAACAGGACCGCGCGCGCCGCGCCCCCCGCCCCGACGACGACGACCGGCTTGCCGGTGAGGTCGAGTTCGGCGATCGGCGACAGGAAACCGGCCGCGTCGGTGTTGGTCGCGGCCAGTCCGTCGGCGGTGCGGAACACCGTGTTGGCAGCACCGATCGAGCCGCGCACGTTGCCGGGATCGGGCACGTGGTCGAGCGCGTCGACCTTGTGCGGCACGGTCACGTTGCACCCGCGCCAGGCGGGATCGGCGGCGCGGTCGGCGAAGTAGGCCGCGAGCGCATCGGGCGCGACGCGCGTGGCGCGATAATCGGCGTCGATGCCGAGCCGGTCGAGCCAGAAACGATGGATCAGCGGCGACTTCGACTGCGCGATCGGGTCGCCGATCACCTCGGCATAGGGCTTGGTCATGGAAGCTTGTTCCGGTCGGGTGAGGACGGAGGAATCACGCGAGCAAAACGCCGCGTTCGCGTAAGTAGCCGAGGACCGGCAGCAGCGGCATGCCGAGCACGGTGAACTGGCTGCCCTCGATCCGGCTGAACAACTGTGCGCCCGGCCCCTCGATGCGGTAGCAGCCGACGCAAGCCGAGATCGCGGGCCACTCGGCGTCGAGATAAGCCTCGATGAACGCGTCGGACAGCGGACGCACGAACATCCGCGCGGCCTCGACGTGGCGCCACACCGGGCGGCCGTTTTCCGCGATCACCGCGGCGCTGACGAGGTCGTGGCGCTTGCCCGACATGCGGATCAGGTGATCGCGCGCGTCGTCGCGGTCGCGCGGCTTGTCGAGGATCGTGCCGTCGCCCAGCACCGCGAGCGAGTCCGAGCCGAGCACGAGGCGGCCGGGATGGCGCGCGGACACCTTGAGCGCCTTCAATTCGGCGAGTGCGTCGGCGACGTCGCGCGGGGGGTCGCCCGCCATCGCGGCTTTCAGCGCCGCCTCGTCGGCGTGCGCGGGTTCGGCGGTGAAGGGCACACCCGCCGCCGACAGCAAGGCGGTGCGTGACGCGGATTGCGAGGCGAGGATGATGCTCATGGGTATGATAAGGTCGCTTGACTCAGGTCAGTCGCGTGGATGCGCGGCGCCGCCGCGTCGTTCGTTGCATAGCGAGATGATTGCGGCGGCGGTTTCCTCGATCGAACGGCGGGTCACGTCGATCACCGGCCAGCCGTTGTCGGCGAACATTCGCCGCGCGAACGCAATCTCCCGCGCGACCGCCTCGCCGTTGACGTAATCGGTCTCGGGCGTCTGGTTAAGTGACAGTAGCCGGTTGCGGCGAATCTGGATCAGCCGGTCGGCGCTGGTGGTCAGCCCCACGACGAGCGGATGCTTGAGCTGGTACAGCAAGGGCGGCGGCGGGCTTTCCACCACCACGGGAATGTTGGCGGTCTTGTAGCCGCGATTGGCGAGATAGATCGAAGTGGGCGTCTTCGACGAACGGCTGACGCCCGCCAGCACGATGTCGGCCTCTTCCCACTCCTCCCACGCGATCCCGTCGTCGTGCGCGATGGTGAACTGGATCGCGTCGACGCGCGCGAAATAAGCCGCGTCGAGCACGTGCTGTCGCCCGGGGCGCGCCTTTGCCTGTTGCCCCAGCAGCCCCGACAAGGCGTCGTTCACCGGATCTAACGGCGCGACCATCGGCAGGCCGAGCGCGTGGCAGCGTGCCTCCAGCGCGCGGCGCGTCTGCGGATTGACTAGCGTGAAGATGACGAGGCCGGGGTTCTGCGCGATCTCCTGGCAGATGCGGTCGAGATGCGCCTCGGTGCGGACCATCGGCCAGAAATGCCGCACCGTTTCCACGTCGTCATATTGCGCCAGCGCCGCCTTGGCGATGTTCTCCAGCGTCTCGCCGGTCGAATCCGACAGCAGGTGCAGGTGCAGGCGGACCATGCCAGTGCTCAGGATCGATCTGTGGACAACATGGGGACGGGGGCTAGCGTAACTCGGCCGACCCGCCAAGCGCGCTTCCCGCCTGTGGATGGGCGATCACTTGTCCACAATCCCGCCAACGCCCGCCCGTTTTATCCACAGCCTGTGAGTCGTGGTGGCGGTTGAATCGAATCCCGGGAGAATCGCGGGTCGGGCGGAGTCAATCTGTTGGCATTAGGTGTGCGAACGCATAATCCCCGGCGCCCACACGCCTACAACATCAACAACCCTCATTTTTAGATTCTTCTATTGAAGAAGGGAGTGCCGATTGACCGGCTCCAAGCCTCTGCTCGCGGTTCTGAAGGGTGAGATGCGCGCGCGTCCACCGGTGTGGCTGATGCGTCAGGCCGGGCGCTACCTGCCCGAGTATCGCGCACTCCGGGCGGAGAAGGGCGGGTTCCTCGCGCTCGCGACCGATCCGGAAGCGGCAGCGGAAGTCACGGTGCAGCCGATCCGACGCTTCGGGTTCGACGGTGCGATCCTCTTCTCCGACATCCTGATGGTGCCGTGGGCGCTGGGGCAGGAGCTGACCTTCGGAGTGGGTGAAGGACCGCGGCTGGCGCCGGCGCTGGTCGAGGCAGACCTGAGCGCGCTCACGCCCGATCTGTCGCGGCTCGATCCGGTGTACGAGACGGTCAGGCGGGTGGCGGCGATGCTGCCGGCGGAAACGACGTTTCTCGGGTTTGCGGGCTCGCCGTGGACCGTTGCGACCTACATGGTGGCGGGCGCGGGGTCGAAGGATCAGGGCGCGACGCGGTTGCTCGCCTACCGCGACCCGGCACGTTTCGGCGCAATCATCGACCGCGTGGTCGACCTGACGGTCGAGTATCTGTCGCGGCAGATCGAGGCGGGGGTCGAAGCGGTGCAACTGTTCGACAGCTGGGCGGGGTCGCTCAGCCCGGCGCAGTTCGAGGCTCACGTGATCCAGCCCAATCGCGCGATCGTCGATCGCCTGCGCGCGCGCCATCCCGGGGTGCCGATCATCGGCTTTCCGAAGGGCGCAGGCGCGAAGCTGGTCGATTATGCCGCGGGCGTCGCACCCGACGCGATCGGCCTCGACGAGACAGTCGACCCGGCGTGGGCGAATGCGGTGCTGCCCGTGGGCATGCCGGTGCAGGGCAATCTTGACCCGCTGCTGCTGGAGGCGGGCGGCGACGCGCTCGACGCGGGCGTCAGGCGGATCATCGATGCGCTGGCAGGGCGTCCGCACGTCTTCAATCTGGGGCACGGCATCGGGCAGCACACGCCGATCGCCCATGTCGAACGGCTGCTCGCCGTGTTAAGGGGCTAGGTCATGGAACCGGGTTTTCTGGGCGCGACGTACCTGTGGGTCAAAGCCGCGCATCTGATCTTCGTCATCTTCTGGATGGCGGGGCTGTTCATGCTGCCGCGCTACCTCGTGTACCATCAGGAAGGGCTCGGCGACCCCGCGGAGGCCGCGCGCTGGACCGATCGCGAGAACAAGCTGCGCCGGATCATCCTGACGCCGGCGATGGTGATCGTGTGGGTGCTGGGCATCCTGCTGTCGATCAACGCGGGGTTGCTCGCGGGCGTGCCGGGCCTGGGCTGGCTCCACGCCAAGCTCCTGATCGTCGTAGCACTTTCGGGCTATCACGGCTGGGCGGTCGGCTACGCGAAGAAGCTGGCACGCGGGCGCACAGGCGTGTCGAACAAGGCGCTCAGGATGATGAACGAGATACCCGCGCTCGCCGTCACGCTGATCGTCATCCTGGTGATCGTGAAGCCGTTCTGATCGGAGCAAGCACGCCGGCAGCGCGTGCTTGACTCGGGTGGCAGCCGATCTTAGGTCGATCGCACGGTTGAGGCACGCCCGTGCCTTGCCGCCTCCCCCAGCGTTTCCGCCAGCGACTTCCTTTTCCGCCGGATCCAGCTTCTCCCTGCTACCCGATCACATCGGACCGACGACCATGCATCTGAAAGATCTGAAGAAGAAGGCTCCGGCCGAACTCGTCCAGCTGGCCGAGGAACTGGGCGTCGAGGGCGCCTCGACGCTGCGCAAGCAGGACCTGATGTTCGCGATCCTGAAGGTTCAGGCGGAGAACGGCGAGCAGATCATGGGAGAGGGCACGATCGAGGTGCTCACCGATGGGTTCGGTTTCCTGCGCTCGGCGCAGGCGAACTACCTCGCCGGCCCCGACGACATCTACGTCAGCCCGAACCAGGTGCGCAAACACGGCCTGCGTACCGGCGACACGGTCGAGGGCGAGATCCGCGGGCCGAAGGACGGCGAGCGCTATTTCGCGCTGGTGAAGATCACGCAGGTCAATTTCGAGGACCCGGAGCGCGTGCGCCAGCGCGTGAACTTCGACAACCTCACCCCGCTTTACCCTGAGGAGCGGTTGAAGCTTGAGATCGAGGACCCGACGATCAAGGACAAGTCGGGCCGCGTGCTCGACGTCGTCACCCCGCTGGGCAAGGGGCAGCGCTGCCTGATCGTGGCGCCCCCGCGCGTCGGCAAGACGATCATGATGCAGAACATCGCGCGCGCGATCTCGATCAACCATCCCGAGGTGTTCCTGCTCGTCCTTTTGATCGACGAGCGGCCCGAGGAAGTCACCGACATGCAGCGTACGGTGAACGGCGAGGTGGTGAGTTCCACCTTCGACGAGCCGGCGACGCGCCACGTCCAGGTCGCCGAGATGGTGATCGAAAAGGCCAAGCGGCTGGTCGAGCACAAGAAGGATGTCGTCATCCTGCTCGACAACATCACGCGTCTGGGCCGCGCCTACAACACCGTGGTGCCGAGCTCGGGCAAGGTGCTGACCGGCGGTGTCGACGCGAACGCGCTGCAGCGGCCGAAGCGCTTCTTCGGTGCGGCGCGCAACATTGAGGAGGGCGGCAGCCTCACCATCATCTCGACCTCGCTGATCGACACCGGCAGCCGCATGGACGAGGTGATCTTCGAGGAGTTCAAGGGCACCGGCAACGCTGAGATCGTGCTGGACCGCAAGGTGGCGGACAAGCGCATCTTCCCGGCGATCGACGTCGGCAAGTCGGGCACGCGCAAGGAAGAGTTGCTGGTCGACAAGGGGCAGCTGTCGAAGATGTGGGTACTGCGCCGCATCCTGATGCAGATGGGCACCGTCGATGCGATGGAGTTCCTGCTCGGCAAGATGAAGGATTCGAAGACCAACGCCGATTTCTTCGACAGCATGAATCAATAGCCGAGTGCGGCCCGCGCCATGCTGGCGCGGAACTCGCACCGGCTCGGCCGGCGGGGGCGTCGCAGCACGCACCCGACCGACGACGCGGGCTTCGCCCGCGGCGCGCCACTGCCCGCCCACCATTGTATCAAACCATGTCGAGCGGATCACGCCGCCGACTAGTGCGTCTGACCCGCTTGGCGCAGCGCATGGTTCCGCTATGACGCAGCGATGAACCGGGAGCAGCCAGCGTGATCCTCGCCCACATTCTCTCCGCCGCGGCCGCTGCCGGGCCGGGATCGCTGTCCGACATCTGGCAACACGTCGTCGCCGATTTCTCCAACCTGTCCGATCCCGCCGCGCTGGCGGCATTCGGGCAGGTGTTGCTGATCGATCTGGTGCTGGCGGGCGACAATGCGATCGTCGTCGGCGCGCTGGCGGCGGGATTGCCTGCGGCCGACCGGCGCAAGGTTATCCTGATCGGCATCGGCGCGGCGCTGGTGCTGCGCATCTTCTTCGCGCTGATCGTCACGTGGTTGATGGGGATCGTCGGGCTGATCTTCGCCGGCGGATTGCTGCTGCTTTGGGTCAGCTGGAAGTTCTGGCGCGAAATTCGTGAGGGCGGCGCACATGAGGCGGAGGAGCAGGCCGGGATCAGGCCCGCCAAGAGCTTCGCCGCCGCCGCCTGGGCGGTCGCGGTCGCCGACGTGTCGATGAGCCTCGACAACGTGCTCGCGGTCGCGGGTGCGGCGCGCGAGCATCCGGGCATCCTCGTCATCGGCCTGCTGCTGTCGGTCGCGCTGATGGGGCTGGCGGCCAACCTGATCGCCAGGATCATCAACAAGCATCGCTGGATCGCGTATATCGGCCTCGCCGTGATCGTGTTCGTCGCGGGCAAGATGATCTACGAGGGTTGGACCGGAACGGCGGAGACCGCGGGGATCGTGTCGCTGTTCTGATCAATCGCGGGGTATCCAACGGCGGCGGGGATCGCTCCGGGTTCACGGCGCGTTCAATGCCGCCGTGCCACTTGCTGGCTTCCCGCAATCATCGGAGCGTTCGATCGTGAAAGCCTTTCTGCCACTCGCCGTGCTTGTCGCAACGTCGGTTCCCGCCGCGGCGCAGAGCGGTGATCTGGCGGCGGTCCAGCGGCACCTGCAGTCGGTCAACACCATGACCGCCGCGTTCAGCCAGACCGATCGCAACGGACAGGTGCTGACCGGCACGCTGACGCTGAAGAAGCCGGGCAAGATCCGCTTCCAGTACCAGAAGGGCGTGCCGATCCTGATCGTCGGCGATGGAAAGGCGCTGACCTTCATCGATCACTCGGTGCGGCAGGTGCAGCGCTGGCCGATCGGCAACTCGCCGCTGGGCGTGCTGCTCGACCCCAACAAGGACATCTCGCGCTTCGCCAAGGTGGTGCCGAGCGGTGACCCGCGCGTCGTCTCGGTCGAGGGATACGATGCCAAGCACCCCGAGTACGGCCGCATCAACCTGGTGTTCGCGCGCGACGCGAGTGCGCCGGCGGGACTGATGCTGCAGGGCTGGGTGCAGCTCGACGCGCAGGGCAATCGCACGACGATTCGATTGTCGAATCAGAAGTTCAACCAGCCGGTGAGCGACGGAACGTTCCGCTGGAACGATCCCCGGAGGCAGGGACGCGCCGGCTGAACGGAACCGGACGGGTTCGTTCATCTGCGCGACAGGCTGGTAGCCCTAGAAGCTGACCTGCGGACGTGGGGCGTATCGGGGATTTTTCCCCCTGTTGCCCCGAACCTCCACGATCCCGCCTGCGTGACGAACGCCAGGTCGGCCCTCGCTCCTTGCCCCCGGAGCGGGGGCCATTCTGTGCAGGGCGCAGGCACTCTGTGCCAGACGCCCAAGCACGGTCGGCGAGCCAAAGGCTCGTCCGACGACGCAGGCCCTGCCGGTGGCGTGCTCCCGATCAGCCAAAGCAAGCCGCTCCCTCCCCTTGGCAGCCCCCTCCCCGCCCCGCTACACGCGCGGCCGTGAAGATCGTGTCCTGGAACATCAACTCGGTGCGGTTTCGCATCGACATCGTCGAGCAATTCCTGCGCGAGGCGCAGCCCGACGTGTTGTGCCTGCAGGAAACCAAAGTGATCGATGCCGATTTTCCGGTCGAGACGTTCCGTGCGCTCGGCTACGAGCACGTGCTGCTCCACGGTCAGCGGATGCACCACGGCGTCGCGATCGTGTCGCGCGTACCGGTAGTCGAGGATGACCGGCTCGACTGGCAGGCGAACAAGGAAGCGCGGCACCTGGGCGTGCGGCTGCCCAACGGCGTTCGGTTGGAGAACGTCTACGTGCCCGCGGGCGGCGACGTGCCCGATCGGGAGGTGAACCCGAAATTTGGACAGAAGCTCGATTTCGTCGAGCGGATGACGCGCTGGTCCGAAAAGCTGGACTGCCCGACGATCCTAACCGGTGACTTCAACATCGCTCCGCTGCCTGCCGACGTGTGGAGCCACAAGGCGCTCCTGAAGGTCGTCAGCCACACCCCCGTCGAGGTCGAGGCGCTCGACGCCTTCAAGGCCTCGAACACCTGGGTCGATCTCGGACGACACTTCCATCCCGCCCCTGCCCGTCTGCACACCTGGTGGAGCTATCGCTCGCCCGACTGGACGAAGAACGATCGAGGGCGCCGCCTCGATCACATGTGGGCGACCGCCGATGTTGCTGCACAGGCGCGCGCGCACACGGTGTTTGAGGATTGCCGCAGCTGGCTCAAGCCCAGCGATCACGTGCCGATCATGACCGAGTTCGACTGGTGAGCGCGCGCGCCGCAGCCAAGGCGATCGACGCGCTGCGCCGCGGCTGGCCGATCGAGCTGCGGGCGCCGGGTGAGGAACCGCTGACGCTGCTGGCGATCGAGACGGCGGATGAGGGGCGATTGCGCGCCTTCGCACCCGGCGATTACGGCGTGCTGATCTCGAGCGGTCGCGCCGAGACGCTCAAGCTCCTCAACCAGCGTGCCTCGGGTGATCCCGACCAGCCGGTGGTGATCGAGCGTGCGCCGTGGTTCGACATGGCGCTGGCGACCGCGATCGCCGATCCGCAGCGCGATCTGTCGACCCCGTTGAAGGGGCCGTTCCGCACGCTGGAGAACCAGCGACCGGTCGCGACCGCGGCGGCGCTGCAGCTGGCGCGGATCGCGGGGTTGCTGCCGGCCTTCTTCACCGACGGCATTGATCCCGAGGTGACGATCACGCCCGACGACATCGCGGCGCACGAGGATGCAGCGCGACTCTCGATCGCGGTGCGCGCCAGGCTACCCGTTGACGGTGCGGAGGACGCGGAAATCATTGCGTTCCGCTCGCCCGAGAGCGCGGACGAGCACGTCGCCCTGATCGTCGGTAAGCCGAACGGGCGTGCGCCGGTGGTGCGGCTCCACAGCGAATGCCTGACGGGCGACGTGCTCGGCAGCTTGAAATGCGACTGTGGACCGCAGTTGCACGCCGCAATCCACGCGATCGAGGAGAGTCGCTGGGGCATCCTGCTGTACCTGCGGCAGGAGGGACGCGGTATCGGACTGATCAACAAGCTGCGCGCCTATGCCTTGCAGGATCAGGGATTCGACACGGTCGATGCGAACACGCGGCTGGGCTTCGCGATCGATGCGCGCGATTTCGGCGTGGCGGCGCGGATGCTGACGCTGCTGGGGCAAGGCGAGGTGCGACTGCTGACCAACAATCCTGCGAAGGTGGCGGGACTTGAAGCAGCGGGCGTGCGCGTGATTGAGCGCGTACCGCACTTTTTGCCGACAAACCCGCATAACGAACGCTACCTCGCCACCAAGCGTGACCGGACCGGCCATCAGCTCTGATCCACTGGTCGTCGTGTTCGGCGCGGCGGTGCGCGCGGACGGGCGCGCCAGCGGCGCGCTCGCGGGGCGGATTGAACTGGCGCGGCATCTGGCGGCGCGCTCGCCCGAGGCGATCGTGTTCTGCTCGGGTGCGATCGGTGACGAGGGTTCATCGGAGGCGTCGGTGATCGCGCGGGGTCTGCGCGACACGGTCGCCGCTGATCGCCTGGTGCTCGACGAGGAAAGTCGCGACACGTTGCAAACCGCGCGTGCTGCGGCCGATTACGCACGGTCGAATGGCATCGCACGCTGCGTCGCCTGCACCGACAATTGGCATCAACCACGCGCGCGCATGCTGTTGCGGCTGTTCGGCGTGAGGACGATGGGCGCCCGGCTCGATCACGGTCACCGCCCCGCCAGGCGCAGGGCTCGCGCCTACGTACGCGAGGCGCTCGCCCTTCCCTACGACGCCGTTGCAGGCGCGTGGGCGCTGATCAGGCGATAAGCGCGCTCACCTCGTCGAAGTCGCGCGCGATCGCGTCGACACCGATCGCGCTTAGCCGTTCGGCGTGACCGGGCGCGCAATGCGTGCCCGCGACCAGGCCGATGACGTAACCTCCGCTCGCCACCGCTCCGGTCGCACCGACGGGTGAGTCTTCCAGTATCGCGCAGCGCTCGATCGGCACGCCGAGCCGCTCGGCACCATAGAGGTACAGATCAGGAGCGGGTTTGCCGCGCGTGACATGCTCCGCGCCCGAGTAAACGTGGTCGCCGAATGCGTCGCTCAGGCCCAGATGCGCGAGATGGGCGTGGAGCCAGCGCGTGTTGCTCGACGACACGACCGCCTTGGGTAAATCGGCGGGCAGCCTGCGCACGAACGCAACCGCTCCCGCGACCTCCTCGATCCCCTCAGCGATGCAGCGCGCATCCTCTTCGGCGCGCGCGGTGTGGAAGCTGTCGGGTAGCGGCCCATCGATCCAGCGCTCGACCGCGCCGCGGAAGTCGATCCCCGACAGTCCCATGAAGTTCGCCATCGACTGCTCGGGCGTGGTCGGATGGCCGATATCGGTCAGGAATGCGGCAATCTGACGATTACCCGCCGCCTCGCTCTCGATCAGGACGCCGTCGAAATCGAACAGGAGGCCTGCGAACCTCATGCGCGATGGCCGAACAGGGCAGAGCCGACCCGGACATGGGTGGAGCCGAGCGTTACCGCGGTGTCGTAATCGTCCGACATGCCCATGCTGAGCCCGGCCAGCCCGTGATCGCGCGCGAGCTTTGCTAGTAAGGCGAAATAGGGTGCCGCCTCCAAGCTGGCAGGCGGCAGGCACATTAGCCCGGCGACCGGTAGAGCGGCATCGCGTGCTTGCGTGAGCAATTCAGGCAGGTCTGCGATCGCACAGCCGCCCTTCTGCGGTTCGTCGCCGATGTTGACCTGAATGAAGCAGTCGGGCCGTCGGTCCTCCTGCTCCATCGCGCGCGCGAGCGCGGTGACGAGCGACGGGCGATCGACGACGTGGATCGCATCAGCGAGGCGTACCGCGTCACGCGCCTTGTTCGATTGAAGCTGTCCGATCAGATGAAGCCGCGTGTTGGGATAACGCTCGCGCAGGACGGGCCATTTCGCCTCGGCTTCCTGGACGCGATTTTCGCCGAAGTCGCGCTGACCGGCGGCGAGCAGCGGCTCGATCGCGTCTGCCGGGTGGGTCTTCGATACCGCGATCAGCGTGACGTCGGCGCAATCGCGGCGCGCGCTGGTGGCGGCCTTGTCGATCCGTACGCGCAGGTCGACGAGCCGCTCGGCCGGAGAACGATCATCCCGGACGCGCGGCTTGGGGCGCGGGGCAAGCGAGGGTTCGTCGAAGGGCATCGCGCGGGCTATAAGCGTGGCGATGCGCACTCGCCACCCTTGCCGACCGCCACGAGCGGGGAAGCGCCTGCTCGTGTTGCCGACACGTTGGCTGATGACGGACGAGCGCATGGGTGACGAACTATGGCGCGCGTTGGCCAGACTGCCGCGCGGGGGCGGCGTGATATTCCGCCATTATTCGCTGGCACCCCTAGAACGACGACGCTTGTTCGCGCGCGTGCGACGGGTGGCGCGATCACGCGGGCTGGTACTGATCCGGGCGGGCATGAAGCGGATGGCGGGAGAGCAGGGCACGCACGGTCAGAACGGTGGCAGCATCGTGTCCTGGCCGGTGCACTCGGTCGCGCAGGCGCGACGCGCGCGGCAGGCGAGTGCTGCGGCGGTGTTCGTCTCGCCCGTATTCGCCACGCGCTCTCATCCGGGTGACAAGCATCTGGGTGAGCGACGCGCGCGCGTGATCGGACGTGTCGCAGGTGTACCGCTGATCGCGCTCGGCGGCATGGACGAGCGGCGCTTTCGAAAACTAAGCGGCTTTCACGGCTATGCGGCGATCGATGCCTGGCTGAGGTAACCGGTATGCGACCTTACCGGGCCGATCGATCAGAAGCGGAAGGCAGTCCCGACATAGACCGCTTGGCTGTCGTGGCGATCGTCCTCACGCCGCGTCAGCCGCTCACGCTCGCTCTTGTAGCGCATGCCCGCGGTCAGATCGATGTTACGCGTCAGCGAGTAGGAACCACCCAGATCGAGCGAGTAGCTGGGCCGCTCGGCAATCAAGCTGGGAGTGCCCGCGAGCGCGCGGTCGGCGGTCGCGCGAAGCTGTCCCGAGATCGCGTTACCCACGTAGCTGAGCGACACGTCGGATGACTGGCGTCCACCCGGCGTCGCGGCGAGATCGACCTTCGCCGTGTCGGCAGCAACCGCGAAGCGCTTCCAGCCGACCGAGACGCCCAGATTGTACGCGATCGGCGCCAGGCCGACCGTCGGGCTGGGCACGACCGCGGCGAGGCGGCTGTTGTCGCGCGTCGGCGCCAACGTCGAGCGTGCGCGCACCGCGACGGTTACCGAGCGGTTGCCGCTACGCGACTCGGACGGCGTGAAGCTGAACCCGCTCGCGTCGAGGCCGCTGCGCGCGAACAACGCCGCGAGCTTCGGGTCGGCGGCGGCGGGGGTAAAGGTGCCCGCTACGCGCGGCGCGACGAAGCGTTTGACGCTGCGCGGAGCCGTTTCCGCCGCACCAAACGCGGGCGCGACGGCAAAGGCACCCGCGACGAGCGCGATCCCCATGCTGCCAGCGATAACCCGACGTGCGCTCACGACTCAAACACCCCTCTGCGGCGATCTCATGCCGCTCCCGAGAAGCGGCCTAGCAGTTTTAGGTTCCAAGTCCATCATGGACGATATCGAATACCAACCAACTGTTGCGCCAACAGCACAATCGACGCGTGCTTGCCGCGCCCAGATGGGGAGGATAGAGGTGGAAAAGCGATGCGCCTGCCTCGTGGCGCGTGTTTTTGCCAAGGATCCTGCCATGTTTCGCCGTTCGCGTGTCGCATTGGGCCTCTGTGCCGCCATCGCTGTTGCTGGTTGCAGCCACGGGGGCAAGCGCCCGACCGCCGACCTTGCTGCTTCGCGGGTGACGACGATCGGCGTCAACAGCTATCTGTGGCGCGCGACGCTGGATGCCTTGAGCTTCATGCCGCTGCTGCAGACCGACTCGAATGGCGGCGTCGTCGTGACCGACTGGTACGTCAATCCGCAGCTACCGACCGAGCGGATGAAGGTCACTGTATCGATCCTCGACCAGGACCTGCGCGCCGATGCAGTGCGCGTGGCGGCGCTGCGCGAGGTGAACCGCGGCGGGCAGTGGGTGTCCGCGCCCGTTGCGGCGGCGACGACGCAGAAGCTGGAGGACATCATCCTGACCAAGGCGCGCGACCTGCGCCGTGGCTCGGTAACCGGCTGAGCGACCGACACGCATGGCCAACCGGTTCAATGCCCTGAAGGCGGACGCGCACTGGCAGGGGGTGTGGGACGAACGTCGCACCTTCGCCGCCGACGATCACAGCGCCAAGCCCAAGAGCTACGTGCTCGAGATGTTCCCCTATCCGTCGGGGAAGATCCATATGGGCCACGTGCGCAACTACACGATGGGTGACGTGCTCGCGCGCTATCGCCGCATGACCGGGCACGAGGTGCTCCACCCGATGGGGTGGGACGCGTTCGGAATGCCGGCTGAGAACGCCGCGATGGAGAAGGGCGTTCACCCGGGCAACTGGACGCGCGCCAATATCGCCACGATGAAGGCGCAGCTGAAACGGCTCGGCTTCGCGCTCGACTGGTCGCGCGAACTAGCGACGTGCGAGCCCGATTATTACGGGCACGAGCAGGCGCTGTTTCTCGAATTCTACAAGGCCGGGCTCGTCTATCGCAAGGAATCGGCCGTCAACTGGGACCCGGTCGACATGACCGTGCTCGCCAACGAACAGGTGATCGACGGGCGCGGCTGGCGCTCGGGCGCGTTGGTCGAGAAGCGCAAGCTGTCGCAGTGGTTCCTGAAGATCACGCAATTCGCCGACGAACTGCTCGACGGGCTCGGCAGCCTGGAACATTGGCCCGCCAAGGTCCGGCTGATGCAGGAGAACTGGATCGGGCGCAGCCGCGGCCTCCAATTCCGGTTCGCGCTGTCGAACGACGGCAGCGTCGAGGTGTTCACGACACGGCCCGACACGATCTACGGCGCGAGCTTCGTCGCGGTCGCGGCCGATCACCCGATCGCGCAGGCGCTCGCGGCGGAAAACCCCGACGCTGCGGCGTTCGTCGAGCGCTGCAAGCAGGGCGGTACGACCGCAGCCGAACTGGAGACGCAGGAGAAGCTCGGCTTCGACACCGGGCTGACCGCAGCGCATCCGCTCGGCGCGGTTGATCTGCCGGTCTACATCGCGAACTTTGTGCTGATGGAGTACGGCACCGGCGCGGTATTCGGCGTGCCCGCGCACGACCAGCGCGACTTCGAGTTCGCGACCAAGTACCGCCTGCCGATCCGCCGTGTCGTGGCCGACGGCGACCGCACCGATCCGACCTTCGACGATGACGCGGCCTATATCGGCGCCGGCGTGCTGGTGAACTCGCGCGAGCTCGACGGCATGAGCGTCGAGGACGCGAAGCGCGCGGTGATCGCGCGTGCCGAGGAAGCGGGATGGGGCGAGGGGACGACGGTCTATCGCCTGCGCGACTGGGGCGTCAGCCGTCAGCGTTACTGGGGCACGCCGATCCCGATCATTCACTGCGCCGCGTGCGGCGAAGTACCAGTCCCGCGCGAGCAGCTGCCCGTCGTTCTGCCGGAGGATGTAAGCTTCGACGTACCGGGCAACCCGCTCGATCGGCATCCGACGTGGAAACATGTTGCCTGCCCGTCATGCGGTGCCGACGCGCTGCGCGATACCGATACGCTCGACACCTTTGCCGATTCGTCGTGGTATTTCATCCGCTTCGCCAGCGCGCCCGAGGACAAGCCCTTCGACAAGGCGGTAGCCGCATCGTGGCTGCCAGTCGGGCAATATATCGGCGGAGTCGAGCACGCGATCCTGCACCTACTCTACGCGCGCTTCTGGACCCGCGCGCTGCGCCACGTCGGCATGCTTGACGTGGCGGAGCCGTTCACCGGTTTGTTCACGCAAGGGATGGTGACGCACGAGACCTATCGGCTCGACATACCCGATCACGACGGCCCGCCCGCCGCGCTCTGGGTCTCCCCGAGCGACCTGACGGTAGGAGAGGGCGGGGTGCTCTCGTTCGAGACACCGGAAGGGGCATCGATCCCGATCATCCGTGGTCGCGTCGAGAAGATGTCCAAATCGAAAAAGAACACCGTCGATCCCGAGCCGATCGTCGACCAGTACGGTGCGGACGCGGTCAGGTGGTTCATGCTGTCCGACTCGCCGCCCGAGCGCGACCTGGAATGGAGCGAGAACGGCATCGAGGGGTCGTGGCGCTTCGTTCAGCGAATGTGGCGGCTGGTCGATGCCGAGGCTCAGCCCGGTGACGGTGCCGACGTGGCGCTCGATCGCAAGCTGCATCAAGCGATCGCGGGCATCGCGGCTGATATCGAGGCGCTGTCGTTCAACAAGGCGGTGGCGAAGCTGTACGAGCTGACCAGCGCGATCGAGAAGGCTGCGCCCTCCACGTCGCGCGCTCAGGCGGTCGACACGTTGTTGCGCCTCGTCGCGCCGATGGTGCCGCATTTGGCGGAAGAGGCCTGGGCGGCGCGCGGCAAGGCCGGGCTGATCTCCGATGCAGCCTGGCCCGACGTCGATCCGGCGCTGCTCGTGGACGACGAGGTCACGATTGCGGTGCAGGTCAACGGCAAGCTGCGTGACACGCTGGTGATGGTCAAGGGTGCCACGAAGGACATGATCGAGGCGGCCGCGCTCGCGAGCGAGAAGGTCGTGCGCGCGCTCGAGGGCAAGACCCCGCGCAAGGTGATCGTGGTGCCCGACCGCCTCGTGAACATCGTCGCGTGACGCGGCTGCTTACACTCGCCGCGGTCGCGTCGCTGCTCTGCGGATGCGGGCTGCAGCCGCTCTATTCAGGCGGCAGCGCCGGACCGGTCGCGCGCGCGATCGGGCAGGTCGAGATCGACCCGATTGAGGGCAAGGCCGGCTGGCTGGTCACCAACGCGCTCAAGGATCGGCTGGGCGCAGTGTCGAGCGGCGGTGCGCCGTACCGACTGGTTGTCAAGCTGGACGACCAGATCAGGGGTCTGGGCGTCCGCCGCGACAACAGTGTGACGCGCGAGCGGCGGACGCTGCGCGCGCGCTATCAATTGGTCGACGCGAGCCAGGGCACGGTGGTGCTCGATCAGACCGCGGGCTCCGATGTCGGCGTCGACGTGGTGCAGAGCGACTATGCCGTCGTCGCGGCGGAGAATACCGCATTGGAGCGGTTGTCGGTCATCATCGCCGACCAGATCGTCGCGCGTCTGGCGCTATACGCGAGGCGCCGCGCGCAGCCGCAGCCGTGAAGGCGAGCCAGGCGCAACTGACCGCCGCACTCGATCGCGCGGGCGGCGACATGCGGCTGTTCCTGTTTCACGGTCCCGATGAATCCGGCGCTCTGGCGTTCGCCGCGCGGCTCGCGCGCGCGATGGGCGAGGGGGTCGAGCGTGTCGATCTCGAGCCCGGCAGCCTGCGTAGCGACCCCGCCAAACTGGCCGACGAGGCGGCATCGATGTCGCTGTTCGGTGACCGTCGCTTCATCCGCGTCGCCGGCGCGGGTGAGGAGAGTGCCGACGCGGCGGAAGCCTTGCTTGAGGCGGCCAGCGCCGGAAACCCCGTCGTGATGATCGCTCCGGGCGTCAAGGCAACCGGGCGCCTGGTCAAACTGGCCCTCGCGGCCGATCGCGCGATGAGTTTCGCCTGTTACCCTCCGGAGGGCAACAATGCCGAGGGGCTGGTGACCACGATGGCACGTGAGCAAGGCCTGGGGTTGGGCGCGGGTGTTGCCGCCCGCATCGTGCGTGCCAGCGACGGCGACCGCGCGATCATGGCGTCAGAGGTTGAGAAGCTCGCACTCTACCTCGACGCAGGTCCCGATCACCCGCGCGATGCCAGCGCCGACGATCTGGCGGAGATCGGTGCCGACCTGGAAGAGGGTGAGATCACGCCGATCGTCGAGGCGGTGATCGCCGGCGACGCGTCCGCACTGATTGCGGCACTACGTCCCATGCAGAGCAGCGATGCATCGCCGATCCCGTGGTTGCGTGCGCTCGCACGGCGGCTCGCGGCGCTCGCCGAAATGCGTGCTGCGGTCGATGCGGGTGAGGGCGCGGGGCAGGTGGTGAAGCGGTTCCGCGTCTTCTGGCGTGAGGAAGCCGCGACGATCGCGGCCCTGCAACGCTGGAACGTGCAACGTCTTACCCGCGCGCTCGACATCGTTCGTGCCACGGAGCGCGAGGTCATGGCCAAGGGCGGGGCGGGACGAACGATCGCCGACCAGCAGCTGCTGACGCTTACCCGCAGGCGCTGAGCCGCAAGCGCCGCGTCAAATCCCTTCGCCGCTCAGCCGCTGGCACACCATGTCGAGCTGATCGAGCGTGCTGTAATCGAGGGCGATCGTACCACTACCGGCTGGCGTGAAGCTGATCCTGACCTTCAAACCCAGCAGATCGGCGAGCTGATTCTCCAGCGCGGCTATGTCCGCGCTGCTAGTGTCACCGATTGCCGGCTTGGCGGGTGAAGGCGCCGCTGCTTTCGTCCGCTTCTTGCCGTTGCTGGCAAGCCTCTCGGTCTGACGGACCGACAGACCTTTGGTGACGACCTGGCTGGCGAGCGCAGCGGGATCGGGGGCGGTGATGATCGCGCGCGCGTGTCCCATCGACAGCGATCCGTCGACCACCTGCGACTGGATCGTCTGCGGCAGATCGAGCAGGCGCAGCAGATTGGCCACGTGGCTGCGCGATTTATGGACGACCTTGGCGAGCGCCTCCTGCGTGTGGCCGAACTCGCCGAGCAGCCGCTTGTACGCCTCCGCCTCCTCGATCGCGTTCAGCTCCTGGCGCTGGATGTTCTCGACCAGCGCGATCTGGAGCGTATCGCTGTCGGAATAGTCGCGGACGACGACCGGAACCTCGTGCAATCGTGCACGCTGTGCCGCGCGCCAGCGACGTTCACCGGCGACGATCTGATATCCGTGGCCGTGCGGGCGCACGACGATCGGCTGAATGATGCCGCGCTCGGCGATCGAGGCAGCGAGTTCCTCCAGCTTGGTCTCGTCGAAGTGGCGGCGTGGCTGCTCGGGGTGCGGAGAGATAGCGCCGACCGAGATCATGCGAACCGAGGCACGCGCCTCACCCCCCGCGGTCGCCTCGCGTTCGTCACGCGCGACGTCGCCGAGCAGGGCACCCAGACCGCGCCCCAAACCGCCACGATTGCGTCGCGTCGCTGCTGCCTCGCTCACGCTGCCACCTCCGCTTCGACCTTGGGCAGCCGCACGATCAGTTCGCGCGCGAGCGCCATATAGGCCTCCGATCCGCTGCAACGATGATCGTAGATGAGCGCGGGGAGGCCGTGGCTCGGCGCCTCGGAGAGGCGCACGTTGCGGGGGATCACCGTCTCGAACACGACCTTGCCGAGCACCGCGCGCACGTCGCTCGACACCTGTTCGGTCAGGCGATTGCGACGGTCGTACATGGTCAGCGCGACGCCCAAGATCGAGAGCGCGGGATTGAAGCGCGCGCGGATACGCTCGACGGTGCTCAACAATTGGCTGAGGCCTTCAAGCGCGAAGAATTCGCATTGCAGCGGCACGAGCAGCGCGTCGGCCGCGACCATCGCATTGATCGTCAACAACCCCAAAGACGGGGGACAATCAATCAGCACGATGTCCCACTCACCGCGGCTCTGTTCAAGCGCCATGTGGAGGCGGTGGGTACGCTGGTCGAGTTCGACCAGTTCGATCTCCGCGCCGGACAAGTCCACTGTGGCGGGAACGATGTCGAGCTTGGGCACGGCTGTGTGAACCACTGCCTGGTCGAGTCCGCCGGCGTCGATCAGCACGTCATAGCTCGACCGGGTCCGCAAGGCGTGACCGATGCCGAGACCCGTCGACGCGTTGCCTTGCGGGTCGACATCGATCAGCAGCACTCGGTGACCGGAGGCGGCGAGCGCCGTGCCCAGGTTGATCGCGCTGGTGGTCTTGCCGACACCGCCCTTCTGATTGGCTATCGCGATGCAGAACATCGGGCGCGTACTCCTGTCGCGATCAAGATGATGGAGGTCGGGTCGGTGACGCTCTGTTCCACGTGAAACGTTCCGTGCCATTCCCCACGTGCTTTGACAATCTCGTCCTGTCCAGTCCGACCTCGCGGAAGCAGGTAAGTCGTTTCGGGTGAACGATATTGCGCAGTCATGCCGAACAAGGCGTCGACGGTCGCCACTGCGCGCGCCGAGATGATGTTCGCCTGCTTGACCGGCGCTGTCTCGGCGCGAGCCTGATGAACGATCGCGCTGACGCCAAGCGCTTCCGCGGTCTTACGCAGGAAGATGGCGCGTTTCGCACGAGGCTCGATCATGGTTACCTGACCATCGAACAGGATCGCCGCCACGATGCCGGGAAAGCCGGCTCCGGTACCGATGTCGACCCAGTGTTGCGCGGTAGCGGGCGCAAACGAGAGAAGCTGCGCTGAGTCGACGATGTGCCGCGACCAGATTAGCGGGATGGTCGACGGCGAGATAAGGTTCTGCCGCTCAGTTTCCTGCGTGACGATCTCTGCGAAGTGAGCGAGACGCGATACCGCGGCGGCAGGGAAGCGCTCGGCGAGCCAGGCGCGGGCTTCATCCTCCTTCACGACGCGTGCCGCTGCAACTTGCGGGCGTGCAGCCACAGCGTTGATAGCGCCGCTGGGGTGACGCCGCGAACGCGCGATGCCTCGGCCAACGTCGCTGGGGCGGCGCGAGTCAGTCGCTCGATCATCTCGTTCGACAATCCGGGTATATCCTGCCAGGTTGCGGGTGGCGGAAGCGCGACGCCTTCGTCCTTCCGCATCCGCTCAATCTCCTGTGCTTGCCTAAGCAGATACGGGGCGTAGCGACGATCTTCCTCAATCTCACGTATTAGGTCAGCCGGGGCGCCATCTTCGCGGCCATCACGGACGCGTTCGCGAAGCTCCTGTCGCTTGAAGATGTGCTCGCGGCGTTCGAATGTCACGCAGCCGAGATCGAGCGCGAGCGATGACAGCCGCGTTTCGGCATTGTCCGCCCGCAGCGACAGGCGAAACTCCGCGCGCGCGGTCAGCATGCGATAGGGTTCACTGACGCCCTGCAGCACCAAGTCGTCGATCATCACGCCGATGTAACTCGTCGCGCGGTCTAGCCGGGCGGGTGCGAGATCGCGAGCATGCGCCGCGGCGTTCAACCCTGCGACCAGGCCCTGCGCCGCCGCCTCTTCATAACCCGTCGTGCCGTTGATCTGCCCCGCGCAGAACACACCCTGAATCGCGGAAAGGTGAAGGCGGTGATCTAGCGCGCGCGGATCGATGTAATCGTACTCGACCGCGTAGCCCGGCGTTGTGATCCGCGCCTGTTCGAGCCCCGGTATGGAAGCGATCAAAGCCTTCTGCGTTGCGGTGGAAAGCGACGTCGAGATGCCGTTGGGGTAGACGGTCGCGTCGTCCAGCGCCTCGGGTTCGAGGAAGATCTGGTGTCCGTCGCGGTCACCGAAGCGGTGCACCTTGTCTTCGATCGAGGGGCAATAGCGCGGGCCTTGACCCTCGATCGCGCCGCCGAACAGCGGCGACTGAGACAATCCGGCACGGATGACGTCATGCGTCTCGTTCGTCGTTCGCGTGATCGCGCAGGCGACCTGTGGCAGCCTACGCGACGCTGTCATCGGTGACATCGTCCAGCCGTCCACATCGGAGGATTGCGGCTCCAGCCGTGCCCAGTCGATCGTGCGCCCGTCCAGTCGCGGTGGCGTACCGGTCTTCAGCCGGCCAATCGGCAGAGCGAGCGCGCGAAGCTGCTGCCCGAGCCTATTCGCGGGTGCCTCGTCTACGCGACCACCCTCGTTGCGATCATCGCCGCGAAAAAGTCGCCCGCCCAGGAAGGTACCTGTCGCCAGCACCACTGACCGTGCGTGGATCCTTTTCCCTTCGGCAGTAGCGACGCCTACGGCGCGACCACCCTCGATCAGAAGCTCCGATGCTTCCCCGCGTAGGATCGTCAGGCCTTCTTGTCGGGCGAGCAGATGCTGTATCGCGGTGAGATAGCGGCCGCGGTCGGCCTGAACGCGCGGGCCCTGTACGGCGAGGCCCTTGCTGCGATTGAGCATACGATGGTGGATCGCCGCAGCGTCGCTCGCCCGCGCCATCAATCCATCGAGCGCGTCAATCTCACGAACGAGATGCCCCTTGCCCAGGCCGCCGATCGACGGGTTGCACGACATGGCGCCGACGCGATCGGGCCGCTGCGTCAGCAGGGCGACACGCGTGCCGCGGCGAGCGGCGGCGGCTGCCGCCTCGGTTCCGGCGTGGCCACCGCCGACGACGATCACATCGTAATCTTGTTTCACGTGGAACACTCATTTCCCAACGCAGAAGCGCGCGAACAAGGCATCGAGCATCGCCTCGGTGGCGTCGACGCCCAGCAGCGAAGCGAGATCGACGCGCGCGGTGCGAAGCTGCTCTGCCATCAATAGCAGGTCGGTTTCAACCGTTGCCTGCGTCAGTGAGACGTGAGCGCGGATCACGCGCTCGCGCTGCTCACGGTGGAGAAGCGCACCTGATGGCGCCGGGATGATCTCGGCAGCGCGCTGTTGCAGGTGGGTCCACAACGCGGCGATCGAGGCGGGATCGTTGACCGCGGTTGCGAGTGCATTGGTCGGCGCTGGTGCGCGATCGGGCGCATCTGCGCGCGCGTGAACGAGCACCGCTCCGTCGGGCGCTTTGCCTGGATCACCGAGCCAGAGTACCAAATCGGCGCGTCCGATCGCCCGGTCCGCCCGCTCCATGCCGATCCGCTCGATTGCGTCGTCGGTATGCTGACGCAGGCCGGCGGTGTCGATCAATACAAACGCAGTGCCGCCGCGCTGCACCACCGCTTCCAGCGTGTCGCGCGTCGTTCCCGCCTGCGACGTGACGATCGCCGCGTCACGCGCAAGCAGCGCGTTGAACAGCGACGATTTGCCAGCGTTGGGTGGTCCGGCGAGAACGATCGTCACGCCTTCTCGCAGGCGCTCAACCGTGGGACGATCGAGGACGCTCGCGATCTCGGACGCAAGGTCCGCCACCTCGGCAGTGATGTGGCTGAGGTCACTCGAGGCGACATCGTCCTCGTCGCTGTAGTCGAGCGCTGCCTCGATCTGCGCCGACGCCTGGCTGATTCGGGAAAGCCAGCCGGCGACCGCACGGCTAATCTCGCCCTCGGCCGCGGCGAACGCCGACTTGCGCTCTGCCTCGGTTTCGGCGGCGAGCAGGTCGGCGAGCCCTTGCACCTGTGCGAGGTCAAGCCGACCATTCTCCAGCGCGCGGCGGGTGAACTCTCCGGCAACAGCAGGGCGAAGTCCCGGAAGGGCGCCAAGCGCCGTTTCAACGGCCGCTACGACCGCACGTCCACCGTGCAGGTGGAACTCGACCAGATCTTCGCCGGTCGCGGTGGTCGGTCCTGGGAAGGCGAGGACCAGCGCGCGGTCGAGCGGCGCGCCGGCGGGATCGCGTATCGTGCGCAGTGTCGCTTTGCGCGGCGTTATGGAGGCGCCCGCTAGCCGGTACATCGCCGTAAACGCCGCCGGTCCGCTGACGCGCAGCACCGCGATGGCTGCTGGAGGACGCCCACTGGAGACGGCGAAGATCGTGTCGTTCACGCCGCCGGCTTCGTCGCCGCGCTGAACATCGTGCGCCAGAAATCGACGCTGGCATCGCCCATCGGTGCCCAGCTCTTCATCATCGTGCTGATCGCCTCTGGTGAGACACCGCCGCTCTCCATCGCTTCCTGCATCTTTGCCAGATAGCGATCGTGCAGCGGCGACAGATCGGGCAGCCCCATCGCGCGCCGCGCTTCCTCCGGCGTGCATTCGACCTCGATCGTTACCTTCATGCGAGACCCTTTCCTCAGGTGCCAACCGGCACCGCATCGTCATGCCCGATCGCGTGACCGGGCGGCAACGTTCCTACATTGCGACCGTTCGGGCAGGTGACTAGGCGCTAGGTGGTGGGTGCGAACCGCCACGGCAATCGACGGAGATGACCATGACTTGTAACGTCACCTTGGATACGCTCGACGGACAGAAGATGCCTGCTTACCGGGCTGAGCCGGCGGGCACGCCTAAAGCCGCAATTATCGTCATTCAGGAGATTTTTGGGGTCAACGCCGGTATTCGGCGCAAGTGCGACACGCTTGCGGAGGCAGGCTACCTCGCGATCGCACCGGACCTGTTCTGGCGCATTGAACCGGGGATCGAACTCGACCCGGACATCGAGCCGCAGATGGAGCGGGCGCTGTCGTTGATGGGGAAGTTCGATCAAGACGCGGGCGTGCGCGATATTGAGGCGGCGATCCGCTACGCGCGCGATGCGAGCGGCGGGCACAAGGTCGGTGCGGTCGGTTATTGCCTGGGCGGGCGACTGGCGTACATGACCGCGGCGCGCACCGACGTCGACGCGAGCGTCGGCTATTACGCGGTCGGCGTCGACGCGCTGCTGGGGGAAAAGCACGCGATCGCCAATCCGCTGATGCTCCACATCGCGGGCGAGGACGGCTTCGTCGACAAGGAAACGCAGGCGAAGATGCATGAAGGGCTGGACGATCACGCCAAAGTGACGCTGCACGACTATCCAGGCGAGGACCACGGCTTCGCTACCGAGTTCGGCGAGCGGCGCTCGGATGCGTCGGCGAAGACGGCGGATGAGCGCACAATGGCGTTCTTCGCCGAGCATCTCGGCTGAGGTATGAGGGCGGGGTGCCATACCCCGCCCGTCGATCACACCGGCTGGCCGTCGGTGTCGCGCAACACTTCGCGTCGGCCAACGTGATCGGGACGGCTGACGACGCCGTCCTTTTCCATCCGCTCGATCAGGCGCGCGGCGGAATTGTAGCCGATGCGCAGCTGACGCTGGATCCACGAGGTCGACGCCTTCTGGCTCGAACAGACCAGCGCCACCGCGGCGCGGTATTGCTGATCCTCTGCTGAATCCTCACCGGTTGGCGCGCCGTCGAGCGCGAAGCTCTGTTCCGGCTCCTCGGTGACCGAGGTGATGTAATCGGGTGCGCCCTGCGCACGCCAGTGATCGGTCACTGCCTGCACCTCGTCGTCGCTGACGAATGGGCCGTGAACGCGGACGATCCCCTTGCCGCCGGGCATGTAGAGCATGTCGCCCTTGCCGAGCAGCTGCTCCGCGCCCTGCTCGCCAAGGATGGTGCGCGAGTCGATCTTCGAGGTGACGTGGAAGGAAATGCGCGTCGGCAGATTGGCCTTGATGACGCCGGTGATGACGTCGACCGAGGGGCGCTGCGTCGCCATGATGAGGTGGATGCCCGCCGCACGCGCCTTCTGCGCCAGCCGCTGGATCAGGAATTCGACTTCCTTGCCGGCGGTCATCATCAAGTCGGCGAGCTCATCGACCACGACGACGATTTGCGGCAGCACATCGTAGTCGAGCTGCTCTTCCTCGTGCACCGGGCGACCGTGCTCGTCCCAGCCGGTCTGGACGCGGCGACCGAGCGGCGAGCCCTTCGCCTTGGCCGCACGCACCTTCTCGTTAAAGCTGGCGAGGCTACGCACGCCGACCGACGACATCTGGCGGTAGCGATCCTCCATCGTCTCCACCGCCCATTTGAGTGCGCGCACCGCCTTGGCAGGGTCGGTGACGACGGGGGAGAGCAGGTGCGGAATGTCGTCGTACATGCTCAGTTCGAGCATCTTGGGATCGATCATGATCATACGGCACTGCTCGGGCGTCAGCCGGTAGAGCAGTGACAGGATCATGCAGTTCAGCCCCACCGATTTGCCCGAGCCGGTCGTGCCCGCGACGAGCAGGTGCGGCATCGGCGCCAGATCGGCGATGACGGGATCGCCGGCGATGTTCTTGCCCAGTATCACGGGCAACTGTGCGGTCAGGTCGTCGAACGTCTGCGAGCCGACGAGCTCGTGCAGCGATACCGACTCGCGTTTCTGATTGGGCAGTTCGATGCCGATCACGTTGCGCCCAGGAATCACCGCAACGCGCGCCGAGATCGCCGACATGTTGCGCGCGATGTCGTCGGCGAGCTGGATCACGCGGCTCGCCTTAATGCCGGGCGCGGGTTCGAGCTCGTACATCGTGACGACCGGGCCGGGACGCACCTCGACGATGTCGCCCTTGACGTTGAAGTCGTCGAGCACGGTTTCGAGTAGCCGGGCGTTACGCTCGAGCCCGGCCTTGTCGACCGGGCCGGACGTGGAAACCGGTGCGGGGTTGAGCATGTCGAGCGTCGGCAGCACGTAGTCGCCGCGTGCCTCTCCCGTCGGGGCCGATGCTGCCTTCGGTTTGGCCGCGGTTGGCGCGAGCTTGCGCTCGCCGATGACGGGGGCGGGACGATCGTTGGTGTCGACCGGCGCCTCGATGCGCGCTTCGCGTCGTGTCGGCGGGGAGGAGAGCGCCTGGCTTTCCTCGAGCTGTTCCTCGTCTTCGTCGTCGTAGAAGTAATCGTCGTCACGGCGTGTCCGCACGCGGCGGCGTGCCAGCCGACCGAAGTCGATCTCGAGGCTTCGTCCCCACACGATCACGCCCGCGATGCCGGTCAACAGACCAAGCGCTACCAACGCCCACCAGCTGATCGCGGCATTATTGGCGAACGCCAGCGCCCAGCGCACCGCGGCAACGACGGCGAGCCCGATCGCGCCACCCCAGCCGAACGGCAGTGCGGGAACGGCACCCGGTGCAACGCAGCCGAGCGCGATCGCCGTCAGCACGACGCCGACCAGCGCGGTGCGCAGCATCCGCCCCCACGCACCCGCCGGCTCGTCACGCCACAAGCGCGTCGCGACGATCGGCCCTACCGGCAGCAGCAGCGCGCCTGCGGGGCCGAACAGCATCAATGCGATGTCGGCGAACCACGCGCCGAGCGGCCCCAACAGGTTGTCGACCCCGCCACCCGCGGTGTTGAGCGAGCTGTCGCCGGGATGATAGCTCGCCAGCGCCAGCGCCATCGCGGCGGTCGCCACGAACAGCGCGATCGCGACCGCGAGCGACCAGCTGCGCAGCGCCCCCGCCTTCACCGTCTCGCGCCACAAAGGTGCGGTTGCACGGGTCGCCATCATCAATCCCCAGCGATGTATTGAAACGCGTAAACCATCTGCCGCCCTCGGGTTTTCGTCAAGTCGGCGGCGTTGGCAGGCGCGGCGATGAGGCGTAGAGCGTGACGCATGAACAACGCTTCCGCGCACGCAGATGTATTGATCCTGGGTGGGGGCCTCGTCGGCAGCACGCTGGCGATCGCGCTGGCGCAGGCAGGGCTCAGCGGGATCGTGGTCGACCCTGCCGATCCGGACGTGATCCTGTCCGCCGGCTTCGACGGGCGCGCCTCCGCGGTGGCGAGCGCGAGCCATCGTCTGCTCGACGTGATCGGCGTCGGCGAGCGGCTACGCGGGCAGGGCTGCGCGATCCGCCACATTCGCGTCAGCGATGGGCTCGCACCGGGCAAGCTAGACTTCATTCCGGGCGAACAGGACGAGCCGCTCGGCACGATGTACGAGAACCGGCTGCTGCGTACGACTTTGTTCGAGGCGGCGTCGGCAGCGGGCGGTGTCGACCTGAAGATGCGGACGCGCGCGACCGCAATCGAGCGCGATCTGGACGGCGTCACCGCGACCCTGTCCGACGGGAGCATTGTTACCGCGGACCTGCTCGTGGCGGCGGAGGGGCGCAACTCGCCGACACGCGAGACGAGCGGGATCAAGGTGGCGCGGTGGCAGTACGATCATGCCGCGATCATCGGCGCATTCCATCACGAACGTTCGCACGAGAACATCGCGTTCGAGATCTTCTATCCCTCGGGTCCTTTCGCGCTGCTGCCGCTGCCTGACGATGCGGTCGGGCACCGCTCGGCGATCGTGTGGACGGTGGCCAAGGATCATGCCCCGGGAATGCTCAAGCTCGGTGACCGCGGCTTCCTTGCCGAGGCGGAAAAGAGAATGGGCGGGTTTCTGGGTTCGCTTTCGGCACCGAGCCCGCGGGCGTCCTACCCGCTCGGATTCCATCACACGACGCGGGTTACCGACACGCGGCTGGCGCTGGTTGGCGACGCGGGGCACGGCATCCATCCGATCGCGGGGCAAGGCTTGAACCTCGGCTTCCGCGACGTCGCCGCGCTGGTAGAGGTGCTGGTCGAGGGGCGGCGGCTCGGGCTGGAGGCAGGCGATGCGCAGCTGCTCGCGCGCTACGAACAATGGCGCAGCGTCGATACCTTCGCGGTGTCGTTCGCGACTGACACGCTGACGCGGCTGTTCGGCGTGCCCGGCAAGACGGCGAGCGCGGTGCGGCGCTTCGGGATCAGCGCGGTCGACGCGATCACGCCATTGAAGGACCGCTTCATGGCCGAGGCACGAGGCGAGAGCGGGCAACTGCCGCGGCTGCTGATGGGCATGCCCGCCTAGGCGGCGAGCGGAAAGCGCAGCAGGCGATCGTCGAGCGCGACCAGCGCCTCGGCCCGCCTGCCGGTTGCGCGCACGATCTCCGGGTGGGTGGCGTCGAGCCCGCCGGTTAGCGAACCGAAGGCGGGGAAGATCAGCTTGCGTTCGGTCGCGACGAAGCAGCGTCGCGCGACGAGCTTGCCACGCACGCGCACGCGCAGTTTGGGATGAAAGTGACCCGACAGCTCGGGTCGTGCCTCGTCGGCGCGCGCCTCGTGACGCAGGATGATGCCGTCGACCTCAGTCTCATCGCACACCGCGCCGCCGCAACGGTCGACGAGCACGCGATCATGATTGCCGGTGATCCAGGTCCAGCGTGTGCGGCCAGTCAGTGCGGTCAGCATCTCGCGTGCCTGCGAGGGCAGACGATCGCAGCCCTCGATGTCGTGGAAGCTGTCGCCCAGGCACCAGACTTCCTCGGCCGCCGTCGCCGTGACGAGCGCGGTCAGGTCGGCGAGCGTGCGGATCGAATCGTACGGCGGCAGCATCTGCCCCGCGCGCGCGAACCAGCTCGCTTTCTCCAGATGCAGATCGGCGACGAGCAGGGCACGGCGCGTAGGCCAGAACAACGCCCCTTGCGCCAGCGCGCGCCAGTCATGTCCGCCGAACGAAAGGGGAACCATGCGCCGCCCCTTACCCGCCGACGCCCGATCCGATCAAGCGGCAACGCCGGAAAGTTCAGCCCGCATAAGCCTTTACCAGGTCGAAGAGATAATCACGCGAGGCGTAGAGCGACGACACGCGGATGCGCTCGTTCAACCCGTGCGTGCCATTGTTGTCGGGCTCCAGGAAGGTGCCGGGGGCACCGTACACCGGAATGCCGATCGCCTCGTAGAAGATGCCGTCGGTCGCGCCCGTCGACATCAGCGGCAGAAGCGGCACGCCGGGGAAGTGCTTGGTGGCGACGCGACGCATCGGCTCGATCACCTTCGGGTCGAGCGTCGGCGGGATCGCGGTCGGGCGGATCGGCTGGTTGGCGGTGACCGTCACCTTCGGGCCGGCGAGCGTTTTCAACGTCACGAGCGTGCCGTCGACGCTCTCGCCCGGGAAGATGCGGCAGTTGATGTTGGCGGTTGCGCGCTGCGGCAACGCGTTCTCGGCGTGCCCGGCGTTCAGCAGCGTGGCGACGCAGGTCGTGCGCAGCGTGGAGTGAAGCGTCTTGTCGCGGCTGACGATCGCGTCGGCGGCCTTGTCGTTCGGATCGGCGAGCAATCGCGTGATCGCCGCGCCGGTCTCGCCGCCCATCCGCTTGGCGGTAGCCGTGAAGAAGGCGCGCGTCGTGTCGGTAAACTTCACCGGAAATTCGTAACCCTGCACGGCTTTCAACGCGTCGGCGAGCTGGTAGATCGCATTGTCCGGCGGCGGCGCGGAGCTGTGGCCGCCCGCATTGGTGACAAGGAACGTGTAATTCTGCGCCGCCTTCTCGCCGACCTGTACCGCGAGCAGCTGGCGTTTGCCTTCGGCGTCGAGCCGACCGCCGCCGCCTTCGTTCAGCGCGAACTCGGCCGCGATCAGCTCAGGACGGTTCTTCGCCAGCCACTCGGCACCGTTGAAGGCGTAGGTCGTCTCCTCGCCGCAGGTGAGCGCCAGCTTGATCGTGCGTTTGGGTTTGTAGCCCTGTTGCCGAAAGCGGATCATCGCGTCGGCCCAGATCGCCGCCTGCGCCTTGTCGTCGACGGTGCCGCGTCCGTAGTAGAAGCCGTTCTCCTCGACCAGTTTGAACGGGTCGCGCTGCCAGTCGGCGCGCTTCGCCTCGACCACGTCGAGGTGGCCCATCAGCAGGATCGGCTTGGCCGCCGGATCGCTGCCTTTCAGCACCGCGACGATGCCGCCGTCGTTGGGGTGATCGGGGACCGAGAACAACGTGATGTCCTGATCGGTGTAGCCCGCTGCCTTCAACCGCGTCGCGATCTGCGATGACGCCTTGGTGCAGCTGCCCACGCCGACCACGGTGTTAGTCTCGACCAGCTCCTTGTAGAGGTCAAAGAACGGCTTCTCATCGGCGCGGGTCTGCGCGGGGGTAGGAGTAATGCCGAGCATCATGCCCGCCGTCGCCAGCAACGTGTTGAGCAGCCCGCGCATCATCTTTCCCCTCCAACTCGCCTGGCCCCAGCGTTGCAGCGAAAGCGCGCGCGCGCAACGCCGATCAACGCGCCGCGATCGCGCGCGGCATCAGCAGGCCTAGTTCGTGATTGGCGAAGTCGACCTCGACGCGGCGGAACAGCTTCAACGCGTCCATGCCGAGGAACAGCGCGGGCTTGTTGTCGAGCGCAAAGGCGCGGAACGGTGCCGCGTCGGCGAACGCGATCGGCAACCCCGAGATGGTGGCGCTGCCGAGCTTCAGCTCGCGCGTGGCGGCGTAGTCGGCGGTGAGCTTGTCGCCCAATACGCTGATCATCTCGGTCTGCGCCTGCTTGCCGCGCCGCATCAGCATGCGCTGCAGCGCGCGATTGCCGAGGCTGATCGAGGTGCCGGTGTCGAGCACAACGCGAACACGCCGGCCGTTGATTGTCGCGTTGGTGACGACCAGCTGGCCGAATATGCTACGCGCCTGGATCACGATCTCGCCCGGAGCGGCGCGCACCGCACGATCGCGACGGGTCGACGCCGCGACGCTCATGCGCGCGGCGTCGAAGTCGATCACCAGCCGGTGGCGCTGCAACGTGTCGATGCCGAGCAGCCCCAGTGCGCCGAGATCGACACCGTCGAGTGCAGGCGCCTCGATCTGCTCGCCACCCAGCGTGCTGACCGACAACGAGGGGATGATGGCGGTGTCGACAATGCTTGAGCCGGTCATCGCGGTCAGCCGCACGCGACGACCGGCGGGCAGGCCGAGCCGCCGCGCGAGCTGGCGTGAGATGACGCTGCGCTGCGCGCCGGTGTCGATGATGAAGCGATAGGTTCCGGCTCCCGCGATCTCGACTGGTACGGTCATGCGGCGGTCGACCTCGGCGAAGCTCAGATCGTCGGCGGGTTGGCTGGTCGCGCTTGGGGCGAGCGCCGGCGCAGGGTCGGGCACCTGCGCGTGCACGGCACACGCGACAAGCCCGAGCAGCAGGGCAGCCAACCTCTCCATGTTGCGATGCTACGCCTGTCGCGGCGCAGGTCAACGCGGGCGCGTCACTCGATCGTCATCGCTTCCTGCGCCAGCGCCTCCGCCTCGATCAGTAATGCGTCGTCGGCGCTGTTGGTCGACACGCGCTCGCGCCCGATCAGCACCAGCACTGGCACCGCGAGCGGTGAGACGCGGGGAAGGTCGACGTGGACCATCGTGTCGGCCGCGCGCTCGAGCAGGCTGGCGAGGCGCCCGACATCGGTCATCCGCGCGCGTGCGTCGTTCCACGCCGCCTGCAACAGCACGTGCCCAGGCTCGTACTGGCGCAGCACGTCGTAGATCAGGTCGGTCGAGAAGGTGACCTGCTTGCCGGTCTTGCGTTTGCCGGGATGCTGGCGTTCGACCAGCCCGCCGATCACCGCGACCTCGCGGAACGCGCGCTTCAACAGGTGCGAGCGTTCGACCCAGTCGACGAACTCGTCTTCCAGGATATCGGCGGAGAAGAGCGCGGCGGGGTCGGTGATCTTTTCCAGCCCGAAGCATGCCAACGCGTAATCGTTGGCGACGAAGCCGAGCGGTTTCAGCCCCATCGTCTCCATTCGCTTGGTAACGAGCATGCCGAGCGACTGGTGCGCGTTCCAGCCCTCGAAACTGTACGCGACCATGTAGTGGCGTCCCTCGCGTACGAAGGTTTCGACCAGCAACTGATCGGGGCGCGGCAGCGTCGAGCGTCGTTCCTGTATCTCCAGCCATTCGCGAACGTCGGGCGGGAAGCGGTGCCACTCCGACGGGCTTGCCAGAAAGCCGCGGACGCGGTCGGCGAGGCTGGTCGACAGCGGCATCCGGCTGCCGCCGTAGGTTGGGATGCGCGCGGGACGGCTGGTCGCGCGGACGATCAGATCCTCGGTGTCGATCTTCTCGACCTCCAGGCTCAGCCCAGCGAAGAAGAAAGTGTCGCCGTGGGAGAGCGTCGAGGCGAACCCTTCCTCGACCTTGCCGAGCGCGCGTCCGTTGCGGAAGCGGACCTTGAGCATCGTCGCCTCGACGATGATCCCGGCGTTGAGGCGGTGCTGCGCGACGAAGCGCGGATGGCTGACGCGCCACTCGCCGTTCGCGTCCTGCGCCAGCCGCTTAAAGCGATCGTAGGCGCGCAGCGAATAGCCACCGTCGCGGATGAAGCCGAGCACGCGGTCAAACAGATCGTCGGAAAGCGCCGAATAGGGGAGGGCAGAGCGCACTTCGGCAAGCATCTCCGCCTGGTTGAACGGTGCCGCGCAGGCGCACGCCATCAGGTGTTGCGCGAGTACGTCGAGCGCGCCCATGCGGAAGATGTCTGGATCGAGCTCGCCCGCCTCCACCGCGTCGAGCGCGGCACGTGCCTCGAGATATTCGAAGCGATTGCCCGGCACGACCAGCGCGCGCGATGACTCATCGAGTCGGTGATTCGACCGCCCGATCCGTTGCAGCAAGCGCGACGATCCCTTGGGCGCACCCATCTGGATCACGCAATCGACGTCGCCCCAATCGACGCCGAGATCGAGGCTCGAAGTCGCGACGAGCGCGCGCAGCCGCCCCGATGCCATCGCCGCCTCGACCTTGCGACGGGCTTCCTTTTCCAGACTACCGTGATGGATGCCGATCGGCAGCTGGTCGGTGTTCGACTTCCACAGATCCTGGAAGATCAGCTCGGCGAGGCTGCGCGTGTTGCAGAAGATGATGCTGGTGCGATTGCGCGCGATTTCCGCCATCACCTGCGCGGCGGCGTAGCGGCCGGAGTGCCCTGCCCAAGGCACGCGGTCCTCGGGCAGCAGGATGGCGATGTTGGGATCGGCGCCGCCTTCGCCCTGCACCAGACTGACCATGTCGATGTCGCCATCGGGTGCGAGCCAGGCGCGATAGCCGTCTGGGTCGGCGACCGTGGCGGACAAGGCGACGCGGCGCATGTCCGGCGCGATCCGCTGCAATCGCGCCATGCACAGCGACAGCAGGTCGCCGCGCTTGCCGGTGGCGAAAGCGTGGACCTCGTCAACGACAATCGTGCGCAGGTTCGCGAACATTGTGAAACTGTCGGGATAACTCAGCAGCAGCGACAGCGACTCGGGTGTCGTCAGCAGGATCTGCGGCGGCCGGGCGCGCTGTCGCGCCTTGCGGTCGGACGGCGTGTCGCCGGTGCGCGTCTCGACGCGGATGTCGAGCCCCATTTCGTCGATCGGCGTGACGAGATTGCGCTGGATGTCGACCGCGAGTGCCTTGAGCGGGGAGACGTAGAGCGTGTGCAGCCCGTCGCTCGGGCGTTCGATCAGCTCGGCAAGGGTCGGGAGGAAGCCGGCGAGCGTCTTCCCCGCGCCCGTTGTCGCGACCAGCAGCCCCGATCGCCCGCGCCGCGCCTCGGCCAGCATGTCGAGCTGGTGTCGACGCGGCTGCCACCCGCGCGCGTCGAACCAGCGCGCGAGCGGTGCAGGTAGTGTATCGATGGGTTCGCTCACGCGGTCACTCGACCGCAACGGGCTGCGTCAGGCAAGCGCGATCACGGCGTGCGCGCGCGGTCCTCAGCCGATTGCTCGTGATAGTTGCGCCGCGTGGCTTCCTCGGTGCGGCGGATTTCCTCCGGCGTCTGCTTGTTGCGCGTCTTCGCGAATAGGATCGCGCCGCCGAGCACCACGAAGCCGAGGATGACGACGATCGCCATCAGACTGTCACCGAACATCCGCCTGTCTCCCATCTCGTTATACGATCAACGTGCGCGCCGATTGATTCGATCCCGGAACGCACCCGACCACCCGCCGGTTGTCGTCACATGGCGCGCGCACCCGTTCTCGGCGACTGGATCGAACCGCATCCGCACGGCATCTACGTGCGCCCGGCTGATGCGTGGATCGATCCCTCGACGCCGCAACCACGCGCACTGGTGACGCACGGCCATGCCGACCACGCGCGCGGCGGGCACGGCGCGGTGTGGGCGACGCCCGAGACGCTGGCGATCATGGACGTGCGCTACGGCCAGCAGTGCGCCAACCCGGTGCAATACGGTGAGACGATCCGCATGGGCGAGGTCGAGGTCGGTTACGTCCCCGCGGGCCACGTGCTCGGATCGGCGCAGATCGTGCTCGATTACCGCGGCGAGCGCGTGGTGGTGTCGGGTGATTACAAGCGGCGCAGCGATCCGACGTGCACACCCTTCGAGCCGGTGAAATGCGATGTGTTCGTGACCGAGGCGACGTTCGGGCTGCCGGTGTTTCGCCATCCCGACACGGGCGACGAGATCGACAAGCTGATCGCCGCGCTCCACGCCAATCCGACGCGCTGCGTGCTGGTCGGTGCCTATGCGCTGGGCAAGGCGCAGCGCGTGATCGCGGAATTGCGCGAGCGCGGGCACGAGGCGCCGATCTACTTGCACGGCGCATTGCAGCGGTTGTGCGACCTCTACGTCGAACAGGGCGTGCGGCTGGGCGAACTGCGCCCCGTCGCCGACACGGCGAAGGCGGAGATGGCGGGGCACGTCGTCATGTGCCCGCCCGGTGCGCTCAACGATCGATGGTCGAGGCGACTGCCCGACCCGATCACCGCGATGGCGAGCGGGTGGATGCGCGTGCGCCAGCGTGCGCGACAGAAGAACGTCGAGCTGCCGCTGATCCTCTCCGATCACGCCGACTGGGACGAGCTGACGACGACACTGCTGGAGATCAGCCCCAAGGAAGTGTGGGTGACGCACGGGCGCGAGGATGCGCTGGTCCATTGGTGCATGACGCGACAAATCAGGGCACGCGCGCTGGCGCTCGCCGGGTTCGAGGACGAGGACGACTAAAGGTTCAGCGGCAATCGGGTTTGTCGCCGCCGCCCGCGTAAAGATAGGCGATCACATCGGCGCGATCGAGCCCGTTATGCAGGCCGGGAAAGCGCATCGACGTGCCCGGCGCAAAGGTGGCGGGGTTAGTCAGCCAGCGGTCGAGTCGCGCACAGCTCCACGTGCCGCCAACGGATTGCAGCGCGGCGGTGTAGCCGAACCGCGCGCTGTTGTGCCCGACCTGCGCGCGCGTCACGCCGTGAAGATTGGGACCGTCGCGGTCGCCCGTGCCCGCGTCGATCGTGTGGCAGGCGGCACACTGGCGGAACACCGCGCGGCCCATTCGCGCGTCCGCCACCTTCATGCGTGCGGCGAGCGGAGCATCAGGCGACACGCCGCGGTCGCGCTCGGCCGGCGCACAGGCAGCGACGAACGCGGCGAGCGCGAGGCTAGTCGAACGAACTTCCGCCCGCATCGCTCTCACGCCCTTCCAGCTTCGCCCACAAGCCGCCGGTACCCGCCTCCTGCGCGCGGTTGACGTATTGTGACGCGACCAGACAGCCCTTGATCGGGCGCAGCGGCAACAGGCAGCCGAGCACCATGATCGGCACCGAGGTGACGAGATGCACCCAGGCGGGTGGATCGTACGCCACCTGTATCCACACCACGACGAAGGTCAGCGGCAGCGCGATGATGCACAGCGAGAAGAACGCCGGCCCGTCGTCGGCGGCGGCGAAGCGATAGTCGAGCCCGCAACGGTCGCACGCCGGCGCGATCTTCAACCACGACGAGAATAGGCGTCCTTCGCCGCAGCGCGGGCAACGCCCCTTCAACCCACAGCGCAAAATCCACTGGAGTTTGGACGGACGCTCGGCGTCGGGCTGGTCGGCGGGGATGGCGTTCGGGTCGTCCATGTCGGGTAAGATGGTGTTGCGGGCGCGAAAGGCGAGGGCGTTGCGGCTGATCCATGTTGCTTCACACGCCCTGATGTCCATCAGCGAGGATCGCGATCGACTTCGCCGCCCTTCATCACGAAGCTGACACGCTCGAGCGTTCGCACGTCGGCGAGCGGATCGCCGTCGACCGCGATCAGATCGCCGTAGCGGCCGGGCGCGATCGCGCCGACGTCGCTGCGGTTGAGCGCCTCGGCGGCGTTCTTCGTCGCGGCCTGGATCGCCTCGATCGGGGTCATGCCCCATTCGACCATCTTGGCGAACTGCCGCGCATTGTCGCCGTTGGGATAGACGCCGCCGTCGGTGCCGAACACCATCTTCACGCCGGCTGCGTGCGCGGCGCGGAACGTCTCGCGCTGCTTGCGCCCGATCAGCCGTTCCTTCTCCAGGCTTTCGGGAAAGGCGCCGTTCTTCGCGCCCTCGGCCAGGATGTAATCGTCGTTGTAGATGTCCATGCTGAACCACCCGCCGTGCTCACGCGCGAGCTTGAACGACTCGGCGTCGGCGAGGCTGGCGTGCTCGATCGTGTCGACGCCGGCGCGCAGCGCGTCGTTGATGCCGGCGGTGCCGTGCGCGTGCGCGGCAACGCGCATGCCGAGCATGTGCGCCTCTGCGGTCACCGCCTGCATTTCGGGCAGGCTCATCTGCTGCGCGCCGGGCGAGTCGCGCTTGGATAGTACGCCGCCGGTGGCGCAGATCTTGATCACCTCGGCACCGTATTTGCGCATCGTCCGCACCAGCTTGCGATAGCCATCGGGCGTGTCCGCGACGCTGGGATTGGGGACAGCCGCGAAGGACGGCGGCAGTGCCTCGGTCGCGTCGCAGTGCCCGCCGGTCGCGCCGAGTGCGTAGCCCGCGGGAACGATGCGCGGACCGGGCACGTAGCCGCCTTCGATCCCCTGTTTCAGCGCCACATCGTCGTAATTGCCCGACCCAACGTTGCGCACGGTCGTGAAGCCCGCATCGAGCGTCTTCTTGGCGTTGGCGACACCGACGACGGTCGCGAAATTATCGGTGAACTCGAGCCCGCGATAGCCCGACAGCCGCGGGTCGCTGGTCAAGTGGACGTGCATGTCGATCAGACCGGGCAGCAAGGTGCGCTCGCCCAGGTCGATGCGTTCCGCACCCGCGGGGACGGCATCGCCGCGTCTGCCGACCGCCGTGATCTTGCCGTCGGTGATCACTACCTGCGCATTGTCGACGCGGCGGCCGGCCAATACGTCGATCATGTGCGCGGCAGTCACGACGACGGTGCGTGCCTCCGCGACAATCGGCGAGAGCGCGAGCGTGGCGGCGCCGAGAAGCGCGGGCAAACGGTGCATCGGTGTTCCTTCCCCCTGTTGTGCGTACCTTGCCGCGCCGGGGGAGGCGCACAAGTGCTTTCGCTTGAACCGGTGAAGGATGCTGGCCTAGGTTCGCGCAAAGACAATGATTTTCCAGGGGGTTTGCGCGTGTTCCGATTGGCCTCGTTGCTGCTGTTGACCGTCAGCGCCGCCGGCGTGGCGCAGGATCGCGGAGGCGGTGCCGAGAAGATGCCGCCCAAGGAAAAGGCGGGGCTCACCAACGCGGAGATCCAGCGCGATCTGGTCGAGGCCGATTACGCCGCCGCGCCGGTCGCCGAGCGCGCCGAGGTTTCGCGCGGTAACGTTTCCGTTGCGGGCAGGCGGCTGGGCTATACCGCGACCGCGGGTACGCTGACGCTGCGCGATACCGAGGGGAAGCCGACCGCGTCGATGTTCTACACCGCCTACACGCTCGACGGCGTGAAGCCGGGGACGAAGCGGCCGATTACCTATTTCTACAACGGCGGACCCGGCAGCCCGACCTTCTGGCTCCATATGGGCTCGTTCGCGCCCGTACGGCTGAAGACCGGCAATCCGGAGACGATCCGCCCCGCGCCGTACGACTTCGGCCCCAACCCTGACACGTTGCTCGACAAGACCGACATGGTGTTCCTCGACGCGATTGGTGCTGGCTATTCGCGGCCGCTCGGCGACGTGAAGCCCGCTGCCTTCTACGGCACCGACGAGGACGCCGACGCCTTTGCCAAGGCGATCATCCGCTACTCGACCAAGTACGGCCGCTGGAACTCGCCGAAATTCATCTTCGGCGAAAGCTACGGCACGTTGCGCTCGGGCGCGCTGGCGTATCAGTTGCAGGACCGCGGCATGGCGCTGAACGGCGTGGTGCTGCTGTCCTCGATCATGAACTACGGCTATCGCCAGCCCGGGCTCGACCAGTTGTACCTGAATTATCTGCCGAGCTACGCCGCCACCGCCTGGTACCACAATCGTATTCAGAACCGTCCATCCGACGTCGCCACGATCGTGCAACAGGCGCGCGACTTCGCGACCGGCCCCTATATGTCCGCGCTCGCCAAGGGGCAGAACATATCGGTGCAGGAGCGCGACGCGGTGGCGCGGCGGATGAGCGAGCTGACCGGCCTCAGCCCGGAGTTCATCATCCGCTCGAACCTGCGCGTCGACCTGCCGCGGTTCCAGAAGGAGCTGCTGCGCGGCACCCGCCAGACGATCGGACGGTTCGACTCGCGCTACACCGGGCTCGATGCGGATGCGGCGGGCGAGCGACCGGAGACGGACGCCTCGTCCGACGCGATCTCGGGCGCATTCATCGCGACCTTCAACGATTATGTGACGCACACCTTGGGCTACAAGACCGACATGCCGTACCGCCTGTCGGCACGTGATGCGGCGGGTTGGGACTGGAACTGGAAGCATCGTGCGCCCGGCGGCGGCTACGGCGCGATGCAGAATAACCCCAACACCGCAGTCGATCTGGCGGCGGCGATGCGCGCCAACCCGTACCTCCACGTGCTGTCGATGAATGGCTGGTACGACATGGCGACGCCGTTCTTCGGCACCGAGAACGATCTCGGCCACATGATGCTGGAACCCGCGCAGCAGCGGAACCTGCGCTTCACCTACTATCCCGCCGGGCACATGACCTACCTCAATCCTGAGGCGCTGCACGCGATGAAGCGCGATCTGTCGGCGTGGTACGATCAGGCGGTTAGCGACGCACGCGACGGCACGCCCGCGCAGCCCGCGAGCATGTCGGCGGCGCAGGCGACGCCGCCGAACTGATAAAGAAACAAGGGGAGAAGGTATGTTGATCCGTCACCTGTCGCTAGCGCTGCTCGCCGGCGTCGCCGCGCCGGCCATCATCGGCGCGACGCAAGCTCCGTCTGCCGCAGCACCTGTCGCCAACGATACCGCCGCCGAGGACGCGCGGCTGGTCGCATTCCTCGACCGCGCTTTCGACGAGCAGGTCGCGCTCAGCCCGGAGGCGCAGACGAGCCTGGGGTTGAAGACCAATTACGACCGCCTCGACGATTATACCGACGCTGCGGCGGTGAAGAGCCGCGTGCTGGGTGAGCGCCAGCTCGCGCAGATGCACGCGCAGTTCAGCCCCGCGCGGCTGGGGACAAGCGCACGGCTCAGCTACCGCCTGTTCGAGCAGCAGGCCGAGCAGGCGCGCGAGGCGTTCCGCTTCCGCGATCACGGCTACATCATCTCGACCAACGGCAGTCCGATGGGCGAGGTGCCGGTGTTTCTGATCAACAACCACCGCGTCGACAATGCCGACGACGCGCGCGCGTACATCGCGCGGCTGCGCGATACCGAACGCGTGATGCGCGAGAGCGCGGCCGAGCTGCGCGAGCGCGCCGCCAAGGGCATCGTGCCGCCCAAGCTCAACTTCGCCCCCGTCCGCGCCGATGCGACAAAGGTGGTGACGGGTGCGCCGTTCACCGCCGGGCCGGACACTGCCGTCCTCGCCGATTTCAAGAAAAAGGTCGCGGCGCTCACCATTCCGCAGGGAGAGAAGGACAAGCTCGTCGCCGACGCAGTCGCGGCGATGACCGGTCCGTTCAAGCGCGGCTACGACGTGATGTTCGCCGCCCTCGACGCGGTCGAGCCGTTGGCGAAGGGTGACAATGGCGCGTGGAGCCTGCCCGACGGCGCGGCTTATTATCAGCAGCGGCTGCGCGCGACGACGACGACCGACCTGACCGCCGACCAGATCCACCGGATCGGGTTGAGTCAGGTCGCCTCGATCGGCCGCGAGATGGAGGCGATCAAGCGCCGGGTCGGCTTCACCGGCACGCTGCCGCAATTCTTCGATTACATTCGCACCGACCCGAAGTTCAAATATCCCAATACCGAGGCGGGTCGCGAGCAGTATCTGTCCGACGCGCGCGCGGTGATTGCGGACATGATGGCGGCGGCGCCGCGCTGGTTCAGCCGCCTGCCCAAGGCCAAGCTGGAGGTGCGCGCGGTCGAGAAATGGCGCGAGGCCACCGCGCCGACCGCCTTCTACAACCAGCCCGCGCCCGACGGGTCGCGCCCCGGCATCGTCTACGTCAATCTGGTCGACATGAACCAGACGCAGAAGGTGCAGATGGCGGGCATCTCGGTCCACGAGGGCGCGCCCGGTCACCATTTCCAGATCGCGCGCGCGATGGAGCTGGAGGGATTGCCGAAGTTCCGCCGCTTCGGCGGCTACGGCGCCTATGCCGAGGGGTGGGGGCTCTACACCGAGCGGCTGGCGAAGGAGATGGGGGCGTACAAGGACCCGTATTCGGAGTTCGGGATGCTCTCGCTCCAGATGTGGCGCGCGATCCGGCTGGTGCTCGACACCGGCATCCATTCAAAGCGCTGGACCCGCGCGCAGGCGATCGCGTACTTCAAGGCCAACAGCTCGGTCAGCGACACCGACATCGCGCGCGAGGTCGATCGCTACATCAACTGGCCGGGGCAGGCGACCGCGTACAAGATCGGTCAGCTCAAGATCACCGAACTGCGCACCAAGGCGGAAAAGGCGCTGGGACCGAAGTTCGACATCCGCGACTTCCACGAGGCGGTGCTGGCGCAGGGCGCGCTACCGCTCGACGTGCTGGAGGAGCAGGTCGACCGCTACATTGCGGCGAGGAAGGGGTGAGGATCAGCGCAGGGTGAGGTGGCCTCACCCTGCCGGTCTGTTGGTAATCTTGTGGATAAGTCGCGGGTAGCGGCTGATCAGCCCGCCAGCGCGCGAGCGCGGCGGCGCTGGACCGAGCTGCCGATGCCCATCGCCTCGCGGTATTTGGCCACGGTGCGCCGCGCGATGTCGAAGCCCTTGGCGTTGAGCAGTTCGACCAGCGTGTCGTCGGACAGGATCTTCGCGCCCTCGCCCGCGATCAGCGCGCGGATCGCGCTCTTCACCGCTTCCGCCGACACGGCGTCGCCGCCGTCGGCCGACTGGATCGCCGAGGTGAAGAAGTATTTGAGCTCGAACAGCCCGCGCGCGCACGACAGATACTTATTCGACGTGACGCGGCTGACGGTCGATTCGTGCATGTCGATCGCCTCCGCGATCCGCGCGAGCGTCAGCGGGCGCAGCTGCGATACGCCGTGGACGAAGAACGCTTCCTGCTGGCGCACGATCTCGGTCGCGACGCGAATGATGGTGCGCTGACGCTGGTCGAGCGCCTTGACCAGCCAGTTCGCACTGGCGAGCTGATCGCCGAGCCACGCCTTCGATGCCTTGTCCTGCGCGCCCGAGGCGAGTTCGGCGTGATAGCGGCGGTTGACCAGCACGCGCGGCAGCGTCGCGCCGTTGATCTCTACGTTCCAGCCCTTCGCCCCGCGCGTCACGTAGACATCGGGGACGACCGCGGGCGCGACCTCGCCGCCGAAACGGCAACCGGGTTTGGGATCATAGCCGCGCAGTTCCCGGATCATGTCGGCCATGTCCTCGTCGTCGACGTGGCACAGCCGCTTGAGGCGCGACAGGTCACCGCGCGCGAGCAGGTCGAGATTGTCGAGCAGCCGCGCCATGCACGGATCGTAACGGTCGACCTCGCGCGCCTGGATCGCGAGGCATTCGGCGAGATCGCGCGCGCCGACCCCGGTCGGGTCGAACGTCTGGATCGTGGCGAGCACCGCCTCGACCTGCGTCAGCGGAACGCCCAGCCGTTGCGCGACCTCCAGCAACCGGACCTGCAAATAGCCAGCCTCGTCGATGTGATCGATCAAATGCTGCGCGACGAACAGGTCCGCGGCAGAGAAGGCGGTGCCCGCCTGCGCGAGCAAATGGTCGGCGAGGCTCTCGGCGCGAGTGTCGGCGAAGGCATCGAGGTCGGGCATCTCGCCCCCCGACACGCTGCCACCTGACGGACTCAACGATGCGCCGCCGTCGGAGGGAGCGTCGTCGAACCGTTCCGCCGCAATGTCGACGTCGAGCGACTCGCCCGCGGCCTCGCCCGACATCACCAGTTCGTCGGCGCCCGCGGGTTCGTCGCGCACCGGCTCGGGCGCGTCGGGCGCGATCACCGGCGCGTCGTCGGCGGCGGGCGCGGTCTCGAGCAGCGGGTTCTTCTCGACTTCCTCGGCGATCACGCCTTCGATCTCGAGGTTGGACAGCGCCAGCAGCTTGATCGCCTGCTGCAACTGCGGCGTCATCACCAGCGATTGCGACTGGCGCAGGTCTAGGCGCGGCGCGAGGCTCATGACTAGGTGTCGCCGGTGTCGTGCAGGCGCGCCGTCATCGCTACAGCGTGAAGCCCTCGCCGAGATAGAGCCGGCGAACGTTGGCGTCGGCGACCAGCTCTTCCGGGCTTCCGGTGAACAGCACGCGACCGTCGTAGATGATGTAGGCGCGGTCGACGATGTCGAGCGTCTCGCGCACATTGTGGTCGGTGATCAGCACGCCGATGTCGCGGCTCTTCAGATCCTTCACCAGGTCGCGTATATCGGCGATCGAAATCGGGTCGATGCCCGCGAACGGCTCGTCGAGCAGCATGATCGACGGATCGGCCGCGAGCGCACGCGCGATTTCGGCACGCCGCCGCTCGCCACCCGACAGCGCCATCGCGGGTGCGTCGCGCAGCCGCGTCAGGCCGAACTCGTCGAGCAGTTTTTCCAGCTTGGTGCCACGCGCGTCCACGTCGGGCTCGGACAATTCGAGCACGGTCATGATATTCTTCTCGACCGACAGTCCACGGAAGATCGAGGTTTCCTGCGGCAGGTAGCCGAGCCCCAGGATCGCGCGGCGGTACATCGGCAACCCGGTAATGTCGTCGCCGTCGAGCATGATGCGGCCAGCATCAGGCATCACCAGCCCCATCACCGAGTAGAAGCACGTCGTCTTGCCCGCGCCATTGGGGCCCAGCAACCCGATCACCTCGCCGCGCCCAACCGAAACCGACACGTCGGTCAGGACCGTGCGCTTGTCGTACGACTTGGCGATCGAGACGACCTGCAGCCCATGCGCGACGGGCGCCTCGTGGATCGCCTCGACGTCGTCCAGCGTGTGATCGATCGTGGTGGCCATGCGCGCGGGCACTCTCGTTATAGTCCGTCCGGAGCGCTCGGGATGCTCCGTCATGCACGCTTTACGCCAAAGCGCCGTATGCGCAAAGCGGGCGTGAATGGTGGCCGGCGACTCGCCCGAATGTAAATTTTGGCGAGCATCTTCAATCCACTACGTTGATCGATGTTAGCACGTTCTGTCGGAACCGCGCGCGCGGGTCGCCCGTATGGCCCGTCCATGCCTATGCCTGAGACACCGATGTTCCCGTGGCGCCATTCGGCGCAGGCTGAACTCGAAGCGATGATGCACGCCCATGTCGACGACCGGGCGTTTCCGTGCGTGGGTGCGAAAGCGGCTCTCGCCAAGGGCACGTTGCACGTCCTCGCCTGCAACCGAATCGACAGCTCGTGGGACGATCTGCGCATCCATGACGGGCTGATGCGTTTCGCCGAGGCGTACCGCGACGATCCGGGCCTGTTCCGCAGCTTCGCGGTGGTGTTCGAAGGCCCCGACGATCTCGGCGAACCCGCGTTCGAGCAGGCGTTGTGGAAGCGTATCCAGTCGCTGTCCGACAAGGACGTGTGGCGCGGGCAGGATTACGACGCGCGCGTCAGTGCCGACCCCGACGACCCGCATTTCTCGCTGAGCTTCGGGGGCGAGGCGTTCTTCGTCGTCGGGCTTCACCCGCACGCCTCGCGCCCGGCAAGGCGGTTCGCGCGCCCGACAATGGTGTTCAACCTGCACGACCAGTTCGAGACGCTGCGCGCGCAGGGGCGCTACGAAACGATGCGCGAGAAGATCATGGTCCGCGACGAGGCAGTGGCGGGATCGCGCAACCCGATGCTCGCGCGCCACGGTACGTCGAGCGAGGCGCGCCAGTATAGCGGGCGCGTGGTCGATGATGCGTGGCGCTGCCCGTTTCATTATTCGGGCAGCGCCGAGCAGTGAGCGTGACCGCGACCGAGATTCCGCCGCGCTCGGGCACGGCGTTCACGCTCGATGCCGGACAGACGCTGACCGTCATCGATCCGCGCGGGGTGCAGGTCGCCGATCTGCTAGCCTACAATCGCGACGACATCCGCGAGGTGATCTCGTCCGGGCGCACGTTCGACTATGCCGAGACAATCCGGCTCACCACCGGGCATCTGCTGTATTCAAATCGCTCCACGCCAATGCTGGAAATCGTCGCGGATGACGTCGGCGTGCACGATTTCCTGCTGACGCCGTGCTCCTATGATACATTTCACCATTTCTACCCCGACGAGCCGCCGCATCGCGGCTGCTTCGGCAACCTCGCCGCCGCGCTCGAGCCTTACGGCGTCACCGAGGACATGATCCCGGTCGCGTTCAACTGCTTCATGAACGTACCGATCGATGGCGCCACGGGCAGGCTGCAGGTGCTGCCGCCGGTCAGCAAGGCCGGCGACCGTATCGTCTTTCGCGCGCTGATGGATCTCGTCATCGGCCTGACCGCCTGCTCGGCGGGCGCGTCGAACGGCGGCAGCTTCAAACCGATCGAATATAGGATCGATTGATCAGCCGCTCGCTGTCGCGCACGTGCGCGGCGTAGAGGTCGGCACGCGCGAGATGGATTTGACGGATTGCGGGCGTGATCGCACGATCGGCCATCGCACGCGCCTGTTCGGCGCGGTTGCGCCAAAAGCTGATGTCGTCTGTTGTACCCATGTTCCGGCTCCGGAATGGAGAACGCCTGGTCACGCGGCAACTGGGCAGCAAGGTGCACGCCGCGATTTGGGTCCGCAATAATATGTATCAATGCAAACCATTGTTTTTGCGCCTCCGTCGGCAAGCTCCTTTGATGAAACGAATGCCAGCGAAAGGCTTGAGACGTTGAGCGGGAAACAGCCGTTCACCCAGATCGCGAATGATGGAACGTCGCGCACCATCACGCGCGCGATCGTGCCGGAGCATCCGGTCGCGATCGAGGTGAACGGCCTTGGCTACGCGGTTATGATGGCGACGCCAGCCGACCTGGCGGATTTCGTCACCGGCTTCGCTCTGTCGGAGCGGATCGTTGCGGATGCAGCGCAGATCGCCGACCTCGACCTGTTCGAGGCGCCGCTCGGCTGGATCGCGCGCCTGACGGTGCCGCCGGCGAACGCCGCCGCGCTCGCCGCTCGCGTCCGCACGCGTGCGAGTGACAGTTCGTGCGGGCTGTGCGGGATGGACAATCTGGAGGCAGTGCACCGCACACTTCCACTTGTTCCCGCCAGCACGATCGACCCGGCCGCGATCTTTGCCGCGCTGGCGCAGATGCGCGCGCACCAGCCGCTCAACGCTGCCACCGGTGCCGCGCACGCGGCGATGCTATGCGCGAGTGACGGCACGATCTGCCTGGCGCGCGAGGATGTCGGCCGTCACAATGCGTTCGACAAGCTGATCGGCGCGATGGCGCATGGGCGGCTCGGCTGGGATAACGGCTTCGCGCTGCTGTCGTCGCGCTGCTCCTACGAACTGGTCGAGAAAGCCGCGCTGTCGGGCTGTTCGACCTTGGTCACCGTGTCGGCCGCGACCGATCTGGCGCTCGCGCGCGCGGCGCAGGCCGGGTTGACGCTCGTCAGCCTCGCACGGTCGGACGCGATATTGTTTCCGCCCTCGCCCGAAATGGTACTTTTGGCGCGCTCATGAGTTGGATGGCCTATGGCCAAGCAACATGACGATCGCCCCGACTTCACGCCCTACACCGGTCCGTCGGGCGGCTGGGGATCGATGCGATCGCTCGCCGATATCGTCCCGCGCGAGAAGAACCCGGTCGAGACCTCGGCCGAGCTGCTCCGGCAGAACAAGCACGACGGGTTCATGTGCGTCAGCTGCGCCTGGTCGAAGCCTTATCCGCCCAACCCGGCGGAATTCTGCGAGAACGGTGCCAAGGCGACCGCGTGGGAGATCACCAGCCAGCGCGTCACGCCCGAGTTCTTCCGCGCCAACACACTGACGGCACTGCGCGAATGGAGTGACTACCGGCTGGAGGAAGCCGGTCGCCTGACACACCCGATGAAGTACGATGCGGCGAGCGACAAATATATCGTCGTGCCGTGGGAAATGGCGTTCAAGGAGATCGGCGCGAAACTGAAGAGCCTCGCGCCCAAGTCGGTCGTCTTCTACGCCTCGGGCCGCGCCAGCCTCGAAACGTCGTACATGTACCAGTTGCTGGCACGTATGTACGGCAATCAGAACCTGCCCGACTCGTCCAACATGTGCCACGAATCGACTTCGGTGGGCCTAAAGGCCGCAATCGGCGTGCCCGTCGGCACGACGCGGCTGGAAGATTTCGACACCACCGATTGCATCCTGCATTTCGGGCAGAACGTCGCGACCAACAGCCCGCGGATGCTCCACCAGCTGCGTAGTGCGCGGAAACGCGGCGTGCCGATCATCGTCTTCAATCCGCTGCGCGAGCGCGGGCTCGAACGCTTCACCGATCCGCAGAACCCAATCGAGATGGCGACCGGCGGCGAGACGCGGATCGCGACGCAATATCATCAGGTGCGCGCCGGCGGCGATCTGGCCGCGATGATGGGCATGGCGAAATGGCTGATCGAGCATGACCGGATCGATCACGATTTCATCGCCGAACACACGCACGACTTCGACACCTTTGCCGCGAAGGCGCGCGCGACCGGCTGGGACGAGATCGAGCGCGAATCGGGGCTGACGCGCGATGCGCTGTCGATGGCGGCGGAAGTGTACGGCCGCGCCAACGCGACGATCGCGATCTACGGCATGGGGCTGACGCAGCACGTCAAGGGCGTCGACAACGTCCGCATGCTGGTCAACCTGCTGCTGATGCGCGGCAATATCGGCAAGCCCGGCGCGGGCCCGACGCCGGTGCGCGGCCATTCCAACGTGCAAGGCCAACGCACCGTCGGCATCACCGAGAAGCCCGAGCTCGCCCCGCTCGACAAGTTCAAGCAAATGTACGGGTTTGAGCCGCCGCGGGAGAAGGGGCTCGACACGGTCGAGGCATGCCGCGGCGTGATCGATGGCAGCGTGCGCGGGTTCGTGTCGCTGGGCGGCAATTTCGTTCGCGCGACGCCCGAGACGCGGTTGATGGAGGAAGGCTGGCGCCAGCTGGACCTGTCGGTACAGATCGCGACCAAGCTGAACCGCAGCCACCTGATCCCGGCGCAGGGCGACACCTGGCTGCTGCCGTGCCTCGGCCGGATCGAGCGTGACCTGCAGGAAACGGGGCCGCAGAACGTGACGATGGAGGATTCCACCAGCGTCATCCACCCGTCATTCGGCAAGGTCGATCCCGCCAGCCCGCACCTGCTGTCCGAACCCGCGATCGTCGCCGGGATCGCGAAGGAAACGCTCGCACCCAACCCTAACGTGCCGTGGGACAAGTGGGTCGGCGACTATGCGCTGGTGCGCGACCAGATCGCCGAGGCATTCCCCAACTTCTTCGAACGCTTCAACGAGCGATTGAAGGAGCCGGGGGGGTTCTGGAAGGGCAACAAGGCGACCGGGCGCGAATGGGACACGCCGTCAAAGAAGGCCGAGTTCATCGTCCCCGACGTACTGAACGCCACCGGCTTCACCGACACCGACGGACGCTACCGCATGCTGACGGTGCGATCGAATGACCAGTTCAACACCACCATCTACGGCTATTCCGACCGTTTCCGCGGCATCAACGGTACGCGGCAGGTCGTGATGATGAGCCCCGCCGACATCGCCGAGCGTGGCCTGACCGAAGGGCAGAAGGTGACGCTGGTCGGCGACGCGGAGGATAATGTCTCGCGCCGCGTCGAAGGACTGATGGTCGTCGCGCGCGACGTGCCCAAGGGGTGCATCGCGACTTACTACCCCGAGTGCAATCCGCTGATCGCGCTCGAGCACCATGCCGAGGAGAGCCACGTTCCCGCCGCCAAGTCGGTGCCGGTGCGGATCGAGGTTGAGGCAGTCGTCGACTGACGATCGTGGTGGCGGCGCACCTGCGCGCCGCCGCCCAAGGCTCGATCGGATAGCGACGACCAAGTTAGCGACGATGACGCGTGCTCGCGGGCACAATCGTGCGACAAATCGCCGCTAGCCGCATTGTCGCCCGCTAGGGGTCTGGAGAGCGATACGTGCGGTTGTTCCTGTTGCTGGCGAGTAGCGCCGCGGTGCCGGCCTGGGCGCAGACGCCGCCCGCGTCACCCGTAAGTTCCACACCTCCGCCTTCGACGGGCACCGCTGCACCGGCCGCTCCAACGGCGCAGCTACCGGCCGTCCCCGCCGCCGTCCCGCCCGCCGGCTCGCCGAGCGAGGCTGCCGCTGCCACGCCAGAGGCGCAGGGGGAGGACGGCGAGGGTGAGGACATCGTCGTCACCGGACGCAAGCCGGTCGGCAGCGTCATCGGCGACATTCCGCCCGAACAGACGCTGTCGCCCGCCGACATCCGCAGCTACGGCGTCAGCTCGGTCGCCGACCTGCTGACCGAACTCGGCCCGCAAACGCAGTCGGGTCGCGGATCGGGCGGGGCGCCGGTGGTGCTGCTCAACGGACGCCGAATCGGCGGCTTTTCCGAGATCCGCGACCTGCCGACCGAGGCGATCCTGCGCGTCGAGATCCTGCCCGAGGAAGTCGCGCTCAAATACGGCTATCGCGCCGACCAGCGCGTCGTGAACTTCGTGCTGCGCCCGCGTTTCCGCGCCTACACCGGCGAGGTGATCGACACGCTCGCGACCGATGGCGGGCGCAATCAACCGGGCGCGCGGGCAGACTGGCTGCGCATCCAGCGCACCGGCCGCACCAGCCTCCACCTGCAATACGATCAGGCGAGCGCGCTCACCGAGGCGGAGCGGAACATCATCCAGTCGCCCGGCGGCGCATCAGCCGCCGGCAACGTGACGCTCGCGGACGGCACGATCCTCGGCGCGCCCGCCGGTGCCGCGGCCGGCGCGGTCGCCGCTGGCGACTTCCTCGCAACCGCCAACCCGAGCGATCAGGCGCGCTTTCGCACGCTGTTGCCCGCGACGAAGAGCTTCCAGGCGAACGGCGTCTACGCGACCAGCCTATCCGACCGCGTCGGCGCAACCTTCAACGCGCGGGTCGAGCATGACGTGAGCGACGCCGACCGCGGGCTGGTGGCGGGCAACTTCCTGCTGCCCGCGGGCAATCCCTTCTCGCCCTTCGCCGACGACGCGCGCGTGTCGCGCGCCTTTCCCGAACTCGGCCCCCTTGCCCAGCATGTCGAGAGCACCGACGCGCATCTGGGCGCGAGTGCGAACGGCGACGAGGGGCGCTGGCGCTGGACCGTCAACGCCAATGCCGATTACAGCGCCAGCGACACGCGCAGCCAGACCGGTCTCGAGACCGATGCGTTCCAGTCGCTGCTCACTGCACGTGATCCAACGGCCAATCCGTTCGGGCCGTTCGACCTCGTGCGTACGCCCGACAACTTAGGACGGTCGCGATCGACCAACCTCGCGCTCGACACGCTCGTTACCGGACCATTGTTCAGCCTGCCCGCGGGCGACGCCAACACGAGCATCCGCATCGGAGCGTCGAGTAACGATTTCACCAGCCGCTCGATGCGGTTGGGGGAGACGCAACCCGCCGACATCTCGCGCGACATCGGCAATGCACAGGTCAACCTCGACCTGCCGATCGCCAGCCGCTCGCGCGGTGTGCTGAGTGCAATCGGCGATTTCTCGCTCAATGCCAACGTCGCGGCGGATCACCTGTCGGATTTCGGCACCTTGTGGACGCTCGGCTACGGCGCGAACTGGTCGCCCTTACGCGGCGTGCGGCTGATCTATTCGGTGACGAACGAGGATGAGGCGCCGAGTGCGCAACAGCTCGGCAACCCGCAGGTGCCGACCGCAGGCGTGCGCGTGTTCGATTACGTCCGCGGCACCACCGCCACGGTCACCACGGTAACGGGCGGCAATCCGTTCCTGCGCGCCGACGAGCGCCACGTGACCAAGCTGGGCGCTACGGTTCAGCCTTGGTCGGACCGCGACATCAACTTTGTCGCCAACTACACCTGCCAGCAGGTCGACGAACCGATCGCGAGCTTCCCCGCCGCCAGCGCTGCGATCGAGAAGGCCTTCGGTGACCGCTTCACCCGCGTCGACGGCACGCTGGTGCGGCTCGACACGCGGCCGGTCAATTTCGCGAGCAGCGAGGAATCGCAGCTCCGTTACGGCTTCAACGTGTCGTTCAAGCTCAAGTCGAAGATTCAGAAGGAGCTGGAGGCATTCCGCGCCGGAACCGGACCCAACCCCTTCGCGGGCCTGCGACCACCCGGAGGTCGGCGACGCGATAGCGGGGATGGCGCACAGCCGGACGGCAGTGGCGCGCGGGCGGCCGCGAATGGCGGCGAGCAGCCGCGTGGCGCAACCGGCGACACGCCCGGCGGCGGTAACCGCGGCGCGGGCGGCGGCTTCCGCGGTGGTGGCGGCGGGCGTGGCTTCGGTGGCGGGCGCTTTGGCGGCGGCGGTGCGGCTGGCGGACGCGTACAGTTCGCGCTCTACCATACGTGGCATTTCACCGACCGCGTGACGATCGCCAACGGTGGTCCGGTGCTCGACCTGCTGAACGGCGACGCGATCGGCGGCTCGGGCGGGCAATCGCGCCACGAGCTGGAAGGGCAGGCCGGCTATTCCAACAACGGGATTGGCGCGCGCGCTTCGCTCGATTTTCAGAGCGCAACGCGCGTCAACGGCGGCACGCCGACCAGCCCCGAAACGCTCAACTTCGGCAGCCTGACGACGCTCAACCTGCGCTTGTTCGCCGATCTGGGGCAGCGGATCGACCTGATCCGCGCGCATCCTTGGCTTCGTGGCACGCGCGTCACCCTGTCGCTCAACAACGCGTTTAACCAGCGCCAGCGCGTCACCGACCAGACCGGCGCGGTGCCGATCGGGTTTCAGCCGGGTTACCTAGACCCGCTGGGGCGCACCGTGCGGCTGTCGATCAGGAAGCTGTTCTTCTAGAGCCCGATCTTCGTCGCGAGCCAGCGTGCGGCGGCCTCCGGCGTCGCCTTGTTCGTGTCGCGATCGACCATGTAGTTCGCCTCGCGCATCGCGGACACGGGGATGCGGCCGATCAGCGGACGTATCGCGGTGAGGAAGCGCGCGTCCTTGGTGCGCGCGGGTGCGACGAGCAGGATTGCGTCGTAGCCGGGAATGGCACGTTCGGGATCGCTCAACGTCACCAGCCGGTCGGCGGCGATCCGCCCATCGGACGAGAACGCGCTGATGACGTCAGCGCGTCCGCTCTCCAGCGCCCGATACATGAAGGTCGGGCTATACGGCGTCGCGCTCGCGAACCGCATCGGATAGGCGCGCCGGATCGTCGCCCATTCGGTACGGTCGAGGAACTCGAGATCGGCGCCGAGCTTCAGCTGCGGCGACTGGCGCGCGACGTCGGCGAGCGATGCGATGCCGCGCGCGCGCGCATCGTCGCCGCGCATCGCGAAGGCGTAGGCGTTCTCGAATCCCAGCGCGCCGACCATACCAACGCCTCGCGTCGCGCGCGCCCATTCGGCGATCGCGCGGACCTGCTCAGCGCGGGGCGGCACATCGTTACGCTTCATCTCGCCGGCCCAAATCGTGCCCGCATAATCGACGTAGGCGTCAACGTCGCCGCTCGCGACCGCACCGAACGCGACGGTGGAGCCGAGCCCGTCGCGGTACTGGACGGTGTAGCCTGCGCGCGCCAGCCGGTCGCCGATCAGCCGCGCGAGTATATATTGCTCGGAAAAGTTTTTGGCGCCAATCACCACGGTGCGGTCACCACCGCCTCGTGCCCACAACGGCGCGCTGGCCGCCAGCGTCGCCGCGCCGAGCAGCGCGACCGCGCCCCAGATCAGCCAGGCGCGCCTGTTCCTCGCGCCATATTCGGCCAGCCCCAGCAATGCGTCGACCCCCAGCGCCAAGGCGGCCGCGGACACGCAGCCCGCAATCACCAGCGGCCACGCCTGCGTCTGCAAGCCGGCAAAGATCAGGTCGCCCAGACTCGGCTGCCCGACCGTCGTCGACAGCGTCGCCGCGCCGATCGTCCACACCGCGGCGGTACGAATCCCCGCCATTGCGACCGGCAGCACCAGCGGCAGCTCGATCAGCCGCAGCTTCTGCGCCGCCGTCATGCCGACCCCGTCCGCCGCCTCCAGCACGGCGGGATCAATCCCGGTCAGCCCGGTAACCAGATTGCGGATAATCGGCAGCAACGCGTAGAGCGTCAGCGCGAGCAGTGCCGGCAGGAAGCCGAGCGCGGGCACGCCGCCGCCGACCACACCCGACAGCCACAGCAGCGCCGGATAGAACAGCGCCAGCAAGGCGAGGCTGGGGATCGTCTGCACCAGGCTCGCGAAGCCCAGCGTCACGCGCGCGACGCGGGGACGCCTCGCCGACAACCAGCCGAGCGGCAGCGCGAGGGCGAGCGCGAGCACCAGCGCGCTGATGCCGAGCAACAGGTGCTGCGCGGCGAGCGCGGGAACGCGGGCGAAGGCGTCGCTCACGTCTGTCCCCGCGCCAGGGCGGCGATCCGTTCCGCCTGCGCGCGCGGCACCGCGACCAATGCCTGCGCGGTGTCACCGCCTTCGCCCGCGATCAGCGCGGCGGGCGTCGTGTCGGCGACGACGCGGCCGCGCTCCATCACCAGCACGCGCGCCGCGTCGAGCAGCGCCTCCGCCATGTCGTGCGTGACCATCAATACGGTCAGTCTGCGCTCGCGCTGCAACCGCACGATCGCCTGTCCCAGCGACTCCCGCGTGACCGGATCGAGCGCGCCGAACGGCTCGTCCATCAGCAGCAGCCCCGGATCGGTCGCGAGCGCGCGCGCGACGCCGACGCGCTGGCGCTGCCCGCCCGACAGCTCGGCCGGCGTCCGGCTGGCTAGGCTGTCCGGCAGTTCAACCGTGTCGAGCAGCGCGTCCACACGCGCGCGATCGTTGCGGCCGTCGAGCCGCAATGGCAGCGCGATGTTCTGTGCGACTGTCAGATGCGGAAATAGTCCGATGTTCTGGAACACGTAACCGATCCGCCGCCGCAGCTGCCACGCAGCACCCTCGCTCACGTCGACGCCGTCGATCAGCACGCGGCCCTCGCTCGGCACAACCAGCCGGTTGACCGTCTTGAGCAGCGTGGACTTGCCCGATCCCGATGCACCCACCAGCGCAACGAAGCTGCCGGGCTCGACCGCGAGCGACACAGCGTCGACCGCGATCGTGCCGTCGGCGTAGCGCTTGGTCACGCGCTCGAACGCGATCGCCGGGCCGGAATTATCTGGCATCGCGCACGGTGATGCGGGAAGGATGTGGCCACCACAAGAGGGGAGCGGGCATGAAGGCGATCCTGATCACCGGCGGCGGTTCAGGGATAGGGCGCGCGGTGGCGCAACTGTTTTCGGGCAAGGGTTGGCGCGTCGGGCTCGCCGACGTCGATCGCGGCGGCCTGCGCGACACTGCCGCGCTGCTGCCCGTCGAGCGCACCAGCACGCACCAGATGGACGTGCGCGACCCGAGCGAGTGGGAGCATGTGCTCGATGAGTTCGCGTCGTTGAGCGGCGGACAGCTCGACGTCATGTTCAACAATGCTGGGATCGCGCTCGGCGGACCGTTCGGCGAGCTGTCGCTCGAGGCGCTCGACCGCGTGATCGACATCAACTTTCGCGGTGTCGCCTATGGCGCGCGGATGGCGTACCCGTATCTCAAGGCGACGCCGGGTTCGTGCCTGCTCAACACCGCATCGGCGAGCGCGATCTACGGCTCGGCCGGGCTCGCGGCCTATTCGGCGACCAAGTTCGCGGTGCGCGGGCTGACCGAGGCGCTCGATGCCGAATGGGCCGCGGACGGCGTCAAGGTGCGCGACCTGATGCCCGGCTTCGTCGACACCGCACTGCTGAGTGCGGGGCTACCCGGCACCAACCGCAGCGTACGCGAGGCGGTGGTCGCGGCGAAACTCGAGTTCACGCCGGTTGAGGTAGTAGCGCAGGCGGCGTGGGATGCGGTGCACGGCGACCAGGTTCACGCGGTAATCGGTAAGACCGCGCGGCGGCTGAGCTTCGGCGCGCGCTGGATGCCGGGGCGCGTGCGGCGGATGATGACCGCCCGCTCGCTCGGGCGCTAGTAGCAGGCGAGCTCGCCGCTGCCGTCCGCGACACAGCGGCGCGCGCGCGGCGATCCTGCGGGGCGGGGAGCGGTCGGCACGCGAACGCGCGGGCGCGTGCCCGGTGCAGGCGGATCGATCCGTTGCAGCTCGATTCGCGGGACCGGTGACGGTGCCGGTGCTGGTGCCGGCGGGATTGGCGAGGGGGGCGGCGGCGCGACTGCGGCGCTGGTCGGGGCGGCGGGTGCCACCGGACGCGGCTCCGCAGTCGCGGGCCCGACATCGGCGAACCACGACGGCGTGCCTGTCTCGATCGAGAGGTCGAACGTCTGCACATAGCCCACGTCCGCGCCCACTCGATCGGGATCGATTGACAGCAGCACGACATCGACACCGCCGGGGCCGCGACGCAGCATGAACTGTCCGCGATAACGGATCGGCGAGCGCAGCTTCAGCGCCGGCTCCAGCCGCCGCGCCTCAGCGAACTGCGCCGCCAGTTGCGTGAAATCGAGAATGGTGCGCGACAGCCGCTTCGGTGCGGCGCAGTCGAGCCCGGATGCACCCGGATTGAGTGCGAGCTTGGGGGCGAGCTCGAAAGGCACGCTCAAGCCGTTGCCGCTCGGCGTGATAACGCGCGTTGTTTCATCAAGCCGCAGGTCGCCGGGGGCGACCGGCACGCCCAGCGCCGCCGCGGTCCCGATCCGGGACAGGGTCAGCCGCAGCTCGCCGCGAACCTTGCCGACCGCGAGCCGCTGCTGCCGCGCGTAATCGGAATAAGCGAAGTCGAGGTAATCGCATTTCACCTCGTTCAGCAGCGTCGCGACCGGTACCAGTGCGACCGGGCGCGCCGCGGTGATCGGCATGGTCCGTTCGCGCGCATCGGCGACGAAACCGCCGTAAATCAGCGGAGTGGCGACACCGACGAGTGCCGCGGTGCGCCACGCGGCGCGCATCCAAGAGGAGCCGATCATCCTGTACCCCCCGCCGTCCCGCGCGATGCCCCGTGCGGCGCGCGAGCGTTGACGATTCGTTAATGATCGTCGGTGTGGCGGTGGCTTACGTCAAGCGCGCAGCGGTTGTGCGCGCGCGGGCGGGTCAGCCGCCCAGAATGTCGTCGATCGCACCCGCCAGCTCGACGTCGCGCGACGACAGCCCGCCCGCGTCGTGGGTCGTCAGCAGGATTTCGACCCGGTTGTAGACGTTCTTCCATTCGGGGTGATGATCGGCGCGCTCGGCGAGCAGTGCTACCTGCGTCATGAAGCCGAACGCCTCGGCAAAATCGGTGAACACGATCGTCCGCGTGATCGCGTCGCGCGATTCCTCGAAATCCCATTCGGGCAGCGCGTCCAGCGCGTCGGCCCGCTCCGCCTCGCTCAGTTGCTCGATCATATCCACGCTCCCATTCTTGCCGCACCTTGCCCGTGGGGACTATGGCGGGCGCGATGGAGCGGCAAGAGGTTCTGGGCGCGGCACCGTCCGCCGACGTAATCGAGGCGCATGCACGTGCCACGATCGCGCGATTGCCGGAGGCGTTTCGAACGCACTTGCGCGACGTCGTTCTGCTGGTCGAGGAGGAAGCCGACCCGGAGATGCTGGCAAGCGTCGGGCTCGACCACCCGCTCGACCTGACCGGCGTCTACGTCGGGCGGCCGGTTGGAGAGAAATCGTCGTTCGAGAGCGGCGCGCTGCCCGATCGCATCCACCTGTATCGTCAGGCGATCCTGGCGGAATGGTGCGAGACCGGGGTGCGGCTCGACGACCTCGTCGCGCACGTCACGGTGCACGAGATTGGGCATCATTTCGGCCTGTCGGACGACGACATGCACGCGCTGGAAGACGCGGTGTCGGATTGAGCGACGCGCTGATCGTCGCCGATCTGGCGGTGGCGCGCGGCGGGCGGACGTTGTTCGAGAACGTCCGCTTCATCGCGCGCCCGGGCGACGTGATCGTCGTCACGGGGCCGAACGGCGTCGGCAAGTCGAGCCTGTTGCGCGTGTTCGCCGGTCTGGGACGGATCGAGCGCGGCAGCGTGGAGCGGCCGGGCGGCGGCGTGGCGCTGATGGATGAGGCACACGCGCTCGATCGCGGTGCGACGGTGCAGGCGGCGCTGCGTTTCTGGGCGCGGCTCGACGGCGGGCCCGATCCGACGACGCGCGTTGCCGCGGCACTCGAAGACGTGGCGCTCGGCGACCTCGCCGATGTGCCGGTGCGGCTCCTGTCGGCGGGGCAGCGGCGTCGTGCCGCGCTCGCGCGTGTGGTGGCGAGCGGCGCGAGATTGTGGCTGCTCGACGAGCCGGCGAACGCGCTCGACGCCGCGGCGCTCGACCGGCTGGCGGCGCTGGTCGCGCGGCACCGCGGGCAAGGTGGGATCGTGGTTGCGGCGACGCACCAGCCGCTCGCGTGGGATGACGTGCAGCAGGTGCGACTGTGACCGGGCTGATCTGGCGCGACGTGCGATCGGGCTACGCGGGCGGTGGCGCGACGCTGGTGGTCGCGTTCTTCCTGCTCGTCGCGATCCTGTTCCCGTTCGCGATCGGTCCCGACACGGCGTTGCTGGCACGTGTCGGCGGGGGAGTGATCTGGGCCGCCGCGCTGCTCGCCGCGCTGATGCCGGTCGAGCGGTTGGTCGCGCCCGATCTGGAGGCGGGCGTGCTCGATCAGCTGGCGGTGCGCGGGGGCTCGATGGCGGCGGTCGCGGCGGCGAAGACGCTCGCGCACTGGCTCGCCTTCGCGCCGCCGCTGATGCTCGCAAGCGTGATCGCAGGCGGCCTGCTCCATCTGAGCGGGGCGACGCTGCTGCTGGTTGAGGCGGGGCTGCTGCTCGGCACGCCGGGGCTCGCCGCGCTGGCGGTCGCGACCGCGGCGCTGCTGGCGGGCGCGCGCGGCGCGGGCGCGGTCGCCGGCCTCGTCATGCTGCCGCTCGCGGTGCCGCTCCTGATCTTCGGTGCGGGCGCGATCACGGGCGGGGCCGGGGGGCTAAAGCTGCTCGCCGCGACCAGCCTGCTGCTCGTCGCCGGCGCGCCGTTCGTCGCGGGCGCGGCGATGCGCAGCGCGATGGAGTAAGCTGGCGGCTTATCGGCTCCAGCGCGCCCAGATCGCGGTCGGCAGCGTCAGCCCGCGTGCTTCCTCGCGCACCGCCAGCTCGCCCGCCTCGACGGTGCCGGGCAGATCGGCAAATGCCTGCCGCAGCATTTCGCCGATCGCCAGCGCCGACATGCGCACCGCGTAGACGGTCAGGAACAAATAGCGCGACTCGGCATCAAGCAGCTTCCGACAGTCGGCGATCAGTCGCGGCAGGTCTTCTTCCAGCCGCCATACCTCGCCGGTCGGCCCGCGACCGTACTTGGGCGGGTCGAGCAGGATCCCGTCGTAGCGGCGCCCGCGCCGGACCTCGCGCGCGACGAACTTCGACGCGTCGTCGATGATCCAGCGCGTCGGCGCGTCGGACAGCCCCGATAGCGCGGCATTGTGACGCGCCGCCTCGACCGACTTCTTCGACGCGTCGACGTGAACCATCCGCGCGCCGATCGACGACAGCGCCAGCGTGCCGACCCCGGTGTAACCGAACAGGTTCATGCACTCAGGACTGTCGGCGCCCTCCAGCTGCTGGCGCATCCACACCCACACCGGCGCCATGTCGGGGAAGAAACCCAGGTGCCGGAACGGCGTCGTCTGCGCGGTGAAGCGCGCCTCGTGCCATTCGAGCGTCCAACCATCGGCGGGCACGCGTTTGTCGAAGCGCCATTGCCCACCGCCGTCCTCGTCGCTGCCGGGCACGAACTCGCCGTGCGCATCCCACTCGGCATGCGCGGGCGCCCACAACGCCTGCGGCTCGGGGCGGATGAAGCGGTAGCGGCCGTAGCGCTCCAGCTTTCGGCCGTTACCCGAGTCGATCAGCCCGTAATCGCCCCAGGGTTCGCCGATCAGCGTGTCGAGCTTCATCGCGCGACCGCCCGCTCGGCGATGTATTCGCTGACCGCGGCGTAGCTGGTGTCGAGCACGTCGAAGCGTTCCTCGCGATCGAACAGGTCGCCGACGCGCGACGGCAGGTTGGGACGCGTGCCGGTCGCGCGCTCGACCGCGTCGCCGAACTTCGCCGGGTGCGCGGTGGCGAGCGTCACCATCGGCGTCGCGCCGGCGTGACGCTGCGCCGCGGCGAGCGCGATCGCGGTATGCGGGTCGAGCGTCTGGCACGCGTGCTCGTGCGCCCAGCGCATCGCGAGCGCCATGTCGTCGAGATCGACGCGTTCGGCCGCGAACAGCGCGGCGGCGCCTTCCGATTGCGCGTTGGTCAGCCGCATCGCGCGGCTGCCCTCGAACCCGCGCATCTGCTCGGCGAGTGCATGGCCGTCGCGGTGGCCGAGGTCGAACAGCAATCGCTCGAAATTGCTCGACACCTGGATGTCCATCGACGGGGTCGGCGTTTGCACTACTTGCCGGCTCGAATAATCGCCGGATGTGAGCGCGCGCGCGAGGATGTCGTTGACGTTGGTGGCGACGATCAGCCTCTCGACCGGGAGTCCCATCTTTGCCGCCACATACCCTGCGAACACGTCGCCGAAATTGCCCGTCGGCACGCTGAACGCGACCGCGCGATCGGGCGCGCCCAGGCGCACCGCGGCGTAGAAATAATAAACCACCTGCGCCATCAACCGCGCCCAGTTGATCGAATTGACTGCGGACAGGCGGAAGCGGCCGGCGAAGGCGGGATCGTTGAACATCGCCTTTACCAGCGCCTGCGCCTGGTCGAAGTCGCCGCGGATCGCAATATTGTGGACGTTCGGTGCGCCGACCGTGGTCATCTGCCGCCGCTGAACGTCGCTGACGCGGCCTTCGGGGTGGAGCATGAAGATGTCGACGCCCGCGCGGCCCGCAACCGCGTCGATCGCCGCCGAGCCGGTATCGCCGCTGGTCGCGCCGACGATCGTCAGATGGTCGCTGCTGCCGGTCAGGAAGCGCTCGAACAGCAGGCCGAGCAGCTGGAGCGCCACGTCCTTGAACGCGAGCGTGGGGCCGTGGAACAGCTCCAGCAGCCATTGATCGTGATCGAGCTGCACCAGCGGCGTGACCGCGGCGTGCGAGAAGCGGCCGTAAGCCTGCTCGCACAGCGCACGCAGCTCGTTGCGGGTCATCGTCTCGCCGACGAACGGCGCCATGACGGTGACCGCGGTGTCGACGTAGGACAGCCCGGCCATTGCGGCGATCTCGTCGCGCGTCAGCGTCGGCCACACTTCCGGCACGTAGAGCCCGGCGTCGCTGGCGAGCCCGGCGAGCGTGACCTCGCGAAAGTCGAGTGCGGCTGCCCGGCCGCGCGTGCTGACGTAGCGCATGGCCCCGCGGCCTAGCCCTAAGCCTGTGACCCCGCAACCGGGGCGCGCCGCCGATGCAGCGCAACCGCGTAGATGATCGCGGCCACCGCGGCGAACAGGAACCACTGTACTCCGTAGGCAAGGTGGTTGTTGGGCACGAGGCCGATGTCGGGCTGGGTATTGGCAGCGAGACCAGCTACCGGGCGATCGGCGACGAGCAGCATTGTTTGCGGTGCGTGGCTGAACAGTCCGGCGACCAGCGGGCGCGCGTCGGGTGCGTGGCTGATCCAGCCCGACACGGGGCCGCCCGACCAGTCGACCTGCTTGCCCGGATCGCGCGTGGTGCCGAGTTGTACCTTGACGCCCGAGTTCGCGCAGGTGGCGATCAGCCGGAACCCGGCGTTGCCCGCGCCCGCGCGCGTGACTGAGACGGGCGGCCGGCAGTCGGTACGGGTACGGCGGAACAGCAGCCGATCATCGGGCTGGAGCGGGAAGGCGACAACCGGCTTGTCGGGGTTGCGCGCCAATTGCGCGAGATAGGCTTCCTTCTCGGGCAGGCGGATCGAGATTTGCCAGATGCCGAGCGAGATCATGCCGCAGACCGCGAGTGCCACGATGATGGTGGGGACGACCGGAAAACGCTTCATCGTCGCCGTCTTACCGCGGCGCGTGCCCGGCGTCGCGCGAAAGAAGGGGCGCGGCCCGCATCCGGACCGCGCCCCTGTCAGACACCTCGGGTGGACCCTATCAGCCGCCGTGAACCGGCGCGCCCCAGCCGCCCCAGACGTAGATCGTGACGAACAGGAACAGCCACACCACGTCGACGAAGTGCCAATACCAGGCTGCCGCTTCGAACCCGAAGTGCTGCTTCGGCGTGAAGTCGCCCTTGTAGGCGCGGATCAGGCAGACGAGCAGGAAGATCGTGCCGACCAGCACGTGGAAGCCGTGGAACCCGGTCGCCATGAAGAAGGCGGCGCCGTAGTTGATGCCCTTGAACGGGAACGGCGCGTGCATGTACTCGTACGCCTGGATCGAGCTGAACAGCAGGCCCAGCGCTACCGTCAGCCACAGGCCCTTCAAGACACCGTCACGGTCGCCGACGCCCAGCAGCCCCCAGAACCCGCGCTTCACGCCGCCGCGCTGGTTGTGGATCAGCGCGTGGTGCGCCCAGGTGACGGTCGTGCCCGAGCAGAGCAGGATCAGCGTGTTGAGCAGCGGCAGCTCGAACGCGTTGATGACTTCCAGCCCCTTGGGCGGCCACTGCGCCGCGATTGCGGCGGCGCCTTCGGTGGCGCGCTCGACCTGCCCGTCGACGAAGCTCATCGCGGTCGGGAACAGCGCGAAGTCGAAATAGGCCCAGAACCAACCGACGAAGAACATCACTTCGGAGGCGATGAACAGGATCATGCCGTAGCGAAAGTGAAGCTGCACGACCGGAGTGTGATCGCCCGCGTGCGCTTCGCGGATCACCTGATGCCACCAGCCCCACATCGTGCCGAGCACGCCGGCGAGGCCGATCAGGAACACCCAACCGCCGCCGACCGCGCTGTGCATGTACATGATGCCACCCGCCGCCATGACGAGCGCCATCATCGATCCGATGAGCGGCCACGGGCTGGGTGGAAGGATATGATAGTCGTGGTTCTTCGCGCCGGCCATGCGTGGCATCCCCCAAAAGGCGTTTCCCTACGCCTTAACCCGAGGTTTTGGCCGAATCCACCGGATAAAACGTGTACGACAGCGTGATCGTCTCCACGTCCTTGGTATCGGGATCGGTCAGGATCTTCGGGTCGACGAAGTAGATCACCGGCATCCGCTGCGTCTCGCCGGGTTTCAGCGTCTGCTGCGTGAAGCAGAAGCACTGGATCTTGGTGAAATACTTGCCCGCGATCGCCGGCGTCACGTTGTAGGTCGCGGTGCCCGTGACCGACTGCGCGCCGCGGTTGGTCGCCTGAAAGAACGCCATGTCGCGCGCGCCGATGTCGACCTCCTGCTCCTCCTGCTCGGGCGTGAAGCGCCACGGCAGCTTGGGGCTGGTGTTGGCGTCGAAGGCGATGCGGATCGAGCGGTGAACACCGCCGGGCGCCGCGAGCGCGCGGTTGGTGGTGCCGTTCAAGCCCGTAGCCTGGCAGAACAGGCGGTATAGCGGCACGCTGGCAAAGGCGACGCCGGTCATGCAGCATACGCCCAGCACCGCCAGCAGCGCGGTACGCAGGCGTCGATCGATGCGCGGGCGTGCAGCCATCAGTGCGCCATGCCTTCCTTGATCTTGGCGATGGTGATGAAGAAGATCAGCGCGACGAAGGCGAGCAGCAGCACCGCCATCACGATCGCGCGCGCCTTCTGTCGCCGCTGGATCACATCCTGTTCGTCATTCATCATGCCAGCCACCGATCGACGACCAGCGCGCCGAAAATCACGAAGAGATAGATGATGGAGTAAGCGAACAGCCGCTTCTCCGGCTTCATGCCGGGCGCGTTGCGCCCGAACGTCACCTGCGCCGCCAGCGCGGCGAAGATCGCGGTCAGCACGATCGAGGCCGCGCCGTAGAAGGCGCCGGTCAGCCCCAATGGCCAAGGTGCCACCGCCACCAGCGCCATCGGGATGGTGTAAAGCCCGATCTGCCGCCGCGTCGCGCGCTCACCCGCGACGACGGGCAGCATCGGCACGCCCGCCTTGGCGTAGTCGGACTCGATGAACAGCGCGAGCGCCCAGAAATGCGGCGGCGTCCACAGGAACACGAGCGCGAACAGCAGCACCGGAAGCACCGCGACCTGTCCCGTCGCCGCCGCCCAGCCGATCAGCGGCGGAAACGCGCCCGCCGCGCCGCCGATGACGATGTTCTGCGGCGTGCGCCGTTTCAGCCACACGGTGTAGATCAGTACGTAAAACAGGATCGAGACGGTCAGGATCGCCGCGGCGGCGATGTTGACCGCCAACCCCATCAGAATCACCGAGAAAGCGGCCAGCCCGACGCCGAAATGCAGCGCCGACTGCCGATCCATGCGGCCCGCGGGCAGCGGACGCTTCGCGGTGCGCTTCATCACCGCGTCGAGGTCGGCCTCGTACCATTGATTGAGCGCCCCCGCCGCGCCGGCGCCGAGCGCGATGCACAGGATCGCGGTGAAGGCGAGCACGGGGTGGATGCCACGCGGTGCCGCCAGCATTCCGCACAGGCCGGTGAAGACGACCAGTGTCATCACCCGGGGCTTGGTCAGCGCCAGGAAGTCGCGCCAGTCGGCGGGCGGCAGCAGGGGAGCGGCGGTGGTCATCGCAGGTGACGCGCTATACCCGTCGCGGGGTGCGCGCGAAAGGCCGCGTTTCGTACGTCGATCAGTCGCGTGGCAGCCGCGCGAGCCAGTCGAGCAGCAGACGGTTGACCTCATCGGGTCGCTCCTGCTGTGTCCAGTGGCCTACGCCGTCGAGAATATGACCCTCGACCTGCGGCACGTACGGGCGCATCGCCGCGATCGGATCGGTCAGCGCGCCGAATGCAGTGGTCGCGGGGTCCTTGCTGCCACCGATGAACAAGGCCGGCGCATCGATCGTGCGATCCTTGAATTGCTGCTGCCACGCCCAGTCGCGCTCGTGGTTACGATAGCGGCTGAGCGGTCCGAAGAAGCCCGACGACTCGAACTCTGCGACGTAATAGTCGAGATCGGCGTCGTTCAGCCACGCGGGGAAGGTGCCGGGGTCGACCATGCCGTCGAGCAGCGTCGCACCCGCAGGCTTCTCGGGCCAGGTGCCCGGCGGCGCGTTCCCTGAGATCGCGTAGTAGAATTTGCGCAGGAAATCGCGCACGTCGCGCTCTGCCTCCGCCTCTGCGGGGCCGACTTCCGCAAACCACGCCTGGTAGAAGAAGCGCCCCTTGTCGGTGAAGGCGCGCTTGAATGTCTCGTTGAACGGGCGCTTGGCGACGCCGAGGAACGGGACTGACAGGGCAGCTACCGCGCGGAAACGTTCGGGCCGCGACAGGATCGTGTTCCAGACGATCGGCGCCCCCCAGTCGTGACCGAGCAGGATCGCCGGTGCGCCCGGCTGCAACGCGTCGGCGACGCCTGCGACGTCGGCGGTCAGCGCCTCCATCGCATAGTCTGACACCTCGCCCGGCTTGTCCGACCCGCCGTAACCGCGCACGTCGAGCGCCGCGGCGGTGTAGCCCGCGTCTGCCAGCACGGGCAGCTGGTGCCGCCACGAATACCAGCTCTCGGGAAAGCCGTGGACCAGCACGATCAGCGGTCCGGTGCCCTCGATCGCGACGCGCAGTCGCGCACCGCCGGTGTCGATCATGCGGAAATCCGGCATCGCGCGCGTTCCTGTCATCCTCAGTCCCGTGGATGAGGGTGGCGGTACCGGCCCGCGGCGTCAATCGTAGGCGGCGGGCAACCAGTGCCGTGTCACCAGCACGTCGTCGCCGACGCGCACGTTGCGGAACAGGATGCGCGCGAACGGCAGTGGCACGCCGATGCAGCCGTGCGTGACCCAGTCCCACTCGACCTTGCTGCCGTGGATCGCGACGTAGCTGCGCGTCAGGCGGAGCGAATAAGGCATCGGCGCATCGTAGCTGCGCGAATATTTGTCGGCGTCCTTCTCCAGGATCGGAAAGCGGCCGAGCGGGGTCGGCATCTCGGGCGGGCCGGAGACCGCGAACGACCGGCCGATCTCAACCCCGCCGCGGTAGACGTAGAGCTGCCGCCGCTCGGTGTCGACGACGACGTGGGTCGGGCCGGCGGGTGCGCCGTCGTCGTCCCAGACGTAATCACCTGGCTCCAGCGGGCGGCCAACATCGAGCACGGTGTGCACGTCGGGTCCGCCCGCCGGCGTCGGGATACGCCGCGCCTCGGCGGCGGTGACGGGCATGCCGGCGAGCATGCCGGCGAGCAGGACTTGGGACAGGAGCGCGCGGATCATAGGCCTGAGATCGCGTGATCGCTCGCGTCGTTCCAGTGGCGCTTTTGCCACGTCTCGTGCCGGGACGATCGGTGTGGTCGTTAAGACAAAGAAAAACGCCCCGGTTTGCGGCCGGGGCGTCGTGGAGGTTGGTCGATACTGCCGATCAGTCGATCTTGGGCAGCGTCTCGAACTGGTGGAACGGCGGCGGGCTCGACAGCGTCCACTCGAGCGTGGTGGCACCCTCGCCCCAGGGATTGTCGGGCGCCTTCTTGCCCGCGATCAGCGACCAGATGATGTTGACGAAGAAGATCGCCATGCCCGCCGCCATGATCATGTAGCCGATCGAGGCGACCTGGTTCCAGTGCGCGAAACCGTCCGGATAATCCGGGTAACGGCGCGGCATGCCCTGCAGGCCGAGGAAGTGCATCGGGAAGAACATGACGTTCACGCCGATGAAGAACACCCAGAAGTGCAGCTGGCCGAGCAGCTCGGAGTACATCTTCCCCGACATCTTCGGGAACCAGTAGTAGAAGCCCGCAAACAGCGAGAACACCGCGCCGAGCGACAGCACGTAGTGGAAGTGCGCCACGACGTAGTAGGTGTCCTGCATGTAGTCGTCGACGCCGCCGTTGGCGAGCACGACGCCGGTGACGCCACCGACGGTGAACATGAAGATGAAGCCGATCGCCCAGACCATCGGGGTCGGGAAGCGAAGCGAACCGCCCCACATGGTCGCGATCCACGAGAAGATCTTGATGCCGGTCGGCACCGCGATGACCATCGTTGCGGCGGTGAAGTACATCTTCACGTTCACGGAAAGGCCGGTCGTGAACATGTGGTGCGCCCACACGACGAAGCCGACCACGCCGATCGCCACCATCGCGTAGGCCATGCCGAGATAGCCGAACACGGGCTTGCGGCTGAACGTCGCGACGATGTGGCTGATGATGCCGAAGCCCGGCAGGATCATGATGTACACTTCGGGATGACCGAAGAACCAGAACAGGTGCTGGTAGAGCACCGGATCACCGCCGCCCGCCGGATCGTAGAAGGTGGTGCCGAAATTGCGGTCCGTCAGCAGCATCGTGATCGCGGCCGCGAGCACCGGCAGCGCCAGCAGCAGCAGGAACGCGGTGACGAGCACGGCCCAGGCGAACAGCGGCATCTTGTGCAGCGTCATGCCCGGCGCGCGCATGTTGAAGATCGTGGTGATGAAGTTGATCGCGCCCAGGATCGAGCTCGCGCCCGCCAGGTGGAGCGACAGGATCGCCATGTCGACGCTCGGCCCCGGCTCACCATAGGTCGAGAGCGGCGCGTAGACGGTCCAGCCGGTGCCGGCGCCACCGAAGAACGGCGAGGCGAGCAGCAGCAGGAACGCCGGGACGAGCAGCCAGAAGCTGACGTTGTTCATGCGCGGGAACGCCATGTCGGGCGCGCCGATCATGATCGGCACAAACCAGTTGCCGAACCCGCCGATCATCGCCGGCATGACCATGAAGAACACCATGATCAGGCCGTGCGCGGTTACCAGCACATTCCACAGGTGAAGCGCCTGGTCGAACGTCTGTTCCTGACCGCCGTGCAGCATCGCGACCCACTTGGGCAGATACTGGATGCCCGGGTGCATCAGTTCGGCACGCATCAACCCCGAGATCGCGCCGCCGATGATGCCGGCCACGATCGCGAAGATCAGGTAAAGCGTGCCGATGTCCTTGTGGTTCGTCGACATAAACCACCGCGCGAAGAAGCCCGGCAGGTGATCGGCATGCGCGTCGTGGTGATGCGCGTCGTGCGCCTGAAAGGCGGACGGGTGGAGAGCGGTGTCGGTCATGGTCAGCGTCCAGCTTCGCCGACGCCGCCGGGGTTGCCGGTTGCGCCTTGCGGAATGACGGGAGGAGTGGCGGTGCCGTTCTCGGTCGGACCGGTCAGATTGTCGACGATCGCCGCCTCGCTGGCGACGCTGGCCGAATTGTCAGCACCCGGCTGCGGGATCACCGCGTCAGAGGCTTTGCCCGGCGTCGGCATCGTGCCGCCCTTGGCACGAACCCAGCGTGCGAACGCGGCCGGCGAGACGGCCTCGACCGCGATCGGCATATAGGCGTGACGCGCGCCGCACAGTTCGGAGCACTGGCCGAAGTAGAGGCCTGGCTTCTCGATGGTGAAGCTCGTCTCGTTCAGGCGTCCGGGGATCGCATCGAGCTTGATCCAGAAGGCGGGCATCGCCCAGCTATGAATCACGTCGTTGGCGGTGGTGATCAGGCGGATCGGCACGCCGACCGGCAGCACGACACGGTTGTCGGTCGCGAGCAGGCGGGGACCGTCGGCATCGGTGCGGTACCGCTCACCGGCTGCGACGTCCGACTTTTCCTTGAGCAGGTTGGCGGTGATCTCGATCCCGCCGTTGTCGGGGTATTGATAGCTCCAGAACCACTGGTTGCCGATCGCCTTTAAGGTGACGGCACCCGCGGGCGCGGGCTTGAACTGCGCCTGCAGCAGCCCGATCGAGGGCACCGCGATCGCGACCAGGATCAGCACGGGGGCGAGCGTCCACACCACCTCGATGAAGGTGTTGTGGCTGGTCTTAGATGGCACCGGATTACGCGCCGCGCGGAAGCGGACGATCACCAGCACCAGCAGCAGCAGCACGAACAGCGATGTGACCGTGATCAGCGGGAACAGGATGCGATCGTGAAACCAGTGCGCGCGCAGGCCGTTCTTGGTCACCTGCGGTTGGATGCGCATCAACCCGTCGGTCGGCTGCCCGATCATCGGCTTCGCGCTCATCGTCGGCGCGCCGTCCTGCGCCAGCTCCAGCGCGGCGGGGGCCTTCTCGTTCAGCTTCGGCGGATTGGCCGCACTCATCTTCGGTGCGGCGGGATCGGCGGCGTTGGCGGGTTCAAGCGCGCTCGGAACGCCGGGCTGCGCGGTCTTGATCTCGGGCGCGGCCGGGGGCGTCTGGGCGTGAGCGCCTCCACCCATCGCGAGGCCGGCGAGCGCGAGGCCGCCTGCCAAGATCATCGTCTTCAAGCGGTTCATCGTGCTTCCATCACCCCTGCGTCGTGGCACGGGAGTGCCCCCCCAGACCTGGCGGGCATTGTCGCCCATTGCATTCGCCTATACGCGGCACCCCCTTTTGCCTCAAGAGGGCGCGATTACGCGAATATTTCGCAAGCCCGCTGCGTTGCGCCGGCCCGTGCGCGACCGTATCTGCGCAAGCCTGACAGGGCCGGCAACGATCAGGAGTGCACGCGATGACCGAGGACGAGGTGCTGGCCGAGTTCCGTGCGGCCGATGCGCTGCTGGAGGGGCATTTCATCCTGTCCTCGGGGCTGCGTAGTCCACGCTATCTGCAATGCGCGCGCGTGCTGATGGACCCGCGCCGCGCCGAGCGGCTGTGCCAGGCTCTGGCGCGGTCGATCCCGGCCGAGTTGCGGCAGCGGATCAGCGCAGTGGTCGCACCAGCAATGGGCGGGGTGATCGTCGGTCACGAGATGGCGCGCGCGCTGAGCGTCGAGGCGATGTTCGTCGAGCGGCCGACCGGCACGTTCGAGCTGCGCCGCGGCTTTCGGCTGGAGCCGGGCCAAGAGGTGCTGATGATGGAGGACGTCGTCACCACCGGGCTTTCCTCGCGCGAGGCGATCAAGGCGATCGAGGCGGCGGGCGGGCGCGTGATCGCGGGCGCGGCGCTGGTCGATCGCTCGAACGGCCAAGCCGACATCGGCGTGCCCTTTTTCCCGCTGCTGAAACTCGACGTGCCGAGCTACGCCGCGGACGCGCTGCCGCCCGCGTTGGAGGCGATCCCGGCGATCAAGCCCGGCAGCCGGGCGGCGGCCTGAGATGGCGCAGCCGCTGCGCCTGGGCGTCAACATCGACCATGTCGCGACCGTCCGCAACGCGCGCGGTGGCGCGGTGCCCGATCCGGTTCGCGCGGCGGTGCTCGCCGCCTCCGCCGGAGCCGACGGCATCACCGCGCACCTGCGCGAGGATCGCCGTCACATCACCGACGATGATATCGCGCGGCTGGTGAGCGAATTGGCCGCGCTCGACCGCGCGGTTCCGCTCAACCTCGAAATGGCGGCGACCGGGGAAATGCTCGGCATCGCGCTCAGGCACCGCCCGCACGCTGCCTGTATCGTGCCCGAGAAGCGTGAGGAGCGCACCACCGAGGGCGGGCTGGATGCGGCGGGGCAGCACAACGTGCTGGCGCCGATGGTGCGCGAACTGCGCGCGGCGAACGTGCGCGTCTCGCTGTTCATCGAACCCTCGGCCGAGCAGGTTGCCGCCGCGGTGTCGCTCGGCGCGCCGGTGGTCGAGCTCCACACCGGCCGCTACGCCGAGTGCGAGGGTGAGGCACGCAGCGACGAACTACGCCGCCTGAGCGATGCCGCCGCGCTCGCGGCCAAGAACGGCATCGAGGTCCATGCCGGTCACGGGCTGACCTTCGACAACGTCCAGCCGATCGCCGCCATTCCGCAGGTGGTAGAGCTCAACATCGGGCATTTTCTGATCGGCGAGGCGATCTTCGTCGGGCTGTACGAGAGCGTGCGGCGGATGAAGGCCGAGATGGCGGCAGTACGGTGAGGGCGCGCGCTTGATCATCGGGCTCGGCTCCGACCTGTGCAACATCGAGCGCATCCAGGCGTCGCTCGACCGGTTCGGCGAACGGTTCGAGCGTCGCGTCTTCACCGAGGTCGAGCGTGCCAAGGCGGCGAAGCGCCCGTTCACGCGGGCGGGAACGCTCGCCAAGCGCTTCGCGGCGAAGGAAGCGTTCAGCAAGGCGGTCGGCACCGGGTTCAAGGCGGGCGTGTTCATGCGCGACATCGGTGTCGTGAACGCACGTTCGGGGGCGCCGACGCTGGCGCTGACGGGCGGCGCCAAGGCGCGGCTCGACGCGATGGTGCCAGCGGGGTATGAAGCGCGCATCCATCTGACCTTGACCGACGATCATCCGTGGGCGCAGGCCTTCGTGATCATCGAAGCGTTACCCATCGGATAAGCTGCACGTGGCCGACGACCTCACGCTCACTCCCGACGGTCACTCTGGCAGCGGTCACCCCGGCGACGCGCCCCCGTCCGACAAGCCGGGCGAGCGTGCCGGCTTCGACTGGTGGAGCGAGGCCAAGGGGCTGTTCTGGCTCGTGCTCGCGGTCCTCGGCTTCCACTCGTTCATCGCCAAGCCGTTCTATATTCCGAGCGAATCGATGCTGCCTGGGCTGATGGTCGGCGACCGGCTGGTGGTGTCGAAGTTCGCCTACGGCTGGTCGTTCGTGTCGCCGACGATCCCCGATCCGGTCGCGATCGTCGACGACCTGGTGCTCCACAAGCCGGTCGAGAGCTGGTCGGTGCAGCTGCCCTTCATTCCCGGCCGTATCTGGGGTAGCCTGCCCGAGCGCGGCGACGTGGTGATCGTGACCCCGCCGGGATCGTCGAGCGATTACATCAAGCGCGTGATCGGCCTGCCGGGTGATACGCTGGAGGTGCGGGGGGGCGTCGTGTTCCTGAACGGGGTGGCGGTGCCGCGCGGGCCGCTTCACTTCCGCGACGTGGCCGTAGATGCCAATGCAACGTGCGACCCGCTGCAATATCCCGGCGCGCGCCGCGTGCTCGCCGATGGGCGCAGCGTCTGCCACCTGCCGATCGTGACCGAGACGCTGCCGAACGGGCGCCGCTACGATACGGTCGACCTGCAGCCCGATTCACCCGGCGACGATTACGGCCCCGTTCGCATCCCGGCCGGTCGCGTGTTCCTGATGGGCGACAACCGCGACCGGTCGGCGGACAGCCGCTTTGCGCTGGGCGGGTTCGAGCGCGGACTGGGGGGCCCGGTGCCGATCGAGAATCTGGGCGGGCGCGCGGAGTTCATCACCTTCTCGGTCGACGGCGACGCGACGCTCAACCCGCTGACCTGGTGGTCGTCGCTGCGGGCCGGCCGCGCGGGTACGTCACTGCATCCGGAGCGCACGCAATGAGCAAGGGCGACGACCGCGTGACTGTAGTCGAGGGCGCGAGCCCGCACGAGGTGCGCGATCCCGCGGTGCGCGCGGAGATCAAGCGCGCGGCGGTGTGGCTGGGTCTTGCCGGTGCGATCGCGCTGGTGGTGTTGCTGGTGCAGCCGCTGCTCGTGATCTTCGCGGGCCTCGTCTTCGCCGCGCTGCTCGACGGCGGGGTGCGGCTGCTCGGGCGCGTGCTGCCGATCTCGCGCGGGTGGCGGCTGCTGATCGTCTGCCTGCTGACGCTCGCCTTCCTCGTCAGCACCTTCTATCTCGCTGGCGTGCAGATCACCGCGCAGGTAATGCAGCTGCGCTCAACGGTCGAGACGCAGGTGTCGCGACTGTCGGGGTGGTTGTCGTCGCAGGGGCTGATGCCGGGTGCGTCCGACCTGAACGGTATTGCGCGCCAGGCGCTCGGCTCGGTCGGTAAGGTCACCGCGTTCGTCGGCACCGCGTTCGGTGCGCTCACCACCATGTTCATGATTTTGGTGATCGGCCTCTTCGTCGCGATCGACCCGCGCGTCTACGATCGCGGGTTCCAGTGGATGATTCCGCAAGAAAGCCGCGCCGAAGTGGCGGTGACGACGCAGCGGATGGCGCGCACGCTGCGCCGCCTGCTTGCCGGGCGCCTCCTCGGCATGGCGTTCGAGGGCGCGTTCGTCGGTGTCGCGCTATGGATCGCGGGCGTGCCGATGGCGCTGATCCTGGGCATCGTTACCGGAATGCTCGCCTTCATTCCCAACGTCGGCGCGTTCGTATCCGGCGCGATGACGATCGCGGTCGGTTTCTCGGCCGGCATGCACACCGGTGTGCTCGCGATCCTGATCTACATCGCGGTGCAGGTGATCGACGGCTATGTCGTCATCCCGATGGTGGCGAAGCGGACGGTCGACCTGCCGCCCGCGCTGACGCTCGGCGCGCAGATCCTCGCGAGTGCGCTGTTCGGGATCATCGGGCTGGCGCTCGCCGATCCGATGACCGCGATGATCAAGGCGGCGATGGAGCGGCGGTCGGAGAGGGCTGAGGAAGCCCGATGAGCGACATCGTCCTGCACGATTACTGGCGCTCCTCGGCGGCGTACCGCGTGCGCATCTGCCTGAACCTGAAGCGTGTCCGCTACACCTCGGTCGCGGTGAACCTGCTGGAGGGGGCGCAGAGGGGCGACGCCAATCGCGCGATCAATCCGCAGGGGCTGGTGCCGACGCTGGTGGTCGACGACCACGCGCTGACGCAGAGCCTGGCGATCATCGACTGGCTCGACGCGACCTTTCCCGAACCCGCGATGGTGTCGGGCGACCCGCTCACTCGATCGGGCCAGCTGGCGCGCGCACTGGTGGTCGCCGCCGACATCCACCCGATCGACAATCTGCGGGTGCTGAAACGGCTGGAGCAGCAGTTCGGCGCCGATCAGGCCGCGCGGGACGATTGGTACCGCCATTGGGTGATCGAGGGGCTGACCGCGCTGGAGGCGATGGCGGCGGATACGCCCGAGGGACCGTTCCTGGGCGGACAGGCGCCCGACATCGCCGATTTGTGCCTGGTGCCGCAGCTCTACAACGCGCGCCGGTTCGAGGTGCCGCTCAGCGACATGCCGCGGCTATGCGCCGCCGACGCAGCGATGGCGGCGCTGCCCGAGGTCGCAGCCGCGCACCCGGATCGCGTGCGGCCGCGCTGAGCGGCTTGCATCGCGCAACATCGCGTGCGTTCAATGGTCGGGTAATGACGGTGCCACCGGAAATGGACAAGGGCGCGGCGCAATGACCGCGGGCACGATCGGGAACGATGCCGGCCGTCCATCGACGGACGAGGCGCATCTGAGCACACTCGAGCCGATCCGGCGGCGGCGGTCGCGCTGGCCGCGCGTTTTGGCAACGGTGCTGACGGGCGTGATGCTGATCGGGCTGGCGCAGGAACTGCTCGACCACGGTCTACGCGGCCTAACCAACAGGCTGCCGCGCAGCGGCTGGTTCTACCTGCTGTTTCTCTTGTCCTATTTTACCACGCCGGTGGTCGACTTCATCATCTTTCGACGATTGTGGCGGGTGCCGGCGAGCGCGTTCGGCGCGCTGAACCTGAAACGTGTCGCCAACGACCTGCTGATCGGTGTGACCGGCGACGCTTATTTCTACGCCTGGGCGCGTGCGCGGTTGAAGATGGTGACGGCGCCGTTCGGCGCGGTGAAGGATGTCAGCCTGTTGTCGGGCTTGGCGGGTAACACCGCCGCGATCCTGCTGGGCGCGGTCGCGCTGCCGCTCGGCTACAAGCTGATCGATCCGCCGGTGCTGCGCGCGATGCTGTGGTCGCTCGGGCTGACCGGCGTCGTGGTCGGCGCATTGCTGTTCCTGTCGCCGATCGTCTTCTCGCTGGCGCGCAGGCAATTGTGGTGGATCTATCGCTGGACGATGTACCGCATCGCGATCAGCAGCGTGGCGCTGGCGGTGGCGTGGCATTTCGCGATGCCGAGCGCGTCGGTGTGGATGTGGGTATTCCTGATGGCGGGGCGGCAGCTCGTCTCGCGCCTGCCGTTCCTGCCCAACAAGGACCTGCTGTTCGCCAACTTCGCGATCCTGGTCATCGGGCACGACCGCGCGCTGTCGGAGTTGATGGCGTTCACCGCGGCGTCAACCTTGCTGATGCATATCGTCGTGATCGGTGTCTTCGGTGCCGGGTACGTGTGGGAAAGGGTCAAGGGATGGCGAAGGTCTGGCGAGGCGCGCTGATCGCAGTGGCGGGAATGACGAGCGTCACGGCATTGTCGGCGAGCGCGCAGGTGCTGGGGCCCGACGCGCCGGCGTGCAGCGGTGGGCAGGGTCCGGCGATCCTGGCGACGATCACGGGGCTGAAGGACGCGCGCGGCACGATCAAGCTCGAGCTCTATCCTGCCAACGAGACCGATTTCCTGGAGGACGACAAGAAGCTGCTCGCCGCGGGCAAGGTGTTCCGGCGCATCACCGTGGCCGCCCCGGCGAGCAATGTCGCGCGCATGTGCATCCGCGTGCCGCGTCCGGGCCGCTACGCCCTGTTCTTCGGCCACGACCGCGACGGCAAGCGCAAGTTCGATTTCTGGAGCGACGGCGCGGGCTTTCCGGGCAACCGCAAGATCGGCCGCTCGCGCCCCAAACTCTCCGACGCGCTGATCCAGGTCGGGCCGGGCGTCACGCAGACCGTGATCCGCGCGCAATATCTGCGCGGGCTGGGCGGGTTCGGGTTCTAGTCCCGTGCGCATCGTCGAGGTGAACGAGCTCTACTCGCCGACCGGCGGGGGCGTGAAGAGCTACGTCGACGCCAAGCTGGCGATCATGGCGCGCCAGGGTCACGAGCTGATCGTGATCGCGCCAGGCCGCACGACGCGGGTGGAGGAGCGGCCGACCGGCGGGCGTGTCATCTACGTCAAATCGCCGACAATTCCGATCGATCGCAACTATGGGCTGTTCTGGGACGCCGCACCGATCCACGCCTTGCTCGACGAGCTGCAACCCGATGTGGTGGAGAATTGCTCGCCGTGGCGCTCGGCCGGGATCGTGGCTGACTGGCCTGGGCCGGCGCTCAAGAGCTGGTTTCTCCACAACGACAATCTCGACGCTTACCCCAAGCGCTGGTTCGGCCGGATCGCGTCGCCCGAGCGGGTCGAGCGCGCGTTCGACTGGTACAATCGCTATCTCGACCGCTGTTTCGCGCGCTACGACACGGTCGTCACCAACGGGTCGGTGCTATTCAAGCGTTACCGCGCGCGCGGCGTGCGCGTCGATGCGGCGTTTCCGCTCGGGATCGACCGCCACCGCTTCTCGCCCACGCTGCGCGACGAGAGCCTGCGAGCCTCGATGCTGGCGGAATGCGGCCTGCCGCCCGACGCCCACCTGCTGCTGGCGGTCGGGCGCCACCACCCTGAGAAGCGCTGGCCGATGGTGATCGACGCGGTCCAGCGCGCCGGCGCGCGCGCGTCGGTCGGTATGATGATGCTGGGGCAGGGGCCAAATACCGCGGCGCTCGAACGCCATATCGGCAGCAGCCCGCATATCCGCCTCTACCATCCGGTCTACGATCGCCCGCAGCTGGCGACCTTCATGGCGAGCGCCGACGCGTTCATCCACGGCGCGTCGAACGAGACGTTCGGGCTGGTCGCGTCCGAGGCGCTGGCGAGCGGCATGCCGCTGATCGTGCCCGACGAGGGCGGCGCGTTCGAGGTCGCCGCCCCCGCTTATGCCGAGACGTACCGCGCAGGCGACGCTTATGCCTGTTCCGCCGCGATCCTGCGGCTGCTGGCGCGCGATCAGGCGGAGCTACGCGCCGCGGCGAGAAAAGCCGCCGCGCAGGTCGGCTCGGACGAGCAGCACGTCGCCGATCTGGTCAGTTTCTACGCGCGGCGCATCGCCGAGCGCGATCAACAGGCGCGCAGATCGGCGTAGGCGGCGGGTGCGTGGTTGCGGAAGGCGTCGAGCGTCCGCGTGATGCTGCGCATCAGCGCGGGCACGCGCGTGTCGCCGGGATGAACCGCGACGCGGACGGTGCGCGCGGGCTGCAGCACCCGGCGCAGCAGCGCGGCGGCGGCGAGCGAGCTGAGCTGGCGCGGACGCGATCGGCTGGCCCAGGTAATGACCGGCCCGCGCGCGAGCACCTGCCCGCTCGGCTGCCACACGCGCGCGTGATCCTCCGCCAGCGCGAAGCCCGCGTCGCCGAGCGCGCGTCGCGCATCGTCGGAATAAAGCCATGCCGGCGCGATGAACCCGGCTGCCGCGCGCCCGATCGTGTCCTCGACCAGCGCCTTGCCGCGTTGCATCCGCGCCAAGGCATCGGCGTGGTCGAGCCCCAGGAATTCGCCCTCGCCCGCGGTCATGTGACGTGCCTTGAACGCGGCGGCGCCGGCGTGGTCGCTGGTGTCGCGGTGGAACCAGCCGTGGACGAACATCTCGATGCCGCGATCCGACCAGTCGCGCAGCTGCGCCTTGAATGCGGGCGTGAGCGGCGCGCTGCCCCAGTGATCGGGCACGACCAGCATCGCCAGCCGCTCGCCGACGTGCGGCGCCAGGTGCGCGAGCAGCAGATCGACCTCGCGCTCGAAGCGGGGCGACACGTCGTGGATCGAGGCGAGCAGGCGTTTCATCGCGAGCAGCTGTAGCCGATTGCAGTGCACGGCGCAGCAGCGCGCGTGGGGATCAGCGACGCGGGCGCGTCCACAATTCGGGCGGGCGCGGTGTGTCGGGGATCGCCATGCGCCCGCGCGCCGCGACCCAGCTGCGCGCGATCCACGCCAGTTTCTCCCACTTGCTCGTGGTGACGCGGTGGTCCCACGCCGCGGGGCCGCGCGTCGCCACCTTGCGCGCGATGTCGCCGTAGATGCCCGCCGCCGCCAGTACCGCCCAGGCCGACCGGCGTGACAGCGCCTTGGTGCCGACACGCGCGCTCGCCTCGTGCAACTCGGCGCGGGTAGCTAGCCGGCGCGCGAGCACGACCAGACGGTCGCGAAACGGAGGCTTCATGTGCTGGCCCGGCGGTATGTCCATTTCCGCCAGCCACTCGTCGGGCAAATAGCAGCGCCCGGCGCGGTCATCTTCCTCGATGTCGCGCGCGATATTGGCGAGCTGGAACGCGAGTCCCAGGTCGCAGGCGCGATCGAGCGTCGCCTCGTCGTCGGGCGATACGCCCATGACCAGCGCCATCATGCACCCGACCGCCCCGGCGACGTGGTAGCAGTAACGGTAGAGATCGGCCTCGCTGCGCGGGCGCCATTCCTCTGCGTCGAGCTGAAACCCGTCGATCAGGTCGTGCGCGAGCCCGCGCGGCAGACCGACCTCGGCGGCGACGATGCGGAGCGCGTCGAATGCGGGATCGCCGATCACCTCGCCGCCCAGCGCGCGGTCGGTCAGCCGGCGCACCTCGGCGACGCGCGCCTCCGCGTCGGCGACGCGACGCATGCCGTGGCCGTGGTCCTGCCCATCGACGATGTCGTCGCACCGGCGGCACCAGGCGTAGAGCAGCCACGCGCGCTCGCGCGTCTCGCGGTCGAACAGACGCGACGCGGCGCCGAAGCTTTTCGATCCGCGCGCGATCGACTCCTCGGCCGCGGCGACGATCGCGTCGCAAGAAGGGAGCGCGGGCTTTTGGCTCAAAGGTCCTCCGCCGCCATCCGCACGATCGGCTGCGTCGGGCGATGGTCCGCCATCCGGTCCAGCAACGCGTCGAACGTGTCGGCGACGATCAACAGGTCGCGGTGCTGCGCGCGCAGGAAGCCGACCTCGCCCATCTTTTCCCAGAAGGCGATCAGGTGATCATAATAGCCATTGGCGTTGAGCAGCCCCACCGGATCGGCGTGGTAGCCGAGCTGCGCCCAGCTGAGCGCTTCCCACAATTCGTCCATCGTGCCGGTGCCACCGGGCAGCGTGACGAACCCGTCGGACAGGTCGGTGAACGCGCGCTTGCGCTCGTGCATGCCGGTGACGACGTGCAGTTCGGAGAGGCCACGGTGCGCGACCTCGGCGTCAACCAACGCCTGCGGGATGATGCCGATCACTTCGCCGCCCGCCGACAGCGCGCCGTCCGCTACCGCGCCCATCAACCCCAGCCGTCCGCCGCCGTACACTAGGCCGATGCGGCGCTTTGCAAGTCCCTCGCCGACTTGACGCGCGAGCTGGACGTAAGAGGGGTCGGCGGGAGTGGCTGAGCCACAGTAAACGGCGAGACGCTTCATCCCCGCCCCGCTAGGCCAAGCGGGGCGGGTCGACAACCGTCAGGCGCGGCGTTCACGCCGCGACCGGCGTGCGGAATCCTTCCAGCATCAGCGCCGCGGTCGCCTTGGCGCTGCCGACCACGCCGGGTATTCCTGCACCCGGGTGCGTGCCGGCGCCGGTGAAGAACAGGTTCGAGATGGCGTCATCGCGGTTGTGGACGCGGAAATACGCGCTCTGCGTCAGCACGGGCTCAAGGCTGAAGGCGCTGCCCAGATGCGCGTTCAAATCGTGCTGGAAGTCGGTCGGCGCGTAGCTGAACTTGGTGACGATACGAGAGTGGATGTCGGGGATCAGCCGGCGCCCGACCTCGTCGAGGATGCGCTTCTCCAGGATCGGCGCGACCGTCTCCCAGTCGCCGGTGAACTTGCCCATGTGCGGCACCGGCGCCAGCGCGTAGAACGTCGAATGGCCCTCGGGCGCCAGACTGGGATCGGTAACGGTCGGGTGGTGGAGGTAGAGCGAGAAATCCTCGCTCAGCACGCCGTGATCGTAGATGTCGTCGAGCAGCCCCTTATAGCGCGGGCCGAACAGGATCATGTGGTGCGGGATGCCCGGCCACGTGCCCGTTACGCCGAAATGGACGACGAACAGAGACGGCGAGTAGCGCTTGCGCTCCAGCTTCTCCGCGGTGCGCCGCGCGGCGCCCGAATCGGGGAGCAGGTCGCGGTAGACGTGCATGATGTCGGCATTGGCGGCGATCTGATCGACCTCCTGCCGGTACCCGCCCGCGGTCTCGACAGCGGTGACGCGGTCGCCCAGCGTCTCGATCTTCGATACTGGGTCGTTCAGACGGATCGTACCGCCCAGCCGCTCGAACAGCGCGACCATGCCGGCGACCAGCCGGTTGGTGCCCCCTTGCGCGAACCAGACGCCGCCGTCGCGCTCCAGCTTGTGGATCAGCGCGTAGATCGCACTGGTGGTCATCGGATTGCCGCCGACCAGCAACGTGTGGAAGCTGAGCGCCTGCCGCAGCTTCTCGCTCTCGACGAACTTCGACACGATCGAGTAGACCGAGCGCCACGCCTGATATTTGGCGAGCGCGGGCGCCGCCTTCACCATCGATGCGAAATCGAGAAAGGCGACGTGGCCGAGCTTCTCGTAACCCTCGCGGTACACGCCGGCGGAATAATCGAGGAAGCGGCCATAGCCCACCACATCGGCCGGGTTGAGCTTGGCGATCTCGGCGCGCAGCACCTCGTCGTTGTTGGTGTAATCAAAACTGGTGCTGTCGGGCCAGTGGAGCCGGTAGAAGGGCTGCACTGGCTCCAGCACGACATCGTCGGCCATGCGGTTGCCTGACAGATTCCAGAGTTCCTCGAGGCAGGCCGGATCGGTGATGACGGTCGGCCCGGCGTCGAAGGTGAACCCGTCGCGCTCCCAGTAATAGGCTCGGCCGCCCGGCTTGTCGCGAGACTCTAGGATCGTTGTCTCGACCCCGGCGGACTGGAGCCGGATGGCGAGCGCGAGCCCGCCGAAGCCTGCGCCGATCACCACTGCACGCGTCATGATGCATCCTTCAAAGCAGCCATCGCGCGCCCGATCGGCACCGGCGGTTTGCCGGCAAGCACGCGCATCTTGTCGAGCGTCGTCGAACGGGCGGCGTAGAAACGCGACACCAGTCCGGGACGTAAGGTATAGAAACGTTCCAGCACGCGGTAACGCTCCGCCGGCTCGGCCGCCTTGAACAGCATCAGGTCGAGCATGCGGTAGAACTTGCGCTCCGCCCAGGCGCGCGCGGCGTACGCGTGCGTCAGATCGTGCAGCGCGGCACCAGACAGGTCGTTCGCATCCGCGATCAGGTGCGCGAAACGGACCGCATCGGGAAAGGAATAGCCCGTCGTCGGATGGAACAGCCCGGCGCGCACGCCCGCCTTCGCGACTTTGCCGGTCGAACGCCAGTAAGCCTCGAAGTCACCGCCGAGCACGACCGCGAGCACGCCGTGCTCCTCGCGCTCGACCGCGTGATCGCCCCAGCCGGCCGCGCGCGCATAGTCGCCGATCCGGTCGCGCAAGGTGGCGCGATCGAGGTCGGGCGTGTCGCTGTAATAGGTGTCCTCGACCAGCAGCGTCTCGGCGGAAAAGGGCAGCAGGTAGACGAAGCGGTAGCCGTCGTGCTGGTCGACCGTCGCGTCCATCACGACCGGGCGCGTGACGCTGTGGCCGCCGGCGACGCGCAGTTCCTGCCCGACGAACTTCTGCCAGCCGCATTCGAGCGTGGAGAGGTCGCCCGCGCCGCGCGCGTCGATCACGCCGCGCGCCTCGACGCGGTCGCCATCCGCCATCACCACCGCAGTGGCGCTGCAGGCCAGCACTTTCCGCCCTGTCATGAGCGCGAGCTCGGGCAGTGTTGCGCGGACGTGCGCGTCGAGCCGCTCGGAGCGGACGGTGTAATAGGGTTGCGCCAGCGTGCGCGCGTGCGCGGGAAAGCGGACGTCGTAATCGGGCCAGGCATGCGCGACGATCGGCGCGATCAGCGGGCGGTGCGGTTTCACCACATCGGCACCGAAGAACGACCATAGATGATGCCCGCCGAACACGGTGCCGCCCTCGATCACGCGCACGTCGAGGTCGGGCCGGCGCGCGTGAAGCGCGAGCGCGGTCAGCGAACCCGCGAGCCCGCCGCCGACGATCGCGACATCGCATAGGATGGTGGAGGGCATTGTCGTCCGGCCTAGCCGATCGCCGGGCAAGCGGGAAGGTCCAGCGTGGCACCGTCGGGGCGGGCGGAGGCGCGCAGGGCTTGATTTCCGCCGCCACCTCAGGGACGGCGGAGGGCATGAGCGATATTGAAGACATGAAGGCGCATTATCTCGTCGCGATCGACGCCTGCGCCGGGCTGGAAGCGCTGGAAGCCGTCCGCGTCGAGGCACTGGGCAAACAGGGCCGCGTCACCGCGCTGTTGAAGACGATGGGCAAATTGTCGCCCGACGAGCGGCTGGTGCAGGGCCCGGCGATCCACGGGCTGCGCGAGGCGGTGACCCAGGCGCTCGCGACGCGCAAGGATGTGCTGGAGAATGTGGCGCTGGAGGCGAAGCTCGCCGCCGAGCGCATCGACGTGACGCTGCCGGTCGATACGCTGCCGATGGGCAGCGTCCACCCGGTCAGCCAGGTCATGGACGAACTCGCCGAGATCTTCGCCGACCTGGGCTTCGCGGTCGCGACCGGGCCGGAGATCGAAGACGATTGGCACAATTTCGGCGCGCTCAACATCCCTGACACGCATCCCGCGCGCGCGATGCAGGATACGTTTTACCTCGAGCGTCCCGCGAGAGCGGCCGGCGAGGCGGGCACCGCCTCGTCCGACGACACCGGCTCTGCCGGTGGCGCAGCCCCCTTCGTCCTGCGCACCCACACCTCGCCCGTCCAAATCCGCACTATGATGCAGCAGAAGCCGCCGCTTCGCATCATCGCGCCGGGACGCGTCTACCGCTCCGACTGGGATGCGACCCATACGCCCATGTTTCACCAGATCGAGGGGCTGGTGATCGACAAGGGCATCACGCTCGGCCACCTGAAATGGACGCTGGAGACGTTTCTGCGCGCCTTCTTCGAGCGCGACGACGTCGTGCTGCGCCTGCGCCCGAGCTATTTCCCGTTCACCGAACCCTCGGCCGAGGTCGACGTCGGCTTCACGATGGAGAAGGGCAAGCGCGTGATCGGGGGCGACCCGAACGGCCCGGGCGGTGGCTGGATGGAGGTGCTCGGCTCGGGCATGGTCCACCCCAAGGTGATTGCAGCGTGCGGGCTCGATCCTGACGAGTGGCAAGGCTTCGCGTTTGGTTGCGGGATCGACCGGCTCGCGATGCTCAAATACGGCATCGACGACCTGCGTCCGGTGTTCGAGGGCGATATCCGCTGGTTGAAGCATTACGGCTTTGCCGCGCTCGACGTGCCGACGCTTTCCGCGGGCGTTGGGTCGGGCGGCGTCGGCACCGCCTGAGGCTCACACTCCTTTTCTCGGCCCGCGCGAAGCGGGATCACGGAAGTTTTCGATATGAAGTTCACGCTTTCCTGGCTCAAGGATCACCTCGACACCGACGCGTCGCTCGGCGACATCCTGAGCGCGCTGACGCGGGTCGGGCTGGAGGTCGAGGGCGTCGAGAACCCGGCCGAGCGCCTGTCGGGGTTCCGCATCGCGCGCGTGTTGACCGCCGAGCGTCACCCGCAGGCGGACAAGTTGCAGGTGCTGTCGGTTGATGCCGGAAACGGCCCGTTGCAGGTCGTGTGCGGCGCGCCCAACGCGCGCGCCGGGCTGGTCGGTGTCTTCGGCCTGCCCGGCGCGACCGTGCCCGCGAACGGCATGGTGCTGCGCGTCGCCGCGATCCGCGGGGTCGAGTCGAACGGCATGATGTGCTCGACCCGCGAGCTCGAGCTCGGCGAGGATCACGACGGGATCATCGAGCTGCCAGGCGACGCAACCGTCGGCACCGACTTCGCCAGTTACGCGCAGCTCGACGATCCGGTGATCGACGTGTCGGTAACGCCCAACCGCCCCGACTGCATGGGCGTGCGCGGGATCGCGCGCGATCTAGCCGCCGCGGGGCTCGGCAGCTTGAAGCCGCTCGACGCGTGCGCGGTCGCGGGCGAGGGTGCGGGTCCCGACGTGCGGATCGACGACGCCGAGGGCTGCCGCGCCTTTTACGCGCAGGGCGTGTCGGGGGTGAAGAACGGCGAGTCGCCCGAGTGGCTGCGCCGCCGCCTGACCGCCATCGGGCAGAAGCCGATCAGCGCGCTGGTCGACGTGACCAACTACGTGATGATCGACCTTGGCCGTCCGCTACACGTCTACGATCGCGCGAAGCTAAGCGGCGCGCTGGTCGCGCGCGCGGCGAAGGACGGCGAGGAGGTGCTGGCACTCAACGGCCGCACCTACCACCTTCGCGCCGGCATGACCGTCATCGCCGACGACGCCGCGGTCCACGACATCGGCGGCGTGATGGGCGGCGAGTACTCGGGCGTCACCGCGGACACGACCGACGTGCTGATCGAGTGCGCCTACTTCGACCCCGACGCCATCGCGCGCACCGGACAGGCGTTGCAACTCAGCAGCGACGCGCGCACCCGGTTCGAGCGCGGGGTCGACCCTGCCTTTCTCGACGACGGGCTCGCGATCGCGACGCGGATGGTGGTCGAGCTGTGCGGCGGTTGCCCAAGCGAGGTCACCCGCGTCGGTGAGCCGCCGCTGGAGCCGCGCCGCTACGCCTATGATCCCGCACGCGCGGAGACGCTCGGCGGACTCGCGGTCGCGCCCGAGCGGCAGCGTGCGATCCTGACCTCGCTCGGCTTCACCGTTGATGACGACTGGCAGGTGACGGTGCCGACCTGGCGTCCCGACATCGACGGCAGCGCCGATCTGGTCGAGGAAGTCATTCGCATCGAGGGCATCGACAACGTCCCTTCCGTCCCGCTCGCGCGCCCGGCGGGCGTCGCGACACCGACCGCCACGCCGACGCAGAAGCTGGAGCGCCGCGTCCGCCGCGCCGCCGCCGCGCGCGGGCTGGACGAGGCGGTGACGTGGAGCTTCGTGTCGGAGGATGCCGCGGCGGCGTTCGGCGGCGGCGCCTGGACGCTCGCCAACCCGATCAGCGAGGAATTGAAGGTGATGCGCCCATCGCTGCTGCCCGGGTTGCTCTCGGCCGCCGAGCGCAACCTCAAGCGCGGCGCGGAGGGCGTGCGGCTGTTCGAGCTCGGTCGTCGTTACCTCGCGGGCGGGAAGGACGGCGCGGCGGACGAGCGCGCGACGCTGGGGCTGGTGTTGGCGGGCAATGCGCACACGCGCGGCTGGCGGACCGGCAAGGCGGCGGCGTTCGACGCGTTCGATGCCAAGGCGGAGGCGCTGGCGCTGCTCGCCGCCGCGGGCGCGCCGGTCGACAATCTGCAGGTGATGGGCGCGGACGGCGTCTGGTCGGGCGAGGCGTGGCATCCGGGGCAGTCGGGCACGCTCAGGCTCGGCCCGAAGACGGTGCTCGCCGCCTTCGGGATGCTCCACCCGCGCACCTTGAAGGCTTTCGACCTTGCGGGTTCGGTCGCCGCGGTCGAGCTGTACCTCGATGCGATCCCGGCGAAGCGTGGCGCTTCTGGTTTCATGCGCACTCCTTACGCGCCGCCCGCGCTCCAGCAGGTACGTCGCGATTTCGCGTTCGTGGTGCCGGAAGGTGTCAGCGCCGACGCGCTGACCCGCGCGGTGAAGGGTGCGGACAAGGCGTCGATCGTGTCCGCGCGCGTGTTCGACGTGTTCACCGGCGCGGGCGTCGAGCCGGGCACCAAATCGGTCGCGCTGGAGATCGTGCTCCAGCCGGGTGAGAAGAGCTTCACCGACGCCGAGTTGAAGGCGATCAGCGACAAGGTCGTCGCGGCGGCGGCGAAGCAGGGCGCGACGTTGCGCGGATAAAAGAGCGGGCGGGTGCCGATGCGCCCGCCCGTCCTGAACTACGGCAATCGCGATCGGACGCGGGTGCGCCCGGTTAGACTGAAGATCACACCCGCATCGGCATGAGCACGTACAGTGCGGGCGACTTGTCGTTCTCGCGGATCAGCGTCGGCGCGGCGGCGTCGGCGAGGTGAACCTCGACCAAGTCGCTGTCGATCTGCCCCAGAATGTCGAGCAGGTAGCGGCTGTTAAAACCGATCTCGAACGGCGCCGAGGTATAGTCGCCGGGGACTTCCTCCGCCGCAGTGCCGTTCTCCGGGCTCGTCACCGACAGCGTTATACGATCGCGGTCGAGCCCCATCTTCACCGCGCGCGTCTTCTCCGTCGCGATGGTGGATACGCGGTCGACGCCCTCCATGAAGCTCTTGGGATCAAGTTTCAGGATCTTGTCGTTCGCGGTCGGGATGACGCGGCTGTAATCGGGGAAGGTGCCGTCGATCAGCTTCGAGGTCAGGATCGCGCTGCCCAGATCGAAGCGAATCTTGGTCGAGGACAAGGACACCCCGACCGAGCCATCGACCTCGTCGAGCAGCTTACGCAGCTCGGCGATACATTTGCGCGGCACGATCACGTCGGGCATCCCGTCCGACCCCTCGGGCTTCGCGACCGTCACGCGCGCGAGGCGGTGGCCATCGGTCGCCGCGGCTTTCAGCACGTCGTCCGACAGGTGCAGGAAGATGCCGTTCAGATAATAGCGCGTTTCTTCGGTCGAGATCGCGAAGCGCGTTTTGTCGATGATCTGCTTGAGCGTTTCGGCCGGCAGTTCGAAGCTGGTCGGCAGTTCCCCTTCCGCGATCACCGGAAAATCGTCGCGCGGCAACGTGCCGAGGCTGAACCGCGCGCGACCCGCGACGATCGCCATGCGGCCGTCGGCAGCCGACAGCGACACCTGCGCGCCCTCGGGCAGCTTGCGCGCAATGTCGAACAAGGTGTGCGCCGATACGGTGATCGATCCCTGCTGGTCGACCGCGGCGGGAACGCTGTCGTTGATCTGGAGATCGAGGTCGGTCGCCATCAGCCGCAGCGAGCCTTCTACCGCCTCGATCAGCACGTTGGACAGGATCGGGATGGTGTTGCGCCGCTCCACCACGGACTGCACGTGGCTGAGCCCCTTGAGGAGCGTTGCGCGTTCGATCGTCGCCTTCATTCGTGATTCCCCCGGCCCGCGAGCCTCGACCAGCGCAGGTCTCGACCGGGGGCGATATGGCCATCGTTTCCTAGCCAAAAGAAAACGGCCGGAGCAAGCGCCCCGGCCGTCTTTCTTGTGCGCCGACCCTGTGAAAAAGGTTAATCAGCGCGCCAAAAGGGTCTCGTCCGTCAGAAACGGATGCCGACGCCCCCCATCAGCTGGTGACGGTCGGCGTCGATGTCGTACCCGTCGACATCGCCGTAGTGCGAGTAGCGATACTCGCCCTTCACGTACGCGGTCGGCGTGATGTTGTACTCCAGCCCCGCACCGACGCGGAACCCGTCGAGATTGGTGTGGTCGCGGAACGTCGTCGTGCCCGCGTCGTAACGCGATTCGACGCGCGCGTTGGTGTAGCCGCCCTTGGCGTAGATCATCGCGCGCGGCGAGATGACGTAGCCGACGCGGCCGCCGAGGTAGAGGTCGCGACCCGCGTTGATCGAGAAGCGGTCGCCCGCGGTGATCGCATTGTAGCTGCGCGCACGCGTGGTCGAATCGGTGATCTCACCCTCCGCGCCGAGTACGACGCCGCCCGCCTGCACGTCGTAGCCGAGGCCGACGCCGTAGACGAAGCCGTCGCGCCCTTCCGAGCTGCCGTCGCCGCCGTCCTGCAGATTGTCGTAACCGCCCAGCGCCTCGATCCGCGCGCCGGTGAAGGGGGCGTTGGTCTGCGCGGCGGCGGGCAACGCGGCGACGGCGGTGCCGATGGCGACTGAGGCGAGAACGAGCTTACGCATGGGGAACTCCGTTATCCTGTCCGCCCAACACCGGGCGGGGATGGGGCAAATAGTCAGCACCGCTGCCGGTTGCATGAACCTCAGCTAAACAGCTTTTCGCGTTGCTTTTGCGCCACACCGGGTTGACATCGCGGGCATGGAAACGGGGTTCGATCATCGCGCGCGGCAGGGCCGCGACTTCGTCGCGCGGCACGGCGAAACGGTGTTCAATGCCGCACGCCGGTTGCAGGGTGATCACCCGCACACGCCGCTGACCCGCGCAGGCTTCGCGCAGGCCGACGAGATGGGGCGGGCACTTCGCGACCTGCTCGGGGCCAAGCCGACGCTGGCGATGTGGGCATCGCCGACGGGTCGCGCGCTGCAGACGCTGGCAGTGATCGCGGAACATCTCGAGCTGGATTGGCACCAGGCACGCACCGACGCGCGGCTGGTCGAGATCGACATGGGCAGTTGGGGTGGGCGCTATTACGCCGACGTGGTGGCGGAGGTCGGTCCGGTGATCGACGAAGAAGGATTGCTGCGCTGTGCGCCCGATGGTGAGACCTACCCGGCGATCGCCGAGCGGGTCGGCGGCTGGTTGCGCCACACCAACGAAGACGCGGGCGACCGGCTGGTCATTATGCACGGCATCTCCAGCCGCGTGCTGCGCGGCGTCGCGACGGGAGCGCCGATCGGCGCGTGCGGCGCGCCGGTGCTGCCAGGCTACCCGCAGGGCAGCGTCTCGCTGATCGAGCGTGGGCAGGAGACGCTGGTCCATCGCGGCATCGGATACGCGCCGGCGTGAGCGCACTGCTGCTGGTGATAGCGCTGCTCGCGGGCGAGCGCGACGCAATCGGCGTGTGGCAGCGCTGGGGCGCGATCCGCGACGCCGGTCCGCCCCGGCGCTGCTTCGCGCTGGCGCGACCGGTGACGGCGAGCGGCGGTACCGACACGCGCGGCGGGTTCGCGAGCGTCGCGGCGCGCGCCGACCCCGCTGGGAGACAGGCGGTGTTCGTGCGCTTCTCCGCCGCGCGAGCGCTCGGGACGCCAATCACGCTGGCAATGGGCGAGCGGCGCTTCGCGCTCCGCGGCGACGCACGCGGCGCGCGCGCGCCCGATGCCGCAACCGACCGCGCGATCGTCTCAGCGATGCGCGGCGGACGCAGCATGAGCGTGTCGGTCGTGGCGGTCGGAGGACGGCCGTTCGCCGATACCTACCTGCTGGACGGCGCCGCGACCGCGATCGATGCGGCGAGCCTCGCCTGCGCTCGGTGACCGCGCGTGCTGCGGCCAGAGACGAGTCGTCTGCGACGAACCGCGTGAGCGCATGAGCTTTGTAGCAACCAGCCGCTTGTTCGCGCGTTGATGCGCTATGACCGAACGGGGACGGCACGGCCGTCGCCGCGATTGTTGTTCCTTTTGTAGTGCGTGACCCATGAACGAGCCGATCCGGGGCAGCCGCCCCGTTCACCATGACTTCCTGTTGCAGGAGCGCGACGCATCCTCAGTGCTACCGGGGGCCGCGCGCGCACCGTTCACGGCGGCGCGCGACGCGCTGCGCCAGGCCTGGGCACCGCCGCTCGACACTTTCGTGACCGAAGATCTGCCGATGCTGCTGACGCGATTGAACCTCGTCCAGGCGGTGCGAACCGCGCGCGCCGAGGACGAGTTCGCGGGCGACGTGCGCTAACCGCCCGCGGTCACGCTTCCGAGCGGAGCGGCCGCGACAGCAGCGCGTCGATCGTGGCGGCAACCGGCGCGCCCTCCAGCAGGCGGCACACCGCTTGGGTAATCGGCATGTCGACGCCCGCCTGCGCCGCCGCCTCGCGCAGCACGGGAGCGGTGTGCGCGCCCTCGGCGACGGTCAGCCGGTTCTCGAGCAGCGAGGCGGCGGGCGTGCCCTGACCGATCCCGCGTCCGAGCGAGAAGTTGCGCGAGCTGGTCGAGGAGCAGGTGAGCACGAGGTCGCCCAGCCCCGACAATCCGGCGAGCGTTTCCGCCCGCGCGCCGCGCGCGAGGCCGAAGCGCGTCATCTCGGCGAAGCCGCGCGCGATCAGCGCGGCGCGCGCGTTCTGCCCCAAACCCGCCCCATCGACGACGCCGCACGCGATCGCGAGCACGTTCTTCACTGCGCCGCCGATCTCCGCCCCGATCACGTCGGTCGAGGCATAAGGGCGGAACGTCGGCTGCGCGATCAGCGCGGCGAGTTCGGCGGCGAGCGCGGCGTCCTCGGCCGCCAGCGTTACCGCGGTCGGCAATCCGGCGGCGACCTCGTGCGCGAAGGTCGGTCCCGAAAGCACCGCGATCGGCGCGCCCGGCACGGCCTGACGCGCGACCTCGTGCAGCGGCAGCAACGTGCCCGCCTCGATCCCCTTCGAGCACAGGATCAGCGGGGCTTGATGCGCGCTGAGGTTGGCGAGCGCCCCGCGCATGTGCTGCGCTGGCGTTACGACCAAAATCGCGCGCGCGTCGGCGAGATCGCTCCACTCCTGGGTCGCGCGGATCGCGGGTGAGAGTGCGACCCCGGGCAGGAAGACGGCATTCTCGTGCGCATCGTTGATGCCGGCGACGACCTCCGCCTCGCGCGCCCATAATGTGACCGCGTGGCCCGCGCTCGCCGCGACCTGCGCCAGCGCGGTGCCCCAGGCGCCACCGCCGACGACGCCGATCGTCTCGGGGCCGCTCACGCCTTCACCCCTGCGCCGCGCACCGCCTCGGCATGCGGGTCGAGCGGCCAGCGCGCGCGCGCGGGCGCGTCGAGCGGATCGGTCAGCCCGGCGGCGAAGCGCTCCGCGCCGGCCCATGCGATCATCGCGGCATTGTCGGTGCACAGCCATAACGGCGGCGCGACGAAGCGCAGATCGTGCGCGGCGGCGAGCGCCTGCAACGCCGACCGGATCGCGCTGTTGGCAGCCACCCCGCCGGCGACCACCAGCGCGCTGACCGGCCCCGCTCGATCGAGCGCGCGGCGGGTGCGGTCGATCAGGCAGTCGACGACCGCAGCCTGAAACGACGCGGCGAGATCGGCCGGCGCATGATCGTTCGCCGCGCGCGCCACCGCCGCCTTCAGCCCCGCGAACGAGAAATGCGGCTCGGGCGAGCGCAGCAGCGGGCGGGGCAGCGGCACGGCGCTTGGGTCGCCTTCCGCTGCGGCGCGCTCGACCGCCGGGCCACCGGGAAAGCCGAGGCCGAGGATCTTGGCAGTCTTGTCGAACGCCTCGCCCGCAGCATCGTCGATCGTGGTGGCGAGCCGGCGATAGCGCGCCACGCCCTCGACGAGCAGCAACTGGCAATGCCCGCCAGAGACGAGCAGCAGCAGGTAGGGGAAGTCGAGATCGGGATCGGACAGCCGCGGGCTGAGCGCGTGACCCTCCAGGTGGTTGACCGCGACCAGCGGCTTGTTCGCGGCATGCGCCAGCGCCTTGCCGGTGACGAGCCCGACCATCACGCCGCCGATCAGCCCCGGACCCGCGGTTGCGGCGACCGCGTCGACGTCGGCGAGCGTGACGCCCGCGTCCTTGAGCGCCGCGGCGACGAGCGGCTCCAGCGCCTCGACGTGCGCGCGCGCCGCGATCTCGGGCACGACCCCGCCATAGGGCGCGTGCGCCGCCTCCTGCCCGAGCAGGCGATGCGCCAGCACCTGCCGGTCGCCGGTGACCAGCGCGGCGGCGGTTTCGTCGCAGGAGGATTCGAGACCGAGGATGAGCATGGCGGTGATGTAGGGGATCGGGCTGAAAAGGTGAAATGGGTCGCCGCCTTGCCCCTTCGGCGATGCTCGGCGATAGGCGGGCGATGGCTGGAAGCTTTCGACTGGGTACGCGCGGATCGCCGCTCGCGCTGGTGCAGGCGGGAATGGTGCGCGACGCGCTGATCGCGGCGCACGGCTGGGAAGACGTCGAGATCGTCGTGATCCGCACCACCGGCGACCGCGTGCAGGACCGCGCATTGGCCGAGATCGGCGGCAAGGCGCTGTGGACCAAGGAGCTCGACCGCGCGCTGCTGGCGGGTGAGGTCGACGCCTGCGTCCATTCAATGAAGGACGTGGAGACGATCCGCCCGCCGGAGATCGCCATCGCGGCCATGCTGGAGCGCGCCGACGTGCGCGACCGCTTGATCGGTGCCGACTCGATCGCCGACCTGCGCCACAATGCGGTGGTGGGAACGAGCAGCCCCCGGCGCGCGGCGCAGCTCGGGCGGTTGCGGCCCGATGTGAAAACGGTGCTGTTCCGCGGCAACGTCGACACGCGGCTGGGCAAGCTGGCGGTGGGGGACGTCGACGCGACGCTGCTGGCGGCGGCGGGGCTCGGCCGGCTCGGGCGGCACGACACCGGCGTCGCGGTGCCGTTCGACCAGATGCTGCCCGCGCCTGCTCAAGGGGCAGTGGGGATCGAGACGCTGGTGGATGGCCCGGCACGCGCGCTGGTCGCGGCGATCGATCACGCGCCCACACACCGCGCGGTCGCGGCCGAACGCGCCCTGCTCGCCGCGCTCGCCGCCGATTGCCACTCGCCCGTCGCGGCGCTGGCGATAAACGAGGGCGAGCAGGTCTATCTGCGCGCGCAACTGCTGACCGAGCGCGGCGACGAAGTGGTGGAGGGCGCGCTGCGCGGCGGCGACGAGGTGGGCGCCGCGCTGGCGCACGACCTGCTCGCGCGCGCGCCCGCCGCGGTCAGGCGATTGTTCGCCGGGTGAGCGACCGCCGCCGCGCGCTGGTGCTCAGGCCCGAGCCGGGCAATGCGCGCACCGTCGCGCGCTTACGTGCTGCCGGTGTGGAGGCGATCGCGCTGCCGTTGTTCAAGGTTCGCCCGCGTGCCTGGGAGGTGCCCTCGGTAGACGCGTTCGATGCGTTGCTGCTGACCAGTGCCAATGCGGTCCGGTTCGCGGGCGCCGGGCTCAACCGGCTGTCGCATTTGCCCGTGGTCGCGGTGGGCGAGGCCACCGCGGTGGTGGCGCGCGAGGCGGGGATGCGGGTGGCGGTGACCGGGCAGGGCGACGCCGCGGCGGCCGTTGCAGCGGCGCGAGATTTCCCGCGACTGCTTCATCTCGCCGGGCGCGAGCACGTCGCCGTGCCCGGGACGACGCGCGTGATCGTCTACGCCAGCGAGCCGGTCGCGCTCGCATCCGGCGCGCTGGCACAGGCGGTTGGCCAAGTGGTGCTGCTCCATTCGGCGCGGGCGGCAGCGCGGTTCGCAGCGCTCGCCGCCGATCTGCCGCGCGGGTCGATCACGCTCGCGGCGATCAGTGCCAAGGTCGCAGCGGCGGCGGGCGAGGGGTGGGAGCGGATCGTCGTCGCCGACGCGCCGCATGACGCTGCGCTGGTCGCCGCAGTAACGATGCTCGCGATTGACCGAACGCGCGGGCGCGGGGATAACGCGCACCATGAGTGACGATCATCCGTTTGGCGGCGCGCGGCGATCCCGCATGGGGCCGGCGGTGCTGATCGCGGCGCTGGTGCTGGCGATCGGGCTGGGGTTGATGATCTTCGCGATCCGCGACGAGCCGGGCTGGCTCAGGCGCGGCAGCGACGCGGGCACGGCCGCTCGGACCACTACCCAGCCGACGGCTCAGGCACCCCCAGCCGCGGCGGTCGACACCGACACGCTGTCGCAGCGCGAAACCGCACTCGCCGCGCAGATCGCGAGTCTCGAGGCACGCGCCGCGACGCTCGGCAGCAGCACCGCCAACGCCGAGGGCCGCGCCGGTCGGGCCGAGGCGATCCTGATCGCCTTTGCCGCGCGCCGCGCGATCGATCGCGGGCTTGGCCTCGGGTATCTGGAGGAGCAGATACGCGCGCGCTTCGCGGGGGCACCGCGCGAAGCATCGGCCGTGATCCGCGCGTCGCGTAACCCGGTGACGCTGGAAAGCCTGCGCCAGGATCTCGATACCGCGACGCCGGTGCTGCTCGCACGGGAAAGTAGCTGGTGGGGTGGGCTGGGTGCCGAGTTGCGCAACCTGGTCGTGATCCACGAGGCGGGCACGCCGTCGCCGCTGCCGGCCGACCGGCTCGCGCGAGTGCGCCGGCTGATCGATGCCGGACGGGTCGAAGAAGCGCTGGTCGAGGTCAGGCGACTGCCCGGCGCCGCGAACGCTGCAAGCTGGACCAGTGCCGCGCAGCGTTACGTCGACGCGCACCGCGCGCTCGATCAGCTGGAGACGATCGCGATCGTCGGGCCGGTGGCACCGCCTGCTGCCGCGCCCGGGCAGGTCATCCAGAGCTCCGCACTGCCGATCCAGCCGCAACCCGCACCGACCGCCGATCTGGGCAATTACCTGTAAGGTCACCCCGCGTTCATGTCGGTAGCGTCACGTTCTCAGCCAACGAGACCAGTGATGACCAAGAGGGGGGACGGATGCGCGCGTTGATCGTCATTGCAGCGGGGCTGCTCAGCGGATGCGCGACCGCGCGCGTGGCCGGGTTCGATCAGGCGCCGATCGGCCTGGACAGCGAACGGATCGACGTGACGGGTCTGTCGGGATGGTCGAGCGGCCGCTTCCGCTTGGGCGACACGCAAGGCCATGTACGGCGCGACGACCGGCGCGACGCGATCGGCTGGGGAAGCGCGGCGGTAGGCGATGCGTTCGATGCCGTCCGCGTCGGCCAGGCGGTGCGTTACGGTACGATGGTGTTCGAGCTGATGCGCGCCGACCTGGGCGGCACGCTGGCCGCGCGCTGCCGCTACGCGCGCGAGGAGAGCCGCGAGACGCTGGGCGTCGTCGATGTCGCCAGCGAGTCGAGCCCGCTAAGGCTCGCCTGCGCGTTCCGCCTGAACGGCCGCGACGCCGGCGCGCTGATGTTGAACGCGGTGCCGACCGATGCGCGCGATCTTGCCGAGCGACGCAGCGGTTCGGTCACGCTGGGCGACGAGCATCTGTCAATCCGGTCGCTGCACGAGATCGCGGGCGTGAGAGGGCTTTGCGCCACGCCGGCCGGGTACCGGATCGATGCCGGTGATGGCACGCCGGTGTCGCTGATCGAGCTGACTGCGGGCAGCAACCGCCGCGTGCTCGTCGCGCGCGATCCGGCCCGCCGCGCCGCGGCGCTCGCCGCGGTGCTGACGCTCGCGCTGTTCCGCGATCCGGGCGACGTGGGATAGCCCGCGCTCAGTTCGCTTCGCCGATCAGGTCAGTCGCTCGATCAGCGCCATCGCGGCGTGCGGTGCGCGCACCTTTGCGCCGTTGATCATGAATACGAACGTGTCGCGCGGGCGCACGGGCGCCGGATCGGCGGCGCACGGCAGCGTTGCGGGCGTCGTCCCGCTCGCCAGCAGGCGCGCCGCCTCCGCCCAGCGATCGAGTGCTTCGGGCGCGTAGCCGGTGGGCTTGTCCTCGCGTGCGTCTTCCAGGCGGAGGTAGGCGAAGTCGCCCGACACATCGCCGATCGCGGGATAGTCGGCCGAGTCGGCATAGACGATCGCGACGCCGGCGGCGCGGCACAGCGCGACGAAATCAGGCGTGAAGAAGCTGTCGTGCCGCACGTGCACCGCGTGGCGAAGTGCCAGCCCCTCGTGCGCGGACGGCAGCAGCGCCAGAAAGGCGGCAAAATCATCGGCGGCGAAGCGGCGCGTGGCGGCGAACTGCCACAGGATCGGGCCCAGCTTGTCGCCAAGCTCGACGATGCCCTGTCCGATAAAGCGCGCGATCGAGTCGTCCGCTTCCGCCAGCACCTTGCGCGTCACGCAGTAGCGCGAGGCCTTTAGCGCGAAGACGAACCCGTCGGGCGCGGTATCGCGCCAGTTGGCGAAGGTCGCGGGCTTGAACGAGGAATAGAAGGTCCCGTTGACCTCGATCGCGGAGACGTGCCGGCTGGCATATTCCAGCTCGCGCTTGATCGGCCATTTGGGCGGGTAGAAGCTGCCGCGCCACGGCTCATAGGTCCAGCCGCCGATGCCGACTCGGATGGGATTGGTCATGCGAACGGATGTAGCGGATCGACGCGCGTGCGTCGCCGAAGGTCGAGCGGCGGAACACCAAGTCCCGCCGCTCCGTTCAGATTACAGCTGGTTCTTTACCTGCTGCTCGACGCGCGCGTCGTCGTTGTCGTCGGCCTTGTCCGCGGCATCGTCGCCCATCTCGCGCACGTTGTCGGCCTTGTCCTCGAGCATGTCGGACACCTGCTCGTTCGAGGTCGCGCCGGCCTGTGCGTCGAGCGCGTCGGCGCGGTTCTCGGTCATCGCCTCGATGTTGTCGGCGGCCTTGTCGTCGGCATTGCCGCCGCACGCACCCAGCATCAGCAGGCCGGCCACACCGGCGGCCTTCAGAACGGTCTTCATGATTGCACCCCTTTTTCGTTGCGGGTGTTCAATGATCCGTCAGCCGTGAGGGTTCCAAATCGTCGCTCGCGCGTTGCGCTTGCCATGTCCGAACCCAATCCCGCGGCCGACGACGGCTGGCTCCGCATCGCCTCCGACCGGCTGTCCGCCGCGATCAACCCGCACGGCGCCGAACTCTCCTCGATCAAGGATGGGGACGGGTGCGAGTTGATGACCGACGCCGACCCGCGCTGGTGGACCGGACGTGCGCCACTGCTCTTTCCCGTCGTCGGCAAGCTCGCGGGTGAAGTGATCCGCGTCGACGGGCAGGTCTATTCGATGAAGCAGCACGGCTTCGCGCGCCGACGCGACTTCGGCGTCGTCTCGCACGAGTCGTCGTGCGTCGTGTTCGCGCTCAGTGACGACGCGGAGACGCGCGCGTCCTACCCGTTCGCGTTCGAGCTGGAGGCGGCTTTCACGATTGCCGGTGCCACGCTCGAACTCGCGATCACGCTTCGCAATCCCGGTGACGCGCCGCTGCCCGCCAGCTTCGGGTTCCACCCGGCGTTCGCCTGGCCGCTGCCCTACGGTGAGCCGCGCGCCGATCACCGCATCACCTTCGCGACGGAAGAACCCGACACGCTGCGGGTGCTGAACGCCGACGGGCAGATCACGGCCGAACACCGCGCCTCGCCGCTCGACGGTCGCACGCTGCACCTGACCGACGCGCTGTTCGAGCGCGACGCACTGATCTGGGATCACGTGCACAGCCAGTCGGTGCGCTACGGTGGCGAGCGTGGCCCCGCGCTGGAGATCGCCTTTCCCGACACGCCGATGCTAGGCGTGTGGACCAAGCCGGGCGCACCGTTCGTCTGTGTCGAGCCGTGGCACGGCATCGCCGATCCGGTCGATTACACGGGCGAGTTCCGCGACAAGCCCGGCGTGTTCGAGGTAGCCCCCGGCGGCGAGAAGCGCATCACCATGTCGGTGACGCTGTGTCCATGACTGCTGTAGCCGGATACGACAACGGCCGGCCGCTCGTGCGAGCGACCGGCCGCGTTGGCGATCGATCAGCGGCGATCAGCCGTCGTAATCGGCGCCCAGATTCTGGTTGCGCGGTGGGGCGGCGGCGGTGAGGCGCAGCGCCTCCGCCGACGCGGCCAGGCTGCCGACCTCGTCCGCCTCGTCCTCGTCGTCGATGCGGACGCGCTGCAGCCCCTGCACCGCCGATTCGTTCAGGTCGCGCGGTTTCACGGTCTGCTCGGCGATCTCGCGCAGCGCGACGACCGGGTTCTTGTCACGGTCGCGATCGAGCGTGAGTTCCGCGCCGCCCGAGATCTGGCGCGCACGCTGCGCGGCCATCAACACCAGGTCGAAACGGTTCGGGATCTTGTCGACGCAATCCTCGACGGTCACGCGCGCCATCAGCGGCTTCCTTGCGAATAAACGGATACGGGAAGATGCCTGTGTATGACGAGCGTGTCGTGAAGTCAACGAAAGCAGCCGAAACGCACGCGCCTGCGCAGCGGATGGAGACCACGACGGTCGACGGGCATCGGCTTACACTGCTGACCGAGGGACCCGAGCGCCGCCGCGCGCTGCTCGACCTGATCGAGGGCGCGCAAACCTCGTTGCGGTTGATCTTCTACATTTACGCCGACGACGCGTCCGGCCGGCGGATCAACGACGCGCTGATCGCCGCCGCCGCGCGCGGGGTGACGGTCGCGCTGATCGTCGACGGGTTCGGCAGCGACGACGCCGACGCCGCCTTCTTCGACACGCTTCGCAATGCCGGCGTGTCGGTGTGCCGCTTCTCGCCGCGGTTTGGGCGCCGATATCTACTGCGCAACCACCAGAAGCTCGCGCTCGCCGACGCGGGAACGAGCCGCGCGCGCATTCTGACCGGCGGGTTCAACGTCGAGGACGATTATTTCGGCACTGAACGCGAGCAGGCGTGGCGCGACCTCGGGTTGCTGGTCGAGGGTGAGGCCGCGTCGCGGATGGCGGGCTATTTCGACGCGCTGCATGACTGGGTGCGCCAGCCCAGCGGCAAGTTGCGCCACCTCAACCGCGCGCTGTCGCAGTGGAGCGAGACCCAAGGGCGGCTGCGCTGGCTGATCGGTGGGCCGACCAGACGCCTGTCGCCGTGGGCGCGCACGATCCGGCACGACATGCGGCGGGCGGAGCGGATCGACCTGATCGCGGCCTATTTCACGCCCAGCCCGACGATCCTGCGGCGGCTGGATAAAGCGGGGAAGATCGGCCAGGCGGTGCGTGTCGTGACCGCGGCGAAGTCCGACAACGATGCCACGATCGCGGCGGCACGCTTCACCTATCGCGGCTTGCTGAAAAAGGGCGTGCGCGTGTGGGAATACCAGCCGACCAAGCTGCACACCAAGCTCTACGTCGTCGACGACCTGGTCTATATCGGCAGCGCGAACTTCGACATGCGCAGCCTGTTTATCAACCTCGAGCTGATGCTCAGGATCGAGGACGCGGATTTCGCCGCGGCGGTGCGCGGCTATATCGACGGCGAGATCGCTCACTCGCGCGAGATCACGCGCGACCTCTACGCCGAGGCGACCGGATGGTGGCAGCGCACCAAGCAGTTCGCCGCCTATCTGATCGTCGGCGTGCTCGACCCCACCGTCTCGCGCGGGCTGAATTTCCGCAGCGAGGAATTGTAGTCGCGCAGACTTAGAGCGGCGGCGCGCTGCGCCGGCGTCAGTCCTTGTGCGCCCAGTAGAGCTGCGCCGGCGGTACGTTCCACCATTCCATGTCATGGTCGATGCGCGTGAAGTGCGCGGCGATGAAGTCGCGCACCTTGGGGCTGAACTGATAGACCAGGAAGGCGCCGTCCTTGCGCAGCGCGCGGTGCGTCGCCGCCGCGATTGCGGGTCCGACGCCGTCGGGCAGCGTCGAGAATGGGAGGCCGGAGAGGATGTAATCGGCCGATTCGTGGCCGTGCTCGGCGATGATCCGCTCCACATCCGCCGCGGAGCCCTCAACCGCGACGAAGCGCGAATCGGTGATCGTGTGGTCGAGGTAGCGGATGAAATCCGGATTGGTATCGATCGCGATCAACGTCGCATCGGGCGCCATCCGGTCGAGGATCGGGCGGCAGAAGGTGCCGACGCCGGGGCCATATTCGACGAACAGCTTGCAATTGGCCCAGTCGACGGGCGCCAGCATCTTGCGGATCAGCCGGTCGGACGACGGAATGATCGAGCCGACCATGACCGGGTGCTTGAGAAAGCCCTGGAAGAACATCTGCAGCGGTCCGGGAACACCGGCGGGCCGGGCGCGACGCATCGCGTTGGTCGAACTGGGCATGAGGAAAAGCACTGCTCCCGTTGATCGGTACTGCTCGGCTCCGCTGCAGCCCGGTTTGACGAACGCTCGGTGGAGCGCGTCGGTTGCCATAGCGGGGTTGCGCCGCGCCCCCAAGCGCCTAATCGCTCGGGCATGCTCGACGACCAAACAGCGGCGCAGCACGGGAGGACGGGGCAGGTGGCGGTGATCTTCGTCGCCTGGCGCAGCGGTGCCGATCAGCCGGGCTACGCCGCCGCGGCCGCGGCGATGGACACGCTCGCCGCGCAGCAGCCCGGCTTTTGCGGCATGGATGCCGCGCGTGGCAACGACGGGTTCGGCATCACGGTAAGCTACTGGGCGGACGAGGCGAGCGCGGTCGCGTGGCGCGCGCATCCCGATCACGCCAAGGTGCGCGAGGCCGGGGGCGGGCGCTGGTACGTCGGGTACGACCTGCATGTCGCGCAGGTCACGCGCAGCTACGGCTGGAGCCGGGAAGAGGGGGAGCGGATATGAAGCGCGGTTTCGATCGGAGCTTCGCGCTCATGTTCCTTGTCATGCTGACGATCGCGGCGGGGAACACCGCGCTGCAATCGGTGCTGCCCGCGCTCGGCCGATCACTGGGGGTGAACGACAGCGCGGTTGCGGCGGCCTTTTCCGTGTCGGCGCTGCTCTGGGTGGTGGCGGCACCGTTCTGGGCGAAGCGATCCGATCGCCACGGACGGCGGCTGATGATCCTGTTCGGCATGGGCGGGTTCTGCATCAGCCTGACCTTGTGCGGCGTGTTCCTGGCCGCGGGTATCAACGGCTGGATCGGCGGCACGACCGCGTTCGTGCTCTTCATCCTCGGGCGACTGATCTACGGCACGTTCGGATCGGCCGCGCCGCCGGCGGTACAGGCGCTGGTCGCGGGCAACACGACGCGCGAGGAGCGGACGCGCGCGCTGACGCTGCTCGCCTCCGCCTTCGGGCTGGGCACGATCCTGGGGCCCGCGCTCGCACCCTATCTGATCCTGGGGCACGCCGGCACGGTGGAGGTCGGGCTGGCGGGTCCCGCGTTCGTCTTCGCGGTGTTCGGGCTGATCGTGTTCGTGACCGTGCGCCGTGTGCTGCCCGACGACCGCGGCATCGAGGCCGGCGTCCACGGTGCCGCCAACGCCTATCCGTCGATCGGCGGGCAGGCGTCGGGCGCGAGCGTCACCGCGGCGACCGCGGAAGGACGCAGCGAGGTGCGCTACACCGATCCGCGGATCAGGGCGTGGATGATCGCCGGGCTAGTGATGGGACACGCGCAGGCGATGACGGGGCAGGCGATCGGCTTTCTCGTCATCGACCGGCTGAACGTCGCGCCCGCCGCCGCGCTGGAGCCGACCGGCATCGTGCTGATGATGGGCGCGGGCGCGGCGTTGCTGGCGCAATGGGGGCTGATCCCGCTGCTTAACCTGAAGCCGCGCGCGCTGGTGCTGAGCGGACTGGTGCTGGCGGCCGCGGGAACTGCGCTGACCGGACTCGCGACTTCGCTCTACGGTATCGCGACCGCCTATGCGCTGGCGAGCCTGGGGTTCGGCTTCACGCGGCCGGGCTTCACCGCGGGGTCTAGCTTGGCGGTCGGGCCGGCGGCGCAAGGGTCGGTCGCGGGCAAGGTGACGAGCGTCAACGGCGCCAGCTTCGTGCTCGGCCCCTCGATCGGGGTTGGACTGTACGAGATACAGCATTCGCTGCCGTATCTGACCGCGGGTGCGGCGTGCCTGCTGCTGCTGTTCTACGCCGCGCGTGCGCTTCGCACGCCCGAGCAGGAAGCGGCGGCGTGGAGCGATCCCGAGGTATAAGGGTGCCGCCGCTTCAACGGCACCCTTTATCCTCAGTCGCTGCCTTTCGGTCCCCGCGGCGTTAGCTGCCCGGGCGAGATGAAGCCGATCGGCTGGATCGCATTCGCCTCCTGCTTCAGCTTCGCCGCCATCTGCTCGTACTCGCGCTCGACCTCGGGGGTCACGCTGGCGCGCGAATCTTCCAGCGCACGCTCGAAGTTCGCCTGGCTCACCTGCGTGTTGTCGATATGCTCGCGCAGCGCGATCAGGCCGGCGCGGCGGACCACGTCCTCCAGATCGGCGCCGGTGAAGCGCTCGGTCCGCGCGGCGATATCGTCCAGGTCGACATCGGGCCCGAGCGGCATCTTCTGCGTCTGAATGCCCAGGATGCGACGGCGCCCCTCGCGGCTGGGCAGCCCGACGTAGATCAGCTCGTCGAAGCGCCCCGGCCTGAGCAGTGCGGGGTCGACCAGGTTCGGGCGGTTGGTCGCGCCGATGACGACGACCGATTGCAGCTCCTCCAGTCCGTCCATCTCGGCGAGGATCGTGTTGACGACGCGCTCGGTCACCTGCGGCTCGCCCATCCCGCCGCCGCGCGCGGGCACGAGGCTGTCGAGCTCGTCGATGAAGATCACCGTCGGCGCGACCTGACGCGCGCGCTGGAACAGCCGGGTGATCTGCTGCTCGCTCTCGCCGTACCATTTCGACAGCAGATCGCTCGATTTCGTGGCGATGAAGTTCGCCTCTGCCTCGCGCGCGACCGCCTTGGCGAGCAACGTCTTGCCGGTGCCGGGCGGGCCGTAGAGCAGGAAGCCTTTCGCCGGGCGGATGCCCAAGCGCCGGAACGCGTCGGGGTTCTTGAGCGGCAGCTCGACGCCTTCCTTCAACCGCATCTGCGCGTCGTCCAATCCGCCGACATCGCTCCACTTGGTCGTCGGCGCCTGCACCATCACCTCGCGCATCGCGCTCGGCTGCACGCGCTTCAATGCGCCGAGGAAATCCTCGCGCGTCACCGCCAGCATGTCGAGCACCTCGGGCGGAATCGTGCGCTCTTCTAAATTCAGCTGCGGCATGATGCGACGGACCGCCTCGATCGCTGCCTCGCGCGTGAGAGCGGCCAGATCGGCGCCGACGAAGCCGAACGTGGTGCGCGCCAGCTCGCCGAGGTCGACCTTGTCGCCGAGCGGCATGCCGCGCGTGTGAATGCCCAGGATCTCGCGACGCCCGCGCTCGTCGGGAACGCCGACGACGATCTCCCGGTCAAAGCGGCCAGGACGGCGCAATGCCTCGTCGATCGCCTCGGGTCGGTTCGTCGCGGCGATGACGACGAGGTTGGCGCGCGCCTCCAGCCCGTCCATCAGCGTCAGCAACTGCGCGACGACGCGCTTCTCCGCTTCGCCGGAGACCTGACCGCGTTTGGGCGCGATCGAGTCGATCTCGTCGATGAAGACGATCGAGGGCGCGTTCTTCGCCGCTTCCTCGAACACCTGCCGCAGCCGCCCTTCGGACTCGCCGTACGCCGAGCCCATGATCTCGGGACCGTTGATCAGGTAGAATTGCGCGTCCGACTCGTTCGCCACCGCGCGCGCCAGCCGCGTCTTGCCCGTGCCCGGCGGGCCGTAGAGCAGCAACCCCTTGGGCGGATCGACGCCCAGCCGCTGGAACAGTTCAGGGTAGCGCAGCGGCAGTTCGACCATCTCGCGCAGCTGGTCGATCGTCCCCGCCATGCCGCCGATATCGTCGTAGGTCACGTCGGCGCGCCGCGCGGCATCGGGCTCCTCATACTCGGGGCGCAGCTCAATTTCGGTATTCTCGTCGACGTGGACGATGCCCTTCGGCGTCGCCGATACGACGAGCAGGCGGATTTCCTGCAACGCATAGGCAGGCGCGTTGACGAACTGCTGCATGCCCGGCGGCATGTTCTGCACGCGCTGATGCCCCGCGGTAGCGACCACGTCGCCTTGCGCGAACGGACGCCCGATAAAGGTGCGCTTCAGCGCATTGGTCGAGCCTTGCAGCCGCAAATTCTGCTGCGCGGGGGCGAAGACGACGCGCGTCGCGGGCTTCGACTCGGCGCGGCGCACCTCGACGAAATCGCCCGAGCCGACGCCCGCGTTGGCGCGCTGCAACCCGTCGATGCGGATCAGCGCCAGACCCTCGTCCTCGTCGTACGGGCCGACCGCGCGCGCAGGCGTGACCTTCTTGCCCGAAATCTCGATCACGTCGCCATCGGTCAGGCCGAGCGACGCCATGATCGCGCGCGGCAGATGCGCGATGCCGCGCCCCGAGTCTTCGGGCCGCGCGTTCGCGACCTGCAATTTGGTAGGTTGTTCGGCGTCGGCCATTCGTCCCTCACTCGCTCGAAAGCGTCGAGCGCAGGAGATAGGCGGCAGGTTCCCGATTGCGAGCAGGTGCCGACGACGCGACTGGTCTCGCGCAGGCAAAAAAAAGGGCCGATCAGATGACCGGCCCGTGAAAGTTTTTAGGAGAGGATGCCTGAAAGGCCCGTCCTTTTTGCGTCGCAGCAGATCATGTTGCAAGTGCGAAAAGGGTCGTATACGATTGCAGAAACAACAATCGCCTGACATGCTCCGGCGTCTCGCGACAAGACGGACTGCCCATGCGTCGCCTGCCCCCGCTCACTGCCATCGAAGCCTTTGTCGCGGTCGCGCGGTTGGGCTCGATCAAGGCAGCGGCGGCGGAACTCGCGCTGTCAGCACCCGCACTCAGCCGGCGGATCCAGACGCTGGAACGCTTCCTCGGCCGCCCGCTGTTCGATCGCCGGCATCAGGCGATGGCGCCGAACGCCGACGGCGACCGGTTGCTCGCCGCGATCGCGCCCGCGCTCGACAGCCTGTCGGACGCGGTCGAATCGATGACCAGCGGGGGTGAGGTGCTGCGGCTCCGGCTCGGCGTGCTGCCGCTGTTCGCCTCGCAGCGATTGTTTCCGAAACTGGCGCAATTGCGTGCGGCGCGGCCCGAGCTGCACCTCGACGTCGACACCGGCAGCAACGCGATCTCGCGGCTGGGCGAGGGGCTCGACGCGGTGATCGTGCTGGCGCGCGAGGTTGACCCGACGCTTTATGCCGAGCGGCTCGACCGCAACAAGGTCTACGCGATCGGCGCAAAATCGCTGGTCGAGGGACCGGACCCGCTGCTGCGCCCGGAACAGCTCGCCGATCACACCGTGCTGCTCCACCGCGACATGGCGGACAATTTCACCGCCTGGCGCCACAGTGCGTCCATCGCGGAGATCGAACCGAAGGCGGTCGACCACTTCGATTCGGGCGCACTGATGTTGGAGGCGGCGGCGCAGGGGCTGGGCGTCGCGTTCATGCTCGAAAGCCACTTCAACGACGCCAACGATCCCAGACTCGTGCGCCTGTTCGAACTGGAGGTCGAGAGCCCCTATTCCTACTGGTTCGTCTGCCGCCCGCGCGCCTTGCAGACGAAGCCGGTGCGCATCTTCCGCGACTGGTTGATCGCGACGCTGCGCACCGACTGAGCGGCCCGCCGCCCCGGATGAGGCGAAGCGAGCCTGGGTGGATTACTCCGCCTTCGCCTTGACGATCTTGCCCGGCTCGCGCGGCGGCTCGCCCTTGGGCAGCGCGTCGATCAGCTCCATGCCGTCGGTAACCTCGCCCCAGACGGTGTACTGGTTGTCGAGGAAGCGCGCGTCGTCGAAGCAGATGAAGAACTGCGAATTGGCCGAGTTCGGGTCCATCGTCCGCGCCATCGAGCAGGTGCCGCGCACGTGCGGCTCCTTGCTGAACTCCTGCTTCAAATTCGGCTTCTTCGAGCCGCCGGTGCCGTTGTGGTTACCGCCGTCGCCGCCCTGCGCCATGAAGCCGGGGATGACGCGGTGGAACGGCACGCCGTCGTAGAAGCCCTCGTTGGCGAGCTCGCCGATGCGCTGGACGTGCTCCGGGGCGAGGTCGGGGCGCATGCGAATCGTCACGTCGCCGCCGTCGAGCGTCAGCGTCAGGGTGTTGAAGGTATCGGCCACACAGGTTCCTTTCGTGTTCTTGTGCGCACAGGTAGTGCCGCATCGATCGGGAGGCAAACGCGCGGGCAAACGCGTGGGGGCAAATGACGCATGGCCAATCGCGCGGGGCGGCGATAAGGCGCGCGGGTCGACGAACAGCAGGGAGGCACGCGACATGAGCGAGACCGAGCTTCCCGATCTCGAACGCGAACAGCTTGCGGGCGACGATGAGTCCGGCGCGAAACAGGCTGCGACCAATCAGCCCGCCCCCAATCAGCTCGACGAGGACGACCGGCTCAAACCCGATTTCGTCGACGCGGTGCTGGAGGCGGTAGAGGAGGGCGACGTCGACGCCGCGCGCGCGCTCGTCGCGCCGCTCCACCCCGCCGACATCGCCGACCTGTTCGAGCTGACACCCGAGGACCGCCGCCGCGACCTCGCCGCCGCGATCGCCGACCAGCTCGACGCCGACGTGTTCGCGGAGATGAACGACTATGTCCGCGAGGCGCTGATAGACGCGCTCGACGCGCGGCAGGTCGCCGACATCGCGAGCGAGCTCGACACCGACGACGCGGTCGCGATCATCGAGGACATGGACGTCGAGGACCAGCGCGAGGTCCTGCGCGCGATGGAGCCCGACGACCGCGCCGCGATCGAGGAGGCGCTGTCCTATCCCGAGGAATCGGCCGGCCGCCTGATGCAGCGCGACCTGGTCGCGGTGCCCGAGCATTGGACCGTCGGCGATACGCTCGACTATCTGCGCGGCCACGACGAGCTGTTGACCGATTTCTGGGAAATCTTCGTCGTCGACCCCGCGCACAAGCCGGTCGGCACCTGCGCCTTGTCGTGGATCCTGCGCACGCCGCGCGGGATCGCGATGGCCGACGTGATGCAGCGCGAGCAGACGCTGATCCCGGTCGACATGGACCAGGAGGAGGTCGCACTCCGATTTCAGAAATACGCGCTTATCTCGGCGGCCGTGGTCGACCAGTCGGGGCGGCTGGTCGGCATGATCACCGTCGACGACGTGGTCCACATCATCCAGCAGGAGGCGGGCGAGGACGTGCTTCGCCTGTCGGGCGCGGGCGAGGGCGACATCAACGAGCCGATCCGGCTGACCGTGCGCACGCGTGTCGCGTGGCTGGTGGTGAACCTCGGCGCGACGATCCTGTCGGCGTCGGTCGTCGGGCTGTTCCAGGGCGAGATCGCGCGCTTCGCATTGCTCGCCGCGCTGATGCCGATCGTGTCGGCGCTAGGCGGCAATGCCGGGACGCAGACGCTGGCGGTCATGGTGCGCGCGCTCGCGACCAATCAGCTGACCAGTTCCAACACGCTCAGGATGCTGTTCCGCGAATTCCGCATCGCGCTCGCCAACGGTGTCGCGCTCGGCACGGTTGGGGCGGTCGGCAGCTACCTCGTGCTCGGACACCTGCAGCTCTCGATCGTGTTCGCGATCGCGATGATGATCAACAGCGTGGTCGCGGGGCTGGTCGGCGTGATCGTGCCGGTCGCGCTCGATAAGGCGAACGTCGACCCCGCGGTGTCTTCGGCGGTGTTCGTGACCACCGCGACCGACGTGATGGGGTTCCTGTCGTTCCTGGGTCTCGCAGCCTTGTGGGGGCTGTCGGGCTGACCCACATCGGCGGGGCATGTCCCTGCCACCGCTACATCTAACCAAGGTCGCGTTCGGTGCGGCGAGCCTCGACGTTCTGACCGACCGGTTGAAGGCGCGCGCGGCGGCGGGCGAGCTGTTCCTGACGACGCGCTACCTGCCCAAGCGGCACGAGGAGGTCGCCGGGCGCGGCTCGCTCTACTGGATCATCAAGCACCAGCTCGTCGCGCGCTCGCCGATCACCGGCTTCGGCGAGGCGGAAGGCGGTCGCGTCGCGATCCATCTCTCGCCCGACTTCCAGCTGATCCACGCCCGCCCCCGCCGCGCACACCAGGGCTGGCGCTACCTGGAGGCACACGACGCACCCGAGGACCTGAGCGGCGACACGGGCGACGGCGTTGCCGCCATGCCGCCGGTGCTGGTCGGGCGGTTGGTCGAGCTGGCGCTGCTGTAGGGTGCTGCCCGTGATCGGACATGGTGATCCAGCGGGGCATCGTCTGCGTCTGATCTAAACGTTACGAGCCCTGTCGACATCGCTGCGGGAGCATGGGACAGTGAAGCTTCCCGATCCGCTGGAGCTGCCGATGCGTGACCTCTTGATCGCCACTGTAGTCGCTATCACGACCTTGACCCCGGCAGCGGCTCAGACCGTCTTCGCGCGCTCGAACGGTACGACACGAAACGGCCAGGTTCTGGTGAACAGAAGTCAGGGCATGATGAACCAGCCGAACGTCGGCGAAGGGCCGGTAAGCTGCCTCAAGCGCAAAACGACCGGAAATCTTGAATGCCATTCATTCAAGGAATGGCAGCGCATCGCCTATCGATTGGAGAAGAAGCAGCGAAAGCAGGGCCGATAAGTCCCGTCGCATCGGACGAGCGCGTCGGCCCTCGCAACTCGCCAGCCGAGAGCGGCAGGACAAGCATTCTCACGCACGCTGCCTCATGCCCCCCATTTTAGTTCGGAAGGGTTCGTGCGCGAAGCCGATATGCTTTCCCTGCGCCGATCCTCGCGCCCGCGCGTTGTGCCGCCTCATACGCCAAGAGAGCACATCATGACCGACGACACCGCCGTTCAAGCCCGCCGCCGCGAGATCGCGAGCGAGCACCTGCTGTTCAAGCTGATCGAATATGTCGAGGCGAAGCACCCCGGGCTGCTCGACTATCTGGAAGGTAGCCTAGACCACCTCGGCGACCCGGCGCACGACGAGACCAAGGACGACGAGGCGGTGCGGACGATCGCGCGCAAGATGATCATCGGCGCGCGTGCCGAGGGGGCGAAATAGCGGCTAGGCGTCGCCGCCCAGCTTCGCTTTCAGCGCCGCGAACGGGTTGGCGGGGCGCGCCTCTTCCTCGCTGATCACGCCCGCCTCGCGCAGCACCTCGGCGGCGCGGGGCGCGCGCGGGAACGGGTCGAGCGCCAGCGCCATCGTCTCGGCGGCGGTTTCACCCAGGTCGATGCCGCCACCCTCGATCTCGACCGTGTCGATCTCCTCGCCGGCGAGTTCGTGCTCGTCCTCGTCGCCCGCAGGCGCGCGCGCCCCGGCCGGGTGGACGAAGCGCAAGATCACCTCCTCGTCGACCTGCGCCGGGACCGGGTCGCCCGTGACCGAGCACGCCTGCGTCACGGTCGCGGTCACGCGTCCGCGCACGCCGATGCCAGCCGCCTCCTGCCACACGGTGAAGCGACCTTCCAGCCGGTCGATCGCGAGCAGGCCGAAGCGGCTGGCGAGCGCGGCGCGCTCCGCTTCCTTAGCGCTGACGGTCACCTCGCGCGGTTCCGATCCGATCGCATCGAGGCGTTCGACCCGGCTGAACTCGGGCGCGCTCACGGCAGGCGTCCTTCCATCAGCTCGGGGATCGACGTCTGATCCAGTGCGGCGTGGAGCGACAGCAATTCGCGCCGGACGTGCGCGACGGCCTCCGGCGAGGGCGCCTCGCCGCGGTACAGGTTGCGCACCAGCGCGGCGTCGAGCGTGCCTTCAGCGATCCCCTCGCGATAGGCGCCGAGCCGCCCGCCCAGCATCCCCATCATCCGACCGACATGCTTGCCGACCACCATGTCGCCGAATCCGATCTGGCGCACCTGCGCGTCCATGTCGTCGACGAACCGCTCGGTCAGCATCGCGGAAGGAGCCGCGCCATCCTCGTCGCGCTCGAGCCGCAGTTGCACCATCGCCAGCACCGCCGCCACCATGTCGAAGCGCCCGTCGAGCGTGTCGGGCACCGCGCCCGCCAGATACCAATGCTCCGCCCGCGCGCGCGCGATCACCGCGTCGTACAGCGGCAGCGCGGCGGTGCGGTCGCGTCCGCCAAACAGGGATTTCAGCCAGCCCAAGGTTTCTCGTCGCTTTATCAGATAGGGGTGTCGTTGCCGGCGCGCTTGTGTCGCGCCCGCGCGGGGCATATTGGGGGCAAAGGCCGCACCTGTCCACGTTCGGGCACGCGTCCGTCCTCGTTGATGCGCGTTCGCGATCGGGTGCGGATCGCGAATCGTGCCCGCCGGAGAGTCCATGCGTTTCCTTCTTCCTCTCGCCGTCACCGCCGGACTGCTCGCCGCGGGCTGCACGCCGCTGCGCTCGCATCAGGGCTATATCGTCGACGCCGATCTGGTGAATTCGGTCCAGCCGGGTGTCGACAATCGCCAGTCGGTGCTGGCGACGCTGGGCCACCCGACTTTTGCCAGCCAGTTCAATCAGGGCGACTGGTATTATGTCGCGCGCGACAGCCGCAACCTGGCGTACAACCCACCAAAGGCGATCGACCAGCTGACGATGCGGATCAGCTTCGATGCGGCCGGGAACGTCACCGCGATCCGCAAGTCGGGCGTCGATCAGGTGGCGTCGATCTCTCCGTCGAAGAAGGTCACGCCGACGCTGGGCCGCAGCCGCAGCTTCTTCTCCGAACTGTTCGGCAACATCGGCGCGGTCGGTGCGCCGGGTGCGGGCGGCGGTTCCGGTGGCGGTCGTCCGGGCGGTCGCGACCAGCCGTAAGGCTTGCCCACGGGCGTCTTGGTCCCGGTGGGGTGATGCGCACGAAGCTGTCGTTTCGCTGACGAACCCATTCCCGCGCCGTTCAGTCGCGCGAGCCTAATTCCCTCTTCATGCCCGCACCGGTTCGTTCCGGTCGGGTTCGTGAAGAGGAGCAAATTCGATGCGTCGTCTGATCACCACCGCCCTGCTCGCCGCCGTCGCGCTCCCCGCGATGCCGGCCGTCGCGACCGCGCAGTCGCGCGAGGAATTGCGCCGCGACCGGCAGGACATCCGCCGCGAGCAGCGCGACCTGAACCGGGCTTATCGCTACGGCGACCGCGATGACGTCCGCGATCAGCGCGGCGACCTGCGCGAGGCGCGGCGCGAGTACCGCGAGGATTTGCGCGGGCGTTACGGCAACGACTGGCGCGCCGACCGCGACCGCAACTGGGGCCGCGGCGACTGGTCGTCGTGGCGGCAGCAGAACCGCGCGCTCTACGCCCGCGGCAACTGGCGCGCGCCGTTCGGGTACCAGAGCTTTCGTCCGGGCGTACGGATTGCGCCGAGCTATTTCGGCACGCGCTACATCATCAACGATCCTTGGCGCTATCACCTGCCTCCCGCGCGCGGGTACACGCGCTGGGTGCGTCACTATAACGACGTGATCCTGGTCGATCAGCGCCGCGGTGTTGTGGTCGACGTGATCCGCAACTTCTACTGGTAGCGATGAAGGGCGCGGGCAGCATCGTCCGCGCCTTTCCGTTCCCCGTGATTGGCCGCGCCGTAGGATACGCCACGACGCGGCCGGTACCGGCTTGGGTCGGCACTGGTCCCGAAAGGGGGATAAAGGGACCGAAGCGCGAACGTAGCTGCGCCACTTTTGTTCTACGCCGAACCGCCACGAAACGTCCGAACAGCGAAATTTAGCGGCGAAAAGTCGTAAATCTTCGCAGCTTGCGCGGCACTTGCGTATTTTGCAGATTCAGCGGCGGGGACACCATCGTCGGGGGGCGACATGGCCTATGGCATCGCCGCCGCGGCGCTGCACCTGTGCGACGCGTTGCTGCACGAAGCGTTGCTGTTCGCCGCGGTCATGTTCCTGCTGGGCGGTGTCGACGACCTGCTCGTCGATCTGGCCTATGTCATCCACCGCCGTCCGGCGGCGCGGCTCGATCAATTGCCCAAATCCGGTGGCGAGCGGCTGGCGATCTTCGTTGCCGCGTGGGACGAACGCGCTGTGATCGGCGCGATGCTGCGAGCCGCGCTCGCGCGTATCGAGCATCCGAACTATCGCATTTTCGTCGGCTGCTACCCGAACGATCCCGGCAGCATCTCGGCCGTCCGCGCCGTCGCGCGCGTCGATCGCCGCGTTATCTTGGTGGTAGGACCGCGCGCAGGTCCGACCACCAAGGCGGACTGCCTCAACACGCTATGGCGCGCGCTGGTCGTGGACGATGCCGCGGCGGGCACAACCACGCGCGCGGTCATCCTGCACGACGCGGAGGATGTGCTCCACCCGGCCGAACTGCGCGTGGTCGAGCATCATCTGGCAAGCCACGCGCTGGTGCAGCTGCCCGTCGTCCCGTTGATCGATCCCGCCTCGCCGATGGTGACCGGGCACTACGCCGATGAGTTCGCGCTGGCGCACGCGATCGCGCTGCCGGTGCGCACCGCGCTGGGCGCGGCGATGCCGCTCGCAGGGGTCGGCTGCGCGATCCGCCGCGATGCGCTCGACCGGCTGGCGGCGCAGACCGGCGATGCGCCGTTCGAGCCGGCGAGCCTGACCGAGGATTACGAGCTGGGCCTGCGCGTCGCCGAGTTGGGCCTTCGCAGCTGCTTCGTGCGCGTCCGCGATGCCTACGGCGCGCTGGTCGCGATTCGCGCCTTCTTTCCCGATACGATCCGCGCCGCCGTGGTGCAGAAGGCCCGCTGGATGACGGGCATCGCGCTCGCCGGCTGGGATCGTACCGGCTGGGGCGGAAGCAAGCGCGCGGCGGAGCTGTGGATGCGGATGCGCGATCGTCGCGCGCCGCTGGCGGTGCTGACGCTCGCCGCCGGTTACCTCGCACTCGTCGCCTGGAGTGCGTCGATGCTGGGGCACCTGCTGATCGGCGACGCGCCGCCGGGCGTGACCGATCTGCTCGCCGCCCTGCTGTCGATCAACGCGGTGCTGCTCGCGTGGCGGCTACTGGTGCGCGCGCGCGCGACCGCGCACGAACATGGCTGGCGCGAGGGAGTACGTTCGGTGCCGCGCGCGGTGCTGGGCAACATCATCGCGCTGCTCGCCGCCAGGCGCGCGGTGGTGCGCTACGCCGGAATGCTCGCGGGCCGTGCGCCGCGCTGGGACAAGACCGTGCACCGCTTCCCCGACGTGCTGCCGACCGCCGGGTGACCGCTACCGCGCCGGTAGCACGCGGCGTGGTGGCGCGCGGGTTCGGTGGCGACGGGCGACCGCTGCGGTTCCTGATGATCGTGGTGGGCGGCTGGACCGGCGCGCGGATCGCGCTGCTGTTGGGTGACCCAATGGCCGAGCGGACGGTGGCCGCGCGCGGCGGGCGGCCGGTCGGGACCGGTGCGGTCGCGACGTTCAGGCCGGCTTCACCTCTGATCCCAGTCGTGCGTCTGATCGCGCATGGCGGCGTTGCGCCTCGACCAACAATCACGCCGCGGGTGTGGCTGGCCACACCGTCTGATCGCGTTACTTTGGCAATTGATACGGCATCGATGCCGATTGCCGGCACCGTCCAAGCTGCTGCCCTTGTCCCGTCACCAATCGAGCATGCGCTCCCCACCGGCGATGATGCAGCGAGACCGGTCGCCCCAGCGCTCCCCGCGCGAACGCGCTGGTCGGGCAGCGCATGGGCGCTGGTGCGCGGCAGCGGCGACGCGGGCGGCGTGGCGACACCGCAGCTGGGCGGCGGACAGGTCGGTGCGCGGGTCGCGTACCGGCTGGATGCGCGCGGGCGGCTTGCCGCAGTCGCGCGCGTTGCCGCGGCACTCGGCACGCGGCAGCAGGAGGGGGCGTTTGGGATCGAGTGGCAATCGACGAGGTTGCCAGTCCGCATCGTCGCCGAACAGCGTGTCGGCATCTCCAATCTTCGCGGCGGACCCGCGCTCGGGTTGATCGGCGGAGTCAGCGCGCTGCCGCTCGGCGCCGGTTTTCACGCCGATGGCTACGTGCAGGCAGGCGTAGTCGCGCGTAGCCAAGCCGACGCGTACGTCGACGGCGCGTTGGTCGCGACCCGCACCATCGCTGCGCGTGGACGCACGCGCGTCGAACTCGGGCTGGGTGCGTGGGGCGCGGCACAGCGCGGCGCGGCGCGGCTGGATGTCGGCCCCTCGGCGGTGCTCGTGCTTCCGGTCGCGCGGCAGGCGTTGCGCATCGGCGTGCAGTGGCGTGAGCGGGTTGCCGGCCACGCGCGGCCGGGGTCGGGCGCGGTGCTGTCGCTCGGCGCCGACTTCTGACGGGCAGCTGCGTGAGCGGGCACGCACTGCTTTCGCGCAGCGTGCGAAACGACTAACCCTGCGAACATGGACGTCTACCTGCCGATCGCGAACCTGTCGGTGAACGCGCTGGTGATGATCGCGCTGGGGGCGGGTGTCGGGCTCTTGTCGGGCATGTTCGGGGTCGGCGGCGGGTTCCTGACCACGCCGCTGCTGATCGTCTACGGCATCCCGCCGACCGTCGCGGCGGCATCATCGGCGAGCCAGGTGACGGGTGCGAGCGTGTCGGGCGTGTTCGCGCATTTTCGCCGCGGCGGCGTCGACGTGAAGATGGGCACGATCCTGGTCGCGGGCGGTGTCGGCGGCACGATGGCGGGCGCGTTCGTGTTCCGGTTCCTGCAGGCATCGGGGCAGATCGATACGGTGATCGGCATCATCTACGTCGTGCTGCTCGGCTGGATCGGCACGCTGATGGCGACGGAGGCGATCCGCTCGATTCGCGTGCTGCACGGCGCGGCGGCACCGCGGCCCAGGCGGCGGCGGCACCATCCGCTGGTCGCCAGCCTGCCGTGGCGGACGCGCTTCTACGCCTCGGGGCTCTACATCTCGCCGCTCGCCCCGTTGCTGCTCGGCTTCGGGATCGGCATGCTGACGGTGCTGCTGGGTGTCGGCGGCGGGTTCATCCTGGTGCCCGCGATGATCTACCTGCTCGGCATGGCGACCGCGGTGGTCGTCGGCACCTCGCTGTTCCAGACATTGTTCGTGACTATGATCGCGACGATGGTTCACGCGACGACGACCAAGGCGGTCGACATCGTGCTTGCTGGACTGCTGCTGATCGGATCAGTCGTCGGCGCGCAGGTCGGTGCGCGCTTCGCCAATCGCGCGCGGCCCGAATATCTGCGCCTGGCACTCGCGGTCGTCGTGCTGCTGGTGTGCCTGCGCGTCGCACTCGGGCTGGCGTGGCGGCCGGATGAAATCTACACCGTCGAGTTATCGTGAGGCGCGCGCGTTTCGCATCTGTCGCATTGCTGCTCGCCGCGCCGCTGCTGATGGCGCAGGCGAAGCCGACGCTGGTCCCCGACGTGTCGCAGCGCGATATCGAGATCAAGTACAGCTTCACCGGCGCCGAGCTGCTGCTGTTCGGTGCGATCATCTATCCGGGCGGTCGCCTGCCCGAGCCGGGGCATCGCACCGATGTCGTGATCGTCCTGAAAGGCCCGGCGCAGTCGATCGTCATTCGCGAAAAGGAGAAGGTTGCCGGCATCTGGGTCAATGCGGAGGCGCTGCGCTATCGCTCGGCACCGTCCTTCTACGCGATCGCCTCGTCGCGCCCGATCGACAAGCTGGTCGATGAACGCACCCGCGCGATCTACGAACTGGGGCTGGGCAGCCTGCAACTCTCGCCGGCGTCGAACGCGCCCGCGGCGGTGCAGGACCGTTTCACCGCCGGGCTGGTCGAGCAGCGTCGCCGCACCGGGCTGTTCGTCGAGGCGCCGGGCGCGGTCGAGATTACCGGGGGCGTGCTCTACCGCGCGCGCCTGACCATCCCCGCGCGCGTGCCGACCGGGCGCTTCACCGCCGAAACCTTCCTGATCCGCGACGGGCGCGTGCTCGCCGCCGCGGTGCGCGACATCGACGTGCGCAAGACCGGGTTCGAACGCTTCGTGACCCGCGCCGCCGATCGCCACGCGATCCTCTACGGCCTGACCGCGGTCGCGCTGTCGGCGCTGCTCGGCTGGGGCGCGGGGCGAATCGCGCGCAGGACGTAAGCCACGGAGATCAGCTCCGTTTCGGACACGATCACGCAAAATTTACACTATCGGCTTACCACTGCTCGCCATGAACGGCGTGCCTGCATGAACGATCAACCCGCATCGCATTTCTTCGCTGCCGCGGTGGCGCAGGCGAGTGTCTGCGCGGCCGCGGAGCCGATCGGCTATGTGCTCGAGGTCGCGGGCGCGCGCAGCGAAATGGTGCTCGACCTCGCCGCGCTGACGCCGCTGTCGCAGCACGCCGACCCTGTGCTCGCAACCGCGGGGCAGGTCGGCGGACAGATCAAGGTGCGCGTCGGCTCGACCTGGCTGCTCGCCAGCATCCGCTCGCTCAAACTCGCACCCGGTGGCGCGGGGCAGGTCGTCGCCGCGGTCGACTTCGTCGGCGAGGGCGACGAGGAGCAGCTGACCGGCCGTTTGTACCAGTTTCGCCGCGGCGTCACCCGCTATCCCATGCCGGGCAGCGAGGTGTTCCCCGTCACCGGCGACGATCTGGCGCAGGTCTATGCCGCCGACGAGCGTGCGGTGGTCGAGGTCGGGCACGTCTACCCGACCGACAACGTCCGCGGCGCGCTCTACGTCGACGCGATGCTGGGCAAGCATTTCGCGCTGCTCGGCTCGACCGGTACCGGCAAGTCGACCTCGGCGGCGCTGATCCTGCACCGCATCTGCGCGCTGGCGCCGCAGGGCCATATCGTGATGATCGACCCGCACGGCGAGTATGGCGCGGCGTTCCGCGGCAACGGTGCGCTGTACGACGTCAACAACCTGCAGATGCCGTATTGGCTGATGAATTTCGAGGAGCATTGCGAGGTGCTGCTCACCTCCAGCGGTGCCGACCGGCAGGTCGACGCCGACATCCTCGCCAAATGCCTGCTCGCCGCGCGCGCCAAGGGGCGCTTGGGGCAGGAGATCCCCAAGCTGACCGTCGACGCACCGGTGCCGTATCTGCTCAGCGACCTCTTGCAGCTGATCCAGCAGGAGATGGGCAAGATGGACCGCGCCGGCTCAACCGCGCCTTACCTGCGATTGAAGACCAAGATCGAGGAGATCAAGGCCGACCCGCGCTTCGGCTTCATGTTCTCCGGCATGCTCGTCGCCGACACGATGGCGGCGTTCGTGTCGCGCATCTTTCGCCTGCCGGGCGACGGCAAGCCGATCTCGATCATCGACGTGTCGGGCGTGCCGAGCGAGATCACCGCGGTCGTGGTCGCGGTGCTGAGCCGGATGGTATTCGACTTCGCGATCTGGTCGCGCAACGAGCCGCAGCGCCCGATCCTGCTCGTCTGCGAGGAGGCGCACCGCTACGTGCCGTCCGACCGCGACCGGCAGAGCGCAGTGTCGCGCATCCTCGGCCGGATCGCCAAGGAAGGCCGCAAATACGGCGTTTCGCTCGGCCTCATCACGCAGCGCCCGTCGGACCTGGCCGAGGGCGTGCTGTCGCAGTGCGGTACGATCATCGCGATGCGGCTCAACAACGAGCGCGATCAGGCGTTCGTCCGCGCCGCGATGCCCGAAGGCGCGCGCGGCTTCCTCGATTCGATCCCGGCGCTCAGGAACCGCGAGTGCATCATCTGCGGCGAGGGCGTCTCGATCCCGATGCGCATCGCGCTCGACACGCTCGAGCCCGCGAAGCGTCCGGCGTCGGCGGACCCGAGCTTCACCGAGCTATGGCGCGAATCGGGCGACGAGGATCAGATCGTCCAGCGCACCATCCAACGCTGGCGCGCGCAGGGGCGGTGAACAGGTTGGTGGTCCGGGCGTGCTTGTCTAGCGGATAGCGAATGTCGGATGTAAGATGTCACCTGATAAAGCGCTATGTACAATAGTCAGAGGTAATAGCTTTCCTTCTTGGATCATAAAAGAAGACATAAAACGCGCATCCGGTTGCGCTTGCCGAGTACATAACCGGCAACTTATCGGCTGTAACTAGGTAGTCTCCGGGCGTAAATGTCCATTTATATCTAGTATCTACCTTGTCTCTTTCTCTGTTTTTCGTGGCCAGGAAAACTCCAATTATCTGCCTGCTGCCAGCTCGTGTAACTGAGCTGTAAAATCTTGCTCTCTCAAGCAAATGGACCTTTTGATTTTGGTAAGTTGAACGTCCAGCTACCTTGATTTTTATATCACGCATATCGTTGCGCGTAGGCGGTCTCGTTGCACTGGAGTTCGAATCTCGTAAGCCTTGGCTGACCTGGAGCGATGCGAATAGACCCGTTACTATGACTTGCCACATCCCGTCAGCGTAGCTGGTATGCGAATGATTGCAATTGCGCGATAGCAGACATCAACTGCCTCCATCTGCGCCAGATGGTTGGGCCGCCGCCAAGGTACCGCACGCACCCATTGCCATCGCGTCCACGGGGGCTAAAGCCGGCGCGCGAAAGGGTATTCGACCATGAAGCTGTTGACGGGCAATTCCAACCTGCCGCTCGCCACCGCGATCTCGGACTATCTCGAGGTGCCGCTGACCGAGGCGCTGGTGCGCCGCTTCGCCGACGAGGAGATCTTCGTCGAGATCATGGAAAATGTTCGCGGCGAGGACGTGTTCCTGCTCCAGTCGACCAGCTATCCCGCGAACGACAATCTAATGGAGCTGCTAATTATGATCGACGCGTGCAAGCGCGCGTCGGCCAAGCGGATCACCGCGGTGCTGCCTTATTTCGGCTACGCGCGGCAGGACCGCAAACCCGGGCCGCGCACGCCGATCTCAGCCAAGCTCGTCGCCAATCTGATCACCACCGCGGGCGCCAACCGAGTTTTGTCGGTCGACCTCCACGCCGGGCAGATCCAGGGCTTCTTCGACATCCCCACCGACAATCTCTTCGCCGCGCCGGTGATGAGCGCGGACATCCGCACGCGTTTTGGCGACAAGAACCTGATGGTGGTCTCGCCCGACGTCGGCGGTGTCGTGCGTGCGCGCGCCTTGTCGAAGCGGCTCGACAACGCCCCGCTCGCGATCGTCGATAAGCGGCGTGAGCGCGCGGGCGAATCGGAGGTGATGAACATCATCGGCGATGTTGAAGGGCGCTTCTGCGTGCTGATCGACGATATCGTCGATTCGGCCGGCACGCTCTGCAACGCGGCGGCGGCGCTGCGTGAGGCGGGGGCGGAGGATGTCGTCGCCTATGTCACGCACGGCGTGCTGTCGGGCGGCGCGGTGGCCCGCGTCGAGGGGTCGGCGCTGCGCGAGCTGGTGATCACCGATTCGATCGGCAACCACGAGTCGATCGGGAAGGCCGCGAAGATCCGCCACCTGACGATCGCGCCGTTGCTCGCCGAGGCGATCAAGCGGATTGCGGATGAGACGAGTGTCAGTAGCTTGTTTGACTGACGGCGGCAGGCGCGGCCACGTCCGCGCCGGTGCGCGCAGCGCAGCCGCCGGCACGGCCGGCGGACAGGCGCAAGCCTGATCCGACCGACGACGCGGGCTTTGCCCGCGTGGGCCTTCTTCTCGCTTACCCCACCGTGAGGTGCGCTTGAGAGAAGGGTAAAAAGAAACGCGGGCAAAGCCCGCGTCCTCGGCCAGGTTCGGCTGCGCCGCCCCGCAGGCAGGGCGAGCGGTTCGCTGCGCGAACAGCGCGACGCGGTCGCGCTTACCGCTCGCCGAGCGCCACGATATGCTCCAGCACCGCGGGGTGCAGCGGCTTCGAGAAAGCGCAGCCGTAACGGAACTTGTCCCGCCACGCGACCACCGCCTCTAGCGCGGCGAGGCCAGGCAGCGTCAGCCACACCGTCGTCCCCGGCCACAGCGTGAAACTCGTCTGCGCGCGAAAGCCAGTAGCCGACAGGTCGACCACGTCGATCTCGAATCGCGTGTTGCCGCGGTCGCGCAGGTGCGCCTTCATCTTCACCGCGCGACGCAGCGAGTGGCGATGTTCCTCCAACTCGGAAGGCGCGGGGATCGGGATGGCGGGTTCCATGCCGCCGTCATGCGCCGCTAAGGGTTAATCTTCGGCAAAGATCGACGCGTGCGGCACGGTCGACTGGCGCAATCCCTTGCGTCCGCGCCGCTTCAACTCGGCTTTCAGGTCCTCGGGGCGCGGCGCGACGATGAAGCCGAAGCTGACATTGCCTTCGCGCGTCTCGACCACGTGGTGCAATCGGTGCGCCTGCACGATCCGCTTCATGTACGCGCCCTTGGGCAGGTAGCGCGTCGGCACGCGGCGATGCACGATCACGTCGTGGAAACCGAAATAGATCATGCCGTAGGCAGCGACGCCTGCGCCGATCCACACGAACCCCGGCCACCAGCCGTAATGCAGCGCGCCATAGATCATCGCGATCGAGGGCACCGCAAAGATCACGGCGTAGAGATCGTTCAGTTCCCAATGCCCGTCGCGCGCACGGTGGTGGCTCTTGTGCAGGAACCAGCCGGGTCCGTGCATCACCCAGCGATGCATCGCGTAGGCGAAACCCTCCATCAGCACGACGGTGACGAGGAACAGGAGAAGCGCGGACCACCAAGCCATTGTGTTCGCGCATATAGCGCTCGCGCGACCTTATCGCTACGTCGCACCGCACCATGAACGACGAACTGCGAACCGCCGCCCTAGAGTCCAAGGCCTGGCCGTACGAGGAGGCACGCAAGCTCCTCAAACGCTATCCCAACGGCAAGCCCGGTGGCGAAGCGGTGCTGTTCGAAACCGGCTACGGTCCCTCGGGACTGCCGCATATCGGTACGTTCAACGAAGTGCTGCGCACGACAATGGTGCGCCAGGCATTCCATGCGCTGTCGGATCAACCCACGCGGCTGGTCGCATTCAGCGACGACATGGATGGCCTGCGCAAGGTGCCCGACAACGTGCCGAACGGCGCGATGCTGGCGGAGCACCTCGGCAAGCCGCTGACGCGCATCCCCGATCCGTTCGGCAAGTTCGACAACTTCGCCGCGCACAACAACGCGATGCTGCGCGAGTTTCTCGATCGTTTCGGGTTCGATTACGAGTTCGTCTCCTCGACCGATTACTACACGCAAGGCCGCTTCGACGAGGCGCTGAGGGGTGTGCTGCGCCACTATCAGGGCGTGATGGACGTGATGCTGCCGACGCTCCGCGCCGAGCGCCGCGCGACCTACTCGCCGATTCTGCCGATCAGCCAGGTGAGCGGCATCGTGCTCCAGGTGCCGGTCGAGGTGATCGACGCGGAGGCGGGGACGATCGCCTTCACCGATCCGGCAACGGGCGAGCGCGTCGAACAGAGCGCGCTCGGCGGCATGTCGAAGCTGCAGTGGAAGGTTGACTGGGCGATGCGCTGGGTCGCGCTCGGCGTCGATTACGAGATGGCGGGCAAGGACCTGATCGATTCGGTCACGCAGTCGTCCAAGATCGCGCGCGTGCTCGGCGGGCGCCCGCCCGAGGGCTTCAACTACGAGATGTTCCTCGACGAGAATGGCGAGAAGATTTCCAAGTCGAAGGGCAACGGTCTCAGCCTCGAGCAATGGCTGACCTACGGACCCGAGGAAAGCCTCGCCTTCTACGCCTACCGCGAGCCGAAGAAGGCCAAGCAGCTCCACATGGGCGTGATCCCGCGCGCGGTGGACGAATATTGGCAGTTCCGCGGCAATTACGCGGGTCAGGCGATCAAGGAACGGCTCGGCAACCCGGTCCACCACATCCACGATGGCAAGCTGCCCGAGGGCGAGCTGCCGGTCACGTTCGGGCTGCTGCTCAACCTCGTCGGCGTGATGGGCGAGGGCGCGACGCCCGATCAGGTCTGGGCCTATCTCGCCAATTACGTCCCCGACGCGTCGGCGGCGCGCTATCCCGAGCTCGACCGGCTGATCGGCCACGCGCTCGCCTATCACCGTGACTTCATCGCGCCAACGCTCAAGCGCCGCGCGCCCGAGGGCGTGGAGGTCGAGGCGTTGCAGCGCCTCGACGCCGCGCTCGCTGCGCTGCCGGCGGATGCGAGCGCGGAGGACATCCAGAACGAGGTCTACGAAATCGGCAAGACCGGCGGGTTCGACTCGCTGCGCGACTGGTTCAAGGCCTTGTACGAGACGCTGCTGGGATCGTCGCAGGGGCCGCGGATGGGCAGCTTCATCAAGCTGTACGGGGTGGAGAACAGCCGCAAACTAATCGGTGAGGCCGTAGGCGCGGCAACGTCCGCGCCGGTGCGCGCATAGCGGCGCGACGGCCGAGCCGGCCGGCGGGTCGGCACCAGCCGAACCCGTCCGACGACGCGGGCTTTGCCCGCGGCGGCCTCGCCACGAAAGAACTACGTCCTCAGCAAACCGCAGCTATCTTGCACCTCGTCGCCACAACCCGCATCTGATGCTGCAATGCAGCAACATACACCCACCTCAACGCTGAAACCCGCCGCGCCCGTCGGCGTCGTCCATCTGGCACTCGCGGTCGGCGGCTTCGCGATCGGCACGACCGAGTTCGCGGCAATGAGCCTAGAGCCCGATCTGGCGCGCGGGCTGGCGGTCGACGCGCCCGCGGTCGGACACCTGATCAGCGCCTATGCACTGGGCGTCGTCGTCGGTGCGCCGGTGCTCGCGGTGGCACTGGCCAAGCTGCCGCGCCGCACCGCGCTGATCATCCTGATGCTGATGTTCGCGGTCGGCAACGCGCTCTCGGCGATGGCACCGGGATACGACGCGATGCTCGCCTTCCGCTTTCTCGCCGGGCTGCCGCACGGCGCCTATTTCGGGGTCGCCGCGCTCGTCGCCGCGTCGTTGATGCCCGAGCGGCGCACGACCGCGATCGGGCGCGTGATGCTGGGGCTGACGGTCGCCACGATCGTCGGCGTGCCGCTCGCCAAGATGCTCGGGCAATGGCTCAGCTGGCGCTACGTCTTCGGCGTGGTCGCGGGGCTGGCGCTCACCACCGCCGCGCTGGTCGCCGCCTTCGCGCCGCACGACCGGCCCGACCGCGATGCCAGCCCGCTGCGCGAACTCGCCGCGCTGCGTAATGGGCAGGTGTGGCTGACGCTCGCGATCGGCGCGATCGGGTTCGGCGGACTGTTCGCGGTCTACACCTATCTCGCCTCGACGCTGACCGAGGTCACGGGCGCGTCGAACGCAGTCGTGCCGCTGGTGCTGGCGGTCTTCGGCGTCGGCATGACCGCGGGCAATCTGTTCGTGCCGCGTTTCGCCGACCGCGCGCTGATGCCGACCGCGGGCGTGCTGCTGCTATGGTCGGCCGCGGTGCTCGCACTCTATCCGTGGGCGAGCGGCAACCTCGCCGCGATCACCGCCTGCGTGTTCGCGATTGGCTGCGGCGGGGCGCTCGCCACCGTGCTCCAGACGCGGCTGATGGACGTGGCGGGCGGTGCGCAGGGTCTTGCCGCCGCGCTCAACCATTCCGCCTTCAACGTCGCCAACGCGATCGGCCCGTGGGCAGGTGGCCTCGCGATCGCGGGCGGCTACGGCTGGGCGTCGACCGGCTATGTCGGCAGTGCGCTGGCGCTCGGCGGACTCGCGATCTGGGCGCTAACGCTCGCGGTCGAGCGACGTCGGATAGCAGTCGCCTGAGACAGATGTCCTACGCGGCGCGTGCGTGGCATGGTGGTGCCATGACCCTCATTCGCCCCGCCGAACGTCGCACCCCTCGCGCACACATGCGTAGGGGTGTGACCTTAGTGACCTTCCAGCCGCGCGCAGCCCGCGCGTGAGGCGCTTCTTCTCGCCCGCGCAAGTCCGCCACGCGCCCGCGCAGGAACTGCACAACGGCGCCTTCACCGACTACGCCGAGAAGCCGTCGCGTGCGCAGGCGATCCTCGATGCGATCGGCGGCGCGGAGGAGCCACACGACCACGGTGTCCAGCCGATCGAGGCCGTGCACGATCCCGACTATCTCGCCTTCCTGCGCGACGCCGCGCACTTGTGGAAGGAAGCGGGGCGCGTCGGTGAGGCGATCCCCTACGCCTTCCCGATCGTCGGCCGCCGCCCGCTCGCGCTGTCACGAATCGACGCGTTGCTCGGCCGCTACGCGTTCGATGCGACCACGCCGCTGACGACACAGACCTGGGCGGCGGGATACGCCAGCGCGCAATCGGCGCTCGCCGCGACGCACGCGGTGATGGCGGGCGATCGCGCCGCTTTCGCGCTCTGCCGCCCGCCCGGCCACCATGCGGGGCGCGATTATTGCGGCGGTTACTGCCACATCAACGTGGCGGCAGTCGCAGCGCAGGCGGCGCGTGAGGCCGGCATTGCAAAGGTCGCGGTACTCGACATCGACTATCACCACGGCAACGGCACGCAGGATATCTTCTGGGAACGCGGCGACGTCTTCTACGCCTCAATCCACGCCGATCCGGCGACCGATTACCCTTTCTACTGGGGCCATGCCGATGAGGTCGGCGAGGGCGCGGGCGAGGGCACGACGCTCAACCTGCCCTTGCCGCAGGGCACGTGCCTCGACGCGTTCCGCGCCGCGCAAGGAGCGGCGCTGGAGGCGATCGCGCACTTCGGTGCCGAGCTGCTCCTCGTCAGCTTCGGCGCCGACACGTGGGAGGGCGATCCGATCAGCAGCTTTCGCCTGCGCACCGACGATTACCCGCTGCTCGCGCGCGACATCGCCTCGGCCGGGCTGCCGACCGCGATCGTGATGGAGGGCGGCTACGCGATCGACGCGCTGGGGCACAATGTCGCGGCGTTCCTGTCGGGGTTCTGACGCGCGGTCAGACGGTCGCGCGCTTCACGAAACCGTCGAGCCGATCGCCCGACACGTCCTCGCTAACCGCGACGTCGTCGACGCGCGACGCGGGCGAGCCCTGCCGCACCCGCGCGATCATCGCCTCGACCATCTCGGTCGCGCCCGCGACGACCATCTCGACCGAACCATCGGCGCGGTTGCGCACCCAGCCGTCGAGCCCGAGCGCGCGAGCCTGTCCGGCCGTCCAGTCGCGGAAGAACACGCCCTGCACCCGGCCGGTCACGACCAGCCGGCGGCGGATCACTCGACCTGGTCGCCGCTCGCGGGCTCGGGATAATCCTCGGGCTTGGTCTGGCCCTGGTTCTTCACCGCCTGCTCGTCCTCGACCGAGCGCACCTTGTCGTCGCGCTCGAAATCACCGCCGGGCTTGTTGGGTTGGTCGGGCATCGCATCGTCTCCTTCGCCCGCCTCAACGAGCCGTAGTCCGCGAAGGTTCAGCCATCACGCCGCCGCTCGATCAGCCACGGCCGCGGGCGTCCGGTGGGCTGCGGCTTGCCGTCGAGCCTGACCGCGCGGTTGACGCGCACCGGGCGCAGCATCAGCGTGCCGCGCATCTGCCCGCCGACCGGCTCGGCCAGGATGCGCCGCACCGTCGCCTGTCCGCCGACGACGCGACCGAAGGCGGCGTAGCCCGGATTGCTCGGGCTCCAGTCCATCGACGGCAGCGCGCCTACGGTAATGAAGAAATTGCCGTTGGCCGACCCCGGCGGCCCCATCCGCGCCATCGAGATTGTCATGTCGAGGTGCTTGATCCCGGTCTTCTTGGTCGATTCGTGCGGGATGGTGTCGAGGAAACGGCGCGCGTCGGTGCGGATGCCGCCCTGGATGAAGCCGTAGCGCGGGTCGCGCTTGTTCTTCGCGGTGCGGTAGAACGACACGCCGTCGAACCGCCCGTCGTCGACGTAGCGCAGGAAATTGGCGGTGGTCGCCGGCGCCTTCTTCGCCGCCAGCGCGATCACCATCGGGCCGTCCGCGGTTTCCAGCCGCACCCGCACCCACCCCGGCGTCGCACGATCGGCACGTTGCGCGGTAGCAGGGGCGACGAGCAGGGGCGTGAGCAGGGCGGCGGCGAGGAAGCGGATCATGGTCGCCGCGGTAGAAGTCGCGCCATCGTGCCGCAAGCTACTCGGTCCGCTTCAACAGTGCGGCGAGGTCGCCTTCCCAGAACTTCGCCCAGGTATGCGTACCGTGGCCGCGCGTCTCCGGCGTCTCCGCGATCAGCCGGAACGTGGCATCCTTCATCCGCTTCACGCCCTCCGCCGGGTAGGTGAACCCGCGCGGGTTGATGAAATCGTCGGCCGAGTTGATCCACACGGTCGGCGCGGTGATCGCCTCCAGCCGCGGCCACGGATCGTAGTTCCGCGACGCGTCGAGCTGGTAGATCAGGTCGTTGGCGTCGATCCCCTTGATCGACGCCGCCACCCGCTCGCGCGCGTAGGTCACCGCGGAGTCGCGCGTCGGGTAATTGGCCTGGATCCACAAGGGCGCGCCGCCCGCGACGAACAGCAGCGACGCCGCCCCGCGAATACCCTGCGCCGGCTCCGCGGTGTACTTGCCCGCCATCCACGCCGGATCGCTGGTGATCGCGTCGATCGCGAGCTGCCGCCACATGCGGTTCAATCCCGCGATCGGCACCACCTCGCACCCCAGCGGCATCAGCGCGCGCGCGAACGTCGGGTATGTCTCGCCCCAGACGAAGGCGTGCATGCACCCCATCGACGTGCCCATGATCAGCCGCATCCGCTTGATGCCCAGCCCTTGCGTCAGCAGCCGGTGCTGCGCCGCCACCATGTCGTCGTAATCGTATTTCGGGAATGCCATCCGCATGCCGTCAGAGGGCTTGGACGACCCGCCGTGCCCGATATTGTCGGGCAGGATGATCCAGTAGCGGCGGATGTCGAGCGGCTGGCCGGGGCCGTAGAGCCGGTCGGCGAACTGGGGTTGGAGGAACTGCTTGCCCGTGCCGCCGGTGCCGTGAAGCACCATCACCGCATTGTCGATCTCACCCGCGGCATTGCGGTGCGGGGTGCCGAGCGTCGTGTAATGGAGCCTGAGCGCGCGCAACCGCTCGCCCGAGCGGAAGGCGAAGTCGTGCAGCATGTAGTCGGCCTCGCGCGTCGGCCATCTGCCCGTGGTCGCCGGCGTGCTGGCGGCGCGGGTCGCGATCGGCGCGGCGGGTGTGGCCTGCGGTGATGGGGTCAGCGCCTGGACGGCGGCGAGCAGGAGCGAGAGCAGCATGGCGCCATGCTACACGCCCGCCGGGCAAGCACCAGTGGCGTCCTAACGTTCGCGCGTCGCGTTGAAGCGGACCTTGGGATAGCGATCGGCAACGTAGCCGATCTCCCACGCGCTTTTTGCCAGGAACACCGGATTGCCGTCGCGGTCCTTCGCCATCGCGCCGCGATTGAGGTCGGCGAAGGCTTTCAGGTCCGCCGCCTCGCCCGTCACCCAGCGCGCGGTGTCGAACGGCGCGGGTTCCAGCCCGGCGGCGACCTTGTACTCCGCCTCCAACCGGCTGATCAGCACCTCGAGCTGCAGCTGCCCGACGACGCCGACGATCCAGTTCGACCCGATCTCGGGATAAAAGACCTGCGTCACGCCCTCCTCGGCCATGTCGTCCAGCGCCTTGCGCAGCTGCTTGGTCTTGGTCGGGTCCTTGAGCGCGACGCGGCGCAGGATCTCGGGCGCGAAATTGGGCAGGCCGGTAAAGCGGATGTCGGCGCGTTCCGACAAGGTATCGCCGACGCGCAGCGTGCCGTGATTGGGGATGCCGATGATGTCACCGGGGAACGCCTCGTCCGCAACCTCCCGGTTCTGCGCGAAGAACAGGATCGGCGAGTGGACCGCGATCGGCTTGCCGTGGCCGGTCGGCGTCAGCTTCATGCCGCGCTTGAACGTGCCCGAGCACAGCCGCATGAATGCGATCCGGTCGCGGTGGTTGGGGTCCATGTTGGCCTGCACCTTGAAGACGAACCCGGTCACTTCGTCCGCGTTGGGCGCGATCGGCGCGGGCTCGGCCGGCTGCGGACGCGGAGGCGGCGCGTGGCGCGCGAGCGCGTCGATCAGCTCGGCAACGCCGAAGTCCTTCAACGCCGATCCGAAATAGACCGGGGTCAGGTCTCCGTTGCGGTATGCCTCGGCGTCGAAGGGTGCGTACCCCGCCTGCGCCAGCTCGACTTCCTCCGCGAACCGCTCGGGCAGCGTCACGTCGGTGTCGACCTTGCCCTGGAAATTGCGGCTGTCGCCCTCGGGTCGGCTGACGCCGCCCGTCTCCAGGTCGAGCACGCCCTCGAACTCGCCGCCCATGCCGATCGGCCAGCTCATCGGTGCCACGTCGAGCGCCAGGATGTCGGCGATCTCGTCGAGCAGCTCGAACACCGGGCGGCCTTCGCGGTCGACCTTGTTGACGAAGGTGATGATCGGCACGCTGCGCAGCCGGCACACCTCGAACAATTTGCGCGTCTGCGCCTCGATCCCGCGCGCCGCGTCGATGACCATGACCGCGGAATCGACCGCGGTCAGCGTGCGATAGGTATCCTCCGAGAAATCCTCGTGCCCCGGCGTGTCGAGCAGGTTGAAGGTGATCCCGTCCCGCTCGAATGTCATGACGGACGAGGTGACCGAGATGCCGCGCTGCTGCTCGATCTTCATCCAGTCCGAGCGCGCGCGCCGGTTCGCGCCGCGTGCCTTCACCTCGCCCGCCAGGTGGATCGCACCGCCGGCCACGAGCAGCTTCTCGGTCAGCGTCGTCTTGCCGGCGTCGGGGTGGGAGATGATCGCGAAAGTACGGCGGGGCGAAGTCATGGTGATCCTGGATGAACGTCACCGGCACGGTCGGCCTGACAGGCGGACGGACGCGGTGGTGAAGGCGCGCGCTTAGCAGCAACTCGGGGGCGAGAACAGCCGCGAGCAATCGCGGGCAAGAGCGCGATCAATGATCGAGATCAGTACAAAATATGGCGTTCTGACAGCGGTTTACGACCAGATCGGCGCCTCTTTCTCCTCTGCCCGCGCGTTGGGGCGGATGATCGGTGTCGTCCTGCCGCGGTCAAGCGTGATCGTGAGCGTGCGAGCCGGCGCAGGTGAGGAGACACCGAAATGGCCGATAGTGTAGAGTTGATCGAGGCGCTCGATCGACGCGTGAAACGTCGCGAGGAGCGGCGAGAGTTCTTCCGCCACGCGCTTAGCGTCGGTGCGCTGACCGCGGGCGGCGCGGCGATGATGGGCTTCTCGACGCAGGCGACGGCGCAGACCGCGGCGCCCAGCGACACCGACATCCTCAATTTCGCACTCAATCTCGAATATCTCGAGGCGCAATTCTACACCTATGCGGTGACGGGGGCGGGTCTTCCCGCCGCGCAATTGACCGGAACGGGCACGCAAGGTGCGGTGACGGGCGGGCGCCAGGCCAACCTGACCGATCGAACCGTGATCCAGTACGCGCGCGAGATCGCAGCGGACGAGGCCGCGCACGTCGCCTCGTTGCGCAGCGCGCTCGGCACGGTCGCGGTGGCGCAACCCGCAATCAACATATCGGGCGCGGCAGGCGGGCCCTTCACCGCGGCGGCGACCGCCGCGGGGATCGACTTGTCGGCGAGCGGCGGCGTGTTCGACCCTTATGCCAGCGACGATAATTTCCTGCTCGGCGCATACATCTTCGAGGACGTGGGCGTCACCGCCTATCAGGGCGCGTCGCCGCTGATCAGCAACGTTGACATCCTCGATGCGGCGGCGGGTATCCTGGCAGCCGAAGCATTTCACGCCGGGATCATCCGCGGTGCGCTCTACGCGCGCGGTGTCGCCACGCCCGCACTGCGCACCAACGCCGACAAGATTTCCGACGCGCGCGACACGCTCGACGGCAATCGCAACTCGGCCTCCGGTGCACTGCCGACGATCGTCGCCGACGACGATCAGGGTATCTCGCCCGTCACGATCAACGGGCAGACCGCGTCCAACTTCGTGCCGACCGATACGAACGGCCGCACGTTCAGCCGCACCCCCGAACAGGTGCATAACATCGTCTACCTGACCCGCAATCAGGTTACCGCCGGCGGCTTCTTCCCCAATGGCACCAACAACCCCAACCCGGCGCTGACGCGTTCGGGCGCGAACTGAGGGAGGCGTTCAGATGAGCAACGAAACCAGCTTCGTCGACATGATCGAGCGCACCGAGCATCAGCGCAGCGCCCGTCGCAACTTCATCCGCCTGTGCGGCGGCGCCGCGGTGATGACCGGCGGCCTGTCACTGCTCGCCGCGTGCGACGAGGACGACAATTACGCGCCGACGCCGCAACCGACCCCGACACCTACGCCCACATCGGGTACGGTGGCCGACAATGATGTCCTGAATTTCGCGCTCCAGCTCGAATATCTGGAGGCGAACTATTACGCTTACGCCACCACGGGTCAGGGGATCGCGGCCAGCCTGCAGACGGGTGCGGGCACGCAGGGCAGCGTGATCACCGGATCGGGCACGGGTGCGGCACGGCAGGTGAACTTCACCGACCAGGTGCTGGCACAATATGCGCGCGAGATCGCGGCCGACGAGATCGCGCACGTGACCTTTCTTCGCACCACGCTCGGCAGTGCGGCGGTCGCGCAACCGTCGATCAACCTGTCGGGGTCGGCGAGCGTGACGACGCCGGGCGGTACGGCCGTTGGCGCCTTTACCGCCGCGGCACGTGCGGCGGGCGTCATCGGCGCTAGCGACACGTTCGATCCCTTCGCTAGTGACGAGAACTTCCTGATCGGTTCGTACCTGCTGACCGACGTGGGCGTCACCGCCTATCGCGGCTCGGCGCGGTTGATCACCAACAAGGCCTATATCGAAGCGGCGGCAGGCATCCTGACGACCGAATGCTACCACGACGGCGTGATCCGCTCCGCCTTGTGGCAGCGCGGGCTTGCCGCGCCAACGATCTACACGCGCATCCAGCAGATCTCGGACGCGCGCGACGGTCTCGACGGCGCGACCGACACCGACCAGGGGATCGGCGATGCCAGCGCCGCCAACCTGGTGCCGACCAACTCGGACGGTCTGGTGCTCGGCCGCACGCCGCAGCAGGTGCTGAACGTCGTCTACCAGAACCGCACGGCGGTGAACGCGGGCGGCTTCTACCCGGCGGGCGTCAACGGCAACGTGCGGACCTCGGGCGCCAACTGAGTTAGCCCGCCTGAACCAATCGCGTCCGCGCTTACGCGCGGGCGCGGTTTCGCGTGAAAGCGCCCGCTCAGCCGCGCAACAATGCGGCGGCGAGCGCGATCATGCCGAACACCGCCACGAACAGCAGCACCAGCACGACCCGGATCGCGCGTTGAATCTTGGGATCATTGGCCACGCGCAAGGCTATCGACGCTCCAACGCGCGGGCTCAAGCGGCAAGTTCCGACGGTGGCGCCGGCACTCTGAACTAGCCGATCGCATTTGGACGCAAGCGACGTCTTGGTCAGAGCGAGCGGACGATGCAGGCAGCAAAGCGCCCGATCGGATGGAGCGAGCCCGACCTATGCGGCCTCGTTCACCACCCCCGCTGCTCCGTTCGGCGGTGCCTTCTTCGATGCGGCGCCAATCTCGCTGCCGGCGCGGGTGCCCGAGAGCATGCCGTTCAGCGAACCGCCCGCGATCCCGAGTTCGGCCATCAGCCCGTCGATCAGCGGCCCACCGACGCGGTAGCGCATCGCTGCGGCGACGGCGGCGTCGGCCAGATTGCCCTGTCCACCACCGGTTCCGGCATCGCCGCCGGGCGCGTCGCCATGCAGGCCGCGTGCGTCGACGATGCTGATACGGTCGATGTTCTCGATCGGCTTGCCCGCGGCAGCGATGATCGCGGGCAGCGCCTCCAGCATCGCCTTGCGGACGAGCAACGCGGTCTGCGCGTCGCTCAGGATATTGGTGGCTTCATTGATCGAGGCCTGACCCGCCGCGTCGACGCGGAACGCCGCCTCGCGTCCCTCGGCCCTCGCCTTTTCCGCATCGGCCTCGGCCGTCGCCTCGGTGCGCAACGCGCTGGCGCGAGCCTCGGCGGCTTCCTTTTCCGCGGAAGCGGCGACGGTGATCTGTACCGCTTCTTCCTGCGCGCGCTGCGTCGCGGCAATGACGGCGACGTTCTTGTTGCGGTTGGCGATCTCGGTCGCCTTGGCGGTGGCGACGCTTTCCTCCGCGCGGACAGCCAGCGCGCGTGCCTCGTTGGCCGCCGCCGTCGCGGTCGATTCCTCCTCCGACTTCTGCGCGGTCTGCACCGCGGTGGTGATGCGCGCGATCTCGATCGTGCGGTCGCGCTCGATCGTTGCGGTCTGGATCGCGCCGTCGCGCGCGATCGTCGCGGTCTTGATCACCTTGTCCGCCTCGGTCTGCGCGACCGTCTGCGCCTGCGTCGCGGTGATGCGCGCGATTTCGGCGAGGCGGGTCTGCTCCGCCTCGGCGGTCGCAATCGCGGTCGCCTGTTCGGCGCGGCGCGCGGACAAGGTCTGTTCCTGCAACAGCCGCGCCTGCTCGGCCGCCTGCGCGATCTCGAGTGACTGGTTGTTCGCCTCCAGGTTGCGCTGTTCGATCGCGACACGGTTGGTCGCGACGATGTCGTTGCGGGTCTTCTTGCGCTCCTCGATCGTGCGGGTGAGCACAGTCAGCCCTTCGGCATCGAAGGCGTTGTTCTCGTTGAAATGCTCGAACGCTGTCTGGTCGAAATGGGTGATCGACACCGATTCGAGATGAAAGCCGTTCATGTCGAGGTCGGTAAGCAGCGCTTCCTGCACCTTCTGGATGAAGTCGGCGCGATTGGCGTGAAGGTGCTCCATCGTCATCGTCGCGGCAACCGAACGCAGCGCGGAGACGAGCTTGCCGTCGAGCAGCGATTTGACCGCATCCGGATTGTTGACCGAATCGCCCAGCGTCTGCGCCGCCGCCGCGATCGACTCGGCATCGGGCTTCACCTTGATATGGAAAAGCCCGACCACGTCGACGCGCAGCTTGTCGAGCGTGATCAGCGCGTCCTTGTTGAGCCGCGATACCTCGAGCTTCACCGTCGTCAGGCGGACCTGCATCAGTTCGTGGAGGACCGGAATGACCATGATGCCGCCGTTCAGCACGACCTTTTCGCCGCTGAAGCCGGTGCGGATGAGCGCCACATCCTTGGTCGCGCGCCGGTAGAGGCGGGTCAGGATAATGCCGATGATGACGAAGGCGAGCAGGACGATGCCCGCGTAGATCAGCACGTTCAGAAGCGATGCAGGCATATGTCCCCCCGGTTAGCCTGCCGTTTGTCTATCAGATCGATTGAAGAAGCCTATCGTCTTCCGGCAGCACGAAGAACAGTTTTCCCTCGCGACGGACGAGCAGGGCACGCTCTCCGGCCTTGATGACCGTCCGGTCGTCGTGCGGCTCGACCATGACGATATGCGCCTGCCCGTGTTCGTCGACGACCTTTGCCCGCGCTGGCACGCCGCGCCGCGCCGCGCCCTCCAGGATCGTGCCGCGGCGACGCAGCAGATCGTCGGTCGAGATCACGCTCGTCTCGAACCCTGGCATGATGCGCGCCAGGCCATTCGCGACGACGGTGTTCAGCGCGCCACCCGCGATCAGCGCGCCGACCGCGGCCAGCGGCCAGCCGAGTGGCGCGCCCGTCAGCGCCGATGCACCCTGCTGGAGCGCGACCCCGACCAGGGTGAAACACCCGAGCAGCGATATGAGCCAGATCAGGATCGGCAACTCGCCGCTCAGCCCAAGCCAGTCAAGCACGCCGTCATGCCCCTCGATACCATCCGCGCCGACATCGAGATGGCCGAACCCCAGACCGATCGCCTCGATCAGTCCTATGCCGATCATGACGACGAACGCGATCGCGAAGGGCAGATAGGCCGGGGTCAGGAAGACGGCGAGCATCCGCTGCGACTATCATGCGCCCGGTACGATGTCAGGACGATCGGCGCCTTGCACCTTGTGCCTCATCGCGGCGGAAACCTTTGAGCACGTTGCCCTCGGTCGAGAGATAATTGTCGCGGTAGTCGAACCGCGGCGTGTCCGAGAACAGCAGATAATAATATTTCATCTGCTCGGACCACCAATAGCCCGGGCAGTGATCGGCCTGACGCTTAGGCGAGGCGGTCACGTCGGCGAGGTCGGTGTAGCCGAACGGCGCCCTGTTCCACCGTTTCATCGCTTCGAAATGCAGGCGACCAATCTCGCGCCAGCGTGGATCGCGGTCGATCAGCCACAGGTTGAATGCCGCGTCGACCAGCTCGGGCCGCAACGCGTTGGTGACCTGCGTCGGCTTCGCGGCGGCATAGTCATAGCCTTCGGGCAGGACGCCGTAGCGCGCCTGCACCTTCGCCCAGCTCTCCGTGTACGCAGCACCCTGCCGGAACGCGCCGCCTTGCCCCAGCAGGCCGCCGTAGAAGGAGGCGAGTTCGTCCTGCTCCGTGCTGACAACCGCTCCCGTCTCGAAATCGACGTCGGCGATCCACAAATTGCCGTCCTTCCACACCTGTTGGTGCTTCAGAATGGCGGCGGTGCACGTGTCGTACATCCGCTTGCACGCCGCATCGCCGAACAGCTGCCAACCGTCCCACAGATATTCGAAGAAGCTGTCGCAATAGGAGCCGACCGTAGCGGTGCGCGACTGCCATTCGCCGGTCAGCACGTTGATCTTGGTCGCGACCAGATCGAGCGGCGAGCGGCGCTCGAACACCGCCACCATCGCGCGGCGCGCGGCGGCGGTGTATCTCGGATCGCCGGTCAGCCGGCTGAGCGTCCCCCATTCGGGAAGATAGGTGGCGATGTCGGCGGGGCTGGTGACGGGCTCACGCGGTACGCCGGTTCTCAGATTGACGAAACGGTAGGGCATGCCGGTCGGCGTCGCGAACGCCGGGAGCAGCCGATCGGCCAGGTCGCGCGCCTTGGCGAGCAGGACCGCGTCGCCGCAGGCGAGATGCGCGGAGAGCAGCCCGCCGACCAGCCGGATCGAGGTCTCGAACACCGACACCTCGCCGTCCACGTCCGCGTCGAAGCTGGCCTTCACCCAATCGACACCGTCCTGGAACCGCGTGTCCAGGCCCATCAGCCACAAGGTGTCGAGCGCCTCGATCAGGCTGAGCCCGAGATGGTGCGTCTTGAGCGGAAAGCTGGAGAAGGTGCCGCTGACCGGCTTGATCTCGTCCTTGCCCCAGGCGCGCTGCCGATACTGGTCCCACGCCCATGCCATCTGCGACCTGACATCATCGGCCAGCGCGTGCCAGTCCGTGCCCGCGTTCGCTTCGGCCCTGCCGGAAACACCGGCGGCCACCAGCCCGGCGGGGATGCCTAGAATCGTTCGCCTGCTGATGTTCACGTGATCGCCCCTTTTCGATGCTTCATCATGACGGTGAGCGGCAGGGGCGTCCATCGCGGCGTTCCCGCGCGAACGCTTTCGCCAAACCGAAAACGAGCGGTTTGCTTGAGGTCGGCGCTCGCGGTAAATCGCGTCCGATCATGCGCTTCGCCCTGCTTCGCCTCCTCCTCGCCGGCATGGCCGCCAGCTTCCTCTTGCCGACACCCGCATCGGCCACCTCGGCCGATCTCGTGCGATTGGAAAGCGAGCTCAGGGCATTGGTGGGCGGGCGCTCGGGCGAATATGGCATCGCCGCGCTCGATCTGCGCGACGGGTCGAACGTCGCGGTGAACGGCCATCTACCCTTCGCAATGGCGAGTACCGTCAAGCTCGCGATCGCCGCCGTCTATTTGTCCGAGGTTGATGCCGGTCGCCGTACCCTCTCCAACATGGTCGCCGGCCGCCCAGCGAGCCGGGTAATGGAACTGATGATCGTGCGCAGCGACAATCAGGCCGCCGACCAGCTTCTCGCCGCGGTCGGCGGTCCCGTGGTCGTGCAGCAATGGCTCAACGCGCACGGCTTCTCCGGCATCCGCGTCGACCGGACCATCGCGCAATTGCTCCGCGAGCGCGGCCATCTGGCCGATGTGAAGGACGTCGCCACGCCCACCGCGATGGTCGCGTTCCTCAGCAGGCTGGAGGACGCGACGGTCCTGACCGCGCGTAGCGGTGCCTATCTGTTCGACCTGATGCGCCGCTGCGCGACCGGCACGCGGCGCATCCGCGCACTGCTGCCGCCGGGCACGACCGTGGAGGACAAGACGGGGACGCTCGACGGCGTCACCAACGATGTCGGGTTCATCACCATGCCCGACGGCCACCGCGTCGCGATCGCGATCTTCGCGCGCGGCGGTCGCGACCGTCAGCCCGGCATCGCCGCAGTCGCGCGCCTCGTCTACGACCGCTTCGCCGACAGCACGCGCAACGCGCTGTCTGTTTTTATGCAGCTGCGGTGATCGGAAGCGATCCGACGCGCTTCGGGTGATTTGCGCGAGCTTTCGAGCCGCGATGCCCCTGAACGCCTTGCCGTCAGTCTAGCGCGAAATGTGGAAAGCGCCTGTCACGCGACAGGGAATTGGATGCCCGACAAGGACTCGAACCTTGATTGACGGAGTCAGAGTCCGCTCTCTTACCATTAGAGGATCGGGCAACGAGGGCGCGTCTCTATGCCGGGTCTTCGCGACTGTCAACGCCCATTTTGCCATGCCGCTTGCCGTGCTCAACCCGCGCTGCTAGCCTGCGCTCCAAGCACCGGCGGATCGCTGTTCGAGCGGTTTCGTGACGGAAGAAAAAAGTGAGATTGACGGCAATGGTGGAAATTCCCGCCGAATTGCCGCGCCGGCGGGACTCCGCTCCCGCCCGTTCGGCAAGGCAGCAACCGGCGAACCCGCGCAGCGGCTTTGCACGGCATTACGCCGCGCTCGACCTTGGCACCAACAATTGCCGGCTGCTGATCGCGCGTCCGCAGGGCGAGGGGTTCGCGGTGGTCGACGCCTTCTCGCGCATCGTCCGGCTGGGTGAGGGGCTCGCCTCGTCGGGAAAGCTGTCGGACGAGGCGATCGAGCGCACGATCGCGGCGCTGAAGGTCTGTTCGGACAAGCTCCGCCGCCGCAACGTGACGCTGGCGCGCTCGGTCGCGACCGAGGCGTGCCGCCGCGCGTCGAACGGCCACGACTTCATCGCGCGTGCCTATGACGAGACGGGCATCCATCTCGACATCATCTCCGCTGAGGAAGAAGCGCGCTTAGCGGTGCTCGGCTGCCACGCGCTGCTCGAACCCGGAACCGGCCCCGCGCTGGTGTTCGATATTGGCGGTGGGTCGACCGAACTGGTGCTGATCGACACGCGCGGCACCGTGCCGACGGTCAAGGACTGGCATTCGGCACCCTGGGGTGTCGTGTCGCTGACCGAGAGCGCGGGCGGCGGCGACAGCGCAGCCGAGCGTGCGGCGAGCTACGCCCGGATGCGCGCGCTGGTGCGCGACAGCTTCGCCCCCTTCGCGGCGCGACTGCCCTCGCCCGGCGAGCGCCCCCGCCTGCTCGGCACCAGCGGCACCGTGACGACGCTGGCGAGCGTCCACCTCGAGCTGGAGCGATACGATCGCGCCAAGGTCGACGGGCTGATCGCGCCCGCCGCGGCGATGCGGCGGATCAGTCAGGATCTCGCCGGCATGTCGATCAGCGAACGCGCGCGGTTCCCGTGCATCGGCCGCGAGCGCGCCGATCTGGTGGTGGCGGGCTGCGCGATCCTCGAGGGCATCCTTGACCTGTGGCCGGCCGAGCGGCTGGGCATCGCCGATCGCGGCATTCGCGAGGGCATCCTGCGGCGATTGATGGAAGCACGCTGAGTTTATGTCGAGAGGAGGATCAGGCGGTCGCACCCGCGTCCGCACCGCGCGTGGGCGCAGCGCGCAGTCGACGCGCTGGCTGGAGCGCCAGCTGAACGACCCTTATGTCCGCAAGGCCAAGGCGGAAGGATATCGCAGCCGCGCGGCGTACAAGCTGCTCGAGCTCGACGAGCGGTTCGGTTTCCTGCGCGGGCAGAAGAAAATCATCGACCTCGGCATAGCGCCGGGCGGGTGGAGCCAGGTGGTCAAGCGCCGCACCCCCGCCGCGGCCGTGGTCGGGATCGACCTGCTGCCGGTCGACCCGATTGACGGCGTGACGATCCTGCAAATGGACTTCATGGACGATGCCGCGCCCGATCAATTGACCGAGGCGCTGGGCGGCGCCGCCGACCTCGTCCTGTCCGACATGGCGGCGAACACCGTCGGCCACCAGCAGACCGATCACCTGCGCACGATGGCACTGGTCGAGGCCGGGCTCGCCTTCGCGATCGACGTGCTGCGCCCGGGCGGCGCCTATGTCGCCAAGGTGTTCGCGGGCGGTGCCGATGCCGATCTGGTCGCGGAGATGAAGCGCAACTTCACCACCGTGAAGCACGCCAAGCCCCCCGCCAGCCGCAAGGATTCGTCCGAATGGTACGTGATCGCGCAGGGGTTCAAGGGACGCGCGGGCGCGGCCGAGCAGGTGACGGACGACGCCGACGCGTGACGCGCGTGCATCCGGTATGCGATTCGGGCGTTTGGTTCACGTTCTGATCGACTCTGCGACCGGTCCTTCGCGGTGATCGGTCCGGGCTTATCTGCGTAACCGCGCCGGAACAGCTGTCCGGTACCCAACCCGCTCGCTGAGGAGGGTGGCCGTATGAGGCCTGAAACGCTTAGTGAAGGTCAGGAGTCGGACGGTGCCGAGGCGCTCGCCGCGGCGCGGCTGGGAATCGCGCCGGCGCGGTTCAGCACCGCCAGCGACAAGGCCGGGCTCGACGCCTTGTGCCGCTTCGCCGCCGAAGCCTATCTCGACAACCCGCTGCCCGCAATGTTCAAGGAACGGTTGTTCGTGCGCCTGTCGCAGGCAGCCGGGGTGCGATACTGCCTGGTGCGTCACCTCAGCCGGTTGGTTGGCAACGGCTTCCCTGCCGGTGACCGCCACGTCGTTCCCGACGAGCCCGCGTCCGCGGCGGCATTGCTCGCGCGGCCGTTCTTCGACGAGGCCGATGTCGAGGCGCTGACCACCGCGATCCGCGTACAGGACTATTCGCCTGAACTGCCGCTTGTGGGATCGGAAGCTGAGGGCGTGTTGATCGACGCACTCGCCTGCACCTTCACCCATCCGCGCACCGCCGTGCCGGTGGCGGAGGCGCTGACCGACGCGGTCGGCGCGACCCGGTACGCGCAGATGGTGGCGCTGTTGTCCTACGTGCGCGCCGAGCATTTCTGGGCGCTGGCGCACGCGGAGCTGTCGTGCGCCGACGATCTGGCGCTGATCGAGCGCTGCTCCCCCGCGTTGGCGGCGCTGATCGATGGCGCGAGCGGCGCCTCGCAGCAGGCATCTGAAGCGCGACACGGTGAGACGCGCGCGCGCGGTGCGGACGAGCTGCAACGGCTGCTCGATTACACCGCGTTCGGCATCATGGCGCTGACCCGCGACGGTGTGCTGGTCGAGGCGAACGATCGCATGCTGACAAAGGTCGGGCGAGAGCGCGATGAGCTGATCGCCGGAACGCTCGACTGGGTCGGACTGATCGCGCCCGAGCACGCGGCGGAAAGCCGGCGCCATTTCACCGCCTTTGCCGCCACCGGCAAGGTGGGGCCGTTCGAGACGCAGTTCCTGCTGCCCGACGGTTCGCGCAAATGGGTGCTGATCGCGGGGCGCGAGCTGGTCGACGGAACGCTGGTCGCGTTCGCGATCGACGTCGACGCGGGCAAGCGCGCCGAGGCTGCGCTGGCGGAGAGCGAAGCGCGCCACCGCGCGCTCATCGAGGGTATTCCGCAGCTGGTCTGGCGCGCGGTTGACGGCGGCGAGTGGACCTGGTCGAGCCCGCAGTGGAGTGAATTCACCGGCCTGACCGCGCGCGACAGCTTGGGCTTCGGCTGGGAGGCAGCGGTGCATCCGAGCGACCGGGCGGCCGCGCGCGCGTTCTGGCAGACGGCGGAGCGGACCGGGCGGCTGGAGATGGAAAGCCGCATCCTCCACGCCGCAACCGGCGAGTATCGCTGGTTCGCGACCCGCGCGACCCCGGTGCGCGACGATGCGGGGGCGATCACCGAGTGGCTCGGCACCTCTACCGACGTTCACGATCTGCGCACGATGCAGGAACGCTACGTCCGGCTCGCCGCCGAATTGCAGCATCGCGCGCGCAACATCCTGTCGGTCATTCGCTCGGTGTTCATCCGCACGGCCGACACGACCGCGGATCGCGCGGACATGATCGACCATTTTCGAGGGCGGCTCGACGCACTGGCGCGCACGCAGGTGACCGCCACGCGCCATCCGGACGGCGTCGCCGACCTGGAGACGCTGGTGCGCGATGAATTGATTGGCGTCGGACTGGGCGATGCAGAGCGCGTGACGATTACCGGCCCGGACGTCGCGCTGCCGCTCGCGCTCTCCGAGCCGATGGGGCTGGCGGTACACGAGCTGACCACCAACGCGGTGAAGTTCGGCGCGCTGAAATCCAACGGCGGCACGCTCAATATCCGCTGGCGCTTTGACATGGATCATAGCGGCGCGCGAGCGCTGGATTTTACATGGCAGGAAAGCGGCGTTCCCGCGCTGGCAACCAACCCCAATCGCGACGGCTTCGGGCGTGAGGTAATCGAGCAGATGCTGCCCGAGCGACACGGCGCGACGACCAGCCTGTCGTTCCAGGGTGGCGGCGTGCAATGCTCGATCCGCCTGCCGCTGCCGCACGGCGAGGGGTTATATAGCGTGCTCGGAGGCGTGACATGAACGAATGGCTGATCGGGGCGCGCACGCAGATGGTAGAGGACGAGTTCCCGAGCGCGTCCGTACCGATGCGGCCTGTCACGCGGGCAAATGGGACCTTCGCCATTGACGTGAAGCCAACATTCGTCACCTCAGCGGCGATCGGTGGTCGCTTCGCCGCAACGCAGGTTCCGCATCGCTCCAACCTGCGTTATGCCCTTACGTCACGACCTGATCGTAGCCCCGCACCGGCGCGTTCGACCGGGCTGTATTCGCGAGCGTTCACGACCGATACGATTTCCGCAACGCGCGGGCAGGGAGGCACCATATGATCAACGCCCGCCGCAACAGCGAAGAAGGGTCGACCGCGCGCTCGCGCCTGTCGCGGCTCGCGCCGCTCGACGCGGACGCGGTGCGTCTGCTGGAGGAAGCAGCGCGCACATCCTACGCCTTGCGTGCGCGTCAGGAGCTCCTTTCAGCCGGAAGTTCGATCGAGGCGCCGCTCATCCTGCTCGACGGCTGGGCGGCGCGCGCGCGCATCCTGCCCGATGGGCGGCGGCAGATCGTCAGCCTGCTGGTACCCGGCGACGTCACGGGGGTGAGCGACCTGCCCGAACCGCTGTCGAGCGCGACGATTGTGGCGCTGACGCCGGTGCATGTCTGTGCCGCCCCGCCGCGCGGCGCATCGGCCGCGCTCGACCTCGCTTATGCCGTCAGCCGCGCACACGATGAGGCGTTCCTGCTCGCGCAGATCACGCGGCTTGGCCGGATGAACGCGCAGGAGCGGATCATGGACCTGCTGCTCGAACTGCGCGACCGCCTCGATCTCGCCGGGCTGGTTCGCGACAACAGCTTCGACGTGCCGTTGACGCAGGAAACCATGTCGGACGCGCTCGGCCTGACCCCGGTCCACGTCAACCGCATGCTCCAGGCCGCGCGCAAGGCGGGGGATCTGGTGTGGACGGGCAAGCGGATCACGCTCAGCGATCCGGCGCGCTCGGCGCGCGAGCTCGGCCGCGTACCGTTGCGCGTCCGCGCGGGCTGACGCGACGGTCGAACGGCGCGCGGTCGCGGAAACCCTTTCGGCCGCTCGACGATTGATGGAGGCACGAAGGAGTTCTCGCGTCATGCTCAAGCCCGCCATCCTCGCCGCGATCGGTGCCGTCGCGCTCGCCGGCTGTCAGGAACAGATCGACCGTCAGGCGGATCGCCAGGCCGATCGGATCGGCAATGCGATGGCGGATGACGTCAACGATGCCGCCGCCAACGTATCGGGCAGCCTCGACAATCTGAGCGACGCGATCCGTGGTCAGGCGAACCGCGTCGGCGCGCGCGCAGTCGACGAGGCAGCGAACCAGACCAGCCGCGCGGCGAACGACCTCGCCGATCAGATCCGCCGCCACGGCGACCGCGCGGTCGACGACATGGGCGCCGCGCTGCAGGGAGCAGGCGCCTCGCTGCGCGACCGCGACGCGCCACGCGAACCGGTCGACGATCGCGGCTACGACAACGCCAACGGCCGCGACGAGCGGCGCTGAACTTTAGACCTCGTTGAGCAACGCGCGCGATTCGGCGCTCGCCCAGTCGCGCTCGCCGATGACGCGCCACACCTCGCGCCCGCGCTTGTCGTACAGGATCGTGGTCGGCAAATTGGCGTTCAGCGCCAGGCTGAGTCCCAATTGCGGATCGTACATCGGCTCGATCGCCGACAGGTGACGGTCTGCGAAGAAGGCGCGCGCCTTTTTCGGGTCCATGTCCTCGCTCACTGCGACGACGCGGATCCGGCCTGAGGTGGCCTTCGCCGCGGCGTCGAGCGTCGGCATTTCCTTCACGCACGGCGCGCACCACGTTGCCCACAGATTGACCAGCGTCGGCTTGCCGCCGAACGCCTTGACCGTCAGCGGCTTGCCCGCGGCGTTCGCGAAAGCGGCGGCGGGAGCCGCCTCGCCCTTGTGGCTGCGGTCGACCGCGCCCGCCTTCGCCGCCGGTGCGGTCGAGGGCGGCGCTTCGTCGGCGCTCGGGGTGCTGACCTGCGCCGCTGTCTGATTCGCCGCCGCTTGCCCGTTATCGGATGCGGGCTTATCGCAGCCCGCGATCGTCGTCGCGATCCCGAGGAGAAGTACGATCGCCGAGCGCGCTGACATGAGTGGTTCCAATCAGATGTGGGGCGGTCGGTTCGCCGAAGGGCCTGCCGCCGTCATGCGCGAGATAAATGCCTCCATCCCCTTCGACAAGCGAATGTGGCGGCAGGATATCGCGGGCAGCCGCGCGCATGTCGCGATGCTGGGTGCGCAGGGCATCGTCGCTCCTGAGGACGCCGCCGCGATTGCCGCCGGGCTCGACCAGGTCGCCGCGGGCTACGAGGCCGACGGCGTGCCGGTCGATCTCGCGCTCGAGGACATTCACATGGCGACCGAGGCGCGGCTCGCCGACGCGATCGGCCCTGTCGCCGGCCGGCTCCACACCGCGCGTAGCCGCAACGACCAGGTCGCGACCGATTTCAAGCTCTGGGTGCGCGACGCGACCGATCAGGTGCTCGCCGCACTCTCCGCACTCGACACCGCACTGCTCGCGCGCGCGGAGGAGCACGCCGACAGCGTGATGCCGGGCTTCACCCACCTGCAATCGGCGCAGCCCGTCACGCTCGGCCATCACCTGATGGCGTATCACGAGATGATCGCGCGCGACGCGAGCCGTTTCGCCGACAATCGCGCGCGCGCCAACCTGTGTCCCTTGGGCTCCGCCGCGCTGGCGGGCACCGGCTTCCCGGTCGATCGTCACGCCACCGCCGCGGCACTCGGGTTCGACGCGCCGACGCGCAACTCGCTCGACGCGGTCAGCGACCGCGATTTCGCGCTCGACTACCTGATGGCGGCGAGCCAGTGCGCGCTCCACCTCTCGCGTCTGGCCGAAGAATTCGTGCTGTGGGCGTCGCAGCCGTTCGGCTTCGTCAGCCTGAGCGACCAATGGTCGACCGGCAGCTCGATCATGCCGCAGAAGCGCAACCCGGACGCCGCCGAGCTGGTGCGCGGCCATGCCGGGCGGATCACCGGCTGCCTCGTCAGCCTGATGGTGACGATGAAGGGCCTGCCGCTGGCCTATTCAAAGGACATGCAGGACGACAAGCCGCCGGTGTTCGAGGCGCACGACCTCCTCGGCCTGTGCCTGGCGGCGATGACCGGCATGGTCGAGAGCGTCACCTTCCGCACCGACCGGATGCGTGGCCTAGCGGAGAGCGGGTTCGCGACCGCGACCGACCTCGCCGACTGGCTGGTGCGCGAGGGCGACGTGCCGTTCCGCGAGGCGCACCACATCACCGGCCGCGCGGTCGCGCGCGCGGAAGCGCTCGGCGTCACGCTCGACCGCGTGCCGCTCGCCGATCTGCAGGCGATCGACGCGCGCATCGACGCGCGGGTGTTCGACGTATTGTCGGTCGATGCGTCGGTCGCCAGCCGCACCAGCTTCGGCGGCACTGCGCCCGCCAACGTGCGCGCCGCGATCCGGGCCGCGCGGGGAGAGAAGGCATGAAGGCTGTTCTGCTGATCGCTGCCGCGCTGCCGCTCGCGGCCTGCGGCTCGACCGAGGCGCTCAAACCCGCACCCGGCGCGTCGCTGCCCGTTGCGCCGCGCGGGGCGACCGAGAAACCGAGCGTCGCGCAACTGCTCACGCCGTCGGTGCAGGCGCGCCCGACCCGCAGCAACGAACTGTTGACCCAGTCCAAGCCCCGCAAGCCCGACGAGTTCGACCTGCCCCCGCAATGACCCAATTCCATTATTACAACGGCTCCTTGTGGTGCGAGGGCGTGCCGCTGTCGCGCATCGCGGACGAGGTCGGCTCGCCCGTCTACGTCTATTCCGCCGCGGCGTTTCGCGATCACGCGCGCACCTTTCGTGACGCTCTGTCGGGGGTGCCGCGCAAACACCTCGCCTACGCGATCAAGGCCAATCCGAATATCGCGGTGCTGCGCCTGCTAGCGGCCGAAGGGTACGGCGCGGACGTCGTCTCGGGCGGCGAGATGGCGCGCGCGCTCGCGGCGGGGATGCCGGCCGCCGACATCGTCTTCTCGGGCGTCGGCAAGACGCCGGCCGAGCTGACGCGCGGACTCGATGCCGGAATCGGGCAGTTCAACATCGAGTTGGAGGAGGAGGGCGTCGTCCTCGCCCGCCTCGCCGCCGCGCGCGGGGTGACCGCGCGCGCGGTGCTGCGCGTCAACCCGGACGTGGACGCGGGCACGCACGCCAAGATCTCGACCGGCCGCAAGGAGAACAAGTTCGGCGTGCCGATCGATCAGGCCGCGGCGATGTTCGCGCGGCTGTCGGCGCTGCCCGGGCTCGACCTCCAAGGCGTCGCGATCCACATCGGCAGCCAGTTGTTCGACCTCGCGCCGCTCGAAGCGGCGTACCTGCGCGTCAAGGCACTGGTCGACGAGCTGCGCAGCGCCGGCCACCGCATTACGCGCGTCGATCTCGGCGGCGGTCTCGGGGTCGCCTACAAGGCCGACGATCGACCGACGCCGCCGGCCGATTACGGCGCGATGGTGGAGCGGGTGACGCGCGGCTGGGATGTCGAGCTGATGTTCGAACCCGGCCGCGTCATCGCGGCGAACGCGGGCGTGCTGCTGACGCGCGTCATCTGGGTCAAGCCCGGTGTGGTGAACCCCTACGTCATCGTCGACGCGGCGATGAACGACCTCGCCCGACCCGCGCTCTACGACGCGTGGCACGATTTCGCCGCTGTCCAGCCTTCGGGCGAGCGCATGACCGCCAATATTGCCGGGCCGGTGTGCGAGACTGGCGACACCTTCGCGATGGCGCGCGAGATCGACCGCGTCGCGAGCGGCGATCTCGCCGTCTTCCACAGCGCGGGCGCGTATGGCGCGACGATGGCGTCGACCTACAACAGCCGCGCACTCGTGCCCGAGGTGCTGGTCGACGGCGATCGCTACGCCGTGGTCGCCGATCGTATCGCCGCTGAGACGATCCTGGCCGCCGAGCGCGTGCCCGAATGGCTGTGATCTTCGGAGCGTTTGGGTGAGCGACTGGCCCGCGCTGCCGATCTTCGTTCGCCTGTCCGGCCGCGCGGTCGTGCTGGTGGGCGAGGGTGAAGCCGCCGACGCCAAGCGCCGGCTGCTCGAACGCGCCGGCGCGGTAATCGTGGGGGAGGACCGTGCGGACGAAGCGCGGCTGGCGGTGGTCGCCGATAACGAGCCCGCCGCGCACCGGCTCAAGCAGCGCGGCCTGCTCGTCAACGTCGTCGACCGGCCGGCGCTGTGCGATTTCACGCTGCCCGCGATCGTCGACCGCGCGCCGGTGCTTGTCGCGGTCGGTACCGGCGGCGTGTCGGCCGGGCTCGCCGCCGCGGTGCGCCAGCGGCTGGAGGCGATCCTGCCCGCGGGGCTCGGACGGCTTGCCGAGGCGCTGCACGCCGCGCGCGATGCCTTGCGCGCGCGCTACCCCGACACGCCCGATCGCCGCCGCGCGATCGGCGCGGCGCTGGCATCGGGCGGCGCGCTCGATCCTTTGCGCGACCACGACAGCGGCGACGTGGTCGCGCGGATCACGGCTGGAGCCAGCGCCCGTGTCGAGCACGTCCGGCTGCGTTCGCGCGATCCCGACGACCTCACCCTTCGCGAGGCCCGCTGGCTGGCGCAGGCCGACCGCGTCACCCACCGTGACGATGTGCCGACGGCGGTGCTCGACCGCGCTCGTGCCGACGCCGTACGCGAGGGAACCGATGCCGTACCAGTCGATAGCGCGGACGGACTGACCGTCGATGTCGCCTGGCAGGAGGGTGCGGCGTGACCGGCTTCGCGTATCGGATCAGCGACGGCCACGCCGAGCCGGTCGAGGTCGGGGAAGCGCTCGGGTGCGGTGCGCCCTTCGTCTGGGTGCACCTGTCGACGACGACCGAGCACGCGCAGACGTGGCTGCGCGAGCGCGCCAGGCTGGAGCCGTTCACGGTCGACGCGCTGACCGCGAACGAGACGCGCCCGCGCTGCGAGAAGATGGGCGACAGCGCGTTCCTCAACCTGCGCGGCCGCACCGACGAGGAACTCGACTCCTCCGACATGCTCGCCTCGATCCGCATCTGGGCCGCGAAGGGTCGGGTCGTGTCGGTCACGCGCAAGAAGCTCGTTGCGCTGGGTGCCGTGATCGAGGAGGTGAAGACCGGCGCGATCCGCGACCCCGGCGACCTGCTGACCGCCTTCGCGACGGAGATCACGGAGGACCTCGATCCTGTCGTCGCCGACCTGGGCGACTGGCTCGACGATTGCGAGCAGAAGCTTGATGTAAAGCAGATCTTCGCGCTGCGCCGCGGCGTCACGCGCGTGCGATCGGAGGCGATCAATTATCGCCGATTCCTGAACCCGCAGCGGATTGCGCTGGAACGCCTCGCCACGCTGCCGGGCGACTGGCTGGGCGATGACGACCGCGCGCATCTGTCCGCCGCCGCCGACCGCGCCGCGCGCATGGCGGAGGAGGTCGAGGCGATCCGCGAACGCGCCAGCGTGGTGCACGAATCGCTCACCGACCTGCGCGCCGAACAGCTCGATTCGCGCAGCCTGGTGATCGCGATCGCGGCGATGGTGTTCCTGCCGCTGACCTTCATCACCGGGCTGTACGGCATGAACGTCGACGGATTGTGGTTCGCGCACGAACCCTGGGCGTTCGACGCGATCGTCGGGCTGTGCGTGGTGATCGCGGTCGGCACGACGCTGTTCTTCGTCCGCCACCGCTGGATCGGGCGCGGCACCGGCGCGGAGTGATCCGCGCGGTTACGACGACAGCAGCTTCGCGATCCAGCGGCTGCGCTCGAACTGGCTGCACACGATCGCGATTGCCGCGGTCAGCGGCACCGCGATCAGCGCGCCGGCGATCCCCCACACCCAGCTCCAGAACGTCATTGCGACGATGATCGCCAGCGGGGAGAGCGACAGCTGCTTGCCCTGCATGATCGGGTAGACGACGTTGCTGATCGTCAGCTGCAGCACCACGAACCCGGCGAATACCAGCGCGGGCATCTGCCATCCGCCGAACTGGATGAACGCGAAGATCACCGGCGGCACGATCCCGACGATGTTGCCGATCACCGGCACGAAATTGAGCAGGAAGTTGAGGATGCCCCAGACCAGTGCGAGCTCCAGCCCGGTCATCCATGACCAGGCGGCGGATGCGACACCGGTCAGGATGCTGGTCGCGAGCGTGGTGCCCAGATAGCGGCGGATCTGGCGCGAAATCTCCTCACCGACCTCCAGCATGTCGCGCCGCGCGTGACCGTCGAACATCTCGTACAGCTTGCGCCGGAGCCGCGGTACCTCAGGCAGGCCGAGCACCACGACGATGCCGATGAACCCGACATAGGTGACGAACGCGTACACGCCGCTCGCCAGCATCTGCAGCACGCCCATGATCCGCTGTCGGTCGATGGTGCCGTTCAAGGGCACTCCGTGCTCGGACGCTGCTCGCGCCATCCGCGCATAGGCCCCCTCAAGCGTGCTCCACTGCGACGACAGCGCCGTGAACACCTGCCCGATCGACAGGTACACCGCCGCCGCGAACGCGCCCAGGATGCCGACCAGCGCCAGCATCGTCAGCGTATAGGCGAGCCACGAGGGCATGAACTTCACCAGCCAATGTTTGAGCGGCCACAAGGCGGCAACGATGATCGCGGCGAAGGCGACCGGCATCACCACCGCGAACGCACCGCGCAGCGCGGCGATCAGCAGGATTGCGGTGATGATGCTGAGCAGCCGGTTGCGGTACCGGTTCTGTGTCGCAAGGTCGCTCATGTCCGTCCCATCCCCTCTCGTGCGCGGATCGCCTCGGCGTTCAATCGCGCGCCCAGCAGCAGCGTCCACGCGGACACCAGCAGCCACAGCATCAGCACCGCGACTGCCGACAGCGAGCCGTAGGTGTTGTCGAACCGCGCGACGTGCGAAACATAGCCGCGGAACGCGAGCGTCGCGGCCAGCCACATCGCCACGCCCGCGATCGTGCCCGGCAGCGCGCGTCGCCACGGCACCGGTCCCGATGCCGCAGCATAGCGGTAGATCAGGATCAGCGCGCCGCCCGCACCCAGCGTCATCGACCCGAACAGGATCGCGGTCGACACCAATTGTGCCCCCGGCAGGCCGTCGGGCACGTAGCTCTGCAACAGTGCGAGGACGGAGAGCGAAACCAGCGCGGTCAGCACGACGCCCGCGCAGCCGAGCACCAGCAGCGTCGACACGACCTGTCGTCGCCATCCGCGCCGCTCGCGCTCGTTCCAGTAAGCCAGGTTGATGCCGTGCAGCATCGAACGCCCCGCACGCCGCGCGCTGAACAACGCGACGCCGAGCGAGGCGACCAGCGTCACGATCCCGCGCTGGTCGAGCACCGGGGAGACGTGCAGGCTGCGCACCACGATCCGCTGCGCGTCGGGTGGCAGGATCGCGGTCAATTGCGCCAGATTGGCGGCAACCGTCGGCTGCGGCACGAACAGCCCGTAGGTCGCCGCGATCAGTCCGACCAGCGGAACGAGTGCCAGAAACGCCGCAAAGGCGATCGAACTCGCGGCAATGCCGAAATCGTCGCGCACTGCACTGCGGACAGTACGCGCCGCGATGACGACCCAGTGCGCGGCCACACGCATCGCGACATGATCGCGCATGCGGCGAAGCGCGCGCAGATCAGCGATGGCGGCTTCCATGCGCCTCCCGCGCACCGGACGAGCAGCGGTCAGGCTTCCGGTTCACGCCGCGCAGCGCACTGTTTGTCATCGGGGACGCATCTCACCGCGCTAACCGCGCGACGAGGCTCCGCGGTTCCCATTCGCATCGCCGATGCGAACGCGGGACCGGGTCAGGCGGCGCGCGCCTGTTTCCACGCCTGCGCGATCTCGTCCAATTCGTCGGCGACGTGGCGGAACGGCGCGCCCGAATGCCCGATGCTCGCATCGACGACGCGGCGCCGCGCCCCGGCGTAGATCCGCGCGAGCGTGGTCGACACTTCGCCGCCGCGCTCGAAATCCAAGCCGTTCTCCAGCGCGAACAGGATCGCGGTGGCGCGCGTCACACGCTCGCTCTTGACCGCGTAGCGTCCGTTCTCCGCCGCCCAGGCGGAGGTACGCAGCGCCGCGATCAGTTCCTCGTACAACAATTGGACGAGCGCGGGGCCGTCCGCGACCGCGGTGCGGCCGGCAAGATCGATCTCGCGGTACGTGCGCGCCGGATCGCGCAGCAGGGCGGAAGCATAGGCCATGTCAGTCCGCCTTCGACCACTGGTCGATCTGCTGCTGCATGAACGACTGCGTCGCCTTGTAGGCGGACACGCGCGCGTTCATGCTCGAGAATTGCTGCGTCAGCCGCGTTGTCATCGCGGTCGCCTGATCGGTCAGCTTGTCCTGCGCTTCGGTGACGCTCGCCTGCGATTTCAGGTAATTGCTGCTCGACGCGCCAAGTCCGTACAGCGAGCTCGTCGCGTTGAACTGGATCGACTGCATCGCGGCGAAGATGCCATTCGACGTGCCGTAGGAGAACATCGCCTCGATCGCGTCGGGGTTGGCAGTCATCGCGGTGTTGAGCGCGGTCGAGTCGACCTCCAGCAATCCCTCGCGCGTGGTGCGCACGCCGATCCCGCCGAGCGTGTTGGGCGTGCCCGGCGCGGCATTGCTGCTCAACGCGCGGCTCGTCAGCCCCTGCAGGTTGCGCAGCAGCGCCTTCGCCGCCGGATCGGCGCGCAGCGCGCCCGTGATCGGGTTGGTCTCGTCCTTGATGGTCTGGACGATGCCGTTGTAGGTATCGACCAGATCGTTGACCGCGTTGGTCAGCGCGGCAGTGGGGCGGGTCGCGGTCAGCGTCGTCGTGCCGACCGCGGTCAGCGTCAACTTAGCGCCCGCGATCAGATCGCTCACCTCGTTGGTCGCGCGCTCCACCGGCACGCCGTCCATCGTCAGCTGTGCGTTCTGCGACTTGCTCGAGATCGTCATGGCCGAGGAGTTGCTGGCGCCCACGCCCACGTCGAAGCTGGCGAGATCGCTGTCCTTGTCCGCGGCGGTCAGCGAGAATGCCTGCGCCGCACCGGTCGGGCCTTTCAGCGACAGGTACGCGCCGCCGTCGGCGTCGGTGACGACCGACGCGGTCACGCCCGAGTTCGCCGCGTTGATCGCCGCCGCGATGCCCGGCAGCGTGTTGTTGCTGGCGTCGATCTTGATCGAAAACGACTTGCCGCCCGACAAGTCGGTCATCTTCTCCGGACCCGGAGGCGTCTTGTCGTCGCCCGCCGGAACGTTGGCGTAGGTGGCGGTGCCGGTCGTCAGCGTCAGCGTGCCTGTCGCAAAGGTCTTGGTGCCGGGCGAGGGCACCTTGGTGCTGACCGCGGTCTGCGCGGTGGCGAGCTGGGTCACCTTGATCGTCGCGTTCAATCCGGCCAGCTTGCCCCCGGTCTGCACGCTCGCCGATAGTACGTTCGAGTTCGACACAACCGGCTGCGACGACAGTGTTCCGCCCTTAACCAGGTTTTCCAGCGCCTTGGTGAAATCGGTGATGTTGCTCTTGAGCGTCGAAACTGCCGAAATCTGCGACGAGATCGTGTCGAGCTTGCTCGACAACTGCCCCTTCTTGGCGGCGAATTGCGCCTCGACCAGCGAGGTGACCAGGCTGGTCGTGTCGACCCCCGACCCGGTGCCCAGCGAGGTCAGCAGCGAATTGGTCGCCGAAGTCACGACGTTCGCCGTCGACTTCGTCGCGGTAGGCGTGGGCGTCGGCGTGCTGCTGGTGTTGGCGATCGTGGTCATGGCTGTCCTGATGAAACGACCGCTGGGGCGCGATCTTTAGCGCTGCTGGATGCCGTTCTCGTCGAAGCGCGCGGTATCGGGCACGTCGATCGGCGGCTGCGTGCCGCCAGCCGCTGCGTTGACGCCGAACACGAACGCCAGCACGGTAGCGATCGCGAGGTAAAGGTCGTCGCGCACCTCCTGCCCCTCGCGGCTGGTGTAATAGACCGCGCGGGCAAGCGCCGGATATTCGAGCACCTGCAGGCCCCGCTCGCCCGCCAGCTCGCGGATCGCCAGCGCGGTCGCGCCGCGGCCCTTGGCGACCACCACCGGCACCTGATCGCGCCCGCGATCGTAGCGTAGCGCGACCGCGAAATGGGTCGGGTTGGTCAGCACGACATGCGCCTCGCCCACCGCCTTGCGCACACCGCCCGACAGCATCGCGCGCGCCTGCGCGCGCTGATGCCCCTTCATCTCGGCGTTGCCCTCGCTCTCCTTGTGCTCGTCCTTGACCTCCTGCTTGGTCATGCGCAGCTTGCCGAGCAGCTGGATGATCTGGAGCGGCACGTCGAGCATCGCGATCCCGACCAGCCCCATCGCCATTACCAGCAGCACACCGGTCAGCGTCGATCCCAGCGACGAGATCGCCTGGTTGATGTTGGAATAGGCAAGCCCGAAGCTCGACTTAGACACGCCCCACAGCATGTAGGCGCCGATGCTGCCGAGCAGGATGACCTTGAGCAGCGACTTGCCGAGCTCGGTCCAGCCGTTCATCCCGAAGATGCGTTTCAGCCCCGACGCCGGGTTGAGCCGCCCGCCCTTGGGTGCGAGCACCGAGGCGTTGAACGACAGGCTACCCAGAGCAGCCTGGCTGAGCACCGCCGCCGCCATCGTGATCGCGAACAGGGTAGCCAGCGCGGGCGCGAGCTTCCATCCCGCCTGCACTAGCGGGCGCCACGGCTGGAAATCCTCCACGTCGCCGCGATCGAAGGTGAAGCTCGCCGCCATCACCGCCTTGCACGCCGCGATCAGCTGGGGGCCGAAGAAGATCATCCACGCGACGCCCGCCAGCACGACGAGCGCCGTGGCCAGATCCTGCGACTTGAGAACGTCGCCCTTCTCTCGCGCGTCCTTCTTACGCTTGGCGGTTGGGGCTTCTGTCTTGTCGCCACCCTCCGACATCAGGCGAGCACCAGGCTCTGCGCCGCGGCGAGCGCTTCACGCACGATGACCTGCAGGTAATCGCCCATCGCCGGAAACGCGATCGCGATCGAGACGACGCCGACCGCGAGGCTCGCGGGCAGGCCGATCGCGAACAGGTTGAGCGCGGGCGCCGAGCGCGACAGCATCCCCATCACGAGGTTTAGGCACAGCAGCAGGAACCCCACCGGCAGCGCCAGCAGCAGTCCGGCCAGGAACGCGTAGCCGCCGAACAGCGCGATGTCGCGCATCTGCCCCGCCGCCAGCCACGCTGCACCCGGCGGCAGCGCGCGGTAGCTGCGCACGATCATGTCGACCAGCACCAGATGCCCGTCGAGCGACAGGAACAGCAAAGTCAGCATGATCGACAGGAACTGGCCGATCGCAGGGCTCGAGCGGCCCGAGTTGGGGTCGATCATGTTGGCGAACCCGATCCCCATCGCGCCGCCGATGATCTCACCCGCGATCAATGGCGCGGCGAACGCGATCTGGAGCACGAAGCCAAGCGCGAGCCCGACCAGCGCCTCCGCCACGACCGACAGGATGGTGGTGAGCGTGAAGATCTCCGCCGGCGGCTGGATTGCGTTGGTACCGAGCACCAGCACCGCGATCGCTCCCGACAGTGCGACGCGGACGGGCAGGGGGACCGAAACGTTGCCGAACACAGGCGCCGCGATCAGCGCCGCACCGACGCGCACCATCACGAACAGCAGCGCCCATAGCTGCGGTTCGATGGCGAGGCCGAAACCTAGCACCGCGCAGCTCGCGAGAGCGCGCGTGCCGCGCGCCACGCTAGCAAGCGCGGGCGGCAGGCGCGAAGCGCTTGTCCGACGACGCGGCTTTGCCGCGGCGTGATTACGACCGTGCGAAGAACCCCGTCGCGGCAAAGCCGCGTCGTCGGACGGGGCATCCGCCCCGCCGGCCGGGCTTGTGCCGGACGCGCGGGCGTGGCCGCGCTGGCACTGCGCCTCACCTCACTAAATCCGGGATACGCGCGAAGATCTCGGTCGTGAAATCGCTCAGCAACCCCAGGATCATCGCGCCGAAGATCATGATCGACACCGCGACCACGATCAGCTTGGGCACGAACGACAGGGTCTGCTCCTGTATCGAGGTCGCCGCCTGCACCATGCCGAGGATCAGCCCGGACAGCAGCGCCGGGATCAGGATCGGCGCGGCGGCGAGCGCGAGCACCCACATCGTCTGGTTGGCGATCGTGAGAAAATAATCGGCGTCGGCGAGGGGCTGCATCGGGTGTGTTCCGCGAGAAAGGTCGTGAAGGGAAGGGCGCGCGTCAGGTCGCGAACGAGTTGGCGAGGCTACCCATCGTCAGCGCCCAGCCGTCGACCAGCACGAACAGCAGCAGCTTGAACGGCAGCGAGATGATCGTCGGCGACAGCATCATCATGCCCAGCGCCATCAACACCGTTGCCACCACCAGGTCGATGACGATGAACGGCAGAAACACGAGAAAGCCGATCTGGAACGCGGTCTTGAGCTCGCTGGTCACGAACGCAGGGAGCAGCACCGAGTAGGGAATATCGCGCGGGCTAGCGTAGGGGCCCGATTTCGCCATCTCGGCGAACATCGTCACGTCCTTGACCCGCGTCTGCTTGGCCATGAAATCGTGCAGCGGCGCGCCCGCGGTCGAGATCAGCTGCGTGCCGTTCAGCCGGCCGGCGGCGTAGGGCTGGATCGCAGTCGTGTTGATCTGGTTCACCACCGGCGCCATCACGAAGAAGCTGAGGAACAGCGACAGACCGATCAGCACCTGATTGGGCGGGGTCTGCTGCAACCCCATCGCCTGCCTCAGGATCGACAGCACGATGATGATCCGCGTGAAGCTGGTCATCATCAGCACGATGCCGGGCAGCACCGTGAGCAGACCCATGATGATGAGGACCTGCAACGACAGCGACAGCGAACCGCCGCCCGGCGTCGCATTCGCATCGCCGCGCGACAGCTGCCCCAGCGCGCGGTCGATCGCGTCGCCGACACCCGGCGCGGGCGCCGCGGGTGCGCCAGTTGGCGGCGTAACCTGCGCGAAGGCGGGAACCGCGATGCACAACATGATGACGATGGCGGCGAGCGCCAGGACGAGGCGGACCCAGCCGTGCGAGGCCTGCGCGCGCGGTGCGACCGGCGCGATCAGCGCGGGGCCGCGCCCGGTGCGGGTAACGGTGATGCTCACGCGCGCGACCCTTTGGTCAGGCTGGCGAGCGCGTCGCGGAACGACGGCGTCGGAGCGGGCGCGGGCACGAAATCATCGGACGCCGACACGACGCCACCCTTGTCGACCAGCGTGACGCCGGTACGCGCGACCGAGACGAGCAGGCGACGACCCTCGAACTCGACCACCGCCAGCTTGACGCCGGGCGAGATCATCATCGTTTCGCGCACCGCGATCGTCCGCGTCGCGGCCGCGCCCGGCATCCGCGTCTCGAGCTTGCGCCACAGGTACAGCGAACCGATCATCAGCCCACATACCAGCGGCAAGAGCACGATCAGCTTGAGCACGTAGGTCCACATCATGGCGGGCGAGCCTCAGCCGCGCTTCTCGGGCGAGACGAGCTCGAGCAGCTTGACGCCGAACCGCTCGCCCACCGTCACCACCTCGCCGCGGCCGATCAGCGTGCCGTTGACGAACACGTCGAGCAATTCACCCGCCTGGCGGTCGAGCTCGATCACGCTGCCTTCGCTCAGTGCCAGCAGCTCGCGCAGCGCGAGCGTGGTCGATCCGATCTCGACCGTCAGCTTGACGTCGACGTCCTGCAGCAGCCGCAAATTGGCGGCGACGGCCGAGTCCACCGCGAAATCGGCGGTCATGTCGTTCATGCGATAGGTCCTTCAAGCTTGGAAATGCGGATCGCGGCGCGACCGTTGGAGGTGCCGACAGTGCCCGTGCCGATGCAGTTGCTGCCGACCACGATCGGCACGTCGTTGTTGAACGCGATCGGGATCACGTCGCCGGGTTTCAGGTCCATCAACCGGTGCAAGGGGAGCACCGGCTCGGCCAGCACCGAGCGGACGGGCATGCGCACCGTCATCGCGGCGCGGGTCAGCCCCATCTGCCACTCGGCGTCGGCCTCGGCGGGCTTGGCGACGACCTTGCCGGTCAGCACCTGGGTAAAGGGTTTCAGCGCGGTCACGGGATAGAGCAGGTCGACGAACACCGGCTTGGCATCCTCGCCGGCCACGCCGAAGCGGGTGACGACGACGACCTCGTCGCCTTCGATGCCCGACACATGCGCCGCATTGGTCTCGCAGCTGCCGACCGAGAAGGCCGCACGCGCGACCGGCTCCCACGTCAGCTCCAGCTGGTCGGCGATGCCCGCGCCCAGCCGCGTCACCAGCGCCTCGGCGGCGGGCGACAGGTCGGTCGCGGCCACCGGCGCGTTGCCGGTGCCGCCAAAGAAGATGTCGAGCAGCCCGACGACGAACGCGCCGTCGAACGCGCACAGCATGACGCGCCCGTCCATCCCCATCGGCAGCCACGCGGTCAGCGCGTCGCCGCGCTCCGCCCGGTAATCGGCGAAGCGGACGACTTCGAGCGGCTCGGCCCAGCAGCGCGCTTCGACCCGCATGTAGCCCTCGAACACTGGGCGCAGGTTGCGCGCCAGGCGAGCCGACAGGTGCTGCAGCGTATGAAGGTCGCCGAAGGGGTGGAGCTTGCTCTGCCCCAGCAGCCCCGCGTCCGCCTGGCCCGCGTCGCGCGTCCGCTCGCGCCGTTCGGACGCGGTACGACCGCCCTTGCGAGCGGCGGGTGATTCGGGGGTTGCGGGCCTGTTAACCATGCCCGTTCACTGAACAACGAAATTGGTAAAGTAGACGTTACTAACGCCGCCGAATCCTTCCTTTTGTTCGAGCACGCCATTGATCGCGGCGACCAGCCGGCGTGCCAGCTGCTGCTTGCCCTGGCTGGTGAACACCTGCTCCTCGGTCGTGTCGCCCAGCGCCATCAGCACCGCGGAGCGGATCGCGATGTCGTTGGTCTTCATGTGCTCGATGACCTTGTCGTCGTACGGCGTCGAGATCGCGACGCCGACCTGAACGAAGTGCGTCGAGTCCTGCAGGTTGGAGGTGAACTCCTTTTCCAGCGGGTAGTAATTGGACGCGAACTTGTCGCCCGCCATGCTCTCGGGCGTGGGAAGCCCGCCGTGGCTGCTGCTCGCGGCTTCCTCAGCCCCGCCGCCGTGGCCGCCTTCGCCCTCGCCGCCGGCGCCCGCGCGCTTCTGCTCGGACTTGGGCACCAGGTGCGGCTTGTTCGGATCTTCCTTCGCCGCGCCGTGTGCGCCGCCCGCCATGCCGCTGCTGGCGGCGTACAGCCCGGCCCCGACGCCGCCGCCGACCAGCACGCCGACGCCCAGCACGAGCCCCAGTATCTTTACCAGCTTGCCCTTCTTCTTGGGCGCGGGCGCGGCTTCTGCCTTGTCACTCATCGATCAGGTCCTTTTCAGGCAATGCGTTGGTCGGTGTCGTCCGTCGCGCCGTGCTCGGCGCTGCGCGGACGGGTGGGAAAGGAGGTGGCAGGCGCCTGCTGCCGCGGTGCGTCGCCGCCGCCGCTGCTGTTCCCGGGGCCGGGCTGCTGGCCCGCGCCGCCGGCGTTGCCGCCGCTCAGCTGCAGTTTCACGCCGCGCGCGTCGGCGAGCTCGGTCAATCGCGGCTGCGCCTCGGCGAGCAACTGACGCGTCTGCGCCTGCTCGGCGGTGATCTGCACCTGCACCTGATCGCCGTCGCGCTTCAGCGACACGTCGATCGTGCCCAGCATGTCCGGCGACAGCCGCAGGCGCGTGTCGTTCTCCGCCGCCATGTCGCGCAAGGTCACGATCCGCTCGATCATCGCCGCGGGCCAGTGCTCGTGCCGCAGGTCGAGCGCGCCCTGCTGCACCGCGCCCGCGGCGGCGATGCCAGGGATCGCGGGCGCGAGCGGCGCGGATACGGGCGCGGGATCGCGCGACTGGCGCGTGTCCTGCTCACCGAGCGCACGGTGGATCGCGGCGGCAAAGACCTGCGCGGCTGGCGCGCTGGTTGGACGTAGCGGCGCGGCGGGCAACTCGGGCGCGGGGCGTAGCGGTAGCGCAATCGGTGCTGCCTCGCGCGCAGTCGCGCCGGGTGCGGTCTCAAGGTGCGAACCCGACTGTTCGTTGGCAGCGGGCGTGGCGAGGGTGAAGGCGTTTGCGATCGGCACGGAAGCTGCGCTTGCGGCGGGTGCTTGGATCGGCGTGGCGAGCGACACTGCTGCGTCGCTCGACGGTGCGGGAGAGGGGATCGTCGGCGCGGTCGCCCCAATCGCCAGCGGCATCGACGAACCTGCCGCCTGATTAAGTATCGGCGAGACCCCATCAGGCGCGATCGTGGTCGAGCTCACGACGCCGCGCACGGTCCCCGTCGGTGCGGCTGCGGCGGGAGCATGCGACAGCACGGGCGAGAGCCCAATCGATCGATCGCCGGCACTGATCGCGGAAGCCATTTGGGACACTGCGGCGACCGGCAGCGGCACGCCGCCGATCAGCGACACGCGCGAGTCGGCGCCTGCGACGAGGGTCTTTCCGCTCGCCTGATCGCGTTCGTCACGTCGCAGAGCCGGGCGCGAGCCGCGAATGCGCGATGGTTCGGGCACAATGGCTGAACGAGACGCATCGGCGACGCTGCCGGCGGTGGCTGCCGCCGACGCGGGGGCTTGAACCACGCCGCGAATGCTCGCCTCCTCTGCACCGACGCGCAGCGATACCGCGGGCTCGCTCCCCTGCTGGGGAGTACCGACTGACAACGGCAACATCCTCGATGTCGCGCGAGGCGATGCAGTGCGACCTGCCACTGCGGCATCGGTAGGGGCGACCGTAGCGGGCGCAGCCCCGATCGCTGGAGAAGTTATGCCCGCTTCGCCCGACAACGGTGCGGCGGCGTTGCTGACCACGTCCGAAGGTCTGTCGTTCGGCTCCGACTTGAGGGTCGCGCCCGTCTGCGATGCCGGTTGCAGCAAGGCATGATCGGCGTTCGACGTGGCGGTATGAGCAAGCCCGGCACCGGGCAGCTCCGCTACCGCATCGAGAGAAGCGGACGCGGTCGGCCCACTGGTCGGAACGGTACGCGTGAACGTGTAGCTTTGGTGCTTCGGTGCCGTTGTGAGGGCAAAGGGCTCCGTCGCCTCATCCGCAACAACGGTGCGCGGCAGCGTTGCATGTGCCGGCTGTGGCGTAGCGGCAAGGGCGATGGATGCGCCTTCGTCGGCGGCCAGTGCAGGACGCACGAACGTGATCGGCCCCGATCGCGGAGCCGGAAGCGTCGCGTGCAACTCCTCAGGTTGCTCGATCGGAGCCGTCGACGCCTGACGCGGTGACAAGACGATCGGCATCGCCGCGGGTGGCATGATGGGCGGCGGCATCACGCCGGCGCGCTGATCGATGCCCAGCTGCTGCGGATCGCCGACTGCATCATCGTCAGCGGGTTGAGGCGCCGCATCGCTGGCCGAGGTGTCAGCGAGGACCGAGCCTTCGCGCGCGCCAGTCAATGCCGGCGTCGTAGCGTGGCGAAGAGCGGACGCAGCGATCGGTAGCGCAATCGCACTCGCTCCCACGTCCATCGATGTCGCAGGCTTGGTACCGGCTTGGCCCTCCGCATGCGGCAACACCGCCGACACGATTGTCGCACGCGCGGACGGGAGAAGCCTCGCACTTCCCGCCGTGAGCGGCGACGAGACCACCATCTCACGTGCGACCTGATCACTAGAATCACCAACCTCCGCCAACGTGGGGTCGAGCCAGGCGAGCGCGTCCGCGTCGACCGTGGCAACCGGCAGCGCATTGCCGCTGCCGGCGATTGCTTGCCGCCCGCTCGCAGCGGGAACAACCGCCACGTTCATCGCCTGCGCCACGCCGAGGTCAGGAAACGGCGCGAGCGTCGTCACCCCGATCGGCGCGGACGCGCCCGGTAGGGTGACGGCAGTGGTCGACAGCAGGCTGGCAATTGCGGTCATGGAGGCTACGTGAACTCACCGGCAAGAGGGTACCGGTGATGAGATCAGCAAGGATCGTGCCGGTTCTTCCGCGGCGTACCCGGCAGGTCCTGTAGTGCACGCAGCTCGGCCTCGATCAGCGCTTGCTGGCCGCGCTCGATCAGCTTCTCGATCGCGCTCTGGTCGCGCTTGGCCGATTGCGTCGCGGCGATGGTGCGCTCGGCCGCCTGCTCGGCGGTGCGGACGCGGTTATTAGCCGCCTCGGCGGAGCGGTGCAGCCGTTCACGATAGTGTGCGCTCGCCGCCAGTGCCATCGCGCCCGCCTCGATCCGCGTCGGCGCGACCGCGGCGGCGAGCTGCGCGATGCGGCCCGCCAGCGCCTGCTCGCTCGCCACCTGCTCGCGCGCGCGCGCCTCGTCGGCCTGTGCCAACCCCAGCTGCAGGGTGCGGACGCGGTGAACGCGCGCGAGGCGTTTGGGGTCGAGCGCCACGCTCAGGCGTCGCCGAACACGCCGGTCAACTCGGCGACCGCGTCGGCCAAATTGACCGACTGGTCGGTATCCTGCCGCACGAATTCCATCACCGCGGGATGATAGGCGATCGCGGCGTCGATCGCGGGATCGCTGCCCGACCGGTACGCGCCCATCAGCACCAGGTCGCGGTTCTGCTCGTAGGTCGCCAGATGCCGCCTGAGCGCGCGCGCCGCTGATAGGTGCGGCCGCTCGGCGATGTCGGTCATCACGCGGCTGACCGATTTGGAGATGTCGATCGCGGGATAGACGCCGGCCTCCGCCAGCGCGCGCGTCAGCACGATATGCCCGTCGAGGATCGACCGCGCCGAATCGACGACGGGGTCGTTGCCGTCGTCGCCGTCCGCCAGCACGGTGTAGATCGCGGTGATCGCGCCGCCGGTGTTGACGTCCGATCCCGCGCGTTCGATCAGATTGGGCAGCATCGCGATGGCGGACGGTGGATAGCCGCGCGCCGACGCCGGCTCGCCCAGCGCCAATCCGATCTCGCGCCCGGCGTGCGCGACGCGGGTGAGCGAGTCGATGATCAGCAGCACGTTCTTGCCCTCGGCACGGAACGCCTCGGCAATAGCAGTGGCGCGCAGTGCGCCGCGGATGCGCAGCACCGGCGAGTGGTTCGCCGGTACCGCGACCACGACCGAGCGCGCGCGCGCCTCGCCCGCGACCTTGGTCTCGAGGAAATCGGCGACCTCGCGGCTGCGTTCGCCGATCAGCCCGATGACGATCACGTCGGCCTGCGCCGCACGCACCATCATGCCGAGCAGCACCGACTTGCCCACGCCCGAACCGGCCATGATGCCGACGCGCTGCCCCTGACCGATCGTCAGGAGGCCGTTGATCGCGCGCACGCCGACGTCGAGCGGCTCGAGCACGCGTCCGCGGTCGAGCGGCGACTGCATGTGCCCCGCGAGCGGCCATTTGCCGGCGCCGCGGATCGGGCCCAGCCCGTCGATCGGCTTGCCCGCGCCATCGACGACGCGGCCGAGCAACGCCGCGCCCACCTCCGCCTCGCCCGCCGGCCCGCTCGGGCGCACCGGCGCCTGCGGCAGGAGGGGGGCAGGGCCGCCCAGGTTCATCATCAGCGTGCGGCCGTTGCGGAAACCGATCACTTCGGCCTCGACGTGGTCGCCGACCCGACAGACGGTCCCGACCGGCAGCGACAGGCCGACCGCCTCCATCAGCAACCCGTCGTAGGACGACAGCCGTCCCGACACGCGCGCGCGCGGCGCGAAATCGGCGTTGGCGATCGTGTCGAGATAATCGCCCGAGAAACGGTTGAGCATGAGTGTGTCGGCCGATCAGGCGTGGGTGGGGAGCGCGACGCGGTCGATCGCGGCGGTCAGCTGGTCGAGCCACATCGCCGGCCCGTCCTCGACGATCGTCGACGCGGCCTCCAGCACGAAGCTGCCGCGCGCCACCTGTTCGTCGCCGACCGCGAACACGGTCGCGGGCAGATGTCCGTCGAGCAGCGCCACGTCATCGGGGTGGACGCGCAGCATCGCCGACTCGCTCGCATCCGCCAACAGATCGGTCGCCGCCTCGACGCGTCGCGCCAGCAGCTCGGCGGAGACGCCCGCCTCACCGATCACGCGCGACACGAGCGTCATCACGGTCGCACGCAAACGTCCGGCGAGCAGGTCGCGGTCGAACCCGCCCGCCTGCGCCAGCGCGGCGGCGAGCCCGGTCAGCATCGCACCATCGCGCGCCGCAGTCGCCTCCATCTCGGCACGCGCCGCGGCGACGCCCTCGGCGTATCCCTGCTCGCGCGCGGTCTCGACGGGATCGATGAAGGGCGTCGGCTCGGCGTCTGCGTCCATCGGATCCCAGCCCGCGGTCGGATCAGTGTCGCGGTCTGCGGGTGAGAAGTGCTGCGGCGCGGGCGCGCCCGCCGGTGCGGGTGAGAAATGCTTCGGCCCGCCGCCGAACGCTTCCTCGATCCGCGCGATCAGCTCTGCGGGGGTAAAGCCGGAGGCGCGCGTCGCGTGCGCGTCGGCCAGCGCCATCGCGGCGGCGTCGCGGCGCGCGGGGAAACCGACGACGAAACCGCCAGCATCCGCCATCGATGACCTCGCTTCTTTTTGGGCGTTGAACACCAGCTCAGACATAATCGTCGTCGCCCGCGCCCATCTGGATCGTGCCGTCCTTGGCAAGGTTGCGTGCGACCTGGATCATCGCCTTCTGCGCTTCCAGCACGTCGGTCAGCTTCATCGGCCCGCGCGCTTCCATCTCGTCGCGGATGCCGTCTGCGGCGCGCGCGGACATGCAGCCGAGGAAGCGGTTGCGCGCGATCTCGTCGACGCCCTTCAGCGCGCGCGTCAGCACGTCGCCGTCGACGTTGCGGATCAGCGTGCCCAGGTTCTTGTCGTCCATGTCGAGCAGGTTGTCGAAGACGAACATCGCCTCCTCGATCTGCTTCGCGACATCGCGGTCGAGCTTGAACAGCTTGGGCATGACGCGCTGTTCGGTCGCCTTGCGCGCACCCTGCAGCAGCTTCGCCGCCTCGCGCGTGCCGCCCAGTTGCAACCCTTGCGCCGGACCGCGACCCGACCGCGTCGCGGTGCGGTTGGCGATCATCTGGCGCAGCGTCTCGACCGCCTCGGGCGTGATCGGGCCGAGCTTCGCAATCCGGTGCAGAATGTCGGGCTGCACCGCGTCGGGCAGCAGTTCGAGCACCTGGCTGCCGACCGCGGGATCGAGATTGGCGATCAGCACCGCGGCGATCTGCGGATGCTCCTTTTCCAGCATCTGTGCGATTTCGGGCGCGTCCAACCAGTCGAGCAGCTCGATCTCGCACGCGGCCTCGGCCGGCGTGATGCGCGCGAGCACGCTTTCCGCCTTCTCGGGGCCGAGCGCGCGATTCATGACCGCTGCGACGTGCGGGCGCGGATCGAACGCAATCCCGTTGCGCTCACGCGCGCGGCCGACGAAATCGTCGAGCACCAGCTCGACATCGTCCTCGCTCACATCGGCGACCGCGAACATCGCGCTGCCCAGGCGGCGGACTTCCTCCGGCTCCAGCTTCTGCAGGATCGCGGCGGCTTCTTCCTCGCCCACCAGCATCATCAGCACCGCGGCGCGCTCGACGCCCGTGAAGTGGCGCATCGGCAATTGCTCGCTCATGACTTCGCGTCCGCCATGATCATGTCACGCACCGCGAGCGCGGCGCGCGCGGGATTGTCGCGGGTGAACCCGCGAACCGCGCCGATCTTCTCCTCGTAGCTGCGGCTGGCGGCGATCTGCTCCAGGCTGACCGGCGGCGCGACGCTGATCGCGGGATTGCCGTCGGCATCGACCGCAGGCAGCGGATTGCCGTCCGCGTCGAGCGTGGCCGGCGCGGCGAGCGCGGGCGTCGCCTCCTCGCGCTTCTTCATCAGCACCTTGGCGATCGGACGCACGCCCAGCAGCAGGACGAGCAGCGCGATGACGATCGCAGTCAGGTTGCGCGCCAGCACGGGCAGCCAGCTGTTGTCGTACCACGCCGGGCCGTCCTTCGCCGCCTCATCGGCGCCGGCGAACTTGCGGCTGATAACGGTCACCTGATCCTGGCGATTGCCATCGAAGCCGACCGCCGACTTTACCAGGCTGTCGATCTGCCCCAACTCCATCGCGGTACGGCGACCCTTCTCGGGATCTCGCAGCAACACCGCGACGGAGAGGCGCTTGATGCTGCCTGGCGCCGCGCGCGTCACCGACACTTCCTTGCCGAGATCATAGGCGCGCTGGAACGAGTCGGACTGCTTGTTCGCGTCGGGGGCAGGGCCGCCCGCGACCGGTGCACCCGCGGGCGTGCCGGGGTTGCCGGTCGCCGGCTGCGGCGTCGACAGCTGCGACGCGGGCGGGGGCGTGTTGCTCAGCGCACCGGGGATACCGCCCGGCGCCTGCGTGTTCGCCTGATTGCCGGTCCAGTTGCCCGTCTCGGCGCGCAGCGCGCCCTGCTTCTCGTAGCTCTCGCGCGTCGCGCTGGTCTCGTCCATGTTGACGTCGGCCTGCACCTCCGCGGTGAAATTGCCCGCGCCGACCAGCGGGGTCAGCAGAGCGTTCAGCTGCTGGCGCACCTTGTCCTCGACCTGCCGCTGCACGCGCAGCCGCGCGTCGCCGCTGTCGTTTGCACCGTCGCCCGACTTGCTCAGCAACGCGCCGAGCTGATCGACCACCGTGACCGCGTCGGGCTTCATTCCCGGCACCGACGAGGCGACGAGGTTAACGATCGACGATACCTGCGCGTCCGACAACGACCGCCCGGCCTGCAATTTGATGACGACCGATGCCGAGGGTGCGGCATTGTCGCGCACGAACACGGTCGACTCGGGTACCGCCAGGTGGACGCGCGCTTCCGCAACCGCGTCGATCTCCTGGATCGAGCGGGCGAGTTCGGTCTCGCGCGCCTGGCGCAACCGCTCGCCCTCGACCGCGCGGCTGACGCCCATCGGCAATTGGTCGAGGATCGCGTAGCCGCCCGGTGCGGCCTTGGGCAGCCCCTGTCCCGCGAGCAGCAGCCGCGCCTTGGAATAATCCTCCTCGTTGACGGTCAGCGTACCCGCGCCGTCGTCGATATGGCTAGGGATATTGGCGGCAGTCAGCGCGCTCGTCACTGCCGCCTTGTCCGCGTCGGGGAGCCCCGCGAACAGCGTCTTCTGCGGCGGCGTCGACAAGGCCGACCAGGCGAGCCCGGCCGCGCCGATCAGCCCGACCATCAGCGCCATCGGGCCTGCGCGGCGGACCGCGGGCTGCGCGAGCGCGCCCTGGATCTGCCGCAGCGGGTTGGCGAACTTCTCGGGCACGAGGTTTGTGGAGGGCGCGAGTGCGTTGCTCATGTCAGACCGGCATGCTCATGATGTCCTTGTAGGCGGACAAGATCTTGTTCCTGACCTGCATCGTCGCCTCGAAGCCGACCGATGCCTCCTGACGCGCGAGCATCACCTTGGCGATGTCGATCGTCTCGCCGCGCTCATACTGCTCCGACAGCGCGCTCGCGCGCTGCTGGCCGTCGTTCACCTTGGCGAGCGCGTTCTGCATCGTGTCGGCGAAGCTGGTCGGCGCGGCCGCCGTCGCGCTGTCGACCGCGGGCGCCGCCGCGGCGGTGTTCGCGCGCTGCAACGCGCTGTTGCGCTCCAGGATCTGCGCGCGCAGCGCCATCACCCGGTCGACGCCGCCGACGCCCCCGATCGCGCTCATGCGCCGACGACCCGGAGCGTGGCGGAGGCGAGGTCGTCACCCTGCTCGCGCGCCTTGGCCAGGCGATAGCGCAGCGTGCGCTCGGAAATGCCGAGGCGCTTCGCCGTCTCGATCCGGCTTCCGCCGCACGCCGCCAGCGTTTCGCGGATCTTGGCGAACTCGGACAGCTGCACGACCTGTCCCAGCGTCGCGGGCTCGTCGACCTGCTCGACTGCGGGAAGCGAAATCGCGGCGGGTGCCGCGACCGGGCGATCGAACAGGATATGGCTCGCCTCGATCCGGTCGGCGTTGCCGGCGAACAGCAAAGCGCGCTGGATCACATTCTCCAGCTCGCGCACGTTGCCGGGCCAGTCGTGCGCCAAGAGCGCGGCGATCGCGTCATCCGACGGCCACGGCACCGTCGAGCGCGTGCCGGCGTGGCGCAGGATCATCGTCGCGGCGAGTGCGGGGATGTCCTGCGGCCGCTCGGCCAGCGCCTTGGTGGTCAGCGGGAACACCGACAGGCGGTAGTAGAGATCGGCGCGGAAGCGGCCCGCGGCGACCTCGGCCTGCAGGTCGCGGTTAGCGCAGGCGATGACGCGCACGTCGACCGGGACGGGCTGCGTCGCGCCGATCGGCACCACCTCGCGCTCCTGCAGCACACGCAAGAGCTTGGCCTGCAAGCCGATCGGCATCTCCGCAATCTCATCGAGCAGGATCGTGCCGCCGTGCGCCGCGCGAAAGAATCCGTCGCCCGCCGCGGTCGCGCCGGTGAAGCTGCCCTTGACGTGCCCGAACAGCATCGCCTCCAGCATTGTTTCCGGCAGCGCGGCGCAGTTGAGCGCGACGAACGGGCCGTTGGCCCTCGCGGAGTTCGCGTGGATCGTGCGCGCCAGCACTTCCTTGCCGGTGCCGGTCGGCCCGTTGATCAGGACGGTGATATCGGCTTCCGCGACACGCTCGGCGAGTGCCAGCAACGCCAGGCTCTCGGGGTCGGCGGCGGTCGGCAGCTCGGGCCCGCCGATCAGCGCGCGCGCGAACGCGTTGCCAACCGCAGCATCGCCGTGCGCGTAGCTGATCCGCGCCGGCTGCCCGTCGCGGAATGGCTGAACGCCGGGTGTCTCGCCCGCTTCCGGCCGCGCGACGATCAGCGTGCGCGAAGGCACCGCCATCGCCTCGCCCTCGGCGACCAGATGCCCGGCACCCGCCTGCGCGCGGCCACCCGGTAGCTCCACCGCGAACCCCTGCGCGCGCAAGGACGACACGAGCGTCAGATGCTCGTTCATCACTCTCGCCGACGGCACGATCGAACGCATGAAAATCGATTCCCTAGTTGATGACCTCCTTTTGCCGCCGAATTGGTTAACGCCGGGTATCGTTGCCGCCCGAGCGGCAGATATTTTCCGGGCGCGCCCACACGAGCACGCGCGGGGTGTATCTACACACGGGCAAGGGCGCGCGAGGCGGCGTGCCGACCGCGAAAGCCGCCCGAAATTTCTCGCGAAAAGTCGCTTAAGCCCGCCGCCGGGCGGTCGTTTGATGCGGTGACGGCCCGACGAAACGTGAAGCGGGCCCGGCAATCTCGATTGAAGGGGACTTCACCGTGACCGTAATCAACACCAACACCTCCGCCATGCGCGCCACCAACGCCTCGATGAGCGCGTCCGCTTCGCTGTCGACCGCGATGGAGCGCCTGTCGACCGGCAAGCGCATCAACTCGGCCAAGGACGACGCCGCCGGCCTCGCCATCTCGCAGTCGATGACCGCGCAGATCCGCGGCCTGAGCCAGGGGATCCGCAACGCCAACGACGGCATCAGCCTGGCGCAGACTGCCGACGGCGCGCTGAACGAAGTCAGCAACATGCTGCAGCGCGTTCGCGAACTGGCGGTGCAGTCGGCATCGGGTACCTACAGCGCCTCGGACCGTGACGCGCTCCAGGCCGAAGTGTCGGCGCTCGGCTCGCAGATCACCGACGTGATCAAGAACACGAAGTTCAACGGCGTCTCGCTGTTCGACTCGGCCGGTGGATCGAAGACCATCAACATCCAGACCGGTTCGGACAGCGGCAGCCAGATCGGCATCACGATCAAGGGTCTCGACGTTACGAGCCTCTCCAGCAGCCTTCGCGTCAACCTCGACTCAGGTAACAACGCTGATGTCGCGGCGGCAAAGACCGCAGTGACGGGCGCGCAGACGACCTACAACAACGATCTGAAGACCTATGCCGAAAAGCAGAAGGCTTACGACGATGCGTATGCGGCGGATCCGTCATCTGCGGCTACGACCACGGCGAAGGGTGAGCTGGATGACGCGCGCGAGGCGGTGTACGGTGCGGGCGATAAGAGCAGCGCGACCGCCGGCAACGCGAACTACATGGGCTCCGCGGCTGCTCTCGAAGTCGCACGCCGTGACCTTGAGACGACCTCGGCCTCGTTCAACGACGAAGCGGTAGCCAATACCAACAACACGATCGACACTGTCGACGCGGCGCTGACCGACCTAAGCGCGGTGCGCGGCGGGCTGGGTGCGGCGCAGAACCGCCTCACCTCGGTGGTCAACAACGCGACCTCGAACGTCACTAACCTGACGGACGCCAAGAGCCGGATCGAGGACGCGGACTTCTCGACCGAGTCGACCGCGCTCGCCAAGGCGCAGATCCTGTCGCAGGCATCGACCGCGATGCTGGCGCAGGCCAACCAGTCGGCGCAGGGTGTGCTCAAGCTGCTCGGCTAACCCCGAGCCAGCCTTCGGGTGAAACGAAGCCCCGGCGGTCACGCGGCCGCCGGGGCTTTCGCTTGTCTGCAGCACAAGCGGCGCTGTCCTACGCGCGCGCGGTACGCCAGGGCGCCACTCAGCTGCTCTTTAACATCGCTATATCCGCCCGCGCGCAGCCGCGCGCGCCCGCGCACATGCGTAGGGCTGTGACCTTCGGGACTTTCCGCGACCTTTCACGCGTGCCGCCGATGACGGACGCGGCAGTCAGTCAACTTGCCGCGACGACGCTCGTCTCGACCGGTTAGCTACTCGCCGCCCTGCACGGTCAGGTCGTCGGTATCCATGTCGGTGCCATCATCGTGCGCGGCCGTGTCGTCGTCGTCCTCGGCCGGGCGTCGCTCCGCCTCGTGGCCGAGCGGCACACCGCTCGCGTCCACGTCGCCGATCGGCTGCTCGGGGTCGGGGCTACGCTGGTCGGTCATCTGATCTCTCCTTCGCACGTTGAACGCACCGCGCGCGCAAAAGAAACCCCGCCGGCGCTTGGGGCGCGGGCGGGGCAGGTCGGGAGAAGTCAGGGCAGCGTCAGCGGCGCAGCATCGCCCTCTTGAGCTTGGCATGCGCGGCGGCCTTGATCTGGCACACGCGCGCGGCACCGACACCCAGCACCTGGCCGATCTCGTCCAGGTTCAGTTCCTCGACGTGGTAGAGCTGGATCACCAGCTGCTCGCGCTCGGGCAGGCTGGCGATCGCCGCGATCAGCGTGTCGCGCTGCTCGGCCTCGGCCAGTTGCGTGAAGGCGTCGGGCTCGTCGCTCGCGAACCACGGCTGGTCGTCGGCGTAGACCTCGTCGATCGACTCGTACTTGACCGCGTCGGCGCTGGCATAGTCGCTGCGCAGCTTCTCGACCGAAACGCCCAGCCGATCGGCCAGTTCGCGCTCGACCGGTGCGCGGCCGAGTTCGGTCGACAGCTGGTTGGTCGCACGCGCGAACTCGCGCCGGCGGCGGATCGCGCCGCGCGTCATTGCGGCGTGGCGGCGCAGCTCGTCGATCATGCTGCCGCGCAGCCGCGTGGTCAGATATTGCTTGAACGTCACCTGGCCGCGATCCTCGAACGACGCCGCCGCCTCGACCAGCGCGACCAGCCCGACCTGGATCAGATCCTCGACCTCGACCGCGGTCGAGACCGAGCCGTGGACGTGCCACGCGATCCGCCGGACGAGCGGCAGGTGCGCCTGCACCAGCGCCGCGTCGTCGCGCGCGCGTACGCGCGGACTATAGGTGAGCGGGCTGGAGGTGAGGGCAGGCGTCGCGACGGGCTGCGCGTCGGCAAACGTGCTCCGCATCGGCTCGGCGCTCATGCGGCGAGCGCCTGCTGATGGCCGACGTGCGCGGGCTGTGCCGCCCCGCCGATCACGGCGACGACCTCGACGGCCTTGTCCTCGGGTACTTCGAAGAAGCTCATGACAGGGGTATCCGGCAGAACGGTTCGGACGAGTTTGCGGACAGCCACGCGGATCGCGGGCTGGACGACGAGTGCGAAGGGCTTCGCCTCCGCGATCATCGGCTGCGCTGCGGCCTGCAGCGCGTCGACGATGCGGCGGCCGAGATCGGGCTCGATCACGTGACGGCGCGACGGGTCGGCGCGGACGGCCTGCCCGAGCAATTGCTCGAGCCCACCCTCCAGCGTCATGACGCGCAGCGGCTCGCGCACGCCCGCCAATTTCTGGATGATGAGGCCACCCAGCAGCGGCCGTGCCAGCTCGACGATCTCCTCGGCATTGGCGCTGTGCTGCGCCGAGGCCGAGATCGCGGCCGCAATGCGGCGGAATTCCTTCAAGGTGACGCCTTCGGCCAGCAGCGCGCGCAGCACCGCGGTCAGCGTGGTGAGCGGCAGCGGGTTGGGCGACAGCGACGCGACCAGCTGCGGCGAGCGTTCCTTCAATCCATCGAGCAGCGCCTGCACCTCGTCCGCACCCAGCAGGTCGGATGAATTCGCGCCGAGTGCGTGGTTCAGATGCGTCGCGATCACGGTGCCCGCGTCGACCACCAGATAGCCCTGACCGGTCGCGGCATCCGCGTCGCCAGGCGCGATCCAGGTCGCGTCAAGCCCGAAGGTCGGATCCTTCGCCTTCTTGCCCAGCAGCTCACCAAAACCCTGGCCGGTGTCGAGCGCGAGCATCTCGTCGGGCGACACCTGATCCTCGCCGACGCACACGCCGCCCAGCATCAGGCGATAGGTGTAGGGCGCGAGGTTGATGTCGTCGCGAACGCGGACCTGCGGCACGACGAAGCCGAGCTCTTTCGACAGCTGGCGCCGCACGCCGGTGATCCGCGCCATCAGCGGCGCACCGCGGCGCTCGTCGACCAGCGGGACGAGGCCGTAACCGATATCGAGGTTGACCATCATGCCCTCGGTCACCTCGTCCCAGCCGATCTTCGACAGATCGGGTGCCTCGGCGACGGGCGCGGGTTCGGCGGGGGCGGGGCGCTTGGCGATCTGGTGGAGCTTCCACGCGGCGAATCCGGCGATCGCGGCGATCGGCAGGATGACGAGGTGCGGCATGCCCGGAAGGATGCCGAGCAAAGTCAGGATCGCGGCGACCGGAGTCCAGGTGCGCGCCGATCCGAACTGGCTGCCGATCTGGCCCGCCAGGTCCTTCTCCGACTTGACGCGGGTCACGATCGACGCGGCGGCGATCGACAGGAGCAGCGCGGGCACCTGCGCGACCAGCGCGTCGCCGATCGCGAGCATGGTATAGGTCTGCGCCGCCTTGGCGATGCCGAGCCCGTGGCTGACCGGACCCAGGATCAGGCCGCCGACGATGTTGGCGGCGAGGATCAAGAGTCCTGCGACCGCGTCGCCCTTCACGAACTTCGACGAACCGTCCATCGATCCGTAGAATTCGGCCTCGGTCGCGACATCGACGCGGCGCTTCTTCGCTTCGTCAGGCGTGATGAGGCCGGCGTTCAGGTCGGCGTCGATCGCCATCTGCTTGCCGGGCAGCGCGTCGAGCGTGAAGCGCGCCGACACTTCGGACACGCGGCCCGCGCCCTTGGTGACGACGATCAGGTTGATGATGACGATGATCGCGAACACGAACAGGCCGACGACATAGTCGCCCCCGATCACGAAGGTGCCGAACGCCTCGATCACGTGACCCGCGGCTGACTCGCCCTCGTGCCCGTGGACCAGCACGACGCGGGTCGACGCGACGTTCAGGCCGAGCCGGAACAGCGTCGCGAACAGCAGGACGGTCGGAAACGCGGAGAAGTCGAGCGGCTTCTCGGCGTTCAGCGCGACCATCAGCACCGCCAGGCTGATCGTGATGTTCATGATGAAGAAGATGTCGAGCATGGCGGCCGGGATCGGCACCACCATCAGCACGACGAGCAGCAGGATCGCGGCGGGTAGCGCCGCTTGGCGCGCGTTGGCGAGCAGCTTCATGTCAGCGGCCTCCCATCGACGCGAGCATCAGATAGGCGAGCCGCGCATTATCGGGGCTGGGGCGCAGCAGCGACGCTTGGCTCGCCGTCTGGCCCTTGATCTGGCCCCCCAATTGCCCGAGCGTCGAACGCGCCCATGACAGCGCATCGCTCGCGCTCTCGCCGGCGCCGGTCACGACCGTCGCGTCGTCGCCCATTCCCAGCGCCTGCGCGGCGAACTGCATCGTCGACAGGCCGCCGGTGGAGGCGACGCCGCTGCCCGACGCGTCGGCGCCGTCGCCCAGCTTGCTGGCAAAGCGCTCGTACACCTGCGACAGCGACCGCGCGCTGCCATCGCTCGAATAGAAGACACCGCGGTTGGCGCGCGCGGCGGCGGGGAACAGGCTCGCGGCATCGCGGCCTGGATTGCTCGCCATCGCCGACAGGAACTGCTTGGCGCCGCCCAATCCCAGGAAGTGCGCCATGTAGAGGTCGGTGCCGGTCGCGGTGCGCCCGGTCGCGCCCTCGATCGCGGCCTTGTTGTCGCTGGCGTGCTCCGCCGCCATCAGGCTGGCGACCTCGGGATCGTTGCGAAGCCCCAGCACCGCCTGGCGGTTGCCGCCGGCGACGACGTAGCGCCCGCCGACCTTCTGAATGCTGTCGGCTGCCCAGCTGAGCCCGTGCTCGCCGCCGTGCTGCTTCATGACCGCCAGCCAGCTCTGTTCGATGAACTGGTACAGCCCGGTCGCCGACGAGGTGCCCGCGCGCGCGTTGGCATTGAAGCCGCTTTCCAGCTTCGCCTGACCCATCAGGTAATCGAAGTTGATGCCGGTGCGCGCCGACGCCCGCTGAATCGCGGAGGTGACGCGCTGGCTCGCACTGGTGATCGCGGAAACGGTCATGCTGATCTGAAAAGGCCCTGTTACGAGCCGGTCGATCAGCAAGGGGCGTGCCAAGCGCGTTCACGCGCCCCGGCAGCGTGCGTCAGGCGTAGGCGAGCTTGCCGCGGCCGTAGGCGCCGGCACTGTCACCGGACAGGACTTGCAGGCGGCGGCGAACATTTGCCGCCATCAGATTGACGTAGATGCGGCAGGTGTCGTTCAGCCGGTCGGCTTCTTCCGCCAACCCGCGCAGTTCGGGCGTCGCGGGACCGTCGCCCAGCGCCTGCAGCGTCTCGATCGCGCGCAGCTTGCCGCTGGTCGCGCGTTCCAGGCCCGCGACATCGTTGGTCTTCAGCGCGGAAATCTCGGCGTGAAGCGCGTCGATCACGCGGACCAGGGCATCACGACGCGTCATGCGACATCCACTCGTACTTGGCGGCGATCAGCGCGTCGGCGACGCTCGCGGGGGAGAGCGGAAAACGCCCGTTCTCGACCGCTTCCTTGATCAGCGCGATCCGCGTCACGTCCATCGGCGCGGAAGCGGCCATCACACGCGCGAGCGTGGGTGCGGCGGCGGCGGGCGTCTGTGCAGGCGCGGTCGTCACTGGGGGCGCGGCATTCGCCACCCGCGTGACTGCGCCGATGCGCAAATCGTTTGCCTTGATCGTCGTCGGTTTGACCGATTCCACCATGTCCGCACCTGTTGGTTGTCGCTGACATGCAGGGAAACGGCCGTTGCGTGGAGGACTTTAGGAGTTTTTTCACTCGCTCCAGCCGGGCAGCGTCGCGCGGCCCGCGTCGACCGCGACAGCCTGTACCGGACGCGGCGTGCCGTCGACGCGTACCATGAAGCGCGCACCGGGCGCTGCATCGGCGATCGCGACCCCCTCGCGCGTGATCGAGAAGCCTTCGGACCCCGCCTCGATCGTGACGGGATCGCCGCGGCGGATGACGGGCGGCGCGGTCTTGGGCGTCATCGCCGCGCCCGCGTTCATCACGGCCGGTGTTGCCGACGCAGCGCGCGGCGGCGCGAGCACGGGAACGAAGATGCGCCAGTCGGGACCGGCGCAGGACACCACCACCGCGTCATGCGCGTCGCTGCGCCACGAAAGCGCGACGGTCGGGCATTGCGCCAGCCGCAGCCTGGGATCGACCGGCGCGCGCGCGCCGCCCTCGCTACCGACCGGATGCGCCGTGAAGGCGGCAACGGCGCGGTCGAGCGAGCCGGTGTCCTGGAATGACGCGGCGGCGAGAAGCGAGAGAATGATCATCGTGTTCCTTCCTCGCCGACGAAGGCGAGCGTGATGAGGACCTGGCGTGCGGGGCGAGTCCCTGCGTCAGCGTTGGAGATTTGCGTGCGCTCGATCGGTACGCCGGCCGCTGACAGCGCAGCGGCGACCGCGCGCGCACGGTCGGTCGCGAGCAGCGCGGCGCTGCCGGTGGCAGGGTCGACGTCGCTCGTGCTGTCGTCGGTCGCGCCGCTCACGCGCAAGGCGACGCGCGGATCGCGGAGTTCGGTTCGCGCCCAGGCGACGAGCGCGTTTGTGTCGGTCGGCACGCGCGCCGAACCGCGCTCGAACCCGGGCACGATCTGCGCCGCGACCGCGAGTGGTGGCGGCTCGACGCCCAGCCCGGCCGACACCGCACGCGCGATCACGCGCGGGTCGAGCTGCCGATTGGCCTCGAGCAGCACGAAAAAGCCGACCAGCAGCAGCGCCAGATCGGCGAGCGTCATCAGCCACAACGGGCGCGACGGCGTGAGCTCGGAAAGTTCGTCGTCGAATGCCGTTTGAGACATCTGCACGCTCACGCCGCATTCGCCCGGATCGCGGTGACGCCGCTCGCGCGCGGTGCCTCGCGCACGGCAAGCGCGACCAGTGGCGCGACCAGCCGCTGCCGCTCGGCCGCCTCGACCCGCGCCGCGGCGCGAAGCCGCGCGGCGATCGGCAGGGCGATCAGATTGGCGACCAGCGCGCCGTACAGCGTGGCGAGCAGCGCAATCGCCATCGCCCCGCCGATCGCGGCGGGATCGCTCATCCGCGTGAACATGACGACCAGCCCCACGATCGTCCCGACCATCCCCATCGCCGGCGCTGCCTCCGCCGCACCCGCCCAGCAATCGGCGGCGGCGAGATGGCGCTCGATCCGCGCGCGGCGGCGCGCGTCGAGCTCGGCCGCGATCACCTCCGGCGCGAGGCCGTCGACCACGCCCGCGATTCCTGCGGCGACATCGGCGTCGGCGATGACGCTGCGGTCGAGCGCCATCGCGCCGTGCCGCCTGGCGATACGGTCCTGCGCGGTGATCTGTTCGAGCAAGGAGGTGGCGGAAAAGCGTCGCCGCGTCAGCACGCCGAGCGCCGCGACCGCGCGCCGAAGGTCGGCGAACGGTGTGCGCAGCGCGGTGGCGAGCGCGGTGCCGCCGATCACGATGGCGAGTGCCAGCGGGTCGAGAAAGGTGCCGGGTGTCATCGCGCTCGCCTGTGCAAGGCGCGGGCCAAGTGCGTCCGGCAGCGCGACACGCTCGGCAAATGCGCGCCAGGCTACCGGCACTGCCGGGGGCGGCAAGGGCGATTGCCGGCAACCGGCAAGGCTTTGCCGCCTGCCCACGGCGAAGACCGGGCATCGCAGTTCACGCGCTGTAGCCGGAAAAACTGGCACGCGCCTTGCTGATGTTCCCGCGAGCGCCTCGTTCGGCGCATCGCAGGAGGCAGTAAACATGGCTGGCGACAGTCTGTTCGGGGTACACGGATCGGCGCTGGAGGTGCGGGCGCAGCGCATGGGCGTGCTCGCGTCCAACATCGCCAACGCCTCGACACCGGGCTTCAAGGCGCGCGACGTCGACTGGAAGTCGGCGCTGGCGAGCGCGACCGCGACCGGCAACGTCGACGCGGGCATCACCGCGCAAACCAAGTACCGCGTGCCAAGCCAGCCGAGCATGGACGGCAACACGGTCGAACTCGCCTCGGAACAGACCGCCTTCGCCGAAAACGCGGTTCAGTATCAGACGACGCTGTCGTTCCTGAACGGGCGCATCGGCCAGATCACCCGCGCGCTGAAGGGGGAATAAGCACGTGAGCACACCCGTCACCATCTTCCAGACCGCCGGCCGCGCGATGTCCGCGCAGCTGACGCGAATGAACACCAGCGCCTCGAACCTGGCGAACGCCGGCAACGTCGCCGGGTCGGCCGATGCCGCCTACAAGACGATCAAGCCCGTGTTCCGCACCAGCTTCGACGCCGCGTCAGGTCTTTCGACGGTCGATGTCGAGCGCATCGTCACCGCGGGCGAGACGCCGACGAAGCGCTACGACCCCGCCAACCCGATGGCCGACAAGGACGGCAACGTGTTCGAGGCCGCGGTCGATGAATCGCGCGAGCTCGTCGACATGATGGAATCGGCGCGCACCTACCAGAACAACGTCGAGGTGATGCAGACTGCCAAGTCGCTCATCATCGACACCCTCAAGCTGGGTCGCTGACGATGACAACGATCACCAACACCACCGGCACCGCCGTCGCGACCAGCGCCAACAAGGCGCTGACCGGCGCGAAGACGACGCTCGACCAGGGCGACTTCCTGAAGCTGATGACCGCGCAGATGAAGAACCAGGATCCGTTCAACCCGGTCGACAACACGCAGATGGTTGCGCAGATGGCGCAATTCTCCTCGCTGGCCGGCATCACGCAGATGTCGACGACGCTGCAGGCGATCTCGGACAAGCTCGGCGCGACGACGACCGCCGACGCGGTCAGCTATATCGGAAAGACCGTGCTGACGCCGGGCACGACCGCCTACGCGCGCACGACCGGCGGGGTCGCGGGCGCGATCGAGCTGGGCGGCGCGGCGAGCGACGTCGGCGTCACGATCACCGACGCGAACGGCATGGTGCTGAAGAACCTGTCGCTTGGGCCGCAGACCGGCGGCACCATCAGCTACGACTGGAACGGCAAGACCGACGCCGGCGAGGATGCGGGCTCAGGACCGTTCACCGTCAGCGTCGCGGCGTCGAACGGCGGGCAGTTCGTGTCCGCCACCAACCTCGTCTGGGCGCCGGTCCAGTCCGTTTCCACCGCCACCGGCCAGACCGTGCTGACCGCACCGGGTCTGGGCGAAATTCCTGCCAGCGCCGTTCGCCAGATCGGCTGATCACCTTCATCTCTTCCTCGGAGTAACCCTCATGTCCTTCTACACCTCGCTCTCGGGCCTGCAGGCCGCTCAGACCGATCTCTCGACGATCAGCCACAACCTCGCCAACGTGTCGACCAACGGGTTCAAGAAGTCGCGCAGCGAGTTCGCCGACGTGATGGCGTCGAACTTCACCTCCGACCCGCGCCGCATGGTCGGCTCGGGCGCGGTGCTGCAGCAGAACCGCCAGCAGTTCAGCGAGGGCAGCCTGCAGACGACGGGCAATTCGCTCGATCTGACGATTTCGGGCGACGGCTTCTTCGCGGTGAAGATGCCCAACGCGGTCGGCACGCAGGCGTACACGCGCAACGGCGCCTTCTCACTCGGCACCGATCGCTTCATCACCGATACGCAGGGCAGCCGCCTGCAGGCCTATGCGGTCGAGACCGACGGCACCGTGCCCGCCAACAGCAAGCTGGGCGACGTGCAGGTCCCGCTGACCAGCGGGGAAGCGACGCCGACCACCGCGGTGACGCTTAAGATGCAGATGAACGCGGCAGCATCCGTTCCGACCGTCACGCCGTTCAACGCCGCCGATCCGTCGAGCTACAACACTGCGACCAGCACCTCGATCATCGACGATCAGGGCAAGGTGACGACGCTGACCAACTATTTTGTGAAGGACACGCCCACCGATCCGTCGGGTGCGACATCGTGGACGATGTACAGCTACGCGACCGGCGTGGGTCTGAACAACGGTAACGGCACCAAGGTCACGTTCGACGGCGACGGCAACATGACCGCACCGCAGGGCGCAACCGCGCTCAATTTCAATCCGCCCGCCGGCGGCACCGCGCGCGCGATCACGTTCGACCTGTCGGGCAGCACCGCCGCCAAGCAGCCGTTCGCGGTCGCGTCGCGCACGCAGGACGGTGTCGCCAAGGGTGAGTTCTCGGGCGTCGCGGTCGACGAGAGCGGCGTCATCACCGCCAGCTACTCGAACGGCGACAGCGTCAAGCTCGGCAAGGTCGCGCTCGCCAACTTCGTCAATCCCACGGGGTTGAAGCAGAACGGCGGCAATTACTGGACCTCGACCGGCCTGTCGGGCACCGCCACGATGGGAACGTCGAACGAGAACGGCTACGGCAAGCTGATGTCGGGCACGATCGAGGGATCGAACGTCGACATCACCGAGGAGCTGGTCAACCTGATCGCGGCGCAGCGCAACTTCCAAGCGAACTCGAAGGCGCTCGATACCGCAAGCCAGATCTCGCAGACCATCTTCAACATCCGCGCATAATCGAGCCGGGCCAAGAACAAGGATTGGGAGCAGGATAGGTGGACAAGCTCGTCTATACCGCGGCGACGGGCCTGCGCGCGCAGATGGCGGCGCAGGCGGCGATCGCCAACAACATGGCGAACGCGTCCACCACCGGCTTCCGTGCCGACCGCGTCGTGTTCGACCGCATCACGCTGTCGGACGGCACGCAGACGTTGTCGGCACGTCAGCCGACCGCGGAAGAGGTGACCGACGCCGACCGTACGCCCGGCGCACTCCAGCAGACCGGACGCAACCTCGACGTCGCGATGACGGGCAACGACACCTGGATGAGCGTGCAGGCCGCCGACGGCAGCGAGGCGTACACGCGTCGCGGCGACCTGTCCGTGACGCAGTCGGGTACGCTCCAGACCGGCGACGGCTATCTGGTGATGGGACAGTCGGGGCCGATCACGATCCCGCCGTACCAGTCGCTGTCGATCGCCAGTGACGGCTCGATCTCGATCGTACCCTTGGGCGCCGCCGCGACCGAGACGACCGTTATCGACAAGATCAAGCTGGTGTCGGACAAGGGCTCGACCACGGTAAAGGGGCTCGACAACCTCTTGCACGTCAAGGGCGGCGGCAACCTGCCCGAGAACCTCGATGCCAAACTCGCCTCGGGCGCGCTCGAGGGGTCGAACGTCGACATGACCAAGGCGCTGGTCGACATGATCGAGAACCAGCGCAGCTACGAAGTGCAGGCGAACCTGCTGAAGGAAGCCAAGTCGATGGACGAGTCGAGCGCGTCGCTGATGCGGCTGCCGACCTGACGCGACGCTCCCACCGCTGACCCGCCCGAACCGACCAGATAACCGAACAGGAACCGCCTCATGACCACCGCCGCCATGCACATCGCGCGCACCGGGCTCGACGCCCAGGACATGCGGATGCGCGTCATCTCGAACAACCTCGCGAACGTGAACACGACCGGCTACAAGCGCGACCGCGCGGCGTTCGAGACGCTGTCGTACCAGGTCGTGACCGCCGCAGGCGCGGCGTCGAGTGCGGAGAGCAAGTACGCGACGGGGTTGAACCTCGGCACCGGCGTGCGCGTGCAGGGCACCGCGCGCATGGACACGCAGGGTGCGACGCAGCAGACCGGCAACTCGCTCGACATGATGCTCGACGGCGACGGCTATTTTCAGGTCCAGCTGCCCGGCGGCGAGCTCGGCTACACCCGCGCGGGCAATTTCTCGCGCTCGCCCGAGGGGCAGCTGATCACCAGCGAGGGCTATCAGGTGATGCCCGGCATCAACATTCCGCCCAACGCGACGCAGGTGACGATCGGCTTGGACGGCACCGTGTCGGCGACGGTTCCGGGGCAGACCGATGCGCAGAACCTCGGGCAGATCCAGGTCGCGAGCTTCCCCAACGCGGCGGGGCTGCAGAGCACCGGCGACAATTACCTGCGCGAGACCGCATCGTCGGGCGCCGCCAACCTGGGCGTCGCGGGTGAGGACGGCCGCGGCAAGGTGCGTCAGGGCGCATTGGAGGCATCCAACGTCAACGTGGTCGAGGAACTGGTCGACATGATCGAGACGCAGCGCGCGTACGAGGTCAATTCGAAGATGATCTCGGCGACCGACGAGATGCTCAAATACGTCAACCAGAACATCTGACGCGGAAACAGACGATGGCCAGCCGCATGCCCCATTCCTTTTCCGCGCACTGGATCGAGCTCGCGCTCGGTGCCACCGCCGCAGCGCTCGTCGCCGCCGCGGTCGTGCCGTCGTCGGCCGATGCGAAGCTATTCGGCTCGAAGAAGCCGGCGGAGGATTTCACCGCGGTGCGCGCGCCGATGGTACCCGCCACGCCGCCGCCCGCCGACGGCGCGATCTTCCACGTCGCGGAAGGATACGGCGCCTTGACCGAGGGTTGGCGCGCGCGCCGCGTCGGCGACCCGCTGACGATCGTCTTGGTCGAGCGGACGGCGGCGTCGAAGACCGCCTCGTCGAAGCTCGACTCGACCGGTGCCGGCGGGCTGACCCCGCCCGCCACCGGGCCGCTGTCGTTCATCGATCCGAATTCGATCCGCGCCAGCGGCAATCGCAACTTCAACGGTGCAGGCAGCGCCGATCAGGCCAATTCGCTGTCGGGCGAGGTCTCGGTCACGGTGGCGCAGGTCTACCCCAACGGCACGATGCTGGTGCAGGGACAGAAGCGCGTGACGCTCAACCGCGGCGACGAATATGTGCAGATCAAGGGGCTGGTGCGCACCGCCGACGTCGACATCAACAATCGCGTCCTGTCCACCCGCGTCGCCGACGCGCAGATCGCCTACACCGGCAAGGGCGATGTCGCCCGCGCCAGCCGACAGGGCTGGCTGTCGCGCTTCTTCAGCGTGATCTCGCCGTTCTGATCGGCCCGATCACACGCACTGCGTTAGCGTCGCGGTAACCATGCCTCGCCTAGGTTCGCTGATCATGAAGACCTTCTCCCTTCTTCGCTCGCTCATCGTTCGCGCGGGCATTGCCCTTGCCGCCTTGTCGGCGTTCGCCGCGCCGGCGCAGGCCGACCGCATCAAGGACCTGGGCGGATTCCAGGGCATCCGCTCGAACCAGCTGACCGGCTACGGCATCGTCGTCGGCCTGCCCGGCACGGGGGACGACAACCTCGAATATACCGTGCAGTCGGTAAAGGCGGTCGCGTCGCGCTTCGGGCTGCAGCTGCCGCCGAACGTCAACCCGGGGTTGAAGAACGCCGCGGTGGTGATGATCACCGCCGAGCTGCCGCCGTTCGCGAAACCGGGGCAGCGGATCGACATCACCGTCGCGTCGATGGGCAAGGCCAAGTCGCTTCGCGGCGGCAGCCTGGTGCTGGCGCCTTTGCTGGGCGCCGACGGGCAGATCTACGCGATGGCGCAGGGCAATCTCGCGGTCGGTGGCCTGGGAGCGGAGGGCGCGGACGGCTCGAAGATCGTCATCAACGTCCCCTCGACCGGCCGCATCCCCGAGGGAGCAACGGTAGAGCGCGCGGTCGCGACCGGGTTCGCCGACACGCCGTTCCTGACCTACAATCTGCAGCGCGCCGATTTCACCACCGCGCAGAACGTCGCGGCAGCCATCAACCAGCGTCTGGGCTTCGGCACCGCGCAGGCGATCGACGCGGTCTCGGTCGCGGTGCGCGCGCCGGTCGGCGCCGACATCCGCGCCGGACTGATGAGCCAGATCGAGAACCTCGACGTCGCCAGTGCCGAGCCGCCCGCCAAGGTGATCGTCAACGCGCGCACCGGCACGGTCGTCATCAACTCCGCCGTACGCGTCGGCGCCGCTGCCGTCACGCACGGCAAGCTGACGGTCCGCATCGACGAGAATCAGCGCATCAGCCAGCCCGCACCGTTCAGCCAGGGCCAGACCGCGCTCGAGCGCAAGTCGGGCGTCTCGGTCGACGAGGAGCGCAAGCCGATGTTCCTCCTCAATCCCGGCCCCAAGCTCGCCGACGTGGTGAAGGCGGTGAACGCGATCGGCGCCAGCCCCGCGGACCTCGTCGCGATCCTGGAGGCGCTGAAAGAAGCCGGCGCATTGAAAGCGGAGTTGATCGTCCTGTGACCGACACCCCGAATATTGCTGGCGCCACTGCGTCGCTCACACCGACCAGCGCCACCGGCACGTTCGCGCGCGCGAACACCAAGGAGAACCTCGCCAAGGCGGGACAGCAGTTCGAATCGGTGTTCACCGGCATGATGCTGAAATCGATGCGGCAGGCGAAACTCGCCGACCCGTTGTTTGACAGCAAGGCGCTCGACACCTTCCGCGACATGCAGGATCAGAAGACGGTGCAATCGATGGCCGAGCACACGCCGCTCGGCATCGGCCGTGCGATGACCGAATTCCTGGGGCGCGGGCAACCGAATCTTAACGAGGGCGGTGGCAAACCGGCCGAATGAGCGATCTCCTCTCCATCGGCGCCAGCGGCGTTCGCGCGTTTCAGGGCGCGCTGACGACGACGTCGGAGAATATCGCCAATTCGGGTACGGTCGGCTACGCGCGCCGCACCGCGCAGATGGCCGAGGTTTCGGCCGCGGGGATCAAGGGCGTCAACGGCTACGGCGTCCTCGTCACGGGCACGCAGCGTGCGGCCGACTCGATCCGCTCGGCCGCGGTCCGCAGCGCCGGGGCCGACCTGTCGCGCACGCAAGCGGGCTCGGCATGGCTCGACCGCATCCAAACCGCGATGACCGGCGCCGACGTGTCGGGTCGCCTTTCCAGTTTCTACACTTCGGCGACCGCGCTCGCCGCCGACCCGGCCTCGGGCGCGCAGCGCAGCGTGATGCTCGAGAATGCGCAGAGCGTCGCCTCGAGCTTCGCCGCGACCGGCGCCGCGCTCAGCCAGGTCGTCACCGACCTCGACCAGACCGCCGACGGCGACGCCGCGACGCTGTCCAATCTCGCGAGCGCGCTCGCCAAGGTGAACGACGGGCTCGGCCGGGCAGGGGCGGGCACCGCCTCGGCGGCGAACCTCGCCGATCAGCGCGACCAGCTGCTCGAACAGATGAGCGCTTTGTCCGACGTGTCGGCGACCTTCGACGCCGCCGGACGCGCCACCGTTCGTGTCGGCGGAGAGGTCGGGCCGACGCTCGTCTCGGGCCGCGACGCCGGCATCGTCTCCTACGCGCGTAGCCCGGAGGGCAACGTTACCTTCACCGTCACGCGCGGCAAGGATGCGCAGACGTTTCAGCCGAGCGGCGGCTCGCTCGCCGGCATCGCTGACGCGGCGCAGCGGATCGTCGATACGCGCGGGCTGGTCGCCGACACTGCACGCGACTTCGCCGACAGCGTCAACGCGGTCCAGGCCGAGGGCGTCGACCTCAACAACGCCGCAGGCCAGCCGATCTTCGCCTATGACGCGGCCGATCCGACGCGGATGAGCGTCGCGATGACCGATCCCGCCGGCATTGCTGCCGCCGCCGTTGGTGGTGGCACGCGCGACGGCAGCAACCTCGCCAAATTGCAGGCAGCGCGCGCCAGCGGCAATTTCGAGGGCGGGATCACCGGCCTCGTCGCCGGCAACGCCGCCGCGATCGCCAACCGCCGCATCGTCGGCGACGCGCAGAACGCGATCCTGTCGGGCGCGACGACCGCGCGCGATCAGATCAGCGCGGTCAACCTCGACGATGAGGCGGTGCAGCTGCTGCGCTTTCAACAGGCCTATCAGGCGTCCAGCCGCGTCATCTCGGTCGCGAAGGACGTGTTCCAGTCGCTGATGGAGATCCGCTGATGTCGGTCAGTTTCGCCACCAGCGGCTTCTACGGCCGCTCCGCCAGCGCGATGAACGCGCTCACCGCGCGCGCCGAGGCGCTGCAGACGCAGGTCTCGACCGGCAAGAAACTTCAGGCACCGTCCGACGACGCGGTCGCGTACCAGCGGTTGCAGGGCATGCGGGTCGCAGGCGCGAACGACGCCGCCTTTGGCGCAAACGTCAAGATCGCGCAGGGCGTGCTCGCCTCCGCCGACTCGACGCTCGGCAGCATCGGCGACCAGCTACAGAAGGCGACCGAGCTCGCGGTGCAGGCCGGCAACGGTACCTTGTCGAAGGACGCGAAGCAGGCGATCGCGACGCAGTTGAAGGACGTGCTCGCCAGCATCGTCGGTCTCGCCAATGCGAAGGACGCGCGCGGTGCGCCGCTGTTCGGCGGCTCCGAAGCGGCGGTCGCGGGGCAGGCGGAAACGCCCGCCGTCACGCAGACCGCTACCGGCGCGCTCACCTTCGCGGCCGGGCAGCCGTCCGCGATCCCGATCGGTGAGGGTCAGACCGTGCAGCCGAGCGTCGCCGCGCGCGACGTGCTCAAGATCAAGGACGACGGTACCACCACCGGGCGCGACATCGGCGAGGTCATCACCTCGATGATCGCGACGCTGGAGGCAGGCGGGACGCTGTCGGACGCGGACAACGCCGATCTGTCGGCAATCTCGGCGCAGACGACGCAGGCGCAGGCCTCGGTCGGTGCGCGTGCGGTCCGCGTCGATTTGCAGGCGGCCTATTTCACGCAAGTGGGGACCGATCGCGAGGCCGCGCGCTCCGACATGGAAGACGTCGACGTGACCACCGCGATCACCGAGTTGCAGAAGACGATGACGATCCTGTCGGCGACGCAGGCGAGCTTCTCGAAGCTGTCGCAGCTCTCGCTGTTCGACTACATTCGCTAAAGGTCGAACGCGCGCGCTATTTTACGCCGCCGCGCTTAACCACTTCGCTACCACCTGCCGGTTAACCATGCGGTCGAATAACCCAGGGAATCGCGCATGTTCGCCGGCATCGGCCTCGTTGTCCTCCTCGTCATGGTGTTCGGTGGTTTCGCGATCACCGGCGGCGCACTCGGCCCCGTGTTCGAGGCGATCCCGCACGAAATGCTCATCATCGGCGGCGCGGCGGCGGGCGCGCTCATCATCGGCAATTCCGGCAAGGAATTGAAGGCGATGGGCGGCGGGCTCGCCAAGGTATTCAAGGGCCCGAAGTACAAGAAGCAGGACTATCTCGACGTCATCTTCCTGGTGTCGAAATTAATGAAGATGCTCCGGATGGAAGGGCCGATCGCGCTCGAGCCGCACGTCGAGGACCCGAGCTCCTCCGCGGTGTTCGCCGAATATCCCAAGCTGTTAAAGGACCACACGCTCGTCAACCTGATCGCCGACACGCTCCGGCTCGTCGTCGTCTCGTCGGGCACGCTCGACGTCCACGCGGTCGAGGACGTGATGGATAACGCGATCAAGACCCACCACCACGAGGTCGAGGGGCCGCACACGACGCTCTCCAGCCTGGCGGACGCGCTGCCGGCACTCGGCATCGTCGCCGCGGTGCTCGGCATCGTGAAAACGATGGGCTCGATCGACAAGCCGCCTTCGATTTTGGGCGGGATGATCGGCTCGGCACTTGTCGGCACCTTCATGGGCGTGCTGCTCGCCTACGGCATCGTCTCGCCGCTCGCGGGCCGGTTGAAGCAGGTGATCGACGCCGACGCCGCGATCTACCACGTGGTCAAGCAGATCATCATCGCCTCGCTCCACGGTCACCCGCAGCCGCTGGTGATCGAGGCGGCGCGCTCGGGCATCCAGCACAAGAACCAGCCCGGCTTCGCCGAAGTGTTCGACGGCCTGCGCGGCAAGTAAGATGGCGCGCGCACCCCACGGCACCAACGTGCCGCCCAAGATCATCGTCAAGAAGATCTACATCGAGGGTCACGGCGGTCACCACGGCGGCGCGTGGAAGGTCGCCTACGCCGATTTCGTCACCGCGATGATGGCGTTCTTTCTGCTGCTCTGGCTGCTCGGCGCCACCACGGAAAAGCAGCGCAAGGGTATCGCCGACTATTTCGCGCCGACGCTGATCGACAACAAGTCGCTGGGTGTCGGCGGCATCGGCCCGTTCGGCGGCGAATCGATCATGTCGCAAAACAAGCTCGGCCCGCAGGCGGGGCAGTCGAGCATGCAGGCGATCGCGACGGTTGTCCGCTCGGAGGGCGGCGCGCAGAGCGGCTACGGTCCCAAGGGATCGCTGCGCAGCGCCCCGCGCGAGGCGATGCTGGAGGATCAGAAGAACTTCGCCAAGCTGAAGCGCGAGGTCATGCAGCGCATGGCGAAGAAGGCCGACATCGCGAAGCTCGCCAAGCACATCCGCTTCACCATGACGCCCGACGGCATGCGGATCGACCTGATCGACGACGCCGATTACTCGATGTTCGCGCTCGGCACGACCGCGCTCGACGCGCGCGCGTCCGAACTGATCGGCACCGTCGCGACCGGCATCGCCGCGACCGGCAACCCGATCATGATTCGCGGCCACACCGACAGCCTGCCCTACGGCGATCCGCGCGCGATGAACAACTGGATGCTCTCCTCGGGCCGTGCGGAGGCGACCAGGCGCCGCCTAGCGCTCGCCGGCATACCGGAAGCGCGCTTCAACCGGATCGAGGGCGTCGCCGACCGCGAGCCGATGATCGCCAAGGATCCGGGCGACCCGCGCAACCGCCGCGTCGCAATCACGCTGCTGTACCGCGCCGGCACCTTCGGGTCCTGAGCCAGCGCCCGCGACTCGTCGGCGGGGCTGGGCGAGCGCGTTGATGGCGCCTGCGCTGCGACGTGCGCGACTTGCGGCAGATTTGGCACATTGTGCTTTTTTTGTGGCGAAGACTGCACAAAACGATTCGCACCGCCTTCCGCGATAGGTTATGCGATGGGCAAGGCGCCTATTCGATCGCGCCCCGAAAGCCGCGTTCGCCGTCCTGCGCGTGGTTTTCGAAATGGATGCGACGGGCGGACCGGGAAGTTGAACAGGTTTATGGGTTACGACAAGGGCGGCCGCGGTGCACGCGGTGGGCGTGGACGCGACAAGCGCGACGGTTTCGGCGGTGACGATTTCGGCGGCGGCTTCGGCGGCGGCGGTTTCGACGGCGGTGATCGTGGCGGCTTCGGCGGCGGCGGCTTTGGCGGTGGTGGCGGCGGCTTCGGCGGCGGCAATCGCGGCGGCTTCGGCGGCGGTGGCTTCGGCGGCGGCGGCGGCGGTGGTTTCCGCGGCGGCGGTGGCGGCTTCGGTGGTGGCGGCGGCGGTGGTCGCGGTATGCCCCCGCAGGTCGTCGGCGAGGGCACCGGCGTGGTCAAGTTCTTCAACGCGCAGAAGGGCTTCGGCTTCGTCGTGCGCGATGACGGCGGCGAGGACGTGTTCGTGCACATCTCGGCGGTCGAGCAGGCGGGCCTGTCGGGCCTGGCCGAGGGTCAGCCGCTCGGCTTCACGCTCGTCGACCGCGGTGGCCGCATCTCGGCGACCGACCTCAAGATCGACGGCGAGCCGATGCCGGTGCAGGATCGTGCGCCGCGTGACGGCGGCTTCGGTGGCGCACCGGGTGGCCCGCGCGGTGGCCAGGGTGGCCCGCAGCGCTCGCTGACCGGCGAGAAGGCGACCGGCACCGTCAAGTTCTTCAACGCGATGAAGGGCTTCGGCTTCATTCAGCGCGACGACGGCCAGCCCGACGCGTTCGTGCACATCTCGGCGGTTGAGCGCGCCGGTATGCCGACGCTCAACGAAGGCGACCGGCTCAGCTTCGAGATCGAGGTCGATCGTCGCGGCAAGTACGCAGCGGTGAACCTCGCCCCGAACAGCTGATCGTTCGATCAGGTGAGACAGGGACGGCCCGTTCGGCACCACGCCGGGCGGGCCGTTCTCGTTCAGACAGCATTGAGTAGGTGGCACGCATGACGCTGCGTTGGATGATCTTGCCCACGGTCGCGCTCGCTGCCGCCGGTGCGGCCGCAATCACGCTGCGCGCACCCGATGCGCCCGCGACACCGCAGGCGGCACCCGCGACCGCAGCACCCGCGACACAGCCCGACGCGCGCCCGCCGCTGCTCACCCCCATTATCGTCGCGCGCACGCCGCACGATGCAAAGGCATTTATCGAAGGCCTCGTCTGGCACGACGGTGCCTTATACGAGAGCGTCGGGCTCGAAGGGCGCTCCGACGTGCGCCGCGTCGATCTGGCGACGGGCAAGGTGCAGCAGCGCGCCGTTATCCCGCCCGCGCAGTTCGGCGAGGGGCTGGCCGCCTACAAGGACCGGCTGGTCAGCCTGACGTGGCACGACGGCATCGCGCATCTGTGGTCGGCGCGCAACTTGAAGCCGCTCGGCACCGCGCGCTACACCGGCGAGGGCTGGGGGCTGACCAGCGACGGGCGCTCGCTGATCCGTTCCGATGGGTCCGCCACGCTCACCTTCCACAATCCTGCCACGCTCGCGGTCGAGCGCCGCCTCGACGTCACGCTGAACGGCCGCGCGATCACGCAGCTCAACGAACTTGAGTGGGTCGACGGACAGATTCTCGCTAACGTGTGGCACGCACCATTCCTCGTTCGGATCGACCCCGCCAGCGGTCACGTCACCGCAATCGTCGACCTGCGCGCCATCGTCGCCGAGGTGGGCGCGACCGATCCAGAGGCGGTCGCCAACGGCATCGCATGGGATGCGGGCAAGCGGCGCCTGTTCGTGACCGGCAAGCTGTGGCCGACGATGTTCGAGATCACGCTGCCGAAGAACTGAGCGTCGCGCCTCCGGCCCGGCACGGCTGGGCAGGCTGCGAAAAAAGAGCCCGGTACGTTTCCGCACCGGGCCATAGGTGTTTGTCCGCAGGAGGAACATCGTGATGGGGGCGAGCCACCGGCCCGCACCCGAAAGTCGTCAGTAATTGTAGGCGCGCTCGCCATGCTCGCCGAGGTCGAGACCCTCGCGCTCGACATCGGCGGCGACCCGCAGGCCGGTCAGTGCACGCGCGGCGAACATCGCGATCGCGGTGCCGACGCCGGTCCAGACGATCGTGGTCAACACCGCCTCGATCTGCACGATCAGCTGGTGCGCCATGTCGTAGTCGGGCTTGCCCGGCCCGCCGAGCGACGGCGCGTAGACGATCGCGGTGCCGATCGCGCCGACGATGCCGCCGATGCCGTGGACGCCAAAGGCGTCGAGCGCGTCGTCGTAGCCGAGCTTGGGCTTCACCACCGACACCGCGTAGAAGCAGATCACCGAGGCGACCGCACCCAAGACAATGGCGCCGAACGGGCCCGAGTTGCCCGCCGCCGGCGTCACCGCAACCAGCCCCGCGACCACCCCCGAGCAGAAGCCCAGCGCCGATCCCTTGTGGCCGTTGATTCGCTCGGCGAGCATCCAGAACAGCGCACCCGAGGCAGTCGCGACGAAGGTGTTGATCATCGCCAGCCCCGCCGACCCGTTCGCTTCAAGCGCGGACCCGGCGTTGAACCCAAACCAGCCGACCCACAGCAGCCCGGTGCCGATGCCCGTCATCGTCAGCGAGTGCGGCACGATCCGCTCGGTCGGATAGCCGATCCGCTTGCCCAAGATCAGCGCGGCGACCAGCGAGGCGACGCCCGCGTTGATGTGCACCACGGTGCCGCCGGCGAAGTCGAGCGCCCCCATCTTGAAGAACAGCCCGCCCGACGCCCACACCATGTGCGCGATCGGAAAATAGACGATCGTCAGCCAGATCGCGGCGAACGCCATCACTGCGGAGAACTTGATCCGCTCGACCACCGATCCCAGCACCAGCGCGACGGTGATCGCGGCAAAGGTCATCTGGAAACAGACAAAGACATATTCGGGGATCGCCACGCCCGCAGTGAAGGTGGCCGCAGTGCTCTCCGACGTGACGCCGTTCAGGAACGCCTTGCCCAGCCCCGACACGAAGTCGTTGCCGCCGTCGCCGAACGCGAGCGTGTAGCCCCACATCACCCAGATCAGCATCGCGAGGCACGCGACCGCGCCGATCTGCGTCATGGTCGACAGCATGTTCTTGGTGCGCGTCAGCCCGCCGTAGAACAGCGCCAGACCCGGCAGGATCATCATCATGACCAGCAGCGTGCTGGTCAGCATCCACGCGGTGTCGCCCTTGTTGACGGTCGCGCTCGCCGCAGCGGCGGGCGCCTGCAGTGCGGCATCCTGCGCCCAGGCGGGCAGCGCCGCCAGCAACGCCATGCCCGCGCCAGCGAAACTCAGTCGTTCAATCGATCGCTTCATTCCCCAACCCCCGTCAGAGTGCGGTGTCGTCGGTTTCGCCGGTGCGGATGCGCACCGCCTGGCCGACCTCGAGCACGAAGATCTTGCCGTCGCCGATCGCGCCGGTGTTGGCCGACGCCTGCACCGCCTCGACCACGCGGTCCGCCATGCCGCTCTCGCACACGACCTCAATCTTGATTTTGGGCACCATGTTGGTGCTGTATTCGGCGCCGCGGTAGATCTCGGTCTGGCCCTTCTGCCGCCCGAACCCCTTGACCTCGGATACCGTCATGCCCGCCACGCCGATCGCGGTCAGCGCCTCGCGCACCTCGTCGAGCTTGAACGGTTTGATGATGGCAATGACCAGCTTCATCGCGCCCCCTTCCCTATAGCGGGAGGGTGCTTTGCAGGTAGTGTGCCAAACCGCCGCAAGAGGGTCGCGGCATCAAATTGCTATCGAAAACTACGCTGGTGCAGCAATAAACAGGCAGTTCGCTGCTTAATCTGCCTAATAATCAGGCAGGATCAATCAGTCGGCTCGCTCGTGAAAGATCATCCTCATCCACCATCACGCGCGCGGGGATCAGCAGCCAGCTGCCATCCGCGATCGACGCACCGGTGTCGAACGCAACCGCGTCGATCCCCTCGGACTCGAGCCGACCGACGATGATGTTGGCTAGGTTGCGGTCGAAGCGACCGAGTTCGACCAGCGCCATTACGCGGGGACCGTTGGGTTGCGCACCGGCAGACCGTCGATGCTGCGGGTGCGCTGCGCGTATTTGGCGAAGCGGGTCTGGTCGTCGTGCGTCGCGTGATATTTGTTGAGCGTCTCGCGCGTGCGCTCGAACGCCATGTACGGCACGCCCCAGCCGCACGAGGTCTGCACCTGCTCGACATCAACGACGAAGATCTGCCGCGTGCCAGGCAGTAGCGTGAAGTCGGCAGCGAGCGCCGACCATCCCTCGTCCTGCGGCAGCACTGGTCGTCCGCGCCCGTAGATGCGCAGGATCAGCGCGGGATTGTCGAATGCGCAGAACATGATCGTAATGCGTCCGTCGGCGAGCAGGTGCGCGTTGGTCTCGTTCCCCGATCCCGCGACATCGAGATAGGCGACGGTGCGCTCATCGAGCACGCGGAAGCTGTCCATCCCCTTGGGGCTCAAGTTCACGCGCGCGTCCTTCGCGGCGGTCGCGACGAAGAACACCGGCTGCTTCGCAACGAACGCGCGGTGCTCGGGAGTGAGCGCGGGGAAGAACTCCATGACATATGCCTCGCGTTGACGCGCATGGATGATGCGCATAGCTTGGGTGGATGAGACACGATCCGATCAGCTCCGGCAAGCGCAAAGCGGTCAATCTCTCGATCGATAGCGGCGTCATCGCCGCGGCGCGCGAGGCCGGGATCAACCTGTCGCAGACCTGCGAGGCGGCGCTACGCACCGCCGCCAAGGCCGAACGTGATCGCCAGTGGGCCGAGGACAACCGCGAGTGGATCGAGGCCAACAACGCCTGGGTCGAGAAAAACGGACTGCCGCTCGAGAAATACCGCCTGTTCTGATGGCGCGCTTGGACGTCTATCCGGCGCCGGAGGGCGGGTACTGGCTGGATTGCCAGTCCGATCAGTTCGGTGCGCTGAACAGCCGTTTCATTGCGCCACTGGTCGAGGAAAGCGAGCGCCCAGCGGGTGACGCACGCCTAACGCCTATCTTCGAGATCGACGGTACCACTTATACGATGCAGACCCACCTGTCCGGTGCTGTTGCGGCGCGTCTGCTGCGAGAGCCCGTCGCCAACCTGGTCGAACACGAGTACGCGATCGGCGCTGCGCTCGACCTGCTGCTCGGCCGCTACTGACCGCTCACGCGGTCGCAGTACCGCCGACCGTCAATCCGCCGATCAGCAGCGTCGGCTGACCCACGCCCGCGGGCACGCTCTGCCCGCCCTTGCCGCACATGCCGATCCCCTCGTCGAGCGCGAAGTCGTTGCCGACACCCTCGACCTTGGTCAGCACGCTCGGCCCGTCGCCGATCAGCGTCGCGCCCTTGATCGGCGCGCCGATGCGCCCGTTCTCGACCAGATACGCCTCGGTGCACGAGAAGACGAACTTGCCCGACACGATGTCGACCTGCCCGCCGCCGAACGACTGCGCGAAGATGCCGCGCTTGACGCGGGCCAGCAGCTCGGCGGGATCGTCCTTGCCCGCCTTCATGAAGGTGTTGGTCATGCGCGGCATCGGCGCGTGCGCGAAGCTCTCGCGGCGGCCGTTTCCGGTCGGTTCGACCCCCATCAGCCGCGCGTTGAGCCGGTCCTGCATATAGCCCTTGAGGAACCCGTCCTCGATCAGGATCGTCTCGCTCGTCGGCGTGCCCTCGTCGTCGATCGACAGCGACCCACGACGGTCGGCGATCGAGCCGTCGTCGACCACGGTGACGCCGCGCGCCGCAACCTGTTCGCCGATCCTCCCTGAGAAGGCGCTGGTGCCCTTGCGATTGAAGTCGCCCTCCAGCCCGTGGCCGATCGCCTCGTGGAGCACGATGCCCGGCCAGCCCGGCCCCAAGAGCACGGTCATCTCACCCGCGGGTGCCGCGACCGAGTCGAGATTGACCAGCGCCTGGCGCAGTGCCTCGTCCACCGCGCGGTTCCATTCCGCCGGCTCGAACAGCCGATCGTAAAGATAGCGTCCGCCCATGCCGAACGTGCCCGTCTCGCGCCGGCCGTTCTGCTCGACCACGATCGACACGTTCAACCGCACCAGCGGCCGCACATCGGTCGCGACGAAGCCATCGGCGCGGACGATCTCGACCACGCTCCACGTGCCGCTCAAGCCCACCGACACCTGCGCGACGCGCGGGTCGCGCGCGCGGGCCGCGGCGTCGATCGTCTGGCAGAGGTTCACCTTGTCGGCGAAGGGGACGAGGTCGAGAGGATCGGCGTCGGTGTAAAGGTGGAGGTTGGTGCTGCGCGGCGGCTGCGCCTTCGCGCCAGCGGAAGGATCGATCAGCGCCATCGTCTCCGCGGCGCGCTTGATCGCGGCCTCGCTCAACTCGTTGGCGTGCGCAAAGGCGGTCATCTCGCCCGACACCGCGCGCAGGCCGAAGCCTGCATTGGTGTCGTAACTCGCGGTCTTCAGCCGCCCATCATCGAACCCGAACGCCTCGGCCTTGCGGTACTGGAGGTAGAGCTCACCGTCGTCGGCCTTCGCCAGCGCGTCGGCGGTCAGCGCCCTGGCCGCGTCGGGGTCGAGCGAGTCGCGGTACAGGAAAGAGCGGGGATCGAGTGCGGTCATGCCACCCTAGATAGGACGGCCCGCCGCGTTGGCAAAGCCGCCCCGCTCACTCGACCGCCCTCAGTGAACGTCGGGGCTGGCGCCTTCAGAGATGTCGGGCAGCGTCGACTGGTCGACCCCGTCCGCCGCGCCGCCGATCAGCACGAAGCGCCGGTCGCAATAACCGCAGTCGACGTAGCCGTGCTCGTCGATCTGCAGGTAGATGCGCGGGTGGCCGAGCGCCGCACCGCCGGGAATGTCGCTCGCGCCATCACAGGCGACGCGGGGTTGCGAGACACGGACGACTTCGAGCGGCGGATGCATGACCTGCGCGTTAGCAAGCACGCGCGCGACTCGCAATCATCGCCTAGCGCGCAGCCGATGATCGGCGTACCGCGCGGGGCATGAGCACCGAAGCCGCGATCTCGATCCAGAACCTGTGCAAGACCTACGCCGCCGCCGGCCCCGGCGCAGTGGCGAAGCGCGCGCTCGACGGCGTGACCTTCGACGTGCCGCGCGGCAGCGTGTTCGGGCTGCTCGGCCCCAACGGCGCGGGCAAGTCGACGCTGATCAACATCCTGGCGGGGCTCGTCAACAAGACCAGCGGCACCGCCTCGATCTGGGGCTTCGACATCGACGCGCATCCGCGCAACGCGAAGGCGTCGATCGGCATCGTCAACCAGGAGATTCTGTTCGACCCCTTCTTCACGCCGATCGAGACGCTGGAGATCCAGGCCGGGCTCTACGGCGTACCCAAGTCGCAGCGCCGCTCGATGGAGCTGCTGCGCGCGGTCCACCTGGAGGACAAGGCCAAGGCGTACGCGCGCACGCTGTCGGGCGGCATGAAGCGGCGGCTGATGGTCGCCAAGGCGATGGTCCACCAACCGCCGGTGCTCGTGCTCGACGAGCCGACCGCGGGCGTCGACATCGAACTGCGCCAGCAGCTGTGGACCTATGTCCGCAGCCTCAACGACGCAGGCGTCACCGTGGTGCTGACGACGCACTATCTCGAGGAAGCCGAGGAACTGTGCGACCGCATCGCGATCATTAACGGCGGCCGCGTCATCGCCAATGAACCCACCGCCGAACTGGTGGGCAAGGCACAGGAGAAGGTGGTCGCAGTGACCGTCGATCGCGAAGTCGCCGACCTGCCCGACGCGTCATGCTTCGAAAAGATCGTGCTCAAGGGCACGCGCACGCTCGAGATTACCTATTCGAAGGACCGCGTGAACGCGGGCGAGGTGCTCGCCGCGGTTCAGCGCGACGGTCTCGGCATCGTCGACGTGACGACGAAGGAAGCCGATCTGGAGGACGTGTTCCTCAGCCTCACGCGCGCCGCCAACGCCGGGTAAGCAGTGCGACGCGGCGGGACTGTCCTAAGCCGCGGGCATCGTGCACATAGCGCCGCGATGGACCGATCCGCCCCTTGCTCGCACGCACGCCCGCGCACGCACGCGAGTCAGTGCGACCTTAGTGACCTTCCGGCGCATACGGTGACCGCGTGAGCAGCGCGATCAGCGACGTGCTGATCGTCGGCTCGGGCGCCGCCGGGCTGACCGCCGCGCTGAACCTCGCCGACCGCTTCCGCGTCACCGTGCTGGCGAAGGGCGCGCTCAACGAAGGCTCGACCGCCTGGGCGCAGGGCGGGATCGCCGCGGTGCTCGAACCTGGCGACACCTTCGCCAACCACGTCGAGGATACAATGGTCGCGGGGGCAGGGCTTAACGACCGCGACGTGGTCGAATTCGTCGTCGGCGAGGCACCGCAGGCGATCGCGCGGCTGCGCGCGCTCGGCGTGCCGTTCGCGGAAGCGGAGCCGAGAGGCTCCGGGACGCTCCACCTGACGCGCGAGGGCGGGCACTCGCATCGCCGGATCGTCCACGTCGCGGATGCGACCGGCTGGGCGGTGCAGGAGGCGCTGCAACGCGCGGCGGAGGCGCATCCCAACATCACGCTGCTGCCCGACCGGTGTGCGATCGATCTCGCCACCAGTCGGCACGAAGAGCGCTACTCGGGCGCGGGCAACGTCTGGGGCGTCTACGCGCTCGACCGCGCGTCGGGCACCGTCGAGCTCCACACTGCGCGCGCGACGATCCTGGCGACCGGCGGAGCGGGGCGCACCTATCTGTTCTCCACCGCGCCGCGCGGCGCGACCGGGGACGGCATCGCGATGGCGTGGCGCGCGGGCTGCCGCATCTCCAACATGGAGATGATGCAGTTCCACCCGACCTGCCTCTACAATCTCGAGGTCAAGAACTTCCTCATCACCGAGGCGGTGCGCGGAGAGAACGGGCGGCTGATCAACCCGGCGACGGGCAAGCGTTTCATGGCCTATTACGACGCCGATCGGATGGAGCTCGCGCCGCGCGACGTGGTAGCGCGCGCGATCGACGCCGAGATCAAGCGCTACGGCCTCGATTACGTCCACCTAGACATCAGCCATCAGCCCGCCGACTTCGTCCGCGCGCACTTCCCCAACATCCATGAAAAGCTGCTGGGGCTGGGCATCGACATGACGACGCAAGCCATTCCGGTCGTGCCGGCGCAGCATTACACCTGCGGCGGGATCGTCGTCGACCGCGACGGACGCACCGACCTGCCCGGGCTCTACGCCGCGGGCGAATGTACCGAGAGCGGCTTGCACGGCGCCAACCGTCTCGCGTCCAACTCGCTGCTCGAATGCTTCGTCTTCGGCGAGGCCGCGGCACGCCACATCGCCGAATGCTGGGACACGCTGCCGTCGGTGCCCGCGATCCGCGCGTGGGATGAAAGCCGCGTCACCGACTCCGACGAGGAGGTCGTGATCAAGCAGAACTGGACCGAGATCCGCCGCTTCATGTGGAATTACGTCGGGATCGTGCGCACCACCAAGCGGTTGCAGCGTGCCAAGCGCCGCATCGACCTGCTGACGCAGGAGGTCGAGGAGCATTACGGTCATTTCCGCGTCACCGCCGACCTGATCGAACTGCGCAACCTGATTCAGACCGCCGACCTGATCGTCCGCTCCGCTCTCCACCGTCACGAGAGCCGCGGGCTGCACTTCACGCTCGATTACCCTGACATGCTGCCGGACGCGATCGACACCGTGCTGGTGCCGTGAAAAGCGTGTCGTGGCAGGCGCTTGCAGTGAGGCCATCCTTGTCTGCCCGTCGTGCCGTCACAACATCTCGTCGCAGCGACGAGGGTGATGGTCGCAGACCGGCGGCCCGAGCATTGCCGTTTGGCGCGGCCTCGTCTCAACAAGGCGGCAGCGGGCGAGGTGCGGGTACGAATGCGTAACGGCGTGTTGTTGGGATTGGCGGGCGTGCTGGCGCTGGTGGTGGCGTGCAGCGGTGGGGTGGTGCCCAATCCCGGCGCCAATTACGGCGGCCGCGCGCCGCTCGCCGCCGGAACGCAGGACGCCAATGGGCCGATCGTCAGCCTTCCCGTACCCGTCGCGCGTCCGCTGCCGGTCACCAACGCTGCGCCTGCCGGGCTGCGCGCCGAGGTCGACCGGCTGATCGGCGAATTCCCCGGCAAGGCGGGCGCCGCGATCCGCGCGGTCGACGACGGCTGGACCGTTCAGCGCGGCGGAGCACTCAGCCTGCCGCAGCAGAGCGTCAGCAAATTGTGGGTGGCAATGACCGTGCTGTCGCAGCGCGATGCCGGCAAGCTGCGGCTCGACGATCCCGTGCTCGTCACCACGAACGACCTGACGCTGTTCCACCAGCCGATCGCGAGCCTCGTGCGCGGCGAAGGCTATCAGACCACGGTAATGGGCCTGCTGACGCGCGCGCTGACGCAGAGCGACAACACCGCCAACGACCGGCTGCTGAGGCTCGTCGGCGGCCCTTCGGCGGTGCGCGCCTTCATCGCCGAGCACCAATTGGGTGCGATCCGCTTCGGCCCGGGCGAGCGCCTGCTCCAGAGCGGCACCGCCGGGCTCACCTGGAACCAGTCGATGGCAATGGGGCGCGGGTTCGAGGCGGCGCGCGCGCGACTGGCACCCGAGGTGCGTGCCGCGGCGATGCAGCGCTACATCGACAATCCGCCCGACGGCGCCGCGCCGCTCGCGATCGCCGACGCGCTCGCGCGGCTGGCGCGCGGCGACCTGCTGAGCGAGACCTCGACCCGCGTCATGCTCGACACGATGGGTGCCTCGGTTACGGGCCGCGCGCGCCTGCGCGCCGCACTGCCTAGCGGATGGACGATCGCGCACAAGACCGGCACCGGGCAGGAGCTCGCCGGGCGCAATGCCGGCTTCAACGACGTCGGACTGCTGACCGCACCCGATGGCAAGCGCTACGCGGTCGCGGTGATGATCGGCGACACGCGCGCGCCGATGCGCGTGCGCCAGCAACTGATCCAGAACGTCGCCGCCGCGCTGACCGGCGGGCACGCGGGCGGCACCGTCGGCGAGGACGCGAGCGACGGCTGAGTGCCTGATGGCGCAGGCGTTGCGCTTTCGCCACGCCGCGTGATCGAAGCGCAGCGCGGCGGTTTCGCACCGGCCTGAAACCGCCTAAGCCAGCGGTCATGCCGCATCTCTATCTCGTCGACGGTTCGGGCTATATCTTCCGCGCCTATCACCGTCTGCCGCCGCTCACCAACAAGCACGGCGAGCCGGCCGGCGCGGTTTACGGCTACGCCTCGATGCTGTGGCGGCTGGCGGACGACCTGCACAAGGCCGACGGGCCGACGCACATGGCGGTGATCCTCGACAAATCCTCGGTCACCTTCCGCAACGAGATGTACGATCAGTACAAGGCGCACCGTCCGCCGCCGCCCGAGGACCTCGTTCCGCAATTCCCGATGATCCGCGATGCGACGCGCGCCTTCTCCTTGCCGTGCATCGAGGAGCAGGGCTGGGAGGCCGACGACCTGATCGCCAGCTACGCCAAGGCGGCGCTCGCGCAAGGCTGGCAGGTGACGATCGTAAGTTCCGACAAGGACCTGATGCAGTTGGTCGAGGACGGCAGCCTCGACATGCTCGACACGATGAACAATCGCCGGTTGATGGCAGCCGACGTCGAGGCGAAGTTCGGCGTGCCGCCGGCCAAGGTTGGCGAGGTGCTCGCGCTGATGGGGGACTCGGTCGACAACGTGCCTGGCGTCCCCGGCGTCGGTCCGAAAACTGCGGCCAAGCTGATCCAGGAGTTCGGCGACGTCGAGGGCGTGCTCGCCGCCGCACCCGAGATGAAGAAGAGCAAGTTGAAGGACAATCTGCTCGAACACGCCGACAATGCACGACTGTCCAGGCGACTGGTCGAGCTCGCCTGCGACGTGCCGCTGCCCGAACCGCTCGAGGATCTGGCGCTCAAGGGCATTCCCGAGGCGCCGCTGCGCGCGTTTCTCGAACATCACGGCTTCAAGTCTTTGCTGTCGCGGCTCGGTCAGGTCGCCGACGCGCCAACGCCCGAGGCGAAGGTGCCGGGCGTCGCGTTCGACGACGAGCCGGCATGCGACCACGACGGCTACGAAACGGTGGTCGACGAGGCCAAGCTCGACGAATGGATCGCCGCCGCGCGATCTCAGGGCTGGCTCGCGCTCGATACCGAGACGACTGGCAAAGACCCGATGGCGGCTCACCTCGTCGGCATTTCGATAGCGCTTGCACCCAACCGCGCCTGCTACGTGCCCGTCGCACACGGCGGTAGCGACATGTTCGCCGAGCGTCCGGCGCAGCTCGACGCCGCACTGGTGCTGGGCAAGCTCAAATCGCTCTTGGAGGACGCAGGCGTCCTCAAGGTCGGACATAATTTCAAATACGATCTGATCATCTTTAACCGCGCCTATGCCGCCGCCGGGTTGGGCGAGGTGACGATTGCGCCGCTAGACGACACGATCGTGATGAGCTTCGACCTCGACGCAGGGCTTCACGGCCACGGGATGGACGAACTCGCAGCCACCCACCTCCAGCATTCGTGCATCGCCTACAAGGACGTGGTCGGCACCGGCAAGAAGGCGCTCGGCTTCCACGAGGTCGATCTGAAGGCGGCGACCCGCTACGCCGCGGAGGACGCCGACGTGACGCTCAGGCTTTGGCGCCGGTTCAAGCCGCGACTTCCAGCCGAGAGCGCCACCCGCGTCTACGAGATGGTCGACCGCCCGCTCGTCCCCGTGATCGCGCGAATGGAGCAGCGTGGCATCCTGGTCGACCGCGACCGGCTCGCGGCGCTGTCGGCCGACTTTTCCGAGCAGATCGCCGGGCTGGAGACGGTGATCCACGATCTTGCCGGCGGTCCGTTCACGATAGGCAGCCCCAAGCAATTGGGCGACGTGCTGTTCGAGCGGCTGGGTTTGAAGGGCGGGCGCAAGGGCAAGAGCGGGGTTTACTCGACCGACGTCAACGAACTCGAACGCCTCGCCGCCGACAAGGAGTCGGCGGGCGCGGAGATCGCGCGCAAGGTGCTCGACTGGCGCGGCCTGACCAAGCTCAAGAACACCTACACCGACACACTGCAGGAACAGATCAACGCCGATACCGGCCGCGTACACACCAGCTACTCGCTGACCGGCGCGCAGACCGGGCGGCTGTCCTCGTCCGACCCCAACCTCCAGAACATCCCGATCCGGCAGGAGGTCGGCCGCCAGATCCGCGACGCATTCGTGGCACGGCCCGGCTACGTCATCCTCGCTGCCGACTATTCGCAGATTGAGCTGCGCCTCGCCGCGCACATGGCCGACGTGCCCGCGCTCAAACACGCGTTCGCGAACGGCGACGATATCCACAGCCTGACCGCGCAGGAACTGTTCGGCGAGGTGACGCGCGACAATCGCGCGCGCGCCAAGACGATCAACTTCGCGATCCTCTACGGTATCAGCCGCTGGGGGCTCGCCGGCCGGCTCGATATCACGGCGGACGAGGCGCAAGGAATGATCGACCGCTATTTCGATCGCTTCCCCGGCATCAACCGCTACATCGCCGAAACGCTGACGGGGGTTCGTGAGCGCGGCTTCACCACGACCTTGTTTGGGCGCAAGACGCACTTCCCGCGCATTCGCAGCAAGGTGCAGAACGAGCGTCAGGGGGCAGAGCGCGCCGCGATCAACGCGCCGATCCAGGGCACCAGTGCCGACATCATCAAGCGCGCGATGGTGCGAATGGAGCCCGCACTCGCCGCCGCCGGGCTGACGGGCACGCACATGCTGCTGCAGGTCCACGACGAACTGGTGTTCGAGGTCGCCGATGCGGAGGTCGAGGCGGCGCGCGAGGTGATCGAGCGCGTCATGGCCACCGCGGCCGAGCCTGCGGTCAAACTCGACGTGCCGCTGGGTGTCGAGATCGGCACGGGGGCGAGCTGGGGGGCAGCGCATTGACGAGCGTCGCCGGCGCCGTACCGGCCGAGCAGAAGGACATCGCCGCACTCGCCAAGGGCGGGCGCACCAACGTCGCGGGGTTCGTGCTGCGGCTGGGCGCGCGCATCCCGTTCCTGTTCATCGCCGGGCACCTCTACGGCGCGGCGCTGGTCGGCCGGTTCGCGATCGCGGTGGTGGTGGTCGAACTCGCCGCGCTGGTGGCAACGCTGGGGTTGAAGCGCGGGCTCGCGCAGGCGCTGAGCAGCACCGACCGCCCGCACAATGCGGTCGTCGCCGACGCACTGACGGTCGCCTTGATCGTCTCGCTGTGCGCTAGCGCGCTGCTGTGCGCGTTTCCGCAGCTGATGTACCCGAGCAGCTGGATCACCGGGCTCGATCGCTTTTTCCCGCTCATTATCCTCGCGCCCGCGCTCTCCGACGTGAGTCTCGCCGCGCTCGCCTACCGCCACGACGTGAAAGCGAGCGTCACCGCACGCGCGGTGGTGGAGCCTTGGACGCTGTCGGGTGCGGCCTATGCCTTCTCCTTCTTCACGCTGCGCGACGGGCTGATCCTGTCCTACGTCGCGTCGATGACCGCGGCGCTGATCGCCAGCATCGTGCCGCTGGTGCGCAGCTACGGTATCCCGACCGGCTGGTCGCCGCACCTTCGCGGGCTTTTCCAGCTCGCCCGCGCCAATGCGCCGCTCGCCGGTGCCGACGCGTTGGAGTGGGGCAGCCGCAACGTCGACCGCATCGTGCTGGGCGTGCTGTTCGCGCCGGGCGTCGTCGGTATCTATTACATGGCGCAGCAGGTCGCGAGCCTGCCGCAGAAGCTGAAGACCAGCTTCGACCCGATTTTGGGTCCCGTTGTGACGCAGAGCCTCGCGCGGCGCGATTATGGTGCGATCGCGCGACAGGTGCGGCAGGTCGCCTTCTGGATCATCGCGGCGCAATTATGCCTCGCGCTGATGGCGTCGATCCCGCGCAAGGCGGTGATGGCATCGGTCGGCGCGCAGTTCGAGAGCGGGGCGGCGGCGCTGGTGTTCCTGCTGTTCGCAGAGGTATTCGCCTCGACGGGCGCGGTCAGCGAGTCCGCGCTCGTCTACATGGCGCGGCACCGCAATCTGGTGATCTCGGCGACGATGCTGGGGGTACAGGTCGCGCTGTCGTTCGCGTTCATCCTCGGCATGCGTGCACTCGGCTTTGGGTTGACCGAGCAAGCTGCGGGCGCACCGGTCGCGCTGATGGTGACGCTGTTGCTGACCTCGGTCATCAAGGCGCGTGAGCTCCGGCGGATGCTGGGTACATCGGTGTCGCCGATGCGCTGGCCGCTCGCCTGGGCGGCGATAGCGGCGGGGCTGGTGGGCGGTGCCTTCACGCTGCTGCCGCCGGGCTACCGCGCGGTCCAGCTCGCAGTCGGCATTCCGGCGACCGCCGCAGTCTATTTGTGGATGATCTGGCGCTACGCATTCGGCCCGGAGGATCGCGCGCTCTTTACCAAGATGCCCAAAGCCGAAGAGGCCACCCTGCCGAAGGAGGGCGGCTTCACCAGTTGATCGACATCAGTGCCGGAAGTGGCGCATGCCGGTGAACACCATCGCCAGCCCCGCTGCGTCGGCGGCAGCGATTACCTCGTCGTCGCGGATCGATCCGCCGGGCTGGATAACCGCCGTGGCGCCCGCCTCGACCGCCGCCATCAATCCATCGGCAAAGGGGAAGAACGCGTCGGAGGCGACCGCCGAGCCGATCGTGCGCGGCTCGTTCCAGCCCGCCTTCTCGGCCGCGTCCTTGGCCTTCCACGCCGCGATCCGCGCCGATTCCAGCCGGTTCATCTGCCCGGCGCCGACGCCTGCGGTGGCGCCGTCCTTGGCGTAGACGATCGCGTTCGACTTGACGTGCTTGGCGATCGTCCAGGCGAAGCGGCAGTCTGCCAGTTCCTGCGCGGTCGGCTGGCGCCTGGTCACGACCTTCATCATGTTGTCGTTGAGGACACCATTGTCGCGGCCCTGCACCAGCCAGCCGCCCGCGATCGACTTGGCGAACAACCCGCCACGCGCCGCATCGGGCAGGTCGCCGGTCAGCAGCAGCCGCAGGTTCTTCTTGGCGGCGAACAGCGCGATCGCCTCCTCGTCGGCGTCGGGTGCCACCACCACCTCGGTAAAGATGCCGGTGATCGCCTTCGCAGTCGCCGCATCGAGCGGACGGTTGAGCGCGATGATGCCGCCAAACGCCGACACGGTGTCGCACGCGAACGCCTGAGCGTAGGCCTCCTCCAACGTGGCAGCCGTCGCGACGCCGCAGGGGTTGGCGTGCTTGATGATCACGCAGGTCGGCGCGGCGTCGCGGAACTCCGCCACCAGCTCGAGCGCCGCATCGGCGTCGTTGTAATTGTTGTAGGACAGCGCCTTACCCTGCACCTGTCGTGCCTGTCCGACGCCGCGCACACCGTTGCCCGCGGCGTAGAAGGCGGCGGCCTGGTGCGGGTTTTCACCGTAGCGCAACGGATCGCCCTCGCGACGCAGCGTCAGCGGCAACACGTCGGGGAAGGGCGCGCCCTGGTCGACCTGCCCGAACCAGCGCGCGATCGCACCGTCGTACGCCGCGGTCAGCGCGAATGCCTTCGCCGCCAACCGCTTCCGATCATCGAGGCTCGTCTCGCCCGTCGCCACCAGCGCGTAGTCCGCCGGGTCGGTCACGATCGCGACGTAGGCGTGGTTCTTCGCCGCGGAGCGCACCATGCTCGGCCCGCCGATGTCGATGTTCTCGACCACCTCGTCGCGCTCAGCCCCCTTCGCGACCGTCGCCTCGAAGGGGTAGAGGTTGACGACCACAAGGTCGATCGCACCGATATTGTGCTCCTGCATCGAGGCGGCGTGCGCCGCATCGTCGCGCACCGCCAGCAGCCCGCCGTGCACCATCGGGTGCAATGTCTTGACGCGCCCGTCCATCATCTCGGGGAAGCCGGTCAGATCGGAGATGTCGCGCACGTCGAGCCCAGCGTCGCGCAGCGCCTTGGCGGTGCCGCCGGTTGAGACGAGTTCGACCCCCTTGTCGGCGAGCGCGCGGGCGAGGTCGACCACCCCGGTCTTATCGGAGACGGAGAGAAGCGCGCGCTTGATCGTGATGCTGGTCATGGCTGTACTCATGGTTTGAGGCGCGCCTTGGCCGCTCGGCGGGCGCGCTTCAAGGGCAAGTTCACCGCGCGCGCTTGAAGACCCAACTGACGCTCGCGCCGCCCGGGTCAGCGCTGCCGCCCGCCACGATCTGCCTGGTCGGCACGACCTGACCCTCGGGATCGATCCACACGCTTTCCTCGATCACCACGGTCGCGCCGCCCGCGCGGAAGTGCCACGTCATGCCGCCCGACGTCATCAGCGTCGCCCCCTGCGCGTCGGCGCTCGCCAGCACCTCGACGCCCGAACCCAGGTGAAAGCGGATCGCGAACGGTACCTGTCCGCGCGACGGCCGCTTGCCCGTCGGCACCAGCGAATCGTCGCCGCGCAACTCAAGCCCGTCGGCGGCCATCGTCAGCGTGCGATGATGGCGAAAGCCGAAGCGTCGGGCGTAGCCGTCGTGACGCGCCTCGATCCGGCTGCCCGCGTCCGATTCCTGCCGCGACAGGTCGACCTCGCTCACGCCGCGCCCGAGCGCGCCATCGGGCAGCAGCGCGGTCGAGTTGCTGTCGGCGAGCACCAGCGTCGAATGCGCGGCGGTGGATCGCAGCCCCGCCGACAGCCCGGCGTCCGGGATCATCCCCGCACCGCCGCAATTGACGACGACACGTTGCTCGCCATCCGAGAGTTCGAACGCCAGTGTCGACGCGCACGCGCCTGCCGCACTCGGCGCGGTGGGCGGGGGCGCCGCGTCCATCACAAGCACGCTGCGTGCCGCCGCGATGCGTTGATAGCCACGGTTGCTCGCCTGCCGCAGCGGGCGGCGCACCACGCGGCTGGCATGCAGCACCGCCTGCACCTCGTCTGCGGCGACTGGCCCGGTCCCCTGCCAGCTGGACAGGCCCGCGTCGCCCATCATCGTGCCGAGCATCGCCGACACCATCCGCGCCAGCACCTGTGCGACCCCCTCGGGCAGGTCGAGCCGCCGCGCGTCATAGGCGGCGCGCAGGCAGGCGAGCAGTTCGATCGCGTCCAGCTGGTCGCGCGGGCTCCGGCTGGCGATGCCGCCATCGCTGCCGACCGATAGCGCCAGTGCGCGCTCCAGCCCCGTCTCGCCGATCGCGCGCCGCGGGTCGCCACCGGGGATCAGCAGCCCGGCCGCGACGACGCCGCACCAGGACGCGATCCGCCGCACGCCCACGGGCGTCTTGTCTGCGGTGCGGTCGAGGTGGCGTGCGCCGCGCGCGATCGCGCTCAGCACGCTGCTGCGATAGATCAGGTCGGTCGACGACAGCAGCAGCGGCGCGTGCGCGGTCCACATCAGCATGCGGCGACCCCACAGATCGGGCCGCCAGCCGCGCTCGGTCACGCGCTCGCCATGCACCGCGAGCCAGCGCTGCGTCAGGATCTCCGCCGTGCGTGTCGCGGCGGCGCGATCAGGCGCCGCCCACAGGTCGCGCAGCCACGCGAAGCTTTGCGCGTGATCGTCGAACGCGGCGCTGCCGATGCTCGACGCGAACGTCACCTCGTCGAGCGCGCGGAACTCGGTGCGCCACGCCAGCCAACCCGCGGTCAGCGCCTCGCCATATTCCGCGCTGCCGGCGATCGGATCGGCCGGCACGGCAAGCAGCTTGCGCGGATAGCGGCCTTTCAGCCGCATGTCGTGGATCGGGGTGCGCCACGTCAGCCGGTCGAAATAGTCCGCGACGCGCTGGCCGAGTGACGCATTTCCCTCACCCACAGCGCGCACCATGCGGTGGCCCGCGTCGATCGTGTCGCGCGCGCCGCCGTCCCGCTGTTCGTCGACGCCGCCGTCGTTCATTCGCCGCGGATCGCCCGGATGTTGGCCGCGTAGGCCTCGGGTCCGCCGCGGAAGGTGGCAGTGCCCGCGACCAATGCGTCGGCGCCCGCGTCGATCGCGCGCCGCGCAGTGTCGGGGTCGATCCCGCCGTCGACCTCCAGGTCGATGTCGCGGCCCGTCGCATCGATCATCTTGCGGATCGCCGCGATCTTTCTCAGCTGGCTATCGATGAAATGCTGTCCACCGAAACCCGGGTTGACGCTCATCACCAGCACGAGGTCGACCATGTCGAGCAGGTAATCGAGCATCTTCGCGGGCGTCCCCGGGCAGAGCACCACGCCCGCGCGCTTGCCCAGCGACTTGATGTGCTGGAGCGAGCGGTGGATGTGCGGCCCGGCCTCGGGATGGACGGTAATCGTGTCCGCGCCGGCCTCGGCAAATGCGTCCAAGTAGGCGTCGATGGGCGAGATCATCAGGTGGACGTCGAACGGCTTGGTCGTGTGCGGGCGGATCGCCTTCACCACCGCGGGCCCCATCGAGATGTTGGGGACGAAATGCCCGTCCATCACGTCAATGTGGATCCAGTCGGCACCCGCGGCATCGATCGCGCGCACTTCCTCGCCCAGCTTGGAAAAGTCGGCGGACAGGATCGAGGGCGCGATGCGGACGGCTTTCTGCATCGCGCAGCCCTAGCGTGCGTCCGCGCTATCCGCCAGCGCGCCGCAAGCGTGCGACGAAGAACCCGTCGCAGTTGCCCTCGTCACTGAGCATGGTCGGTAGCGTGCGGACATAGCCGCTCGCGTGTGCGCTGATCCCGGCGGGCAGTTCGTCGCTTCGTGGCGGCTCGATCGCATAGTCGTCATGCGTGGCAAGGAAGCGGTCAAGCTGCGCCTCGCCTTCGTCCGGCTCGAGCGAGCAGGTGGCGTAGACGAGCACGCCGCCGGGCTTCACCCAATCGGCCGCGCGGTCGAAGATGCGCGCCTGCAACGCCGCGGCCTCCGCGATCACCGCCGGATGCGCGCGGTAGAGCACGTCGGGGTGGCGGCGGAAGATGCCGGTGGCGCTGCACGGGGCGTCGATCAGTACCGCGTCGGCGGGAGTGGCCGGCGCCCAATCGAGCACGTCGGCGATCACCGTGTCGAACGACAGCCCGGTGCGCGCGCGGTTCTGCGCCAGCCGTTCGGCGCGGGTTTGCGATACGTCGACTGCCTCGACCTGCCAGCCGGCGGCGGCGAGTTGCAACGTCTTTCCGCCGGGCGCGGCGCACAGGTCGAGTGCATGGCCCGTGCCGCGCCCGATCAGCCGCGCAGGGATCGAGGCCGCGACATCCTGCACCCACCAGCCACCCTCGGCGTAGCCCGCCAGCGTCGGCACATCGCCCCCCTCGACCCGGACGTGACCGGGAGCGAGCGACACGCCGTCGGGGTGCACCACATTGCCACCGCGCAGCGTCAGGTCGAGCGGGGGCGGAGCGGCGATCGCGCGCGCAGCAGCGGCGACCATCGCCTCACCCCAGTTCGCCCGCCAGCGCTCCGCCACGTGCGCGGGCAGTGTCGGCTGCCCGGGCAGGCTCGCGTTCTGTCGCATCAGCGTGCCGAACACGCCGTGGACCAGGCGCTTCGGACCGCCGTCGATCAGCGGCAGCACGGTTGCGATCGCGGCATGCGGCGGCGTGCCGAGCGACAGCGCCTGGACGAGCGCGATGCGCAGCACGAAGCGCGCTTTGGCATCGTCGGGCAGGCGCTGCCGCGTCGCGGAGTCGATCAACGCGTCGAGGTCCGGCAACCGCCGGAGCGTCTCGGCCGCGATCGCGTGCGCGAGCCCGCGGTCGGGGCCGCCGTGGAGCGCACGCGTGGCGAGTGGCAGCGCGGCATCGAGCGCCTCGCCGCGCCGCAGCACCGCGTCGAGCAGGCGGAGCGCGGCACGCCGAGGCGCGGTGCCGAGCGGCTCGCCCGCGCGCGTCATGTCGCGGGCCATCAGCCGCGTGCTTCGTCGGAAAGGGCGATCGTCTTGAAGCCGTTCATGCCGGCCCATATGTCGCGTGGGCACCACGCGCACAATCCGAAAGGCCGGTTCATGGGAAAGCGACCCGACAACGTGAAGGCGCCCGAATATCTGACGCCCAACACGCCCGTTCCCGCGCCCGAGCCGATGCAGCGGCCGGCGGAAGACCCGCTCGGCCGCGATCCGGTTCGTTACGGCGATTGGGAAAAGAAGGGCATTGCGATCGACTTCTGAACCGCCACGCTGACACCGTTACGGCTATGGAACAAGGCGGGGCGAGCGTTTAAGGCGGCGGACATTCGGCAACCGGGCGCGCATCGGTGCGTTCGCGCTTCAACCCGACAAGAGGCTCCCCGATGACTGACACCGCTACCGCCCCCGCCGCCAAGGCCACGGACCTGCACGAGGACGGCAGCCCCGCGCGGCTGCAGATCGACACGATCCGCACGCTGTCGATGGACGCGGTGCAGAAGGCGAATTCGGGCCATCCGGGCACGCCGATGGCATTGGCGCCTGTGGGGTGGACCGTGTGGAACAACTATCTGCGCTACGATCCCGGCGCGCCGCAGTGGCCCAACCGTGACCGCTTCGTGCTCTCCGTCGGCCATGCCTCGATGCTGCTCTACGCGCTGCTGCACTTGGCAGGGGTCGAGGAGGTCGATGCCGATGGCAAGAAGACCGGTAATCCCGCGATCAGCCTCGACGACATCAAGCAGTTCCGACAGCTGTCGTCGAAGACGCCGGGGCACCCCGAATATCGCCATACGACAGGGGTGGAGACGACGACGGGCCCGCTCGGGCAGGGGTGCGGCAACTCGGTCGGCATGGCGATTGCGGAGCGCTGGCTCGCCGCGCGCTACAACAAGCCAGACTTCACACTGTTCGATCACGATGTCTATGTGCTGTGCGGCGACGGCGACATGATGGAGGGCGTCAGTGCCGAGGCGGCGAGCATTGCCGGCCACCTGAAACTCTCCAACCTGTGCTGGATCTACGACAGCAACCACATCTCGATCGAGGGCGCGACCGACCTCGCCTTTGATGAGGACGTCGGCAAGCGTTTCGAGGCCTATGGCTGGAACGTCATGCACGTGAACGATGTCAACGACATCCACGCGATGAACGCCGCGCTCGACACGTTCAAGGCGACGAACGACAAACCCACCTTCATCGTCGCGCATTCGGTGATCGGCTGGGGCAGCCCCAAGGCAGGCAGCGAGAAGGCGCACGGCGAGCCGCTGGGCGCGGAGGCGATCGCCGAGACCAAGAAGGCCTATGGCTGGCCGGAGAAGGATTTCTACGTTCCCGCCGACGCCAAAACGGCGTTCGAGCAGGCAGTGCGCGGTCGAGGGAGCAAGCTGCGCGAGGAATGGGAGGCGCTGCTCGCCAAATACACCGAGCGGTTCCCGACGGAAGCGGCCGAATTGAAGCTGCTGCTCGCCGACGAGCTGCCAGAAGGCTGGGAGGATGCGATCCCGACCTTCGACGCGGACGAAAAGGGTCTCGCCAGCCGCGATTCGAGTGGCAAGGTGCTGAACGCGATCGTGAAAAAGGTGCCGTGGCTGCTCGGCGGCTCGGCCGATCTCGCGCCCTCGACCAAGACCGACATCAAGGAAGCCGGCTCGTTCGAGGCGAATGATTATGGCGGCACCAACTTCCACTTCGGCGTGCGCGAACACGGCATGGGTGCGGTGGTGAACGGCATGGCGCTGTCGCACCTGCGCGCCTACGGCTCCACCTTCCTCGTCTTCATCGATTATATGCGCGCGCCCGTGCGCCTGTCAGCGATCATGGAGATCGGCTCGGTGTGGGTCTACACGCACGATTCGATCGGCGTGGGTGAGGACGGCCCGACGCACCAGCCGATCGAGCAGCTCGCGACGATGCGCGCGATTCCCGGGCTCGACACGATCCGTCCCGGTGACGCGAACGAGGTCGCCGAGGCGTGGCGCGCGCTGCTTAAGGATGGCAGCACGCCCGCCGCGCTGGTGCTCTCGCGCCAGCCGCTGCCGACGCTCGACCGTTCGAAATACGCCAGTGCCGCGGGTGTCGCGCAGGGCGGCTACGTGCTTGCCGACAGCGAGAACCCGCAGGTCATCCTGATCGCGACCGGATCCGAAGTGTCGCTGGCGATTAAGGCGTATGAGCAGTTGAAGGCCGAGGGCGTCGCCGCCCGCGTCGTGTCGATGCCGAGCTGGTACCGCTACGAGAAGCAGGACCAGGCCTACAAGGAGAGCGTGCTGCCGAAGTCGGTCAAGGCACGCGTCGCGATCGAGATGGCCGGCGAGATCGGCTGGGATCGCTACGTTGGCTACGAGGGGCGCACGATCACGATGTCGACCTTCGGCGCATCGGCCCCGATTGCCAAGCTGCAGGACAAATACGGCTTCACGGTCGAGAACGTGGTGAAGGTCGCCAAGGACGTAATGGGCTGACCCGGATCAGCGCGCCGCTGCGACAGGCGGCGCGCATCACCATATCGTCTTCACACGTTCCGCCCACCGGCGACCAGAGGATCAAGGCATGAGCAAGCTCGAACAACTCCGCGACATTGGCCAGGCGCCGTGGCTCGACTTCGTCGACCGCAAGTTCCTAGATGCTGGTGGTCTGAAGAAGCTGGTTGACGAGGACGGCGTGACCGGCGTCACCTCCAACCCGACGATCTTCGAAAAGGCGATGGGATCGGGCGATGCCTACGCCGAGGGGTTTGCCGAGTTCGACCAGGCCAATCCGGGTGCCGAGCCGATGGCGCGGTATGAGAGCCAAGCGATCAAGGACATTCAGGCAGCGTGTGACGTGCTGCGCCCGGTCTACGATCGGCTCTCGGGCAAGGACGGCTACGTCAGCCTCGAGGTTTCGCCCTATCTCGCGCTCAAGGGACCCGAGACGGCGGCAGAAGCCGAGCGGCTGTGGAAGGCGGTCGACCGTCCCAACCTGATGATCAAGATACCCGGCACCGACGACGGGGTCCGCGCGATTCGCGACACGATCGCCAAGGGGATCAACGTCAACGTGACGCTGCTGTTCTCGGTCGAGGCGTACAAGAAGGTCGCGCACGCCTATGTCGAGGGGCTGGAAGAACGTGTGTCGAAAGACATGGGCGTCGACCATATCGCCAGCGTCGCGAGCTTCTTTGTCAGCCGCATCGACGGCAAGATCGACGACAAGATCGATGCCGGTCAGGGTGGCGACGAGGCCAAGGCGCTGAAGGGCAAGGTCGCGATCGCCAACGCGAAGCTCGCCTACGCTTGGTATCAGGAGTTCATCGCCTCCGATCGCTGGCAGAAGCTTGCCGCCAAGGGCGCGCAGCCGCAGCGATTGCTGTGGGCGTCGACGGGCACGAAGAACCCCGACTATCCCGACACACTCTACGTCGACACGCTGATCGGCCCCGACACGGTCAACACCATGCCGCCCAAGACGATGGACGCGTTTCGCGACCACGGCACCGTCAAGGTCACGCTGATCGAAGATGTCGACGGCGCACGCAAGGTGATCGCAGATGCGGATCGGCTCGGGCTCGATCTGGATGGGGTCACGAAGACGCTGGTGGACGAAGGCGTAGCGAGCTTCACCAAGTCGTTCGACGACCTGCTCGCCGCGATCGGCAAGCAGAAGGCAGCCTGAGTCTCACGCGCTCGCGCGGTAGCTCGTCTCGTCGCGTGCTGCCGCCCAGCCAACCAATGCGTCGATGATCCGCGGCACGGCGTGTCCGTCGCCGTATGGATTGTGGACGCCGCTCATCGCCGCATAGGCGTGCGCGTCGGTCAGCAGGCGCGTCACCTCGCGCACGATCGCTTCCTCGTCCGTGCCGACCAGCCGCACCGTCCCCGCATCGACCGCCTCGGGCCGCTCGGTCGTGTCGCGCATGACGAGCACCGGCTTGCCGAGCGACGGCGCCTCCTCCTGAATGCCGCCCGAATCGGTCAGCACCAACGTCGCGGCGTCGAGCATCGCGACGAAGGGCAGATAGTCGAGCGGCGCGATCAGGCGGATGTTGGCTAGGCCGCTCAGCAGCCGATTGACCGGCTCCTGCACATTGGGGTTTAGGTGAACCGGATAGACGAAATCGACGTTCGGGAACGCCCGCGCGAGGCGCGCGAGCGCGGCGCAGATACGCTCAAACCCGGCGCCGAAATTCTCGCGCCGGTGCCCGGTCACCAGCACCATGCGCCGGCCGGGTGCGGGCAGCGGCAGGTCGGCGGTCACCTGCGCGTAGAGCGAGGCATCGCCGCGCAGCTTCGCGACGACGGTCAGCAGCGCGTCGATGACGGTATTGCCCGTTACCGTGATGATCCGCGGATCGATCCCCTCGGCGCGCAGATTTTGCGCCGACCGCATTGTCGGCGCGAAGTGAAGCGCGGCGAGGGCGCCGGTCAGCTTGCGGTTCGCCTCCTCGGGCCAGGGCGCGTAGAGGTCGCCGGTACGCAGCCCCGCCTCGACGTGTGCGACCGGAATACGGTGCCAATAGGCTGACAATGATGCGGCGAGCGTGGTCAGCGTGTCGCCGTGGACCAGCACGATGTCGGGCGTCTCGCGCGCGAACACCTCCGCCATCCCCGACAGCATCGCGGTCGCGACCCCGGTCAAATCCTGTCCCGGCCGCATCACGGCGAGATCGTGGTCGGCGGAGAGATCGAACAACCGCATGACCTGATCGAGCATTTCGCGGTGCTGCCCGGTCACGCACACCCTGGCGTCGAAGCGCGCGTCGGCGGCGAGCGCGATTGCCAGCGGCGCCATCTTGATCGCTTCGGGCCGGGTGCCGAACACCGACAGAACCTTGATCGTCACTGCAACCCCGCTTGATCGTTCGCGTGCCAGCTTACCCCGGCAGGCTTAACGAAGCGGTTATCGTGCCACGGTGCGATCAGCCGTCAATCGCGTGATAGTCGCGAAACCAGTCGACGAAGCGCGGGATGCCGACGTCGATCGACGTCGTCGGCGCGTAACCGAGATCGCGGTTGATCGCGGAAATGTCCGCGAAGGTGCGATGAACATCGCCGGGCTGCATCGGTTGATAGTCGCGGATCGCGGTGCGCCCGGTCGCCTGTTCGAGCACGTCGATCATGCGGCCGAGCTGCTCGGCATTGTTGTTGCCGATATTGTAGAGCCGGTGCGGCGCGACGCTGCCGCCGGCCTTAAGTTCGCCGTCATCCGTCGGCGGGTGATCGAGGCAGGAAACAACGCCCGAGACGATGTCGTCGATGAAGGTGAAGTCGCGCTGCATGTCGCCGTTGTTGAACACCTTGATTGGACGACCCGCGAACATCGCCTCGGTGAACAGCCATAGCGCCATGTCGGGGCGCCCCCATGGGCCGTACACGGTGAAGAAGCGTAGACCCGTCTGCGGCAGGCGATAGAGATGCGCGTAGGTCTCGCTCATCAACTCGTCCGCCTTCTTGGTCGCGGCATAGAGCGAGACGGGATGGTCGACGCGGTCCTCGACCGCGAACGGCATCTTGGTGTTGCCGCCGTAGACCGATGAGGAGGAGGCGTAGACCAGATGCGCGACACGGCGATGACGCGCGACCTCGAGCAGGTTGAGGTGGCCGACGAGATTCGCCTGCACATAGGCGTGCGGGTTCTCGATCGAGTAGCGCACACCCGGCTGCGCGCCCAGGTGAACGATGCGGTCGAACTCGTACGGTTGGAGCGCCTCGGTCAGCGCGGCCATGTCGGCGAAGTCGATCCGGATAAAGGTGAAGCGGTCCCCGTGCCGCGCGGTCAATTGCGCCAGCCGCGCGTGCTTGAGCGCGGGCGCGTAATAATCGTTGATCACGTCGATGCCGATCACGCGGTCGCCGCGCGCGAGCAGCCGCTCGGCCACATGCATCCCGATGAACCCGGCCGCGCCGGTCACCAATGTCGTCATCTGTCGTTCCCTTGCGGACCGCGCTAATCTTAGCGTGCTTCTCGATCGCTCGCAGCGGCTAACTGGCGAGCCGCATCGCTCGGCTGTCGGCGACCGCGGGCTGGTCGGGCCAGATGCCTCGTGTGTCGTAGACGTGCTTGTCGCAGCGTTCCTCAAGCGGGACCGAGCGGAAGAGGTCATGGTCGACCAGCGCGATCATCACGCCGGCGCGTTCCAGCGCGTCGTCGAGGTCGACCAGCGTCGCGCCAGTGCCGTCGAACGCGGACGGCAGCGTGTCGGCATAAGGCTCGACGATCTGCACGCGCGATCCGAACCGCTGCGCGAGCGCCACCGCGACCTTGAGCGCGGGGCTCTCGCGGAAATCGTCGATGTTCGCCTTGAACGCGAGGCCCAGGCACGCGACCGGCACCCCCGGATGCGCCGCAATCAGCGCCGACGCGCGCGCGATGACGTGGTCGCACTTGGCATCGTTGACCTCACGCGCGGTGCGGATCAGCTGCGTGTCGTCCGGCGCGCCGTGGACGAGGAACCACGGATCGACCGCGATGCAGTGGCCGCCGACGCCAGGGCCGGGCTGCAGGATGTTGACGCGCGGGTGGCGGTTGGCGAGACGGATCACTTCCCACACGTCGACGCCCAGCGTTTCCGCCACGCGCGACAGTTCGTTGGCGAACGCGATGTTGACGTCGCGGAATGCGTTCTCGGTCAGCTTAGTCATTTCCGCTGCACGCGCCGTCGTAGTGACGCAGGCGCCGCGTACGAAGCGGCGGTAGAAGTGGAGCGCGCGCCTGGCGCAGCGCGGGGTGATCCCGCCGATCACGCGGTCGTTGTCGATCAATTCCACCAGGATGCGCCCGGGCAGCACGCGCTCCGGGCAATAGGCAATCGCGACATCGGCGTGCCCGCCGCTGCTGCGACCCGGCACCTTGAGGTCGGGGCGCAACTCGGCGATGAAGTCGCGTACCTGCTCGGTCGTGCCGACGGGCGAGGTCGATTCGAGGATGACGGTGTCGCCGACCTTCAGCACGGTCGCGACCGCGGTGGCTGCTTTCAGTACGTAACCGACGTCGGGTACGTGATCGGCCCCGAACGGCGTCGGCACTGCGATGACGAACACGTCGGCCGGCTCGATCTGCGTCGAGGCGCGCAAGCTGCCGCGCGCGACCACGCCCGATACGAGTCCGTCGAGATCGACCTCCTCGATATGGACGCGGCCCGAGTTGACCGTCTCGACCACGTGCGGCGACACGTCGATGCCCAGCACCTGCGCGCCCGTTCGCGCGATCACCGCCGCGGTCGGCAGGCCGATATAGCCCAACCCTAATACGCAGACCTTCAGTTCCGTTCCGCCGAGCACGAGCTACCTCTTTCCTCCACGCCCGCGGCGAGCGGCGGACAGGTTGGCGTGGGTCATGCCGCACAAGTGGTTGCGTTTTCGGTAACGCCGACCTCCTGAAGTATGCGGCATCAAGTCAGGTGCGGTCCGCACGATAAAGGAACTTTAACGGGGTTGAAGCGTACTATTGTTACTATGACAAAAGACCAAATAAATGAGAGAGGATCTGTCATCTACGCTGAAAAGATGCCGCCGATGACAGGAGTCGCGATAGGGTTGGCACTCTGCCTCCCCTTTTGGGCAATCGTTGCCGCGGTGATCACCTAAACGGCCAAGTTGCTCAAAACGTCAGAGGCTACTCTGTTTTTGAAAGGCAATGCGAGACACTGTTCTTCGCTTCCTCCGACCCTCCCTGATGTTGCCGGCCGCCTACGCATCGGACTAAACTCCGACCTAACGGCGCGCTGTCGTGCAGTCATGAGCGGGGTGGATGGTGAAGAAGCATTGGGCGATCATCGCGGGTGTGTCGTTGCTGGCCCCAACCTCACTGACCGCGCAACCCGTTGTAGCGACAACGCCCACGCCAGCCGACCGTCAGCTCAAGGCTATCTACGATGCGGAGTGGGTCTGGCGACAGCGCGAATTCGCGCAGGTCAGCGACGGTCTGCGCAGCGAGAGCGACGATCATTTTCCGGCGGTCACCCCTGCCGACTGGGCGCGGCGTCGCGCCTATTGGCAGGACGTACTGACGCGGATCACTGCAATCCCCGCGGCCGAACTCTCACCCGAGGAACGGTTGAACGCTGCCGTACTCACCGAGTCGCTGCGCGCCGAGGTCGCCAACATCGACTTCCGCACCTATGAGGCGCCGCTCAACAGCGACAGCTACTTCTGGGGCGAGGTGAAGCCCTATGCCGCGCTGGAGAACGCGGACGACTATCGCCGCTACATTGGACGGCTGCGCGACGTGCCACGCTGGTTCGACGGCAACATCGCCAACATGCGCGCGGGGCTCGCGCGCGGGTTCACGCCACCGCGCGTGACGCTCGCGGGGCGCGACAAGACGATCGAAGCGTACACGATGACGGGTGCGGCCAACCCGTTGTTCGATCCGTTCAAGGAGATGCCCGCCTCGATCCCGGCCGCCGAGCAGGCGCAATTGCGGGCACAGGCGCAGGCCGCGATCGACACGCGGGCAGCGCCCGCTTACGCGAAGCTGCTCGTCTTCTTCCGCGGCAGCTATGTGCCGGGTGCGCGAACGACGCTGTCGGCGGCGGCATTGCCCAACGGCGCCGCTTTTTATCGCAGCCAGATTCGGGAATATACGACACTGGACCTCTCGCCCGAGCAGATCTACCGCATCGGCCTTTCCGAAGTCGCGCGGATCGACCGCGACATGAAGGCGACGATCGCTGAGACCGGGTTCAAGGGCACGTTTCCCGAGTTCCTCGCCTTCCTGCGCAGCGATCCCCGATTCTATGCCAAGACGCCCGACGAGCTGCTCGGCTTCTCCGCGCTGGTTGCCAAGCGGATGGACGGGCGGTTGAAGGACGTGTTCACGACGCTGCCGCGCTATCGCTTCACGATTCAGGCGGTGCCCGAAGCGATCGCGCCGGTCTATACCTCGGGTCGCGGTGGCTTGGCCGCGTGCCTGATGAATACCTATGATCTGAAGTCGCGCCCGCTCTACAATCTCGTCTCGCTGACGCTGCACGAGTGCGTGCCGGGGCACAGCCACCAGGCGGCGATGGCGCTGGAAGCGCCCGACCGGCCCGCGTTTCGTCGGCAAACCTATTTTTCCGGCTACGGTGAGGGGTGGGGGCTGTATTCCGAGTGGCTCGGCACCAAACTCGGCATGTACCGCACGCCGTACGAGGAGTTCGGGCGCGAGACGTTCGAGATGTGGCGCGCCGCGCGGCTGGTGATCGACACGGGGCTGCATTCGATGGGTTGGACGCGCGCGCAGGCGATCGACTATCTTGCCTCGCACACTGCGCTGGCGAAGCTCGACGTCGAGATCGAGGTTGATCGCTACATCAGCTGGCCGGGGCAGGCACTCGCCTATAAGCTGGGCGAGATGAAGATGCGTGAGCTGCGCGCGAAGGCAGAGGCGGAGCTGGGACTGCGCTTCGACCAGCGGCGTTTTCACGACACGCTGCTGAACATGGGGTCGGTGCCGCTGCCGACGATGGAGGCGGAGATGCTGCGCTGGATCGCGGCGGAGAAGGCTAGGCCAGCGTCGGCTGGCTGAGCCAACACGCGCTTAAACGAAGAAGGGCGGCCCCGCGGGACCGCCCTTTTCTTTATCGGGACCGCCGCGGGCGGAGCCCGCGTCGTCGGTCGGGGCTTTAGCCCCGCCGGCCGGCCGAATTTGCTGTTCGCTACTCGCTTATCGCGAGTAGAACTCGACCACCAAATTCGGCTCCATCTTCACCGGGTAGGGCACTTCGTCCAGCGTCGGCACGCGGATGAAGGTCACCTTGGCGTTGCCATCGGGCGCGACGTAATCGGGCACTTCGCGCTCGGCGAGCTGCTGCGCTTCGAGCACCAGCGCCATTTCCTGCGCCTTCGAACCCAGCGTGATCTCGTCGCTGACGTAGCAGCGGCGCGATGCGATGTTGCACTTCACGCCGTTGACGCGGACGTGACCGTGGCTGACCAGCTGGCGCGCGGCCCAGATCGTCGGCGCGAACTTCGCCCGGTAGACGATCATGTCGAGGCGACGCTCGAGCAGGCCGATCAGGTTCTGCGAGGTGTCGCCCTTCATGCGCGCGGCTTCCTCGTAGCAGTGCTTGAACTGCTTCTCGGTCACGTCGCCGTAATAGCCCTTGAGCTTCTGCTTCGCGCGCAGCTGGATGCCGAAGTCCGACACCTTGCCCTTGCGGCGCTGACCGTGCTGGCCGGGGCCGTACTCGCGCTTGTTGACCGGGCTCTTGGGACGGCCCCAGATGTTCTCGCCCAAACGGCGATCGAGCTTGTGCTTCGCGCTATGACGCTTCGACATATTCAATCCTTGGCAAATGCTAACGACGTGGCCTGCGCATCATCGTGGATGAAAGGCAGGGTTCTTCCCGGTCATCGCGCCGCGTCGTCACGATCGTGACGAAGCAGGCCCACCGCTTCACCGGGGTGCAGGGGCAATTGCGAAGGCGCGCGCTTAGCCGCGCGGGCGCGCCAGGTCAAGCAGCGGCCGGCCGCGCCGGTCTGAGCTGACCTCGCGCCAGCGACGTTAGTACTGTCGGCTGGTGCTCGACAAAGCGTCGCGGCCATCCTTCTCCTGCGCGGCCCAATCCTCGCGGCTGAGGCAGGTCTTCTTTCCCGGCAGGCGCGATCCCGGTTGCTGAACGCGCTTGCAGATCAGCTTCTCCTCGGTCGGGGCCGGCGGCGTCGGCTGAGCGGCGGGAACGGGGGCCTGGATCAGCGCGAGAGCGAGCAGCATGGTTGGTCTCCTAAAGGTGGTCACCGTGCGCGGACGCGGTCGGCAGGGTCAACGCCATTGTGCGACGCGTTCTTACATGTTCGTCGGCTGGACATCAATGGTCGCGAGCGGCACAGGCAACCCATGAACATCAAGCCCGGTCCCGAGTGCAGCACGATGGCGGAGGTGCGCGCCGGCGTCGATGCGCTCGACCGCGAACTGGTCGCGCTGCTGCGGCGGCGCTTCGACTACATGGACGCCGCCGCACGGATCAAACCGGAGCGGGCGGCGGTTCGCGACGAGGAGCGCAAGCAGCAGGTGATCGCGCAGGCGGTCGAGGCGGCTGCGGCGGTCGGGTTGCCCGTGCGGGAGATCGCGGCGCTGTGGGAGACGCTGGTCGAAGCCTCGATCGCGTATGAATTGGAAAAATTTGACGCGCGCGACGTAACCCGACGTTAGCGCGTTCGGGCGCAAGGCGGCAGCATGGACCTGCCGCTGATCGCCCCCAACCCGCCGCGCCTGTCGCAGCTGACCGAGGCGCTGTCGCGCGTCGAGGCGAGTGGTACCTACAGCAATCACGGACCGGAAGCGCGCGCGTTCGAGCGTGAAGTGACCGAGCGGCTGTTCGGTGGACGCGGCGCGACGCTGGCGGTCAACAATGCGACGACGGGCATGATGATCGCGCTGGCCGATGCGGTGGGCGCGCGCGGACGCGGGCGCATGGCGCTGATGCCCGGCTTCACCTTCGCGGCGACCGCCCAGGCGGCGTGGTGGGCGGGACTGGTGCCGCTCGTCTGCGATGTCGATCCGGACGATTGGAGCGCGTCGGCACGCGAGGAAGAGCGCTTGCTCCAGCGTCACGGCGCCGGGATCGCGGCGGTCGTGCCATACGCCACCTTCGGACACGCGATCGACCTCGACCGCTATCGCTGGATGGCGGCGCGGCACGGCGTCGCGGTGGTGGTGGACGCGGCCGCGTCGCTCGGCACCATCGACGCGGCGGGCGTGAACTTCGGCGCTGGTGCACCCTTTCCGGTCGTCTACTCGATGCATGCGACCAAGCCGTTCGCGGTGGCGGAAGGCGGGCTGATCCACTGCGGCGATGCCGGCGTGATCGAGCGGCTGCGCGCCGCGGCCAATTTCGGCTTCACGCAGCCTCGGATCGCCACCATCCCGGGCCTGAACGCCAAGCTGCCTGAGGTGCTGGCGGTGATGGCGCGCGCGAGGCTGGAGACGTTCGACGCGGTCAGCGCCAGCCGCGGCGCAGTGGTACGTGCGTATCGCGAGAACCTGAGCGATCGTCTCACGCTGCAGAGGGCGGCGCAGGGGGAGCAGGCGCACGGCTTCTTTCCAGTGCTGCTGCCGCGCGGATCCAACCGCGCTGGCGTAAGCGCGGCGCTGGCGCGCGAGGGAATCGGCGCCGGGGCGTATTTCAGCCCGCATCTGGGCGAGCAGCCGTGGGTGCGCGACGTCGCGATGATCGAGCCGTTGCCGGTGTGCGACGATGTGGGCGCGCGCGTGTTGTCGCTGCCCGTCACCGACACGATGACGCCGGCGGATGCGCATCGCATTGCATTGGCGCTGAACCGCATTGTCGCGGCCCCGCGCGTCGCGGCGGTGCCGCGCGCGATCGACCATCATGAAACGCTGGTAGTGGGGGGTGGCCCCGCGGGCACCGCGCTGCTGACCGCAACGGCAAAGGCGGGTGTGCTGCCGGCGCTGTCACGCGGCTTGGTGATCGTCGAGGCAGGCACGACGCTTGGGAGCGGGCGGCTCGGCAATTACGCGATTACCTCCGACTCGAGCGCGGACACCTTTCTGACCGCGGTCGCCAACAACCCGCATGCCGAGATCGCGGCACTGGTCGATCATCCGGCAACCGCACGAGTCGCGGCCTACCGCCACGGACTGGGCGTGCCGCTGGTCGAGGTCGGACCGATGCTCGACGCACTCGGCGATCGGCTGGCGCAGGTGGTGCGCAGCAACGGCGGGCAGGTGATGACCGGCCGGCGTGCCTTGTCGACAAGGCAGGAGGGCGGCGGCTGGTGCACGCGCATCGAGGATGTCGCGACCGGCACGATCACCGAGCACCGCGCGCGCCACGTCGTGATCGCGACCGGAGGGCATCAGCCGATCGATCGGCTGGCCGCGCAGGAGGTCGCAGGGGAGCCACTGTCCGCGCTGGCGGGCGGGCGACTGCTGCAATCGGACGCGGTGCTGAGCGTCGGGGGCACGCAGATGGTCGCCGACCTGATCGCCGACGCGCGCGATCCACGCATCGCGGTGATCGGCGGATCGACCAGCGCGCTGACGACGATTGTGGCGCTGTTGAAGGCGCCGCTGCCGCTCGGCGAGGGTGCGATCACGCTGCTGCACCGACGGCCGCTGAGACCCTTCTATCCCTCGGCTGCGGCGGCGCAGGAGGAAGGCTTTAGCGATTACGGGCCCGACGACATCTGCCCGGTGTCGGGCTTCGTCTATCGCCTGGCGGGGTTCCGGCTCGAGGCGCGCGATCTGGTGCAGCGGATGCTGGGCATCGACGGTCGCGTGCCCGATCCGCGCGTCCGGCTGCACCGCATCGGCGCCAACGAGGACGCGCGCGCCAGGGAAGTGATCGCGCAGGCCGACGTGGTGGTCGCCGCGCTCGGCTACCGCCCGCACGCGCTGCCGGTCCTCGACCGATCGGGCACGCCGATCGCGTTATCGGCGGACGTCGGCGGCGCGATGGTCGATCGCCACTGCCGTGTATGCGACGCCGCCGGTGCGCCGATCGCGGGGCTGTACGGGATCGGGCTCGCCGCGGGGTTCGTGCCCTGGGGCCGATTGGGCGGAGAGCCGAGCTTCCGCGGCCAGGCCAACGGATTGTGGCTGTGGCAGAACGACGTCGGCATGATGATCGTCGATCAGCTGCTCGGCACGCAGGCGAAGGCGTTGACGGGATGAGCGCGGCGCCGAACGTCAGTGTCATCATGGCGGCGTACAATGGTGCGCGGCTGATCGAGGAAACGCTGGCCAGCGTCGCGCGGCAGACGATGGGCGATTACGAGGTGATCGTCGTTGACGATTGCTCAAGCGACGACACGCGCGACGTGGTGGCCCGCTGGCCCGACCCGCGCGTGCGGCTGATCGCGCTGGCGCAGAACGGCGGTCCGGTGCGCGCGCGCAACCACGCGCTTGCGCACGCGCGCGGACGCTATATCGCAGCGCTCGACCAGGACGATCTGTGTCACCCGGAACGTTTCGCACGGCAGGTCGCGTTCATGGACGCGCACCGCCACGTCGCGCTAGCCGGCACGGCCACCCAGGTGCTGAGCGACAGCGGCATCGCACCCTCGCGTCAGTCGCCGGTCACGACGCCCGCGTCGGTCGGCTGGCTGCTGCGTTTTTCGAACCCGCTCGTCTGGTCGTCGGTGATGGTCCGCGGCGAAGTCGCGCGCGCGCTCGATCCGTTCACGCGCCCCGACATGCTTTATGCCGAGGATTTCGACCTCTACCACCGCGTCGCCGCACTGGGCCAGGTGGCGCGGATCGACGAGGCGCTGGTCACCTATCGCAGTCACGCCGGCGGGTGTTCGCAGCGGTACGAGGACATCATGCTGGCGAGCGCCGAGCGCGTGCTGGGCGAGAGCCTGAACGACACGTTCGGCGGCATGGCGCCCGCGGCGGCACGATTGTTCGTGCGGCACCTGATGCACGGCGAGCCGGTGCCGGACGGCGAGACGCTGGGGCGACTGGCGGCGCTGCTCGACCATGCGCGGCTGCGCTATCTCGCGACCGCGGCCGCGGATGCGCGTGACCGGCGGCTGATCGCGCGCGAGACGCGGCGGGTGTGGGCGCAGGTGGTTCGCGCCGGCCTGCGGCGGGGTACGATCGGTTTGCGCGACGCGATAGCGGCGGGTCCGGTCGCGACAGTCGCGCGCGTCGATCGGCTGGCATGGAGTCGCATGATCGGGCAGGTTCGCCCGTGGCTCGCCACCGGGTAGATGAGAAAGTTTACGCCCGAGCCCGGATGCTCAGGCGAGCGGAATCACACCTTGGCAGCGTAGATCATCCGGCCCGGGCCGAGCCGCTCGAACACCTCGGCGAGCTCGTTCTCGCCGACCGCGAAACAACCCTGGCTGCGCCCGAGCATGCCGCGTTCCGCCACCATCTCGCGATTGGCGTACCATGCCGCGTGCACGACGATCGCGCGGTCGAGCGCGTTGTTGTTGGTATGATCGAGACCGATCAGCCGCTGCGACTTGCCGTGCTTGCCGACATAATAGTCGCTGGTCAGGAAAGCGCCCTCGCACGACGCGTTGGAGCCGTTGGCGTTCGAGAAGCGCTGCAGGTAACCGGTATGCGCCGGGTCCGAACCGGAGCCATGCGCGACGAGCTTGGAGGTGGTGCGGCCGTCTTCGAGGTTGACGAGGTGGAAGCGCGGGCGGCCCGATGAGGCGGCGAAGTCCGCGATCGCGATGCGGTCGTGTCGCGCGACGCTGCTGCCGTGCTGCTGGAGCGCGGCCATCGCGCGGCGCATCAGCGCGGGACGAACGCTGCCGAGGCTGTTGGCGCTGTCGGCGGGGAAGGAGTCGGCGGTGAAGCCGCCCGCGCTATGCCCCTCGTACACGCCGGCGGGGAGCAACGACTGGGGAGCGCGACGCATACCGGCAGCCACGGCCGAAGGGATCATCATCGCCCCCGCGAACAGTCCGCCCGTCTTCAACAAGGCACGCCGAGATGCCACGGTGTCGCGCGTCAGCTCCATCTGATTGAATAATCCCTCACCCATTGCGAGGCCGTGTTACCACGATTCGCCTTAACGATCCGCTGTCTTTTCCGTATCTTAGGCGCCGATTGCGACATTCTGGCGCGGATTCCACACGACTCGTCGGCGTGGCACCAAATTCGCGTAAAGGAGTTATCAACCGTGCGAGCCGGCCGAGGTGGCCCAAACGACACGAGGATGACGATGCTGCGACGCGCCATGCTGATGGTCGCGCCGGTGATTGCCGGCGCCTGTTTTCCTTCCTTCGCCACGGCGCGGACGATGGACAGTCTGGCGCTGACCGAGGCGGCGGCGACGCTGTCGCCCAACCGCTATCTGTGGACCGATAACGAGGCGCAGGGACCGGTCAGCGTGCTGATCTCGATCCCCGACCAGCGCGCTTACGTCTTCCGCGGCGAAACGCTGATCGCGGCGTCGAGCGTGTCGACCGGCAAGGCGGGCAACGACACGCCGACCGGCAGTTTCACCATCCTGCAGAAGAACGCGAAGCACTTCTCCAACCTCTACGACAGCGCGCCGATGCCGTACATGCAGCGACTGACGTGGGACGGCGTTGCGCTCCACGCGGGGGCCAATCCGGGCTTCCCCGCCTCGCACGGCTGTATTCGCCTGCCGACCGCGTTCGCGAAGAAGCTGTTCGACATCACCAGCCTGGGTGCGACCGTCGAGGTGACCGACGAGGCCTATATCAGCGGCGTGGATGCGCCGAGCTACGCCAGCGCGGCACCGGTGCGCGACCACGAGGTGAGCGAGACGGCGCGCGCCAACGAGCGCGAGGGGATCGCGCAGGCAATGCGCGTCGACTGAGCCGCTTCCGCCGAGCACGTAGCGGAAGCGGCCGGTCGATCATCGCGGCAGTTGCCAGCGCACCCGGTCGCTGTAGCTGGTGGCGACCGCCGTGCCGGCATCGTTACGAGCGGGTTTGAAGCGGGCGCGACGCTGGTAGAGCCGGCAGGCCGCGGCATCGAGCGCGCTCGATCCGCTCGGCGCGGTCACCGAACACCCCGTCACGCGACCGTCCGCGCCGATCTGCACGGTGATGCCGGTCACGCCCTGCTCTTCGGCGCGCAGCGCGGCGGCGGGGTAGTCGTCGGTCGTGATCCAGGCGCCGCGATTGCCGATCACGCGAACGCCGCTAGCCTTGCTGATCGCGGGCGGGGCCGGTGGCGGCGCGACATCGACGCGCGCTGGTGGCAGCGGTGGCGCGGGCGTCGGGGCAAGATCGACGAAGACGGTGTCGCTCGCGGCGGGTGTCGGCACGCGCGGTTCGACCGCGGTGATCGTGGACGCGCTCGACGGTGCGGTCGCCGTCTGCTTGGGCGGCGGCGGTGCGTCGGGCGGTGGCGGCTCGTCGAGGGGCACGTTGGTGGTCGTCAGCGTGCGCGACACATCACGCACGAAACTGGTCGCCATGCCGGTGACGAAAGCGAAGCCGAGCAATCCGTGGATCACCGCGACACCGGCGATCGTGGCGATACGCCTGCTGCCCGCTGCCTGATCGGAATAGGCCATAAGACATCTCTCCTCGTTCGGAGCGCTGCCGCGGGCGTGGAACCGCCCAACGACGAACTCCGTCAGGGGAAGCTGCGCCTGTCGGCTCATGTTGATCAAGCGACTTAATCGGGCGTGCTACAGATGGGTGCGGACCTGCCAGAGCTCCGGAAACAGCTCGACCTCCAGCATCCGGCGCAGGTAGCTGACCCCGCCGGTGCCGCCGGTACCGCGCTTCAGCCCGATGACACGCTCGACGGTGGTGACGTGGTTGAAGCGCCAGCGGCGGAAGTAATCCTCCAGGTCGACCAATTTCTCCGCCAGTTCGTAGAGCGGCCAGTAGCGGGTGGGATCGCGGTAGATCGTCGCCCACGCATCGGTCACCGCCGAAACGGGTTTGCGCTCGTCATGCCAGTCGCGCGTCGGATCGGCGAGCAGCCCGCGCGCGTGGAGCAGCAGCAGTGCGGCGTCGTAGATGCTGGGGCTCGCCAGGATCTGCTCCAGCGTGGCGAGCGTGTCGGCGCGGTGACGATGCGGGTCCAGCATCGCGTGATGGCGATTGCCGCACAGGAACTCGATCGCGCGGTACTGCCACGACTGGAACCCCGACGATTGGCCCAGCGCGTCGCGGAAGGTGGTATATTCGCTCGGCGTCATGGTGCGCAGCACGTCCCACGCGCCGTTCAATTGTTCGAGGATGCGGCTGACGCGTGCGAGCATCTTGAACGCGTCGGGCAGTCGGTCAGCGAGGATCGCGTCGCGCGCGCTGGTGAGTTCGTGCACCGCCAGCTTCATCCAGAGCTCGCTGGTCTGATGCTGGATGATGAACAGCAGTTCGTCGTGCGCCGCTGAGCGCGGGTGCTGAGCGGTCAGCACGCGGTCGAGTGCGAGATAATCGGCATAGGCCATCTTGCCGGCGAAGTTCAGCTCGGCGCCCTGATGAGCTGGGGCGGCGTGCGGTGCGTCGTCGCTCACGTGACGGCCGCGCGGTGCTGATATTCGGGTGCCTCGTAGGCGCGGGTGTCGATCACGTCGGCGAGGATCGTGGCCGACTGCACCACCTCGGCCTCGGACAGGTACAGGGGCGTGAAACCGAAGCGCAGGATGTCGGGCGCGCGCACGTCGCCGATCACGCCGCGCGCGATCAGCGCCTGCATGACCGGGTAAGCGTGATCGTGGCGGAACGACACCTGACTGCCGCGCGCGTGCGGATCGCGTGGCGAGGCGAGCGCGAGGCCGCAATCGTCTGTGGGGCAGCGTCGCTCGACCTCGCGGATGAAGGTCTCTGTTAATCGAATCGAGGCGGCGCGCAGTTCGCCCATGTCGACGCCGTCCCACGCGTCCAATGCAGCGTCGAGGATCGACAATGCGACGATCGGCGGGGTGCCGACGCGCATCCGCTCGATGCCGGGGGCAGGGCGATAGCCGCGCTCGAACGCGAACGGTTCGGCGTGGCCGAGCCAGCCCGACAGGATCGGCTGCGCGACACCGGCGTGACGCGGGGCGACGTAGATGAAGGCGGGGCTGCCCGGACCGCCGTTCAGATACTTGTAGGTGCACCCGACCGCGAAGTCGGCGTCGGCCTGTTCGAGATGGACGGGGATTGCGCCGGCGGAATGCGCGAGGTCCCAGACGGTGATCGCGCCTGCGGCGTGCGCGCGCGCGGTTAGTGCGGCCATGTCGTGGAGGCGACCGGTGCGGTAGTCGACCTCGGTCAGCATCGTGACCGCGACGCTCTCGTTGATCGCGTCGGCGACTTCTTCGGGTGCGACGACCTTCAGCTCGCGTCCGCCGAGTGCGGTGAGCAGCCCGTCGGCGATGTAGAGGTCACTGGGGAAATTGCCGCTGTCGCTCAGGACCACGCGGCGGTCGGGCGGGGCGAGCGCGAGTGCGGCGGCGAGCGCCTGAAACACCTTGATCGACAGCGTGTCGCCGGTGACGACGCTGGCGGGCGGCGCGCCGACCAGCCGCGCGATCCGGTCGCCGACGCGCGCGGGCAGCGCCATCCAGTCGCTGTCGTTCCAGGCGCGGATCAGCTGGTCGCCCCATTGCTCGCGCAGCACCTGCCCGACGCGCGTCTGCGCGGCGAGCGGCAGCGGGCCGAGCGAGTTGCCGTCGAGGTAGATCACGCCCTCGGGCAGGTGGAACAGCGCGCGCGTCGCGGCGAAATCGGTCATGCGGGTGCGTTTAGCGGGTCCGCGGGCCAAGTCCTAGCAACGCGCGTCAGTCGGCGGCGACGACGTGACCCTCGGGCGGGGTCGGGCGGCGGCAGAACCAGACGATGACGAGCAGGCCGGCGCACAGATACGAGCTGATGCGGAACAGGTCGGTCGAGGCGAGCAGATACGCCTGCCCCACCATCTGCCGCGTGATCGCGCCCGCCGCCTGCTCGGGCGACAGCCCCACGCGCGCCAGCTGCTCGACCGCCATACGGTAGGGCACGCCGTTGCCGATCGCCTCGGCGAGGCGCGACTGGTGCAGCGCCTCGCGCCGGTCCCAGGCGGTGGTGATGATCGAGGCGGCGAACGAGCCCGCGACGATGCGCGCGAAGTTGGAGATGCCCGTCGCCGAGGGCAGCCGCTCCGCCGGGATGCGGTCGATCGCGATGGTCAGCATCGACAGGAAGAAGGTGCTCATCGACACGCCCTGCACCAGCAGCGGCAGCATGAAGTCGTAGAACGACGCGGTATTGGTATAGCCCGAGCGCATCCAGTAGCTGATCGCGAAGCCGATGAACGCGACGCTGGCGAGCAGGCGCGCGTCGAACTTGCCCGACAGGCGCGCGACGAGCGGGGTCAGCAACACCGCGACGACGCCGCTGGGTGCCGCGACCAATCCGGCCCAAGTGGCGGTGTAGCCCAGCTGGGTCTGGAGCCACAGCGGCAGGATCAGGATGTTGGCGAAGAACACCGCGTAGCCCAGCGAGAAGGCGAGATTGCCGATCAGGAAATTGCGCCGGGCGAATAGCGACAGGTCGACCGTCGGATTGGCGTCGGTCAGCTCCCAGATGATCCAGGCGACGAAGCCGATCGCGGCGACGATCGTCAGCAAGACGATCGCGGGATCGTTGAACCAGTCGGCGTTCTTGCCGAGGTCGAGCATTACCTGGAGCGCGCCGACCCAGACGACGAGCAACCCGAGCCCGACCGCGTCGATCGGCAGCTTCGCAGTCGGCGTTTCGCGCGATTTCAGGTTGGTCCAGCACATGAACGCGACGAAGATGCCGAACGGCACGTTGATCAGGAAGATCAGCGACCAGTGATAATTGTCGGAGATATAGCCGCCGAGGATCGGCCCCATCACCGGCGCGACCAGCGTCGTCATCGACCAGATGCCGAGCGCGGTGGCGCGTTTCTGCGGTGGGAAGATCGCGATCAGCAGCGCCTGGCTGCCGGGCATGATCGGGCCGGCGGTGGCGCCCTGCAGCACGCGAAAGAGGATCAGCGACGGCAGGTTCCAGGCAATTCCGCACAGGAACGAGGCGAGCGTGAACAATGCGACCGCGGTGCAGAACACGCGCACCACGCCGAAGCGCCGCATCAGCCAGCCGGTCAGTGGCACCGCGATACCATTCGAGACCGCAAAGGCGGTGATGACCCAGGTCGAATTGTCGCTGCTGACGCCCAGATTGCCCGCGATCGTCGGCAGCGACACGTTGGCGATGGTCGAATCGAGCACCATCATGAACGTGCCGAGCGCGAGCGCGAACGAGGTGAGCGCCAGCTGCCCGCCGACCATCGGTGGTGGCCCGCCACCCGCCTCGACCGCCGCCTTCGCCGGGTTCGCCGCGGGGCGGATCGGCGCGTTGGCCTGCACCTGCGCGGGGGCGGCCTGCGCGAGCTTGCTGGCGTCGCTCTGTTCGACCACGGTCGTGTTACCGGTTCGCGGCGATGATCTGGCGGATGTTGGCCTCCACCTGCGGGTCGGTGCCGGTCACCTCACCCTTGTAGGGCGCAGCGGCAACGGCGGCGAGGCGCGCGCCCGACTTGCTCGCGGTGTCGACCACGGTCTTGACCGACAGGCCGATGCGCAAGGGGTTGGCGGCGAGTTCGCGCGGGTCGAGTGCGATACGCACCGGCACACGCTGCACGATCTTGATCCAGTTGCCGCTGGCGTTCTGCGGCGGCAGCAGCGCGAAGGCGTTGCCGCTGCCCGCACCCACGCCCGCGACCTTGCCGTGGAAGACCAATTCGTTGCCGTAGGTATCGGCGGTGACGCGCACGGGCTGTCCGATGCGCAGGTCTTTCAGCTGCGTTTCGCGGAAATTGGCGTCGACCCAGACGCGCTTCAGCGGCACCACCGCCATGAGCGGCGTGCCCGCGGCGATCTGCTGCCCGACCTGCACCGTGCGCTGCGCGACGACGCCGTCGATGGGAGCGACCACGTGCATGTGGCTGCGCACGATCGCGGCGCGGCGATAGGCCGCGATCGCGGCGAGCACCGCGGGGTTGGTGTTGACGTCGGTGCCTTGGACGCTGCTCTGCGCCTGCGCGCGCTGCTGCTGCGCGAGGCGCAGATTGGCGCTGGCGACCTTCACCGCGTCGGCCGCGTGGGACAGTTCCTCGCCCGAGACGGCGCCTTCCGCGGCAGCACCGCGGCGACGCTGATAGTCGTCGCGCGCGCGGGCGAGCTCGGCCTGCGCCTGCACGATCGTCGCGTCTGATTGCCCGACGCGGGTGATGTCGGCGCGGGTAGCGCGCACTGCCTTTGCCAGATCGGCGGCGGCTGCGGCGACGTTCACGTCGGCGGTGACGGGATCGAGGTCGATCAGCGGCTGTCCCGCCTTCACGCTCTGCGTATTGTCGGCGTGGATGGCGAGCACGGTGCCGGGATCGCGCGCGGTGATCGCGACGACGTCGCCCGCGACATAGGCGTCGTCGGTTTCCTCCTCGGGCGCTGCCAACAGGAAATGGAACACCGCCCAGACGATCAGCGCGACGAGGACGATCACGCCCAGGATCGCGAAGGCGCGACGCCGCGCGCGCGGCTTGCCCGCAGGGGTCTCTAAAGCAGTATCGGTCATCGGGGTGTCACGTCCTGAGCAGGGTCGAAGCCGCCACCGAGCGCGATGGCGAGTTGCGCGCGCGCGAGCAGCGCGTCGATCGAGAGATTGGCGGCGGCGAGCTGCGCGTCGAGCAGCCGCACGTCGTTGTCGACGAGGTCGAGCCGGCTATCGAGCCCGCTCTGCACGCGGATGGCGTTGAGGCGCCCGGTTTCGGCGAACCCTGAGACGACCTGCTGCTGACGCGTGCGCTCGAGGTCGGCGGCACGGACCTGCGCGATCGCGTCGGCGGCCTGGCGCGCGGCGTCGATCACCGACTGATTATACTGCGCGGTCGCGACATCGACGAGCGCGGTCGCCCCCTCCAGCTCGGCGCGCAGCCGGCCATTGTCGAACAGCGGCAGATGGATCGCCGCGCCGCCACCCGCGGTGCCAGCATCCAGGTCGAGGAAGTTGCCGAAGCCGATCGCCTGCAATCCCACCAGCGCGGTCAAATTGACGTTGGGGTAGAAGGCGCGGCGCGCGACCTGCCGCCCGGCCGACGCTGCCTCGACACGCGCGCGTGCGGCGGCGACATCGGCGCGGCGCGACAGCAGGTCGGCGGGGATCTGCGCCGGAATCGGCAGCGCGGCATCGGTCGGCAGATGCGTGGCACCGATCTGCGCGGCATAGTCGCTGCCGCGCCCGGCCAGCGCGGCGAGCGCGTTGGTCGCGAGCACGCGCGCGGCCTGCGCCTGCACCAGCACGAGCCGCGCCTGCGCCAGCAACGTGCCCGCGGCCTGCTGGTCGAGCCGGCTGGCGAGGCGGTTGCGCACGCGCGCGTCGATCAGGCGGACGCTCTGCTCGCGCGCTGCGATGGTGCGCTGAGCAATCGCGGCCTGCCGCTCGGCGCGCGCGACCTCGGCGTAGCTCTGCATCACCGCGCCTGCGATCATCAGCCGCGCGGCGGCGATGTCGTACTGCGCCGCCTGCAATGATGCGCCCGCCTGCGCGATCGCGGCCTTCTGTCGCCCGAACAGGTCGAGGTTCCAGTCGAGCCCGGCCTGCGCGGTGCCGATTGCGCGCACGGTGCCGGCGAAGGGAGGCGGTATGGTGTAGCGCCCCGACAGACGCGATCCCTGCACCTGTCCGTCGAACGTGACGTTCGGTCCGCGCTCCGATCCCTGCCGCGCGAGCACCGCCTGCGCCTGCCGCGTCCGCGCGAGCGCGACGTCGAGCGACGGATTACCTGCCAGCGCGTCGGCGATCAGCCGGTCGAGCTGGGGATCGCCCACCACCGTCCAGAAATCGGGCGCGAGTTGCACCGACGGGCCAGCGAGCGCGAGGTCGCTCGCAGCCTTGGGCGTCAGCATCGGGCGCGTGTCGGGCGGGGTGCAGGCGGCGAGCGCGGTGGCGGCAAGCAGGCTCACCGACAGAGCGGGGGCAAAACGGGTCATGCGAAATGTTCCAACGTGCGGCGCAGCTTCTGCAACTGCGCAATCAGCGAAGCAGTCTCATCCGCGCTCCAGTCGGCGAGCACCGCGTTCCACAACGCGATGACCCCATCGCGGCAGCGCATCGCAACCGCATTCCCCTCGGGCGTGAGCGACAGATTGACCAGACGGCGGTCGGCATCGTCGCGGTCGCGCTGCACCAGACCTTTTGCCTCAAGCACGTCGATCACCCGCGTCATCGCGCCCTTGTCATGCGCGAGATCGCGCGCGAGCGCCGCGCAGTTGGTCATGCCAAAGTGGATCGCGATCAGGGTCGACCATTGAATGCCAGTGATGCCGTAATCGGCGCATACGCGGTCGAGCTGTGCGTATCCCAATTGGTGGTTCGCACGCAGCAGATAGCCGATCGACGTGTCGGGGACGAATGTGTCTCGCGTGTAAACGCTCATGAAGGTTGCTGTGGCAATGGTTGCATCGGCAGTCAAGTACGCGCCGTAAAGATTAGTAACACTCGCCCATTGCCGCGTGCCGGGCCGCTGCTATGCTCCGGCAAAACACCACAGCAAAATATCTCAGGGAGCGTGCCAGTCTTGACCTTCAAGTCGTTCCTCGCCGCGAGCGTCGCGTTCGCCAGTCTCACCCCCGCTGCCTGGGCGCAGTCCGCACCGCCGTCGACCGCCGCCGCGGCGCCGGTGTCGTCGCTGGTGAGCGCGGTCGACATTCCGTATCAGCAGTTCACGCTCAAGAACGGGCTGCGCGTCGTCGTTCACACCGACCGCAAGGCACCGGTCGTCGCGGTGAGCGTCTGGTACGATGTCGGGTCGAAGCACGAGCCCAAGGGCAAGACCGGCTTCGCGCACCTGTTCGAACATCTGATGTTCAACGGCAGCGAGAATGCGCCGGGCGATTTCTTCGAGCCGTTGCAGCAGGTCGGCGCGACCGACTTCAACGGCACGACCTATTTCGACCGCACCAATTATTTCGAGACGGTGCCGCGCGCGGCGCTCGACCGCGCGTTGTTCCTCGAATCCGATCGCATGGGGTACCTGACCGGCGCGATCACGCAGGGCGTGCTCGACGAGCAGCGCGGCGTCGTCCAGAACGAGAAGCGGCAGGGTGACAACCAGCCCTATGGCCTGCTTGAATACAAGCTGACCGAGGGGCTGTTCCCGGCGTCGCACCCGTATGGCCACACCACGATCGGATCGATGGCGGACCTGGATGCTGCGACGCTGACGACGGTCAAGGACTGGTTCCGCGACCATTACGGCCCCAACAACGCGGTGCTGGTGCTGGCGGGCGACATCGACGTCGCGACCGCGCGCCCGCTGGTGGAGAAATACTTCGGCGCGATCCCCGCTGGTCCCAAGAGCGTCGCGCCGCCCGCCGCGGTTCCGGCCTCGCTGCCCGGGCCCTCCAGCGCGGTGATCAAGGACAATGTCCCCGCGACGATGATCGTCAGGACCTGGGCGGTGCCGGGGTTGAACGATCCCGCCGCCGCACCGCTCGACGTGGCGGCGGGCGTACTCGGCGGGCTGCAGAGCTCGCGCCTCGACAACGAACTGGTCAAGCGAGACAAGCTGGCGGTGCAGGTGTCGGCCGACAACAGCAGCTTCGCGCAGGTCGGCACGTTCACGATCAACGCAATCGTGCGCCCCGGCGTCGACCCCGCGGTCGTCTCGCGCCGGATCGACGAGATCATGGCCGAGTTCCTGAAGAACGGGCCGACCGCGGACGAGGTCAACCGCTACGTCACGCAGACGGTGTCGCGGCGGATCAGCGGGCTTGAATCGGTCGGCGGCTTCGGCGGCAAGGCGGTCGCGCTGGCGGAAGGCGCGCTCTATTCGAACGATCCGGGCTATTACAAGAAACAGCTCGCCCGGCTCGCGGCGCAGACCCCGGCGAGCGTGAAGGCGGCGGCGGACCAGTGGCTGTCGCGCCCCAGCTTCTCGGTTCAGGTCGTGCCGGGCAAGCGCGACGCGTACGAGGAGGCGAAGGTGCCTCCGGCGGTCGCGGTGCAGGCGGCACCCGAGCCCGCGGCGAAGGGCACGCGCGGACCGCTGCCGACGGTCGGTCAGATCGCGGGCCTGAGCTTCCCCAAGGTGGAGCACGCGCGGCTGTCGAACGGGGTGGAGATCGTCTACGCGCAGCGCGCCACCGTGCCGATGACGCAGGCGGTGCTGAGCTTCGACGCCGGGGCAGCCGCCGACGTGGCGGACAAGCTCGGCACGCAGGCGCTCACGCTCGCGATGATCGATGAGGGTACGCGGACGCTCAACTCGGTGCAGCTGGCGGAGGCGAAGGAGCGGCTCGGCGCGACGATCGGGACGAACAGCTCGGCCGATCGCACCACGCTGTCGCTGCAGGTGCCGAGCGCCAATCTGGGTGCCGCGTCGCAGATCTGGGCCGATGTGGCGCGCGCGCCCGCTTTCCCGGAAAGCGAGTTCGGCCGCGTCAAGACGCAGCAGCTGACGCAAATTCAGCTGGAGCTGACCAGCCCCAACGGGCTTGCGCAGCGGATGCTGCCCCGCCTGATCTCGCCCAACTCGCCTTATGCGAAGGCGCAGGGGTCGGGCGATCCGCGCGCGGTGCAGGCGCTGACCCGCGCCGACCTCGTCGCGTTCCAGCAGGCGTGGCTGCGTCCCGACAAGGCAAAGATCTTCGTCGTCTCCGACCGCCCGCTCGGCGAGATCCGCCAGCTGATGGAGCAGCGTTTCGGCGACTGGCGCGCGACCGGCACCGCCGGGCAGAAGGCGTTCCCGCCCGCCGGCGCGGCGACGCGGCCGCGCATCGTCCTGATCGACCGGCCGGACAGCCCGCAGTCGCTGATCGTCGCGGGCGCGCAGACCGGCCTGAAGGGGACGGACGACCTGCTCCCGTACGAGGTCGGCAACGACGCGCTGGGTGGCAGCTTCCTAGGCCGCATCAACATGGACCTGCGCGAGACGAAGCACTGGTCCTACGGCGCGGGCGGCAATTTCCGCCGCTACGAGATGGCCGCACCCTACGCGGTGCAGGCGCCGGTGCAGGCGAACCAGACGGGTCCCTCGATCGCGGCGATGCGCGGCGACATCGCGGGCTACGTCGGTGCGCAGCCGATGACGCAGGCCGAGTTCGAGCGCGCGATCAACGGCGCGACGCGGTCGCTGTCGGGTGATTTCGAGACCTCGGGCGACGTGCTGCGCGCCATGCAGGCGAACGACCTCTACAAGCGGCCGGACGATTACTACGCCACGATCACGCAGAAGTACCGCGCGCTGACGCTGCCGCAGGTCAATGCCGCCACCAAGGCGGTGATCGATCCGGGCAAGTTCGTCTGGCTGGTGGTCGGCGACGCCAAGCAGGTCCAGCCGCAGCTCGGCACGCTCGGCCTGCCGGTCGAGGTGATGCCTGCCGCGGCGGTGGCGGCGCCGGTCGCGACCGCTGCACCTGCAACGCCTGCACCTGCGCAGCGTTGAGCCCGCGCATGCAGTTTCTGAACGCTTAGGAGAACATCATGGCCAATCTCGACGGTACCTACGATTGCACGGTCAAGTCGCCGCTCGGCGACCAGAATCTGACGCTCACGGTCAAGACCGAGGGCAGCAGCTTCACCGGCCAGGCCTCGGGCGCGATGGGCGCGTCCGACGTGTCGGGCGAGGTGGAGGGCGACACGCTCAAGTGGAAGCAGCAGATGACCTCGCCGATGCCGATGACGCTCGATTGCAGCGCCACGATCGACGGCGACACCGTGACGGGTCAGGTCGGCGCTGGCGCGTTCGGCAGCTTCCCGCTGTCGGGCGCGCGCAAGGGCTGAGCGACCGGTTGGGCACGCGTCGCGGTTTGCGGCGCGTGCCCCTTGGGTGTCCCGTGATGACGGTCGCGGGGCGAGCCTGTATGCGGCGCCGATGGCGAGAAAGAAGCGCTATCTGACCGCGACGATGCCCGACGGCTACGTCAAGACGATCGGGCCGACCGCGTCGCCGTTCACGCATTTCTGGCGCATCGTCGCCGAGCTAGAGAACGGCCGGACCGAAGTGTTCTGGGGCCACGCCGCGTCGTTGAAGGAAGCGACCGCGAAGAAGCAGGCGACGGCCGATGCCGCGCGACAGCGGGGCTGGCGCGCTTACCTGTTCGAGGTCGTTCCCCTGGAGGAACACCGCGACGATCCGCGCCGCGGGTGACGCTCGGGCAGCCGGTCAGTCTTCCTTCGTCTCTGGCATCGCCACGAGGTAGAGCGAGAAACCCATCGCCGCGATCGCTGCCAGCGTCAGAAAGCTGGCACTGTACCCCGCCCAGACGATGATCGCGCCCGCGAGGCTCGCCGATAGCGCGGCGCCCAGCCCCTGCGTCGTCGCGACCGCACCCTGGCTGACGTTGAAGCGACCCGAACCCTCGGTCAGATCGGCGATCACGACCGGGAAGATCGCGCCGAAGATGCCGGCACCGACGCCGTCGAGCGCCTGCACCCCGACCAGCCACCACGGATTGTCCGACACGGTGTAGAGTGCGCCGCGCGCCGCCAGGAACGCGAAGGCGACGAGGAAGATCGGCTTCGTGCCCCAGCGGTCGGCGTTGCGCCCGACCAGCATCGCGATCGGCACCATCACCAGCTGCGCCGCGACGATGCACGCAGCCGTCAGCGAGGTCGCCTGATCCTTGCCGACGCTTTTCGCGAGCAACTGGCTGACCGAGGTCAGCATCGCGGCGTTCGACAGGTGGAACAGGAAGGCGATGACCGCGAAGATCAGCAGCGGCTTGTTCTCGATCAGCGTCTTCCACCCGCTCGGCTCCTCGCAACCTTCCTCCGGCTCGCAGTCGAGCCCGCGTGCGACCGCATTGTCGATGTCGTCGTTGCGGATGCGCGCGGCGCTGGCAATGCTTGCAACCGTCAGCGCGCCCATCAGGTAGAAGACGACCACGGGCCCGAATTCCCACGCCAATCCGCCCGCGAGGGCCGCCGACACCGCATTGCCGGCGTGATTGAACGCTTCGTTGCGCCCGATGCGATGCGCGAACATCTTCTGCCCGACGAGGCCAAGCGTGATGCCCGAGATCGCGGGCGCGAACACCGCGCCTGCCGCCGCCGCGATCGACTGGGTCGCGGCCACGACCGCGAAGCCGTGGACGAACGGTAGCGACACGCTGGTCAGCGTGACGAGCAGCGCGGCCGCCATGACGATCCGCGGCTTGTTGCGGCTCTTGTCAATCAGGCTGCCCGCCGGGGTCTGCGCCAGCAGGCCGAAAATGCCGGCGATCGTCAGCACCATGCCGACCGTCGCCTCGTTCCAGCCGTGCGCCGGCCCGCGCACCGCGACGAGGTAGATGGCGAGGTAAGGCCCGAGACCGTCGCGCACGTCGGCCAGGAAGAAGTTGAGCGCGTCGAGCGTGCGGCCCGAGGTCTCCCGCTCCGGCGCGGAGCCGCCTGCCATGATCGATGCCGTTGCCGTCGCCATGATCCGTTCTTCCATCAGTTGAACCAGCATTCAGCCAGTGGACGCGAGCGCAACGGCGCCGCACCCGCGGGCCCGTGTCATCCCAGCATCAATCGCGTGCCCAGCGCGGCGACGAGCGCGAGCGGCATCGCCACCGCGCCGACTTTCAGAAAGGCGAGGAAGCCGACATCCTCGCCCTCGCGCCGGATCACCTGCAACCACAGGATCGTCGCGAGCGAGCCGGTTACCGACAGATTGGGGCCGAGGTCGACGCCGATCAGCAGCGCGTCGGTGACGATCCGCGGCGGCTGCGCCTGCGCGACCGCGGTCGCGGCGACGAGGCCCGCGGGCAGGTTGTTCATCAGGTTGCTGACGAAGGCGAGGATCGTTCCCGACGCGGCGGCCGCCTGCACCGGCTCGCTCGAGACGGCGCGCAGCCACGCGGCGACGTGCGCGATCACGCCGGTGCGGTCGAGCGCTTCGACCAGCACGAACAATCCGGCGACGAGCGGCAGCACCCCCCACGACACCTGCCGCGCGAGCGTGAGCGGCGACGCCTTCGCCGCCGCGGATACCACGAGCGCGGTGGCGATCCCGGCGATGGCGGTCGGCAGGCCGAGTTCGCGATCGAGCGCGGAGACGACGAGCAGCAGTGCCGCGGTCGCGACGATGCCGAGGATCGCGAGCTTGCCCGGACTGGTCAGCGCCTCGCGCGTCACGTCGCACGCGCACTCACCCGCCAAGCGACGCCGCTCGATCCAGCGCAGCACCAGAAAGGTGACAACGATCGATGCGATCGACGGCACGGCGAAGGATCGCAGCCATTGTCCCAGCGGCGGCATGTGCCCGCCGTAGAGCACGAGATTGGCGGGGTTGGAGATCGGCAGCACGAAGCTCGCCGCATTGGCGATCAGCGCGCAGGCGAACAGCAGGGGCAGCGGGTCGGCCTTCGCCTTCTTGGCCGCGGCGAACACTGCGGGCGTCAGCACCACCGCGGTCGCGTCGTTCGACATGAAGGTCGTGACGACCACGCCGGTGGCGTAGACGAGCAGGAACAGCCGCGCGCGCGATCCCTTGCTCGCGTTGACCGCGGTGGCGGCGATCCAATCGAACGCGCCGTGCTCGCGCGCGGTCTCGCTCAGCAGCATCATGCCGGTCAGGAACAGGTAGACGTCGAGCCCCTTGGCGATCGCGCCGCCCGCTTGCGCCAGCGGCATCAGCCCGAGCAGGACGAGCAGCACTGCGCCCGCGACCGCCCAGATCCACTCGGGCCAGCGCATCGGCCGCGCGATCACCGCCGCGGTCGACAGCCCCGCAATAGCCCAGCTTGCGCCGGTGGCGAGGCTTACCATCCGGCACCGTTCTTGTTGGGGCCAAGCTGCGCGCCATCGATCCCGGCGATCGGCCACGCACCGACCGCGTGGCAGTCCTGACCAGGCGCGACCGGCAGGCGGCGCTTCGGGATCGCGTCGGCGCCGCGCACCAGCACGTCGATTGTATCTTGGGAATTACCGCATGTGACGCGCAGCGCGTGCAACCCGGCGTCGAGCGACACCGCGCCGCGCCACCATCCGTCCGCACCGCGCGTCATTGGCGTGGCGGTCGAACCGTGCTCGAGCGTCACGTTGCTGTCGTGGGCGGCACCGTGGACGCACGCGGTCACGGTCACGCTGCCCGGCCGCGGCACCTGGTACGGATCGGCGGGGCGCGTGACGAGGCGGCGGTCGCACGGCGACACGATCTGCACGTGCGGCCAGGGTGCGTCGAGGGTGCGGAAGCGCCAACTCGGCACGCCGTCGTGGACGGTGACGATCGCGAACCCAGCGCGGCCGCGACCCTCCTCGATCTGCCCGGTCGAGCGCGTCGCGCCGTAGACGACGTAGCCGTCGTTCAGCAGCTCGTTGTAATGCGTGTGCCCGGTGTCGACGAAGGCGACGTCGCCGTGGATGAAGCTGAGCGCCACCGCCCCGCCGTCCGCCGCCAGATCGCCCGGGTAGGCGTGCATGAAGACGAGCGGCGTTTGCTGCTCGGCGCTGGCACGCGCGAGTTCCTCGGCGATACGGTTGCGGTCGTGCATCGTCAGCCGGAAGTCCGGACCTCCGGCGCCTGCCGACACGATGTTGAGGAAGATGCAGCGGTGCCCGGCGATCACCTCGTGGTCGGGGCGGTTCGCGGGCGGGATCGCGGCGTCGTAGGCGGCGAGGTCGCCGGGCTCGAAATCATGGTCGCCGGGGATGATGCGCCACGGCACGGTCAAGGCTGAGAGCGTGTCGGTCATAACGCGATATTTCTCGGGCGTGCCGTGGTTGGCGTTGTCACCGGGCAGGTAGACGAAGTCGACCGAACCGCGCAGCCGCGTTTCGACCTGATCGACGATTGCCGCCAGACAATCGCGGCTCTGCCAGCCGTCCGCCTCATCGAGGTGCAAGTCGCCGATATGGACCCACGTGATCGACCGAGACGGTGCGCGCGCGTCAGTCATGCCGGTGTTCCATCGACTTCGCCTTCGCTCGAGGTGGCGCTGGAACCCAGCAACGTTCAGAAATGTCCACGTCGGCCAGAATAAAGTAGATCAGTCCTCCTTCGGCCCGCGTGGACACCGCGACCGGTTCGGGCGTTTGCAGCGCCATGTCGGCCAGCCAGCTCGAAACCCGCCTGTCGCATCACCTCGACCTCACCTTTGCCGAGCGCGACGCGCTGCGCTGGCTCGAACGGCGCGAGCGGTCCTATCCGGCCGGCACGTTGATCTTTCACGAAGGCGAGGCGATCGAGAACCTCTACATCGTCGGCAGCGGATGGCTGCACAGTTCGGTGACGCTGCGCGACGGCGACCGGCAGATCCTGCGCTTCTACTTCATCGGCGACATCACGACGACGCTGTCGGTCGCGTGGCAGCACAGCGCGGCGACGTTGCAGGCGGTCAGCGACACGACCTTGTTCGAGATTCCGAAGGCGCATTTCGGCGACCTGTTTCGCAAGCATCCGCGGCTCGGCGCGCTGCTGTTCGCGATCTCCGCGTCGGAACAGGTGTCGATCGGCGACCGGCTGACCTCGATCAGCAAGACCGACGGGTTCACGCGAATTGCGACCTTGCTGCTCGACATCCGCTCGCGGTTGCGCGTGGTCGACAATCTGGAGGGCAGCGCGTTCGAGCTGCCGCTGACGCAGAAGGACATCGGTGATGCGGTCGGTTTGACCAAGACGCACGTCAACCGATCGCTCAAGGCGCTGGAGGCGACCGGGCTGGTCGAGCGCGACGGGAGGGTGGTGCGGATCACTGACGTCGATCGGCTCGCTACGCTGGTCGACTTTCGCGACCGGCACGCGGTGATCGCGACCGATTGGTTGCCGGCGGTCGGTGCCGCCGTGTCTCCGGTGCTCGAAAAAGTGACATAGGTTACACTGCTAAATCAAATTAGTGATGTAGATCACCGTCGCGGAACAAAGTTGCGTTTTGTACGTGCGTCATGGGAACGGTGGCGCTGTCCGCTTCTTTTTCCTTCTCATCGGGTCCGCTCTCGGGCCGGGGTTGGGGAATGAACATGGCAGAACGGCTGGGCGTGGCGATCGTCGGCGTCGGTGGTGCGGTCGCGACCACCGCGATCGCGGGGATCGAGATGATCAAGGCGGGCTCGAACAGTCTCGACGGGCTGCCGCTCGCCGACCGCGACGTGGCGGGCATGGTCGCGTACCGCGACATGGAGTTCGGTGGCTGGGACCTCGCCGACGACACGCTCGGCGCGTGCGCGCTGCGTCACGGCGTGATCGGCGAGAAAGAGCTGGCCGACGGCGCCGCGGTACTTAACCAGATGCGCCCGTGGAAGGCGGCGGGCTCGACCGGCTATTGCGCCAACATCGACGGCAGCAACAAGCTGACCGGCGGGCACCGCGGCGCGATTGAGCAGATCCAGGCCGATCTTGCGCGGTTCAAGGACGAGAAGAAGCTCGACCGCGTCGTCGTCGTCAATCTCGCCTCGACCGAGCGCAAGCCCGGCGACGATGCCGCGCTGCAATCGCGCGAGGCGTTCGAGCAGGGGCTCGATCAGGACGACGCCGCGATCAGCCCGGCCATGCTCTACGCTTATGCGGCGATCGATTCAGGTACGCCCTACGCCAATTTCACGCCATCGGTCGCCGCCGACGTCGCGCCGCTGGCGCAGTTCGCCGCGGAGCGGAACGTGCCGGTCGCGGGCAAGGACGGCAAGACCGGGCAGACGTTCATGAAGACGGTGATCGCGCCCGCGCTGCGCGACCGCGCGCTCCACGTCGACGGCTGGTTTTCGACCAACATCCTCGGCAATTCGGACGGCCTCGCCCTCGACGATCCCAAGTCGCTGCAGTCGAAGCTGGGCACCAAGAAGAGCGTGCTGAACCAGATCCTCGGCTACCCGGTCGAGGATCACATCATCATGATCCATTATTACAAGCCGCGCGGCGACGACAAGGAAGCGTGGGACAACATCGACCTGACCGGCTTCATGGGTCAGAAGATGCAGCTGAAGCTCAATTTCCTGTGCAAGGACTCGATCCTCGCCGCCCCGCTCGCGATCGAGATCGCGCGCTGCCTCGATCTGGCGAAACAGCGCGGAGAGGGCGGCGTGCAGGAGCAGATGGGACTGTTCTTCAAGCTGCCGCAGACGCGCGGCGACTATGATCCCGTGCACGGCGTGCCCGAGCAGCAGCTGATCCTCGACAATTGGCTGGGCGACAAGAGCGCGTGACCGACGCGCCAGTGCTGGACGGACGCGCGGCGGAGGCGCCGGGGCTGACCCCGGCTGCCTTGCCGTTCCTGCGTGAGCTGGGCGACCTCAAACGCGTGCGATCGGCCGCCGCGCCGGGATCGATCGCGGAGCGGTTGTTCGTCGCCGGCTGGGCTGCACTGGTGCGCGGCGAGGACCCGGCAGAGGTGACCGCGCGCGTGACCGCGGCGGCGCTCGTCTCAGCACGGCTCGGCGACCTCGATCTCGCGGCGATGCAGGCGCTCGGGATCGGCGACCAGGCGGCAGCGGTACTCGAACGCGCGTTCGACGAGATCGCCGATCAGGTCGCGCCGTCGCTTCACGCGACGCTGCGCGCGGCATTGCCGCTCGGGCGGCCAGCGACCGGCGATACGCCCGCGTTCGTCGGCAAACTGGCGCGGCAACCGCGCGCGGGTGTGACCTGTCCGGGGCAACCGCGCATCATGCTGCAACCGCCCGAGAACCATGCCGAGCATTGTCTGATGGTCGCGGTCTACGGCGTGCTGGCGAGCGCGTGGCATGGTGCCGATCCGGTGCCCGTGTTTCTCGCCGGCATGGCGCACCATTTCCACAACGCCGACATGCCCGACAGCGGCTATTCGGGCGAGATGCTGCTGGGCGACGCGCTCGACACCGCGATTCAACACGCGCGTGCGGCGAGCATGGCGGAGCTCGCGCCCGATCTGGCGCGGGTCATCGGCGATGCGCTCGCGCCGATCGGCGGCGACGCGACGCCCGAAGCGCGTGCGTTCCACGTCGCCGACGTGCTAGACCGCGTGCTGGAGATCGAGCAGCACACCCGCGCCGCCAAGCTGACGATGCAGGTGGTGCTGGGCGATTACGGCCTCGTTCACGACGGCCCGGTCAAGGCGTTCCATGATCGCATCCTGCTCGACGCGGGGTTGATGTGACGGGCATTGAAGGGAAGGGGGAGGCGAGCCGCTGGCGCTCGCCGCTGACCGGGCGCGTGCTCGTGCACGATACGCCGCACTCGCTCGCGTGTCTTGGCGAGCGCTGGCCGGTGGTCGACGGCATCCCCTACCTGCGGATCGAGAGCGAGGGGCTGGTCGCGGTCGCGCTCGACCACCTTGACGCGGGCTGCCCCGATGATGCTCTGGTGGCGCTGCTGACCGATCAGGACGCGTGGTGGACCGGGCCGGCGACCGACCTCGCCGAACTGAAGCGGCTGGTGCGGGAACGCGACACGCTCAGCTTGCGCGAGGCGATGGCGCTGCTGCGGCTGGGGCCGGTCGCGGATTATTTCGCCTATCGCTGGAGTGATCCGACCTATCTCGCCGGGCTGGCACTGCTGGAGGCGCATTGGACACAGCCCGCGACCGCGTTCGAGCTCGCCTGCGGGATTGGCCATTACCTGCGCGATCTGACGCGTGCCGGCGTCGCGTGTCTCGGTGCCGATGTGGTGTTCGCCAAATGCTGGCTGGCGAAGAACTGGGTCGCGCCCGACGCCGATTACGTCGTGTTCGATGCTGCCGGAGAGTGGCCGGTCGCCGATCAGCAATTCGACCTCGTCATGTGTCACGACGCCTTCTACTTCCTGCCCGATCAGCCGCGCGTGGCCGAGCGGCTGCGCACCGTGACCGCGGGAGGTGGCGTGCTCGCGGTCAGCCACGTCCACAACGCGGGCGTGAATGGTGGCGCGAAGGGCCCGGCACGCAGCGGTGCGGAGTGGCGCGCGCTGTTCCCGACCGCGCAGGTGCACGACGAGCGCGCGCTGCTATGTGCGCTGATGAAGCAATCGGTGCCGCCGACCACCGACTGGCGCGACGACCCGGTGATCGAGGCGTGGTCGCTGGTCGAGGGCGCGGGTGACGCGCGCGCGGTGACCGGCGGTGTGGCGGTGCCTGCTGGCGGCGCCACGCTCAGGCGCAATCCGCTGATCGGCGACGATGGCGAGGTCGACTGGCCATCGCCGCGCTACCGCGACGAATATGCCGCCGGCTGCTTCTGGGCGCTGCCGGACGAGGCGCTGCCGTTCGACGCCGACGATGCGCGGCTGCGTCGCACCGTCGACTTGCCGGAGCGGTGGTGATGGCTGCGCGCACCCGCTGGGGGATCGCCGGCTACGGCTGGGTGGCGCGCGATTACATGGCGCCGGGCATTGCGGCGGCCGGCGGCGTCGTCAGCGCGGTGGCCGATCCATCCCCCGCGTCGCGCGCGCGCGCTGAAGCTGCGGGCCTTGCGGCCTTCGACAGCGTCGAGGCTATGCTCGCGGCGGACGCGTGCGACCTCGTCTACGTCGCGACGCCGAACGACGCGCATGCCGCGCCCGTCGCCGCCTGCGCTGCCGCGGGCGTGCCGGTGCTGTGCGAGAAGCCGATCGCGGCGACCGTGGAGCAGGCCGAGGCGATGGCCGCGGCGCTCGGCGATACGCTCTACGGCACCGCGTTCGACCAGCGCCACCATCCCGCGCACGCGGCGATGGCGGACGCGATCGCGGCGGGCGACATCGGGCGTCCGGTAGCGGTGCGGATCGTCTATGCCTGCTGGGTCGATCCGGCGTGGACGCCCGATGGCGGCGAGCACGATAATTGGCGAGCCGATCCGGTGCGCGCGGGCGGAGGCGCGGTGATCGATCTCGCGCTGCACGGGCTCGACCTGTCCGAGCGGTTGCTCGGCGAGCCGCTGACTGATCTTTCGATCCAGTTGCAGCGTCGCATTCACGATTACCCGGTCGACGACGGCGGCATGCTGAGCGGGCGCACCGCGTCGGGCGTGCTGTTCCAGAGCCACGTCGCCTATAATTGCGCCGAGGTACTGCCGCGGCGGCGGCTGGAGGTGCTAGGCGACCGCGGGCTGCTGGTCGCCACCGACACGATGGGGCAGACCGCCGGTGGTACCTTGGTGCGGCGCTGCGGGCAGAGTGGCGCGGAGATGCCGGTCGCGTTCGACACCGCCACATCGCCGTTCGCTGCGCAGGCCGCTGCCTTCATGGCGGCCGCGCGCGGGGAGCCGCACGATTTCTCGATGACGCGCGACCTGGCGCTGATGCAACTCTTCGACCGCGCTTATACGGAGGCCCGCCGGTGGCTCTGAGCTGGTTCGCCTGCGCCAATTGCGGCTTCTGGCAGAAGCATTTCGCGCCGCCCGACTGCCCCGTCTGCACCGACGTGCGCAACGATTTGCCCGAGGACGGCTGGTGCTTCCTGCCCGAGACGGAGGTCGCGGCCACCCACGACGGAGCCGCGCGCGAGGTCGCACCGGGGCTGTGGGCGTTTACTACCACGCCCGCGCTCGGGCTCGCCGGTACCGGCTGGCTGATCGTGCGCGATGGCGGCAACATCGCGTTCGAGGCAGCACCGTTCTACACCGAAGCGATGCTCGACCAGATCGAGGTGCTGGGCGGGGTCGCGTTCCTTTCGGCCAGCCACGCGCACGGCTACGGCGCCTTGTTCCAGCTCCAGCGCCGCTTCGCGCCCGAGATCGTCGCGATCCAGCGCGACGATCTGAAGATGACCAAGGCGTTCCGCGTCACCGCGCCGTTCGACGACACGCTCGAACTCGCCCCCGGCTACACGCTGCACCACGTCGGCGGGCATTACGAGGGGCAGGCAGCACTCCACGATGCGCGGGCACGCCGGCTGTTCTGCGGCGACATGTTCAAGATCGACCAGGATGCCGATGGCCGATCGCACGCGATTTCCAGCCACAAGGCCTTTCACAAGGATATTCCGCTGACCCATGCCGAGCTTCGTCGCTACCGCGACGTTATCGCCCCGCTCGACTTCGATGCGGTGCTGACCCCGTTCGAGTACGCGCCGGAGGTGAACCGCACCGTCGCGCTCGCCGTACTCGACGACGGCCTCGCGCGTGCACCCGGCGTGCGGCGCATTTCCTTGTGAACGCGCGCGTGACAAGCGGCCTTCCGGCTGACCTCAGCGACGCGGCGCGCCGGTACCTCGACGCGTTCCCGGCCGGCGACGTGGTCGCTTTCCCGATTCACCCGCTCGACCGGCTCGGGCTGCCGGTGTGGGTGGTGGCGCTGTTCCCGGACGACGAGGCGCTGTCGGGAATCATGCCCTACGGCGTCGGCTACGGCGCAACCGACGAGGCGGCGGTGCTCGGCGGGCTGGGCGAGATCGCCGAGATGGTGTGGCCGACGCTGACGCTTGGGCAACGAGCCAAGACGCGCGGTAGTTACACCGAACTGGTGCGGTCGCTGGGCGCTAGCGCAATCGCCGATCCGTTCACGCTGTGTCTGCCCGCAGGATCGCCGGTCGATCACGACACGGTGCTGGAGTGGGTCGAGGCGAAGCGCTGGCGGGACGGGTCGAGCGTGCTCGTGCCGATCGACCTCGCCGCCTATTCGTCGAAGGAGCTGTCGCCCGGGTACAAGCCGTTCACGACAATCATCTCGAACGGCATGGGGGCGGGGCCGGACCTCGATTGGGCGATCGGGCATGGGTTGTGCGAGATTCTGCAGCGCGACGGCAACGGGCTGCTGTTTCGCGCGCTCGATCGCGGCGTGACGCTCGAGCTCGACGGCGACCTGCCCGCCTCCACGCGCGCGATCCTCGACCGGTTCGATGCCGCCGGCATTCGCGCGATCCCGAAGTTCGCGACCGATCAGTACGGCTTGCCCAACCTCTACTGCGCCGGCGTCGACGAGCGCGGCGAGCCCGCGGCGCCGATCATGGTCACCGCGTGCGGCGAGGCGTGCCACGCCGACCGTGCCGCCGCGCTCGACAAGTGTTTGACCGAATTTGCCGCCAGCCGCGCGCGCAAGGCCTTCGCGCACGGCCCCGCCGACCTCGTCGCTGAGGTCGCGCCCAAGGGTTATGTCGCGCGCTTCATGGCGCAGGCGGGCGGTGCTGCGAAGTCGAGCGATCGCCGCGCATTCGACGCGATGCGCGACTGGACCGGGCGTAGCGCAACCGAACTGCGCAGCTGGCTCGCCGACAACGTGCTGTCCGAGCGGTCATCGCATCGTTTCTCCGACCTGCCGACGCAGGCCGCGCCCGACGGCCACGCGCGCGCGGCGACCGCGCGTGCCGCGGTGGAGGCGGCGGGGTTCGACGTGCTCTACGTCGACATGTCGCCCGCCGACGGATCGGTCACGGTCGTCAAGGTGATCGTGCCCGGCATGGAGGTCGAGACGATGAGCTATTACCGCATCGGCGCGCGCAATACCGAGAAGCTGCTCGCACTCGACTCGCCGCTGATCCAGTTCGGACGCGAGGAGGGGGCGGCGCTGCGGCGCATTCGGCTGTCGCCGGCGGACGCGGAGCGGTTGAACCACCCACTGTTCGACACCGCCGCCGCCGATCGGCTGGTGGGTCCGCTCTATCCGCTGTACCGCGAGCCCGAGGCGCATCACGTCGCGTGGAAGAGTGATGGAATTACGGGGGCATGACGTTGCGTTACGCCTACAACACCAACGGCGCGGCCAATCACCGGTTGGACGACGCGCTGCGGCTGATCGCGGACGCGGGCTACGCCGGGGTCGCGCTGACGCTCGACCACCATCACCTCGATCCGTTTGCGGGAGATTGGGAGCGGGAGTGCGAGCGCGTCGCGCGGTTGCTGGGTGACTTGGGGCTCGGCAGCGTGATCGAGACGGGCGCGCGCTACCTGCTCGATCCGCGGCAGAAGCATGAGCCGACGTTGATCACGCCCGACGCGGAGGGACGCGCGCGCCGCGTCGCCTTCCTCAATCGCGCGCTCGATGTCGCCAAACGGCTCGGCAGCGAGACGGTGTCGTTCTGGGCGGGGGTGCCGAAAGCGGGCGTCGATCATGCGCAGGCGTGCGTGTGGATGAACGAGGGGCTGGAGCAGGTCCTCGACCATGCCGAGGCGGTCGGGGTCGATGCGAGCTTCGAGCCCGAGCCCGGCATGCTGATCGAGACGGTTGCCGATTACGACGCGCTCGCCGCGCGCCACCCGCGGCTGCGGCTCGCGCTCGACACCGGGCATTGTCTCGTCACCCAAGACATAGAGCCAGCCGACGCGATCCGGCGCTACGCGACCCGCCTCGGCACCGTCGCGATCGAGGATATGCGGCGCGGCGACCATACGCATCTGCCGTTCGGACAGGGCGACATGGACATGCCGGCGGTGCTGAACGCGCTCGACGCAATCGGCTTTACCCGCCTCGTCTGCGTCGAATTGTCGCGCGAGAGCCCGCGCGCGCACGCGGCGATCCCGGAGTCGATCGACTATCTCAGGAACCTCGCCCGGTGAGCACACGATGAGGGTGTGCTTCGTCTCGCGCCGCTTCTTTCCGGCGATCTCGGGCATGTCGATCTACGCGATCAACCTGCTGCGGCAGCTGGTCGCACAAGGGCACGACGTGACGATGGTGAGCCAATATTACGGCGATCCCGAGCGCGCGCGCGTCTACGGCGGTGGTCCGCCCCCGCCGGTCGAGGGCGTTCGCGTCATCGGGCTGGAGGCGCTCGGCGAGCAGTCTGGCGGTGATTTCGAGCGCGATGTCGAGACGATGATCGGGGCAATCGCGGCCGAGCACGCGCGCGCGCCGTTCGACGTGCTCCACGCGCAATATGGCTATCCGACCGGCTGGGCGACCCTGCTCGCGGCACAGAGGCTGGGCGTGCCGTGCGTCGTGTCGATTCAGGGTGGTGATGGTCACTGGGTCGGTTCGTGCTGCGACACCCACCGGATCGCGATGGAGCGCGTGCTGGACAACGCCGGTGCGCTGCTGATCGGCGGGCAAAGCTTCGCGCGCGAGGTGCACGATCGCCTGGGGACGCCGATGGAGCGGTTCACGATCGTGCCCGGCGCCGTCGACACCGAACGCTTCACGCCGGGCGACCGCGCACCCGATGGCGTCACGCGCTTCTTCTATCACGGCCGCGTCGATCGCCGCAAAGGCGTGCTCGACCTGCTCCGCGCGCTGCCGGATGTGGCGGGCCGATGGCATTGCACGATCTCGGGCATCGGACCCGATGTCGACGCGGCGCACGCGCTCGCCGCGGAACTGGCATTGGGCGACCGTGTCAGCTTCACCGGTTACGCCGAATACGACAGCGTGCCCGAGCGCTACCGCGAGCACGACGTGTTCGTCTCGCCGACCTACGCCGAGGGCTTTTCCAACACCATCCTTGAGGCGATGGCGAGCGGGCAGGCGGTGCTGTCGTGCCGCGCGGTCGGGGTGACCGACTGCATTCGCGACGGCGAGAATGGTCTATTGGTCGAGCCGGGCGACGTGCCCGCGCTGACCGCGGCGATGTCGCGGCTCGTCACCGACATCGGCTTGCGTGAGCGGTTGGCGGCGGCGGGACTCGCCGAATGTCGCCGCGTGTATAGCTGGCACGCGGTGGGCGCGCAGATCGCGGGTATCTACGAGGACCTGCGCGGCACCCGGCCCGCTACGGGCATCGATCCGCATATCGCGGTGACGCCGTGCCGTTTCCGCGCCGAGCCGCACCTGTTGTGAGCGGATCGAGATGACGCACATCGTCGCAATCTCGCCGCATCTGGACGACGCGGCTTTCTCGGTCGGCGGGCTGCTAGCCGCGCGGGCGCGGGCCGGCGCGCGGGTGACGATCGTCACCTGCTTCACCGGCAACGTCCCGCGCCCGACCGGCTTCGCGCTGGCATGCCAGCTCGATAAGGGATTGTCGGCGGACGTCGACTATATGGCGCTGCGCCGCGGCGAGGATATCGCCGCCTGCGCGGTGATCGGTGCTGAGGCGGTTCACCTGCCGCTGCTGGAAGCGCCGCACCGCGGTTACGCTAGCGCACCCGAGCTGTTTGCCGGGCGGCGCGCGGACGACACGGTGCTGGAGTCGCTCACTGAGCAATTGGTGGAAACGATCGACCGGTTGCAACCGGATGCGCTGCTCGGCCCGCTGGCGGTCGGCAACCATGTCGATCACTGGCTGGTGCGTGACGCGCTGACCGCCATCGGCAGGCCGATGCTGTTGTGGGAGGATTGGCCCTATCTGACCCGCGCCTCGCACAAGCCTGGCGAAGCAGTGCGCGAGCGGCACGAGTTGAGCGCGCAGGATCGGGAGGAGCGCACCCGAATGTGCGCGGCATACGCGTCGCAGATCGGCTTCCAGTTCGGCTCGGTGGAGAAGATGGAGGCGGCGATCGCGCAGGTGCGTGAGGAACGGCTCTACGCCGCGGAGTGACGCCGGTTCGCGATCAGCAGCGGCGTTCGACCTCGACGATCACGTCGCCTGCCATCAGCGACGCGGCCTGCGGGTCCCAGTAACCGTACGGCTCGGTTCCGCGATAGATACGTAGGCCGAGCCCGGTCCGGATCGCGGACAAGGGCTGCCCAATCTCGTCGGCTGTGACCGTACGCTCGGTCAGCGACACGCGACCGCCCGCGTTGGCGAGATCGGCGAGGTAATCGGCGATGTGCGGGCCGTGGCGCGATCCGGCGAGCAGCAGGCCGGCGAAGCTCGCGGGGTTGATGACGGTGTTCGCGCCCGCCTGGCGCGCCAGCACCTCGTTATCCTCTGACCGGATGACGACACTGATCGGCACGTCGGGCGCGATCCGACGCGCGGTCAGCACGATCAGGATCGAGGTGTCGTCGCGCCCGGCGGAGACGAGGATGCTGCTCGCCTGGTTGGCGCGCACCGCCTCAAGCGTGACGTTGCGGGTCGCGTCGCCCTCTATCACCACCGCGCCCGCGGCCTCGGCGGCGGCGGTCGCCTCGGCCCGCGGATCGATCACCACGATCGTTTGCGGGTCGGCACCGCGGCGGATCAGTTCGCTCACCGCCTCCTCGCCGCTGGTACCGAAGCCCGCGACCACCGTGTGCGCGCTCAGATTGCGTTGGATCGACCGCATCTTCCATTTCTCCAGAACACCGCGCAGCAGGAATTGATAGGCTGAGCCCAGAAAGATCAGCCACACGAACAGCCGGATCGGCGTCACCACGAAGGTATCGAACAGCCGCGCACCGTCGGTCACCGGCACGATGTCGCCGTAGCCGACCGTGGTGATGGTGATCATTGTGAAATAGATCACGTCGACCACGCTGATGCTGCCGTCGATGTTGTCGCGCAGGCCGTCGCGCTCGATCCAGTGGCCGGCAAGCGCGATCCCGATCAACCCGGCGACGAGCAGCACGCGCCACACGAGCGCGGCCCAGCTCGGTGCGGTGTTGCGCCGCAGACTGGGTGCGACGCCGCGGTGGCGAACGGGACGTGCCACCCGCGTCAGCCTTGCGCGTTGGCGAGCGGCTCCGGCGGGCTGGCCTCGGACGCGGGCGCTTCCGCCGGGTCGGTCGCGGGCGGTGCCACGATCTCGATGTCGACGCGGCGGTTGCGGCGGCGGCCGTCGGGATCGTCGCTGCCGTCGAGTTTCACGTTGGGCGCGATCGGGCGCCCCGCCCCCAGCGCGACCACGGTGACGAGCGCCGGGTCGACCTTCTTCTCGATCAGGTAATCGCGCACGGCCTCCGCGCGCCGGCGCGACACGCGCAGGTTGGCGGCGTTTTCGCCGTCATTGTCGCTGCTGCCGCGCAGTATCCAGCGCGCTTGCGGCGGCAGCGCCGGCGCTGCGAGCAGTTCGTCGAGGGTCGCGCGCGCCTGATCGTCGAGCAAGGCACCACGTTCGAACAGGATCGTCGCACCCGTTGGTGGCGCGGCTACCGGGGTGGGCGTCGGTTCGGGCTTGCTCGCCGCGATCACCTCGGGCTGCATGATCGACTGCGCCGCGGCGCTGTTGTCGAAACCGGTCGTAGAGGTCGGCGACGGCGACGGTTCGGGCCGCGGCGATGCGCCGTCGCACGCGGCGAGCAGCAGGAGCGTCAGCAGCGCGGATGCGGTCTTCGTCATGCGGTGATCTCCTCTGCCCGGTGTAGTTGATCGGCGGCGCCCAGCGCCTGCCACCCCGCCGCGTCGATCCGGTCGCTCGGCACGTAGAGCAGCACGGTGTCGCCGTGCGACGGCGTCGGCGTCGACGCGTGCGAGAACATCCGCAGCGAGCCGTCCTTTCTGAGCAACAGCAGCGGCCCGCCGTCCTCGGGCAGGCTGCGCGCGGCGTCGGCAAAGTCGGCCACGTCCACTATCCTCGCAGCGGCGAAGGTCCAGCCCGCGCGCTCGCGCATCGCGACATCCTCGACGCCCAGCCCGGAGCGGAACATCGCGCGACCGCGTAGCGCGTCGGGAAGTCGCCTGGGATCGTCGCCGGCCGCGTCGCCCAATTGGTAGACGTTGTCGCGACCGAGTTCAGGGGCGAACTCGCTGCAAACCAGCGCGTTATATGCCTCGTTCTCGGTCGTCGCGGCGAGCAGGCCGAATTGCTGCAGGTCGAGCTGCTCCTCGGTCGCCTCGGCCAGGATTTCGCCGTGATAGGTCGGCACGCCTTCTTGACGCGCGGGGGCGAGGCGTTGCCAGCTGGTGTCGCTGATCGTGACGCCGACGCCCAAGGCACGCAGCGCGCGCGCGAGCGACAGGCTCCAGCCGGTCGAGCCGACGACCAGCACGCCGCGTCCGCCCGGCGCGGTCACGCCCAGCAGGTTGGCGAACGGGCCGATGGTGAATCCGTGCGCGACGATGGTGGAGGCGACGACCGCGAACGACAGCGCGACCAACGTGCCGCCATCGCCGTAGCCCAGTTCGTCCAGGCGCAGCGCGAACAGACCGGTGATCGCGATCATCACCACGCCGCGCGGCGCGATCCAGCCGATCAGCAACCGCTCGCGCCACGGTATCCGGCTGCCGGCTAGGCTGAGCAGCACGGTCGCGGGACGCACGACCAGCAGCAGCGCGACGAGGAACAGCCCGAAGCGCCATTCGAACTGGCGCAGCACGCCGAGATCGAGCGAGGCGGAGAGCAGCACGAACACGCCTGACACCAGGATAATCGTCATATTCTCCTTGAAGGTCAGGAAATCGCGCAGCGACGCCAGCTGCATGTTGCCGAGCGCCACCCCCATCACGGTGACCGCGAGCAGCCCGGTTTCCTGCTGGATCGCGTTGGAGGCGACGAACGTCCCGATCACCGCGACCAGGATCACCGGTGCCTTCAGATATTCGGGCACGTAGCCGCGCGGCAGCGCCCAGCCGAGCAGCCGCGCCACTGCGTAGCCGAGCAGTCCCGCCACCGCGGCGGCGGCGAGCAGGCTGACGAGGCTTTCCAGCATCGTCGCGCCGCTGCCCGCCTGGCGCAAAATCTCGTAGGTGACGACCGCGCACAAGGCGCCGATCGGATCGTTGACGATCGCTTCCCATTTCAGGATCGCGCGCGGTCGAGCCGCCACGCTCGATTGCCGCAGCAGCGGCAGGACCACGGTCGGCCCGGTCACCACCAGAATGCCCGCGAACAGGATCGCGACCGGCCACACCAGCCCCGCGACATAGTAACAGGCGAGGGCGCCGAGCACCCAGCCGAGCGGCACGCCGATCAGCACAAGCCGGTGGACAGCGCCCTCGGCATGCTGCAGCTCACGCAGATTGAGGCTCAGCCCGCCCTCGAACAGGATCACCGCGACCGCGAGCGACACCGCGGGTTCGAGCAGGTGGCCGAAATCCTCCTCGGGGCGGATCAGCCCGGTCGCAGGCCCGGCGATCAGCCCCGCGACCAGCATCAGCGCGATCGCGGGCAGTCCGGTGCGCCACGCGACCCATTGCGCGCCGATGCCGAGCAGCCCGACGAGCGCCAGCACGAAGGCCAGATGGTTCATTGCAACTCCCCAGTCGCGCGCGCGGCGCGACTGCCTACCAAGATTTCAGCCGCCGCGTTTGTTCCGGCGCGGCAACGAGCGCTTACAGCGCTCAGGAAAGGTGCGATGCGCACGCCCCATTGCCTCAGACACTGTGACGGGTGAGGCGCGCGTCGGCGAGGTCGAGTTCGCGCCCGAGCTGGTCCGCCAGCGTGTTGCTGATCTCGCCCTGCCGCGCGAGGTCGAACAAGGTCGCGCGCTCGGCACGGATCCCTGCGAGCCGCAGCGTCCGCTCTAGCCCGTATCGCTGCGCGTGCCACGTCCGGTCGTCGTCGTCGGCGGTGATGCTGTCGATCCGCTCGCGGTACTGGTCCATGATGCGCGCGGCGATCTCGGTCGAGCGATCGGCGTCGCCGTGCTCCTCCGCCATTCGGTGCTGGACGCGCTCGATCTCGGCGATCGCCGCCTTCGCGCCCTTGATGCGCGCGCGGTCGCGTTCCTCCGCGATGCCTTCGTCGACGGGCAGGTGCAGCCCGCGCAGCAGCAACGGCAGACCGACCGACGCGATCACGAGCGAGGCGAGGATCACGCCGGAGGCGAGCAGGATGGCGAGATCGCGTGCCGGGAAGGGCGAGCCGTCATTCATCGTCATCGGCAGCGTCAGCGCACCCGCGAGCGTGATCGCGCCGCGTGCGCCCGCGGCCGACATCGCGGCGATGATCCGCTGCGGCGGGCTAGCGGTGTTCGTCGCGCCGGCGCGCCGCGCGCGCAGCAGCGTGAAGCGCAGTGCCACCCACACCCAGGCGTAGCGCAAGGCGCCGAGCGCCGCGACGATCGCACCGACGTAGAGCAGCAGCCACCACATGCTGCCATGCCCGGTCACCGCGATCGTCGCGCGCGCGCGGTGGATCAGGTCGGGGAATTGCTCGCCCAGCAGCACGAAGATGACGCCGTTCAGCGTGAACTGCAGCATGTCCCATACCGCACGGCGCCTGATCCGCGCGACAGCCCCGAGTGCCACGCCGCTGCCGGCGAAGGTCATTGCGATGCCCGATGCCGCCGCGGCGAGCACGCCCGAGGCATGGACGTGCTCGGCGAGCAGATAGGCCCCGAACGGGATCAGCAGGCTGACCAGGATGTTCGAGCCGGTATCGTCGCCGAACCGCTCGGCGAACAGCGCCTTGCCGCGCACCACCGCCCAGGCGGTCGCGACACCGATCGCGACGCCCGCCAGCGCCATCCACGCGAACGTCGTCGCGGCACTGCCGAGCGAGAAGGTGCCGCTCAGCGCCGCCGCGATCGCGAAGCGCAGGCACACGAGGCCCGAGGCATCGTTGAGGAGCGACTCGCCCTCCAAGATGTGCATCATCCTCTTGGGGACCGTGACCTTCTGCGCGACCGCGCCGACCGCGATCGGATCGGTCGGGGAGACGATTGCGGCGAGTGCGAAGGCGACCGCGACAGGCATCGCCGGGATCAGCCAGTGGATGAACAGGCCGACACCCAACACGGTCAGGAAAACCAGACCCAGCGCCAGCCCGAGGATCGCGCGACTGTCGCGAAACAGCTCGTCCTTCGGAATGCGCCAGCCGTCGAGGAACAGCAGCGGCGGGACGAGCAGCAGGAAGAACAGGTCGGGATCGAGCTCGACCCGGATGCCCGCGAACAGCCCGATCAGCGCGCCGAGCCCGATCTGGACCAGCGGGCGGGGCAGAGCGGAGGGCAGCAGGCGCGAGACGATGCTGCTCGCAACAACCGCCAGCAGCAGGAAGAGGCACAAGGTGACGACGTTCAATACACGCTCCGGTAATTGGCTGACGGCTTGTACCGCGATTGCGGGTCAGGTCACCCCCGGGCGGACAGAGGCACCCACTTAGCCTCTAAGTCGGGGATGCGCCGGTTCCGCCGCCAAGGCATCGCGGGTGCGTGTTCACGATCCCGTGGGCGCGGTCGCCGGATCGTCCGCGCGAAGACCGTTTGCTGATCAATCAGCGCACCAGCCGCGCGAGAGGATGGCATCACTCAGTATCACCGATCCAGCCGCTTCGATTTGGGGGTCGATCAGCGCGGGCGATCACGCCATAACGATGGCGCGGTTCATTCCGGTCAGCGCATGGTTTACGTGCGTTCGTCCGGGTTCCAGCTATTGCCGCGCTCTGTCCGTCGGGAGAACCATGACCGCCTTCGATGCCCTGCACGCCGCACCGGCCGACGTGCGCGCCGCCGCGCTCGGCCTCCTCGACGCCGTCTCCGCGCCGCTGACCGAGCGGCAGCTGGTGACGGCGCTGCGGAAGGGTGGCCTGGGCGTGCTGGAGGCCCGGCGCGTCGCGCGCAGCCTGCGCAAGGTGGACCTGATCGCCGTGTCGCGACGATCGTTTTAGGCGAAGGGCGACGAGCGATGACCAAACAGCCAGATGAGTGGAACCAGACCGCCGTGCGTACCTGGCTGAACAGCCGCATCGCATCGTCCCGGGCGGATCAGGCGAGCGCACAACGGCGTGGCCGCTCAGGCGAGGACGACTGCGATATCGCGAGCGCCGAGGAGCTGGTCTGCTCTGGCGTGAACACCGACGCCGCGACCGCTACGCAGGCCAGCTTCGTCGCCGCACTCGACACGCTGCTCGATCGCGACGACTATATCTGGCGCGGCGTCTACGATGATCGTCGCTTCGACCGCCACGTGCGCAGCGTGATCAGGAAGCTGCGCCGGATGGCAAAGACCAATACCGGCTTCGAGCGCCTTTCGCATTATCAGTAAGGGTGCCTGATGGACGATGCACAAGGATCGTCCTGATCCTGCATACGCGCCGCGTCGACTAAGCCGGCGCCCACGGCGTCCGAGGCATGGCGGAGACGGAGGGATTCGAACCCTCGGTACGGTTTCCCGTACGACGCTTTAGCAAAGCGTTGGTTTCAGCCACTCACCCACGTCTCCGGATGCGGCGCGAGGGCGGGCTATAGCGAGGCGCAGGGCGGTGATCAACCGGGCTCTCGCATCGAACAGACGCGAAATCGTGCCATATTGTCGAACGTTCATTGCCGGGACAGCAGGGGGGAGCGTAGATTGCGCCATCGGGTGATGGGGCGAGTGTCATGAGTAAGTGGATGCGTGGGCTGGGCAGTCTGGTTGCCGCGGTGGCGATGGCGGGATTGCAGGTAGCGCCGGCGCTGGCGCAGGTGCGCTCGATTGATCCCAATGCGGCGATCGACGCCGATGTGCAGGGGCCGCAGGAAGTGCTGCGCGACGCCTCGCCGCGCTATCCCGATGCGCCGGTACAGACACCGCCGCCTGCCTCCAGCGCGACCGTGACCGGCAACACCGCGCGCAGCGGCGCACCGGTCGACCCGACGCAGACCACCGCGGCGGCCGACACGTTCAAGCGCGACGACCTGATCGGCGCGGGCGAGGACGTGTTCGGCAAGGGCGCGGAAGGCTTCGCCTCCTTGATCGAGAAGATCCTGAAAGAGCAGGGCGAACCCAACGCCTATATCGCGGGACGTGAAGCGTCGGGCGCGTTCATCCTGGGGCTTCGCTACGGCTCGGGCATCATGACGCACAAGGTCGAGGGGCAGCGCCCGGTCTATTGGACCGGTCCTTCGGTCGGGTTCGACGTCGGCGGCGATGCGAACAAGGTCTTCGTGCTGGTCTACAACCTCTACGACACGCAGGAGCTGTTCAAGCGCTTCCCGGGTGCGGAGGGGCGGCTGTACTTCGTCGGCGGGTTCGCCGCGACCTACCTGCGGCGCGGCAACGTGGTGCTGATCCCGGTGCGCTTGGGCGTCGGCTGGCGCGCGGGCGTCAACGTCGGCTGGATGAAGTTCAGCGAAAAGTCGAAGTGGATGCCGTTCTGAGGCGGATGGCGCCGCGAACCTGACGCCGCGCCCTTTGTTTAACGCCTTAGCGCCCGAACGCGGTCGCCTCGAACCGGATCGGCGCGCCCTGCGCCCGCTCGCCGAGCTGGTCTTCCCACATCGCGACCTGCCCGCGCACGATCGTGCCGATCGGTTTGCCGGTCAGCTCCATGCCCGTGAACGGCGACCAGCCGCTGCGCGAGGCGAGCCAGCGGTCCTCGATCGTCCAGCGCTTCTTGAGGTCGACCACCGTGAAGTCGGCGTCGTAGCCGGCGACGATCCGTCCCTTGCCGACGATCCCGAAGATACGCTGCGCCCCCGCGCTGGTCAGCTCGATCACTCGCTGCAGGCTTAGCCGACCGTTGGCGGCGTGGTCGAGGAGCAGCGGCAGCAGCGTCTGCACCCCCGGCATGCCGCTTGGGCTGGCGGGGTAGGGCTTCGACTTTTCCTCCAGCGTGTGCGGCGCGTGGTCGGAGCCGATCACGTCGGGCACGCCCTGGTTGAGCCAGTGCCACAAACCGTCGCGGTGCGCGCCCGAGCGGATCGGCGGGTTCATCTGCGCCAGCGTGCCCAGCCGCGGGTACGCTTCCTCGCCCGCCAGCGTCAGATGCTGCGGCGTCACCTCGCACGTCGCGATGTCCTTGTTCTGGCCGAGCAGCTCGAGCTCGGCCGGCGTGGTGACGTGGAGCACGTGGATGCGCCGCCCCGCCGCACGCGCCAGCCCCAGGATGCGGCGCGTGGCGAGGATCGCGCTCTCGTCGTCACGCCAGACGGGGTGCGACGAGGCGTCGCCGGTGACGCGCTCACCCTCGCGCGCGTTCATCCGGTCCTCGTCCTCGGCGTGGATCGCGACGCGGCGCGTTCCGTGGGCGAGCACCTGCGACAAGGTGGCGTCGTCGCTGACCAGCAGGTCGCCGGTCGATGCGCCCATGAATATCTTGACGCCCGCGGTGCCCGGCATCCGCTCCAGCTCGGCGAGCGCCTGCGGATTGTGGTGCGTGGCACCAACGTAGAAGGCGTGGTCGCACCACATCCGGTCCTTGGCGCGCGCCAGCTTGTCCGCAATCGCCTCCGCACTGTCGGTGTTGGGTTTGGTGTTGGGCATCTCGAACACGCCCGTCACGCCGCCCATAACCGCGGCGACGCTGCCGCTTTCCAGGTCTTCCTTGTGGACGAGACCCGGTTCGCGGAAGTGGACCTGCGTGTCGATGACGCCCGGCAGGATGTCGAGCCCGGTGCAGTCGATCGTGCGGCCGGCCTCGCCCACCTGTCCGATTGCGACGATCCGCCCGCCGCTCACGCCCACGTCGGCCTGCACGGGACCACCCGGCGTGTGAACGGTGCCGCCCGTCAGTTTCAGGTCACAGGTCGCCATCGCCAGCCCTTTCGTCGCGTGAGGAGCCTCCCTAACTCGGGGGCATGAGCGATGCCACCCCGACGACCGCGCCTGACGGCACCACCTTGAGTGATCGCGCGGTACTGCGTGTCGCGGGCGAGGACGTGCGCGGCTTCCTGCAAGGATTGGTCACGAACGACACCGCGCGGCTGCCGGCGTACGCCGCGCTGCTGACGCCGCAGGGCAAGGCGTTGTTCGACTTCATCATTTGGGCGGACGGCGACGACGTGTTGCTCGATGTCGAGGGAACCCAAGCCGACGCGCTCGCGCGGCGCCTGTCGATCTACCGCCTGCGCCGCGCGATCACGATCGCGCGCGACGAGAGATTGGCGGTGCATTGGTCGCGCGAGCCGGTCGAGGGTGCCGCCCCCGATCCGCGGCTGGCGGCACTCGGCTATCGCTGGATCGCGCCGCCCGGTGCGCCCGCGGCCGGCTGGCACGCGCATCGCCTATCGCTCGGCGTGACCGAAGGGGTGGCCGAACTCGGCTCAGGCGAGACTTTGTGGCTGGAGGCGAATGCGCGCGAGCTGAACGGCGTCAGCTTCACCAAGGGTTGCTACGTAGGGCAGGAGAATACCGCGCGGATGCATCACCGCAGCAAGGTCAACAGACGCCTCGCGGTCGCACCCGACGACCTGAGCGATCCGAAGCGGCGTATGGGTTATGCGGACCTTGGCCTAATGGTGACGGTGCGCCGCGCCGAGGAGCTGGGTGACGCGGTGGTGCCTTCCGGTGGGGAAGACACCACCGGCTGAATTCAGGCCGCGACCGTCTCGGTCACCGGCGTCGCCACCTTGGGCGCGTAGCGCTCGATCATCTGCGCGCAGAAATCGGCGAAAGCCTGCGGGTCGCGCGCCGCGCTGGTGTGGTGCGGCTGGATGCCGAGATGTTCGGGCGTGAAGCAGAAGGTGACGGTGGTGTCGAAATCCTGCAGCGCTTCCATCTGCCGGTCGAACCAGCCGAGCGCGTCGGGACGGAAGCTGTCGGCCCAGGACAATCCGGTGCGCAGCTTCTTGGTGCCGAGCCGCTTCATCCACTCCACCGCGTCATCCAGTCGCGGATCGAGATAGTGGAACCACTGCATCAGCCCCATCTCGCTCGCCACCTTGGCATAGGAGTCGAGCGACGGCTTGGGCGTGCCGTCGGCGCGGATCAGCCCCATGTAGAAATGGCGGTAATAGCTCGACCCCTCCGCCTCGCGGTGGCGCGTCGTCGCACCCCATTCCTGCGGCAGGTCGAACAGCGAATACCAGTAGATGCGCGGCACGCGGCCGATCAGCAGCTCGGCGGTCTTCTCGACCCCGAACACCTGCACTTCCTCCGCGCCGAACGATCCGACGCCGACCTCGGTCACCCAGACGGGCTTGTCCGTCACGGCCTCGATCTCCGCAATTTTGTTCGGCCATTCGTGGATCGACCACAGGTTCCAGTCGAGCGGGAAGCCGTGCACCGCCAGCACGTCGACTGCGTCAAGACAGCCGTGGCCCTCCAACCGCTTCACCCACATCGGGTCGATCGGCGACATCCCGCCCAGCACGCGCGTGACGCCCGGATTGACGGCGCGGATCGCCGCGCCGGTGCGGCTGACGGTGTCGGCGAACTTCGACCAGTCGGGGTCGACTTCCGGATCCCAGTGCGACTTGTTGTTCGGCTCGTTCCAGATCATCGCCGCTTCGATCACTTGGCTGCCCCCATCTCGTTATTGGCCGGATAGACCGCGGCCGGACCGAATTGCGCATAGGGCACGTCGGCGACGCGGCAAAGGAAGACGTCGTCCTGCGGGCTTTCCACGATCTCGAACCCGGCCGCGCGCAGCATCGCCATCGATCCCGCACGATTGGGCGCCCACCAATTGGTCCAGTCACCCGCGAACTTGCGCTCGATGAAGTGCATCTTCGGATAGCCCGGCTCGTCGAAATAGGGCGGCGGGGTGTAGCTGTCTGGCAGGAAGAAGGGGTGATCCTCGGGCACGTTGGACACTTGCGTGGAGCCCTGCTGCATCGTCTGGAATAGCATCAGGTCTCGCGCGACATGCTCGCGGATCAGGTCGAGTGCTAAGAGCGGGTGGCGCAGGTGGTAGAGCACGCCCATGAAGATCACGAGGTCGAACCGCTCGCCCAGCTTCGCGACATCGTAGACTGACAGGTTGCGGAACTCGACACTGTCCTCGAACCCCAGCGCGCGCGCGGCGACGCGCGCCTGCGCCAGATAACGCTCGTCCGAGTCGATCCCGACGACGCGCTCCGCGCCGCGCCGCTTCATCTCCATCGAGTAGAAGCCCGCGTTGCAGCCGATGTCGAGCACGGTTTTTCCCGTCAGGTCGGCGGGTACGCAGTCGCGGAACATCGCGAACTTGAAATTGGGATAATCGCCTAGGAAATGCTCGGGCGCGGTGTGGAGCCCGTCGCCGAGATCGATGTTGTGGAACCACGGTTCCAGCGCGCGCACTTCCTCGCGCAGCGCCGTGCGCGCATCGTCGCGCTGTTCGGTGTCGGTCAATCCAGCCCCCCTTGATGCGGCATGCGAGCACGCCAAGTGATCGTTACGCCAACACTCCTGACTTGGCCGCGTTCCTTGAGCGAAGCAACAAAGCTTATTGCATTACGCGAGCGCAACGACGGAACCGCGGCATGCAGCCAGGGATTGGACGGGGATGGTAGAAGCCGCCGCTCGATCCGACATCGACCCGTGGACCGCGGCGATGCGGCGCGGCGATTATGCGGCGGCGTTCGCGATCGGCGACGACGTGATTGCCGGGCGCGATCCCGCCGAACGCGACGATCCGAGGGTCGATTACCATCGGCGCTGGGTGTGGAACGGTCGCGCGTTCGACGGCGAGGACGTGCTGGTCCGCTGCTATCACGGGCTGGGCGATTCGATCCAGTTCGCGCGCTACCTGCCGCTGCTGGCCAGGCGGGCGCGATCGGTGACGGTCGAGGCACCGGCGCGGCTGCATGGTCTGCTCGGTGGCATCGCGGGTGTCGATCGGATGCTCGCGTTCGATCACGCCCGCCCGGCAAAACCGTCCGCGTGCGACATCGAGATCACCGAACTGCCGCAGGCCTTGCGCGCGACGCCGGATGACGCGCGCGCGCCCTATCTGCGCGCCAGCCCCGCCGCGCTGCCCGCGGGCACGATCGGCTTGTGTTATTCCGCCGGCGACTGGGACCATGATCGCCGCGTACCGCCCGCGCTGCTCGCGCCGTTGTGCGCCGGCCGCCGCTGCCTGTCGCTCGTCGCCGAGCCGACCGACCTCGGTGTGCTCAATCCAGACGGCTGCCCGTTCGACATCGACGCCACCGCCTCGCTGATCGCGGCGTGCTCGCTCGTCATCACCGTCGACACGATGATCGCGCATCTCGCCGGGGCGCTCGGTCGTCCGACCTGGCTGATGCTCAAGGCGGAGCCCGACTGGCGCTGGTCGCCCGATCGCACCGACACGCCGTGGTACCCGACGATGCGCCTGTTCGTGCAGCCACGCGCCGGCGACTGGGCCGGCGTCGTCGCGAAGATCGCGGACGCGCTCGACACACGAACCCACCAAATCGACGAAGGAGCGGCATATGGCGTCCAAGGTTAGCCCGATGGTTCCCGTTTCCTGGGGCGAGCTGCTCGACAAGATCAGCATCTTGGAGATCAAGCGCGAGCGGATCGTCCGCCCCGATGCGCGCGCCAACGTCGTGAACGAGCATCGGCTGCTGAGTGAATTCGGCGACATGGCGCTGCGCAGCGACGGCATTGCGCCGCTCTACGCGACGCTGAAGGCGGTGAACGAGGATCTATGGGAGATCGAGGACGCGATCCGCGAGCAGGAGGCAGCGGGCACGTTCGGCACAGAGTTCGTCCAACTCGCCCGCGCGGTCTACCACAAGAACGACGAGCGCGCCGCGATCAAGCGCGCGATCAACCTGCAACTCGGCTCCGAACTGATCGAGGAAAAGAGCTACGCCGACATGCGCGCGGTGCCCGTCGCCGTGCAGCAGGCACCGATGTTCATGGCCGCTCGTTGAGCGCGACCAGCCGCGTGCCCGTATCGCTCAGCTCCAGCGTCGTGACCGAGCCCGGATCGCAGTTGAAGCCATAGATGGCGGTGAACGGCAAGCCGAAGTGGCGTACGACCAGCCCGCGGATCACGTCGCAGTGGGTGACGCATAATGCAAGAGCGTCGCCGGCTGGGAGCGCGCGAATGTATCGCCACGCGCGCTCGACCGCCTGCGCCATCGTCTCGCCGTCCGGGCAGCGCGCCGTGTCGCGCTCGGCATTCCACGTCGCCCATCGAGGGTCGTCGTCGAGCGCCGCGAACGACTGACCGGTAAACGCGCCGAAGTCGATTTCGTCGAGCGCGGGAGCGATCACTGGCGACAAGCCGCAGCGGCGCGCCAACGGATCGGCGGTCTCCCGCGTCCGCCTGCGTGGACTCACGTGGATCGAACTGATGCGTGTTCGGTCGAGCCACGCCGCCAGTTGCTCGGCCTGCATGCGCCCCTCGTCGCTCAGTGAGATCTCAGAGCGGCCACTCAGGACGTGACCGACCTCGGCGTGGACTCCGTGGCGGGCGAGCAATATCGTGCGGGTCATTAGGCTGTCGTCGGCCAGCGGCGAGCCGCCCGCAACCACGCTCGAGGAAAAAAGTTGCGACCGCGCAACAATTTGTTGGAACCAAGCTAAGTAGAAGATGTTCTTCTACCCGTATGGCGTTGGTGGCCGTGCTGTGTCGTTGATCCAGATCAATGTCGTCCCCGCCCACCGACGCTGACCGGGGTGGGAGAATATATGGAAACGGTGCTGATCACGGGGGGCGCGGGCTTTATCGGGCGCTTCGTCGCGGACGAACTGCTCGCGCGCGGCAACAAGGTGCGCGTGCTCGATAGTTTGATCGAGCAGGTTCACGGCGATGTGGAGCGCCCGCCGCTGCTGAACGACGAGGTCGAGCTGATCCGTGGCGACGTGCGCAACGGCGACGTGGTGGCAAAGGCATTGAAGGGCGTCGACAGCGTCGTCCACCTCGCGGCCGAGGTCGGCGTCGGGCAGTCGATGTACGAGGTCGAGCGCTACACCTCGACCAACGACGTCGGCACCGCGGTGCTGTTCGAGAAGCTGATCGACCAGCCAGTGCGCCGTGTCGTCACCGCCTCGTCGATGTCGATCTACGGCGAGGGGCTTTACCGCGACGCTGACGGCAAGCTGGTGCAGGATGCGGAGCGCAAAGGCCTGCGCGACGGTTTGACCAACTGGGAGCCAGTCGATGCTGAGGGCCGCCCGCTCGAAGCGGTCGCGACGCCCGAGTGGAAGCGTCCCAATCTATCGTCGATCTACGCGCTCAACAAATACGTGCAGGAGCGCACCACCCACATCATGGCCGCGCCCTACGGCATGGAGGGTGTCTGCCTGCGCTTGTTCAACGTCTACGGCCCCGGTCAGGCGCTGTCGAACCCGTACACCGGCGTGCTGGCGATCTTCGCCTCGCGGCTGCTCAACGGCCAGCAGCCGATGATCTTCGAGGATGGCGAGCAGCGGCGCGATTTCGTCCACGTCTCCGACGTGGCGCGCGCCTTCGCCGACGCGCTGACGCTGCCGCAGGCCGCGGGCGGCACGTTCAACGTCGGTTCGGGCCACCACCGCTCGGTGCGCGAGGTCGCGACCGAACTGGCGCAGGCGATGGGCAAGAACGACATCTCGCCGCAGGTCGTCGGCAAGGCGCGGATTGGCGACATCCGCCACTGCTTCTGCGACACGACGCTCGCCAAGGAGCAGCTCGGCTTCGAGGCGACGCAGGACTTCCAGGCCGGACTCGCCGTGCTCGCCGAATGGGTCGCGCAGCAGACCGCCGAGGACAAGGTCGAGAAGATGCGAGCCGAACTCGACAAGCGCGGGCTGGTCGCGTGACGTCCGGGGGGGCGGCTGACGCGAGCGGAGCGGGGCCCGTCCTCGTTACCGGCGGCGCGGGGTTCATCGGCGCCAATCTCGCCTGGCGGCTGGCGGAGAGTGGGCGCGACGTGATCGTGTACGACGCGCTCGCGCGCGCGGGTGTGCGCCGCAACCTCGATTGGCTGCGCGGCCGCCACGGCAACCGTGTCCGGTTCGTCGAGGCGGACGTGCGCGACGCGGAGCGGGTCACGGAGGCGGTCAAGGGCGCTTCGGCGGTGTTCCACTTCGCCGCGCAGGTCGCGGTCACCACCAGCCTCGCCGACCCGATGGACGATTTCGCGACCAATATTGCGGGCACGCTCAACGTGCTGGAGGCGGTGCGCCATCACGCTCCGCAAGCGCCGGTGATCTTCGCGTCCACCAACAAGGTCTACGGCGACCTGACCGACCTCGACTTCGCGCTGGAGGGCGACCGCTACGTGCCGGTCGACACCGACGTGCGCGCGCACGGCATCTCGGAGGCGCGCCCGCTCGATTTCCACACCCCCTACGGCGTGTCGAAGGGCGCGGCCGACCAGTACGTGCTCGACTATGCGCGCAGCTATGGTTTGCGCAGCGCGGTGATGCGGATGAGCTGCATCTACGGCCAGCGCCAGATGGGGACCGAGGATCAGGGCTGGGTCGCGCATTTCCTGATCAGTGCGCTCAAGGGCCGCCCGATCACGCTCTACGGCGACGGGTGCCAGGTGCGCGACATTCTCGACGTGTCGGACGCGGTCGACGCCTATCTCGCCGCCTGGGCGCGGATCGACGAGGTGAAAGGCCGCGCGTTCAACCTGGGCGGCGGGCCCGACAATGCCGTCAGCCTGCGTGTCCTGCTCGACCACATCGCCGAGGTGACCGGCCGCACCGTCGACGTGCGCCACGATGATTGGCGCGCGGGCGACCAGCGCTATTTCGTTGCCGACACGCGCGCGGCGGAGGAAGCGCTCGGGCTCAAGCGCCGGGTCGACTGGCGTGACGGCGTCGCGCGCCTCGCCGAGTGGTTGAGCGCGGAGCATGCGGCGGCTCCGGTCGAGGTCGCTGCGTGACGCGTCTGCTGATGACGGCGGACGTGGTCGGCGGCGTATGGCAATACGCGCTCGAACTCGCCGCCGCGCTCCGCCCATTGGGTGTCGAGGCGCATCTGGCGGTGCTAGGCCCTGCGCTGTCAACGGCGCAACGCGGCCGTGCCGGCGCGCTCGGCATCGGTGTTACCGAAACGGGACTGTCGCTCGACTGGCTCGCGCGCGATGCGGGCGAGGTCCGGCGCACCGCCGACGCGCTCGCGCGCCTCGCCGCGCTGCACGGTGCCGACGTGGTGCAGGTGAACCAGCCCGCCTTCGCGCTCGCCGATTATGCGATGCCGGTCGTCGCAGTCGCGCATTCTTGCGTCGCGTCATGGTGGGACGCGGTCGAGCACGGACCGCTGCCCGTCGATCTCGCGTGGCAGGCGGCGCTGACCGGCGATGCTCTCGCCCGCGCTGACGTGGCGGTGTGCCCGTCGGCCGCGCTCGCCGACACGCTCGCACGTCTCTACGCGCTGCCGCGCCGTCCGCGCGTGGTTCATAACGGCCGCACTGCCGTGGCGAGCGCGGGTGCACTCGCCGGCACCGTGTTCACCGCCGGCCGGCTGTGGGACCGCGGCAAGGACGTGGCGACGCTCGACCGTGCCGCTGCGCAGGTGGCGCTGCCATTCGAGGCCGCCGGACCGCTTGTTGGCCCGAACGGCGAGCAGGTTGCGTGCGTGCATCTCCACACGCTCGGCATGTTGTCGGACGGCGATGTCGCCGGCCGGCTCGCCGCGCGCCCGATCTTCGTGTCGGCGGCGCGATACGAACCCTTCGGACTCGCGGTGCTCGAGGCCGCGTCGGCTGGCTGCGCATTGGTGCTGTCCGACATTTCGACCTTCCGCGAACTGTGGGACGGCGCGGCGCGCTTCGTGGGCGTGGGAGACGACGCCGGTTTCGCGCTCGCGATCGAAGCGCTCGCCGCCGACCCGGTCGGACGCCACGAGGCGGGGGAGCGCGCCCGCGTCCGTGCAAGCCGCTACACCCCTGCCGCCAACGCGCGCGGCATGGCTGCGATTTACGCCGAGGCGTGCGCGCCGCAGAAGCGGGCGGCGGCATGAGGATCGTCTACTTCACCCACAGCCTCGCGTCGTGCTGGAACCACGGCAACGCGCATTTCGTCCGCGGCGTGCTCTCCGAACTGATCGCGCGCGGTCACGACGTGCACGCCTATGAGCCGGCGGACAGCTGGAGCCTGCAGAACCTCCTCGCCGACGGCGGCGAGGATGCGCTCGCGCCCTACCGCGATGCTTATCCCGAGCTCACGTCCGCCACTTACACCCCCGGCGATGACGTGGCCGCGATGGTCGACGGGGCCGATCTCGTCATCGTGCACGAGTGGAACGCGCACGATCTCGTCGCCGAGGTCGGTCGCCTGCGCAAAGGCGGCGCGCCGTGGACGCTCTTGTTCCACGACACGCATCACCGCATCGTCAGTTTGCCGCACGAGATGGATGCCTACGATCTGTCGGGCTACGATGGCGTCCTCGCCTTCGGCGAGACCTTATCGGAGCAGTACCGCGCGCGTGGCTGGGGCAAGCGTGTGTGGACCTGGCACGAGGCCGCCGACACGCGCCGGTTCCATCCACTCGACAGCGACGCCCGTGAAGGCGTGGTGTGGATCGGCAACTGGGGTGACGGCGAGCGGACGCGCGAGATCGAGGAATATCTGCTCCGTCCCGTGCAGGCCGCCGCGCTGCCGCTCGACATCTACGGCGTGCGCTACCCGGATGAGGCGCGCGCGATGCTCGCCCGCTACGGTGCCGGCTATCACGGCTGGGCGCCCAACGCGCGCGCGCCCGAGATCTTCGCGCGTGCGCTCGCCACCGTTCACGTCCCGCGTAATTACTATCGCACGATCCTGCCCGGCATTCCGACGATCCGCGTGTTCGAGGCGCTCGCCTGCGGCATCCCGCTCGCCAGCGCGCCGTGGGACGATGCGGAAGGACTGTTCCGCCCGGGGCAGGACTTCCTCTACGCCAACGACGGCGAGCAGATGGCGGACGTGCTCGCCCGCATTCGCGACGACGCCGACTTGCGCAACTCGCTGATCGCCTCGGGGCTGGAGACGATCCGCGCGCGCCACACCTGCGCGCACCGCGTCGACGAACTGATGACCATCCTGGACACGCTGGGCACCCCCCGCGTGGGAGTTTCCGCATGAAGATCGCTTTCTACGGATCGAGCCTGTTGTCGTCCTATTGGAACGGTGCGGCGACCTATTACCGCGGCATCCTACGCGCGTTGGGTGAGCGCGGCTACGACATCACCTTCTACGAACCCGATGCGTTCGATCGCCAGCAGCACCGCGACATCGACCCGCCCGAATATGCCAAGGTCGTCGTCTACCCGGCCACCGTCGACGCGATGCGCGGCGTGCTCGCGGAGGCTGGGGCTGCGGACATCGTCGTCAAGGCGAACGGCGTCGGCGTGTTCGACGCCGAACTGCTCCAAGGCGTGATCGCCAATGCGCGACCGGACGCGCTCAAGATCTTCTGGGATGTCGACGCTGCCGCGACGCTGGACGAGATGCGCGCGGACGCTGACCACCCCGTGCGCGCGGCGCTGCCCGGGCTCGACATGGTACTGACCTACGGCGGCGGCGCGCCGGTCGTCGATGCCTATACCGGCTTCGGCGCGAAGGACTGCGTGCCGGTCTACAACGCGCTCGATCCGCAGACGCATCATCCCGTCGACCCCGACCCGCGCTTCGCCTGCGACTTAGCCTTTCTCGGCAATCGCCTGCCCGACCGCGAGGCACGCGTGGAGGAGTTCTTCCTGCGCCCCGCCGCGCTGCTGCCCGAGCAGCAGTTCCTGATCGGCGGCAACGGCTGGGAGACGAAGGCGATGCCCGGCAACGTCCGCCACCGCGGCCACGTCTTCACCGCCGAGCACAATGCATTCAACTGCACGCCGCGCGCGGTGCTGAACGTCGCGCGCGACTCGATGGCACACATCGGCTTCTCGCCCGCCACCCGCGTGTTCGAGGCCGCGGGCGCCGCCGCCTGCCTCATCACCGACGCGTGGGAGGGGATCGAGCTGTTCCTCAAACCCGACGAGGAAGTGCTGGTCGCGCGCGACGGGCAGGATGTGGCGGACCACCTGTCGGCGCTCACCACTGAACGCGCGGCGGCGATCGGGCAGGCGGCGCTCAAACGCGTGCTCGCCGAACACACCTATGATCTTCGCGGTGAACAGGTCGACGCGCTGTTCAAGGTTCACGCGGCGCGCGAGGTGACGCCGGCATGAAGCTCGTCGTACTCGGCCTCAGCCTCGGCTCGTCCTGGGGCAACGGCCACGCCACCACCTTCCGCGCCCTGTTGAAAGCTTATGCTGCGCGCGGGCACGAGGTCGTGTTCCTTGAACGCGAGGTGCCTTGGTATGCGGGCGCGCACCGCGACCTCGTCAATCCCGACTGGTGCCGGCTCGATTACTATTCCGACCTGGACCATTTGGCCGAGTGGCGCGAGGAAATTGCTGCGGCGGACGCAGTGATCGTCGGCAGCTACGTGCCCGACGGCGTCGCGGTCGGCAGGCTCGTGCAAGAGTGGGCGGAAGGCACGACCGCCTTCTACGACATCGATACTCCTGTGACGCTCGCCAAGCTCGCGCGCGGCGATTTCGAATATCTCTCGCCCGCGGTCATCCCCGACTACGACGTCTATCTGTCGTTCACCGGCGGTCCGACGCTGCGCCACCTGGAAGATCACTACGGCTCGCCAATGGCGCGCGCGCTCTACTGCTCGGTCGATGCGGAGGCCTACGTGCCCCTCGACGTGCCGAAGAAGTGGGATCTGACCTATCTCGGCACCTACAGCGACGATCGCCAGCCGACGCTCGAGCGGCTACTGCTCTACGTCGCGCGCGCGGCGCCCAACCGTCGCTTCGCCGTCGCGGGGCCGCAATATCCGGACACGATCCAATGGCCCGACAATGTCGAGCGTATCGAGCATCTGCCGCCCGCCGAACACGCCGCCTTCTACGGTGCCAGCCGCGCGACCTTGAACGTGACGCGCGCCGACATGATCGCGGCGGGCTGGTCGCCCTCGGTCCGCATCTTCGAGGCGGCGGCGTGCGGGACGCCGATCATCTCCGATCGCTGGGACGGGCTGACCGAGCTGCTGGGCGACGGGCGCGAGATTCTGCTGGTCGACACCTGCGCCGACATGCTCGCCGCGCTCGGGCGCCGCGACCTGGAACAGATCGGACAGGCGGGGCGCGCCCGCGTGCTCGCCGAACATACCGCCGCGCACCGGGCCGAAGAGCTGGAGCGCCACTTGGGTGAAGCCGCCGAGCACGCACGCGACCGCGCGCGCGTCACGGCATGAGGGAGAAGAACATGGACACCATCCTGGTCGCCGGCGGCGCCGGCTTCATCGGATCGCATCTGTGCCGCGCGCTGAGCGACGCCGGGCACCGCGTCATCTGCCTCGACAATCTGCAGACCGCACGGCCGTCGAACCTGAAACTGCTCGAAGACCTGCCCAACTTCACCTTCGTCGAGGCGGACATCGTCAACGCGCTGCCCGCCAGCGTGACCGACGCGCCCAACCTCACGCGCATCTACAATTGCGCCTGCGCCGCCTCGCCGCCGCAGTACCAGGCCGACCCCGAGCACACGATGCTGACCAACGTCGTCGGCACCAACCACCTGCTGCGCCTGGCTGAGAAGACCGGCGCGCGATTTCTGCTCACCTCCACCAGCGAGGTCTACGGCGACCCCGAAGTACATCCGCAGGTCGAGGGCTATCGCGGCTGGGTCAGCTGCACGGGACCGCGTGCCTGCTACGACGAGGGCAAGCGCGCGGCGGAGGCGATGACGTTCGACTTCGCGCGGATGAGCCGCGCCGAGGTACGCGTCGCGCGCATCTTCAACACCTACGGCCCGCACATGCATCCCGACGACGGGCGCGTCGTCTCCAACCTGATCTGCCAGGCGCTGACCGGGCGCGACATCACCGTCCACGGCGACGGCACGCAGACGCGCAGCTTCTGCTACGTCTCCGATATGGTGCGCGGGCTGATGGCGCTGATGGAGAGTGACATCGACGGAACGGAGCCGGTCAACATCGGCAACCCGGACGAGTTCACGATCAACGAGCTGCTCGACATGGTGCTTGAACTGGTGCCGAACGCGGGCAAGGTCGTGAACACGCCGCTGCCGCAGGACGATCCGCGTCGTCGCCGCCCCGACATCAGCCGTGCGCGCGACGTGCTCGACTGGTCACCCCGCGTGCCCTTGAGCGAAGGGCTGCCGATGACCGCAGAGTGGTTCGCCGAGGAAGTCGGTGCGGAAATGAGCGTGCGCGAAGCAGCGGAATGATCGAGCGGGCGGCGGAGTAATCCGCCGCCTTCAGCTCAGCGCCAGCTTACTCCGCCGCCTCAAGCATCGCGTCGCCCTCATCCACGTCGGGTGTCTCGTCCGCGTCGACGCCGCCGTCCAGCTCGACCTCGTCGGCCGCCAGTTCGGCGGCGTCCTCGGGGTAGATGCCGAAGCGCGCCGCCACGTCGGGGGCGAAGCGCAGCAGATCGGGGCGCAGCTTGAGCAGGCTGACATCCTTCGATTTGCCTTCCATCATTACGTCGAAGACGAGCCCCTCGGCCATCCGCATGAAGGTCGCGAACTCGAACGGGTTGGTGAAATCGGCGTGGCCGGTCCAGATCGGCGGGCGCAGTACGGTCTTCACGCGCGCGTTCGCCTTCACCGGCGCCTTGGTCAGCTCGCCCTTCTTCGTCGTCTTGCCGCTGGCGCGCTGTTTCGCGGTGATCTTCTGCTTCACCTCGCGCATTTCGGTGCGGGGTGAGGAGAAATGCATCTTCGGGCGCACGCCCTCGGGCCAGGTCGCCAGGAACTTCTCGAAGGTCTGGCGCATGTCGAGCCGCTCGGGGTTGAGGCACCAGAAATGCTGGTAATCGAACACGAGGCGCACGCCGGTCCGCTCGTGGATCCACAAGGCGTCCGCGGCCGAGAAGCGGATGTCGTCGTTCTCCAGCACCAGTCGACGCCGCACGTGCTCGGGGCATTTCTCCCACCCCTCGATCCAGCGCGCACGGCTGGCGTCATGGTCGTCGTACACGCCGCCGACGTGGGTGATCATCACCGCCTCGTCGTCCAGCCCCATGCGGTCGAGCATCTCCGCCTGGCTCGACAGGTCCCAGATGCTCTTCTCCGTCAGCGCCGCGTCGGGGCTGTTGAGCAGCACGTACTGTGACGGGTGGAACGACAGCCGGATGTCGAGTTCGCGCGCCTTCTTGCCGAAGGCGGCGAGCTCGGCGTCGCTCTCCGCGACCATGTCGTGGAACTGCGGCATGTCGGGGTGCGTCGCATAGGGTGCGAGGTCCGACGACAGCCGATACATGTCGAGCTTTTCCTTGGCGAGGTAGTCGAGGATTTTCGACACCTCCTCCAGCGAGCATTTGAGGTGCGGGTTCTTCTGCCAGCGCCGCGTGTCGTTGCTTTTGAAGCCGGGCTTGCCCATCACCTTGACGGGAAAGCCGAGGCGCATCGGGCGGGCAGGGTCGGTCATCGTGATTTACTCGTGCTGATTGAACCAGCCAACGCGCTGCCGCGTCCGCATGTTGCGCGCTTGTCAGACGCCGCGACATCTTTCCCGCGTGCGTCGCACGAGGCACAAGGAGCGACATGACCTTTGCTCGCCGCTGCCTGTCCGCGCTTCTCGCCCTATCGCTGACGACACCGCTCTCCACGCCGGCGCTCGCGCAACGTGAAGCCGATCCGCTCGCCGCGGTCGATCCGTTCATCGGTACGGGCGGGGAGGGGCACACCTTTCCGGGCGCTGTCGCGCCGTTCGGCATGGTGCAGCTGTCGCCCGACACCGACACGACCTGCGTCATCCGCGACTGCTATTCGCACGCGGCGGGCTATCGCTACGAGGACCCGACGATGCAGGGGTTCTCGCACACGCACTTCTCGGGTGCGGGGCATAGCGATCTCGGCGACTTCCTGCTGATGCCCGCGATTGGCACCGTCGACGCGGTAAAGCTGGAGCCGGGTGACGCGAAGCAACCCGGCTCGGGCTACCGTTCGCGCTTCTCGCACCGGAACGAGCAGGCGACGCCCGGCTATTACTCGGTTCAGCTCGACGACGCGCACGTCCGCGCCGAACTGACCGCAGGCGCGCGCGTCGGCGTCCATCGCTATACCTTTCGCAGCGGCGACGAGGCACACCTGATCCTCGACCTGCGATCGAGCCTGTACAACTACCCCGGCAAGACGCTCTGGTCCTCGATCCGCCTGCGCCCCGACGGCACGATCACCGGCAGCCGCCAGACGCGCGGCTGGGCGCCCGATCGAAAACTGTTCTTCGCGATGCGCTTCTCGCGGCCGCTCACCAACCATGCTTTCGTCAGCACCGAGACCGACGTGACCTACAAGGGGTTTCAGGGCCCTGGCCGCGGCAGCGACCGGCTCGCCGAGCGGAGCGGACGCGCGCTGGTCGGGCGGCTAGACTTCGGCAAGCTCGACAAGCCGCTCGAGGTCACCGTCGCGATCTCGAGCGTCGACGAGGACGGCGCGGTCGCGAACCTGAAGGCGGAGAGCGGCGGCTTCGACGCGGTGCGAAACGCGACCACCGGTGCGTGGAAACAGGCGCTCGGCGTGCTCGACGTCGATGGCGACGCCGCGATGCGCAAGAACGTCATGACCGCGCTCTATCATAGCCTGATCGCGCCGTCGGTGACGAGCGATGTCGACGGGCGTTGGCGTGGTCCCGACAATCAGGTGCATCGCGCGGAAGGGTACACGCAGCGCTCGACCTTCTCGCTGTGGGATACGTTCCGCGCCGAGCACCCGCTCCTCACGCTGGTCCAGCCGGCCGAGGTCAATTCGGAGATCATCCGCTCGCTGATCGCCAGTCAGCAGGTCAGCCCCGACGGCATCCTGCCGGTGTGGCAGTTCCAGGGCCGTGAGACGTGGACGATGATCGGCTATCACGCGGTGCCCGTCATCGCCGACGCGTACCTGAAGGGCATCCGCGGGTTCGACGCGACGCAGGCGCTCGCCGCGATGATCAAGAGCGCGACCTACGCGCCCTACGGCGGGCTCGCCGATCTGCCCGTGCTCCATTACATTCCGATCGATCACGAGCCCGAGGCGGCATCGAAGACGGTCGAATATGCTTATGACGATTGGACGATCGCGCAGATGGCCCGCGCGATGGGGCGCGACGATGTGGCGACGTGGTTCGACGCGCGCAGCGGTTACTGGCGCAACACCTTCGATCCGAAGACCGGCTTCGTCCGCGCGCGCAAGGCCGATGGTTCGTTCCGCGAGCCGTTCGATCCGACCGCGATCAACTACGGTTCGGATTATACCGAGGGGAACGCGTGGCAATATTCCTGGTTCGTGCCGCAGGATCAGGCCGCGTTGTTCGATGCGATGGGCGGGGATCAGGCCGCGGTCACCAAGCTCGACCAGATGTTCGACTACGACAATTCCAAGCTCGACTACAGCCACGCGGAGGACATCGCCGGGCTGATCGGCCAGTACATCCACGGCAACGAACCGAGCCACCACGTCGCGTATCTCTACGACCACGCAGGGCAACCGTGGCGGACGCAGTACCGGCTGACGCAGATCGTCAATTCGCAGTTCAAGCCGACACCCGACGGGCTCGCCGGCAACGACGATCTCGGACAAATGTCCGCCTGGCTCGTCTTCACCGCGCTCGGCTTCTATCCGGTGACGCCCGGCAGCCTCGAATATGCGATCGGCCGCCCCTTCGTGCGCCGTGCCGCGCTCGACCTGCCCAACGGCAAGCGCTTTACGATAGTCGCCGACAATTTCGGCCAGTCGCGACCGTACATCGGCGCCGTCATGCTCAACGGGCGCCCGCTCGAGCGGAGCTATCTGACCCACGCCGAAATCATGGCGGGCGGGGAGCTGCGCTTCGCCATGTCGGCGGAGCCGAATTACAAATGGGCGACCGACAAACACGCGCGTCCATTCTCCGCTTCGGTCAAGCGCTGAGCGCCCGCGTCCGGCCGCGCGGCGCGGGGTAGGGCGGGAACATTGCCCCATCCCGCCGATTTACCGCAACATCGAGCAGGAGCGTTTCGCGATGAAGATGGTGATGATCGGCCTTGGCCGGATGGGCGGCAACATGGCGCGCCGGTTGATGGACAAGGGGCATGAGATCGTCGCCTTTGATCGCGACGCCGACGCGGTCGCCAAGCTGGTCGAGGCAGGCGCCGAGGCCGCCACATCGGTTGACGACGCACGTGCCAAGGCGGGCTTGCCGGTCGTGTGGTGGGTGATGGTGCCCGCGGGCGAGATCACCGAGAGCGTCATCACCAGCATCTGTGAGAATGCGGCCGAGGGCGAGATCGTCATCGACGGCGGCAATTCCTTCTACAAGGACGATATCCGCCGCGCGAAGATGCTGGCAGAGAAGGGCGTCCATTACGTCGATGTCGGCACTTCGGGCGGCGTCTGGGGTCGCGAACGGGGCTATTGCATGATGATCGGCGGCCCGGACGAGATCGTGCGCCAACTCGATCCGATCTTCTCGACGCTCGCGCCGGGGCTCGGCTCGATCGAGCGCACCGAGGGGCGGCTGGACGACGCGACCGACCCGCGCGCGGAGAACGGCTATATCCACGCCGGTCCCGCGGGCGCGGGGCATTTCGTCAAGATGGTCCATAACGGGATCGAGTACGGGTTGATGCAGGCCTATGCCGAGGGGTTCGACGTGCTGAAGGGCAAGGCGTCGGAGAAGCTGCCCGAGGATCAGCGCTACGACCTCAACCTCACCGACATCGCCGAGGTGTGGCGCCGCGGCAGCGTGATCTCGTCGTGGCTGCTCGACCTGACCGCGCTCGCGCTCGCCAAGGACGGCAAGCTCGAGGGTTTCTCGGGCCATGTCGCCGATTCGGGCGAAGGCCGCTGGACGATCGACGCCGCGATGGAGGAAGCGGTGCCGCTCAATGTGCTCAGCGCCGCCTTGTTCGCGCGCTATCGCAGCCGCGTCGACCACACCTTCGGGGACAAGGTGCTCTCCGCGATGCGCTTCGGCTTCGGCGGTCACGTTGAGATGCCCCAATAATGTCTGATAAGGGCTCAATGGCGATAAGATTGATGGTATCCGACGTCGACGGCACGCTCGTCGACGGAGACAAGAAGCTGACCGAGGGCACGATCGCGGCGGTGAAGCGGTTGCGCGACGCCGGTGTCGCCTTCACCGTCATCAGCGCGCGGCCAATGTCGGGGATCAAGCCGCTGCTCGAACCGCTCCAACTCGACGAGGACGTGGGCGCCTTCAATGGCGGCGTCATCTTTCGCCGCGACGGCACGATCGTCAGCCGGCACACGATCGATGAGCAGGTGGCGCGCGGCGTAATCGAGATGGCGGCGGGCGAGGAAGTCGACACCTGGGTCTTCGCCGACGACCAGTGGTTCGCGACCGACGGCGACGGCCCGCATACCAAAAGCGAGCGCGTCAGCTCAAATCAGGAGCCGGCGATCCGCACCGACTTCGACGACCTGCTAGGTCATGCCGACAAGATCACCTTCGTCAGCGACGACGCCGATCGCCTCCACGCGCTCTACGAACGTGCGCACGAGAAATACGGCGAGCAGGCGACGATCGCGCAGTCGCAGACCTATTACCTCGACGTGACCGCGCTTGCCGCCAACAAGGGCGACGGTGTCGCCGCGCTCGCCCGGTCGAACGGCGTCGAGCTGGCGAAAACGGCGGTGATCGGCGACCAGCACAACGACCTGCCGATGCTGACCCGCGCGGGGCTGTCGATCGCGATGGGCAACGCGCCCGACGACGTGAAGTCGCAGGCAAGCAAAGTCACTCGATCAAACGACGAGGATGGCGTAGCGCACGCCATCGACACGATCATCCTGTCCTCTACGGAGAATGCCAAGTGAAAGAACTCGTCGCCTTCGACCTCGACGGAACGCTCGCCGAGAGCAAGCAGGCGATCAAGGAGGACATGGCCGAGGCGCTGGCCGATCTGCTCCAGGTCGCGCACGTCGCGGTTATCTCGGGCGGCGACTGGCCGCAGTTCGACAAGCAGGTGGCGAGCCGGCTGCCAGCGCGCGCCGATCTGTCGAAGCTGTGGCTGATGCCAACGACGGGCACCAAGCTCTACACGCACCAGTCGGGCGAGTGGAAAGCGGTCTACGCTGAGCTGTTCGACGAAGAGACCAAGAAGAACATCGTCGAAGCATTCGATGCTTCGTTGCAGGCGACCGGGTTCAAGCCCGAGGAGACGTGGGGTGAGCGGATCGAGGATCGCGGCTCGCAGATCACCTTCTCCGCGCTCGGCCAGCAGGCGCCGGTCGAGGCGAAGGAGAAGTGGGATCCCGATTTCGCCAAGCGCAAGGTAATCCAGGCCGATCTGAAGCAGCGCCTGCCCGAACTGTCGATCAACATGGGCGGTGCCACCTCGATCGACATCACGCAGAAGGGCGTCGACAAGGCGTACGGCCTGAAGCGCCTGCGCGACGAGAGCGGCATCGCGCTCGACAAGATGATGTTCATCGGCGACGCGATCTTCCCCGGCGGCAACGATTATCCGGCCAAGGAACTCGGGCTCGACACCGTCCGCGTGCGCGATCCCCACGACACGCTATCGGTGATCGCGACGATCGTCGCCTGCCAGAAGTAAGGCGCGGCTCCGCGTGGATGTCCCAGGCTTGTGGGCGCGGTTCATCGGCTGGATCGGTGATGGCACCGGGCTGCCCGACACGATCCTGCACATCCACGCCGGCATGGCGGTGCTGCTCGTCGCGCGGCTCGTCACCGGGCGCTCGCTCGGGACGCTGATCCCGCTATCGGTCGTGGTCGCGGCCGAGGCGGGAAACGAGATCCTTGACCGGTTGCACTACGGCTCGTGGCGCTGGGCGGATACGCTCAGCGACATCGGCAACACGCTGTTCTGGCCCGCGGTCATCTGCCTCGCGGTACGCCTGCGTCCGATGGTCCCGCGCGACGCGGTGCGGCATAGCAGGGAGCCTGCGACGATCGTTCACGAACAGGCGTCGTAAGGCCGCCGAGTGCTGGTCAGTTAGGCCAGCAGCGGTACCAACCTACCGTCAGTGAATCATCGCCTGCGCTCGACCGGCAAGCCGCTCGACGGCCGCAGCGTGGATGCCGCGTGTGCTGGTCAGCACGCCGAATGCGCGCGGTTTGGGCTTGTTGAACACAAGCGGTCGGCCGAGTGCGTCGGTGATGCTCGCGCCCGCTTCCTCAGCGACCAGCGCGGCGGCGGCGATGTCCCACTCGTTACCCCAGCGCAGCGTCGCGACCAGATCGGCGCGGTCGTCGGCGACCATCGCCATGCGTAGCGCGATCGAGTTGGGCTTTTCCACTGCCGTCAGATCACGGTCGGCCTTGGGCAGCGCGTCGGCGGGCACGCGCGCGCCGACGATCTCGGCCCGGTCGCCCGCCTGCACGGACGCGCCGTTCAGCGTCGTGCCGCCGCCAGCCACTGCGCGCCACACCTCGCCGCGCGCCGGCGCGTCGAGCACCGCGATCACCACGCGTCCCGCCTCCACCAGCGCGACCGAGACGCACCAGCCGCTGCGCCCGCGAATATAGTCGCGCGTGCCGTCGATCGGATCGACCACCCAGACATAGCTCGTCGACAGCCGCTCGGGATTGTCGGCGGTCTCCTCCGACAGCCAACCGGCCTGCGGCAGCAGCGCGGACAAGCGCGCGTGGAGCATTCGGTCGACGTCGAGATCGACCTCGCACACCGGGCTGCCGTCGCTCTTCTCCGTCCGCGCGAAGTCGGTGCGCCAGCGCGACATCGCCATCGCCGCGGCCTCGCGCGCCGCGGCGGCGACCGCATCGGCGAGCACGTGCAGGTCAGGGGCGACGCCCGCGTCAGCCACCCGCGACCGTCATCCCGTCGACGCGGATCGTTGGCACGTTGATGCCGTAGCGGAACTGGAGGTCGTTAGCGGGTACGAGGCTGCGGAACATATCCTTGAGATTGCCCGCGATCGTGAACTCGGCGACCGGTCGCGTGATCTCGCCGTTCTCGATCAGGAACCCCGCCGCCCCACGGCTGTAGTCGCCCGTCACCGGGTTGACGCCCTGTCCGATCAGTTCGGTGACGTAGACGCCGAGTGCGATGTCCTCGATCAGTGTCGTAACCGGCACGTGCCCCGCCTGCATGAACAGGTTGCTGGTGGTGACACCGGGTGCGCCGTTTACTCCGCGCGCGGCATGCCCGGTCGGCTCGAGCCCCAGTTGTCGCGCTGACGCCGAGTCGAGCAGCCACGTCTCCAGCATCCCGTTCTCGATGATCGAGCACGGCGAGACCGGCAGCCCCTCGCCGTCGAACGGGCGTGAGCGGAGGCCATGCGGGCGATGCGGATCGTCGCAGATCGTAACGCCGGGGGCGAACACCTCCGTCCCCATCGCGTCGAGCAGGAAGCTCGTCTTGCGCGTGATCGCCTGACCCGAGATCGCACCGGTCAGGTGGCCGAGCAGGCTCGATCCGACGCGCGGATCGAACACCACCGGCACCGCCCCGCTCGCCACGCGTCCGGGGTTGAGACGCGCCACCGCGCGCTCGCCCGCGCGCCGGCCGATCTCGTGCGGCGCGTCGAGCCGCTGGCGATGCCGTGCGGAGTGGAACGCATAGTCGCGCTGCATGCCGCCACCCCCGCCTGATCCTTCGCCCGCGATCACGCTAGCCGATACGCTGTAGCCGGTCGTCGCGTAAGCGCCCGCGAAGCCGTGGCTGGTGGCGAGCGCCCAGACGCTCGACGACGCACCCGCGCCACCGCCTTCGCTATTGGTCACGCCCGGCACGCTGCGCGCGGCTTCTTCCGCCTGCGACGCCAGCTCGCGCAGTTCCGCCGGCGTCACCGCGCCGTCGTCGGCGAGGTCGAGCAGCGGCGCCGCGCCGTGCATCAGCCGCTCCTCGGGTGCGAGGCCGGCCCATTGATCCTCCGGCGCCTCGCGCGCCATCGCGACCGCACGCTCGACCAGCGCGTCCATCGCCGCGGACGAGAGATCGGAGGTCGACACACTCGCCGAGCGCTGCCCGACGAAGACGCGCAGACCCAGTTCCTCCGCCTCCGACCGGCCGACATCCTCCAACTTGCCGAGCCGTACCGACACCTCGCTCGACGCGTCGGCGGCGAAAACGGCGTCGGCGGCATCGGCCCCGGCGGCGGTGGCACGGCGGACGATGTCGTGGGCGCGCTCCTGCGCCTGGTCGGGGGTAAGCATGCCGGCGACTTAGGGGGCAGGAGTGGCGATTACCACTCCCTGTTCGACCCTCGCTGCTACAGCGGCGTGCCGACTACCACGCAGGCGAGGAACATCAACAATCCCGCGAACCGGTTGGAGCGGAACCGCGCCAGCGCGCCCGCGCCCCCACCCGTAGCATCGTCGGGTGCGAGCGTCGCGACCTGCCACGCCAGCTGGATCACCACCGGCAGCAGTGCGACGAGCGCGAGCGGATCGGCGCGCACCTGCCAAAAGGCCGCCGCCCACAGCACCACTGCGGCCAGATAGCACAGCGCAACCCCGCCACGCACGTGCCGCCCCATCCGCAGCGCCGACGATCGGATGCCGACCAGCGCATCGTCCTCACGGTCCTGCAACGCGTAGATCGTGTCGTAGCCGACCACCCAGAATACACTGCCGGCGTAGAGCAGTACCCCACCCGCGCTCAGTGATCCCCATGCCTCGGTCCAGCCGACCAGCGCCGCCCAGGAGAAGACCAGTCCGAGCCACACCTGCGGCCACCACGTGATCCGCTTCATGAACGGATAAGCCGCGACCGGCAGGATCGCCGCAACCGACACGATCGCGGCGGGCCAGTGGAGTTGCAGCAGCACGACCAGCCCGACCAGGCACAGCAGCAGCAGCCAGCCCCAAGCAGCGCGCATCGACACCGCACCTGACGCCAGCGGCCGGTTGCGCGTGCGCTCGACGCTCGCGTCGAGGTCACGGTCGACGATGTCGTTGTAGACGCAGCCCGCGCCGCGCATCGCGATCGCGCCGAGGAGCAGCCACAGGATCAAGTCCCAGCGCTCGACTGCGCCACCCGCCAGCGCGACAGCCCAGGCGCCGGGCCAGAACAATAGCCACCAGCCGATCGGGCGATCGAACCGCGCCAGCAGCGCGAACCCGCGCAAGCGCGGCGGCAGCAGGGCAATAAGCCCGCGATGCTCGCTGTCAGGGGTGAGGTCGGGGGCAGGGGAGGCGGTCACCGGGTCAGCCCTTATCGTCAATTGGACGTTCCCGCCACGCTGGCGGCTGTCCGCACGTGCGCGGCCTTAAATCGGACCGATTGCATGCCTATCTTCGTGGTATGAAGCGTTTGATCCTTGCCGCCCTCGCGTTCGCCGTGGCCACGCCCGCGATCGCTGCTCCCGCCGCCACGCCTGCGGGCACGTGGCGCAACGCGCGCGATAGCGTGCGCATCCGTGTCGCACCCTGCGGTGCGGGCCTGTGCGGCACCGTCGTCGCCGCTGACCAGCGCGCGCGCGACGACGCCGCCGCGGGGGGCACCGACCGGCTAATCGGTACGCAGCTGTTCCGCGACTTCCGCCGTGGTTCGGGCGGCGTGTGGCAGGGCACCGTGTTCGTTCCCGATTTGGGGCAGGAGTTCGACGGTACGCTCTCGCTGCAGGACGCGAACACGCTAGTCGGCACCGGCTGCGTGCTGCCGGGCCTGTGCAAGTCGCAAACCTGGACCCGCGTTGCGGCCAAATAGCGCGTGGTCCATATCTCGGTCGCGATCGGCCGCTTCTTCGAGGCGCTGTTCTTCGCGATCGTCCGGGTCGCCGGGGTCGTCGCCGGCGTGGTGCTGGGGGTTGCGCTCGCGGGCGCGATCCTGTTTCTCGTCGCGCGCTGGCTGATCGTGCGCGGACGGAGGAAATGATGGGAGCGACCCCTGCCTGGCCGCCGCGCTCGACCCCGCGGCTGTTCGTCGAGACGCCGCTCGGCGCCGGCGCGCTGACACTGACGGGCCCGCAGGCGCATTACCTCGTCTCGGTGATGCGGATGAAGGTGGGCGAGCCGGTCAAGCTGTTCGACGGGGTCAGCGGCGAGTGGCTCGCGGTTGCGACCGACGTGGCACGCCGCGACGTGACGCTCGATGTGCAGCAACAGCTCACCCCGCTAGAACACGTCCCTGATCTGTGGCTCTGCGCCGCGCCGCTCAAGAAGGGTCGCGTCGACTGGATGGCGGAAAAGGCGTGCGAACTGGGCGTCGCCCGGCTCGTCCCCGTCGTCACGCGCCGTACCGTGGTCGACAAGCCCAACACCGACCGCCTCGCCGCGCACATGATCGAGGCGGCGGAGCAATGCGGCCGCACCGCGGTGCCGCAGGTCGCCGAGCCGGTGAAGCTGGCCGCGCTGCTGCGCGACTGGCCGCAAACACGCCACCTGTTCTTCGCCGACGAACTGGGCGGCACGCCCGCGGCCGAGGCGATGCGGGCGGCGCCCGGTCCGGCCGCGATCCTGATCGGTCCCGAAGGCGGCTTCGACGACGACGAGCGCGCCGCGATCCGCGCGCTTTCGCAGTCCGTGCCCATCGCGCTCGGCCCGCGCATCCTGCGCGCGGACACCGCGGCGGCGGCGGCAGTCGCGCTGTGGATGGCGTCGGCGGGTGACTGGCGATAGCACTGCCGCCGTGACCGACTCGCACTACGAACACCAGTACCTCGACCTGCTCCGCCGCGTGTGGGAGCATGGCGACGAGCGCCGCGACCGTACCGGCGTCGGCACGCGCGCGCTGTTCGGCCCGCAGCTGCGCTTCTCGCTCGACGGCGGCGCGGTGCCGCTGCTGACCACCAAGCGCGTCGCGTGGAAGACCGCGGCGCGCGAGATGCTGTGGTTCCTGACCGGCGACACCAACATCCGCCGGCTGGTCGAACAGAAGGTGCATATCTGGACCGACTGGCCGCTCGATCGCTACCGCCGCGCAACTGGCGAGCAGGTGACACGCGATGCGTTCGAGGCGCGCATCCTCGCCGACGATGCGTTCGCGGCCGAATGGGGCGACCTGGGCCCCGTCTATGGCAAGCAATGGGTCGACTGGCCGACCTATGAGCCCGCGGGCGACGATCTCTTCCGCCGCGGTAACGGGGTTAATCAGATCGCCGAGCTGGTGGAGGCGATTCGCAACAACCCGACCTCGCGCCGGCTGCTGTTCACCGGCTGGAACGTCGCCGAGCTGAACCGCATGGCGCTGCCGCCGTGCCACATGACGTACCAGTTCTTCGTCGCGAACGGACGCTTGTCGGGGCTGTTGTGGCAGCGCTCGTGCGACCTCGGGCTCGGTTTCGCATTCAACGCCTTCTCCGCCGCGATGCTGGTCCACATGCTGGCGCAGCAATGCGATCTGTTGCCCGGCGAGTTGGTGTGGAGCGGCGGCGACGCGCACATCTATCTAAACCACGAGCATCTCGTGCGCGAGCAGCTGTCGCGCGAACCCCGCGGTCACCCGCGGCTCGAACTGCTGCGTCGCCCAACCTCGATCTTCGACTACAAAATAGACGATTTCCGCGTCGTCGACTACGATCCGCATCCGCACATCGCAGCACCGGTCGCGGTCTGAAGATGAGCGTCACGTTCGTCCTCGCCCGCGCGGAGAACGGCGTCATCGGGGTCGATGGCAAGCTGCCGTGGCATCTGCCGGCCGATCTGAGCCACTTCAAGGCGCTGACGATGGGCCACGCAATGGTGATGGGGCGCAAGACGTTCGAGAGCTTTCCCGCGCCCTTGCCCGGTCGCCGCCACATCGTGCTGACGCGCGACCCGCACTGGCAGGCGGCGGGCGCTGAGGTGGTCCACGATCCCGCGACCGCGCTGCGCATCGCCGGCGCGCACGTCGCGGTGATCGGCGGCGCAGAGATTTTCGCGCTGTTCCTGCCTCACGCCGACGCGATCGAGCTGACCGAGGTGCACGCCGCGCCCGCTGGCGACGCCATCGTGCCGCCGTTCACCGGCTGGCGCGAGGTGTCGCGTGAGGATCACGCCGCGGAAGGAGAGCGCCCAGCCTACAGCTTCGTCCGGCTGGAGCGTTGAGCGCGCGCATACTTGTCGCACCGCCTGCGCGGCCGTAGAGCGCGCGGCATGGAGCGCCTCGACGGCAGCGCCGCGGTGCCGCCGCATCTCGCCGGCGGGATCGTCGCGCTCGGCAACTTCGACGGATTTCACCTCGGGCATCAGGCAGTGGTCGCGCGCGCGGTCGAGCGTGCGCGGGCAGAAGGACGCCCCGCGCTCGTCGCAACGTTCGATCCGCACCCGGTACGCTTCTTCCGCCCCGACGCAGCCCCGTTCCGCCTGTCGACACTCGACCAGCGTGAGCGGCTGTTCGCCGCCGCGGGTGCCGACGCGATGGTGGTGTTCGACTTCAACGCCGCCTTTGCCGCGCTGACCGCGGAGCAGTTCGTCGCCGAGCGGCTGGTCGATCGCCTGCGCGTCGCGGGCGTCGTCACCGGCGAGGATTTCACTTTCGGCAAGGGCAAGGTCGGCGATGCGGCTGGCCTCGCCATGTTCGGCCAGGCGCTGGGCTTTGCCGCCGAGACGGTCGGCGCAGTGACGCTCGGGGGCGAGACGGTATCCTCCACCCGCATCCGCGACCTGTTGCGCAGCGGCGACCCGGCGGGTGCCGCGCGCCTGCTCACGCGTCCGTTCGCGATTCAAGGCGTGGTGCAGCACGGCGACAAGGTCGGCCGCACGATCGGCTATCCGACCGCCAACCTCGACATGGGTCGCTACCTGCGCCCAGCCTTTGGCATCTACGCGGTGCGTGGGCGGCTGGCGGACGGACGCGTGCTGAACGGTGCCGCCAACCTCGGCATCCGCCCGCAGTTCGAGCCGCCGAAGGAATTGCTCGAACCTTATTTTTTCGACTTCTCGGGCGATCTCTACGGCCAGACGATCAAGGTCGAATTGATCGAGTTCCTGCGGCCGGAAGCGAAGTTCGACAGTCTCGACGCGCTGATGGCGCAGATGGACGCCGACTGCGCGCGCGCCCGCACGATCCTGGAGCGCTGACGCCCCAACATGCGTTAGCGCCGACATGACCACGCTCGTCCCCGTCCTCGGCGATCAACTCACCCCCACGATCTCGTCGCTAGCCGCCGCGAAGAAGGCGGACACGGTGGTGCTGATGATGGAGGTCGCCGACGAGACGACGTATGTCCGCCACCACAAGCAGAAGATCGCCTTCATTCTCTCCGCGATGCGCCACCATGCCGCGGCGCTGCGAAAGGCCGGGTGGACCGTCGACTATGTCCATCTCGACGATCCGGACAATAGCGGCAGCTTCACCGGCGAGGTTGCGCGCGCAGTCGAGCGTCACGCGACGACCCGCATCATCGTGACCGAGGCGGGCGAGTGGCGCGTGCGCGCGATGCTCGACGCCTGGGAAACGCTGTTCGGCATTCCCGTCGACATCCTGAATGACGATCGCTTCATCGCCACACACAGTGACTTCGAGGCATGGGCCGCGTCGCGCAAGGTGCTGACGATGGAGTATTTCTACCGTGCAATGCGAGCACGCACCGGCGTGCTGATGGACGGCAAGGACCCGGCCGGCGGACAATGGAACTTCGACAAGGACAATCGCAAGCCGGCGAACAAGGACCTGTTCATGCCGCAACCGCTCGCCTTCGAACCCGACAAGGTGACGCGCGAGGTAATCGACCTTGTCGCGGCGCGCTTCGCCGATCATCCAGGCGACCTCGACGGCTTCGACTATGCTGTCACCGCCGAGGACGCTGCGCGGCAGGCCGACACCTTCCTCGCGCACGCGCTGGAGAAATTCGGCGATTACGAGGACGCGATGCTGACCGGCGAGCGCCACTTGTGGCACTCGATCCTGTCGCCGTACCTGAACGCCGGGCTGCTCTTACCCCTCGACCTCTGCCGCCGCGCCGAGGCGGCGTACCGCGCGGGCAAGGCACCGATTAACTCGGTCGAGGGCTATGTCCGCCAAATCCTCGGCTGGCGCGAGTATATGCGCGGTATCTACTGGCGCGAGGGTCCCGATTACGTCGAGCGCAATTATTTCGGGAATACGCGCCAGCTGCCTGACTGGTACTGGACAGGCGACACCGACATGCATTGTCTCAGCGAAGCGCTCGGCCAGACGCTCGCCACCGCGCACGCACACCATATCCAGCGGCTGATGGTCACCGGCAATTTCGCGCTGCTGATCGGCGCCGATCCCAAAGCGGTCCATCTCTGGTACCTCGAGGTTTATATCGACGCCTACGAGTGGGTCGAGCTGCCCAATACGCTCGGCATGAGCCAGTTCGGCGACGGCGGGCTGCTCGGCTCCAAGCCGTACGCGGGGTCGGGCGCGTACATCAACCGCATGTCGGACTATTGCGGCCACTGCCGCTACGACGTGAACAAGCGCGTCGGCGAGGACGCCTGCCCGTTCAACGCGCTCTACTGGGACTTCCTCGCCCGCAACGAGGACAAACTGCGCCCCAACCGGCGCATGGCGATGCCGTATCGCACCTGGGACCGGATGAAACCCGAGACTCGCGTCGAGACCCGCGCTCAGGCGGCGGCTTTTCTCGACCGGCTCGACGCGAGCGGACCGCCCTACTGACGCGCGCGCCGAGGCGCGCTATGCCGGGTGGATGGACCCGCTCGTTTCCACCCAGTGGCTCGCCGATCACCTGTCGGACCGCGACCTGCGCGTCGCCGATGCCAGTTACCACATCGACCTGCCTGGTGAGCCGAAGCGCGATGCCGGCGCGGAATTCACCGCCGGCCATGTGCCGGGCGCGGTGTTCATGGACTTGGCCGGCTTCTCCGACCCTGACAGCCCGTTCCCCTCGACGATGCCGAATGCCGCGCGCTTTGCCAGCCGTATGGCGCGGGCGGGGCTCGGCGACGGGTTGCGGATCGTCCTCTACGACGACGCCTCGCATTTCACTGCGGCGCGTGCCTGGGTGATGCTGCGCGCATTCGGCTTCACCGATGTCGCGATCCTCGACGGTGGTGTGGCGAAATGGCGCGCCGAGGGGCGCTTGGTCGAGACGGGCGAGCACGTCGTCCGCCCGCGTCATGCCACCCCGCGTGAGCAGGGCAAGGGGATCGCGAACATGGCCGACGTGCGCGCCGCGCTTGACAATGACGTGCAGATCATCGACGCGCGCGGGCGGGCCCGCTTCACCGGTGCCGAACCCGATCCGCGCCCGGGTGTCGCGGCTGGCCACATACCCGGCGCGCGCAACCTGCCGTACAAGCAGGTCTTCAACTCCGATGGCACATGGAAGCGCGGCGATGCGCTGCGCGCCGCTTTTGCGGACGCCGGCGTCGATCCGTCGCGGCCGATGGTGATGACGTGCGGCTCGGGCATCACCGCCAGCGTGCTCGCCTTCGCCGCGCATCTGTTGGGACACCAGGCTCAGGTCTACGACGGCAGCTGGAGCGAATGGGGCGCCGACCCCTCCACCCCCAAGGCCACGGGTGACGCATGAGCGACGATCCGCACGATCTCCGGCCCGACACGCGCGTCGTCACCGCCGGCCGCCGCCCCGAATGGACCGCGGGCGTCGTCAACACACCCGTCTGGCGCGCCTCGACGATCCTCTACGACGATGTCGCGCACCTGCGCGCGAGCGGCGCAGCCGACACGCACCACCGCCTGTTCTACGGCCGTCGCGGCACGCCGACGCAGTGGAGCCTGGCCGACGCGCTGACCAGCCTGGAGCCCGGCGCGGAGGGCACGTTCCTCTATCCCTCCGGCGTCGCCGCGATCGCCGCCTGCCTGCTGGCGGTGCTGTCGCCGGGCGACGAGCTGCTCGTCCCCGACAGCGCCTATGATCCGACGCGGTCGATGGCGACCGGATTGCTCAAGCGGTTCGGCATCGCCGCGCGCTTCTACGATCCGCTGATCGGCGAGGGTATTGCCGAGTTGGTCGGTCCGAACACCAGGGCGATCTTCATGGAATCGCCCGGCAGCCTGACCTTTGAGGTGCAGGACGTGCCCGCGATCGTCGCGGTAGCTAAGTCTCGCGGGATCGCGACGATCCTCGACAACACTTGGGCGACGCCGCTGTTCTTCCCGGCGATCGGGAAGGGCGTTGACTACTCGATCCTAGCCTGCACCAAATATGTCGTCGGGCACTCCGACGTGATGCTCGGCTCGGTTACCGCCGGTTCCGGCCGCTTTGCCGCCTTGCGAGAGACGAGCTTTCAACTCGGGCAAGTCACCAGCCCCGACGACGCCTGGCTCGGCAGCCGCGGCCTGCGCACAATGTCGGTTCGCCTGCGCCAGCATCAGGCGAGCGCGCTGGAGGTCGCGCGCTGGCTGGCCGCGCAGCCTGAGGTGTCGCGCGTGCTCCACCCGGCGCTGGCGTCCTGCCCGGGGCACAAAACGTTCGCGCGCGACTTCCTCGGTTCATCGGGCTTGTTCTCCTTCGCGCTCCAGGGCGGCGACGAGCGGTCGCGCGCCACGCTGATCAACGCGCTCGACCATTTCGGCATCGGTTACAGCTGGGGTGGGTATGAGAGCCTGGCGCTGCCGGTCGACCCGGCGCGCCATCGCAGCGCGACCACGCCCGACTTTGCCGGGCCGCTCATCCGCTTGCAGATCGGGCTGGAGGACCCCGCCGACCTGATCGCCGACCTCGCGCGCGGGCTCGCCGCATTCCGGGCCGCGCGCGGGTGAGTTTCGCCAGCGATTGGCTGACCGAGAACGGCATCGCGCTACCGGGGCGGTTCGACCTGCTCGAAATGGCGGTGGCGGGCGCGCTGGTGCTCGTCTCGCTGCTGCTCGGGCTCGCCGCCGGGCGTGTTCTCGGCCCGCGCGCGGCAACGTGGTGGAAGGCGCGCGTCGCCAATCACGGCGAGGGGCTGTGGCGACGCATGAGCGCGATCCTGCGCCACGGCAGCGCCGCGCTGCTGCTCTCGATCGTCCTCGTCGCTCATGACTGGACCGGCTGGGGCGGGCTGCCGATCGGCATCGCGCTCGGCGCTGCCGCCGCCGCGCTTGCCCATGCGGTGCTGCGTGGGCTCGGCATGCCGCGCTGGGCGACCTGGACGTTCGCGACGATCCTGTTCGTCGCGCTGCTCAGCCGCGCGGTGGGTGGATTGGGGCCGATCACCGACACGCTCGACGCGGTCGGCTTCAACGTCGGGCGCCGGCGACTGTCGCTGCTCGCGCTGATCTACATCCTCGTCATCGCAATCGTGATCTTCGCGGGCGTTCGGCTCGCCAACCGCGTCGTCACGCACACGATCGGACAGGCGCGCTCGCTCGACGCGACGCAGAAGCTGCTCGCACAGAAGCTGGCGAGCATCGGCATCGTCGTCGCAGCGTTCTTCTTCGGGATCGATTTCGCCGGGATCGACCTCACCGCCTTCGCCTTCTTCTCGGGCGCGATGGGTCTGGCGGTCGGATTCGGGTTGCAGAAGACGGTGGGCAACCTGATCGCGGGGATCATCCTGCTGATGGATCGCTCGATCAAGCCGGGCGACGTGATCGTCGTCGGCGACAGTTTCGGCTGGGTCAACAAGATCGGCGTCCGCGCGGTCAGCGTGGTAACGCGCGACGGCAAGGAGCATCTAATTCCGAACGAGAATCTAATGACGCAGGAGGTGGAGAATTGGTCCTTCACCGATCGCAACGTGCGCGTGCGTATACCCGTCAGCGTCGCCTATTCATGCGACCTGAAACTGGCGCAATCGCTGATGATGAAGGCCGCGACCGACAGTCCGCGCGTGCTGACCAGCCCCAAGCCCAACGTCTGGCTGACCGCGTTCGGCAATGACGGGGTCGAGCACGAGATCCTCGCCTGGATCAGCGATCCCGAGAGCGGGGTCGGCAACGTCCGCTCCGACGTGCTCAACCGCTTGTGGGTACTGTTCAAGGATGCCGGCATCGAGATCCCGTTCGCGCAACGCGACGTCTACGTCAGGACGTGGCCGAAGCAGCCGCTCGCTACTGCCGACCCGACAACCGACCGGCCGGGCTAGCTCCGGCGGCCGGGAAACTGAGTCGGTCGCGGTGCGGAGAGGTGCGCGCCGGCCTGAACGTCTCCGCGCCGTGTGATTACGGCTGCGGCGTCGCGCCCGGCGTCGGTGTCGCGGCGGGCGAGGGCGCAGTCGCCTGCGTCGCGCCGGCGGCACCGCCCGTCACCGCGCGCGCGCCCTGGCCGTCGCCCTGCGGTGCGGCGATGATGTCGCGCGTCGTCTGACCCTTGTCGATGACGTTGGTCTGCGGATCGCCGACCGCGCTGCGGATGCCCGGCTGTGCCACGTCGCCGCCGGCCTGATCGACCACGCCCGCCTCGGCCTGGCTGCGCGGCGCCGGCGTGCCGAACAGCGCCTCCAGCGTCTGGCCCTGCGTGTTCGTCCCCTGCGTGCGCGCGGCGCCCGGCTGCGGCGGGATCAGCGAGAAATCGGGCGGGATCACCAGCGGCGCCTGGCGCGCCACCGCGAACTCGTCGGGCCGCGCGCGGTCGTAGCCGCTCTTGCCGCACGCCGACAGCGACGTCACCGCCGCGAGTGCGACGCCCGTGACCACCAACTTACGCATGTACGTTCTCCGAGGAATTCTTCGCATTCTCGTCCGGCTTGTCGCGGATCAGAAGCGCGCGCACCAGCAGAATCAGCACGCCGATCGTAATCGCCGCGTCCGCGATATTGAAGACGAGGAACGGACGCCACTCGCCGAAATGCAGGTCGGCGAAATCGACCACGTAGCCCAGCCGCACGCGGTCGAGGATGTTGCCGACCGCCCCGCCCAACACAAGGCCGAGCGCCAGCTGGTCGCCGCGCTTGGGCTCGCGCCACATCCACACCAGCACCGCCGCGGCGATTCCGGCCGTGAACAGCACCAGCAGCCAGCGCATCGTCGTAGTCTCCGCGCGGAGCATGCCGAGCGACACGCCGTTGTTCTGCACAAAACGCAGGTCGAAGATCGGCAGGATCGTGCGCGACGCGCCGAGGTAATCGAGCCCGAGCGGCCCGGTGACAAGCCATTTCACCAGCTGATCCACCACCAGCACGATCGCGGCGAGCGCCAGTCCGGCGCGGGGCGTCACCCGCGTCATGCCGCCACCTCAGCCACCACGTTCTCGCACCGCGCGCACAGATCACCGTCTTCGCGCACCTCGGGCAGGTGCCGCCAGCAGCGCCCGCATTTGTGGTAATCGGTCCGCGCGACGTCGACCGTGCCGGTCTCGCTCACCTTCGCGACGATGAACACCTCGGCGAGCGCGTCGGTGGGGAGCGGTGCCTCGGGCACTCTTACTTCGGCCTCCAGGCTAGATCGCACCGTCTTCTCGCGCCTGAGCGGCTCGATCGCCTCGGTGACGCGCTCGCGAAGCTTGCGCACCTCATGCCAGCGCTGCGCGATGTCCTCCGCCGCCTGCTCGGGAAGCTCGGGCCATTCGAGCAGGTGGACCGACGCGTCCGCATCGGGGAAGCGCGCCTGCCACACCTCCTCGGCGGTGAACACCAGCACGGGCGCGGCGTAGCGCACCAGTGCGTGAAACAGCGTATCGAGCACCGTCCGATAGGCCCGTCGTTTCACGTCGTCGGGCGCGTCGCAGTAGAGCGAGTCCTTGCGCACGTCGAAGAAGAACGCCGACAGATCCTCGTTGCAGAAATCGGTCAGCGCGCGGGTGTAGCGGTTGAATTCGAACGCATCCGCCGCGCTGCGCAGTTCCAGGTCGAGCTTGTGGAGCAGGTGGAGCACATAGCGCTCCAGCTCGGGCATGTCGTCGACTGCGACGCGTTCGTCGTCGGTGAAGCCGTCGAGTGCGCCGAGCAGGTAGCGGAACGTGTTGCGCAGCTTGCGATATGCGTCAGACGCGGTTGCCAGCACTTCCTTGCCGATGCGGATGTCGTCGAAATAATCGGTCGACACCGCCCAGAGCCGCAGGATGTCCGCGCCGCTCTCACCGATGATCTTCAACGGATCGACGACGTTGCCGAGCGACTTCGACATCTTGCGCCCCTTGCCGTCGAGCGCGAAGCCGTGCGTCAATACCGCGTTGTACGGCGCGCGCCCGCGCGTGCCGCAGCTCTCCAACAGCGACGACTGGAACCAGCCGCGATGCTGGTCCGACCCTTCGACGTACAGGTTCGCGCGCGTCCCCTCACCGTAGCGCGCCTCGACCACGAAGGCATGAGTCGAGCCCGAGTCGAACCACACGTCGAGGATGTCGTTGATCGGCTCATAGTCGGCGAGGTCGTACGCGTCGCCGAGCAGTTGCTGGTGGTCGGCGGTGAACCACGCGTCTGCGCCGCCAGCCTTGAACGCAGTCAGAATGCGCGCGTTGACCGCTGGATCGGTGAGATACTGACCCGTAGCGCGGTGCACGTAGAGGGCGATCGGCACGCCCCAGGCGCGCTGGCGCGAGATCACCCAGTCGGGTCGTCCCTCCACCATCGCGGTGATCCGGTTCTCCGCCCGCGCCGGCACCCACCGCGTCCGCGCGATCGCGTCGAGCGCGAGGCTGCGCAGGGTGGGAGCGTTGTCGCCATTAAAGCCCTCTCCCCGCTGGGGAGAGGGTTGGGAGAGGGGCTGCACTGCACCATCCGCCTGATCTTGTTCCGCGATCCCCGCCGCGCGAGCCTGACCGGCGGGCAGGTCCATCGGGATAAACCATTGCGGCGTCGCGCGCTGGATCACCTTCGCCTTCGACCGCCACGAATGCGGATAAGAGTGCTTGAAGTCGTCCGATGCCGCCAGCAGCGCCCCCGCCTCCCGCAGGTCGGCGCAGATCGGGCCATCAGCGGCCACGAACTTCTTGTTGATGACGCTGCCCTGACCGCCCAGCCACGCCCAATCCGCGCGGTAGAACCCTGCGCCGTCGACCGCGAACACCGGCTCGATCCCGTACTGCTTGCACAACAGGAAATCGTCCTCGCCGTGGTCGGGCGCCATGTGGACGAGCCCGGTACCCGCGTCGGTAGTCACGAAGTCGCCCGGCAACAGCGGTCGCGGCTTGGCAAAGAACCCGCCGAGGTGATGCATCGGATGGCGGGCGAGCGCGCCGGCGAGGTCATTAGCTGTGATGAAGCTGCCGCGATCTGCGATAAACGCGTCAAAGTATTCTGTCACATCGGCAAAGCCGAGACCTGCTCGATCTGCAAACTGCTGCGCTAGTCGCTGGGCAACTAGGTACTTCCGGCCCTCATAAGGCAATAGGACGTACTCAACATCCTCCCCATACGCCAACGCCTGGTTGACCGGGATCGTCCACGGCGTCGTGGTCCAGATCACCGCGTGCGCGCCGACCAGTTCGGGTGCGTTCGGCGCCTCGGTGATCTCGAACGCCACGTCGATCTGCGTCGACACCACGTCCTCATACTCGACCTCGGCCTCGGCGAGCGCGGTCTTCTCGACCGGGCTCCACATGACGGGCTTCGCGCCGCGGTAAAGCTGCCCGCTCTCGGCGAATTTCAAGAGCTCGCCCGCGATGGTCGCCTCGGCCTCGTACTTCATGGTGAGGTACGGGTCGGCCCAGTCGCCCATCACGCCGAGACGCTGGAACTCGTCCGCCTGCACCGCGACCCATTTGTCGGCATAGGCGCGGCACTCAGCGCGGAACTGGTCGACCGGCACCTGGTCCTTGTCGAGCTTCTTCGCGCGATACGCTTCCTCGACCTTCCACTCGATCGGCAGGCCGTGGCAGTCCCAACCGGGCACATAGGGCGCGTCGTATCCCATCAGCGAACGGCTGCGGACGATCACGTCCTTCAGCACCTTGTTCATCGCGTGGCCCATGTGGATGTCGCCGTTGGCGTAGGGCGGGCCATCGTGGAGGATCCAGCGTTCGCGCCCGGCCCGCTCGCGCCGCAGCCGGTCGTACAGCCCCATCTGCTGCCACCGCGCTAGGATTGCGGGTTCTTTCTGCGCGAGGCCTGCCTTCATCGGGAAGTCGGTCTTCGGCAGGAAGACGGTGTCGCGCCAGTCGCGCTTGGTATCGGGTTGGTCGGCCATGATCGGGTCGCGCCTTAGCGCGGGAGGAAGCGCGAAACAAACGGCAGGTGACGCAGGCCACACGCGCACCTATCTCGCCGCGCATGACACTTGCCCCGACCCACCTCGGCCAGTCCGTGCCGCTGCCCACTTCTCCGCAAGAAGCGGTGCTCGACTACGTCCCCAATCCACGTCCGAACCAGACCTATCTGATCCGCTTCACCCAGCCCGAGTTTACCTCGCTGTGTCCGGTGACGAGCCAGCCCGATTTCGCGCATCTCGTGATAGATTACGTGCCCGGCGAGACGATTGTCGAATCGAAGTCGTTGAAGCTGTTCCTCGGCAGTTTCCGCAACCACAATGCCTTTCACGAGGATTGCACCGTCGGCATCGGCGAGCGGCTGTTCCGCGAGATGCGCCCGCGCTGGCTGCGGATCGGCGGATACTGGTACCCGCGCGGGGGCATGCCGATCGACGTGTTCTGGCAGTCGGGTACGCCGCCCGAAGGACTGTGGCTGCCCGATCAGGGGGTGCCCGGCTACCGGGGTCGCGGTTGACGCCCGGCTTGATCCATGTTGCACTGCAAAATGACGGTGCAACCAAAGCCTGATCAACTCGTTAGTTGAGCCAAGTGGAGGTCCGTGCCGGGCGCCGCTGGGTCAGCAAAGGTTGAAGGATGAAGCAGTCGGTCGAACCGGGCGCGGTCAAGCATATCGCCCTGATCGGAAATTTCCTGCCGCGCAAGTGCGGCATCGCCACGTTCACGACCGACACCTACGAAGCGCTGCGAAAGCGCTACCCTGACCTGCGCGTCGACGTCTACGCGATGGATGATCATCCCGGCCATTACGACTATCCGGAGGCGGTGACGGGCGCGATCCCGCAGCACGACCGCGGCGCCTATCTCGCCACGGCGCGTGCGATCGAGGCGAGCGGCGCGCAGGCTTTGTGGGTGCAGCACGAATACGGCATCTACGGCGGCGACGCGGGCGCGCACATTCTTGAACTGATCGACCGCACCAACGTGCCGCTGATCGTCACGCTGCACACCGTGCTCGAGAAGCCGAGCACGCAAGAGCGTGCCGTGCTGGAGGGTCTGCTGCGCCGCGCTGCCAAGGTGATCGTGATGGCCGAGCGCGGGCGCGACATCCTGCAGCGCGTTTATGGTGCTGCTCCTTCGTCGATTTCGGTGATCCCGCACGGCGTGCCGGATCGTGCGTTCGTGTCGCCCGACACGTTCAAGGCGCGATTCGGCTGGCAGGGCAAGCGCATCATCCTGACCTTCGGCCTGCTCAGCCCCGGCAAGGGGATCGAGACGGTGATCGAGGCGATGCCCGCGGTCGTCGCGCAGCACCCGGACGCGATGTACGTCGTGCTGGGCGCGACGCACCCGAGCCTCGTCGCGCACGAAGGTGAGGCGTACCGCGACCGGTTGAAGGCGCAGGCGCGCGAGTTGGGCGTCGACAACAACGTCGCCTTCATCGACGCCTTCGTCGACCACGACGACCTGATCGACTATCTGCAAGCCGCCGACATTTACGCGACCCCGTATTTGAACCCCGCGCAGATCACGAGCGGGACGCTCTCTTACGCGGTCGGCGTTGGGAAGGCGGTGGTATCGACGCCCTACGTCCACGCGACCGAAATACTCGCCGACGGGCACGGCGTCCTCGTCGATTTCAAGGATGTCGCCGCCTTCGCGCGCGAGATCAACGACCTGCTCGGCAGCGAGCGCAACCTGGGCCGGCTCTCGCAGCGCGCCTATGCACGGGGGCGCACCATGATCTGGCCCGCCGTGGCGGAGAAGGCTATGATCCAAGTCGCGCGCAGCATCGAGGCGCAGCCCAAACGCCTGTCTTCCGCGACGGTGCCGACGCCAAAGGTGTTACCTCCCGACCTCGCCGCGGTTGAGCGAATGAGCGACTCGACCGGCATGCTCCAGCATTCGATCTTCTCGATCCCGGATCGGCGCCACGGTTATTGCATCGACGACAATGCGCGCGCGCTGATCCTGATGAGCCAGATGGCCGACGTCGACGCGGTGACGCGCGACAAGTGGACGACGATCTACGCGTCGTTCGTCCAATATGCGTGGAACCCGGACAAGCGCCGTTTCCGCAATTTCATGAACTTTGATCGTACCTGGTGCGAGGATGTGGGGTCGGAAGACTCGAACGGCCGCACCCTTTGGGCGCTGGGCGTAACCGCGCGCGACGCGGTCGAGCCCAAGCATCGCGACTGGGCGACCGCGATGTTCGACATGACGGCGAGCCTCGCGTTCGAACTCGGCAGTCCGCGCGCGCAATCCTTCGCGATGCTGGGTGCGGCGGCGATGCTGCAGGCCTCGCCCAACCACCCGCTCGCGCTCGAGATACTGGAGCGTTTCCCTGACCAGCACCTCGCATTACTCGACGCGGCGCGGCGTCCCGAATGGGGCTGGTTCGAGATCGTGCTCGCCTACGACAACGCGCGCCTGCCCGAGGCGCTGATCCGCGCCGGCCACGCGCTCGGCCGGCAGGACCTGATCGACTGCGGGATCGAGACGCTGACCTGGATCATGTCGAAGCAGACCTCGCCCGAAGGGCATTTCCGCGCGGTCGGCTCGGAAAGCTTCGGCCGCGTCTATGCCGAGCCGCTACCCTACGACCAGCAGCCGCTGGAGGCGCAGGCGACTGTTGAAGCATGCGCGGCGGCGTTCGATGCAACCGGTGATCGCCGCTGGCTGGCGGAGGCTGCCCGTGGGTACAATTGGTTTCTGGGTGCCAACGATCTCGAGCTGCCGCTCGCGACCGCGAAGGACGGCGGCTGTTTCGACGGCCTGATGCCCGCGGGGCTCAACCGTAACCAGGGGGCCGAGAGCATTCTCGCGCTGCAATTGGCGAGCTGCGCGATTTCAGGGCTTTCAAAACGGGCAGCAGGCGTGGCAGGGAAGGATCGCGTCGCCGCGTGAATGCGGCACGCGCCGCACAGACGAGTTAAATCGCGAGGCGTATTCCCGTTGGATCTGTTCAATCACCGGCTGCGCCTGCACGCAGACCCGTCGCGCGTCGTCGTGCGTCCGTTCCACATCGGCTGGCTCGCCAACGGCAGCGGCATCAGCCGGTCGCAGCGGCTGATCAACGAAGTGCTCGAAATGAGCAGCGAGCAGGCGCGCGACCAGCTGGTGCTGGTGCTCAAGGATTTCGAGGCGCGTCACTGGCAGACGCGGCGCGTGTTCATGACGCGCTACGACGAGATCGCTTCCGCGCACGGGCTGGACGGTAGTCAGATCGACGACGAGAAGCGCCAGCTGATCGGCGCCTATTTCTGCCACGAATACAGCTACGCCGCCGCCGCGCTGATGAACCCGAGCGCGGTGCCGCACCCGGATCAGTCGGGCATGTCGCCGGGATCGCAGCGCATCCTGATGTCGCTGCGCTCGGTGGGTGAGGGCCACATCTCCTCCGTTGCGTTCCGCGAAGGTATCATCGGCGAGGACAACGAGCTGAAGCTCGCGCCCGAGCCTCCCTTCGCGACCGCCGCCGACGCGGTCGGCAGCGACGAGGAGGAGGTGCCGACCGGCCCCGTGACCGTCTATCGTCACCGCGACAGCACATTGTCGGGTACCGTCATCTTCCCGATCACCGACGCGCAGTCGAAGGGCCTGGAGGACCTGCGCCTCGTCCATTTCACGCACGACGACGGCGCGGTCGAGTGGCTCGGCACCTATACCGCGTATAACGGCGCGACGATCCAGTCGGAGCTGCTGCGCACGCGCGATTTCCGCGCCTTCGACCTCGTGCCGATGACGGGCACCGCCGCGCGCAACAAGGGGATTGCGCTGTTCCCGCGCAAGGTCGGCGGGCGTTACCTCTCGATCGGGCGGCAGGACGGCGAGAATTTATACCTGCTCTCGACCGATGACCTGACGCACTGGGATGACGGGCAGCTGATCCTGAAACCCGAATATCCGTGGGAGTTCGTGCAGATCGGCAATTGCGGTCCGCCGATCGAGCTCGACGAGGGCTGGCTGTTGCTGACGCACGGCGTCGGCGCGATGCGCAAATATTCGATCGGCGCGGCGCTTCTCGACAAGCACGACCCGTCAAAGGTCATCGGGCGCACGCAGCAACCGATCCTCGCCGCCGCCGATCAGGACCGTGAGGGTTATGTTCCGAACGTCGTCTACACCTGCGGCGCGATGCGGCACGGCGACAAGTTGTTCATGCCCTATGGCATCGCTGACAGCTCGGTCGGCTTCGCCTTCGTCGAGATCGCGGAACTGCTGAAAGCGATGTGACGCGCGCGGCGATGCTTTCCGGCATCGCCGTATTGTCAGGGCTGGGGTGACATGCCCGTCCTCTCGACCGGACGTCACCGACGTGACAAGCTCTGTCCGATGGCTGGTTTTGCATTGTTCATGCTTGGCGCTGGCGCATATGTCACCGCGCTGTTCGGACCGGCGTTGCTGGCACTATGGTTCTGGTATCAGGCCGGCTGGCGCATCCCGCGCTGGGCTGCGCACGCAAGTTTGCGCGCGTCGTGGTGTTCCGCCGGCTGGCGCATCCCGCGCTGGGCTGCGCACCTGCTTTACTTGCCGCTCGCGCTGCTGCTCACCTGGGTGTCGGGTAACCTGCTCTTCTTCGCCGCGCACGACGATGGCGAGGGCCCACCCGGTCTAGGGCTCGCGCTCGTGCCCGCACTCGCGATGCTGACCGGCTCGATCGTCCTCTATTATGGCGCGGTCGCGGCTTAGGCGGCAGGCGCATTGCTGCGGCGGCTGAGGCATAGTAGCGGCGCTGAGGCGCTCAATCCTGATCGCTAGCGCTCGCCGTTGATCGTATAGTCCGCCACCGCGCTCCAGTCGCGCGCCGCCATGCCAGCGTCGATAGCGCGCTCCATCTGTCCGCGCACCGCATCGAGCATCGGCAGCGTGCGCCCCGCCGCCTCGCCCGCCGCGGTTGCCAGCCGCAGGTCCTTCAATCCCAGCTTCATGACAAAGCCGGGTTTGTAATCCTCCGCGACGATCTTGCCGCCATAGGTGTGATAGGCCGGGCAGCCGAACAGCGTACCCGTCGCAATCTCGAGGAAATCGGCGCGCGACAGCCCGTGCGCCTCGGTCAGCGTCATCGCCTCGCCCAGCGCCTCGATCGTCATCGCGATCAACATGTTGCCCGCGACCTTGGCCGCGTTCGCCTGGTGCGGCTCCTCACCCAGAACGAAGGTGCGCTGCCCGATCACGTCGAGCAGCGGACGCACGCGTGCCACCGCGTCGCGCTTGCCCGCCGCGACCACGTTGAGCTTCGCCGCCGCCGCGGCATCGGGGCGCCCGAACACGGGGGCCGAGACGTAGCCGAGGCCCGCCGCCTCGTGCGCTGCCGCCAGTTCGCGCGCGAAATCGACCGCGATCGTCGCGCTCACGACGTGGATCAGCCCAGGCCTGGCGCGTTCGAGCAGCCCGGCGTCGAGCACGACCTGCCGGATCGCGGCATCGTCCGCCAGCATGGTGAACACGACCTCGCTCTCGAACGCGTCCGCGGCCTGTTCGAGCAGTTCCACGCCCGGCAGCTCGGCCTTATCGACCGGAGAGCGGTTCCACGCGCGCACGTAATGCCCCGCTGCGGCGAGGTTGCACGCCATGCCGATCCCCATACGACCGAGCCCGACGAAACCGATATCCATGTTCGTTCTTCCCGTGCGTAACGTTCTGGGTGCGTTAACGCGCGGGCGCGATGGGGGGTTCTAGGGACCGCCCGGCTCATTCAACGCGGCGCTGCCTCCGGTTGCGACACGCGGGCGCGCGATCAGGTGCCATGCGACCAGCACCGGCTCCAGTACCGCCAACCCGACCGCGATACCTGTCAATCGCGCCAGCGCCGGCGCGACCGCGGCATCCTCGATCCGGTCGGGAACCAACGTGACCAGTATGGCAAGCACGAACTGCGTCCCGACGTAGCTGCGCGTGCGCCAGCCATTCTCCGCCATCCGCCCGATCGCAACGCCGAGGGCGACCGCCAGCAGCAAGGCGCCGGTCGAAACGTGGAGCAGCAGCACCACGCCCGCGTAGGCACCCCCCGCGACGCAACCGATCACGCGCTGCCACAATCGGGCGGAGACCGGACGTAAGCCACCCGCCGCCAGTCCTTGCAGCGGCATCATCATCACGGCCAGGATCGTGACCGCGCCCTGCGCGATCTCGGGCACGTCGACGATCTGCGCGATCCACGGCAGCAGCATGACAGCCAGCGTTCCCTGCGCGGCGTGGCGCAGCGCAACGGGATGCCAGCGCAGCCGCGTCGGGCGGGTGCCGGCCGCGGCCGGCCACAGGCATCTGAGCGTCAGCGTCGAGGCGAGGCTCACCGCGACGCAGGCGAGCGTACCCACCCCGACCTCCAGCACGCGCGTCGCGATCAAGGCGCGCAACGCGGTGCCCGGATGCTCGGCGGCGTCGAGCACGATCATGGCGAAGGTCAGCGCGACGAATAGCCAGGCGTAGGCGCGCTTCGCGGTCAGCGCGGCGTACAGCGTCGGCAGCGTAACGAGACCGAGCAGGAGTGACATCGCGAACGTTCCCTGCACCACCCACGGCACCAGCAGCAGGGCCAGCACCGCGCCGACACCAGTGCCAACGATGCGCAGCAGCCCGCGCAGCATCGTCTCCGACACGTGGCCGCGCATGACCATATAGCCCGAGAATGCCGCCCAGCTGACGTTGCGCGCGCCGGTCCAATGCGCCAGCGTGATTGCCAGCGTGACCGACACGACGCACTCGATCGCGTCCACCCGCCGGGCGTTGAGCGGCACGCGGGCGTACGAACGGTTCATGCGCAGGAAAGAGGCGAAGAATTCACTGCCGCTATAATCACCGCCGCTGTCGAGTTGATCCAGCGCCATGCCTTGTTCGTGCAGGCCGGCGAGAGGACATGCATGGTTGGCAGCGTGCTCTTGGAGCGGTCGACGATCGTCGCGTGGCAAGACGTACCGCAGTAATTATGGAGCCGATTATCTCAAGGAGCGGACCGACGCCGCTGATCCGGTGCTCTGCTTCAACACGTCACAACGGCGACCCGGCAATGCAGCGTTCAAGCTCGACCGGATCATGCGTGCAGGTGATCGTCAGATCCTTGCGACGCACAATCGACAGCGCTCGCAATCTCTCCTGATTGTTCAGCCGACTTCGAGCGTCCACCTCCATCAGACGCTGATAGGCGCGAAGGCCTGGTGTGCAACAACGCTTCGCCGCGCGCATTTCGCCGCGGTAGAAGTAGGCATCGCCTGCGTGAAGCAGCCAGCGCCCGTCATCGCCGCGGATCGCGACACCGGCGTGTCCCCAAGTGTGTCCCGGGAGCGGCACCATCAGGATTTCCGGTGGTAGCCCGTCGAGATCTCGCACCGCGTCGAACCCGAACCACGGCTCGCCTCGGGCACCGTAGCGCCGCCAGTCGCGCACCTCGTCCAGCTGGCGTTCACGCCAGCGATTGCGCGCAACCAACCCGATTTTCGGGCCGGTAGCGTCGTCATATTCACGCTGCATTACGTGGACTGTGGCGTGCGGGAAGTCCTCCAATCCTCCGGCATGGTCGAAGTCCAGATGCGTGGTAATGATGTGCCGCACGTCGCTTGCGCGGTGCCCGAGCGCTTCGATCTGTCGTATCGCGGTATCTTGCTCGCGCAGGCGGATGTTAAGCAGGAGACGCCAGGGCGGGGTGATCCGCGGTCCCGGCCTTTGATGAGGGTGAGCCACGTCGCGCAAGCCGTAACCCGTGTCGACCAGCACGAGCCCGTGCGCATCGGTCTCGATCAGCAGGCAGTGACAGACGAGCGTCGCCAAGGGGCCGGCACTACGTCCATCGAACAGCGCCCCGCCCACCGGGCAGTCGGTGCCGCAATTGAGATGATGTATGCGCATGGTGCTCCCCATCTCTCGGATATGATGAGCCAGCAGGGCGGTTGTACCGACCGTGCTGCATGGCGTGAGGCCCACCCTTTGCAGAGGATGAGCCTCAATGTCGGCCGGTTGCTAGCCGATCTGCTCGGCTTGTGCGCCGCTGTCGGGACGAGCGGCGCCGAGCACGGGTTCGTCGCCGAGCGGTTCGTTGCGGAACACGGTGAACTCGCCCTTGCCGTCGATGCTGGGTCCGGCGGTCCAGCGACCTTCGGGATAGCTGCCGTCGAGCGAGGTGACGTAGAAGTTATAGTTGTTCTGCTGGTCTTCGTTTTCCTGCGGAAAGGAATTGGGTATCGGCATCGATGCTTCCTTGCCTAGCTCCTCGATGACTGCCAGCCACTGCTCCTGGTGCATCGTATCGCGCGCGATCATGTAATGGAGCATCTTCTTCATGCCCTCATCGTGCGCGGCGTTGAACAGGCGGACGGCTAATGTACGTCCAGTGCTCTCCGCGGCGACGTTGCAGTACATGTCGGCAGCGACGTTCCCGCTGGCGTAAATGTGGCTCATGTTGAACGGTACGCCGTCCGAATCGACTGGCATCGCGGCGAGGCCCGCCGACAGCAGGTTCTTGTGAATCATGCCTTCGATCGCGCCCTTGGCGCTGCCGCCGCCCATCACCGCGCCGACGATGCCGTCTGCCGCCCCTTCTTCCTGAAGCGAGGTCGGCGCCTTGTCGAGATTAAGCGCCACGGCAGTTGCCAGCATCTCGATATGCCCGATCTCCTCGGTCGCGGTGTGGAGCAGCATGTCGCGGTACTTGGTCGTGGGCGCGCGATTGCCCCAGGCCTGGAAGAAGTATTGCATACAGACGCGGATCTCGCCTTCGACGCCGCCGATCGCCTGCTGCAGCATTCGCGCGAAGGCGGGGTCGGGCTTCTCGACCGTGACGGGATATTGCAAGCGCTTGTCGTGATAATACATGATGCCTCCACGTGCTCGTCAGGGTGACGTTCGTGCAGGCAACCAACCGATCAGCCGAGATAAAGTCGTTGTCTTGCCGTTATCAAACGCTCCTTTATCTTCCTGACTTGCATCATTGATGTCGATCTAGTGTACTATCGGTTGGAAAGCGCACGACTTCGTCCGTTTTTTTGCTGGAATGAATTTCGAACGCAGGGGAAGTTCAGCCGAACAACCCTCAGGTTTTAGTGAGCCGTATCTTGGACCTAGAGGGGGCCGATCGCGTTGGCATCAGCCATCCTAATACACGTCGGGAAAGCGGTAATGGTCCTCGTCCGGACGGGTCAGATGCGGCGTAAAAACAGGATTACGGCGACCATTTTGCGATCGAGCGATTCCAAACTCCAGCACGGGTGCTCAACGAGCAAGAGCGGCATCGGGTAATAACGTGCCCACTGTTTACCATAAATGGTGCCGCTTACAGGACTCGAACCTGTGACCCCCGCATTACGAATGCGATGCTCTACCAGCTGAGCTAAAGCGGCCTGGTGCGCCCGTGCCTGGGCGAGGCGCGGCGCTTAGCAGGGGTGTGCGGGAGTGGCAAGCGGGATCATCGCCGGCGGCGCAGATGCTTCACGCTGCTCACAAGTGGGTGCGGAACTGTTCCCAGAGTTTACGCGGCATTTACGGTCAATGCTGCAGAGCTTTCGCTGAACGGGTCGCATCGCATGCTTGGCGATCCCGTCGGGAAAGAACGGGTTATGGACAGCGCGCGCGGCAGTGATGATTCCGACAATATCGGCATCCGGCAGGACAATGATCCGACCGAGGCGGGGGTCGGCGAGCCGCAAGTCAAGATCGGCAGCGACGAACGCCGCATGCACGTGCGCGCGTACAATCATTGGGTGTCGCTGCTGGCCGAGCGGCCCTTTCCGACCATCGCCGACCTGGACCCCGCGCGCATCGCCGATTTTGGGCCGCACAGCGTGCTGCTCGATTTCAGCGAAGGGCTTGAGAATCCCGCTATCCCGTTCCTGGGTGCTGCATTGCGCGCCGAGTGCGGCGTCGACCAGTCGATCACCAACATCGCGCAGGTGCCTCCGCGCTCGCTCCTGTCCCGGCTGACCGATCATTACCTGCAGATCATCGCCAATCGCGCGCCGGTCGGGTTCGAGGCCGAGTTCGTCGGCATTCGCGGGCACAATACCTTTTACCGCGGCATCCTGATGCCGTTTTCCTCCGATGGCGCGGCGATCGACTATATCTACGGCGTCATTAACTGGAAGGAGATGGTGAGCAGCGACACGCAGGCGCAGCTCGACGCCGAGCTGGCGCGATCGGTACGCAGCGCACCGCGCGCGGCCGATCTTTCGTCGGTGTGGGCCGATGGGCCGAGCGCGGCGCCCACGGCCGAGACGAGCGACGAGGCCGACTTGCGCGAGCTGCTGGAGCTGGCGCGTGAGAGCGCGACGGGCGCGCGTACCGCGCAGTCGCGGAGCGCCGCGGCGATCGGCCGTGCGCTGGGGCGTGCGCATGACTTCGCCTGCGCAGCGGAGCGTGCGCCGCTCGCCTGCGCCGCGTTGCTCGATGCGAACGGGATGAACGCAGCGAGCATGCCTGAGAACGGGAACATGACGACGGACGCAATCGCGCGTCTTGTCTTCGATGACGATGTCGCAGCTGTTGCGCAGGCGGGTGCGGTGCTTGCCTACGCGCGCCGCCGCGATATTCCCGAAGGCGGACTGGCGCGCGCGATCGAGGCACTGCCCGGCGGCGTCGACGACATGGTGGCCGCGGAGCGCACGAGGCGGCGTCGCGGTGCGGCGCGGGGCGAGGTGACGCCAATCGCCGATCGCTCGGTGTTGGCGAGCGTCACGCCCGACCTGCTGGGTGGTCCAGCGGTGGCGGGCGACGCTGTGGTGCTGCTCGGCCGCGTGGCGAGCGACGGCGGCATCGACGTGGTTGGTGCGAGCAGCGACCGACGGCTGGCGGAGCGGGTGCTCGCGCGGCTGCGCTGAGGCTGGATGCATGCCGTGCGCGAGGGTGCACGATACCATTTCGCGCGGGGTTGAGGATTGATCGTGACGGGCGCATAGCCCCGCGCATGGCGAGGAAGTTGCAAACGATACTGTCGGACGCGCTGTCGGCGCGCCTCACCCACCGCGCATTGCCTGACGAGCTTCAGGGCTTTGCCGAAGCCGAGCAGGCGAGCGCGGCGGAGTTCCTGATCGCGACCGGCGAGACTCGCGCGGCGGAGACACCCGCGATTGCGTTGGAGCCGCTGCCGGGTGACGGCGGTCCGCGCCGGATGCGCGTCGCGATCGTCAACGACGACATGCCGTTCCTGGTTGATTCGATCGCCGCCGCGATCGGTGCGCGCGATATCGCGATCGAGCGGATCATCCACCCGGTGGTACAGGTCACGCGCGATGAGGGCGGCACGCTGACCACGGTCGATGCGGCCGGCAGTGAACCGGGCGCGCGACGCGAGTCGATGATCTACCTGGAGATGGACCGCGCCGACGCGCGCGACCGGCGTGAGTTGATCGAGGAGCTGACTGCCGTGCTCGCCAACGTGCGCTCGGCGACGGGCGACTGGCGCGCGATGCAGGCAGCGGTGGCGCACGACGCGGGCACGCTGGACGACACCGGCGGTGACGGCGAGGGCGCGAACCTGCTGCGCTGGTTCCTTGACCGGCATTTCACCTTGTTGGGTCATCAGCGCTGGAGCGCCACCGATGGCGCCGAGCAGGCGAGCGCGCTGGGCATCATGCGGTTGGAGCAGCCGGTGTCGATCCTGGCCGAGCGTTCGCGGCACCTGGCGATCGAGTGGTTTCAGGCGGGCAACAAGGCGCCGCTGCTGCTGAAGTCTAGCCTGATCTCGCCCGTTCACCGCCGCGTGCCGCTCGACCTCGTCGTCGTGCCGGTCATGCAGGCCGGGCGCGTCACGGGGCTGTCGATCACCGCGGGGCTTTGGACCTCGGCCGCGCTCAATGCGCCGCCGCGGAGCGTTCCAATGCTGCGGCAGCGGCTGGCTGAGTTCGAGGCGAAGTTCGGGTTCGATCCCGCGGGGCACACCGGCAAGGCGTTGATGCACGCGCTCGCCTCGCTGCCGCACGACCTGGTCACCGGATTCGACAGCGCGTCGGTCGAGCAGCTGGCGCTGAGCGCGATGAGCATCGCCGATCGCCCGCGCCCGAAGCTGGTGCTGGTGCGATCGCCGCTCGGCCGGCACCTGTTCGCGTTCGTGTGGCTGCCGCGCGAGGACGCGACCACCGCGCGGCGCGCCGCGATCGGCGACATGCTGTCCGAGGCCGCGGGCGGACGCGTCATCAACTGGGCGATCAGCCTGGAGGATCAGGTCGTCGCGCTGCTGCGCTTCACGATCGACCTGCGCGAGGGCGGGCGGATGCCCGAGGTCGAGCCGCTCGACCAGCGGCTGGCGCGGATGGTGCGCGGCTGGGTGCCCGACGTCGAGGCGGCGCTTGGCGAGCGGATGCCGGCGACGCGCGCGGCGCGGCTGGCGCTGCGCTGGGCGGCGGCATTCCCCGCCAATTACCGCAACGTGTCGAGTGCGGACGAGGCGGCCGAGGATATCGTACGCTTGTCGCAGCTGGACGGTGAGGGCGACCGGCAGGTTCACCTGTACCCGACCGCGGCGGGCGAGGATCACCGGCTGAAGATCTACAAGCTGAACGGCGCGCTGGCGCTGTCGGACGCGGTGCCGGTGCTGGAGAATTTCGGCTTCCGCGTGGTGGGCGAGCTGCCGACGCGGCTGCGCGAGGTCGATAATGCCTTCGTGCACGATTTCCTGGTCGAGGCGCCCGACGTGGCGTTCGACCACGAGCCGCAGGTGCTCGAAGCCGCGATCGCGGCCAGCTTGCGCGGACAGGCGGAGAATGACGCGTTCAACAGCCTGGTCGTCTCCGCCGGGCTGACCCCGCGCGCGACCGTGCTGTTCCGCGCCTGGTACCGGTACCTGCGTCAGGCGGGGCTCACCTACACGATGTCGACCGTGGTCGACGCGCTGTCGCGCAACGCCGGGCTGGCGCAGACGCTGATCGCGCGGTTCCACGCGCTGCACGATCCGTCGTTCGGCGGTGACGCGAACGAGAGCGACGACGAGATCGTGCGCGCACTGGACGCCGTGTCGGCGATCGACGACGACCGCATCCTGCGCAGCTTTCGCGCGGTGATCGACGCGACGCTGCGTACCAACGCCTTCACGCCCGCCGCCAACGAGGCGCTGGCGTTCAAGCTCGACAGTGCGTTGGTGCCGGGGCTGCCAAAGCCGCTGCCGTGGCGCGAGGTGTGGGTTTATTCCCCGCGCGTCGAGGGTATCCACCTGCGCGCCGGCCCGGTCGCACGCGGTGGCCTGCGCTGGTCCGACCGCCGCGACGATTTCCGCACCGAGATCCTGGGGCTGATGAAGGCGCAGCGCGTCAAGAACGCGGTGATCGTGCCGACAGGCGCCAAGGGCGGCTTCTACGCCAAGCAGCTTCCATCCCCTGCGAACCGCGACGCGTGGCTGGCGGAAGGCACCGAGGCGTATCGCATCTTCATCCGCACGCTCCTGTCGATCACCGACAATATCGTCGGCACCGGCGTGGTGCACCCGGACGGTGTGGTGATCCGCGACGGCGAGGACCCGTATTTCGTCGTCGCCGCCGACAAGGGTACCGCGACGTTCAGCGACGTCGCCAACGCGCTGGCGCTCGAACGCGATTTCTGGCTGGGCGACGCCTTCGCCAGCGGCGGCAGCGTCGGTTACGACCACAAGGCGATGGGCATCACCGCCAAGGGCGCGTGGGTGTCGGTCCAGCGCCACTTCGCCGAGCGCGGCGTGGACGTGCAGACGCAAGCCATCCGTGTCGTCGGTTGCGGCGACATGTCGGGCGACGTGTTCGGCAACGGCATGCTGCTGTCGAAGGCGATCAAGCTGGTCGCGGCGTTCGATCATCGTCACATCTTCCTCGATCCCAACCCCGACCCCGAGACGAGCTGGAACGAGCGCGCGCGCATGTTCGCGCTGCCGCGCTCGAGCTGGGCGGATTATTCGGCGCCGGTGTCGGCGGGCGGCGGTGTGCACAGTCGTGCCGCCAAGTCGATCACGATCACTCCGCAAGTCGCGGCCGCGCTCGACATCCCGGAGGGCGAGATGGAGCCGTCGCTGCTGATCGCGGCGATCCTGAAATCGCCGGTCGACCTGATCTGGTTCGGCGGCATCGGCACCTACGTGAAGGCGGCGGCGGAGAATAACGCCACGGTCGGCGATCCCGCCAACGACCGCCAGCGTGTCGACGCGGAGGAGTTGCGCGCGATTGCGATCGGCGAGGGCGCGAACCTGGGCGTGACGCAGGCCGCGCGCATCGCCTTCGCCGCGCGCGGCGGGCGGATCAACACCGACTTCATCGACAATTCGGCCGGGGTCGATTGTTCGGACAATGAGGTTAACATCAAGATCGCATTGAACCGCGAGATGACCGAGGGGCGGCTGGCGTACGAGGATCGCAACGAACTGCTCGCCAGCATGACCGACGATGTCGCGCATCTGGTGCTGGAGGACAATCGCCTGCAGACGCTGGCGCTGTCGATCGCCGAAGGATCGGGCAACGAGGCCGCGCAGGCGGTGCCGAGCTACGTTCGCGTGATGGAGGTGTTCGAGGAAGCGGGACGGCTCGACCGCAAGGTCGAGGGGCTCGCCTCCAACGTCGATTTCCTGCGCCGCGGCGTCGACGGGCGCGGGTTGACGCGGCCCGAATTGGCGGTGCTGCTCGCGACCGCGAAGCTCGCGTTGCAGGACGCGATCGAACATAGCGCGCTGGGTGCCGACCCGGCGATGCTGCCCGACCTGCACGCCGCCTTCCCGGCCGCAATGCAGGAGCGGTTCGCAGCCGCGATCGACCAGCATCGGCTGCGCGGCGAGATCGTGGCGACCAAGCTCGCCAACCGGATCGTCAACCGGATCGGTATCCTTCACCCGTTCGAGCTGGCGGAGGAGGAAGGCGCGGCGCTGTCCGACATCGCGGCGATGTTCGTGGTGGCGGAGCGGCAGTTCGGCCTGGCCGAGCTGTGGCGCGAGATCGAGCAGACCGCGATGCCCGAGGCGGCGCGCTACGCGCTGTTCGACGAGGTGGCGGTCGCGACCCGCTCGCACGTCGCCGACCTGCTGCGCGTTGAGGCGCCGGGCACGATGCCCTCGGCGGTGCTGGAGCGGCTGGGGCAGGGGATCGCGCGGCTCGACGCCGCGGCGCGCGACTTGCTGCTCGACGAGGCGCAGGCGCAGAGCCGGCGGATCGCCGCGACGCTGGAGGCGGCGGGCGCGCCCGCCGATCTGGTCACCCGCGTGGTGCGGCTGTTCGAACTCGACGGTGTCGTGGGTCTCGCCGACCTGGGCGGCCGCTCCGGGATCGACGAGACGCGGATCGCGCGCGCGTTCACGCATTTGGGGCAGGCGCTGGGGCTCGACTGGGCGCAGTCGACCGCGGCGCGGATCACGTCGAGCGATCCGTGGGAGCGGTTGCTGATCGCGGGGCTGGCGCGCGATTTCCAGCAGCTGCGGCTCGACTTCCTGGGGCGGACCGCGAACGGCGCGCCCGAGGAGGCGGTGGCGCGCTGGCTGGGCGAGAATGCGGGCCGTGTGGGTCAGTTCAAGGCGGTGGTCGACCGCGCGCGCCACGCGCCCGCGCCCAATGCGGCGATGCTGGCGCAGATCGCGGGGCAGGCGCGGGTGCTGCTGGGGCGGTGACCAATCGGGTCGGTCGTGCGGCGCGCGATCGATCCGTTCCAGCATCACGAAAGGCTGTTGCGCCGCGCGATCAACGTCGCTAGTGGCAGCGCTCGGTCGCGCTGCGGCCGGGCCGGGCGGGGCTGTAGCTCAGATGGGAGAGCGCTGCAATCGCACTGCAGAGGTCAGGGGTTCGATTCCCCTCAGCTCCACCACCCCGCCACGTTCCCCGTCATCTTTCAGTCACCAACCGGCATCGGGCTGGCTGAGATATTCCTGTTCCTCGGGCGACGACGTGCGGCCGAGCGCGGCGTTGCGTGACGGAAAGCGACCGTAGCGCGCCTGTACATCGCGGTGATCGCGCGCGAAGTTGATTGCCTTCTCATCACCCAGCTGCTCGAACTTCTCGACCGACAGCGCCTGTAGTGCGGCGTCCTCGGCGTGCATCAGCGGCATGTAGAGGAACTGGCGCTGTTCGGGCGTGTAGCGATCCTCCCACCCGCGCCTGATCGCCTCCAGCGTCAGGTCGCGCGCGAGGACGTCGGCGGCGAACGCTTCGGCGTGTCCGCGGTGGATGTTGCGCGAGAATTGGTCGAGCAGGACGATCGCGGCGAGCAGCGCCTCGGGCGTGTCGCGCCAGCCCGCGGCCTCGCTCGCCAGCACCGCGTCGCGCGTCGGGCCGAAGCGGGCCGCGATCGTGCGGTCGAGCGCGTCGTCCTTGGCGAAGCGCTGCTCGGGCGAGACGCGATCGAACCAGAAGGCGAGCACGTCGTGCGGGGTGACGGTCATCGCAGCATCGCCGCGACCGCGTCGAGCAGCGTCACGCCCGCGAGGGGTCCGAAGATCAGCATGACGAGGTTGAACACCACGATGTTGCGCATGACACGCGCCTGCCGGATCGTCAGCCGGCGCGCAGGTCGTTCGGGTTGCCACGGTGCGGGCGGCGGCCAGCCGCGATTGTCGACGAACATGGTCGCGTCCTTTCTTGCAACGCGCGGTGATCGTACCGCCGCCCAACCAGCGCTATCAATCCCCCGAGCAGATCGATGTCGCAGGTGCGGGCGTGCATCCGCATATGTCGCGACGCAGGCGTCCGGTTCCGGCGTCACAGGCATGAGGACGACGAATGGCGCCCGATCAGCGCACGCTGACCCATCTCGACCGGCTGGAGGCCGAGGCGATCCACATCATGCGCGAGGTGGTGGCGGAGTGCGAACGGCCGGTGATGCTCTACTCGGTCGGCAAGGATTCCGCCGTCATGCTGCACCTGGCGCGCAAGGCCTTCTATCCCTCGCCCCCGCCGTTCCCGCTGCTCCACGTCGACACGACGTGGAAGTTTCGCGACATGTACGCCATGCGAGACCGCATGGCGCGCGAGAGCGGGATGGAGCTGCTGATCCACCGCAATCCCGAAGCCGAGGCGCGCGGGATCAACCCGTTCGATCACGGTGCGCTCCACACCGATCTGTGGAAGACTGAAGGGTTGAAGCAGGCGCTGGACCTCAACGGGTTCGACGCGGCGTTCGGCGGCGCGCGGCGCGACGAGGAGAAGAGCCGCGCGAAGGAGCGCGTGTTCTCGTTCCGCTCGGCCAACCACCGCTGGGACCCGAAGAACCAGCGGCCCGAGCTGTGGAACCTGTACAATGCGCGGAAAGGAAAGGGCGAGAGCATCCGCGTCTTTCCGATCTCCAACTGGACCGAGCTCGACATCTGGCAGTACATCGCCGCGGAGGACATTCCGATCGTCCCGCTCTATCTCGCCGCACCGCGGCCCACCGTTGTGCGCGACGGCACGCTGTTGATGGTCGACGACGAGCGGTTCCGATTGCTGCCCGGCGAGACGCCGGTGACGCGCTCGATCCGGTTCCGCACGCTCGGCTGCTACCCGCTGACCGGCGCGGTCGAGAGCGAGGCGGCGAGCCTGGCGGAGGTGATCCGCGAGATGCTGCTCACCACCACGTCCGAGCGGCAGGGGCGCGCGATCGACCGTGACGCGGGGGGTGCCAGCATGGAGAAGAAGAAGCAGGAGGGCTATTTCTGATGCCGCCTGAGGATCACGCCAGCTACACGCCGGACGCGCAGATCGCGGACGACATCCACGCCTATCTCGACCGGCACCAGCACAAGACGCTGCTGCGTTTCATCACCTGCGGCTCGGTCGACGACGGCAAGTCGACGCTGATCGGGCGGTTGTTGTACGATTCGAAGACGATCTTCGAGGATCAGCTCGCCGCGTTGGAGGCGGATTCGAAGCGGGTCGGTACGCAAGGGGGAGATATCGATTTCGCGCTGCTGGTCGACGGGCTGGCGGCGGAGCGCGAGCAGGGGATCACGATCGACGTCGCCTATCGTTTCTTCGCGACGAGCGCGCGCAAGTATATCGTCGCCGACACGCCGGGGCACGAGCAATATACGCGCAACATGGTGACGGGCGCGTCGACCGCCGATCTGGCGGTGATCCTGATCGACGCGCGCAAGGGCGTGCTGACGCAGACGCGGCGGCACTCGTACCTCGCGCATCTGGTCGGCATCCGAAGAATCGTGCTGGCGGTGAACAAGATGGACCTGGTCGGCTACGATCAGGCGCGCTTCGACGCGATCGTCGCCGACTATCGCGGCTTCGCCGAGTCGATCGGCATCGAGGATTTCACCGCCATTCCGATCTCGGGCTTTCGCGGCGACAACGTCACCAATGCGTCGGCGAATATGCGGTGGTACGACGGGCCGACGCTGATCGAGCATCTCGACACGGTCGAGCTGGATCAGAGCAAGGACGCGGCGGGCGCGTTCCGCATGCCGGTGCAGTGGGTCAACCGGCCGAACCTGGATTTCCGCGGCTTTTCGGGGCTGGTCGCGGGTGGCAGCGTGCGTGCCGGCGACGCGGTGCGCGTGTTGCCCTCGGGACGCACCAGCACGGTGGCGCGGATCGTCGCGCTCGGTGGTGATCTGGAGCAGGCGGTCGCGGGGCAGTCGGTGACGCTGACGCTCGCCGACGAGATCGATTGTTCGCGCGGGGACGCGATCGTCGCCGCCGACCAGCCGCCGCAAGTCGCCGACCAGTTCGAGGCGACGATCGTGTGGATGGCGGACGAGGCGCTGCTGCCGGGCCGCGGTTACTGGCTGAAATCGGCCACGCAGACCGTCACCGCGAGCGTGCAGCCGCCCAAATATCAGGTCAACGTCAACACGCTGGAGCGGCTGGCGGCGAAGACGCTGGAGCTGAACGCGATCGGGGTCGCCAATCTGTCGACCGATCGCCCGATCGTATTCGCGCCGTATACCGCGCCCGACGGCAGCACCAACAAGACGCTGGGCGGGTTCGTGCTGATCGACAAGTTCACCAACGCGACAGTGGCGGCGGGCATGATCCATTTCGCGCTGCGCCGCGCGCAGAACGTCCACTGGCAGGCGACCGACATCACGCGCGAGCAGCACGCGGCGCTGAAGAACCAGCAGCCGGCGGTGCTGTGGTTCACCGGCCTGTCGGGCGCGGGCAAGTCGACGATCGCCAATCTGGTCGAGCGCAAGTTGGCGCGGATGAACCGGCATACCTTCCTGCTGGATGGCGACAACGTGCGCCACGGGCTGAACCGCGACCTGGGCTTCACCGATGCCGACCGGGTCGAGAACATCCGCCGCGTCGGCGAGGTGGCGAAGCTGATGACCGACGCGGGGTTGATCGTCATCACCGCGTTCATCTCGCCGTTCCGGTCCGAACGTGACATGGTGCGCGCCATGATGAAGCCGGGCGAGTTCATCGAGGTGCACATCGACACGCCGCTGGCCGACGCGGAGGCGCGCGACGTGAAGGGGCTGTACGCGAAGGCGCGATCGGGTCAGCTCAAGAACTTTACCGGGATCGACAGCCCGTACGAGGCGCCCGACGCGCCCGAGATCCGCATCGACACGCGCGCGATGAGCGCAGAGGAAGCCGCCGACGCGATCGTCGCGCGGTTGATCGCGTGAACACCGCCCCGCCACTCGATCTTGCCGAGGTGGCGCCGCCGCCGGGGCTGGAGGACGACGCGGCCCTCGCGCGCCACGTCGCCGAGCATGCCGGCGCGATCCTGTTGCAGGTGCGCGCGGCGGGCGTGTTCACCGGCGCGGCGCTCGGCCGCGCGGGCGACCGCGTCGCCAATGCGTTCATCACCGAGGCCTTGCGGCACCAGCGGCCCGATGACGCAGTGCTGTCGGAGGAGGAGCGCGACAGCGAGGCGCGGCTGTCGGCCAAGCGCGTGTGGATCGTCGATCCACTGGACGGCACGCGCGAATATGGCGAGGCGCGCGACGACTGGGCGGTGCACGTCGCGCTCGCGATCGACGGCGTGCCGCTGGTCGGCGCCGTGGCGCTGCCCGCGGTAGCGATGACGCTGTGTTCGGCGCGGCCGAGCGCACTATGCGACGCGCCCGACAGATTGCGCATGCTGGTCAGCCGCTCGCGCCCCGCCGCCGAGGCGCTCGCGGTGGCCGACGCGCTGGACGCCGAGCTGATCCCGATGGGATCGGCGGGCGCGAAGGCGATGGCGGTGGTGACGGGGCAGGCCGACATCTACCTGCACACCGGCGGGCAGTATGAGTGGGACAATTGCGCCCCCGCCGCGGTGGCGCGCGCCGCCGGGCTGCACGTCAGCCGCGCCGACGGCACGCCGCTGGTTTACAACCGCGCCAACACCTACCTGCCCGACCTGCTGATCTGCCGGCCCGAGCTGGCGACGCCGGTGCTGGACGCCTACGCGCGCTTTACCGCGCGCTGAGGCGGCTAGGCGTCTGCCGGGCGGCGCTTCATCATCGCGGCGCGGCGGCAGATCGCGACCTGCTCGCCGCGCTGGTTGGTCATGCGATGCTCGAACTCGACGATGCCGACGGCAGGGTTCGACTTGCTCTCACGGATCGAGACGACCTCGCTCGACGCCTGCAGCGTGTCGCCGTGGAACACGGGTTTGGGAAAGCGTGTGTCGCTCATGCCCAAATTGCCGACGGTGGTGCCGAGCGTGGTGTCCTGCACCGACATGCCGATCATCAGGCCGAGCGTGAACAGGCTGTTGACGAGCGGTTTGCCCCACTCGCTCTTCTCCGCGAAATCGAAGTCGATGTGGAGCGGCTGCGGGTTCATCGTCAGCAGGCTGAAGCTCATGTTGTCGTACTCGGTCACCGTGCGGCGCAGCGGATGCGTGAAGGTCTGACCGACCGTGAACTCCTCGAACCACAAACCCATCGCGTCGCTCCTCGTCCTGTGTTTTAGCGTCGCCGCGCTCCTGCCCCGATGCGGCGCGATGCGCCAGTGGGCTCCCGTCTTTACCGATCGTTGAGCCGGCGGCGTTAAGCGCGGGGGGATCGTCTCTGGCGCTCTGCCAGCCGCGAAGCTAAGCAGCCGCGCTGATCCGTCGCACGCCTGCGGCGGTGCGGTGTCCAAACGGGGGTAACATCACCATCATGCGCGTCACCATGATCGGCTCGGGCTATGTCGGCCTCGTCTCGGGCGCCTGTTTCGCCGATTTCGGCCACGACGTGTGCTGCGTCGACAAGGACCAGGGCAAGATCGACAAGCTGCTGGCGGGCGTGATGCCGATCTTCGAGCCGGGGCTGGAAGGGCTGGTCGCGCGCAACGTGGAAGCCGGGCGGCTGCGCTTCACGACCGATCTGGCCGCAGGCGTGAAAGACGCCGACGCGGTGTTTATCGCGGTCGGAACGCCATCGCGCCGCGGCGACGGGCATGCCGACCTGTCGTACGTCCACGCGGCCGCCGAGGAGATCGGCGCTGCGCTGACCGGCTTCACCGTCATCGTCGACAAGTCCACCGTGCCGGTCGGCACCGGCGACGAGGTCGAGCGGATCATCCGCGAGGCCAACCCGGACGCTGACTTCGCGGTCGCCAGCAACCCCGAGTTCCTGCGCGAGGGCGCGGCGATCGACGACTTCAAGCGCCCCGACCGTATCGTCATCGGATCGGACGACCCGCGCGCGCTCAGCGTTCTGCGCGATGTTTATCGCCCGCTCTACCTCAACAAGTCGCCGATCGTGGAGATGAGCCGGCGCGCGGCCGAGCTGACCAAATACGCCGGCAACGCGTTTCTCGCGACCAAGATCACCTTCATCAACGAGATCGCCGACCTGTGCGAGAAGGTCGGCGCCAACGTGCAGGATGTCGCGCGCGGCATCGGGCTCGACGGGCGGATCGGCGACAAGTTCCTGCACGCGGGGCCGGGCTATGGCGGGTCGTGCTTCCCCAAGGACACGCTCGCGCTGCTGAAGACCGCGCAGGATTACGAGGCGCCGCAGCGGATCGTCGAGGCGGTGGTCGCGGTCAACGACAACCGCAAGCGCGCGATGGGGCGCAAGGTGATCGCGGCGATGGGCGGCGACGTGCGCGGCAAGACGGTCGCGATCCTCGGCCTCACGTTCAAGCCCAACACCGACGACATGCGCGATTCCCCTGCGATCGCGGTGATCCAGGCGTTGCAGGACGCGGGCGCGAGCGTGCGCGCGTTCGATCCCGAGGGTCACGAGCAGGCGAAAAAGGTGCTGGAGAACGTCGCCTACTGCGACGGCGCGTACCAGACGATGGAGGGCGCCGACGCGCTCGTCATCCTGACCGAGTGGAACGCGTTCCGCGCGCTCGACCTGCGCCGCGTCAAGTCGCTGCTGAACCAGCCGGTGCTGGTCGACCTGCGCAACATCTACAACCGCGAGCAGGTCGAGGCCGCGGGATTCGAATATACCGCGGTCGGGCGGTGAGCGCCCGCGCGATCAGGCGTCGAGCCGGCGCCCGATCGCGACCGCGAGGTAGATGAGCGGCGGGACCAGCACCGCCGAGAGCACGACCTTGGAGATCATCTGCCCGGCGAGCAGCTCGGCGATCGGGAACACGCCGCCGAACGCGATCGTCACGAACAACAGCGTGTCGACGACCTGCGACAACATGCTGGCGAGCCCGGCGCGCAGCCACAGCAGGCTCGACCCCTCGCGCCCCTTCAGCCACGAGAAGATGGTGATGTTGAGCGTTTGCGAGATGCCGTAGGCGACGATCCCGCCGAGCCAGATCCGCCACGTCGAGCCGAGCACGAGCTGGATCGCGTCGCGGTTGGCGGGCTGCATCTCGGGCGAGGCGGGTAGCGCGTGGACCACCCACGACAAGAGGATAGAGACGAGCAGCGGCACGAAGCCGAAGATCACCAGCCGGCCCGCGATCGCGCGGCCGTGCAGTTCGGCCACCGCGCTGGAGGTGACGACGAGCAGCAGGAACGCGAAGATGCCCGCCTCCACCGCCAGGGGGCCGAGCGCGACCTGCTTGTTGCCGAGCACGCCCGCGATGCACGTCATCCCGCCGTAGAAGATCGAGAAGACGAACAGCGAGCGCGGGATCGCAGGGGCAGGGTGGGCGACGGGGGTCGGCGGGATCGGCATGGTCGACTGCTAGCGCGAAACGGCGGCGGGTCAATCTACGCCGTGGGGGAGGCACCAACGACAGCGGCGGAGCGGCAGGTGGTGCGCGTGCCGGCGACGACGATCGTCGCGCGCTCGCCCGGTTGCATCGGCGTGATGACCTTCTTGCCCTTCCAGATGAACTTGAAGTTGAGCGGGCCGACGAGGTTGCACGTCGCGCCCTTGTCCTCGGGCATGCAGATGTCCTCCATGCGGCGGTATTCCTCCGCGGTCGCAGGCTCGGCGGGCGTCACGCCGACGCCGGTCGCGACCGCGCCGCTGAAGAGGAAGCGCTGACCGAAGTTGAGCGCGTTGACGGTCCACTCGGTCGGGCCCGGCGCAGGGGGCACGGGCCGCTCGATCCCGGCGTTCGCGGCGAGGCGCGTGCAGAAATCACCCTCGAGCGCGGCGGGACTAGCCTGCGCGGTCAGCATCAGCGCCGCGGCCAAGGTGGCGCGCTTCCAGATCGTCATCGTTGCTTGATCCCCCAAGTCGAAGTGCATTGAGCACGGGCGCGACGCCTCGTGCAAGCAGGAGGAACGTGGCCGCTACTGCCCTCGCGCCGCGCGCTCCATCGCGGGGCGGTCGAACGCGTGATCGGCGTAGCGGCCGTCCTTTTCGACCCAGTGTAGGAAGAGGTGCGCCGACCAGCTGTTGGGATTGGCGTCGAGCCGGCCGTGGCGGTGGTGCGTGCCCTGGTAGAGCACGCCGTCCCCCGGCTGCATTGCGACCGAGCCGTAGGGTTCGGCGCCGAAATCCTCGGTGACCTCCGGGCGCGGCGTTTCCGTGGGCGTCGTCTGCACGCTGAGCGCCCAGGGGCGGTCGTCGCCGTAGGCGATCGTCAGCGACACGCTGTGCTCGCACGCGGGGCGATCGTGGTGGATGCGGCAGACGTCGCCGTGCTGATAGGCGCGGAAATAGGCGTAGGTCGGCAAGAGCTCGGCCCCGACCTCGTCCGCGATCCGCGGGGTCAGACCCCAGAGGAACCCGAGCAGCGGGGCATATTGATAGGCGTAGACTTCGAGCGCGGGACGCTTGAGCAGCGGTCCCTGCGCGGCGAAGCTGCTGAGCGGGCGCCCCTGCGCCTTCAGATCGGCCTGCATCCGCGCGTAGAGTGCCAGCAGCACCTCGCGCGGGAAGAGCGCGGGCAGGTGGGCGTAGCCCTGCTTGCGATAATCCTCATTCGCCACTTGCCCGCCCTTTCGACACTCATCGCCCGCCGCTCCCTTACCGTCGCGGCAGCGTGCGGGCAAAGGCATGTGGTCGGCCCAAGCACCGCAATCGACAATGCTTTTGTCGGCGCTTTTGTCGATTGGGCCAAGCATGTATGGCACCGCCCCGGCCGGCGTGTATGATGCGGGCTGGCGCGGGGGGCCGCGTTCCACTCACCAACGACGCGGAAGTTTCATGCAGCGTATCCTCATCGGCCTTGCCGGCGTCGCCGTGATCCTGGGAATCGCGCTGCTATTGTCCACCGACCGCCGCGCGATCCGGTTGCGCGTGGTCGGATCGGCCTTTACATTGCAAGCCGCGATCGCGGTGATCGTGCTCTACTGGTCGCCGGGGCGCGCGGCGCTCGCGGGCGCGTCGGGCGGGGTCGCCGCGCTGCTGGGTTACGCACACGCAGGGGTCGAATTCCTGTTCGGGCCGCTCGCCAAGCCCGAGATCGGCGGCACGAGCTTCGCGATCGCGGCGCTGCCGGTGATCATCTTCTTCGCCGCACTCGTGTCGATCCTGTACCATCTCGGCATCATGCAATTGGTGGTGCGCTGGCTCGGCGGCGCGATCGAGCGCGTCATCGGCGTCAGCAAGGTCGAGAGCCTGTGCGCGGCGGCGAACATCTTCGTCGGGCAGAGCGAGTCGCCGCTGGTGATCCGGCCGTACCTGGCCGGGCTCACCCCGCCGCAGGTGTTCACGGTGATGACGAGCGGAATGGCGGGCGTCGCGGGGACGATCCTGGCGGCGTACGCGTCGATGGGGATCAGCATCGACTATCTGCTGGCGGCGAGTTTCATGGCGGCGCCGGGCGGCATCCTGATGGCGAAAATCATCATGCCCGACCGGATCGGTCCGCGTGCCGGTGAACTGCCGCTCGACGACCCCAACGATCCCTTGAGCATCGAGGACCGGCAGATCGCGATCGCCGAGGGCCGGCTGGACGCGCGCGGGCCCGCCGTCCTGCCGTCGGAGACGCCGGGCGAGCCGCTGCCGGACGCAACGCACGACGAGGAGAAGCCCGCCAACCTCATCATGGCGGCGGCGCAGGGTGCGCAGACCGGCGTCAAGCTGGCGGTCGCGGTCGGTGCGATGGTGCTGGCGTTCGTGGCGCTGGTGGCGCTCGCCAACGGCATTTTAGGCGGCCTCGGCAATCTGGTCGGGCTGCCGGGGCTGAGCTTCCAGGGGTTGCTGGGCAAGGTCTTCCAGCCGGTCATGTTTCTGCTCAACGTGCCGTGGGGCGAGGCGGGGATCGCGGGCGGGTTGTTCGGCGAGAAGATCGTGCTGAACGAGTTCGTCGCTTATATCGATCTGGGCAAGCAGGCGGCGCAGCTGTCGCCGCGCACGGTCGCGGTCATCACCTTTGCCCTGTGCGGGTTCGCCAACTTCTCCTCGATCGCGATCCAGATGGCGGTGACGGGTGGCCTTGCCCCCAACCAGCGGCCGACGATCGCCAAGCTGGGGCTACGGGCGCTGCTGGCCGGGAGCCTCGCCAACCTGATGAGCGCGGCGCTGGCTGGATTGTTGATCGGTTAACCAAGAGCTGCCCTGATCGGGGACGGATCGGCCGCTTCTCGCCGATCCACACGGTTGTGCGACGATGAACGGGGCGTAGCGTTTCGCTCGCGATGACGAGCGGACGAGTTCTGAACATCGGCGTGGCAGCGCTGCTGCTGATGCTGGCGGCGTACGGCGTGCTGAGTGCGCCGGGGCTGGCGGCGCACTGGCACGCGGGCTTGTCGGCCGACCTGGCCGGCATGGCGCTGTTCGCGGCATGGCTGGCGTTCGCGGGGTGGGCGGTCACGCGCCTGCCGTCCACGACGAGGCCGCGCGCCTGGGGCATGTTCGCGGCGGGAGCGACCGCGTTGCGCATCGCGGCGGCGGTGCTGAGCGACGGGCGCGTATCGCCGGGCGATCCGCACTGGTATCTGGTGCTCGCGCGAGGGTTGCTCGACGGGCAGGGGCTGGGGCTGGTCGAGCCGTACATGGGCGTGCGTGCGGTGGCGCTGTTCCCGCCGCTGTATCCGCTGCTGCTGGCGGGGTGGGGTGCGGTGTTCGGGCTGTCGACCGCGGCGCTGCTGGTGCTGTCGAGCCTGCTCGATCTCGCATCCGCGGGGGTGATCGTGCTGCTGGCGCGAAGGCTGGGTGCGGCGCGCGCAGGAGTGGCGGCGGCGTGCCTGTTTCTCGTCTGGCCGTCGCAGCTGCTCGACGCGCCGTTGGCGCAGAAGGAAAGCCTGGCGACGCTGCTGGTGCTGCTGCTCGCCTATGGCTGGACCGTGACGACGGGGCGCGCGCGCGAAGTGGTGCTGATCGGCGTCGGATCGGCCGCGCTCGCGCTGACGCAGCCGGGCGAGGCGCTGCTGAGCCTGCTGTTCGCGTTGCTGCAATGGCGGCGGCTGGGCCTCGCGCGCGCAGTGCGGATCGGGGCGGCGGCGGGGGGCATCGCGATGCTGGCGATGCTGCCGTGGTGGTGGCGCAATGCGGCGCTGCTCCACGCCTTCGTGCCGTTGACGAGTGCGGGCGGGTACAGCCTTTGGATCGGCAACAATCCGGCGGCAACGGGCAGTTGGATGCCGCCGCCGCGCGAGCTTTACGGATTGCCCGAGCTCGCCTTCTCGCGCGCGGCGGGTGGTCTGGCATCCGATTGGATCGCGGCGCATCCGTTCGAGGCGGTGCGGCTGACGCTCGCCAAGTTCGTGCGCGCGGCGGCAATCGGGCAAGCGGGACTGACGCGGCTGGCGGCGATGCGGCCGGGGCTCGCGCCGCAGACGGGCGCGCTGCTGCTGCCGGTGCTGCACGGATCGTACGTGCTGCTGCTGGCGCTGGCGGGGGCGGCGACCGTGCGGCTGCGCGGGTGCGGGGTGAGCGGACGCGCCGCGGTGGGGCTGGTCGCGATGTGCTTCGTGCAACTGCTGCTGCTGGGCGCGCCATTCGAGTTCGGCGAGCGGCACCGCGCGTTCGTGGTGCCGCTCCTGCTGCTCGCGGTCGCGCTCGCACGCGAGCGGGGTGGTGCGCGCGTATCGATGCGACGGGCAATGCCTTTGCGCGGCGGAGCACGAGCGACTATCTGACGCCGCATGACCGAGATCACCGTTGCCGCGCTCCAGCTGTCCTTTTCCGCCGACATCGACGCCAATATCGCCAAGGTGTCGCAAGGCGTGCGCGAGGCGCATGCGCGCGGCGCGCAGGTGATCCTGCCGCCCGAATTGTTCGAGGGCGAGTATTTCTGCCGCGTCGAGGACGAGGGTCTGTTCGCCAACGCCGCTCCGGTCGGCGAGCACAAGGCGGTGCTGGCGATGCAGGCGCTGGCCGAGGCGTTGAAGGTCACGATCCCGACCAGCTTCTTCGAGGCGGACGGGCCGCATTATTACAACTCGCTCGCGATGATCGGCCCCGACGGCGAGGTGCAGGGCGTGTACCGCAAGAGCCACATCCCCGACGGGCCGGGATACGAGGAGAAATTCTATTTCCGTCCCGGCAACACCGGGTTCAAGGTGTGGCCCGCGCCGCCGGCCGCACCGGGGTGGAAGCTGGGCGTCGGCGTGTGCTGGGACCAATGGTATCCCGAGACCGCGCGCGCGATGATGCTGATGGGGGCGGAACTGTTGTTCTACCCGACCGCGATCGGCAGCGAGCCGCATGACACGAGCCTCGACACCGCGCGGCTGTGGCGGCGCGCGATGGTGGGACACGCGGTGTCGAACGTCGTGCCGGTGATCGCGGCCAACCGCGTCGGCGTGGAACACGGACAGACGTTCTACGGCACCAGCTTCATCACCGACGAGCGCGGCGACATCCTCGCCGAGCTCAATCGTGAAGAGGAGGGCGTGATCACCGCGACGCTCGACCTCGCGCGGGTGAAGCGCCACCGCGCGGCATTCGGATTCTTCCGCGATCGTCGGCCCGAATTGTACGGGCGGCTGGTCGCCGACGTCTGAGGCGCTGACGCCTCAGCGCTGCCGCGCGCCGATGTCCTCGCGTACCTTGACGGCACGCGAGCAGCCGTTCTCGCTGCGCAACACGGTCAACACCGCGTCGGCGTTCGGCTCCTGCGCGAGCGGGTGGATCGTGCCGCGGCGCGTGGACGCGACGGGGCGCGCGTGCTTGTCCTGACAAACGGGCTTGGCCTCAAGGGTGGCGGGCTGCGCGTCGGGGCTCTTGGCGGGCGCGGCACTGCCGGCAAGTGCGGCGAGGAGGAGAAGCGACATGATCGGGCCTCTTTCGTCGAGTGAGTACGGCTAGCCTATCACGCCTTTGCCGCGTCACGAAGTTCGAGCGCGCGGGCAAACACCGCCTCGAACATCTCGGTGGTCAGCCGCCCGGTGTTCTGGTTGTAGCGCGAGCAATGGTAGCTATCGAGCAGGATGCGCCCGTCGGGCATGACGTGTTCGGCCAGATGCCCAAACTTCGCCTTGGGCAGGCGACCGCCGAGCATCTTGACCGCGGACTGGTGCGCGATCTGCCCCAGCGCCACGAATACGCGGGCGTTCGGCAGATCGGCCGCCTGTGCCTCGAGGAAGGTGCGGCAGGTGCGGATTTCCTCAGGCGTCGGCTTGTTCGCGGGCGGCAGGCATTTGACCGCGTTGATGATGACCGCGCCGTTCAGCTGCAGCGTGTCGTCGGCGCGCGCTTCGAACTCGCCGGTCGCGAGGCCGTATTTGCCGAGCGTGTCGTACAGGAGTTGCCCCGCGTAATCCCCGGTGAAGGGGCGCCCGGTGCGATTGGCGCCGTGCTTGCCCGGCGCCAGGCCGATGATCGCGAGCCAGGCGTTCGGATCGCCGAACGCGTTGACGGGCGCATTCCACCAGTCGGGATATTCGGCGCGCAGCTCCTCGCGAAAGGCGACGAGGCGCGGGCAGCGCGGGCAATCGCGCGGCGGCTCGGTTTCGGGAAGCGGGGAGGGTGCGAAATACATGCGTGTGCGATAGGCGCATCGCCATGCGTCGCTCAACCTATCTCATTGCATTGGGGTCGAACCGCGCCGGTCGGCACGGTGGGCCGAGGCAAGAGGTGGCGGCGGCGCTGCGGTTGCTGGGCGGGATCGCCTCACCCATCATCGCCAGCGCGCCGGTCGGCCCGTCGACGCGGACCTTCGCCAATGCCGCGGCGCTGATCGAGAGCGACGAGGCGCCGGCGGCGCTGCTCAGGCGGTTGAAGGCGATCGAGCGCGCGTTCGGGCGCGGGCGCGGGCGGCGCTGGGGCGCGCGGGTGATCGACCTCGACATCGTCCTGTGGTTGGGCGGACGGGTCGACACGCGTGCGCTCTGCGTGCCGCACCGCGCATTTCGCGAGCGCGCGTTCGTGCTCGAACCGGCGTCGCGGATCGCGCCCGGCTGGCGCGACCCGGTGACGGGGCTGACGATCCGCCAGCTTCACGCGCGGTTGACCAGGCGCCGCCCCGCCCCTAGTTCGCGCGAACACTGTTGGGGTCCGTAGCTCAGTCGGTAGAGCAAGCGACTTTTAATCGAGAGGTCCCGGGTTCGAGCCCCGGCGGACCCACCAGTGGCTGCGTCAGGGTCTGAACACGTTGGACCAGATGTAGGCGGCGACGGGTACGAAGCTCGCCGATGGTACCCCGAACGACACGGCATTGTCGTCGCGCGTGTAGAGATCGTGGTTGCCGTTCGCCACCGACACGAGGCCGACCGTGACGCCGCCGGGGCAATCGACGTAGGTCTGGTCGCGCGACGCGCCGGCGAGCTGCGTCCCCTTCAACTCAGCGCTGCAGCCCGCGGCGACCTTCCAAGCGGCGAGACTGTCGATCGCGCTCTGCCACCCGAGCGGTACGCCCAGCGCTTCGCGCGGGAGCACGACGCCGGGGAGCGTGTTGCCGCCGCCGTAGGGTATGATCGTGTCGGCGGTGCCGTGGAAGTCGAGCACGCTGACCGGGCGGCTCGGATGGCAGTCGTTGCGATTGAGCGGGTGCGCGATCGAGGCGATCGCGCGCACCACGTCGGCGGCCTCGCAGCCCAGTCGCTCGGCCATGCCGCCGCCGTTCGACCAGCCGGTAGCGTAGACCTTTTCAGGGTCGATATTGGCCTGCGCCTTTACCTGCGCGATCACCGCGCGCAGGAAGCCGACATCGTCGATGTTGGTGTCATAGGCGACGGTGCAGCAGCCGTTGCCGTTCCAGCTGTTCGCCACGCCTTGCGGCCACACGACGATGAAGCCGAGCTTCTCGGACTGTTGCTGCTGCCCGGACCGCGCCTGCTGATCAGCGCTATCCTTGGCGTGCCCGTGGATGTCGAGCGTCAGTGCGATCGGGCGGTCCCCCGTATAGTTTGCGGGAACGTGCACGCGGAAGGTGCGGAGGTTCAGCCCCTGCTGCATCGAGAAGTCGTGATCGCCCGGCGTCAGGCAGTTGCGCTGACACGGGGCCGCGCCGGCGGGCGCGGCTAGCGCGATGCCGATCGTCGCGCAGATGATCGTGGCGAGTCGCGTGATCCACATTCTCATGTCGCTCTCCTCTTCATGTCCGGGACATCCGGCGCGGTCGGATCATTGCTGATTGCTGGTGACGAAGGCCGAGGCCGGCGGCAGCGGCGGCAGCGGCACGAGATCGCCGTCGCCGACCAGTTCGGGCGGGAGCGGCGGGCTTCGGAACGCCGGCTTGGCGAGCTGCGGATTGGGGCCGGGCGGCGCCGCGGCGATCGTCGGAACGGGGAAAGGGCGGGTGACCGGCCCGCTGCCGAGCCGGCGTGCGTCGACGACGATCCGGGAAGACGGGCCCGCGCGGACCACGGTGACCTTGTCCGAAGCCCGGTCGTCGCGCTGGCAGGCGGTCAGCGCCAGCGCAGAGGCGCTGAGCAGAACACGCGCGATACCGACGTGGTGCCGATCCACCATCGCTCTCCCGTTCCCGTTCGACTCGCCGGCCGAATTCACGCGCTTTGTTGCATCACTATGTAGCGAGTGAACGAGGTTTGTTGAGCGCTTTGACGGCGCGTATGAATAAACACTCACCAGTTAGAGAATATCGTTGACACATTGGCCGGTGCGGTGGCACGCCGATGCCAGAGGCGCCGAAGAGCGCTCCCGCAGAGAGGATGATCAATGCTGTTCCTGAGACTGTCCGTTTCGAGCCTGGCGTTGTGCTCGACCGCCGCCTTCGCGCAGGTTGGTCCCGCCGAGAGCCCATCCGCCACGCAGGCCAAGCCCGCCGCGGCGCAATCCACGCAGAACCCGGTCGACGCGGCGCAGCCCTCGACCGACGCGTCGCCCGACGCGAATGACGACATCGTCGTCACCGCGGAACGCCGATCGACCAGTCTTCAGCGTACCGGCGTCGCGGCCAGCGTGCTGACCGGCGAGGACCTGGTCCAGAAGAGCGTCAACACGGTCGAGCAGCTGCAGTTCGCGACCCCGTCGCTGACCGTCAACACGTCGGGCCAGTCGAACAGCTTCAACATCCGCGGCATCGGCAAGTCCGAGATCACCACCTCGGTCGGCGTCGGCGTCATCACCTATCGCGACGGCGTCGCGACCTTCCCGGGCTATTTCCAGACCGAGCCCTACTACGACATTTCCTCGGTCGAGGTGCTGCGCGGGCCACAGGGCACGTTCGCGGGCGGCAACGCGACCGGCGGCGCGGTGTTCATCACCGAAACGAACCCGAGCTTCGACAAGATCGGCGGATTCGCGACCGCGCAATACGGCAATTACAACGACGTAAAGCTGCAGGGCGCGGTCAACGTGCCGCTGAGCGACACGCTGGCGATCCGCCTGGCGACCAATCACGAGTGGCGCGACACCTTCTCCAAGGTCAGCGGTCCTTACACCGGCAATCCCGGCGACCTGCGCGCGCACAGCGGCCGCGCCAGCCTGTTGTGGCAGCCCGACAGCCACCTGCGCGTGCTGGTGAAGGGCGATTACAACAACATCGAATATGGCGGCTTCCCGGCGTCACCGTCCTATTCGAACCTCGGCACCGCCGCCGCGCCGCGCTACGTTCCCAACCGCAGCGATCCGCTGGTCGTGTCGCTGAACGCGCCGCTCGCCGGTCGCGACGAGTTCGCGCGCGTGTCGGGCAACATCAGCTATACCTTCGACAGCGGGCTGACGATCCGCTCGATCACCGGCTGGCAGCAGGGCACCACGTCGGAGAAAATCGACGCGGACGGCACGTCGCGCGGCAATCCGGGCGTCAGCGTCGGCAACGACACGTTCGAGGACCATGCCAACGAATATATCTGGTCGCAGGAGGTCAACATCATCTCGCCCGACCGCGGGCGCTTCAACTGGCTGGTCGGCGGTTACTGGCAGTATGACAGCTACACCTTCCCCCCGGGCAACGGCTACGTGCTGCTGACGCCGAACAGCCTGGTCACCTCGCTGCGGATCGTCGGCACCAATCCGCGCACCGCGCTGGCGGGCTTCGCACAGGTCGGATACAAGCTGACCGACAATCTGGAGGTGACGCTGGGCGGGCGTTACTCGCGGACGACGACGCGCAACAACATCCTGGTGCCGCTGACGATCCCGGTGCTGAACCTCAACACCACGCTGGTCCAGAATGATTTCACCGCCAACAAGCGGTTCAACGGCAAGGCGGCGATCAACTGGACGATCGATCAGAACAACTTCTTCTACGCCTTTGTCGCGACCGGATCGAAGGCGGGCGGGCTGAACGGCAGCAACCTGTTCGGCGTCGCACCGCGCGCGTTCGATCCCGAGGACGTCACCGACTATGAGATCGGCGTGAAGAGCACGCTGCTGGGCGGACGACTGCGCACGCAGATCGGCGGCTATTACAATCGCTACAAGAATTTCCAGGTGACGATCGTCGATCCCACCATTCCGAGCTTCAACTCGATCTTCAACGTGCCCGAGGTAACCAAGCTCTACGGCGTCGAAGCGTCGGCGCAGGGCAAGTTCGGCAATCTCCAGCTCGACGCGAACACGTCGGTGTCGAATTCCGAGCTCGGCACCTTCTACGCCTTCGATCCGCGCACCCCGCATACGGGTGCGTGCAACGCGGTCACGGGACCAGCCACCACCACCGGCTGCATCGATCTGGGCGGGCGTCGTCAGCCCTATGCGCCGCGTTTCACGCTGAGCGTCGGGGCGCAATATGCCTTTGATCTCGGATCGGATGCCACGCTGACGCCGCGTGTCGACTTCGCGCACATCGCGCAGGTGTGGGGCACGCTGTTCCAGCGTAGCGACCTCGGCGACAATCTGGGCGAGCGCAACATCCTCAACGCGCAGCTGACGTTCGTGAAGGGGCAGGTGTCGGTGAGCGGTTACGGCACCAACCTGACCGACCAGCATTACGTCGGCTCGCTGACCTCGCTTCGCCTGCGCCTGCCGGGTGCGCCGCGCCAGTACGGCATCCGTGTCAGCACCAAGTTCTGACGGCAGGGGTGCTCACTCCGCCGGCCGATCACGCGGACACATTGAGGGACCGGTCATGACTGCCATACCACGCGCGGGGGCGTTCACGCCCCGCGCCTTCCCGGAAGCGCTGCCGGAGGCGGAGACGAACCCGGGATCGATGCAGCCCTACGCGCTGACACTCGATCGCTTCATCGACCACGCGGCCAGGTGGCACGGCGCGGCCGAAGTCGTGACCGGGGGCGAGGGGAAGCGCGCACGCATCGGTTATGCCGCGCTGCGCGAGCGGGCGAACCTTCTGTCGGGTGCGTTCGCGGCGCTGGGGCTGCGTGCGGGCGACCATCTGGCGACGCTGGCGTGGAACAGCCAGGCGCACATGGAATGCTGGTTCGGCGCGATGGGCAGCGGGATCGTCTGCCACACGCTCAATCCGCGTCTCGCCGCCGCGCATCTGGCCGGCATGATCCATCAGGCGCGCAATCGCGTGCTCGCGGTCAGTCCGGGTCTGGGCGCGCTGGTGGACGAACTGGTCGCGCGCTGCCCGACCATCGAACATGTCATCGTCCTGGACGAGCCCGGCGTCGACGCGCCGCTGCCGGTTGCCGGCGGCGTGCGGGTCTGGCGTCTCGATGACCTGATCGCGGCGCACGGCGCGCCGACGCGCTGGGGCGGGTTCGACGAGAACGCGCCCGCCGGCCTGTGCTTCACCTCGGGCACGACCGGCGCGCCCAAGGGCGTGACCTATACCCACCGCTCGAACTACCTGCACACGGTTCATACGCTCGCGACCGACGTGATTGGCATCTCGGCGCGCGACGTGGTGCTGGTCGGCGTGCCGATGTTCCACGCCAACGGCTGGGGGTTCGCGTTCGCGGGACCCGCGACCGGCGCGACGCTGGTGATGCCCGGCCGCAACCAGGACGGCGCCAGCCTCGCGCGGCTGATCGTGGACGAAGGCGTGACCGTCGCCGCGGGCGTGGCGACATTGTGGCTCGGCCTCGTCGATCACCTGGAGCGCACGGGCGGCGATGTGCCGTCGCTTCGGCGCGTGCTGCTGGGCGGTGCGCCGGTGCCGCAGGCGCTGATGGACCGGCTCGAGCAGCGATTGGGCGTCGTCGTACAGACCAGCTGGGGCATGACCGAGCTGTCGCCGGTCGGGACGATCACGCCCGCCAATGCCGCCGACCGCCGCGCCGACCGATCGGGCAGGCCGCCGCTCGGTGTCGACCTGCGCCTGGTCGACGAAGAAGGCGTGGCGCTGCCCGAACAGCGCGACGGCGAGGGACGATTGCAGGTTCGCGGCGCCAGCGCGGTGGAGCGCTACTTCGGTCACGACACCGTGTCGACGGACGCCGAAGGATGGTTCGACACCGGCGACCTCGCGCGGATCGATGCCGACGGAACGCTGTCGATCACCGGCCGTGCCAAGGACCTGATCAAGTCCGGGGGCGAGTGGATCAACCCCGGCGAGATCGAGGCGATCGTCGGCGCGCTGCCCGAAGTCGCGCTGGTGGCCGTGGTCGGCCGCATCCATGAGAAGTGGGGCGAGCGGCCGGTGCTGATCGTCGAGCAGCGCCAGGGCAGTGCGTTGAGCGACGAGCAATTGCTGGGCGCACTGCGTGGTCGCGTTGCCGGCTGGTGGCTGCCCGACGAGATCGTGCGCGTCGACGCGATGCCGCTCGCGCAGACGGGCAAGATCGACAAGATGCGGTTGCGCCGCGATGTCGCGCGCGGGGCAGCGACGCTTCAGGGGTGAGGGTAACGAGATGATGGCCGGCAAAAGATCGCTGTTCTGGGTCGGTGCACTCTCGGTTGCCGCGATGTCCGCCAGCGCCGAGCCGGCGCATTGGGCGGCCAGCTGGGCCGCGCCGCCGGCGCCTCCGTCGCTAGCGGTGCCGAACCTGCCGACGTCGTTCATCACGCCGTCGTTCAGGAACCAGACGATCGTGCAGGTCGTGCGGCTGAGCCGCGGCGGCCGGGCGCTACGCCTGCGCCTCACCAACGAATATGGCACGGAGCCGCTGCGGATCGGTGCGGCGCGGATCGCGCTGGTCGATGAGGCGGGGAGGGTGATCGAGCAAACCCGGCGGCGCGTGACGTTCGCCGGCGCGCGTGAGGCGCGGGTCCCGGCGGGCGTACCGTGGGTGAGCGATCCCGTCGCCTTGTCCGTGCCCGATCGCGCGCGCGTGCAGATCGCGCTCTACCTGCCCGACGACACCGGTCCGTGCACCTGCCACGCCACGGCAGGCGCGACCGGCCTGGCATCGCCGCCGGGCGACTATACCGACAAGCCGTTCGCGCCGGCCGGCACCTTCTCGGCCCGCGCATTCGTGTCGGAAGTCGATGTGGTGACGAGCGCTGCGCCTCACGTCGTGGTCGCATTCGGGGACTCGATCACCGACGGTTATCAGTCGAGTGCCGACGCCGATCGTCGCTGGCCCGATCAGCTGGTCAGGCGACTTGCCACGCGCGGTCGTGCGGCGATTTCGATGGCGAATGCGGGTCTGAGCGGCAACCGAATCCTGCTCGACGGCGTGCCCGCATTGTTCGGCCAGAGCGCGGTCGCGCGGTTCGACCGCGACGTGCTGGCGGTGCCGGGCGTCGGCACGGTGATCGTCCTCCTCGGCATCAACGACATCGGCCAGAAGAGAGCGACGCCGGTCACCGCCGCGGAGATCATCGCGGGCTACCGGCAGCTGATCGACCGCGCGCACGCCAAGGGGCTGCGGATCGTCGGCGGCACGATGCTGCCCTACGAGGGCGCACCTTATTACCGGGTCGAGGGGGACAAGGTCCGGGTGGCGGTCAACGACTGGATCCGCAGCGCGCGCGCATTCGACGCGGTGATCGATTTCGACCGGGCGATGCGCGACCCGTCCCGTCCGGCGCGACTGCGGCCTGAGCTGCAATCGGGTGACTGGCTCCACCCGAATGACGCGGGCTACAAGGTGATGGCCGACGCGGTGGACGCCGCCGTTCTGCGGTAAGCGTGTCGGCGCCGCCGCCTGCGCGGCGCCGGCGTCAGTCGCAGCCCGCCGTTTTCGCCGGCAGCGTCGGCGCGGAAAGGCCGACGTTCCAGTTCCACGCCTGCGTGCCGTCGGCGCGGCGGCGACACATCACCGTCTCGTTCAGCTCGAACATGCCCGGCATCAACGCAGTGCGCACACGGGGTGTATCGGTGATGTGGAGATAGGCGCGATCCTTGCCGAAGGCGGGCCAGGCGGGCGCATTCCGGCTGGTCGGCACGCCGTTCCGCGCGAAGCTCGCCCAATAATCGACCATCGCCGACGACAGCGCGTGCTCGGCGGGCGTGTCGGGGATCGCGGGCCAGTTCGGCCCGGCGGCCTTCACCGTCCCGAACACGTAGGGCAGTTCGCTGGCGTGAAAGGCGTGCAGGTCGGTCGCGTCCATCGCGGGATAGCCGTGGTCGAACAGGTAGAGATAGGCGCGCTGGCCGAGCGCCTGCTGCTTGCGCGCGAGGCGCTCCGCGGTCCAGCCGTAGAGCGCGTCGCGTGGTGCCTCGAGGATGCTCTCCTGATAGTCTGCCGCCGGGTATAGCCGCAGGAACGCGTCGGCGAGATCGCCGTAGCGCCCGCGGATCGCCTGTTCATACGCTGCCGCCGACGTCGGTGCCTTCGCCGCCAGCACGCGTAGCGAGCGGATCTCGCCCTGGTTGAAACCGGTCAGGATCGGCACCGCGGCCTGCTTGCCCTCATCGAACGTTGTCGTCATCTGCGCGGGCAGGATCTGGCCATCGACGGTGCCGATGGGGAAGAAGCCGAGCTTGGCGGCGCGGTCGGTCAGTTCCTGCGCGCTCATCGCGCGCAGGCCGGCGAGGTCGGGCGCCTTCAACCCCGCCTGCAGCATCTGCCCCATCGCCTCGCCCGACGGCATGCCGTAGGCGGCGCGGCGCAGTTCGGGCAGCGAGATCATGTACGCGCTCTCCGCCACCGCCTTGTTGAACAACCCGCGCGCGGTTGGCGCCTCCATCAGGAACATGACGCTGAGCGCGCCGGCCGATTCGCCCGCGATCGTAACGTTGCGCGCATCGCCGCCGAAGCCTGCGATGTTGCGCCTGACCCATTGAAGCGCGGCGATCTGATCGAGAAGGCCGTAATTGCCCGATACGTGCTGCCCGCTCTCCTGGCTGAGCGCGGGATGCGCCATCCAGCCGAGCGCGCCGAGGCGGTAGTTGATCGACACGACGACGATCCCGCGCTTCGCCAGTTCGCGCCCGTCGTAGGTGACCTCGCGGCTCGACCCCGCGACCAGCGAGCCGCCGTGTATCCACACGAACACGGGCGCCTTGGTCGCGTGTTTGGGCGTCCAGACGTTGAGCGACAGACAATCCTCGTTCGTCGGCAGCGGCGCGGGCGGCGTGTAGACGTTGGGCGCCTTGGGCGTCGGCTGGATACAGGCCGGACCGAAGTCGGTCGCCGCGCGGACGCTCGTCCAGGCGGGTGCGGGGACGGGCGGTTTCCAGCGCAGGCTACCGATCGGCGCCTGCGCGTAGGGGATGCCCCTGAACACGCGGATGTCGCCGTCGAGCGTACCCGCGACGGGCCCGGCGGGCGCACGCACCACCGGCGCTGGGTTCTGCGCGGCGGTGGCGACGGGAGTGAGCAGTGCGCTAGCAGCGAGCAGCAGGTGGTGGTGGTGGCGGATCATGCGGCAATGCTCCGGACGGTGCCGCGCAGCCGGCGCGCGAGCGCGAGGAAGATCAGCACGGCGAGAATGTAGAAAGGCGCGAGCGAGTAGAGCGCCAGTTGCAGCGCGTGCGCGTGACCTCCGGCGGACAGCCGGTCGCTCGCCCAGCCGACATAGGTCGGGCCTAGACCGAGGCCGATGAAATTCATGACCAGGAGCAGCAGCGCGCCCGACATGACGCGCTCGTCGGGGCGGACCTCTTCCTGCACCAGCGCGACCGAGCAGGAGAGATAGAAGTAGTTGAACAGCATCACGACCGTCAGCAGCGCGAGTGCCAGCGGCCAGCCCGGCGCCCAGACGAACGCGACGTAGAAAGGCAGCGCGACCGCGAGCGAGATCGCGGGGGCGAGCGCGTAGACGGTGCGCGAGCGGGCGACGAAACGGTCGATCACGCGCCCCGATACCAGCATGCCGCCGCCCATGCCGATCACCACGACGAGCGCGTACCAGATTGCGACGTCGGTCAGCAGCATGCCCTTCTCGCGCATCAGGAACAGCACCGCGAAATTGCCGAGGCCGTAGGTGACGAACTGCGTCGCCCCGCTGCCGAGTGCGGCGAGCATCAGCGTGCGGTGCGTGAAGAACATCCGCATCGTGCCGAGGAACGGAGCCTTTCCGACGCTTGCGGCGGCATTGCCGTGGTCCATGCCGCCGCGCACCGGATCGCGCAGCACCAGCTTGACCGCGATCGCGGTGACGATGCCGACCACGCCGATCGAGACGAAGGCGTCGCGCCAGTCGAACAATGTCGCGATCGTCGCACCGAACGCGATCCCGATCGCCGCGCCGATCGCGGGGCCGAGATTGAAGATCGCGAGCGCGGTGCCGCGCCGTCGCGGCGGGAAGCTGTCGGTGATCAGCGCGTAGGACGGCGGCACGCCGCCCGCCTCGCCGAAGCCGACCAGCATGCGCGCGCCGACCAGCTGCGCGTAATTGCCCGCCATTCCGCAGCCGATCGTCGCGACGCTCCAGATCCCGCAGGCGAGCGACACGATCGAGACGCGGTTGGTGCGATCGGCGAGCCAGCCGACGGGGATTGCGATGAAGCAGTAGAACATCGCGAAATAGAGCCCGCCGATCAGTCCCAGCTGCCCGTCACTGACGTGCAGCGTGTCCTGAATCGGTTTGGCGAGGATGCCGAGCAGCTGCCGGTCGAGAAAGTTGATCACGTAGACGAAGGTCAAGAGCGCCAGCATCACGCGCGGGTGGCGCGGCAATCGCGCGGTCTCGCGGGTGGCAATCGGCGCGTCGGGACGCACACCGGCGACAGCACCGCCCGGCAATGCGGCATTGATCGAGCTGCTCACGCGCATGCTCTCCTCTCCTGTTCTTGGACGCAGCATGCGCGTGATCGGGGACCCGTGTCAACAAACGCTATCGTGGGTGTGAATGTTGCTGCGCGCAGCTGATCGCTTGACGCTCGCGCAAGGTGGTTGGCACAGTCGGATGCGTGACCACCGCACCCACACCCAAGCGCCGTTCGAAGAAGGCCGAGCAGCGCGCCGAGATGACCGAGCAGATCCTAGACGTGTCGGAGGAGCTGTTCTCGCGCCACGGATTGCACGGCGTGACACTGAAGGACGTGGCCAAGCGCGTCGGCGTCCACCACACGCTGCTCAATTATTATTTCACCGACAAGAAGGCGCTGTTCGACGCGGTGTTCGCGCGGCGCGCGGTGGTGACGAGCCAGACGCGGATGCGCGCGCTCGACGATTACGAGGCGGCGTGCGGGGGCGCGCCGACGATCGAGGGTGCGCTGCACGCCTTCCTCGACACCGACCTCGACCTCTACATCGAGGGCGGTGAGGGGTGGAAGAACTACGCCGCGCTGGGTGCGCAGGTCGCCAACACGCCCGAATGGGGCGCGGAGTTGATGGACGAATATTTCGATCCGGTCGTGCTGCGGCTGATCGGGTTGCTCGAGCGCGCGCTGCCAGACTGTCCGCGCGAGGACATCCTGTGGGGCTACCATTTCGTCACCGGCTCGCTGATGCTGACGCTCGCGCGGACGGGTCGCATCGACAAGCTGTCGGACGGCCTATGCCGCTCCGACGACTTCCTCGCGGTCAAGCAGCGCATGGCGACCTTCATGGCCGCGGGCTTTCGCGCGGTTTGTGCAGCAAAGGTGGCGTGAAGCTGCACCTGGATGTACGCGAGCGATCATGAACGAACGCGACCATCAGCATCTGCGCCGCTGCGTCGATCTCGCGGCGCAGGCGGTCGACGCGGGCGATCAGCCGTTCGGCTCCATTCTCGTCTCTGACGCGGGTGAGGTGTTGTTCGAGGATCGCAACCGCGTCGGCGGCGGCGACCCGACCCGCCACCCCGAGTTCGCGATCGTTCGCTGGGCGGTCGAGCATCTGTCACCCGACCAGCGGCGCGCGGCGACGGTCTACACCTCGGGCGAGCATTGCGCGATGTGTGCAGCCGCGCACGGCCTCGCGGGGCTGGGGCGGATCGTCTACGCGACCTCCACGGTCCAGCTCGGCGAGTGGCTGCGGGAACTCGGCCGTCCCACGCTCGGTATCGCGCCACTCAGGATCACCGACGTCATCCTGGACGCCGAGGTCGAGGGGCCGGTGGAAGCGTTTGCGGGCGAGGTGCGCGCGCTCCACGCCCGCGCGAAGCGCTGAACCGATGATCGAAGCGGCCTGATCGTCAGGCGCGCGCGCGTCCCCAGCCGTCGCGCTCGGCAAAGAGCTTCTGCATCTCGGCCATGTTCTGCGTGCCCCACTGGCATAACGGCTCCAGTGCCTGCGCGAGGCTCTGTCCGGTCGGTGTGAGCGTATAGTCGACCCGGGGCGGTACCTCATTATAGTCGTTGCGGCTTAGGACGCCGTCCGCCTCCAGCTCCTTCAGCTGCTGGATCAGCACCTTGTCGCTGACGTCGCGAATGGCGCGCTTCAGCTCGCCGTAGCGGGTCGGGCCGCGCAGCAGGAAGTAGAGGATCAGCGGCTTCCACTTTCCCGAGATGATCTTCAGCGTGGCGTCGAGCCCGCAGGTGAAGGCGGGAGCGGCGAGGGTGGCGCTTGGCGCATCGGCGTGGCGGGTATCGGACATTTCTCGTACTTACCAAAAGGTGCATACTTGTCGCAAGGTGTGCGGATGGTCAGCTGCGTGCAACCAATCACTGGAGGCATGTATGACCAGGCTTGAAGGAAAGATCGCGATCATCACCGGGGGTGGCACCGGTATCGGCTTGGCGTCGGCGCGGCGCTTCGTCGCGGAAGGGGCGTTCGTCTACCTGTTCGGGCGCAGGGCCGACAAACTGGAGGCAGCGGCGGAAATACTCGGCGCGCAGGCGCGAGCGGTCGCGGGATCGGTCACCGACGCGGCTGATCTGGACCGGTTGTTCGACACCGTAAGGCGGGAGCATAGCAGGCTCGACATCCTGTTCGCCAATGCCGGCACCGGTGCGCTGCTGCCCTTGCCCGAGATCACGCCGGAGCACGTCGACGCGACCTTCGACGTCAACGTGAAGGGCACCATCTTCACCGTGCAGAAGGCCTTGCCGCTGATGGCGCGGGGTGGGTCGGTCATCCTCACCGGGTCGACGACCGGCGTCATGGGCACGCCGGCGTTCAGCGTCTACAGCGCATCGAAGGCGGCAGTCCGCAATTTCGCGCGCAGCTGGGCGCAGGACCTGCGGGGGACGGGTATCCGCGTCAATGTCCTGTCACCCGGACCGACGCTGACCGAGCTCGCCGCCGAGGTCGTCGGGCGCGACGCCATGATCGAGATGGGCGCGACGACGCCGATCGGCCATGTCGGCGATCCGTCCGAGGTAGCAGCCGCCGCCGCCTTTCTCGCGTCGTCGGACAGCAGCTTCATGACCGGCAGCGAGCTGTTCACCGACGGTGGTCTGGCGCAGATCTGATGTGGCACCAACGCCACTCCACATGACCTGGACGTAGGTGTTGCAAGATGCGCGGCGGGCGAGGCCTGGTCTTCTCCGGGCCACCCGCCGCGCGCATGCCCCTCACCGGCGTTCCGTGTCGCTCTTCGCACGCTCAGCCAGGAACGGCTCTGCGGCATTCCACGTCGGCCAGGTCGCGCCGCTGGCGATCTCACGTCCGAGTGCGTAGGCGACGCTGCCTTCCTGTGCCGCACCGGTCATGTCCCAGTTCGGTTTGAACTCGTCGCAGGTCTGGTGATAGCAGTCGGCGTTGTAGCGTGCTCGCTCGCGTTCGCCCGCTGCCTTGCCGCCGTTCACGAGATCGCGACCGGCACGGAAATAGACGCCGGGCACGCCTTTTTGCGCGAGCGCGTAATGGTCGGAGCGGTAATACCAGCCCGCTTCGGTATTCTCCTCGGGCACGATGTGCAGGCCTTGTGTCGCTGCCACGCGGGACAGGTCGGCCTCCAGCGGGGTGCGCCCGACGCCGATCAGTTCGAGGTCGCGCGTGCGCCCGAGCACGACGTGCGGGTCGAGATTGAACTGCGCCGCAGTGGTCGCGAGCGGCAGCGCCGGATGATCGGCGTACCAGCTCGCGCCGAGCAACCCCTTTTCCTCCGCCGTCCAGAGCGCGAACACGACCGAGCGACGCAGGCGGGGAGCTTTCGAGAATGCGCGCGCGATCTCGAGCAGCGTTGCGGTGCCGGTGCCATTGTCGACCGCGCCGTTGCGGATGCGATCGACGGGCGGATCGAATGCGTTTTCGCCGTAAGCGTCCCAGTGCGCACCGTAGAGGATGCTGCCGGCTTTCGGATCAGTCCCGGGCAGCACGCCGACGACGTTGTGGCTCACCGCGCGATCAAGGCTGGTGCGTACGTTGGCCGAGAAGGTGACGCCCTTCAGCTCGACGCCGCGGAACGTCGTCGCCTGCGCGGCACGTTTGGCGGCTGCATAGTCGAGCCCACCCTGGCGCAGCATGGCGACGCCGATGTCGCCCCGCAGCGTGCCGCGAATGCCGAACGCTGGCGGGACGGTGCCGGTGTCGAGTGCATAGCCTGGGACCGCGTCGCTGTTGGCGAGCTGAAGCCAGGGATAGCTCGACGGAAACGTATCGTGGATCTGGAAGAAGGCTGCGGCACCGCGCTTCTGCGCCTCGGCCAATTTGGTACGCGCGGCAGGGCTCGATGCGCGTCCCCCGAAGCCCAGGTCCTTGCCGGCCTCGACATCAGGGTCACCCGCGAGCGCCACCACCACCTTGCCGCGTACATCGAGCCCGCGATACGGATCGTAGCCGAGCCGCGGCTCCACCACGCCGTAGCCGACGAAGACGACGGGTGCCCGCTCAAGCGTGGTCATGCCGACGATCCGCGACGACGCCGCGATCTCGACACCGGGGTTGAGCGTGCGGGCCTCTCCGTTCAGTGAAATCTCGAATTGCGCCGCGTCGCGGGTCCAGCGCAGGAGCGGCACTGTTTGCCGATAACCTTTGTCACCCTCCGGCTTCAGACCGAGTGCAGCGAAGCGCTGCTCGAGAAAGGCGAGGGTGATCGGCTCACCTGCTTGCGTTGGTCCCCGCCCGTGAAAGCTGTCGGCGCTTAATGTCTTCACATCGGCCTTGATCCGTGCAGGCGATAGGATCGGCAACGCCGGATCAGTCGGGGCGGCACTTGCCGCGGTCGAGGTGGCGAGAAGCAGAAGCGGGAGCCAGCGTGTCATGGTCGCAGCGTGACGTGCCGCTGGCGTCGTTGCAAGCCGACATGTACGCTTCGGCCGCGCTGACGCTCACCGAAGGCGTCAACGCTCCGTCATGGCCGCGGACGAGCAATCAGGCATTCTGCGCATGGAACCGACAGCTTCGATGTGGTGAGCCGACGCACAACGGCGTAAGGCGGGCGCAACACACCTTGCCGGATACCGCCATGCGCTACGCTTCCCTGCTCGTCCTCACGTTCGCGAGCGTGCCCGCACTGCTCGCCGCACAGACCAGCACGCCGCGCTACCAACCCTGGGGGTTGGAGCTTCAGAACATGGACAAGAGTGTGAAGCCCGGCGACGATTTCTACGCCTATGCCGAAGGTACGTGGCTGCGCGACCACGCCATTCCTGCCGACAAGATCGGGGCTGGCTACAATTACGACCTGCCCGACGAGATCGAGGGACAGGTGCGCCGTATCGTCGAGAACGCGGCTGCGCACCCGCAGGACGCGACAGCCCGCAAGGTCGGCGATTTCTACGCCGCCTGGATGGATGCGCCCGGCATCGAGCAGCGCGGGCTGGCGCCGGTCAAGCCGTGGCTGGCGCGGATCGACGCGGTCACGACGCGCCCGCAGCTCGTGCAGCTGATGATGCGCCCCGGCTTTGCCTCGCCGGTCAACATCGGTATCTCGACCGATGCCGACGATCCGACGCGCTACATGGCCGATGCCGGGCAGGCGCGGCTGGGATTGCCGACGCGCGACTATTACCTGCTGAGCGGCGACAAGTATGACGCGATCCGGCGTGCCTATCGCGCCTATCTGGTTCGTATCCAGACGCTCGCCGGCATCACCGGTGCGGAAGCCAAGGCAGACCGCATCATCGCGCTGGAAACGCGGCTGAGCCAGGATCAGTGGACGCCCGAACAGCGCCGCGATCCGGTCAAGACGCACAATCCGATGACGCGTGCGGCGCTCACCACGCTCGCGCCCGAGTTCGATTGGACCCCGACGCTCGCCAGCATGGGACTGGGCAATGCCGAGCGCGTCAACGTGTCGGAGCCGAGTGCGGTCGCCGCGGCGTCGAAGCGGATCGGCGACGTGCCGCTGTCGACGTGGAAGGAGTGGATGACGGCGCGCTTCCTCTCGAATGCCGCTCCGTTTCTGCCGGCCGCGTTTGATCAGGCGAACTTCGACTTCTACTCGAAGACGTTGCGCGGCGTGCCCGAGCAGCGCGCGCGCTGGAAGCGCGGCATGGGGTTGATCGACAATGCGCTGGGCGAGGCGGTCGGCGCGATCTACGTACGGGAGTATTGGTCGCCCACGACGCAGGCGAAGGCCGATGAGCTCGTCGGCGACATGCAGGCCGCGTACAAGGACAAGATCGAAGCGGCGACGTGGATGGACGATGCGACGCGACGCGCCGCACTAGCCAAGCTGGCGACCTTCGATCCCCGCGTCGGCCATCCGAAGAAGTGGATCGACTATTC
>NZ_FNZZ01000007.1:82208-115627 GCF_900109565.1 Sphingomonas palmae | reverse complement strand
TGGCCATAGCGTCGGTGTCCCACCCGATCCCATCCCGAACTCGGCCGTGAAACCCTTCTGCGCCAATGGTACTATCGCTCAAGCGATGGAAGAGTAGGTCGCCGCCAGGCATTGACGCCGGTGAAACACACACAAAGAACCCATCACAATGTTACCCCCTGCCAACACGCAGGCCATATCCCGCTGGACCAACATCCAGCCGACGCGGGGTGGAGCAGCCCGGTAGCTCGTCAGGCTCATAACCTGAAGGTCGCTGGTTCAAATCCAGCCCCCGCAACCAACAATACCACGAAAGCCTCAGACCACCCGGTCCGGGCTTTCTTGCGTCTCGCACACACGCTCCCTTCGCGAACGCTAGCATCCGGTACCGGTTACCGGATAGCTGAACGGGGCGCCGCTTGCCGCCACGCGCCCTGCCCGGCTGCACCACAATCTTCTCGATGAGCGGGCGGATCACCTGCCGGGCGCTCGCGCCATCGTCCGATGCGAGGTGTGCGTCGAGCTTGGCGATCGCGCGCGTGTACAGGCTCTCGTAGTTCGTCGGCAGGCGAATGACTTGCGATGCGGGCGTGCCTGCGATGAGCTCCTCCAGGCGCCGTTCCTCGGCCTCCAGACTTTTCACCCGCGCCATCAGTGCGCGGGGGGCATCCTCGTCCTCCTCGATGCGGGTGACGAGCTTGGCGATGCGGGGGCGGGTCTCAGCAAGGTCGTGCTCGGCCTGCGCGCGCTCGGCGTTTCCGGCCTCCGCCGCGACCACGACTTCCTGCTGTAGGAGGGCGGCGAAGCGCTTGATGAGCGCCGGGGTCAGCAGCCGCTCGCGGATGCCCGCCAGCGCACGCGTTTCCAGCTCGATGGTTGTGACCGAGCCGTTGTCGCACGTTCCTGTGCGGTGGCCCTTGCACCGCCATCGTCCGGCGCCCGTGGCCAAGAATGGCGCGCCGCACGTGCCGCAGGTCACCAGACCGGAGAGGAGATGCGCAGGGCGCTTAGCGCCGGCCAGCGGATTGCCGGTCAGTTTGAACTTCGCGTCGCGCGCGCTTTGTGCTTCCGCTTGCCGCGCCTTCACCCGGTCCCAGAGCGGCTGTTCGATGATCCGCAGCTGCGGTTCGTCGCGGATGATCCACTCCGCCTCGGGGTTGAGGCGCGGGCGGCGCGAGAAACCGCGCCGCTCGTTTGGCACCTCGACCCAGGTGCGGCGGTTAAAGATTCGGCGGCCGATGTAGAGCTCGTTATTGAGGATGCCCTCCCCCAGTGTCACGTCGCCTAACAGCGTCGAGGGATTCCAGATCCCGGCATTGGCGGAAGAGCTGGGCGAAGCGGTGAGCCTCCGACTGCCGCCGCGTCGTTGGCACGACGCCGCTGTCGGACAGACAGCGCGCAAGTAGCGATAGGTTCTTGGTCCCCAGCGCCGATGTAAAAACCGGTTGATCCAAGGCTGGCTGCGGGAGCGAGCAAATTTGGTTGTCAGATGAGGAACGGTCGCCGGCTCGACCGTTCCTGCCGAGATAGCGTCTGCACTATCGCCATCCTGGGGCTGAGACTCAATCAGAGCCAGAAGGCGATTGCGGTTGCGATGGCGACGCCTGAGAGGAAGTTGGCGGCGAGTTTGTCGTAGCGGGTGGCGACACGGCGGAAGTCTTTGAGACGGCGGAAGGCGTTCTCGATGAGATGCCTGCCACGGTATCGGTCCTTGTCGTAGCGGATAGTGCGTTTGCGGCTTCGTCGTCCGAGAATGACGGGAACGGCTCCGACGTCGCGGAGCGAGCGACGTAGCCGGTCGGCATCGTAGCCTTTGTCAGCAAGGAGGTAGCGCATGCGACCAGCTTGTTTGAGGAGCGCAGGCGCCGCTTTCACGTCGCTGACATTGCCGGCCGTCAGCATCAGCGCATAGGGACGGCCGATGACATCGGTGAGCGCGTGGACCTTGGTAGTCCAGCCACCGCGCGAGCGGCCGATTGCCTGGATCTGGCGCCCCCTTTTCCACCGAAGGCCGCGCGTTGCGCCTTGATGTAGGTGCTGTCGATCGCGGTACTCTTCGCGACCACACCGGCATCCACCAGCGCGTCGAGCAGCCTGAGCCAGAAGCCACGGCGCGACCAGCGGTTGAACCGGTTGTAGATCGTCGTGGACGGGCCGTAATCGGCCGGGCAATCGCACCAGCGGCAGCCAACCTTCAGCACATGCACGATGCCCGAGATCACTCGCCGGTCGTCAACCCGCCGCGCGCCCGGCTGATTCTTCGGCAGATGCGGCTCGATCGCTGCCCACGCTTCATCCGACAACCAGAACAGCGCCATGCCTCACTCCTCCTGATCCACGCACCAGTGAATCAGGAAAACCGTCACGCCTCAAGATGCTGATTGGGTTTGGGCCCTAGTTCAGGTCACATAGACTTCCGAAGCTAAGCGTCACGCGAAGCCCAGGATTTGTGTTAGTGATTCGAAGTCGTGCACCCAAGCGTTGGGCTGCGGAGTGCACGATCGCCAGACCCAAACCGCTGCCCTCCTGTCCGGCGCTCGTACTAAATCGCACGAAGCGTTCGCCCAATCGCTGCAGGTCCGCGTCGCCGATTCCAGGACCATCGTCGGCCACCGCGATCGTCACGGACGTGTTGTCGCTCACGATGGTGACAGTGATCGATGAACCGTCTCCGATGTAGCGGATTGCGTTGTCGAGAAGGTTTGACACGATCTCGAATAACAGGGTGCGATGGCTGGCGATCACAACGGCGTCGTCGGGCGCGTCCAGCTGCACCTCCACACCGGCTCCGATTGCCTCGTGGATGCGGCGGTTGATGGCGGCAATGGCGACCTCGCGCAAGTCGACGTGCTCGAGCGGCGGCGACGTACCCGCCTCTTCGGCCCGCGCGAGGGCGAGAAGTTGCGTCACCAGTCGCTCCAGCCGGTCTGCGGCGTCGGCGATCTCACCCAGCGCCTGCATATCGCCGCGACGGGCCAGCGCGACCTGCACCTTCAGCACCGCGAGTGGCGTGCGCATCTGGTGCGAGGCATCGGCGGTGAAGCGCCGTACCCCGGCGGTGGCCGTGTCGAGCCTCGCGAGCAGGTGATCGAAGGCGTCGGACAGCGGGCGCAGCTCGGCCGGCAGGAGCCCGGCTCGAAGCGGAGAAAGGTCGGGCGTCGCCCGCGTATCGCGCGCTTCCACGGCGGCTCGCAAACGCGCGAGGGGGCGCAGACTCCACGCGAGGGCGGGGCGGATCAGCAACATCGCCATCCCGACGAGCGCGATCTCGCCGATCAGCAACGCGATCATCAAGCGGCGCTGGAGCGCGGCGCGGCCGTCCAGCGTCTCGGCAATCTGCACGATCACGGGCTGGTCGATACGCGGCAGGGCACGGCGGACCTCCGCGATGCGGATCCGCTGGCCTCGATACATCGCGAAGCGGAACCGCGGGGAGTCGATGCCGAGCGCGCGGTCGTTTGGCGCAGGAAGGTCGGCATACCCGGTCAGCAGTCGTCCGCCCACCGCGATGCGGTAGTAAACGTTGTCGCGTTCGCTGTTTTCCAGCATCCCGAATGCGGCAGCGGGCAGGTCGAGCGTCACCTCACCCCGTTCCACCTGCACCGTCTCGGCGATCGCGCCGAGTGCGCCGCCCAGCACCCGGTCGTTGGTGCGGCGCACGACGTCCGCGATCAGCGTCGCGCCGGCAAGCCCCAGCAGGATCGCGATCGCCAGCAGCGGCACGAGCATCGCGGTCAGCAGCCGCGTTCGCAGCGCCAGTGCGCCGGTGCGGGGTTCAGGTCGCATCGAGCAGGTATCCGACGCCGCGTATTGTGCGGATCACCGGTCCGTCGGGTGCCAGCTTGCCGCGCAGCCGGGTGATGTTGACCTCCAGCGCGTTGGGGCCGACCGGTTCGTCAAACCCGAACACCTCCGCCTGCAACGTCTCGCGCGTGACGATCTGACCGGCGCGCGTCGCCAGCGCATCGAGCACCGTCCATTCGCGCCGGCGCAGGTCCAGCAGGCGGCCATCGATCCGCGCCTCGCCGGTCGAGCGGTTGATCGCGAGCGCGCCGACCGTCAGTTCGGGCGTCGGATCGCCACCCCGGCGGCGACCGAGTGCGCGAATGCGGGCCTCCAGCTCTTCGGGCGCGAACGGCTTGCGCAGGTAGTCGTCGGCCCCAAGATCAAGGCCGCGGACACGGTCGTCGAGCGCGTCGCGTGCGGTCAGCATCAGCACCGGCACGCGCTGTCCCCGGCGTCGCAGCGTCTGGAGCACGGCAAAACCGTCAGTGTCGGGCAGCCCGACGTCGAGGATCACCAGCGCGTAGAACTCGTCGGCGGTGACCATCAGCGCATCCTCGCCGGTGGCGACATGGTCGACCGCGTACCCCGCGGCGCGCAGCAGCGCGACGATGCTGCGCGCCAGCGGCGCGTCATCCTCTACGATCAAAATCCTCAACGCGTCGCTCGTTTCGTGAAAGGTTGATGACAGCTTGCCCGTGTAGCTGGTGGCTGTCGACTTACCCGAACGAAGAGGCGGGAAGCGAGAGGAGCCTGAACGATGCGTCACCCGTTATTGCTGATCCCGGTGCTGCTTGCATTGTTCGTCGGCACCGCCGCGCCCGCCGCGGCGCAAAGGGCGGCTGGATACCCCAGATCCTATGACGCGCTGATTGCGGAAGCGCGCGCCGAAGGCGGCGTTCGCATCTACGGCAATGCCGACGCGGCGGCGATGACGGCGGTGATCGCGACCTTTCGCCGAACCTATCCGGGCGTCGTCGTCCAGTATCGTGATCTGGAGGCACGCGACATCTATCGCCGCGTTGTGATCGAGGCGCGGGCGCAGCAGCCGAGTGCGGACCTCGTCTGGTCGTCGGCGATGGATCTCCAGGCCAAGCTAATCAACGACGGCTACGCCCAGACCTATCAGAGCCCGGAAAAGCCGGCACTGCCACCGGCCGCGGTGTGGAAGAACATGGGCTATGGCGTCACGTCGGAGCCGGTCGCCTTTGTCTACAACAAGCGGCTGATCCCGCCCGCCCGGGTGCCGCGCACGCACGAGGCGTTCGAGCGATTGTTGCGGGACCGCGACGCGGCACTGACCGGCCGCGTCGCGACGTACGACCCCGCACGCTCCAACGTTGGGTATCTGTACCTCACCGAGGATTACGCGATCACCCGCGACACGGCATCGCTGCTGCAGGCGATTGGCGCGACCCGGCCAATGCTGTCGCGCACCACCGAACCGATGCTGGATGCGGTCGCCAGCGGACGGGCTGCGATCGCCTACAATGTGGTCGGACCATATGCGCTGACGCGTGCGCGCCGCGATCCGCGGATCGGCGTCGTGTTCCCGCGCGATTACGTGCTCGTGGCATCACGCGTTGCCTTCATCGCGCGCAATGCCCGCCATCCCGCGGCGGCGAAGCTGTTCCTCGATTTTCTGCTGTCGCGCACCGGGCAGGTGCTGCTCGCGCGGCAGTGGCTGTTTCCGATCCGCAGCGACGTTCCCGCGCCACGGCTGGGAGCCGAGCGGGCGCGCCCGATCCGGATCGGGCCACAGCTGCTCGTCAATCTCGACGCCATCAAGCGACGTCGCTTCCTCGCCGACTGGAAGGCGATCCTGACCCAAGGAGCAGTTACCCGATGAAACCGTTGCGAACCGGTTGTGCGCTGATCGCGCTCGTCGTCGCCACCCCGGCACTGGCGCAGACACCGGGTGCGGACGAACTGGCGGCGCTGGTCCGCGCGCAGGCCGCGGAGATCGCGGCGCTCAAGGCGCGGCTCGACCGTCTTGAGGGCGCGCAGCAGGTGGCTTCCGCACCGGCGACGCCGGGAACACCGCCGGTAGCCGCGAACACGTCTCCGCCGGCGCCAGTCCAGTTGGCGCAACAGGCTCGCCGTCCGCAGGTCACCTCCCCCTACGCGCCGCAGCTCGTGCCCCCGGGCCCGGCAGAGCGCGACGTGACGCGCGCACGCGAAGCAAATGCGGCCGGCGTCACCACCGAATGGGGTGCAGGGCTGCCGGTGTTCCATTCGGCCGATGGCGTCTTCACCTACAAGCCGCGCGGGCGCATCCTCACCGATGTCAGCACGACGTTCGGGTCGAAGAGCGACACGCGCAACATTACCACCACGGGCATGCGCGCGCTGCGCCTTGGCATCGAAGGGGGCGTGGGCACGCATTTCTTCTACCAGTTCGAAACCGATTTCTCGGAAAACGAGGTCGACATCGTTACCGCCTTCATCGGCTGGCGTAACCAGATCGCGGCGGGGCTCGACTATGACGTCCGCGCAGGCCACCTGTTCAACGACCGCGCGTTCGAGGGCTCGACAGGCTCTGACTCGACGCCGTTCCTTGAACGTAGCACGGTGTCGACTGCGATCATCCCGCAGCGCGGCTTCTACGGCATCGGCATCATGCCGCGCTTGTTCTGGAAGACAGGCCACGCGTCGTTCACGATCACCGGCGACCGCGTCGATGGCAACCAGGCGGTCAGCGACAGTCGCACGATCCTGGCGCGCGCGCACTGGAACCCGATCAAGAGCGATACGGGCGTGCTTCACCTTGGCTTGTGGGGTTTCGACGAATCGCTCTCCTCGGCCGCGACGACGCTGACGCGCAACACGGTGATTGGCGGACGCTTCAATGGTGCGTTGCGTGTTTCTACCGGTCCGCTGCTGGGCGGCACCGGCACCACCGGCTACGGTGCCGAACTGGGCGGCTATGCCGGCCCGGTGTGGGTGATGGGCGAGGCCGGGCGGCGCAACGCGCGCCTCGACGGCGGGCGTCCCGACTTCGTCAGCAAGGCGTGGAGCCTATCGGGCGGGTGGTTCGTCACCGGCGACCTGCCGCCGTACAACCCACGGCTTGGCAGCTTCGGCCAGCCGCGGGTGCTCAGGCCGGTGTTCGATGGCGGGCCCGGCGCGATCGAGCTGACCGCACGCTACGAGGACCTCGATTTCACCAATCTGGTCACCGGCGGGCGCGGCTGGGCGGCGACGATCGGGGCCAACTGGTACCTCAACAGCTTTGTGCGGCTGCAGCTGAACGTAATTCACTGGAACACCGACAACCGCGTCGGTGCGGTCACCGGCGAAGACGACGGCCAGACCGTCAGCACGCGCGTCGCCGTTACCTTCTGATCCATCCGGAGCCGCTAACCCATGAGCCTTGCCCTGTTCGGCTTCCTGATGGTTGCCACCTTCATGACGCTCATCATGACCAAGCGGATGACCCCGCTGGTCGCGCTGATCGTCGTCCCCACCGCCTTAGCGCTGATCGCCGGCTTTGCCTCGGGGCTCGGCGACATGATGATCGACGGGATCAAGAACCTCGCGCCGACCGGCGTCATGCTGCTGTTCGCGATTCTGTTCTTCTCTACCATGACCGACACGGGTCTGTTCGATCCGCTGGTTAATCGCCTTCTGCGGCTGGTCCACGGCGATCCGCTAAAGATCCTGATCGGCACCGTCGCGCTGTGCGCAATGGTCAGCCTGGATGGCGACGGATCGACCACGTACATCATCACCATCGCCGCGCTGCTGCCGCTCTACAAGCGCTATGACATGAACCGGCTGTACCTGTGTTGCCTGCTCATGACGACCAGCGGCATCATGAACCTGACGCCGTGGGGCGGCCCGACCGCGCGCGCGGCGAGCGCGCTGAAGCTCGACCCCGCGACATTGTTCCTGCCGCTGATCCCCGGCATGATCGCCGGGCTCGCCTTCCTGATCGGCCTCGCGGTCTGGTTCGGGCGCAAGGAGCGCGCACGGATCGGGCACGTGGCGGCGAACGAGCCGGCGAGCTTCACCGGCATGGCGGTGTCGCAATTCCCGGAGGCGCGTCGACCGCATCTTCGCTGGTTCAACACGGCGCTCACGATCGCGCTGCTAGCCGGGCTTGTCTCAGGCATCCTGCCCCTGTCGGTGCTGATGATGCTCGCCTTCGCGGTCGCGATGATCGTCAACTATCCGCAGGTCGCCGAGCAGAAGGAGCGGATCGCCGCGCACGCGGGCAACGTGCTGTCGGTCGTGTCGCTGATCTTCGCCGCGGGCATCTTCACCGGCATCCTGTCGGGCACCGGTATGGTCGAGGCGATGAGCAAGGAAGTGGTCGGCATCATCCCGCCCGCGCTCGGGCCGTACATGGCGCCGATCGCCGCTGCCTTGAGCCTGCCGTTTACCTTCTTCATCTCCAACGACGCCTTCTATTTCGGCATGCTGCCGATCCTGGCTGAGGCGGGCGCACATTATGGCGTCGAGCCGATGGCGATCGCGCGCGCGTCCTTGATGGGGCAGCCGGTGCACCTGCTCAGCCCGCTGGTACCGTCGACCTATCTGCTCGTCAGCCTCGCCGGAGTTGATCTGGCGGATCATCAACGCTTCACGCTGGTGCCGGCAATCCTGGTGTGCACGGTCATGACGGTGATCGGGATGCTCGTCCTCGCCTTTCCCCTCGCCGGGTGAGGGGGAAACGGTGAGCACGTGCTTCGCACCCAACAGCGACGCCGCATACGTTGCAATGCGCTTCATCGCCGCAGTCGGCATGGGCGCAGCGGACAACGCCGCCTCCGTGGCGATGCGCGCGTCGCTGCCCTGGGTGCTCGGATCGATGGTCGCCAGCGCGGCGGCGAGTGTCATTGGACGGCCGATCGCCGCCCGTCCGGCGAACCGCCGGCCGCCGGCAGCGCTGACCGGCGTGATGCCGGGACGCTCGTCACACCACCTTGCCCGCGTCGTTCTCGTCCTGTTTGCCGCGCCGCTTGCCGTCCGTTCAACCCGTGAGGAACTTCCATCATGATCCGCAAGCCTGTGCCGCTAGTCTTGCTTCCCGCAATGGGATGCGACGGGCAACTCTGGGCGCGACAGATCGTCGACCTGGGCGATATCGCACACCCGGAACTGGGCGACCTCACCGTCGACGCGACCCTCGCCGACATGGCTGCGCGTGTGCTGGCGCATGCTCCGCAACGCTTTGCAGTGGCCGGCGTCAGCCTGGGCGGATACGTCGCACTGGAGATGGTGCGTCAGGCACCCGACCGGATCGACCGCATCGCGCTGTTCGGCACCCGCGCGACGATGCAGATGAGGCCTCGTACCGTTGGAGAGCAGGGTATGCTGGCGACCGCGCCGCACGCCGATCCGATGCTGACGTCGATCATCAGCGGTCCGGTACAGGCAATGGCTGAACGAGTAGGCGCTGAAGTCTTCGAGCGGCAGCAGCGCGCGCTCCTGGCCCGTCCCGATCTAGAACCTGCCATTGCCGCGGTACGCGTACCAACACTCGTCGCTGTTGGCGATCGCGATCGGATCTGCCTACCCGCCGATGCGCGTGCGCTGGCCAACCGCATCTCTCATGCGAAGTTCCACGAACTGCGCCACTGCGGTCATCTCGCGCCGCTGGAAAGGCCAGGAGAAGTGACCATGCTACTGCGGCAATGGCTGCTAAATACCCCGGATTAAGGCGGCTTCTCTCATATTAAGGTGTTCAAAAAATCGCATCTATGATCCGGCTCTGTGTCGGCCCCGACAAACTCGATCGATGGCTGATGCAAGAATTGGCGAAACAACAATCGCTGAGAAGCGGCGCTTGGCTGGTGAACGAACGTCTGAAAGCGGGGAACTGGAAAGACGGCTAAGTGATCGTTTGTGGGCCTCACTGGCTCAAGCCTGCAAACTGCATCAAAGCGGAGGCTTAGGTCTGCGGCGTATGATCCGGTTGCTGGAAACTAGACGTGGATGCTGATGACGCGCAACTCGTTACAAAAAAGGCCGGAAAGGTCAGCACACGGTGTATCAGCCGCTACATCTATCCTGTGGCTGCTCTAGTTCACGCGCAAAATGCGATTGGTTCGAAATAAGAAGTTAGAATCTATCTGCTCTGTTTGCCGATTCGACATGTTGCTGCTTAAAACTTCTTTGGGCAGCTACGTTGATGCAGCCTATGTTGTTCCTGATAGTGAGTGTGGTATCATACGCGCGGATAATGCCTAGATTTGCTTTAGAATCCGCTTCGCAGTGGATGGAGCGGCGATATGCGGAACGCCACGCGACGCGCTCTTATCATTGACACCAAGGTCAGCCGGGTGGAGCTCAATTCTAATCAGGTGATTATCGCGAAAGGAGCTGGTGGCGATTACTGTCTCGTACAAGTTGGGATGTAAAAACTCCTTCTCGTTGCGCGCCCGAAGCAGCTCGGGCGTAGCCACGCTGCCGGGTTCGACCTTAAGTTGGTCATACATATCCGCTGGCACGTCATCGAGCGAGTTGTTCATCATGACAAAGTCGCCGAGTGAATAGAAGATTGATCTTACTTTGTAGATCTCATTGCCGCGCAGCTGGTGTGGAACGTTCTGCAAGTGCTGCAGCCGCTCTGGCAGCGAACGCCGGAAACGGCCGAGCGCCTGCGTGGTCGCATCGAGAACGTCTTGGATGCAGCAAAGGCCAAGGGGTGCGGACGGGCGATCATCCGGCTCGCTGGCGCGGCCACCTGGATCAATCGCTATCCAAACGGCAGCAGCTTAGTCGTGGCCACCACGCAGCGTTGCCGTATGCGGCCGTGTCCAAGTTCATGACTGACCTACGCGAACGTGATGCGACACCGGCGCGAGCGCTGGAATTTACAATCCTGACAGCTGCCGTTCAGGGGAGGTGCTTGGTGTTAGTTGGGCTGAGATGGACCTGAGCAGTGCCGTGAGGACTGTGCCTGCCACCCGCATGAAGGCGGGACGTGAGCACAGGATCCCATTGTCTCAGACTGCTGTAGACCTGCTACAACGGCTTGATGCCGCGCCAGACGCCGAGCGAGCGTCTCCAACCGACGCAATGTTTGCGAGTGCCGCGACCGGCAGGCCGCTCTCGGCAATGGCCATGCTGATGCGACGTATGCAGGTAGATGTTCACAATTCACGGCGCTCGGTCAGCGTTTCGAGACTGGGCTAGGGGAAGGAGGAACTTTCCTCGTCGAGTGTGCGGAATAGCGCTGGCGCGTACGATCACAGACGGGGCTGAAGCGACTTATCGGCGAGGCGACTTGCTCGATAAATGCTGCGAATTCATGGAGCTTGGGGCGAGATATTCCAATCAAGGTAGAAGATAGATCAGACTGGTCATGGACATGTGGTGCGAAGCATTATTATGTACCCGCTACCAAATATTAATTTATAGCCGCTGCTCTGATAAATCGCGGGACTGAGAATGAGTGGCGAGGCTTGCTGGCAGCTTGAAGTCTTGACTCATGGGTCGGAGAACCAGCCCGTCGTTGTGATGGACTCGTTCGTATCCGACCCACATGGGTTGCGTGAGGATGCGTCGTTCCTGTCGTTTTCACAAATTGGCGAACATTATCCGGGCATCCGCGCCGTCGTGCCTGAAGCGATGCTGCGCCCGATCGTCGCCGCGCTGGCGCCTGTTGTTCGCGATGTGTTCGGGCTGGGCGACTTGAGCGTCGTCGACAGTTTCTACTCGCTGGTCACCACGCCGCCGGACGCGCTGGCGCCGATCCAGCGATTGCCGCATTTCGACGAGGTTTCGCCGACGCGGCTCGCGCTGCTGCACTATCTGGCCGACGACGGCGAGCGGTCGGACGAGGATATCGGCGGCACCGCCTTCTTTCGCCAGCGCTCGACCGGGTATGAGTCTGTCGACGCCGCGCGACTGCCGGCGTACCGCGCCGCGCTGGCCGATGATCTCGCGGCGCACGGCATGCCGAATGCGGGATACATTGGCGCGGACTCTCCGGTGTTCGAACGCATCGCGCGCCACGCCGGTCGTTTCAATCGCGCGATCCTGTACCGGTCGAACACGCTGCACTGCGCGGACATTCCCGCCGGCATGCCGCTGAGCGCCGATCCGTTCACCGGGCGGCTGACGGTCAACACGTTCCTGGATGCGGTGGCGCTGTGAGGCGCTAAGGTAGCGGTGCGCTGTGACATCGCTGCCACAGCAGGCGGGCAGAGCGCGCTCGCATACCCCTGAATACGTATGTGGCTTTGTTGTGACTAAGCCCTGGGCGGGCCTAATCCGCGGTCATCACGCCGCATAAGCACCTCGCGCAAGGCCGCGCAGAGGTGTGGCCTGGGGGAGGTTCTCTTGACCGTTTCGCTTCAATCATCGTCCGTTCGTGCCCAGCTGGGCCTGCGCGCCAGCGCGCTGACCATCGCGGGCGTTATGCTACTCGCCGGCGGCAATGCCTGGGCGCAGCAGGCGGGCACCGCGACCGCCAACCCGACGGGTGCGATCACCGAAACGCAGCCGGCGCCGCCCGCCGATCCCACGCCCGACGCGAACGCCAACCCCGATCCGACCGCCGAGGCGACGCCGACCAGCGACGCGAGCGACGTGGGCGAGGGCACCGACATCGTCGTCACCGGCATCCGCGCCGGCCTCGCCAAATCGGCGGACATCAAGCGCCGCTCGACGCTGATCGTCGACTCGGTGTCGGCGGAGGACGTGGGCAAGCTGCCCGACGTGTCGATCGCCGATTCGCTCGCACGTATTCCCGGCGTCACCGCGCAGCGCCTGGAAGGGCGCGACCAGCGGCTGTCGATCCGCGGCCTGGGTCCCGATTTTTCGACCACGCTGTTGAACGGCCGCGAGCAGGTGACGGTCGGCGACAATCGCGGCGTCGAGTACGACCAATATCCCTCCGAATTCTTCCGCAACGTCAACGTGTATAAGTCGGCCGACGCGTCGCTGATCGCCGCCGGCATCTCGGGCACGGTCGACCTGCGCATGCTGCGCCCGCTCGACCAGTCACAGCGCGTGTTCGCAATCAATGCGCGCGGGCAGATGAACGGCATCGACAATCTCAACCCCGAAATGTCGCGCTACGGTTATCGCGCGTCGGCGACCTACGTCGACAAATTCGCCGACGACACGTTCGGCGTCGCGCTGGGCGTATCGGCAACGCAGACGCCGTCGCAGAACGAGCGCTACAATGCGTGGGGCTATAACGGCACCGGGACCGCGACGGACCCGTACCGGTTGAGCGGCGCCAAGCCCTACGTCCAGTCGAACGAGCTGAAGCGCTACGGCGCGGTTGCGACACTGGAATGGCAGCCGAGCGACAATTTTCACTCGACCTTCGACGCGCTCTACTCGCACTTCGAAGAAACGCAGTATCTGCGCGGCATCGAGTTCCCGCTCGACGGGCAGCGCGACGATCCGACCAACCCGACCGACAACGGGACGCAGCTGTCGGGCGTCACGGTTGCGAACGGGTTCCTGACCGCTGGTACCTTCTCCAACGTGTTCGCGGTGCAGCGCAACGACTATAACCAGCGCAAAGCGGACAATCTGTCGCTCGGCTGGAACAACGATTTCAAGATTGGTGAGACGACGCACTTCAACGTCGACGCGAGCTGGAGCCGCGCGACGCGGACCGACTTCCTGCTGGAAACGAATACCGGCACTGGGTTCCAGAAGAGCGGTCGCCCCGACACGGTCGGCGTCAGCCAGAACGGCGACGGCACTTACTCCTTCTCGCCGACGCTCGACTACACCGACACCAGCATCTTCAAGCTGACCGACCCGCAAGGATGGGGCAATAACGGCACGCAGCAGGTGGTCCAGTCGGGCTTCCTCAACCGTCCGAAGTTCAAGGATGACCTGAAGTCGCTGCGCGCCAGCCTGAACGGCGAGTTCGAGGATAGCGTCATCAAGGGTTGGGAAATCGGCGCCAACTACAGCCGCCGTGAGAAGACCAGCGAATATTCGTCGTTCTTCCTGTGCCCCAAGGGCACGGGCACGGGCTGCACCGTGGCGAGCGGCACGCCGCGCAGCGCCGACGTGCCGGCGGAGGCGCAGCTGGGGAACAACATCCCGCTCAGCTACCTCGGCATCCCGGCGATGCTGACGCTTAACCCGTTGTACCTGTACAACAATTCGCTCAACGCCGCGTTCGACGGGCGCCCGGGGTCGCTGGTGCGCGACAACACGGTGACCGAGAACGTGTACACCGGGTACGCCAAGCTCAACATCGACGGCGAGGTGAGCGGCAAGGCGCTGAAGGGCGCATTGGGCGTGCAGGCGGTCTATACCGACCAGAGCTCGGACGGGCAGATTGCGGGGCTGACGAACGGCGTCGTCACGATCGCGCCGGCGAACGAGGGTGCGAAATTCTGGCGCGTGCTGCCGTCCGCCACCTTCTCGGTCGAGCTGATCGAGGGCGGCTACGTGAAGCTCGGCGCGTCGCGCACGATGGTGCGCCCGCGTCTGGACCAGGAGCGCGTGACGCAGGACGTGACGGTTAATCCGGCGAACGTTGGCGTGCTGCCGATCGCCCTCAATCCGGTGTTCAGTTCGAACGGCGGCAACACGTCGCTGCGTCCGTATCAGTCGACCAACATCGACGTGTCGCTGGAGAAGTATTTCGGCAGCGGCGGCGGCTACGTCGCGCTGTCGGGCTATTTCAAAAAGCTGGACGATTTCGTGAACCCGGCGACGACGATCGCGTTCGACTTCTCCGACCTGCTCGGCGCGCTGACGCCGGCGCAGCAGGCGCAGGCGATCGCGGCGGGGCAGCAGATCGGCACCGTCAGCCGCCCGGACAATTCGGGCCGCGGCGAGGTGCTGGGCGTCGAGGCGACGCTGTCGCTGCCGTTCCGCATGATCACGCCGGCGCTCGACGGGTTCGGCGCGTTCGTAACTGGCAACTACACCGACTCGACGATCCGTTACGCCAACAACCCGAGCCCGATCACGCTGCCGGGCCTGTCCGACTGGACCGGAAGCGGCACGATCTATTTCGAGAAATGGGGTTTCCAGGCGCGCGCCAACTATCGCTACCGCTCGTCGTTCCTAGCGGAGGTCGCGGGCCTGTCGGCGAGCCCGACGTTCCGCACCGCGAAGGAGGAAGCGATCCTCGACGCGCAGATCGGGTACGAGTTCAAGGACGGTCCGCTGAGCGGCCTGTCGGTGATGGTGCAGGGCAAGAACCTGACCGATCGCCCGTTCGTCACCTATCAGAACGGCGACGAGCGTCAGGTGATCGATTACCAGCGCTACGGCCGCGATTACTACGTCGGGGTGACGTATAAGTTCTGAGCCATCCGGCTCTGATCCGCGTTCGATCGTACTGATCCGGACATTGGCCGTCGGCATCGCCCCCCGATGTCGGCGGCCTTTTCTTTGAAGCCGGCCAAGCGCGCAGCTAGGAGAATGGCATGACCCCGACCAATATCGTCATCGCCGGCGGCGGCAGCGCGGGCTGGATGGTCGCCGCCGCGTTCGCGCACTTCCTGCCGCCCAACGCCTATCGCATACGGCTGGTCGAATCGGAGGCGATCGGCACGATCGGCGTCGGCGAGGCGACGATCCCGCAAATCCAGCTGTTCAACCAGGCGCTGGGACTGGACGAGGACGCGTTCCTGCGGGCAACTGGCGGCACGTTCAAGCTGGGCATCGAGTTCGCCGGCTGGACCCGTCCGGGTGAGCGATACATGCACGCGTTCGGCGATGTCGGGCGCGAGTCAGGGCTGCTGGGCTTTCACCACCGCTGGTTGCGCGCGCGCGCCGAGCGTGACGGGGAGATCGCAGCCTTGGGTGACTATTCGCTCAACGAAGTGGCGGCGCGTGCGAACCGGATGCAGCGCGGGCCTGCGCGCACCGCCGCGATGCTGCCGGCGATGCCCTACGCGTTCCACTTTGACGCGGCGCTCTACGCGCGGCTGTTGCGCCGCTTCGCGGAAGCGCGCGGGGTCGAGCGCGTCGAGGGACGGATCGTCTCGGTCGAGCGAAGCGGTGAGACGGGCGACGTAGCCGGGCTGGTGCTGGACGGCGGCGCACGCGTCGAGGGCACGCTGTTCGTCGACTGCACCGGGTTCCGCGCACTGTTGATCGGCGAGGCGATGGGTGCGAGCTACGATGACTGGACACGCTGGCTGCCGTGCGACCGCGCGCTGGCGGTGCCGTCAGCGCGAGCGACCGACTTTACGCCCTACACGCGCGCGACCGCGCACGGCGCGGGGTGGCAGTGGCGCATCCCGCTGCAGCATCGCACCGGCAATGGCATCGTCTATTCCTCTGCGCATCTCTCCGACGATGCGGCGGCGGCGCAGTTGCTCGCCAATCTCGATGGTGCGGCGGAGGGCGATCCACGGCCGATCCGCTTCACGACCGGCAAGCGGCGCGAGATGTGGCGCGGCAATGTCGTCGCGGTCGGCCTTGCGTCGGGGTTCATGGAGCCGCTCGAGTCGACCAGCCTGCACCTCGTCCAGACCGCGATCGCGCGGCTGCTCAAGATGCTGCCGGGGCGTGCCACAGGCCAGGTACAGCGCGACGAGTACAACCGGCAGGCTGATTTCGAATACGAGCGTATTCGCGACTTCCTGATCCTGCATTACTGGGCGAACGCGCGCGACGAGCCGTTCTGGCAGGAACGCCGCGCCGCCGATCTGCCCGACACGCTCCGCCACAAGATCGCCTTGTGGCAGGAACAGGCGCACGTGACGCGCGAGCACGAGGAGCTGTTCACCGAGGTCGCGTGGATCCAGGTGCTGATCGGGCAGGGCGTGATCCCGCACGGCTATCACCCGATCGCCGACGCGGAAACGCGCGCCGACAATGACGAATACCTGGAGTTGATGCGGCAGCTGATCGCGCGCGAGGCGGCGCAGATGCCGCGGCACGACGCTTTTGTTGCGCAGCATTGCGCAGCGCGCGCCAGCGTCTAGGCGGAGGCGCGAACCACCAGGCGCGAGGGCAGCAGCAGGTCCTCGGTCGGCTCGCCCGCGATCTGTCGGATCAGCGTGTCGACCAGCGCGGCGCCGCCGCGACCGTAATCCTGCGCTACGGTGGTCAGCGGCGGGTTCGTATGGCTGGCGGCGGGAATGTCGTCGAAGCCGATCAGCGCGACGTCGGCGGGCACCGATCGCCCGGCCTCAGCAAGCGCGCGCAAGGCGCCTAGCGCGATCAGATCGGAGGCGCAGAAGACGGCATCGAACACGACCCCGCGCGCGATCAGCCGCTGCACCGCCTCATAGCCCTTCTGCTCGACCGACAGCGCGTCGACGTGAAGCGCGGGATCGACCGGCAGCCCGGTGGCGCGCAGTGCCTCGGCGAGTCCGGCGTAGCGGTCGCGGAACTCGGGATAATGGTGGCTCGCCGCACCGATAAAGGCGATGCGACGGCAGCCGTGCGCGATCAGGTGCTCGCCTGCCATGCGCCCGCCCGCGATGTTGTCGCACCCGATCGTCGTACCGACCTCGCTCGGCGCGCCCCAGCGCACGAAGCGCGTGCGCTGCGCGACCAACTGTTCGACGCGGGCGCGGTAATCTTCCCAGTCGCCGTAGCCGAGCAGGATGACGCCGTCGGCGCGGCGCGCATCCTCGTAATCGATGTGCCAGTCGGCCGACCAGCGCTGGAACGAGGTGAGCAGGTCGTAGCCGCGCTGGCTGCACGTCTTCAGGATCGAGCCGAGCATCGCGAGGAAGAACGGGTTGATGTTCGACCCGTCGGGCAGCGGGTCCTCGAAGAACAGGAGCGCCAGCGTCTTCACCTCGCCGCGGCGCAGCGACGAGGCGGCGCGGTCGACACGGTAGTTGAGCTGCTGCGCGATCGCCTCGATCCGCATGCGCGTGCGCTCGCTGACCGTCTTGTCGCCACGCAGCGCGCGCGACACGGTCGGCTGCGACACGCCGGCGAGCTCGGCGATGTCGAACGAGGTCGGGCGGTCACTGGAAGGGCGGGGGGTACGCGCCATGACGGCGGCGGTCTTTCCTCTCAATATGTTGCCGGCAGTGTAGGCGGGTCGGTGCCGCGTGTGAATACGTATGCTGCGCGCTTGGCAAGCACGCTCCCGCGCCGCAAACCGCTGCCCAAACCGGGAGGGGTAGACGATGACGCGGAGCAGGATGAGGCGGGCGATGCTCGCGGCGACGGCGCTGGCGCTGGGGGCGCCTGCAGCGGCGCAAACGTCGGACCCGACCGCGACGGTGCAGGCGATGCGCGCTCGGTTGCCGCAGGACGAGGTGATCTATTTCGCGCTGCCCGACCGGTTTGACAATGCCGACCCATCCAACGACCGTGGCGGGTTGACCGGCGACCGGTTGCGCACCGGCTATGATCCGACGTCGAAGGGTTTCTATCACGGTGGCGACCTGAAGGGATTGATGCGGCGGTTGCCGTACATCCAGGCGCTCGGCGCGACCGCGATCTGGGTCGGGCCGGTGTTCAAAAACAAGCCCGTGCAGGGCGCACCCGGACAGGAGAGCGCGGGCTATCACGGGTACTGGATCACCGATTTTAACCACGTCGACCCGCACCTGGGCACCGACGCCGAGTTCAAGGCACTGGTGGATGCCGCGCACGCGCGCGGGATCAAGGTGTACATGGACATCATCGTCAATCACACCGCCGATGTGATCCAGTACCGCGAATGCGGCGCGTGCGCGTATCGTAGCCGTGCAGACTATCCCTACCAGCGCCGCGGCGGGGTGAACGGCCCGGCGATCAATGCCGGCTTCGCGGGCGACGACGTGCGGACCGCGGCGAATTTTGCAAAGCTGACTGACCCCAGCTACGCCTATACGCCGTTCCTGGCGAAAGGTGACGAGCACGCCAAGTCGCCCGACTGGCTCAACGACATCCGCCTGTACCACAATCGCGGCAACACCACGTTCGAGAACGAGAGTTCGACGATGGGCGATTTCGTCGGGCTCGACGACCTGATGACGGAGAACCCGCGCGTGCTGGCGGGGATGATCGACATCTTCGGCGGGTGGATCGACCGGTTCGGCGTCGACGGCTATCGCATCGACACCGCGCGCCACGTCAACCCGGAGTTCTGGCAGGCGTTCGTGCCCGCGATGCTGGCGCGCGCGAAGGCAAAGGGCATCCCGAACTTCCACATTTTCGGCGAGGTGTCGCACGGTTCGGTCGATCCGGGCGCACTCGCCGAGCACACGCGCGTCGACAAGCTGCCCGCGGTGCTCGACTTCGCGTTCCGCCAGGCGGTGATCGAGACGGTCGCGGGCACGCGCGGCACCGACGCGTTCGAGGTGCTGTTCAAGGGCGATCCGCTGTACGAAGGCGGTGCCGCTGCTGCGCAGCAATTGCCGACCTTCGTCAGCAATCACGACAACGGCCGTTTCGCTTATTACGTCCGCCAGGCGTTTCCCAAGGCAGGCGACGACGAGGTGATGCACCGCGTGATGCTGGGCAACGCGATGCTGCTGAGCCTGCGCGGGGTGCCGACGGTTTATTCGGGCGACGAGCAGGGCTTCACCGGCGACGGCAACGACCAGGACGCGCGCGAGGACATGTTTGCGAGCAAGGTGGCGAGCTACAACGACAATCGCCTGCTCGGTACGACGACGACCACCGCGACCGCGCATTTCGGGCAGGACAATCCGCTGTTCAAGCAAACCGCAGCGCTCGCGCGGGTGCGCGTCGCGACACCGGCGCTGACGCGCGGCCGGCAGGTGCTGCGCGCGCGCGAGGAGAAGCCGGGGTTGCTCGCGATCTCGCGCTTCGATCCAACCACGAATGCCGAGATACTGCTCGCCTTCAACACCAGCGGAGCGCCGATCGAGCGGTTGATCGAGGTCGAGCCGGACGCGGCGACCGCGCGCGTGCTGGCGGGCAGCGGCTGCGCCGCGCGCGTCGCCGCACCCGGATCGCTGCGTGTCACGCTGCCCGCGTTCGGCTACGCGGTGTGCGCGCTTGGGGGAACGAAGTGAGGGACACGACGACGACGAACGAGCCCTGGTGGAAGGGCGCGGTGGTGTACCAGATCTATCCCCGCAGCTTCGCTGACGCGAACGGCGACGGGGTGGGCGACCTGCCCGGCATCACCGCGCATCTGGATTATGTCGCCTCGCTCGGCGTCGATGCGGTGTGGATCTCGCCGTTCTTCACCTCGCCGATGGCGGATTTCGGCTATGACGTGTCGGATTACTGCGACGTCGACCCGGTGTTCGGCACGCTTGATGATTTCGACGCTCTGGTGGCGCGCGCGCATGCGTTGGGGTTGAAGGTGCTGCTCGACCAAGTGTGGGCGCACACGTCGGACCAGCATCCGTGGTTCAAGGACAGCCGCGCCAGCCGGACGAGCGCGCACGCCGACTGGTACGTCTGGCGCGATGCGAAGGCGGATGGCAGCCCGCCCAACAACTGGCAGTCGGTGTTCGGCGGCCCGGCATGGACGTGGGACGCGCGGCGCGGGCAATATTACCTGCACAATTTCCTCAAGGAACAGCCGCAGATCAACGGCCACAACGCGGACGTTCAGGCCGCACTGCTCGACGTGGCGCGCTTCTGGCTGGATCGCGGTGCGGACGGCTACCGGCTCGATGCGCTCAACTTCCTGATGTACGATCCTGCCTTCACCGACAATCCGCCCGCGACCGACAAGGGTACGCGCACGCGGCCGTTCGACTTCCAGGAACACCGCTACAACCAGAGCCACGCCGACATCCCGGTGTTCATCGAGCGCGTCCGCGCGGTGTTCGACGAGTATGACGACCGCTTCACCGTGGCCGAGGTCGGCGGTCCCGACAGCGACCGCGAGCGCAAGCTGTTCACCGCCGACGATCGGCGGCTGAACAGCTCCTACGGGTTCGACTTCCTCTACGCGCCCGCGCTGACCCCGGCGACCGTGGTCGACGCGGTGACGAAATGGCCAGATGAGCCGCGGGTCGGCTGGCCAAGCTGGGCGTTCGAGAACCACGACGCGCCGCGCGCGATCTCGCGCTGGTGCGCGCCCGAGCATGCCCCAGCGTTTGCGCGGATGAAGATGCTGCTGCTCGGCTGCCTTCGCGGCAATCCAATTCTCTATTACGGCGAGGAATTGGGACTGACGCAGGTCGACGTGCCGTTCGAGCTGCTGCAGGACCCGGAGGCGATCGCCAACTGGCCGCTGACGCTGTCACGCGACGGCGCGCGCACGCCGATGCCGTGGAAGCACGATGCCGCTCACCTCGGCTTCTCGACCGAGCAGCCGTGGCTGCCGCTGGGCGAGGACCATGCGGCGCTCGCGGTCGACGTGCAGGAAGCGGACGCGTACTCGCTGCTCCACTGGACGAGGGCCGTGCTGGCGCTCCGGCGCGAGGAGGCGGCGCTCAGGCTCGGCGCGTTCGAGGTCATCCACGCCGACGACGCGCTGCTGGTGTTCGCGCGCAACCACCACAATGACCGCGTCGTCTGCGGCTTCAATCTGTCGGCGAAGCCGCAGGTGTGGGCGGGTGCCGCCGACCTCTCCCCCTTGCTCTCGATCGGCGTCACTGGCGCCGAGCTTGCCCCCTACGGCGCGCTGGTCGCGCGAAAGGAACATTCATGAAGACCCTTCTGCTGGCGCTCGCCGCCGCCACCTCCGCGCTGACACCCGCGGTCGCGCTCGCGCAGGATACGCGCGCGGGCGTGCCGTCGCCGGGCGACAATGTCGTCGCGCGCGGCAGCTCGCCCGACGGGTCGATCACCGTGTCGGTCGCGATCGACGGCGACGGGCGCGCGACCTACGCGATTGCACGCCGCGGCAAGCCGGTGATCCGCCCCAGCGCGCTCGGTTTCCTGTTCACCGATGCGCGCAAGATCGATCGCGCGCTGGCGCTCGTCTCGACCTCGCAGAGCAAAAGCGACACGTCGTGGACGCAGCCGTTCGGCGAGTGGAAGACGATCCGCGACAACCACAACGAGCTGGTTGTCCGCCTGCGCGAGACCAAGAACCTCAACCGCGAGATGGTGGTCACGTTCCGCATCTTCGACGATGGCGTGGGGTTCCGTTACTCCTTCCCCGACCAGCCCAATCTGCATCACGCCAATATAGCGGAAGAGCTGACCCAGTTCGCGCTCGCGGAGGACGGCACCGCGTGGTGGAAGCCCGCGTTCGAGTGGAACCGCGAGGAGTATCTCTACAACAAGACGCCCGTAAGCGCGGTCGGCACCGCGCAGACCGTCTTCACCGCCAAGCTGGCGAGCGGCACGCACGTCGCGATCCACGAGGCGGCGCTGGTCGATTATTCGGCGATGAACCTGGCGCAGGTCGCGGGCACCACCACGCTAAAGGCAGTGCTGACGCCCGGGTCCGGCGCGCCCAAGGTCAGCCGCGACGCGCCGTTCGCGACGCCGTGGCGGACGATCATCATCGCCGACGATGCGCCGGGCCTCTACATGAGCCACATCGAGCTCAATCTGAACGAGCCCAACAAGCTGGGCGACGTGAGCTGGATCAAGCCGGGCAAGTTCGTCGGCGTGTGGTGGAACATGATCAAGGGCGACTGGACCTGGGCGACCGGGCCCAAGCACGGCGCCACCACCGCCAACGTCAAGCGCTACATCGATTTCGCCGCGGCGAACCGGATCCCGGGCGTGCTGGTCGAGGGGTGGAACGTCGGCTGGAACGGCGACTGGTTCGGCGACGGCAACGCGATGGAGTTCGACCAGCCGACGCCCGATTTCGATGCGGACGAGCTGGCGCGCTACGCCAAGTCGAAGGGCGTGTACCTGATCGGGCACAATGAGACGGGCGGGTCGGCGAGCCATTACGACGCGCAGCTCGACCGCGCGTTCAAGTTCGCGCGCGATCACGGCATTCCCGCGATCAAGACCGGCTACGTCACCGACGCGGGCGAGATCGAGCGCGTCGATGCCGACGGCTCCAAGCACCGCGAGTGGCACGAGGGGCAGTGGATGGTGAATCACTACAGCCGCGTGGTCGAGACCGCCGCCAAATACCGCATCGGAATCGACAGCCACGAACCGGTCAAGGACACCGGGCTGCGCCGCACCTACCCGAACTGGCTGAGCCGCGAGGGCGGCCGGGGCATGGAGTACAACGCCTGGCCGGGCAAGAACCCGCCCGAGCACGAGACGAACATGTTCTTCACGCAGTGGCTGGGCGGGCCGATGGACTTCACGCCGGGCGTGCTGAGCCTGACCGGATCGGAGGGCAGCCCGCTCCAGTCGACCGAGGCGAAGCAGCTGGCGCTATACGTCGTGATCTACTCGCCGGTCGCGATGGCAGCGGACACGCCGGAGAATTATGCCAAGCACATGGACGCGTTCCAGTTCATCCGCGACGTGCCGGTCGACTGGTCGGACACGCGCGTGCTGAACGGCGAGGTCGGCGATTACGTAACGGTCGCGCGCAAGGATCGTGGGTCGAACGACTGGTACCTGGGGAGCATCACCGACGAGAATGCGCGCACGCTGACGGTCGCGACCGACTTCCTGGACAAGGGCAAGACCTACACCGCGCAGGTGTACCGCGACGGCGACGACGCGGACTACAAGACCGAGGCGCGCCACTCGATCAAGATCGAGACAATCAAGGTGCGCGGGGGTGACACGCTGACGATCAAGCTGGCGCCCGGCGGCGGGCAGGCGATCCGCTTCGTCGCGCCGGGCGGGCGTATTCGCCGCTGATGCGCGACGCGCCGCCTCTCTCCCCGCGTGTCGTCGTGCTCGGCGGCGGTACTGCGGGGTGGATGGCGGCGTGCCTGTTCGCGGCACGTTGGCCGCGGGCGCGCGTGACCGTGGTCGAGGCGCCCGAGATCGGCATCGTCGGGGTCGGCGAGGGATCGACCCCGCAGCTCCGCGCACTGTTCGCGCGGCTCGGCATCGCCGAGGATGCGTGGATGCCCGCGGCGGACGCGACCTACAAGACCGGCATCCGCTTCGACGGCTGGTCGGCCCGCGCGGGCTATTCCAGCTATTTCCACCCGTTCGCGAGCGCGATCGACCTGCATACCGCGGGGGCGTTCCACGCTTGCGCACTCGCGCGGCGGACGGGCCGCGCGGTCGATGCGCATCCCGACCGCTTCTTTCTTAACACGCGGCTCGCCGAGGCGCACCGCGCGCCGATCGCGCCCGAGCATTTCCCGTTCGAGGTCGGCTACGGCTACCACTTCGACGCGCACAAGGTCGGCGCGGTGCTGCGCGATCACGCGCTGGCGCAAGGTGTCGTGCATGTCGCGGCGCGCGTCGACACGGTCGAACTGGGCGACGGCGGCGACATCGCCGCGCTGATTCTCGCGGGGGGCGAGCGGCTGACGGGCGACATCTTCGTCGATGCGAGCGGGTTCCGCTCCGTTATCGCGCAAGGCGCGCTCGGCGTGCGCTTCGTGCCGTTCGCGCGTAACCTGTTCTGCGACCGTGCGGTGACGCTGCCGACGCCGCGCAAGGCCGGCGCGCCGATTGACGCGCACACGACGGCGACCGCGCTGTCGAGCGGTTGGGCCTGGGCGATCCCGCTCACGTCGCGGACGGGCAACGGCTACGTCTACGCGTCCGATCACCTGTCGGCGGATGCGGCCGAGACCGAGTTGCGCCGCCACCTGGGACTGCTCGACGCCGACGTGGCGGCGCGGCACCTGACGATGAAGGTCGGGCGCGTCGAAGAGGCGTGGCACGCCAATTGCCTCGCGATCGGTCTGGCACAAGGCTTCATCGAGCCGCTGGAGGCGACCGCGCTGCACCTGACGCAGACGACGGTCGAGCGTTTCATCGACGCGTACGAGGAGGGGCAGGGCACGCCCGCGCGGCGCGACACGTTCAACGCCGAAATCGCGCGGCGCTTCGAGGGCGTGCGCGATTACATCGTCGCGCACTATCGTCTGAACCAGCGCCACGACACCGACTTCTGGCACGCCAACGCCGCCAACAATCACCTGTCAGATGATCTCAAGGCGATCATGACCGCGTGGTTCACCGGGCGCGACGTCGCCGCGGAGGTGACACGGCGCGACTTAGCAGGTTTCTACTCGGCCCTGTCATGGGAGGTGCTGTTCGCGGGTTACAGTACGTTCCCCGACGACGCGCGGCTCAGGCCCGCGCTCGCGCCGACCAATACGGCCGCAATCGACCGGCTGCTGGACGGCTGCTTGCTCAATTTCGGCGATCACGCCGCCGCGCTCGCGCGCCGGTAAACGGAGAACACTGGATGGCCAGCGTAGCGGCAGCGATCGAGGCACAGGGCGCGGTTGAGCGGCGCAAGCGGCAAAGTCTGCTCGGCTTGCTCAACATCTCGTTCGGCTTCTTCGGCATCCAGATCGGCTTTGCGCTCCAGAATGCGAACATGAGCCGGATCTTCCAATCGCTCGGCACCAGCCTCGATGACCTGCCCGCGCTCTGGGTAGCGGCGCCGCTGACCGGACTGTTGGTGCAGCCGGTGATCGGGCATTTGAGCGACCGCACGTGGCTGGGGCGGCTGGGGCGGCGGCGGCCGTATTTCCTCGCCGGCGCGCTGCTTGCTGCAATCGCGCTGCTAATTATGCCCGAGAGCCCGGTGCTGCTGGTTGCCGCCGTCATGCTGTGGGTGCTCGATGCGTCGCTCAATGTGTCGATGGAGCCGTTCCGCGCCTTCGTCGGCGACATGCTCGACAAGGATCAGCACGCCGCGGGCTACGGCGTGCAGACCGCGTTCATCGGTGCGGGCGCGGTGGTGGGCTCGATCTTTCCCTGGATGCTCGAGCGGCTAGGCGTGTCGAACGTCGCAGCCGCGGGCGCGATCCCCGATTCGGTGCGCTACGCCTTCTGGTTCGGCGGCGCGGCATTGCTGGCGAGCGTGATCTGGACCGTAATGTCGACGCGCGAATACTCGCCCGACGAGCTGGCGAGGTTCGACGGCGCGGCCGACGCGGGCGAGGAGGCGCACGTGCTGCGCGTGCTCGCCGCGCGCAGCGATGCGGCGTGCCTCGCGTGGATCGCTGCCGGCGCGGCGGTCGTCACGCTGGTGGCGCTGACGGGGCTAGAGAAGGAAGTGTATCTGCTCGGCGGGCTGCTCGCCGCCTACGGCGTCGCCAGCCTGGTCGCGGTCCGGCGCGCACGTGGCGGGCAGGGTGCGGGCATGCTGGGGCATATCGTCGGCGATTTCTCAGGCATGCCGACGCTGATGAAGCGGCTGGCGCTGGTGCAGTTCTTCAGCTGGTCGGCGCTGTTCATCATGTGGATCAACACGACGCCGGTGGTGACCGGGCGCTTCTTCGGCGCGGCGAATGCGGGGAGCGCAGGCTATCAGGAGGGCGCGAGCTGGGTCGACGTGCTGTTCGCGACCTATAACGGGGTCGCGGCGGTGTCGGCGCTGGTGCTGATCCCGCTGCTCGCGCGTCGCATCGGGCAGGCGCGCACGCACATCGTCGGGCTGGTCTGCGGGGCAGCGGGCTTCGCGAGCATCTTCTTCGTGCCCGATCACCGCTGGCTGCTCTTGAGCGAGGTCGGGATTGGCGTCGCCTGGTCGACAATCCTCGCCATGCCCTACGCGATCCTCGCCTCCGCGCTGCCGCAGCGCAAATTGGGCGTCTACATGGGATTGTTCAACGTGTTCGTGGTAGTGCCGCAACTGCTGGTCGCAACCGTGATGGGGTCGATCACCAAGCACTTCTTCCCGGGCGAGCCGATCTGGACGATGGCGTTCGCCGCCGCGACGATGCTGGTCGCCGCCGCGGCGATGACGCGGGTAAAGGGCTTTGCGCCCTAGAATATCGGTCAGAGCCGGGCGGGTAATCGCCTGTAAAAAGATGTCGTTTGAGTGGCGAGTTCCGACGCCGATCGGAGGAGCCGCGGGATCAGGAACGACCTGCTCAGTCGCCCAGCCGCTGAAATGGCAGGCTGATCACCGACATGATGATCAGCAGAACACCCCAGGTCGCGTAGAAATAGAATTCGCGTGGCAGTGACGGTGACACGACGGCGTCGTCGATCCGGCTGAGATCGAGCGAAGGCCGGTCGCGTTGAGGCGATTGCGGCATGAAAGCTATCTCGCTGTTTGCGAGGTGATGCCCCTCAGGACGCTCTGTCCGAAGCTCGTGACGACCAGGCGACATCGGCAGCGCTCCTCAAAAGCGTACGGCGAGCGCGGCACCGCCGCCGCCGGGCGCGCCCCACGGCGTCAGCCGGACGCGATCGTCGTGCGCGGAGGTGAGCAGCAGCCCGCTCAACACCCCGATCCCGGCGCCCGCCGCCACGTCGTGAACGTAATGTTTGGAGGCCACGACGCGCGCGACGCCGACGAAGGTAGCGACCGCATAGGCGGGAAGCCCGGCCTGCCAGCCATAGCGTTTCTCCAGCGTCGTCGCCGCCGCGAACGAGATCGACGTGTGTCCTGACGGAAAGCTGCGATCGTCGCTGCGGTCGGGCCGGCGTTCGTGGACCAGTTCCTTGAGCACGAAGGTGGTGCCCCCCGCGGCGGCCATGCTGCCCGCCGCCATCAGGTCGCCGCGCCAGTCACCTTGAATCGCCGGCACGCCGAGCGCGGCCGCGACCAATGCGTCGCGCGCGACCCCGCTCGCCCGGTCCCAGTCGCGGTCGCGCGCCTGCGCCGAGGTCGGCATCGCTATCGCTGCCAGGCCAACCAAGGCGACCGAATACCGCATCACGCGCGTTGCTGCGTTGGTACTGGACGAAGCTTCAGTCGTGCACGTTCTACCCCGCACTGGGCAACGGACGACACTGATGCGGACAACAAGTTCGCCTTCGACATCATGTTCGCTCCACGCGACATCATCGTCGTCTTAGCTGTGAGCCTTGTGGCATGCGATTAAATCACAGTTCACACTCTGAACTGCCGCTTGATTGAAGCATTGATCTGCGGAAGGCAGGTGACGTGGCGCACATTCGACTGATTGAGGACGACCGGGGTACCGCCGACGAGATCGCACTCGAGCTGCGCCGCAACGGCCATCTCGTCACGCATTACCCGCTGATCGGTGACGCGCTGGAGGCGGCACGCGACGGCGAGCCCGACCTGTTGATCGTCGATCGCCAGCTGCCCGATGGTGAGGGCTTGGACCTGATCGCCCGATTGCGCGCCGCGGGCAGCCGTACACCCGCCCTGGTGCTGAGCGCGCTCGGCAGCCTCGATGACCGTGTTCGGGGGCTGCGCGCGGGCGGCGACGATTATCTGCCGAAGCCGTTCGCGCTGGTGGAACTGGTCGCGCGCGTCGAGGCGCTGCTGCGTCGCCCGAGCGACCCGCGTGAAACGCGACTGATCGTCGGCCCGCTAGACCTCGACCTGCTTGCCGGATCGGCGACCCGCGCCGGCCGCGCGCTCGACCTATTGCCGCGCGAACTCAAGCTGCTCGAATATCTCGCACGCCGCCCCGGGCAGATCGTCACGCGCTCGCTGCTGCTGCGCGATGTCTGGGGCTATACGTTCGAGCCCAACAGCAACGTCGTCGATGTCCACATCGGTCGTCTGCGCCGCAAGGTCGATGCCGAGGGCGAAGCGCCGATGATCCGCAACGTGCGTGGCCAAGGCTATGTCTTCGATGTTCCCGGCTGATCCGCGCGCGCGCGCGACGCTGCGCTGGGGCGGCGCGATCGCGGCGCTGATGATCGTCCAGTCGCTGGTCGCGGCGGCGATCTTCTGGGCGCTGCTCAACGCCAGCCACGCGCGCGATCTCGAACAATCGATGGCGAGCGATTGCCGGTTCTTCGCGCTGACGCCGATCGGCGAGCGAACGGAGGAGTTGCGCGAGATGCTGACGCGCGACATTCACCGGGAGCGGTTTCTGGCCCTGTTCGACGCATCGGGACGGCTGATCGATGGAAACATCGCCGATCGCCCGGTGGCTCCAGCCGGTGGATCGCGCGCCTTCACGACCACGCTTACCCCGACCGAGCTGCCGGGCAAGCAGCGCGACGTGGCGCGCGTCACCTTGTGCCCGCTGCCGGGCGGTCAGCAATTGCTCACCGGGTTCGACCTGGACGATGCCGAGGAAGCGCTGCGGATCGCCGAGCACGCGCTGCTGATCGGGCTGTTGCCTGGCTTCGCGCTGGCGATCGGGTTCGGGCTGATCGCGGGGCGACGCGCCGCGCGACAGGTCGATGCCGTGCGCCAAGTGACCGAGCGCGTGGTCGCCGGCAATCTCGCCGAGCGGCTGCCGATCTCGCACCGCCCAGATAGCTTCGACCTGCTGTCGTCGCACATCAACACGATGCTCGACCGGTTGCAATCGCTCGTCGCCGACGTGCGCGCGGTCGGCGACGACATCGCGCACCAGTTGCGCACGCCGCTCACGCGACTGCGCGCCCGGATCGAGCGTGGCATGCGCGAGGCGGACGACGCGAGGGAGTTTCAGGCAGTGGCGGACGCCGCCTTGGTCGAGATCGACCAATTACTGGGCATTGTCGCCGCGCTGCTGCGCATCCGCGAACTGGAGGACCACGAACGCCGCAGCCGGTTCGCGCCCGTCGATCTGGCGCAGGTCGCGGCCGACGCTTGCGATTTGTACCGCCCGACCGCGGAGGACCGGGGCGTCCGGCTGCACTGCGCAATTACGCCTGTCACGATGGTCGAGGGTGATGCCAGCCTGTTGATCGAGGCGATCGCCAATCTGCTCGACAATGCGATCAAATTCGGTCCGAAGGGTGGTTGCGTTACCGTGACGACCCGGCAATCGGGTGACGGCGTCATCGTCACCGTTGCCGACGAGGGTGCGGGGATACCGCCGGGCGAGCGCGATCTCGTCATGCAGCGTTTCTACCGCGGGCGGCGCGACTGTCACGGTGTCGGGCTGGGATTGAGCCTGGTCAGGGCGATCGTCGACATGCACCGCTTCACGCTACGCTTCGCCGACCACGGAAGTGCGGTGTCGCTGATTGCGCCAGCGATGCTAACCTGAACGCGAATTTAGACAACTGCGCGAATGGCCGCACGTTCTCTGACCATTCACCAGCCGGCACGATCCCGTGTCGGCGATCAGCCAGAGGATGATCGATGCGCGCTTCCCTTCGTTCCGCCACGCTGTTTTTCGCAGCGACGCTTGCCACGCCCGCTTTGGCGCAAGGTCCGGCACCGACCGGCGGTTTTCCGACCAACAGCGTGACGACGCGTGAACACGGTGGGCCGCAGGCGGGTGCGCAACGCGCATCGATCCAGTCGTTGCAGCAGACGCTGACCGAGCTCCAGCAGCTGCAATTGCAGACCAAGCAGGCGCATTGGAACGTGTCGGGCACCTTGTACTATCCGCTGCACGAGCTGCTGCAGGAGCATTATGAGGGCGTCAGCAAATATGCCGACGAAGTGGCGGAGCGACTGCTTGCGGTCGGCGCGTCGGCGGACGGGCGCGCCAACACGATCGTGCGCACCAGCCGCGTGCCCGAATATTCCGGAGGCTTCACCGACGACGCGCAGGTGATCGGCTGGTTCGCGCACAACTACAAGGTAGTGAGCGACGAGGTTGGCCAGGGGATCAAGTCGACCGAGGACGGCGATCCGACGACGTCGAACCTGCTGCAGGAAGTCCAGCACGCCATCGACAAATATCAGTGGCAGATGCGCGCGATGATCCAGCCGACGCCGACCGACCAGAACACCGGCGCCGACCTGAACGGTGGCCGCCCGATCATGGCGCCAGGCGGCTGATGACGACCGCGCGTGGTCGGATCACGATCCGATTGCTCGTAGTACTGGCCGTTCCGTTCGGAGCGGCCGGTTGCGTTTCGGGCGCCGGTCCGTTGCCGCGCGCCGCGCCCGAGCCGGTGTTCGATCCGGCCGCGTTCTTCGCGGGCGAGACGCACGGCGTCGGCACGCTGCGCGTCGTGTTGCGCGGCGCGACCGCTACCGACGTTCGCGGCATTGGTCGTGTCGATGCGGCGGGCACGATCACGCTCGATCAGGAGGTGGTACAGGGCGGTGGAGCGCCGAAGCATCGTCGCTGGCAGCTGCGCCCCACCGGCCCACTGCGCTACGCCGGCACGCTGACCGACGCGGTCGGCCCCGTCGTCGCCATCACGCGCGGCAACATGCTCGAAATCCGCTTCACGATGCGGCACGGATTGAAGGTCGAACAACGCTTGTTTCTGCAACCCGGCGGCCGAGTGGCGCTCAACCGCATGACGATCCGCAAGCTCGGCATCGTGGTTGCCCAACTGGACGAACGGATCGAGAAACAGCAGCGATGAATGAGTCCGTCACCGTTACGCACGCCGCGCCGGCTGCTTCGCCAGCCTTTACCGAACACCATCTGGTTCACCGCACCGGATGGCTGCGTGCCGCGGTGCTGGGTGCAAATGACGGGATCATCTCGGTATCCAGCCTGCTGGTGGGCGTCGCCGCTGCACCGACTGCGACGATGTCGAGTATCCTGCTCGCCGGAAGCGCGGCGCTGGTCGGCGGCGCGCTGTCGATGGCGGCTGGCGAATATGTCTCGGTCAGTTCGCAGAGCGATACCGAACAGGCCGACCTCGCACGCGAGCGACGCGAACTGGCGCGTGCGCCCGAGCAGGAGACGGCCGAACTCGCCGCGATATACGAGACACGCGGCGTCAGCGCCGATCTGGCGCGACGGGTGGCCGAGCAGATGATGGCGCACGACGCGCTGGGCGCACACATGCGCGACGAACTCGGGCTGACAGACGAGCTGGCGGCGCGGCCGGTCCAGGCCGCCCTGTCGTCTGCCGCTGCCTTCACCGCGGGCGCGGCGCTGCCGTTGCTGGTCGCGGTATTGGCGCCGCACGGCCTGACCGCAATCGCGGTGTTCGCTGCCGCGCTGGTGCTGCTGGGATTGCTCGGCGCGATCGGCGCCCGAGTCGGCGGCGCGCGCATGCTGCCGGCGATGACGCGGGTGGTCTTCTGGGGTGTGATTGCGATGGGCGTGACCGCACTGATCGGTCGTTTCGTCGGGGCGGTGGTCTAGCGACAACTTACAGAGGCATGTCTGAGGGCCAGCTCGGGTCATTGGCTTGAGTCAGAACGCATTCGTGTGAGCGTCGCGGTCTGGTTCAGGCTTCGTGAGGAGACGGGGATTGAGCGACCGCTCTGGCTGAGAGACGAGCAGATGGAGCGGTTGCAACTCTGTTTCCCCAAAAGCCTTAGTAAGCCTGGAGCGGAGGACCGGCGGGTGTTGCGGTATTGTGTTCGTTAACGAACGGCTGCGAAGGCGTGATGCGCTAGTCGCCTTTAGCTCGCCCAAGACACTCAATCAGCGGTGGAGGTGCTAGGGAGAGGAAGGCATTTTCACGCGGACAATGGGAGGGGCTGGCTGCGGCACATGCTGAGCCGGATATGATCATGATCACCGCGACCTACCTCAAGGCACACCGATCGGCATCGAACCTACGCGGCATAAAGGGATCTTGACCGCCTGATTGGACGCACGAAAGGCGGCATGAACACGAAGGTTTTCGGTATCGCCGATACGAACGGCCGCCTGACGAGCTTCGTCATGACGGCGGCCCAAGTCAGCGACTATATTGGCGGTGCAGCGCTGCTCGACGAGCAGCTCTGGATGTAAATGCTGTCTGTCAACAGCGGCTACGACGCCGATTGGATCAGAGTCGCGCTTCAGGCAGAGGGCATCCAGCCGTGCATTCTGGGGCGGCGATCCCGCAATAAACCCCTCAAGCATGACAAGCGCCGTTACTGGCGCCGCAGCCAGATCGAGATCATCTTCGGCCGCCTCAGGAACTGGCGTCCTGCCGCAACCCGCTACGATCGCTGACCAACCGCCTTCTTCGCTGCCATCGCCCTCGCCGCTACCTTCATCTTGGAATTATAATCAACGAATCCTGACGCTCAAGGAGGCGAAAACGGGTCCGCGGGCGGCGCAGGTGATCCGCCCGTTGGCTATCTCTGCGTGAAGATTGTTCGATAAGCGGAAAAGATGTAGGTTGACTTCGCGTAAGCGCTGGGGTTGATCCCCGCGGGTGCGGGGGAGCCTTGCAGGCCGCGCAGGTTGATCGTCGGACCCAGGGTTGATCCCCGCGGGTGCGGGGGAGCCTGCCGGTCGCCTGCGGTCTGTCCAACCAAGAAGGGTTGATCCCCGCGGGTGCGGGGGAGCCTGCCCGCCCGGGAAGCGCTTCTGCAGCAGCTTGGGTTGATCCCCGCGGGTGCGGGGGAGCCTGCACGTGCATGTCGGTGAGCTCGTCGCGCTCGGGTTGATCCCCGCGGGTGCGGGGGAGCCCGGGGAGGATGCGAAGTGAGCCGGGTCGAGGTGGGTTGATCCCCGCGGGTGCGGGGGAGCCGGCGACGATCGCGGTCCGCTTCCATGATCGAGGGGTTGATCCCCGCGGGTGCGGGGGAGCCGGAAACCAGGTGAGCATGGACGTCCCCGCCCGGGGTTGATCCCCGCGGGTGCGGGGGAGCCCCGCTCTCTCCGGGGCGCAGGCCCGCCGCTAGGGGTTGATCCCCGCGGGTGCGGGGGAGCCGGAAACCAGGTGAGCATGGACGTCCCCGCCCGGGGTTGATCCCCGCGGGTGCGGGGGAGCCCCGCTCTCTCCGGGGCGCAGGCCCGCCGCTAGGGGTTGATCCCCGCGGGTGCGGGGGAGCCGCGGCCCGCCGATCGTCGCCGGCCTTGAACGGGGGTTGATCCCCGCGGGTGCGGGGGAGCCTTCACCGGATCTGATAACCACCGGTGGATTTGGGGTTGATCCCCGCGGGTGCGGGGGAGCCGGTCAGCGTCGGCACAGCTGACGGCACAATATGGGTTGATCCCCGCGGGTGCGGGGGAGCCCTGCACCCGGCGTGCGAGGTCCGCTTCGACACCGGTTGATCCCCGCGGGTGCGGGGGAGCCCTCGC
>NZ_FNZZ01000007.1:0-81581 GCF_900109565.1 Sphingomonas palmae | reverse complement strand
GCCGAGGGTTGATCCCCGCGGGTGCGGGGGAGCCCACACCAGCGCCTGCAAATTGCCCTTGCAAATGGGTTGATCCCCGCGGGTGCGGGGGAGCCGATCGCCCGAGGTTCGGGTTGGTGACGTAGAAGGGTTGATCCCCGCGGGTGCGGGGGAGCCGGCGCCGTCGCGTTTACCGCCCCGCGCAGCCACGGTTGATCCCCGCGGGTGCGGGGGAGCCCCTCGGAAGGCGATGACACGCGACGGGTGTATGGGTTGATCCCCGCGGGTGCGGGGGAGCCGAACAGCAGCGCGTTCATAGCTCCACCTGGTGGGGTTGATCCCCGCGGGTGCGGGGGAGCCGTGTGTCGCGTCAGGACATGGGCGATCAGCGCGGGTTGATCCCCGCGGGTGCGGGGGAGCCTGCCACTTATCGTCACCGGTATTGTCGAGGTCGGGTTGATCCCCGCGGGTGCGGGGGAGCCCAACCCGCGCGCTGCCCCGCCTTCGGGCTATCGGGTTGATCCCCGCGGGTGCGGGGGAGCCACGAACAGGTCTTCCGCATTGGCGATGGCGCGGGGTTGATCCCCGCGGGTGCGGGGGAGCCTCCCAGTCATACCGCCGGGCGACGTGCATCAGGGGTTGATCCCCGCGGGTGCGGGGGAGCCGCCCGAACGCTGCGGTCCATTGCCACGGCCGCGGGTTGATCCCCGCGGGTGCGGGGGAGCCCTTCCGCGCCCAGCCGCCGGGCGTCGTCCTCGGGGTTGATCCCCGCGGGTGCGGGGGAGCCTGGGAACGTCGGTGGTGGAGCTGCCATTCGGCGGGTTGATCCCCGCGGGTGCGGGGGAGCCCGCGGTCCTAGCCGGGACGTCGAGCATGTTCGCGGTTGATCCCCGCGGGTGCGGGGGAGCCTTGATCGCCCCGGACCAGGCCCTCGATTGTCGGGGTTGATCCCCGCGGGTGCGGGGGAGCCGCGAGATCGCAGCGAGCGGCCATCTCCACCTCGGGTTGATCCCCGCGGGTGCGGGGGAGCCGCTCGGCGCTGCTCGCGGCCGGCGCTGTGAAGGGGTTGATCCCCGCGGGTGCGGGGGAGCCACAAGCGAACCCGAGAAGCTGCTGCCGTGCCCGGGTTGATCCCCGCGGGTGCGGGGGAGCCTCCACCTGCTGTTTTCAGGGTGGAGCATCACAGGGTTGATCCCCGCGGGTGCGGGGGAGCCCCGCACGTGCGCAGGCGTGAGACGCTCGAGGAGGGTTGATCCCCGCGGGTGCGGGGGAGCCTTCGAGCCGATCACCGACGTGCTGCCGGCGAAGGGTTGATCCCCGCGGGTGCGGGGGAGCCCCGCACGTGCGCAGGCGTGAGACGCTCGAGGAGGGTTGATCCCCGCGGGTGCGGGGGAGCCTTCGAGCCGATCACCGACGTGCTGCCGGCGAAGGGTTGATCCCCGCGGGTGCGGGGGAGCCTCGTAGGTGCCAAGCTCAATGCCCGATGCGGTGGGTTGATCCCCGCGGGTGCGGGGGAGCCTCGCCTTTCAGCGCATCCCATCCGCCCGGCTCGGGTTGATCCCCGCGGGTGCGGGGGAGCCCGGGACGTGACCCCGAAGGGGGAGGGGGGATGGGGTTGATCCCCGCGGGTGCGGGGGAGCCGCGTCCTGCAAATCCCACCACGCCTGCACGATGGGTTGATCCCCGCGGGTGCGGGGGAGCCTGGCTGGAAGCTGAGCAGCTTGCGCGCAGAGAGGGTTGATCCCCGCGGGTGCGGGGGAGCCAAGGCCGGCGAGCGCGCCAAACTGACTCGACGGGGTTGATCCCCGCGGGTGCGGGGGAGCCTCTATATGCTAGTAGCCTGAATAGGCTCACATTGTCAAAGAAGCATGAGCGTGCGCTCAGGACTTGAGTAATGTCGATCGCGGCGAAAGGGGGCGTTGGACGAGGAGGAGGGCATCGTGGACGAGGACGTGCTTTGGCGGCTCACCGAGCGTTGCGAGGCCTAGGCCGCCGGCGGAGGCGGGTTCGGCCCAGCACATGACGATGCTGCCGCGGCGCAGGCGGTTGTGCCATTCCTCGACAACCGCCCAGATGCGGCCGCGCACGCCCGCGCTCATCCGCGGCTGCGCGTAGACGCCGGGTGCCAGTTCGAGCATCGCCGAGCCGAGCAGCCCGCGGTAGCGGTCCTCGACATCGCGGGTGATGATCACCGTGAGCGGCATCAGGGCGCGCGCCTGCTTTCGGCCGCGCTTCCCGCGCCGGCGCCGGCGTCTGCGATCACCTCGCCTTCTTGCCCCGGCATCAGCAGCGTCTTGATGCGGTCGATCATGCCGGGAATGACGCTGCGCTGACGGAACAGCAGCGCCGCGCGCTTGCGCACCAGCCGCTCGACCGGGGCCGCACCCGCCGCGCGCGCTTCGCGCACGGCGGAGAAGGCGATGTCGAGCAGCACGTCGTGACGGTAGAGGTCGGCGATATCGAGCACGAAGCTCTGGCCTGAATCCTCGTGAACGAAGCCGAGCTGCGGTATCGCGCCGACCGCCGCCACCGCGACGCTCGCCGCCGCGGTCATCGCCGCGCCGGCGTGGTTGATCGCCTGGTTGGCGAGGTCGCCGGCTTCCGGGTTCTCGCGGTCATAGCGGCGTCCGCCCCACGCGATACCGTGGCGTTCGGCGGCGAGTGCGTAGGCACGCTTGATCCGCGCACCCTCCTGTCCGCGCAGCACCGCGATGTCGCGCGTGCGCACGATCTCGCCGAAGCGCATCGCGTACATCGCGCGCGCGACCTCCATCCGCTGTTTCGTATCGGCCCAGCGCCGCACCTGCGCGCGCGCGAGCGCGGACGTGTCGGGCATCAGCGGTGGCGCGGTGTAGAAGCGTACCGCGCCGTCACCGATCGCGGCGAGCGCGCAGCCGTGCCGCGCGAGCAGGCGCAGTGCATCGTGCGTCACGCTGGAGCCTGGCCCGAGCAGCACGATCGAGATGGTGTGATAGGGGATCTGGTAATCGCCCGCCGCCATCGCGTCGCTGCCGGTGGTGACGAAGCGCAGGCAGCCGTCCTCCACCTCCAGCCGCCCGCGATCGAGCCAGATCAACCCGTGCCGGTCGGCGTGCGGAATGCGCGCGCGCTCCAGCCCGAGGCGACCCGACAGCATCTAACCCGCGCGGCCGGGTGGAGCGAGGAGGAGCATGCCGAAGCCAAACGCGGCGTGTCGGCCGACGCCACCGGCGAGCAGCGCGGCGAAGGCGGCGGCGTCGGCGACCGCGAGCGTGCCGGCCATGACCGCATCGGGACCCTCGACCGCGCGGGTGCGTGGCTGCCCGCCTGTATTGCTTTTGCCCGCGTGCGTGTTGCGGCGGGTGCGCGCGCGGCGGAAGTCGCGCAAGGCCGCGTGCTCGATCGTCGCGGCGCCATTCAGCCGCGCGGCGAGCCAGTCGGCGTAGACCGCCTCGCGCGAGACGCCGCCGATGTTCAGGGACTCGCTGTCGCTATCGGGAGCGCCGCCCGCTCCTCTGTCAGTCGCGACCGCGCGCTCGCACGCGGCGACGAAGGCGTCGATCTCGCCCGCGCGCGGTTGCCAGCCGCCGCGCTCACTGCGTGCGGCGCGCGCCTGCTTGCCGAAGCGCACGACGGGGCGGACGCGCACCTCGAACGCGTAGCGCGCGCCTTCGCGCCACGCGTCGGGCATCGGCTGCAGCTGGTGATCGCCCGGGAAGATCGCGGCGATGCCTTCGTCGGCGGGCGGGAGTGCGGCGGCATCGCCAAGTGCGGCGGCGTCGGCGACGTAGCCAAGCAGGTGGGCCCCACGCGGATGATCGGGCAGAAAGCGGAACGGACGCGGCGCGGCGGCGCCGAAGCGCGCGGCGAGCGCGGCGTGGAGCGCGTAGCCCGCGTCGTCGTCGTCGAGCCGCCGCTCGACCGCGAAGCGTTGCAGCGCGTGACGGTCGATGCCGATCCGCAGCAGGTGGAGCGTCACGCGGTCGCCTCCGCCGGCCAGTCGAGCCGACCGTGGATGACGCGGCGAAGCCCGGCGTGGACGCCCGAGGGCCAGTGACGCTCGTCGGTGAGCGCGTCTTCCTGCGCGCCCGCCGCCTCCGCCTGCGCGCGTGTCGCTCCCGTCAGCTCCGCGTAGGGCCATTGCGCGCGCACGCGGTCACGCCGCTCCACGCCGTCCAGCAGAGCGAGGCCGGCGGCGAGCGCAGCGGGGATCGTTTCCGCTTCGATGACGCCGAGCAGCAGTGGGCGCGAGGGGACGAACGGCTTGCGACCGATGAACAACGGGCGTTCGGGGCGGGCGAGCGCGTGCGCCAGGCTATCAAGATCGGGAGCGGGGAGATCGGGAGCGCTGTCGTCCTGGTCGGCGGGTGCGAGCCGACACGTCACCAGCACGCGCGCGTCGGCGTCCATGTCGCGGAAGCGGATGTGCGGCGACTTGTAGGTGTCGGCGCCGCCCGCGCGTCCCTCGACCCGGCCGCGCGTGGTCCAGCCGCGGTCGTTCGCCTCGAGTTTGGCGGTCTGGAAATCCTGCACGCGCTTCCCTTCGGCAACGCGCGCCGCGCCGATCGTCAGCCGCGCTTGAAGATCAGCGTGCCGGTCGATGTCGAAGCGTTCCCAGCCGAGCGCGTTGGCGAACAGCCCCGCGATCATCGACTTGGCGGGGAAATCGCGCACGACGCCGTTGGCGTCGACCACGTCGCCGCCGAAGCTCATCAACGGCGCGTCGAGGTCGACGAGCAGGTGCCTCACGCGGCAACCGCGGCGTCGCGCACCGTAGCGCCCGCCCAGGCGGCGAGATCGCGCAGGCTGCTGCCGGGGATCGGCGTCGCCAGCACCTCCGGCAGGTCGAGCGACAGGTCGGGCAATGCGGCGTGGCGGCGCGCCTCACCGGTTTCGTACATCCTGTCCATCGCGGAGAGGTGCCGCGCGAGTTTCTCCGCCGTGCGGTTGCCGAGCGAGCCGTTCGAGCTGCGCGTCTGCGTCTCGACCGCGTCGCGGAACGCATTGGCAAGCGTGCGCGGCTGGCGATCGCCTGCCTCCACCAGCACCAGCTCGGCGCGGCTGTACGGCGCGGTCGAGCCCTTCTTCGCGCCGGGCGACACCTCGGCGACCAAGTGGACGAGGTGCTCGACCACCTGGGCCGCGAGCGCGCGGTCGTGGTCGCCGGCCCAGTCGGCGCGCGCGCAGCCGGTCAGGTTGGAGACGAGCAGCGGCACGTCGACGACGACGTAGCCGTAATAGAGCCCGGAGGTCAGCTCGGTATCGAACACACCCGCCGCGCCCGCGTCGTCGCCCTGTTCGCGGTCGCGCAGGTCGTCGACGACGGTGAAGTAATCGAGCTCGGCCTGTTCGGGGTGGACCGTGAACGCGTGCGCGACGTGAATCGCGGCGTCGCGGTTTGCGCGCGTGTCGCTGGTCACCATGCGCCCGAACAGCGCGGCCTCGAGCGAGGCGGCGAGCACATTCTGGTCGCGCAACTGGTTAAGGTTCGCCTTCTCCTCCTTGATCCACGCCTCCGCTGCGGCGCCCGCGGCCTTTGCATCGGCGTTTTCGGACAGGAGCCGCTCGGCTTGTTCGCGCAGCCAGGCGAGTTCGGGACGGCCGAACAGCAACGCCTGACGCTGTTGCTTGTCCTTCGCGTTCTTGCCGTAAAACTTGGTCAGGAACGCGCCCTCGACTGCGTCCACCGCTTTCTCATCGAAGCGCGCGCGCAAGGGGCCGGTCACCTCGCGCTCGATCGCGAGCTTGGACCGGACGCCCTCGACGCCGTTCTGCCGGGCGAGCGCGTGAAGTGCGTGGGCGTCGTCGGCCATGCGCCAGTGGCGTTTGAGGCATTGCGACGAGATGCGCGTGCGGATCGCACTGCCAAACGGCAGCCGCTTGGCGAGCCCGGCGTCGTCGCGGTTGAGCAATGCGCCCGGCCAGGCGGCGAGAAAGTGGATCTGGATGAACTTCGGCACCACGCCGCCGGCTTCACTGGTCACGCTCATCCCCCTCGTCCGACCGCGCGCTGGCGGCGTAATAATCCTGCGCGATGCGAAGTCGCGCTTCCTCGGCCGCTGCCTCGTCGTTGCCGACGAGATCGAACAGCGTCCACAGATTGATCGTGCGCTCACCCGCCTGTGCGAGCATGCGCACGGCGCGGATCACCTGCGCGTCGAGCGCGTCGCCGCGCGTGGCGGTAAGGCGGAGCAGCCGGTTCTCCGACAGGCCGATCGCGTGAAGCGCGGTGCCGAGGCGCTTGCTGCGCGAATGCGGGTGCGCGCCGGCGGTGCCCGATAGCAGCGCGGCGGCGTGGACCAGCAGCCGCCACGGATGGAACGCCGCGGCGTCGCCCGGCATGGTCACGCCGGCGCGGTGGAGCAGGCCGATGACGATGCCGTCGGCGGCGTGGCGGCCGGTCAGGTAGATGCGGCGCAGCTCAGCGCGGTGTCCGGCCGGCAGATACGCGATCTGCCCCGCGATCGAGGTCATCACGTCTTTCGGCGCGGTGCCGGCGGCGGCGTCGCGATCGAGCGGCTTACTCGCCATGTTGCGCGTCCTTGATCCACTTGGCCATTTGTCCGTCGAGCAGTGCGCGCGCGCGGGCGTGTGCGCGGATGCGGCGCACCTCCGTTCGCGGGGCCGTACGCGCGGCGTCGGCGAACACGCCACCGGCGAGCGCGCGCAACCGGGTGCGCCAGGCGAGCAGATGGTTGCCCTCGTCGCGCGCCGCCTGCGCCCAGAAGGCCGCGTCGAAGAAGGTGGCGTCGACCCCCGCGTCGAAGCGCGTCATCCAGGCTGCGGTCTTCTTCTTCGCCGCCTCGTCGTCGAGCCGCGCCTGGTCGGGTCCGCCCTGCACCAGCGAGATAAGCGCGCGGCGCAGCCGGCGACCGGCCTCGCCCGCCTCGGCGGCGCGTTTGTTGGCGATCTGTCCAACACGGTCGAGTGCGGCCAGGTCGCCGTCCTCCAACTCGTGCAGGCGCGAAAGGCGAATCGCGCGGCGATGCAGCCCCTCGGTCTTGCCCTGTCCGCGGACCAGCGCGGTCGCGACGAGGGTGAGCGCGTCCGCGTCGTCGCGGTCGTCCTCTTTCGCGAGCAGTGGCCGCGTGATGCGTGCGGGATCGAGCAGTTGCGCGATCTGGCGATAGCCGAACCCCGCGCCGGTCGGCGTGTGGCTGGCGGTCGCGTCGGCCTTGAGCGGCGCCCAAGGGTCTCCGGTCTGCCCTTTCATCAGCGCGGCGGCGACGCGCGCGACCTTCGAGCCGGCGGCGAGCGCCTCCACGTTACCCGCGGCCGTGCGGCGCAGGCGGACGCGGCGGCAGATTTCGACGTAGAGTTCATCGAGCCCCGCGTAGTCGAGCGACTGCGTGCCGTCCCACGAGACGGTCCACAGCAGCGCCGTGCCGGTGCGGCGGCTGGGGCGCGCGCGTGCGTCGGCGACGAGGCGGCGGACGTCGCGCGCGAACGCGGCGGCGGCGCCCCCGGCGGGTCGCACGCCCATGCTCATGCGCGTCGCGAAGCCGCCGTTCATCCGCGACACGCCGTAATTGCCAGCGCCGAGAAAACCCTCGAACGTCTGCAGCGTGACGAGCGCGAAGAGCCATTCCTGCTCGCCCGCGTGAACCATGCGCGCCTGCTTCACGTCGTGATTTTTGGCGGTGACGAGCATGTCGAGCGCGTCCGGCGTGGCGAGCACGTTCTTGTAGGCGGCGCGATCAGTCGCGGCGACGAGCGGAGGCTGGAGCAAAGCGGGGCGGCTCCAATCGTCGACGACGAGCTCCCACGCCTCCGGGCAATCGGGGGTGAGCGCGAGCAGCAGGTCGCGCCATCCGGCCCCGTCGTGCGGCAGCGCCTCGCGATCGGCGTGGATCAGCGCGAGCGCGGCGACCTGCACGGTGAAGGCGTGCCACGGCTCACGCTGGTGCGGGCGGAGCGCGGGAAAGCTCCACGCCGCGCCATTCGCCAGCGCGGCGAAGGCGGCGAACAGCGAGCCGCCGTGACGAGTCCCGTGTTCGTCCTGCCAGTCGATCATCGCTGAACTGCCGGTGCGCGGAACATGATGCGAACCTGCCAGCCGGTCGGGTGGGTGTCAAAGCGGGCGAAGCGACTTATCAACATGATCGCGCGCGATTTCTTGCAAGTTGTAAATCTTCGCACGTGGCTCACGTCGCCGGGCCAAACAGCGCGGCCTCACCGGTCAACACGGTGGGAGCGGTGAGCGCGCGGTCGAGGTATAGGTTGCGGGCTTCGCAGCTGGTTTCGGCGACGAGCAGGCAGGCGTGGCAGGCCGCGCCGCTCAGCGCGCGTTCGTCGGCGTGGGTGTCGGGGTCGTGTTCGGCGCAGATCGGGTCGCCCGAGCAGAGCGCGAGCCGGTCGAGCGCGCGCTCGATGATCGCACCCAGGCGCGGCAGCACCGCGATCAGCCCGCCGAGCGTCCCCTGCGCGCCGGTGGAGGCGGTGTAGAGGAGCAGGCCGAAGCGCTCGCCGTCGTCGTCGACGATCGCGTACAGGCGTTCCTTGAGCGCGGTCGCGGGATAGCCGCAGTCGAGCGCGATCTCGTTCATCAGCGCGTGGCTGAAACCGTGGAGCGCGTAATAAGCGAGGCGGGGAAAGTGGAGCTTGTCGCCGAACGGCTGGTTCGCGGCCCAGCGCTCCCACCCGCGCAGCAGCAGGTCGCCGCGCGCGTGAACCGCGGGGCGCGCGAGCCACTCGCGGATCGCGGCGGCGGAGAAGCGCAGGAACACGCCCTCGCCCAGTTGCTCGGCGGCGGGAAGCCACTCGAGCTCGGTCGCGAGCGCGGCGCCCTCGACCGCGATGTGCAGTTCCTCCAGATCACCGTCGACCGCGGTCGGCGCGGCCTCGAAACGGGTGAAGCCGTAGAGGCAGGCGACCTCGCGCAAGCGGTGAACGGCGACGACGGACTCCACGGGCGCGAGTCGCGCGCGGTCGCCATCCCAATCGCCGCGCGCGAGCGTGCGGGCGTGTAGCTTCGCATCGGGCGCGTCCGAGCCGATCACGTCGAGCCCGGAGGCGAGCAGGTCGAACTCCGCCGCCTTCGGCGCGCGCGCGAGCGCCTGTCGCCCGGTGACGCGAATGTGCGCGATGCGCGCGACGACGTCGGCGTCGCTCCAGCCGTCGAACGCGGCGCGAAGTGCGGGGTTGGCACGGCGCGCCACCGCCATCTCGTCAATTGTTTCGACCCAGTCGATCGCGTCGAGATGTTCCTCGACCAGCGCGGAGAGATCGTCCTCCGCGGTCGGCAACGAGATGACGGTCAGCACCTGCGGGAAATAGGCGTTGGTGGCGGTGCGGCTGAGGAAGCGCAGGTTCTCGCGGCAGCCATCGGGTTCGTCGCTGACCAGCCACGGACGACGACCGCGACACGCGCCGAGGATGCCGCTCGCCTGCGCTTCCTTCAACGACAGCGACTTGCCGCAGCCGCACACGACGCGCGTGGAGGCAGGATCGCCCGAGGTGCCGCGCTCCTCCAGCCACATCGACTGAACACAGCGTTCCTCGCTGCCGATGTGGACGGTGTAGCCCCAGTCGATGTCCTGCAGATGCCCCTTGCGGCAGCCGGCGACGAAACGGATCGGGGTGACGGCGACACGGTGGCCATCGTCATCGACAAAGTCGGCGCGTCCGCGCGGATCGAGGTCGCGCCAGCGCACCAGCCGGCGGCGGCGCACCTCGCCCGCTTCTTCCGCGTCGCGCGCGACGAACCAGGCCGGGAAGATGCGCGCCTCGACGCCCGGCGGCTCGCTGGTGCCCGCGGTCCGGCGGGCGTCGTCGTGGACCGGGGGCGTGCGAAGCGAGAGCCGCTGATCGTCGGCGAGCCGTCCGTTGCCGCGCAGCAATGCCTCGAGCACCGCGACCGCGCGCGGTTCCTGGATCGGACGCCAGCTGCCCGCCTCGCGCATGTGCCAGAGATCAAGCCCGCCAATCACGACCGAGCGCGTCGGCAGGTCGACCATCGCGCCGGGACCGAAGCCGATGATGAGCTGCGACGCGCGCAGCGTGACGGGTTTGGCGCTCATGACATGTCTCCGGCACCGCTGACGCGCTCGCCCATCGGGCTGCGGGGTTTGAGCAGGACGCCGGGTTCGACATCGCGCATGCTCCACCCGGCCTGAAATCGCTGCTGCGCCGGAGAGAGATTTTGGAGCACGGGGTCGAGCGGCGGGTGGAGCAGGCGATGCGGGCGTTCGGCATAGGTGAAGCGCCCGCCCGCCGCGGTTTGATCAGCGGCGATCGCGATCCAATCGTCGAGCATGGCCTCGATCGTCGCTGTGAGCTGTGTGCGGCCGCCCTCGATCGTCTCCGGCGCGCGCTGGACCAGATGTTGCACCACCGCCGCGCGCGTCGCGAGCGCGTTGGCGAGCGCGTCGACCGCGCCGGCGGGCGTCAGCGCCGGGTCGAGGTGACGCGCGATCGCGACCACGACGGCGGCGAGCGCGCGGTCGAGCGCGCGCGGCGACCACGGCGTGACGCTGGTCGCCTCGACCGAGCGGTAGAAGGTATCATGGAAATGACCGAACTGCTCGAAATGCATCCGGTCGCGCGGGCGATGAACGTTGAGCACGACAACGACGAGGCCGGGGCGTGCCGCGTTGCGCCCGACGCGGCTGGTCGCCTGGATATATTCGGCCGCGGTCTTGGGCTGACCCTGCACCAGCATCAGCCCGAGCCGGTCGATGTCCAACCCGACCGAAATCATGTTGGTGGCGAGTGCCACGTCGACGGGCTCCGCGCCCTCTGCGCCGGACCTCGCTTCGAGCCGCCGCTTCGCGGCCGCGACCTGATCGGTCGAGACGCGCGAGGTGAGCTCGACCGGCTCGGCGAGCGTGCGGTCGCCGAAGGGGTGGTCGGCGGGTTCGTTGCGGCGGCGGCGCGTGCCGTAATGCGCGAGGCGGTTGGCGACCTCATCCTCGACGATGCGGCGCGCACCACCCAGTTCGCGCAGCGCGTTGAAGTAGCAGAGCGCGGTGAGGTACGCGTCGGTGTCGCCAGCGCCCTCGTCCGCCAGCCCCTGCGCCGCGCCCAGCAGCGTGACGAGCGCCTGGAGGAAGACGAGCTTCGGCCCGCGTCCCGCCGCGGCGATGCCGACGTACCAGCGCGCGGGGTCGGCGTCGCTCTCGGCGCGGGTCAGCGCGAAGAAGCTGTCGCGCACGGAGATGCCGGGCGGCGGGAAGATGCGTGTTTCGGCGCGGTCGAACAAGGCGCGGATCTGGTCGCGTGCGCGGCGCACGGTGGCGGTCGAGGCGACGATCTTGGGCCGGACGCGCTGCCCGGCGACGGTCCGCGCGGCGAGTGCGTCGATCGCCGCCTCGTACAGCCCGGCGACCGTGCCGAGCGGGCCCGAGATCAGGTGCAATTCGTCCTGTATCACGAGATCGGGCGGGGCGAGTTGGTGTCCGCCATCAAGCGCGCGGCCGACGCCGGGCTCGCCTGCGCCGTAGAAGCCGTTCGCGTCGGCGCGGTCGACGTGGCCGAAGAAGGCGCCGGCTTCCCCTACCCACGGCAAGGCGGCGAATTTGTCGACGGTGGCGATCAGGAAGGCGGGCAGGCGGCGGTAGATCGCCTCGTCGACGGTGACGATCGGCAGCGCGCGGTCGCCGGTGAAGGCGCAGTGGAGATTGACGCAGCGCAGCTCGAGGTTGGTCGGCGCGTCGGCATTGGGAACGCAGTGAAAGCTGTCGGCGGTGAAGGCGGTGTCGCACCACGGGCACGACTTGATCGGCGCGGGCGCCCGTGAGTCTCGCCCGCTCTTGTAAGCGCGGACGCGGCGGACCGCGGTGCCCTCCGACTTGTCGCCGCGACGGCCGAGGCGGTTGGGGCTCGCGTCCGAGCCGACCCACAGTCCAATCTCGATTCTCCAGTCGCCGAGCAGCGGGCGGTCGTTCGCGTCCAGGTAATCGGGACCAGTGCGCAGCAGCTCGAGCGCGCAGACCAGCCCGGCGGTGCGGCCGAGCTGATCGAGCGTCAGGAGGCGCAGCGTGTAGCGCATCACGACCGACACGCCCGCGCCGAGCAGCCCCGCCGCACCCAGCCGCCTGAGCGCGATGGTGAAGGCGGCGAGGCCAAGATACGCCTCGGTCTTGCCGCCGCCGGTGGGGAAGAACAGCAGGTCGGCGATCTCGCGATCGGCGTGGCGCGGGTCGGCCATGCCTGAGACGTTCAACAGGATGAAGGCGAGCTGGAACGGGCGCCACGATGGCGTCGTGTCGGCGGGGCGGCGCGCGCGGGTCGCGTCGGCGACGGCGCGGTTGGCGATCTCGAACGCGGTGCGGACGCGCGGGTCCTGCGTGACGAGCGCGATGCCCGCGGCGATGCGGGCGCGTGCCTCTTCCTGTGCGGCGATCAGCGTCGCGGCAGTGCGCGCGCGCTGCGCGGCACCAGCGATGTCGGGCGCGGTGGCGGCATCGGCTTGCGTGGCCGACCACGCGGTATAGGCGGTGACGAGCGGCGTAAGGGCGGCGTGCAGGCCGGCGGCGTCGTCGCGGGCGAGCGCGGCGAGCCGGTCCATGCCGAAGGTTGCGTCCGGCACCGGCGCGGGCACGGTGCGCTCCACCGCGGCGCGCGGCAGATGCGTGGTGTGGATGCGGCGTACGGCGCCATCCGGGTCGGCCTGATGCGCCGCCGCGCAGCCGAGCCCGGCGGCGTAGGACGCGGTGTGGCGGTAGTGGAGGTCGGCGAGTTGGTCGTCCCAGTCGTCGCGCGCGATCCTTGACAGGTCGCCCTGCGGCACGAAGCCCGACGCGCAGGCGAGATCGAGCCGGATCTGATAGGCGTAGGACAGGTCGCGATAGGCGGACGGCGGCTCCGCGCGCTTGTTGACGATGAACACGGTGACGACCTGCACCTCGCGCGTGCTGCCGTCCGCGAGCGTGAGTGCGAACGGGCGTGCGCGGACCGCGAGTTCGAGGCCGCCGCCCGAGCGCGCGGTCGCGCCTGATCCGGGCAGCGGCGTGCGCGCGATGCCTGCGTCGGCGTGCGGAAGTGCGAGCGTCAGCGTTATCTCACGAGGCACGCGCCGCCAGCTGACGGGCTCGCCGCGCTGGTCGCTGCCGGCTCCGAGCAGTTCGGGCGGGAGCGGGGGTTCGGGGACGTAGTCGCCCCAACTCACGGTCACGTCGAGCGCGCGCACCGACGCGTCGACCATCGTCGACAGACCGATCGCGCTCGGCAGATAGCGGCGGCGCGAGGCTGGTGCCTCGGCGTCGTCGAGCTCGCCGGCGGCGGCGGCGACGTTCCACTCGTCGAGTTCGGGTAGGAGCGGGTCGATCTCGTCGTCGGATGCGTCGGCGGGAATGGCAGACTCGGGCGTCAGTTCGCCCGAAGGCGCGATGAAGCCCGACAGATACCAGCGCGACGGCGCCTCGCCGGGCGGAAGCCGCTCGGTCGCGAGGTCGGCGTCCTCCGCCTCGCTCGGCCCGATCAGGTTGCGGCGCAGGCGGTGGACGAGCTCGGCGCGGACGCCGGCTGCTCCTTGGGCGGCGGTCATGACAATTGCTCCATCCGGGCGCGCTCCTGGTTCAGGCGCAACAACCGCGCGAGCACCGCGTCGCGAAAGGGCGCTGGCCAGAACAGGCGGCGCTGGTAGCGGTGGTCGTCCTCGTCGGTATCGAGGAAGACGGGTGCCGCGGCCTCGGCGAGGTCGTGCCAGCCGTAGGCGGTGAGGACGGCGCGATCGATTACGTGGTGCAGTGCGCGCAGGGCCGCGATGTCGTCGGCCTGGTCAGTGGCGCGGTGGAAGCGGTTGTAGGTCGGCGTCATGCCCTCGCCCCGCGCGATCATCAGCGCGGCGCGCGCGTCGTGGTAGCGTTGTCCGGCATGTTCGAGCGCGGGCGCGTCGGCGTAGCCGGGCGGGAGCGGGAAGGTCTCGAAACAATCGGACGGTGTGTAGCGCAGGTCGTCCTTCATCGACGACGCGAAGAAGCGCGCCCACACCTCGTGCACGCGCGACTGTAGCGTCGCGAAGGCGGCGAAGGTGGGGAGGGCGAAGACGGCGGTCGTGTGGGAGAATGTCGGACCGGTTGGCAATCGTGCGAAACAAACGTGTGGCGTCGCTCCGCAGTTTACTGCCAGTACGTGAGATAAGAGCCCAGTAGTCTGATACAGCTCAGGTCGCGTTCGCAGGTGCCGCCACCAAAGGCGTTTTCCGTTAGCATCGTTCTGTTTAAGCCGCTCCGGCTTGACCTTCTGCATGATGATCTTGAGCAGGTCGGGCCAGTCAGCTGCGACCCGACCCGGATAGTCTTTCGCGACTATTCCGCCGCGCTGTTGTTGCAGCTGTTCGGTCGCAGTCAGATCGTACCAGGATGAGCCATCCGTTTCTCGCGATAGTGGCCGGTCAGCGAAGTCAATCACGTAACGGTGGTGCGAGAAGGAAGGCGAATTGTTGATTTCTTCGCCGCCGAGATAAGGTTTGATGACGCTGGCGTTTTGCGGATCGGTAGCAAGTAAGTACCTCATGTTTGCGATGGGGGTGGCGATGCCGTTGGCCGCATTCACGTCATCGAAGGTGAACCCCATGCCAAGTAGGAACGAGCCGATGAACGCCGTCCCCGCATTCTCCCGCAAGGCGGCAGGCGAAGCGTCGAGGTCGCCTTCCATCAGATAGGCGGAGATACGGCGGACCGGGCGGTGATCGAGGATCGGCACCGTGTCGGGCGCGACGGGTCCGCGCTGGACGAAGACCTGCGCGACGACGACCGCAGCTTCGCCTTCCCAGCGGTGGCGACTGATCGCGCGGGTGATCGTGCCGCCGTCGGCGAGGATCTGCGCGAGGCCGGTCTCGCGCGTGTCGCCCTGACGGATCGTGTTGGTCGCGATCAGCCCGAACGCGCCGCCACGGCGCAACAGGCTGAACGCGCGGCGGAAGAAATGCGCGCACAGGTCGGCGTTGCCGTGTGCGTTCGCGTGGAGCGCCTTGAGCCAATCGGGATAGGCCGCGGCGTGCCCGGCGGCGATCGTGTTCTTGCCCGCGAACGGCGGGTTGCCGATGATCGCGTCGAAGCCGGGGTTCGGGCGGGCGAACACGTCCTCAAACTCCAGCTCCCAGTGGAACGGCGTGATGCCGATCAAAGGGTCGTGGAGCGCGCGTTGCCATTCTTCCAGCCGTGCCCAGCTGGCGTCGGTGGGAGCGAGCACGCATTGCTGCACCTCGGCCAGACGCGCGTCGCGGTCGCGCTTGCTGGTGCCGGAGAAGAAGGCGTGGAGCACCGCGTCGGCGACGAGGTGCGCGCGTTTGAGCGCGGTCGCGGCGGCGCGGTGGCGGCGCTCCTGCGCGGCATAGGGCGCGATCTCTGCCTCGACGCGCATCAACCGGCGCAGTTCGGCGGCGGCGTCGATGCCCTCACGAACGATCGCCTCCACGAAACCGTGCTGCTGCGACACGCGGCCCCAGGTGACTGCGACGATGTTGGGGTTGGGCAGTCCGACGAGGCTGTCGCCGCTCCGCAGCACGCCGTCGAGAAAGGTGAATTCGTGCGCGCTCGCCAGCGTCTCCAGCCACAGCGACAATTTGGCGAGGTCGATCGCGAGCGGATTGCGATCGACGCCGCGCAGGCAGTGCTGCGCGACCAGCCGCTTGGCATGGAGCAGCTCGTCTTCGTCCGCTGGGATCGTCGGGCGTTGCGCGGGCCAGCGCGCCCAAGCGGTGACCAGCCGCTCGCCCAATTGCCGGCACGCCTCGACCAGGAACGCGCCCGAACCCGCGGCGGGATCGCACACCTTCAGGTCGAGCACGTCGGCGGGACGCGCGTCGGCGCCGATGCGGGCAAAAGCGGGGGCGAGCGCGTGGGTGACGATCGGCTGCGTCAGCGCGCGCGGGGTGTAATGGCTGCCGGTGCGGCGGCGCTCGTCGGTCGGTTGCAGCACCGGCGTACCGGCGGCGACGGGGGTGCGGCGCGGGCAGGCGCGCAGGTCGGCGATCGGCGCGAGCGCGAGGCCGAGCGCGTCGATGCCGTCGGCGGTGCGCAGGCCTTGCGCGACCGCCGCTGGAAAGGCGCCACGGCCGGTCGCGGCTTTGAGCCACTTCTCGCGCTCGCCCGGCTTCGTCGTCGCGAGCGCGGCGAGGTTGACCCAGACGGGCACGCGATTGTTCTTGCCCGCGCGGATCGCCAGCATCGGCGCGGGCGCGCAGATCGCGGTAAAGCCCATCACGGTTTCGTACACCGCGCCGATCTGCTCGACGCTCAAGGCACGGTAGGCGACGCGCTCGCCGCCGAGCATCAGCAGGTTGTCGAGCACGCGCAGCACGCAACCGTCGCTGACGGCGAGCACCTGTTCGGCATCGCCGGCGGTGTCGCGCCCGAGCAGGAACGGAAAGGCGTGTTCGTCGAACAACGTGCCGCCGCGCGCCTGCATGAAGCCCGAGGGGTGGCCGCGATCGACCAGCCGGAACAGCGCAAGCAATCGGCCCCAGGCACCGCGACGCTCGTCGATCGTGTCGGGGTAGAGCGCGTGGTCGTCGCGCAGTCGCAGATGGAGCCCGCCGAGCGCATAGCCCTGTTCGTAGAGCGACGCCGCCGCGCCGCCCGCCGCCGAGGGCATCAGCCCGCGATCCTCCGCGTAGAGGATAAAGATGAGCCGCAGCAGCACGGTCAGCACGCCTTCGTAGAGATGCTGCGGATCGCGCAGCGTGAGCGCGCGGATGCGGTCGGGCGCGGCGGCGTCGAGCCCGCGCAGCAGCTCGTGCAGGCTGGCCAGCACCTGTCCCGACAGACGCGACGACACGTCGGCCTGCGCGGCGCGGCTCTCGGCAAGGATCGTAGGAAGGCGGTGCGACGGCGGACCGGTGAAGAGTGCGTGCGCGTCGAGCAGCAGCTTCAGACCGGCGAGCATCGCGCGACCGCCGGTGGTGGCGAGCGCGGCGAGCGGCCAGGTGATATGCCCCGATGCTTCTCCGCGGGGCGCGACGACGAGGCGCAGCACCGGCTCGGTCGCCTCGCCCTCAACGCGGCCGGTCTCGCGCGCGCCGATGAGCACGCCGGCGAGGACGCCCGTTTCGCGCAGCAACCGTTCAAAGCGCTGCTGGGCGGTCGCCTCCCATCCGTCCAGCGTGCCGCGGCGGTCGAGCACGAGGTCGGGCTGTTCAATGCGAACGAGCAGAAGCGGCGCGCCGTCGGCGTCCAGCACCGCCCAGTCGGGTTCGAGCAACGTGTCCTGCTCGGTGAAGGCGAAGCGGCACGCCTCTGGCAATGCCGAGCCGCCGGGTGCACCGGCGACGCGGTCGGCGGGCCAGCCGAGTACGTCGCGGAACAGCGGCCACGTCTCCGCGCCGAGCGCGTCCGCGACGGCGCTCGTGTCGGCGGCGGTCTGCGGTGCGGGCCACAGCCCGATGCGCGACAGCGCGGCGGGGGCGATGACGAGGCCGACCGGCTGGAGATAGCCGATCCAGTCGTGTGCGTTTGGAAGCGGCGCGCTCACGTCTCGGGCCATAGGTAGACGAGTCCGATCGGCTCGACGCGAGTGGCGCAGATGCGCGCGGCGGCGCGCAGCCGCTGGGGTTCGCGCACCAGTTCGTCGTCGAGCCGCGTCGCCGCGCGCTCCCAGGAACGGCGATCGGCGGCGCGCTGCCGTGCCTCGGCCGGGTCGAGCAGCAGGGCGAGCTGCGCGTCGTCCTCACCGCGCTCGCGCCGGATGCGCGCGATCCGCGCCTCAAGCAGCGTCTCGAGCCCGCGTGCCTCGGCGGCGGCGCGGCGCGTGATCTCGGCGGCCACGCGCTCAACGCGGGCGGCGGCGCGCGCCTCCAACGCGGGGCGGAGGTCGGCGACGTCGGCGGCGGCGTGCGCGGTCGCGTGCGCGACGGTGTCCGCGTCGGCGTCGCGCGCGGTGCGCAGCGCGCCGATCAGCTCGTCGAGCACGCGTGTCTCCGCACCGCGACCCTCGGCGAGCACGCGCAGCGGCGGTGCACCGGGTACGCGCGCCCGCCAGTCGGCGGCGACGCTCAGCACTTCTTCGTGCAACCGCGCCGCACCCTCGCCGTAGAGCGCGACGCGGCCGATCAGCACGACCCGCGGGGACCTGGCGGCAGCGGTGCGGATGACGCAGGCGCGCTCCAGTCCGTGGCGGAAGCCGGCGGTGACGAAGCGGCCGAGCAGGCGGCGCACCAGCCGGTGTTCGAGGTGGAGGTGGACGACGTCGCCCGCGTCGCGTCCGTCGGCGAGGATCGCGGGCGCAAAGCTGATGCGGCGCACTGCGGCATCGCGCGCCGCGCGCCACTCGGGCACGCGCTCCCCACCGCGCATCGGGCGGCGGCGCAGCTCGTCGAGCATGACGTGCCAGCTCGGATCGTGGGCGATCGCAGGCACCTGCTCGTCGAGCGCGAGCACCGGCGTCGTGCCGATCGTGGCGGCGTGGTCCCACGCGCCGCCCGCTTGCGTGAGCGCGAGGCCGACGACCGATTGCAGCTCGGCCGGGTCGACGCCGACGCGGGCGCGCGCCTGTTCGAGTGCTTGTGCCAGGTCGGCCTGTTCGCGCCTGAGCCGCGCGAGGCGGGCGTCGGCGCCGTCGCCGAGATCGTCCACCGCAGCGCGGACGCGCGCGTCGACCTCCTCGTCGCGGACCTGGTCGGCGAGTGCGTGCGCGGTGGCTCGGTCGATCCCGGCGCGCGCCAGCCGGTCGGCGATGCGTGCGCCGAGCACCTGACCCGCGGAGCCGAGCTGCTGGCGGATCAGCTCGGTCTTGCGCACCAGGACACCCAGCACGACGTCCTCCGCGCGCTGCGCGTAGATGAAATAGCGGCAGGTGACGGTGTCGCTGGGTTGCAGCTTGCGATCGATGCGACCGTTGCGTTGTTCGAGCCGCGAGGGATTCCACGGCAGGTCGACGTGGATCAGATCATGGCATTGCGCCTGGAGGTTGATCCCTTCGCGCGCGGCGTCGGTGCAGATCAGGATGCGTACGGGGGCGGTGGGGTCGTTGAAGGCGCGCTTGATCGCCTCGCGCCAGTCGGGCGGGGTGACGCCGGTGAAGCTGGTGATCCGGTCGGCTTCGTGTGGATCATCCGCGTCGAGCAGCACCTGCAATTGGCGCTGGAGCCAGCGGCGCGTGTCCTCATACTCGGTAAACAGGATCAGGCGGCGTTCGCGCCATTCGCCGTCCGCGTGTTGCAGGTGGGTGCGCGCCCAATCGACGATCCAGCGCACCCGCGCGTCGGGGAGGGCGCGGGCACGCTCTGCCACATCGAGCATCGCGAGCGCGTGCGCGCGTTCGGCTGCGAGCTGCTCGCGCGTTGCGCCACGTACGCCGGCGAGCGCGGCGGCGTGGGTCGCAGCGGCGTCGCGCCGGGCGAGCAGGTCGAGCGCGGCCTGTTCCTCGTCGGCTGAGGTCGGATCGGTAATGTCGGCCGCGGACGCCTCTGCTCGCTCGCCGGCGATCACGCGGTCGAGTCCGGCCAAGTGGACGCGCAGCGTGCGCGCGAAGGCGGCGATCGACGAGAGCAATCGCTGCTGCAAGCCGACAAAGGCCAGCCGCGTGCGCGCGGCCTGCGCCGGGGTGAGCGCGGCGATGCGCTGGTCGCGAATGCGGCGATAGTCGGCGAGCATGGCGGCGAGTACGAGTTCGGGCGCGTCGGCGGGCAGGCCGTCGATCACGACCGGTTCGATTATGCGCTCAGGGAACGCTTCGCCCAACGCGCGCAGGTCGCTTTTCAGCCGCCGTACCATGACCGGTTCGAGGTCGGCGGGACGCACCGGCACGCCGCGCGTGAAGCGCTGCGGGTCGAGAAGTTCGAGCAGCGTCGCGAAGCTGTTGGCGTGGCCGTTGTGCGGCGTCGCCGACAGGAACAGGCGGTGCTCGAAACGATCACACAGGTCGCGCAAGCTGCGCGTGAACTGGCTCTCGATCGCATAGCGGCCGTTGCCCGCGGGCGCGGCATGATGCGCTTCGTCGAGGATGAGGAGCGAGCGGGCGCGGAAATCCTCCAGCACGTCGCGCAACCCCGCGACATAGCTCTCGTCGCCGAGCAGCCGGTGCGACAGGATGAAGCGCGACCCCGCCGCCCAGGGGTTCGCGCCGTAGCCGCGGCGGCGGCGCAGCGCCTCCAGATGCTCGGCGTCGACGATCTCGAACGCGAGGCCGAACTTGGTCTGCAACTCGTCCTGCCATTGCTGCGCCATCGACGGCGGGGCGAGCACCAGCGTGAAATCGACGCGGCGACGCAACAGCAGCTCGCGCAAGACCAGCCCGGCCTCGACCGTTTTGCCGAGCCCGACGTCGTCGGCGATCAGCAGGTTGACCCGCGGCAGGCGCAGCGCCTTGCGCAGCGGGAGCAGCTGATAGGGATTGAGCCGGATGCCGGCGCGGAACGGTGCCTGGAACAGGTCGCGCTCGGCCGCGGTGGCGGTGCGCCAGCGCACGGTGCGCAGGTAAGCGGAGAAGGTCGCGGCATCGCCGCCGCCGCGTGGTCCCGGCTGGCCGAGTGAGGCCCATGCCTCCTCGTCGTGGAGCCGCGCGTCGACCTCCGCACCCCATAAGACCTGCGCCTGCTCGCCGTTGGCGTCGTCGTCGATGCATGACAGGCGATGGCCGGCGAGCGGGTGGTCGGGCTCGCCCTCCACCATCCACAAGCGGCCGCGCAGCGAGACGAACTGGCCGACGCCGGGCGTGCGGGCGGACTGGGTCTGGCGGGCTTCCCTGGCGTCGGTCATGCGCACCCTCCCGATTGCTGCGTGCGGCAAGGGTGCGAAAGGCGGGCGGGGAAGCCAATGCGGGAAGCGTCCGATCCGGTGAGACCTGGCGTGAACCGCGGGTTTCAGGCGGTCGGCGGCGCGAAGCTGTAAGCAATGACGTGGCGGCGCTGTGCCGCGCGCCGGTATCGTTCGGATGCGGGAGGCAGTGCGATGACGGTGACGGTGGACCAGCCCTGGGCCAAGCTGCTGCGCGAAGGGGACGAGGTGACCGCGGCGCTGCCGCTCGCCGACCATTGCCTCGACGTCGGCGCGGCGATGGCGATGGTCATTGAGGCTTGGCGCGCGCCGCTAGAGGCCGGGGCGGGGCGGGCGCTGAGCGCGCAGGACGTGGCGCGGCTGTGCGCGCTGGCCGCGCTGCACGACGTTGGCAAGGCGAACCGGGGCTTTCAGGCGCGGATCGATCCCGCGAAGCCGCCGGTAGGGCACACCGCGCCGGTCGCGGCGCTGCTCAACCATTCGGTGCTCAAACGCAGCGCGGCGGCGGAGATACTCCACGCGCTGATGCGCGACTGGGGCGCACGGCAGCACGTCGCGGCGGTGATGGCGCATCATGGCAAGCCGCTCGCCGCCTTCCACCAGCGCGCAATGGTGGACACCGGAAGTTGGACCGCGCTGGTCGACGAATGGTGGGAGAAAGCGGGAGACGCCCCGGCGGCGCGCGTGGTGCCGGTGATCGAGGCGGTGCGCGCGCGTTGGCCGCTGGCGTGGGAGGCGGGCGCGGCACTGCCAGATGCGCCGCGGTTCGTTGCGCTGTTCGCGGGATTGGTGACGCTCGCCGACTGGATCGGCTCGGACGCGCGGCGATTGCCGGTGGGTGCGCCGCATGGTGATGCGCGCGAGCCACTGCGCGTCGAACAGGTGCGCGCGGCGGCGGCGGCGCGCGGGTTTCTGCCGCTCGACACGCCGGCATGCGACTTCGAGCAGGCGTTCGGCTTCCCGCCGCACGGGTTCCAGCTGGAGGCGGCAGGCGACGAGTTTGGCGCGGTAGCGTTGATCGAGGCGGAGACAGGGTCGGGGAAGACCGAGGCGGCGTTGTGGCGCTGGCTCGAACTCAGGCGGCGAGGGCAAGTCGACGGATTGTTCTTCGCGCTGCCGACGCGGTCGGCGGCGGTGCAATTGCACGCGCGCGTCGACGCGATGCTGAAGCGCGTCTGGGGCACGGACGCGCCCGAAGCGGTGCTGGCGGTGCCGGGCTATCTGCGCGCGGGCGATGCAGTGGGGCAGGCGCTGCCGGACTATGCCGTGCGTTGGGACGAGCCGGGCCACAACGAACGCGAACGGGCACCCGATGCGCGCTGGGCGGCGGAGCGGAGCCTGAACTTCCTCGCCGCGCGCGTAGCGGTGGGGACGATCGATCAGGCGCTGCTCGGCATCCTGCCGGTCAAGCACGCGCTGTTCCGCGCCGGCGTGCTGTCGCGCAGCCTGCTGGTGGTCGACGAGGTGCACGCGTCGGACAGCTATATGGCGGGGCTGCTCGAACGGCTGCTGGTGCATCACATTGCAGTCGGTGGGCACGCGCTGCTATTGTCGGCGACGCTCGGCGCGGCGGCGCGCGCAGGCCTGCTGGGTGGAGCGGTGCCGCCGTTGGCGGAGACAGAGGCGCAGCCGTATCCGGCGCTGTCGGGAAGTGACGCGGCGCTTCGAGCCGCGGCGGGAGCAGCGGGCGCGGCGAAGCAGGTGGCGGTCGAGGTCGCGGGGCTGATCGACGACCCCCAAGCGATCGCGGGGCGCGCGATCGAGGCGGCGCGCGCGGGCGCGTCGGTGCTGGTGGTGCGCAACAGCGTCGCGGGCGCGGTGGCGGTCGCGCAGGCAGTGGCGGCGCGCGCGCCTGAGCTGGCGTTCGCGGTGGAAAGCGTTCCGACGCTGCACCACGGCCGCTTTGCGCGCGACGATCGCCAGCGGCTGGACGAAGCGGTGGAGCAGGCGTTCGGCAAGTCGCGTCGTGCACGCGGGCGGGTGCTGATCGGCACGCAGACGCTGGAACAGTCGCTCGATCTGGACGCCGATTTTCTCGTCACCGATCTGGCGCCGATCGACGTGTTGTTGCAGCGGATCGGGCGGCTGCATCGCCACCGCCGCGAGGATCGTGGCGCGTTCGCGCAGGCGCGCGTGCTGGTGCTACGCCCAGCAGCACGAGACCTGTCGGTGCTGCTCGGCAAGGGCGGCGGCGGGCGGCACGGCCTCGGCAGCGTCTACCCCAATCTGGTCCAGCTCGAGGCGACATTGCGGGTGCTGGAGCGGTCACCAGAGATCGTCATCCCGCGCGATAACCGCCGGCTGGTCGAGCGCGCGCTTCACCCCGACGCGCTCGCCGCGATCGTCGCGGGCGACCCCGCGTGGCACAATCACGCCGCCGAGCGTGCGGGCGGCGAGCTCGCCTCGGCCGAAGCCGCGCGACGTATCGCGCTGGACCTGTCGCAGCCATTCCGCACACTCACCTTCGCGGATGTCGAGGAAGCGGTGGTTACGCGGCTGGGCGCGCGCGACCTGTTGATCGACCTGCCCGACCCGATCGCCAGCCCATTCGGGGGCGCAGTCACGCGCGTCACGATCCCCGCGCACATGGCGCGCGGGATCGGTGCGCGCGACGAGCCACGCGTGACCGGCCCGGCGACGTTCGAGATCGGTGCGCGACGGTACGGCTACGATCAATGGGGTGTGCACGCGCTCGGGTGAGCCCGCGCGGTTGAGGACGTGTCAGCGTGCCGGCGTTCGGCTAGAGTCGGTTGCGCGGATCGGGAGCAGCGAGTGGCGGACCTAATGAGAGCGGACAGGGCGCCCTGGTGGAAGGGCGCGGTGATCTATTAGATCTATCCCCGCAGCTTCGCCGACGCGAACGGCGACGGCGTCGGCGATCTCGCCGGGATCACCGCGCATCTGGGTTACGTCGCCGCGCTGGGCGTCGATGCGGTGTGGATCTCGCCCTTCTTCACCTCGCCGATGGCGGATTTCGGCTATGACGTGTCGGATTACTGCGACGTCGATCCGGTGTTCGGCACGCTCACCGACTTTGACGCGCTGGTGGCGCGCGCGCATGCACTGGGGTTGAAGGTGCTGCTCGACCAGGTGTGGGCGCACACCTCGGACCAGCATCCGTGGTTCAAGGACAGCCGCAGCAGCCGGACGGGCGCGCACGCTGACTGGTACGTGTGGCGCGACGCGAAGGCGGACGAGCCGGGTATAGGCTGGCCGAGCTGGGCGTTCGAGAACCACGACGCGCCGCGCGCGATCTCGCGTTGGTGTGCGCCCGAGCATGCCGCCGCGTTCGCGCGGATGAAGATGCTGCTGCTGGGTACCCTGCGCGGCAATTCGATCCTCTACTACGGCGAGGAACTGGGACTGCGCAGGTCGACGTGCCGTTCGAGCTGCTGCAGGACCCGGAGGCGATCGCCAACTGGCCGCTGACGCTGTCACGCGACGGCGCGCGCACGCCGATGCCGTGGAAGCACGATGTCGCGCAGCTGGGTTTCTCGACCGCGCAGCCGTGGCTGCCGCTTGGTGCCGACCACGCGAACCTCGCGGTCGACGTGCAGGAGGCCGACGCGGGCTCGCTGCTCCACTCGACAAGGGCCGTGCTGGCGCTGCGTCGCGACGAGGCGGCGCTCAGGCTCAGCGGGTTCGAGGTGCTCCACGCCGACGATGCACTGCTGGTGTTCGCGCGGACGTACCAGGGCGACCGCATCGTCTGCGCCTTCAACCTGTCGGCCGAGCCGCAGGTGTGGGCGGATGCGGCCGACCTGTCCCCCCCTGCTCTCGATCGGCGTCACCGACGCCGACTTCGCCCTCTACGGCGCGCTGGTCGCGAGTTAGGCGACCCCGAACGGTACGACGCGGTTCGCCTGCGTGTGCCCCACCTCGGCGCGGCCGAGGTAGGGGACGTGCATGTCGCGGCACCAGCGTTCCATCATCTGGTCGAGCGTCTCGCCCCAGTCTGGTTCGTTAGGCCTGACCGCGGTGACCGCGCCCAGGCGCACGCCCGCGATCCCGCGCAGCTGTGTCGCGTTCGCCATCGTGAACAGCATTCGGTCGATCGCGTACATCGCCTCCGACACTTCCTCGACGATCAGCACGTGATCGGTGAGGTCGGGAAGGTAGGGCGAGCCGATCAGCGCCGAGAGAATCGAGAGGTTGAACGCCGCTGACGGATGCCCCGCGAGGCCGGGTTCGAGTGCCGAGCGATCACGCCTCGCCATCCAGCCGAGCGAGCGCGCCACCGTCTCGTCGCCACCCTTGCGCCCGATGTCGCTCGCCATCGGTCCGTGCGTCGGATGGCCGATGCGGCGGGCGTAGAGCGCGCCGAGCAGGAAACCGGCGTCGGAGTAACCGAGGTAGGTCTTCGCACGCGCGGCGTCGTTCAGCCGTGGCAGCGCGTCGGCGAGGATGCGGTTGGAGCCGTAGCCGCCGCGCACGAACCAGACCGCGTCCATCGACGGATCGTTGGCGTATTCGACGAAGGCGGCGGCGCGCACCGCGTCGGTGCCGGCGAAATGCCCGGCCTCAGCGAACGCGCTCGGGTGAAAGACGAGGTCGATCTCGGGATAGGCGATCGCGGCGAGCGCGGACACGGGCGCGACGACGGCAGGGTTGGCGACGCTGGACGCCGCGACGACACCGATCCGCATGTTCCTGATCCACTCCCCTGGCTTGCCCCAATGGCGCGGACCGCCGATAGCGCGTTGCCATGCAGAACGGCAATGCGGCCCCGGGCGGGGTCTTCGGCGACGTGCGCGGCAGGCGCTTCTTTCTGGTCGGGATCGGCGGGTCGGGGATGATGCCGCTGGCGATGATCCTGGCCGGGCGTGGCGCGATCGTGGCGGGTTCGGACCGCGGGCTCGACCAGGGGCGTGTACCGGCGAAGTTCGACGCGTTGCGTGGACAAGGCATCGAGCTGTTCGCGCAGGACGGCAGCGGCGTCGTGTCGGCGGAGCAGATCGTCGTCGCCTCCGCCGCGGTGGAGGACACGGTCGCGGACATGGTCGCGGCGGCGCGGATCGGCTGCGCGCGGATGACGCGGGCGGAACTGAACGCGGCGCTGTTCAACGCCGCCGCGCTGCCGATCGGGGTGGCGGGGACGAGCGGCAAATCGACCGTCACGGGCATGATCGCGACGATCCTGCACCAGACCGGCCGCGATCCCAGCGTGATGAACGGCGCGGTGATGAAGGATTTCGTCGCCGCCGACCGCCCGTTCGCGAGCGCACTGGTCGGCGCAGGCGATGCATACGTCAGCGAAGTGGACGAGAGCGACGGATCGATCGCGCTCTATCGCCCGCACGTCGCCGTACTCAACAACGTCAGCCTCGACCACAAGGCGCTCGACGAGCTGAACATCCTGTTCGGCGACTTCATCGCGCACACGCGCCACGCGGTGGTCAACGCCGACAATGCCGATGCGGCCGCGCTGGCGATGACGCTGCCCGCGTCGCGGGTAACGCGCTTCTCGGTCGAGGGCACGGGTGACCTCGTCGCGCGCGACCTGCGCGAGGAGCCGTTCGCGGTATCGTTCATGCTGCATCACGACGGCGGTACGCTGCCGGTGCGGTTGCAGGTGCCGGGCCGGCACAACGTGTCGAACGCGCTTGCGGCACTCGGCGCTGCGATGGCGGCCGGTGTGCCGCTGAGTGATGCAGCCGCGGCGCTGGCGTGCTTCACGGGGCTTAGACGCCGGTTCGATCTCGTCGGCGATGCCGGAGGCGTGTCGGTGATTGACGACTTCGGCCACAACCCGGACAAGATCGCGGCGACGCTGGACACGCTGCACGCCTTTCCGGGCCGGTTGCTGGTGCTGTTCCAGCCGCACGGTTTCGGGCCGCTCAAGGTGATGCGCGCCGAGCTGGTGGCGATGTTCGCGAACACGCTGGCGGTGGACGACCTGCTCGTCATGCCCGACCCGGTCTATCACGGCGGCACCACCAATCGCGAGGTGACCAGCGCCGACATCGTGCGCGACGTGGAGGTGAGCGGGCGTCGCGCACTCCACATCCCCGACCGCGCGGCGGCGGCGGCGCATCTGGTCGCCCAGGCGCGCGCGGGCGACCGCATCGTCGTCATGGGTGCGCGCGACGACACGTTGAGCCTGCTCGCCGCCGAGATGGTCGTTCAGCTAGGTGACAAGCACGCTTGACGTAAAACAAGCTTGTCATGTAAAGCTCCCTTGTCAATCAGGGGAGTGAGTCGATGTCGTCATGTGTCGCCCGCAATGCCGCGCAACGCCGCTACAACCGCGACGTGTTGTGGTTGAGCGCAGCCTATGCGCTGCTGCTGCTCGCCGTGACCTACCTGTTTCGGCATGCGGCGATCACCGGGGTGCCGGCGGTGATGCTGGCGGTGCTGCCCGCACTGCCGATCATCGGAGTCTTCGCCGCGATCGCGCGCTACCTGATCGAGGAACGCGACGAGTATCTGCGCATGCTGACCGTGCGACAGACGCTGGTGGCGAGCGGTTTCGCGCTGTCGATCGCGACCATCTGGGGGTTCCTCGAAAGCTTCGGGGTTGCCGGCCACGTCGACGCCTATTTCGTCGCGGTGCTGTGGTTCGCAGGACTGGGCCTGGGCACATGCGTCAACCGCGTGATCGAGGCGCGCGCGTGACTAACCATCTGCGCGACCTGCGCGGCGCGCGCGGGTGGAGCCAGCAGCATCTCGCCGACCTGCTGGAGGTCAGCCGGCAGAGCGTCAACGCGATCGAGACCGGGCGCTACGATCCCTCGCTGCCGCTCGCGTTCCGCATTGCCGAGCTGTTCGGCGTCGCGATCGAACAGGTGTTCGTCAGCCCGTCGCGCGGCTGACCGGTTTGCCCGCGAGCGCTTTTGCGTGTGGCCGCGCGCGGGTCTAAGCAGCCGCCATGTCCGATACCACTCCTGCCGCCGAGCGACCGCGTCTCGCCTATCACCTGACCGAGGGTCGCGGCCCCGCGATCGTGTTCCTGCCGGGCTACGCGTCCGACATGACGGGGACGAAGGCGGTCGCGCTGGAGGCATGGGCGAAGGCGCAAGGCCGCGCATTCCTGCGCTTCGACTATGCCGGGTGCGGCGCGTCGGAGGGGAAGTTCGAGGAGCAGAGCCTGGCCGACTGGCGCGACGATGCGCTGGCGATGATCGACGACGCGGTCGAGGGACCGGTGGTGCTGGTCGGATCGTCGATGGGCGGGTGGATCATGCTGCTCGCCGCGAAGGTACGGCCCGAGCGTGTCCACGCATTGGTCGGGATCGCGCCCGCGCCTGATTTCACCGACTGGGGCTTCTCGTCGGACGAGAAGATGTACCTGCTCCAGCACGGACGGCTGGAACGGCCGAACAAATACGGCCCTGCGCCGACCGTCTACACCCGGCGGTTCTGGCAGTCGGGCGAGGCCAACCGGCTGATGTTCGGCGAGATCGCGATCCCGCAGCCGGTCCGCTTTCTGCAGGGGCAGAAGGACGCCGAGGTGCCGTGGCATCGCACCTGTCGGCTGGCGGAGATGCTGGCTTCAAGCGACGTTCAGACGTGGCTGGTCAAGGACGGCGATCACCGCCTGTCGCGCGATACCGACATCGCGCTGCTGATCCGTGCGGTGGAGGACGTGCTGCCGTGATCCTTTTGCTCGCCGCGCTGACTGCGCAAGCCGCTGCGCCTGTTCCGACAACTCCCGCGGCGCAGCTCGACGCCTGCCTCGCGCAGGCGCGCAGCGATCCCGCGGGGGCCGAGCAGGCTGCGCGGATGCTGGGGCGCGCGGGCGAGGCGTGCCGGGGGGCAGCGCTCGCGGGGCAGGACGATTACGCCGGCGCGGCGACCGCCTTCACCGCGGCGGCGAGGAACGCCGAGGTCGCGCACGAGGCGCGCGCGGCGGACTACTGGGCGCAGGCGGGGAATGCGTGGCTGGCGGCGGGCGACGCGGCGAAGGCGCGGGCCGCGCTCGACGCGGCACTGGCGGCGGGGACGCTGACCGACCTCAAGCGCGGCGAAGCGTACCTCGACCGTGCTCGCGCGCTGGTCGCGACCGGCGACATCAAGGCGGCGCGGGTCGACCTCGATCTGGCGACGAGAGACGCCGCCGACGATCCGCTCGCGTGGCTGTTGTCGGCCACGCTGGCGCGGCGGATGGGCGATCTGCCGCGCGCCAAGCTCGACATCGCGCAGGCGCTCAGGCGATCGGCCGACGATGCCTCGGTCCAGCTCGAGGCGGGAAACATCGCGGCGGCCGCGGGCGACGCGGCGGGCGCGCAGGCGGCGTGGAAGGAAGCCGCGCGGTTGGCACCCGATGCGCCCGCCGGGCGTTCAGCCGCCAACGCGCTTACGCAGTTCGCAGGAGATGCCGCCAAATGAAATACCTCCATACCATGATCCGCGTCGCCGATCCCGACAAGACGATCGCCTTTTTCGAGGTGCTGGGTCTGAAGGAAGTCCGCCGGATGGAGAACGATGCGGGTCGGTTCACGCTGATCTTCCTCGCCACGCCAGAGGACATGAACGCGCCGGGCGAGCGCGCGAAGGCCGAGGTCGAGCTGACCTACAATTGGCCGAACGAGGGGGAGGCACCCGAGGAGTATAGCGGCGGGCGCAATTTCGGGCACTTGGCCTACTATGTCGACGACATCTACGAGACGTGCCGGCGCGTGCAGGACGCGGGGCATATCGTCCATCGCCCTCCGCGCGACGGGTACATGGCGTTCGTGAAGTCGCCCGACGGCATCTCGATCGAGCTGCTGCAGGAAGGCGGCGCGAAGGAGCCGGCCGAGCCGTGGAAGTCGATGCCCAACACGGGCACGTGGTAATGGACGGCGGCTTGTCCGGGTCAGGGCTCGAGATCGTCCGCGTGCCTGTGCTGTCGGACAATTATTCGTGGTTGGTCCACGACACCGACAGCGGCGAGACGGTCGTGGTCGATCCGGGCGAGGCGAAACCGGTGCTCGATGCCGCGGCGGCGCGCGGGTGGAAGATCGGGGCGATCTGGGCGACGCACTGGCACCCCGATCACGTCGGCGGCAACGCCGGCGTCGTCGCGGCGACCGGTGCCAAGGTGATCGGCCCGGAGGCGGAGCGCGCCAAGATCGGTGCGCTCGACCGCGGCGTGGGTGAGGGCGACACGGTGTCGCTCGGCGCGCATGCCGCGACCGTGATGCACGTGCCGGGTCATACCGCGGGGCATGTCGCGTTCCATTTCGCCAACGACGCTGCGCTGTTCACCGGCGACACGCTGTTCGCGCTCGGGTGCGGACGGTTGTTCGAGGGGACGGCGGAGCAGATGTTCGACAATCTGCGCCGCTACGCCGCGCTGCCGGGTGAGACGCAGGTCTATTGCGGGCACGAGTACACGCAGTCGAACGGTCGCTTCGCGCTGTCGGTCGATGCAGACAATCAGGCGCTTGTTCAGCGGATGGCCGAGGTCGACCGGAAGCGCGACGCGGGTGAGCCGACCGTGCCGACGACGATCGCTGCGGAACAGGCGACCAACCCGTTCATGCGCGCGAGCGATGCGGCTGAATTCAAGCGGTTGCGTGAGGGGAAGGATTCTTTTCGCGGCTGAGTGCGTTGGCACTCGTAGGACGAGGAGTGGATGCGATGCGTAGACTTGCCGCAGTGTTGCTGATCGCGGGTGTCGGGCTGGGTGCCGGAGGTGCGGCGCTCGCCAAGCGCGACACGCCTGAGCTGGCGTACCAGAAACTGATCGCGGGCAAGGTCGCGGGCAAGCCGCAGTCGTGCATCGACACGCGCTTTCGCCAGGCGCAGCTGAGTGCCTACGGCGACAAGCTGATCTACCGGGTCAGCGACAAACTGGTCTACGTCAGCCAGACCACCGGCGGGTGCGAGCGTGTCGCACAGGGTGACGCGCTCGTCACACGGCAGTATCAGACGCGGACGTGCAGCGGCGACATCGCGACCACGGTGCAACCGGTGCCGGGGATCACGACCGGCAGCTGCGCCCTGGGCGACTTCACGCCCTACACCAAACCCTAAGCGGCACCGTCGGTTCGGCGTTACCGCGACACGAGAGGAATAGAATGCCCGACCAGACCGAAGCCGACATGACCGGCGTCGAACAGCGCATCAGCCCCAAGCCGGAGGTGGATGCGATCGGCGGGCGTACGCTGAAGCCTGCGACGCTGATGATGGGGCATGGCTACGACCCCGCGCTGTCGGAAGGGTCGTTGAAGCCGCCAGTGTTCCTGACCTCGACCTTCGTGTTCCCCAACGCGGCGGCAGGCAAGCGGCATTTCGAGGGCGTGACCGGCAAGCGTCCGGGCGGTGCCGAGGGTCTCGTCTACTCGCGCTTCAACGGGCCGAACCAGGAGATTCTGGAGGACCGGCTCGGCATCTGGGAGGGCGCCGAGGACGCGCTCGCTTTCTCCAGCGGCATGTCGGCGATCGCGACCCTGTTCCTTTCGATGGTCAAGCCTGGCGACACCATCGTCCACTCGGGGCCGCTGTACGCCGCGACCGAGACGCTGATCGCGCGCGTGCTGGGCAAGTTCGGCATCAACTGGCTCGACTTTCCGGCGGGCGCGACGCGCGAGGAGATCGACGCGGTGCTGCACAAGGCGGCGGCGAGCGGCAACGTCGCGCTGATCTATCTCGAGAGCCCGGCCAACCCGACCAACGCGCTGGTCGACGTCGAGGCGGTGGCGGCGAGCCGCGACGCGGTGTTCGCGAACCATGATGCCAAGCCGCCGATCGCGATCGACAACACCTTCCTGGGGCCACTCTGGTCGCAGCCGCTCAAGCACGGCGCCGACATCGTCGTCTATTCACTCACAAAATATGCTGGCGGCCACTCCGATCTGGTCGCGGGCGGCGTGCTGGGGTCGAAGGAGCAGATCAACACCATCCGCGCCATGCGCAACACGATCGGCACGATCTGCGATCCCAACACCGCGTGGATGCTGCTGCGCAGTCTCGAGACGCTGGAACTCAGGATGAGCCGCGCGGGCGAGAATGCGGCCAAGGTGTGCGCCTGGCTGCGCGACCAGCCGCAGGTCGAGCGCGTCGGCTATCTCGGCTTCCTGGCCGAGGGCAGCACCGAGGGGCCGGAGGGGCGTCAGGCCGACATCTATCGCCGTAACTGCACCGGCGGCGGGTCGACCTTCTCGCTCTACTTGAAGGGCGGCGAGGCGGAGGCATTCCGCTTCCTCGACGCGCTCAAGATCGCCAAACTGGCGGTGTCGCTCGGCGGAACCGAGACGCTGGCGAGCCACCCGGCGGGGATGACGCATCTGTCGGTCGCCGACGAGCGCAAGCAGGCGCTGGGCATCACCGATAATCTGGTGCGCATCTCGATCGGGGTCGAGGATGCGGACGACCTGATCGCTGATTTCGCCAACGCGCTGGCGGCGATCTGACCCACACGCCGGAGGGCGACGGACTGCCCGTCGCCTTCCGGCACGAGTCTCGCGCCGACGCTGCATTTGTGGCAGGCGGCTCGCATGGAACAGTTCGATGCGATCGTGCTCGGCGCCGGCGGCGCCGGGCTGATGTGCGCGGCCGTGGCGGGGCAGCGCGGGCGGCGCGTCGTCGTGCTCGATCACGGGACCGAGCCGGGACGCAAGATCGTCATCTCGGGCGGCGGGCGGTGCAATTTCACCAACCGCGAGGCGGTGGCCGAGCGCTACGTCTCGACCAACCCGCATTTCGCCAAATCGGCGCTCGGCCGCTACACCGCGCAGGACTTCCTCGATCTGGTCGAGCGGCACGGGATCGCATGGCACGAGAAGACGCTGGGGCAATTGTTCTGCGACGGATCGGCGCGGCAGATCGTGGCGATGCTGCTTGGCGAGTGCGAACTGGGGCAGGTGACGCTAAGGCTGGGCGGCGCGCTGGGCGAGATCGGCCACGCCGATGCGCGCTTCACGGTCGAGCATGACGGGCGGCGCTATGTGGCACCGTCGCTGGTGATCGCCACCGGCGGCCCGTCGATCCCGAAGCTGGGCGCGACCGGCTTCGCTTATGATCTGGCGCGCCGGTTCGGGCTGAAGGTGGTCGAGCCGCGTCCCGCGCTGGTGCCGCTCACCTTGCCGGGTGAGGAGGCGCTGTTCCGCGCTTTGTCGGGTGTCGCGACGCCGGTGGTGGCGGGATCGGTGCCGGCGAAGGGCAAGGGTCAGGCGTTCGCGGAGGCGGCGCTGTTCACACACCGCGGCTTGAGCGGTCCCGCGATCCTGCAGGTGTCGTCCTATTGGAAGCCGGGCGAGGCGGTGACGATCGATCTGGTGCCGGGTGCGGCGGCGGGGTGGCTGCGCAAGGCGAAGCGGGTGCGGCCGCGCGGTACGCTGGCGGCCGCACTTCCACTACCGGGGCGTTTAGGCGATGCGCTGGCTGAGGTGATTGGGGTGGGTGAGCTGGGGCTCGCGACCGACCGCACATTGGAGGCGGCGGAGCGGCGGCTGGCCGACTGGCGCTTTCACCCGAATGGCACCGAGGGGTTTGCCAAGGCCGAGGTAACGGTCGGCGGCATCGCGACCGCGGGACTGTCATCGAAGACGATGGAAGCGCGCCACTTGCCCGGCCTTTACGCAATCGGCGAGGCGGTCGACGTTACCGGCTGGCTCGGCGGGTATAACTTTCAATGGGCCTGGGCGAGCGGCTGGGCCGCGGCGCAGGCGGTGTGAGCGGGGCGCTCAATTTGTAGAAGCGCGTTGCCCTTTCCCGCCTAGTCGCCCTCAGCCGTCACCCACGCGCTCGATGTCGGCACCGACCGCGGAGAGCTTCTCCTCCAGCCGTTCGTAACCCCGGTCGAGGTGATAGATGCGGCTGACCTGCGTTTCGCCGTCCGCGACGAGACCGGCGATGATGAGGCTCATCGAGGCGCGCAGGTCGGTCGCCATGACAGGCGCGCCGACGAGGCGGTCGACGCCCTGCACCACCGCGGTGCGGCCACGGACTTGGATGTCGGCGCCCATTCGCGCGAGTTCGGGGACGTGCATGTAGCGGTTCTCGAAGATCGTCTCGGTCAGCACGCTCGCGCCCTCTGCCTTGCACAGCATTGCCATGAACTGCGCCTGCATGTCGGTCGCGAAACCGGGGAAGGGCGCGGTGGTGATGTTGAGCGGGCGCAGCTTGTTTGGCGCCGCGACACGGATGGTGTTGCGCGCGGTCTCGACCTCGACGCCGGCCTCGCGCAGCGCCGCGAGCGTCGCGCCCATCTCGTCCGTGCCGATGTTGGTGAGCGTCACGTCACCCCCGGTGATCGCGGCGGCGCAGGCGTAGCTGCCCGCCTCGATCCGGTCGGGCATGACCGAGTAGGTCGCGCCGTGTAGCTCGCTGACCCCCTCGATCTCGAGCGTCTCGGTACCGATCCCCTGAATCTGCGCGCCCATTGCGACGAGGCAGCGGCACAGGTCGACGATCTCGGGCTCGCGCGCGGCATTCTCGATGCGGGTCGGGCCGCTGGCGGTGACCGCCGCCATGACGACGTTCTCGGTCGCGCCGACCGAGACGACGGGGAAGCGGTAGACACCACCCGACAGGCGCCCGCCCGGCGCAGAGGCGGTGACGTAGCCCGCGCTCATCTCCAGCTTCGCGCCGATCGCTTCCAGCGCCTTCAGGTGCAAGTCGATCGGGCGGTTGCCGATCGCGCAGCCGCCGGGCAGCGACACGCGTGCCTCGCCCGCGCGCGCGAGAATGGGTCCGAGCACCAGGATCGAGGCGCGCATCTTGCGCACGATGTCGTACGGCGCCTCCGCGCTGGTCAGCTGACCGGCGCGGATCGTCATCACGCGGCCGAACTCGTCGGGGCGCGACCCCTCGATCCGGGTCGAGGCACCCAGCTGGTTGAGCAGGTGGCCGAAACCGTCGACATCGGCGAGGCGCGGCAGGTTGCGCAGCGTCAGCGGCTCGTCGGTCAGGATCGCGCACGGCATCAGCGTCAGCGCGGCGTTCTTCGCGCCCGAGATGGGGAGGGTGCCCGACAGCCGGTTGCCGCCGCGAATAAGGATACGGTCCATTGCCCGCGTCTAGCTTGGCCAGGCGTCGTCGCCAACCCGCCCCCGGCGGCGCGGTTCGCCCAGGCACTACGACCATGCGTTTCGCTTGAAAATCGGACAGGATTGCTCCCGCTTGATCGACTTTAATGCGGGAGCGCGCGCGTCGCCCATAAGCGGAAGGAATAACAAGGGGTTCAACACTGCGTGCGGGTACGTTCCTTCGCCGATCGGATCGGCGAGTTTCTTCCGTTGTCCGCTTCCGAGCGAGAGGCTGTGGAGCAGGTGCAGGGGCGCTCGCGCTCGCTCAGGCGCGGCGCCGTGCTGGTGCGCGAGAACGATCGCACTAGCGATCTGTACGTGGTCTCCAGCGGGATGATGATGAGCTACGTGCTGCTCGACGACGGCAGCCGGCAAATCCTGCGGTTCCTGTTTCCGGGTGACCTGACCGGTGCGTCGGCGCTCGCCTACGCGCACTCGCCCGAGTGCGTCGCCGCCTTGTGCGAGAGCGTGGTGTGCCTGTTCGACCGCGCGCAGGTGGCCGAGGTGCTGGCGCGCCACCCACGCCTCGCGCTCGCGCTGACCGCAATCGACCAGGCCGAGCGCGCGGCGATGACCGACCGGCTCGCGGGGCTGGGGCGAACCTCGGCGCAGGCGCGGATCGCGGCGGTGCTGCTCGATATCCGCGACCGGTTGCGGCGCGGCGGCGAGGATGTCGAGCGCGGCTTTACGCTGCCGCTGACGCAGGAGGAGATCGGGGACGCGAGCGGGCTGACTGCGGTGCACGTCAATCGCATGCTGCGCCAGCTGGAGGAGATGGGGTTGATCGCCAGGCATGGTACGCGCGTGATCCTGGCGGACGAGGCGCGGTTGAAGCGCGCGGCGAAATACGTCGACCGGCTGTCGCGGGTCGACCTGTCGTGGATGGTACCGGCGGGCGCGTGAGCGCGCTCAGGCGGCGCGCGACACGCCGCTGAGCGCCAGCTGGCGATCGATCGTGTCGAGCAATCGCTGGAGCCCGGTCTCGTCCGTCGCCTCCGCACGCAGCGTGATCGCCGCCTGCGTGTTCGACGCGCGCAGCAGCCACCAGCCATCCGGGGTCGAGACGCGCAGACCATCGGTCTCGTCGACCCGCGCCCCGGAAGCGACGATACGCGCGCGGACCTCCTCGACGATGGCGAGGCGTCGGTCCTCTGGCACCGCGATGCGCAACTCGGGCGAGGCGTGCGTGGCGGGCAGGCGATCGATCAGTTCGGCGAGCGACATGCCCGACTGATGTATCGCGCCGATCAACCGGACCGCGGCGTAGAGCGCGTCGTCGAACCCGTAATAACCATGCGCGAAGAAGATGTGCCCCGACAGTTCGGCCCCGATTGCGGCGCCCTCGGCCTTCATTCGCGCCTTGATCTGGCTGTGGCCCGATTTCGCCATCACCGCGCGCCCGCCGAGCGCGCGGACGCGGTCGAACAGCGCGTCGCTCGACTTCACGTCGGCCACGATCGCCGCGCCGGGTAGCTCAAGCAGCAGCGGTTCGGCGAGGAGCGCGAGGATCTGGTCGCCCCAGACGATTCGGCCGCGCGAGTCGACCGCGCCGATGCGGTCGCCGTCACCGTCGAAGGCGAAGCCGATGTCGAGCCGCTCGCGGCGGACCAGCGCGATCAGATCGGCGAGATTGGCGGGGATCGTCGGGTCGGGATGATGGTGGGGAAACGCGCCGTCGACCTCGGTGTAGAGCAGGTGGTGCTCGCCGGGCAGCGCCTTCGTCAGCCGCTTGATCGCTGGACCGGCGGCGCCGTTGCCGGCGTCCCAGCCGATGCGGAACGTACCGCCCGTGTGTCCGGCGAGCAGGCGCGCGACGTAATCCTCCATCACGGCGGCGTCGGTGACCGTGCCTGCGCCCTCCTCCCAGTCACCGCTCTCCGCCAGCCTCGCGAGGTCACGCACGTCGTCGCCGAAGAAGCTGTCGTGCGCGAGGACGAGCTTGAACCCGTTGTCGCCCCCGGGATTGTGACTGCCGGTTACCTGTACGCCGGCGTCGACCGCCAGCGTAGCCTCGGCGAAATAGAGCATCGGGGAGGGGCCGAGGCCGACCCGCACCACGTCGACGCCGCTGTCGGTCAGGCCCGCGACCAGCGCGGCCTTGAGCATCGGCGACGACACGCGCCCGTCGCGCCCGACCGCGACGCGGCGACCACCGGAACGGCGCACGCGCGTCGCGAAGCTGCGGCCGAATGCATAAGCGTCGCGCTCGAACAGCGTCTCGCCGACTGTGCCGCGTATGTCATAGTCGCGCAGGATCGAGGGGTGGAACCGATGCGTCATCAGGGGCCGCGCATAAGATGACGTTCACCAGACGCCAACGCCGCTCTGCCGACTTGGAAGAAATTCGCGCTACCCGACGTGGATCGATCGATCAGTTGGGCGTGGTCACCCGCGCGAGCAACAGGTCGCGTGCGGCGTTGACGCGGCGCGCCTCCTCCGCGGAGCCGCCGCGATCGGGGTGCAGTTCCGCAATCAGCCGGCGATGCGCGGTGCGGATCGCCTCCGCATCGGCGTCCGAGGACACACCCAGCGTTCGGCGCGCGTTCGCGACCGCACCGGGCCGGCGCTGCGGCGGCTTTTTCAGGAACCACCACACCAGCCAGATCGCCAGCGCGGCGACGATCAGCTTCATGCAGCCGCGCTCGACGCGGGCGTGCCTTGGGCCACGTCGGGCAGTGCGAAGCCCGCCATCATCTCGCGCAGTTCCTGCCGCGCGGCGACATGGCTCAACCCCATGCCGCCGAACGACTTGTTGTCGAGTAGCGTCAGCCCGGCGGGGAACAGTTCGCGGTAGATCACGCGCTCGCCCAAACCCGGAATGATGCGGAAGCCGACGCGGCGCGAAAGCTGGTCGAGCGCCTCCGACACGCGGCGCATGTTGCGCGCGTCGACGTAGGCGAGACGGTTGCGCAGCACGACCCAGTCGATCGTTGTCCCGTCCGCCTTCGCACGCGCCTTGCGTACGTCCCAGATCAGCTCGGAGTAGAAGCTGGGGCGCTTCACCTTGAACGTCTCGGCATCGACCTGCCCGATCAGGTCGAAGTCGACGAAACTGTCGTTCATCGGCGTGACCAGCGTGTTGGCGAGCGCCGCGGCGGTGCGCGCGCATGGATCGTCGCGGCCGGGCGTGTCGATCACGAGGAAGTCGTAGCCGTCGCTGAAGCGCGCGAACAAATCCTCGAAATTTCCGTCGGCCTGCCCGTCGCCGGTCGCGTGATCGGGGATCGGCAGCGGCTGTCCGGTGCGCTCCACCGTCGCGGCGCGGTTATCGAGGTAGCGCCCGAGCGTGCGCTGGCGGTGGTCGAGGTCGATGCACGCGACGCGCGCGCCGCGTGTGGCGAGCGCGACCGCGGTGTGGACGGCGGTGGTCGACTTGCCCGTGCCGCCCTTTTCGTTGGCGTAGACGATGACGTGCGGGCCGGCGTGCGGCTGGCTCGCGAGTTTCGCGCCGGCGGCGGAGGGCGCCTCCGCGGCGGGCTCCGTTGCCGGAGCGGTGATGTGCGTCTCGGTCTGGTCAGACAACGCGCGACTTCCCTGATTGATTGCTGTTTGACGCCATCATAGAAGCCGCGGCGCAGGGATACGAGGGGTAAGACGTGGAAGTGTTTCGGGAACTCGCGGGATTGCGCGAACAGGTCGCGGCTGCGCGCGCGGCCGGACGCGAGATCGCGCTGGTGCCGACGATGGGGGCGCTCCACGCCGGGCATATCGCGCTGGTCGAGGCGGCGCGGCGGCCGGGGACGTGCGTGGTCGCGTCGATCTTCGTCAATCCGAAGCAGTTCGGCGCCAACGAGGACCTGTCGCGCTATCCGCGCAAGGAAACCGGCGACATCGCAATGCTGACCGAGGCGGGCTGCGACCTGCTGTGGCTACCCCCGGTAGAGGTCATGTACCCAGAAGGGTTTTCGACCAACATCTCGGTCGCCGGGGTGAGCGAGGGGCTCGACGGTGCGGCGCGCCCGGGTCACTTCGACGGGGTTGCAACCGTCGTCGCCAAGCTGTTCAACCAGGTGCAGCCGACCCGTGCCTATTTCGGTGAGAAGGACTTCCAGCAGCTCGCGGTCATCCGCCGCATGGTCGCCGACTTGGATTTCGACATCGAGGTGACGGGCGTGCCGACGCAGCGCGAGGACGACGGGCTCGCGCTGTCGAGCCGCAACGTCTATCTCGACGACGAGGAGCGCGCGAAGGCGGTGGCGCTCCCGCGCGCGCTGGGGATCGCGGCGCGCGCGATCGCGGCCGGTACGCCGGTCGAGAAGGCGCTGGCGGATGCGACCACATACCTGGCGAATGCCGGGTTCGAGGTCGATTACGTCTCGCTGGTGGACGCGGAGACGCTCCAGCCGCAGGCGGACGCGACGCGGCGGCGGCAGCTGCTGGCGGCGGCACGGCTGGGCGCGACGCGGTTGATCGACAATCTGGCGGTCGATCCGGCGGGGTGAAGAAGGTCGCCGCGGCGTTAACCATTTGGTGAGCCGAATCGGGTCATAGCCTGCGGTCAGCATTCACGCTGTAATCGGGGGCAAACCGATGACCGTAGTTTCCAGTACGCCGTTACTGCTCGACCGCCGGATCGCCAAGGCACGTGCCGGCGATGCGAGCGCTGCCTATGACCTGGGTATCGCCTACTCGACCGGCACGTCGGGCGCAGGCCTCGACCTGATCGAGGCGCACAAGTGGCTCAACCTCGCCGCCGCCTGGGGGCATGACGCCGCCCCTGCGGCACGTGCCGAAGTATCCGAGGACATGACCGCGCGCGAGATCGCGACCGCTCAGCGCGCCGCACGCGACGTGATCGGTCTGCTAAACCGCCGCGCGGCGTAAACGCCGGTCACCGGGCGGCACGCTGAGCGTGCGCGTACGGGGCAGGTGTCGGGTAGGACCCGACACCCGTTCGATCAGGCGGTCGCTTTCTTCGCCGCGGGCTTCTTTGCAGGCGCCTTCTTCGCGGCTGGTTTCTTCGCGGCTGTCTTTGCCGCGGGCTTGTCGCCGTCGGCCTTCGCCGCCGTCTTCTTCTTCGCCGGCGCCTTCTTCTTGCCCGCCGGCGCCATCGCGGCGCGTGCGTCGATCAGTTGTGCGGCCTCCTCGAGCGTCAGCTGCTCGGGCGTGATCGTCTTCGGCAGTGTCGCGTTGGTGGTGCCGTCGGTGACGTAGGGGCCGTAGCGGCCTTCCATCAGCTTCAGCTCCGCTTCGGTGCGCGGGTGCGCGCCCAGTACCTTCAATGGCTCGCGCGCCGCCCCGCGCTGCGGCCGCCCGCCGCCCGCTGCCGCCTCGGCGAGCTTCACCACCGCCGCGTTCATCCCCGTTTCGAACACGTCGGCAGTCGAGGTGAGTCGCGCATATTTGCCGGCGTGCGCCAGATATGGCCCGTAGCGGCCGATCGCGGCGGTGATGTCCTGACCCGTCTCCGGGTGCTGGCCGATTGTGCGCGGCAGGCTAAGCAGTTTGAGCGCCATCTCCAGATCGAGTTCGCCGATGTCCTTCGGGATCGAGGCGCGTTTCGCGTCCTTGCCTTCGCCGAGCTGGATGTACGGGCCAAAGCGACCCGACTTGCGCTCGACCTCCAGCCCCGTCTCGGGATCCTTGCCGAGCATTTCGGGTCCGGTCGACTCCGCCGCATCCCCCCCTTGCGCGAAGCGGCGGGTGTATTTGCATTCGGGATAGTTCGAGCAGGCGATGAAGGCGCCGAAGCGCCCGCCGCGCAGCGCGAGGCTGCCCGCCTGGCACGCCGGGCAGGCGCGGGGGTCGCTGCCGTCGGCCTTGTCGGGGAAGAGATAGGGCGCGAGGAAGGTGTCGAGCGCGGCGGTCACCTCCGACGGTTTTTGCTCCATCACCTCCGCAGTGCGCGGCTTGAAATCGCGCCAGAAGCTTTCGAGCACCGCCTGCCACTGCGCGCGACCCCCCGACACGTCGTCGAGCTCCTCCTCGAGTTCGGCGGTGTAGTCATAGCCGACGTAGCGCGGGAAGAAGCGTTCGAGGAACGCGGTCACCAGCCGGCCGCTCTCCTCGGCGAAGAAGCGGTTCTTCTCGACCCGGACATAGGCGCGGTCCTTCAGCGTCTTGATGATCGACGCGTAGGTGGAGGGTCGGCCGATGCCGAGCTCCTCCATCCGCTTGACGAGACTCGCCTCCGAGTAGCGCGGCAGCGGCTGGGTGAAATGCTGCTCGGCCTCGACGCCCTTCTTCGCGGGCGCGTCGCCCTCGCGCATCCGCGGCAGGCGACGCGCATCCTCGTCCTGGCTGTCGTCCTGACCCTCTTCGTAGAGCGCGAGATAGCCGGGGAAGAGCACGACCTGGCCGGTGGCGCGCAGCACATGGCGCCCGGTGCCGTCGGCGAACTCGATCGTGGTGCGCTCCATCCGCGCCGAGGCCATCTGGCTGGCGAGCGCGCGCTTCCACACCAGGTCGTACAGGCGCGCGTGGTCGCCCGAGCCGACGCGGTCCTTGCCGAAATCGGTCGGGCGGATCGCCTCGTGCGCTTCCTGCGCGTTCTTGGCCTTGGCCTGATACTGCCGCGGCTTGTCGGGGACGTAGCTGCCGTCGTAGCGGTTGGCGATCGCGCCGCGCGCGGCCGAGATCGCGCTGCCGTCCATCTGCACGCCGTCGGTACGCATGTAGGTGATCGCGCCGTCCTCGTAGAGCTGCTGCGCGATCCGCATCGTGTGATCGGCGGAGAAACCGAGCTTGCGCGCCGCCTCCTGCTGCAGCGTCGAGGTGGTGAAGGGCGGCGGCGGGTTGCGTGTCGCCGGGCGCGTCTCAACCGACTGCACGGTGAAGCGGCCCGCCTCGACATCGGCCTTGGCGCGCATGGCGTCGCTCTCGTTACCGATCGACAGGCGGTCGAGCTTCTTCCCTTCCCACTGCGACAGCCGCGCGGTGAAGGGCGTGCCGTCATGCTCCAGCGCGGCGGTAACCGACCAGTACTCCTGCGCGACGAAGGTCTCGATCTCGCGCTCGCGCTCGACGATCAGCCGCAGCGCGACCGACTGGACGCGGCCCGCGGACTTCGCACCCGGCAGCTTGCGCCACAGGACGGGGGAGAGCGTGAAGCCGACGAGATAATCGAGCGCGCGGCGCGCGCGATAGGCGTCGATCAGGTCGGTATCGAGCGCGCGCGGCGCCTTCATCGCGTCGGTCACCGCCTGTTTGGTGATGGCGTTGAAGGTAACGCGCTCGACCGCCTTGGGCAAAGCGCGGCGCTTGGCGAGCACTTCCTGCACGTGCCAGCTGATCGCCTCGCCCTCGCGGTCGGGGTCGGTCGCTAGGATCAGCCGGTCGGCGCCCTTCGCCAGATCGGCGATTGCTTTGAGCTGCTTGGCCTTGTCGGCGTAGTTTTCCCACTCCATCGCGAAACCGTCGTCGGGGTTCACCGACCCGTCCTTGGGCGGCAGGTCGCGGACGTGGCCGTAGCTCGCGAGGACGCGATAATCGGAGCCGAGGTACTTTTCGATGGTCTTCGCCTTGGCAGGCGATTCGACGATGACGAGTTGCATTGGGGCCTAACTAGGGAGCTTCACACGTATGCGCGAGGGTGGAGAGGTGAAGGCGGCGGCGTCAAGCGGGATTGCGGGGCGTGAAGGTTGCGCGCATGGCCGCGGCATGGCGGCAGGGATGTGGATCGCGGCGGCAGCGGCGTTGATGGGGGCAGCGCCGGCGGTGCCGACCGTTGCGGCGGGTGAGATCGTGCTGCCGCGGGCGGATGCGAGGTTCGTTCTTCATGAAACAACAGCTCGTCCGGGGGGCCAGCTATCCGAATACCGCCGGAGTGATGAGCCGGCCGAGAAATGGACGCGCGCGGTCGCGCTCACGCGTCAGCTCTTCTACCCGGGCACCAGCGAGAAGATACGCGCTGACGCACCCGCTCTGGCCAGCTTGGTGGCAGCCATCAGCGGAAGCGCGATACAATCGTCGTGTTCCGGCGCCACCGTAAAGGTGACGCGTGCCGATCCGAGCGATCAGTTTGCCGCCGCGACGCTAAGGGTGCGTTGTCCGCGGGAGGCGATCACGCACGATCCGATGCTCACCTACGTACGGGTGATCGTTGCGCAGGAGGCCATTCACTCGGTCACGGCGATGGTCCGCGGCGAGGCAACCCGCGCCGACGTGGAATGGGCCGACCGCGTCATCTCCGACCTAACGCTCTGCAACGCTGGCGATGTCGCGGGACGCTGTGCTGCCCGCTCGCGCGTGATCGGCGCCCCCCTCTAGCCGCGCTTGATCGCGAACCACGCTAGCAGGAAGCCCGCGCCGAGGATCAGGTCGACTACGCCGAACATGGCAGTGGTCGATCCGGGGGCGAGGACGAGCGCGGGGACGCCGAAGGCAAGCTTCTCTGCGACGCCCGCGAGCATCATCGGCCGATAGCGCACGGGATCGCCGCCGATCAGCCAGAAGACGAGCTGGAACGCGAGCGCGGTCAGCGTGAAGGCGAGCCCGGTCAGCGTCGCCGCGCCCGGTGCGGCGAGGCTGGCGACCAGCGCCGCTGTGCCGTAGATCGCCGCTGCCCGGAACCACCAGCGCACCCAGCGCCGCGAGGGTGCACGTGCGCTCAGCACAGGCTCACCCGCCCGGCGGCATGACGCTCCAGCCGGCCGCCGAGTTCGAGTTCGAGCAGCACCATCTGCACCACCGCGGGCGCGAGCGCGGACTGGCGGACGAGTTCGTCGACGCCGACCGGCACCGGGCCGAGCAGGTCGGTGACGCGATGGCGATCGGCGTCGCTCGCGTCCTCGGGCGGCGGCGCGCCCCAGCCGGTGAGCGGTGACCTGACTCGTGCGCGCAGGTCGATCGGGCGGATCTGTTCGATGATGTCGGCGGCGGTCTGAATCAGCACCGCGCCGTCGCGGATCAGGCCGTTGCAGCCTTGCGCGCGCGGGTCGCTCGGATGGCCAGGCACCGCCATCACCTCGCGCCCGGCCTCGCCCGCGAGCCTGGCGGTGATGAGCGAGCCCGAGCGCGGCGCGGCTTCGATCACGACCGTACCGAGCGACAGCGCGGCGATGATGCGGTTGCGGTGCGGGAAATGGCGCGCGCGCGGCTCGGTACCCGGCGGCATTTCTGCGACCAGCAGCGCTTCATCGGCGATCCGCGCCTGCAGCCGCGCATTTTCGGGCGGGTAGGCGACGTCGATCCCGCCGGCGATGACGCCGATCGTGGCTGCGCCCGCTCCCTCGTGCGCGGCGGTGTCGATCCCGCGTGCGAGGCCGGAGACGACCACCGCACCCTCGTCCGTGATCTCCTGCGCCAGGCCACGCGCGAAGCGGCACGACGCGGCCGAGGCGTTGCGAGCGCCGACCATTGCGACCGTGTCGCGCGTAGCGAGCGACAGATCGCCGCGGATCGTCAGCACCGGGGGCGCGTCGGACAGCTCGGCGAGCAGCGGCGGGTAATCGGGCGTGCCGAGAAACAGGTAGCGCGCGCCGGCCCGCGTCACCGCCGCCATCTCGCGCTCGGCCGCCTGTTTGTCGGTGACCGCGGGAACGCGCCCGCCGCCGCGACGCACCAGGCTGGGCAGCGCCTCGATCGCCGCCGCCGCGGTGCCGAAGCGCGCGAGCAGCTGGCGGAACGATACCGGCCCGATCGACGGCGTACGGATCAGCCGCAATCGCGCGAGCGCGTCATCCTCAGCGATCGCGGCCGGAGCGTTGTGCAGCGCCGCGACCTCGGCCATGCTCAGCCGGCGTTCTTCGCGCGACCGACGCGCGGTTCGGTGCCGTCGAGCAGCCGCGAGATGTTGGCGCGGTGTTTCCAGATCACGAGGAGCGCGAGTGCGAGCAGCAGCGGCACGATGTCGAACGGGCCGAGGATCGCGGCCGCGACCGGTGCGCTGACCGCCGCCGCCATGCCCGCGACCGAGGAGATGCGCAGTCCTGCGAGCAGCCCGAGCCATACGACCGCGTAAACAAGCCCGAGCGGCCAGGCGAGCGCGACGACGATCCCCATCAGCGTCGCGACGCCCTTGCCGCCCTTGAACCCGAGCCAGATGGGATAGCAGTGGCCGACGAACGCACCCGCAGCGGCGAGCGTTGCCTGACCGGGAAACAACGCGGCGACGATTCCGACCGCGGCAACGCCCTTCAGCATGTCGAGGAGCAGCGTCGCGGCGGCGAGCCCCTTGCGCCCGGTGCGCAGCACATTGGTCGCGCCGATGTTGCCCGAGCCGACCTGGCGCAGGTCGCCCGCGCCGCCCAGACGCGTCAGGATGACGCCGAACGGAATCGAGCCGAGCAGATAGCCGATCAGCAACGCCGCCGCGGGCGGTATCCAGATGATCTGCGTGGCCAGTTCTGTTCCCCTTCTGCCCCTGTTTTAGCGCGGGCGAAATCAGGTGTCACTCACCTGTATCTACTAGGCGGCGAAGGCTATGTGTGCGGCCATGAGCGACGATGCACGGCCGATCCTGTTCTTCGATTCAGGCGTGGGTGGCCTCTCCGTTGTCGCGCCGACGCGCGCGATGCTGCCCGAGGCGAGCATCGTCTACGCCGCCGATTCGGCCGGTTTCCCGTACGGGACGAAGAGCGAGGCGGAGATTGCGGCGCGCGTACCCGCGCTGCTCGGGCGGCTGGCGGAGCGGTATCGCCCGCGGTTGATCGTGATCGCGTGCAACACTGCGTCCACGATCGCGCTACCCGCGGTGCGTGCCGCGCTCGACGTGGCCGTGGTTGGCACGGTGCCCGCGATCAAGCCCGCGGCGGAAGCGTCGCGCACGCGCGTGATCGGCGTGCTGGGCACCGAGGCGACGGTGCGGCAACCCTATGTCGACGATCTCGCCGCGCGCTTCGCGGGCGATTGCACCGTGCTGCGCTACGGCTCCGCCGCGCTGGTCGAACTAGCGGAAGCGAAACTGGCGGGTGAGGCGGTCGACCCAGGCGCAGTCACGCGCGAACTCGCCGGATTGTTCGACCAGCCGGGTGGCGAGCGGATCGACGTGATCGTCAACGCGTGCACGCACTTTCCGTTGCTGGCGGACGAGATGCGTGCGGCGGCGCTCGCGGGTGTATCCTTCGTCGATGGCGGGCCGGGGATCGCTCGGCGTGTGGCGTATCTGACGCAGGGGCAAGGCTGGTCGCACGACTCGCGCGCGCATCAGCTGGTGTTCACGCGGCTGGGCGAGCGAGAAGAGCGCGTCGGCAACCACCTGCGTGTACAGGGCTTTGCCGATCCTGAGGCACTGTGATCGACCAAATGCGCTGGAAAAACGTGGGTTAGCAGGCTAAGTCGCCCGCATGATCAGCGAGAGCAGCGAAGCGCGCCGGGCCACACAGGTCGACGCACGCCCAGTTGACGCACGGGCGGTGGATTATTCGCGCGTGTTCACCCAGGCGATCGACCGCCTGCACGCCGAAGGTCGCTACCGCGTCTTCATCGACATCCTGCGCAACAAGGGCATGTTCCCCAACGCACGCTGCTTCGCGGGACACAATGGCCCGAAGCCGATCACGGTGTGGTGCTCCAACGACTATCTCGCGATGGGGCAGCACCCCAAGGTGATCGCGGCGATGGAGGAAGCGCTGCACGACGTCGGCGCCGGGAGCGGCGGCACGCGCAACATCGGCGGCAATACGCACTACCACGTCGATCTGGAGGCCGAGCTCGCCGACCTGCACGGCAAGGAAGCGGCGCTGCTGTTCACCAGCGGCTATGTCTCGAATGAGGCGACGCTGGCGACGCTGGCCAAGGTGCTGCCCGGATGCATCATCTATTCGGACGAGCTGAACCACGCGTCGATGATTGCTGGCATCCGCAATGCGGGCTGCGAGAAGCGCGTGTTCCGCCACAACGATCTCGCGCATCTGGAAGAACTGCTCGCCGCCGATGACGCGGGCGCGCCGAAGCTGATCGCGTTCGAGAGCGTGTACTCGATGGAGGGCGACGTCGCGCCCGTCGCGGCGATCTGCGACCTGGCCGACAAGTACAACGCGCTGACCTATTTGGACGAGGTCCACGCGGTGGGCATGTACGGCGCGCGCGGCGGCGGCATCTCCGAGCGGGACGAGGTCGCCGACCGACTGACGATCATCGAGGGGACGCTGGGCAAGGCGTTCGGCGTCATGGGCGGCTACATCGCGGCCGACCGCACGATCGTCGACGTGATCCGCAGCTACGCCCCTGGGTTCATCTTTACCACCAGCCTGTCGCCGGTGCTGGTCGCGGGCGTGCTTGCCTCGGTCAGGCACCTGAAATCGTCGAGCGTCGAGCGCGACGGGCAGCAGGCGGCTGCGGCGACGCTGAAGGCGATGCTCTCCGACGCCGGCTTGCCGGTGATGACGGGCGAGACGCACATCGTGCCGGTGATGGTCGGCGATCCGGTCAAGGCCAAGAAGATCAGCGACATCCTGCTGGCCGAATACGGCGTCTACGTGCAGCCGATCAATTACCCGACCGTGCCGCGCGGGACCGAGCGGCTGCGCTTCACGCCTGGCCCGGCGCACAGCGAGGCGATGATGCGCGAACTGACCGACGCCTTGGTCGAGATCTGGGGTCGGCTGGATTTGCGTCAGGCGGCGTAAGCGTTTGGGCGGGGCGGCGGCTCAGTCGAGCGCCGCGTCGCGCTGCGCTAGGATCGGCGGCAGGTAAGGCACCGGCGCACTCGCCGGCATCGCCGCCAGCGCTTCCGCGATGATGCGCGCGCGCTCCTTGGGCGAGGGATGCGTGCGGCTGCGGAACATACCGGGGTCGACTTTCTTGCCCGGCCCCTGCCAGAAACGCACCGCATTCTGCGGGTCCCAGCCGGCGTTGCGGAGCAGGAATGCGCCGAGCACATCGGCCTCCGTCTCGGTATCGCGGAACAGCCGCGCGTTACGGCCGAACTCACCGAAAAGCCCCCATTTGACGCCCGCCGCCTCCAGCCGGGCGCGGTGGCGCAGGATGGTGTGCGCGAGTTCGTGCGCGACGACGACCGCGACATCGTCGTCGCCGTAGGTTTCCATCAACCGCGCGCCGACCTGCACGACGTGGCCGTCGGACGAGGCGCCGAGCTTGGGTCCGGCGACGACCTCGAACTCGCTGCGGCACGCCGGCACGGGCGCGATCGACACGCGGCGGGTGCGGCCCTGATCGGCGAGCGTCAGCGGCACGGGCGCGCGTACCGGCAGCGCGGCCAAGCGGGTGAGCGCAGCGTCGCGCGTCGCGCTGGTGTCGCGTGCCTCGGTCGGCGCGGCGAGCGGGGTGCCGGCGATCGCGACGACGCCTTCGTTCTGCATCACGCCGGCGCGCGCGGCGGGCGAGCCGCGCACGACCCACTCGACTGCTACGGCTGAGGGAAAGCCGAACACGTCGCGCGCTGCATCGGCGTCGCGCGCGGCATATTGGTCGATCGCGTGGAGCACGACGCCGGTGCCCGGCTGCTGGTCACGGCACAAAGCGGCGTTGGCGGTGGAGAGGCGGAACGCAACGTTCGCGAGCCGCGCGTCCTCGCTGCGCAACGCTTCGAAGGTGGCGCGGCTATCAGGCGCGGCCGCAGCGAGGAGGGCGAGCGGGAGGAGAAGGCGGAGCAGACGCGACATGACGCTCTTCTACCAAGCCGTCCGGGTCCGGTCATCAGCCCGCATTGACTCACGGCGCCGCAAGCACCAGAATAGTTTCACTTGATACCAGTGGAGCGCGCAATGGACCATATCGACGTCAATCCGATGGGGCTCGACGGTTTCGCCTTCTGCGAATTCACTTCGCCCGAGCCTGACACGCTGGCGAAGCAGTTCGAGGCGCTCGGCTTCGTGCCCGCCGCGACGCACCCGACCAAGCAGGTGACGCTCTATCGCCAAGGCCGCATCAACCTGCTGATCAACCGTGAGGAAGAGGGCCAAGCGGCGGAGTTCCGCAAGGATCACGGCCCGTCGGCGAACGCGATGGCGTTCCGCGTGTCGAACGCGAGCGAGGCGCTCGACGCAGCGGTGGAGCGCGGCGCGAAGGCGCTGGACGCGAGCGGCAGCGCGCTGCCGGACGCGCAGGTGCTCGAGGGAATCGGCGGTTCGCTGCTGTACCTGGTCGACAATGATCCGTTCGCCGATTGGAACGAGGTCGCGGGCTGGCGCGAGGCGGCCGCGGAGAACAACGTCGGGCTCGACGTGCTCGACCACCTGACGCACAACGTGCGGCGCGGCCAGATGCGGACGTGGTCGGCGTTCTACGGCCAGATCTTCGGCTTCGAGGAGCAGAAGTATTTCGACATCAAGGGCAAAGCGACAGGCCTGTTCAGCCAGGCGATGATCGCGCCCGACAAGGCGATCCGCATCCCGCTGAACGAGAGCCAGGACGACCACAGCCAGATCGAGGAGTTCATCCGCGATTACAACGGCGAAGGCATCCAGCATCTCGCGCTCACCACCGACGACATCTACGGAACAGTCGAGAAGCTGCGTGCGCGCGGCGTCAAGTTGCAGGACACGATCGAGACCTATTACGAGCTGGTCGACAAGCGCGTGCCCAACCACGGCGAGGATTTGGAGCGGCTGCGCAAGAATCGTATCCTGATCGACGGCAACGTCGGCGAGGAAGGCCTGCTGCTGCAGATCTTCACCGAAAACATGGTCGGCCCGATCTTCTTCGAGATCATCCAGCGCAAGGGCAACGAGGGGTTCGGCAACGGCAACTTCCAGGCGCTGTATGAAAGCATTGAGCTGGATCAGATCAGGCGTGGCGTCATAACGGTGGACGCGTAAGCATCCACCGATGCGCGCACGAAGGTGCGCGAGCGAGCCCGGCCAGCGCGACGAAGCCGGCGCACAAGGCGCGGCTTCGCCGCGTCTGACGCGCCGGCGGGCGTGACACGACACGCAACAACGAGACGAAAGGACCGAGGATGACCAACCCCACCGCCCCCGCCTACATCCCCGGTTTCGGCAACCACGTCTCGACCGAGGCAATCCCCGGCGCGCTGCCGATCGGGCGCAACTCGCCGCAGCGCCCCGCCTTCGGGCTGTACGCCGAGCAGCTGTCGGGCACCGCCTTCACCGCGCCGCGCCACGAGAATCGCCGCTCGTGGCTCTACCGCATGCGCCCGACCGCCGAGCACCCGCCGTTCAAGGCCTACGAGGGCGCCAAGCGCTTTGCGCCTGGCACTGCCGACGCACCGCTGCCACCCAACCGACTGCGCTGGGATCCGTTGGCGATGCCTGAGCGAGAGGGCGTCGACCTGATCGATGGCATGACGACGATGCTCGCCAACCGGCACCCCGCCGATCTGGAGGGGGTCGCGATGCACGTCTACGCCGCGAAGCGCGACATGGACGCGCGCGTGTTCGTCGACGCGGACGGCGAGTTGCTGTTCATCCCCGAGCAGGGGCGGCTCGAGCTGCTGACCGAACTCGGCCGCGTCGAGGTCGCGCCGGGTCAGGTCGCGTTGGTGCCGCGCGGGGTGCGGTTCAAGGCGAAACTGCCCGACGGTGCCGCGCGCGGCTACGTGGCGGAGAATCACGGCGCGCTGTTCCGCCTGCCCGACCTGGGCCCGATCGGCGCCAACGGTCTTGCCAACCCGCGCGATTTCGAGACGCCGGTCGCCTGGTTCGAGGACGTGGACGCGCCGACTGAGGTGATCCAGAAATTCATGGGGTCGCTGTGGACGACGACGCTCGACCACTCGCCGCTCGACGTTGTCGCGTGGCACGGCGATTTGGCGCCGTGGCGCTATGACCTGTCGCGCTTCAACACAATCAATACTGTCAGTTTCGACCACCCCGATCCGTCGATCTTCACCGTGCTGACGAGCCCGAGCGACGTGCCGGGGCGCGCTAACGCCGATTTCGTCATCTTCCCGCCGCGCTGGATGGTGGCGGAGGGGACGTTCCGCCCGCCGTGGTTCCACCGCAACGTGATGTCGGAGGCGATGGGGCTGATCACCGGCGCATATGACGCCAAGGCCGAAGGGTTCCAGCCCGGCGGCATCTCGCTTCACAACATCATGAGCGGACACGGCCCCGACGTGGCGAGCTGGCAGGGGGCAAGCGCAGCCGAGCTCAAGCCGCACAAGATCGAGGGTACGATGGCGTTCATGCTGGAAAGCTGCTGGGCGTACCGGCCGACCGACTATGCGCTTGCGCACGCGCAACTGGATTACGACGCGGTGTGGGCGGACTTCCCCAAAGCAACGCTGCCGGACTCGTGAGCGACACCGACACTGATGGCGGCGCGCGCGTGTTCGCGACGCCGCCGGGGGTGAAGCTCGGCGCGCTCGACCAGATCGCCGATGGCACCGCGCGCAACTACGTGCTGCAATTGCGCGCCGGGCGCTTCCACGGCTTCGTCGTGCGACAGGGCGCGGCGGTGTACGGCTACGTCGACCGCTGCCCGCACGCCGGGCTGCCGCTCGCGCAGGAGCTCGACGCCTATCTGACGCCCGATGGCGCGCGGGTCATGTGTTCGTGGCACGGCGCGGTGTTCGCGATTGACGACGGCCGCTGCGAGGGCGGGCCGTGTATGGGCGCACGGCTGACACCCTGGCCGGTGCGCGTCGACGACGGCGTGATCGTCACCGACGCGTGAACGTCACCGGCGCGTGAACGTCACCCGCGGCCTGATCGTCACGGCTGATGCGTGCGGCGCAGCGTGCCGGTGTCGTAGCCGAGCGCCTTCGCGCGCGCGAACAGCGCCTCGACCTGCTCGTCGCCCGGTCGCGGTGAGCGCGTGAGCAGCCATAGGTAGCGTCCGCCAGGCTCGCCGACGATCGACCAGCTGTAATCGTCGGCGTGGTCGAGCACCCAATAGTCGCCGACGTAGAGCGGCCCGAAGAACGACAGCTTGAGCTTGGCACCCGTGTCCTTGTCCACGACCACGCCCTTCGCGCGCGCAACCTTGCGCTTGCCCCCGCGGGTGCCGGCGTTGGTGACGCCGATACGGTCGGCGGCGAGGCGCGAATAATCGGCGGTGACCGCGTCCATCCCTTCTTCGAAGACATATTCGTGTCGCGCGATCTCGTACCAGCGGCCGAGATAGCGGTCCAAGTCGACCGGCTTCGCGGGCTCGGGCACGCGCGGGTTGATGACGGGCGGGCGCTTGGCGCGGAGATAGAGGAAGCCGCCGAGGCCGAGCGCGGCGGCGCCGACGCCCGCCAGAACGCCGGCTTTGGGAAGAGTGGATTGCTGTGCCATGCGCATCCTACCAGCGAACGCCCGCGTGGGTTCCCTCAGCTTGCCACACGCGCCTTTTCACGCAGACGGGCGGCGTGGAGCAGCGGCTCGGTATAGCCGCTCGGTTGCGCGACGCCGTCGAACACGAGTGCGCGCGCGGCCTGGAAGGCGATGCTCTCGTCCTCGCGCCCGGCCATCGCGCGGTAGGCCGGGTCGCCCGCGTTCTGCGCGTCGACCTTGGCTGCCATGCGCCGGAGCGCGGCGTCGATCTCGTCCGCGGTCGCGACGCCGTGAAGCAGCCAGTTGGCCATGTGCTGCGAGGAGATGCGCAGCGTCGCACGGTCCTCCATCAGGCCGACGTCGTGAATGTCGGGCACCTTGGAACAGCCCACACCCTGGTCGATCCAGCGAACGACGTAGCCGAGAATGCCTTGCGCGTTATTGTCGAGCTCCTCGCGCACCTCCTCGGGCGTCCAGTTGCGGCCTACCGCGAGCGGCACGGTCAGCAGGCGGTCGAGCGAGGCGACCGGCTCGGCGCGGCGTGCCTCTTGCCGCTGGAATACGTCGACGCGGTGGTAGTGCGTGGCGTGGAGCGTCGCGGCGGTCGGCGACGGAACCCAGGCAGTAGTGGCCCCGCTCATCGGGTGCGCGACCTTCTGTTCCAGCATGTCCGCCATCATGTCGGGTGCGGCCCACATGCCCTTGCCGATCTGCGCGCGACCCGACAGTCCGCAGGCGAGCCCGATCTGTATGTTGCGATCCTCGTACGCCTTGATCCAGTCGGCGCCCTTCATCTCGGCCTTGCGGATCATGGGGCCGGCGCGCATCGCGGTGTGCATCTCGTCGCCGGTGCGGTCGAGGAAGCCGGTGTTGATGAACACGATGCGGTGGCGCACCGCGTGGATGCAGGCGGCGAGGTTGGCGGAGGTGCGGCGTTCCTCGTCCATTACGCCGACCTTGATCGTGTGGCGATCGAGGCCGAGCAGGTCCTCGACCGCGTCGAACAGCCGGTCGGTGAAGGCGCATTCGTCGGGGCCGTGCATCTTGGGCTTGACGATATAGATGCTGCCGGCGCGGCTGTTGCGGCGCGCGCCCCGGATATCGTGGAGCGCGACGAGGCTGGTGACGATCGCGTCGAGGATACCCTCGGGGGCCTCGCTGCCGTCCGGCAGCCGCAGCGCGGGCGTGGTCATCAGGTGGCCGACATTGCGAACGAACAGCAGGCTGCGGCCCGGCAGGACGATCTCGCTTCCATCCGGCGCGGCGTAGCGGCGGTCGGGGTTCAGCTGGCGCGTGACCGGTCGGCCGCCCTTCTCGAACGTGTCGGTAAGATCGCCGCGCATCAGCCCGAGCCAGTTGGCATAGGCCGCGACCTTGTCGGCGGCGTCGACCGCGGCGACCGAATCCTCCAGGTCGCAGATCGTCGTCACCGCGCTTTCCAGGATCACGTCGGCGATCCCGGCGGGATCGTCGCGGCCAATCGAGTGGGCGGGGTCGAACACGACCTCGACGTGGAGCCCGTTGTGGCGGAACAGCCGGCCGGTCTCACTGTGGCCGACGTACTGCGCGGGGTCGGCGAGTGTGATGCGGTCGCTGGTGAGCTCCGCCCATGATCCGCTGGCGAGCGGCACCGCATCGTCGAGGAACGCCTTTGCCCAGGCGATCACCTGAGCGCCGCGTGCCTTTTCGTAAGCGCCGCCGGGATTGGGCGAGCCGAGCGCGTCGGTGCCGTAGAGCGCGTCGTAGAGGCTGCCCCAGCGCGCGTTGGCGGCGTTCAGCAGGAAGCGCGCGTTGAGGATGGGGACGACCAGCTGCGGCCCGGCAGTGCTCGCGACCTCTGCGTCGACGCCCACCGTGTCGATCGCGAACGGCGCGGGTTCGGGAACGAGGTAGCCGATCTCGCGCAGGAACGCCTGATACGCGGCTTGGTCGATCTGGTGGCTGGCTCGGGCGGTGTACCAGTCGTCTATCTTGTGTTGCAGCTCGTCGCGGCGCGCGAGCAGGTCGCGGTTCTCGGGTGCGAACCGCGCAAAGATGTCAGCGACGCCCGACCAGAAGGCGTCGCGGTCGACGCCGGTGCCGGGCAGCGCGCGCTCGTCGATGAAGGTGGCGAGGGCGTCGGCGACGCACAGCCCTGCACGGTCGGTCATCTGCTCGGTCATCTTGTTTCTCCTGCCCGCGCTTGTAGTCGCACATGATCCTTGTCACTAGAGGCATAGCTGTTGAGGCAGTCGATACCTGAACGCACGAATGATCGATCCCGATTACATCTTGTTGGCGCGGTTGGTGAGCGCAGGCAGCATTGCGGCGGCAGCGCGAGAACTGCGGCTGTCGCCCGCGATGGCGTCGCGGCGACTCGCGCGGCTCGAGGCGCGGCTGGGCGTGCGGCTGGTGCAGCGAACGACCAGGCGGCTCGCCTTGACGCCGGCGGGCGAACAGTTCCACGCCGACGTGGTTGCGATCCTCGCGGCGGTAGAGGCGGCCGAGGCACGCCTGACCGGCGCGGCGGCGGCGCCCGCAGGGTTGCTGCGGGTGACGGCGCCCACCTCGTTCGGCCGGCTCCACATCGCGCCGCAGCTGCACCGCTTCCTCGCCTCCTATCCCGCGGTAACGCTGTCCTTTGACCTGTCAGATTCGTTCAGCGATCTGGTGGCGGAGGGGATCGACGTGGGCGTGAGGATCGCAGCCTCGGTCCCCGCGGGGCTCGACGCGCACCGGCTAGGCGCCAGCCGCCGCGTCCTGTGCGCCAGTCCGTCATACCTGGAGCGCGCGGGGACGCCGGCACGAATTGCGGACCTGCGCGAGCACGCGCTGCTCGCTGCCGAGGGGCAGCTGCCGTGGCGGCTGGTGTCGGATACGCGCCGCGCGAGCGTCGATCACGCCAGCCGGGTCGGAACCAATTCGAGCGAGCTGGTGCGCGAGCTGGCGTTGTCGGGCGTGGGCATTGCGCTCCGATCATTGTGGGACGTGGGCGAGGCTCTGCGCAGCGGCCGCCTGGTGCGCGTGCTGCCCGAATGGGAGGGGACACGCGATGTCGCGATCTGGGCAGTACACCCGCGCGCGCCGATCGTCTCGCCCGCGGTGCGCGCGTTCGTCGCCTTCCTGCGCGAGGTGATCGATCCCGCGGCGTGGGAGTGAGGTGCTAGAACAGTCGCCCGCCGTTCGGCACCGGGTGCGCGGGTGAGACGAGCACCACCGCGCCGTCCGCATCGGGGAAGCCGAGCGTCAGCACCTCTGACATCATCGGTCCGATCTGGCGCGGGGGAAAGTTGACCACGGCCGCGACCTGACGCCCGACCAGTTCGTCGGCGGTGTGGCGGACGGTGATCTGCGCCGAGGAGCGTTTGACGCCGATCGTATCACCGAAGTCGATGGTCAGCTTGAAGGCGGGCTTGCGCGCCTCCGGGAATGGATCGACCGCTAGGATGGTGCCGACGCGCACGTCGACGCGCATGAAGTCGTCGAAGGTGATGGCATCGGCGGCGGGCGCGTCAGGGTCGTTGGTGACGTGCATCAATCCCTCGGCGTCAGAAATCCGGGTTCTCGTAATAGCTCGGCGGCTCGATCCCGCTGACGCGTTCGGTGAGGAGCGGGCGAAAGCTGCGGCGGCTCTTGAACGCGGAATACCATGCCTTGGCATGCGCGTGCCCGGTCCAGTCGATTCCGCCCAGATAATCCGCGACCGAGACCTGCGACGCGGCGGCGAGGTCGGCGAGGCTGATCGTCGCGCCCGCGATCCATTTGCGGTGGTCGAGCAGGTAATCGATATAGTCGAGGTGCCCGACCGACGACTTCATCGCCTCACGCAATCGTGATGCGTTGGGCGCGGTGCGGTGGACCAGCCGGTTGAGCATCCGCTCTTCCAAGAGCGGCTGCGTCACGTCGCGGTAGAAGAAGGTGTCGAACCAGGTGACCAGCCGGCGGATCTCGGCGCGATTGGCTGACGAGCCGTTGATCATCGCGGCGCGGTCGACCGTTTCCTCGAAATACTCGCAGATCGCCAGCGAATCGATCAGCACCTCGCCCTTGTTCGGCTCGACCATTACCGGTGTCTGCCCGGCGGGGTTCATGTGCAGGAAGTCGTCCCGCCGCTCCCACGGATGCTCGCGCACCAGTTGGTAGCCGACGTCCTTTTCATTGAGCAGCGTGCGCACCTTGCGGGTGAACGGACACAGGGTGAATTGGTGCAACTGCCACATATGATGGTGAATAGCGGGACTGCCGTGGCGGGCAAGGCCGCGGATAGCATGCGGCGGCGGGTTTGAGGCGAAAGGTGGGTGCGTGCGTCATCCGCGTGGACGACGCACGCGATCGCCTATTCCGCCGCGACGAGTTCGACGCTGTCGTCAAGCGGGTAGGACAGGCGGGTGAGCATTTCCTTCGGCACCACCTGCCAGAAATGCGCGAGCGCGGCGTCCCAGTCTTCCAGCAATCCCTTAGACCAGCGGCTGTCGGTCGCGCGCGCGTGCGCCTCGACCAGCGCGCGCAGCTTCCCCTCCCAGTGCTCGGAGGCGAGGCGCTGCCACACGATGCTCTCCGGGTTGGCGTTGCGCGCGAAGCGGCCGGCGGCGTCGTAGACGAACGCCATGCCGCCGGTCATGCCGGCGCCGAAGTTCTGCCCCACCTCGCCCAGCACCACCGCGGTGCCGCCGGTCATATACTCGCACCCGTTCGCGCCGCAGCCCTCGACCACGACGTCGGCGCCCGAGTTGCGCACCGCGAAACGCTCGCCCGCCTGTCCCGCCGCGAGCAGACGACCCGCAGTGGCGCCGTAGAGCACGGTGTTGCCGAGGATGGTATTGTCCTGGCTGGCGAGCGGTGACGACACCGCGGGGCGGACGATGATCGTGCCGCCCGACAGCCCCTTGCCGACGTAGTCGTTGGCGTCGCCGAACACCTCGAGCGTGATGCCGCGGCACAGGAACGCGCCGAGCGATTGCCCGGCCGAACCGCGCAAGCGGACGGTGACGTGGCCGTCGGCGAGCTTGCTCATCCCGAATCGGCGCGTGACCTCGCTCGACAGCCGCGTGCCGACCGCGCGGTGCGTGTTGCGCACCGAATAGGTCAGCTGCATCTTCTCGCCGCGCGAGAAGACCGGGGCAGCGTCCTTGATGATCTGCGCATCGAGGCTGTCGGGCACCTCGTTGCGGAAGGTGGAGAGCGAGAAGCGCCGCTCCGCATCGGTAGCATCCACCTTGGCGAGGATCGGGTTGAGGTCGAGGTCGTCGAGATGCTCGGCGCCGCGGCTGACCTGGCGCAGCAGCTCGGTGCGGCCGATCACCTCGTCGAGGCTGCGCACGCCCAGCCGCGCGAGGATGTCGCGCACTTCCTCGGCGATGAAGGTCATCAGGTTGATGACCTTCTCGGGCGTGCCGACGAACTTGTCGCGCAGCTTCGGGTCCTGCGTGCACACGCCGACCGGGCAGGTGTTCGAGTGGCACTGACGCACCATGATGCAGCCCATCGCGACCAGCGACAGCGTGCCGATGCCGAACTCCTCCGCGCCGAGGATCGCGGCGATGACGATGTCGCGCCCGGTCTTCAATCCGCCGTCGGCGCGCAGCTTGATCCGCCCGCGCAGCCCGTTGAGGGTGAGGACCTGGTTAACCTCGGACAGACCCATCTCCCACGGCGTGCCCGCATATTTGATGCTCGTCTGCGGGCTCGCGCCCGTCCCACCGACATGGCCGGAGACGAGGATGACGTCGGCGTGCGCCTTGGCGACGCCCGCCGCGACAGTGCCGATGCCGGCCGACGACACCAGCTTGACGCAGACGCGCGCGCGCGGGTTGATCTGCTTCAGGTCGTAGATCAGCTGCGCCAGATCCTCGATCGAGTAGATGTCGTGGTGCGGCGGCGGCGAGATGAGCGTGACTCCAGGGGTCGAGTGCCTGAGCCGCGCGATGAACTCGGTCACCTTGAAGCCGGGCAGCTGCCCGCCCTCACCGGGCTTCGCACCCTGCGCCACCTTGATCTCGATCTCCTCGCAGGCGTTGAGGTATTCGGAGGTGACGCCGAAGCGACCGGACGCGATCTGCTTGATGACCGAATTGGCGTTGTCGCCGTTCTCGTACGGCTGGTAGCGAATCTTGTCCTCGCCGCCTTCGCCCGAGACCGCCTTCGCGCCGATGCGATTCATCGCGATCGCCAGCGTCTCGTGCGCCTCGGGCGACAGCGCGCCGAGCGACATGCCGGGGGTGACGAAGCGCTTGCGGATTTCGGTGATCGCCTCGACCTGATCAACCGCGACGCCCTCTGCGGGGAAGTTGAACTGGAACAGGTCGCGGAGATAAATCGGCGGCAGGTCGGCGACCCCGCGCGAGAATTGCAGGTAGCTCGAATAGCTGTCGGTCGACACCGCCGTCTGGAGCAGGTGCATTAGTTGCGCGGAATAAGCGTGCGCCTCGCCAGTGTGGCGCTGGCGGTAGAAGCCGCCGATCGGCAGCGTCGCGACTGCGCTGTCGAACGCCGCCTCGTGCCGCTCGGTCGCGTTGACGTGGAGCGAGGCGTAGCCCTCGCCCGAAATCTTCGCGGGCATGCCGGGGAACAGGTCGTTCACCAGCGCGCGGCTGAGCCCCACCGCCTCGAAATTATAGCCGCCGCGATAGGAGGAGAGGACCGAAATCCCCATTTTCGACATGATCTTGAGCAGCCCCTCCTCGATCGCCTTTTTGTGGCGGACCAGGCAGTCGTCGAGGCTCAAGTCCCCGAACAGGCCGCGCGCCTGCCGGTCGACGATCGCGGCCTCGGCCAGATACGCGTTCACCGTGGTCGCACCGACGCCGATCAGCACGGCGTAGTAATGCGTGTCGAGGCATTCGGCGGTGCGGACGTTGACGGACGCGTAGGAACGAAGCCCGCGGCGAACCAGATGCGTGTGGACCGCGGCGGCGGCAAGCACGCCGGGGATCGCGACGCGGTCTTCACCGATATGCTCGTCGGTCAGGAACAGCTCGCTGCGCCCCTCGCGCACCGCCTGCTCGGCCTGGTTGCGGATGCGCTGGATCGCGGCGCGCAAGCGCTCCGCGCCGCCACCCGCCTCGAAGGTGCAGTCGATCTCGGCCGCGCTTGAACCGAAATAGGCCTTCAACCGGTGCCAGTGCGCGCCGGTCAGCACGGGCGAGTCGAGCACCAGCACGCGCTCGCGCCGATCCTCGGTGTCGAGGATGTTGGCGAGATTGCCGAAGCGCGTCTTGAGCGACATGACGTAGCGCTCGCGAAGCGAGTCGATCGGCGGGTTGGTGACCTGGCTGAAGTTCTGGCGGAAAAACTGGCTGATCAGGCGCGGCTTGTCGGAGATGACCGCGAGCGGGGTGTCGTCGCCCATCGATCCGATCGCTTCCTTCGCGGTCTCGACCATCGGCGACAGGATCAGCTCCATGTCCTCGAGCGTCTGACCCGCCGCGACCTGCCGCCGCGCCAGCTCGGCGCGGTCGTAGCGCATGGTGCTGTCGGCGGGGGCAGGGGGCAGGTCGTCGATCGCAGAGAACTCGCCGATCATCGCGGCATAATCGTGCTCGGCGGCGATCTTGTCCTTGATCTCGCGATCGCGCAGCACGCGGCCCTCAAGCAGATCGACCGCGATCATCTGCCCCGGACCCAGCCGGCCCTTTGCGACCACCGTGCTCTCGGGCACCACCACCATTCCCGCCTCGGAGCCGATGATGAGCAACCCGTCGGCGGTCTGCGTATAGCGCAAAGGGCGCAGTGCGTTGCGGTCGACGCCGCCGACTGCCCAGCGCCCATCGGTCATCGCCAGCGCCGCGGGGCCGTCCCACGGCTCCATCACGGATGCCAGATACTGGTACATCGCGATATGCGCGTCGGGCGTGTCGCCGCCCGCCTGCCATGCCTCGGGTACCAGCATCAGCTTGGCGGTGGGTGCGTCTCTCCCGGAACGGCAGATCGCCTCGAACGTCGCATCGAGCGCGGCGGTGTCCGATGCGCCCGCGGGAATCACCGGCTTGATGTCCTCCGAATGCTCGCCGAACGCGATCGAGGCCATGCGGATCTCGTGGGAGAGCATCCAGTTCTTGTTGCCGCGAACCGTGTTGATCTCGCCGTTGTGCGCCAGGCAGCGGAACGGTTGCGCCAGCCACCATTGCGGGAAGGTGTTGGTCGAATAACGCTGGTGAAAGATCGCGACGCGGCTCTCGAACCGCTGATCGGTGAGGTCGGGGTAGAAGACCGACAGGCTCTCGGCGAGGAACAGCCCCTTGTAGATGATCGAGCGGCACGACAGCGAGCATACGTAGAAGCCCTGGATCTGCGCCGCGATGACGCGCTTCTCGATCCGGCGGCGGACGAGGTAGAGGTTCTTCTCGAACTCGTCGGCGCTGACCGCATCGGGTAGCGGACCCGCGATCATGATCTGCTCGATCTCGGGGCGCGTCAGCTGCGCCTTGGCGCCGATCACCGACACATCGACCGGCACCTGGCGCCAGCCATAGATGGTGTAGCCCGCCTCGATCATCTCCGCCTCGACGATCGTGCGGCACGTCTCCTGCGCGCCCAGATCGGTGCGCGGCAGGAACACCATGCCGACCGCGAGCCGATTGGGCAGCAGCTTGTGGCCCGAGGCGGCGACACAATCGTCGAAGAAGCGCACCGGCAGATCGACGTGAAGCCCGGCGCCGTCGCCCGTCTTGCCATCGGCATCGACCGCGCCGCGGTGCCACACCGCCTTCAACGCATCGATCGCCGACTGCACGACGCGGCGCGACGGCTTGCCATCGGTCGCGGCGACGAGCCCGACACCGCACGCGTCGCCCTCGAACTCCGGGCGGTACATGCCGTGTTCGGCAAGCCATGCGCGCTGGTCGGTCATGGGTGCGTCGCTCATGCTGCCACCTTCGTGTTCGCGGCCTTGGCCTTCAGGTACTTGTGCATCGCGGCCGATACGTCGCGGCCGTCGCGGATTGCCCAGACGACCAGGCTCGCGCCGCGGACGATATCGCCGGCGGCGAACACGCCGTCGAGGCTGGTCATCAGCGTCTTCGCGTCGACCAGCACCGTGCCCCAGCGCGTGACGCCTAGCTCGGGCGCGTCCCACAGGTGCGGCAAGTCCTCCGCATCGAAGCCGAGCGCCTTGATGACGAGGTCGGCGGGCATGTCCTCCGCCGCGCCGGGGTCTACCTCGGGCGCGCGACGGCCGCTCGCGTCGGCGCTGCCCAGCCGCATGCGATTGGCGCGGACGTGGGTGACGCGGTCACCGTCCGCGACGAAGGCGGCGGGGGCGGAGAGCCAGACGAACTCGACGCCCTCTTCTTCCGCGTTCGCGACCTCGCGCTGGCTGCCGGGCATGTTGGCACGGTCGCGGCGGTACAGGCACTTCACGCTTCGCGCGCCCTGGCGGATTGCGGTGCGGACGCAGTCCATCGCGGTGTCGCCGCCGCCGATCACCACGACGTGCTTGCCCGCGGCGTTGAGGCTGCCGTCCTCGAACTCAGGCACCTGGTCGCCGAAGCTCTTGCGATTGGAGGCGGTGAGATAGTCGAGCGCGGCGACGACACCCGCCGCGTCGTGCCCGTCGACCTCGATTGCGCGCGCCTTGTACACGCCGGTCGCGATCAGCACCGCGTCGTGGCGGCTGCGCAGTTCGTCGAGCGTCGCGTCCTCGCCGACCGCGAAGCCTTCGTGGAAGACGATGCCGCCCGCCTTCAACCGGTCGACACGGCGGGTGACGACGGGTTTTTCGAGCTTGAAGCCGGGGATGCCGTAAGTCAGCAGCCCGCCCGCGCGGTCGTGGCGGTCGTAGACGTGGACCTCGTAACCGTGGCCACGCAGATACTCCGCCGCCGACAGCCCCGCCGGCCCCGCGCCGATCACGCCGACCGACTGTCCGCGGGCGGGTCCGGGGACGAGCGGCTCGACCCAGCCTTCCTCCCACGCCTTGTCGGTCACGAACTTCTCGACCGACCCGATCGTCACCGCGCCGTGGCCGGTGAACTCGATCACGCAATTGCCTTCGCACAAGCGGTCCTGCGGGCAGATGCGGCCGCAGATCTCGGGCATGGTCGAGGTCGCGTTCGACAGCTCGTACGCCTCGCGCAGCCGCCCTTGCGCGGTCAGCCGCAGCCAGTCGGGAATGTGGTTGTGCAGCGGACAATGCACCGAGCAGTACGGCACGCCGCACTGCGAGCAGCGCGCCGACTGATCCTCGGCCGACTGTACGGCGTAGCGCTCAGCGATCTCGCGAAAATCCTCCGCACGCGCTTCCGCATCGCGCTTGGCGGGATAGGCTTGCGGGCGTTCAACGAAACGAAGCATGTCGGCCATCGGTCAATCTCCGATCGCCGCAATTTCATATCAAAGTCGCGGTGTCACGCGAAATCAAACAACATAAGCATCATGTCGGACCCAATTTAGTGCATTTAGTGAGTTGCAGTCTTCTCTAGGGCAACTCGTTAGACAATAAAGGTCCGACGCGGACCATCAGCGCATCAACAGGAATAAAGCCGCGGCACCCGCGACGATCCGGTACCACGCGAAGGGTGCGAAGCCGTGCCGCCCGACGATGCCGACGAACCAGCGCACCACCAGCAACGCGACGATGAACGACACGATGAAGCCAACGGCGATCGCGCCAAGCCCGGCGCCTTGCCCCGCCATCAGTTCGTGATGGTGCCCGGCGAGCTCGACCACGCTCGCCCCCAGCATCGTCGGAATAGCGAGAAAGAAGCTGAACTCGGCCGCGGTGCGCCGCTCGACACCCAGCGTCAGCGCGCCGAGGATGGTCGCACCCGACCGGCTGACGCCCGGCACCATCGCCAGGCACTGGACGAAGCCGACGCCGAGCGCGGTGCGCGCGGGCACGTCAGCGATGCCGCGCGTCGTACCGGGTTTCACCACGCGTTCGATCACCAGAATGGCGAGACCGCCGACGATCAGCGCCACCGCGACGACGCGCGGTTGCAGCAGCAGCGCTTCGATCTGCTTCTTGAGCGCCAGGCCGATCACCGCGGCGGGCACGAAGGCGATTAGCAGGTTGCGCACGAAACGGATCGGGCCGGCCTCGCGGCGGAACAGCCCTAGCAGCACGGTCCAGAACGTCCGCCAGTAGAGCACCACCACCGCGAGGATCGCGCCCAGCTGGATCACGATGTTGAACAGTCGCCAGTGCGCCTCGTCGTAACCGAGCAGCGCGCTCGCCAAGATGAGATGGCCGGTGGAGGAGACGGGCAGGAACTCGGTCACCCCCTCGACGATGCCGAGGAGGACGGCGGTGAGCAGGTCGTTCAAGAGGGCGTCTCCGGTAGGAAGGGGTAGCGACGTCAGCCCTTGGCGGCGTCGCTCAGCAGCGAGAAGCGACCCGCCTTGCGATAGCGCACCAGCCAGCCCGGCGCGACCGCGTCGAACGGCGTGCGCGCGAGGCCCATCGCGGTCAGGCCTTCGCTGCCGGCGGAGACCACGGAATCGCGCTGGAGCAGCTTCCACTGGTCGCCCGTCAGCGGCCCGCCCGGTACACTCGCCAGCAGCCCGCCGACCGCGTCGGGCAGGGGAAGGAAGGTCGGGTTGCGGCCGATATGCGCCGCGATCCGCTGCTGGATCTCGAGCATGGTGAGCACCTCGGGGCCGCCGAGCTCGAACGTGTCGCCGCCGAAGCGCGTTGGGTCGCCTAGGCTCGCGACCACCGCATTCGCCACATCGCCGACGTAGACCGGCTGAAACCGGGCTTGGGCGCGCAGCACGGGCACGACCGGCAGCTTCGCGATCATGCCCGCGAACCGGTTGATGAACTGGTCCTCGCGCCCGAACACGGTCGACGGGCGCAGGATCGTCGCGTTGACATAAGCATTACGCACCGCGGTTTCCGCCTCGCCCTTGGTGCGGGCGTAATTGGACGCGCTCTCCGCATCGGCGCCGATCGCGGACACGTGAACCAGCGCGCCGATGCCCATTCGGGTCGCGGCCTCGGCGACCGCGCGCGCGCCGTCGACGTGGATGCGCTGCAGGTTGCCGGCGAAGCTGCCGACCAGATTGACGACGCCGTCGGCATGCTCGACCGCGCGCGCGATCGTGTCGGGCCGCGTCACGTCGGCGGCAACGAACTGCGTCTGCCCCAGGCCTCCCAGCGGTTTCAGAAAGAACGCCCGGCGCGGATCGCGCTGCGCGATGCGGACGCGCGCGCCTGCCTGCAACAGCGCCTGCGCGACGTAGCGGCCGAGAAAGCCGCCGCCGCCGATCAGCGTCACGAGCTTGTTGTTCACGCCAGTCATCAACGAAGGAGTCATCAACTGCAGATCCTGGAAAGCCGCGTCCGCTTTAGCCGGGCGGGTCGTGCAATAACAAGGCTGCGCGCTGCACGGACGCGAGCGCGGCGTTTTTCTGTTCGCGAAGGCGTTGACAAGGCTCACCGCGCTCCACTAGAGGCGCCGACCTACCCGGAAGCGTTCGCGCTTCCACCCGTGCCCAGATGGCGGAATTGGTAGACGCACCAGCTTCAGGTGCTGGCGATCGCAAGGTCGTGGAGGTTCGAGTCCTCTTCTGGGCACCATATCTTGTCAGCGGTGCATCGCGGGCTGGCGCAAGGCTGCCGCTCCTGCGATGAACCGCAGGCTGTTGGGGCGTCGCCAAGCGGTAAGGCACCGGTTTTTGGTACCGGCATTCGTAGGTTCGAATCCTGCCGCCCCAGCCAACTCATAAAAATACAGCGATTACAGTTATTTAGGCATGACGTTGTCGCACATGCTTGTAGCAGTCTTTGTAGCAGGGCTATCTTTCCTGATTGACTCAGGCGTTGGTTCTGATGACGGCCAGCAGCTTAGCCTCCTCGAATCTCGGGGCTGATGCTGGAGTTCCGGAGCATGGTGCGGTAGCAGGCCGACACATGTTGACCGTTGCAATCACTTCTTGAGCGCTGATCGAAAAAGTGGAACGCGCGCCGCTCGCGGGCGAGAGGCCAAGCGTGAGGTTCGTGACCGTAAAATCTACAGGATTCTGCGGCGTGGGCGCCTCACAGCAGAGATGTTTCATCGTCTGTATGGCGAAGCGCTTGAGCCGCTATCAGTATACGGTGGGAAGCCTGACTCCGCACCAGCGAAGCGGCTGACACCGTTTCCAATCCGTCGGCAGACTAACGGCCTCCCTATGCCGCATTGGGATGATCTGTCCGGCTGGATGAAGGTTCAGCTCGCGATCATGGCCATGAACAACTGGAAGGTGCTAACCTTCAACGTCCACATTCATCCGAAGCTAGAGCAGGGGTGGGTCACTACGGGCAAGGACCCCCGCGTAATGATGCGAGATCGCATTCGGAAGGAGTTCGACAAGCGCGTTCGCCCGCGCCTTGATTGGTTCTTTGTTATCGAGGGCTGGAGCATCAAGTCTCGGGCAGAGACCGTGCTCCATATTCATGGCGCAGCGGCAAACTTCGAGGTTGGTGACGAGGGAAAAATTATGGACGCCGTGGCTCGCGCTGCGGGCCATGGTCTCAAGGGCTACGCGGTCATACCACGTGCCGTTCACGGGCGGCTGTTCCAAAGGGAGCGAGCTGCCTATGCTACATACCTTCTCAAGGCTGCCCGCCGACATGACGATCGTCTAAGTCGTCGGCGTCTGACTATGTCCCGCGGCATGGTTGGGGGTGCAAGAGAGTTTTGGGAGATGATTACGGGTCAGTAGTCAGGCCTATGTGCGTTATGTGCTGGGTCTGCTCCGCAGATTGCCTTAAGATGTATTCGTAGAGGTTTGCGTCCCGACTTTACCTTCGCGTCGTCTGATGTCTCTGGAGTGCATCAATCAATCATTACCCACCCGCGTCCAAGCACGGGTCGCGTCATGGTCAATCGTCATCAACGACGAGAAAAAGACATGCACATCTTTGAGGTTATTGGCGCCGGCACATCGGCAATTACTATCTTTGCGACAAGTTACGATGAGGCGGTGCGCCTTTATATGGTTTACTGGCTCGCACGGGAGAACCGTGACCTTCCTAATCTAGAGGTGAAGCAGCGTAATTCCGCGTGGCCAGGCTTGAACCTCGAAGCTCTCGATCACGCGCTGTCCTCCGGTGTCAGCGGTATCGGCAAGTTCGATCCCAACAAGGGCTGGACGATCGTTTCGCCAACCGACGGCGCGGAGGAGGCGTGATGGGGCTGGGCGTGTTCGAGGTTCATGACCAGATCGCCTTTGCAGCAGTCGTCTTCGCCACGAATGGGGACCATGCCATCGCGCTGGCTAACGAGCATCTGGCATCGTTTCGAGGCTATACCTCCACCCAGATGACCGTTCTTGAGCGTCTCCCCGGTTTTGGTGGTCCTGCACGAGATCATCTAGTTGCGGCGATTGCTGCCGGTGTGCCCGGTGTTGGTTACCGGCAGGATGATGGAAGTTGGCTGGTGCTCCCTCCCGGTGATCGACCGCATCGCGCTGTCCCGCCTAGGCCAACCCAGCTCTTCTTCTACATCGACGATGACGACTACCAGGTCGTTCTGTTCGCGAGGAATCAGGAGCGAGCTGATGCGCTCTACGACGCCATTCAGGCCGACTACCGCGTGCTACCCTCGGAGTGGCTCGGCTCCGAGTGGGATGCTTGGTCCACCGTGGGGCTGGTCAGGCACAAACGGCAAGCGGAGGAACGCGGTGTCGAGGGGCTCGGGATCTACAATCCCGACGGTTGGATGGTCTTGCCTCTTGACTACGAGGCACTCGGCGTGACGCCGCCGCCGGATTGACCATGATCTGACCTTCTGCGGCTGGCAGTAAACGCCAGGCTACTTCCTCTAAATTGATGTGCAGCATTTCTAAACTACACGGGGAAGCGACCAGATTGGCTGTTTCCCGAGGCTAACGTGACTCAACGCTTTCAGGGCAAGGTTGACAGTAGTGCGCCCTAAGTTGACGCGATTCCCGCATTTGGCGTCAACTTTGCCCATCAGACCGTTGCCATCCTCGGCGCTTTCTTTCCATAAGCGAAGCCGATGAGCACGCCGGAGGCCAAGGCACGAGACCTGATCGATCAGCAGCTCACAGCTGCCGGCTGGGTCATTCAGGATCGCGCGGAGATGGATCGCCGTGCGTCGCTGGGCGTGGCGGTGCGGGAGTATCCGTTCGCGAGTGGCCCGGCCGATTACCTTCTATTGGTCGATGGTAAGGCGTGCGGTATTGTTGAGGCGAAGAAGGAAGGCTTCACCCTTTCCGGCGTCGCCGACCAGGCCGTGGGTTATGGAGCAGGAGCCCCGCCGACACTCGCGACTTGGGGCACGCCACTGCGCTTCGACTATGAGGCGAGCGGGTCAGAGATACTGTTCTCCGACCGCGTCGATCCCGATCAGCGTTCCCGACCGTTGTTCAGCTTTCACAAGCCCGACACGCTGCATGCTTGGCTAAAGGACGGCTCTAGCATCCGCGCGCGCCTGTTCGAGCTACCGCCCCTCGACCCCGCCGGCTTGCGCGAATGCCAAATCGAGGCAATCGAAGGCATCGAACACTCTCTCAGGTCGGGCCAGGCGCGCAGCCTCGTCCAGATGGCGACCGGCGCGGGAAAGACCTTTACCGCCGCAACCCTCTGCTACCGACTGCTCGCGCATGCCGGCGCGCACCGCGTTCTGTTTTTGGTCGACCGCAACAACCTCGGCAAGCAGACGCTCAAGGAGTTCCAGACATATCGGCCGCCGGGCACGGGACGGCTGTTCACCGAATTGCACAACGTTCAGCGGTTGGGACCCACCGGGTTGGACAAGGCCAACCAGGTCGTGATCTCCACCATCCAGCGTGTGTTTGCCCAGCTCACCGGCGCCGACATCTCCGAGGAGGATGAGGAGCAGAGCGAGTTCGAGCACGCCCACGCTCCGACCCGGACCGTTGCTTACAGTCCGGCGCTGCCGCCCGAGACCTTCGACTTCATCATCGTCGACGAGTGCCATCGTTCGATCTACGGCAGCTGGCGGCAGGTTCTCGATTATTTCGATGCACAGATCATCGGGCTCACGGCCACGCCCTCGCCGGCGACACTAGGGTTCTTCAATCGGAATCTCGTCGCCGAATACCCTTACGAGCGGTCGGTCGCCGACGGGGTCAACGTGCCTTTCGAGATATACCGCATCCGCACGCAGATTGGCGAGCACGGCGGGCGCGTTCCCGCTGGCTACAGCGTGCCCCGGCGCGACAAACATACCCGGCGCCAACGCTACGAGCAGCTCGACGACGACCTGGTCTATGCCGGCTCCGACCTCGACCGCTCGGTCGTCGTGCCTAACCAGATCCGCACGGTGCTCGAGACCTATCGCGACACGCTGTCGAGCGAGCTGTTCCCCGGCCGCACGGATGTGCCCAAGACGCTGATCTTCGCCAAGGACGATCACCACGCCGAGGAGATCGTCGGGATCGCCAAGGAGGTGTTTGGAAAGGGTAACGACTTCGCAAAGAAGATTACCTACGCCGCGACCGAGCCCGAGCGCATCCTAGGCCAGTTCCGCACCGAATACCTTCCTCGCATCGCTGTCACCGTCGACATGATCGCGACCGGCACCGACGTGAAGCCCATCGAGGTGCTCATCTTTCTCCGCGACGTGCGCTCGGCGATCTATTTCGAGCAGATGCGCGGGCGCGGCGTGCGCTCACTCAACTCGGTCGATCTAAAGCGCGTGACTCCAGATGCTGTCGCGAAAGACCGCTTCGTGCTGATCGACGCAGTAGGCGTCACGGAAAGCGATAAGACGATCACCCAGCCGCTCGAACGCAAGCGCACCGTTTCGTTCGAGAAGCTTCTGGAACATGTCGCCTCGGGTGCAAGCGACGAGGACACCGTTTCCAGTCTCGCACATCGTCTGTCAGCGCTCGACCGCAAGCTCAGTCCCGACGACCGCCAGAGGGTCGCTGATGCGTCACAGGGACGTTCTCTAAGCGAGTTAGCAGGGTCTTTGGTCGACGCTCTCGATCAGGATCGTATTGAGCGGGCAGATGACCCCGCGCAGGAGGCGCAGCGCCTACGTGAAACGGCTTTGATGCCGTTCGATAAACCCCTGTTGCGCAACCTGCTAGTCGAGCTCAAACGAGCAAGTGAGGTGGTCATCGACAATCTGTCGAGCGACATCGTCATTTCTTCGGCGTTTGATCCGGCTGCGGCCGAGCGTCTCACGACCAGCTTCCGCACCTTCATACAGGAGCAAGGGGATGACATTACCGCGCTCCAGATCCTACTCGGCCGGCCTGCGCACCAAGCCCGACTGACCTACCAAAGCCTGGAAGAACTGCGCACGGCAATGATGCGGCCCCCATGGCTTTTGCAGCCGCTGGAGCTATGGAGCGCCTATCGCAGGCTCCAGGGGGACAAGGTGCGCGGCAATCCAGCCAAGGCGCTGACTGACATCGTCGCACTCGTGCGCTTCGCCACGGGCTCTACCGATACGCTCGCGCCTTTGTCGAGCGACATAGCCGGACGCTTCAATCTGTGGATCGGCCGCGAGAAGCAGGCGGGGCGCACCTACAACCAGGCGCAGCTCGGCTGGCTGGAGGCGATCCGTGATCACCTTGCAGCCAACATCGAGTTGCCGCTGCGCGACTTGCAGGAGCTGCCCCAGTTCGAGCGCCGTGGTGGAATTATCGCCGCACGCGCGATCTTTCCGGGGCGGCTAGACGCGGTGGTTGACGAGCTGACGATGGCGCTGGTGGCTTGATGGCTGAGCTATCCGGGGTGTCCGTCCCGCGTTACGCATGGCCTACGCAGCCACTCGGAAGCTTGGGCAGGTGGACTGGGGGCGGCACGCCCAGTAAGGCGCAGCCGGACTTCTGGGCAGATGGCACGATCCCGTGGGTAAGTCCCAAGGACATGAAGGTTTCGGTGATCGCCGGCGCGGCAGACCTCATCACCGAGGAAGCGGTCAGGAGATCGTCGGCAAAGCGCATCACCGCAGGTTCGGTGCTGTGCGTCATGCGCTCGGGCATCCTCGCGCATACCTTCCCGGTTGCAGTGACCTCGGTCGAGGTCACGATCAACCAGGACCTGCGCGCGCTTACGCCGCGTGAAGACGTCGATCCGGGCTACCTTGCCCACTTCTTGCGCTACTCGGGCAGAGACATTCTGCTGACGTGCTCGAAGCACGGAACCACCGTCAGCAGCATAGAAGCTTCAAGGCTCGACAAATACGCGGTGCCGATACCTCCGCTCAACATCCAACGTCAAATCGTCGCGCGTATCGACGAGTTGTTCTCCGACCTGGACGACGGCGAAGAGGAGCTGGCGCGGGCGGGCGCCGACCTCGCCACCTATCGCATGTCCCTGCTTAAGGCCGCCGTCACCGGCGACCTGACCTCCGATTGGCGTGCTGCCACTCCGCCGGCGAAGAGCGGCGCGGACATGCTCGCCCGCATCCTCGCCGATCGCAAGTCTCGCTGGATGTCCGACCCGCGGAATGCGCGGAAGCGCTATGCCGAACCGACGGCTCCCGATCCCAATCACCTGCCCTCGCTGCCTGCCGGATGGACGTGGGCGAGCCTCGACCAACTATCTTGGGCGGCAGGCTATGGAACGTCCCAGAAATGCGCAACTGACGGCACGGGCGAGCCCGTCTTGCGCATACCTAACCTGCGTGACGGGTCAGTCTACCTTAGCGATTTGAAGCGATCTCTGGTCCCCCTTGACCTGTCGGAGAGCGATTACGTTGCTCCCGGTGACCTGCTCATCGTGCGCACTAATGGGAGCGATAACCTCATCGGTCGGGCGGGCATCGTGTCGGCTCCGCTTGCAACACCGACGCACTACGCATCCTACCTCATTCGTTTTAGGATGACGGGCGACAGCGCGCGATGGAGGTGGATACGCGCATTCACCGAAAGCGCCGTTTTCCGCGCGTCTGTGCTCGCGAACATTGGCAGTTCCGCAGGACAGTATAACCTCAGCATGAGCAAGCTAGCAGCGTTCCCCATTGCGCTACCGCCTGCTGAGGAGATGACTATCGCACTTGATCGCTGGCGGGCCGGAGAGCTCAGCTTCGACATTCCTGCGACACTCGCCGGTTCCGGTGCCCTCCGCCAATCCATTCTTGCCGCCGCCTTCCGCGGTGAACTGGCATGAACAATGTCGAGATTGCACGAAGCAAGCAAGGAGAGCCATGATTAAAAGAATGTGGAGCGACACTCCAGCGCAGGCGTAAGTGGCCGCGGATTGTCGGTGTCGCGGTGATTGCCATAGGCATACTCCTGGTCTGGAACGCAGTGCTTTACCGCCCTGTCTATAGTGCGCTCATCGGCGAGGACGACGTCCGCGTGGTCGCATATCGCCGCTTCGACACGGTGGTGCTTGCCTACCACGGCATGCCCAGGTGACTGATAGGCGCAGATGCATTTAGAACAATAGGCCGTGAGCAAGCTTTTCAGAACTCTATTCATGTGATGAGGACGATGCAGCAGGATGTGAAGAACCTAGACATCACGGCGGCCTTTCCGGCGCTCGATGGTGGATGGCTCAGCGTGCTTGGGGAAGAGCTCGACCAGCATAAGCGCTTCCATGAAGGGTGCTCGTTTAACCTTGCGCTAGGTGATACTGGAGGGGGCCTGTGAACGAGCAGGCGCTCGTCGCCAAGGTCTGGAATTACGCTCACGTCCTCCGCGAGGAAGGCGTGTCCTATGGCGACTATCTCGGCCAAATTAGCTTCCTCCTGTTCCTCAAGATGGACGAGGAGCGCACCGCGGCGCTGAATGAGCCCTCGGCCATTCCAACCGATTGCCGGTGGGAGACGCTGCGCGGGCTTTCCGGCGCCAAGCTGGAGACGCACTACAAGGAGGTGCTGGCGAAGCTTTCGAAACGCGACGACATCGTCGGGACCCTCTTCCTCAAGGCCGAGAGCAAGATCGCCGATCCGGCGCGGCTCCAGCGGCTCGTCGCGCTGATCGACGCGGAGACCTGGATGGGGCTCAACGTCGATGTGAAGGGCACGATCTATGAGGGACTGTTGGAGCGGAACGCCGGCGAGGTGCGCTCGGGCGCGGGCCAATACTTCACGCCCAGACCGCTGATTGACGCGATCGTCGAAGTCATGGACCCGCAGCCTGACGAGACAGTCCATGACCCCGCGGCAGGGACGGGCGGCTTCCTCCTCTCGGCGTATGACCACATGCGCCAGCAGCCAGCCGCGACCGATCGTGCAATCGCCCGGCAGCTGCGTGAGACCAAGCTGTCGGGCAACGACATTGTGCCCGAGGTGGTGCGGCTCTGTGCGATGAACCTATACCTGCACGGCATCGGCGGGGACCAATCACCTGTGCGCCATGCCGACGCGCTCACCGCCGACAACGGCGGCCGCTACGACGTAATCCTGTCGAATCCCCCGTTCGGCAAGCGCCAGTCATTTAAGTTCGTGAACGCTGAAGGAGCGATTGAAACCGAGCAACAGACCTACGTGCGGGAGGACTTCACCGTCACCACGGGCAACAAGCAGCTCAACTTCCTCCAGCACATCATGACGATTACTAAGTCGGCCGCTGCCGTTGTGCTGCCCGATAACGTGCTGTTCGAGGGCGGTGCGGGCGAAACGCTGCGCCGCAAGCTGCTACGAGACTTCAACTTCCATACCCTGCTGCGTTTGCCCACGGGCATCTTTTACAGCCAAGGCGTGAAGGCGAACGTGCTGTTCTTCGACGCTGCACCAGCGAGTGAGCGGGTCGAGACGGAAGCGCTCTGGGTATATGACCTGCGCACCAACAAGCGTTTCACCCTGCGCGAGCGCCCGTTGAAGCGCGCCGACCTAGATGACTTCGTCGCCTGCTACGGGCAGCAGCAACAACGTCATCGCCGCACGGAGAACGAGCGCTTCCGCCGGTTCCCGTATGAGGAGCTGGCTAAGCGCGACAAGTTGAACCTCGACATCTTCTGGCTCAAGGATGCTAGCGCCACCGATCCCGACAGCCTGCCCCAACCCGATGAGGTCGCCGCGGAGATCATTGCCAGCCTTGAGCTCGCCCTCGACAAGTTCCGCAGTGTTGCCGCCCGCCTGACCCCCTCGCTGAGTGGCTCTTCAACGTCACAGTAACGCACCCGCGCATCGTGAAAGAATATAGCTGTGCGGGCACACAATAGGAGATGTCTAGGATGGATGCGCTTCGCGCATCCGGGTCGTGTCGAATAGGTGTGAGAAACTGGTAACGCACATTCACGAGAGCCGGGAAGCTTACGCGTGCGCGCTGCTGCCGCGTGTGTAGTGTGCAGAAGCGGTTCAATTATGATTCACACGTGGCGAGACGCGGCTTCTCGGGAGAACGTCGCGAGACTTTACCCGCACGACCTGCTCGGAGTCCTTACCAGCAGCGTGCGGCGGAACGTAAGTTTGACAGCGTTGGTGCACATGGACGACGCTATGTCGCAGATTATGCAGGAAAGCCTAAATGGCCTTTGAGGCAGGCGCCTGTATGCTTGCCAAGCAACGTGCAAGAAGCGAGGTCGTCCAATTAACTGATTTAGTCTAGAAGGCGTTTCGCCAGAACCTCAATCGTCAAGGTCTCTAAAGACGCTCCACAAATGGCATAAACTTCGGCTGAAAGGATCGGGTGCGGCACACCATCACGGCTCCAGTCAATCTTCTTATCTAACGTGACCAGTGAGACTCGTTGTATTTTTTTACCCGCGCCGCTGATGCGAGCAAGGCCAAGAAGAAGATCCGACCAGACGAAAAAATCACCGTCTGCATCATCTTTAAAGCCCGGTGGTGTCTTCGTCCGTTTCCTCGCTAAAGCGGTCGACGCCAAAGTAGTTCTAGGAGCAAAAGGAACTACCGCTTTCTCCTTCAAAAGGTCTATTAAAAGTTTTGTCTTGTTAACCGTTTTATCATCAAAAATATAGCCAAATGTCTCACTAAAGGCGGTGGCGGTCTCGTTAAAACGATGTGCAAAAGCTTCAAACCGCCCATCTAAGCCTTCTATCAGCTTGCTAAGTTCATCGAACTTTCGCTTAATATCGGCTGCTTTCGTAAGCATAACCTGGAATTGATTATTCCAAAACTCTTGAACGACCTGCCCTGGTAAGATTAAATGACCTGGAAAACTTGTCCTTAGATAATCAATAATATCAGCGCTTCTGGGATGTGAGCTTAGTCGCAAAATAACATTAGCATCTAGCACAATGGCTGTATGTTCAAGGGGTGATGTGCCCAGATCAAAGGCAATAGCTCTCGACAAGGCGCCAAGAGCATCAACATCGGAAACTCGGTTCAGCACGTCGCATACTTTTGCGACGTATTCATCGGACTGCACGTCGGTTTCAGCCGTCATACCAAATACGCCCAGCCTCGGCGGCTAAATCAATCCCCAGGTTTTCAATTGCGTGCGCATCCCAACGATTGATCTGGTCAAGCCGCGCAGTCCATTCTCCATCTGCACCGGTCGGCAGCATGTCTACCTTGAAACTCTCCCAGTCTGTGATTGTTCTAGGTCGCTTTTCAAGTTTCGATAGAAAGGTATTGCCGATCGTCGATGCCCAGTATGATCCCTCGTTCTCGGCCAGCCCCCCAAAAGGTGGATTTTTCGTCCAAATAAAGTGCAAAAAGCTGTCTGTGGCTGGAGTTATCGTGTTTTGAATAATTGAACGTCTTAATAAGCTTAGCAGAGCCTTATTTAAGGATCGCTTTTTAAGCTGATTCACAAAATCCTCGCGAGACGGATTGAGGTCATTCAGGCCGTCAACCATGGCCCGCCAGTCTCGACGTTCGCGGATTAACCTCGCAGCTTCGCCAAACTTTCGTTCGACGTTGCCCGTGCCGAGATTCCCAACGACCATACGGCGAACAACAAGACGCAGAATGTGCTCCATACCAGCGTCTGGATCATTGGTCTGAGCGCAAGCAAGTAGGATTGGTCGAACTGTCAGCACGCCTAAGCCGCTCAAGGCAGAAAATACGCCAAGAGCATCAGAGTCGGCTGGCCCGCCCGAGGTAGAATCTATCATCTGTAGATATAGTGGAAGGTTGGATTGTAGCAGCTCCATAAGGCGGTGGGGCGCAGGTGGAGCGCGCTCAGCACGTGTTGTCCGACCAGCGATGAAGCCAAACAGATCCTTCGGAAGAACGTAGCCGCTCTCGACAGTTACGACATGGCGTATGTATTGCACGAAATTATTGGCGCCATCTGTAGAAAACTGCTTAGCTATTTCCTGCCACTGATCATAACGCCGGCCCTCTTCAAAGCCGGACTGGCTTAGAATGTAATTTTTTAATAAGTCAGCGGTAGTAAGATCTTTGCCCCGAGTGTTGATTACCTCATAGACTTGATATGCCAGGTCAGGATTGGGGTGAACAAAAATCGCTAAGTAAAGGCGGTTGGTTAGGAACTCGGTCCATCGCCCGAGACGTTTAAACGGGTCAGGCCGAAGGTCGTCACGAACTCTCTTGACCAGAAGATTATAGGACGCGATCATTTTTGCAGAGACTGAGCGATCATCTCGAGACGCCTGAGGCGCAGAGCCAGTCGACAGCAGCGATTGGAAGGTCAGGTTATCGGCCGGATCGCTCAGTCTTACGCGTGACACCTGTTCGTCGGACTCATAATCGATAGCACGAAGAAAACTCGCCTGTATCCGTTCAGCAAGTGCTTTTCGATCTTTCGCTATGGCTTCATGGTAGAGTGCGTTGGCAAGAAGGCTGATCGTTATAATACGTTGTTGGCCGTCAACGACGTGCTTCCGCCCTTTGATGTCAGATGGCGGGTTTGTGAATATCATAAGACCGACGAAGTATGACTCCATTTCAAGGGAGTTCTTTAGGTCAGTCCAGAACTCATCGACTTCATCTTCGCCCCACGAATATTCCCGCTGGAAACGTGGTATCTCGAACATGTTGTTCGAAAACACGGCTCCGGCGTTGTTAGCCGAGGCGTTCAGAGGAGTGTCCATTGAGGCTTCACACACTTTGAGAAATGAGCTGGCACGTTACACACGTATAAAAGAACGGCAAGCCGAACCGGCGGCGCGCTTCGCAGCACCGGCGCGGATCGAGCCATAACCGAGTGCTGCACGTTCAGCGAGATGACCCTTATGCCCTCCCGTTGACGACCCATTTTCGAGCTCATCGGTGTCTCGCAAGGTATACCCCAGAGAGACAGCGCGGTGAGACATAGTCGCTGTCTCGTATGGGTTGATTTAGAGATAAAAGACAGATAGCTCATATGGTCTAGACCCCATCGAGACAAATAGCATCATGACGAGCATCATCGGATACGCGCGCGCCAGCACTGAGGATCAGGACTGCTCGATCCAGGAGGCTGCTCTGCGTGATGCTGGCTGCTCGTTGATACGATCGGAGCGTAAGAGTGGCACGACCCTTGAGGGTCGTAATGAGCTGTCTCTCTGCCTCGACTTTCTGCGTGAGGGAGACACGCTCTTGGTCACGCGCATCGACCGCCTAGCTAGGTCAGTTCGCGATCTCGAAACCATCGTCGAGAAGGTGCGCAAGCGTGGTGCGTTCTTGCGAGCTACCGAGCAGCCAGTCGACACATCGACCCCGGCGGGGAAGGCGTTCCTCCAGATGCTTGGCGTCTTTGCCGAGTTCGAGACGGCGCTTCGTCGGGAGCGACAGCTCGAGGGTATTGCTAAAGCCAAGACCCTTGGCGTCTACAAGGGGCGCAAGCCATCCGTCGATGCTGACGCGGTGCGTGCGCTGCGAGATGAGGGAATAGGCGCAAGCGAGATCGCGAGGCGCCTTGGGATAGGACGTGCAAGCGTTTACCGCGTGCTCGACGTAGGAAAGTCCTCCGAGCCGATCTGACCGGCTGTCAAGAGAAGTCCTAGGATTGAGCGACTGACCTCATCCGGGTGCTGCCGATTTGCCGACGGCCATGCCGTAGTGCCATCCACAGACGTCGCTTGAACTCGGTCGCCCAGCACTCGGCTGCGCATCAGCGCAATGCGGGATGAGGGAGGTGTATGCCGGGGTAAGCGATCAAGGCGATGATCTCGGCGCGGCGGGTCATGCTTATACCGTCGGGGTTATAGACCCTATACGTGAAGCCGCGCTCATGGCCAAAAATCTGAGCCCAGTCGTTCTCGGGAACCTGCGCCCGTTCCATCATACGTGTCACGTTCTTCCGAAATGAGTGGAACGCCTTGACTCGGTCACGGAAGCCGCGGGAAGCTTTAAAGCGCGAGAACTCTCGACCAGCATCGGCACCCGGCTTCTTGGATGGACCTTCCTTGTTGAAGGTCGGCCAGATCCGATCCTCGTCCACGCCTCGCACTCGAGAGGTAAGCCACTTCAGGTCGCGGTGCACTGGCACCTTGCGGTTCCCTGCGGGCGTCTTTGCGTCCTCAACCTGGAAGTAGGGCACGCGATCGCCGCCGTCCTCTGCGATGCGCAGCTGGCCCCAAGTGAGAGAGGCAATTTCGTCTAGGCGCATGCCCGTAAACATGCCCACCAGGATCACCTCCAAGAGATCCCCGCGCTTGGGTGGTGGTTCGAGTAGCTGCCGAAGTTCAGCATCCTCCCAGGCGAGGTAAGGTTTGACGTTCTGGCCGGCGCGCAGCTTCTTGTGGAAGCCGTTGAACGGGTTTTCACCCTCGCAGTGGCCGCGCTTCTTGGACCACGCCCAGAGCTCTTGAAGAACTTGTAGATGCCGGTTCATGGTCGCATCCGACAGCCCTTGTCCGCGATCGCCGTAGCGCGCGATGAGCTGCTGCCATGTCAAACGCCTCGCAGCGGGAGACCGCGCCCATGTGGGGTCAAGAAGGCGCAGTGCGTCGAAGAACGTCGCCGCATCCTCTGGTCGGACCTCGCGGATCGGGCGATCATCGAAGAAGCCGCTGAATAGCCGAAATGTGGCGCGCTTCTGCGGCTCGGTGTTCGTCTCCTTCGTGCCGCCGCGACCAGCGAGCCATTGCCGCATGAAGGCCTCAGCGAGTTCTGAGAAGCTGATGTCCTTCGCCACGTTGGAGCCGGTCCGGTTCAACGCATCGATGACCACCGCTGTGGTCGGCTTTGGGTCCAGCGCACCCTCATCACCCCGGATGGCGACCCCAAGTGCGTCGAGAACGGCAGTCGCCACTCGCTGGCGAAGATCGTGAAACCACGGCGAGTCTCGGTCGACGATGACACCACGATTACTAAGCAGCCTCTCGGTCGCGGCGATGAACCTCGTGAGATCACCCGCACGAACCTCCCTGTTCAGCTCGCGAGCCATCTTACGACGGTGATCGTAGCTCTCATCGAAGGTTGCGCGGTCACTGAGGAAGCGTGCGTTGTCGCGAGCTTCGAGTTCACTAAGGACCTGCTCGTATGCAGCTCGGACGACAGCCCGCTTGATGCTCTCAGGAGGTTCACCGGCGTCGGCGAAGGCCATGGGTAAGATCGACTTGGTCTCGCTACTGCTGCGCAGCGCGCTCCATTGTTCCTCTAGATCGCCGAGGATCGCCAACGCCTCCATGGTCGCAATGCGCTCGTCGCTGGTCCCCAAAGACCGGGTGACCACCTTTCGCCCATAAGCGCGCTGCACGTCGGAGGGCACGGGCTTGCGCAGCTGCCACATGGCGCTGCCCGGTCGCTTCCACATGTAACGTGCGAGGACGGTCGTTGTAGCACCCATTGTAGCGGTGTATTGTAGCATGGCGCGTGCAGCGTCAATGGATGCACGGCGCACGAGAGAGCGCTTGTGTAGCAGCTTCGAATCCTGCCGCCCCAGCCAACTTTCCTTGTAAGTGATTAATTTCACCTATTTAGGTTGGCCGTTCCACTGCCGACGTCCGTCGGTGGTGTGACGTATCGTGTGACGCATGCTGTGACGCATCGCGTCTGCGATCCCGACGGGAACGCCTTCATGAAAACCGGCAGCAACCTGGCCCTGCGCGGCCGCAGCTATTATTACCGCGCCAGCTACTCATCCAATCGCAAGACCTTCTCTATACGCCTGTCGCTCGAGACGACGAACCCTGTCGTCGCGCGCGAGCGCGCGGGGCGGATCGATCTTGCGCTGAAGGAGCGGTGGCGACAAGTGACGATGGATGAGGTGGGTACCGGGATCGGCCTGTCCGATGCCGAGAAGAAGGCGATCATGGTCGCGCATGCGCTCCAGTTTCGTCGCAACTCCGCCGATATCGACGCTGCCTATTCGGCCCGAGCCTACCCCAATCCGGGAGACCGGCTGCAGGATCACGTTCGTGGGCTGCGCTGCCTCGACGTTGTACACCGCGACATCGCCGTGAACGGCATCGACCGGCCGTTCGAGACGCAAGCCTATGAGGAACACGTTCTCAGGCGTTGGCCGGAATGCAATGACGAGGAACGGCGAACCTTGCGCGGTGTTGCGCGTGGCGCGCACGAACTGGTCGGCGAAATCACCGATCTCGCGCGGCAATGGGTCGCGTACTTGGGTCGCGCGGAAACACCCATCAACGTCGCTGCGGCGGTGCGTCAGCTAGCGCTCGGTGCGTTGGTGGCGATCAAGGAAGAGATCGGACGCGCCGAGAACCCGGACGGAGCGCTCGACGCGTTTCTTGACGACAATGCGCTTGCATCGGGCTTGCTCGAAAACTTGTTCGATGCTGTTGATGAGCATAGCGATGAACCGGGTGCAAAGGCGCTCGCGTCCCCCGCCGCTGCGCCGACAATTCCAACCGTTGGTCCGGTCGGTGTTGCCGTGCCCATCAATTTGGCACCAGAAGTCGCTACTGGCATGACGATCCGGGAGGCCGCTGACGCCTTTCTCGCGGCGCACCCGCGCTACGATGATGACGCCGCGCAATCCACATGGGCGCCCAAGACGCGTAGTTAATTCGAGGCGGCGGTGTTTCTAGCGGCCAAGCATTTCGGCGAGGCTACCGTGGCATCCTTGGGAGAGGTGGAGATTGCAAACTTTGTGCGCACACTACGCCGCCTGCCGAACAACCACCACAAAACGCCTGTGCACGCGCCGCTGACATTAGTTCAGATCGCCGAGCGTGGTGCTGGTCCGACGCTCGGCGGCGCGACAATCAACCGACACGTGCGCTTCATCAAACTGGCTCTTGATTGTGCGTGGAAGCGCCAGCCGACGTCGTCGGTGATAGAATGGGGCGCTTCCATAACAGTCGACCGACGTCGCAAGCGCGACAAGCGGCCAGCCTTTACAGCCGATGAGCTACGCGTTCTGTTCCAGGGCGCGGTGTGGCACGGCTTCGAGAGCCGGGTGCGTCGTTTAAAGCCTGGTCGCCATATAGAATGGGATGGCAGCTACTGGGTGCCGATCCTGCTGGCTTATACGGGTGCCCGCCGCGAGGAGATCGCGAAGCTGCAGACCGCCGACGTTGCGCTGATCGATGGCATCTGGTGCTTGCAACTGCGGGAGACCACCGCCGGGCGGCTAAAAAACAGCGCGTCCGAGCGCGACATCCCGCTCGCCGACGAGGTGTTGCGGCTGGGTTTTCTGGCCTTCGTCAACCGGCAGCGAGACGCAGGCGAGGAGCAACTGTTTCCGGACTTGCGTCTCGCCGCGGGTAGCTATGGCGGCGTTTATTACAAGAGGCATTGCCGAGCACTTGAGCGCGCAGGGCTGGTGCCGGCTGGCAAGGACATACATTCCATCCGCCATTATGTCAGCACTGCGCTCGCGGCGAAAAAGGTCAGCGAGGAGCAGCGCGCTGACCTGCTCGGGCACACGCTGACGAGTGAGACGGCGGGTACCTATACAAAGTGCACGCCCCTAGATCTGCTGCAGGAGGTGGTTAATCTTTTGCCGATCGTCACCGGAGAGATCGTCTCGCTTATCGCGTGACCCATGTGAATGAGTGGGGCAGTGCCTCGCCCGCTAGATCGCTAGCGCGCAGCGTCCGATAGCATCCGTGGCGGCGCAGTCGCGCCGCCACACCATCTGCAGCTTCTTCTGCTGCGTCGTGGATGCCATCCAAGCGGGATGCCGAGCGCCTTGGCGTCGATCATGCCGCCAGTATCGCGCAGTCACGACGAAGTGGCGGTGCGGCTTTACGATCCAGCCATCCTCTCCGTTAAGTGCGTGGATGGCCCATGCAACTGCAGCGCCGCGTGCCAGCAGTTCTCGCATGACGAACCGGGTCGTTAGCGCCCGCCACAGGAAAGCTGGAAAGTCCTCGGGAATTTCAGCGATGATGTGCCAGGCGCTGACCGTCGAGGGGTCGCCCGTCGCCGCCGCGGCATCGTCAGCCTCGCGCCAGACGGTGTAGTCACGTGTCGAACACAACGGAGCGCTTTCGGGTAGCGCAAGTCCCGCACCACGTAGCTCGCAACGCCGCTCTGCGAAGCTGGGCGGCATCTGCCCGAACTGGTCGGCAACGCTGCTGTCGCGCCAAATGTATGCGGCGTTGGCGACAGCCGTCTTGTAGGCCGGGCGTCGATCCAGGATCCGCCATGCCTGGCTGATCGGACGCACGCAAAAATCGATTTGGCGCGGTGGGCGCTGGCGAGGCTCGGCAAACAACACGCGGCGGGCAGCAGCGAGATCGGCTTTGGTGATGAGCATCGATTTCCTCCTGGAAGTGAAGTCGCCGTCACTGATGGACGGCGCCTCCCTTTGTTGATGGTGCTGCTTGATGGTCAGGCGGTGACGAGGAGACTTTCGGCCGGGATGGCGTCGGCGTAGCGCTCGCCAGCGCGGATGACCTGCCCACCAGTGAGCGGCGGCTGCGGCGCCCGCTCGACAACGTCGCGCCACAGGCGCCATGCACGCGGCTCGCCAGCGCTGCGTTTCGCTGCCGTAGGGCTGAGACTCAATCAGAGCCAGAAGGCGATTGCGGTTGCGATGGCGACGCCTGAGAGGAAGTTGGCGGCGAGTTTGTCGTAGCGGGTGGCGACACGGCGGAAGTCTTTGAGACGGCAGAAGGCGTTCTCGATGAGATGCCTGCCACGGTATCGGTCCTTGTCGTAGCGGATAGTGTGTTTGCGGCTTCGTCGTCCGGAAATAACAGGAACGCCTCCAGCATCGCGGAGCGAGCGGCGCAGCCGGTCGGCATCGTAGCCTTTGTCGGCAAGGAGGTAGCGCATGCGACCGGCTTGTTTGAGGAGCGCAGGTGCCGCTTTCACGTCGCT
>NZ_FNZZ01000002.1 GCF_900109565.1 Sphingomonas palmae | reverse complement strand
ATGCAGCACGATCTGCAACTGCGTGCGGCTGCGCGCGTGATCTACGACGCCTGCTATCCGACCGAGGATTGGGCGCCGGTCGGCTTCGACGAGGCTGAGCGATACGCGACCGTGCACTACAGGCAGGCAGTCGGCGCAGCCCGGCAAGCCCGCGCGGTTCTGACCGAAACGCGGTGAACAGATGGCCGAGCGTCCATCTCTGAGATGAACGATCGTCCTGTATCAGGAAGCGGAAATTCCGTCCTGAAAGGCAGATTGTGGGTCAGTACTTCATCGAACGGCTGACCAGCATGTGTCACAACCGGCAGCCTTTGACCAAAGAACAATGTTCATTTCTGACCGGGATCACCCCGACCACCAGGCCGCTTTCTTTGACATAGCGCCATGCCGCGTGTCGCGCGTCAGACGGACACGCCCGATGCATCACGATCGTGTTCGGTCAGCACGGTCGTGACGGCCACGTCAGCTGTAACGTTCGCTGCTGTCGCGAACATGTCGGGGATGGTGTCCACTGCCAGGAACAACGGCAACAGTTCGATCGGCACGCCCACCGCGAGCGCAACTGGGGCGTAGGCGGCGAAGAAGCTGATCTGGTTCGGTAGGCCAGCGATGACCAAGTTGTTGAGCACCGCCAGCATCGCCACGACGACCAATTGGCCTAGCTCGAGATCGATGCCGTTCAACCGCGCGAGCGCCAGCGTGACGAGCGTGATCGCGCACGGCGCACTGATGCGGAACAATGCCACCGCGAGCGGCAGGATCGTGCCCGCCGTGCGCTCGGGCAGCCCGAGCGTGCGCACCGCCTGAAGCATCGCGGGCAGTGAGGCGAGTGAGGATTGTGTGCTGAACGCGACCGTTTGCGCCGGCAATATCGCGCGCAGGAACACGCGCACCGGCGTGCGCGAGGCGATTGCGACCAGCAGCACGAAGACGGCCAGCAGTGTCACGCCCGCGACCACGCGTGCGACGACGTACCAGGCGAGCAGCGCGCCGACTGCGAACCCGCTGCGCGCGGCGACGTCGAACGACAGCGCAAAGACGCCGATCGGCGCGGCGAGCAGGACCCAGCCGATGATCACCAGCAGCGGGTCAAGCAGGTTTCTGAATGCATTCGTCACAACTGCGGCCCGGTCGGGCTCGATCCGGCGCAGCGCGAGCGCGAAGATCAGCGCGAAGATGACGACCGGCACGATCGCACCCGCGGCGGCCGAGGCGATCGGGTTGACCGGCACCAGCGCGCGCAGCGTGTCGGCGAGCGGGGGCAGATCAGGCAGCTTCGCAGCCCCGATCGTGACTCCCGACAAATTGGACACGTGCCAGCCGCTAAACATCGCCGAGCCGAGCGCGACGCCGAACAAAGCCGAGCCGAACAGGAACATGACGAAGGCGCCGATTGCGCGTCGCGCCAGTCCGCCGGCAGGTGCTGCGTCACCGCCCATGCCGCCTTCACTGCCCAGCCCGGTGACCACCAGCGCGAAGACCAGCGGGATGATCGGCATCCTGAGCGCGTCGAGCCACAGCCCGCCGACCGCCTGCGCCGCCGGCAGAACGGCGGTGCGCGGCCCCGCGAGGTAGCCTGCAGCGAGTCCCGCGATCAGCGCGGCCAGGATACGCGCGGCCGGCGGAATCCTCTGCGCAACCCTCACGCGGGTTCCGGCACCGCCGTCGGCACGGCCATGACCTGGGCGGCGAACCGCTCCATTTCCTCCTCCTGCGGGCTCATTTGCAGCAGCAGCAGGTCGAGCCCTGCAGCCTCATATTCGGCGATCCGCTCCTTCAACTGTTCGGGCGTGCCGACGAGGTTAGGGCGCAGGCCGCGGTTCGAGACCGAATATTCCTGCAGCTTCAGTTCGCGCTCCAGCTGCGTCCCCGACAGCCATTGATCGAAATTGGCGTAGCCCGCGGGCAGTTCGGTGACGGTGGTGATCCGCTCCAACTCTCGCTTCGCCTCGGCCTCGCTGTCGCGGACGATCGCGTAGGCGGCCATGCCGAAGGTCATCGGCGTGCCGCCCGCCGCGGCGCGGCGCGCGCGCATGTCGTCGATCTTGGGTGCGATTGCCACCACCGGATCGCCGTGCATGACATAGGCGTCGCACTGCGCCGCGATCATCGTCTTCGCGGCGTCACTCTCCCCCCCGGCGTAGATGATCGGTCGGCTCTTCGGCTTGGGCGAGCAGATCGCATCCTGCGTCGTGTAGAAGCGGCCCTGGTAGCTGAAGCGATCCTCGCGCCACAGGCCATCGACCACGTCCAGCCACTCGGCGGTGCGCGCGTAGCGATCGTCGTGCTGGTCGAACTGCAATCCGTATTGCCGCGCCTCGTCCGCCCACCAGCTCGACACGACATTGAGCGACAGGCGCCCGCCCGCGATCCGGTCGATGTTCGCCGCGGCCTTCGCGAACAACGCGGGGTGGTGGAAGTTCGGGCGTACCGCGACCATCAGCTCCAGCCGCTCGGTCACTGCCGCAAGCGCAGCGGCGGTCGACCACGCGTCGAGCGCGGGCTGCTCCACGCCCTTGATGTCGTTCAGGTTCAGCTCGGCAATCAGCGTCAGGTCATAGCCCCAGCGCTCGGACGATTGCGCCAGCCGTCTGGCGTAATCCCACGTCGCCTCCATGCCTTCGTCGGAAACGTTGCGCAGCCAGCCGCCGAAGACGGGCATCCAGTAACCGTATCTCACGCGCGTGCCTCCGCAATGCGTTGTTCGAGCCAGTCGACCAGCCGCTCGTGCGGATCCCAGCCCAGCACGGTGAGCGGATCGGCGACAAAGTTGGAGAGCGCGTTGACGTCGTAGAAACGCGGCGTCCCGTCGCGGTCGTCGATCAGCACCTCGACCCCGCCGACGTCGATCCCCGCGGCGGCGACGATCGCCTCCGCGCCCGCGATCAACGCCGGGGCAGGCTCGACCGCCTTCATTGTGATCGTCGGACGACCGGGGAGTGCACACGCGTCCGCCGGGCACAGGTCGAAGCTGCCACCGCCGTCAACCTCCAGCGCGTAGAGGAAACGCCCCGCCAGCGTCTCGATCCGGGTGATCGTGCCGCCGCGCGCCGGCGCATATTCCTGCACCAGCAGCACACGGTCGATGCTGTCGGGCACCTGCCCGTCCGCGACCGCGGCGGCGAGCGCGGCGGGATCGTCGTAGCGCACGATGCCTGCGCCCGATCCGCCGATGTTCGCCTTGACCACGATCGGGAAGCGCAGCTCGCCCGCCGCCGCGACCAGGTCGGCGGCGCGGTGGACGACGCGCGTCGCCGGGATTGCCAGGCCGAGCCGTGCGATCAGCGACAATTGCCGTGCCTTTGAGGCATCGAGCGTCAGGGCGGCGGCGCCGTTCAGCACGGTTGCCCCTCGTGCCTCCCACTGCGCGAGTGCGGCCGCGGCGAAGAAGATCGGATGCTCGGGCGCGCGCAGGAAGCTCGACATGGCGATACGGTTGAAGATGACGCGCGCGGGCGGCGCGGTTGCGGCGGGATCGAAGGCGAGGCCGTTGGCGTGGATCGCGCGGTAATCGACGCCGCGACGGTCGAGCGCAGCGAACAGCGGCGCGAACCACTGCGGATGTTCGAACAGGATGGCGAGATCGGTCATGGCAACCACCGATTAAAGCACCTTGCAGCTGGTGGAGCGAAGTTTCGCTTTGCCGTCTGGCACGTCAGCTTGTCGGGCAGAGCTCGCCGGTCACAGGCCTTCGCCTGCGACCCAGTGGGCGTTCGACAGGTAGCGCGCGAGGTCCCACACCTGACGCCGGATGTCGGGCACCGCGGTGATCTCCTAGAACGCGCCTCGTGTCATCGGCCCGACGGCGAAGATGCTCTCGTTCGCTTGCCCGTCGAACGAGCGGACACGTGCCGTCGCGTCGACATCGATCCCAAGCCGCTCCGCGTCGGGACGTATGGTGCCGTTCGCGATCATGTCGCCCAGCAACGGTTCGTCCACCTGCGTCACGTCACCCTGCGGGCCGACGCAATTGATGATGCGCGACACATCCAGCGTGGTGGTGGTGGCCGTACCGCGTGCGCGCCACACGACGTTGAGCTTCTTGTCGGCGACCTTTGTGCGACAGATCTTGCCGGCGCGTACCTCCAGTCGGCCAGCCTCGATCAGGCACGCGATCCGATCGGCCACCCTGGGGGCAAGCCGGTGGCGGTGCACGTCCCACCACGGACGCAGATGGCGCAGAAAGCGCGCGCGGGTCGCGTCATCGGCACTCTGCCAGATCGCCTGCGTGAAGGGGCGCAGCTCGTCCACTGCGCTGCGCCAGCCGATGTCGGACGCGCGGTCGCGAACCGCGCGCAGCATTCGTGACAATGGCGGCGCCGGCCGCTCGCGTCGCCGTGCCGGGTGGGCGCCGCCCGAGGCATGGCGATGCGGCAGAAGTCCGCGGCGGGAAATCGCGATCATCCGGCCCTTGAACCCGGCGCTGTCGAGCTGCACCGCCACGTCGACCATCGTCAATCCGCTACCGATCAGCAGCAGTGTGTCAGCCTCGCTCAGGCCGTGCGCCAGATCGCCCAGCGTTGGTTGTATGCTCCAGGGATTGCGGATGAAGGCCGGATGGCCCGCGACCGGCTGCAGCGTGGCGGGGACGTGTGGCGGCAGGTTGCCGAGCGCCAGCACGACCGCATCGGTGTCAACGTGGTGACCATCCGACAAACGAACGCGGTGGCCGTCACCGCGCTCCTCCACGGCGAGAGCGTCCGCCGCGACGAGATCAAGCCGTCTGGGCGATGACGCCGCGGCGGTGTCGAGCAGATCGCGCAGATAGCCGCCGTAAAGACCGCGCGGGATGAAATCCGCGGCATCGAAGCCGTGGTCGTGGCTCGACAACCAGCGCACGAGATGGTCGGGCTGATCGGGAAAGGCGCTCATGTTCGCGGTGCGCACGTTCAGCAGGTGTTCCGTCTGGCGCGTTCCATAGGCGATGCCACGACCCAGCGCCGCTCGTTCGATCAGGGTCACACGCGGCCCGTCGTGTCGCAGCAGGTTGATCGCGAGCAACGTTCCCGAGAAGCCGCCGCCGATGATCGTCACATGCTTGATCAAGTAGTTGTCCTCGAAACGTCGAGCGGGGTTCGCCGCCACAGGAATGTCGCGGCCGGTCGATAGGTTGCCTTTGCGGCGGTCTAGCAATCGTTTTAACACCTACTGTAAAGCTGGGATATCCTGCTCGACAGGAGTTTACCGCTGCGCATGTCCTCGATCCTCCAGTCACCTGTCTTTTTACCGGTGCCTGTCCACCGGCCGGGTGGTGCTGGTCGATGAGCTTCGCAGCGCTTCCGCGCTCGGGCGGGCGATCGGCGATCGACACTGCGGTGACGGCACTTCGTTCCGTGCGTGACGAGGCGCGCCGTCGTTCGGCCCATCGGCCGGTCGGCGCATTCCCGTCCCGCCGCGGCGTGGCGGCGTTGATGGACCTGATCGCGTCCGCCTTGTTCCCGCGGCGGCTTGGCGGCTTCATCGGCGATGTGCGCGACGAGGATGGCTTCGTCGCGGCCAAGCTGATCGCGCTCGCCACCGAGCTGGAGCGCGAGGTCGCCGCCGAGCTGTCCTATTGGGAGGATGAGGCACGCGGAGCCGGGTTCGACGCCGATCAGCCGGCGACGATCGTGCGACTGTTCATGGCGGCCCTGGATGAAGTCCGTGCGCTGATCGACAGCGATGTCGCCGCGGCGTTCCTGGGCGATCCGGCGGCGCGCAGCGAGGACGAGATCCTGCTCTGCTATCCCGGTGCGATCGCAAGCCTGCATCACCGCGTCGCGCATCAGCTGTTTCAGCTCGGCGCGCCGATCGTGGCACGATTGATCTCCGAACTGGCCAATGAGCGGACGGGGATCGACATCCATCCCGGCGCGACGATCGGCCAAAGCTTCTTCATCGATCACGGCACCGGGGTCGTCATCGGCGAAACCGCGATCATCGGCGCGCGCGTGCGGCTCTACCAGCACGTCACGCTCGGCGCGCGCACGCCGCCGGGCGACGCGGCGCCGACCCCGCGCAGCCGCCACGCGCGTCACCCGATCGTCGAGGACGATGTGGTGATCTATGCCGGATCGACGATCTTGGGACGCGTTACGATCGGGGAGGGCGCGACGATCGGGGGCAACGTCTGGCTGCTGAGCGACGTGCCCGCGGGCAGCATCGTCTCGCAACCCGAGGCGCGCGTGCTCAATGCCGTTGGTGCGCAGGCGGTGCGTGAGCGGTTGGCGGAGCAATGAACGTGAGTGGAGCACGCAAGCCGCTGGTGGGGGTGCTGTGCTGCAACGAGGTGGCGCAGCGGCCGATCCAGGCGGTCGCCAGCCGCTTCGTCGCGCCGCTCGTCCATTATGCCGGCGCATGCGTGATGCTGGTGCCTGCGATCGTCGATGTGAGCGACGCGGGCGCGCTGAGCGATCACCTCGACGGTCTGCTGCTCACCGGCTCGCGCTCCAACGTCGCCGCGCATCGCTACGGCGGCGCGGTGGATGACGGCGTTCGCGACGACGATCGCGATGAAGTCGCGCTCACGCTCTCTTCACGGATGATCGAGGCGGGCAAGCCGGTGTTCGGTATCTGCCGCGGCTTGCAGGAGCTGAACGTCCTGTTCGGTGGCACATTGTCGCGCGAGCCGTGTCGCGAGCGTCACCTGCGTGGCGGCTGGGACGCGCGGCCCTATGCCGAGCTGTTCGACCATCATCACGACGTCGAACTGACGGCCGGCGGCCGGCTGGCACGCGAGACGGGTCGCCGTTCGGTCTCCGTCAATTCGGTCCACGAACAGGCAATCGACCGGTTGGGCCGCGACCTGTCGATCGAGGCGCGTGCGTCGGGCGACGCGGTGGTCGAGGCGGTCGCGGCGCGTCCTTGCGGCGCCGAGGTGCTGGCGGTGCAATGGCATCCCGAATGGGACGTCGAGGCGAACCCCGCCAACCGCGGTTTCTTTTCGCTGTTCGGCCAAGCGCTGCGCGACAGTGCCGCGATCCATCGCGGCGTTGCCGCAACACCTGCGTCATTCCCGCTTTGATCGTCACAAAGGAGGTAACCTTGAAGAAAATTGTCACCACGCTCGCGCTGTCGCTCGCACTCGGCATCGCCGCCTGCGGCAGGTCGGATGAAGCCACCAATACCGGTGCGGGCAGCGACATTGTGCTGAACGACGAAGACGCACTGACCGAGAACGACGCCGCGCTGGCGGCGGCCCCCATCGACAATGCGACCGTGACGAACGCCAACAGCTCCGTGGGCAATGCTTTCTGACGCCTTACACTCTTTCACCAACCCGCCAGGATGCTCCCTAGCACAACCTGAGGCTCGCCGGTGTGTCCGGCGAGCCACTCTGTTTTCCAGAAACGTGAGCCGGTCGGGCCAGCGCGGAACAGGCGGGCAGACCGTTTCTTGATGCTGAATAAGAACGCGTGGCCAAGCCACCAATCAAAAGGGGTGCCCTGCATGACATACCGCCCGCTCGCACTTGCCGGAGCGTCTGTCCTCGCGCTCGTCGCGCCGCTTGCCGATGCGCAGACGCCGACGCCGGGCACGCCTGCCGTCGCCGAACCCGCGCAGGCGGCACCCGCGGCCGACGCGGCGACCACTGCCGACGAGGGCAACGACATCATCGTGACCGGCACGCGCGCCGCCGGACGCACCCGGCTCGACAGCGTGTCGCCGGTCGATGTGCTGAGCGCGGCCAGCCTGCAACGCCAGGGCACGACCGAGGTCGCTGCCGCACTCGCGACGATCGCGCCGTCGATCGACTTTCCGCGTCCATCCGCCAACGACGCCACCGACGCGATCCGTCCGGCGACGCTGCGCGGCCTGTCGCCCGATCAGACGCTGGTGCTGATCAACGGCATCCGTGGGCACACCTCGGCCAATCTCAACACCAACGGCACCGTCGGGCGCGGATCGGCGGCGGTCGACCTCAACACCGTGCCGACGTTCGCGCTCGACCGGATCGAGGTGCTGCGCGACGGTGCGTCGGCGCAATACGGCTCGGACGCGATCGCGGGGGTCATCAACCTGCGCCTGCGCGAGGCGCGCTCCGGCGGCGGCGCGCAGGTCAATTACGGCTTCTACGACACGCAGGTCGATACCGCGCGCAACAGCCGCCACGTGACGGGCGAGAACAGTGTCACCGTGTCGGCGTGGCAGGGCATCGGGTTCGGCGACGACGGCTTCGTCACGCTGACCGGCGAGTATCTGAAGCGGCAGCCGACCAATCGCGCCGATCTCGACACCCGCGTTTCCCCCGCGCGCGTGACCGGTCGCTACGGCGATCCGGAGGTCGAGCAATATACCGGCTTCGTCAATGCGGGCACCTCGCTGACCGACAATCTCAGCCTGTACGCATTCGGCGGATACCAGGAACGCGACACGCGCAGTGCGGCATTCCCGCGCGTCAATCCCGCGGCGCAGACCACCGCGGCGGCGACGACGCGGCGCCAGCTCGCGCTCGCGGGCTACCCGGACGGGTTCCTGCCGCTCATCAACACCAAGACCAAGGACATCAACTCGGCAGCGGGCCTGCGCAGCACGCTCGGCGGTTTCGACCTCGACCTGTCGCTCAGCTACGGGCGCAACACGGTTGATTTCCGCACGCTCAACTCGGCCAATTACGCTTATGGCTCGGCCACCCCGCGCAACTTCTACGACGGTGAGGTCGCCTATGACCAATATGTCGCCGGCCTGGACGTCACGCGCAAGTTCGACGTGTTCCAGTCGCTGAACCTCGCAGTCGGCATCGAAGGGCGCCGCGAAGGATACAAGATCAGCGCGGGCGAGCGCGCGTCCTACGGTTATCCCGCGGGTGCGACCGACGCGGTCGCGGGCTCGGCGCCTGGTGCACAAGGATTTGGTGGCTTCGATCCCCGCAACGCGACGAAGCGCAGCCGCCGCAGCGGCAGCGTCTACGTCGACGTCGAGGCGCAGGTGACCGACAGGCTGTTGTTCGGCATTGCCGGCCGCGCCGAGGATTATTCCGATTTCGGCAGCACCGCGAACGGCAAGCTGTCCGCACGCTACGACGTCGCCGACTGGTTCGCGTTGCGCGGCACCGCGTCGACCGGCTTCCGGGCGCCCTCGCTCCAGCAGCAATATTTCACGCAGGTCGCCTCGGTGGTGACCAACGGCGTGCCCGTGCTGACGGGCACGGTGCCGTCGACCAGCGAGGTCGGACGCGCGCTCGGCGGTTTGCCGCTCGAACCCGAGAAGTCGACCAACCTGTCGCTCGGCACGGTGATCCGCGCCGGCGGGTTCGACCTGACGATCGACGCATATCGCATCCACATCCGCGATCAGATCGGTTTGTCGGAGAATATCGCCGGTGCCGGCAATCCGCAGGTGCAGGCGATCCTTGCCCAAACCAACACCGGGGTGGCCGCCGCGCGCTTCTTCATCAACGGGCTGGCGTCCACCACCAAGGGGATCGACGCGGTCGCGCATTATCGCTGGCGCACGACGGGCGCGGGTGCGTTCGATTTCACGGTCGCGGGCAACATCAACGACGTGAAGGTCACGCGCGTGCCCACCTCCACCGCGACACTCGACCCCGCGCCGACATTGTTCGCACGTAGCCGCATCCTGACGCTGGAGGATGGCACCCCGCAGCAGAAGGTGACGGGCACGATCGACTGGTCGCTCGACCAGATCGGCGCGCTCGCACGCGTGACCTATTACGGTGACGTCAACCAGCCGGGAACGACACCCGCTGCCGATGTCCGCACCGGCGACCGCGCGATCACCGATTTCGAGCTGCGCTATTCCGCCACCCGCGGTGCGCAGATCGGCCTGGGGGTGAGCAACCTGTTCGACGTTTATCCGCGACAAACCTCGATCGCGAACAACTCGACCGGCGTGCTGGGCTTCCCCTATTACTCGCCGTTCGGGTTCAACGGACGCTTCCTCTACGTTCGCGCCGGGCTGAACTGGTGACGGCGGACCGCATGGGGTCATCGCAGTCCACGGGGGTCGTTGGCCATTCATGGCTTTTGTTGCCGACACTATTGCTTGTTTGGCCCAGCCGGCGCGACCGCCCATCTGTTCGTTCATGAGCACTCACACGCCCAATCGCCTGCCGTCGTTCGGTGTGCAGGTCCTCGTCGGCATGGTCGCGGGCCTGGCACTCGGCCTGGTCGCGCGACAGACCGGCGGCGTCGACGGCGCGCTCGCGGTGACGCTCCACACGATCGGCACCATCTTCGTTCAGTTGCTGAAGGCACTGGTGCCGGCGTTGGTCTTCACCGCGATCGTCGGATCGATCGCGGCGCTGCGCGACCTGAACAACGCCGCGCGGCTGGTGACGCAGACGCTGTTGTGGTTCGCCATTACCTCACTGATCGCGGTCACGATCGGCATCACGCTCGGCCTCGTGATCGAGCCCGGTATCCGCGCCGACGTCAGCGCCGCCGCCGCCGAGATGCCGACGACGCGCGGATCGTGGCTCGACTTCCTGACCGGGCTCGTCCCCGCCAACATGCTGGGCCTGTCCGCCGCGTCGAGCGTCAAGGACGGCGCGGTGTCGACCACGCTTGGCTTCAACGTGCTGCAGATCATCGTCGCGGCGATCGCGATCGGCGCCGCTGCGGTGCGCGTCGGCGACGCGGGTGCGGCGTTCCTGGCGTTCAACACCTCCGCGCTCGCGGTCTTTCGCCGGTTGCTGCGCTGGATCATCGCGCTGACGCCGATCGGATCGGCCGCGCTGATCGGCGACGCGGTGGTGCGCTACGGATGGGACACGCTTTCGTCGCTCGGCGCGTTCGCGGGTGCGGTCTACCTCGGCCTCTTCCTTGTCCTGTTCGTCGTTTATCCTGCCCTGCTGCTGCTCCACGGGATCAGTCCAGCGTGGTTCTTCCGCCGCGCCTGGCCCGCGATCCAGCTCGGCTTCGTGTCGCGCTCCTCGGTCGGCACGCTGCCGCTGACCGAGGAGGTGACCGAGCGCGCGCTCGGCGTGCCGCGCTCCTATTCGGCATTCGCGGTGCCGCTCGGCTCTACGACCAAGATGGACGGCTGCGCGGCGATCTACCCCGCGGTGTCGGCGATCTTCGTCGCGCAATTCTTCAACGTCCCGCTTCACCTGAGCGACTATTTCCTGATCGCGTTCGTCTCGGTGCTGGGGTCGGCTGCTACCGCAGGGCTGACCGGCGCGGCGGTGATGCTGACGCTGACCTTGTCGACGCTGGGACTGCCGCTCGCCGGCGCCGGGCTGCTGCTGGCGATCGACCCGATCCTCGACATGGGGCGAACTGCGGTCAACGTCGCGGGGCAGACGCTGGTGCCGCTGATCGTCGCCAGACGGGAGCAGATCCTGCTGAGCCAGAGCGAGGCGTTGGCCTGACCTAGCCCCGTCTGATCAAACATCAGGTCACGCTCGCCTCCGACGCCAAGCCGGCGACGACATCGCCATTGAGCTCCACAAGCGGTTTGTTGCGGATATTCGCTGACATCACCAAGCTTAGGTTGCCGCGCGGCGACGGACTGGCAGGGCCTTACGCGAAAGCCGACCCCATTTGCGAGGCGGCAACCGCGGCGACACTAAGGCTCAGCGCTAGACGGCGATCAATCCCGTTGAAGGTTTTTTCTTCGTCCTTCACCGGATCGCTCCAAATCCAAAGATCGCCAGGCCCGCGGCCGACGTTGCCAGCAAGGTCGTAATCACCCCCGCCCGCGTCATAAAGATCGAATATGCGGCACCCAGCGACAGAACGAGGGCTGCCGGGTCGATGCTGGCCAATACCGGCGCATCGAAGCGGAACGGGCCCGCGGCCACCGATCTCGTCTTGCGGAACAGCGTGTGCAGCGCGAACCAGACAGCAAGGTTCAGGGCGACCCCTACGACAGCCGCGGTGATGGCGGATAGCGCGGCGGCGACCGCGGCATTACCGCGCAGTTGCTCGATGAATGGAGCGCCCAGGAAGATCCACAGGAAGCAGGGCACGAACGTCACCCAGGTGGCGAGCAGGCCGCCGAGTGTGCCGGCCGTCAGCGGCGACAGCCCGCCTGGATCGCGATAGGCGCCGAGGAAACCGACGAGTTGCAGGACCATGATCAACGGCCCAGGCGTCGTCTCTGCCATGCCGAGGCCGTCCAGCATCTCCTTCGGCTCTAGCCAGCCATAATTCTCGACCGCCTGCTGCGCGACATAGGCGAGTACGGCATAGGCTCCCCCGAACGTCACGATTGCCATCGTCGAGAAGAAGGTCGCGATATGGCTGAACACGTCATTGGGTCCGAGTGCGATCAGCAGCGCCGCCACGGGCAGCAACCAGAGGGCGAGCCAGACCAGTCCCGTGCGCACCGTCTCACCCCACTTCATCGCCAGCATGATGTTCCGGCTCAAGCCGAAGGTTCCGTCGATCAACGGGATGTCGCGCGGTATCCCGCTGGCAGGTCAGGTCGTCCGCTACCTGCTGCGACGTCGCGGTCTTCTTGCGTTGTCTGCCGCGCACGTCGCCGCGTTCACGAGATCGCGCCCCGGCCTCGCTTCTCCGGACCTGCAGTTCCACATCCTCCCCGCGACGATGGACCTGCAAGCGTTTGCGGCGCGTGGAGTGATGGAGCTGGAGCGTTCGCCGGGCCTGACCTTCGCCGTCTGTCAGCTACGTCCAGAGTCGCGAGGGGCGGTCGAAATCCGCTCGCCGGACGCGACCATCCCGCCCGGCATCCAACCCAATTATCTCGCGGATGCGCTGGACCGCGAGGTTCTGGTGTCGGGACTACGCCAGGCCCGTGACGTCGCGGCGGAGCCGGCACTCGCGCACTTGATCGAAAGCGAGCTGCTGCCGGGGCAAGCTGCGGCGAACGACGACGCCCTGCTCGACTACGCCCGAGCGGCGGGCGGCACGATCTACCATCCGGTCGGCACCTGCGCGATGGGGATCGGTCCGATAGCGGTCGTCGATCCATCGCTGCGTGTTCGCGGCGTTGAAGGACTGCGGGTGGTTGATGCGAGCATCATGCCGCGGATCACTTCAGGAAACACGAACGCACCCACGATCATGATCGCGGAGAAGGCTAGCGATATGATTCGAGCGAAAGCATAAAGGGCTTCGTCACACTACATGCACTTGTTGGTAGTCGGCGGCGGGTAGGGCAGCAGCATGCCTCGCGTTTGCGAGCTAGCTTCGCCGTTCCGCTCGTTCAACTTTTCACCTGAGTCGATGGGGGCATAAACGGGGGCACACGAGCGAAAAACCCGATATGATACCGCGTGAAAACAGTGGTCTACAACGGTAATTGGGTAGGCGGCGGACCCACCAATGTTCCAGTCCCGCTGTCGCACTCTGTCATCGCCACAGCGGCGACCTGGCTGTGACGGCTGGTTTTACGAAGGATCGCCTTCCGCGTAGATTCTAGTGGATCGCGTCCAGCGCGCGCATCGCCTCGTTGGGCAGTTCGATGTCGGCGACCTGGAGGTTCTCGCGCAGGTGCGACACCGACGACGTGCCGGGGATCAGCAGGATGTTGGGCGACCGACGCAGCAGCCAGGCGAGCGCCACCTGCATCGGCGTGGCGCCGATCCGCTCGGCGACGGTCGAGAGCGACGCCGATTGCAGCGGGCTGAAACCGCCGAGCGGGAAGAACGGCACGAAGGCGATGCCGTCGGCGGCGAGCTCGTCGATCAGCGCGTCGTCGTCGCGGTGGGCGAGGTTGTACTCGTTCTGCACGCAGACGATCGGCGCGATCGCGCGCGCCTCCGCGACCTGCGTAGGCGTCGCGTTGCTGATGCCGAGGTGGTGGATCAATCCTTCCGTCTGCATCTCCGCCATCGCCTCGAAGCTGTCGGCGATCGAGTGATCGCCGCGGCCGAGGTGGCCCGGATGGATGCGGAAGTTGACGACGTCCAAGCGCTCCAGACCGAGGTTGCGCAGATTGTCATGCACCGCGGCGCGGAGCTGCGCGGGCTCCTGCGCCGGGTTCCACGACGCATCCGCGCCGCGCGTGGCGCCGACCTTAGTGACGATGACGAGGTCGTCGGAATAGGGCGACAACGCCTCGTGGATCAGCTGATTGGTGACGTGGGGACCGTAGAAGTCGCTGGTGTCGATGTGGTCGACCCCCGACGCCACCGCCTCGCGCAGCACCGCGAGCGCGGCGTCGCGGTCGCGCGGTGGCCCGAAGACGCCCGGTCCCGCGAGCTGCATCGCGCCGTAGCCGAGCCGGCGGACCTGTCGGTCGCCGAGGGTGTAGGTTCCTGCGTGGTCAATCGTGCGCATGGTCGTTCTCCTTGAAGCGTGACCACGATCTAGGCGCATGACATTCGCATGATTAGCGGGCACGATCCGTACGACCTGTTCGGATAATTGTACAATGCCCGCCGATCTCTCCGATGTTCAAACGCTGCTGGCGGTGGCCAGGGCGGGAGGTTTCCGCGAGGCGGGGCGGAGCAGCGGGGCGAGCGCCTCGACGATGAGCGAGGCGGTACGCCGGCTGGAGGAGCGGCTCGGCGTACGGCTGCTTCACCGCACCACCAGGAGCGTCACGCCGACCGAGGCGGGGCAGCGCCTGATCGAGCGGCTGGGTCCTGCTATGGCCGAGGTCGAGGCCGCGCTACGCGTCGTCGACGAGTTGAAGGGGCGACCGGCGGGCACGCTGCGGCTGAACGTGCCGGTCAGCGCCGCGCGGCTGGTGCTACCCACCATCTTGCCGGGCTTCCTCGCCGCCTATCCCGACATCCGCGTCGAGGTCGACGCCGAGGACGGCTTCGTCGACGTGCTCGCCGCCGGCAGCGACGCGGGCATCCGCTACGACGAGCGGCTGGCACAGGACATGATCGCGATCCCGATCGGCCCGCGGGTGCAACGCTTCGCCACCGCCGCGTCGCCGGCCTATCTCGACCGGCGCGGACGACCGTCGCACCCGCGCGATCTGCTCAACCACGACGGTATCCTCGGCCGCTTCGCCAGCGGCGCGCTGACCGCGCCGTGGGAGTTCGAGCGCGACGGCGAAGTGGTCAAGGTCGAACCCGCCAGCCGGCTGATCGTACGGGTCGGTGGCGCGATGGACCTGGCGGTGGATGCAGCGATCGGTGGTGCCGGGGTGATCCACCTGTTCGAGGACTGGCTGGCGCCCCATTTCGCCTCGGGCGCGCTGGAGCCAGTGCTGACGGACTGGTGGCAGTCCTTTTCCGGTCCGTTCCTTTATTATTCGCAGCGGCGGCTGGTGCCACCGCCGCTGCGCGCCTTCGTCGACTACGTCAGAGCGTTGAAGTGACCCGACCGCGGACCACTCAGCCCGCCGCCGCGTCGACCAGCAAGCGGACCTTGTTCGCATCGACCGACGTCGCCGGATTGTAGACGATCATCCCCAGCTCCGGTCTGCCCTCGACCGCGAAGGATGAGAATTCGAGCTTCACCGATCCGACCTCGGCGTGGCGAATCCGCTTCACGCCTTCGCTGTGCGCGACGACCTCGTTGTCCTGCCACAAGGCGGCGAACTCCGGGCTGAGCTGGCTCAATTCCTCGACCAGTCTCGCGGCGCCTGCGCTGCCGTGCGCGCCGGCCCTCGCCATGTCGGCGCGGAACGCACCGACCACGAACCGCGCGACGCTGCCCCAATCCTCGTTGCGACGGCGGCCCCGGTCGCCTGTGAACATCAGCCGCAAGATGTTGCGCCCCTCGGGCGGCAGCAGTGCATAGTCGGTCAGCAGCGCCGCGGCGGCGCGGTTCCAGCCGACCACGTCCCACATCGCGGTCTTGATGATCGCGGGGCTGAGCGGCATGCCGTCGAGCACGCGCTGCAGCCGCGGCGTGATGCCGTCGACCGGTCGATAATGCGCCTCTGGCAAACGCCCGAGGCCGAGCATGTAGAGGTGCTCGCGCTCGGGCTCGGTCAGCATCAGCCCCTTGGCGAGGCGATCGAGCACGTCGGCGGAAGGAGCGCCCCCACGCCCCTGTTCGAGCCAGGTGTACCAGGTCGCGCTGATGTTGGCGCGGCTCGCCACTTCCTCGCGGCGCAGCCCCGGCGTGCGCCGCCTGCCACCGGGAAAGCCGAAGGTGGCTGGGTCGAGACGCGCGCGACGATCACGCAGATAGCTGCCGAGCAGATTGGACGCTTCGCTGGCCATGACTGATCCTGTTGGCCGGTATACCATGATAACGTCACTACTTTAACACGCTTCAGCCGGGTGCGACATCCTCCTGCGACGAGAAGGAGACTATCCATGCGCGTGTTCCTGACCGGTGCGACCGGCTTCATCGGTTCGCACCTCATCCCCGAACTGCTCGGCCGCGGTCACCAGGTGCTGGGCCTCACCCGCTCCGAAGCGGGCGCGCGGCAGCTCGAGGCGGCGGGTGCCGAGGTCCACCGCGGCGATCTTGAGCAACCCGAAACGCTCGCGAGCGGCGCGGCGGCGGCCGACGCGGTGATCCACTGCGCCTTCGATCACAACTTCAACACCTTCGTCGAGAACACCAGGAAGGACGAGCGCAACATCGCCGCGATGGGCCGGGCGCTGGAAGGGACGCGCAAGCCGCTGCTCATCACCTCGGGCGTCGGCATCGGCACGCCACTTGGCGGCGGCGTGGCGACCGAGGATGTCCTCAATCCGCACCACGCGAACCCGCGCATCGCGACCGAACTCGCCGGCGCGGCGCTGACCGCGCGGCGCATCGACGTCCGCACGATCCGGCTTCCGCAGGTGCACGACACCACCAAGGCGGGGCTGATCACGCCGCTGATCGCCGAAGCGCGGCGGGCCGGGGCGATCGCCTATCTGGGCGAGGGGCAGACGCGCTGGGCCGCCGCGCACGTCAGCGACGTGGCGAGACTCTACGTCCTCGCGCTGGAAAAGGGCGAGCCCGGCGCGCGCTACCATGCCTGCGCGGACGAAGGCGTGCCCGCGCGCGCCGTCGCCGAGGCGATCGGACGCGGCACCGGGCTGCCGGTCCGATCGGTCGCGAAGGACGAGGTCGAGCATTATTTCGGCTGGATGGCGCCGTTCGCGGGGCTCGACATGGTCGCGTCGAATGCCTGGACGCGCGCACGCCTCGGCTGGGAGCCGACCGGGCCCGATCTGCTCACCGACCTTGCCGAGATGGATTATGCGGTGCCTGCTAGCGCCTGACCGGGCTCAGCAGAAGTCGGTTCTCAGGCAGGCAAGATGATGACGCTTCAACATCGACGACGATGCGATCGCCTGGATTGATGGTCGCGTCGGCGAAGCGCAGCGTCCCATCCTGATCACCGGCGCCGCGACGGACCGACGTTCGCGGCGTCGCACCGAGCGCCTTGATGCCGAGCGGCGCGCGGCGCTAGGCGCTGAAGTGCGCGCAATTCATTCGGTAAGATCGAGTCATGGCCAGACGTTCGAAACACGACCCCTACGATCACCTCCCGCAGGAAGAGGAGGCAGCGGCCGAGCCGGTGCCCTGCTGGCTGTGCGGGCGACCGACCGGCAAGACCATCGTCTGGCACCATCCCGTGCCGAAGAGCCGCGGCGGGCGCGACGTCGTGCCGATGCATTCGATCTGCCAGCAGACGCTGACCGCCAATTTCACCAATTCCGAACTTCAGCGGCACGGGATGGAGGTGGCGGGCCTGCTTGATAATCCGAACGTGCGCAAATTCGTCGACTGGGTCGCGAAGAAGGACCCGGACTTCACCGCGACGATCACGAAGAAGCAGCGCTGATAGCGTTGGTTCGATCACGAGGGGGTTGAGGGACGAGGTCCGGTTCTTCGGGGAAGGCAGACCGAGCGGCTGCGATTGAAGCGCCGTCGTTGGCGCGGGCTTCGCCGTCCTTCGCTCAGCAAGAAAATTCGCGGGCTACTTATCCGCTGCCGTTTGTTTGGCAGGCGAGGAGTAGTCGAACGATGTCGCGCCGTGTCCTGATCACCGGGGGAAGTATCGCCGGCAACACCGTCGCGTGGTGGCTGGGTCGCTCGGGCTTCGACGTCACCGTGGTCGAGCGCGCGTCGGCCTTTCGCGACGGCGGGCAGAACATCGACGTGCGCGGGGTCGGCCGCGAGGTGCTGCGCCGCATGGGGCTGGAACAGGCGGCGCTGGCGCAGGGCACGGGCGAGGAGGGCACTGCCTGGATCGAGGAGGACGGCACGGTCGCTGCGCTGTTCCTGACCGACGACACCGGCGCCGATGGGCCGACCGCGGAGATGGAGATCCTGCGCGGCGACCTGTCGCGGCTGCTCTATGAACCCGCGAAGGACAATGCGACGTACCGGTTCGGCGACAGCATCGCAGCCGTCGCGCAGGACGATGACGGTGCCACCGTCACCTTCGCCGGCGGCGGGGTCGAGCGCTACGATCTGGTCATCGTCGCCGAGGGCGTCGGGTCGCCGACGCGCGAACTGGTCTTTCCGGGCGAGAACAAGCCCCGCTGGATGGACCTGACGATCGCTTACTTCACCATCCCGCGACGCGCCGACGATAATCGCCTGTGGCGCTGGTACAATGCGCCCAGCGGTCGCAGCGTGTCGCTCCGCCCCGACCGGCACGGCACCGCGCGCGCGATGCTGTCCGTGCAGAAGTCGCCGGAGGGTGAGCAGGACTGGGATGCCGAGCGGCAGAAAGCGTGGTTGCGCGAGCGTTTCGCCGACGCGGGCTGGCAGAGCGATCGCGTGCTGGCCGGCATGGAGACGACCGACGACTTCTACTTCGATGTCCTGCGCCAGGTGCGGATGCCGCGCTGGTCGAACGGGCGCGTCGTGCTGACCGGCGACGCGGCGTGGTGCGCGACCCCGATCGCGGGCTACGGCACGACGCTGGCGGTAACCGGCGCTTACGTGCTGGCGCAGGAGCTGATCCGATCGGCCGACGTGCCGGCGGCGCTCGAGGCCTATGAGCGGGTCATGCGCCCGATGGTCGAGGATGCGCAGGGCGTGCCGAAGATCGCGCCGCGGCTGGCGAACCCGCACAGCCGGCTCGGCATTCGGGTGCTGCACGGCGTGCTGAACGTGGCGAGCCGCCCCGCCGTGCGCGACGTTGCCAGCAAGCTGTTCGGCGGGAAGTCGAAGGACGTCGATCTGTCGCGCTACGATGCGCCGGCGTCCGGGACACTGCCGGTCGCCGTCGGCGAGCCTTCGCACAACCGCCTGTTGCCGTTGCTAGCGATCGTCGCCGGTGTTGGTCTGGCAACTCTCCTCGTCGCGCGGAGCCTGCATGATGGGATGGAGGGACGATGAACCGTGTTACCGTCTGGCACGACGGCGACTGCCCGCTCTGCTCGCGTGAGATCGCGCTGATGCGCCGGCTCGACACGCGCGGTGCGATCACGTTCGTTGACGTGGTCGGCCCTGCTACCTGTCCGCTCGATCGCGCGGAGATGCTGGCGCGCTTCCATGCGCGCGAGGCGGACGGGCCGTTGTTGTCGGGCGCGGCCGCGTTCGCCGCGATGTGGCGCGCGATCCCGGCGTTGCGGCCGTTGGGCGAGGCGGCACGCAGCCGATTGGTGCTGTCGCTGCTGGAGCATCTGTACCGGCGCTTCCTCCACGTCCGGCCGCACCTGCAGCGTTGGCTGGCACGCCGGGAGGCGCGCGCGTGAGGCCGCCGCCCGATCCCGTGGCGCCCGATCCCGTCGCGCCCGGCCAGGAAAGCGTCTGGCGCTATCCCCGCCCGGCGGTCGCCGAGCGAAGCGACCGGCACGTCCGCATCGAGCACCGCGGTGTCCTCGTCGCCGACACGCGTGCCGCCGTGCGCACGCTGGAGACGAGCCACCCGCCGAGCTGGTACCTGCCGCCCGCCGACGTGACGGCGGGCCTGCTGCGCCCGTCGGAGCGGTGGTCGTTCTGCGAGTGGAAGGGGCACGCGGTCTACTGGCACCTGGCAGTCGACGGCGAGCTGCTGCGCGATGTGGCGTGGAGCTACCCGGCGCCGACGCCCGCCTTCGCGGCGCTGCGCGATCACGTCGCCTTCTACGCCGCCCCGCTCGATCACTGCACCGTCGACGGCGAGCAGGTTCGTCCGCAGCCCGGCGGCTTCTATGGCGGGTGGATCACGTCGGACCTGGCCGGCCCGTTCAAGGGCGTGCATGGCAGCATGGGGTGGTGAGGCCGCGGCCTTCGTGACCAACACGAGGCGCGGCGCGCGCGCTCTGACAGGTGCTCGGCGGGGCGTCGCAATCCGTCCGCGCCGTTCCGACTGACGCTCGTCCGACCACTCACCGAAATAGCGAGATTCTGTGCGGCCGCCATGATGTTTGGCTGAACGCGAATTTAGCGAACCAACACGGCTGCACCGCGTTGGAGACTGATGTGGATCAATCCCGCAGCCCGATCGGTGAGCGTTTGCGTGTCTTCGTCCGGAGACTGCGCGGGACGGACGCGTGACCGTGGGGATGGGTGATGCCCACCGCTTGAACCCGAACACCTGCTTCAACACCGAGGATCGATGATGGAAGACTATAAGGACGTACTGGCGGGCAAGTGTCCGTTCGGCGGCGACCGGCTGGGCGGGGCGTTCGGCAGCAAGCCGACGTTGCAGGACTGGTATCCCAACCGCCTGCGGGTCGAGCAGCTTCACCGCAACGGTCCGCGCGCCAATCCGCTGGGCGAGGAATTCGACTACAAGGCGGCGTTCGAGGCGATCGACCTCCAGGCGCTCAAGGCCGAGATCAAGCAGTTCCTGCAGACATCGGTGTCGTGGTGGCCGTCCGATTACGGCAATTACGGCCCGCAGATGATCCGCATGGCGTGGCACGCGGCGGGCACCTACCGCATCGCGGACGGGCGCGGCGGTGCGGGCGAGGCGATGCAGCGCTTCGCCCCGATCGACAGCTGGTGGGACAATGGCAACACCGACAAGTCGCGCCGGCTGATCTGGCCGATCAAGCAGAAATACGGCGACGCGCTGTCGTGGGGCGACCTGATGGTGCTGGTCGGCAATTGCGCGCTGGAGATCATGAACTTCCCGACCTACGGCTATGCCGGCGGACGGCACGACGCGTGGGAAGCGGACGACGCGACCTATTGGGGTCCCGAATACGTCAACATGTCCACGGTCGAATCGTTCGACAAGATGACCGACCGCTCGAAGCGCTGGCGTGGGGAGAACGGCGACGCGGACTATGACCTGGAACAGCCGCTCGCCGCGACCAACCAAGCGATCATTTACGTCGATCCCGAAGGTCCGAACAAGAGCGGCGACCCGCTCGAATCCGCGCGTGACATCCGCATTGCCTTCACGCGCATGGCGATGAACGACGAGGAGACGGTGGCGCTGATCGCGGGCGGGCACGCCTTCGGCAAGAGCCACGGCATGGTCGCGCCCGACCGCATCGGCGCGCCGCCCGAGATGGCACCGATCGAGCAGATGGGGCTGGGCTGGCACAACCCTGAGGGCTCAGGCAACGCCGAGAACACGATGACCAACGGCATCGAGGGCAGCTGGACCCCCGATCCGACGACCTGGGACAACAGCTACCTGGAGAACCTGTTCAGGTTCGAATGGGAGCAGACCAAGAGCCCGGCGGGCGCGCTGCAATGGACGCCCAAGGACCCGGACGCACCGCGCACCCCCGACGCGCATATTCCGGGCAAGACGCACCCGCTGATGATGATGACCAGCGACATCGCATTGAAGGACGACCCCGTCTATCGCCCGATCTGCGAGCGGTTCCTGGCCGATTTCGATTACTTCACGCTGCAATTCTCGAAGGCGTGGTACAAGCTGACGCACCGCGACATGGGGCCGAAGGAGCGGTACCTGGGCGAAGAGCGGACGATCGAGGACGATCTGCTGTGGCAGGACCCGATCCCGCCGGTCGACCACCCGTTGATCGACGCGGGCGACGTCGCGCAGTTGAAGCAGGCGATCCTGGGCAGCGGCGTGTCGGTGTCCGACCTCGCCTTTACCGCTTTTTCCGCCGCGTCGACCTACCGCGACACCGACAAGCGCGGCGGGGCGAACGGCGCGCGGATCGCGCTCGCGCCGCAGAAGGACTGGGCAGTCAACCGGCGCGCGATGCCGGTGGTCGAGCGGCTGCGCGGGATCGCGGACGAGTTCAATGCCAAAGCCGCTGGCGGCAAGCGCGTCTCGCTCGCCGACCTGATCGTGCTGGGCGGCTGCGCGGCGGTGGAGCGTGCGGCGGCGGACGGCGGCCACACGGTCGACGTGCCGTTCACGCCCGGGCGGATGGACACGACCGACGATCGCACCGACGCCGACAGTTTTGAGTGGCTGCGCCCGATGGTCGACGGCTTCCGCAACTATGTCGACGATCGGTTCGAGGACGTGACCGGCGGCAAGATCGCACCCGAGCAGATGTTCCTCGATCGCGCCAATCTGCTCGGCCTGAGCGCCCCCGAGTGGGCGGTGCTGACCGCGGGCCTGCGCGCGCTCGGCGCCAATTGGGACGGCTCGGACACGGGCGTGCTGACCGAGCGGGTCGGTGCGTTGTCGAACGACTTCTTCACGGTCGTGACCAGCATGGATTACGAATGGGCGAAGAGCGACGGCGACACGTTCGCGTTGCGTGATCGCGACAGCGGCGAGCAGCGCTACACCGCGAGCCGCTGCGACCTGATCTTCGGCGCGAACTCGCAATTGCGCGCGATCAGCGAGGTCTATGCCGCGTCGACCGGCGAGGCGCGCTTCGTGCGCGATTTCGTGGCGGTGTGGAACAAGGTGATGATGGCCGACCGCTACGACACGCACCAGTGACGAGCGGGCCGGGGCGGGTGTCGCACCTGCCCCGGTCGCCGCTTCGGAGACGATGCGCGGTTACGCTGCGCCCAGCCAATTCGCGCTGAGTTCGCCCCGGTGCCCCTCGGGTGCGAGCGCAGTGCGTAGCGCGTCGAGCAGCGGCGGCAGTGCTTGCGTGAAGGCATAGGGCGGGTTGACGATGAAGAGTCCTGCGCCGTTGTACACGCCGGGCTGATCGTCGTCGTACAGCCAGTGCTCGATCGTCAGGAACTTGGGGATGGCGAGCGCGCGCATATCGTCCGTCCAGCGGCGATGCGCGGCGCGGTCCTTCAGCGGATACCAGATTGCGGTCACGCCGTGCCCCCATTTGCGATGCGCGAGTGCCAAGGTGGCGGTGATGCGAGCGCGTTCGTCGACCTGTTCATAGGGTGGATCGACCACCACCAGCCCACGCGCGGTGCGCGGCGGCACCATCGCCAGCCAGAGTTCGTAGGCGTCGCGTTCGTGGACGGCCGCGGGGGTGTCGCGCATCGCCGCACGCAACGTGCGCGCGTCGTCGGGATGCTTTTCGTTGAGGATCAGGGCGTCCTGGGGGCGCAGCAATTGCGCCAGAACGCGCGGCGAACCGGGGTAGAGGCGCAGGTAGCCCGCGGCGTTCACCGCCTGTACCGCAGCGCGGTAATCGTCGAGCAGCGCGTCGTGGTCCGCAAAAGCGCGCAGCACGCCGTGGACGGACTCGCCGGTGCGTTGCGCCTGATCGCCCTGGAGGTCGTAGAGCCCGCAGCCGGCATGCGTGTCGATCAGGGTCAGCGCGCCCTCTTTCTGCTGCAACGCCCGGACGAGCGCGATCAGCAGCGCGTGTTTGACGACGTCGGCGCTGTTGCCGGCATGGAACGAGTGACGATAATTCACGGTGACACCGAATGGCTGTTGATCGACCCCGTACACGACGACGGGCGGGGTTGCCGAGTGCGGGTGATCGATCGCCCTGTGCGACCGATCAGCTCCAAACTTCAATTGCCCTGGGCATCGACGGTGAACACCATCGGCTTGCCGCGCGACATCGGCTCCCAGCCGGCCGACAAGGCGGCGCGCACGCATCGCGCGATCGTCGCGTCGTCGAGTTGAAGCCGGCCGCGGGGCAGGCCTTTCAGGAGCCGCTTGGGCGCGGGGAATTCGACCCATGCCGCGCGCTTCGCATCGTGCGCGACCAAGGCGATCGTCATGCCCTTCCAGCCCTCGTCGTCCGATTCGTGCGGCTCGCGCTGGAGGTGCCAGTCGTAGGCGACCCCGTCGACCGTGACGGTGCCCGCCGTGTTCTGTGTCTTCGACATGGCGCCCGCCTATCATGCCGGGCGCGTCAGGGCACCGTCCGGTGTTCGGGTCGGGTTACGTCAGCGGCGGGGGCACATGCGGTCGTGGAGCTGCGCGAAGTCCGCGCCGCCGTCGTCGAGCGCGCCTAGGCCTGCCAGCCCGAGATAGACGAAGCGTCCGGGCTGGTTATTCGGTGCGGGCGCGACCAGCCCGCAACTGGCCTGCGCGGCAGCGTTGCCGGGGATCACATCGATGAGGGTGGCGCCCGCCGGCATGCCGAGCGCGCGCAGGATCGCCCGGTCGGTTGCGGACGCGTCGCGCGCAGCCGGCGCCACGGTGTTCGTTGGGACGGCTGCCGGTGCGAGACTGCGCTGCGCGAGCGATGGGGCGTCACCCTCGCGTACGACCACCAAATTTTCGGTGGGCGGTGCCGCCACCTGTCGCCTCGCCACCCAGAAGAATCCGGCGGCGAGGGCGAGGGCCAGCACGATCAGCACGACGAGGCGCGGTGCGGCGTTAGTCATCGATGTTGCTCGCCACCCCGAGCCAATTGGGTGCGGCATGCGCGAGTTCGCCGTCGCGCGCGAATGCGGCGGGTCCGTCCGAGGCGCCTTGCAGCTTCCACATGAACCAGGCGGTTGGATAGCCGAGCATCGGTTGGACGCCGATGTTGCACGCGCCGGGCAGTCCGCCCGCCGGGCAGGCGGGATCGCCCTCGATCTCGTTGTGGCTGCCGAACGCGACCATCGCCATCACCTTGTCGACACGGTCAGCGACCGGGAGGTAATAGCCGAGGTTCACCGGCAGCGGCGAGACGGGGTCGAGGTTGCCGCCGACGAAGAAGATCGATCCGGCGGTCACCCCGGTCAGCGCGCCCGGTGCGATCGCGCAATCGACGACGAGGCAGACGACGCGCTCGGGCGTTTCGATCGGCACAAAGGTCTTGAACGGGCTGTTGCCGAGCGAGAACAGCTTCACCGCGGTTGCGGCACCTTGCGAGTGACCGGTGAGCCCCAGCTTGTCCTCGTCGATCCGGTTGTGGAACACGCTGCGCGGATCATTGTCCTGCGCCTTGATATACGCCGCCACGTCGCGAACGGTGTCGCCGTTGCCGGTATTGCCGTCGCGCGAGCGGATGACGACGAAGCCCCAGCTTGCCAGATGGCGCAGGAAGAAGCGGTTCTTCTCCGCGGGCACGCTGTTGGCCGTGCCGTTGGCGAAGACGATCACCGGGTGGCGGAAGCCGCCTTGCTGGCCGCGCAAGGGATTGCTGCCGAGATCGGTCGGGTACCAGATGTCGCACAGATTGCCCTCGCGGTCGCAGCCTTGCGTCGTCGCGGTGGTGGTCGTCGCCCACGGGCCATCGGCGGCGTATTTCTGCTCGATCGAGCCGTTCGGCTGGTATGATGCGGCCGATCCGGGCGCGGCGCACAGGCACGCGAGCAGGCTTGCCGCGACGATCTTCCAGTTCATCCTCTCTCTCCTTCGTGACGCCGCCGCGCTCGATGACGCGGCGGTCGTTTTCTAGCGATGCGGTTGTGGCTCCTCGTTCTCGCGCGAGCGCTGCGCGCCCTGATCGAGCCAGCCGTGGAGCGCGAGCCAGTCGGCGAAGGCGCGGCGCCAGTGGCGGCTGGTCGCGCCCTCGCGTCCCATGCCGAAGCCGTGTCCGCCGTTCTGATAAACGTGCAGCTCGACCGGGCGATCGGCGGCGCGCCAGCCGGCGGCGAGATCGTAGCCCTGGCGACCGAACAGAGGATCGTCGGCGGCCATCGCAATGAACAGCGGCGGCGCGTCGGCGGGAACCGGCATCGCCTTCATCGACGGGTAGATCGCGCCGATCAGGTCGGGGTGCGCGTCCGCCTTGTTCGGCTGGACGAGCGACAGCGCGGTCATCGCGCCGGCGGAAAAGCCGAGCACGCCGACGCGCGCCGGATCGACGCGCCACTCGGCCGCGCGCGCGCGCATCAGCCGCAGCGCGGCGCGCGCGTCGGCGGTGGCGGCATCCGGCACCGCCAGTTCGACACGCCCGGCCTGCGCGATCGCGGCGGCGACGCGCTGTATCATCGCGACCTGGAAGTCAGCAGGCGCGGCGGGGGTCGGCTCGAGCCGGTATTTGAGCACAAAGGCGGCGACGCCGTGCGCGGCCAGCCATTCGGCGACGGGCCAGCCCTCGTTCTCGAGCGACGCGACCGCGAAGCCGCCGCCGGGTGCGACGATCATCGCCGCACCGGTCGCGAGCGAAGGGTCGGGCAGGAACGGCGTCAGTGTCGGATGCGCGACGTTGCGCGCGGTCGCCTGTCCGTTGAGCAGGAACCAGCTCTCGTCGGCGCGCTCTTGTCCATCGGGCGTGTGGACAAGCGGGATCGCGCCCGCGGGCGAGGGATCGTCGATCGGTGCGAAGGGGGCGGGGGCCAGGCCCGGATCGCTCAACCGCGTCATTTCGCCAGATCGACCAGCTGGCGGATGCTGCCGGTGGGCGCGGCGCGGCCGAGCACCTGGCCGAGCAGCGCGACCGCGTCCTCCATGCTGCCCGGACCATCGGTGAACGAGCGACCCATCGTCATGCCGCGCACCGCCCACACGCTCATCCGGATCACCGCCATCTCGGCCGCGGTCACCTCGGCGTGGTGAAAGTAGTTCTGCGCGCCGCGGCGCTCTATCTCGAGCTGCATCGGGCGGGTGAGTTCGGCGAGGTCGGCGTCGCTGCGCGAGGCGACGAGTATCTCCATCACCGCGACGCCCGAGGGGCGCGAGAACACCTCCCACAGGATCTGGGGCCAGTCGCGGGCCTTGAGCGCGCCGGGGCGCTCGCTGGCGAGCCGGGTGTAGTGCGCGATTTCCTGCTCGAACACCCAGCGGACGACCTCGGCCATGAAGGCGGCGCGGGTGGTGAAATGGTGCGTGATCGCGCCGCGGCTGACGCCCGCCTGATCGGCGATCGAGGCGTTGTTGGCGCCGGCGTAACCGTGGCGGTCGATCATCACGACCGCGGCCTCGAACAATGCCGCGCGGGTGTCGGCGGTGCGCTGCTCCTGCGTGCGGCGCGGCCGCCTGGCGGTGTCGGAGCGGACCTTGTCGGTTTCGGCAGGCGGCGGGTTCATGTTCAATGCCGCTGTTCGCGCGCTCATTGCCTTAGGCCACGCCGAGCGGCGTGCCGCCGGTAAGCTGTGGCGTGGGCTGGGCTTTGTCCTCCGCGCCGAACCCGTTGGCGCGCGCGATTGCCCCGTAGGCGAGCGCGGACGGCTTGATCCGGCGTTTCTGCGTGGTGCGATCAACGCCGATCAGCCCGAACTTCGGGCCGTAGCCTGCCATCCACTCGTAATTGTCGAGCAGCGACCAGTAGCAATAGCCGCGCACCGCGACGCCGTCCGCGATCGCGCCGTGGAGCGCGGCGAGCGATTCTGCGACAAAGGCGGCGCGGCGCGCGTCGTCGTCGCCCGAGAAGCCGTTCTCGGTCACCAGGATCGGCGTGCCCGTCTGTTCCCAGACGTAGCGGCACACCTCGGCGAGTGCCTGCGGCCGATCCTCGTAGCCCATCACGGTCAGCGGATGACCGGGCTCCGGGCTGTGGCTGCCGTCGCGGCGCGAGGTGGTGCGGGTGTAGGTCTGCACGCCGATGAAGTCGTCGCCGCGCACCGCGTCGAGGAAGGGCGTGACCATCTTGGCGATCCGCGCGGCGCGCACGGCCTCCGCGCCCGGCTCGGCCTGCTCGTCCTGCAGCGACAAGGTGATGCCGACCTGGATGTCGGGGCGCGCGGCCTTGATCGCGTCGCGCGCGGCGGCGTGCGCGCCGAGCCCGTTGCGCAGCAGCGCCTCGCCCGGCGTGAAGAGGAAATTGCTGGTGATCGGCGCGCCGAGCGCGGCCTCCGCCGCCGCTTTCTTTGCCGGGCCGTCCTCGCCCGCGAACAGCCCGGTCGCGACGTCGTCGATGATCAGCGGCACGTTCAGCTCGTTCATCGTGCAGGCGTAGGCGATGCCGCGAAGCGCCCGCGCGGCATGGTCGCAGTAGCGCGCGAACAGCGCGGGGAAGGCGTCGCACATCATGCCGCCGCGCCGCGCGACCCAGAGCGGAATCGTGAAATGGCTGAACGTCACGATCGGCACGATGCCGCGCTGGAGGCAGGCGTCGATGCAGCGTTGGTAATGGTCGAGTGCGGCCTGCGAGAAGATGCCTTCCTGCGGCTCGATCCGCGACCACTCGATACCGAAGCGGTAGGCGCCGAGCCCGATCGCGGAGAGCAGCGCCATGTCGTCGTCGAAGCGGTTCCACTGGTCGACCGCGTCACCCGAGGGTTCCTTGAAGATCGACGATTGCGCGTGTTCGAGCGCCCAGCAGTCGCTGTTCCAGTTATCGCCCTCGACCTGATGGCCCGCGGTGGCGGAGCCCCATAGGAAACCGGTCGGGAAGTGGCGGCGGTCGTTATTCACGTGCGAATTCCCAGATGAGACGTGGGTCGAAACGTTCGCTCGGACACCATGCCGATGCGGAGAGGTGCGTGGTCGGCGAGCGTCATGGGCGTGCCGATGCTGACGGGCGCCCGTGTGTGACGGCACTCGCGCTGGATCGGGCGCGTTCCTTGTTCGCCGTCACGATGTCTCTCCCGATCCGGCGATCGTGCCGGTTGTCTTCATCTGATCTTCAAACAAACATACTGTCAAGCCCGCAAGTGTGTTGACCAAGCCGGTTTCGCGGCGCAGGATCATGGCAGGAGAGAGACGTGGTTCGCCAAGCCTTGAACGATCCCGACAGCTGATTGGTGCAGCGCATCGAGCGCTGATCGGCAGGCGGGGCGGCGGGGCGGCGTGCGATTCAGCCCTTCTCCGCAGGCCGGGAGGGTTTGAATGACCACGATCGCTTCGTCCGACAGCAGGCCTGCTGACAGCAGAGGCGCGGGGCGTGCGCTGCCGAAGCTGGGGGTCGGGCAGAAGGTCGGTTACGCGACCGGTGCGGTGCTCGACGGGGTCGCGTCGCAGGCGATCAACATCTTTCTGTTCTTCTACGCGACTACAGTCTGCGGTTTGCCCGCGGCGCTGGTCGGGTTCGCGCTGGCGGCGGGGCTGGTCGTCGACGCGGTAGTCGACCCGCTGATCGGATCGGCGTCGGATGCGTTGCGCTCGCGGTTTGGGCGGCGGCTGCCGTTCATGGCGCTGGGCGTGCCGGGCACGATGCTGTCGCTGGTCATGCTGTTTTCGCTGCCCGCGGGCTGGCCGACGGGTTGGCTGGTCGCGTGGCTGACCGCGGCGTCGATCGGGCTGCGCACGTCGATCTCGCTGTTCGTGCTTCCGTACAATGCGGCCGGCGCGGAGTTGAGCGACGATTACGACGAGCGATCGTCGATCGCGGCGTGGCGTTGGGGCATCGGCATGCTGGCGGCGATGGCGACCGTGCTGCTGGGCTTCGGCGTGTTCCTGTCAGGGCCGGGCGGGCTGTCGCAGCGTGGTGCCTATCTGCCGTTCGCGGCGACGCTGGCGGCGCTGGTCGCACTCGGCGCGGGCGCGTCGATGTGGTGGCTCCACCGGATGGCGGCGCGCCAGCATGAAGCGGTGGCGGGCTCGGACGCCGCGCATCTGCGGCTGCTGCGGCAATTGGGCGAGCTGTTCCGCAACGCGTCGTTTCGCACGCTCTTCCTCGCCGCGCTGCTGCTGTTCACCGCGTCGGCGATCCATTCGACGCTCGGCATCCATGCCAACACCTATTTCTGGCGCATGACGCCCGGGCAGATCCAGATCGTGACGCTGTCGCTGTTCGGCGGGCTGCTTCTGGGCGCGCCGCTGGCGGGGCCGATGCTGCGCCGGCTGGAAAAGCGCACGGTGCTGGTAATCGGTGTGATCGGGCTGGGAAGCGCGCTGGCGGTGCCGACGACGTTGCGGCTGGTGGGGCTGCTGCCCGACCGGGGTGCGCCGCCCGTCGCCCTGCTGGCGGGCGCAATCCTGATCGGCGGCATGTTGATGGCGACTGCGGCGATCGCCTTCGCCTCGATGATGGCGGATGCGGCGGACGAGCACGAATATCTGTTCGGCGGGCGGCAGGAGGGGCTGTATTTCGCCGGCTGGGCATTCGCTAGCAAAGCCGCGTCGGGGTTCGGCTCGCTCATTTCCGGACTGGCGCTGCAGGCGATCGGCTTTCCGGCGGGCAGCAGCGGGGCGCAAGCGGCGGCGGGGGCGGCACCGTTGCAGCTGCCGCCCGGCACCGTGACCGCGATCGGCATCATCTACGGCCCGGTCGCGGGTGTGCTGGCGCTGGCGGCGGCGGTGACGTGCCTGTTCTATCGCCTGGATGCCACGCGGCACGGCGAGATCCTGCGCGCGCTGGCGGCGCGTCGGGGCGATGCGTCATAGATCAATCGCCGCGTTAGGGTGGAAGAAGTGCTTGACAGCGTAACGCTGTTTGTGTACAAAACAAGAACATCGAGATGATGCGACAACGGGCCGGGCGGTCGGGGTGACACACTCCGCTGCATCGGCCCTTTGTCGTTGTGGCGCGCTGGCTGGTGTCTGAAAAGCAGCATCGGATCTGCGCGTCGCGCTCGATGAAGGCGGGGGAGCGGCGATGGATGACAGGGGGACGGGCGGCACGCTGGTGCTGCGCGCGGGAAATTCGCGGCTGGTGCAGAAGGTTCGTGCCCGTCGCACAGGGTTCACCGATGCCAGGCGATCGCGCTTCATCGAGGTGCTGGCCGCGACGTGCAATGTCCGGCTTGCCAGTCAGGCCGCAGGAATGGATTACAGCCTGGCGTACCGGGCGCGGCGCAAGGATGCGGGGTTCGCGTCCGCGTGGGACGAGGCGTTGGCGAGCGGCTATGCCCGGCTGGAGACGGAGGCGCTGCGCTACGCGCTGGAGCGGCTGCCGGACGCGATCGACCCGGAGGGGGTGCCCGAGGATGACGAACGCGCGCGCGCCATCGTCGCGGGAAGCCAAGTCACCCAGCTGGTCGAACGACGCGCGAGCGACGCCGATCTGCGTTTCGTGCTGTCGATGCTCGGCCGGTTTGCGCGCGGAACGACCCGAGGCACGATGCGCGTCGCGCCGCCGAGCGAGGCGGACACGGACGCGCGGCTGACGGCCCTGCTCGACAAGCTCGAGCGGCAGAGCGCGCGGTGAGCGTGGCGGGGGAGGAGCCGCCCGCCACGCCGGTCGAGCGGCTGGCGCGGCTGTCGCCGGCCGGGCGCGCGCGCATCCTGCGGCAATTGACGGTCGGACATCGCCGCGAATTGGCGGGGCGTTGGTCGCTGCGCGCGCACGAGGGCCAGTTGGCGCCGCCGGGCGAGTGGCAGGTGTGGCTGATCCGTGCCGGGCGCGGGTTCGGCAAGACGCGCGCGGGCGCGGAATGGGTCAACGCAGCGGCCCGCAGCGCGGCGGTGCGCGTGGCACTGGTCGGTGCGACGATCGAGGATGCGCGCCGCGTCATGGTCGAAGGGCCGAGCGGGGTGATCGCGGTGGCGGGTGCTGACGCGGCCGTCGTGTGGAAGCCGACGGCGGGCGAGGTGCGCTGGCCGTCGGGCGCAGTGGCGACGGTCTATTCGGCAGCGAACCCGGAAGCCTTGCGCGGGCCGGAGCATCATTTCGCCTGGGCGGACGAGCTGGGCAAATGGAAGGGCGTGGAGGCGTGGAACAACCTGCTGATGGGGCTGCGGCTGGGGGATGATCCGCGCGCGCTGGTGACGACGACGCCGCGCACGACCGCGCTGATGCGGCAGGTGATGACCGCGGCGGGCACGGTCGAGACGCGCGGGGCGACGCGCGACAATCCGCATCTGCCGGCGCGGTTCGTGTCGGCGATGGAGGCGGCGTACGGCGGCACGCGGCTGGGGCGACAGGAACTGGAGGGCGAGATGATGGCGGACGTGGTCGGCGCGCTGTGGACGCGCGCGTTGATCGACCGGCAGCGCGTGCGCGCGGGCGCGGTGCCGAGCTTGCGGCGCGTGGTGGTCGGGGTCGACCCGCCGGCGAGCGCGGACGGCGACGCGTGCGGGATCGTCGCCGCCGGGCTGGGCGTGGACGATTGCGGCTATGTGCTGGAGGATGCGAGTATTGCTGGTGCCTCGCCCGACGCCTGGGCGCGTGCGGTCGCAGGATGCGCGGCGCGGCACGGCGCGGACCGGATCGTCGCGGAGAAGAACCAGGGCGGCGACATGGTCGGGGAGGTGCTGCGCGCGGCGGATGCGCGATTGCCGGTGACGCTGGTGCACGCGAGCCGCGGCAAGTCGGCGCGCGCCGAGCCGGTCGCGGCTCTGTATGAGGTGCGGCGGGTGTGGCACGCGGGGGCGTTTCCGGCGCTGGAGGACGAGCTGGCGGGATTGCAGGCGGGCGGCGGGTACGAGGGGCCGGGTCGATCGCCCGACCGCGCCGACGCCTGCGTCTGGGCGCTGAGCGCGCTGATGCTGGATGCGCGCGGGCCCGCGAGCGTGCGTTTACTCGGGTAGACGTGGGCGGCGCGGCTGCGCGACATCAAGTTGCTCGATCAAACGCGTTGAGATGCACTCAGACGGCGGGGTGGTGGATAGCAGGGTCGACGTCCGAAACGGCTATAGCGTGCGCCCATCGGCCGAGCCGACGAGCAATGGTGCTGGCGGCCAGTACCGAAGACCTCACCCGCAGCGGGCTTTCGCGCCTCTTCGCGAGGTGAGCGGCAGCGCTGCCTTAGCAGGACAGGGGAAAAGATTATGGCATGGTTCGGGTGGAAGCCCGGGCGCGAGGAGTCGCGTCCGGTGTTGTCGCGCGTGTTGGGCGGAGGGCTGCGCGTGGGCGTGGGCGAGTGGCCCGCGTCCTATGAGGCACAGGTGCGCGCCGGGTACTGCCGCAACGCGGTGGCGCAGCGCGCGGTGAAGCTGGTGGCGGAGAGCGTCGGGGGTGCGCCGCTGAACGTCAGTGATGATGGCCTGCGCGCGCTGGTGGCGCGACGCGGGTTGCTGGAGGCGGTGGCGGCGCAGTTGCTGCTGCACGGCAATGCGTTCGTGCAGATTGGGCGCGGTGAGGATGGGCGGCCGGCGGCGCTGTTCGCGCTTCGGCCCGAGCGGGTGACCGTCGAGCCCGACGCGTTCGGCTGGCCGACGGCGTATCGCTATACGGTGGCCGAGCGGGTGACGCGGTTGCCGGCGGAGAGCGTGATCCACGTCCGCGCGTTCAATCCGGTCGACGATCATTACGGGCTCGGCTGCCTGGGTGCGGCGTCGGGTGCGATCGCGATCCACAATGCGGCGGCGGCGTGGAACAAGGCGTTGCTCGACAATGCCGCCCGGCCATCGGGCGCGCTGGTGTACGACGCGGGCGACGGCGCGACCTTGTCCGCCGAGCAGTTCCGGCGGTTGAAGGAGGAGATGGAGGCGGGGTTCCAGGGCGCGGCGAACGCGGGGCGGCCGATGCTGCTGGAAGGAGGCCTGAAGTGGCAGGCGATGAGCCTGACGCCCGCCGACATGGACTTCGTGGCGACGAAAGCGGCGGCGGCGCGCGAGATCGCGCTGGCGTTCGGCGTGCCCTCCATGCTGCTCGGGCTGCCGGGCGACAGCACGCACGCGAACTACAAGGAAGCGAACAAGGCGCTGTGGCGGCTGAGCGTGCTGCCGCTGGCAGGGGCGATCCTGTCGGCGATGCGCGAGGGGCTGGCCGAGTGGTTCGAGGGCGCGGTGCTGGAGGTCGACATGGATATGGTGCCCGCACTGGTCGAGGACCGCGAGCGATTGTGGCGGATGGTCGCCGCGGCCGATTTCGTCACGCGCGACGAGAAGCGCCAGATGGTGGGCTGGGCATGAGCGCGGCGGCGGGTGGAGCGAGTGCCGGCGTGCTGGCGCAGCTGATGGCGCAGGCCGGGGAGCGCGGTGCCGACATGGCGACGCTGCGCGCGATCGCGGAGGAAGCGGGCGAGCTGGGCGCGACGCGCGCCTTGACGCGGCTCGGCCTCGCTGACGCGGCGGCGGGCGCGGACGTGGCGGAGCTGCGCGAATTGTTGAAGGCGTGGCGCGACGCGAAACGGTCGGCGTGGAAGGCACTGATCGCGTGGGTGGCGCGGATGGCGTGCGCGCTGCTGCTGCTGGGCCTCGCGGTGAAGCTGGGCTTCGGCGAGTGGGTCAAGTGATCCGCGTCGAGGGCTATGCCGCGGTGTTCGATGCGCCCGATCGCGCGGGTGACGTGATGCGCGCAGGCGCGTTCGCGGGTGTGGGTCACGTGCCGCTACTGGTGCAGCATCGCGGGCGTGCGGTCGGGCGGATCGAGGCGATCGGCGAGGATGCGCGTGGGCTTCGCGTGACGGCGGTGGTCGCGGATGCCAAGGTGGCGCGGCGGGTGCGCGCGGGGGCGTTGCCTGGGCTGTCGGTCGGGTACCGCGCGCGCGTGGTGCGCCGCGGCGCGTGGCGCGAGATCCTGCGCGCGGAGCTTGCCGAGGTGAGTCTCGTCGCGGTGCCGATGCAGCCGGCGGCGCGAGTGGAGCGGGTGAGCGCCGCCTAGGCGAGGGTTTTCCGGTCATTTCTGGTTCGGGCGGGGCGCATCGCCTCGTCCTCTTGGGCTCGTTCGCGGTTGCGGGCGGGGTCTTTTCGTGTGGGAGAATGTGCATGAACGACGTGGTGGTGCGCCCGGTGCTGGACGGTGCGCGTGAAGTGGCGGGTGCGTTTGACGGCTTCGTGCGGTCGGGCGCGGGCTTCGACGGCTTCGTCCGGTCGGGAGCGATGATCGAGACCAAGGCATTCACCGGGATAACGGGCGATGCCGGCGGCTACGCGATCCCGAAGGAGATCGACGCGGTGATCGACGCGACGCTGAAGAGCGCCAGCCCGATCCGCAGCATCGCCAGCGTGGTGCAGGTGGGGTCGGCCGGGTATCGCAAGCTGGTGACGACGGGGGGCACGCCGTCGGGCTGGGCGGCGGAAACCGATGCGCGGCCGGTGACGGCGACGCCCGTCTTCGCCGAGATCGCGCCGCCGATGGGCGAGCTGTTCGCCAATCCGTCGGCTAGCCAGGCGATGCTGGACGACGCATTGTTCGACGTCGAAGGCTGGCTGGCGGGCGAGATCGCGGCGGAGTTCGCCAAGGCGGAAGGCGCCGCGTTCGTGAACGGCAACGGCGTCAACCGCCCGCGCGGGTTCCTGCAAGCTGCGACGAGCAATGCGGGCGACGCGACGCGCGCCTTCGGAACGCTGCAATATATGGCGAGCGGGGCGGCGGGCGATTTCGGCAGCGGCGCGCCCGAGCGGTTGATCGACCTGGTGCAGTCGCTCCGTGCGCCCTACCGGCAGGGTGCGTGCTGGGTGATGAACGCGTCGACCGCGGCGCGCATCCGCAAGTTCAAGACCGCCGACGGGCAGTTCCTGTGGCAGCCGAGCCTGACGAGCGGGCAGCCGGCGACGCTGCTCGGTTACGCGGTGGTCGAGGCGGAGGACATGCCCGACATCGCGGCGAACAGCCTGTCGATCGCGTTCGGCAACTTCAAGGCGGGGTATCTGATCGCGGAACGCAGCGAAACCAACGTGCTGCGCGATCCCTATTCGAACAAGCCGTTCGTGACCTTTTACGCGACCAAGCGCGTCGGCGGGTGCGTGTCGAACAGCGAGGCGATCAAGCTGATGAAGTTCGCTGCAGCGTAAGTGCGGGCACCCCTGGATTGCCGAGGCAATCCAGGGAGATGCCGCGGCGGGCAGCGGTGGCGGCACCGCCGCCTCCGTCTGACGGCGTGGCGGAAGAGAGCACGGGGTGCGCAAATGACGGTGACGAACGGGCCCGGCGCAGTGGCGCTGGGCGGGGAGGATCGTGCGTCGGCGGTGGCGGCGATCAAGGCGCAGCTGCGCGTGGCGAGCGGCGACGAGGACGCGCTGATCGCGGGCTATGCGGAGGCGGCGCTGGGCGTGGCGGAGCAGTTCCTGGCGCAGGTGCTGATCGCGCGCGAGGCGTCGGTGGTGTTGGTGGAAGCAGGTGCGGCGTGGCAGCTGCTGCCGGTCGCGCCGGTGTCGGCGATCACGGCGGTGGTGGCGGCGGGGACGGCGCTGCCGATCGCGGATTACGCGGTCGACGTGGATGCCGAGGCGCGCGGCTGGGTGCGCACGGCGCGGCGGGCGAGCGTGACGGTGCGTGCGGGGCTGGCGAGCGACTGGGCGGGGCTGCCCGCCGCGGTTCGGCAAGGCGTGGTGATGCTGGCGGCGCACCTGTTCGAGCATCGCGGCGGCGAGGCGTCGGTGCCCGCGGCGGTGACCGCGCTGTGGCGGCCGTTCCGCCGGCTGGCGCTGACCCGCGCGGTGCATGCGTGAGCGGCGGGTTCGAGCAGCAACTGCAGCGCGTCGCGGAGCGGCGTGCGGCACGCGCGGTCGCGGGCGTGATCGCGCGGCTGGCGACGCGGTTGCGCGACGTGCCGGGCGTGGTGGTCGCGGCGGAGGACGGTCGCGTGGGTGTGAGCGCGCCTGCCTTGCACGCGCGGCGCGTCGAGGAGGCGGTGCTGCGCGATGTCGCAGGCTGGCTGTGGTGAGGGGAGGCGCGGATGGGTGAGGGGGTGAGCGCCGCGGCGGCCGTGCGCGCGGGCGTGCTGGCGCGACTGCGCGGCGTCGGCGGCGTCAATGGCGTGTGGGAGGGGGCGGGGGTGAGCGCGGCGGCGCCGTTCGTGCTGCTGGGCGACGTGGTGGCGAGCGACTGGAGCACCAAGGACGCGGCGGGGCGCGAGCTGCGCGTCGCGGTGACGGTGCGCGACCGTGGGGACTCGCCGGTGCGCGCGGGCGAACTCGCGGCGGCGGTCGAGGCGGCGGTGGCGGGGCTGCCGCGCGCGCTGGATGGGTGGCGGGTGGCGAGCGTGGTGCTGCTTAGGTCGAGCGTGGTCGCGAGCGGCAAGGGTGCGTGGGCGGCGATGGTGAATCACCGCGTGCGGGTGTTGGCGGAATGATGGGTGGGGTGGGGAGTGCTTGGGGGAGTGTCGCGGATGCGAAGTGCTTCCGGGCGGCCCCTCACCCTTCCGCACCTTCGGTGCTCCCTCCCTCTCCCCTTTGGGGAGAGGGGTTTTTGGTCAGGAGAAAATCACATGGCGGTGGAGAAGGGGTCGGCGTTTCTCTTGAAGGTCGGCGATGGCGGCAGTCCGGTGGCGTATCGGACGGTGGCGGGGCTGCGGACGACGCAGGTGTCGGTGAACGGCGAGGCGGTCGCGGTGACGAGCAAGGATTCGGGCGGGTGGCGCGAATTGCTGTCGGGCGCGGGTGTCAGGCACGTCAGCGTGTCGGGGGCGGGCGTGTTCACGGGGTCGGACGCGGAGTTGCGCGTGAAGGCGAGCGCGCTGGCGGGCACGATCGACGATTACCGGCTGACGTTCGAGAGCGGCGAGGCGATGACGGGGCGGTTCCTGGTCACTCGGCTCGACTATGCCGGGGATTACAACGGCGAGCGTAGTTACACGCTGTCGCTGGAGAGCTCGGGTCCGGTGGTGAGTTCGTGAGCGGGGCGGATACAGCGCCTGCTAATCCCATGAGGGGCGAGGCGGCGTTGCGCGTCGGTGGCGCGGCGATCACGCTGCGGCCGACGTTCGCGCGGCTGGTAGCGGCGGAGGGCGAGCTGGGGTCGCTGTTCGCGCTGGTGGAGCGCGCGGCGGACGGGCGCATCACGCTGGCTGAGATGGTGGCGCTGTTCTGGCATTGCCGCCACGATGCGCCGGAAAGCGTCACGCGCGAGCGGTTGGGCGAGGCGGTGGCGGAGGCCGGGCTGGCGGCGGTGACGCCGGTGCTCAAGCTGCTGCTGCGGCAGGTGCTGGCGGGGCGGTGATGGGCGATTTCGCGCGGGCCGCGCGGCGGCTGGCGGGGATGACGGGTGTTGCCTGGGGCTGGTCGCCCGACGCGTTCTGGCGCGCGACGCCCGACGAGGTCGCGGCGATGTTCGAAGCCATGATGGGCGAGCAGGCCGAGCCGGCGGACGGCGGCGTGCTGGCGCGGTTGCGGGAGCGATATCCGGATGGATGAGGAAATCGAGCGGCTGGTGATCGGCGTGCGCGCCGACACCGCGGGGTTCGCGCGCGACGTGGGCGAGATGCGCCAGGCGTTGGACGGCCCGTTCGTGGCGGGTGCCGACCGCGCCGGGCGTGCGGTCGAGACGGCGCTGGCGCGCGCGGTCAGGACGGGGAAGCTTGGGTTCGACGACCTGCGCGGGGTCGCGCTGTCGGCACTGTCGGAGATTGCGCAGGCGGCGGTGACGGCGGGGATCGGCAGCCTGGGCGTGGGCGCGAAGGGGGCGGCGGGTAGCGGATTGCTGACCGGATTGCTCGGGCTGCTGGGCTTGCCCGGACGGGCGACGGGCGGGCCGGTGTCGCCGGGGCGGGCGTATATGGTCGGCGAGCGTGGACCCGAAGTGTTCGTGCCGACGGCGAGCGGGCAGGTGGTGGCGAACGGCGCGGGCGGCGGGGCGCGGGAAGTGCGGGTGGCGATTACGCTCAACGCGCCGGCGGGTGCCGCGCCCGAGGCGATGGCGCGGTCGAGCCGGCAGGTGGCGCGCGCGGTGCGGCGGGCGCTGGAAGAGGCGGGCTAGGCGGGGTCCGTCTGGGGTCCGGGTTGCGGCCTGGTTGATGACAGCAACGAGGGAGGGGCGGGTGACGACAGGGTTTCACCTCCATGCCGCACGCGGGGGACAGGCGACGGGGTTGGTGTCGCGGTTCGATCCGGTGTTCTGGACGGTCAACTTTCCGCGGCCGATGATGGCGGCGGTGACGACGACCGCGGCGGACGCGCTGAGGGTCGATGCGGTATTCTATCGGCGCGACGATCTGGCGGGATTGATCTGGGATAGCGTCGATCGGCACGACCACGCGCTGCTGGGGTATGAGACGCGGCGCGACTATCGCGATTGCCGGCTGTCGTTCCGGTGGCGATCGTCGGGGGTGCTGCCGCTCGACGCGGTGAACGGCCCGGTGCTGACGATCGAGGGGCGCGACGCGGATGGCGCGCCGCGCAACTGGTACGTGCGGCTGTGGAACTATGCGCACGGCACCCCCGAGGACGCGGCGGTGGCGATCGATTTTGCGAGGCTGGACGGCGGGTTCCTGCTGCCGGGCGAGCGCGATCCGGTGTGGGCGGGCGATGTCGATCGCATGTTCGTGTCGCTGGTGGCGCCGGGCTACGACGCGGGCGGGGGTGCGCTGGCGGTGCCGGTCGAGGGCTGGGTCGAGCTGACGGGGATCGCGTGCGAGGGCGCGGGCAGCGTGATCGAGATCGGCGACGCGGTGGTGCCCGAACACGGGCTGCGCGTGTGCAGCGGTTACGACGACAGCTACCATTTGACGCCGGCGCGGCTGCTGAGGAACGCGTTGCAGCTCGGCTACCGCGGCGCGATCACGCATTATGTCGGCATGAGCCATTATTTCCGGCTCGAAGACGGCGTGGTGACGCTGAAAGGCGGTGCGCTGAACGGGGCGTGCGCGGCGTGGCATGCCGATTTCGCGCGGCGGGCGACGGTGCTCGGCTACGACGTGATCTGGTCGCTGAGCTATGAACTGTTCGACGCGCATGCACCCGAAGCGTGGAAGCAGCGCGCGGCGGATGGCAGCCCTGCGCTGACGGGATGGGTTCCGCCCTCGACCTTGCTGTCGCCGGCGTGCGGTGAGGCGATGGCGTATCTGCACGCGGTCGCGCGTGCGTTCGTCGACCTAGGCGTGGCGGCGGGGTTGGCGCCGAAGTTCCAGGTCGGTGAGCCGTGGTGGTGGACGATGCCCGACGGGCGACCGTGCCTGTACGACGCGCATGCGGTCGCGGCGTTGTCGCCGGTCGCGGTGCCGAGCGTGCGGGGCATGCTAGACGCGGAGCAATGCGCGACGCTCGACCGCGCGGGCGCGCTGCTGGCAGCGTCGACCGCCGCGCTGACCGATGCGGTGCGCGAGGCGCATTCGGGGTGCGAGACGTATCTGCTCGTCTATCTGCCGACCGTGCTCGATCGCGCGGCGCCCGAGGCGAGGCGGATGAACATGCCGCTCGGCTGGGCGAGCCCGGCGTTCGATGTGCTGCAGCTGGAGGATTACGACTGGGTGACCGCGGGCGACACCGCGTCGAGCGCGGCGGGTGTCGCGGCGGCGATTGCGCGGCTGGGCTATGCGCCCGCGCGGCAGGAGTATTTCTCGGGCTTCGTGCTGCGACCGGACGAGCGCGCGCAGTGGCAGGCGATCGTCGCCGCGGCAGACGTGGCGCGCGCGCGCGGGGTGCGCGCGGCGTACCTGTGGGCGCTGCCGCAGGTGATGCGCGACGGGCTGATCGTGTGGAACATCGAAGGGGAGGACGACATGCAGGCGTTCGACGACGTGGCGTTCCCGCTGGCGCTGGGGCGCGAGGCGGAGGTGTCGCCGACGTTCGCGACCGACGTGGTCGAGGGCGCGGGCGGATACGAGATGCGCAGCGCGCGCTGGGACGGGGCGCGGACGCGCTACGATGTCGGACCCGGCGTCAGGAGCGAGGCGGACGTGGCGGCGCTGCTCGACTTTTTTCGCGCGCGTCGCGGGCCGGCGCGCGGGTTCCGGCTGCGCGATCCGTTCGACCATGCGGGCGAGGACGTGCAGATCGGTGTCGGCGACGGGGTGCAGCGTAGCTTCGCGCTGGTGAAGCGCTACGGCGACTCCGGGCGGCGGGTGACGCGACCGGTGGCGGGCAGCGTGTCGGTGACGGTGGACGGGCGCGCGACGCAGCGCTTCTCGGTCGGGGAGGGCGGCGTGGTGACGCTCGATGAGGCGCCGGCTGCGGGCACACGCGTGGCGGCGTCGTTCATGTTCGACGTCGCGGTGCGCTTCGCCGAGGACCGGTTGAGCGTCTCGCGCGCGACCTATCTGGCGGGCGAGGCGGCATCGGTGCCGCTGATCGAGGTGCGCGAGGCATGAGCGACCGGTTGAGCACGCTGGCTTTGTGCTGGCTGGTCGAGCGGCGCGACGGCGTGACGCTGGCGTTGACCGATCACGATCGCGACTTGGTGCGGGGCGGGGTCACGTACCGCGCCGCACCGGGCATGGTGCCGTCGGCGGTGGTGCGCGCCGAAGGGCTCGACGCCGACACGATGGAGGCGCGCGGTGCGCTGAACGCCGCGGCGATCTCGGCACGCGACCTGGATGCGGGGCGCTGGGACGGCGCGCGCGTGGCGATGAGCGCGGTCGACTGGAGCGATGCGGGCGCGGTGCCGATTGCGCTGTGCGACGGAACGATCGGCGAGGTCGAGGTGCGCGACGGCGCGTTCTCGGCCGAGTTGCGCGGAGCGGCGGCGCGGCTGGAGCGCGCGGTGACCGAGGCGACCTCGCCCGAATGTCGCGCCGAGCTGGGCGACCGACGCTGCCGCGTCGCGATGGCGGGACGGCGGCGATTCGCGCGCGTGGTCGCGAGTGCGGGCGCGGTGCTGACGCTCGACGCCGTCGAGCCGAGTGCGGGGGCGTACGGCGACGGGCGCGTGCGCTGGCTGGGCGGCGCGAACTGCGGTGTGGAGAGCGCGGTGCTCGACTCAGACGGCGCGCGCGTGACGCTGCGCGCGGCGCCGCCGTTCGCGATTCGGCCGGGCATGCTGGTCGAGCTGATCGAGGGGTGCGACAAGCGCATGGCGACCTGCGCGGGCAGGTTCGGCAATGCGGTGAACTTCCGCGGCGAGCCGTATCTGCCGGGCATCGACCTGCTGACGCGCTATCCGGGCGCGTGAGCGTGGTGGGTGAGCGCGTCGCGGCGGCGGCGCGGGCGCTGGTGGGTGCGCGCTTTCGCCTGCACGGGCGCGATCCGGCGCTGGGGCTGGACTGCGTCGGTGTCGCGGTAGCGGCGCTGCGGGGCGGCGGGGTCAACGTGGCCGTGCGGGATGATTACCCACTCAGGACGGCGCGGTGGCGGGCGGGCGACGTGCCGGACGGGCTGGTGCGCTGCGCCGGCGATCGCCCGGGCGACGTGCTGCTGCTGCGCGTCGCGGCCACGCAAGTGCACGTGGCGGTGCGTACCGCGGGCGGGATCGTCCACGCCGATGCGGGGCTCAGGCGCGTGGTGGAGCGGCCGGGTGTGCCCGAGTGGCCGATCGTCGCGGCGTGGCGGGCGGGCGAGTGCGACTGAGCGGAAGGCTCGAACAAACGAGATAGTGAAGGGGAGCATCATGGCGACGTTGGTGCTGACGACGGTCGGTGGCGCGATCGGCGGGCCGGTGGGGGCGGCGCTGGGTGCGGTGCTGGGACAGCGCGTCGACCGTGCGCTGCTCGCACCCAGGGGGCGCGAGGGGCCGCGGCTGAGCGAGCTGAAGGTACAGACATCGAGCTATGGCACGCAGGTGCCGAAGATCTTCGGCCGGATCAGGGTGGCGGGATGCGTGATCTGGGCGACCGACCTGATCGAGCAGCGCGGCACGACGAGCGGCGGCAAGGGGCAGGGAAGCGTGATGCGCTACAGCTACGCGGCGTCGTTCGCGGTTGCGCTGTCGGCGCGTCCAATCACGGGCGTCGGGCGGATTTGGGCCGACGGCAAGCTGCTGCGTGGTGCCGCGGGCGACTGGAAAACGAAGACAGACTTTCGGCTCTACTTGGGCGACGAGGAGCAGTTGCCCGATCCGCTGATCGCGAGCGCGGTCGGTGGCGGCGTCGCGCCGGCGCATCGCGGTGTCGCCTACGCGGTGTTCGAGCTGCTGCAGTTGGCGGACTTCGGCAATCGCATTCCGTCGCTGACCTTCGAGGTGATCGCGGACGAGGGTCCGGTTCGCGTCGGCGACGTGGCGCGGGCGATCGGGGAGGGCGCGGTGGTCGGCGACGGGCCGGACACGCCGATCCACGGCTTCGCGGCGAGCGGGGACACGATCGCGGGGGCGGCGGAGGTGCTGGCGCAGCTGAGCGGCGGCTGGTTCTCTTGCAGGGAGGGTGGCGTCGCGCTCGCCAACCGCGTGGCCGATCCGGTCGGCGTGGATGCGCGCGTGGTGACGCGGACGCGGGCGCCGGTCGAACGGGCGCCGGCGCGGGTCGAGGTGTCGCACTACGACCCGGCACGCGATTACCAGATTGGCGTGCAGCGCGCGGTGCGCGGTGGCAGCGGCGGCGTCGAGCAGGTGCCGCTGGCGGCGGCGCTGCCGGCCGACGCGGCGAAGGGACTGGCGCTGTCGACGCTGCTCACGCGTGAACGGATGCGCGAGACGCGTCAAATCGTGTCGGACGCGCGCGCGGTTGCAGTGGCGCCGGGCGACGCGGTGCGTGTCGGCGACGAGTCCGCGGTCTGGCGCGTGGTGCGCAGCAGCGTCGAGGCAATGCGCGTGACGGTCGACCTCGTCCCGCTGGGGCACGCTCCCGATGAGCGGGTGGCCGAGGCGGGGGTGGTGAACGCCAGCCCCGACGTGGCGATCGGGCGCACGGTGATCGCGGCGTTCGAGCTTTACCCGAGCGGCGAGGAGGCATGGGCGACCCCGCGGCTCGCAATCGCGGCGGCGGGTGACGGGCCGGGATGGCGACAGGCGACGGTCGAGATCAGCCGCGACGACGGCGCGACGTGGCAGATGCTTGGCGCGACCGCGGCGCCCGCGATCATGGGTACGGTGGCGGCGCCGGTCGGTCGTGCGAGCGCGACGATGATCGACCGCGCGAATGTGATCGACGTGGACCTGCTGCACGACGGCATGACGCTGAGCCACGCGGACGATGCGCAGCGTGACCGGGGCGCGAACCTCGCCCTGCTCGGCGACGAGCTGATCCAGTTCGCGCGCGCGGAGCAGGTCGCGCCGGCCCGGTGGCGGCTGTCGCTGCTGTCGCGCGGGCTGAACGGCAGCGCGGTGGACGTGCACGACGCGGGCACCCGCTTCGTGCTGCTGGAGCGCGACTCGCTGCTGGTCGCGGGCGAGGGTGCGGTGCGACTCGGCGACCGCATCCGCGTGAGCGCCTCGGAAATCGGCGACGATGCCGGTCATGGCGAGGCAGTGGGGGCGGGTTCGGAAACTTTTCTCGACGGGCGATCGGTCGCGCCGCTCGCTCCCGTTCACCTGCGCTGGAACCCGTCGGCAGACGGCGGCGCACGCGTGACCTGGGTTCGTCGCAGCCGGCTGGGGTGGCGCTGGGGAGAGACCGAGGCGCCGGTCGGCGAGGAAGGCGAACGCTACCGCGTCACCGTGTCGAGCGTGCTCGGCGAGCGGGTGGAGATGCTCGTCGACCCGGCGATCACGATCACGGCGGCGGAGGTCGCGAGCGGGGGCGTGCGGGTCGCCGTGGTGCAGGTCGGAACGGTCGCGTCGTCGCGCGCCGCGGTCATCGAACAAGGGAACCAATCATGAGTGAGGATCAAACGCCGCGGCTTGGCTTGCCACTGTTGCATATTGGCCAAGCCGGCAAGGAATGGACGCACAATGAAGCACTTGCGCGGCTCGACATCGTCGTCGCGGGCATGGTCGAGGACATCGGCGTCGACGTGCCGCCGGCCGATCCGAAGCCCGGGCAATGCTGGATCGTCGGCGCGCAGCCGGGCGGCGAATGGGTCGGCCAGGCGGGTGCGATCGCCGGCTGGACCGATGGCGGGTGGCGCTTCGTAGTGCCCACACCGGGCCTCTCGCTATGGTGCGCGGCGCGCGCGCGACGCGTCACCTTCCACGACGCATGGGAGGACGGTGTGGTCCGCGCGGCGCGGGTGATCGTCGACGGCGTGCCGGTGATCGGCGCACGCCAGCCCGCGATTTCGAGCCCCGCGGGCGGAGCGACGATCGATGCCGAGGCGCGCGACACGGTCGCCGCGGTGCTCGCCGCAATGCGCGCGCACGGGCTGATCGCCTGATCCAAAGTGTGTCGTTCCTGCCACAGTCAGCTATTTTGATCGCTTGTGTGGAAACCAACGCTCGGATAGTGGGTTTGCGCTGTCCGTAGTGACACCAAGGAAAGGGGAATAGTATGCGGAAGCTTGCCATGACTGTGGCGCTCGCTTCGACCGCGCTCGCCTCGCCCGCACTGGCCCGCGACAAGGCGTGGTATGTGGGCGTTGAGGGCGGTGCGATGATCGTCGAAGACATCGACTACAACGTGAACGGCGCGGCCACCAATCTGACCGGCCAGACCACCATCGACCACAATTACGGTTACGACGTCGACGGCGTGATCGGCTACGATTTCGGCGCGTTCCGCCTCGAAACCGAAGTTGGCTATCGCTCGGCAACCGTTGACGGCATTCGCTCGTCCGGCAACCGCATTCCGGTTGGTCCGGCAACGGGTCAGTCGGTTCCGGCTGGCAGCTATGATTATGCAGGCGGCCGCAGCTCGGCGCTCAGCTTCATGGTCAACGGCTTGCTGGACTTCGGTCCGGACGACGGCCTGCAGGGCTTCGTCGGCGGCGGTGCCGGTGTGGCGCGCGTGAAGGGCAAGTACGCCCTGACCCGCAGCTACCGTCTGGTCGACGATTCGGACACGGTGTTCGCATGGCAGGCGCTCGCGGGTATCCGCGCGCCGTTGAGCGAGAACGTCGACGTGTCGTTGAAGTACCGCTTCTTCAACGCCGACAGCGTCAACCTGGTTGATGCGCGCGGCAGCGGCTACGACGGCCGGTTCCGTTCGCACAGCATCCTGGGCGGCGTGACTTACAACTTCGGTGAGCCGGCTGCTCCGCCGCCGCCGCCGCCCCCGCCGCCGCCGCCCCCGCCCGAGCCGGCTCCGCCGCCTCCGCCGGAAGTGGTGTGCTCGCCGGGTCCGTTCATCGTGTTCTTCGAGTGGGACAAGTCGGACGTCACCCCGGAAGCAGCGTCGATCCTCGACAACGCGGTCACCCAGTACCAGAACTGCAGCAACGCGCAGGTCATGCTGGCCGGTTACACCGATACGTCGGGTTCCTCGCAGTACAACGTCGGTCTGTCGCAGCGCCGCGCGGACTCGGTGAAGGCTTACCTCGCGTCGAAGGGTATTCCGGACGGTGTGATGACCACGGAAGCGTTCGGCGAAACCCGCCTGCGCGTCCAGACCGCCGACGGTGTGCGCGAAGTGCAGAACCGTCGCGTGGAGATCACCTACGGTCCGGGTTCGGGCCAGTAAGTCGATCGTCACTGACGTACGAAAAGAAGGGAGGTCGGCACACCGCCGGCCTCCCTTTTTCGTTGTGGCTGAGGCAGGTTATACAGCGCGCGACCGCCACCACGCGCCCACTAGCGCTGTCGTTCATCCGCGCGTAAGCGCGCGAACATGACGACGAAGACCGTTTCGGACAGCAACGCAGCGGTCATCGAATCGCGCGATCAGCTCATCCAGCATTTCGCCTCTGGCGAGAAACCGCGCGATCACTGGCGGATCGGCACCGAGCACGAGAAGTTCGTCTATTCGCGCGTCGATCACCACGCGCCGTCGTGGGACGAACCCGCCGGCATCCGCGCGCTACTGGGCGAGCTGGAACAGCACGGCTGGCGTCCGGTCGAGGAGAACGGCAAGGTCATCGCGCTGACCGGCGTCGATGGATCGGTAAGCCTCGAGCCGGCGGGACAGTTCGAGCTATCGGGTGCGCCGCTCGAGCATCTGCACCAGACCTGCGCCGAAACCGGGCGCCACCTGGAACAGGTGAAGGCAGCGGGCGAGAAGCTGGGGATCGGCTTCCTCGGGCTCGGCATGTGGCCCGACAAGACGCGCGCCGAGCTGCCGATCATGCCCAAGGGCCGCTACGCCATCATGCTGCGCCACATGCCGCGCGTCGGCACGATGGGCCTCGACATGATGCTGCGTACCTGCACGATCCAAGTGAACCTGGATTATGCCAGCGAAGCCGACATGGCGAAGAAGTTCCGCGTCGGGCTCGCGCTGCAACCGCTCGCCACCGCGCTGTTCGCCAACTCACCGTTCACGGAAGGCCGGCCGAACGGGTTCCTGAGCTACCGCAGCCACATCTGGTCGGACACTGACCCGACGCGGACGGGCATGTTGCCGTTCGTGTTTGAGGACGGGTTCGGCTACGAGCGCTACGCCGACTACATGCTCGATGTGCCGATGTACTTTGTTTATCGCAACGGCAAGTACATCGACGCGGCGGGGCTGAGCTTCCGCGACTTCCTGCGCGGCGAGCTGTCGGTGCTGCCGGGCGAGCGGCCGACGATCGAGGATTGGAACGACCATCTATCGACCGCCTTCCCCGAAGTGCGATTGAAGACGTTTCTGGAGATGCGCGGTGCTGACGGGGGGCCGTGGAGCCGGATCTGCGCGCTGCCCGCTTTCTGGGTCGGGTTGCTGTACGACGACGCGGCGCTGGATGCGGCGTGGGATCTGGTCAAGGACTGGACGCTGGAGGAACGGCAAGCCTTGCGCGACGCGGTCCCGGCGCAGGGGCTGTCGGCACCGATCGCGGGCGGCGGGCAGTTGCGCGACGTGGCCGGGCGCGTGCTCGATATCGCGCACGCGGGACTGAAGGCGCGCGCGCGGCTGAACGCGGCGGGCGACGACGAGACCGGCTTTCTCGATCCGCTGCGTGAGGTCGTGCGCAGCGGCAAGGTGCCCGCGGAGGTGCTGCTGGAGCGATACCACGGCGCCTGGGGCGGCGACGTGTCGAAGGTGTACGACGAGGCGAGTTTCTAGCGTCGTCCGCGCGAGGTGCCGGCGGCCACGCGATCAGGCAGGTGCGTGCTCTACCGGAAGGGGTGAGCTACCCCGCGCCCAGCGCAAGAAACGCGGCACCACGCCGCGGCGGGTCATCCAGGCGTTATAGACCTGATAGTCGGGATCGAGCATCAGGTGGCGCTCCTCGGTCTTCGCGCGCCAGTAGTAGATACCACCGACCGCCGCCATCAGGATCGTGGCGCGCGCCGCGTCGGCGAGGCTCCCGGTGGTGAGGAACGGAATGGTCGAGATCCACCAGAAGAGGTTCTTCGACAGATAGGCCGGGTGGCGTGAGAGTGCGTAGGGGCCATGCGTCAGGATGCCGCGGTTGGTGAGGTTGGAGAACCGCAGCCCGAAGGCGACGGTCGACCAGGCGTAGATGCCGGTCAGCACCACCAGCACCGCGCCCGTCAACGCGAGCATGGTCGGCTGCCCCTGCATCCAGTGCATCCAGTCGGCGGTGCCCGGGCGGTAGTCGAACGGGCGTCCGTCATCCATCATGATGAACGGCGGGTAGCAGATCAGCGCTGCGGTCCAGCCGGCCATGAACGGGTTGGCTGAGCGGATGTGCGCGTCGAGAGGGCGCATCGTCAGCAGGTAGCCGACAGTCGCGAACGCCACGTCGACGACGAACATGAAGTTGATGAGCCAATTGGCGAGCGCGGTCGGCGAGCCGAGCAGGTTGGCGACATCGGCGTCGACGAAATCGGCGAACCCCGGCGGCACGATCGCGAGCATGAAGGCGAGAAAGAATGCCTTCACGCCCCAGGCGCGCAGGTGCGCGTAGATCGCCTCGCGGTCGGCGGACGCGGTGCCGGTGACCCAAGCGCCGAGCGCCCAAGCACCGTCGCGCGGTTCGACCAGATAGCGGTCGAGCCACAGGACGTAGGGGATCGAGGCGGCGAACAGCCACGGCGCGGCGCTTTCCATGCACCACATCGCGAAGCGGTAATTGCCGTCCCAGTAGAAGCGCCCGGTCATGTAGATGAGCGCGATACCGGCCCAGGTGATCCACAGCCCGGCGAGCTTGACCAGGCTGATGTCGATCGTTTCGCGCAACGGTTTCGCGTACGACCAGTCGATCCCGGTCGAGGCGCGGCGGTGGACCTTGTCGACCAGCAGCGACCACGCAATCATCGGCAGCGCGCAGGCTGCGACGTTGGTCAACGCGGCGTAGGTGCCGTCCATGCCGAAATGTCGTGCGACCGCGATCCACGCGATCAGCCCGACGAGCCCGGCGACGCCGACGCCGTGGCTGACCGCGCTGGCGGGGCGGGGATCGGTGCGGGTCGCGCCGGCAAGGGCTGAGTCGTGAAACATGCCCAGGGGCATAGACGCGCATTGGTAAGCGCCGGGTGAAGCCCGCCCCTTCAGCCGCCCGACTGCTGCCACGCCAGGATGCGCGGATCGGGGGCAACCAGCATCACCACGTTGAGCGTGAGGTTGTCGCGAATGGTCGCGAGCAGCAGCAGCTCGGTCGCGATCACCAGCACGACGCTGACGCGCGCCGGCAGCATGCGGGCGAGCAGGAAGCCGGCGACCATACAGGCGATGTCGCCGACCGAGTTGAGCACGCTGTCGCCGGTATAGCCGAGCGCGGCGGTGACGCTGCGGTAGCGATCGATCACCGCGGGCGAGTTCTCCGCCAATTCCCACGCCGCCTCCACCATCACTGCGGCGAGCAGGCGTGCGCGCCAGTTTCAGCGGCGCAGCAGCAGCCAGCCGGCGGCGTAGAACAGCACCCCGTGGACGAGGTGCGTCGCGCTGTACGGGTCGAGCAGTTGCTGGCTGTTCTCGGCCGAGTTGACCTGCCCGTGCCACAGCGCGACGCGACCGCAGGTGCAGATCGCGCTGCGTCCCATCGCGAGCAGGATTGCCGCGGTGAGCGCGACAACGCCCGCGATTGCCAGCCAGGTCCGCGTCGATCGGCGCGCCTCACGCTCCACATGCATGTGCGCGAGCGTAGCGCGCGCGGCGCGGACGCGATATGCCCGCGCGCATGGCACGCACACGCCCCGAGGCGCGGCCGTGAGGCTCGGCGCGCTCAAGCTCAAGCTGCAGCTGGTCTGCGGCGACGGTTTCGCTATGGGTCCGGGCAAGGCCGACCTGCTGGAGGCGATCGATCGCGAGGGGTCGATCTCGGCCGCGGGGCGCGCGCTCGGGATGAGTTATCGCCGCACCTGGTTGCTGGTCGACGAGATGAACCGCTGTTTCCGCGACCGGCTGGTCGAGGCGTCGGCGGGAGGCGGGCAGAACCGCGGCGCGCGGCTGACCGCGGACGGGCGTAAGGTCCTCGCAGCCTATCGCACGCTGGAAGCGGAGGCTGCGGTGATCGCCGACAGTGAGGCGTATCGCGCGCTGACCCGCACCCTGCTCGACACGCCGCAGCCAAGCCGTCCGTGAGCCCGCGCGCGGCGCATCCCTATCCGTGATCGTGCGTTGGGGCGGCTCACTGACGAGAGCGCAAGGCATGAGCGGACCCAAGTTATTCGCACCGTTGAACGTGGGCGGCCTGTCGCTCGCCAACCGCATCGTGATCGCACCGATGTGCCAATATTCGGCCGAAAACGGCTGGATGACCGACTGGCACCTGATCCATCTGGGTCACCTGGCGCTGTCGGGCGCGGGGGTGCTGACGATCGAGGCGACCGCGGTCGTACCGGAAGGGCGCATTACCTACGGCGATGTCGGTTTGTGGGACGACGCGACCGAGGCAGCGATGAAGCGCGTGCTGGACGGCGTGCGCGCGCACTCGAAGATGCCGATCGCGATCCAGCTGGCGCATGCGGGGCGCAAGGCATCGACCGAGTTGCCGTGGCACGGCGGCAAGCAGATCGCCGCGGATGACGCGAACGGCTGGCAGACCGAAGCACCCTCCGCGCTGGCATTCGGCGAGGGTGAGGCGCCGCCTGCCGAGCTGACCCGCGCGCGGATGGACGAGATCCGCGACGCCTTTGCCGAGGCGGCGCGTCGTTCGGCGCGGCTCGAGCTCGACGCGGTGCAGATCCATGCCGCGCACGGTTATCTGCTGCACGAATTCCTCTCGCCGCTCTCCAACCGGCGCGACGACGAGTATGGCGGGACGCTGGAGAACCGCATGCGCTACCCGCTCGAGATATTCGACGCGGTCCGTGCGGCGTTCCCGTCCGACAAGCCCGTGACGGTGCGCGTGTCGGGTACCGACTGGGTCGAGGGCGGCTGGGACGTGGACGGGACGATCGCCTTTGCAAAGGCGCTGGAGGCGCGCGGATGCGCGGCGATCCACGTGTCGAGCGGCGGGCTCGATCCGCGGCAGGACATTCCGGTTGGCCCCAGCTATCAGGTCCCGCTCGCGCGCGCGGTGAAGCAGGCGGTCTCGATGCCCGTCGTTACGGTCGGCCTCATCGCCGATTACGAGCAGGCCGAGGCGATCGTTGCTACCGGGGACGCTGACCTGATCGCGCTCGCGCGCACGATCCTGTACGATCCGCGCTGGCCGTGGCACGCCGCCGCGCATCTGGGTGCCCGCGTTCGCGCGCCCGAACAATATCTTCGCTCGCAGCCGCGGCAGTTCAAGGACCTGTTCGACGCACCCGACGACCGCACCTATTGAGCGGTGTGGGGGCGTGATGATGCCGCAGGGGCTTACGTGGGGCGGCGTACGCCCTACAGACGCGTGATGACCGACCGAACCCCGATCGCCCCCGCGCTGACCGCGGCCGAACCCGTACGGGAAGCGCAGGCATGGCATCTCCCCTCCGTGCTGCGCGCCGCGGGGGTATGCGCCGGGGCGATCGCGCTGCTGCTGGTGATCGGCTTCGTGCTAAGCCGTCACGCGTTCGGGTTCGACCTGGGCATCAGCAACGCGCTTCGCGGGGCCGGACCCGGTTGGCTGCGCAAGGCGATGATCGACGTGACGGCGCTGGGCGGTGGTACGGTGCTGGCGATCGTGACGGTCGGTGCGGTGGCGATCCTGATCGCGCGGCGCCTGGCGCTCACCGCGGGCATGGTCGCGGCGGCGGTGATCACGGGCACGACGAGCAGCAACCTTCTCAAACTCGTCTACGCGCGCCCGCGTCCACCGATCGCCGATCGGCTGATCGAGGTATCCGGGGACAGCTTTCCGAGCGGGCACGCGGCCAATTCGGCGCTCGTCTATCTGACGCTCGCGGCGCTGGTGACGCAGGTGACGCCCGGTCGCGCGACGCGCAACACGGTGCTGACGCTCGCGATTTTGCTGGTCGGTGCGATTGGGACGAGCCGCGTCTACCTGGGCGTGCACTGGCCCTCCGACGTGCTGGCGGGCTGGAGCTACGGTACCTTGTGGGCGATCGGCTGGTGGCAAATCGCGCGGCGGACGCGGCCGCTGCTCGGCAGCTAAACGCCGGCGAGCCGCAGCAGCCACTCCGCCGCCTTCAGGTGCGGGGCGTCGACCATCTTGCCGTCCAGTTGCAGCGCGCCCGCACCCGGATTGGCGGCGAAGAGATCGACCACCGCGCGCGCGTGCGCGATCTCCGCGTCGCTGGGCGAGAAGGCGGCGTTGATGACGGGCACCTGGGCGGGATGGATCGCCATCATTCCGGTGAACCCGTCGCGCCGCCCGCGCGCCGCGTAGGCGGCGAGGCCGTCGAGATTGCGGAAGTCGGGGTAGACCGTCTCGATTGCGGGTACGCCGGCCGCGTGCGCGCCGAACAGGGTGAGCGCGCGCACCATCTTGTAAGGATCGGTGTAGCTGCCGTCCGCTTCGCGGCTGGTCGACGCACCGATCGCCGCGGGCAGGTCCTCCGCCCCCCAGGTCAGCCCCGCCAAGCCCGCGCCGTCATAGTCGCCGAGCGTGAACACCGCGCGCGGCGTCTCGGTCGCGATCGGCAGCACCTGATAGTCGCCGGGCAGGCGGCGGCGTAGCTCGGCGACCGAGGCGCGACCCTCCGCCTTGGGCAGCACGACGCCCGTCATCGCGGCGCCGGCTAGTGCTGCGAAATCATCGGCGTTGAAGCTGCTGTCGAGCGGGTTGACGCGCACGAACAGCGCCATGTCGGCGCTGCGCATGTCGACGAACTCGCGCACTGCGCTGCGTGCCGCCGCCTTGGCACCCGCCGCGACGGCATCCTCCAGGTCGAGGATCAGCGCGTCGGCGCCGAGCACCAGCGCCTTCTCCATCCGCTCCGGCCGGTCGCCCGGCACGAACAACAGTGAGCGTAGCCGCCCAATCTTTATCATGGTGTCAGCGTCCCATCTCGGCGAGCTTGCGCTCCCATGCCAGTGCGTCGCGCACGATGCCGTCCAAGTCGGCGCGGGCGGGGGTCCAGTCGAGCGTTGCGAGGATCGCGGCATTGTTGGCGACCAGTTCGGCCGGGTCGCCGGCGCGGCGTCCCTCCATCTGGCGCTCGACGCGCATGTTGGTGACGCGGTCGACCGCGTCGAGCACCTCCAGCACCGAGAAGCCGCGGCCGTAGCCGGCGTTGAGCGTCGCGCTCTCGCCCGGATGTTCAATCAGCCAGCCGAGTGCGGCGACGTGCGCTTCGGCCAGGTCGCTGACGTGAATATAGTCGCGTACGCCGGTGCCGTCGCGCGTGTCGAAATCCTCACCGAACACGCTTACCGCGGCGCGCTTGCCGATCGCCGCCTCGACCGCGATCTTGATCAGGTGCGTCGCACCCACGGTCGACTGTCCGCTGCGTCCCTGCTGATCCGCACCCGCCACGTTGAAGTAGCGCAGCGCCGCATAGTTGATCGGGTGTGCGGCCGCGACATCGCGCAGCATCGCCTCGCTCATCAACTTCGACATGCCGTACGGATTGATCGGCACCGTCGGATCGGTCTCGGTCACCGGCACACGCTCGGGCGTGCCGTAGGTCGCTGCGGTGGAGGAGAAAATGAAGTGCGGCACGCCTGCCTTCACCGCGCTCTCGATCAGGCTGCGGGTCGCCGCGGTGTTGTTGCGATAGTATTTTAGCGGATCGCTGACCGACTCAGGCACCACCACCGATCCGGCAAAGTGCATGATCGCGCGGACACGGTGCTCGGCGAGTACGGCCGCTACCCGCGGGTCCTCGACGGCCATCTCGACCAGCGTCGCGCGGGCGTCGACCGCCCAGTCGAACCCGGTGATAAGATTGTCGAGAACGACTACGTCATAGCCGGCATCGAGCAGCGCCAGCACCGCGTGGCTGCCGATATAGCCCGCGCCGCCCGTCACCATGACCTTGCCGCCTAGTGGCACTTTGCCGTCGAGCATCACCGCAACTCCCTTTCGAGCGCGTTAGCGACTTCCTACATGCTTCTCAAAGGAGACTTACATGACCGACTATGCGATCCTCGCCGGCGGCTGTTTCTGGTGCACCGAGGCCGTGTTCAAGGACGTGATCGGCGTCGAGAGCGTCGAGAGCGGCTATATCGGTGGCCACGCGCCCAATCCGACCTACAAGCAGGTCTGCGGTGGCGACACCGGCCACGCCGAAGCGATCAAGGTCGGCTTCGATCCGGCCAAAATCGCGTACGGCGACCTGCTCGATATCTTCTTCGCGACGCACGATCCGACGCAGCTAAATCGCCAGGGCAACGATGTCGGCACGCAGTATCGCTCGGCGATCTTCCCGCAATCGGACGAGCAGGCGGCGGAGGCCAGGGCCGCGATCGAGCGTGCGCAGGGCGAGCAGTCGAAGCCGATCGTCACGACGATCGAGGCGAACGACACCTGGTATCCGGCGGAAGGCTATCATCAGGATTACTGGGAGACCGAAGGCCGCAGCAATCCGTACTGCATGGCGGTGATCCCGCCCAAGCTGCAGAAGCTGCGCAAGAGCTACGCCGCGCGGACGAAGAGCATGGCAGGGGCGCAGGGCTGATCGTTTGGCGGCAATGGCGATAGGGAACGTGGCGGACTGATCTGTGTTATCGCGCTGCCGGATCTGCCGGCCAGTCGATCACAGGGAAGAGATCATGTCCACGTTCCGCCTCGCCGCCGCCGTCCTGCTCCTTGCCGCGCCGCTAGCCGCTTGTGGCGGATCGGGTGACGACAAGCTCGCACACAACGTGAAGAAGGCGGCAGACAACCGCGCCGACCAGCTCGAACAGCGCGCCGATGATCTGAAGGATCAGGCCGAGCAGGTGCGCAAGACCGGCGAGAAGCGCGCCGACGCGATCGTTGCCGCCGATCTCAACACTCACGCGATGAGCCCCGAGCAGAAGGCGGCAATCGTCGCCAATCAGGCGCCGGCGGTCCGCTGACACTCCGCGACCCGGCGCCTCGACCGACGCGCCGGGTTCCAGCATCAACGGTGCGAGAGCGGTAGCGGAATCGTGTGCCCGCTGGAGACGCGATCATCGATGCGCGGCGCGGCGCAACCGGTCGTTGATGGCGACGCCGACGCCGTGCTCCGGCACCGGCGCTACCGCAATTCGCTCGGGGGGTGACGTGTCGGCGCGGTGCAGCGCATCAAACAGCCGTGCCGCGGCCTCTACGAGATCGCCGTGCGCCGACAGTGTGTCGTCGCCGGCGACCGCGCCGAAGCCGATCAGCCACTCGTCTGCCTCTGCGCGGATCGCATTCAGCCGCAGCGGCTTGGACGGCGCGTAATGCGTCGCGAGCTGCCCCGGCGCGCTGACGTGCGCGGTCGTGCCGGGCGCGACAGGAAGGACGGCACCGAGCATCTCGGTGGTGACCGGCCCGGGACGTAGGATGGTGCGCCCTGCGACGATCGTCGACTCGACACCCGCTTTCGTCGCGCCGTCGTCGATGATTAGCGGCACGCGCACACCAAGGCTCACGGCGACATGTTCGGCGCGCGTTGGGCTGATGCCGTTGCTCGCGTTCGCCGATGGCGCGGCGAGCGCCGCGCCGGTGGCGGCGATCAGCGCCTGCATCGCACGGTGCGCGGGCACGCGTAGCGCGATCGTGTCGAGTCCGGCGGTGACCAGCGACGCGATGCCGGCGTCGGCGCGCAACGGCAGCACCAGGGTCAGCGGCCCCGGCCAGAATTGCTCGGCGAGCACACGCGCATCGTCGTCGAACGTCGCGATTGCCTCGGCCGCGGCGAGATCGGCGACGTGGACGATCAGCGGGTTAAAGCTCGGCCGTCCTTTTGCGGCGTAGATCCCCGCGACCGCGCGCGCGTCACGCGCGTCGGCGGCGAGCCCGTAGACCGTCTCGGTCGGCACCGCGACGATTCCGCCGGCTTCAATGATCGCGGCAGCTTCGGCGATCGCGGCGTCGTCGAACGGGTAGATCAGGGGTGGTTGAGCCGCCATGCGGCGACGCTATAGCGGGCGCGATCAGGAGAGAGAAATGGCCTTCACCGCCCCCGTCGCCGAGCAGCGCTTCGTCCTCGACACCGTCGCCAACATCGGCGAGCTCGCCAAGACGGAACGCTTCGCCGCCGCGACCCCGGACGTGATCGACGCGGTGCTGGAAGGCGCGGCGCAATTCGCGGCGGGCGAGTGGGCGCCGCTCAATCGCGTCGGCGACACGGTGGGGGCGAAGTGGAGCCCCGACGGCGTCGTCATGCCCGATGGCTACCGTGAAGCCTATCAGGCGTATGTCGAGGGCGGCTGGGGCACGATCGGCGTGTCGGAAGCGTTCGGCGGGCAGGGGCTACCCTTCGTCGTGCAGGCCGCGGTGCTCGAGACGCTCGGCAGCGCCAACATGGGCTTCGCGCTGTGCCCGACGCTGACGGTCGGCGCGATCGAGGCGATCGAGCATCACGGCACGCCGGAGCAGCAGGCGCTGTACCTTCCCAAGCTCGCGACGGGCGAGTGGACCGGCACGATGAACCTGACCGAGCCGCAGGCGGGCAGCGACGTGGGTGCGCTGCGCGCCACAGCAACCCCGCGTCGCGACGGCACGTTCAGCATCAAGGGCACCAAGATCTACATTTCGTTCGGCGACCACGACATGGCGGACAATATCGTCCACCTCGTGCTCGCGCGGACGCCAGATGCGCCGGCGGGCACGCGCGGCATATCGCTGTTCCTGGTGCCCAAGGTGCGCGCCGATGGCACGCAGAACGACGTGCGCGTCGTCTCGATCGAGCACAAGATGGGGCTGCACGCCTCGCCCACCTGCGTGCTGTCGTTCGGCGACCACGACGATTGTACGGGCGAGCTGATCGGACCCGAGTTCGGCGGCATGCGCGCGATGTTCACGATGATGAACAACGCGCGCCTCAACGTCGGGCTACAGGGCGTGCAGGTGGCGGAGGCGGCGACGCAGAAGGCGGTCGAGTACGCCAAGGAGCGCGTGCAGGGCGCGCGCGCGGGGGCGCAGTCGGCGATCATCGAGCACCCCGACGTGCGCCGCATGCTGATGCGGATGAAGGCGCAGACGATGGCGGCGCGCGCGCTCGTCTACTACGCCTGTGGGCAGGTCGACCGCGCCGGCATGGGCGACGCGGCGGCGAAGGACCGGCTGGAGATCACCACCCCGCTCGCCAAGGCGCACGCGACCGATCTGGGCAACGAGATCGCGAGCATCGGCGTGCAGGTCCACGGCGGCATGGGCTTTGTCGAGGAAACGGGCGCGGCGCAGTTCTTCCGCGATGCGCGCATCACGCCGATCTACGAGGGGACGAACGGTATTCAGGCAGCCGACCTGGTCGGGCGCAAGCTGTCGCTGTCGAACGGCGCCGCCTTCGCCAGCCTGATCGCCGACATGCGCGCAGAGGCCGAGCATCCGCGGCTGACCGCGCTGGTCGACGCGTGCGAAGCCATCGGACGCCGCCTGCAGACCGCGGACGCCGACGATCGCCAGGCGGCGAGTTACCCGTTCCTGACCATGCTGTCGGTCGCGACCTGCGGCTGGCTGCTCGAGCGGCAGGCGCGTGATGCGGGTGCCGACGCGGTCAAGCAGGCGAGCGTCGCATTCTACCTCGACCAGATCGTGCCGGAGGCGATGGGGCTGGAAGCGGCGGCGAACGCGCCCGCGGCGTCGCTCTACGCGCTCAACGCCGACGCATTCTGACGCTTATTCGCCCGATGGACAGCCATCGGGCGCTGGATTGCGGAAGCCCGCGGGGTACCAGCGCGAGACGGGCTCGTCGGCGTCGTAATAGCACACGGCCGCGTCGCGCCCGTCGGGGGTAATCGCGATCGCCCAATTGTGCGGCCCGCAATTATGCGCCTCGCACGCCCAGGACAGGATGCGCCCATCCCACTCCGCGACCGGGTTGGCGGTGCCGTCGCGGCTCAGCACCGTGTCGCGCACACCCGCGTCGGGCACGACGCGCGCGACCGCCGCGCGCACCGCGGGTTCATCGACGAAGCGTGTGCCCGCGACCAGATCGAACGGGTATTTGCCGACGTAACGCGACAGATCGGGCGCGGCGGTGGTCGCGCTCGGCGTCGGTGAGGGCAGCGGCGTTGCGGCAACGCGGGTCGGCGTGGGCTGCGGCTCTGGCGCGCGGTTGCATGCGGCGAGTGCACCCAGCAACAGCAGCGATGACGCGTATTTCATCGCCGGCGCAGCGATGCGTCTTCGATATGCCACTGGCGTTGCTCGGCGGTGGAGCCGTCGACATCGTTGACGCGACGCAGCGTGTAGCTGCCGGTGAAGCGTTGCGCTGTGCCGTTCTTCAGGGTCGCGCGAACGGTGACAGGCACGCGGATGTAGCTCGATCCCGCCGCACCTTCGGGTCGGCCGGGCGCGCCCGTCGTGACGCTGGTGTGGCGCGTGTTGGCGAAGCCGCGAACGAACTGCTGATAGCTCTGCCCACTGGCCTGGCCACCGCGCGACCACGAGCGGTAGGCGGTGCGATAGTCGCGACGGTCGATCGCGGCATAGTAACGCTGTACGACCGCGCGAGCCGCATCGGGGGTGGCAGACGGCGCGGCGGCGGCGGCGCTGGCGAGCAGGACGGAAGCGATCAGGCTCATGCCCGCGACAACGGCTGAGCCGCTACCCGGTTGCGCGCGTGCCCGCCGGGGTCAGGCGTCGCTGCGCTCGAGCAGGTCCGCGGCGTCGAGCCCGAGCAGGTTGATATAGCCGCGGATGCGGGGCCACTGGTTGGCGACGAAATTGTCACGCTCGGCCTGCCGCAGCCGCTCGACCGCACCCGCCAGCACGAACATGCCGACGCCGCGACGCACCTCGACGTAGCCGTCGTCCTGAAAGCTCTGATACGCCTTCGCGACCGTCAGCGGGTTGGCGCCGTGTTCGGCCGCGAGCGCGCGCACCGAGGGAAGCTGATCACCCGCGACGAAATCGCCGCGCAGGATCCCCGCGGCGATGGTTGCGCGCAGCCGGATGTAGACCGGGCTGTCCTCGTTGCTCAGTGCTGCCATGCTGCGTTAATACAGCAAATGGGGGCGGAGTCGAGCCTTCGCCCCGCGTCTCAACCCTACCAGTCGCTCCACACCTGTTCGATCGCGGGACGCGGCCGTTCGTCCAATGCGCGGCCCGGCGTGCCGATGAAGACGAAGCCGGTGATCCGTTCGGGCGCTTTCCCGAACGCATCGCGGACGCGATCGGAGAAGGCCGGCCAGCCGGTCAGCCAGCCCGCCGCGTAACCGTGCGCGTGCACCGCGTGGAGCAGGTTCATGCACGCGGCACCCGCCGAAAGCTCCTGTTCCCACAACGGTATCTTGTTGTCGGTCTTCGGAGAAGAAAGCGCGACCACCAGCGCGGGTGCCTGCGTCGCGAACTGGACCATGTTGTCGAGCTCCGCTTGCCGTGCCTCCGGCTTCTCGGCGCGGTAGGCTTCCACCAGCAAGTCGGCGAGGCGCGCGCGCTGGTCGTTGCCGACGATCACGAAGCGCCACGGCGCCAGCTTTCCGTGGTCGGGGGTGCGCGCGGCGAGCGCGATCATCTGCACCAGTTCGGCATGATCAGGCCCAGGCGCGACCAGATCGCGCGGCTTGCCCGAGCGGCGGGTGGAGAGATGCGCGAGGAGCGAGGAGCGGTCGTTGAACATGGGTGCGGCATCTAGGAAGTGTTAACGCGTATTTACAGCGCGATCTCAGCCGCTAGTCTCCGGTGCAACCATCGCGCGCGCCGCGTCAGCGTAAGCGTGAACGCAAGTTCAGGGAGCGTATTTCGAACAATGGTGGATACTTCGACCGCGGACAACCGCGCCGAGCCCGACATCACCCACACCAATCCGGCGGCGGAGGAAACCTGGTTCGGCCATCCGCGCCAGCTCGCGCGGTTGTTCACGACCGAGATGTGGGAGCGGTTCGGTTACTACGGGATGCGCGCGCTCCTGACGCTGTATCTCACCAAGCATTTCGTGTTCGGCGACCGTGAGGCGACGGGCCTGTACGGCGGATTCACCGCGCTGGTGTACCTGACCCCGCTCGTCGGCGGCTATCTGGCCGACCAGTATCTCGGCTCCAAGCGGTCGGTGAAGTTCGGCGCGATCATGATGGCGGTCGGCTATTTCACGCTCTGCTTCGGCGGCGAGACGGCGCGGCCGTACGCGACCATCGACGGGCAGCGCTACGAGGTGCAGGTCGACGGTTTCCGCGACGCGCCGACGAGCGCCGCGGCCGAGGTACGCTACCTCGTCACCCCGCAGGGACGGCTGGAGATCAAGGGCAACGAGGACGGTTCGGTCTCGCTGCTCAATCCCGACAAGTCGGTCGCGCAGACCGTCGCCAAGGGCGGGTTCGAAACCGGCGGCGAGCGCAGTGCGCTGCTGACCGCGGTGCTGCTCATCGCGCTCAGCCTGATCTCGGTCGGTAACGGCTTCTTCAAGCCCAACATCTCGACAATGGTGGGCGAGCTCTACGCCGGCGGCGATCGTCGCCGCGACGCGGGGTTCACGATCTTCTACATGGGGATCAATCTCGGATCGCTCGGCTCGCAGCTGCTCTGCCCGCTGCTCGCCGATAAGGTCGGCTGGTGGGCGGGCTTCGGCCTCGCGGCCGCGGGCATGCTGATCTCCTGGGCGCTGATCCAGTTCAACGGCGGGAAGCTGAACGGTATCGGCGAGGCGCCGGTGCGCAGCGGCCCCGACCGCACGCTCGCGATCTTCGCCGGCGCGATCCTGGCGGTGCCGGTGTTCTATTTCCTGTTCGTCAACCTGATGAACTCGACCGCGCCCGAACCCGGCTCGGGCATCCTCGGCTATATCGCCTCCCTGTCACTGATGGGTAAGCTGCTGTTCGGCACCTTCCTGGTCAGCGTGCCCGGCATCCTGATCTGGTCGTACGCGAAGGGTAGCAAGGCCGAGTTCCAGATGATGTTGGCGGCGATGATCCTGATCGTGTTCAACGTCGTGTTCTGGACCCTGTTCGAGCAGGCGGGGTCGAGCCTGACGCTGTTCGCCGATCGCAACACCGACCTGACGATCGCCGGCGGGTTCGCGATCACCGCGCCGCAGACGCAGTTCTTCAACGCGTTCTTCATCGTCGCATTGGCACCCGTCATGTCGATCCTGTGGACCAAGCTCGCCGCACGCGGGATCGAGCCGTCGATCCCGGTCAAGTTCGGCCTCGCGCTGATCGGCGTCGGCCTCGGCTTCCTGTTCCTCGTCTGGGGCGGGCAGTTCGCCGGCAGCGACTTCAAGGTCGCGATCTGGTGGCTGGCGGGGCTATACCTGATCCACTCGGTCGCCGAATTGTGCATCTCGCCGGTGGGCTTGAGCATGATCACCAAGCTGTCAATCGCGCGGATCGTCGGGTTGATGATGGGCGTGTGGTTCCTGTCGATCTCGGTCGCGCAGTATGTTGCCGGCATCGTGGCGCAGGTCGCCTCGGTCGAGACGGTCGGCGGGCAGGTGACCAACCTGAAGGTCAGCCTCGACACCTACAACCAGGTGTTCTGGACCATCGGTCTGACCGCGGCGGTGATCGGTGCGGTGCTGCTGGCGCTGTCGCCGTTCATCAAGCGCTGGATGCACGGGGTCCAGTAACGACGAGCGGAAATCGGGCGGGGGGAAGCCGGGATGGAGGAAGTGGGGCTCGCCGCGGTCGCGTTCGTGGGTACGCACTTCCTCCTGTCGCATCCGCTGCGCGCGCCGCTGGTGCGCCGGATCGGCGAGGGCGGGTTCCTGGGGCTCTACAGCCTCGTCGCGGTGGTGACGCTCGGTTGGCTCGTCGTCGCGTACCGCGCCACGCCCGCGGCGACGCCGCTGTGGCCGGTCGGTGATGGCTCGTGGGCAATCGCCACGATCGTGATGCTGGTGGCGAGCGTGCTGTTCACCGGCTCGCTGGTCCGCAACCCGGCGCTGCCCGATCCTACGGCGAAGACCAGACCGGTCCCTTTCGCCAGCGGCGTCTACGCGATCACGCGCCATCCGATGATGTGGGGTTTCGCGCTGTGGGGCGGCGCGCACATCCTCGTCTACCCCGACCCGTCGAACGTCGTGCTGGCCGGCGCAATCATCGTGCTGGCGCTGGTCGGCGCTCATCTTCAGGACCGCAAGAAGGCGCGGCTCCAGCCCGATTTCTGGCCCGAGTGGGAGCGGCGGACGAGCTACCTGCCCTTCGCCGCGATCACGGCCGGACATGCGCAGGTTGGCAGGCTCGGCGGTCACGCGCTCGGCGGCGGCGTCGTGCTGTGGCTGGCGGCGACCTGGGCGCACATTCCGCTCGCCGGCTGGGCGGCGGGCGTCTGGCGGTGGGTCGTCTGACCCCACGCCAACAAAAGTTACGTAAGCGGGCTGGCGACACCAAACGAAACACGACAAGTTGGGGCGGAAACGGCCACAAGGCACGTAACCGGCGAAACAGCCGGTGTGGATAGGAGAGCGAGCCATGTCGCAGGCGCTGTTCGGATTGATGCAGGACGTGTCGCTGACCGTCGACGGCTTCCTCGATCATGCCAACACCTGGCACGGCGCGCGCGAGATCGTGTCGCGCGAGGCTGACGGCAGCGTCACGCGCCTCGACTATGCCTGGCTGCACCAGGCGGCGAAGCGCGTGTCGAACGCGCTCGCCCGCGCCGGGATCGGGCAGGGAGACCGGGTCGCGACGATGGGGTGGAACAGCGCGCGGCACCTCGCCGCCTGGTACGGCGCGACCGGCATGGGCGCGGTGCTCCACACGCTCAACCCGCGGCTGTTCCCCGAACAGATCGCCTATATCGCCGCGCACGCGGGCGATCGCATCCTGCTCGCCGATCCTGCCTGTGCGCCGCTGATCGGACCGCTGCTCCCCGCCGCGCCGTCGATCGAGCGCGTGATCTTCCTGTGCGCCGCCGCCGACCTGCCCACGACCGACTATCCGGCGGTCGCGTTCGACGACTGGATCGCGGACGAGCCGGCCGAGTTCGCCTGGGGCGGCTTCGACGAGCGGCTGGCGTGCGGGCTGTGCTATACCTCGGGGACGACGGGCAACCCGAAGGGCGTGCTCTACTCGCACCGATCCAACTACCTGCATACGATGATGACGTTGCAGGCCGACGCGCTCGCGCTGACGACGCGCGACACGGTGCTGCTGGTGGTGCCGATGTACCACGCCAACGCCTGGGGCGTGGTCTATTCCGCCCCCGCGGTCGGCGCCAAGCTGGTGCTGCCGGGCGCGCGGATGGACGGCGAGTCGATCTACCGGTTGATCGAGGACGAGGGCGTGACCTTCTCCGCCGCGGTGCCGACCGTGTGGCAGGGCTTGCTCCACTATCTGCGTTCCAGCGGCGCGCGCTTCTCGACGTTGAAGCGCGTGGTGATCGGTGGCTCCGCCCCGCCCGAGGCACTGATCCGCGCGTTCCAGGACGATTACGGCGTCGAGGTGGTGCAGGGTTGGGGCATGACTGAGACCTCGCCGCTCGCGACGCTGTCGACACCCAGCCCCGAGGTCTTGGCGCAACCCTATGACGAGCAGGTGCGGCACAAGGGCATGCAGGGGCGGCTGGTCTGCGGGCTGGAGCTCAAGCTGGTCGACGACGCGGGCAACCGTCTACCGCACGATGGCCGGACGGCCGGGCGGCTGATGATCAAGGGGCCGACGATCACGAGCGGCTATTTCGGCGGCGAGGGCGGCGATGTGCTCGACACGGAGGGCTTCTTCGACACCGGTGACGTGTCGACGATCGATCCCGCGGGCTACATGCAGATCACCGACCGCGCGAAGGACATCGTCAAATCGGGCGGCGAGTGGATCAGCTCGATCGAGATCGAGAACATCGCGGTCGGCCACCCGGAGGTCGCGCTCGCCGCGGTGATCGGCGTCGCGCATCCGAAATGGGACGAGCGCCCGATCCTGCTGATCCAGCGCCACGCCGGTGCCACCTGCGGCAAGGCGGAGCTGCTCGGCTTCCTCGACGGTAGAATCGCGCGCTGGTGGATGCCCGACGACGTCGTCGTGGTGGACGAGATCCCGCTCGGCGCAACCGGCAAGATCGACAAGAAACTGCTGCGGCAGCGCATGGCGGGGTACGCGCTGCCGGACGCGTGAGCGGTCAGCGCGCGGCGCGTAGCTCGTCCGACGCGATCCCCTGCAACGCCGCCGCCGTATCCTCCGACAGGCCGAGCTCGTCCGCTGAGCGCTCACCCCGGCCGAGCGTGCGCGGGTCGACGCCGGTCAGCTGCCCGAACACGATCAGCGCTTCGAGATAATAGCCCGCGACGCTGGCGTGATACTGGTCGTAGGTCCACAGATCGGCCTGTCCGAAGGCGACGCCGTCATAGGGGTTCGGGTCGGCGACGCCGCGCGCGAAGGCGCGGTTCCACGCCTGTCCGACCGGCAGCACGCCCGCGACGCCCGGCGTGGCCGCGCGCGCCTGATCGGCGGCGGCGCGCAGGTCGAGCGCCATCGTCGCGATCGGCTTGCTCGCCCAGCGGTCCTGCCCACGGTAGGCGAGGTCGGCGCGGCTCCACGTCGCCATCAGCTCGACGCGGACGCGCGGGTTGCGCGCGGTCAGCAGCCGCGTCAGGCGTCCGACATCGCGGACGTAGTCGGTCGCGTCGCCGGGACGCGCATGGCTGAGCGTCGACAGTTCCTGCAACACCACCACGTCCCACGCACGGTCGAACAGCTGGCGCCGCTCGTCATAGTGGAAGCCGAGCGTTTTGCCGCCCTGCGTTTCCAGGCTGACCTCGTAGTTGAGCCCGGCCTGGTCGGCGAACGCCTTGAACAAGGCCGGCACCCCGCCGTAGCCGGCGCGGTTGAGGTCGGTAACGGCGTTCGCGTGCCAGTTGCGCACCGCCGAATGCGCGCCCTGCGTGAAGCTGTTGCCGATGAACAGCACGCGGATCGGTGCGCTGGTGCGTACTGCTGGCGCGGGCGCTGGCGCCGCCTGTTGCGCGAAGGCGGGCGTGGCGGCGAGGAGCGAGAGAGTAGCGAGCAGGCGGAGCATCAGAAGCGCTTTCCAACGGTCAGGTACCAGTAACGCGCGTAGGGCACGTAGAGCGAGCCGAGATAGCCGTCGGCGGTGACCGGCGGCTGCTTGTCAAACAGGTTGCGCACGCCGATGCGCAGCCGCGTGTCGTCCATGAAGCCGCCCTTCACGCGGTACTGGCCGTACAGGTTGAACGTCGTGGTGCCGTCGACGACGTAGGGGTTGCCGTCGGTGTCGAGGAAATTGGTGTCGTTGACCGGGCCGATGTAATTGGCGAATGCGCCGACCTGCCACTGATCGAGCGACCAGGTGAGCGAGCCGGTCACGCGCCATTTCGGCCGCCCGCGGTCCTGCAAAAGGTCGCTGGCATCGGTCAGCGGCGTGGCGGCGTTGATCTGTCCCGCCGCGCGCGCATCGAACAGGGCCTGCACCGCAGGCGGGGTGTCGCGGCTGAACTTGGTCAAGCGCGCGCCGTTGATCGCGAGATCGAACTTACCCACGTCGGTGCGCACGTTGTAGAGCAGGGCGAGGTCGAGTCCCTGCACGGTCTGCGGCAGCAGGTTGACGAACTGATCGTTGATCTGCGTGATCGTGCCCGCGGGCGCGATGCCGGTGCCGGCGAACAGCGGCGTGTCGTCGGCGGTCGGCGCGGCGCGGATGACGTTCGGGTTGAACGACCCTTGCTGGCGCAGCAGATAGTCGAGCACCAGCGCGTTCTGCGCGCCGAACTGTCCGACGATGCCGACCTGCTTGATCGACCAGAAATCGGCGGTCAGCGTCAGCCGCCCGTACTCGCGCGGGATGAAGGCGGGTTGCAGCACCGTGCCGACGGTCCAGTTGGTGCTGTCTTCGGGCTGGAGGTCACGATTGCCCGACACCGCGATCTGGTAGCTGTTGGCGCGGCCGCAGGCGTTGAACGTCGCGATCCGCCCCGAACGCAGGTCAGCCTCGCAGCGGATGAAATCGGTGTTGGAGCCGAGGCGCGAGTAGCGCGTCGTGTTGACCTGCTCGAGGTTGGGCGCGCGGAACCCCTTGGATGCGGAGGCGCGCAGGCGGAACCCCTCGACCAAATCCCAGGCGGCGGCGATCTTGGGCTTCGCGACCGAGCCGAAGTCGCTGTAATGCTCGTACCGCCCGGCGAGCTGTACGTCGAAGCGGTACATCAGCGGCACGCCCATCTCGGGCGAGGCGATCGGGATCGCGAGCTCGCCGAACGCAGAGAAGACGGTGCGGCGACCAAAGACGCTCGGCGTCGGGCTGACCGCGGCGACGTTCGACAGATTGACCTCGCCGGTCACCGCGTCGCGGAAGGTGTTGGTGCCGTTCAGATTGTCGTCGCGGATATCGGCCTGCGTCTCGCGCCGCGCCTCGACGCCGAGTGCCACGCCGACGTTGCCGCCCGGCAGCGCGAACAGGTTGGCGTTCGACAGCTTGAAATCGCCCAGCGCCAGCGTCGTCTTGCTGCGCCGGACGAGGTCGAACGAGAAGCTGTCGATCGAGGCCTGACTGGAGGGCGAGCAGTCGCCGACCGAGGGCGTTGCCGAGCAGCCGCCCGAGAATGGATTGTACGCGTCGGGCGTCGAGAGCGCGAGGTTCTGCTGCAGCAGCGTCATGTTGATCGCGTTGGAGCGATCGGTCGATTTCGCCTCCGAATAGAGCAGCGCGCTGTCGAAATCGAAACTGCCGATCTTGCCGCGCGCGCCGCCGAGGAAGCGCGACTGCCAGTTGGTCACGTCGACGCGCTGCTGCCCGGCATCAACGAAGCGGTAGGTGCTGAGCCGCACCGGCAGACCGGCGGCGGGCACATTGGTGAGGCCCGGAATACGGTTCGGGTTGAGCGTGCCGTCGGCGAAGCGCACCGGCCCGAACGGGTTCCAGTAATTGGACGCGGGGATCACGATCGCGTTCAGGTTGATCGTCGGCGGCTGGATGCGCACCGTGTCGGCCTGGTAATAGCCCAGCTCGGTGTAGAAGGTCAGCGCGTCCGACACGTCATAGTGCGCCGACAGGAACGAATTGTAGCGGTTGAACGACGGCGTCACGGTGGTACCCGGGCGCGTGTCGAACCGCTCCGACCGCAGCGTCGACGCGGTCGCGCGCGTGCCGCTGCCGTAGCAGGTGTTGCCGTTCAGGATGTACGCGCATCCCGGATTCGTCGCCGATTGCGTATGGAATGCACCTGCCGCCGAGGTGAGTGCGGTGGTGCCGCGGCGGATCGTGCCGGGTCCGCCGACCACCGCCAGATTGGCCCACGGCGACTGCGTCGCGCGTCCGTCGGCGGCCAGGTTGCCGGCGAAGGCGGGATCGTTCGCGAACAGCGGTAACAGATTGTCGGTGGCGGTGTAATCCTGATCCTCGGGCAGCTGCGCGGTGCGGCGGGTGTAGTCGAGGAACACCGACACGTTGCCGCGGCCTTCGTCGAAATTCTTGCCGTAGGTGCCCGTCACCTGCAGCTCCTTGCGGTGCGTGCCCTCCGCGAAGCCGAAGCGATAGTCGAGGCTGGCGCCGTCGAACTTGTCCTTGGTCACGGTGTTGACCACGCCCGCGACCGCGTCGGCGCCGTAGATCGCGGCCGCACCGTCACGCAGCACCTCCAGCCGCTGGATGCCCGCGACCGGCAGCGAGTTGGAATTATAGCCGAGCACCGGCACGTTGCCGTCGCCCGCCTGGCTCGTCGGATGCTGGACGAGGCGACGGCCGTTCAACAGCACCAGCGTGTTGCCGACGCCCAGATTGCGCAGGTTGATGGAATTGACGTCGCCGCGCGCCGAATTCGACGTCTGCGCGCCCTGCGCCTCGTTGAAGGTCACGTCGCCGACTTGCGGGATCGAGCGGAACAACTCGTCACCTGATAGCGCGCCGGTCGCGTCGATCTGCGCCTGGTCGATCACGGTGACGGGCAGCGCGGCGGTCGCGCTCGCGCCCTTGATCTGCGTGCCGACGACGACGATGTCCGCGACCGGCTCGGGTGCCTGCGCGGCGGTGTCGGGGCTCTGGTCGGCCTGCGGCGTCGCCTCGGCGAGACCGGGGACGGCCTCCTGCACGAGGGTCGGCGTCGTCGCGAGCGGCGTAGACTGCGCAGCGGCGCTACCGGAGACGGTGAGCGCGGCGAGCATGCTGGTGCCCGCGAGCAGGTGCTGGAAACGGTTCACAATCACTCTCCCTGTATCGTTGTGGCGGGAGCCGTCTTTGCGGGCTCCTCGTTGTTGAGCGTGGCGCGCAGCCGCTCGAGATCGAGCTTGCCTTCCCAGCGCGCGACGACGATCGCGGCGACGCCGTTGCCGATGAAGTTGGTGAGGCTGCGGCATTCGGACATGAAGCGGTCGACGCCGAGGATCAGCGCCATGCCGGCGAGCGGCACCGACGGCACGATCGACAAGGTGGCGGCGAGCGTGATGAACCCCGCACCGGTGACGCCTGCCGCCCCCTTCGACGACAGCATCGCGACGCCGAGCAGCAGCAATTGCTGTCCCAGCGTCAGGTCGACGTTGCACGCCTGCGCGATGAACAAGGCGGCAAGCGTCATGTAGATGTTAGTGCCGTCGAGGTTGAACGAGTAACCGGTCGGCACGACCAGCCCGACGACGCCGCGGTCGCACCCCGCTGCCTCCAGCTTGGCGATGAGATTGGGCAGCGCGGCTTCCGACGACGAGGTGCCGAGCACGAGCAGCAGCTCCGCCTTCAGGTACGCGATCAGCTTCAGGATCGAGAAGCCATGCACGCGCGCGACGGTACCGAGCACCACCAGCACGAACAGCAAGGAGGTGGCGTAAAAGGTCGCGACCAGACCACCCAGATTGACCAGGCTGCCCGCGCCGTACTTGCCGACGGTGAACGCGATCGCACCGAACGCGCCGATCGGCGCCGCGCGCATCAGGATGCCGGTCAGGCGGAACACGATCGTGCCCAGCCGCTCGATCAGGTCGAGCACGGGCTGCGCGGGCTCGCCGACCAGGCTGATCGTAATGCCGGTCAGGATCGCAACCAGCAGCACCTGCAGGATGTTGCCTTGGATCAGCGCGGAGACGAGCGTGTCGGGGATGATGCCGAGCAGGAAGCCGGTCAGCGTCGTCTCGTGCGCCTGATGCGCGTAGCCCGCGATGGCGCCGCTATCGAGCCCGACGGGGTCGATGTTCATCCCCGCGCCCGGCCGCACCACATTGGCGACGATCAGTCCGACGATCAGCGCGAGAGTGGAGAAGAACAGGAAATAGCCGAACGCCTTGCCGGCGACACGCCCGACTGCGCCAAGTTCCTTCATGCCCGCGATGCCGCTGACCAATGTCAAGAAGATGACGGGCGCGATCACCATCTTCACCAGCTTGATGAAGGCATCGCCCAGCGGCTTGAGCGCCTCGCCCGTCTGGGGGGCGAAATGACCGACCAATGCGCCGAGCAGAATCGCGAACAGCACCTGCGCGTAGAGATGCGTGTAGAACGGCCGCCGTGCCGCCGCCTGGGCGTCGCTCGGATATGCGTTCGTACTGACAGACGGGCTGTTCATGATCCTCACCTTTTCCGCGTTCTCGTGGCGGAACGTTGCGTACAGTGTAGAGGCGGATGACGCACGCACCACGTTAGGGCGACGCGAAGGGTAAGTTACTGCGAAGACGGCAGAAAGAGCGTCTGGGCGAAAGACGAGGGTGATCAGCTAGGCATGTCCGATGGTGCCGCGGGACAGGAAAGTGTGTGGAAAACCGCACATTGGCGGCGCTCGATCCTGTTCGTCGTGTTCGCGGGCGTCGCATGCGCGGCGCTCGGCTGGAGCGCGTGGCGCTGGACCGAGGCGCGGGCGCGCGCCGCCACCGACAAGGCCGCAGCGACGATTGCCGCCAATCACGCCGGATTGCTGGCGAGCGAGCTGGAAAAGTTCCGGCTGCTGCCGCTGGTGCTGGTCGAATATCCCGACGTTGCCGCGGCGCTGGCCGGCGATGGAGCGCAACAACGACTCGACCGGACGCTCGAATTGCTCGCGGCGCGGACCAACGCCGCCGTTATCTACGCGATCGATCAAAGCGGGCGCACCGTGGCGGCGAGCAACTGGCGCCTGCCGACCAGCTTCGTCGGGCAGGATTACAGCTTTCGCCCGTATTTCATCGACGCGATGCGTGACGGCTCGGCCGAATTGTTCGCGCTCGGCACCGTCAGCGGACGGCCGGGGCTGTACCTGTCGCGCCGGGTGACTCGGGCGGGCCGCACGCTCGGTGTCGTCGTGGTCAAGGTCGAGTTCGACCGGGTGGAGGCGCAATGGGCGCGCACGCCGGGCGTCAGCGTCGCGACCGATCGGCGTGGCATCGTGCTGGTGACCAGCCGCCCGGACTGGCGCTTTCACGCGCTCGACGGACTCGACCGCGCGACCGCCGCGCTAGCGCGGCGCACGCTGCAATTCGGGCGGTCCTTGCCGACGCGCGTGCCGCTCTCCATCGCGGGCAAGGATGCGAGTGCGCCGGGTGAGCCGGTCGGCTACCGCGTGGCACGTACGGCATCACCACTCGCGGGCGGCGGAGTGTTGCACCTTGCCCCGCTCGCGCCGGCGCTGACTGCAGCGCGGCAGCAGGCGACCTTGTGGGCGCTTGGATTGCTGTTCGTCGTCGCGGTGATCGCGGGCGCAACGTGGCGCTCGGCGGAGCGGCGGCGACTGCAGCGCGAGGCGCGCGCCGGTCTCGAGCGTGAGGTTGCCGCGCGTACCGCAGAACTGCGCGACGCGAATGCGCGGTTGAGCGTCGAATCGGCCGAGCGGCTCGCTGCCGACCAGCGCTACCGCACCGCGCGCGAGGAACTGGCACTCGCCAGCCGGCTCGGCTCGCTCGGCCAGATTACCGCGGGCGTCGCGCACGAAATCAACCAGCCCGTCGCCGCGATCCGCACCTTCGCCGAGAACGGCACGATCCTGCTCGACCGCGCCGCACCCGAGCGCGCGCGCGAGAATCTGGACCACATCGTCGCGCTGACCGACCGCATCGGAGCGATCACCGGCGAGTTGCGCGCCTTCTCGCGTCGGGGGCGCAGCGCGTCGGGAAACACCACGATCGGCGAGGTGATCGACGGGCTGCTGCTGTTGATGGGAGAGCGGGTGCGCGGTGCGTTGACGCTCGACGTGCCCGCGAGTGTTCGCGACACTCGCGTCCTCGGCGATCGGATCCGACTGGAACAGGTGCTGGTCAATCTGACGCAGAACGCGCTCGACGCAACCGCCGGCGTCGTGCGGCAGGCGATACACCTCGGCGTGGCCGCGTCCGCCGATACGGTAACGGTCAGGGTATCGGACAACGGTACGGGGATCGCGCCGGAAGTGCGCGACACGCTGTTCACGCCCTTCGTCACCGGCCGTGCCGATGGCCTGGGGCTGGGCCTGGCGATCGCACGCGACATCGCGCGCGAATTCGGCGGCGAGCTCGCGGTCGACGACGCGCCGCATTTGTCGGGCGCGGGGTTCGTGCTGACGCTCAGGAGGGCGAAGTGAGCGAACGGGTGCTGTTGATCGAGGACGATCACGCGCTGCGGCTCGCGACCGAACAGGCGCTCGACCTGGCCGGGCTCTCGGTCGAGGCGTTCGCGCGCGCCGAGCCGGCGCTCGCCGTGGTCGAAGACGACTTCGCGGGCGTCGTTGTGTCCGACATTCGCATGCCCGGCATGGATGGTTTCGAGCTGCTCGCGCGGCTGCGCATGCTCGATCCCGACCTGCCCGTTATCCTCGTGACCGGGCACGGCGACGTGCCGATGGCGGTGTCGGCGCTGCGCGATGGGGCGTTCGACTTCGTGACCAAGCCGTTCGCGACCGAGCAGCTGATCGCCACGATCCGCCGCGCGCTGGAGCGTCGCGCGCTGGTGCTGGAGAACCGACGCCTGCGCGACGCGGTGCAGGAGAGCGAGGGGCCGCTGATCGGCAACGCGCCCGCGATGCTAAACCTGCGTCGTTCGGTGCGCGAACTGGCGGACCTGCCCGTTGACGTGCTGATCGAGGGGGAAAGCGGCACGGGCAAGGACCTGGTCGCGCGGCTGCTGCACCGGTCGGGGCGACGTGGCACACGTCCCTTCGTCGCGGTCGATTGCGCCGCGCTGGGTGACGACGCGGCCGAGGTCGAGCTGTTCGGCGACGCACGTCGTGGCGGACGGATTGCGGCGTCGAACAACGGAACGCTGCTGCTCGATGCGGTCGACACCTTGCCCGATGCGATCCAGGCGCGACTACTGCGCGTCGTCGAGGATCGCGAGGTACAGCCGTGTGGCGCGAGCTGGAGCGATCCGGTCAATCTTCGCCTGCTCGTGACCAGCGAGACGCCGCTGGCACAGTTGGTCGCGGAAGGGCGGTTTCGCGCCGACCTGTTTCACCGGCTGGCCCAGGCGCGGCTGTACCTGCCGCCCTTGCGGGAGCGAGGCGATGACGTGGCGCTGCTGTTCACGCATTTCGTCGACGAGGCCAAACAGTCGCTCGGACGCGCGGACTATCTGGTTTCACCGGAGGTGCGCCACCGAGTGCTGACGCACGGGTGGCCGGGCAACGTGCGCGAGCTGCGCAACTACGCGTTCGCGAGCTTATTGGCGTCGGGCAGCGACGCAGCGGAAAATAGCGGGCTTCGGGAGCGGGTGGCGCGGTTCGAGGCATCGATCATCACCGACGCGCTGACCGCGACCGGCGGTCACGTCGCCAACGCGCTCGCGATCCTCGGCATCCCGCGCAAGACGCTGTACGAGAAGATGGCGCGCCACGGCATCGATCCGGCGGCGTTTCGCGCGCCCGTGTGAGTTCGCGGCGCGCGATTGGGCAGCAATTGTCGATTTTTTATCGGATGCTCACCGACGGATCGGCGGGCAAACTCCGTTCAACGTCTGGTCGTCACCGTGACGTGACGAAGCGTGAAGGAGTATCGATGATGAAGACCCTTCTTTTGGCGGCAGCGGCGCTGGGCGGCATGGTGATGGCGAGTGCGCCGGCCGAGGCACGTCAGGGTTGCGGCCCCGGTTTCCACCGCGGCTATTACGGCCGCTGCGTGTCCAACCGCGGCCCGCGTTATGCCCCGCGCGCCTATATCGTGCACCGTTACTATCCCGGGCGCGGTTACTGGTACGGCAACCGGTTCTGGGGCCACCGCTATCGCTGGCACGGCGGCTGGCGCTATCGTTGAGCGATCCGCACGGGCGGCGTCCGCGCCGCCCGGCGACGTTGATGCGTGACACGAGCATGACGGGGACAAGAGCAGCGTGACGACCATCAAGACGCGATATGGTGCAGCATCGACCGCGCTCGCCCTGCTGCTGCCGGCGATGGCGTGCGGACAGGCGATGCCGCCCGCGGCGCAGAACGATAGCGCTGCCGCGCGGCCGAGAAGCGGACTGACGCTGCAGGATTTCACCAGCCGGCGTGAGCGGCGGGTGCTCGCCGCCGATACCGATGGTGACGGCAAGGTCAGCCGGGCGGAATACCTCGCCGCCGCAACCGGAGGAAAGGGCGATCCCGCCCGCCGCTTCGCCAGGCTCGACCGCAACGATGACGGCATGGTCGACCGGCAGGAGATCGCGTCGATGCTGACGCGTCGATTCGCGCGGTTGGACACCGACCACGACGGCGTGCTGTCACCGACCGAGCGATTCGCGGCGCGCAAATCCGCGAGGCGCGTCGCGCCGGAGGCGTGACGTGACGTTGCGCGATGGCGAAGGCGTCGAGCAGGCTTGAGCGGGAGCGATCCCGACGCCGACCTGATCGCGCGGATAGGGCGCGGCGATGCGGCCGCGACCCGGCTGCTCGTGTCCGCCAAGCTGCCGCGTATTTTGGCGCTCGCCACGCGGATGCTGCGCGACCGCGCGGCGGCGGAGGACGTGGCGCAGGAGGCGTTTGCGCGGGTGTGGCGGGTCGCGGGCACGTGGCAGCCGGATCGCGCGCGCGTCGACACGTGGTTGCACACCGTCGTGCTCAACCTGTGTCGCGACCGGCTTCGCCGCCGCCGCGAGGTGACGAGCGACGCGGTGCCCGATCTCGCGGACCCCGCGCCCGACGCCGAGGCTGCACTATTGGTGGCGGAGCGGGGAGCGCAGGTCGCGACCGCGATCGCGCAATTGCCCGAGCGGCAGCGCGAGGCGATCCTGCTGGTCCACTATCAGGATCTCTCCGGCGCGGAGGCCGCAGAGGCGCTGGGCGTCAGCATCGAGGCGCTCGAATCGTTGCTGGCGCGGGGAAGACGTACGTTGCGCACGCGGCTGATGCCGTCGCAGGAAAGCAGGCAAGATGACTGATCCGCTCGACCTCGATCGTTTCCGCGACCTGGCGGACGCCTATGGCGGCGTGGTGGCGCGCTGGCCGGTCGCGCACCGCGCGGCGGCGGCGCGCGTGGCGTTGACGCCGGAGGGGCGCGCCATCCTCGCCGATGCGCTGTTGCTCGACGCGCGGCTCGACCAATGGACGATCCCGGCACCGGCGGCCGGGCTCGCGGCGCGTATCGGGAGTAAGGCAGCGGTCGGCACCCGCAGCGCGCGCATCCGGCAGCGCTGGTGGTGGTCGGGCTTCGGGCTGGCGGCGACGCTCGCGGGCGTGGTCGCGGGCACGGCAGCGGTCGCGGTCGCGCCGCCGGTCGACATGGCGGCGGGCAGCACGTCGTTCGGCGACGTGGCCGGTATGGAGGGCTAGACGATGTCTCGTATCCGACTGGCGCTGATCGTCTCGGTCCTGCTCAACCTGTTCCTCGCGGCCGCGCTGGTCGCCGGTTACGCGTCGCTGCGCACGGGCAAGCGGATGGTGAATGCGGGGTCGCTGCGCATCGCGGGTGCCGAGCTGCCGCCCGACGAGCGGCGCCAGTTCCGACGTGCCCTGCGTCAGACGCGGCAGTCGATGCGCGCGACGATCGACGCGTCGCGCGCGGCAAAGGCACGCGCCGCCGACCTGCTCAGGCAAAACCCGGTCGATCAGACTGCGGTCGTCGCCGTGCTGGACGCCGCACGCGCGGCCGACACGGCGGTGCGCGCCGCAGTCGAGCGGCGAGCGGTGAGCTTCGCGGCTGAACTGCCCGCGGCGGACCGTGCGAGGCTGGCGGAGGCGATGACCCGGCGGGCGACCAGACGCGGCGCGCCGAACGACTAGGCCTGCGACGGAAAAGCGGAACACGTCCGTTCAAGGAGGTAGGGCGGCCGGGCAACGGGCGCCCGCGTTCTAACAGGATCAGCGGAGCCAAGATCATGCCTGTAGCGGCTGCCAAGCTGTCCCCGGCCGCCATCGCGCTCAACCGCTTCGGTCTGGGCGCGCGGCCGGACGACGCGCCGCCGACCGACCCGGCGCGGTGGGTGTCGCAGCAATTCGACCGCTTCGATGTGCGCCCGGCCCGCTACGCCGCGCTCCTCGATGCGGGTGAACTGGTTGCACAGTACCGCGCACAGCAGCAGGCAACCAGGATGGCTCGTGCCGCCCTGTCGCCCGGCGCGACGCAGCCCGGCGACGCGAAGGCGATGCTGAAGGCGGCGCGGCAGGATTATCGGCAGGACGTGCAGGCGCTCTATAACGAGGGCGTTCGCGCGCGCGCCGACGCCGCGCTCGCGACCGAGGCACCATTCGTCGAGCGGATGGTACATTTCTGGTCCAACCATTTCTGCGTTTCGGCCGACAACGCGCCCATCACCGCCTTCGCCGCCGCGTTCGAGCGCGACGCGATCCGCCCGCACGTGCTCGGTCGCTTCTCCGACATGCTGCTGGCGGTCGAGCAGCATCCGGCGATGCTCATCTACCTCAATCAGGCGCAATCGATCGGTCCCGGCAGCCCCGCGGCGCTGCGCAACGCCGCCCGCAATCCGCTGCGCAAGCGGGGCCTGAATGAGAATCTCGGGCGCGAGATCATGGAATTGCACACGCTGGGTGTCCGCTCGGGCTATACGCAGGCCGACGTGACCGAATTCGCGCGCGCGCTGACCGGCTGGTCGGTGGAGGGAATGGGCGGTGGCGCAGGCGGGGATCCCAACCGCTTCGCGTTCCGCGCGAACCAGCACGAACCCGGCAGCAGGACGATCCTGGGCAAGCGCTACGATGAGGGCGGCGAGGGGCAGGCGCGCGCGATCTTGGCGGACTTCGCGTGCTCGCCCGCCACCGCGACGCACGTCGCGACCAAGCTGGCGCGCCATTTCGCGGGCGACGATCCGCCGCCCGCGATGGTCGCGCGGCTGGCGCAGAGCTTTACGGCCAGCGGCGGCGACCTGCCGACGCTCTACCGTGCGCTGATCGCCTCACCCGAGGCGTGGGTGCCTGCGCCGACCAAGTTCAAGACGCCGTGGGAGTGGACGATCTCCGCGCTGCGCGGCACCGGGCGGCGCGACGTCGGCGCGATGCAGATCGCGGCACTCCAGACGCAGCTCGGCCAGCGGGTGTGGAAGCCCGGCACACCTGCGGGATGGGACGATGTCGCCGCCAGCTGGGCCGCGTCCAACGCGCTGCTGCGCCGCGTCGAAGTCGCGCAGCGGCTGGCCGCGCCGCTCGGCCAGGCGCTCGACGCGCGGATCGTCGCGCTGCGGATCATGCCCGCCTCGCTCGCGGCGAACACGGCCGACCAGATCGCCCACTCCGAGAGCCCGGCCGGCGCAATCGCGCTGATGCTGGTGTCGCCCGATTTCCTGAGGAGATGATCGCATGATCGCTCGCCGCCAATTCCTGTCCACCGCAACACTCGGCGCCGGCGCGCTGTTCGTCGCGCCCGGCCTCGCGCTCGCCACCGTGCCGACCGAACGCCGCTTCGTGTTCATCATCCAGCGCGGCGCGGCGGACGGGCTCGACATCCTGCGCCCCGTCGGTGACCCGGCGTTCGCCGGCTTGCGCGAGCCGTTGATCGGTGATGGCGGCGCGGGCGTGAAGCTCGACGGCATGTTCACGCTCCACCCGGCGCTCAGCGAGATTGCCGCGATGTACGCGCGGGGGCAGGCGCTGTTCGTCCACGCGGTCGCCTCGCCGTACCGCGACCGATCGCACTTCGACGGGCAGAACGTGCTCGAGACCGGGGGCACGCAGCCTTATGCGGTGCGTGACGGGTGGATGAACCGGCTGGTCGCGATGCTGCCGCGATCGGCGGACGAAGCGATCGCGATCGCGCCGATGGTGCCGACCGCGCTGCGCGGCGCGGTGCAGGTCGCCTCCTACGCGCCCTCCGCGCTGCCGCACGCCGCGGACGACCTGATGACGCGCGTCACCGCGCTGTACGATGCCGACTTGCAACTGCATGCGCCGTGGGCGGCGGCGCTGGAGACCAAGGGGCTGGCGGGCGATCTCGGCGCGAAGCAGGACCCAGCCAGCCTCGGCCGGCTGACCGCCAGCTTCCTCACCAAGCCGAACGGACCCAGGATCGCGATGCTGGAAACGCTCGGCTGGGACACGCACAACGCGCAGCAGGGCCGGCTCGCGGGGCAGTTACGCAACCTGGACGCACTCGTCGCGGCGCTGCGCGACGGACTGGGCGCGGCTTGGGGCATGACGACGGTGCTCGTCGCGACCGAGTTCGGCCGGACCGCGTCGGTCAACGGCACCGGCGGCACCGATCACGGCACCGGTTCGGTCGCGATGCTGGTCGGCGGCAACGTGAAGGGGGGGCGCGTCATCGCCGACTGGCCGGGCCTGGCCGCCGGGCGCCTTTACGAAGCGCGCGACCTGCGGCCGACCAGCGCGCTCGACGCGATCATTGCCGGCGCTGTCGCGGAGAGCCTGGCGCTCGATCCCGAGCGGGTCAGGCGCGGCCTGTTCGCGCAGGCGACGGCGGAACGGCCGCTGACCGGGCTGTTACGTGTGTGAGGAGGTCCGGGCGCGTATGTTGGCGCGGCACGACGAAGGTTGATAATTTGATGGTGCCCAGGGACGGGATCGAACCGCCGACACTGCGATTTTCAGTCTTGATGCGGATCGTTCCCGAACCATCCGGTTACCACCCTAAACCAACGACTTAGCCCACCCTGACGTTTTGGTGTATGCCCCCATGTAACCGCATTTTCCGCTGTTTTCCCGCATCGATTACAGCGAAATTACAGCACTGTTTACCCCGGTGAATTGCAACGTTGAATTGCTGTACTTGAGTCGGCGAAGCAGGACGTGTGACGTAGGCGAGCGGCGCTGTAATCTCCATAGCGAGCTGCTGCTATGCACCCATCCCGTAAGGGTTACCAATCTTCGAAAACCAATGATTTAGTTGGTGATAGAGCGAAATTGTCTCACAGTAGAATCGCACACAAACTTTTCCGGTTGCACAAAAGCGTGGGCCACGAACGTTCCCGTTTTGTGGGCGCGCCGCCGCAATCGGAAGCTGATTCTCCATCACGGAGCGGCAGTAATCGAATGACTTGGTTTAGTCGCTGAGGACTGACTATTTCGCAGCCCCACACACCCGCCATTCACCTTACTCGCTCATACAAATCGCGGAGAAGACGCAGGTCATTCCCTAGCTGCACTGTGAGTTAAATTAAATCTATACTAAACCATTTACGACAGGGCAAAGGCACGCGTTACTTTTCGGACTTTGCCGCTGCTGTGTCTCCGCTTTCCTGTGGATCGAACTTTGGTTCTGGGCCTTTACGAGCTGGGTAGTTATCCCACATCTTTGACGCGTGACTTTCCTCCCTAACCACAAATACTATCGATGAGTTTGACTGGCCAATTAGATTTCCGTGTGGGATAATAGCTGCTTCCCCAAAAGTGATCTCTCTTATTCCCTTAAGCACAGTTGGGTACGACAATTTCGTTATTTTGCCGGACTGATCGAACAAGGTCTCTTCGTATCGACCATTAGAGTCGTATAAGCGGTTATTCATCCACCAAGTTTTCGGATAAATGCCTTTCACGTCCGTGGAAAACACAGCTTGTCGCAGTTTCATCTCACATAGCAACATCGATTCGACAGTTGGAAAACGCTCGGGTGCCCGATAGTGATCTATACCGTTTCGAACCGCGGCTAGGCCGGATCGAAGAAACGAGTTTGTGGCATCTTTGTATGCATCGATATACCGTGCCAACTCTGTCTTATCACTGTTACCCCAGAACTCGGTATAATGAAACGGGAATAACTTGTCGTCGGCATGAGAGTAGTGGGGATAGTCCTCATCTGGCCGTTTGATCGCAAGGGGGTCGGATTTCAATAATCCTTCCATCCAAGTTAGCGATGCCGATAAATAAGACAGCAACACACCGAGGGTGTTACCGCCTAGTGGATTCCAAGAAGTGTCTCCGATCGGTCCGATTACCTTTGGGACGCATTCCAGCGCTAGTCGATACTTATAAATAAAGCTGTCGTTGTAGTGATCGTTACTGAATAACCATACATTATACGAAATCAGGTTTTCCAAAAAGTTTTCGAGATGGACAAACAAGTTAACACCGGACGAACGGATTTTTTCTCGCGCAATTTCGTCAAGCGGCCCCGACTGTTCGATTAGAACGTCTCGAAACAAATCCAAGTTTCGTAGTAGGTTCGAGTGTTCCCTACCATACCGAGGAACATCAAAGCCGAGTTTCCATAGGATGCGGTCGGAAAGTGCATCATTCGTCTCATCATCGTACAGCTCGATAATCAAACTGTTCATTATATATTGAGAAATCTCGCTGCTACAAAGCACTAAATCGCTAATTGCTTCCTTCGGGCTTTTTGCGTTTAAATACTGCAAAACTGTCCCAGGCGTAGCAGGGCCTGCCGCTTTAAGGGCCCGCCAAGATAACTCCGAAAGCGATCCATTTTCGTCATACGCTTCCCAAACTATTTGAGCTGTTTTTATTATAGGATTGATTCCTGCCGACCTGATTCCCAATGACGATATCTCGCATCGCGAGGAGAGTGAGCTATGATTAGTCCTTGCGCGGCGTACTTCTGTCGACGGGACAATTATAGCGTCGATCTTTATCAGCGAGTCGATCGAGAATATCAAATCGATGTTGTCGTTTACCAATATCAAGTGATTGATATGTTCAGATGAGATTGCCGCTAGGAAATCAGATCGTGGCTTTTGGTACTCTGTCTTTTTAAAGGATGACTTTATTATTGGCCAAAGCAACTCCTTTGGATCTGGACGATCAAGCAGCTCGGATAGAAGGGCAATCCTTTCTTCCTTGCTAAACTGTTCCTGAATTATGATAAAAAGATCACCATAGTCGTCATCTATGTACTCGTCAGATTTCATACTAATCGCTGCTGACCAATGGGACGGTGGACCCATCACTCGGTCACAGTACGAGTCTATTTGGTTTATAACTTGTCGAAGTTGTCCCTGATGATCAGACAAACTTACATCGTGTAAATGGTTGCACCCGACGTTATCGCAATGCCATAATGGCAAGCTTCTACTCGCTCGAAAGTTGCGGGTTTCCGGTGAGTTGAGCAGACCGAGTGGTCCAAGAACATCGTTGCCATACTGATATACGCCTTGATCAGTGCTATTCAGTAGTCTCTCAGTATCGGAGACTGAAAGATGGTCGGCGCGCAACATGTCAAACATAGAGTTATACCGATCGTATAACGATCTGCCAAAGCGGCTAGGCGAACGCGCAATCTTACCTTTAATTGACGCATCGACTATCTCTCTTATCCTTTTGAAGTCGGTTGCAATTACATCGACGAACAGGTCAGTGTGGTAAAAGGATTGGAAGAAAGCCAGCTTCGCCAAATATGGAGACGCGGTTACGTCTATAGGGCAGGATTGCCAAACGCCCTCGGCGTACGGTGTTAACGAAATGCAGTCGGCTATTTCATTAAGCGTATTCACGTCGTCCGACCACAACAGTCCGCCGAATATCAAGCTAACATTATAAAGGCTAGCTAGGCTGGCGATGTTGTCGTCCGTCCACTCATCGAGTTGTTTACGGAGTGTGACGCTATTTTTCCACATGGGATTATCGCTGTTCATGAGACTATCCTTCGTGGAACAGCTTAGCCATCAGGTTTGAATTTGCTAGCCTCCGAAGTTTAAACGTTAGCAAATTTGACCTTGATGATGCCGACTCCCGCTTGGAACTTGTAAGCTTTGAGCCATGCAGCGAACTGCTTAGTAGCTCGGCTAAGAAGGTACTAGACTCTCCAATGAGCTAGGCACAAAAGGACGGCAGGACTTTTGAGCGACTCGGAGCTACCATGACCCGCATTCTCTACCTTCGCTGTTCGACCGGCGACCAAAGCGTAGAAGCGCAGCGTAAGGCGCTCGGCGTGGCAGATAAAGAGTTTGTGGACGAAGGCGTGTCCGGTGCCACCCTTGCGGCTGATCGCCCCGGCTTTGCTGCGTTGCTGTCCTACGTGCGTGAAGGTGACTGCATCGCGATCTACGCTATCGATCGGCTCGGGCGCGACGCCATCGACGTGCAAGCTACCATCCGCAAGCTGATCGCCAAGGGCGTGACTGTCGACGTTCTCGGGCTAGGCCCCATCGGTAAGGGCGTAGGCGAGCTTATCGTCGCGGTACTTGCACAGGTGGCGGATATGGAGCGTCAACGCATCAAGGAGCGCTGTGACGCTGGTAGAGCCGCTGCTAGAGCTTCCTTAGCCGCTACAGGCAAAACTCATCGCGGTAAGGTGAGCCTCGGTAGGCCGATGGCGAACGATCCGGCTGCGGTCCTAGCGTGGCGTAAAGATAACGCGGCGAGCATCGCTGTGACTGCCCGTCACTTCAACCTCTCGGCTGCTACGGTCAAACGGTATTGTGCGGCCTAGAGCGAAGATGAGGAAGCGTTAGATCAGCCTTCCTTTATGTTGGGAACAGATGGGAAGTCCTAGGTAGATACGGGAACCATGATTCCTTTGCCTTTCCAGCCAAGCCCGCAGGGAATCGAAGGCTCACACCTGGGTCTATAGCTACCTAGCGGCTTCCTCGCTTTTAGGAGGGAAGGTCGTTCGTAGCCCGTTGCTCTCGGCTTCGTAGTTCGCCACTATAGCTCCGCCGTCCCGCAAAATCGGGAAGGCGGGGCGTGGAATCCTCTTTGTTACGCTGCTCGGTCGAGTTTCTCGGCCGGGTGCCGTCGTGCTGTCCAAGGCTCGCCCCAAAAGCGACGGGCCTGATGCAGCGTATCGGGATTCCAACACCCGGCTCTTCGCCGGTGCGCCTCTGAAACTTGAGCGGGGGCATATGGACAAGTCAAAAAATGACTCATGCGTCGGGCTAGGCTGCACGGCGGTATTGATGGGTGCCGTTCTCGCGATACCATTGATGATGCTGGACCATTGTTCGGGGTCGTCCAAGCCAGAACCGCCCACAAAGTCTGAACTAGCGGAATTTAGCAGACGGGATGCGGAACAAGCTACCTTTGAGCGCCAACAATCGTCTAAGTGGGCAAAACCAGCTTCTACCCTTACGGAAGCGCAGTTCGCTTCTGAAATGGCGCTTTGTGAGCAGAAAGCGGGCAGCGGCGCTTACTTCCCGAGCTACGATTTAAAAGAAGCGCTTAAAGACGTAAGGAACCATGGTTACGTCCGTATCAATGGACAACAGCGTAGTCCCTTAGGTGGCGTCATCCACTCGGAATATCGCTGCATGTTCAAAGGTGCTGGGTTTCAGCAGGTTGACGCCAACATAATCGGCAGGACTAATGACTTTATATCGGAGTAGGCGGTTCCACCGTCTTCATCCGCCTAGGTGTTCTTGAGCAGCGCGCTTAGCATCGGCAATGCTCTTGCGAGCGCGCTTAGCAACTGCCTTCACCGGCTCCGCTACGGCTTCCGCTGCCTGTGCCACGACAGTACCCGGCTTGCGCCCTAAGCCGCGTTCCTTAGCCATATCGCTACGGGCCTTACTATAATTCGGGGCTGTCATTGGGTACGACGACTTCAAGCCGTACCTCGCCCGGTACTCATCCGGGGTAAGCCCGTGCTTGTTAAGGTGGCGGGTAAGGGTCTTAAACTGCTCGCCCGTGATGAGGCTGATTAGATAGTCGCCGTTCCCGAGCGACTTCCGCACCGACACGGCGGGCGCGTATTCACTAGCGCTGCTTTCTTCTACGTCACTAGCGGCGGCAGCGTCGCCAACGTCCAGCTTACTAACGGCAGCGTAGGTGTCAGCTAGGAAGGCTTGCACAGCATCGGCACTGGCGCGGGTGTTCGGGTTGGAAAGCCAAGCCAAGGCAATGCCATGTGCGAGAGTTAGGTTGTCGTCTACTTTGGTCATGCCTGATACTCTGGCGGTTCAAATGGGTGCGATCATACGCGGGGAAGGTTACCGATGGATAGGCTAATTAGATTAGTCGTAGCAGCGGGCGTACTCTGCGCTTCTAGTCCCTCGCTCGCCAAGGGAGGTTCTTCGATAGCGGGGAAGCAACTCGCCGGCCGTGAGCTTCAATCTTTGGTTGTTGGGTCAAGTATCGCAATGGGCGGCGCTCAAATGGGCTATGCGGAGCATTTTCGACCCACGGGCGAGTACGGTATGTCCACAGGTGAGTGGGGCGCTACTGCAAGAGGACGTTATGATATAAAAGGCAATCTGGTATGTACCTATACCGAGTATGGCACTGAATGTCGGTCTATTATCAAAGGTCCGAAAAGCAGTTACTATTGGCTAAAGGATGGTATCACTTCAAGGATTTCATCTATAACCCGTCTTCCGGCTTAACAGAAGTCTTGTAACTCTCATTCGAGTTTTTCACTTGTTATCTCTACAAGCGAGATGCTTTATTTCGCTAGTAGAAGCTCGCGCACGCGATCCAAGAGTTCGGCTAGGTAGATAGCCTAATAGCCATTATTTTCGTCAGAGAACCGCGTAGGCTCAATCCAGCTACGTTTCTTTGCAGCACGGCGTTTGAATAGAAAGATGACCCAAGGTACTTCGACCAGTACCATGCCGGCAACCATAGACCATCCTATAAGCTCGTTCCCGGCGACGAAGGGTGTTGCAATAAAGAACGGTAACAGCGGCCAAATCATTAGTGCGCGTAGATCACTGTAGAACATACCGTCATCTACGCTGATTTTTGCGTCTACCGTATCTACAAACTCTTGCCATAATGAAGCCATTAAAAAGCTACTCGCGGGCGCTTGCTTTAGCCGTCCGAAGGACTGTCGGGATCGCGGATATTATTAGCCCCAACCATCCAATTATAATTACCGCTAAGATAGCCTTTACGACTTCGCGGCTGATTGGAAGAGGGATGGAGATAAACAATATCGCGCAAGCCGCAAGAGACATAATTATACTTGCGACTTTGGCTCGTCGGGACGCCAAAGGTTTATGATCGATGACTATCGACGCCAAGAAAAGCGCGCTGGATATGGGGAAAGAAACGTCCTCCATTCACCACACGATAGCGCTTTCTCAAATGCTGGCAACCTGCGGCGTTCGCCCTAAAAGCTTCCAAGCGCCTCGAACGATGATGCAAACACGTAGGCTGCGGCGAGCAAGCCAACCGTAAAGACGGCAGTAGCTGCTTTAGGGTGGCGCTCTACATACTCGCGTCGGCGGATCAGCAATGCTGTCGTCACGGCCATCAGCAGAATACCAGCTTCAAACACCTTACCCGCGAACGATACCTCGCTCCACCAGAACGCGGGGTAGAGGATGGCGTAGACAGTGAAGAATGCTGCCATAGCCCCGAGCGGGATCAGTGTGACCGTTAGTAGCGCTCGTAAGAGCGTAGCTTGCGAGCTTGATCGAAGCTTCATGCACGAAAGATTAGCGGCTTACGATTACGACGCTAGGGCTGACTGTTCGCGGCCGTAACAACCCATTTACCCGCAAACCGTAGGTCGGCCCCTTGACCTATCGTAAGCCTTTCCGTGCTGTGCCGATCCAACTCGGCAAGCGTTACCGCACTAAGCGGCGTCGGGCGTCGATGCGGCGCGCGGCCAACGTCCTTTCCGTTCTCGGTCTTGCTGCGTGGCTAGGCTGGATTGTTGGCGGTGCGTCTATTCCTCTTACGCTATCCCCCGCATCCGCAACCACGAACGTCGTTGCCAACTGCACTGTGACTGATGGCGACACGGTTAGGTGCAGCGGAGAGCGTATAAGACTGCTTGGCATAGATACGCCCGAGCTACCCGGTCACTGTCGCATAGGACGCCGCTGCGCGCCCGGCGATCCTTACACATCCACGCAATCGCTTGAAGATGCGCTTGTTGGGGCCATCCACATACACCGTGTTGGCAAAGACCATTACGGCCGAACGCTAGCTACGTTGTCGAGTGATAAGGGTGACCTATCGTGTTGGCAACTTCAACACGGGCAAGCGATCTACAAGGCAAAATGGGATGACGGTGGGCTGGTGCAGCGTACCTGTCCAGATGCCGCAAGTTAGGGTGCGGCAGTCTTTCCACCGGCGTGATATAACGCGACAAAAATCATATCTCTGCTTGTTTAAGTCTATCTTTAAAGTCTGAAAGGGTTCGTTCTAAGATCTTAGTGTCGCCAGGCCAATAGGCTTCAAGAAAGATGCGCTTACGACTGTTACCTACGACGATAACAATTTGGGGTTTATATCCACCGAAAGGCCACATCCCCTCGACGAACTCCCAAGACCACTGTTGCCTACGCCAAAAGGTGTCAAGGGTGACCGCGCTTGTCGTAAATATTAGCCGGCGCGGCCGGATGGCCGGCACGACGAACAGAACAAGCCATGCGACTGTTAGCGGCGCGAAGATTGCCGACAAGGCAAAGATATCACCGCTGTCCAACTTAGGCGAGCTTGGTACGCTTAAAGCGACAATGACGGGTAGCAATATGATCGCTCCTAGAAACGTCGCTCCAAGGGCAAAAGGCCACCTTAGCGCTTGCACCGTCACATGCTCATCCGCTGATCCGAATCGTGGCGCTGTCATGGTGCGTCGTGATGCGATCCTTAGCGCACGTCTGCAACGTGCGGTGATGAACGCTCGATCAATCACAACTCTTGCCGAACCGTTCCTGCTATGTTCTCATCCCTGCATGGAACGCCTAGACCCTGCTACGCTCGCCTCGGCCATCTTGACCGCACCCGGTTGGGTGCGTGTCGGCATTACTGCTCCGGTTCAGCGTATCCGTGAACAAGCGGCGCATGAATTGGCGCGATCGTTATGCGAGGCTGTCCGTCCAATGGAGCAGGTAGATCGCGATCAGCTACGGCTACCGTTAGAGCGCTTGTAGGCGGTAGATGCTGTAATTTGCCCGTAGAGCGGCATAGAAGGCAAAAAGGCGCTTTAAGTAGGCCTACCTACCTCATGTGCCTATATGATCTGTATGAGGCTGTAAGCGTCTTAAATCAGCATAGCCTATGCGGGAATGCCGGTTGCGAGCCTTAGCACTGGTAGCGGTCGCGAATATAAGCGTTGTAGTAAGAACCCTTGGACGGTGCGGTTAGCAAGCCCTCGTACACGTGCGCAGGAACGCCACAGAACGTGTAGCTATGTCCTTGTGGAAACCACAGCGTCATTCGTCGGCTAACCTGATCATACTCTGCCCGCTTTATCGCGCTTGAGTTTACGTAAACCACCGTCTTGCCCTCGACGCCTCTACAACATCTAGTAATAGTAAGCTGTTCGGAAAAGGGTCCGGTTATTCTCACCAATTTGGCGCTACAGGCCGCGCACAAGGGGAAAGGGCGCCTTAAGTAGTTTACCTTACCTCTGGCGCCTTCATGCCCGCTACCGGGCTTCTATGCCTCTTTGTGTAATAGAAGACTGTGCCTTCACCTGTGCATCAACACACTCTTCCAATCTCCTACTAGTATGGTGAAGGGTGGGTGTGGGTGTTAATAGGACGAATTTTTTAATGTATATGGAGAGACTTCAACTAGTACCTTTAGCTTCAACCTTAGGCATTATTCCAAGCCGGTTATAGAAGGCATCTTGAATAGCTTTGATACCTTCTTTCATCTTAGAAGGAGGAATAAGAAGCGAGTCGTGAACGGGAAGGCCGATAATACCAAGTGACATAAGCCTTTCCATAGCATCCATCATTATCTCACTTTCCTCGTAGAAAAGCTCCGGCCAGCTAATAGGAACGGCTGGCCAATTTGCCATGACCGGAAGCTTTGCTCTAATTTCGTTCTCAACACGCTTAATGGGATGAGTTTTGCGCAAATTAGGAAAGCCACGTTGTGCCAAATCTTCTACTACTTCCGTCGGCCATCGTTTGTGAAAACGAGTGTGACTCAAGGTCATGTTGACCCATGCTTTAACCACGGCTCGTTCAAGTTTCGGTCCGCTGTAGGGATCACCCGTTGAGGGTAGCGGCGTTCCCGTAAGGGCGTAGGCAATTGTGAGAAAGCACGCAGAGATATCAACTTCTGCAACCGGTTCTCCGTTGAAGCGAATTCGACTCCGCTCCAATGACGAAAGCTGCTGATAGCTGCCCCCATCCGCATAGATGCGGCCACCTAGTCGATAGTCGTGGCCGGGCTGATCGCCTTGGTTGAAGCCGCGATACAAAGCGATTTCATCCAGTTGCGCCTCTACCGGGCCGGTAACAACGTGCGCTCTGATGAAAGCGTTGAGCGCACGCACCCGTGCAGCTTCGTGCTTCACGCGTGGGTCTTCGTAATCGACTGGTAGAAGCTTTCCTCTGGCCTTCCACTTGGCGCTGCGCACTGTAGCCGCGCGTAGCTGGATAGGCGGCGTGCAATCGGCCTTATGACAGTAGGTGAAATGACGGCGGTGTTCAGAGGCGATGACCCCGAACGTTGCGCAAAGGTCGGTCAAACGCGGCAAGGGCAGGATGCGCGTGATGAATCCCTCGCGATCACGAAAGGCTCGATCACCCTTGTAGACTTCAACAAAGTCGTAGGTGGCAAGATCGGTTAGCGCGCGCTCAAAAACATCACGGCACATAGGTGCGCCAGTGAAGTCCTTTGCGGCCATGCGTCTGATACAAGGCCGAATAGGCGTGTACGAGGCACCTTTGAGTACGTCCGCTACAATCGTATCAATAGCAGCTTGGTACTCCTTAGAAGCCTTCTTGCGGCGTCCTATTGGTTTGTGAATCAGGCGCAGCAAAGAAGTGCTGGCAGCCTTAGCTTCGATCGACTTCGAGTGTGATCGCAAAGTCATAGAGACAGTGGGTCGATTTAATAACTCTTGTGGTGGACGCGCCTTAAACGCGAGGCGCGGTTTACGTGCCGTGGGTGAATCGAAAAGGTCGATAGGTGCGGCAGCTTTGATAATTGTATTTGATGGCATGACTAAGAAGTTAACCTGACTATATGCTATGTTAATGTATTTGCTTAAATTGGCGGAGGCTTGGAGTTAATCGACCGGCTCTCTAAACCGACGGTTGCACTTCAACGGCGAGCAGCAGACCTTGAGCGCGCTTCCAAGGTCGTCTGGCGGGAACTTGGCAGTCATTTACGCGCGAGAAAGCGTGAAGCTCACAACGGCAATATGGGCGATTGCAACGACGAGATCGCTTCAAGGGTGTGGGCAGGGCAGGGTCTGCAAGTGCGTGAACATCGTCGGTGACGCTGCCATGCCTTGCGCTACGAACGCCTCTAAGTCGGCTAGGTAATAGAAGGCTTTGCCTCCTACGCGGACACAGCGCGGCCCGACGCCCCGTGACCGATAGTTAGCGAGGGTCTTCGTCGCCACGCCCAAGTAGAGTGCGGCATTGTGTCGGTCCAAGCGGCCATCGGGCATGACTCGGACGTTGACTCTATCAATCAAACTATGTCTCCTTAAGCAGCGAGTCGGATATCGGCTGGCTGTGAAGTGGAGATAAAGCGAGGCGGAGGCTCCGGCAACTCCCGATTCTTTGTGTCACTACTTCGCATGTATTCACCATAGACTAGATACAGTCACTTATTACGAGACTTAATATGGCTAGTAGGTTCGTAAAGCTTACCCCCGCTGCTCTCAAAGCGCTTCTACCGGGTCAGGCTATTGAAGAGCATGGCATCAAGGTGCAGCGCACGAAGTCCGGTGATCTTCGCTACGTCATTGCCGCGATGGTGGATGGCAAGCGGATTAGCCGCGCTATGGGTATGGCAAGCGCCGGGGTGACGCGGCAGCAGTGCGAGGCTGCGCTAGAGGTACTTCGCACACGCGCTCGGGAAGATCGATTAGACCTACCTAAAGGAAGGAAGACGGCTCCTAAATTCAAGGAGGAAGCCGTTCGCTATATCGAGCATCTTGAGCGCGGAGTAGGCGAAGGCGTCGACCGTAAAAGGCAACACCTAACGGCCCGCCTTGTACCTCAGTTGGGAGAGTACCGGTTCTCTGCGGTTCCGGTAACAGCGATCAACGAGTTTGTAGCTGCACGGCGTGCGGAAGGAGCGAAGGACTCTACTATCAACAGGGAGTTGGCAACCCTATCGCATCTATTTAGGTCGGCTAATAAGTGGGGCTGGATTGGGAAAGACGCTATTCCTTTCATCCCTCGACTATCGGAAGATAATGGCCGTCGTGTCGTTCTGAACCAAGCCGAAGCTACTGCGCTGGTTCAGGCCGCATATAACGATCCCGACCCGGACGTAGGCTTGTTCGTCATGGTAGGGTTACATACGGCTATGCGGCATGGGGAAGCTCGCCGCCTACGATGGGAAAACCTTGATCTACATCGTAAGCGGTTCTTCATTCCACAGGCAAAGGCGGGGCAGCGAGAGCAGCCTATTACAACCGAGTTAGCTTGTGAGCTTTCTCGGATCAGGTCGATGCGGGGAGAAGCTACCGGTTACCTTTTCAAAGGTGGTGCAGGCAGTTCCACTGGTTACCGGCACACCTTCCGTAAAGCATTTCAGCGGTCAGTTGTCCGGGCTGAACTCGACCCCGCCACGGTTACCCCACACGTCCTGCGGCATACGGCTATCACTCGGCTGGTTAAAGCGGGCGTTGATCTGCCTACCGTTCAGCGAGTCAGCGGACATAAGACGTTGTCGATGGTGCTGCGCTACTCTCACGTAGACGGGGTCCACATCGATAATGCGATGACCGCACTCGAATCGTAAGGCCAGCCTTAACGAGTGGGGCGATTACAGCAAAAATTACATCAGCGGGTTCGCCCGCTGATCTTTCTACCGCTAAGTTATTGATTTGATGGTGCCCAGGGACGGGATCGAACCGCCGACACTGCGATTTTCAGTCGCATGCTCTACCAACTGAGCTACCTGGGCATGTACCGCTGAGCAGCGGTGAGCGGCGTCCTTAGTCGGGGTTGCGGAGGCTGTCCAGCGCTTCTTCGTCGGCGGCGGGGCCGGGGATGCGATATCCCTCGCCCAGCCATTGCAGCAGGTCGCGGTCCTTGCACCCGCGGCTGCAGAAGGGCGCGTGTTCAGGCAGCGCAGGTGCGGTGCAGATCGGGCAGCGGGCAGTCGTCATGCGTTGAATATAGGCGTGCGGCCGGTGCGGCGCACCAGTTCGTCGAGCCAGTCCGGATGCGCGTCGAGGCAGGCGCCGACTGGTCCGGACAGGCGATGACGATTGGGCGCGGTTGCGGGAACACGCTCGATCTGGCGCAGCGCGGCGCGCGTCGATGCGGCGGCGAGGTCGTCGCGCAGCAACTCGGGCAGCGAGGCGCGCGGGCGCGGGCGGACGATCTGCATGAAGCCGAAGCCGTTGACCGCGGTGCGCTCGAACGGGAGCGCCAAATGCGCGTCGATCGCGGCCGCAACCGCCTGCCGCGTGGCCTTGCCAGTGACGCTAGGAAAGTCGACGCCGATGGAGCCGCCGATACCGTGCCGCCGGATCGCGTGCGCGACCGCCACCGCGGCGCGCTCGGCCAATACGTCGAGCGGACCGTCGCCGTCGACGTCGAACAGCGTCATCGCCGGCGTCGGCGACATGCGCAGCGCGCCGCCCGCGAACGCGATTTCGCCGAACAGCGCCTCGTCGAGCACCTCCGACCAGCCGGCCTGTTCGAGCAGGTCGGGCTCGTGCGCGCGCAAGGTGCGGACCGGCACCCCGGTTGCAGTTATGCGGGCGAGCAGATTTGGGCCGGTCGCCGGCGTCGCGTCGGTCATCCGCCCGCGCGCGCGCTTGGCGCGGCCGGGTTCGGGGATCGCCTCACGCACAACCTCGACCGTGATCGCGGAACCGAGCGTCACACCGGGCGGGCGACGATCGAGCATCACCTGCTCGCCCGTATCGAGCGTCGCGAGCTGGAACTCGGTCAGCCGCGCGCGCGCGACGGTGCCGACGCGCAGGCGGCCGGGCAGTTCGATGCGGGCGGCGAGAATACGGTCGTCGTCGATCAGCGTGGCGCGCGCCTCGCCGATCCCGTCCTCGTAGAGCCAGTACGCTTCAGGCAAGGATGCCGGCGGTGACGAGCAGCGCGCGCGTCTCGAACAGGGGAAGGCCGATCACACCCGAGTGGCTGCCCGCGAGGAAGCGGACCCAGCCCTCTGCGCGGCCCTGGATCGCGTAGCCGCCCGCTTTGCCGATCCCCTCGCCGCACGCGATATAAGCATCGATCTCGCGCGCGGTCAGCGGCTTGAATGCGACGATCGTGTCGGCGAGCCGCGTGCGTTCACTGCCCGCGGCGTCGATGACGCAGACGGCGGACAGCGCGTGGTGGCGACGTCCCGACAGCGCGGACAGCAGGTCGCACTGGACCTCCTCGGTCGTGGCAGGCGGCAGGATGCGCCGGCCAAGCGCGATCGTGGTGTCGCCGGCTAGCACGACCTCCCCGTCCGCGCGGGCAACGGCGCGTGCCTTCTCGACGGCGAGGCGCAGCGCGTAGGCGCGGGGCAACTCGCCCTTGAGCGGCGTTTCATCGATCTCGGGCGCAGCGACCCGGTCGGGCGCGGCACCGAGGCGCGCGAGCAGGTCGCGCCGGCGCGGCGAGGAGGAAGCGAGGACGAGTGGCATCGGCGAAAACGGGCGAAGACCGCCCGGCGCGATTATTGCGGGCCGGGGCCGCCGCGGCCGGGCATGAAGCGGTAGGTGATCCGCCCCTTTGTCAGATCGTACGGGGTCAGTTCGACCAGCACCTCGTCGCCGACGAGCACGCGGATGCGGTTCTTGCGCATCTTGCCCGCGGTGTGGCCGAGGATTTCGTGATCGTTCTCGAGCCGGACGCGGAACATCGCGTTGGGCAGCAGCTCGACCACCTGGCCGCGCATTTCGAGGAGTTCTTCTTTCGCCAAACGGTGTCTCTTTCGGGATTGGACGAGCGCGCCCTTAGCCGAAGCACGGCCAAAAGGGAAGGAGCGCCGGACAAGCAACAATGACCGGACCCGCGCGATGCGAGTCCGGCCGACACCGATGATATGGGCGCTTTGCCGTGATCGGGCAAGGCGAGCAGCGGCTGACACCGCTTCCCGGCCCGACGCGCCGTCAGCCCGCGCCGCCCGCCAGTGCCGCGAGCAGCAGCAGGGCGACGATGTTGGTGATCTTGATCATCGGATTGACCGCGGGACCGGCGGTGTCCTTGTACGGGTCGCCGACCGTGTCGCCGGTGACCGCGGCCTTGTGCGCCTCCGATCCCTTGCCGCCGTGGTTGCCGTCCTCGATATATTTCTTGGCATTGTCCCAAGCGCCGCCCCCGGATGTCATCGACAGCGCGACGAACAGTCCCGAGACGATGACGCCCAAGAGCATCGCGCCAACCGCGGCGAAGGCGCTGGCCTGCCCGTCGACGGCGCGTACGATGAAGTAGAGCGCGATTGGGGAAAGCACGGGCAGCAGCGAGGGTATGATCATCTCGCGGATCGCGGCGCGTGTGACGAGGTCGACGGTGCGGCCGTAGTTCGGACGGCTGGTTCCCTGCATGATGCCGGGATTGTCGCGGAACTGCCCGCGCACCTCCTCGACCACTGCGCCGGCCGCGCGCCCCACTGCGGTCATGCCGAACGCGCCGAACAGGTACGGCAGCAGCGCACCGAGCAGAAGTCCGACGATCACGTACGGGTTGGATAGGCTGAAATCGACCGTCAGATCGGGGAAGTAGGTCGCGAGATCGGTCGTATAGGCACCGAACAGCACCAATGCGGCGAGCCCGGCCGAGCCGATCGCGTAGCCCTTGGTCACCGCCTTGGTCGTGTTGCCGACCGCGTCGAGCGCATCGGTACGCGCGCGGACCTCGTCTTCCAGCCCCGCCATTTCGGCGATGCCGCCGGCATTGTCGGTGACGGGTCCATAGGCGTCGAGCGCGACGACCATACCCGCGAGCGCCAGCATCGCGGTCGCGCCGAACGCGATGCCGATGATCCCGGCGAGCTTGTAGGCGGCGATGACGGCGACGACGATGACGATCGTGGGCAGCGCGGTCGCCTCCAGGCTGATCGCCAGGCCCTGGATCACGTTGGTGCCGTGGCCGGTTTCCGACGCCTTGGCGATCGACTTCACGGGGCGGTAGTTGGTGCCGGTGTAATATTCGGTGATCCACACGATCAGCCCCGTGACTGCGAGGCCGATCAGCATGCACCAGAACAGGTCGTTGCCGGTGAACGACGCGATTGCGCCGCTGCCTTGCGTCGCAGTGTCGGCACCCGTCGTCAGATCATCGCCCGCGGGATCGAGGAAGCCCGCGCCGCCGATCACCGCGCTCATGTCGCCCAATGTCCAGCGCGTCACGGCGTAGATCGCGGGGATGGAGAGCAGCGCCGAGGTCCAGAACCCCTTGTAGAGCGCGCCCATGATCGAGCCACCACGCCCCAGCCGCACCATATAGGTGCCGATGATGCTGGTCACGATGCACACGCCGCCGACGATCAGCGGAAGGCTCATCAATCTGAGCAGCTCGGCCGCGTCGGCGGGGATGAGGAGCGCGATCGAGATCATCGTGACGCCCAGCGTGACGACGTAGGTCTCGAACAGGTCGGCCGCCATGCCGGCGCAGTCGCCGACGTTGTCTCCAACGTTGTCGGCAATGACCGCGGGGTTGCGGGGATCGTCCTCCGGGATGCCGGCCTCGACCTTGCCGACCAGGTCGGCGCCGACGTCGGCCGCCTTGGTGAAGATGCCGCCGCCCAGCCGCGCGAAGATCGAGATCAGCGACGCGCCGAACGCGAGCGCGGTCAGCGCCTCCACGATCGCGCGGTCGTTGGGGGCACGTCCGCCCGGGCCGACGAGGTACCAGAAGAAGCCCGCGATCGCGAGCAGACCGAGGCCCGCGACCAGCATCCCCGTCACCGCGCCCGATCGGAAGGCGGTGGTGAGCCCGCCCTGCAGGCTGCCGCGCGCGGCCTCCGCGGTGCGGACGTTGGCGCGCACCGAAATGTTCATCCCGACGTAGCCCGCCACCCCCGACAGCAAAGCCCCGATCACGAACCCGGTGGTGGACAGCAGACCGAGCGTCGCGAACAGCACGGCCGCGACGATCACGCCGACGATCGCGATGGTGGTGTATTGCCGGCCGAGATACGCCTTCGCGCCCTCCTGGATCGCGGCGGCGATGTCCTGCATGCGCTCGTTGCCGGTGGGTTGTCGCAGCACCTGGCCGCTGGTGAGGATGCCATAGGCCACGGCCACCAAGCCGCAGAGGATGGCGACATAGACGCTCGTCATGCCCGTTCTTCCCTCCTATTTTTGGCGGCGCGATGTTCGCTCGCGCTCGCCTCGGGCACGAAGGGGCACCCAACGCCACGCGAAGTCAAGCGTTGTGCTGATAACCCAGGTGTGCCGGCAGCGGGACGGGCGCGCCATCGTCGACGAGTGTAAGCCCGCGGCCGGGCGCGAACGCGCCGACGCGCGTGGCTGCAACCGGCGGTATCCAGTCGGCCGGTGCGGCGAACAGCAGCTCGTAATCGTCACCGGCCGTCGCGGCGGCGAGCGGGGTCGATCCGTATCGGCGCGCGGGCACCGAGAGCGGCACCGAGGCGAGGTCAACCGTCACCGCCAATCCGCTCGCCTCCGCCATGCGTGCGGCGTCGATCAGCAGCCCGTCGGACACGTCCATCATCGCGCGGACGTAGGGCGCGAGTACTCGCCCCTCGACAAGGCGCGGGGTCGGCCGACGAAAGCGGGCGAGCAGCCATGCCTCGTCGGCGTCGCGCGCCTGGTTGCTTCGCGCGATCGCGAGACCCGGACCCGCGTCCCCGATCGTGCCGGTGACCCACAGTGCATCACCCGCGCGTGCGCCCGAACGCGGTGGTGCCGCGGCATCGGCGCCGAATGCGGTCAGCGTCAGCACGCGCGGTGCGCCCGGCGGCAGCGACACGGTGTCGCCGCCCAGCAGCGGCGCGTCATACTGCGCCAGTACCGCGCGGAACCCACGCAGGAAGGCGCCGTCCCACGCCACTTCCGATAACGGATAGTTGAGCAGCACGCCCTCAACCAACGCGCCCTTTGCGGCGAGATCGGACAGGTTGGTCGCGACCAGCCGCCACGCGACATCGTCCGCCGGATCAGAGGGAAGAAAATGTACGCCCTCGACCATCGTGTCGGTGGTGACGACCATCCCGGCGAGCATCGCGGTATCGTCGGTCAGGCCAGCCGCCCCAAGGTGAAGCGGCAGCGTGCGCAGCGCATTGAGGAAAGCGCGTTCGTCCACGCTCAATTCTCCTCGATCCGGCGATCCTCGTCACCCGATACGGTGAGCTGGCGCCAGTCGAGCGCTTCCTGCAGCAGCAGGTAGGTGTCGCTGCTGATCGACTGGTCGTGGCGCAGCGCCTCGAGCCGGTCGCGCTGCGCGAGGACGGCGGCGATGGCGAGGCCGTGGCGGCGGTTGAGCGTGTCGGGGTCCTTGCCCGACACGCCGTCGCGAATGTCCAGATACTCGCGGCGCAATTGTTCGGCCGCTTCGCCGTTTTCACCGACCAGTCGCGCGAGCGCCGCTTCCGCGAGTTGGAGCCGCGCGTGGTCGACCTCCTCGCGCGCCTCCTTCGCCCGGCCGATCCCCAGCCAGCGTATCAGCGGGTTCAGCGTAGCGCCCTGGATCACCACGGTCGCGAGCACGACCGCGAAGGCGGCGAGCACCACCGAGTCGCGTTGCGGAAAACCGGCGGGCAGCGCGAAGGCGGTGGCGAGCGTGACGAGCCCACGCATCCCCGACCAGCCGAGCAGGAACGTCTCCGCCGGGCTGATCTTCGCCACCCGCTGCCCGCGGCGCACGCGCCACAGCACGACGCCGCGATAGCCGAACGCGATCAGCAACCGCGTGGCGACCACCCCCAAGACCACCCACAGGGCGAGCCAGCCGGCGTTGACCAGTTCCTGCCCCGACATTGCCGACAGGATGTTGCGTGACTGCTCGCCCATCAGCAGGAAGGCGAAGACGTTCAACAGGAACACGACGGTGGTCCACACCGCGTAGGAGTGGACGCGCATTCTGGGCGTGGTGCGGTTCGTGTTCGCCGCGATCGTCATCGCGCTCGCCACCACCGCGAGCACGGCAGACAGATGCAGATGCTCGGCGACGATCCAGGCGACGAAGGCGTGCAGGAACTGCAGGAGCGTGCCGCCGACCGTCTTCTCGACGTGCGGCTGCAACCGGCGCACCAGCAGCCCGTAGGCGATGCCGAACACGATGCCGCCGGGTGCCGCCAGCGCGAAGCGAGCACCGGTGCCCCAGTCGAACGTGCCGCTCATCTGCGCGGCAAGCGCGGCGTTGAACAGCAAGAGCGCCGTCGCGTCGTTGAACAGGCTCTCGCCCTTCAGCACCGCCTCGACCCGCTTGGCGACGGGCAGGTTGGTCAGCACCGCGGTGGCCGCGGCCGCGTCGGGCGGCGCAACGATCGCGCCGAGTGTCAGCGCAGCGGCGACCGGGAGGCCGATCGTGTACCAGCCGATCCAGGCGACGAACCCCGCGGTCGCGAGCACCGCCACCCCCGCGTAGACGATCAGCGGCAGCATCAGCCGCCGCGCCGCGCCTACGGGAAAGTCGAAGGCCGCATCGACCAGGATCGGCGCGATGAACAGCGCGAGCGCGGTGGCGGGATCGATCGACAGCACCGGCGCGCCCGGGATCGCGGCGACCGCGACGCCCGCGGCGGCCATCACGGTCGGGTAGGGCAGCGACAGGCGGCGCGCGACCTGCAGCATCGCCACCGCGGCGAGCATCAGCGCGAGAAGGCTCTCGAAGAAGGTCACGCGACGAGGGTAGCGGCTCGCGCGGTGAAGTCACTCACCCGCGTCAGTCGCGCTCGCGCCGTGCGCCGTCGAGCGTGGCGTCGAGCCGGTCGCGCTCGGCCGCGTCGCGCTGCTTCTCCGCTTTCGTACGGCCGAAGGCGGCGCGGTTGGTGGCGGCGGTCGTCTCTGCCTCGGCACGCGCCTTCGCCTTGCGCGCAAGGCGCAGGTTGACGACTTCGCCCATCGTCAGCCTTGCCCGGCGTCAGCGGCAGGAACGCTCGCGCCGCGCACGTCCTTGGCGACGGCGTCGAGGATGCCGTTGACGAAACCCTTCTCGCGCCGTTCGTAGAAGGCGTCGGCCACGTCGACATACTCGCTGATCGCCGCGCCGACCGGCACGTCGCTGCGCGCCAGCAGTTCGTAGGTGCCGACGCGCAGGATTGCCTTCATCGGCTTGTCGAGCCGGTCGAAGCTCCACCCCGACGACAGCCGCGCGGCGATCAGCCGGTCGACCTCATCGAGTCGCGCGTGCGTGCCCGATACCAGATCGTCGAAGAAGGCGATGTCGGCGTCGGCATACTCGACATCCTCGATCGTCGCGCCCAGCCGGTGGTGGTGGAACTCGGTCAGCAGCTGCGGGATCCTGGTCCCCTCCATCTCATGCTGGTAGAGCGCCTGAACGGCGGCGAGGCGGGCGGCGGCGCGGGCGCGCGATCGGGCAGCGGTGCGGGACATAAGGGCGGCGATGTAGTCGCGCGTGCGCCGTTCGTCACCCCCGAGCGGCGCCCGTCCTCGCGTCGGCACCGCTCGACCGCAATTTGCCTTGATAGCGCAACGACTTGCCCGTGCGCACCGTTATCAGCTCATCAATCACGGGAGCGACGAACATGGGCCTGTTCACCAAGGACATCAAAACCTTTGACGACCTGTTCCTGCACCAGTTGCAGGACGTCTATTACGCCGAGAACCAGATCACCAAGGCGCTACCCAAGATGATCGACAAGGCGAGCGACGCGGGGTTGAAGGCGGGGTTCGAGCAGCATCTGAGCGAGACGCGGGGGCAGATCGACCGGCTCGACCGCATCTTCGGGCTAATGGGCGAGAAGGCAACAGGCGTTACCTGCCCGGCGATCGACGGCATCATCAAGGAAGCGAACGAGGTCGCGGGCGAGATCGCCGACAAGGCGGTGCTCGACGCCGCGCTGATCGCGGCGGCGCAGGCGGTCGAGCATTATGAGATCGCACGTTACGGCACGCTGATCGCCTGGGCCGAGCAGATGGGACGCGGCGAGATTGCGTCGATCCTGAAGGAAACGCTGGCGGAGGAATATGCCACCGACGACAAGCTGACCGCGATGGCGACGGGCAAGGCCAATCGCGCGGCCGAGATGGCGTCGGCGGGGTAAAAGAAGCGCCTTCGTCGCCCCCGATCGGCTCCGGGGCGACGAGCGGTTAGCGGTTGGCCCTGATCCTGAGCGCGACCGATTTGGCGTGCGCGGGCAGCCCCTCCGCGTTCGCGAGCGCGACCGTCGCGGGACCGAGTTCGTTGAGCGCGGTCTCGTCGAGTTGCAGGAAGCTTGTCCGCTTCATGAAGTCGGTGACGCCGAGGCCGCTCGCGAAGCGCGCGCGGCGCCCCGTTGGTAGGACGTGGTTCGGACCCGCGACATAGTCCCCGATCGCCTCGGGCGTGTGGCGGCCGAGGAAGGCGCTGCCGGCGTGGCGCAGCCGATCGAACAGCGCGCGCGGGTCGTCGCAGGCGAACTCGATGTGCTCGGGTGCTAGCCGGTCGACCAGCGGAATCGCGTCGGCGAGCGTCGGCACCACGACGACCGCGCCGTTATCTTCCCACGCTACGCGCGCGGTGGCGGCGGTCGGCAGGTCGGCGAGTTGGCGCTCGACCGCTTCCTCAACCCTTGTGGCGAAGTAGGCATCGTCGGTCAGCAGGATCGACTGCGTCGTGACATCATGCTCGGCTTGGCTGAGCAGGTCGGCGGCGATCCACTCGGGGTCGTTCTGTCCGTCAGCAACCACGACGATCTCGCTCGGTCCCGCGACCATGTCGATGCCGACCACGCCGTAGACCTGCCGCTTCGCCTCGGCGACCCAGGCATTGCCCGGACCCGTTACGACATCGACGCGCGCGATGCGGTCGGTACCGTAGGCGAGCGCGGCGATCGCCTGCGCCCCGCCAACGCGCCACACCTCGTCTGCGTCGACGAGGTGCGCGGCGGCGAGGACTAGCGGGTTGATCTCGCCTTCGGGCGTTGGGGTGACGACGACCAGGCGCTCGACCCCGGCGACGCGCGCCGGGATGGCGTTCATCAGCAGCGTCGATGGATAAGCCGCGCGGCCGCCCGGCACGTAGATGCCCGCCGCATCGACCGCGCGCCAGCGTGCGCCGAGCCTCACGCCCGCCGCATCGGTGAAGTCGGTGTCCGTGGGCCGCTGCCGCTCGTGATAGGCGCGGATGCGTGCGGCGGCGAGTTCGAGCGCGGCGCGCAGTTCGGGCTCGAGCCCATCGAACGCCGCGGCGCAGTCGGCGGCGTCGACGCGCCAGCCGGTCTCGTTCAGATCGTGCCGGTCCAACTTCTGCGTGAAAGCGTGGAGCGCGGCGTCGCCCTCGTCGCGCACCGCGCGGATGATGGTCGACACGTCGCGCGCGACATCGACCGAGGTCTCGCGACGATCGTCGACCAACGCGTCGAACGCGACGGCGAAATTCGCGTCGGCGGCGTCGAGCCGGATCACGCCGCCCGCTCCTGTGCCGAGGCCGCACGGCGGAACGCCTCCACCAGCGGAAAGACGTGCGCGCGCGTTTTCATTGCGGCACGGTTGACGACGAGCCGCGCGGACACGTCCATGATCGGCTCGACCTCGACCAGTCCATTTTCCTTCAGCGTCCGCCCCGAGGAGACGAGATCAACGATGCGCGGCGCGAGGCCGAGCAGCGGGGCGAGCTCCATCGCGCCGTTCAGCTTGATGCACTCCGCCTGCACGCCGCGGCGCGCGAAATGCTGCGCGGTCAGGTGCGGGTATTTGGTCGCGACGCGCACGTGGCTCCACCCGCGCGGGTCGTCGTGCTCGGCGAGCGCGGCCGGCTCCGCGACCGACAGACGGCAATGCCCGATGCCGAGGTCGACCGGCGCGTAGAGTTCGGGATAGTCGAACTCGGCGAGCACGTCCGACCCGACGATGCCGAGCTGCGCCGCGCCGTGCGCGACGAAGGTGGCGACATCGAACGCGCGGACGCGGATCAGCGCGATGCGCGGATCCTGCGTCGCGAAGCGCAGCGCGCGGCTGTTCTCGTCTGAAAATGCAGGCTCGGGCACGACGCCGGCGCGCGCGAGCAGCGGCAGTGCCTCGGCGAGGATGCGGCCCTTGGGCACCGCGATGACGGTCACGTCGTGTTGGTCGACTGGCGGCTGTTCGGCGGACATGCCGCGGGCTTTACGAGCGCTGTGAAAGGGGCGCAATGTCGGCGAGGAAAGGGAGAGGGCCGATGGCGAGCGAGGCGGAGAACCGGGCGGCGTTCGAGGTGCAGGCGCAATATTGCGACGCGATGGCGGCGCCGATCACCGCGCGCGTGTCGCGTTCGCTCGGGCGCGTGCTGACGCGCGACACGCAGATCGGGCGACGCGTGCTCGACTGGGCGGGCGAACCGGTCGCGGACGCGATCGTGTTGCGGCTGGTCGGCGGGCTGCACGCGCTTCATCGGCGCGGCGCAGATGCCGACCTCTCGCGGGTGTTTTCCAGCGTGATTATTGAGGCGGGCAATGTCGACGACGCGCTGGACGGCGCGGTGGCGCGGCTCGACGAAGACTTGCTGACGTGGCTGGATGGTCCGCCGCAGACTAACGAGGCGGCGCGGTCAGCGGGATTGATGACGGGTTTGCTCCACGTTGCCGCGCGCTTCGGTCCACGCGTCGAGGTGCTGGAGATCGGGTCGAGCGCGGGGCTTAACCTGCTGATCGGTCGGATGCGCTTCGATCTGGGCGGCGTCGCGGCGGGACCGTCCGGATCGCCGCTGCCGATCCGCCCCGAGTGGCGCGGCGCGCCACCGCCTGCGGTGCCGATCGAGGTCGTATCCGCGCGCGGCGTCGACATCGCGCCGGTCGATGTCGCGCAACCGGCAGCGGCGGAGCGGTTGCAGGGTTACGTCTGGGTCGATGCGGCCGAGCGGCAGGCGCGGCTCGACACCGCGATCGAGATGGTATGCGCCCACGGCGTCGATCTGGTGCAGGGCGACGCGGCCGACTGGGTCGAGGCACGGCTGGCCGAGCCGCAGCCGGCGGGGGTCACGCGCGTGCTGATGCACTCGGTCGTGTGGCAGTATCTGCTGCCCGAGGGCCGCGCGCGCATTCGCGACGCGATGGCCGCGGCTGGCGCGCGGGCGAGCGCGGAGCGGCCGCTCGCCTGGGTGATGATGGAGCCGAACCGCGACCTGCACCGGCATGAGGTGCGGGTGCAATGCTGGCCGGGGACGACGCCGATGGAACTCGTCGCGCTCACGCACGCGCACGGCGCCTGGGTCGAGGGCCTGTCACCGCCTTACGAAACGCGCGACTATGTCATGCGCCGCGGCGCCTACGAGGCGGACTGACGCGGCAGGGCGTGCAGGGCCTGCGTTGCGGGGCCGATCGCCGCCGCGCGCGCGACCATGCTCGCGGTCAGGAAGGTCGTACCCTGCGCAAGGAAGCGCCGCGGCGGCATGCCTAGAAAGGTATTGGCATCGCGCAGGAAGTGTGACGCGTCGTAGTAGCTGCTGTCGATCAGATGATAGCCCATCGGCTCGCCCGAGCCGAGCAGCTTGACCAGCGAGCGCAGGAAGCGTGCGCGGCGCAGCAGCAGCTTGGGGGGCATGCCGAACGCCTGCATCGCGATCCGCCGCAGCGTGGCGACGGTCAGCCCCAATCGATCGGCCGTGTCCGCAATCTCGATCACGCCGTCGACCAGCATCAACCGCGTGAAGTCGCGAATGGCGTCCTCGTGCGGGTGGCGGCGGGTGAACAGCGGCGCCAAAAGCGCGTCGAGTGTGGGTGCGATCAGCGTCTCGTCGCTAAGCTTCTCCAACTCGCCCAATAGCCGCTCCGCAATGCCGGCGGGCAGCACCTGATCGAGCGGGACGACGCGGTTGTGGAAGGCAGAGGCCGGTTGCGGGAACATCCGCACCCAGCCGAGCGCGGTCAGCCCGATGCCGACCTGGATGCCGCCGTTGGTCGTCGCGCGAAACGCGCTGCTGGTTGCGCCGTACACGCTGACCGGTGCAGGCGCGAAGCGGTGGTTGCGGATCGCGATCCCGACCGGCCCTGCATCCAGCAGCACGCAGATCATCGGTGGCGCGGGCAGGAACCAGTTGATCATCTCGGCACGGTTGCCGTCGCCGTAGCTGGCGTAACCGCTGACGAGCTCGAGCAGGTCGGGCGCGGGCAGGTCGTAGCGGACGGCGAGCCCCGGTGGCATCGCGAACGCCGATGCCGGCACGCCGGGGCGGTTGGTGCCGCCGCGCAGGTCTTCCGCTCTCATGCCGTCCCCTCACGCAGGAGGCACGCTCACACGATCAGCCCCTTATGCTTGCTGTGATCTTTACGATGACACGGATCAAGAGGCGCGCGCGATTTTGACTTACGGGTAACTGACCGTTTTCGGGACTTCGGGAAGCGGGATGCGCTCCTTGTCATCGCCTGGTACGTCCGCGAACTCGCCCGCCTTCCACGCGCGTCGTGCCTCGCGGATGCGGTCGCGCGACGAGGACACGAAATTCCACCATACGTGGCGCGGGGTCGAGAAGGCCGCGCCGCCAGCCAGCATCACGCGTCCGCCCGTTTCCGACCTGAGCGTCGCCTTGGTGCCCGGGCGCAGCACGTAGAGCCGCTGCGGCTCGAGCGTCATGCCGTCGAGCGTCGCCTGACCATGCGCCAGATAGATTGCGCGCTCGTCAGTAGAATGGTCGACCGGCACGCTGCCGCCCGCATCTAGCGTTATGTCGGCGTAGATTGTGTCGGCCCAGGTCGTGGTCGGCGCACGCTCGCCCCAGAGCGTTCCCATGATGACGCGCGCGCGGGCACCGGCATACGCAATCTCGGGCAATGCGTCGGCGGCGACATGCTCGAACGCGGGATCATGCTCCTCCAGGTGGTCGGGCAGTGCGAGCCAGGTCTGGATGCCGGCGAGTGCGGGACCATCGGCACGCACGTCCTGCGGCGACCGCTCCGAGTGGACGATGCCCGAGCCCGCGGTCATCAGGTTCACCGCGCCCGGCGTAATCCGCACGTCGCTGCCGAGCGAATCGCGGTGCTGGAACGCGCCGTCGAACAGATAGGTGACGGTCGACAGCCCGATGTGCGGATGCGGGCGCACGTCGACGCCGTCGCCGGGCGGCAGGTGCGCCGGTCCCATCTGGTCGAAGAACAGGAACGGACCGACCATCGTCCGCTCCTTGTGCGGCAGCGTGCGATAGACCTTGAACCCGCCCAGATCGTGCGTTGCGGGGGCGAGCGTCTGCAGGATCAGCGCGTCGCCGTCATTTGGGGGCGTGGACATCGGTTTCCTCCAGCATGGCAAGCAGATCGGCGGGATAAATCACTTCCGCCCAGTCGGCGAGTTCGTCGCGCGTGAACCAGCGCGCCTCCGCCATCAGTTCGCGTTCCTGATCGGTCAGTGCCGCGCCCGAGACATTGTGGTGCTCGACATCGACGCGGAACCAGCGTTCGTCCGCAGTCACCTCGACCCGGTCGAAGGTGAGAAAGTCGACGACGCGGCGCGCAACCTGTGGTCCGCAGTCGCGGTCGAGCCCGGTCTCCTCCCACAGCTCGCGCCGCGCCGCCGCCTCGTAGCTTTCGCCCGGATCGACCGCACCGCCGGGCGTGCACCACAAGGGGGCCCGGTCGGCAGGCGTGAAGCGGAACAGCAGCACGCGGGCTTGCGCGTCGACCAGCAGGATGCGCGCCGCAGGCCGCGGGACGCGTACGGTCATCGCGGACACGTCACTCGTCATCGAGTTCGGGATAATGGCGGAAGATGCCCTGTTCGTTGAACGCGATGCGCCGATTGCTGGCGAGATACTGCCTGATCCCCGGCAGATCGGCGACGAGCCCGTGGATGCGCGCGAGCGCGGGGTAATCGGGCGTGAGCGTCGCCATCCGGCGCGGGAATGCGTAGCGCAGTCCCTCGATCAGCTGGAACAACGACGTGTCGGCATAGGTCCAGCGGTGGTCGATCATCCACGGCCCGTCGTTGCACTCGGCCGCCTGCTCAAAATAGTCGAGGAACTTGGGCAGGCGTTCCTCGCGAAACTGCCGCGCCGCGCGTGCCGCCTCAGGCTTCTGGTCGTCGTAATAGTCCATCACGGCGACGGGATGGTGGACGTTGTGAACCTCCGCGACCAAATCCGCGATCGTGAGTTGCAACTGGTGCACCCAGTAGCGATCGGCGATCCGCGATGGCGCCAAATCGTGGCGATCGCCCAGGTAGAGCAGGATGTCGGCGACCTGCGCGATCGTGAAGCCATCGATGTCGAGATAGGGCGGCGCGAACGGTGCGCGGCCCTTGCGCGCATCAAGGTCGGCGATCAGCGCGTCGGCGCCGCTCACGCGCGCGCAATCCTCGTACGCGATGCCGGCGGCTTCCAGCGCAAGCCGGATGAACTCGCCGCGGCCCTGAATTTCGGGCCAGTACCATAATTTCATCGTCACCCGACTGCCTCCGCCGGCGCGCGCGCCTCGATGGCGAGCGCGTGGATGTGGTCAGCGAGCAGGTCGGCGAGCGCGCGATTGACCAGCCGCTGCTGCGCGACGCGCGACTGGCCGGCGAAGGCCGCGCTCTCGATCACGACGCGGAAGTGGCTCTCGCCCGATCCGTCATCGCCCATGTGGCCGCGGTGCTGTGCGCTCTCGTTGATCACGCGCAGGTGGGTGGGGGACAGCGCGGCAGTCAGGCGCTCGTTGATCGCGCGCTCGACAGGGCCGGGCGGAGTGACGGAAGCGGTGGCAGGGTCGGTCATCGGCCCCATATAGGCAGTTTTTGCGGGAAAGGCGCCAGGCTCAACCATCGTGTCGATCAGGAAGGACAGACCGCAGACGCGTTTCCACGGCCGCGTCGAGAACAGCCAGCGTGCCTGCGATCATCCGGGCTGCGCTGAGGCGGGCGAGTTCCGCGCGCCACCGCTGGATGGTCCAGGCAGCGGCGACGCGCCGCCGCGCTTCCGCTGGTTCTGCCTCGACCACGTCCGCGCGTTCAACGCGGGCTACAATTATTTCGAGGGCATGAGCGCCGACGAGATCCACCGTGCGCAGAGCCCGACCGCGGGGTGGGAGCGCGAGACCCGCGCCTTCGCACGTGCGGGTCAGGGCGACCAGCCGCCGCGCTGGGCCGATTACGCCGATCCGCTCGACGCGATCGGCGCGCGCTTTCGCCGCACGACGGCACCCGAGCGACGCGACGGCAAGCCCTTGTCGGGTGAGGATCGCCGCAGCCTCGACACTCTCGGCCTCGCGCCCGATGCCGACCGCGCAGCCTTGCGCAAACGCTATTCCGAACTGGTGCGCAAATATCATCCCGACCGCAACGGCGGCGATCGCAGCCATGAGGAACGGTTGACCAAGGTGATCGCGGCCTACCAGCAATTACGGCAGGCACCCGCCTTCGCGTGAGCGCGCTCAGCCGCCGGTCGCACCGGCGCCGGCATGGAACACCGTCTCGAACCCGCCGAAGATCATGCGCGCGCCGTCAAACGGCATGGACAGCGTCTGAAACCGCTCGTCGCTGTGCATCGCGGCCTCGCAGCGTTCCGCGGTGTCGCGGTCGGGCCACAGCACCCAGCTGAACACGACCGTTTCGCCGTCCTGCAACGCGACGGCGCGTGCGAAGTCGGTGCGCGTGCCGGTCGGCACCTTGTCGCCCCAATTCTCCATCATCTGGAGCGCGCCGTACTCGGCGAGCAACGGCCACGCCTCTCCTGCTGCGGCGACATAGGCGTCACACCCGTCGCTGGGCACCGGCGTCACGAACCCGTTGACGTAGGTCATTGGCCCATTTTCTCCTGCCTTAAGGTCAGTCCGCGGCCGGGGCCGTGTCCATGAACACGGTCTCGAACGTGTGTCCGTCGGGGTCCTCGAACGCGCCGCCGTACATGAAGCCCTGATCGGTTACCGCGCGCGTTTCGCGTCCGCCCGCCGCGACCGCGGCCCGACTGATGTCATCCACCTCGTCGCGGCTGTCGAACGACAGGCACAGCAGCGCCGCGCTGGTGGCGTGGGTGTCGGCGATCGGCTTGTCGGTGAAGGTCGCGTAAAAGCCGCGGTCGAGCAGCATGACGTGGATCGCGTCCGACCATACCATCGCGCTCGCCTGCGCGTTCGAGAAGTCCGGGTTCAACGTGAACCCGATTGCCTGGTAGAAGGCGGTGGAGCGCGCGACGTCGCTGACCGGCAAGTTGACGAAGATCATCCGCGGCACAGGCAGGCCTCCTTCTAGCGAGTCGATCCGAGCAGCAGCATGAGCGAGACGCCGGCGAACGCAACCACCTTGTCGTTGGAGTGAGCGTAACGAAGCCGCGCTCGTCTTTCGTGCGGACGCGTACCAACGCGGGCAACCTCGCGAACGCCGGGGCGTTATCCTCACCGTTCCATCTGCCGGTGCATGCCGGGCCGACGCCCACGCGCGGGTTGACGCGAACGCGATCCCTTCGCACTGATTGCGGCAACTCTTAAACAAGCGGCTCAAGCTCGATGAACGACCTCTCCAACACCCAGCCCGACAGCCGGGACAGCACGATCATGGACGCGCCCGACAAGATGGTCGGCGTGCGCGACCTGTTCGGGATCGACAGCGACATGGAGGTGCCCGCCTTCTCCGAGGCCGACGAGCGCGTGCCCGACCTCGACCCCGCCTATGTGTTCGATCCCGACACCACGCTCGCGATCCTGGCGGGGTTTGCGCACAACCGCCGCGTCATGGTGCAGGGCTATCACGGCACCGGCAAGTCGAGCCACATCGAGCAGGTCGCGGCGCGGCTGAAATGGCCGTGCATCCGCATCAACCTCGACGCGCATATCAGCCGCATCGACCTGATCGGACGCGACGCGATCGTGCTGCGCCAAGGCCAGCAGGTGACGGAGTTCCGCGAAGGCCTGCTGCCCTGGGCGCTGCAGACGCCGACCGCGCTCGTCTTCGACGAATATGACGCGGGGCGTCCCGACGTGATGTTCGTGATCCAGCGCGTGCTGGAAACCGAGGGCAAGCTGACGCTGCTGGACCAGAATCGCGTGCTGCGCCCCAACCCGTATTTCCGGCTGTTCGCGACCGCCAATACGGTCGGTCTGGGCGACACCAGCGGGCTGTATCACGGCACGCAGCAGATCAACCAGGGCCAGATGGACCGCTGGAACATCGTCGTCACCTTGAACTACCTGCCGGCGCAAACCGAGGCGAACATCGTGCTCGCCAAATCGGGCGAGTATGACAAGCCCGAGGGCAAGAAGACGGTCGAGAACATGGTCCGCGTCGCCGACCTGACGCGCAAGGGCTTCATTAACGGCGACATCTCCACCGTAATGAGCCCGCGCACCGTCATCACCTGGGCGCAGAACACATTGATCTTCAAGGACGTGGGTTTCGCATTCCGGCTCTCGTTCCTCAACAAGTGCGACGACGCCGAGCGGCCGCTGGTGGCGGAATATTACCAGCGCGTGTTCGGGAAAGACCTGCCCGAGAGCGTGGCCGCGAAGGCGTAAATGGCGAGCGACACGCCCCTCGACCGGTTCAAGAACGTCCTCGGCGGCACCGCGCGCGCGCTGTCGGACGAGGCGGAGGTGGAGCTCGCCTTTACCGCCGACGCGCCGTCCCAGTCGGGCAAGCACATCCGTGTGCCGATGCCCGCGCGCTCGCTGCCCGCGGATCAGGTGGCGGAAGCGCGCGGGTTCGCCGATGCGTTTGCGCTCAGGCTGAAGCATCACGACACCGCGCTCCACGCGCGCGGTGCGCCGGCCGAGGCCGTGGCACGCGCCGTCTACGACGCGGTCGAGACCGCGCGGGTCGAGGCGCTGGGCAGTCGCGGGTACGCGGGGATTGCGGACAATCTCGCCACCGCGCTCGACGTGCGGCTGCGCGCCGACCCGATCACGCGTGCTCGCCAGCAGAGCGAGGTGCCGCTGTCGACCGCGCTCGGCCTGATGGTGCGCGAGGCGCTGACCGGGCTGCCCTCGCCGGTCGCGAGCGAGCCGGGACTGGCGCTGGTGCGCGACTGGGTCGGCGAGCGCGTCGACCTGGAGGCCCTGTCGCTGGTGCTCGACGACCAGCGCGCGTTCCAGGGGCTGACGCGCAAGCTGCTTGAGGACCTCGAACTCGTCGAGGGCGAGCAGGTGCCGGAGGAGAGCGACGAGGAAGGCGGCGAGGACGAGGCCGGCGGCGAGGGCGAGGACAGCGACGAGGCCGACGAGGGCGAGGCCGAAGGGAGCGAGGGCGAGGCGCAGACCGAGGCGCGTGGGCAAGAGCGCCAGTCGGACGAGCAGGAGGGCGAGGGTCAGGAAACCGACGGCGACGACATGGACGACGTCGACGGCGAGCCCGGCGACGAGGGCGAGGAGGGGATGCAGCCCGTCCGCCCCAACCGTCCGCCGTCCGACCACATGCCGCAATTCGACTATAAGGTCTGGTCGACGCAGTTCGACGAGGTCGTGGCGGCAACCGACCTGTGCGACGCCGACGAGCTGGCGCGGCTGCGCGGTTATCTCGACCAGCAGCTCGTCCACCTGCAGTCGACGGTGTCCAAACTCGCCAACCGGCTGCAGCGGCGATTGATGGCGCAGCAATCGCGCTCGTGGGATTTCGATCAGGAGGAAGGGTTGCTCGACGCCGCGCGGCTGGCGCGGGTGGTGACCGCGCCGGGGCAGTCGCTCAGCTACAAGATCGAGCGCGAGACCGATTTCCGCGACACCGTAGTCACGCTGCTGATCGACAATTCGGGTTCGATGCGCGGGCGTCCGATCTCGATCGCGGCGATTTCCGCCGACATCCTCGCGCGCACGCTGGAGCGCTGCGGGGTCAAGACCGAGATTCTGGGCTTCACCACGCGCGCCTGGAAAGGCGGTCAATCGCGCGAGACGTGGTTGTCGGCGGGCCGCCCGCCGCAGCCCGGCCGGCTCAACGACGTGCGGCACATCGTCTACAAGAAGGCTGACGAGCCGTGGCGGCGCGCGCGCACCTCGCTCGGGTTGATGATGCGCGAAGGGCTGCTCAAGGAGAATATCGACGGCGAGGCGTTGATGTGGGCGCACGCGCGGATGATGGCGCGGCCCGAGGAGCGCCGCATCCTGATGGTCATCTCCGACGGTGCGCCGGTCGACGATTCGACGCTCAGCGTCAATTCGGGCAGCTATCTGGAACGCCACCTGCGCCAGGTGATCGACTGGATCGAGCGTCGCTCGCCGGTCGAGCTGGTCGCGATCGGGATCGGGCACGACGTGACACGCTACTACAGTCGCGCGGTGACGATCATGGATGCCGAGCAACTGGGCGGCACGATTATCGAGCAGCTCGCGGCGCTGTTCGACGCGGAGTAGCGGACGGTGCGCACCATCGGCCTGATCGGCGGGATGAGCTGGGAGAGCTCGGCGCACTATTATCGCATCATCAACCAGGAGGTGCGACGCCGAATAGGCGAAACGCATTCGGCGAAGAGCGTGATGGTATCGGTCGATTTCGCCGAGATCGTCGCGCTCCAGCACGATGGCGAGTGGGACGTGCTGGCGGCGCGTATGGTCGAGGCGGCACGGGCGGCGGAGCGCGGCGGCGCCGAGCTGCTTGGGCTGTGCACCAACACCATGCACCGCGTTGCGGACGCGATCACCGAAGGCGTCGACCTGCCGCTGATCCACGTCGTCGACGCGACCGCCGACGCAGTGACGCGGGCGGGGTTCACCCGCGTCGGCCTGCTCGGCACCGCCTTCACGATGGAGCAGCCGTTCTACGTCGATCGGTTGCAGGCGCGCGGCCTCGACGTGATCGTGCCGACGCGCGCCGATCGCGGGATCGTGCACGACGTGATCTACCGCGAGCTGGTGCGGGGCACGGTACTCGACTCGTCGCGTGCGCTGTACCGCGACGTGATCGCGCGGCTGGTCGCGCGCGGGGCGGAGGCGATCATCCTCGGCTGCACCGAGATCATGCTGCTGGTCGGTGCGGCGGACAGCGCCGTACCGCTGTTCGGCACAACCGAAATTCACGCGCGTGCCATAGTAGACGCTGCGCTGGCGTGATCGGGGCATCCGCGTGATCACCGCGCCGCCCGGCGGGTTCGTCGGCCCGGTCAAACGCTCAATCACGATCGCGGGGCATCAGACCTCGATCAGCCTTGAACCGCTGTTCTGGCAAGCGCTGGAGGAGGCCGCGATCGCGCGCGCGCTGCCGTTGTCGGCGCTGGTGGCGCAGGTCGATGCGCTCAGGATCGTCGCCGACGATCCGCCGAACCTCGCCAGCGCGCTGCGCACCTGGGTGCTGACACAATCCCATAACGGAGATGCGACTGGATCGCATTAGCGTTGACAGTGAGAGTGACTCTCAATAGCTGAACTTCCATAACAAGGGGGTTCGTTTCATGTCATCTGCCGTGTCGCCGTTCCTGGCGCTGTCGTGCGTCGGCTTTATCGCCAGCGCGCCCGCGCTGGCCGAGGTTCCCGGCGCCGCGCCGGTCGCGGACAGCGCTGCCGCGCGCACACAGGACGGTCGCGCGCAGATCGACCGCGATGACATCGTCGTGACGGGCACGCTCGAGGCCAAGCCGCCCGCGGTCGAGAGCCCCAAGGCGACCTCCGCGCTGATCGACACGCCGCAGACGATCACCGTTATCTCCGACCAGACGCTTCGTAAGCAGAACCTGCTCACCCTACGCGACGCGTTGCAGACGATCCCCGGCATTACCTTCGGCGCGGGCGAGGGCGGCGGCGGCTACGGCGACTCGATCAACCTGCGCGGCTTTTCCGCCAACAACGACATTACGATCGACGGCGTCCGCGACAGCGCGCAGTACAGCCGCACCGATCCGTTCAACCTGCAGCAGATCGAGGTCTACAACGGCGCCAATTCGGTCTTCAACGGATCGGGCAGCGTCGGCGGCACGATCAACCTCGTCAGCAAGGAGCCGCGCGCGGAAGAACTGACGATCGCGCAAGCGGCGATCGGCACCGACGATTACTACCGCGCCGCGATCGACGCGAACCAGCGCGTCGGCGACATGGTCGCGGTGCGGCTGAACGGCGTGTACCACCGCAACGACGTGCCCGGACGCGATGTCGAGCGGATGAAGCGCTGGGGCGTGGCGCCCGCGATCACGATCGGCGTCGGCGGGCCGACCAGCCTGACGCTGGCCTACGTCCATCAGGAGGATCGCAACACGCCGATCTACGGCGTACCCTATTTCGTGACGCCGGTGAACGATGGGCCGCTGCCCGGCACCAGTCGCTCCGATTACTACGGCATCGTCAATCTCGACCGGCAGGACGTGACGGTCGACCGCCTGACCGCGACGTTTCGCCACGCGGTCAACGATCAGATCTCGGTCCGCAATCTGACGTGGTGGCAGCGCGTCGGGCAGAACAGCGTGACGAGCGCGCCGCAGGGTACCTTCTGCCTGGCGGAAACGAACCGCCAGCCGGTGACGCAGACGATCAACGGCACCGTCGGCGCGCCCTGCCCGGCGGGGCTGCGGCCCGGCTTCTGGCAACCCTCCGGCCCGCGCGGGTTGCTGCGCGAGCAGGAGAACCAGCTGCTGTTCAACCAAACCGACCTGCGCGTGGAGAACGGCGCGAAGGGCGGCGTGCGCAACGTCGCCAACATCGGTGTGGCGGGCACGCTGGAGGATTACGACCTGACGCAAGGGTCGCTGACGCGCACTGCGGCGGGTGCCGCGGTGACGCTGCCGCCGCTCCCGATCGTCGCCCCCGACACGACCTACACCGGGCCGGTCAATCGCACGGTGATCGCGGTCTCTTCCGCGGAGTCGCGCAACCTGGCGGTCTACGCGTTCGACACGCTCGAACTCGGGCGCTTTTTCGAGCTGAACGGCGGGGTCAGGTGGGAGACCAACCGCAACACCTTCCGCGCGCATCCGCTGGCGTTCGTGCCGCCGGGCACGACACAGGTCGCGCCGCTCGCGCAACTGCCGCAGGTCAGCCGCGAACGGCTGTTCTCCTACCGCATCGGCGCGGTGTTCCACCCGGTGCGCGACGTCAGCGTCTACGCCGGCTACGGCAACGCGCGCACACCGTCATCGGCGACCGTGCGGCTTGGCTGCGGCACGCTCGCGACCGCCGCCGCGGCCGATCCGTGCGCGGTGGCGCCGGAGACCGCCAAAAACTACGAGGTCGGCGTCAAGGCCGGGCTGTTCGATCGCCGACTGGAGCTGACCGCCGCCGCGTTCCGCAACGAGCGCACCAATTACCGCGTGCCCTCGAACGATCCGTCGCTGCCCGCGTCGCTGCAGGTGCTCGACGGGCGCAGCCGCGTCGACGGCATCGCCTTGGGCGCGAGCGGCAATGTGACGCGCAATTGGACCATCTTCGCCAATTACACCTATCTCGACAGCAATGTGGTTCAATCGGTGTCCAACTTCTGCCGCGACAACCCGCGCGGCTCGGCGACCAACCTCGCCGGCAACGGATGCACCAACTCGGTCGCGATCCCCGACCCGCAGGCCGGAAGCCGGCTGGTGCAGACGCCCGAGCATTCGGGCAGCCTGTTCACCACCTATCGCCTGCCGTTCGGTTTGGAGATCGGCTACGGGCTGACCTACCAGGGGTCGTTCTACGGCAATTCGCCCGTCGTCGCCGTCGACGGTCAGATCGCGCCGCAGTTCAAGGTCGACGATTACCTGATCCACCGCGCTTACATGGCGTACAGCTTCCGCGAAGGCGTGACATTGCAGCTGAACGTGCAGAATCTGACCGACGAGCGTTACTTCACCAGCGTGCGCAACAACATCAACGCGACCAGCGGCGTCGTGACCGGCGGCTGGGCCGCGCCGGGCGATCGGCGGCAGGCGGTGCTGAGCCTGTTCTACAGCTTCTGATGCAGGAGGTAACGCCATGCTGATCGCGATCCCCGACATGCTCGATGCGGCCGGTGTGGCACGGCTGCGCGAGGTGATCGACGTGGGCGCGTGGTCGGACGGCAACGCCACCAGCGGGCCGCAGTCGGCACTCGCCAAGCGCAACGAGCAATTGCCCGAAGACGACGCCGCCGCGCGCGAGGGCGGGGCGATCGTTCTCGACGCGCTCGGCCGCTCGGCACTGTTCGTCGCCGCCGCGCTGCCGCTCAAGGTCTTTCCGCCGCTGTTCAACCGCTACGCCGGCGGGCAGGCGTTCGGCATGCACGTCGACAATGCGATCCGGTTGCGGCGCGGCAGTGACTTTCGCCTGCGCTCCGACCTGTCGGCGACGTTGTTCCTGAGCGATCCGGACACGTACGACGGCGGCGAACTGGTGATCGAGGACCAGTTCGGGGAGCAGCGCGTCAAGCTGCCTGCCGGGCACATGGTGCTCTACCCCGCCTCCAGCCTGCATCGCGTCGAGCCGGTCACGCGGGGAACACGCGTCGCCTCGTTCTTCTGGGTGCAATCGATCGTGCGCGACGACGGCGCACGGCGCATCCTGTTCGAGCTCGACCAAGGCGTGCAGGCGGTCGCGACCGACAAGGGCCAGGGGGATGCCACCGTGATCCGGCTGACCGGCGTGTACCACAATCTGCTGCGTCGCTGGGCCGACGCGTAAGCTGCGATTGACTTGCAATAGCCCGCGTGCGAGCCCGGTGCGTGGGTCGGGGGGAACGGCATGAACAAGATCAGGTGGCGCAAGGCGTGGTTTCAGGTCCACAAGTGGATCGGATTGCTGCTGGCGGTGCTGATCATCCCGATCTCGCTGACGGGCGCGGCGCTGGTGTGGCACGACGCGCTCGACCGCGCGCTCAACCCCAAGCGCTTCGCGGTCAGCGGGCAGGCGCTGCTGCCGCTCGACCGCTACGTTGCGGCGGCGCGCGCGCGTGCCGCACCCGGTGACCGCGTCGCGAGCATCGCTTTGCCCGAGGACGGCCACGGTCCCGTCGCGGTGACGATCGCGACCGCGCCCAAGCCGGGTGCGAAGCCGCAGGGCGGCCCGCCCGCGCGCACGACCGTCTTCCTCGATCCGCCGAGCGCGCGCGTGCTCGACGTGGCGAACAACCGCGCCGGGTTGGTGCGCACGATGCACGTCATCCACGGCAGCCTGATGGTGCCGGGTCTGGGGCGGAGCATCGTCGGCTGGATCGGCGTCGCGATGATGGTGTCGAGCTTTACTGGATTGTGGCTGTGGTGGCCGACCGTCGGCCGCTGGGTGCGCGGGCTTAGGTGGCGACGGCATCGCAACACCGACACCAACCTGCATTATCTGACCGGTTTCTGGGTCGCGCTGCCGCTGTTCGTGCTGTCGCTGACGGGCGCGTGGATCAGCTTTCCCGCGTTCTTCGGCGCGCTGACGGGCGAGGGCGCACGCGGGCCGGCGGGCGGCGGGCGCGCGGCGATGATGCGGGCACGGCCGCTCGACGCCCCGGCGCTGTCGATCGCCGCGGTTGTCGCACGCGCGAAGCCGCTGGTGCCCGAGGCGCGGCTGCGCAGCGTCACGTGGCCGACCGATCGCTCGTCCGACTGGCGGCTCAGCTACGACACGCAGCCGGTGCGGAGCGTCACCGTCGCCGACGACAGCGGCGTCGCCGCGGCCGAACGCGCGCGTGGCGGCACCAGCGTCGCGCGCTGGATGCGGCGCATCCACGACGGCACCGACATGGGCTGGCTGTGGCAGGCGATCATCTTCGCGGGCGGCGTGATCCCCGCGTTGCTGGGCATCACCGGCGTGATCATGTGGTGGCGCGCGCGCGGCTGGAAGGCCGATCTCGCGGCACGGCAGCGGGCGAAGCGCGCGCGGGTCGAAGGTTCGGCGGCGTAGCGGGTGCTTTCGCAATCGCGCCGCCGCCGCTATCGCGCGCAGCCATGACCGAACCCACCTTCACACCGTCGCTCAAGGCCGAGACTTTGGTCGAGGCGCTGCCGTACCTGCAACGCTACGCCGGCAAGACCTTCGTCGTGAAATATGGCGGTCACGCGATGGGCGACCAACAGGCACAGCGCGACTTCGCCGAGGACGTGGTGCTGCTGAAGGCGGTGGGCATCAACCCGGTGGTGGTCCACGGCGGCGGGCCGCAGATCGGGTCGATGCTGAAACGGCTGGGCGTCGAATCGCGCTTCGTCGACGGGCTGCGCGTGACCGATGCGGAGACGGCGCGGATCGCGGAAATGGTGCTGGCGGGATCGATCAACAAGGAAATCGTCAGCTGGATCGGCCGCGCGGGCGGCCGCGCGGTCGGCATCTCGGGCAAGGACGCGGGGCTGGTGCAGGCGGAAAAGGTCGGCGGCAACCGCAACGCCGATCCGCTGCAGGGGATTGAGCGACACGTCGATCTGGGCTTCGTCGGCGAGCCGGTCGCGGTCGACCGCCGCATCGTCGACACGCTGTCCGCCGACGGCATCATTCCGGTGATCGCGCCGATTGGAATTGGTGCAGACGGGCACACCTACAACATCAACGCCGACACGATGGCGGGCGCGATCGCCGCGGCGCTGGGCGCGGCGCGCTTCTTCCTGCTGACCGATGTGGCGGGCGTCCTCGACAAGCAGGGCGAGCTGCTGACCGACCTCAACCCGGCGCAGGTCAAGGCGCTGCGCGACGACGGCACGATCAGCGGCGGCATGATCCCGAAACTGGAAACGTGCGTTGCCGCGGTGGAGGCAGGCGTCGACGCGGCGGTGGTGCTCGACGGCCGCATCCGCCATGCGATGCTGCTGGAAATCTTCACGAAGCGCGGTGCGGGTACGCTGATCCGGCGAGGGTGAGGACTGACCGGAAAGCAATCAGTCGTGATTAGCTGGGCAAGAATAATCGGCTTAGCCGTTGCCTCTTACTGCCTGTCTGCAATTGTATTGTGCGGTGACGTCTTCGCTCCGCTTGCAGACTTGTTGATATGGCCGGACAGGCTTGGTTTTCACTGGCGACTGTGGGTTCTGGTGATCTCGATCGCCCTGGCTCCGCTGATTGTAGTACGTAAATTGCGGCCTTTTGGCGTTCCATTCTACGTCGCCAGCGTCATGATCATATCAGTGCTCCTCATTGGAGTGTATGCTGACTACGTTCGAAAGAGCCGTTTGCGCACCTTTGGCGCTGATTTAACGCTCGACCGTTCGTTTCTTCAATCGATCCGCAGTGCGCCGGCTGAGTTTCAGCTCGAGCTCCATGCTGCGGCACTTCGGTCCTGTAAGCCTTATGCGTGGAGCTATCGCGAGATGGACTTCTACGAGCTGCCTTCTAATGTTGCAGTCAACGTCTTGCCGACCGCTTGGCTTAGGCGATGCGCCATACGGCGTAGCTAATTGGCTCTCGTTCCAGCGGGGGAGAAGCCGCGGTCTGCTGATTGAAGTCGTTACTTGTCGCTCAGATGGCGATGGCCCATTTGGAACCGCTCGCCAGCCGTCGCGTAAGGCGTTTCGCTCCGCGCCCGCATCGGCTAGGACCGGCGCACCCCGTTCGGAGTTGAAACCCCCGTGTTGATCCTGACCATTATCCAGATCCTGCAGGTCCTGCTCAACGTCGTGTGGTGGGTGATCATCATCCAGTTCGTGTTGTCGTTGTTGATCGTGTTCAACGTCATCAACACGTCGAGCCCCTTCATCCGCTCGCTCCATGACGGGCTCGATCGGTTGACCGACCCGCTCTATCGCCCGATCCGGCGCCGCTTGCCCAACACCAGCGGGATCGACTTCGCGCCGATGATCGTGCTGGTGCTGATGGCGATCGCCAACATCATCCTCAACAACGTCGCGGCGAGCACGATGGCGAGCGGCGGCGCGCTCTGATCGCGCAAGTGCCGCCGAGCATCGCGGCGCTGGCATAGCTGGCCGCTGGACCCTAAGGAGCCGGGCCATGAGCGCACGGATCATCGACGGCAAGGATTTCGCAAGCAAACTGCGCGCGCGGGTGGCGGCCGAGGTGGCGCGCGTCGTCGCCGCGTCGGGGCGCAAGCCGGGGTTGGCGGTCGTGCTTGTCGGCGAGGACCCCGCTTCCTCGGTCTACGTCCGGAGCAAGGGCAAGGCGACGCTCGCCGCGGGCATGGAGAGCTTCGAGCACCGGCTGTCGGCCGACGTGGCGGAGGACGAACTGATCGCGCTGGTCGACCGGTTGAACGCCGATCCGGCAGTCGACGGCATCCTGGTGCAGCTGCCGCTGCCACGCCACATCGACGAGCGCCGCGTCATCACGCGGATCGATCCTGACAAGGACGTCGACGGCTTCCACCCGGTCAACGCCGGGCGGCTTGCGACCGGGCTGCCGGGGTTCGTGCCGTGCACGCCGCTCGGTTGTCTGATGCTGTTGAAGGACGTGCACCCGAACCTTAGCGGGCTGGACGCGGTGGTGATCGGGCGGTCGAACATCGTCGGCAAGCCGATGGGGCAGCTGCTGCTGGCGGAGAGCTGCACCGTGACGATGACGCACAGCCGCACGCGCGACCTGTTCGCGCACGTCGCCCGCGCCGATATCGTCGTCGCGGCGGTCGGCATCCCCGGTTTCGTCAAGGCCGACTGGATCAAGCCGGGTGCAAGCGTGATCGATGTCGGCATCAATCGCACCGATGCGGGGCTTGTCGGCGACGTCGATCCGACCGTGGCCGATGTGGCAGGCGCGATCACGCCGGTGCCGGGCGGGGTCGGTCCGATGACGATCGCGGTCTTGATGCGCAACACGCTCGTCTCCGCCGCGCGTCGCGAGGGCGTGTCGCTGGACGACGCGTTGTGAGCGCAACGCTGGTGAAGCGCGGCTGATGCTCGAGCTGTTCGTATCCTCGTTCGTCACCTTCTTCGTGGTGATCGATCCGCCGGGCTGCGCGCCGATCTTCGCCGGGCTGACCGCAGGCGCGACCGCGGCGCACCGCCGCGCGATGGCGGTGCGCGCGGTGATTGTGTCGGCGATCATCCTGCTCGTCTTTGCACTCGCCGGCGAGCCGCTGCTCCACGGCCTCGGCATCGAGCTCGCCAGCTTCCGCATCGCGGGTGGGATCATGCTGTTCCTGATCGCGCTCGAAATGGTGTTCGAGAAGCGTACCCAGCGCCGCGAGGACCGCGCCGCCAAGGTTCAGGCGACCTCCGAGGTCGAGGACGTGTCGATCTTTCCGATGGCGATGCCGATGATCGCAGGGCCGGGATCGATCGCGACCGTGATGCTGCTGATGGCGCGCAACAACGGGTTCGAGCGCTCGCTGGTGGTGTTCGGCGCGCTGCTCGCCAACCTCGCGCTGATGCTCGTCGCGCTGCTCGCCGCCGGGCCGCTGATGCGCGTGGTGGGCGCGAAGATCGAGGCGGTGGTGACGCGGATCCTGGGCGTGCTGCTCGCCGCGCTGGCGGTGCAGTTCGTGATCGACGGCGTGATGGAGCAGTTGCGCTAGCGGCGTCGCAAGCGGCCGGCAAAGGCGATCAGACGATTGATCAGCCACCCGGTGCCGGATGCGCCGGCGCCGATCACAATGACGCCGAGGAGAAATCTCGCGAAGCCCCCACCGCACGGCCCGTCAACTCCCTCGCCTGCCAGGCTGCCGCCGACGACTTCTATTAACGTCCAGAGGCACAGCGCGGGGATTGCGAGCAAGATCGCCGCCATCACGTCCCAGTTGAACGACGATCCGTCGCGGTACGCCACATCCGGCCCCTAGCCGATCCGGAACGCTCGGAACGGTGACTTGGCCGGCAGCGGCACCGGATCAAGCCAGCTGAATGCCTTGCCGTGCGCCAGCTGGTCGTAGAAGCCGTTCTTCGCCTTGGCGCGGTAGTTGGTCGATTCGGCCATGTTGGGGCAGACGAGCAGCAGCGTCGCGCCGTGACGCTTCATGATCGCGCGTGCCTCCTCCGGCGATCGGCTGAAGGCGTGCTGGACGTCGAGGATCGCGTCGCCGTTGCGGTGGTACGGCCCCGCGATTGCGTCGTGGTGCGTCAGCGTGATGAGCCGCGGACCGAGGTCGACGAAGGTGAACACCGTTTGCGCAGGGATAGCGTTCAGCGGCTGCATCGCGGGGATCGTCAAACACCGCCCGGTCGCGCGATTGACGCGGGTGACATAGGCGTTGGGTCGATCGATCGGCAGGTAGCGGACCGCGAGCGTCATGAACCAGCCCGAGACGAGTACGTAGGTCATTGCGGCGGCGGCGAGCTTCGCCGGCCACCAGCGCGGCCCGGCGATCCACGGCAGCATCGCGATCGCGAGCGCGACCGCGCCGGGCACTGCCATCAGCTGCGCGGCGGGTCCCGCGCGCGCCTGCCACAATAGCATCAGGCAGGAGAAGGCGGTGAACAGCGCGACGCAGGTCCAGCCGAGCAGCGAAGGCGTGCGGCGCGCACGCCAGGTCGCGAACAATGCGCCCAGCAATCCGATGATCGGCAGTGCGACGATCGGCGCGGCGCTGCGCAGCGGATGCTTGTAGATCGGTTTGGCCTCGCGCACGTTGGCGAGCCAGCTGGTGTAGAGTTCGGGCGAGACCTGTTCGGGCCGGCCGAGGCACTGTGGAAAGGCGAGCGCGAAGAAAGCGGCGACGATCCCGCCCGCGACCAGCGCGGCAGCGATGCGGACGCCCCGCCGGCGCGGCGACCAGAAAGCGAGCGCGAGCAGCAGCGCCGAGGCGACCACTACCGTTGAGAGGTACACCGGCGTCAGCGCGTCGCAGCGCATCACCCGGTTGGCGTAGGATGCGAAGCCCGCGAACCCCGCTGCGGTACCGCCGCCGAGCGATAGCGCATAGGCGGCGAGCCGGGTGCGCTCGCCCGCGTCCCACATCCAGCGAAGCGCGATGATCGCGCCCGCCATCGCGGCATAAGGCAGCAGCTCGAGCCCGATCGACAGCGAATAGGCGCTCGCCAGTCCGACGATCACGCCGCCGCGCGCATCGCGCGGGTCGCACAGGCCCGCGACGGTCAGGCACAGCATCGCGAGCTGCCAGCCGTGGTGGTCGATCCGGTCGGGCATGTACATGCCGAGCGCGACGTTGGTGACCAGCACCACCGCGATCGCGAGCGGCCAGGCGAGCGACGACACCAGCCGGCGCACGGTCGCGCCCAGCCCGATCAGCGCGAGCGACAAGGGGATCAGCGGCGCGATGCCGCACGCCAGCCGCTCCGCCTCGGCATTGCCGACGAACGGCCGCAACAGCAGGATCAGCGCGACGATCGGCAGGTCGACCAGCCGGCTCCAGTGGATGTTGAAGCCAGTGGGCGGGTTCAGGCGGTAATTGGTCAGGTCGAACCAGCCCTGCCCGGCGAGCAGCGCGCGCACCTGCATCAATCGCATGTTGTCGTCGGTGTCGCCCAGGCTCAGCCACTGGATCGCGGTCCAGCGCTGGCCGATGTACCAGGCGGCGATGAAGATCCAGGCGATCAGCGTCAGGTTGATCCAGCGACGGTCGAGGACCACCGCGCCGCGCTTGACCAACGGATGGTCGATCAGCGGGTGAGCCGCGGTCGGCCGATGGAGCAGCGAACGGATCGAGATGGTCAAAACGCTTCCTTCATCGCGCGCGAGCTAGTACGGCCGCCGCCGCGCTCCTGACGCGGGGCAGCGCAAAGGGCAAGATGGTGACGGCGGGCACGGACCGGTTGAACGATGGGTGGAACGGACGCGGCGAGAGCCAGCGCGAGGCGTTCTGGCAACTCGTCCGCTTCGGCATCGCCGGTGGCATCTCGACGCTGATCTACTCGGCGGTCTACCTGCCGCTGACCGCGTGGGTGCTGCCGCGCGCCGAGGCCGTCTGGGCGGTGCCGCCGTCGTTTCTGGTCGCGGTGACGTGCGGGTTCTTCCTGCACAGCCGCTGGAGCTTCAAAGGGCAAGGGGCGCATTCGTCGGGTCCGGCACAGCAGCTGAAATTCGTCGGCGTGCAGGCGAGCGGCATGGCGCTGAACGCGCTGGTCACCTGGATCGGCACCGCGCATCTCGGCCTCGCACCCTGGGTGCCGCTGTTGCCCGCGGTCGCGCTGGCGACGATCGTGACCTTTCTTCTCAACAAATATCTGGTGTTCGTCTGATGGATCGCCGCGTCTACGACCGCATGGCCGAGCATGATTCTACCCATTGGTGGTACCGTGCGCGTCGCGACATCCTGTCCGACTATGTGACGCGCGAGGGGCATCTGCCCAAGGTCGCTCGCATATTGGAGATTGGCTGCGGCACGGGGCACAATCTGCCGATGCTGTCGCAGTTCGGGCAGGTCGACGCGATCGAGATCGATCCCGCCGCGCGCGACATCGCCAGCGCACGGCTGGGGAAGCCAGTCGGCGACGCGCCGCTGCCGGTGCTGCCGGGTGTCGAGCGAGGCAAATACGACATGGTCGCGGTGCTCGACGTTGTCGAACACATCGCCGACGACGTTGGTGCGCTGAAGGCCATGCGCGAATGCCTGGCACCGGGTGGCAAGATCCTGATCGCGGTCCCTGCGCACCAGTGGATGTGGAGCGCGCACGACGTCGTCAACCATCATGAGCGGCGTTATTCCAAGAAGACGCTGGCGGCGGCAATTCGTGCGGCAGGGCTGCGCCCGCGCAAGCTCGGTTACTTCAACTCGATCCTGTTCCCGCTCGCCGCCGCCGCGCGGATCGCGGGGCGGCTGACCGGGCGCGACGACAGCGACGACTCGCCCCCCGCCGCGCCGGTGAACGCGCTGTTCGAGCGCATCTTCCGCGTCGAGCGGCACCTGGTCGGTCGCGTGCCGATGCCGATCGGCGTGTCGATCCTGTGCTTCGCGGAGCCCGCCTGACCTGATCTGAGCGGGCGGTCGCAAGAGCCGGCTTGCGCCGTCCATGCGAAGCCGCCACGGCGCGGCGCATGTCCGATACGCTGCCGCCGCCGCCCGCCGACCTGCTGCTGAACGCCAGCCTGTTCCTCGATTTCGATGGCACGCTGGTGGAGATTGCGGCGACACCCGATGCGGTAGAGGTGTCGGACACGCTCAGGCAGCTGCTGCATGACCTTTATCAGCGGCTGGACGGACGCGTCGCGATCGTCAGCGGGCGTTCGGTGGCGGAGATCGCCGCGATGCTCGATCCGGTCACACTGACGGTGGCGGGCAGCCACGGGCTGGAGATCGCCGCGGCGGGTAAGCCGCCGGTCGTCCCCGCACGGACGGAGGGCGTCGATGCCGCTCTTGCTGCGCTCAACGACTTCGCCCGCGACCGGCCGGGCGTGCTGGTCGAGGACAAGCCGTTCGGGGTCGGGCTCCACTATCGACAGGCACCCGAACAGGAGGCCGACGCGCGCGCGCTCGCCGCCGCATTGGCCGACCGGCACGGCCTGCACCTGCAACTGGGTAAGATGGTCGCAGAGCTACGTTTGCGCGGCGGCGACAAGGGTAGCGCGTTGAAAGCATTGATGGCGGAACCCGGACGCGCTGCCACGCGTCCTGTGTTCATGGGGGATGACGTAACCGACGAGGCGGCGTTCGCCGCCGCATGTGAACTGGGTGGCGCTGGCATCCTGGTCGGGCCGGCGCGCGACACGCATGCGCGCTACCGCCTCGACGATGTGCCCGCCGCGCTTGCGTGGCTGCGCCGCGGCGCGGAGGCGCTGGCATGAGCGACCTCGATCTTTGGCCGATCGGAAATTGCCAGGTCAGCGCGCTGATCGACCGCGCCGGGCGCTTCGTCTGGGGATGCGTGCCGCGCGTCGACGGCGACCCGCTGTTCTCCGCACTGCTCGGCGGCGACGCGCCGGAGGGCGGATACTGGGAGATTGCGGTCGAGGACTCCGTCTCGGTCGAGCAGCATTACGTCCGCAACACGCCCGTGCTCGTCTCGCGCCACACCGACGCGCACGGCGGCGTGATCGAGGTGACCGATTTCTGCCCGCGCTTCGAACGCACCGGGCGCACCTACCGCCCGGTCGCCTTCGCGCGGATCGTCCGCCCGATCTCGGGCAGTCCGCGGCTCAAGATGCGGCTGCGCCCGACCTGCGGCTGGGGTGGAACGTGCCGCGAGCAGGTCGGCGGGTCGAACCACGTCCGCTTCCTGCTCGACGCGCTGGCAATGCGGCTGACCACCAACGCGCCGATCGGCATGGTGCAGCAGGAGCGCTCGTTCCGGGTCGAGCGCCCGCTGCATTTCTTCCTCGGTCCCGACGAGAGTTTCGCTGGCGATTTCGCCAGCACGCTCGACCTGATGCTGCACGACACGGTGGCGGAGTGGCAGCAATGGGTGCGCGGCCTCGCCGTGCCGCTCGAGTGGCAGGAGGTCGTGATCCGCTGCGCGATCACGTTGAAATTGTGCCAGCACGAGGAGACGGGCGCGATCGTCGCGGCGCTGACCACTTCGGTGCCCGAACATGCGGGATCGGAGCGCAACTGGGACTATCGCTACTGCTGGATCCGCGACGCTTATTACACGGTGCAGGCGCTCAATCGGTTGGGCGCGCTCGACGTGCTCGAGGGCTATCTCGGTTATTTGCGCAACATCGTCGATGCCGCGGGGAATGGTGAGGACGACGGTCACATACAGCCGCTCTATGGCGTCCTCGGCGAGGCGCATCTGCCAGAACGTGTCGCGCCGCAGCTGCCGGGCTATCGCGGCATGGGGCCGGTGCGCGTCGGCAACCAGGCGGCCGAGCAGATCCAGCATGATGCCTACGGGCAGATCGTGCTGTGCAGCGTCCACGCCTTCTTCGACCAGCGGCTGTTCCGCCCCGCCGACGCCGCCGATTTCGAGCGGCTGGAGCATGTCGGTGAGCGCGCGTGGAAGTTCTACGATCAGCCCGACGCCGGGCTGTGGGAGTTGCGTACGCGCCAGAGCGTCCACACCTATTCCTCCGCGATGTGCTGGGCGGCGTGCGATCGTCTGGCGAACGCCGCCGAGCGGCTAGGGCTCGCCGATCGACAAGCGGTGTGGGCCGGCCGCGCGGACACGATCCGCGACGTGATCGAGCGATCGGCGTGGCGCGAGGACACGCGGCGGATGTCCGCGACCTTCTCGGGCGACGACCTGGACGCGAGCGTGCTGCAATTGCTCGACCTGCGCTTCTTCGAGGCGGACGATCCGCGCTTCGTCGACACGCTGGAGGCGATTGAGAAGGGCTTGCGGCGCGGCTCCACCATGCTGCGCTACGACACCGAAGACGATTTCGGGCTGCCCGAGACCGCGTTCAACGTCTGCACCTTCTGGCTGATCGAGGCCTTGTACCTGACCGGGCGCCATGACGAGGCGCGCAGCCTGTTCGAGGAGATGCTGTCGCGCTGCACCGCGGCGGGCCTCTTGTCCGAGGACATCGACCCCACCAGCGGCGAGCTGTGGGGCAATTATCCGCAGACCTACTCGCTGGTCGGCATGATCAACTGCGCAGGGATGCTCAGCAAACCGTGGAGTGCGATCCGATGAGCCGTTCGAGCGAGGGGCGACTGATCGTCATCTCCAACCGCGTCAGCGCCCCCAAGGGGTCGACCTCGGGTGCGCAGGGCGGCCTCGCGGTCGCGCTCGCCGCCGCCTTGCGCGAGAATGGCGGCATCTGGTTCGGCTGGTCGGGCGAGGTGACCGAGCAATATACCGGGCAGATCGACTTCCAGCGCAACCAGGGCGTGACCACCGCGGTCGTCGATCTGGAAGAGCAGGACGTCGAGGAATATTACGAGGGCTACGCCAACCGAACCTTGTGGCCGCTGTTCCACTACCGCATCGACCTGGCCGAGTATGAACGCGACTTCGCGGGCGGATACCAGCGCACCAACGAGCGCTTCGCGAAGACCGTTCGCCCGTTGATCGAGCCCGACGACCTGATCTGGATTCAGGACTATCACATGTTCCCGCTGGGCGCCGAGCTGCGCAAGCTCGGCTGCCAGAACCGGATCGGTTTCTTCCTGCACATTCCGTGGCCGCCCAGGCGACTGCTCGCCACGCTGCCGGGCGCCAAGGCGCTGGTCGAGGCGATGTTCGACTATGACCTGCTCGGTTTCCACACGCAGGAGTGGCTTGAATCCTTTTGCGACTTCGCGATCCACGAAATGGGCGCGACGATCGAGGGCGACGTGGCGCGGGTGGGCGACCGCTGCGTCCGGCTGCTCGCCGATCCGATCGGGATCGACGCGAAGGAATTCGCGCAGGCGTCCGCCGGGGTGCAGGCGCGGTTGTCGTACCGGCGAATGCGCGATTCGGCTGACGGGCGCGACATGATCGTCGGCGTCGACCGGCTCGACTATTCCAAGGGGCTGGAGGAGCGCTTCTCGGGCTACGAACGCTTCCTGATCGAGCACCCGGAAGAGCGCAAGGAAGTGTTCCTGCTCCAGATCGCACCGCCCAGCCGCGTGTCGGTCGAAACGTACCGCCGCATCCGCAACTCACTGGAAGGACTGGCGGGGCGGATCAACGGCGAATATGCCGATGTCGACTGGGTGCCGATCCGCTACGTCAACCAAGGCTATTCGCGCGACGTGCTGGCCGGCATCTACCGCGCGGCGAAGATCGGGCTGGTCACGCCCTTGCGCGACGGGATGAACCTTGTCGCGAAGGAATATGTCGCGGCGCAGAACCCGGAGGATCCGGGCGTGCTGATCCTGTCCCGGTTCGCCGGTGCGGCCGAGCAGATGAAGGACGCGCTGCTCATCAATCCGTACAGCGCCGAGGAAATCTCCGACGCGATCCAGCAGGCGCTCAGGATGCCCAAGGAAGAGCGGATCGCGCGCTGGCAGGCGTTGATGGACGGCGTGCAGAAGGAAGACGTGACGTGGTGGGCGACGCGCTTCCTCGACTCGCTCAGACAGGCGCGGCCCCGGATCGAGGAGCCGGCGTAACAACCGGGGCGGTCGCGTCAGCAGTTAGCGCCACGTCGGCGCGGCGGCGCAGGATCGCCTCGGGCATCTCGCGCTTGATGTAGTCGAGCAACGCTTCGCGCACGTCGCAGCGCAGGTCGAACGCCGTGCTCGCGTCCTTGGCCGTCATCAGCCCTCGAAGCTCAATCGCGCCGTCCGGCTTGGTGTCGGTCACCTGGCAGTTCCAGAAACGCCCGTCCCAGCGCGGATTTCCGGTGACGATGCGGCCGAGTTCGTCGCGCAAGCGTGCCACGTCGGCGGCGGGATCGAGGTACCAGAACACGCTGCCGAGCAGCTTCGATGACTGACGCGTCCAGTTCTGAAAACTGTCCTCCAAGAACTTGGATACCGGCACGACCAACCGGCGATCGTCCCACACGCGAATGACGACGTAGGTCAGGCGGATTTCCTCGACCCGGCCCCATTCGCCCTCGACGATCACCACGTCGTCGAGCCGGATCGGCTCGGTAAAGGCCATCTGGATGCCCGCGATCAGGTTCTTGAGCGCGGGCTGCGCGGCGGCGCCGACCGCGATGCCCGCGACACCGGCGGAGGCGGCGAGGGTAACGCCCAGCGCGCGGACGCTCGGGATGCTCACCAGCATCATGCAGATCGTCACCAGCACAATCACGAAGGCGCCGATGCGTTGCAAGATGCCGAGCCGGGTCCGCCGCCTGCGCGCCCGCAGATTATCCTCCACGCTGATGTCGGCGCGGCGCGACAGCAGGTCGACGACGTTGCCGAGCGTCACCACCGCGAACCAGCCGATCAGACCGGGGATCACCAACCCCGCCGCGCGCGCCCATAACGTTGCCTGCGCGCGCGTGAGACCGAGCACGGGCTGGACCATTGCCAGCGCGACCGCGACCAGGATCCAGCGGGCAAGCCCGCGCGTGCGCGCGACGATGGCGGCGCTGCCCTCGCGCTCGTTACGGCGCGCGGCGCGCTCCACCAGCGTGAAAATAACCGCATGGATCAGCAGCGCGGCGAGCACCGCCGCAGCAACGATGCTCAGGTCGACGATCCAGTCGGGTAGGTCGCGCATCGACAGATCGCGCAGGGGCAGGTCGCGCAGGAAACGCGGCATGAGTTCTCCCGGTGTCGTGAACCGCTCGAACGGCGACGGGAACGCACTGTTCCGTACCGAGGTGGTGCCGCAGCGACGGAGCGGGCGGGAGTATGGATGAAGTGCGGCTAGCGGCCCTTGGACGGTTGATGCTGTCAGTCGGCCAGTTCGACCTCCTCCGCGCTGACCAGTCGTGCGATCTGCGGCAGGATGTTTGCGACCGCGAAATCGTGCAGTTCGGCCGAGCGCGAGGTGCACGCGTCCTCCACCACGACGACGTCGTAGCTCAGCTCCCACGCACTGCGCGCAGTCGACTCGACGCCGAAGTTGGTCGCGATGCCCGCGAGCACGATCGTGCGCACGCCGCGGCGGCGCAGTTGCAGGTCGAGGTCGGTGCCGGTGAACGCGCCCCAGTGATGCTTCAGCACGACGATGTCGCCCTCGTGCTGCAGCCCGTCGACCAACGTCTCGAACCCCGGCGGCGTTCGTTCGGGCAGGCTCGGCTTGTCGACCTGCCGGCTGGGCGCGTTGCCGGGCGCGACGGCGACATGGACGAGGATCACGGGGGCGCCGGCGGTGCGGAAGCGGTCGGCTAACGACTTTGCGGTGGTGACCACCTCCTCGCCGGAACGAGGCCCCTTGTCGCCGGCGACGATGCCTTGCTGGAGGTCGATGAGGACGAGCGCGGTGGTGCGGGGGTCGAGCTGCATGTGCGCCGAACCGGTGGGGACGGGTGCGGTTCCGGTGGTGCGAGTGCGGTAGCGATCCGGGTGGCCGCGGCGCGGGAGTTAATCCCGCGCCGTCGAACGTGGCGCTGGTTGCGCCACGTCGGCCGGGCCGGCGCGTCCGCTTGCGCGGATCGGCGCGTAGCGTGGCTACGCGCTTCGCGTCGGCTTCACCAAATCTTCACGCGCTGGTCGGGGGCAAGGTACAGCTTGTCGCCGGGCTTGACGTTGAACGCATTGTACCAGGCATCGACGTTGCGGACGACGCCGTTGACACGGTTGTACGCCGGCGAGTGCGGGTCGGTCAGCAGGCGGCTGCGCAGCGCGTCCTCGCGGACCTTCGACTGCCACGCCTGCGCATAGGCGAGGAAGAAGCGTTGATCGCCGGTCAGCCCGCCGATCACCGGCGCACGGCCATGCGTCTGCTGGTACTTCTGGTACGCGGTATACGCCGCCTCGACACCGCCCAGATCGCCAATGTTCTCGCCCAGCGTCAGCTGACCCTTGATGTGCGTGCCGGGGATCGGCTCATAGGCGTCATACTGCGTGACGAGCTGCCCGGTGCGCTTCGCAAAGGCGGCGCGCGTCTCGGGCGTCCACCAATTCTCGAACTTGCCGGTCGGGCCGAACTGGCTGCCCTGATCATCGAAGCCGTGACCCATTTCGTGGCCGATCACCGCGCCGATCGCGCCGTAGTTGACTGCCGCGTCCGCCTTCGGGTCGAAGTAGGGCGGCTGCAGGATCGCGGCCGGCAGCGTGATCTGGTTCATCGTCGGGTCGTAATAAGCGTTCACCGTCTGCGGTGTCATGCCCCAGAGCGTGCGGTCGACCGGCTTGCCGAGATACGACAGGTCGAGCTGGTGCTGGAATTCACCCGCGCGCATGTTGTTGCCCAGCGGATCACCGCGCACGACGTTGAAGGTCGAATAATCGATGTACTTGACCGGGTGGCCGACGCGCGGGTCGAATGCGGCGAGCTTGGCGAGTGCGGCCTGCTTGGTCTTCGCATCCATCCAGGTATTGGCGCTGATCCGCTCGTTGTAGCCGGCGCGCAGATTGTCGATCAGCTCGCCCATCTTCGCCTCGGATTCAGGCGGATAGTGGCGCGCGACATAGACCTGGCCGACCGCCTCGCCCATCGCGCCGTTGACCAGCGCGATGCCGCGCTTCCAGCGTGCGCGCTGCTCCTGCTGGCCCGACAGCGTGCGGCCGTAAAAGTCGAAGCTGGCGGTGTCGAACGCCTTGGGCAGCACCGACGCGTTCGCGCTGGCGAAGCGGAACTTCATCCAGTCCTGCCACGTCGAGACTGGCGTCGCGGCGTAGATCTTGCCGAGTGCGGTAAGCGCGGTCGAGGTGCCCATGATGACGACCGGGAACCGCTCGTAACCCGCGGTCTTGAGCATCAGCGGCCAGTCGAATTCGGGCGCCAGCGCCTTGCGCTGCGCGGCGTCCATCGGCTTCAGCATCGCCTGCAGGTCGCGCTGCTGCACCGGCGTCCACTGCACCTTCGCCATTGCGGTCTCGAGCGCGACGATCCCGTCCGCCTTCGCCGACGCGTTGGCGATGCCCGACAGCGTCAGCACCTGCTCGACATACTTGCGATAAGCGGCGCGGTAGGCGTCGTACTTGGCGCCCGGCAGCAGGTAGTAATCCTGCGGCATGCCGAGCGACCCCTGGCTGGCGATCGCGGTGTACTGCGTCGGATCGGCGGGGTTAGGCAGCTGACCCACCTCGACCGGCGAGGCGTAGCCGACGCTGGCGAACAACGTCTGGAGCTTGGTCTTGTCGTTGGCGGCGTCGATCTTGGCGAAATAGGGCTTCAAGGGCGCGGTGCCGGCGCGCTCGATCGCGGCCTCGTCCATGAAGCTGCCGTACAGGTCGCCGATCTGCTTGCCGCCGGCGCCGACCGATGCGGGATCGCGCGCGGCGTCGGTCAGGATGTCACGCACCTGCCCCTCGGCCTCGTCGGCCAGGATGACGCCCGCGCCCGCGCTGGTGCGGTCGGCGGCGATCGGGGTACGCTTGTCCCAGCTGCCATTGGCGTAGGTCCAGAAATCGTCGCCGGGCTTCACCGACTTGTCCTCGGCGGTCAGGTCGATACCGAAGGTGCCGTAGCGCGGGCCGGTCTTGGCAGCGGCGGCGGGCGCCGGTGTGGCAGGCGCCGGCGTGGCGGTTTGGGCGAGCGCGGGCGCGGCGATGGCGAGTGCCGCGACGCTGATCGATAGGCGCGCGAAAACAGAGAGTTGCATTGTTCCCCTTCCCCTACAACAGTGTATCAGTGACTTAAGGCGGTGATGTAACCGATGCAACCACTCGTTGCTCAGGCGGTAACGCGGTTGGCGACGAGGTCGTCCACCACCGCCGGGTCGGCGAGCGTCGACGTGTCGCCGAGCGATCCCGTGTCACCTTCCGCTATCTTGCGCAGGATGCGACGCATGATCTTGCCCGAGCGCGTTTTGGGCAGGCCCGGCGCGAATTGCAGCGCATCGGGTGTGGCGATCGGCCCGATCTCCTTTCGGACCCACTGCTTCAGCTCGGCCACGAGCGCGTCGGACGCCTCGACCCCGGCCTTCAAGGTGACGTAGGCGTAGATGCCTTGGCCCTTCACGTCGTGCGGCATGCCGACCACCGCGGCCTCGGCGACCTGCGGGTTCAGCACCAGTGCGCTCTCGACCTCGGCGGTGCCCATGCGGTGACCCGACACGTTGATGACATCGTCGACGCGGCCGGTGATCCAGTAATAGCCGTCCTCGTCGCGCCGGCAGCCGTCACCGGTGAAATACTTGCCGGGATAGGTGGTGAAATAGGTCTGGAAGAAGCGGTCGTGATCGCCCCACACGGTGCGCATCTGCCCCGGCCACGAGGCGGTGATGCACAGATTGCCGCTGGTCGCGTTGTCCAGCACCTTACCCTGTTCGTCGACCAGTTGCGGTTGGACACCGGGCAGCGGCCTGGTTGCGGAGCCGGGTTTCAGGTCGGTCGCGCCGGGCAGGGGAGCGATCATCGCACCGCCTGTCTCGGTCTGCCACCAGGTGTCGATGATCGGCGAGCGGCCCTCGCCGACGACGTCGTGGTACCAGCGCCACGCCTCGGGATTGATCGGCTCGCCGACCGTGCCGAGAAGCTTGAGCGACGCGCGGCTGGTGGCACGAACCGGCGCGTCGCCTTCCTTCATCAGCGCGCGCAGCGCGGTCGGCGCGGTGAACAGCGTGTGCACCTGATGCCGGTCGACCACCTGCCAGATGCGGCTCGCATCGGGCCACGTCGGCAAGCCTTCAAACATCAGCGTCGTCGCGCCGTTCGCGAGCGGACCGTAGACGATATAGGTGTGCCCGGTGACCCAGCCGATGTCGGCCGCGCACCAGTAGACGTTGGGCGCGCGGTAGTCGAACACGAGGCCATGAGTGAAAGCAGCCCACAGCAGGTACCCGCCGGTCGAGTGGAGCACGCCCTTCGGCTTTCCGGTCGAACCCGAGGTGTAGAGGATGAACAGCGGATCCTCGGCGTTCATCGGCTCGGGCGCGCAATCGTCGGCCACGTCGGCGGCAGCTTCGTGATACCAGATGTCGCGCTCGCCCATCGCCACATCCTCGCCGGTCGCGCGTATGACCAGCACGCGCTCCAGCGTCGGCGCGTGGTCGGCGGCGGCGTCGACATTGGCCTTGAGCGGGATCGTCTTTCCGCCGCGGCGACCGTAATCGGCGGTGACCACGATCTTCGATCCGCAATCCTCGATCCGGCCGGCTAGTGCGTCGGGGGAGAAGCCGCCGAACACGACCGAGTGGATCGCGCCGATCCGCGCGCAGGCGAGCAGCGCGAACGCCGCCTCCGGGATCATCGGCAGGTAGATCGTGACGCGGTCGCCTTTCGCCACACCCTGCGCCTTCAGCACGTTGGCGAAGCGGCACACCTCCCGGTGGAGCTCGGCGTAGCTGATCCGGCGCGGCTCCTCGGTCGGAACATCGGGTTCCCAGATGATCGCGATCTGGTCGGCGCGTTCGGCCAGGTGGCGGTCGATGCAATTGGCGCTGACGTTGAGCGAGCCGTCGGCGAACCAGCGGATATGGAAGTCGTCGGCACCGAACGACCAGTCGCCGGCGGTCGTGGGAGCCTTCATCCAGTCGAGCCGGCGCGCCTGTTCGAGCCAGAAGGCATCGGGCTGCTCGACGCTCTTCGCATACATCGCGCGGTAGCCCGCGGCGTCGACGCGCGCTTCATTGGCCCAGGTGGCGGGAACAGGGAACAGGTCGTTGTCGGACACGCGCGGGGGCTCCTTCTCCTGCGGCGATGCATGCGCCGGGTGATGGGAGAGGGCAAGCATGGTGCGCGTGCCAGCCGCGCTTGTTCGCAGTGCGTTAGCGATTTCGTAACGTTTCGGTGGGTAAGGCGCGAAGCGCCATGCAGCCGATGCCCTCCACCACCGACGACACCGCCGCCGCCCGCGACCCGCGTACCAGCGTGATGCTGAGCGCCGATGTCGTGCGCAGCGAAGGGTCGCAGCCGACGCAGCACCGCGTGCTCAACGTATCGGTGTCGGGCGTGTGCATCGCCAAGCCGGTCGGACTGGTCGCCGACATGCCGGTGATGGTCTCGATCGGCCGCGTCGACCACGTTGCAGCGCGGGTCAAATGGGTGCGCGGTGACCGCGCCGGGCTACGCTTCGACGCGCGGATCGACCTCGACGCTGCGCGCCAGCGCCGCGTCGGCAACGCTGCGCCGCCGCCGAGCTCTGGCTGGATGGCAAGCGCGAACGAGCGTTTCCGGCGTCAGATCACCGCGTAGGGCACTACGCCGCGCGTCGCCGGATCGACACGGATCGCGCGGTCGGTCGGCGGAAAGGCGCGCTGGTCGCAGTCGCTGCGCGGACACAGACGGCACGAAATACCGATCGGCGTCGGCGCACCCGCCAATCCTGCAGTAACGCCGCCGTGCGAGACCCCGACCGCGTCGGCGTAGACGAAGTCGGCGGCGTGGACCGCCTCGCATCCCAGCACGACGGCGTAGCGGCGCGGCGCGCGTGCGAAGCGGCCCGACGGCTTCACCAATCCCTTCGCCATCGACACATAGCGGACGCCGTCGGGCGTCTCGGCGTGCTGGACTAGGATGCGGTCGGGGATCGCTGCTGCCTCATGGACGTGCCACAGCGGACACGCGCCGCCGAAGCGCGCGAACTGCAGCCGCGTTGCCGAGTGCCGCTTGGTGATGTTGCCCGCCATATCGACGCGGCAGAAATAGAAGGGCACGCCCTCCGCCCCCGGCCGCTGCAACGTCGAAAGCCGGTGGCACGCCTGCTCGAAACTGACGCCGAAGCGCCGGGATAACCGGTCGATGTCGTGGCGCGTTGCCTTCGCCTCGGCACGAAACGCCGTATAGGGCATGACGAGCGCACCGGCGGCGTAATTGGCGAGCCCGATGCTGAGCAGCCGTCGCGCCTCGTCGTGCGCGAGCGGGGCGGCGGCGACGATCTCCGCAATCGGTTCGGCAAAGGCGATAGCGGCGAGGCGATGCGCGATGAGGAAGCGGCGCGTCTCAGGCGGAGCGGCGGCGGCGAGCGTCAGCACGTGTCCGTCCAAACGCGCCAGCGGTGCGGCATCGTCCGGATCGAGCGCGAGCGTGACGTGGTAGTCGCCCAATCGCTGCTCGAACGTGTCGCGCCCGTCGACGAGCGCCTCGCCCGCGCGATCGAGCGCGTCGACGTAATTGCCCGCGTCGTGGAACCAGTCCCGGACCGCCTCCCACGGCAGCCGCGCGCCGGCACCGGCATGCCCGGCGCTCGACGTCATCGCTTCCTCCGCCAGTGCGGCGCGTTCTTCCGCCGCGCGCTTGGCCGCGTGGAGCGCGACGAAACGGTCGGCTAGGTCGGGCTGCTCGTCCGCCAGGCGCGCAACACCCTCGGCGTCAAGCGGCGCGACGGCAGGATCGGCGAGTGCGGCGCTCAGCGCCGCCAGCCGACGTGCCGGCACCTCTCCCTCGATCCCTGCGAGCGCGGCGGGGAAATGACGCGCAAGTGCCGCCGTGACCGCGGCGGTCAGTGGACGCTCGCCGCCTTCCAGCTGCGACAGGTAGCTGACCGACAGGCCGAGCCGCGCCGCCATCGCGCGCTGGTTGAGCCCGGCGCCGCGGCGCAGGTCGCGCAGGCGATCTCCGGCATAGAGGCGGGCGCGGGGCATCGAGAACGATTAGTTCGCAATCGTCCCGTTCGCAACTTCGCAACTTCGCATTTGCGCGGGCGCGCGTGAGGGCGCAGGGAACATGCAGAGGAGATCAGGATGTCATCGACGCTCGCCGAACTCGAGAAAAAGCGCGCCGCGGCGAAGCTGGGCGGCGGGCAGAAGCGCATCGACGCGCAGCATGCCAAGGGCAAGCTGACCGCGCGCGAGCGGCTCGACGTGCTCTTGGACGAGGGGTCATTCGAGGAGCTCGACATGTACGTCGAGCATAATTGCGTCGATTTCGGCATGCCGGAGCAGGTGATCCCCGGTGACGGCGTGGTGACCGGATCGGGAACGATCAACGGCCGCCTCGTATTCGTGTTCAGCCAGGACTTTACCGTCTTCGGCGGCTCGCTGTCCGAGCGGCACGCGCAGAAAATCTGCAAGATCATGGACATGGCGATGAAGGTCGGTGCGCCGGTCATCGGCCTGAACGACTCCGGTGGCGCGCGCATTCAGGAGGGTGTCGCCTCGCTCGGCGGCTATGCCGAGGTGTTCCAGCGTAACGTGCTCGCCTCGGGCGTGGTGCCGCAGATCAGCCTGATCATGGGGCCGTGCGCGGGTGGCGCGGTGTACTCGCCGGCAATGACCGACTTCATCTTCATGGTGAAGGATTCGTCCTACATGTTCGTGACCGGCCCCGACGTGGTGAAGACGGTGACGAACGAGGTGGTCACGCAGGAGGCGCTCGGCGGGGCGGTGACGCACACCACCAAGACCAGCGTCGCCGACAATGCGTTCGACGACGATATCGAGGTGCTGCTCGCCACCCGCGACTTCTTCGACTTCCTGCCGGGCTCGAACCGGCAGCCCGTGCCCGAGCGGCCGAGCGACGATCCGTGGGACCGACTGGAGCCGAGCCTCGACACACTGATCCCCGCGTCTGCCAACCAGCCGTACGACATGCACGAGCTGATCCGGAAAACGCTCGACGAGGGCGACTTCTTCGAGATTCAGCCGGGCCACGCGGGCAACATCATCTGCGGCTTCGGCCGGATCGAGGGGCGGACCGTCGGCGTCGTCGCGAACCAGCCGATGGTGCTGGCGGGCGTGCTCGACATCAACTCGTCTAAGAAGGCGGCGCGGTTCGTCCGCTTCTGCGACGCGTTCGACATCCCCATCGTCACCTTCGTCGACGTGCCCGGCTTCCTGCCCGGAACGAGCCAGGAGCATAACGGCATCATCAAGCACGGCGCCAAGCTGCTGTTCGCCTATGCCGAGGCGACCGTGCCCAAGATCACCGTCATCACACGCAAGGCGTACGGCGGCGCGTACGACGTGATGGCTTCCAAGCACCTGCGCGGCGATTTGAACTACGCCTGGCCGACCGCTGAGATCGCGGTGATGGGCGCGAAGGGCGCAGTCGAGATCATCTTCCGCGGCCGCACGCCCGAGGAAATCGCCGAACGCACCGCCGAGTACGAAGCACGCTTCGCCAACCCGTTCGTCGCCGCGTCGAAGGGGTTCGTCGACGAGGTCATCATGCCGCATTCCACCCGCCGCCGCATCGCGCTCGGCCTGCGTAAGCTCGCCGGCAAGACGCTGGAGAACCCGTGGAAGAAGCATGACAACATCCCGCTGTAAGGGACGTTGTGGCGGCCATGTCGGCACATTATCATGTCCATGATAAAGGAGACGTGATGTGCAGACCGAACGCGTGACTTTCCTCACCACCCCCGACCACAAGGCTGCGCTCGACGCCTATGCCGCGTCGAATGGCAAGTCGGTCGGCCACGTCGTGCGCGAAGCGACGAGCCGCTATATCGCGCAGCCGCCCACGGCTGACGACGGCGGGGAAGAGGCCGAACTGGCGGCGCTCGTTGCTGAGGCGAATGCCGCTATCCCGCAAATGCGCGCTGCCATCGACCGGATGATCGACACGCTCGACGCTTCGCACCGCAAGGTCGACGCGTTCCTGCGAGATGCGGGCGTGCGCGCGTGAGCGCGATCGGCGACGCGCTGGCGGCGATCCGGCAGGTCATTCTGATGCAACAGCGAATGGATCAGCTCGACGGGCGGATTGCGCAACTGGTAGCGGACGTCGACGGTCTGACCGACGCCCTGTCGAACATGCGCGACCGCGTCAGCCGGCTGGAGGGCATCATCGAGGGGGCGGCGATGGCAGCGCGGCAGCGGAGGATCGAGGAGTGACAGCCGGGATGACACTGGGGCGCCTCAACCACGTCGGAGTTGCGACGCCGTCGATCGAGCGGTCGGTCGACACCTATCGTAGCTTGCTGGGCGCGGAGGCGATCGGCAAGCCTTTCGACCTGCCCGCGCAGGGCGTGCGCGTCTGCTTCGTCGACGCGCCGAATACGCAGATCGAGTTGATCGAGCCGTTTGACGAACAGTCGCCGATTGCCGGGTTCCTCAAGAAGAACCCGGCTGGCGGACAGCATCACGTCTGTTTCGAGGTGCCCGACATCGACGCCGCGGTCGCGCACCTGAAGGCACAAGGCGCGACCGTGCTGGGCGAGCCGCGGATCGGCGCGCACGGCACGCCGATCGTGTTCGTTCACCCGAAGGATTTCGGCGGGCTGCTGGTTGAGTTGATGGAAGCGCCCAAGGACGAGCAGGCCGGCGCTCACTGAGAACAACGAGCGGGGGAGGGTGTCATGACCGATTACCAGACGATCATCGCGCAGAAGCAGGGCGACGTACTCGTCATTACGCTCAACCGTCCCGAACGGTTGAACGCCGCCTCGCTCGACCTCGCGCAGGAGCTGGGCCGGGCGTTGTACGACCTGCAGGGCGCGCGCGCGGTGCTGCTGACGGGTGCCGGGCGCGCGTTCTGTTCGGGTGCGGACTTGCAGGCGCGTGGCGAACGCTCGGCGGTCGGTGGCGGAGATGCCAGTCACCACGCGCTGATGAACGTCTACAATCCGGTGATGAGCCAGTTGCTGCGCTCGCCCGTGCCGGTCGTCACCGCGATCAACGGCGCGGCGGCGGGGATCGGTTGTTCGATGGCGCTGGCAGGCGACTTCGTGCTGGCAGGCAAAAGCGCGTATTTTCTCCAGGCTTTCGTCAACATCGGGTTGGTGCCCGATGGCGGCTCGTCGTGGCTGCTCGCCCGCGCGATCGGGCGGGCGCGCGCGACGCAGATGATGCTGCTGGGCGAGCGGATCGGTGCCGAGCAGGCGGCCGACTGGGGGCTGATCTACCGCGCGATCGATGACGCGGCGCTGATGGACGAGGCACTGGCGCTCGCCACCCGGCTGGCGGCGGGGCCGACCGTCGCGATCGCGGCGATGCGGCGTAACCTGATGACGGCGCTCGACGGATCGTTCGACGATGTGCTGCGTGCCGAGGCCGAGGGGCAGCGCACCGCGGGCAACTCGCACGACGCGCGTGAAGGCGCGGCAAGCTTCGTCGAGAAGCGCAAGCCTGCCTTTACCGGCGCGTGATCCGAACAATCGAGTAAGCGACATGACCGATCCCCAGCGCGAATCCACCATCGAGCAGAACACCGGCGAGGACGCCGGTAGCGCGCCCAAGCCGGCGGCGATGCCGACCGAGGTCGCGGCACCCCCGCCCGCACCGTCGCTCGACACCTGGGCGAAGGCGGCGGCGAAGGAGGTCAAGGGTCGCGACCTGACATGGGACACGCCCGAGGGAATCGCGGTCAAGCCGCTCTATACCGCCGACGACGTGGACGGGTGGGAGCCCGGCCTTCCCGGGTTCGCGCCGTTCACGCGCGGGGTGCGCGCGTCGATGTATGCGGGCCGACCGTGGACGATCCGCCAATACGCCGGCTTCTCGACCGCGGAAGCGTCCAACGCCTTCTACCACCGCAATTTGAAGGCAGGGCAGAAGGGGCTGTCGGTCGCGTTCGATCTGGCGACGCACCGCGGCTACGACAGCGACCATCCGCGGGTCACCGGCGACGTTGGCAAGGCGGGCGTCGCGATCGACTCGGTCGAGGACATGAAGATCCTGTTCGACGGCATCCCGCTCGATCAGATGAGCGTCAGCATGACGATGAACGGCGCAGTGATCCCGATCCTCGCCTTCTTCATCGTCGCAGGCGAGGAGCAGGGAGTCGAGCGGCGGCTGCTCGACGGGACCATCCAGAACGACATCCTCAAGGAGTTCATGGTTCGCAACACCTATATCTACCCGCCCGAGCCGAGCATGCGGATCATCTCGGACATCTTCGGCTACACCAGTCGCGAGATGCCGAAGTTCAATTCGATCTCGATCTCCGGCTATCATATGCAGGAGGCGGGCGCGACGCAGGTGCAGGAGCTCGCCTTCACCATCGCCGACGGCATGGAATATGTGAAATACGGTGTCGCGAGCGGGCTCGACATCGACAAGTTCGCCGGGCGGCTCTCGTTCTTCTTCGCGATCGGCATGAACTTCTTCATGGAGATTGCGAAACTGCGCGCCGCGCGCGTGCTGTGGCACCGCGTGATGACCAATCTGGGTGCGCGTGACGAGCGCTCGAAGATGCTGCGCACGCACTGCCAGACGAGCGGCGTGTCGCTGACCGAGCAGGACCCGTACAACAACGTCATGCGCACCACGATCGAGGCAATGGCGGCAATGCTGGGCGGCACGCAGTCGCTCCACACCAACGCGCTCGACGAGGCGATTGCGCTCCCGACCGACTTCTCCGCCCGGATCGCGCGCAACACGCAGCTGGTGATCCAGGAGGAGACCGGCATGACGAACGTCGTCGATCCGCTCGGCGGCAGCTATTATGTCGAGGCGCTGACCAAGGACCTGGTCGACCGTGCCTGGGCGATCATCGAGCGTGTCGAGCGCGAGGGCGGGATGGCCAAGGCGGTCGCGGCGGGCTGGCCCAAGGCGATGATAGAGGAAGCCAGCGCCGCGCGCGCCGCCAGGGTCGACCGGGGCGAGGACGTGATCGTCGGCGTCAACAAGTACCGCAAGGAGAACGAGGACGAGATCGAGATCCTCGACGTCGACAATCACGCGGTGCGCGAGGCGCAGGTTCGCCGCATCAACGAGATGAAGGCGAAACGCGACGAGGCGGCGTGCCAGTCGGCGCTGGATGCGCTGCGCGAGGGTGCGCGCGGGGATGGCAATTTGCTCGAACTCGCGGTGACCTGCGCGCGCGCGCGCGCGACGCTGGGCGAGATTTCTTCGGCGATGGAGGACGTGTTCGGCCGTTTCGGCACGCAGCCGACCCCGGTGAAGGGTATCTACGGCGGCGCTTATGATGGTGACGCTGCCTGGGCGCGGCTGGAGGAGGGTGTCGCCGCGACCGAGCGGCGGCTGGGGCGCCGGCCGCGGATGCTCGTCGCGAAGATGGGGCAGGACGGCCATGACCGGGGTGCCAATCTCGTGTCCTCGATGTTCGGCGATCTGGGATTCGAGATCGTGCCTGGTCCGCTGTTCCAGACGCCCAAGGAAGCAAGCGAGTTGGCGCTGGAGAAGGACGTCGACGTGGTCGGTGCCTCCAGCCTCGCGGCGGGGCACAAGACGCTGATCCCCGAACTGATCGGTCACCTGCGCGACGCGGGCCGGGCAGACATCAAGGTGATCGCGGGCGGCGTCATCCCGGCGCAGGATTACCAGGCGCTGCGCGATGCGGGCGTGCAGGCGATTTTCGGCCCCGGCACCAACCTGATCGCGGCGGCCGAGGAAGTGCTCCGCCTGCTTGGTCACAACATGCCGCCCGAGAGCGAGGCGGCGGAATGAGGCGAGTGATCCTGATCGCGGGTGCGTTGTCCGCCGCGCCGGCGGCGGCGCAGTCGGCGAGCGACTACCGGGCCGCCGACACGCAGTTGAACGCGGCATACCGCACCGTCATGGCGCGGATGCAGCAGATCGATCGTGGCACCAAGCCGTCCGACCTGCCAGCGCCCGAGCGTAGCGGTCCGACTTACGCGCAGGCATTGCTCGCCAGCCAGCGCGCGTGGCTCGCCTATCGTGACGCCAACTGCCGCGCCTTCTCCTATGAGTATCGCGGCGGCTCGGCGCAGGGGCTGTCGAACCGCGTTTGCCTGACCCGCGTGACGCGCGCGCGCACCGCTGAACTGCGCCAGATGCAGTCGATCTTCGCCCCCAAGTGACCGAGCAACCCATGACCACCCGTACCGACTGGACGCGTGACGAGATCGCCGCGCTGTTCAACCTGCCCTTCACCGATCTCGTGTTCCGCGCCGCCGAGGTGCACCGCGCGCACCATGATGCGGGCGCGGTGCAGCTGTCGACGTTGTTGTCGATCAAGACCGGCGGCTGTCCCGAGGATTGCGGCTATTGCTCGCAGTCCGTGGTTGCCGACAGCGGGGTCAAGGCAACCAAGCTGATGGACGTGCGCCAGGTGCTGCAATCCGCCGCGCAGGCGAAGGATGCGGGCTCGACCCGTTTCTGCATGGGGGCTGCGTGGCGCAACCCGAAGGACCGCGACATGCCCGCGGTGCTCGAAATGGTGCGCGGCGTGCGCGCGATGGGGCTGGAGACGTGCATGACGCTGGGCATGCTGACGCCGTCGCAGGCGGCGATGCTGGGCGAGGCCGGGCTCGATTATTACAACCACAACATCGACACCTCGCCCGAGCGTTACGGCGAGGTGATCACCACGCGCACCTTCGACGAACGGCTCGACACGCTGGCGCACGTCCGCGAGGCGGGCATCAACGTCTGCTGCGGCGGGATCGTCGGCATGGGCGAGACGAGGCAAGACCGCGTGGGCTTCGTCCACGCGCTGGCGACCCTGCCCGAACATCCCGGCAGCGTGCCGATCAATGCGCTGGTGCCGGTCAAGGGCACGGTGCTGGGCGACATGCTCGCCGACACGCCGCTCGCCAAAATTGACGACATCGAGTTCGTCCGCACCGTTGCGGTCGCGCGCATAACGATGCCGGAAAGCATGGTGCGGCTGTCGGCCGGGCGCGAGAGCATGAGCGAGGCGACGCAGGCGCTGTGCTTCATGGCGGGGGCGAACTCAATCTTCACCGGTGACAAGCTGCTCACCGCCGCGAACGCGGGCGATGACCGCGACGCCGCGCTGTTCGACAAGCTGGGGCTGCGATCGATGCCGGCGGAGTGCCGGGTGATGGAAGCGGCGGAGTGATCCGCTCCGTCGCTCGCTATGCACTGGCTGCGGCAATCGGTTGGAGTGTGTCTGCAATGGCTGATGTGCGAGAAGACTGGCCCGAGCTGCCGACAACCGGGTTCGTGGCGGGGCGGACTGCCACGCAGGCAGATGTCGCGAGCGGCGCTGCAATTTTCGCAACCGATGGCGCCAGCAGCGCGAGCGACCTGAAGGTGCCGCAATATGTGTGGTGGCACGACGACGAGGGGCGGCGCCATCCGCGCGTGCTGGTGCAAGCCGAGATGGTGCCCGGCGGAATGACAATCGTCGGATTGCGCGATTCCGCCGGAAATGAGGCGGCAGCGACGTTGCCTGAAGTGGAACTCTTGGGGACGAGGAAGCCTGAATAGTGTTCAAGAAGATACTGGTCGCCAACCGTGGCGAGATCGCGTGTCGGGTGTTCCGGACCGCGAAGAAGATGGGGATCGGGACCGTGGCGGTCTACTCGGACGCCGACGCGCTCAGCCCGCACGTGTTGATGGCGGACGAGGCGGTCAGGCTCGGGCCGGCGCCCGCCGCCGAAAGCTATCTCAAGGCCGATCTGATCCTGCTCGCCGCCAAGGAAACGGGCGCAGACTGCATTCATCCGGGTTACGGTTTCCTGTCCGAGCGCGAGAGCTTCGCGCGCGCCTGTGCAGAGGCCGGCATCGCCTTCGTCGGACCGCCGCCGAACGCGATCGCGGCGATGGGCGACAAGATCGAGTCGAAGAAGCTCGCGAAGGAAGCCGGCGTCAACGTCGTGCCCGGCTTTCTTGGCGAGATCGCCGACACCGACGAGGCCGTCCGCATCGCGGGCGACATCGGCTATCCGGTGATGATGAAGGCGTCGGCGGGCGGCGGCGGCAAGGGCATGCGGCTGGCGTACAGTGAGCAGGACGTGCGCGAGGGCTTCGAGGCGACGAAGCGCGAGGGCCTGGCGTCGTTCGGCGACGACCGCGTGTTCATCGAAAAGTTCATCGAGTCGCCCCGGCATATCGAGATCCAGGTGCTGGGCGACCAGCACGGCAACGTCGTGTACCTGAACGAGCGCGAATGCTCGGTGCAGCGTCGCCACCAAAAGGTGGTTGAGGAAGCCCCGTCGCCGTTCGTCAGCCCCGAGATGCGCCGCGCGATGGGCGAGCAGGCGGTCGCGCTCGCCAAGGCGGTCGGTTACTACAGTGCCGGCACGGTCGAACTAATCGTCTCGGGCGCGGACAAGACCGGACAGGGGTTCTACTTCCTTGAGATGAATACCCGGCTGCAGGTCGAGCATCCGGTCACCGAGGAGATCACCGGGCTCGATCTGGTCGAGCAGATGATCCGTGTTGCTGCGGGCGAGCCGCTCGCGTTCGGGCAGGACGACGTTAAGATCAACGGCTGGTCGGTCGAGAATCGCGTCTACGCCGAGGACCCGTATCGCGGCTTCCTGCCGTCAATCGGGCGACTGGTGCGCTATCGCACGCCTGCCGCCGATCAGCGCCAGGCGCCGTTTGGTGACGACGAGGGCGCGCCGGGCGTGCGCGTCGACGACGGCGTGCGCGAGGGCGGCGAGGTCAGCATGTTCTACGACCCCATGATCGCGAAGCTGGTCACCTGGGCGCCAACGCGCGAGGAGGCGATCGACAAGCAGATCGCGGCGCTCGACGCGTTCGAGATCGAGGGGCCGGGCACCAATCTCGATTTCCTGTCCGCGCTGATGCAGCACCCGCGCTTCCGCTCGGGCGAGATCACGACCGGGTTCATCGCGGAGGAGTATCCGGAAGGGTTCCACGGTGCGCCGGCGGGTGACGAGGTGGTCCGCGCGCTCGCGGCGGTAACGGGGTTCGCGGCGACCGCGGAAGCCGACCGCGCGCGGCAGATCGACGGGCAGTTGGGCCATCAGCTCGACGCGCCGACCGACTGGGTGGTGCGCGTCGGCAAGAGCGATCACCGCGTCCACGTTGGTGACGATCAGGTCAGCGTCGACGGCACGCCGCTGCCGGGCGGCGTCGACTACGATGCCGGTGGACGCATCGCGCAGGTCGGTGGCGACGCGCCGCTATCGGTCAAGCTGAAGCGCACACGCACCGGCTTCACGCTCAATGCGCGCGGCGCGACGCACAAGGTGCGGGTGCTGCCAGCGCACGTTGCCGACTATGCGCAGCACCTGATCGAGAAGGTGCCGCCCGACCTGTCGAAGTTCCTGATCGCGCCGATGCCGGGGCTGCTCGTTCGGCTGGACGTGCGCGAAGGTGACCGCGTCGAGGCGGGGCAGGCGCTGGCGGTGGTCGAGGCGATGAAGATGGAGAACATCCTGCGCGCGGAGAAGTCGGCGGTGGTGAAGACCGTCAACGCCGCCGCGGGCGAGAGCCTGCAGGTCGACCAGGTGATCCTGGAACTGGAATAAGCGAGATGGGCCGGCATGCTGCCGGCCCGTCGTCACTCGTGGCGAAGCGCGTCGATCGGGTTGAGCGCCGCCGCACGCCGCGCCGGGAAATAGCCGAACACGACGCCGATCACCGCCGAGATGCCAAACGCAATCGCGTTGATCTCGGGCACGAACAGGTAGGGCAGACCGCCGAGTGCTGACAGCGCACCGATCGCGAGTTGCGCCAGCAGCAGCCCGATGACGCCGCCCAGCATCGACAGCACCACCGCCTCAACCAGGAATTGCAGCAGGACCTCGCTCGCAACCGCCCCGATCGCGAGGCGGATGCCGATTTCGCGCGTCCGCTCGGTCACCGACACCAGCATGATGTTCATGATGCCGATCCCGCCGACGACCAGACTGATCCCGGCGACCGCAGTCACGATGCGGGTGAGCAGCGTCGTGGTGCTCGATAGCGTGTCGCTGATCTGCTTCGTGTCGAAGATGTTGAAATCGTCGTCCTTGCCCGCGGTGATGGTGCGGCGCTCGCGCAGCAGGTCGGTGATCCCGGCCTGCACGGTCGCGGTCGAATAGGCCTGATCGACGCCGACCAGCATCAGGCGGATGTCGCGCGTGCCGGTGAAGCGGCGCTGCACCGTCTTGATCGGCATGATGACGACATCGTCCTGATCGCCGCCGAACCCCGCCTGTCCGCGCGTCGACAGTACGCCGATCACGTCGCAGCTGACGTTGCCGATGCGAAACCGCTGCCCGACCGCGTCGCCGGTCCTGAACAGATTCTGTTTGACCGTGTTGCCGATGATGCACACCGCCTTGCCCGCCGATTCCTCCTGGCGCGTCCACATCCGGCCGGCGGCGAGCGGCCACGGCTGGACCTGGAAGTAGGCAGCGGTGGTCCCGTTGATCGTCGTCGACCAGTTCGCGCCGTCGTAGATCGCGGTCGCGGTCGATTGCGCTTGCGGCGCTACCGCGGATACGCCCGCGATCTGGTTGGCGATCGCGGTCACGTCCTCGGGCTTGAAGTCGGGCGGGCGCGGGCCGCCGCCGCCGCGGCCGAACCCCTGGCCCGGGCGAACCTGCAGGATGTTGGTGCCGAGCGAGGAGATGTTCTGCTGCACCTGCGCGGTGGTCGCCTTGCCGAGCGTCACCATCGTGACCACCGCCGCGACGCCGATGATGATGCCGAGCGTCGTCAGGAACGAGCGCAGCAGGTGCCGCCGGATCGAGCGCAGTGCGAGAACAAAGGTAGTGCCGAGCATCAGGCCTCCACCGCCTCGCCCTGATGGTGGTTGCGCTCGACGCGTTCCACCAGCCCGTCCTTGAAGTGGATCACCGTGCGCGCGAACGCCGCCATGTCGGGTTCGTGCGTCACCATCAGCACGGTGATGCCGCCGCGATTGAGGTCGGTGAGCAATTCCATGATCTCGACCGAGCGTTCGGAATCAAGATTGCCGGTCGGCTCGTCGGCGAGCAGCACGTCGGGCTGCGTCACGATCGCGCGCGCGATCGCGACGCGCTGCTGCTGCCCGCCCGATAGTTCGGCCGGCGTGTGATCCCACCAGCGGTCGAGCCCGACCTTCTCCAGCGCCGCCATCGACAGGTCGCGCCGCGCCTTCTTCTCGTCGCCGCGGTAAAGGAGCGGCAACTCGACATTCTCGAGCGCAGTCGTGCGGCTGAGCAGGTTGAAGCCCTGAAACACGAAACCAAGGTACCGCCGCCGGAGCAGTGCGCGCTGATCGCGGTCAAGTGTCTCGACATGGTGGCCGCGGAACAGGAAGGTGCCGCCCGATGGCACGTCGAGGCAGCCGAGGATGTTCATCGTCGTCGACTTGCCCGATCCCGACGGCCCCATGACCGCGATGAAGTCGCCGGCCGCGATGTCGAGGTCGACGCCCTTTAATGCCTGAAACGCGGTGCCGCCCTCGCCGTAGCTCTTGGTGACACCGCGCAACTGGATCAGCGGCGCGGTGTCAGGTGAAGGCACGGCGTTACTGGCCACCACCGCCACCCCCGCGCCGGCCCCCACCGCCGCCGCCACGACGCGATCCGCCGCCGCTGCCCCCATCACCGCCGCCCGCGAGCTGCCCGGTGATGACCTGCATGCCGGGCTTGAGCGGACCCGACAGCACCTCGGTCATCGTGCCGTTGGTGTCACCGGTCGTGACCTGGATCGGCTTGGGTTGGCCGTTCTCGCCCTTGACGTAGAGCGTCTGCGTCGCGCCGCGGCCGACCGTTGCGGTTCGCTCCGGCCGGTCACGACTACGCCGGAAGGTGAGCGAGCCCGCGATGCCGCCGCCGTCGTCCTTCGCGCCCGCCGCCTGCGGCTTGAAGCGGAAGGCGGCGTTGGGGACGAGCAAGGCGTTGCCCTTGTCCGAGGTGATGATGTCGGCGGTCGCGGTCATGCCGGGGCGCAGTTCGAGCGACGGATTCTCGACCGTCAGATCGGCGGCGTAGGACACAACCTGTCCGCTCGTGCTGCCGGTCGAGGCAGTCGACGACGAGGACGAGGCGGTCGCGTTGCTGACCGTCAGGTTGGAGCCGAGATCGACGCGCGTGATCGTTGCGGGGAAGGTCTTGCCCGGGAAAGCATCGACGGTGAAGCTCGCCTTTTGTCCGACCTTGACCGAGCCGACATCGGCCTCGTCGATCGCGACCTCCAGCTTCATCTTGCTCAAATCCTCCGCGATCACGAACAGCGTCGGCGTGTTGAACGAGGCGGCGACGGTCTGGCCGGGATCGACCTGCCGCGCGAGCACGACGCCGTTGACGGGCGAGCGGATGATCGCGCGCGCGCGCTGCGTCTGGCTCTGCGCCAGCGTCGCCTGCGCCGCGGTCACGTTCGCCTGCGCAACCTTTAGCGCCGCGACCGCGCGCTGGTAATCGGCGCGACCGGTCTGGAGTTCTGTCGCCGACGGCACGCGACCGTTCGACAGCCGGTACACTTCCTCCAGCCGCGCGCGCTGTGCCTGCGATTCCGCGACCGTCGCCTGCGCCTGACGCACCTGCGCCTGATTGGCGGCGATCTGCGCCTGCTGCTGGCGGATCTGATCCTCGATCTGCTCAGGGTCGATGAGTGCCAGTGGCTGCCCCGCGCTGACGCGGTCGTTGACGTCGACCACGACCTTGGTGACGAGCCCCGACAGCTGCGAGCCGACCGTCACCTGATTGGTCGGGGCGAGTTTGCCCGTCGCTGATACGCTGACGGTCAGATTGCCGCGCTCAACCGGCGCGGTCGCGTAATCGGCTGCCTTCGCCGATCCGAAGACCAGCCGCTGGACGAGGAGAGCGAGCAGCACGACGCCCAGTGCGACCAAGCCCCATTTCAGCCACCTGCGCCATTTCGGCTGCGGCTTCTGCCCCAGGAATTCGTCGAGGTTCTGGTCGGCCATCAGCGGGTCTCTCGGGCAGGTGCGGGCTGCTGGATTGCGGGGTCGGATGCGGTCGGGGTTACGTCGGGGTTCCAGCCGCCGCCGAGTGCGCCGAACAGCTGGATCAACGCGGTCGCCTGATCGGCGCGCGCCTGTGCCTCGCTGTTGCGCGCGGACAGCAAACTCGCCTCCTGCTGCGACAGCGTGGTGAAATCGGTCAGCCCGCTGCGATATTGCGTGCGTGACAGCAGCGCGGCGTTGTTGGCGGCATCGAACTGCACGGTGAACTCGCGCGCGCGGCGCTGCGCGGTGTCGAGCGCGACGACCGCATTCTCGACATCCTCAAGCGCGACGAGCACGCTGCCCTTGTAGGCGGCGAGCGCGGCGTCGGCGGCGGCCTCGTTGCTGCGAACCTGCGCGGACAGGCGCCCGCCGTTGAAGATCGCCTGCGTCAGCCCGGCGAACAGCCCGCCGGTGATCGTGCCGAGCAGGCCGCCGACATTGCCAGCGTTGGTGTTGATGTTGCCGCTGATCGCGAGTGCCGGATAGAGCGCGGCCTTGGCGACGCCGATCTGCGCGGTGGCGGCGGCGAGCGTGCGTTCGGCCGCGCGCACGTCAGGGCGTTGGCGCAGCACGTCGGCGGGGATGCCGGCACCGACGACGCGCGGGCCGGTCGGGATCGGGCGCGGGGTGGCGAGCAGCGGCTTCACCGCACCCGGCGCCTGCGCGGTCAAAACGCCCAAGCGTGAGACGGCGGCGTTATACTGCTGCTCGAACGCAGGAATCGTCGCGGCTGTGGCTGCGCGCTGACTACGTGCCTGCTCCTGATCAAGGCTGGAGACCAGCCCGGCCTGAACGCGGAAGCCCGCGATCTCGAGATTGTCGTTCTGTAGTGCGAGGCTGGCGCGCGCATTGGCGAGTTGCGCCTGATAGAGCCGCGCGAGCACGTAGTTGCGCGCGACCTCCTGCTGCACCGACAGAAGCGTCGTCGCATAGTCGAAGCCGGACGCCTCGTACTGCGCGCGCGTTGCCTCGACGGTGCGCCGCACCTCGCCGAACAGCCCAAGCTGGTATTGCGCGTCGAGCCCGAGCGAGAAGTTCGAGCCGCCGCCGCCGCCGACGTTCTGGACGGTGCCGTCGGGAAGCGTCACCGACTGTCCGCCGCCGCGAAACGTCTCCGATCGGCTGTACCCGCCCGACCCGTTGAGCGTCGGCAGCAGGTTGGCGCGGCTCTGCACCAGCGATTCGCGCGCTTGCCTCAGCCGCGCGAGCCCCTGCGTAACGTCGGTGTTGGCGGCGCCTGCCTGCTCGACCAACTGGCCGAGCACGGGATCGTCGAAGCGTGTCCACCAGTGCGTCAGGTCTTCGCGCGTCGGCGCCGCCGTGACCGAATACCGATCGGGCACACCCAGTTCGGCGGCCGAGCGCGGAGCGTAATCGGGCCCTACCGTGCAGCCGGCAAGCGCGACGGGAAGGGCAGCGAGCCCGGAGAGGAGCGAGAGGCGCAAACGCGTCATGGTGATGGAGATGGACAACACACCGCGTCGCGTCCAGCGCTTTTATGTCGCGAAGTGTCGCAGCCGGTGCAAGCGCGCCACGCTGGCGCGCGGTGCGAAGCACGCACCGGCTCGGCCGGCAGCACGCCAGTGCTGTCCGACGACGCGGAATTCACTTCCGCGTCGCGCGCCGTCAGTGCGCCTCAGCCCCCGTGCCGTCGCGTGCCGGGCAGCGTCAGCGCCTCGGGCGCGTGGACGAGTTCGCGAAGGCGCTCCAGCTCCTCCACCGTGTCGACGTCGATCAGTTCGGCCGCGTTGGTGACGACGTGGCGCCCGGCGCGGATCAGATCGCGGGCGCCTTGGTCGCCGGTCAGCGTGAGCAAGGTGTCGAAGTGCGCGCACGCGAAGAGTGCGGGAGGCTTGGGCGAGATACCGTCGCTCGAGGCGACCACTGCATCGTCCGAGTCGGCGGCGTCGAGCAGACGATGGATGTGCGCGGCGGTGACGCGCGGCATGTCGGCGAGTGCCAGCACCACCGCGCTTGCCCCACACTTCTGCGCGCACGCCACGCCCAGTCGCACCGACGAGGCCATGTCGGCGACCGGATCGTCGTTGCTCACCACTTGGAAACCGTGCGGTGCGAAGTCGATCGTGCAACGCGGCGAGGTGATCGCGACGCGGTGCTTGAACGGCACGGCTTCCAGCGCGACGGCGACGTGGAGGCCCAACGGGCGCGCGAGGAAGGGTTCGTTCAGCTTGCTGCCGACATCGCCGAAGCGCGCCGACTTGCCTGCGGCGAGCAGGACGAGGACGGTGTCCTCCGCCGCGATCACGCGAGCACGGCCTCGGCAGCGCGATCGAGTGCAGTGTCCGCTGCGGCGACGGGCAGGTGGAACGCGCGCACCATCGCGGCGGCGATCGACAGCGCGATCTCCGCCGGGCCGATCGCGCCGATGTCGATGCCGACGGGTCCGTCGATACGGTCGATTTGCGTTTCGTTCAGTCCTGCCGCCGCCATCCGCTCGCGCCGCGCGGCGTGGCTCTTGCGGCTGCCGAGCGCGCCGACATAGGCGGCGTTGGTCTTGAGCGCGGCGATGAGCGCGGGATCGTCGATCTTGGTATCGTGGCTGAGCGTCACCACCGCGGTCGACGGACCCGGGCGATACGCCTCGACCGCCTCGTCGGGCCAGCGATCGTCGAGCGTCACGCCCGGGAAGCGCTCCTCGGTCAGAAAACGCCCGCGCGGGTCGATCACCACGACCTCGATCCCGAGCGTCGCGGCGAGTGCGGCGAGGCTCTGCGCGATCTGCACCGCGCCGACGATCAGCAACCGGCGCGGCGGAGCGTAGCGGTTGGCGAACACCTCGCCGGTTTCCACCGGGCGCAGGTCGCTGTGCCCGGTCACCAAGTTCGTCGTGACGGTCACGCCCTGTCCGTGATCGCGTGCCTCCGCGATACGGTCGAACAGTTCGGGGTCGAACCCTTCGGCGGATACGGGCTGGACCATGACGCTGATCTGCCCGCCGCACGGCAGCCCGACCTCCCACGCGCTGTCGTCGGCAACGCCGTAGGTCTTCACCTGGAACGGTGCGCCCGCGATCACCTGCGCCGCGGTATCGAGAATGTCGCCCTCGACGCATCCGCCAGACACCGACCCCTCGAACCGCCCATCGGCGTGGACCAGCATGTGGCTACCCTTAGGGCGCGGAGCCGAGCCCCAGGTAGAAACCACGGTGGCGAGCGCCAGCGGCTCGCCCTTCCAGGCGGCGGCGGCGGCGAGGACGGAATCGTTATCGGCCATGTCGGTTCTCGTATGTGTCTCAGACCGGCGGCAAGCCGGCGAGCAGGGTGTCGAGCGTCGCGGGCACGTTTCGCACGCGCACGCCGGTCGCATTGTGGATCGCGTTGATGACCGCCGCACCCGCGCCCGAGATGCCGAGCTCGCCGACTCCCTTCGCGCCGACCTGGTTGGCGGCGTCGTCGATCTCTTCGATGAAGTGGACGTCGATCTGCGGCACGTCGGCGTTCACCGCGACGTGATACTCGCCGAAGTCGGGATTGACGAAGCGGCCGCTGCGCGTGTCGGTGATCGCCGCCTCTCCGAGCGCGTAGCTGACGCCCCAAATCATCCCGCCGACGATCTGGTTCGCCGCGGTTTTCGCGTTCAGCACGCGGCCAACATCGAACACGCCGAGCATCCGGCGCACGCGCACCTCGCCTGTCACCGCGTTGACCGCGACCTCGCAGAAATGCGCGCCGTGGCTCGCCTGGCTGGTGCGCTTGGCCTGTTGGCCCGGCGAGGACTTGCCGCGCCCTTCGATCGGCTCCCCGCGCGCGAGGTCGGCGAGCGGCACCTCGCGCCCGCCCGCCGCGACGCAACCGTCCTTGAGCACCAGTTCCTCAGGTGCGGCGTTCATGCGCAGCGCCAGCTCGGCGAGTACGTCCTCGCACGCCAGCACCGCCGCCGCGCACGCGCTGCCGGCGCCGAACGACCCGCCCGAGCCCGCGCTCTTGGGATAATTGGTGTCGCCGATCCGCACGTCGACTTGGCTCGCATCGACGCCCAGCACCTCACCCGCGGTCTGCGCCAGGATGGTGTAGGTGCCGGTGCCGATGTCGGTCATGTCTGTTTCCACCGTCACGCGCCCGTTCGGCTCCAGCCGCACGTTCGCCGCGGCGGTGACGGTGAAGTTGCCGCGCAGCGCCGCGGCCATGCCGATGCCGATCAGCCACTCGCCCTCGGGCGTGGTGCCGGGATCGGGCACGCATTCGGGCCAGCCGAAGCGGCGCGCGCCCTCAGCGTAGCAGTCGAGCAGGCGGCGGGTGGAAAAGGGCTTGGACGAGGTCGGATCGTACGCCGTCTCGTTACGGCGGCGCAGCTCGATCGGATCGAGCCCGAGCTGTTCGGCGAGTTCGTCCATCGCGCACTCGATCGCGAAGGTGCCGATCGCCTCGCCCGGTGCGCGCACCGCGCCGGTCGGCGGCAGGTCGACCCGCGCGAGTGCGGTGCGGAACACGCGCGTGTTGCCGCTGTAGAGCGGGATCGAGCCGAACGGGATCGGCTCCAGGAACGCGCTGTCGTCGTTCTGATAGGCGACACCCTCGTGCGCGATCGCGTTAATGTGGCCGTCATGGTCGCAGGCGATGCGGATGCGCTGGCGCGTCTCGCTACGGTGATGGACGAGGTAGGCGGTGTCACGCCGGGGCAGCGCCACCTTGACCGGGCGGCCGAGCTTCTCCGCCGCGATTGCCGCGAGGATTACCTCGGGGCCAACGCCTGTCTTGCCGCCGAAGCCGCCGCCGACGAAGGGCGCGAGCACGCGGACCTTGTCCTCGGCGATTCCCAGCGCGGTCGCGATCGTGCTCTTGGCCGCGCCGATCACCTGGTTGCTGGAACGGACGGTCAGTTGGTCGCCTTCCCACCAGGCGGTGGTGGCGTGCGGCTCCAGCGCGGCCGGGAAGTGCGCCGGGGTCGAGTAGGTCGCGTCGAAGGTGACGGGCGCGTTGCGCATCGCCGCGTCCAGGTCGCCCTTGGTGACCGGGGGCAGGAAACCGATGTCGGGCGCGTCGTCGACGGGCGCCGCAGCGAAGTCGTAGCGGCCCGCCTGCTCGTCCACCGTGACGCGCACCAGCGCGGCGGCCTCGCGTGCGATCGCCTGCGTCTCGGCGACGACCGCGGCGACGGGCTGGCCGACGTGGAAGATGCGGCGCGTGCCGCGGCTGGGCATCGCGCGCGAGTTGCCCTCACCCGCCATCATGCGCGGGTCGTCGTGGATGACGGCGAGGACGCCGGGCAGAGCCTCCGCCGCAGTCGCGTCGATGCCGGTCAACTCACCCGCGCCGACGGGGGCGCCGACGACAGCGAGATAAGCGGTACCTTCCGGCGCGTCCTCGAATGCGTAGGTCGCCGTACCGGTGACCTTCAACGGCCCTTCGATACGCGGCAACGGGGTACCAAGCAGCCCCTGCACTGCGCGCTTTAGCCCGCCCGGCCGCTCGGCCGTGTCGATCGCCTGTTCGGTCATCGTCGCGCTCCCCGCTTGAACGTGGCGTATCTAGGAAGCGACGGGCGTCCGCGCCAGCCGTGGCCGGCGCGGACGGACAGGATCACGCGTCGAACGGCAGCTGCTCAATGATCTTGTCGCAGGTGATTGGGAAGTCGCGTACGCGCACGCCCGTCGCGTTGTAGATCGCGTTGGCGACCGCCGCCCCTGCGCCCGAGATGCCGAGCTCACCGATGCCCTTGGCGTGGATCGGATTGGCGTGGATGTCGCGTTCGGAGAGAAAGTGGACCTCCAACTGCGGCACGTCGGCGTTCACCGGCACGTGATATTCGGCCATGTCGCGGTTGACGACCTTGCCGCTCCGCTCGTCGTGGATCAGCTCCTCGGTTAGCGCAGCGCCGATCCCGAAGGTCATACCGCCGAGGCATTGCGACCGCGCGGTCTTCTCGTTCAGGATTCGCCCGGCGGAGAACACACCCAGCATCCGCTCGACACGCACCTCGCCCGTCACCGCGTTGACCTTCACCGCGCAGAAGTGCGCGCCGTAGCTCGCCTGATGGAACTTCTTCTCCTGCTTGCCCGGCTCGATCTGCCCGGTGACGGAGAGGTTCTCTTCGATCAGCTCGGTTACCGGTACCGCGCGGTTCTGCGCGATCGCGCGGCCGTCCTTGAGCGTCATCTCCTCGACCGACACGCCCATCGACTTGGCCAGCCTCTCGCGGATACCTTCGCAGGCGAGATAGACCGACGAGCCCGACGAGCCCGCGCCCCACGATCCGCCCGACCCCGACGAGGCCGGTGCCTTACCGTCGCCCAGGTGGACCACGACCTTGTCGAGCGGCAGTCCCAGCGTCTCCGCGGTGATCTGCGCCAGGATGGTGTAGGTGCCGGTGCCGATATCGGTCATGTCGGTGTCGACGATCGCCCGCCCGTCGGTGGTAAGCGTGACCTTGGCGGCCGATTTCTGCAGCTGGTTCGACCGCACCGCAGCCGCGACGCCCATGCCATACAGCCACTCGCCGCGGCGATCGGTGCCCGCCTTCTTGCGCTGCGACCAGCCGAACAGCTGCGCACCCTGCTCCAGCGCCGGGATCATCTGCCGGCTGGAGAAGGGGATCTGCTTCTCCGGCTCCTGCGCGGGTTCGTTGCGGCGGCGCAGTTCGATCGGATCGAGGCCGAGCTTCTCGGCCAGTTCGTCCATCGCACATTCCAGACCCATCATGCCGACCGCCTCGCCCGGTGCGCGCATCGAGCCCGCTGCGGTCAGGTTCATCGGGATCAGGTCGTGGTTGACCTCGCGGTTTTCACCGCCGTAGATGAAGTGCGTCCCGACGCCGACCGGCTCCCAATATTGCTCGTACGGCGTGTTGGCGATGAGCGAGTTGTGGCTGAGCGCGTCGATCTTGCCGTTCGCGTCGGTACCCAGGCGGATGCGCTGTTCGGTGTTGGAGCGACGCACCGTCGCCTCGTACACCTGCTGGCGCGCGAGCACGATCTTGACCGGGCGACCGAGCTTCTTTGCCGCGACCGCCGCTGCGACGCTCTCGGGCGCGATACCCAGTTTCGAGCCGAATCCGCCGCCGACGTAGCGGGCGATGATCCGCACCTTGTCCGCCGATACGCCCAGCGCCTTGGCGAGCTGTTGCTGGTCGCTCGCCACCATCTGATACGCGCCGTGCAGGATCAGCGTGCCGTCGCGCCACTCGGCGATCGAGGCGTGCGGCTCCATCGCGGTCGAGTTCTGGCTCGGCGTCGTATAGGTGACGTCGAGCTGGACCGGCGCGTCGTTGAACGCCTTCTCGAAATTGCCCTGTTTGCTGTGGCCGGGGATCTGATCCTTCTTCGGCTCCTTGCCTTGGTCCTTGTGCGCGGCGAAGACGAAGTTCGCGTCGGCTTCCTCGTACTCGAGCCGTACTGCGGCGGCACCATCGCGCGCGGCCTCGAACGTTTCACCCACGACGACCGCGATTGGCTCGCCGAAATATTGCACGTCCTGCACGCCCTGCGGTGGCGCGTCGGTCGCGCCGCCCTGTCCGGGACTGCGGATAAAGGTGTCGTAGTCGGTGATGACGTCGATGACCCCCGGCAGTGCGCGTGCGGCGGTATCGTCGACCTTGGTCAGCTTGCCACGGCCGAAGGTCGCACGCACCAGCACACCGTAGACGAGCCGTTCGGCCGGATATTCGGCGGCGTAGGGCGCGCGTCCGGCGACCTTCAATGGCCCCTCGACGCGGTTGATCGGCTTTCCGATCACGTCCTGCGCGCCGTCGAGGAAGCTCGTCGGGCGCGGCTCATCCATCACCAGCGCGTTGGTGTCGTCGCTGCCGAACAGCTTGCCGATGATGCTCATGCGGTCAAATCCCTGAGGGTCGCGATCAGCGTGCGCCGTGCGAGCGGTATCTTGAAATCGTTGGAGCCGTAGCCTTTCGCGTCGGCGAGCAGCGCATCGGCCGCGGCCTCGAACGCCTCGGTCGACGGCGCGCGGCCGACAATCGCGGCCTCGACCGCGGGGTTGCGCCACGGCATCGGCCCCAATCCGCCGAACGCGAGCGCGGCTGAGGCGACGACGCCGTCCTTCACCTCGATCACGCCCGCGACCGAGACGAGCGCGAAGGCGTAGGAGGCGCGGTCGCGCACCTTGCGGTAAACCTGCTTGCCCGCGGGCGGGGCGGGCAGCTCGACGTGAGTGATGAGTTCGCCGGCGTCGAGCACGGTTTCGATCTGCGGGGTGTCGCCGGGCAGGCGGTAGAAATCGTGGATCGAGATACGACGTTTGTCGCCGTCAGCCTTCTGCGTGACGATCGTCGCGTCGAGTGCGCGCATCGCCACCGCCATGTCGCTCGGATGCGTCGCGATGCACTGCTCGCTGGTGCCGAGCACCGCGAGAATGCGGTTGAAGCCGCCGATCGCGTCGCACCCCGAGCCGGGCGCGCGCTTGTTGCAGCGTGACGCGGTATCGTAGAAGTAATAGCAGCGCGTCCGCTGGAGCAGGTTGCCGCCGGTCGACGCCTTGTTGCGCAACTGCCCCGACGCGCCCGCGAGCAGCGCGCGGCTGAGCACCTCGTACTTCTCGACCACACGGGGGTCGGCGGCGAGGTCGCTGTTGGGCACGAGCGCGCCGATCGACAGCCCGCCATCCTCGCGCTCTTCGATTCCGTTCAGGTCGAGTCGGCTGATGTCGACCAGCCGCTCGGGCGTTTCGACCTGCAGCTTCATCAGGTCGAGCAGGTTGGTCCCACCCGCGATGAAGCGGCCGTTCGCGTGCGTCGCTGCCTCGATCGTGTCGGCGCGCTGGTAATCGAAGGTCTTCATGCCGACACCTTCTCTTGTGCGGGTTGCTCGGCGGCAGAACGCGGCGCGGGCTTGATCGCCTGCTCACCCCACTGGCCCGCGACCTCGCGGATCGCGTCGACGATGTTGGGGTAGGCGGCGCAGCGGCAGATGTTGCCGCTCATCCGCTCGCTGATCTCGGCGTCGGTGAGCGAGACCTGATCGAGGTCGCCGGTCACGTGGCTGGCCCAGCCCTTCTTTACCTCGTCGAGCATCCCGACCGCGGAGCAGATCTGCCCGGGCGTGCAGTAACCGCACTGGTACCCGTCGTGCGACACGAATGCCGCCTGCATCGGGTGAAGGTCCTCGACCGTCCCCAGGCCCTCGATCGTCACGATCTCGTCATCCTGGTGCATTACCGCCAGTGAGAGGCAGGCGTTGATACGCCTTCCGTTGACCAGCATCGTGCACGCGCCGCACTGACCGTGGTCGCAGCCCTTTTTGCTGCCGGTCAGGCCCAGATGCTCGCGACACAGGTCGAGGAGCGAGGTGCGGACGTCGACATCCGCTTCGTAGGTTTTCTGATTGATGGTGAAGCGCATGGTCCGCCTTTTCGCTGCTCGCTCCATAACGAGCGTTATACGCTTCATATCCCTGCGAATCATTCTCACCGCCGCGGCGCTGCTGGCGCCCACGTTCGTGAGCGGGCAGACTGTGCCGATGCCTGCGACTCCAGCCAGCCCGCGCCTGTCCTCGCCGCCGATCGTGATCGCGCACCGGGGCGCCAGCGGCGAGCGGCCCGAGCACACGCTGGCGAGCTACGCGCTAGCGATCAGTCAGGGCGCCGACGTGATCGAACCCGATCTGGTGCCGACCAAGGACGACGTGCTGATCGCCCGGCACGAGAACGAGATTTCGGAGACGACCGATGTCGCCGACCATCCCGAGTTCGCCGCGCGGCGCGCGACCAAGACGATCGACGGCCAGACGCTCACCGGCTGGTTCACCGAGGATTTTACCCTCGCCGAACTAAAGACGCTGCGCGCGAAGGAGCGATTGCCCGCGCTGCGCCCCGGCAACATTGCGTGGGACGGGCAGGAGACGATCCCAACGCTCGGCGAGATCATCGCGCTCGCGAAAGCCCACGATGTCGCGATCTATCCCGAGACCAAACACCCGAGCTACTTCGCGCGGATCGGCCATCCGACCGACCGCCTGCTGGTCGACCAGCTACACGCCGCTGGATGGGACAGCGCGGACGCGCCCGTGTTCATCCAGTCGTTCGAGGTCGACAATCTCAAGCGGCTGGCGAAGATGACGCGTATCCGCCTGATCCAGCTCGTCGCCGCGAGCGGAGCGCCCGCTGACGCTGCCGCGCCCAGCTACGCCGCGATGATGACCCCGGCGGGGCTGCGCGAAGTCGCGCGCTACGCCTGGGGGATCGGGCCCGACAAGGCGATGTTGTGGCAGGGTGATGCTTCCACGCCGCTCGTCGCCGACGCACATGCCGCGGGCTTGCGCGTCCACCCGTGGACCTATCGCGCCGAGAACGCCTTCGTTCGTGCGCGCTTCCGGGTCGGCGACGTCCCGTCCGCGCACGGCGACCTGTCGGGTGAGATCGCGGCCGCGCTGGGGCAGGGCGTTGACGGGTTCTTCACCGACTTTCCTGCTATCGGGGTCGCGACGCGCGACGCGTACGTCGCCGGGGAGAAGAAGTGATGCGTGCAATCGTGCTGGCACTCGCGGCGCTGCCGCTGCTCGCGACCGGCGGGTGCGTGAAGACGGCGTGGAACGTCGCGACGCTGCCGGTGCGTGCGGTCGGCAAGGGCGTCGACCTCGCCACCACCAGCCCGCGTGAGCGCGACGAGAAATACGTCCGCCAACAGCGCAAGCAGGCCGAGCGCGAGGAGCGCGAGCGGCGCGACTATGAGCGCGACTGCCGCAAGAAGCGCGGCGATTGCCCACCCTATAACGGCTATGTCGCGGGGCAGCGCGACCGTTAGGGAGGCATCTGCCGACCACGCCTGTTTGGGCGTGGTCGGCGAACCAGCTTTACTCGCCGGTGTAGTTGCCGTCGGTCGCGGGTTCGTCCACGCTCGGCTGGTCGCGCGTCGGCGCGGCCGCAGTATCGCGTGACTGCCCGCGCGTGCTGCGCGCCGTCATCCCGGTCGCGAAGGCGTCGTCGTTCATCTGCTCGTCGACGCTCCGCTCGGCAGGTGGCGGCAGCGCCTCAGCGGTCGCGTTCAGGTCGGTCGCGGGCAGTGCCTCGGGCGTCGCGCTCTCCGTCGGCACGGGAATCGGCTCCGGCTCGGACTGGTAATTGTCGGAAATCTCATTGTCGGGCAGCGGCGCCTGCTCGTCCGCCGAGCGTGAGCAGCCGGCGAGCGAGAGCATCAGGACGCCGGCGAGCGCGGCGGCGGTTTTCGTCTTCTTCAACATTCTGTCCGTTCCCTTTTGCCGGTTACAGCGACGCGAGCGTCTGCTTCGCCTGCCGCGCCTCGACCTTGCTCGCCAGATCGCTGTCCCAATTGTACGGATCGTCGCGGAAACCGACCTGACCCGACGGACTGGCGAAGGCGGTCCAGTAGAGCAGGTAGACCGCGACCGGCTGCGCCATCTGCGCACGCACCGTCTTGCCGGCAGCGACCGTGGCATCGATCGCCTCGGGCTGCCACTGCGGCGTGGTCTTCATCAGCAGCTTGGCAAGCGCCTCAGGCTTCTCCAGCCGGACGCAGCCGTGACTGGCGAGCCGGTCGAAGCGCGAGAAGCCGGCCTGCGCGGGCGTGTCATGCAGGTAAACCGCGAAGTCGTTGGGGAAGTCGAACTTGTAGCGGCCGAGCGCGCTCTTCTCCGACGATTGCTGCAACCGCTTGCCGCCGCCGCCGGTGTCGATCACGCGGAAACCGTTGCGTTTCAGATAACCGGGATTGGCGCGCTCCTTCGGCCACAATTCCTTGTCAGCGATCGAGCTCGGCACGTTCCACGGCGGGTTGAGCACGACCGAGTGGATCGAGGAAACAAGCATCGGCGTCTCGTTGCCGGGTCGCCCGGTCACAGCCTTCATCGACATGACCGGCGCGTCGCCGTCGAACACGGTCAGCACGGCCGCGGCGACGTTCACCTGGACGCGGTTCTGCTCCAATTGTGCGGGCAGCCAGCGCCAGCGTTCCATGTTCGCCGAAATCTGCCGCATCCGCGCCGCGACCGGGACGTTCAGCGCCGCCAGCGTCTGCGCGCCGACATCGCCCGCGGGGTTGAGGCCGTAGCGACGCTGCGCGCGGCGCACGGCGGCGAGCAGGTCGGCGTCGAACTTGTCGCCGCTGGCCGAGACCTGAGGATCCTCCGCCGCCAGCCGCTTGCGCAGTGCGGCGACCGCAGGCCCCGAGCGCCCGTACTTCAACTCGGCCGCGGCGGGGACCGTGCCCCAACCGCCATCGGCCGCGATCTGGCGATAACGCGCGAGCCCCGCGACCAGCGCATCGTAGCCGGCATAAGGCGGCGGCAGCGAGGCGACCCACGCGGCGAGCCGATCGCGCTCCACCGCATCGACGAAGCCGGGCAGCGGATCATAGGCCTGCGGGCGGATGCCCCAGTCGCGCTCGAAATCGCTCGCGTCGAGCCGTCCGGCGTGCACTGCGCGCGCGTGGTCGAGCGCGGCGCGGACCAGTGCGTCGCCGGTCTTGTCGCTCAGGTCGCGCGGGTTGCCCTGGCGCAAGCCCTGACGCACTTCGTCCTGCGCGATCAGCTTGGCGAGTTCTCGCGTCTGCGCATCGGTGAGGCGCGGTAGCGGCTGCGCGATCATGCGCGCGGCAGGCGACGCTGCCGCGGGGGCGGGCGTTGCCGGCGCAGTCACGGGCGGCGCGGCCGGCGGGATTATCTGCGCCGAAGCGTGGCTCGCCATCACCGCCAGCACTGCACTGCTCGCGCCACCGACCACGCGCAGCAGCGCCGCGCCGCGCGTGCCACGTGCGTGCTTGTTTCCGATCTCACCCTCGAACGCGTTCAGCGTCTGCATCACCTTCTATCCTCAACTCGCGGTCGTGCCGCGCCATAGCGTGCGCGTCATGCGCCACGATGAACGCCGACGAAATACGCGAACGTCGGCTTGGATGCACGGACGCAAACAACGCTTCGTCGCACCCATGTGCTCGGTTCAACGATGGCTGATGTGCTAAGTACCTAATTCAGGCCGAATTTCTTTAGGGCCGCGCGTGAAGGAAGCTGCGGGCAACGTCCTGCTTGCACGCGAGCGGGTTCTCGAATAATCCGCGTGCCTCAAGACCGCGCAGTAAATGCGCCGGGCGGGTATAGCACAATGGTAGTGCAGCAGCCTTCCAAGCTGAATACACGGGTTCGATTCCCGTTACCCGCTCCACAACTAACCTAAGTAGCAACGCTTCTCAAGGCGCAGCCTTCGACGGCGTTGGCCTTGGTACCGGCCGATCGGCGAGATCGGACACGCTCGATTTCGTCTCCAGCGCCTGAACGCGCTGCGTCAACAGGTCGAGGTCGATCTTCTCCGGCGTGACCTCCAGCGCGCCGACCCGTTTCTCCAAATCGTCGACGCGGCGGGTCAGCGTGTCGCGCGTGACGCGGTCCTCGACCGCCGCAATGTCGTTCTTCATCGCCGCGACGTCGTTCGCCGCCGGATTGCTCGGCACGTTCTGCGTCGCGGTGCTCGGCTGACCGCACGCGGCGAGCAGCAGCGAGAGGATGAGGGCACTTGCCCGATGCTGCGTTCGTGAAGGCGGCGAGGGGTCGATCATGACGTGAGGATAGGCCAGCCGCGATCGTCGCGCCACCGTCGAGCGCGTGCGTGCAGCCGATCGGGGTTGCCGTGAGTTAAGCGCGCAACATCGGCGGAGGATAACATGACGGCGCGGACGATTGTCGTGACGGGAGCGGAATCAGGTATCGGCGCCGCCTGTGCCGAGGCGTTCGGCGCTGGCGGCGACCGCGTCTGCGTGATCTATCATTCGGATGCGGCCGCGGCGGAGAAGACGGTCGCGGCGGTCACCGCACGCGGTGGCGAGGCGATCGCGGTGCGGGCCGATGTCGCGGACGAACAATCGATCGAGGCCGCCTTTGCCGCGGTGGAAGCGAAATGGGGCGCGGCCGACGTGCTGGTCAACTCGGCCGGGCTGAACATGTCCGGTGTCACCGTGCGCGACATGACGCTGGCGCAGTGGCAGCGGCTGCTCGGCACCGACCTGACCGGCGCGTTCATCGTCTCGCGCCGCTTCCTGTCCGCGCGCGGCGAGGCGAAGGCGGATGCCTCGATTATCCATATCTCCTCGATCCACGCTTATGCCGTGCGCGCGGGTGGGGCAGATTATTGCTCGGCGAAGGGCGGGCTCTCCAACCTGGTCGAGACGCTGGCAATCGAGGAAGCGCCGCGCGGCATTCGCGTCAACGCGATCGAACCGGGCATGATCCTGACGCCGATGAACGCGCGGGCGCAGGCCGATCCGGTCTATCGTCGCACGCTCGAGCACAACATTCCGATGGGCCGCGCCGGCGATCCGGCGGAGGTCGCCGACCTCGCGGTGTTCCTCGCCTCTGACAAGGCGCGCTACATCACCGGCGCACGGATCGTCATCGACGGCGGGCTGTCGCTGATGCAGGCGCTGGGCGCATGAGCGACGCGTCCGTCGCCGATCCGCACCGCAAGGACGCGGTCGCGCCCGCCGACATCGCGCTCGACTTCAACGTGAAGCGGATCGAGGTCGTGCAGGTCGACGGCCCGCCCGCACTGATGGCGCGCGACCTGATGAGCCCGTACGTCTGGCAGGAAGCGGACGGCCGCTTCGGCATGATGGTGCGCGCGGTCTGCCGCCCGGGCGAGCTGATGACCGACACGGGTCAGATCTGGAGCGGGTGGAGCGACGACGGCGTCCGCTTCACGATGCTGCCCGAGCCGTCGATCGTGCCCGGTCCCGACGCGCACGATGCGGGCGGGGTCGAGGACCCTACGGTCGTACGCACCGCTGCTGGCTATCTGGTTTACTACTCGGGCGTGCTCGCCGACCACGCGCACGGCGAATTATCCTACGCGAGCGGGCGGTCGCTCGACCGGCTGACAAAGAGCGGGGTCGCGCTCGCTTCGTCCAAGTCGGAAGGGAACACCAAGGAAGCCACCGTCAACCGGACCAAGGACGGGCGCTGGCGGCTGTTCTACGAATATGCCGCGGACGAGGCATCGCGCGTCGGGCTGGCGGTCGGCACCGATGCCGCGGGTCCGTGGGACGAGCAGCCGACCCCGTTCATGCCGCGCGAGAACAGCTGGGATGACTGGCATCTGTCGACCGGCCCGCTGCTGATCGACGATCCCGATGTGCCGGTAATGTTCTACAACGGCGCTACACGCGACGCGCGCTGGCGGATCGGCTGGATCGCGTTCGACGCCGACCTGACCCGCATCGTCGCGCGCGGGATCGAGCCGCTCATCACCCCGCCGCCGGTCGACGATCGCACGGCGACCGACATCGCCTTCGCCGCCTCGGTCGTGGTCGATCGTGGCGCGATCTGGCTCTACTACTCGCTGGAGGATCGCCGGCTGTCGCGCGCGCTGATCCGCCGCAGCTGATCGCTCAGGCGGGGCGCGCTAACTCGCGCTCCGCCGCGCGGCCGAACAGGTCGGCGGTGGCGAGCCAGAACACCGCTTGCGTGCCGATCGAGGCGAGGCGGAACTGCCACAACAGGCTGGCGGGGAAGTCCGCCGGCACTTCGTCGATCACCGGCAGCAGCAGCTGCCCGATCGCGACGACCCCGACGAACACGCCGGCTGCGATCAGCAGGCGATCGACGCCTACGAGCTTGTGTGCACGCCGGGCCGTCCACCCCGCCGCGACCGCCGCCAGTACCGACAGCGCCAGCATCGCGAAATAGGCGGCGGTGCGAAGGCGCACGGTCTCGTGCAGCCCGACCGCAGGCGGGGTGGGCGGATATTTGATCGCGGGCACCAGCACGACCACGACAAAGGCGGCGAGTGCCAGCAGCAGCGACAGCGCGCGCGGGCTCAGGCGTGACACGCGGCCGTGAAGCGCGGCGAACAGGATCGCGAACAATCCGCCAAGCGCGGTGCCGTACAGGCCCATCGCGGTGAACAGCCCCCACGTCTTCTGCGTCGCGCGCGACACGAGCTCGGGCTCCGCCGCCATGCCGGGCATGACATGGCGCGCCTCAAGCGCGATCGCGGCGTCGATCTGCGGCTCTGCGAATAGTAGCGCAAAGGTGACGGCGATGAACGCACCGACGAGTCCGGCGAGCAACCCTCGCCAGAGCAAAGACCTGGTCATGACGGCGTCCGCCGGATCAGTGGCAGGGGAAGCCGAGCAGGTGACGCCCGTCATGGACGTATTCATGAACGTACATGCCGTCGAACAGCGCGAACGCGCCCTGTTCGGTGCTGACGAAGTACAACAGGATCAGCGCGACGACGAATGCGAACACCGCCCAAGGCGCGATGTCGGCGAGCGGGATCGGCCGCGCGGCGGGAGCAGCAGCGGCAAAGGGGCCGGGATGGGTGGCGGTGCGGGTCGTCATCGTGTCGCTCCTGTCCGGGTGAACGCGCCCGGCGTGGGTGAAGGTGCCGGGCGGGGTCTGGCTTCCGGTCGGGCAAGCCCGCCGATCACAGTGGCGCGACCGCGCCGGTTTCGCACCGGCTTCCCGCCCGGCTCCGATGCGATCGGTGTGGCGGCTGGACGCCCGCGCGTCAACCGGCCAGAGCAGCCGCGTGACTGCCCGCCCCCCGACCACTCGCCTGACCCTGCTATGTGCCGGGGCGACGCGCGGCGTGCGCGAGGGGCGCTTCCCCGATCCGGCCGAACCGCTCGATGACGGCGGCCGCGCCAAGGTGCGCGCGGCGGCTTTCGACCGGGCAAGCGTCGATCACTGCTTCGTCAGCCCGGCTGCCTCGGCGATCGAGACTGCTGCGCTGCTCGGCATCGACGCGGCACAGCAACCGGCCCTCCGCGACGTCGATGCTGGTGACTGGGCGGGGTGCAGCATGGCCGAGATCGGTGAGGAGGCGTTCACGCGGTGGCTAGCCGCGCCCGAGCAGGGCGCTCCGGGTGGCGAGCCGATGACGGCGGTGCGCGAACGAGTCGGTGGATGGCTCGACGAGCTGGAAGAGGGGCGCGTGCTCGCGGTGACGCATGCGGCAGTGATCCGCGCCACACTGGCGCATGCGCTGGTGCTGCCGGACGCGAGCGTGCTGGCGATCGACGTCGCGCCGCTCACCCGTCTCATCCTGTCGCGACACGGCCGCTGGCGGTTGCAGGCGCTCGTCCCGCCGCGCGAGGGCTAGCGCGTGAGGATGTTCAGCGGTTGGCGTGCCTGCCAGCCGCGACGCTCCAGCTCGGGCGTGTCGGCATCGCGCTCGGGATAGCCGAGGCACAGCAATGCGACGAGCGACCAGCCCGCCGGTACGTCGAGCAACGCGGTGACGTAGGCAGGATCGAGGATCGACACCCAACCGACCGCCACGCCGCGCACGCGTGCGGCGAGCCACAGATGATCGATCGCGAGCACGGTGGAATAACGCAACGTTTCCGGCATCGTCGCGCGCCCGAGGCCGTAGCCGGCGGCGGGATCGTCGTCGCTGAACACCGCGACAATCTCGGGTGCCTCGCGCAGGCCATGCAGCTTCAGCTTGGCGTAGGATGCGCTACGCTCGAGATCGGTGATCGCTGTCGCCGCGACGGTGCTCTGTTGGTCGACGTGTGCCGCCAGTTGCTCGCGCAGATCGTCCGAGCGGCATCGCACGAACCGCCATGGCTGGCTGTTGCCGACCGACGGGGCGAGGCGTGCGGCGTCGAGGATCGTGTCGAGCTCGCCTGCGGGCAGCGCATCGCGCCGGAAGTGACGCACATCGCGCCGCCAGCGCAGCAGCGCGTCGAACTGGTCGCGAAACGCGGCGTCGAACACCGGAGCCGTCACGGTCGTGCGCGACGCAGCAGGTAAATGTCCATGATCCAGCCGTGTTCTTCGCGAAGCGCCGCGCGGCGCGTGCGAACGCCGACGGCGATCTCGCCGAGCGGCCCCGCCGCGAGCGCCTGCTGCGGCATCCCGAGATACGCGCCCCACCACATCGTCACGCCCGCCGGATCGATCGTGTCGAACGCGCATTGCCCGTCGAGCATCACCGCCAGCGTGTCCGCGCCCGCGGACCAGCCGCCATCCGCCAGTCGCCGCCCGGTGGTGATCGTCACCGGGTCGCCGATCGTGTTGAGCGGGATCGCGTGTGCGGCGGTGAGCGCCTGCAAGCTGGTGATGCCGGGCGTAACCGTCACGCTCAATGTCATCCCCCGCGCGCGCAGCCGGTCGGTGATGCGCAGGGTCGAATCGTACAGCGACGGATCACCCCAGACGAGCAGTGCCAGCCGCCCACCGCCGGGCAGGTGCCGCGCGATCGCGTTCGCCCAGGCATCGGCGATCGCGTCGTGCCACGCGTTCACCGCGCCGAGATAGGGAGCGGCGGTGTTGCGTACCGGCAGGTCGAAGACCGCGACGCGCCCCCGCTCTCCCAGCACCGCGTCGCAGAGCGCCAACCGCACGTCGAGCAGATCGGCGGTGTCCGCGCGCTTGCGCGGCAGCAGGATCACGTCGGCCGCGCGCATCGCGCTCTCGCCCGCGCGCGTCAGGTGGTCGGGGCTCCCAGTACCGATCCCAATCAGGTGCAGGTCGATCATGCCTCGGCCGCCAGCGGACCGTAGAGGATCAGCGCGGTCGCATCCGACACGCCTGCGCGCAGTTGTTCGGCGAGCGCCGCGATCGAGGTGCGCGTCAGCCGCTGCTCGGGATGGCCGACCGCCTCGGCAAGGAGTGCGGGCGTGTCGCCGGGCAGCCCGTGCGCCGCCAGATCGTCGGCGAGCGCGGGGAAGGTGCGCTTGGGCATGAACACGACCGTGGTCGCGTCCGAATCGGCGAGTGCCGCCATGTTGCGCTGTTCGGGCAGGCCGCCGGTCGCGTCGTGGCCGGTGACGAACTGGACGCGGCGCGCCTCGGCCCGGCGCGTCAGCGGGATCGCGGCGGCCGCGGCGGCGGCCTGCGCGGCGCTGATGCCGGGTATGATTTCGAACGCCACGCCGGCGGTGCGCAGCGCGGTGATCTCCTCTTCCAGCCGGCCGAAGATGCCGGGATCGCCCGCCTTCAACCGCACCACGCGCGCGCCGCTCAGCGCGTGCTCGACCAGCAGCGCGGAGACGTGAGCCTGGCTTGGCGAGGGGCGCCCCGCGCGCTTGCCGACCGCGACGAGGTCAGCGCCGGCGCGAACGTGACGCAGCACGGGGCCGGCGGACAGGTCGTCGAACAGCACCACGTCGGCGTGCGCCAACCGGTCGACCGCTTTCAGCGTCAGCAGTTCGGGGTCACCCGGCCCCGCGCCGACGAAGCTGACCCGCGTCACTCGGCAGTCCCCGCGATCAGGTGGAAGAAGGTACCCGACACGCGCCCGCGATACGATCCGGTATCGGCCACCGCATTGCCATCGGCGTCGCTGACCCTCGCCAGTGCGGCGTCGGGTTGCTCGATGATAGTGGAATAATGGAATTCGTGGCCTGCGAGGCCGCTGCCCGCCGGGATGGCGCCGATCGGTGCCTCCAGCACCGCGCGCCGGTAGCCCAGATGCATCCGCCGCTGCGCGTAGCTGGTGACGAGGCCGAGCAGCCCCGCCATGCGGTGGCTCGACCCGTCGGCGTCGATCAACGCTTCGCCCAGTGCCATGTAGCCGCCACACTCGCCGTGGATCGGACGCGTCGCGGCGTGCGCGTGCAATCCGGCGCGGAAGCGATCGGCGGCGGCGAGGCGGCCGGCGTGTAGCTCGGGGTACCCGCCCGGCAGCCAGACGAGATCGGCGGCAGGATCGGGTGCGTCGTCGGCGAGCGGGGAGAATGGGATGATCTCCGCGCCCGCGGCGTGCCACGCGTCGAGAAGGTGCGGGTAGGTGAACGAGAAGGCGGCGTCACGCGCGAGCGCGATCCGCTGCGCCGGTGGCGTGACCGGCTGCGCCTGCGCAGCGGCGAGCGGCTCCGCATTGGCGGCGGCGCGCAACGCGTCCAAGTCGACGTGCTCGGCGAGGAAGGCGGCGTAGGCGGCGACCGCGGCGTCGAGATCCGGGTGCTCGACCGCCTGGACGAGCCCCAGGTGCCGCTCGGGCAGCTTCAGGTCGCCGCGCCTCGGCAGGCTACCGAATACGGGCAGGCCGACCGCCGCCATCCCCGCGCGCGCCAGCCGGTCGTGGCGCGGGCTGGCGACGCGGTTGAGGATCACGCCGGCGACGCGCACCTCCGGATCGTAGCGCGCGAAGCCGAGCGCGGTCGCCGCGGCGGACTGCGCCTGCCCCGACACGTCGATGACGAGCACGACCGGCCAGCCGCGACGCCGGGCAATGTCGGCGCTGGCGCCGTTCCCGGTCGCACCCGGTTTCGCCACGCCGTCGAACAAGCCCATCGATCCCTCGGCCAGGATCAGGTCGGCGTCGTTTCCGTGCGCGCAAAGCGCGTCGAGCAGCGCCGGCGGCATCGACCAGCTGTCTAGGTTGAACGACGCGCGCCCACTCGCCGCGCGGTGAAAGGCAGGGTCGATATAGTCGGGACCGCACTTGAACGGTTGCACCGCGACACCGCGATTGGCGAGTGCGCGCAGCAGGCCGAGCATCACCGTGGTCTTGCCGGTGCCCGACGCGGGCGCAGCGATCATCAGCCCGGCGGTCATTCGCTCTCTCCGGCGAAGCGCGAGGTCGCGGATTGCGGACGGAAGCGGCGGTCATAGCCGGGCGCGTAGAGGCTGCTCTCGGCGAAGTCTTCGGCGGCGAGCACGCGTCCGACCAGGATCAGCGCGGTCCGCTCCGGCCCGCCCGCGGCCGCCGCCTCGATCGTCGCGAGCGTGCCGCGCACGATGCGCTGGTCGGGCCAGCTCGCGCGCCACACGATCGCGACCGGGCAATCGGCGCCGTGAGTGTGCGTCAGCGCGGTGACGATCTCACTCAAGCGGTGGATCGACAGGTGGATCGCGAGCGTCGCGCCGGTGGCGGCGAACGCTTCCAGCGTCTCCGCCGCGGGCATGGCGCTGGCGCGACCAGGCGTGCGGGTGAGGATCAACGACTGCGCAATACCCGGCAGCGTCAGCTCGGCCTCCAGCGCGGCGGCGGCGGCGGCGAAGGCGGGCACGCCCGGCGTCACGTCGAACGGGATGCCGAGCGCGCGCAACCGCCGCAACTGCTCGCCCAACGCCGACCATATAGACAGGTCGCCCGAGTGAAGCCGCGCGACGTCGTGGCCGTCGGCGTGCGCGCGCGCGATCTCCGCGATGATTTCGTCGAGCGACAGCGGTGCGGTGTTGATGATCCGCGCGCCCGCCGGGCAATGGCCGAGCAGCGCGGCGGGAACGAGCGATCCGGCGTAGAGACACACCGGCGCGGCAGCGATCAGGTCGCGCGCGCGCAGCGTGATCAGGTCGGCGGCACCAGGGCCTGCGCCGATGAAGTGGACGGTCATGCGTGGCTTCCTGAAACGGCGATCGCGCAGGTGACGCTGCGGTCGGGCGAGATGCAGCGCGTAATGCTGACGCGTGCGCCCACGCCGGCAGCGACCAGCGCCGCGGCCTCCGCGACGCTGCCGGTGCCACGCGCGGCGAGGCTGATGGGGGATCGGGTCGGCGTGGCGATGCCGCGCAGCTTGTCGGGTGAAATCACCATTAGCGGAACCCCGTGCTCGCGCGCGAAGGCGTCGAGCAACGCCGCCCGGTCTGCCGGCACGGCGAAGCGATCGACGTAGGGTACGCCGGTCGCCGCCAGCGCCGCGGCGAAGGCGTCGGTCGTTGCACCCGCACGACAGCCGAAGCCCGCGACGATCACCACGTCACGCTCCACTGCACCAGCGGATAGGCGCTGCGCCAACCGCGTCGCGTACCAATCGGCGCGGCCTCGGCGAGCTCGATCCGCAGGAGCGAACCGCCACGCCGCGCGTGCCATTGGCCGAGCAGCGCCTCCGACTCAAGCGTTACCGCATTGGCAACGACGCGCGTGCCCGCGGGCAGATGCGCGTCGAGCCAGTCGAGCAGCGCGAGCGACAATCCGCCGCCGACGAACACTGCCGCCGGTGCGGGCTGGTCGGCGAGGATCAGGGGCGCGGCGCCCTCAGTGACGACCAGCCGGTCGACGCCGAGCGTCGCGGCGTTGGCACGCGCGCGGTCGGCGCGGGTCGGGTCGCGCTCGAAAGCGACCGCGCGGGTCGACGGGTGCGCGAGCAGCCACTCGATCGCAATCGAGCCCGAGCCCGCGCCGATGTCCCACAACAACTCGCCCGCGCGGGGTGCAAGCGCGGACAGCGTGAGCGCGCGTGCGGGTCGCTTGGTGATCTGCCCGTCGTGGTCGAACCATGTGTCTGGGCGTCCGGCGGCGAGCGGCAGCGTCTCGCCGCTGCCCGCCACCTCGATCGCGACCGCGAGGGGATGCGCGATGTCGGCCAAAGGAGCGGCGTCGGCGCGCGTCGTGCGCACCCGCTCGCGCGGACCACCCAGCGCCTCCAGCACCGTCACCGACGACGCGCCGAAGCCCTGCTCAGCGACATAGTCGATCAGCGCGCGCGCGCCCGCGCCGTCACGCACCAGCCCGACGATGCGCGCTCCGGCTGCGAGATGCGGACGCATCCGCGTGACCGGCGCGGCATGGAGGCCGAGGCAGACCGTCTCCTCCACCCGCCAGCCGAGCCGCGCCGCCGCGAGCGCGAAGGTCGAGGGCGCGGGATACGTGACCCATTCGTCGGGCGATAGGTGACGCGACAGCGTCGCGCCTGCGCCGAACCAGAACGGATCGCCCGAGGCGAGCATGACCACGCGGCGTCCGCGCTCGGCCAGCAGGTCGGCGATACCGACCTCAAACGGCACCGGCCAAGTGCGCGTTTCCGCCATCAGATCAGGCAGCAACGACAGGTGACGCGTCGCGCCGAACACCAGTTCGGCTCGATCGAGCGCCGCGCGGCTTGCCGCCGACAACCCGTCCGGTCCATCCTCGCCGATCCCGACAATCGTCAGCCAAGGCCCGCGCTCACCCATGACCAAGCTCCTGATCCTGGGCGGCACGACCGAGGCGAGTGCACTCGCCGATGCGTGTGCGCTCCGAGGGGTGGAGGCGGTGCTGAGCTACGCCGGGCGCACCGCGGCCCCGGCGGCGCAGGCGGTGCCGATCCGCGTCGGCGGCTTCGGCGGGGTGGCGGGGCTCGCCGCCTATCTGAAGCGCGAGCACGTCACGCATCTCGTCGATGCGACACACCCCTTCGCCGCGCAGATGAGCGCGCACGCGGTCACCGCCGCACAGCGCGCGGGTGTGCCGCTGATCGCGCTGACGCGTCCCGCCTGGACGCCGATCGCGGGCGATCGCTGGACGCACGTCGCCGACGTGGATGCGGCGGTGGCGGCGCTCGCCGGTCCAGCGCGGCGCGTCATGCTCGCGCTCGGGCGGATGCACGTCGCCGCCTTCGCCGCGCAGCCGCAGCACCATTACCTGCTGCGCTTCGTCGATCGGCCAAACGTGGCTCCGCCGCTGCCGCACTACGATCTCGTGATCGACCGCGGACCGTTCGATGTCGATAGCGACCGACGGCTGATGGTCGATCACCGCATTGACCTGGTCGTCGCCAAGAACGCCGGCGGCAGCGGCGCGTCGGCGAAGATCGCGGCGGCGCGCGCGCTCGGCCTGGAAGTGCTGATGATTGATCGGCCCGCGCTGCCGCCGCGCACCGAAGTGCACGACGTGGCGGCGGTCTTCGACTGGATCGCTCACGGCGTTCCCTCAGGCATCCAGCGCGGCGTGTAGAGGATCGGCGCGCCCACCCGCTCGATCACGCGGGTGCGGCTCGACCCGACGATCACCATCGTGCGCATGTCGGCCATCTCGCCGCGCGCGTCTGGCAGCGCCACGATACGCAGCGACTCCTCAGGCGTCGTCACTGCCCGCGCGAACAGCACCGGTCGCGCGTCGCCGCACACCTCGCGCAGCACATCAAAGACGCGACCAAGCCCGTCGGGGCGCGCGCGCGACCGCGGGTTGTAGAAGGCGATGGCGAAATCCGCTTCTGCCGCCAGCGCGACGCGGCGCTCCACCACGCTCCGCGGTTTCAGATTGTCCGACAGATTGATCGCGCAGAAATCGTGTCCCAGCGGCGCGCCTGCACGTGCCGCCGCCGCCAGCATCGCGGTGATGCCGGGCAGCACGCGGATGTCGAGCTCGCGCCACGATGCGTCGCCCGCCTCCAGCGCCTCGAACACCGCCGCCGCCATCGCGAAAACGCCGGGATCGCCCGACGAAACGACAACGACGCGTCGACCGCGTGCCGCCAGCTCGAGCGCCAGCGTCGCACGGTCGAGCTCGACGCGGTTGTCCGACGCGTGCAGCGCCAGTCCATCGCGCGGCGCCACGCGCGCGACGTAGGGAATGTAGCCGATCACGTCGGTCGCCTGCGCCAGCGCGTCGCTGACCTCGGGCGTGACCAGCGCCTCGTCGCCCGGCCCCAGCCCCGCGATCGCCAGCCATCCCGCGCTCACGGTCGCCGTCCTTGACCGTGGATCAACAGGATCGAGAAATAGGGCGCTTCGTCGCCGACCTCTGCCAGCCGGCGCACGCGCTGTTCGGGCATGGCGGCATACTCGACCAGCCACGCATTGTCGCCACGTCCCGCGGCCAGCACCGCGCGCCGCAGCTTGGGCAGGTGACGCCCGATCTTCATCACCACCAGCGCGTCGGTATCGGCGATGCGGCGGGTAAGCTCGTCCTCGGGCAGCGTCGCGGTTGCGACCGTCAGCACGTCCTCGCCCCAGGTGATCGGCACGCCGCTCGCGGTCCAGGCGCCCGACATGCCGGTAATGCCGGGCACGACCTGAACGGGCACCTGCCCCAGCAATCGCGCGTGCAGGTGCATGAACGAGCCGTAGAAGAACGGGTCGCCCTCGCACAGCACCACTACGTCCTCGCCCGTCAGCGCGAGCCGCGCGAGGTGATCGGTGCAGCGAGCGTAGAAGCGCGACAGGCAGTCGTTATAGGCTGGCCCGACCGGAATCTCGGTCGTGACCGGATAGTCCATCGCGAACTCGACCGCGTCGGGGCGCAGCATCCCCTCGACCAGCCGGCGCGCGCGACCCGGGCGCCCCGCCTTGCGGAAATAGGCGACGTGGCGCGCCGCGCGCACCAGCCGGTCGGCGCGCACGCTCATCAGGTCGGCGGCACCGGGGCCGAGACCGACGCCGTGCACCGTGCCGGGGGGGTGACGGCTCACTCGGCGCGGCTCGCCAGCGCGTTGATCGCAGCGACGGTGATCGCGCTGCCGCCCAGCCGTCCCTCGACGATCGCGCACGGCACCGGCTGCTCGGCCCACAGCGCTGCCTTCGACTCCATCGCGCCGACGAAGCCAACCGGGCAGCCGATGATCGCGGCGGGGCGCGGGCAGGCGGGGTCCTCCAGCATGTCGAGCAGGTGGAACAAGGCGGTCGGCGCGTTGCCGATCGCGACCAGCGCGCCCGCCATATGTGGTCGCCACAGCTCCAGCGCGGCGGCGGAGCGCGTCGTGCCCATGCGGGCGGCCAGTGCGGGGACGCTCGCGTCGTGCAAGGGGCAGATCACCTGATTATCGGCCGGCAGCCGCGCGCGCGTGATCCCTTCGCTCACCATTCGCGCGTCGCACAGGATCGGCGCGCCTGCCGCGAGCGCCGCGCGCGCGACCTGCGCGAAGTTGGCTGTGAAGCGGATAAACGGCGCGAGCTCCACCAGCCCGGCGGCGTGGATCATCCGCACCGCGACCGGCTCCTCCTCGGCGGAGAAGCGCTGGAGCTCGGCTTCGGCGCGGATGATCGCGAACGATTGCCGGTAAATCGCTGCGCCGTCGGTTTCGTAGCTATGCGGCACGAGGGAAACCTTTGAAGTGGGCGAGCACCTGCTCGTAGGTGAGGCCGCACACGACGGGCGGCGCGTCGGCGCGCGCGTTCAGCGCCAGATCGAACCGGCCGTCGCGACCGGTCAGCACGACATCGGCGCGGGTACGCCGCGCGCACCCCTTGTCGCAGCCCGACACGTGGAGCGTGCCCGCGATCAGTGGCGCGAGTTCGGTGGCGAGCGGGCGTGTCGCGACGCTCCCCTGCGGACAGGCGGGCGCGCCGACGCAGGCATCGATTCCCCGTAGGTAGCCTAAGTCGGACTTCGGCGCGGGCGCTCCTTCGAGCAGCAGCGTGCGCCACGGTGTCAGCCGCAGCGCAGCGAGTCCGACTCGCTGGGTGAGCGCCGTCAACGCATCGGCGTCGATGCGGCCGAACGGGAGCGGATAGCTGGGCGGATCGTCCGCTGGCGCGCCTGTCGACCGGCGCGGGCACAGCCCGCCCGTTGCCCAATCGGGCAGGGCGGCGTTGTGACGCGCCATCCGCCCCGCCGCCGTACCGCCGCTGGCGACGAACCAGTCCGCCAGCGCGAGGATCGCGTCGACTTCCTCGCCGACCGGGACCGCGATGCCGGTCGCGCGCCCGTCCGCGCGCAGCATCAGCGCGCCGGTGTCCGCACGCTCGACGCGCAGGTCGGCCGAAGCGTCGCCCAGCACGCAGACCTGGCCGGCATCAATCGCAATCCCGAACTTGTCCGGAAGCGGCGGCAACTCAGCCCACCGCGCCGACAATGCGGTCGCGATCCGGTGCGTGTCGTCGCCTTCGCGCCAATCGGGCGCAACCAATAGCGGCAGCGTCTCACGCGCAGGATCGGCGTCGACCAGTCCGGCAGCGACGAGCCTGTCGATTGCGGCGCGCCACCCCGCCTCGTCCAGCCCGCGCAATTGCAGCGCGGCACGGTTGGTCAGGTCGATCGCGCCGTTACCGTGAAGCGCCGCGATATCTGCGATAAGTCGCGCCTGTTCCGCCGTGATCCGCCCCATAGACGGGCGGACGCGCAGCAGCAGGCCGTCGCCCGCCGCCATCGGCCGCCATGCGGTCGGGCACCAGCCGCGCCGCACGCTCATGCTGGCAGTCCCAGTGTCGCCAGGATCGAATTGCGCCTGGTCGGCCACAGCCCCGACCGGAGGAGCGCGGCGAAGCGCGCCTCCATCGCGGCGAGTGCGGCCGGGTTGGCCGCGGCCAGAAATGCGCGCACCTCGTCGCGCCCGATCGTCGCGTCATGGTACAGGTCGATTAGTTCGGGTGTCACCACGTTCGCCAGATGCGCGAAGCTGCCGAGATGGTCCAGCGTGCCTGCAATCTCCGCCGCGCCGCGGTAGCCGTGGCGCATCATGCCGGCGATCCAGGCCGGATCGGCGGCGCGCCCGCGCACGACCCGCGCCACCTCTTCGCGTAGGGGACGCGCGCGCGGGCGACCGGGGTCGCGCGCGTCGAGATGGTAGAGCGCCGCGTGCCCGCCGACGACGCCCTGCGCCGCGGCGAAACCCGCTTCGTGCCCGGCGTAATCGGCGGCGATCAGCAGGTCGGTTTCGGGCAAATCCTGTATGTGGACGAAGGCGTCGGCGGCGGCGACGCGCGCGGCGATGCCGGCGGGATCGGCAACCTCGCCCGCATCGAAACTGTACGACGACGCGGCGAGCCACGCCTCACCAGCCGCGGCGCGAGCTGCGTCGGTGTAGGTGTCGGCCGCGTCGCCGATGCCAAGGCCGTAGCTGCCGGGTGCCGGACCGTAGACGCGCGCGCCCGCCCTTTCAGCGCCGCTCTGACCGACGAACGGGTTCCACTCGGGCGCTTCGTCGCGCGCGGCGAGCGCGCGTACCGCTTGCCCGAACAGCGCGCACAATTGCGCGAACGTGTCGCGAAACAGTCCCGAAACCCGCAGCGTCACGTCGACGCGCGGGCGGTCGAGCATCGCGAGCGGCAGGATCTCGACGCCGGTCACGCGGTCCGATCCGGTATCCCACACCGGCTGCGCGCCGAGCAGGTGGAGCGCCATCGCGAACTCCTCGCCCGCGGTGCGCATCGTCGCCGATCCCCACAGGTCGACCACCAGCGCGCGCGGATAATCGCCCTCGTCCTGCAGATGGCGGCGGACCAGCTCGTCGGCCAGCCGCTTGCCCTGAGCATGCGCCGAGCGCGACGGCACGCCGCGCGGGTCGATTGCGTACAGGTTGCGCCCGGTCGGCAGCACGTCCTTGCGTCCGCGATACGGCGAACCAGCTGGTCCGGGCACCACGCGCCATCCCGACAGCGCGGCGTGGAGCCCGTCACGCTCCGCCGCGCCGCACGGGCCTTCCCCGAAGACGTGGAGACCGTCGCCGAAGCGCGTGTCCTTCACGTCGCACACGAAGGTGTCGATGCGTGTGATCGCCTCTGCCGCATTGGCCGCGTCGGCGAGCCCCAGTTCGGCCGACAGCCCGATCGCGTCGGCCTCTTCGGCGATGTCGCGCTGCAATCGGTCGCGGCGTGCCGGATCGAGCCCGTCGGCATTGGAAAATTCGTCGAGCAGCGCCTCCAGCCGCCCGAGCCCCGGGCCGCCTTCGCCCGTAACCAGCGGTGGCGGAAGGTGGCCGAGCGTCACCGCGCCCACGCGGCGCTTCGCCTGCGCCGCCTCGCCCGGATCGTTGACGATGAACGGGTAGATAACCGGCAGCGCGCCAGTCAGCGCCTCGGGCCAGCAATCATCCGAGAGCGCGACCGCCTTGCCCGGCAGCCACTCGAGCGTGCCGTGCGCGCCAACGTGGACCAGCGCGTCGATCGCCTGTTCGCGCAGCCACAGGTAGAAAGCGACGTAGCCGTGCCGCGGCACGCGCGAGAGGTCGTGATACTCGCCCGCACGCTCGCGCGGCTCGCCGCGTTCGGGCTGCAATGCCACCAGCGCCTTGCCTCGTCGGACGGCGGGGAAGGCGAAGTCGTCGCCGCTCACCGCCGGATCGTCACCCGCGTCACCCCATGCGGCGGACAGATCGTCGCGCAATCGCTGCGGCAGGCGTGCGAGTGCGGCGTGGTACGCGGCGATCGGCCAACGCAGTGTCTCGCTATTCAGCGCATGGGCGAGCGACCCGCCAGCTGGCGCACCCAGTTCATCGAGAATCACCTCGGCGGAAGCGAGCGCGTCGAGACCGACCGCGTGCGCCATCTGGTGCGTCTTGCCGGGGTAGGTCGACAGCACCAACGCGACGTGTCGGTCGCGTGCGGGCGTCTGGCGCAGGTGGACCCACGCCGCGACTCGGTCGGCGATCGCCGCGACGCGCTCGGGCGCGGCGCGATGCGCACGGCGAGCGTGCTGCAAGGCGGGGTCGCGCACCGCCGCTTCCTTGAAGCTCGCGACCCCGGCGAAGACGCGGCCATCGACCTCGGGCAGCACGACGTGCATGGCTAGATCGGCAGGCGAGAGGCCGCGTGTCGCCTCCGTCCAGGCCTGCCGCCCCGAGGTAGCGAGCGCGACCTGGAACACCGGCGCGTCGCTGGCATCGAGCGGCGAGGTGGCCTCATCGCCGCCGCGCGCGGAGAAGGCGGTCGCGTTGACGATGGCGACGGGGGCGAGCGCCGCCACCCAACGCGCTAGCCAGCCGCGAGTGTCGCCGTCCTTCAGCGACGGCACGTATAGCGGCACCACGTCGAACCCGCGCGCCGACAGCGCGGCATGGAGCGCGGCGACGGGATCGAGATCGGCGGCGGCGAGGTAGGAGCGGTAAAAGGTCAGCAGCACGCGCGGCCGTGGATCGGGCGCAAACAGCATTGCGGCCGGGCAGGCCGGACAGCTCGCCGGCAACCACGCGCCAACCTGCCCCAGCGCCGCCGCCCCTCGCACCGGTGCCGCGCGCAAGCCCGCGGCGAGCGCCAGTTGCGCGAGTGCCGCCTGCGCCGCCACCGCACCGCCACTGTCGCACAACGCCGCGAGCCGATCGAGCGTCGAGGCGGGCAACGTCGAGGCCGCGCGCAACCGATCGTCCTCGCGCCCATCGGCGGCGAGTACGGCGAGCGCAATCCCGTTCGCGCGCGCCAAGCTCTCGACCTGCGCGAGGCCGTAGCTCCAGTACGATCGTCCGCCGATCAAGCGGATCAGGATGCCGCGCGCGCCCGACAAGGTGCGCTCGAGATAGGTGTCGACCGACAACGGGTGCGTCAGGTCGGCGAGGTTGGCGAGCCTGAGCGTCGGCAGCGCGCCGGGCGCGGCTGCATGCCACCCGGCCGCGAACGCGCCCAGATCGCTGTCGGAGAACGACAGCACCACCAGATCGGCCGGGTCCTGCGCGAGGTCGCGCGGGGCGTCGGCTTCCTCCAGCCCGTGCTGCTCGCGAAAGACGACGTGCACCGCTGGCGCCTCAGCCGTTCAGCGCGGCCTCGATATGCGCCTGGTCGATGCGGTCATGCTCGGCGATCACGACCAGCCGCGTCTGCCGCTGCTCGCCCGGCGCCCAAGGCCGATCATACTGCGTCCGCACGCGCGCGCCGACCGCCTGCACCAGCAGCCGCATCGGCTTGCCCTTCACTGCGGCATAGCCCTTGACGCGCAACACGTCCTGCTCGCGCGCCAGCGTCTCGATCCGCGCGACCAGCGTGGCGGGATCGTCGATTTCCACGCCGTCGAACACCATGCTGTCGAAATCGTCGTGCTCGTGGTCGTCCTCGCCGTCGTGGTGCGACGGGCGGGCGGCAAGGTCGTCCTCTGCCTTCGCGTCCAGCCCCAGGATCACCGCGGGATCGATCACGCCGTCGACCAGCTCGACGACCGGCATCTGGCGCGGTGCTTCCGCCGCGATCACCGCGCGCGCGGCGGCGACGCCATCCGCGCCAGCCAGATCGGCCTTGGTCAAAAGCACGATGTCGGCGCAGGCGAGCTGGTCCTCGAACACTTCGGACAAGGGCGTCTCGTGGTCGATGCCGGGGTCGGCGGCGCGCTGCGCGTCGAGCGCCGCCACGTCGGGCGCGAAACGGCCCGCGGCAACCGCCTCCGCGTCAGCGAGCGCGACGACGCCGTCGACCGTGATGTGCGATCGGATCGCGGGCCAGTCGAACGCCTTCAGCAGCGGCTTGGGAAGTGCGAGGCCAGAGGTCTCGATCAGGATGTGATCGGGTCGCGGTTCGAGCGCCAGCAGCTGCTCGACCGTGGGGATGAAATCGTCCGCGACGGTGCAGCAAATGCAGCCGTTGGCGAGCTCGACGACATTCTCCGCCGGGCAGTCGGGAATGGCGCAAGCTTTCAGGATGTCGCCATCGACGCCCAACGTGCCGAACTCGTTGACGACCACCGCCAGCCGGCGGCCGTTCGCGTTGCGGATCAGGTGGCTGATCAGCGTCGTCTTTCCCGCGCCCAGGAAGCCGGTGACGATGGTCACGGGTACCTTGGCGAGATCGCGCGCGGCGGTGTTGGTGGGCGAGGCAAGATTGGTCACGGGCAGTTCCTTCGCGAGCGCCAACGGCGACGACGCGGGTGGGGGTCGATCGGTACCGACGCGCGCGACGGACGGCTCGCGTGCCCGTGGCGCTTCGGTGCGGCCCCACACCGCGCTTGGGCTTCGTCGCTCAGACGGAACACCGTGCCCCGGCCATCCCCTGGACCGACGCAAGAGCGACCAGAACGCTGGCAGGTTTCCTGGCTCGCGGGTCGTCGCTTCGGATCACAGCCTTCCCGGCGCGGGTGCATGAACCCGCCTCCAGTGGCCGCCTTTCACCAAAGAAAGGCCCGTGCCCGTCGCTCGCCGCTTACAGTTGCAGGGACAGCCGCGGATTGGGACCTAAGCCCTTCACCGCATTCCCGTTTACGCCCCTTTCGGGGCACCAGCGCGATCTGCGAACCGCACCGCGATCCGCCGCGCCGCTGTAGCGTGACGCGGGCTCGTTGCCAATGTTCGTGTGGGCGGCGGGAACCGGCGCGTGGGCAGGCGCCTTTACGCTCAAACATGGCAGCAGGCAGTGCGGTAATGATCGGATCGACAATGGTGCTAGCGTGATTGCGGCGGTGGTGATCGGCTTGATGCTGCAGGCGGGTGCGCCGGCCGGGGCCTCGGGTGCGTCCGGCGGGGTGAGTGCGTCAGGCGGGGTGAGCACGTCCAGCAGCGCGAGCGTGGGTGGCTCGGGTGCGAGCGGGCGCGTGTCGCAGCCGCCGATGAACTCGGCGATGCGTCGCGCAATGGGCGCGAGCGGCAGCGGCGGCATGACGCGGTTCCCGTCAAGCGGCGCCGCCACGCCGACCAACGCCATGACGCTCACCAGCAGCCGAGGTGGCGGCGCGAGCGGAACAAGCGGATCGATGGCAGGCATGCAGTCCGGCATGAGCGGGCAGGGTGGCATGGCCGGGCAGAATGGCTCGACGACGGCCAACATGAACGGCACCGGCGTGATGGGCAGCGGCATGGGCGCTGGAAGCACGAGCGGCAGCACCGGCTCCGGCTCCGGGATGACGTCCGGATCGCGCACCAGCTACGACGCGACCGGGATCAGGCAGCAGGGTAGCGGCCCACGCTGACCGGCCGCATTTCTGCCGCCGATCCGTCCAGCCCTGCTAGCGGTGACCGGACCGGCAGCGGGCGCGAGAAACCCTATTCCTTCGACTTCGCCCGCGTGTACGCCGACACTGCATTGCCCGGTGCTGGCACGGTGAGCGGCAGGTCTTCCCAGCCGCCGCCGAGCGCCTTGTAGAGCGACAGCAGGTCGCGGCGCAGGTTGCCGTTGCTCTCCGCTACCTGATCTTCCGCCGACAGCACCGACTGCCGCGCCGCGAGCACGTCGCCGAAATCGGTCAGCCCGCTACGCCAGCGCGCCTCAACCGAGCCGACCGCGCGCCGCGCATCGGTCAGCCCGGCGATCAGCACCGTGCGCCGGTCCTGCTCGGTGCGGATGCGGATCAGTGCGTCCTCGGTGTCACGCAGCGCCATCAACACCGTACGACGGTACTGCGCATAGGCCTCGTCAGCGGCGGCCTGCCGAATCGCGACCTGTCCCTTGCGCCGCCCGAAATCGAGCACCGGGAAGGTCGCATTGGCCGCACCCGTCAGCTGCAAACTATCACCGGTGAACAGGTTGGACAGCGCGGTCGAGATCAGCTGCGCCATGCCGGTCAGGCTGAACTTCGGATAAAGGTCCGCGACCGCGACGCCGATGTCGGCGGTGGCGGCGGCGAGGTTGCGCTCGGCCGCGCGCACGTCGGGGCGGCGGCGCAGCAGCTCGCTCGGCAATCCCGGCGGCACCGCAGGCGGCACGGCCAGCGCCGGGCGCGGACGCGACAGCTCGACGATCAGTGCGTCGGGGGTCTGCCCGGTCAGCACCGCGATCGCGTGCATCTGCGCCTTGCCCTCCGCCACGATCGGCCCGAGCGCGGCCTGCGCGCTGGCGAGTTCGGCGCGCTGGCGCACGAAATCGCCCTCCGCGATCAACCCGGCACGGCTGGTGTCGGCCGCGATCTTCAGATTGCCTTCCTGTCGCGCGACCTCGTTCCGCGCGATCGCCTCACGCTCCTGCAGGCTACGCAGTTGCAGATAGGCGTCGGCGGTTTCCGCCACCAGCGACAGTTGCGCGTCGCGTGCGTTCCACACCGCCGCTTCCGTCCGCGCGCGCGATCCCTCGACCTGACGCGTCACGCCCCCGAACAGGTCGAGTTCCCAGCTGGCGTCGAAACCGGCCGAATAGGTCTGGATCGAGCTGCCGGGCGAGCTGATACCGCCGCCTGAGCCACCTGACCCGCCGCTGCCAGAACCGCCTCCACTCGCACCGCCGCCGGCACCGCCTCCCGAGCCACCGCCGAACAGGCTGGCGAGCGAGGCCAAGCCTGCGTTTTTGCTGAACCGCTGGTACGTCGTGCCCGCGGTCGCGTTGACCTGCGGCAGATAGGCGGCGCGGGCGATACGTTCCTGGGCGCGCGCCTGCTGGATGCGCGCCACCGCGACGGCGATGTCGGGGCTCTGCGCCAGCGCGGTAGCGACCAGCCGGTCGAGCTCGGGATCTTGGTACTGGTGCCACCACCCCGACAGCACCGGCGCGGGCTGCGTGTCGGTCACCGCCTCGCCGAAGCGGGCAGGGGTGCTCGCCTCGGGCGGACGATAGTTCGGGCCGACGGTGCACCCCGCCAGCGTCACGCCCGCCATCGCCGCCAGCAGCGCCGGCGCCCTCATCCTCGTTGCGCGCGTCACGCGGCGCCCTCCTTTGCCTTGCCCTGTCGCAGGAAGATCGCGAGCGGCGTCACCAGCAGCACGAAGATCATGAAGCCGTGAAACACGTCGATGTACGACAGCACCTGCGCCTGCTCGCGTACCTGCTGCATCAATGCCGACAATGTCGTCATGCTCTGGTCACCGCCCGTGCCGCCCACCGTGCGCGACAGCTGGTTGACACCCTCGACGTAGCTGGGATTGAGCGGGTTCAGCCCCTCGACGATGCGATCCTGGTGGTACTGCCCGCGCGAGATCAGGATCGCCTGTGCGACACCGATCCCGATGCTGCCGCCCAGGTTGCGCGCGACGTTGAGCAGCGCGGAGGCGTCGCTGGTCTGGTTCGGCTTCAACCCGACATAGGCGGCGGCGTTGATCGGCACGAACAGGAACGGCAGTCCGACCGCGGAGATCAGTCGCGCGGTGGAGGCTTGTCCGAACGTCAGCTCGCTGTTCCAGCCCGACATGTACCAGAGCGATGCCGCCTGCAGCAGCAGCGCGGGCATCAGCAGGAACCGCGTGTCGACCTTCCCCGTTAGCGTGCCGACCACCGGCATCGCGACCAGCGTCGCGATGCCGCCGACCGTCAAGGCGAGGCCGGCGTTCGTCGCGTTATAGTTGAACACCTCCTGCAGCATCTGCGGGATCAGCGTGGTGGTGCCGAACAGCACTGCCCCGGTCGTCGTCATGAACAGCAAGGTGATCGCGAAATTGCGATTGGCGAGCAGCTTCAGGTTGACGATCGGATCCTTGCGCGCGAGCTCCCACCAGACAAGGAAGCCTAGCGAAACGGCGACCGTCACCGCAAGGCCGAGGATGAAGGTGCTCTCCAGCCACGCGTCGCGCTCGCCGCGATCGAGGATAAGCTCGAGCCCGCCCAGCCCCAAAACGACGAGCGCGAAGCCGATATAATCGACCCGCAGGCCGCGCCGCAGCCGCTGGCGGCGTTCCTTCTGCAGTATCTCGGGCTCGATCACGAACGTGTTGACCAGTAGCAGCGAGATGATGCCGATTGGCACGTTGATCAGGAAGATCCAGTGCCACGATATATTGTCGGTGATAAATCCGCCGAGTGTCGGACCGAGCACAGGTCCGCAGACGACCACGACGCCGTAAGCGGCGAACGCAGCGCCGCGCTTCTCCGGCGGGAAGCTGTCGGCGAGGAAGCTCTGCTCGGATGGCGCCAGCCCGCCGCCGCCGATCCCCTGCAGAATGCGCGCGAAAATCAGGAACGACAGGTTGGGCGCGAACCCGCACATCAGCGACGACAGCGTGAACAGCGCCACCGACATCATGTAGTAGCGCTTGCGCCCGATCACGTCGGACAACCAGCCCGAGATCGGGATCACGATCGCGTTGGAGACGAGGTAGCTCGTCAGCACCCAGGTCGCCTCGTCGCGGCTGGCGGCGAGCCCGCCTGCGATATGATCGAGGCTGACGTTCGCGATCGAGGTGTCGAGCACCTCCATGAAGGTGGCGAGACTGATGACGCCGACGATCAGCCACGGGTTGCGATCTCCGGCGGCCGAGCGTTCGTTGCTCCATCCACTCATCGCGCAGGCGTGTCCTGCACCGACCCGCGGATCACGGGCGAACGGTCACGCGCGGCACGACCGACATGCCCGGCCCGATCGCGTAATGTTGCCAGTCGTTGTTGTTGAAGCGGATGCGGACCGGCACACGCTGCACGACCTTCACGTAATTGCCCGTCGCGTTCTGCGGCGGCAGCAGCGCGAACGCCTGCCCCGCCCCGCGCTGGATCGATTCGACGTGACCGGCGAAATCGCGGCCGGGAAAGGCGTCGATCTCGATCCGAACCGGCAAGCCTGCGCGCATCAGCGTCAGCTGCGTTTCCTTGAAATTGGCGGTGACCCACAGGTCGTCGGGGACGATCGCCATTAACTGCTGCCCCGGCGCGACGTAGCTGCCCAGATTGACCGAGCGGTTGACCACCTGTCCGCTGATCGGTGCGCGGATGACCAGGTGGCGCACCGATACGTCACTCTGCGCCACGCGCGCCTGCGCCGCGCGGCGTTGCGCCTGCGCGGCCTGAACCCGCTTGCGCGCGGTCAGCACGTCGGCCTCGGCCGATCCGATCTGCTGGCGCGCGGCGCGGACCTGCGCCTGTGCGCTTTGAGCCTGCGCCAGCGCCTGGTCGATCTGCGTCGGCGCGGCGGCGAGCGGGTCGAGCCGGCGCAACGTCGCATAGCGCTGGTAATCGTCGGTCGCGCGGCGCGCCTCCGCCAGCGGCACCGCCGCCTGCGCGCGCGCCTGCCGCACGCCGGCGAGCGCGGCGAGGACGCCGGCCTCGGCCTGTTTGATCTGTGCGTCGGCCTCCGAAATCCCTGCAACCGCCTCGGCGCGGGTCGCCTGCGCGGTGCCGGGTTCGATCACCGCGAGCAGCTGCCCCGCCCTGACATGCCGATTGTCGAGCGGCGCGACGAGGGTCAGCTGGCCGTTCTCCTGCGCGGCGATGCGGACAATATGCGCGTCGATGAAGGCGTCGTCGGTCGATTCGAATCGGCGCGCGTGGAGCCAGTAGAGCACGCCACCGATGATGAGCACCGCCGCGACGATCGCGACCACGATCCAGAAGATCGGACGTTTGTAGAGCGGCGGCTTGCCGTCGTCCTCGTCTTCATCGTCGTCGCTGTCGTCATCATCGTCGGAGGATTCGTCGTCGTCGGATGAATCATCATCCGACTGCTCGTCGTCGTCCTTCTTCTTGCTGTCCTCGTCCGCGTCCGGATCGTGCTTCTTCTGATCGCCGTCGTCACCGCCGTCCTTCTTCGACACTTTGTCCGACCGATCCTCGTGCGTCTGCCCGCCGCGCTGCTCGTCCTTGCCTTCGTTCGTCGCGCCGCCGTTGGCCGCGTCGTTGTCGTCCCCGCTCAAGCAAGCCCCCTGGATGCGCGCCAACAAGCCTGCACGACGGGATGACGGGCAGAACCTGATCTGTGTTGGTCGCTGAACGCTCGTGTGTCGCGGACGTTCCTCCCCTGTAACGTTCCATTGCGGATCAGGCGGGGCAGTAATGCTGCAGGAAGCGCGCGTGTGTCGGCAGCATCTGCACGGTCGCCGCGATCAAGCGGGTGAGGTCGCTGAGCGACCCCTTCAACGCCTCTGCGCCGAGCAGGCTGGCGACGCGGTGGTGCGCGGTCGGCGTAATCCCCTGGCCCAGCATCACCGCGATCCAAGAGTCGATCCGGAACAGATCGTCCTGTCCCTGCCAAGCGCCCGCACTTTCGGTGAACAGCGCGATCCGCTCCGCCAGCGTGTCGGGAATGTTCATCGCGCGCCGCTCGCGCCAGAACGGCGTATCGTCGCGCTCGGTCACGACATAGTGCAGGATGATGAAGTCGCGCACGTGCTCCCACTCGTGTCGCGACTGCGCGTTGAAGCGCGCAGCGAGCGCGCTCCGGTCGTCGCCGCGGAAGGGGAACAGCTGGATCAGCCGGGTCGCCGCGTTCATGATCAGATGGATGCTGGTCGATTCCAGCGGCTCGATGAACCCGCCGGCGAGGCCGAGCGCGACGCAGTTACGGTTCCAGCTGCGGCGGCGCATACCCGCGGTGAAGCGCAGTGGGCGCGGCTCGAACAAGGGCGCACCGTCCAGCCCGGCGAGCAGCGTCGCGCGCGCCTCGTCGTCGCTCATGTGGGCGCTCGAATAAACGATTCCGTTGCCGACGCGCGATTGCAGCGGGATCTGCCAGCGCCAGCCCGCCCCATGCGCGACCGCGCGGGTGTACGGAACCGGCGCGCGCACCGTCTCCGTCTGTACCGCCAGCGCGCGATCGGTCGCGAGCCACTCGCTCCAGTCGTCGTACCCGGTTTTCAGCGCACCTTCGATCAGCAGCGCGCGAAAGCCGGTGCAGTCGATGAACAGGTCGCCCTCGATCCTCGTGCCGGACGCCAGCACCAGCGCGTCGATGTCGCCGTTCTCGCCCAACTCGACCCGCTCGATCCGTCCCTCGACGCGGGTCGCGCCCGCGCCCTCCGCCACGCCGCGCAGGAAGCGCGCATAATCGGTTGCGTTCAGGTGATAGGCGTAGGCGAGCGACCCTTGCGCATCGAGCCCGAACCGTCCCGCCGCCGCGGCCTGCTGCTCGAGCGAATAGTCGCCGTACCCGCCAGCAATGCCGTGCGCGCGCGCCTGGAGCCAGAAATGCTGGAAGTCGGCGATCGCGACCGACCGGCCGACTTGTCCGAACGGGTGGAAATAGGCGTCGCCTTGCCGGCGCCAGTTCTCGAACGAGATGCCGAGTTTGAACGTCGCCTGCGTTTCGCGCATGAACGCAGCCTCATCGACGCCGATGAAGGCGTGAAAGCCGCGCGCAGTCGGAATGGTCGACTCGCCGACGCCCACGGTGCCGATCTCGTCCGATTCAACCAGCGTCAACTCGATCAGCTTGCCCAGCTGTCGTGTGAGCGCGGCGGCGGCGATCCACCCCGCGGTGCCGCCGCCCGCGATGACGACGCGGGTGGGCTTCGGCTTGTCGGTGTCGGTCATCGGTTCAATCGTCCAAGCAGATAGGCGCGCAGCTGCCGCGCCATGCCTTCGTTGATCGGCGCGAGCGGACCGCGCGCGCCCTCAGGTAGGTGCGCCGCGACGCTTTCCGCGTCACCGAAGACGTAATGGTCGAAGATCGCGCGCCATGCCGCTTTCTCCTGCGCCGGACGGTCGCGCAGCGAGAGAAAGGCGTGGAGCATCGTGTCCATCGGCGTGTCCATGAACGCAGGCGCGGCGTTCCACCAGTAATTCACCAGCACGTTGAACGCGTCCATCGCCTCGACATGGTGCCACCAGAGCGCCGGGTAGACGAGCACGTCGCCCGGGTTCAGCTCCGCCACCTGGCCCGCCGCGAGCGCGTCGGCGAAGCGCGGATAACGCGCCAGGTCGGGTGCGGCGAAATCGACCATGCTGACGACCTGCCCGCCCGGCGTCGGCGCGAGCGGGCCGGGGTAGAGGTTGGCGACCTGCGCGGGCGGGAACAGGGTAAAGCGCCGGTGTCCGACCGCACAGACTGCGGCGTTGTTCGACTGGTCGTAATGCGCCGAGGCGATCGTGCGATTGCCGATCCAGATGCTGGCGAGCGGGGGGTGATGCGCGAAGGTGTCGCCTTCGGTCGCCAGCTCGTTCTCGCGACGGAAGCCGGGTAGATAGGTGTCGAGGTCGGTCGAGCCGAGGTACAGCGATGACGCGTCCGTGCCAGAATCGGCGAGCACGCCGTCGAGCAATGCGCCGAGCGTCATCTGTTCGGCCGCAAAGTTCATCGCGGTGGCAGTGTCGTCGTAATGAAACCGACCGCGGATCTCTGGCGCGCCGACATAGCCGGTCACGCGGTGCCCGGCGTCGAAGCGTCGCAGATAGTCGGCCGCCTGTTCCGCCGACGCGAGCCCCGCCTGTACCAGCGGCCACTCGGCGGCGTACCCGCGCAGGATCACGGGCTCGTTCAACGCGATCAGCGCAGCCGGATCGAGGCGATCGCGCGCCACGACCTCGCGCACGGCGCGCGTCACGCGCGGCGTGTCAGCCATGCAGCTCCGCCCTGAGCTTGCGGTCGATCAGATGCCGTACGTTGCCGAGCGAGGAGGCGATCCATACCGCGGCGCGCAGGTGATCGGCCCGGTGCAGTCGTGCCAGCGCGTCGCCGCCGAGCGCCGCGAGCCGCTCTGCATCGACGGTCCAGTGATCGGGCAGATTATAGCGACGCCCTTCGCCGACTTCGAGCTGCAGCGTCGCTGGGGTCAGCAGCCCCGCGTCGGACAGCGCGGCGTAGAGCGCCTGTTCGTCCTGCAGCCCGGTGTAGATACGCTGCAGCATCGCCGACACGTGGTCGAGCAGGGCTGCGTTGCCACCATGTTCGCGAAATACAGGCGCTCCATTCGCGTCGATGCGCGGATGATCGTCCTCGACGTGGATCATCGGCTCGCCGTCGGCGTCGACACCGATCGAGAAGGGGCCGCGCGCGCGCGTCGCGGGCACGTAACGCGCATCCCACTGCTCGCCAGACAGGAACAGGTTCTCGTCCGCGTCGAGCCCGAGCAGCACGACGGCCAGGAATTGCCCGGCATCGTCGCGGCGCAGCAGAATCGCATACTCGCGCTGCGCTTCCTCGAACTCGGCCGGGAACACGCGGGTCTGGTTGATCGCGTCGCCGTAGCGCGCGTGGTGACCGACCGCGACGCGAAGGTCGCGGTGGTCGACGTTGTTGAGCAGGACGGCAGGCATGGGTGCTTCCTACCCTAACAAGGCCGCCTGCGTCAGCGGCCTTGTCGGGTCTGTCAGGTCAGAAGCGGTAGCGCGCGCCGACCAGGTACCGCGCGGAGCCTTCCGCCAGGTACCAGACGTTGCTCTTGTCGCGCCCGTAGGTGCGAACGCCCTCCTCGGTCAGGTTGATCGCCTCGAAGCCGAGCGAGAAGCGCGGCGTCAGGTCGAAGTTCATCGACAGGTCGAGCTGGCCGTACGGTGCCACGAACACCGGGTTGCGATCGTTGCCGCCGCGGTTGATGTCGGCCAGGAACTTCGCGCGCCAGTTGTACGACAGGCGGATCGAGGTTCCGTTCTTGTCGTAGATCAGCGTGCCGTTCGCGGTGTCGGACAGGCCGACCAGCGCGAAGGTGTTGGCGGTCGGCGGTGCCGCCACGTCGATCCCGACGTTGCCGCGCACCAGCGTGTAGCTCGCCGCGATGCCGAAACCGGTGTTGCCGAGGAAGTACTGGCCCGCAAACTCACCGCCGTAGATGTGCGCGTCGCGGTTGTTGATCGGCGTGTTGACCGCGAAGTTGAACAGCGGGTCCTGCGCGTTCGCGGTGATGTCGTACTGGCCCAGCACCTGGTCGACGAAGCCCTGGTTCAGCGACCGCGTGTTAGCGTTGTAATTGGCCGCGAACTGCGCATTGGTGTTCGCGATGTTGCCGTTATTGGCCTGCAACAGCGCGGTATAGGTGAACAGGTTCACGTCGGTGATGTCGGCGCGGAACGTGTTCGCCAGCTGGTCGCGCGCGGTGCCCGAACGCGTGCCCGCCGCACCCGAGGTCGGGTCGCGCAGGCCGAACAGGTTGCGGTTGACCACCGTGTTGCCGATGAAGTCGTGCACGCGCTTGTCGAAGAAGCCTGCCGACAGGAACACGTCCTTGCGCGGATACCATTCGAGCGACACGTCGATGTTGTCCGACGACAGCGGCAGCAGGTTGGTGTTGTTGGCGCTGCCAGTCGCGACGCCGCCGATCGCGGTTGGGCGGCCCGGCGCACCAACGCCGGTCGTGGCGAACAGGTTGCCGTACGGCGCGCGCGCAATCGTCTTGCTGTAGGACGCGCGGGCGATCAGGTTGTCGATCACCTCGATCTTCGCGTCGACCGCCGGCAGCCAGTTGTCGTAGCTGCCGCGATCGGAGACCGCCTGCTGGTCGGTCGAGTAGCTGATGCGGAAATCGTTGTCCGAGGTCCAGATGATCGCCTGCGGCACCACCTGCAGCGAGGTCGCGCGCACCTTCGTGTTCTCATAGCGGACACCCGCGACGACGTTGGCGTTGCGCCCGAACACCTGGCCGCTCCACGAACCTTGGATGTAGCCCGCCCAGATGCTCTCGCGAACGCGGTTGTCGTTGTTCGCCTCGATGTTGTTGGTGTGGTTCACCCCGTCGTTGGTGATCCCGCTGTAATAGTTGAACAGCGTATTGTAGAGCTTGGTCGCGTCTTCGGTGCGGAAGGCGACGAGCGAGCTGCCGGTCACGCCGGGATTGTTGTTCTCGAACTTGCACACGCTGCAGAACTGGAACACCTGACCCGGCGCCAGACGCTGGATGTCGGGCGGCAGCGAGTTGCCCCAGTCGCCCAGCGTCTGGTTGGTGTTGAACTGCGTCTGGCGCGTCTTGGTCTGGCGATAGTCGCCACCCGCGTCGATGCGGAATTGGTCATTCAGCTCCCACCCGGCGTCGGCGCGCAGCTCCTTTATCCTTTGCGTCTGCGTCGACGCGAACTGGCGCTGCACCGCGCTCGACAGGTCGCCCGCGTCGATCACGCCGTTGTTGTTGCCCTTGATGAAGGGAACGCCCGCCGGCGTCACGCTCGCGACACCGTCGTTGATCGTGATCGACTGCGTCGGGAAACCCTTGTCGCTGAGCGTCAGCGACTGCGCGGCGACGACCGGCGCGTTGAACGCGACGGTGGTCGAGGTCTGGCCGTTCGGGTTGTCGGGCAGGCTGTCCGCCTTGCCGATGTGACCGTCAATCGCAAATGAGAAGCGGTCGGTCGGCTTCCACTCGATGTTGCCGCCAAAGTCGTACAGCTTGTTCTTCTGCGCGCGATACGCCTGCTCGAACGCGGCGTCCTTCACGCCGTTGATCGTCTCGGCGAGGAAGGTCGTGGTGGCGACGCCGTTGCTCGCGTCGTCGAAGGTCACTTCGCTGAACGGGCGGTTGAACCAGTTCGACTGGGTCGACCGGCGCTCGGACTGCTTCAGCTGCGCGTACAGGCCGTCGGCGGTGAAGGTCAGCGTGTCGGTCGGGCGGAATTGCAGGATCGCTTGACCGTTGATGCGCTCACGGCTCGCCTCGGAGAAGTGGTAGCGCGAGTCGTTCGGCACCGACACCAGCGGGTTGCCGGTCGGGCGGTTGTTGATCTTGGTCGCCGCGTTGACGAAGCCATTCGAGGGATTGAGGAAGTCGCTCAATGAGCGGATGTTCCAGTTGTCGGGTGCGACGCTCGGGAAGCTGAAATTGCGCTTCTGGTAGCTGCCGAACAGCGACACGCCGAACCGCTGGTTGGGGTCGGACCACGATGCGGTGCCCGACACTTCGGGGGTCACGCGCGCGCCGCAGTCGAGGCAGTCGGACGAGCTGTTGTCGTAGCTGCCCTTCGCGCCGATCGAGCCGAGGAAGCCCGAGTCCCGGCTGTCGAGCGGACGGCGGCTGACGACGTTGATCGTCGCGCCGATGCCGCCCGAGGGGATCGCGGCGCGGCCGGTCTTGTAGACCTCCAGCGTCTTCACGCCTTCGGACGCCAGGTTGGAGAAGTCGAACGAGCGCCCGAAGCCGCCCGCGCCGTCGCCGCCCTGGTCGCCGCCGACCGCGACGATGTTCGAGGTCGCGAGCTGGCGACCGTTCAGCGTGACGAGGTTGTACTGCGCGCCAAAACCGCGAACGGTGACGGTCGAGCCTTCGCCGTTGCGACGGTCGATCGACACGCCGGTGATGCGCTGGAGCGATTCAGCCAGGTTGGTGTTGGCGAACTTGCCGATGTCCTCGGCGCTGATCGCGTCGACGACGCCGTTCGAATCGCGCTTGATCGCGATCGAGCGTTCGAGCGAGGCGCGAACGCCGGTGACGACGATGTCGCCGTCGGCGGGCTGGCTGTCGGGAACCGGGTTGCTCGCGCTGGTCGGCGCGCCGATGTTCGAGGCCGGGGTGGTGTCGGCCTGCGGCGTGCCCTGCTGCGGATCGGCCGGCGCGGCGGGGTTCGTCGCCTGCGCATCGGTCGTGGTCTGCGCGTTCGCGGCGCTGGCCATCATCAGGCCGGCGGCGAGGCCGATCATCGAGGTTGAGCGCACAAGTGCGCACGACAGCTTCATCGCTTTCATCATCCTTCCCCTTTGAACCCGGCGGCCGTCCCTCAGCCGTCAACCCGGGCGCAATCTTCTGTTACGTACTGCCTCGCGTCGTATCGAAGCCGACATCGATGTCAACATACGACCATGCGCCAGCTTGTTTTGTGCGCGAATGTGACAAGAATGCACACCTATGCGCCCGGCCTGACGGAGCATTGTCCGGCGCACCGCCGCAGCGACCGCTTGACCTGACCGTCACTTTGTCCGACATCGATGTCAACGAGCGTAGGGCAGCTGATGCGCGACCGAATCGGACGCGGCACAGGCGACACCAACGGCGTTCGTTCCGTCGTTGAGCTGCCAGTCATGAAGCCGATCACGATCAAGGATGTCGCCGAGCGCGCGGGCGTGTCGCCCAAGACGGTGTCGCGCGTCATCAACGGCGAGGCGCACGTTCGCCCGGAGATCCGCGAGAGCGTCGCGCGCGTCGTCGCGGAGATGAACTACCGCCCCAACGCCTTCGCGCGCGGGCTGTCGAGCTCGCGCGCGTTCCTGGTCGGGTTGTTCTTCGACGATCCGGCCTCTGGCTATGCCGCGACGATCCAGCGCGGCGCGATCGAGCAGGCACGCGCGCTCGGCCAACACATCGTCATCGAGGCGATCACCTTTAAACGCTCCGACTGGCGCGAACGGCTGGTCGACAGCCTTCACGCGCTGCGACTGGGCGGGGCGATCCTCACCTCGCCGATCTGCGACCGCGCCGACCTACTCGACATCTTCGAGCAGCACGACGTCCCCGTGGTGCGGATTGCACCGGGCGCCGAGCTCGACCGCACGCCGCAAGTGCGGATGGACGACCGCGACGCGGCGCGCGTCGTGACCGAGCATCTGTTGGCGCTCGGCCACCGCGACATTGCCTTCGTGCGCGGCAATCCCACGCATAGCGCAACCGAGCGGCGCTGGCAGGGGTTTGCCGACGCGATGAGCGCGGCCGGGCTGACGCCGCCGCCAGAGCGGATCGTGCAGGGAGACTTTCGCTTCCGCTCAGGCTTCGACGTGGCGGAGGCGTTGTTCGACCGCGGCTCGCGGCCGAGCGCGGTGTTCGCCAGCAACGACGAAATGGCGCTGGGCGTCATGGTCGCGGCGATGAGCCGGCAGATCGCGGTGCCGCGTGCCGTGTCGATCGTCGGGTTCGACGACGCCGAGATCGCGCGGATGGCGTGGCCGCAACTGACAACGATCCGCCAACCCAATCACGCGATGGGCGCGCAGGCGGTCGACCTCGTGATTCAGCAACAGGCGGCGGGCGGCGCGGGCAATCCTTGCCGCATCCTCCCCTACGAACTCGTCATCCGCGGCAGCTCGGCTCCCTACGCCGCCACGTGAATGCGCCCAATAACATAGGCAGCAGCGTCGGCAGCAATGTAACGGCGAGGGGTAGTGTAGCGAACAGCGCGAACAGCGTGGTGAAATCGTCCGTGGTGACCGACAGCGCCAGCAAGGGTGCGACGACCTGCGGCAGCGTGTTGGCGAGGTTGAGGACGCCCAGGTTGCGCCCGGGTCCGGCACCGGCCGGCAGCAGCAACATCGCGTGTCCGGTGTTGAGCGCCTGAAAGACCGAGACGCCGCTCGCGAACGCGACGTAGCACATCCCTGCCGCCTGCCATCCACCGGACAGCACCATGCCGAGGAGTCCGGTGCAGGCGATCAGCGCGCTGGCGGCGAGGAAGCGCTCGCGTTTTCCGACCCGGTCCGACCATCGGCCGAGCATCAGGGCGAGCGGCACCGGCACCAGCGTCGCGACGACGAGCAACTGCGCGACGATCGCGGCCGCATCTCCGCTTTGCCCGATCGCGCGGGCGAGAAAGAAGAAGAGGTACAGGCTGACCCCGCTGTTGGCGATCTGCACCAGCAGCCGAGTCGTCCACGCAACCGCGAGCGCGCGGCGCACGGGCAGCGGCTCCGCCTCCGCCGACGTGACGGTCGCAACGATTGGCGCAGCGTGCAGCAACAGCGGCGCGACGCAGACCGCCATCATGGCGGCAACGAGGGAGAGCCGCGCGCCCTCGTGGCTCGCGAGCGCAACCACCAGCGCCGATGCCGCCGCGGCGAGCGGTGCGCCGATCGTCAGCAGTGCGGCGGCAGTGTTCTTCTGCGCGGCAGGAACTTCCTCGGCGATCAGCGCCGACACCTGCGCCAGCAGCGCGTTGACCGCGACCTGGAACGCCACCATTGCCACGACGATCGCGGCGCCACTCCGCGCACTCGCGATCCCCACGAACGACGCCGCGGTCGCGATCAGTCCGGCGAACATCCACCCGCGCCGCCCGCCGCCGCGCGCAACCGATCGGTCGCCGAGCCAGCCAAACGCGATGTTGGCGAACCCCGCCGTGAGCGCCCCCGCGACGCTGCACCAGACCAGCAATGTGTAACGATCGTTGGGTGCGAATGCCTGCAGCTTGATTGGTAGGAGCAGCGTGAGCAGCGGGGTGTAGCCGATGACGCCGCCGGTCGAGGCCGCCGCGTAGCGCAGCAGGCCGAGGGTGCCGAGAGGTCTGCCGCTCGCCTCAGCGTGCATCGGGGAGATCGATCACCGCAGTCGCATCCGGCGCGTCGCGCAGCACCAGCGTGGCAGTCGGCGCGCGCGTCACGGTGATCGTCGCGCCGGTGAAACCATCGGGCACGTCGGTCCCGCCGGCCGAGCGCAGCAGGAACAGCGCGCTGCCCGCGATCGTGCAGGTCGCGCCCGCCCCCGGACCGGCACACGACACGCCGGTCAGCGTCGGCAATCGCACCAGCGTGCCGAGCGAGCGCCAATCGCCCGCCACCTCGCCCTGCACGACGCGGTAGCGAAGTGGCCCATGCGCGCCCACGCCAAGCGCGGCGGGATCGAGCGACGCGACGGCGACGCGGTCGTCCTGCAATTGCACCGGCAGCCGGGTCGCGCCGCCGTCCGCCGCGACCTCGATCACGTCGCCGTTGCGAAAGGTCGTGCCCGCGTCAGCGCGGAGCGAGAAGGTGAGGCGGGCGTCCGACGCGATCACCGTGTCATCGCGGAGGCGGGTCGGCACTGCGCGCGGTCGAAGGGGGGTGCTCGATCGGCTGAGCAATGTCGCGCCCGGCCGCGGCGGTGCGACCTTGACGGCGACCGCGACGCTTCGTCCATCGCTCAGCGTCGCGGTCGCCGCTGGCGTCTGTCCGGCGGTGAACGCCGCCGCCGGTGCCGCCAGCTCCAGCCGGTCGCTCGTCCCCGATCGGGTCAGCGCACCGGAAAGGAACACCGTGTCACCGACCGCCAGGCTCGCGACCTGATCGAGCCGGGCTCCCGTCATCACGCCCGCTGCGTCGCCGGCGTGCAGCGTGAAACCATCGATCCGGCTCGCCTCGGCATAGCCGCGCAGCCGCAGTCGCTGCGGCTCGGTGCTGCCGTAACGCTCGATCTCCAGCGTCAGCATGCCGGGCTTCACGTCACCGAGCGGTACCTTCAGCCGCAGTGTGTCGCCCGCCACCTCGAACGGCACCGCACGGTCCAGCCCCTCACGGGTCACGCGGATCGCCGACACGCATGCCGCCGCGCCGCCGGTCAGCGTCAGCGGCGCGTCGCGCCCGACCACGAGCGTCGCGTCACCCGCGCTCCACGCCGCAGCGCTGGGTGAGACCAGCTTGAACGTAGGACCCTCGAACGGAGCGAAGCCCCAGGCGCCGTGCAGCTGCGCGCGCAACGCCGCGTCGGGCACCAGCGCGCTCCGGTCCCCGACCACGAAGCCGCCGCGGGCGGCGTCGGCGCTGATCGGCACGTCGACGCTGCCCGCGCGGGTCGCCACGCGCAGCCGCATGTCACGCGCGTAATCGGTCGAGAAGACGAGCGGCGCCCCGCTCACCGGTAGCACCAGGTCGGGGCGGTCGAGGCACAGCGGACCGGTCGTGCCCGCCTCCAGCGGCGGACGCGCGGGTGGCGCCACCGTCGGCAGTGCGGCGACGAGCACCGACTGCGGCTTGCGGAACGACGGCACCGTGTTGAGCAGCAGGTCGGTGCGCGCACCCTGCTGCACGTTCAGCGCCGGGATGAATTGCAGCTGCGCCGACTGAAACGCGCCCAGCATCCGCGCCAGATCGCGGAACACGCCGATATAGGCGCTGTAGTAACCGTAACCCGCCTGCGGCGTGGCGGCGAGTTGCAGCGCGATGTTGGCGGGCGCGCCCGCGAGCGTCTGCGCGATCGAGCTGGTTTGCCCGTCCGCCAGCACCGCCGCGCTCTGTCCCGGGGTCAGGCAGGCAGCGCGCGGGTCCTCGCCCGGTTGCAGGCACGCGGGGTCGAGCTTCACCGCCAGGCTCTTCGCCAGCACGGGCGACAGGCGCGCGACCTCGTCGGCGGACTTCCCGCGCAGGTGCGCAACGAAGCTCTCGAGCCGGGTACGATCGAGCATCGCCTGGTTGAGGTCCTGCGACGCACGCACGAACGCGCCGGGGCGCTGGCGCACGGCGGAGCGGACCGCGGCGAACGCGCCACCCGTATCGGGTACGAGGAAGACCAGCGCCTGTTGCGCGCCCGCGGGCACGCCCACGTCGATCACCGCGTCCTTCGGCTTCCACGTCCGCGCTTCGCTGAGCCACTCCTCGGGCGGCGGGTTGGTCGCGCCGCGCAGAAAGGCGAGCACCATGCGGTAGTGCGCGCCCTGATCGCTCGGCAGCACCGCCGCGATCCGCAGCCGGTCGCCCGCACTCAGGTTGGGCACTTGCGAGAGCGGCAGCGTGCGCTCGCCCGCCTCGCCGCGGTGCGTCACGCTGACCTGCAATGCCGGGCCGGTCAGGTCGAAGGCGTTACCCTGCGCACGAGCGAAGTTTGTGCCGAAGAGCAGCGCGAGCGCAGCAGCGGCAGTTGCGACACGAAAGCGGGGAGGGAAGGGTGCCACCTGCACGCTTTACCGCGCCGCGCCGCCCGCGCAATCAGGTGCGGTCATCGGACGGCGCCCCAGTCCAGCCGATAGGTAACGCGAAAGCCGTCGTGATCGGACAGGTGCGGCGAGCCTTCGGCACCGTCAAACATCGCCTCGACCCGAGTTGGCGTGATCCTGACCGCGCCGCCGCTGGCGAAGAGTTGCAGGTCTTCGGTGTCCATCCACGGCTCGTCGCCGTCCCACGACACGCGCACGTCGCATCCGTTGCGCGCGACGACGCAGTAGCGCTGCACCAGCGTCAGTTGCCCAAGGGCCGCGTCGAAGCGGGCCAGCCGCCCCGCGTCACCGCGCATGTTGAAGTCGCCGCCGAGGATCACCGGTCCTGCGGGCGCAACCGAACCGATGAAAGCCGCCACGTCGCCCACTTGCATCGCGTGCGCGGCGGCGCTGCGCTCTGCCGGCACGCGCGCGGCCGAGCGGGAGTTCAGGTGCGCGTTGAAGATCTCGACCGGCTCGGGCACGCCGGGCACGCGGATGCGGACGTGCTGCACGCCCTTGTTGCTCAAACAGTCGAGCCCGGCGCAGTGTCGACTGCCGAACGGTTCCGATCTTGCCGCGACAATCGGATAGCGGCTCAGCACCGCCAGCCCCGATCCGACCAGATGCACGCCGACCTCGCCCTTCTTCCACCGGAACGGACCCGGCATCCGCGTTTTGGACCGCAGCCGTCGCCGCTGCGTGCGCGACGGACCCCAAGCGCGGTAGCGATAGCCTCCGGCATCGATCGCGCGCACCGCGGCGGGACTGAACATCTCCTGCACCAGCACCACGTCGGGCGCCTGTCCCCGCGCGTTCAGCGCGGCAAGCGTCGCGCCGATCTGCTGCAACTGCGCCTGACGGCCCTTCCGCGCAGGCCAGCCGAGCCCCTCGATGTTGAAGGTCAGCACGTCGATCGTTGCACTACCGGCATCGCGCGCAATTGCGGCGTTGGCAGGCTTGGTTCGTTCCGTGTCCAGCCGCATCGGTGGCAGGCGCGTGCAGCCACCGAGCAGGAGCAGGGCGAACATGGAGGTGGCGAAAGCTCGGGGTCGAAGCAGGAGCGGAGCGGACGTGCAGGTCATTCGATCGATCATGGACCCGCGCGACTAGCCGCTCGCATGCCGGCCAAACAACCAGTGCGGCTGCGAAAGCAGCATCAGAGCGTGTCGCTTACCCCCGCCGCGGCAAAGCGTGCTTCCGCCGCGTCGACGCTGGTTCCGTGCGCCAGCGGCATCGCGATCGCGCGGGTGAATTCGCGCAGCACCACTGCCTCGAACCCCTCCGCCCGCGCGTCGAGCGCGGACCAGGCGACGCAGAAATCATAAGCCAGCCCGACGAAGACGCAGCGGGTCACCCCGCGGTCGCGCAGTGCGCCGGCAAGCCCGGTGCGGGTCGCGTGATCGTTGTCGAAGAAGGCGGAATAGCTGTCGACCGCCGGGTTGCTGCCCTTGCGCACGATCAGGTCGGCACGCGCCGCCGCGGGCAGGATGGCGGGGTGGAACTCGGCGCCGGGCGTGTTCTGGATACAATGGTCCGGCCACAAGACCTGCTCGCCGTACGACATCGCGATTACGTCGAAGGGCTGCGCGCCGGGATGACTGCTCGCGAACGATAAATGGCCCGCCGGGTGCCAGTCCTGCGTCACGACGACGTGCGCGAACCGCTCGGCCAACGCGGCGATCGGCGCCATCACCGCGTCGCCGTCCGCCACCGCCAGCCGCCCGCCCGGGCAGAAGTCGACCTGCGGATCGACGATGATGAGCGCGTCGTTGGCCGCGATCACTTGAAGCCGACCACCGCGTGCGGCACGTACGGCGTTTCCAGCCGGGCGATCTCGCCCTCGGTCAGCCCCAGTTCCAACGCGGCGATCGCGTCGTCGAGATGTGCGGCCTTCGACGCGCCGACGATCGGGGCGGACACCTCGGGCTTGGCGAGCACCCAGGCGAGCGCGACCTGCGCGCGCGGCACGCCGCGCTCGGCGGCGATCTTCGCGACTTCCTCCACCACGCGCCGGTCGGCGTCGGCGGTGTGCGCGTAGAGCGTCTTGCCGAACTCGTCGGTCTGCGACCGCTCGGTCGTCTCGTCCCAGTCGCGCGTCAGCCGTCCGCGCGCCAGCGGGCTCCACGGGATCACGCCGATGCCCTCCGCCTCGCACAAGGGCAGCATCTCGCGCTCCTCCTCGCGGTAGAGCAGGTTGAGGTAGTTCTGCATCGTCGAAAAGCGCGTCCAGCCGTTCGCTTCCGCCACGTGCAGCATCGTCGCAAACTGCCACGCGTACATCGACGACGCGCCGATGTAGCGCGCCTTGCCCGCCTTCACGACATCGTGCAGCGCCTCCAGCGTTTCCTCGATTCCGACGTCATAATCGAAGCGGTGGATCTGGTAGAGGTCGACATAGTCGGTGCCGAGCCGCGACAAGCTCGCGTCAATCTCGGTCATGATCGCCTTGCGACTGAGGCCCGCGCCGTTCGGACCCGGCCGCATCCGCCCGTGGACCTTGGTCGCGATCACCACCTCCTCGCGCCGCGTGAACTCCTTTAGCGCGCGCCCGACGATCTCTTCCGAAGTGCCGTCCGAATAAACGTTGGCGGTGTCGAAGAAGTTGATTCCCGCCTCGACCGCGCGGCTCAGGATCGGACGGCTCGCTTCTTCGTCCAGCGTCCAAGCATGATTGCCGCGATCCGAGACACCGAAGGTCATGCAGCCGAGGCAAAGCCGCGACACGTCGAGGCCGGTGGTGCCGAGCTTGGTATATTCCATGATTCTTCTCGCTTGGTGAAAGTTCAGAGCCGCTCGCGCACGCCGCCGATGATCTGGCGCGCGGTTTCCATGACGACGCTGGCGCCGCCGCGATCTCCGCCCGCGAGCGAGGACAGGAAGCCCTTCGCCTGCTCCAATGTGACGTGCGGGGGCAGGGGCGCCACGTCGGGGTCGGTCTTGACCTCGAGCACCACCGGGCGATCGGCGGCGAGGGCGCGGTCCCACGCGTCGCCCAATTGCGCGGGATCGTCGACGTAGATGCCCGTCAGCCCCAGCAGCTCGGCGAAGCGTGCGTAGGGTACGTTGGGCAGCGATTGCGACGCGTCGAAGCGTGGGTTGCCCTCGTTGATCCGCTGTTCCCAGGTAACCTCGTTCAGATCCTCGTTGTTGAACACGCACACGACCAGCCGCGGGTCGGCCCAGCGCTGCCAGTATTTCTGGATCGTGATCAGCTCGGCCATGTTGTTCATCTGCATCGCGCCGTCGCCGACCAGCGCCACGACCGGACGGGCGGAATGCGCGAACTTCGCCGCGATCGCGTAGGGCACCGCCGCCCCCATCGAGGCGAGCCCGCCCGACAGCGACCCGCGTTGCCCACGCTTCACCTGCCAGTCGCGCGCGTACCAATTGCAGCACGAGCCCGAGTCCGAGGTCACGATCGCGTCGTCGGGCAGCCGCGGCGACATCTCACAGACGACGCGCTGCGGGTTGACCGGCTTGGCATCCGCCAGCGCGCGGCCTTTCAGCGTCTCGCGCCATTTCTCGATGTTCGACACGATGCCGTGCTGCCAATCGCGATCGCTCTTGTGCTCGACCAGCGGCAGGAGCGCGCGTAGCGTCTCCGCGGCGTCGCCGTGCAGGTTGACGTCGACGGGATAGCGCAGCCCCAGCATCTCGGGCGCGAGATCGATCTGCACCGCGCGCGCCTTGCCGTCGGCGGGCAGGAACTCGGCCCAGGGAAAGCCGGTGCCGATCATCAGCAGCGTGTCGCATCCCTGGATCATGTCGGACGACGGCTGCGTACCGAGCAGGCCGATCGCGCCGGTGACGAAGCGCAGATCGTCGGGCAGCACGTCCTTGCCGAGCAGCGCCTTGGCGACACCGGCACCGAGTTTCTCGGCCATATGCTCGACCTCGGACGCGGCACCGCGCGCACCCGCGCCGATCAGGATCGCGACTTTTTTGCCTTCGTTGAGGATCGCCGCGGCGCGGGCGAGGTCGGCGTCGTGTGGCACGACGCGCGGGGCCGAGTAGCCGGGGCCGGAGCGGGTGAAGCCGTGCGCCTGTTTCGGCTCCTCGTACGGCATGTCCTGCACGTCCTTGGGCAGGATCACTACGCCGACGCCGCGATTGGCGGTGGCGACGCGGATCGCGCGATCGGTGACGTGGCGGACCTGCGCGGGCGCGCCGACCTCCTGCACGTAGTCCGCCACGTCGGCGAACATGCGATCGAGGTTCAGTTCCTGCTGATAGCTGGCACCACGCACCGTCACCTCGGCCTGCCCGGCGATCGCGAGCACGGGGACGTGGTCGCTCTTCGCGTCGTACAGCCCCGTGATCAGGTGCGTCGCGCCCGGCCCGCCGGTCGACAGGCACACGCCCATCTCGCCGGTGAACTTCGCGTGCGCCGCGGCCATGAACGCCGCCATCTCCTCGTGGCGGACCTGGACGAACTCGACCGCGTCGGGGCTGCCCTCGTCGCGCTGGAGCGCGCCGAGCACGCCGTTGATGCCGTCGCCCGAGTAGCCGTAGATGCGCTTGACGCCCCACGCCTTGAGCCGTTCGACGAAGAAGTCGCTGGTCTGCCGCGCCATTGCCGTTGGTCCGATGCACTGTTGAGCAGCCCCAACGTGCGGCAGGCGGACTGGTTCGCTCGCGCGCGTGATCGACGGACGATCGGACCGATGCCAGCACCGGCTCGTCCTGGGTGAGGCGGGCGGCACGTACGCCGCCCGCCGTCACGTCACGGCTTCATCGTCGCGGCATCGAGCGACGCGCTCGACACCATCGTCCGGTCGCTCGCGTCGCGCGCCAGCGCGACGCGGTAGGTACCCGCACGCACGCGCCAGCCCGGCAGCTTGGTGTCGTAGTCGGCGATGATGCGCGGCTCCGCGGTCAGCGTCACGCGACGCGTCTCGCCGGGTTTCAGCATTACGCGGGTGAAGCCCGCCAAGCGCATCGGCTGGTTCGCAGCCTCGCGCGCCACATACATCTGCGGCACGTCCGCGCCCGCGGTGCGGCCGGTGTTGACCACGTCGAACGTGATCGACAGCCGCTTGCCGCCGCTCACCACCGGATTGCGATACGCGAAGTTGGTGTAGCTCAGCCCGTGGCCGAACGCGAACATGGGCTTCATGCCCTTCTTCTCGTACCAGCGGTAACCGACGTCCGACCCTTCGACGTAGTCGATCGGGAAGCTCGGCAGCACGGCGTTGCTGGCGGTGCCCGGATCGGCCGCGGCCTGCGCCTCGATCGAGGTCAGCCGGTCGAGCCCGACCGGGGCGGCGCGGGGCGGCTGCGCAGCGGAAGCCGGGAAGGTGATCGGCAACCGGCCGGATGGATTGACGCGGCCGGTCAGCACGTTCGCGATCGCCTCGCCGCCGCGCTGCCCGGGGTACCACGCCTGAACGACCGCGGGCACCTGATCGAGCCACGGCATCAGCACCGGGCCACCCGTCTCCATCACCGCCACCGTTTTGGGCTGCACCGCGGCAACGCGCGCGATCAGCGCGTCCTGGTTGTCGGGCAGGCGCAGGTCGGCGACGTCCTGCGCCTCCGTCGTCCACTGCGTCGCGAAGAAGATCGCCATGTCGGCGTTCTTCGCCGCTTCCAGCGTCGCGTTCAGGTTGCGCCCGTCGACGTAGCTGATCTGCGCGCCGGGCAGTGCCTTGCGCAGCGCGAGCAACGGCGAGGAGGCATGATAGGTGATGCGCGCGAACGACGACGCGCCGCCGCTCGACAGCGGGATCTCGATCGGCGCGCCGCCGACCGAGCGGACCTGGCTCGACCCGCCGCCCGACAGGACGCCGACATCGGCCGACCCGCCGATCAGCACGATCCGCTTGGCGGTGCGCGCCACCGGCAGCAGGTTGCCGTCATTCTTGAGCAGCACGATACCGGCTTCCGCCGCGCGCTGCGCCACTTCGGCGTGCTGCGCGTAGGGCGGGGTCTGCGCGGTCGAGGGCACCGGCGTGTCATAGGCACCGGTCGCGATCAGCCCGGTCAGGTAACGAACCACCATGTCGTCCAGCCGCTGCATCGGCACCTGACCCGCCTCGACCGCCTGCTTCAAGGCAGGCCCGAAGAAGATCGCCTTGTCGAGTTCCTGCCCCGATTGCTGGTCGAGCCCCGCGTTCGCCGCCTTGACGGTCGAGTGCACCGCGCCCCAGTCGCTCATCACCCACCCCGGATAGCCCCAGTCGCGCTTCAGCACGCGGTTGAGCAGGAAGTCGTTCTCGCACGCCCAGTCGCCGTTGACCTTGTTGTAGGCGCACATGACCGAGCCGGGATGGCCGCGCTCGATCGCGAGTTCGAACGCCAGCAGGTCGCTTTCGCGCAGCGCCTGCTCGCCGATCCGCGCGTCGGCAACGGTGCGGCCGGTTTCCTGCGAATTGAGCGCGAAATGCTTGATCGTCGACACGATCCGGTTCGACTGCACGCCGTTGATGTGCGCGCCCGCCAGCTCGCCCGCCAGCAGCGGATCCTCGCCGAGATATTCGAAATTTCGCCCGTTCCACGGATCGCGCGTCAAATTGACGCCGCCTGCCAGCAGCACGTTGAACCGCTTCGATCGCGCCTCGCTGCCGATCATCGCGCCGCCCGCGCGCGCAATCTCGGGATCGAAGCTCGACGCGGTGGCGAGCCCGGACGGGAGGGCGGTCGCGACGTCGCCCTTGCGCTGCTCGACCTGGTTGGCGACGCCCAGCGACGCATCGCTCTCGCGCACCAGCGGCACGCCCAGGCGCGGGATGCCGTCGGTGTGGCCCGCCGACGGGATCAGCTCGTTGATGGTCTTGCCCGCTGCCATCGGCGGGAACAGGCTGTGGACCAGCGCGATCTTCTCGTCGAGCGTCATGCGCGCGACGACGCCCTGCGCGCGGGTGCGCGCGGCCGCGGCGTCCACGCGCGGCGCGGTCGTGCCGGCACGCGTTCGCGCCTGCTGCGCGGTTGCCGCGCCCGCGCCGGCGAGTGCCAGCAATGATGCGCCGATCAGCGCCGCGTGCCTGTTCATCCTCATGCCCCTTTTCACGTCGCGCCCTTGATGCGCCAATGGTGCCGCTCACACCATAATCGTCGCCCGCGCTCAAGCGGTTGTCGGTCGTACATATCGCCGCTCGTAGAAGGGCGCGGGAGCGGACCGGGCGCGCGTGCGTTCTGGTTGCGAAACAAAGGGAGTGTCGCGTGCGAACATCATGGGGAACAATATCGGCCGTGGCACTGCTGCTGGCAGGGTGCAGCGTATCGGTCGCGCCCGACAATCAGGCGAGCGCCGCGAACGCGAGTGAGCCCGCCGGACCGGCGCAGTGGAGCGACACCACGCGCGCGCAGCTGCGGCAGGCGATCGATGGTCGCGCCGCGCACGGTCTCGACCAGATGAGCTTCGCCAGCGACGCGACCGATCCGGCGGGGCTGACCAAGCAGGCACTCGCCTACGCGAGCGCACTGGCGCGCGGTGCGACCGACCCGACCAAGCTGTACGACGTCTACACGGTGCCGCGCCCGAACCCCGACCTACAGGCCGGCTTGGCCAATGCGCTAAGCAAGGGCGACGTGAAGGGCTGGCTCGCCAGCCTCGCGCCCGCCGACGACAATTACCAGCGGTTGTCCAAGGCGTATCTGGCATTCCGCAAGCAGCCGAGCGCGCCGGCGACGAACATTCCGGCGAACGGCGACGCGATCAAGCCCGGCGCGACCGACCCGCGCGTGCCCGTGATCGCGCGGCAGCTCGTCATCCTCGACTATCTCGATCCCAAGGCGGCGCAGGGGCAGCAGTATACGCCCGCGATGGTGCAGGCGGTGCGCGGCATGCAGGCCGATTACGGCATGAAGCCCGACGGCGTGATCGGGCAGGAGGCACTGGCAATCCTGAACATGTCCGACGCCGACCGCGCGCGCGCGGTCGCGATCGCGATGGAGCGGCTGCGCTGGCTGGAACGCACGCCGCCCGCGACCCGGATCGACGTCAACGTGGCGGCGGCGCGGCTGACCTACTGGCGCGACGGCAAGATCGCCGACAGCCGCAAGGTCGTGGTCGGCGAACCCGACCGCGAAACGCCGCAGCTCGGATCGCCGATCTACCGCCTGGTCGCGAACCCCACCTGGACGATTCCGCGCTCGATCGAGGACGAGACGGCGGCGAAGGGTGCGGCCTATCTCAAGGCCAACAATATCTCGCGCAAGGACGGCTGGCTGGTGCAGGCACCGGGGCCGAAGAACTCGCTCGGCCTCGTCAAGTTCGACATGCTCAACGATCACGCGATCTACCTGCACGACACGCCCGCGAAGCAGCTGTTCCAGATGACGCAGCGCCAGCGCAGCCACGGCTGTGTCCGCGTCGACGACGCGCTGGGCTTCGCCGAGATGCTCGCGCGCGATGAGGGCGTGACCGACGAGTGGCACCAGGCGCGCGGCACCGGCAAGGAGACGTTCGTCAAGCTGCCGAAGCAGATCCCGGTCAGGATGCTCTACCAGACCGTGCTGTTTGACGACTCAGGCGAGCCAATCGTGCGCAACGACCCCTACGGCTGGGACGACCGCGTCGGCGAGGCGCTGGGGTTCAAGGCGGGCAAGGCGCTGCGCGTCGAAACGCACGCGAGCGACGAGGGACCCTGATCCGAGGGTCTGACCCAAGGACCCGACCGGGCGCGCTTGCGCCCGATCAGGCGATCCTCAGAGCAATGAAGACTTGCGCGGGATCGTTTCTTCGTTCGGCTGCCCCTTGTCGAGCGTGTCGCTCGGGCGTCTCGCATCGCCGTCGCGCTGGTGCTCGGTCGACAGGTTGGGACGTTCGGTCTCGGTCGTCGGCTTGATGGCTTCGGCGTCCTTGGCGTCTTCGTTCATGGCGTCGCTCCTGCTGGATGAACTGAACGGTTCGCGCACGAAGCGCGTTCCGGCTCTTGCGAACCCCGCCGCCCCGGCCTAGACGCATCGCCCACGTCGCCGATGCGACGGGCGCTTAGCTCAGCTGGTAGAGCGGCTCGTTTACACCGAGTAGGTCGGCGGTTCGAACCCGTCAGCGCCCACCACCGAAAAGCTAGCTATAGCAAGGGTGTAGGGGCCTTTGTCTTGGTCGGCGTTGATATCGTGCGCAGGCTGGTGGCCAGCAAATGGTCAGCACCGCCTGCTTCGCTCCATTCGTAGTGCAGGTGGCGATGAGGCAATCGGCTCTCGGAGAGGCGATATCTTTCGTCGCTTTCGGCTGATCACCGGATCGCAGGACCTGCCGCATGGTCTGGAGCGGATCGGTTTTGGGGTGACCTAAAGTCGAGCCGCGAGCGTGAACGCTGCATGCTTGACCCCACGATGTCTGATGTTCGCGGTCCGAGCTGACATGCTAGGCTGTGCCTGCTCGAACAGTCCTCTGCCGATCATGTGGGGCCATGACGGTGTTCGGACGGCAAGATCACATCCTCGGCGAGTAGCGAGACAATCAGGCTAAGCTGATTGAGGCACGATACTGATCATCTCATCCTCGCTCGGCTCCTTGGCCGGCTTGAGCTGCAATGCTTGGCCTGGATCGATACAGCGGGATCGATGCGCCGGCTCGAGCGGCACGGTTTCACCCGTGGCGAGCGAGCGTTCGACCGCCGCCAGCACCCGCATGTCGAGCAGGCCTTCCTCGCCGTCGGCTTCCGGCTGCCGGTCGTTGATGATGCAGTCGGAGAAATACTGCGTCTCGTTGCCGAATTGCTCGACTGGGTCGAAGCTGTGCGTCTTGCTGCCGGCGGCGGTTTTCTCCGTATAGGAGATGCCGGTCTTCGGTCCGAACATGTAGCAGGGCGACGAGTGGATGCTCGCCTCTGTCCCGACGAGCTCGAAGAACTCCGATGATGCGGTAGCGTAGCTGACCGTGAACTGCGCCAGTCGCTCGTCCGGGAATTGCAGCGTGACGGCGACGGTGTCGTGGAAGTTGAAACCGCGATCGGGCGCCTTGGTCCCTACTGCATAAACCGCGATCGGCTCCTGGCCGAACAAGTTACGGACCGCGTTCAGCGGATAGGTCCCCATGTCCGGCACCGGCCCACTCCAGAAACCGTTGTGCCCGCGCGAGTTCGCTTCCGCGACATTCTGCGCGAAAACCGACGAGAAGCTGCGCAGATCCCCGAACTCACCGGCACGTGCGCGCGTCACCATCTCGACCGTGCCGGGCTCGTGATGCAGGCGATAGGCGATCATCAGCTTGGCGCCGTGCGTCTTCTGCGCCGCGATGATCTGCTCGGCCTCGGCGACGCTCGACGCCATCGGCTTTTCGAGCAGCACGTGGATGCCTGCCTCCAGCGCAGGCACGGCATATTGCATGTGGAGGAAGTTGGGCGTCGCGACATAGACCGCGTCGATCTCACCTGATGCGAGCAACGCGTCATATTCCTCGTACGACCATGACTTGATGCCATACAGGCTGGCGAGTTTGTCGGCCTTGACGGGATCGCCGGTCACCAAAGCGACGAGTTCGGAATTGTTGGTGCGGGCGATGCCAGGCATGAACGCCTGCTGAGAAATCTGCCCGCCGCCGACGACGGCGTAGCGTATCTTCTTGGTGTGATTGAACACGAGCAGTCCTTTGCCATCGAGGATTGCGCGTCCAACGATGAGGTGCAGCGATCGTTGCCTCGCTCAAGCTCGCGGCCTGAAGGTCTGCCTTCACGATGGCGAGGGGAGGCGTTCAGGTAATCGTCGATCGGCGAATAAGTGGATAAGCTATCCCTTGCGGCACAGAAGGCCGCGTTCGCGCGAGCGCCGCGGACTTCTGGCTGTCACGGGATAGTTGATGAGCCATCTCGCGCCAAGGCTGCTAGACGCTTCGTTCTGGCTGTTTCAGCTCGTGAAGAAATGGTGTAATCGCTCCGTCTTATAAGCCGATTAATCGAGTGTAAGGTCAAGCCGGGTTGCGACTAGCCGGAATCATAACAACATCGCCTAAGGTTGTCTCACCCAAGGCTCACCCACTCTTGCTAGCTGTTGGAAAATAAGTTTAGGCACTAAGCGGTTTGCGATCTTCAGAATTTTACTCTGCCCTGGTCTGATCTCATCGCGGCCCGCCTCGATGCCCCTGATCATGTGCCCCACCAATTGATGAACGGACATGCCGCTTTGATCGGGCATGTGCTGCTTGAACTCCGTCTCGAACAAGGGGGTCTCGGTCAGAGGCGGTGCTACTTCGATCACCTTGGCGGACGTATCGCGAAGCTGCTGACGTAAGCACCTTGTATAAGCGTGGATACCGGCTTTCGCGGCCGAGTAGATCGGCGATAATGTGAACGGCACGAATGCCAAGCCGGATGAGATGTTGATGATCATCGCTTCCGGTCGGGAGCGAAGATGTGGAAGGAATTGCTGCACCATCTGGATGGGCGCACTCAGATCGACATCTATCTCCTGCGTTACTTCTGTTAACGGGCGATCCTCGGCCAGCCTCAATGCGCGCATGATGCCGGCATTGTTGACCAAGGTGTCTAGAGTAGGGAAACGCGGTATCAGGGTGTCATGCAGGTTTCGGATGCAATCGGGATCCGCCGCGTCGCTTGCATAGATGTGCAGGTCGGGATGCTGGCGCTTCGCAGCCTCGAGCGCTTCTTTCCTGCGTCCAGTGACGATCACAACATTGCCGCGCGCCAACAATGCTTCTGCCAGCGCCAGACCGATCCCACTGCTCCCGCCGGTGATCAGCACCGTCCGACCTGTCAACTTCATCTTAATTTCCCACAGCATGTTTGCTGTGGGCGTCGATGCAGATTATTGTTGCGGACGGGAAGAAGGCACCTTTTCGCGCCATACTTACCGTCAGGAAACCGTCAATGACGATCAATGCCAGATTTACCAGCGATGAGATCGCAACTGCGGAAATGCTTGCGGCGTCGTCACCACCTGACGAGATCGATCCGCAGGTAGAGGCTTTGGTAATCGAGCTTATCGCCCGTGTAGCGGATAAGTGGACGATGTTGGTTATTGAGGCGCTGGCCGAGAAGGGAACGCTTCGTTTCAGCCGCTTGGCTGAAGCGGTCGGCGGCGTCAGCCAGAAGATGCTGACGCAGACCCTTCGAATCATGGAGCGGGACGGGTTGGTCCATCGAACAGTCTATCCCGTCATCCCACCTAAAGTGGAATATCAGTTGACCGAGCTTGGACAAACGCTCGGCGCCGCGTTCTGCGGCGTGTGGGTCTGGGCAGGGGAAAATTTAACGGCGATCGAGAAGGCTCGAGCAGCATTCGATCAGCAGGCGCTGGACGGGTAGAAGTGGTGGTTCAGGATCGTGGCGCCTGATTGAAAGCGGATCGCCTTCAACGTCGCCTTCGACACTAATCGACTTCACTGATATACGCTGCACGAGCTCTCGCTGCTTCCAATCTCAGGCCGGCAGTTCGATCACCAGCTTGCCGAAATTAGCTCCTTCGAACAGGCTCGCGAAAGCGGAGGGCGCTTGATCGAGCCCGTCTATGATCGTCTCGTGGGCACGAAGCTGCCCGGTGTCGAGCCACCGCTGCATCTCCTGCTCGAACTCGCCGAAGTGCTTAAGATGGTCTGCGTTCAAGAAGCCTTGAACCCTGATGCGCTTCACGATCAACGACATGAGCAGGGCATGGATGCTGCCGGATGCATCGGGAGCACCGTTGTAGCCCGAAACCAATCCACACACCGGCACGCGCGCACCGTTGTTGAGCAGCGGCCAAACGGCTTCCTGAACGATGCCTCCGACGTTTTCGAAATAGACGTCGATCCCGTCACTTGCCGCCTCGGCTAGCCGACCGGCAAGATCCGGTGCGCGATAGTCGAGGCAGGCGTCGAAACCTAAATCCTCGACCACTCGGCGGCACTTCTCGGCCCCACCAGCGATACCGACGACGCGGCATCCCAGCAGGCGGCCGATTTGCCCCGCGACCGAACCGACCGCACCCGCCGCGGCGGATACGACCAGCGTCTCATTGTAGCGGGGCTTTCCGATCGCGGTCAGCCCCCACCAGGCCGTGAAACCCGTCATGCCGAGAACGCCGAGCGCTCGTGACGGCTGCTTTATGTCACTCGGCAAACGCCGGAGGTCGGCTCCATTCGAGATCGCGAAGGTTCGCCAGCCTGCGTCAGGCGCAACCACCAGGTCGCCTTCGGCAAAGTCATCACGCCGCGATTGCACCACGCGCGCGACCGTTCCCCCGCCTGGCGGCGCGTGAAGCGCATAGGGTGGCGCATAGGAGTCGTGATGGTCGTCCATCCGCCCGCGCATATATGGGTCGAGCGAGAGATAGAGATTGCGGAGCAGGAGTTCTCCGTCATTTGGGACCGGCACAGGACCGCGTACGACACGGAAGTCCTCAGCCACGGGTGCGCCCTGCGGTCTTCTGACCAGATGCACTTGTTCATTCTGAAGTTCGGTCACAAACTGCCTCCGAGTGGTTGCGGCATCGGCGGTCGACGCTCGCAACTTGGTTCATCGTGCGAACAGTTGATGTAGAAAGGTCAGCACGTCCGTGTTCGCGCGGCGTATGACGCTGAAGTGGTCGGCGCCTTGATAGACCTTGTAGAGAAGGGGCGCGCCGCTAGCCTTCGGCTTGTTCGCGAATGGCGTTTGCAGGGCTTCGAGGACGAAGGGATCTGCGTCGCCCTGAACAATTAGAACCGGCCGATGCAACGTGAAGCCGTGCTTCACCGCGGGATCGTTGCCAGCAAGAAAGTTGCGCATCTCCGATTGCTCCGCCCAGCCTGCAGTCAGACCCTTGAATGCTTTGCTCCTCGCCCTGACTGCCGCGTCGATCGAGCCGATGGCTGCGACCGAACAGAGCACACGAAAGCGCGGCAACGCTGAGACCAGATCTGGTCCCATAACCGATGCGGGATCGAAGGAAGGACGCACGACCTTCAGTCCGGTCGCCATCAGCGCGCCCTGAAACTGCTGCATCATCAAACCCTGATGCGCCGCAGTGTCGTTGGACGCCGCCGCTCCATCGGCGCCGAAGCGCGCGGCATGCGCCTTGATCGCCACATACGGAGCAGAAGCGACGGTGCCCGCGAAGACTAGACCAGGCGCCTCGTGCGCCAACGCCTCGACGCCCAACACGCCGTGACCGCCATCGGAATGGCCAACCGCTGCCCAGCGGTTCGACAAGTGCGGTTCGGCGGCACGCGCAGCGACGACGCCGGCGATCAACGAGCGCGCGAGGCTCGAGAGATTGTAGTAGGGGTAAGGGGTAGTGGCGTCGGGGCCAAGCCCTTCGAGATCCGGCGCGACCACGGCAAAACCGGCGTCGATGAATTGCCCGATCTGCCAGGCATAGTCGCTCGTGAAGCCGTCGCGGGTCAGGCCACCATCCAGCTCCGGTGTCTGGCTCGGGGCGCACGCTTTCTGGCCTGGCGTAGTCGTCCCATGCTCCCAAGCAACGATCGGCCAGCCACCGGGGGGCGGCGAGCCTCTGGGTGTCAGCAGCAGGCTCGTGGCGGGCACCGGCTTGCCACCAATCCCGATCATGGTGTGGTGAAGAAGGCGAACGTCGGCGTCGATCCCGACGACCGACGGTCGCTTCGCGGCCGACTTCAACGCGATCGGTGAAGAGCCGGCACCTGCCGCGGTAGTCGGCAGCCCAACCTGGCCGCCGAGCAGGAGTGCGATGCCGGCGCCGAGAACGCGAGCCTTTCGCGACGATTTATGCATGGTTTGAGACCTCCAGTCGATCGGCATCAGATCTGCGCCATGCCGCCATCGACCGGCAGCTCCGCTCCAGTGATGAAGCTGGCTTCGGAGCTGGCTAGGAAGAAAGCCGCGGCCGCCACCTCGTCCGGCCGAGCCATCCGGCCCAGGGGTATTAGTTGGGTCAGAACCTCACGCACATCCGGGGTGGTTGCCGCCATCATCGCGGTATCGGTCGGTCCGGGTGCGACTACGTTGACACGGATGTTCCGCGGCGCGAGTTCGTTGGCCCAGGTGCGGGCGAACGACCGCACCGCCGCCTTGGTCGCTCCGTAGACACCGTAGCCCTTGGTGCCGATGCCGGCAGCAATTGAGCCCACCAGCACCACCGAGCCTCCATCAGGCATGACTGCCGTTCCGCCTTGAACGGCGAACAGAAGCGCACGTACGTTGAGGCCGAAAGCGCGGTCGACGTGCTCCTCATCGATCGCCTCAAGCAGCGCGTATTCGGAGAGGCCGGCGTTGACGACGAGCACGTCCACCCGCCCGACTTCGACGCGCACGGCTTCGAAGAAGGTCGACAGCGCCGTTACGTCCGATGCGTCGATCCGCCGAGCGCGCAGCGTGCCGCTGCCGAAATCATGGTCGCCTTCATCGGCACGGCGACTGGTCACGTAGACCGTCGCACCCTCCGCTGCGAAGCGCTGTGCAATCGCGCCGCCGATTCCGTCCTGGCCGCCGATGACGACGGCGATCTTACCTGAGAGCGTATTCATATGGCCTCACGTTTGATGGTGACATGGAGATATCGCCTCTATATCTACGCACAAGAACGCACTTTGGTGTGACTAGATATGGATGCGTAAACCTATGTCGACCGCCACGCTCGACCTGCCACTTGATGTTGAAGCAACCAGACCCATCCTCGAGCAGATCGCGAACAAGTGGGCGGTGCTGATCCTCAGCGTGTTGTGCAACCAGCCATCCCGTTTCAATGACCTGAAACGAAGGCTTGATGGTATCACGCACAAGTCATTGTCTGACGCGCTCAAGCGTTTGGAGCGTGACTGTCTGATAAGCCGGGCAATATTGCCAACACAGCCGGTTGGCGTGGAGTATACCATTACTCCGCTTGGCGCTTCTCTTAGGGAGCCGTTTGCGGCGCTGTATAACTGGTCGCTTGCAAACGGAGGTAAAATGACGATGGCGCAAGTGGCTTATGACAGGGCGAGAAGTGAGGATGTCGGGTTCCGTCAGCAAGCATGAGCGCCGCTGCGATTGGCTTGAAGCATCATGGTCGTCACTGGCGCAGCCGCTTTGGCGCTGGCTTCAAAAGTCAAAGTCGCACGAAGCGGGTTCTGGCAAGATTATAGCAGCCTGGAGAAGGCGGCACGACCTGCGTCGTCGTTCCGCCTTCTGCCGCGCATCATCACAGCGAGCCGTCGGCCAGCAGCTCGCGTGTGCGTTTCAGCGTTGAGAGCAGCGCGGCCTTGTAACCCTGTTCGCTGTCGAACTGTGCCTGCTCGTTCCGCTCCTCGGTGCCGCCGGACTCCTTTCCGCGTAGACCCAGGTAGCAATAAAAGCGCAGGTGAAGCGCTCCATCATCATCCTCGACTAGTTCGTTGATGATCGCGCCCTCACGCGGGCCGGTCGCCTGAAAGAAGGTGACCTTTCGTTCCTGTTCCAGCGTGATGATCTCACGCAGGTCAACGCCCGCGATCGTTGCCTCTCGAACGAAGTGGGTGTCGGTCTCCTCGGTCACGTCGCAGCGGGTGCAAAGTCCCGGCGGCAGGAACAGGCGTGCGTCGCGTGCCTTGCGCTCAAGGCCTCGCCAGGCTTGAGCTCGGGTAAGCGGGATCTCTCCGGCGGGGTTCACCGGCACGGTGGCGGTTGAATAGATCATCGGTGGTCTCCTGATGGGTGTTGAAGTCTGGTGAGAGGATCAGCCGGCGATCGCGGTGACGAACGCGCGATAGGTGCGCAGCGGACGGCCGAGCAGCGTCGTCAGGCGGTCGACGTCGCCATGTTCCGGCACCATGCCGTCACTGATGAAGCGCTCGCCCATCAGGCGCATGTCGAACGCCATCCACGACGGCATGAATTGGCGCAGGTTCTGCTCGAACGCGGCAACGTCGTCGCCCGGGTAGATGATCGTGCGCCCGAGCACATCCGACCAGATCGCCGCGGCATCCGAGCCCGTCAGCGTGTCGGGTCCGACCAGATTGATGCGCTCGGACGGAAGCGGTGCGGCTGACTGCTCGCGACGCACCAGTTCGATGGCGGCGATCTCCCCGATGTCGCGCGCGTCGATCATCGCCACGCCCTTGCTTCCGATCGGCATGGGATAGATGCCGTAGCCCGCGATCGCGTCCTTGATGGTGTGCTCGTTGTCCATGAAGTAGGCGGGACGCAGGATCGTCGCTTCGAACCCCATCGCCTCGATCATGCGCTCGACGCCGAACTTGCCCGCGAAATGGGGCACGTTGACGTAGACGTCGCTGTGAATGACCGACAGGTACACGACGCGGCGCACGCCGGCCTCTCGTGCGATGCCCAACGTCAGCAGTGCCTGGGTGAATTCATCTGCTACGACCGCATTCAGCAGAAACAGCGTGCTGACGCCCTGAAAGGCACCCCGAAGCGCGTCGACGTCGAGCAGATCGCCCGGAACGACCTCGACGCCGGCAGGAAGGTTCGCGCTGGCGGGATTGCGGACGATGGCGCGGACGTCCGCGCCACGCTGCACGAGTTGATCGACGACGTTGCGGCCGACATTGCCGGTGGCGCCGGTAACGAGGATGGTCATGAGGGTCACTCCTTTGCGTTGAGCCCGTTTGGCTGAGTGCAAGATGAGTGATCCACCATCTTGCGAATAGGCGCTGTATTTGGACGGGGCGTCTCGCTAGTGAGACGGTCATGGACCTCTTGGCGCTCGCCGATTTCACCCTTGTTGCCCGTCACGGGGGTTTCGGCCGCGCTGCACGCGCTGCAAACCGACCCAAGGCGACGCTGTCGCGTCGTGTCGCCGAGCTGGAGGCCGCCCTCGACCTGCGATTGTTCGAGCGCGGCGCACGAATGCTCAAACTGACGGAGGAAGGGCGAGCACTGTTCGAACGCACCGGCGTGTTGCTCGGAGAGCTGGAGGAAACAGCCGCCGCGATCGCAGCGGGAGGAGGCACGCCCAAGGGACGGCTGCGCATCAGTGCGCCGCTGGTGTTCGCGCAGACGGCGATGGGGCGACTGGCTGCCGAGTTCACGCTTGCATACCCGGCCGTGCGGCTGGAGGTGACGACCGACGACCGTGGGGTGGATATGATCGAGGAAGGCTATGATCTCGTCATCCGGGTCAATCCCGCGCCGGATGATGCGCTGGTCGGCCGCGTGTTCCTGCGCGACCGGCTGGTGGTGGTCGCTACACCCGCCTTGGCTCTCCCCCAAGCCGACGTGCCCGTGCCGGCGGTGGTCCGCACGGCCGAAGATCGGCAGCGGTGGCAGGTCAAGTCGGATGCCGGATCGAGGACGATCGCCGTCGAGCCCGTTCTGGCCTTGTCTTCGCTCATCATGGTTCGCGACGCGGTCCGAACCGGTGTCGGCGCAGCGCGCCTGCCGTTCTCGCTGATCAGCCGTGACCTGGCGGACGGCACGCTGGTGAGTTGGGGCGAGGTCGATACACCGGAGATCGCATTGTGGGCGCTCTATCCGACGCGCCGCCTGCTTAGTCTGCGCGTGAAGGCGTTCCTTGATCACCTCTCCGAGGCATTTCCGACCGGATCACCCGATGAGCTTGCCGCCTACGCCACTCCTTAGCCTCGGGAGCAGACCCGACTGCTCACCAGGAGGGGGCGTGTCGGCGCCGACCGATGCGAGGCGCCAACAGGCGCTTGGCGGCGCATCGTCGAAGGAGACATACCATAGCGGCGATTGAATGCGCGGGTGAACGCGGCGTTGTTGGAATAGCCACACTGGTGACCGATCGAAGCGACGCCTGCATTCGACGTCAGCAACAGGCGAGTCGCCGCGCCGAGGCGGGTCTCCGCAACGTAACGCAAAACGGACGTGTCGTACATCAGGCGGAAGCCGCGGCTCAGCAGCGATCGGTTCAGCCCGCATTCCTTGGCAATGCGGGCGAGGGTAAGGCTCTCTCCGAAATGCTCATGGATGAGATCGCGGGCGCGGACGATGCGGCGGGTGTCGAATTCGTCGAGTTTCGCTGACCCACATAGCGGGGTCAGTTCGCCGGCGTTCAGCATCTCGGAGACGCGGCACGTCAGCTCGAGGAATTTCGCCTGCACGTACAAGCCTGATACTCCGTCCAGGTCCGCGCGCGTGAGCGCATCTTTGAGGATGAGTCTCAACTCCGGTGCGAGATGCCAGCTACCGGCGGGGAGGCGGAGCCAATGATCTTCGGCTTCTGTCGGCGGCAGGGCAACGGCCAGGTGACCATCACCCTCAGGGCTCGAACCATCGGAGCGTGAGATCGTGACGCCTGGATGATCATCGAACGGCGTGAACACCATGACGCGGCGGCGAACCATCTCATTGCGTTGCTTCGGATTGAAGTAACAGACCATGTCCGATGGAAGCAGCATGCGCTTCGTCCATGAAAAGAACGCGTCGTCATTTCCGGTTGGCTTAGGTGTGGCGAGACGCCAGTCCAAGTTGACCATGTTAGCGGACCGCCGACGCAGGCAGTCGGAGAGGGTGTCGCCACCCATGTGGATCCGCCGCGCGGCCTCGCTGTATGCCTTGAAGATCGGTGCGCAGCTTGGCGGTCAAAGGGCCGCATGCGCCAGTCGCGATGGCGAACCGACCGGCACCGTGATGCACGTGCCCGATCGGAACAATTGTGGCGGCGGTTCCGCAGACGAACGTCTCGACGAGGCGACCAGACTCCGCGTCCGAGCGCCATTGCTCCAGCGAGTAGCGGCGCTGCACGACGCGATGGCCCGCCGCGCTCGCCAGCGTCATCACGGAATCTCGTGTTACACCCGGCAGGATGGTTCCGAGCGGGGGCGTGATGACCTCGCCATCGCGCATGACGAAGAAGATGTTCATTCCGCCGAGTTCCTCGATCCACCGGCTCTCGGCTGCGTCGAGGAAGACAACCTGATCGCACCCGCGCTCCACCGCCTCGACTTGCGCCACGAGGCTCGCCGCATAGTTGCCCCCGCACTTTGCCGCACCGGTTCCACCGCGTGCCGCACGGCTGAACGTCTCTGATACCCAGACGTCGATGGCGCGGTTGCCGCCTGAGAAATACGGGCCCACCGGGCTCGCGATGACGCAGAACAGGTAGCGTGCGGCGGCCCGCATTCCGAGGAAGACCTCGTCGGCGACGATGAAGGGCCGCAGGTACAGACTGCCGTCGCCCTCCGGTATCCAGCCTGCATCTGCCAAGACGAGTTGTTCGAGCGCTTCGATGAATACGTCTTCCGGCGGGCACTGCATGGCGAGCCGAGCCGCGGACCGCTGCATCCGCCTGGCGTTTTCTCGTGGGCGGAAGAGCAGGGCGTCGCCGTCGGAACCGCGAAAGACCTTTAGACCCTCGAATATCTGTTGTCCGTAGTGGAAGGCCGCGTTTCCCGGATGGAAGGGGATCGCCGCCAAGGCCTCCACTCTGCCGTCGTGCCAACCGTCCTCGGCACGCCAGCGCAGTGTCACCATGTGATCGGTGAAGACCGTGCCAAAACGAGGATCCAAGGTCAGGGCGGCGCGCTGTTCGGGCGATGTCGGGACCGGATTGGGGCTGATGCTGAAGCGATCCACGTGCAACCTCCTTGCTGCGATATCGGTCAGCAGCAGGATAGCGGATGGTTGACGATGATATCGTCCAATTGCTCTTCCGGTCAGCCTGAATAATAGCGCAGATGGACTAACGGTTGAGGGTGTTCGTTGTCAGATGAACCAGATTACCGCACTCGACGAATATGACAGGCGCATTCTGCTCGCGCTGACGCAGGATGGTCGCATGAGCTGGCGCGATCTGGCCGAAAAGATCGGCCTGTCGCTTACGCCCACCCTCAGGCGTGTACGTCTCCTCGAAGAGCGCGGGATCATCGTCGGCTATGCCGCTCAGATCGATGAGAGGCTTCTCTTGGGGTCGATGGTGATCTTTCTTTCGGTCACGTTGGAACGACAGACCAGCGAGGTTATCCAGCGTGTCGAGGAACAGCTCGCGATCATGCCGGAGGTGATGACCGGTCATCAGATGTCGGGCGATGCGGACATGCTGCTTCGCATCGTCGTTCGTGGTTTGGAACACTACCGGAGCTTCATCCAACGCGTCACCGCGATTCCGGGGATCGCTCACCTGCACAGCAGCTTCGCGTTGAAGTCCTTTGTCAATCGGACCTCACCACCGATCCCTGACCATCCGTCACGGCGCGGCTGATCGCCTCGACCTATAAGCTTCGTCGCAGGCTGAAGGTCACGGAGCGGCCGAGCGGATCGAGGTAGGCGCTCTGATAGCTGAGCGGGGTGTCCCCCGATCGGTCGCGCACAACGGGGTGCGTATCCAGAAAGTTCTTTACATCCAAGCTCAAACGCGTGCCGCGCAGCCATCGCGGCAACTGGATACCGCCGATCCCGTCGGTCAGATTCGCGAACAGGTTCAGGTCGACAGTGGTGAGATCGGCGACGCTCAGGCGGTCTGCTTGACTTGTTGCGCCGCCGATCTGGGTCGCGCTCTGCCATTTGGCGGACAGGCGGGCACCTAAGCCGTGTTTGTAGGCACCGGCCTGCAACTCGATCTCGTGGCGCCGACGACCGGCGAGATCGAGCTGACCACCGTCGAGCAGGTCAAGCGCGGGAAGGCCCGGACGAAGAAGGGCGACGTCCTTCAAGGTCCAGTTGTGATAGAGGCTGATGAAGAGGCGGCTGGACGCCGTCGACAGGTTGCGTGCGAACGCGCTTCCGGGCTGCGGCGTGAACGTAAAGGTTCCGTTGGGATTGCGCGTCATCTGTGCCGTCTGATCCGCCGGTATGCGGATCATGCCGTCCTCCATGCCCGGCGGCGTCTTTCCGAGCGGCTTCGTCAGGTTGATCCCCGAACGGAGCTGTCGCTGTTGCGAGGAGGCGAAGTTCACTGGGCGGGCATCGATCCGTTGCAGACGGCCGTCGGGCGCGCGCGTGAAGCGATCCGGAAACGCCGCCTCCAATGCGGGCGTCACGACCGGGAACTCCGAGATCGGACGATCGATGTGCGCATCCACGTAGTCGAAGCTAAACGTCAGATCGGTGCGAGATAGCGGACGAACGATCGTGCCGATCCGAAGCACGTGGCGTTCGTCGTTGCGCAGCAGCGGATTTCCCCCGGTGACCTGCGTGATGTCGACGACCTCTCCTCTGCCAATGTCGAAGGTTCGCACGTTGGGCGTAAACAGCGCGGGGGCGCCAAGCTGCTCCAACGTCGCTGCGCCTTGCTCGCTGGTCGCAGAAACGATGATGCCGATCGCTCTGATCGGAGACCAGTTCAGACCGGTTCCGAACGTCCAGACGGCACTCGTGTCGGACAGAGCGCTGACGGCGACGTTCGCGTTGGCCCCCAAGCGCCCGATCGGAGAGGATTGTGCCGCTGTTCCCAAGAGGGGCGCGTCTAGGTTGAGCTGAAGGCCCGCTTCGTTGCGGTCGAGCGCCGTGCTCGTGGCTGACGATCCGGTGTGTGAGTGTGCTTCGTAATCACGAAGCCTGACTCCCGCCCGCACGCTCGCGAACAGCGGTCCTGCCGCCAAGGACGTGACCGGACCAGACAGAACGAGATCGGCGGTCCCGGCGGTGTCCGTTGATCGGGTCTCCTGATGCTCCCCGGAGGGCAGAGCGGGCAGGGTCAGCGTATCGTTGGCGGCCCGGTCATAGTTGGCGAGCACATTCCACCGCCAGGCCCCGACCGCTCCGTTTACCGTTGTCCCAAGATGGAAGGTGCTCCGATCGTCCTTACGTTTCAGCGGAGTGGAGCCCGATAGGCCGAGAAGGCTGGTGCTCCGGTTTTCCTCGTAGCGTCCGTTCACGGTCGCCGACACGTCCTTCGTCATCTGGCTTCCGACGACACCATTTAGCGAAAGGCGCTCGGTCGATGGCAGCAGTGTCCTGAAGCGACCCGCATCGGACATGCCGGGAGCTTGTCGGACACCCCGATCACGTTCGAGCAACCGGGAGGAGCGACCGTATGTCGCGCCAAGCCCCACCCGGCTGTCGCCGCGGATGATCAGGAAGTCGGCGTCAGCCTGGCCCTCACTGCGATCACCTCGCGTCGGCACGGACAGCGCCGCCCGCGCGATCAACGATCGGTATCGTTCCAACGTGACGATGTTGACCACTTTCTGATCGGCGCGATACCCGTATTTGAGCGCCACCTCCTCAGGCAGGATCTCCATCCGCTCGATTGCCTCAGCGGGGATGCGGGCGATCTCGGAGAAGTTCGCCACGCGTCGTCCGTTCAGCAGCGTGACCGGTGCGTCGTCTCCGCGACCCCGATTGCTGGCCGTTTGCGACGCCACCGCCCCCAGCAAGGCCTCGACGTTGTCCACGCCGAATGCCCTTATGTCGGCTGAGCGAAAGGTGCGCTCCGGTCGGATGTTGCCGACCACCGATCCGCGCTGCCGGTGACCCGTGACGACTAGATCGTCCTGCGTGGAAGGCGCTGCTCGAACGGGCTGCGCCGTCGCGTTGACCTGAGCACCTTTTTCCGTCGGGACCTTGGACTTTTCGATCGCCTGCTTCTGCGAGGCCGCGGCCAAAACCGATGAGCGCGGCGATGCAACGTCGACGTGGCCGGTGCCTGCCGATGCTTCGCTGGTCCATGACCCGGTCAGCAGTGCGGCCATCAACCCGACTTCTCGCTTCATATCCACCTTCCCGCCTTGATCGTGAAGCGGCATTCAAGCGGAAGCGGGTAGCTTGGAGATGACTGCTCGGTAGCGACGGTTGTTACGTGAATGCTACAAGCGCGGGCTATGATGCCAGAATGGAACCCGGAAGCGTCGCCACAAACAGCATCCTCGTAGTCGACGACGATGCGAGCATTCGCGAGGCCATCGCCGAGTTTCTGCAAGACCATGGCTTCGGAACCCGCGTTGCGGGCGACGCGGCGGCTTGCGAGCGGGCGTTGCAGGAAGCGGCGGCGGACCTGATCGTTCTGGACGTGATGATGCCAGGCGAGGATGGACTGTCATTGTGTCGTCGGCTGGCTCCCGGCGGAACGCCGATCCTGATGCTGAGCGCGCTGGACGATGTGACCGACCGGATCGTTGGTCTGGAAGTCGGGGCTTGGGATTACCTGACGAAGCCCTTTGAACCGCGTGAACTGTTGGCACGGATCCGTGCGCTCCTGCGCAGGCCAGGGACGCAACGCGTGGTAGCGAAGTCGCCCGCCGGAGGCGTGACCTTCGCCGGTTGGTGGTTGAACATCGAGGAGCGGCGACTGCGCGATCCGGCCGGTCGAGGTGTTCCGCTTAGCGAAGGAGAGCATGCCCTGCTCGCCGCCTTCGTCCTTCGACCGGGTAGGATCTTGACGAGGGACACCCTCCTCGATCTGGCGCGTGGGCTGGAGGCGGCCAGCTACGATCGTGCAATCGATGTGGCGGTAAGTCGTCTTCGACGGAAATTGACGGAGGCCGACCCGGCGCCGCTGATCGAGACAATCCGCGGCGTCGGGTACCGCTTCGTGCCATCGGTGCGCTCGTCGTGAGGCGCGCGCCAAGCGCATTGGTTTCCATCGGTGGCTTCGGCGCCGCCGTGGCGATGCTTAGCGTGGCCACGACCGCCTCGATCGTGGTGCTCGCGCCGCCGCCGCCGACGCTGCGGATGAGTGCCGCGGAGGCGATCGGGGCATTGAGCAGACCGGGCGCCGCGTTCGAGCGCGAGATGGTGGAACTTCCATCGCAGGGCACGCGCGTGCCGAACCTGGAGGAGTTGATCGCAGCGGAACTACGGCTTGACCCGCGATCGGTGCGGGTCACCTGGCTCGAGAATATCCAACCACTGGTCGGACTCGATCCCAAGGGTGGCAAGCAGGCGGCGAACGATCGCGAAAACCCACTTGGCGGTCGCACTCTTGTTTTTCGATCGCGCAAGAACGGCCTGTTCGAGATGCTCGATCCTAACGTCAGGTCTGCCGAGTATCGCCGTTCGGCAGTCCAGATGACGCGTCCTGCGTTTGTGTTGAGCGTGCGCCGGAACAGTGGAAATTGGATCAGCGTCCAGCCGACCAGGCCGTTTCTGACCGGCTGGCAGCGTAACATGCTTGTATCGCTCGCGGTCACCCTGCTGCTGCTCGTACCGCTAGCTTGGGTCTTCGCGCGGCGCATGACACGACCCTTTCGTGTGCTTGCCGGCGCGCTTGGCGACCAGGACGACGTCGTTCCGGAAGCCGGCCCCCGCGAACTGCGCGAGGCGGCGGCGGCGATCGGTGCCATGCGCGACCGGCTGTCCCGAGAGGCCACGGAACGCGCGCGCATGTTGACGGCGATCGCGCACGATCTCCGCACGCCCATGACCGGTCTGCGTTTACGCGTGGAGTCTTCCCCCGAACCGCAGCGTGCCCGCATGATCGCCGATCTCGACCGCATGCAGTCGATGATCGGTGAAGTGCTGACCTTCGCTCGTGAGGCGGCGACTCCTATCGAGACGATCGATGTGCGGCCGACGCTGGTCACCGTCCTTGCAGACATGCATGGACAAGGAGAATCGCTGCGTCTTCTGAGTGGCGACGAGGCCAACGTATCGGTTTCACCGCCCGGGTTCAGACGCGCGATCGAAAATCTGCTGCAGAACGCGGTCGATTATGCAGGTGGCGGAACGATCGCGATCGAACGCGACGGTGCCGAGGTGTGCATCTCTGTTGCTGACACCGGACCGGGGATCGCCGTCGTGGACCGAGCGCGCCTGCTCCGCCCCTTCGAGCGGGGCGAGTCGTCGCGCAACCGGCAGACGGGCGGGGTGGGTCTAGGGCTCAGCATCGTAAGCGACTTCGCCAATCGTCACAAAGGCAGCTTCACCTTGGCCGAAGCGCCCGGTGGAGGGACTCTCGCGATCCTTACCCTTCCTGCGGCACGGCTGTAGCGACATCCCCGATTGTCTGGACCTGCAGACGGGTCATCACTTCCCGGCAGGAGCACCTCGCCAGCGCCGCCACAGGTCCGGAGCGCCGATCAGATACCAAGCCGCGAGCACGGGATCGCACACGAAGCATCCAAACGATGAGGTGGGCGCAAACGGAATGATCGGATTGCCCCAGAGATCGTGCGCCAGATCCCACCCGCTATGAAGCAGCCAGGCGATGCCGATGGCGCGATAACTGGTCAGGCCGCGGTACGCGAGCAGCGTGACGACCGCGCAGAAGCCAAGCTCCAACGGTCCGAAGCCGCCGCCGAAATAGGCAGCACCAGCACCGGCGACGAAGACTGCGCTGAATTTCTGTCGCGAGGGTTCGCGCAGAAGCGATATCAGGGCGATCAGGACCAACCCCACGACGATCGGCAGGACGATCTCGAACGGCGTGACGGGTGAAGGTGTGTCGGGGGGCAACAGCGTCCTCCTTCATCGATAGCAGCGCGTGCGTGGCTAAGTTCGAGGCAGCTCTACCACAGCTCTTGTGGGCGACGGACATGGCGGCAGTCGAGCTTGGCCACGTCGTTCACGCCGGCAAGGATCATGGTGCGCTCGAACTCCTCGAACAACAGCGAGAGCGCGCGATCGACGCCACTTTCCCCACCAGCGGCCAGACCGTAGAGGTAGGGTCGCCCGATCGAACAGGCGGTCGCGCCGAGCGCCACCGCCTTGACCACGTCCGACCCTCGCCGAATGCCCCCATCGCAGATCACGTCCGGCCCGGTGCCGATCGCGTCCCGAACCAGGCCGATCTGATCGACGGGCGCGGGCGCACCGTCCAGTTGCCGGCCGCCGTGATTGGAGATCACGATACCGGTCGCCCCTGAGTCAACGGCGCGCTTGGCATCCTCGGGCGTGATGATGCCCTTGATCGCCAAAGGCCCGTTCCATTCGGCCGCGAGCCATTCGACGTCGCGCCAGGTGACCGTGCGATCGAATTGTCCCCCGATGTAGTCGAACAGGCTAATCGGCCCGGCGGCCAGCGCGTCGACGCGGTGGCTGACGTTCGCCAGGTCGAACTTGGACCCGGTCACCGCGGGCAGCGACCATGCTGGATGCAGCGCGAAGCTGAGCATCGACTTCATCGTCAGGCGGGGCGGCAGTGAAAGACCGTTGACGCGATCGCGCTCCCGGTTGCCGGCGACCGGGGTGTCGACGGTGAGCGTCAGCCCGTGAAAGCCAGCTTCGCGGCACCGAGCGACGAACTCGGCGGTCAGTCCGCGATCCTTGAAGATGTAGATTTGGAACACCTTGGGCCCGCCGTATGCCTCCGCGAGCTCTTCGAGGCGCGTCGTTCCCATCGTGGACAGGCTGTAGAGGAGGCCGTGCTTCGCCGACGCGCGTGCAACCGCCAGTTCTGCATGTCCGTGGAACATGCGGGTCAGCCCTGTCGGAGACAGCATCAATGGCCATCGGACGCGCTGGCCGAACAGCGTCGTTCCGGTTTCGATGCGCGAAACGTCGGTAAGCACGTCAGGCACCAGTTCGTAGTGCTCGAACGCGGATGCGTTGCGCCTGAGCGTGACCTCGTCGTCCGACCCTCCGTCGATGTAATCGAAGACCGGACGCGGCAGCTTTCTTCTGGCGAGGACCCGAAGATCGGCGATGTTGTTCGCTCGGGACAAGGCGCCCTTCATGGGTGCTCAGCCTTACGGTCGCGTGTCTGCCACACGTTCAGAACCGCTTCGACAGACTGAGCCCGATCGTGCGCGGCTGGAGAACCGCCACCTGAACCGGCCCACCGAGTAGCGACAATCTGGCGTCCCCCGACAACTGACCGCGTTCGTCGAACAGATTGCGCGCGAACAGTTGCGCTTCTACGCTTCCTAGGGACACTCCCGTGCGCAGGTCGACCGACACATAGTCACCGAGATCGTACTGCGGTGCGTTCGGGCTCGCATCGAAGCTCGTCTCCCGGTCGGAGATGAACCGCACCGTCGCTCCGACACGAGGCTTGATACCCACATCCGGCAGACCGTAGTCCGCCGACACTGCCGCCGTGAACTTCGGCACGTCCGGGAGACGCTCGCCCTTGCGCGCGCCGAGATCGGCATCGGCAGCGCGCAGCTTCGCGTCGGTGTAGCCGAACGCGCCGGTCACGACGAAATCTCGTGTCGGGCGCGCCGTCAGGGTGAGTTCGCTGCCCCAGATGCGCGCGCCACCGGCCGCGTTGGAGATGAGGCTCAATCCGTTCCGCGTCACGACGAGCTGGATGTCGCTCCAATCGATGCGGTAGCCGGCAAGATCGATCGCGAACTTGCGGTCGGCGGTCTGTGCCTTGAAGCCTAGTTCATAGTTCTTGAGCCGGTCGGCACCGAACGTCGGCTGCGCCAGCGGCTGGCCCGTTGCGGGATCGTTGGAGACCGCATTGGGACCCCCGGGCCGATAACCGGTCGCGTATCGCGCATAGATGTTGGCGTCCTGGCTGAACTTGTATTGGGCGCTGGCGAGCCAGGTCGTGACGTTTTCATCGGAGCGGCGGGTCGGCGTCGAGCCGCCCAGCAGACCGCCGCCCGTCTGTGCGAAGCGTTGCTCGTTGTGAGCGTATCTGATCCCGCCGGTGAGCGATAGCATGTCGGTGACGTTCAGGGTCACGTTGCCGAACCCTGCGATCTCTTTGTACTTGGCCGGCAGTTGAATATCGAGGATCGGCACGGCGAACGCCGTTCCGTTCGGGTTCGTCCCCGCGATGAGCTGGTGCGAGTTGCTGCTCTCGTGCGTGTAGAAACCGCCTACGAGCCATTCCAGCGTCCTGGTGCCGCTCGACTGCAGTCTGACCTCTTGGGCGAATTTGTCGGTGCGCGGATCGATCGTCACCTCTGCCGATCGCAGGGGAATACCGGCGGTGGCACCCAGCAAGGGCACGAAAAGCGCCGAATAATCGAGGTGCAGCGTCGACCTGACCGTCTGGTAGCTGGAGATCGACGTCAGCTCTGCGCCGCCGAAATCGTAGCTGATCGTGCCGCTCGCGAGGCGGAACTCCTGATCGAAGGGCTCCGGAACGAGGCGGTTCTGCTGGAGGTCGCCGAAGCGCGGCGAGCGGTCGAAATCATAGTCGACCGTTCCACGCCCCTCACGACGAATGTTCTGTCCCGTGCCGACCAGACGGATGCTGAGCCGGTCGGTCGGTTTGACGAGCAGGTCGAGCCGAGCCCCATACACGCGTGAGCGATCGACGTCGCGGTCACCGAGTGCGACGTTGTCGACGAAACCGCCGTCGCGGGAGTAATAGCCGCCGACGCGAAGTGCGGCGACGTCGGAGGCGAGCGGCACATTGACCGCGGCGGCTCCGTTGTAACTCGTGCCGCCGCCCCGCGTTGAAGAGACGCCGGCCTGACCGGTGCCGCCGAAGTCGTTCAGATCGGGGGCGTTGGGCACGTACTTGATGACGCCGCCCAAGGCGCTCGCCCCGTATAACGTGCCTTGGGGGCCGCGCAGCACCTCGACATGATCAAGGTCGAACAGACCCTGATCGAGTGCAAGCTGTCCTGCCTGGGCGAACGACGTGCTGGCGCCGTAGGGGACATCATCGACGTAGATGCCGACGGTCTGCGATCCCGAGGTACCGGTGGTGACGCCACGAATGTTCACCTGCGTCTGACCCGCGCCGGACGTCGTGAACTGAAGGCCCGGCACCGTGTTGGCGAAGTCGCGGAACTGCGTAGCGTTCAGCTTTCCAAGGTCGGCGCCCGAGAGTGCGGTGACCGACTGCGGAACGTCGAGCAGTCGCTCCGACTGCTTGCGCGCCGTGACGACGATGTCACCCGAGCCGCCGTTACTCGCATCCGGGTTCGTCCGATCGGCTGCGCCGGTCGTCGCTTCTATCGGCACGGTCTGGGCGGTTGCCAGTCCGGGGAGGCAGGTCAGCAGGGCTGCTGCCGAGCCGTTCAACAAGAGACGCTGCGCCGCGCGATGTCGCCTACCCGCTGCGGCAACGTTCCCCTCACTCTTGATCGCCATCTGACCTCTCCTGATCTTTGAAAAAGATTATGCTCGCTTTCTTTTAAGATGCAAGCGGGTTAGAGAAGAGCTCATGACGAAATGGCTCTCGCTCTCCATCGCCCCCGACATCGACCATGATGCGGACGTCGTGTTTGCGTGTGGTGACGGAGCGCTGATCGGCGCGAGCGCATGCATCGAGCGCGCCGAGGAGGCACGCCGCGCCGCGCGTTTCGAAGCACTCCCTGGCAGTTGGCTGGACGTGATCGGCGAGTTCGGGGAAGCTCGAATCGTCATCGTCTCGGTAGAGACCGCACAAGCACCGCGCGATCGCTGGCTGGCAGCAGGTGGGCGACTCGTCGACGCAATGCGCGCACTTCGGATCAGCGCGGTTCGGTTGCCCAAAGGCGAGCACCTCGGTGACCCCAGCGCGATCAAGTGGCTGTTCCTGGGTGCGCTCCTTCACGGCTATCGTCTTCACCAGGAGCGCGCTGCAGTGGAGGGCGCGTTCCGGCCGACGTCCTTGGTCATCACTGGCGATGATCAGGCGGCCGCGGACGAAGCGATCCGTGTTGCGACCGCGATCAACCGGGCACGGGCCTGGACGGAGCAACCCGCTAACCTGCTCACGCCCGCGGTGTTCGCGCAGGAAGCCGCCTCGGCACTCGAGCGGTACGGAGTAACAGTCACGACGCTCGGGGCGGCGGAGCTCGAGCAGATCGGCATGGGCGGACTGCTCGCGGTTGGTCGCTCCTCCGAACACGAACCCAAGCTGGTCGTCGCCGAATGGCGTGGTGCGTCTGAGCGGACGGGCTGGGACGCGGCGCTCGTCGGCAAGGGCGTGACGTTCGACGGCGGTGGTCTGAACATCAAGACGCGACCGATCATCGAGAAGATGAAATTCGACATGGGAGGGGCGGCCGCGGTCCTCGGTGCGCTGGAACTCGCCGCGTCGCGCAAGGCGCCGGTCAATGTCGTTGCGATCGTCCCTATGGCCGAGAACGTGATCGACGGTCGCGCCATGCGCCCGGGTGACGTAATCCGCATGATGTCGGGACTGACCGTGGAGATCGGGAACACCGACGCGGAGGGGCGCCTGCTTCTCGCCGACGGCGTTACTTACGCGATCAACCACTACCAACCACGCAACGTGGTCGACGTGGCGACGCTGACAGGCATGATCACGGGCGTGCTGCACGAAGAATATGCCGGGCTTTACGCGTCGGACGACGGTCTTGCCGACGCTCTGCTCCACGCGGGAAATGCGACGTCCGAGCTGTTGTGGCGAATGCCGCTGGTCGCGACACAGGATTATCTCGTCGAGTCCAGCGTGGCGGATCTGGCAAACGTCGGCGCTTCGGGTTTTCTCGGGCTGGGTTACGGCTCGCCGGCGGCAGGCGCCAAGTTCATCGAGCGCTTCGCGCGGGGAACCGCTTGGGCGCATATCGACATCGCCGGAACGGCTTGGGCGACGCGCCGGACGCCGCGCTCGCAGCCTGGCGCGACCGGTTACGGCGTGGCGCTGCTGGACGCGTGGCTAGACGGATTGGGGCACCGGCACGCCGACTGACGCTGCCCCGGGTGGCGTCGCCGCCGAACAAGGCCGTGCTCCGACGGCTAGGTCGAGATAGTCGGTGAGATCGTCCAGCATGATGTGCAGGTCACCTGTCGAGCGGATGCCGATGATGGAGCCGTCGAAGATGATGCTGACGAGCTGTGCCGTGCGCTCGAGGTCGAACGGCGGTTCGATCTCGGCGCGGTCCGCGAAGCGCTCGAGTTGTTCCCGTATCTGCTTGAGGACGATCTGGGCCTGAGCGACTCGCGCGCTTCTCAACTCCTCGTTCCAGTCCGTGATGCCCTGGAACTCTCGCCAGAACGGCAGTTCCTGCAGCTCCTGCCAATAGGCGACGATCGCGCTGCGCAGCTCGCTCCAACTGTCGCCATGCAGCAGGCTGTTGCGGCGTTCGCTCCGCAGCTGCAGCACGGCTGCGAGCAGGTCGTCGCGGCTGGTGAAATGTTTGTAGAGCGCGCCCATGCTGAGCTGGGCCTCCTCGCAGATGTCGGTCAGGTTCGACGCCGCGACGCCCTTGCGGCTGAAACAGGCCATTGCCGCCTTGCAGAAGCGAAGCCGCTGGTTGTCCATATACTCACGGCTGCGTTTTGGCATTGGGCGTTCCTGTTCGATCCTCGCTCATCAACCCCGCACTAGCAAGCGGCCACATTATCGCGATCGCTGATACGCCGGTGCGGACAGTCGGCAGCCTCTTGTCGATCTTTACCTAACCCCAGCCCGCAACCAAACACATGATAGAGAGCGAGCGCAATCTTTTCTATTGTGGCACGGCGCGGCGGCTCCTACCGTCGGCGCTGTTGGATGAGGAGGTTTGCAGATGGTGATCGTATGGGATCGGCCGTGACCGAACTCCTGATCGGGATGGTGGGCGACCTGCTGATCGATCGCGATCAGCCAGACGAGCCGCTCGCACCTGCGCTGCCGTTGCTGAACACTCCGGACATCATGTTCGGCAACCTGGAGGCTTGCTTCACCGACGATCCTCATCCCTCACCGAGCGGGGCTACGCCACTCTACCCCGGCTCACACAATCTGGATGCCTTCGTTCGAGCCGGCTTCGATGTTCTGTCACTGGCGAACAACCACATGGTCGATGCCGGTCACGCGGCGATGCTGGACAATATCGCGCGGCTTCGATCACAAGGCGTGCATACGGCCGGCGCGGGTGCGAACCTGACCGCGGCGCGCGAGACCGCCTTTGTTACGGCCAAGGGGCTTACGACCGGCTTCGTCGCGAGGGCTTCGGTGTTCCCGATGGGTTACGAAGCGCGATCGAACGTGCCGGGGATTGCACCACTGCGCGCTTATGATCTCTGGCGTCCGTTCCTGGACAATTACTACATTCCCGGCGTGCCGCCCCGCGCGCAAACGGTGCCGGACGACGGCGACCTCTCCAATCTCGCCAGCGACTTGTCGGACGCTCGGTCACGAGCCGACCTGGTCGTGGCCAGTTACCACTGGGGCGACATGCTTCGCCCATTTCACCTCTCCGATCATGAGCGTCGCACAGCCTATTGGTCGATCGACAACGGTGCGGACCTGGTCGTCGGGCATCACCATCACGCCCTTCGCGGGATCGAATGGTACCACGGAAAGCCGATCTTCTACGGCCTGGGTCACTTCGTCTTCGATGCGCGGCTTGAGGTCAGCGAAGAGGCGAAGGCGATGATCGGCACCGATCCGGAGAGCTTCGGCATCTTTCCGCGTGACGGCTGGCCCCTGCTGCCGACGCACCCCGACACGCGCATGACGATCTTCGCCTACGCCCGAGCGGATGCGGAGGGCGTTCGCGACATCGGCTTCGTGCCGTGTCGGCTGCGTCCGGATGGGCGGATCGAGCCGGTGCAACGCGACAGCGCCGAAGGGCAGGAGGTGATCGCCTATGTCGAGCGCTGTAACACCAGCCAGGGGCTGAATGCCCGTCTGACCACCGACGATGCCACCGACCTTGCCGGTTGGTCTACCGTTCGCGTCGTTCCCCGCTGACCTCTGCCTGCCATTCGAAAGGCTGATCCCATGCCGACATTCTCGTTCACGCCTCGTCCCGCCAGCGAAGCCGGCTTCACACCCGCGGTGCTGGCCGAACTCGCCGCCTATGCCGACGTCAGGACGGCGATGGGCGATCTGCCCGGCACCGTGATGCTGCTGGCGCGCGGGGACGATCTGGTCTTCTTCGACACAGCCGGATACGCCGACGTTGCGCTGCGAACCCCGCTTCACAGCGACGCCATCTTCACCTTGTACTCGATGACCAAACCGCTGACGGCGGCGGGTATTCTTCTGCTCTACGACGAAGGCCGGTGGCAGCTTGACGACCCGGTCGAACGCTATCTGCCGGAATTCGCCGACATCGCGCAGCTGCCGGGGAGTGGCGCAACGCGTGGACCGACGATGCGCGAATTGTTCACGCACACGGCCGGCTTCTCCTTCGGGCGCACGCCGGAAGAGGTGATGGAGACGGTGCGTCGCATCGGCTGGTCGAACGCGCGCTCCTTGACCGAACTGATCGGCCGCTATGCCGAAATGCCGCTCGCTTATCAGCCCGGCGAAGATTGGCAGTATAGCGTTGCCACCGACCTGCAGGCCGAAATCGTCGAGCGGCTGACCGGAGAGCGCTTCGACCTGTTCATGCAACGTCGCCTGTTCGACCCGCTGGGCATGGTCGATACCGCTTTCCAGCTCGATCACGAACAAGCCCGCCGGCTGGTCACCGGTCACATACGCGTACCCGAAACCAAAAGTCTGCGGGCCGCGACCGATGCCGAACGACTGGAGTCGACCTTTCCGATGGGAGGAACCTCGTTCAAGTCCACGGCGATGGATTATGCGAGGTTCGCGCGCATGCTGCTGAAGCGCGGTACGCTTGGCGACACGCGCGTTCTCTCCAGCGAAGCGGTCGAGCTGATGCTGACCAATCAGCTGTCGGAGGAGTTCCTGCAGACACCGCGCGGCGTTCAGCATTATCAGCTCGGGAACGGAAACGGGCACGCGTTAAACGGCCTCGTGTGTGTCGATCCCGCGCGGGCGGGGCGCCCGGTCGGCCGGGGAACGTATGAATGGGGCGGCGCCTTTGGCACATGGTTCTGGGTCGATCCGGAACACGACATCCTGTTCGTCGGCATGACCCACGTTCAACGTGAACAGGGTAACTTACGGCCCATCGACGTGATCTCGCAGGAACTCGTCTATCGCGCCTTGCAAAGCTCGTGATCGGTGATCTTGCACGAACGCTTTTCTGACCGGCAGCGACTATGGCTCGTCGCCACGTTGTTCCTGGTTTCGATGCTGAGCTACGCCGATCGCAACGTGCTGTCGGTCGTGATCGAAGGGATCAAGCGTGATTTCGCACTTTCCGATACGATGGTGGGATTGCTGATCGGGGCGCCGTTCTCGATCCTCTTCGCGCTGTCGGGCATATTCGTCGCGCGTCTGGCTGACCTTCACAGTCGCAAGGTCGTACTCATCGTCTGCCTGCTGGTCTGGAGTGTCGCTACGATCCTGTGCGGCATCTCGGGGGGCGTCTGGATGCTGGTGATCGCCCGCATGCTGGTCGGCGTAGGGGAGGCGGGAACCGCTCCTGCCAGCCACTCGCTGGCGGCTGATTATTGTCCGCCTGAGCAGCGATCGCGTGCCTATGCGGCGTTGACCGCATCGGCAGCGGTGGGAGGATTCGTCGCGCTCACGGCCGGCGGATTGGTAGCGGGACGATATGGCTGGCGAGCGGCATTCCTCGGAATGGCGCTCTTGTCCTTGCCAGTGCTCGTTCTCGCCTGTCTCGTCCTGGTCGAACCTCGCGCTGCGACGATCGTTAGACGTGGCGAGCACCCTGCAAAGACCGATTTGTTGCGGCAGGTACGGGCACTCGCTGCGAAGCGGTCGTATGTGCTGATCGTCTTCGGAGTCACTCTCTACGGGTTCGTCGCCTATGGGCCCCTGCTGCTCGCACCGGCATATATGATCAGAGTTCTTCGCGTTGACGTGGCGCAGGTAGGACTCACGTTCGGACCGGCGCTCGGGGCAGGCACCCTCATCGGCTCGCTGCTGGGCGGATTGTTGGGTGATCGCCTGAGCCGGCGTGATGCGCGTTGGCTCGTTCGGTTGCCGGGATTGGGGCTTCTGGCATCGACACCGATCGGGCTGCTCGCGTTCCGCGCGAACGACAGCGCGACGTTCATAGTGGCGTGCACCCTCCTGGTAGGAGTGTTGTCGGCGTGCCTGCCCATCCTGTTCGCCGCGTTGCAGGCGGTGTGCGGACCGGGGCGTCGTGCGCTCGCGACCGCACTTCTGTTCGGCAGCCTCAACATGATCGCCATGACCTTCGGGCCGCTGCTGACTGGCTCATTGAGCGACATCTTCTCGCAGACACAAGGTGTGCAGGGCTTCAGGTCGGCGCTCCTTGCATCGATCTGGCTGCTCATTCCAGCCGGTCTCATAGTGATTGCCGCAGGACGCTGGTTGATCGACGAAGTAGAGAGCTGATCGACGCCTTTCTGATAGGCAGTGTCTAAGCTCCAATAGTCCGATCAGAGCATCGGCTTTATACATCAGCGGGCAAGAATATTGACGAGAGGAGCCAGTTGCGCCTCGTTCGCACTGTTAAGGTTGGCGGCGCGGCCCGGAGACGCCCCCCGCCGCCGTCCGCAACTGCGCCACCACCACACGCCGCTGTCCTACACGTGCCCGATCATGCCAACGCCCGCGCCGGATCAGATGTGGGAGGCGACATGCGCGAACTGGTGGAGCGAACGATCGACGCGAACGGACAACAGCGCCCGGTGCCGCCCGGCCGGCGCGCGGGCGGACGCAGCGTCACCGTCAACCTGCGCGAGTCGCCGCTCGCCTGGCTCACCGCGCGCGGGCTGGTGACCGCGCGGCAGGCGGAGGCGGGCGAGCGGCTGCGCGCCGATTACGAGACGGCGGCGATCGCGCCCTCGGTGACGATGCGCTGGGAAGCGCGCGTCGACGGAGGCTCGCGCGACGGGTTGAGCGCGGGCGAGCGCCAACTCGCGGCCAAGCGGCGCTTCGACGCGGGCGTGGCGGCGGCGGGCAGGGGATTGTCGGACATCCTGTGGCGCGTGATCTGCGCGGGCGAGGCGCTGCCCGCGGCCGAGCGCGAGCTTGGCTGGCCCGCGCGCAGCGGACGGCTGGTACTCGGGCTCGCACTCGACCGGCTCGCCGATCATTATCGGCTTCCATGACGCGGGGAGGGCCGGTGAACGCGCAACCAAGGCGGCTTGAACAGGTTGGCCGTTCGCGTCGATAGGAGTGGCCATGTTGACCGATCAATACGCCAGCGGAACCGCGCGCTGATGCTGGTGCGCTTCACCAAATGCCACGGTTCGGGCAACGACTTCCCGCTAGTCGACGCGCGCGACTGGACGCTGTCGGACGCTGAGTGGGCCAGCCTCGCGCGCGTGCTCGCCGCGCGCAACGGGCCGGTCGGCGGCGACGGCATCCTGGCGCTGGTGGCGGGCGACGACGCGGCAGCGTTCGGCATGCGGATGTTCAACAGCGACGGATCGGAGGCGGAGACGTGCCTGAACGGCCTGCGCTGCGTCGCGCGCGCCGGGTTCGCGGCGGCCGGCGTCGAGACCGCCACCGCGCGACTGAAGACCGCGCATGCGCAGGTCGAGCATGTCGGCGATCTCTCGCCCGGTGTGTACACGGTCGCCGAAACTGCGGGACCGGCTTCGCTCGCGACGGCGGACTGGCCGATCATCGGCGCCCCTGAACGGTTGATCGACGCGGTCGTGCCCGGATTGCCGAGCCGGCGCGCCTTCACCGCGGTCGCGATCCCCAACCCGCATTTCATCACCTTCGTCGAGGCAATTGACGAGGCCGAGCTGGTCGCGGTCGGTCAGGCGTGCGAGGCGGCACCCGATTGGCTGCCCAACCGCGCCAACGTCTCGTTCGTTGAGCGTCGCGCCGACGATACGCTGTTCGTCCGCACCTTCGAGCGCGGCGTCGGCCTGACCAACAGCTGCGGCAGCGCGATGGCGGCATCGACCTACGCTGCGTGCCTGACCGGGCGTGTCGAGTTCGGGCGCGAGATCATCGTGCTCAACCGCGGCGGCATGGTGCGCGCGCGCGCCGAGGTCGATGCGATGGTGACGCTCCACGGCAATGCGACATGGGAATGGGACGGCGAGGTTGAGGTCGATCTCGCCGTCGAGCGCGCGGGCGAGGTGACGGTGCTGCACCGTTACGAGCATGAGGTAGCGGCGTGGCGGACGGTGGCGGAGCAGGCGCACGCCAGCGACTGATCGTCGCTCATTTTTTCGGGCGCGACGGGGCTGCGCAGCAAGTACCGGCGGTGTCCTCCCCACTGTTTGTATCCACTGCGCTCGCGCTGACGCTGTTGCAGCAAGCGGCAGGCTTCGTGCCCCTTGCGCGCGGCCGCGGATCGGGCATGTTCGCGCCCTCTCGACCACGGAGCCCGCCCTTGCGCACGATCCTCCTCGCTCTCGCGACCACCACGTTCGCCGCGCTCGCCCCTGCCGCCGCGCAGGACCGTCCCGTTCCCGCTGCCGACGCCGCCAACCGCGCCTTCACCGGCAACGACCTGTTCGGGTTGCAGATGGCGAGCGATCCGCAGATCAGCCCCGACGGGCGCACGATCGTCTACGTCCGCCGCTCGGGCGACGTGATGACCGACCGGATGCGATCGTCGCTGTGGCTGGTCGACATCGGCACCGGCAAACAGACGCCCTTCGCCGCCAGCGGCTCGTCGCCGCGCTGGTCGCCCGACGGCACGCGGATCGCCTATGCCGCGAGCGATGGCGACAACAGCCAGCTGTTCGTCCGCTGGCTGTCGAACGACGCCAGCGCGCGCATTACCTCGCTGCCGGGCGATCCGGGTGCACTCGCCTGGTCGCCCGACGGCCGCCGGCTCGCCTTCACCGCGACCGTCATGGGTGACGGCGCGAAGCTCGGCCGCGCGCCCGACAAGCCCGAAGGCGCGAAATGGGCCGAGCCGCTGCAGGTGATCGACCGGATCACCTACCGTGCCGACGGGCCCGGCTACATCAAGCCCGGCCGCGACCACGTCTTCGTCGTGGCGGCGGACGGCGGCGCGGCGCGGCAGCTGACCTTCGGCGGCTACGACGATGCGGGGCCGCTATCGTGGAGCGCGGACGGATCGCGCATCCTGTTCTCAGGCATCCGCGGCAAGGACGCCGACCGCCGCGTGATGGACAGCAACCTTTACGCGGTCGACGCCAACACGGGCACGCTGATGCAGCTGACCACCCGCGACGGGCCAGATGCGTCGCCGCGCTTCTCCCCCGACGGCTCGCGTGTCGCGTGGCTCGGCTTCGACGACCACCGCCGCGCGTACGAGAACAGCGAGCTCTACGTCGGCGATCGCAGCGCCGCGGGCGCGCGGTCGCTGACCCGCGCGCTAGACCGCTCGATCGAGGACGTGCAATGGGCGGGCAACACGCTCTACGCGTCCTATGACGATCACGGGCTGCGCAAGATAGCGCGCGTCGGTGACAATGGCGGCGTGACCGTGCTCGCCGACAATCTGAAGGGCGGCGGGCTCGATCGGCCCTACACCGGCGGCGACTTCTCGGTGTCGCGGGGCGGGGTGGTCGCCTACACCGGCGGTGACGGCAGCGCGCCCGCCGATATCTGGGTCGTGTCTAGCGGCAAGCCCAGGCGGCTGACCGACCTGAACGCGACGATGCTCGAGGCAAAGGCACTGGCGCCGATCCGCAAGCTCGCGGTCACCGCACCCGACGGCCGCGCGATCGATGCGTGGATCGCGACTCCACCGGGCTGGCGACCGGGCACGCGCGTGCCGCTGATCCTCGAAATTCATGGCGGCCCGCAATCGGCCTACAGCCCCAGCTTCGCGACCGACATGCAGCTCTACGCCGCCGACGGCTACGCCGTGCTGTGGACCAACCCGCGCGGCTCGACCAGCTACGGCGCCGAATTCGCCAATCTGATCGACAAGAACTACCCCAGCGCCGACTATGACGACCTGATGGCCGCGGTCGACGCCGCGATCGCCGACGGCACCGCCGACCCGAACAACCTGTTCGTCACCGGCGGGTCGGGCGGCGGCGTCTTGACCGCATGGATCGTCGGCAAGAACAACCGCTTCAAGGCGGCGGCGACGCAGAAACCGGTGATTAACTGGATCAGCGAGGCGCTGACGATGGACGCGACGCTGTTCACCTCGCGCTACTGGTTCAACAAGCTGCCGTGGGAGGACCCGATGGATTATTGGCGGCACTCGCCCTTGAGCCTGGTCGGCAACGTCAAAACGCCGACGCTGGTCGTCGTCGGCAGCGAGGATTACCGCACGCCCGTCTCGGAGGCGGAGCAATATTACGCTGCGCTGCAAATCCGCGGCGTGCCGACCGCGCTGGTCAAGGTGCCGGGGGCCAGCCACGGTGGCTTCACCGCGCGGCCGAGCCAGTCGGCGGCGAAGGCGTCGGCGATCCTCGCGTGGTTCGACCGCTACCGCGGGACGGGTACGCCGGGGCAGGCAGCGGTAGCGGCGCCGCCGGTCCCTGCCACGTCAACGCGCTGAACCGCGCCCGGCCTCACAGGTCGGGCAGCACCTGATCGGCGATGCCCCAGCCCGACATTGCCGGCGCGTTCGCGCGCGCGATCAGCGCGTCCGCGTCGCCGACATGCCAGTTCGCCGCACTGTCGAGATCGCGCAGCTCGCTCCACGTCACGGGTGCGGCGACCGGTGCGCCGGCGCGCGCGCGTGCCGAATAAGGCATGATCGCGGTCGATCCGCGTCCGTTGCGTAGATAGTCGATAAAGATGCGACCCTTGCGCTTCGCCTTGCTCATGGTGGCGACGAAGCGATCGGGGTGGCCTTGCGCCAATGCGCGCGCGAACCGCTCGGCGAAGTCGCGTACCGCGGGCCATTCGGCCTGCGGGGTCAGCGGCACGACGACGTGGACGCCCTTGCCGCCCGACAGCAGTGGAAAGCTGGCAAGGCCGATCTCGCCGAGTTGGTCGCGGACGAACTCCGCCGCCTTCTTCGTATCGGCAAAATCGAGGCCCTCGTCGGGATCGAGGTCGAAGATCATCCGGTCGGGCCGCTCGAGCGCGTCGACGCGCGAGCCCCAGCCGTGGAACTCGATCGTTCCCATCTGCACGCAGGTCAGCAGCCCCGCGGCGTCGTCCACCCAGAGGTAATCCTCGCTCGACCCGTCCTTCTCCGCGACCGCGACGCGGTGCACCGCGTCGCCGAACGATCCCGCATCGTGTTTCTGGAAGAAGCACTGCTTCGCGCGCCCTTGTGGGCAGCGCACCAGGCTGATCGGGCGGTGCCCGCTCCACGGCAGCATGATCGCGGCGACGGCGGCGTAATAATCGGCGAGGTCGCCCTTGGTCACCTTCGTGTCGGGATCGATCACGCGGTCGCGGTTGGTAATCTTCACGCTCGGCACTGGCGTAGCGGCGATCGGTTGCGGCTGTTCGAGCACGACGTCGGACGCCGCCTTGTCGCCGCGCAGGCCGAGGAAGCTCGGGTGGCGTAACAGGCCATCGGGCGTCGTCTCGGTGAACGCGATCTCCGCGACCAGATCGGGTCTGACCCAGTGCGCGCCCTTGACCATTGCGCGCGGCGCATCGACCGGCGCGGTCTTGCGTGCGCGGCGGTCGAGCTTCTCGCGCAGGTCGTTCATCAGCGCTTGCGTGAAGCCGGTGCCGACCTTGCCGGCGTAGCGTAGCTGGCCTCCCTCGTGCACACCGAGCAGCAGCGACTTGAACCCGCGCTTCTTGGTCGAGGGCAGCCAGCCGACAATCACGAATTCCTGCCGCCGCGTGCATTTGATCTTGAGCCAGTCGGACGATCGACCACCGCGGTAGGGTGCGTCGGCGCGCTTCGACACCACGCCTTCCAGCCCTTCGGCGCACATTTTCTCCAGCAACCGCTCGCCGCTGCCGACGACGTGCTCGGCATAGTGGAGCCGCGCGTCGTCGCCGATGATCGCCTGCAACCGCGCCTTGCGCGTCGTCGTCGGCAATGCGGTCAGGTCCTCGCCGTCGAGGCTCAGCAGGTCGAACGCGAACATCGTCATGTCGCCGCCCGACGCGATCGCCTCCTTGAGCGTCGAGAAGTCGGGCCGTCCGTCCTTGAACGCGACGATCTCGCCGTCGATCAGCGCGGATTTCACATCGAGTGCCGCTGCGGCATCGGCGATGCCGGGGAACTTGTCGCTCCAGTCGAGCCCGCTGCGGGTAAATACCTTGGCCTCGCCGCCCGCCACCGCGACGAGCGCGCGATAGCCGTCGTATTTGACCTCGTGCAGCCACGCCGATCCGGTCGGCACCGTGTCGACCAGCGTGCAGAGCTGCGGTTCGGTGAAGGCGGGAAGGGCGGCAGGTCTGGCAGCCTTTCGCGCAGGCTTGCGCTTCGGCTTCTTGCCTTCCGCAATCTCCTGCATTGTCAGCCCGGTCGAGACGCTGGTCAGCGCGGTCTCGACCAAAGTGTCGGTGCCACCGGCCTCCGCATCGCCGATCTTACGCAGCAGCCAGTTCTCGCGCTTCTCCTTGGGCCTGGGCTTGAGCCGGATCAGCAGCCACTCGCCGCGCATCCGCTCACCGTCGAGCACGAAATGGAGGTGCCCGGCGTCGAGATCCTTCGCGCTCTTGCCCTTGATCGGCGACCAGGTGCCGCGGTCCCACAGCATCACCGTGCCGCCCCCGTATTCGCCCTTGGGGATCGTGCCCTCGAAGGTGCCATAGTCGAGCGGGTGATCTTCGGTGCGGACGGCGAGCCTTTTCTCGTCGGGGTCGAGGCTCGGCCCGCGCGTCACCGCCCAGCTTTTCAGCACGCCGTCGACCTCGAGGCGAAAGTCCCAGTGCAGCCGCGTCGCATCATGCTTCTGCACCACAAAGCTGTTGCCGTGGCCTTTCGCCAGCGTACCCGCAGGCTCGGCGGTGCGCGTGAAGTCGCGCTTGGCGTTATAGCGGGCGAGGGGGTCGGTGGCGGCCATCATCAGGTCAGGCGCGCTTCTTGGCCGGCGCCGGCTTCTTTGCCGCCGGTTTCTTGGCAGCGGGCTTCTTGGCGGCGGTCTTGGCCGGTGCCTTCTTCGCCGGCTCGCCGCCCGACTTGCCCTCCATCGATTTCTTGAGCGCCGCCATCAGGTCGACGACGTTCGACGCCGATCGCCCGCCCTCATCCTTGTCCTCGATGATCTTCGTGTTCTTCTTGGACTTGCGCTTGCGCTCGATCAACTCCTTCAGCGCATCGACGTAGCGGTTGTGAAATTCCTGCGGATCGAACGCCGCGGTCTTGCGATCGATCAACGCCTCGGCGAGGTCGAGCAGCTCCGCGTCAGGTTTGCTGTCGGGAATGTCACGGAAATACCCCTGCGCCTTGTTGACCTCGTCGGCGTAGCGCAGCGTCTCCAGGATCAGCCCGCGACCGCACGGTTTCAGGCTGACGATATATTCGCGCCCGCGCATCGCGAGTTGCCCGAGCCCGACCTTCTTCGTCCGCCTGAGCGCCTCGCGCAGCACGATGAACGCTTCCTCCGCCAGATCGTCGGCGGGGACGACGAAATACGGCTTCTCGTAATAGAGCACGTCGATCTCGGATTGGTCGACGAATTGCGTTAATTCCAGCGTCTTCTTCGATTCGAGCTTCACCGCGTCGATCTCGTCCTGCTCCAGCAGCACGTACTCGCCCTTCTCGACCTCGAAGCCCTTGATGATCTCCTCGGCGTCGACGGGACCGATGCCCGGCGCGACCTTCTCGTACTTGATCCGCTCGCCCGAGGGTTCGTGGATCTGGTGAAACGCGATCTGCGCGCCCGATTTGGTCGCCGAATAGATCTCGACCGGGATCGAGACGAGCGCGAGCCGTATCTGCCCCTGCCAGTAAGCGCGCGCGGCCATGCCTGAACCCCTCTCGTTGCGTAAGCGATTCAAATCACGGGCGAAGGAGTCGTTCCGCGAGGCCGGTGACGCGGTTGTTCCGCGCTGATCCAGGTTGCGCTATGGGAGGCACATGAGTGACGATCCCTTCGCGCTGTTCAACGCCTGGTTTGCCGAGGCGAGGGCGAGCGAACCCAACGACCCTAACGCGATGGCGCTCGCCACCGCCGACGCCGCCGGTCGCCCGTCGGTGCGCATGGTGCTGCTGAAAGGCCACGGCAGCGACGGCTTCGTGTTCTACACCAACCGCGGCAGCCGCAAGGCGGAGGCGCTGGCCGAGAACATGCAGGCGGGGCTGCTGTTTCATTGGAAGTCGCTGCGCCGACAAATCCGCATCGACGGCCCGGTCAGCTTCGCCAGCGACGCGGAGAGCGACGCGTATTTCGCGACGCGCGGTCGCGATTCGCAACTCGGCGCCTGGGCGTCCGACCAGTCGCGCCCGCTCGACGCGCGCGAAACGTTCGAGGCGCGATTCGAGGAGATGAAGGCCCGCTTCGAGGGGCAGGACGTGCCGCGCCCGCCCAATTGGGGCGGCTACCGCGTGACGCCCGAGCGGATCGAATTCTGGCAGGACCGTGCGCACCGTCTGCACGAACGCCGCCTGTTCACGCGCGCCGGCGATGGCTGGAACGAAGGATTGCTATTCCCATGACCGAGAATGAACGCCGCCGGGTGATCCCGATTGCGATGCGCGCCGCACTGGCGAGCGTCGCGATGGCGACCAGTCTGCTGGTGATAAAGGGCTATGCCGCTTGGCACACCGGCTCGGTCGCGATGCTCGGCTCGCTCGCCGACACCGGGCTCGACCTGCTCGCCAGCCTCGTCACGCTCTACGGCGTGAAGCTCGCTGCCGAGCCCGCCGACCACGATCACCGCTTCGGCCACGGCAAGGCGGAGGCGCTCGCCGCGCTGTTCCAGGTCGTGCTCATTACCGCCTCCGCGATCGGCATCGCGTGGCGCGCGGTGGAGCGTTTCTCCGCGCCGCAGGTCAATGAGGACGCGGGGCTCGGCATCGGCGTGTCGGTGCTGGCGATCGCCGCGACGCTGGTGCTGCTCGGCTACCAGCGCAGCGTGATCCGCAAGACCGGATCGGTCGCGATCCTGGCCGACAACGTCCACTACCAGTCGGACGTGCTCCTGAACGTCGCGGTGATCGCGGCACTGGTGATTGACCAGTATCTGGGCGTGAAGGGTGCCGACCCGGTGTTCGGCATCGCGATCGCCGCCTGGCTCGCCTGGGGCGCGTTCCAGGCATCGAGCCAGGCGATCGACATGCTGATGGACAAGGAATGGTCGGAGGACCAGCGCGACGCCTTCATGGAGGTCGCCGCGCGCCAGCCCGGCATCCGCGGCATCCACGATTTCCGTACCCGCCGCGCCGGCAGCCACGACTTCGCGCAATTCCACATGGAGGTCGACGCCGACCTGACCGTGCGCGAGGCGCACGACATCGTCGAATCGGTCGAAATCGCGCTGCGCCGCAGCTTCCCCAAGGTCGAGACGCTGATCCACCTCGATCCCGAGGGGCACGAGGACACCGACAATCCGCTGGTCGAGGCCGAGGCGACACCGCACTGGTTCGGCAAGCGGCTGTAACCTCGCTGCGCCACTCACCGACTGCTCGCGAGGACAGGTTCATGCGCATTCCCTTCACCCAGGTCGACGCCTTCGCCGAGGAAGCGTTCAAGGGTAATCCGGCTGCGGTGATGCCGTTACCCAAGTGGCTGGACGACAACACGCTGCTCAGCATCGCAGTCGAGAACAACCTGTCGGAAACCGCCTTCCTCGTGCCCGACGCGAGCGGTGAGGCGGATTACGAGCTGCGCTGGTTCACGCCGGGCGCGGAGGTCGCTTTGTGCGGCCACGCGACGCTGGCGAGCGGGCATGTCGTGCTGTCGTCCGATACCGACCGCGCGTCGGTGCGCTTTCGCACGCGCCAGGCCGGCGTGCTCGAGGTCGCGCGCGACGCGCACCGCTACGCGATGGCGCTGCCCGCCTGGGTGCCGCAGGCGAAGCCGCTGCCCGAGATCGTCGCCGGGCTCGAGCTACCGCAAGGCGCGGTGCAGGAGACGCTGTGGCACGACAAGGGCTACGCGCTGGTCGTCGTCGAGAACGAAGCGCAGGTGCGCAACTGCGCGCCCGACATGCGCGCGCTCGCCCCGCTCGGCCCCTTCGTCATCATCGTCGCCGCGCCCGGCGAGACGACCGACATCGTCAGCCGCGTCTTCGTCCCCGCGTTCGACATTGACGAGGACCCGGTGACCGGCTCCGCTCACGCGGTCATGGTGCCCTACTGGGCCCAGCGGCTCGGACGCGACCGGATGAGCGCCTATCAGGCATCGGCGCGCGGCGGGCGGCTCTCATGCCGGTTGGACGGCGACCGCGTGGTGCTCGGCGGCGCATGCGTGACGGTGATCGAGGGCACGTTCCTGCTGCCGTGAGGGCGGCCAACAATGAGGATCGACATGCTGGTCGCTTTTCTTCTCGCCGCTCAGGCGACGGCAGCCTGGAGCCCACCCGCTCAGGCGGCATGGTCGGGCAAAGAACCGCCCGTGAAGGTGCGCATACACGCCGGCACCGCTACCATGCGTGGAAAAGCGCCGATCGCACTCGACCTCACCGCAATAACAAATTCATGCTCGATCTCGCCGTTCCTGCAACCCACGCGCGGCATCGCGTTCGAGGTGACGTCGCAGAATGGAACGCCTGTTGCCCCTGCCGCGCCGATGGTCGGCTCGCCACCGCCGCCCCCGCTAGCCACAGGAGAGTTGGTCGCGTTGACGGCGGCCAAGCCCTATCACGTCGCGACGAACGAGGACGCGCGCAGCATCTTTCCCGGACCCGGCCGCTACCGGGTAAGAGCCCGTATCTTTCTCTTCACCACTCCCGAAGAACCGGTGCGATACGCCCAACTCGGGTCGGACACGATCACGGTGAACGTCACGAACTAGAATGCGCAATCGCCGATGACCCGCGACTTCGCTGTAGCCGGGCCGGTGGGGTAATCGGTTCGCTTCAGACTGGACGATAGCCGGTCGGTTGCTGTCTTATCACGGCGCGACTTTCAACTGCTGCAGCACGAACGCCTGCCACTCGGCTGCCTGGCGGTAGCGTTCGAACCGGCCCGACTTGCCGCCGTGGCCCGCCTCCATATTGACGCGGTAGATCAGCGGGTTCTTGTCGGTCTTCATCTCGCGCAGGCGGGCGACCCACTTGGTCGGCTCGTAATATTGAACCTGGCTGTCCCACAGCCCGGTCGAGACGTACATCGCCGGATACGCCTTCCTCGCGACGTTGTCGTAGGGCGAGTAGCTGAGCATGTAGTCGTAGTAGCGCTTGTCGGCCGGGTTGCCCCACTCGTCATACTCGTTGGTGGTCAGCGGGATCGACGCGTCGAGCATCGTCGTCACGACATCGACGAACGGCACCTGTGCGACCAGCACGGCGTAGTCCTTGGGCGCCAGATTGGCGACGCCGCCCATCAGCAGCCCGCCCGCGCTGCCGCCCATCGCCGCGACGCGGCCGGGCGCGGCATATTTGTTGGCGACGAGGTAGCGCGTCACGTCGACGAAATCGTTGAAGCTGTTCTTCTTGTTGAGCAGATGCCCCTGGTCGTACCAGTCGCGCCCCATCTCCTGCCCGCCGCGGATGTGCGCCACTGCGTAGACGACGCCGCGATCGACCAGCGCCAGATTTCCCGCGCTGAACCCCGGATCGCTCGAGATGCCGTAGCTGCCGTAAGCATATTGGAACAACGGCGCGGTGCCGTCGCGCTTGGTGCCGCGGCGGTACATCAGCGAGACGGGCACGCGCACACCGTCGCGCGCGGTCGCCCAGACACGCTCGGTGACGTAGTTCGCCTTGTCGTAACCCGGCACCGGCTGCACCTTGAGCGTGCGGCGCTCGCCGGTCTTGGCGTTGATCTCGTAGGTGGTCGTGGGCGTCACGAGCGAGGTGTAGCTGTAGCGCACCCACGGCGTGTCGACCTCCTCGTTGACCGACAGCCCCATCGCGTAGGCGGGCTCGTCGGCGGCAACCGGGATCGACTTGCCCGCGTCGGTCAGCAGGCGGACGCCCTTGTTCCCGCCCGCGCGCTGCTCGATCGCGACGAAGCCGGCGAACGGCTTGAAGTCCTCGATGAACGTCGTCGCGCTCGCCGGCACCACGTCGCGCCACGCCGATGTGCCCTTCGCCGCATCGACGTCGGCGACGGTTGCGAGCTTGTAGTTCTTGGCACCGCCTGCGTTGGTGCGGATGATCCAGCGGTTGCCGATATGGTCGGCGTTGTAGCGGAACTCGCGCGCGCGCGGCGCGACGACGGTGAACGCGGCGGGGTTGGCGGCGGGGGCGCAGCGCTGCTCGTCGCTGACGGTGCTCTGCAGGTGGATGCAGATATAGCGGCGGTCGCTCGTCTGGCCGACACCCATGTAGAAGCTGTCGTCCCCCTCCTCGTACACCAGCCGGTCGGCGCTGGCCGGCGTTCCGAGCACGTGCGCCTTGACCCGCTTCGACAGCAGCGTGACCGGGTCCTTCTCGACGTAGAAGATCGTGCGGCCGTCGGCCGACCAGACCAGGCCGCCCTCGACGTTGGCGACGCGGTCGCTGAGCAATTGCCCGGTCGCGATATCCTTCACCTTGAGCACATACTGGCGGCGGCCGACCGTGTCCTCGGCCCAAGCGACGCGGGCATTGTCGGGGCTGACCTGCCAGCCGCCGATCTGGAAGAAATTGTGCCCCTTCGCCATCGCTGGCTGATCGAACAAAACGACCGGCGCAGCGGTGACAATGCCCTTGCGACGGATCACCTGCGGGTAATCGGCACCCGTCGCCCAGGTCGTCTGGTACCAATATCCGTTCTCCCGGTACGGAACGCTGTCGTCGTCCTGTTTGATGTGCGCGACCGTCTCGGCGTAGAGTTTCGCCTCCAGCGGTTTCAGCGGCGCGAGCTGCGCGTCGGCATAGGCGTTCTCGGCGCGTAGATACGCCAGCATGTCGGCGTTCTGCCGCTTGTCGTCGCGCAGCCAGTAATAATCGTCTTCGCGGTTCCCGTTGGCGGAGGTGACCTGATACGGTCGCTTCTCGGCGCGGGGCGGTTGCGCCGTCTGGGCGGAGGCACCGGACGGCAGCGCCAGCCCGGTTCCGAACGCCAGCCCGGTTCCCAGCGCCAGCATCCTCCCGGCGAGCAGCTGCTTCTTCATGATCCCACCCCTCTTCGTATCGTCGCGCACGATACGAGCGCCGCGGGTCAGCGCAAGTAGGAGAAGCGGGTCAGCCGCGGCGGCGCGCCTGCGGATAGGTACCGAGCACGCGCACCCACTTCGAATGAAAACCCAGTTCCTCCATTGCGCGGTCGAACCCCGGCTCGCCCGGCTTGCCTTCCACGTCGCAGAAGAACTCGGTCGCGGCGAAACTGCCGCCGCGCTGGTAACTTTCCAGCTTGGTCATGTTGACGTTGTTGGTCGCGAACCCACCCATCGCCTTGTACAGCGCGGCGGGCACGTTCTTCACCTCGAAGATGAAGGTCGTCATCCACTCGTCCGCGCCGACCGCCGGACGGCTGCCACGCGCCAGCGCCACGAAACGCGTCATGTTGTGCTCCGCGTCGGCGATGTCGACACCGAGCAGGTTCAGGCCATACAGCGCGGCGGCACCCGGCGGCGCGAGCGCGGCGACGCGCGGATCGGCCAATTCGGCGACGATCGCGGCAGCGCCCGCCGTGTCGGGATAGTTGACCGGCTGGATGCCGTGCGCGCGCAACCAGTGGCGGCATTGACCCAGCGCCTGCGGATGGCTCATCGCCTCCGCCACGTCGTCGCGCGTGCCGACCCCCATCAACGCGTGGCGGATGGGCAGGAAGTGCTCGCCCGTGATGACCAGCCCGGATTCGGGCAGCAGGAAGTGGATATCGGCGACGCGGCCGTGGAGCGAGTTCTCGATCGGAATCAGCGCGTGGGCGGCGCGCCCGTCCTTTACCGCGTCGAGCGCGTCCTCGAACGAGAAGCACGGCAGCGGCAGCGCCTCGGGAAAAGCCTCGGCGACCGCGACATGGCTGTTCGCGCCCGGCGCGCCCTGAAACGACACCGCGCGCTCGGGATCGGCGGCGGCGGCGGCGATCATCGCGTCGACGATCGGGCGGGCGGGGGCGGCGTAGTTCTGCATGGTGGCCGCCCGCGGGTAGGGCGCGGGGGCGGGGCGCTCAAGTGCGCTTGCGGTGCTGGCCGTGCTTTTCTATGGGTTGGCCACAATTAGGGGCGGTTCTACGACATGGACGATCGGAACAACACGATTGCGGGCTGGGTGCTGGCGGGCTGCGGTGCGGCGCTGGGGCTCTCGATCGTGGGCGGCATGATCTTCCACGGTGAGCGTCCCGAGAAGATGGGCTACGCGATCGAGGGCGTCGAGGAAGCCGGTGGCGGCGGTGAGGCGAAGGCGGTGCCGATCGCGTCGCTGCTCCCGACCGCGGACCCGGCGAAGGGCGCCGAGGTGTTCAAGAAGTGCGCCGCCTGCCACACGATCAACCAGGGCGGCGCGAACGGCGTCGGCCCCAATCTGTACGGTACGCTGGGTGAGCCGATCGGGCAGGGCAAGGGCGGATTCGCCTTCTCCGACGCGCTCAAGTCGGTCGGCGGCAATTGGGATTTCGAGCGCATGAACGCGTGGCTGACGTCCCCGCGCAAGTTCGCCAACGGCACCAAGATGACCTTCGCCGGCCTGTCGAGCCCCGAGGACCGCGCCAACGTCATCGCGTACCTGAACCAGCAGGGCTCGAACCTGCCGCTGCCCGCCGCCCCGCCGCCGGGTGCGGAAGCCGGTGGCAACGACGCCGCGGTCGCCAACGTGACCGAGGCGGTGAAGGGCAGCACCGCCGATATCGCCAACACCGGCACGCCCGCATCGGGCGCGCCCTCGGTTGATCCGAACGCGGCAAAGGAGCCGGGCCTCGGCATCACCCCGCCGGCCAAGCGCTGAGCCACCGATCGATGCGCCGGCCGTTGATCGCGCGGATCGTCGGCGGCGCGCTGTTGCTGGGGATCGCCTCGGCGGCGATCGTCCCGGTAGCGCAGGCCGATGCGTTGCAGCAGCAACTGCTCGCCGCGATGCGCGCGACGCTGGGTGACGGCTTCGCGTTCCGCCAGACGACCGTGGTCGAACGGACCGGTGCCGAACGAAAGGTGCTGGTCGAGCAGTTCGACCCGCGCCGCGCAGGCGCAGCGCGCTGGTCGCTCGTCTCGGTCGACGGTCACGCACCGAGCGACAAGGATCTGTCGGGCTGGCGCAAGATCAAGCGCGACCACGTGCCGTCCTATGCCGAGAATGCGAAATGGTTCGGCGCGCCGGCCACGCGCACCGACGCGGGCGGGGTGACGACCTACCGCTTCGCGCGATTGCCCGCCGGCACGCTCAAGATCGGGTCGCACGATGCCTCCGCCGACACGCAGGCCGAGGCAATCGTGAACACGCGCGCCGCGGTCCCCTTCGTGGAGCGTGTTCGCTTCAACACGAACAAACCGTTCCGCATGATGCTGGTCGCGTCGGTGCAGAGCCTCTCCGCCGACGCGCGCTACACCGCGCTGGCGGGTGGCTTGGTCGTGCCCGCGTCGGTATCGAGCCGCACCGCGGGATCGCTGATGGGCAAGTCGGGCACGCTATCGACGCAAACCACGTTCGATCAGGTCCGCCCGGCTCGCTAGCATTGATCAAACGAGCGACCTGCCGCCGCTTCGAGCGAGCGGCAGGTCACGCGAGCGCGCGTCAGCGCGGCGGCTGCGGCGTCTTTTCCTGCCGCTCGCGGTAGAAGTCCTGCACCACTGCCCAGCCCTCGGCCGCGCTCTCGACGTAGCGGAAGATGCCCAGATCGCGTTCGGACACCACGCCCTCCTCGACTAGCGCGTCGAAATTGACGACCCGCTCCCAGAATTCGCGTCCGAACAGCAGCACCGGCATCGGCTCGATCTTGCCGGTCTGGATCAGCGTCAGCAGCTCGAACAGTTCGTCGAACGTGCCGAACCCGCCCGGGAAGGCCGCCAGCGCGCGCGCGTGGAGCAGGAAGTGCATCTTGCGCAGCGCGAAATAGTGGAACTGTGTCGACAAGGACGGCGTCACGTACGGGTTGGGCGCCTGTTCGTGCGGCAGGACGATGTTCAATCCGATCGATTCGGCGTGCACGTCGGTCGCACCGCGGTTAGCGGCTTCCATGATCGACGGACCGCCGCCCGAGCAGACGACGAAGTGGCGCTTGCCCGCCTCGTCACGCGGGAAGTTGGAGCACAGCTGCGCCAGCTCGCGCGCCATGTCGTAATATTTCGACTTGGCGACCAGGCTCTCGGCAATGCGGCGGCTGTTCTCGTCGGTCGCGAGATCGAGCAGCGCCTGCGCCTTGGCAGGCTCGGGAATGCGTGCCGAGCCGTAGAAGACGAAGGTCGAGCCGATATGTGCTTCCTCCAGGATCAGCTGTGTCTTCAGGAGTTCGAGCTGAAAACGGACCGGGCGCAAATCCTCGCGCACGAGGAAGTCCATATCCTGGAACGCCAGCTTGTACGCCGGGCTCTCGGTCTGCGGAGTGGAGATGCTCTGACGGGCAGCGTCGGCATCCTGCTTGGCGCGCGGGAAGACGCGGCTTGGTACGCGGGTTTCTGTCATTCGCAGGCGATAAGCCGCGCGCGTGACGGCTGCAAGACGCGCTAGCGGCAGAAGCTGGTGCGATCGTCCTCCAAATGCAGGTGATCGTGATGCGCGGCATTGTAGTCGGGCGACAAGACGGTCCCGAAGCGCCGACACGCGCTGGTGTGGATCGTCTGCAGGAACCGGCGCACGTCGGCGTCGGGCGAGTTCCAGTCGTGCTGGATGCTGACGCGGCGCCCGTCCTTCAACTCGAAGGTCGCGACGTCAATCGCGTTGGCGATCGCGTGCCCCGACCGGCGCGCCGGACCTCGCGTGCCGACGGTGTTGCGGCAGGCGTAGCTGCCCATGCTGACGATGCGCGACAGTTCGGAGCCAAGAATCTGGTACGCCGCCGGCGCGACGCCGTTGCGCGCCCAGGCCGCGAACGCGCGCGCCTCGCCGCAGCGGACCGCGCCCAGGTTCGCGGTCGGCACGCCGATGTCGAGCAGCTTGACCGTGCCGGTCAGTCCGCAGCCCGGTCCGGTCTGGCGGTCGGGCAGCGGCTGAAAATCGACGCCCATCGCGCGCAGGTCGGCGAAGCAGCGCTGCGTCTCGCGCACGCTCGGCGCCTCGGTGATGCGCGGCGCGGTCGCGGGGCGCTCGGTACGCCCGCAGGCGGCGAGCGCGAGCAGCAGCGAGACGGCCGCGAACGTCTGTCTGCGAAACTTTGAGTTTCGCATTGGCGTGGCGCAGGCGGCACCTGCGTGCCGGATCTCGGCCATCATTCTTCCGCTACGCACGCTACCTACACTCCGCTCGAACGAGTGGCGTAGGCGGTACTTTCCTGCCGCCGCGTTAACGATGTTGCGCGCTGCGGCAGGGCGGTATCCGTGGCGGACGGAGCGTGCGCGCGCCTCGGGTCTGCGCGGAGCAACCCGTGCGCTCGGCGGTTGACGCCCGCCGCCATTTGCTGCAGCGCGGTCGACGGGCCACGCGGTCCCAACGCCGCGCGTGCTCTCTGTGAGGAGAGTTATACATTGACTGACCAGACTTTCGCCGACGCCACAACTGCGCCGAAAACCGATGGCGCGAAGCCCGCCACCAAGCCGGCACGCCCGCATTTCTCGTCGGGTCCATGCGCCAAGCCGCCGGGCTACGATCCCGCCAAGCTCGCCACCGACGTGCTCGGCCGCTCGCACCGCTCGAAGCTCGGCAAGCAGCGGCTGCAATATTGCATCGACCTGATGCGTGAGCTGCTCCGCCTGCCTGACACGCACCGGATCGGTATCGTCCCGGGCTCCGACACCGGCGCGTACGAAATGGCGATGTGGACGATGCTGGGCGCACGCCCCGTCACCGCGCTCGCGTGGGAGAGTTTCGGTGAGGGCTGGGTGACCGACGCGGTCAAGCAGCTCAAGATCGATCCCACCGTGATTCGCGCCGACTATGGCCAACTGCCCGATCTCGCCCGGGTCGACTGGTCGAACGACGTGCTGTTCACCTGGAACGGCACGACCAGCGGCGTGCGCGTGCCGAACGGCGACTGGATCGCGGATGACCGCGAGGGGCTGTCGTTCGCCGACGCGACCAGCGGCGTGTTCGCCTACGACCTGCCGTGGGACAAGATCGACGTCGCGACGTTCAGCTGGCAGAAGGTGCTTGGCGGCGAGGGAGCGCACGGCGTGCTGATCCTCGGGCCGCGCGCGGTTGAGCGGCTGGAAAGCTATACCCCGGCTTGGCCGCTGCCCAAGGTGTTTCGCCTGGTGAGCAAGGGCAAATTGTCTGAGGGCGTCTTCAAGGGCGAGACGATCAACACGCCGTCGATGCTCGCGGTCGAAGACGCGATCTGGGCCTTGGAATGGGCGAAGTCGCTCGGCGCAGGCGGGCTGATCGCGCGGTCCGACGCCAACGCCGCCGCGCTCGACCGGATCGTCGCCGACCGCGACTGGCTCGGGCATCTTGCGGAGGACGAGGCCTCGCGCTCGAAGACCAGCGTCTGCCTGACGGTCGCCGGCGCGGACGAAAGCCTCATCAAGAAGATGGCCTCGCTGCTGGAGATGGAAGGCGCCGCGTACGATATCGCGGGCTACCGCGACGCTCCTCCGGGCCTGCGCATCTGGTGCGGCGCGACGGTCAATACCGCCGACATCGAGGCGCTCGGGCCGTGGCTCGACTGGGCCTACGCGAGCGCCAAGGCGTGATTTTTTAAAGCCCTCTCCCCTGTGGGGAGAGGGTTGGGTGAGGGGCCGTCCGAGACGCTGCTCTCGGTGAGACACGCGCCTTTCACCCCGACCCTCTCCCCGGCGGGGAGAGGGAGTTACTCACTCCCACACCGGAGCTTTCCCATGCCCAAGGTACTGATTTCCGACAAAATGGACCCGCGCGCGGCGCAGATCTTCCGTGAGCGCGGCGTCGAGGTCGATGAGATCACCGGCAAGACGCCGGACGAGTTGAAGGCGATCATCGGCGACTACGACGGGCTCGCGATCCGCTCCTCGACCAAGGTCACCGCCGACATTCTCGAGCACGCGACCAATCTGAAGGTCGTCGGTCGGGCCGGCATCGGCGTCGATAACGTCGACATTCCCGCAGCATCGGCGAAGGGCGTAGTCGTGATGAACACGCCGTTCGGCAATTCGATCACCACCGCCGAGCACGCCATCGCGCTGATGTTCGCACTCGCGCGCCAGCTGCCGGAGGCGGATGCGTCGACGCAGGCCGGCAAGTGGGAGAAGAACCGCTTCATGGGGGTCGAGCTGACCTCCAAGACGCTGGGGCTGATCGGCGCGGGCAATATCGGCTCGATCGTCGCCGATCGCGCGCGCGGGTTGAAAATGAAGGTCGTTGCGTTTGACCCGTTCCTCACCCCCGAGCGGGCGGTCGAGATCGGCGTCGAGAAGTTGACGCTCGACGAGCTGCTCGCCCGCGCCGATTTCATCACGCTCCACACGCCGCTGACCGACCAGACGCGCAACATCCTGTCGGCCGAGAACATCGCCAAGACGAAAAAGGGCGTCCGGATCATCAACTGCGCGCGCGGCGGGCTGATCGACGAAGCGGCATTGAAGGACGCACTCGACTCGGGCCACGTCGCGGGCGCCGCGCTCGACGTGTTCGTCGAGGAGCCGGCCAAGGCGTCGCCGCTGTTCGGCACGCCCAATTTCGTCTCCACCCCGCATCTGGGCGCCTCGACCACCGAGGCGCAGGTCAATGTCGCGATCCAGGTCGCCGAGCAGATGGCCGATTACCTCGTCTCGGGCGGCGTCACCAACGCGCTCAACATGCCGAGCCTGTCGGCGGAGGAAGCGCCCAAGTTGAAGCCGTACATGGCGCTGGCCGAGAAGCTCGGCAGCCTCGTCGGACAGCTGTCGACCGGCGCGATCGATCGTATCTCCGTCCACACCGAAGGTGCCGCGGCCGAACTCAACCAGAAGCCGATCACGAGCGCAGTGCTCGCCGGCTTCCTGCGCACACAGACCGCGACCGTCAACATGGTCAACGCGCCCTTGCTCGCGCGCGACCGCGGCATGGAAGTGCGCGAGATCAGGAGCGAGCGCGAGGGCGACTATCACACGCTGGTCCGCGTCTCAGTCCGCACCGCGGACGGAGAGCGCTCGGTCGTGGGCACCTTGTTCGGCGACGCGGCACCGCGGCTGGTCGAGCTGTTCGGGATCAAGGTCGAGGCCGATCTGGCGGGCCCGATGCTCTACGTCGTCAACGAGGACGCGCCCGGTTTCATTGGGCGGCTCGGCACGCTGCTGGGTGAGGCGGGCGTCAACATCGGCACCTTCCATCTCGGCCGGCGTCAGGCGGGCGGCGAGGCGGTGCTGCTGCTCTCGGTCGACGAGCGCGTCGACGGCGATCTCCTCGCGCGCGTCAAGGCGCTGCCGGGCGTCAGGACCGCAATGGGGCTGACGTTCTGATGACCAGAAGCCCTCTCCCCTTTAGGGAGAGGGTATGGGAGAGGGGAGCGACGTGTTTAACGGCGAAACGCTGCGGCGAGCGAAGGCGATGCGGTCCGAGATGATCCAGCCAGAGCGCGAGTTGTGGACCGCGCTTCGAGCTCACCGCTTCAACGGCGTAAAGTTCAGCCGCCAAGTTCCGGTCGGCCCCTTCATCCTCGAATTCGCTGCGCGCGCACGCAAACTCGCGATCGAGGTTGACGGCGACACCCACGCCGGCAACGAGGCACGCGACGAGCGACGGACGGCGTGGCTCGCAGAACAGGGCTACCATGTGATCCGGTTCAACAACGCGGACGTGATGCACCATCTGGAAGGTGTGCTGTTGGTTATCGAGGAAGCGTACCGTGCCGCCCCTCTCCCGACCAGCGTCGGGTTCACCTTGCCCCGCAAGGTGAAGGTCGTGCTGGGAGCACGACCGACCCGACGCTCTGCTGAGGGAAGAGGGTTTAAGTGACCGCGCTCCTTCCCGAGGGTCTGCGCGATCGCCTCCCGCCCCACGCCGACGCCGCCGCCGCGGTCGAGGCGCGTCTGCTCGCCGCCGTTCGCCTGCACGGCTACGAACGCGTCGACCCGCCGCTGGCCGAATATGCCGAGAGCCTGTCGACGCGCTTGAAGGCGGGTGGCCTGACCGACGCCGTTCGCTTCGTCGATCCGGTGTCGCAACGCACGCTCGCGGTCCGGCCCGATCTGACCGCGCAGGTCGCGCGGATCGCGGCGACGCGGATGGCGCACCATCCGCGCCCGGTGCGGATGAGCTACGCCGGCTCGATCCTGAAACTGCGCGGCGGACAACTCTCGCCTGCGCGCGAGCTGCGCCAGATCGGGGCCGAGCTGATCGGACTCGACTCGGTCGCCGCCGCGCGAGAGGTCGTGATGGTCGCAGTGGAGGCGCTGGAGGCCGCGGGCGTTTCGGGCGTGTCGATCGACTTTACGCTGCCCGACCTGGTCGACGCGCTCGCGGCGGGCCCGATGCCGGTCGCTGCCGATCACCTCGAGCAACTACGCGACCGCTTGGACGCGAAGGATGCCGGCAGCGTCGCGCAGATCGCGCCCGCCTATCTGCCGCTGGTCGAGGCCGCCGGGCCGTTCGATCAGGCGCTCGCGCGGCTGCGCGCGCTCGACACTTCGGGCGTGCTGGCCTCGCGGCTCGACGGTCTGGCGGAGATCGCGCGCGCGGTCGACGGCCGCGTCGCGCTGACGCTCGACCCGACCGAGCGGCACGGGTTCGAATATCAGACCTGGCTCGGTTTTTCGCTGTTCGCGCGCGGCGCCGGCGCGGAGATCGGCCGCGGCGGCACCTACACGATCGTCCACGAAGGCGGCGCGGAAGAAGCGGCGACAGGCTTCTCGCTCTACGGCGACCGACTGGCGAGTGAACCCGCACCCGAGCGCCGCCGACTGTTCCTGCCGCTCGGCACGGCGCCCGAGGAGGGCGCAGCGATGCGCGCCGCGGGCTGGGTTACCGTCGCCGCGCTGGAGGCGAGCGACACGCCGCAAGCGCAATTGTGCACGCACGTCTGGTCGGCGGGCGAGGTCAGGATGCTGCACGACTAAGAACCTCAAGCAAACGTTGCCATGCCTAAACCGATGCGCAATCAACGCGGCGGAGGTAACCGATGGGCAGTTTGATGTTGGTGGCGCTTGCCGGCGCGGCAGTGACTTACTCGGGACCAACACCGATCGGCGATCCGCTAACGTGGATATCATGGGCGGACTATCCTTCGGCCGCGCTGAACGCGGCCAAGGAGGGACGAACGGAGATCGAGATATCGGTTGATCCGACCGGGCACGCGGCTCGCTGTCGCACCGTGACCAGCTCGGGGGTCACTATACTCGATCAGATGGCATGCGCCGCCTTCGCACGTCGAGGCAAGTGGGAGCCAACGCTCGATATGGCAGGCAAGCCGATCTTCGCGATATATCGCCAACGTGTGAGCTGGCGATTGGGTAATGGCCAGCGTGAGGCGGCCATTACCCCGCCCGACATGGAGGTAGAGGTCGCCAAGCTGCCGGTGCCAGCGGCCGACGCGAAAGTCGTCGTTCGCCAGATCCAGCGCTCGGACGGCAGCCAGGAAACCTGCGATGTCGTGAAGCCGAGCCCCTCGGCGGCGCTCAATCGCGCGGCTTACACAGTCGGCGCGCAGCTGACCGCCACCGAGCCGATCGGCGATGCGGCTGGCCAATTGGTGCGCGGCGCACGCTGGCGTACGATCGAGTTCGTCGAGAAAGGCGCCACACCTCCTTCCAAGTAGCAGGGCGAGCCTATGTCGCTGTCCTACATGCACGACTGGTGACAGGCAGCGGGCATGCAATTCCATTCTCGCGCCCGGCCAATAGGTCTCGCCTCTCCGTCGCCTCGCGCGCGCACATGCGTAGGGGTGTGACTTTAGTGACCTTCCACCCGGTTGACCCGCCGCGCCCGCGCGGCTACCCGCGCCGCGGACAATTCGGAACCGTTCGCGCGCCGAGCCCTGTCGAAGGGCGCGCGAACCGCACGCGGCAGGCGGAGTTCTGTATCTCATGGCGAATGTAGCGGTGGTCGGCGCCCAGTGGGGCGACGAAGGCAAGGGCAAGGTGGTCGATTGGCTTGCCGAGCGCGCCGACGTGGTCGTCCGTTTCCAAGGCGGGCACAATGCCGGTCACACCTTGGTGGTGGGCGAGAACGTCTACAAGCTGTCGCTGCTGCCCTCTGGTATCGTGCGCGGTACGCCGTCGGTGATCGGCAACGGCGTGGTGCTCGATCCCTGGGCGCTGCGTGACGAGGTACAGAGGCTGGGCGAGCAGGGCGTCGTCGCCACCCCCGACACGCTCAGGATCGCGGACACCTGCGCGCTGATCCTGCCGTTTCACCGCGATCTCGACGCGCTTCGCGAGGATGCGAGCGGGGCGGGGAAGATCGGCACCACGCGTCGCGGCATCGGTCCGGCGTATGAGGACAAGGTCGGCCGGCGGGCGCTGCGCGTTTGCGACCTCGCGCATCTGGATGATCTCGGCCCCCAGCTCGACCGCCTGTGCGCGCACCACGACGCGCTGCGTGCAGGCTTCGGTGAGGCGCCGATCGACCGCGAGCGCCTGCTCGCCGACCTGCGCGAGATCGCCGATTTCGTGCTCTCGTTCGCAAAGCCGGTGTGGCGCGACCTGAACGAAGCGCGGACCGCCGGTCGCCGCATCCTCTTCGAGGGCGCGCAGGGCGTGCTGCTCGACGTCGATCACGGCACCTACCCTTACGTCACCTCGTCGAATACGATCGCGGGCACTGCGGCCGGCGGGTCGGGGCTGGGGCCGGCAGCGGTCGGCTTCGTGCTTGGCATCGCCAAGGCGTACACGACGCGGGTCGGATCGGGGCCGTTCCCGACCGAGCTCGACGACGCGACCGGAGAGCGGCTCGGCACGCGTGGGCGCGAGTTCGGCACGGTGACGGGGCGCAAGCGTCGTTGCGGCTGGTTCGACGCGGTGCTGGTGCGCCAGTCGGCGGCGGTCAGCGGCATCACCGGCATTGCGCTCACCAAGCTCGACGTGCTCGACGGGTTCGAGACGATCAGCATCTGCACCAGCTACCGCCTGCGCGGGCAAGAGCTCGACTATTACCCCGCGCATGCCAAGGATCAGGCGGAGGTCGAGCCGGTCTACGAGGTGATGGACGGCTGGTCTGGGTCGACCGCGGGTGCGCGCAGCTGGGCCGATCTGCCGGCGCAGGCGATCAAGTACATCCGCCGCGTCGAGGAGCTGATCCGCTGCCCGGTCGCGCTCGTCTCGACCAGTCCGGAGCGCGAGGACACCATCCTGGTCCGCGATCCCTTCGCCGACTGACCATAAATGAAAAGGCCCGGGGATGAACCCGGGCCTGTTCTGATTACGTCGAGCTGACGATCAGCGCGGCGTGCTGCCGGTGGTGTTCGGCGTCGTGCTCATCGGATCGGTCGACGGCGTCATCGTCGAGTCGGACGTAGACGTACTCGGCATCGTGCTGGGCGACGACATCGTGCCCTTGCGCGTGCTGCGGCGGCTCGACCGCGTCGTCGTGGTGGTCGACGGCGTGCTCATCGTCGAATCGGTCGACATCGTGCTGCTTGTGCTCGGCGACGTCGGGTTCATTGTGCCCGTCTGGGTGCCCATCGTTCCTGTCTGGGTGCCCATCGTGCCGGTCGTGGTGCCGGTGCCCATCGTGCCGCCGGCGGTACCGCCGGTCGTCTGCGCAGAAGCCATTGCGGGGAGCGCAAGCGCCACCGCGGCGAGCGGGATCATGTAACGCATCTCAGTCTCTCCTTCGTATCAGAAGGCTCAACGAGGGCTGTTGCAAGATGTTCCGGAGCCAAGCAGCGGCTGCGGCCGGGTGGTTGTGCGACAAGATGGGCAGAGCGCCCAAGACTTGCGGTGGATCAGTGCGAATCAACCACCATCATCAGCCAATTGTACTTGGCGGCGTAGTCGTGGAGGCAAGCTTTATTACTGTATGGCAACAATCATCCGCATTGCGCCCGGTGTAGCAGCGCCTGATCGGCGAGCACCAGCGCGACCATTGCCTCCACCACCGGCACGCCACGAATACCGACGCACGGGTCATGGCGGCCGCGGGTCGCGATCTCCGCCGCTTCGCCGGTTCGTGAGATCGTCTCGACGGGGTTCAGGATCGAGCTGGTCGGCTTGAACGCGACGCGAAGCCGGATCGGCTGGCCGGTCGCGATCCCACCCGCGATCCCGCCGGCGTGATTGGCGAGGAACGCAGGGCCATCGGCACCGGGACGCATCGCATCGGCATTCTGCTCGCCCGTCAGCGCCGCGGCAGCGAAGCCGTCGCCGATCTCGACGCCCTTGACTGCGTTGATCGACATGGCCGCGGCGGCGAGCTCGCTGTCGAGCTTGGCGTAGAGCGGCGCGCCCCAGCCGGGGGGCACACCCGTCGCCTCGCACGCGACCACCGCACCGAGCGATGACCCCGCCTTGCGCGCCGCATCGACCTTCTCCTCCCAGCGCGAGGCGGCCGCGGCGTCGGGGCAGAAGAACGGATTGGCATCGATCTGCGCATCGTCGAAATTCGCCGGATCGACCGCTTCGCCGCCGATCGCCTCGACCCAGGCGCGGATACGCACCTGCGGCACAACCAGCCGCGCAATCGCACCCGCCGCGACGCGCGACGCGGTTTCGCGTGCCGATGACCGCCCGCCGCCGCGATAGTCGCGGAAACCGTATTTGGCGTCATAGGCGTAATCGGCGTGTCCGGGGCGATAGGCCTGCGCGACCTCCGAATAATCCTTCGATCGCTGGTCGACGTTCTCGATCATCAGGCTGATCGGCGTGCCGGTCGTGCGTCCCTCAAACACGCCCGACAGGATGCGCACCTCGTCGAGCTCGCGTCGCTGCGTCGTGAAGCGCGAGGTGCCCGGGCGCCGCCGGTCGAGCCACGGCTGGACGTCGCCCTCGGTCAGCGCGATCCCCGGCGGGCAGCCATCGACCACCGCGCCGATCGCCGGCCCGTGGCTCTCGCCCCATGTCATGAAGCGGAACGCGCGCCCGAAGGTGTTGAAGCTCATGGTTGCGACAATCTGGCAAATGCGGGTGCGTGATGGGCATGTTCGCGCACCCCGCACGGCATCAACCCGCCCTGGAGCGGCAGCGCCATCAGGTAATCGCCCGCATAGGGAGAGGTGAAATTACGCGCGAAATCAGCATCGAACCCGAACCGCGCGTAGAAGGCGGGCTCACCCAGCACGAAGCACAGCACGACGCCTTCCTGCTCCAGCCGCTCGATTCCTGCGTGGATCAGTGCCTCGGCAACATTTCCACCGCGGTAATCGGGTGCGACCGCCACTGGTGCCAGCGCGACAGCGGGGATCGGCTTGCCCGCGACCGCCACGTCCATGCGGCTGAATGCCACTGTTCCGGCGAGCGTGCCCGTGCCCTCGTCATGCGCGGCGAGCATCAGCACCATGTCGCCCGCGATACACAGGTCGCGGACCAGATCGGCCTCCTCCGCCCGCGCGAAGCTGCTGCGCAACAGTGCGTCGATTGGGGCAACGTCGTGTCCGCTAGCGGGTGCGATCGCGATCATGCCCGTGTCGCCCGGAGCTTGACCAAGCGCGGCGTCGCGCCCGCTCACGCCAGCGCGATGTCGGGCGCGTCCTCGGCCTTCATGCCGATGACGTTGTAGCCGGCATCGACGTGGTGGATCTCGCCCGTCACCCCCGACGCGAGATCGGACAGCAGGTACAGCCCCGCGCCGCCGACATCGTCGATCGTGACGTTCCGGCGCAGCGGCGAGTTGAGCTCGTTCCACTTCAAAATGTAGCGGAAGTCGCCGATCCCGCTCGCCGCCAGCGTCTTGATCGGACCCGCAGAGATCGCGTTGACGCGGATGTTCTCAGGCCCCAGATCCATCGCCAGATATTTGACGCTGGTTTCCAGCGCGGCCTTGGCCACACCCATGACGTTGTAATGCGGCACGACCTTTTCCGCGCCGTAATAGCTCAGCGTCAGCAGGCTGCCGCCATTCGCCATCATAGCGCGCGCGCGCTTCGCCACCGCGACGAAGCTGTACGCCGACACGTTCATCGTCAGCAGGAAATTGTCGAGGCTGGTGTCGACGTATTTGCCGCGCAGCTCGTTCTTGTCGGAAAAGCCGATCGCGTGGACGACGAAGTCGAGCGTTGGCCAGTCGGCGGCGAGCGTGTCGAACGCCGCGTCGAGCCGCGCCATGTCCGACACGTCGCAGTCGATCAGCTTGCTCGAGCCGAGCTGCTCGGCGAGTGGGCGCACGCGCTTCTCAAGCGAGTCACCCTGATAGGAGAAGGCGAGGTCAGCGCCCGCCTCGCTCAGCTTCTTCGCGATACCCCATGCGAGCGACCGATCGTTGGCGAGCCCCATGATCAGCCCGCGCTTGCCCGCCATTAATCCGTTCACGCCGTCGCCGTCCCTGCTACATTCTGTGCCTGCATCCCCTCTACAACCGGTTCGGGCGGTTCCGCCAGTGCCGCGTTCAGATGCGCGCCGAACACGAGGCCGAGCCCGATCAGGTAGAAGAACAGCAGCATCACGACCACGCCCGCCAGACTGCCGTAGGTCAGGTCGTAACCGCCCAGCTTCGAGAGCACCCACGGCAATCCCGCGGTCATGCTGACCCACCAGATCGTGGTGAACAGCGCCCCCGGCCACTTGCGATTGTCGCTGTGGCGGTACTTGCCGGGCGTCACCGAGTAGAACAGCATGTAGAGCGCACCGAACATGATCGCGGCCGGCACGAAACGCGCGAGCCCGAGCCATCCGGCAACGTTCTGCGCGAACGGCAGCAGGCGGTAGATGAACTGCTCGGCCGCGGTCAGTAGCCCTTGCACGAAGAACGAGACGAGCGCGACCAGCACCGAGGCGACGATCGCCAGCGTCAGACCCAGCCGCGCGCGCCACAGCGACTGCGTCGCGTGTGTGCCATAGGCGCGGCGAAAGATGTCGCGGATCGTCTCAACGAAACTGCCGACGGTCCACAATCCGACGAGCGCACCCAGCCACAGCAGCGACCCCGTCCGCGCCTGCAGCACGTCGGCGATCGGCTTACGCAGCAGCTCGGCCGATTCAGGTGGCAGCACCGACAGGAAGCTCGCCACCGCGCGCTGCGTTTCCGTACTCTGCCCGACGAGCGACAGCACCGCCGCCGCGACGATGAAAAATGGAAACAGCGTCATCAACGCGAGATAGGCGAGATTGCCGGCGTGGATGAACCCGTCGTTGTAGACGCCGATCCCGGCTCGCTTCATCACCTCGAAGAAGGTGCTGCCCGGTTTCACGCGGGCATATTCCTTCGACACCATCGCGCGCGCGCGGGCATGGTGCCGGGCGCGATCCTCCGGCGTCAGTGAGGGCGGTGCGTCAGTGTCAAGAGCTGCATCGGTCACCCTTCCTCAGACTCCCATCGCCTCGCGCGGGTTCCGGTCCTCGGGCGACCAGTCGGCGATGAACGCCTTCAACGCCGCGTCGTCGGCGGGCACGTCGACCATCAGCGTGACGAGCTGGTCGCCGCGACCGCCGCCCTTCTTGTGGAACCCCTTGCCCTTCAGCCGCAGCGTCTTGCCGCTGGTCGCGCCGGGCGCGATCGTCAGCATGACCGGCTTCTCGACTGTTGGCGCCTTCACAGCGCCGCCCAGCACCGCTTCCAACAGCGTGATCGGCAGATCAAGCCGCACGTCGTCGCCGTCGCGGGTGAAGAAACGGTGCGGCACGACCTCGATCGTCACGATTGCGTCGCCGGCGCCGCCCGGCCCCGGCTCACCCTTGCCGGTCAGCCGCATCTGCGTGCCATCCTCGACGCCCGCGGGCAGTTTCAGGTCGATCGTCTTGCCGTCGCCGAGCGTGATCCGCTGGGCTGCGAGCGCGGCCGCGTCGACGAAGGGGACGCGCAGGCGATATTGCACGTTGGCGCCCTTCGCGCGCGGTGCCTGTTGGCGTCGGCCGAAACCGCTAGCAAAGCCGCCGCCGCCCGCCTGCCGTCCGCCGAACAGCCCTTCGAAGATGTCGGACATGTCCGCGCCTTCGCCGCCGAAGTCGAACTGCTGCCCCTGAAAGCCGCCGCCCATCCCGCCGGGACGTGGCCCGCCGCCCATGCCACCGCCACCGAAACCGAACGGCGCGGCCGGGTTGCCGTCGCCGTCGATCTCGCCGCGGTCGAAGCGCGCGCGCTTGTCCTTGTCGGTCAGCAGGTCGTACGCGCTCGTTACCTGGCTGAACCGCTCGGACGCCTTGGGATTGTCCTTATTGCGGTCCGGGTGCAGCTCTTTCGCGAGCTTGCGATACGCTTTCTTGATGTCGGCCTCGGACGCGCCCCGCGCGACGCCCAAGGTCTGGTACGGATCGGCCATCTATTCCCCGTTGAGTGTGTTACCCGACTATGTGGGGCAGGTTGGTGATGAGTGCAATCACGCCGGCACTTGCCTCGCCGGCATTTCCTGGGGGGCGACGTCGACGCTGACCTCCATCGACTGCGCGCCCGACCCGAGCACGACGCCGTCGACGGGCGCGATCTCGGCATAGTCGCGCCCGACCGCGACGACGACGTGATCGCCCGCCATCCAGATGCCGTTGGTGGGATCGAGCCCGACCCAGCCGTGATCGGGTCCGCACCACAAAAGCACCCAGGCGTGCGTCGCATCGGCGCCGACCAGTCGTTCCTGACCGGGCGGCGGGATCGTGCGGATATAACCCGAGGCATAGGCGGCGGGGAGCCCGGCGGCGCGAAGCCCGGTGATCATGATCTGCGCGAAATCCTGACACACACCGCGGCGTTTCGCGAAGGCTTCGTGCGGGGGCGTGTCGACCAGCGTCGCGGTCGCGTCGAACGCGAAATCGCGCTGGATCCGCCGCGCGAGCGCGATGCCCGCCTCCAGGCACCCGCACGTCGGCGGCAGGTCGGGCGCGCAGTAATCGGCGATCGCCTGGTCAAGCGGGATCAGCGGGGAGGGGAACAGGTAATTCGCCGGGCTCGCCGCCGACAGATCGCTCGATGAGCGCGCGAGCGCGGCGATCTGTTCGAGCGTCGGGTCGCCATCGCCGGGCACCGGCACCAGCCGATCGACCCGCACGCGCGCCATCGATTCGATCGTCAGCCGCCGCACCGGCTGCTCGACGACTAGCCGCGTGACGTTCGCGAGCCCGGCCTCCGCCACCGCGGCGTAGGTGCGCCCGAACGGACTGACGCGCAGCTCGTACTCCTCGACCGTCTGTCCCGGCCAGTCGATCGGGCGCAGCCGCAGGTTGCAGCGCGCGAACTTGACCGCGTTGCCGTAGTCGAACCGCGTGACATGGACGATGTCGTAAATCACGCCAACGTCAGCCCGCTGGCGCGCAGCGGCTCCGCACCTTGCAGGAAATATCGCCGCGCGACCGCGTCGGAGATGCGCGCCAGGCGTCGCTCGACCTCGCTCAGCAGGTCGGCATCGATCGTCGCCGCACGCGCGGTCGCGACCAGCGCCTTCAACTCGGTCGCCTCGATCTGCTGCGGCTCGGCCATGCCGTCGTCGCCCAGCACCGGCAGCGCCGACAGGTGCTCGCCGATCGCCTCGACCTGGAACGCCAGCGCGCGCGGATTGCTCGGGTCGAGCAGCACCAAGTCGATCGCGGGCACGCGCGCGACCCCGGTCAGGTAACGCTGGCGGTAGCTGATCTGGCTGTTGGCGAGGTCGAGCAGCGTCGACACGTCATCCTGGCTGCCGCCAACCATGCCGAACGCGCGGCCTGCGCGCACGATTGCGCCAGCACGCTCGATCCGACGACCCAGATCGTGGAACCGCCACGACGCGGTGCGCCCCATATGCTCCGCAGACAGTCCCGCGATCGCGGCGTAGCGACGCTGGAGCGAGCCCGCTCGGTCGAGCATCCCGCGATGCGTCGGGAACGGCGCGTCGAGCAGCCGCACCATGTCGGCCGACAGCCGGTCGCGGCAGCCGCCGGCGATCCGGTTGGTGTGACCGTTGATCGTGCGCACCGACTGCCACTCGGGCGCCTCCATCGCGGTGCGCGCGAACTGCGTCAGGTCGGCGCGGCGCAGCGACGGCGGGGCAGGGGCGGCGCCGCTCGCTACGATCTCGGATACCAGCCGCGCTACCGTGTCGAGCCCGAGCGCCGCACCGGCGTCGGCGTCGATCGAATTGCCCAGCATGACGCGGATCGCGGTCAACAGCGCCTCGCCGCGTTCCAGATAGCGGCCGAGCCAGAAGAAATTGTCGGCGACGCGGCTCGGCAGCGTGCCGGGATTGCGCCGGATCTGCTGCGCATCGATCGCGGGCAGCAGCGAGAGTGATGGTACCGGCTCCTCACCGTGGACGCAGACGTCGGCCGACCACATGCCCTCGCCCATCACCGCGGCGCGATTGTCGGCATGCTCACCGATCCGCGCGAAGCCGCCGGGCAGCACCTGCCATCGCCCCTCGCCGTCGCGCGCGGCGAAGACGCGCAGCGTGAAGGGACGCGGCACCAGCGCGTCGCCGACGACGACCGGCATGGTCGACAGCCGTACCACCTCCTGACCGACATAATCCTGCGGGCGCCGGTCGAGGTCGGCGAGGAAGCGCGTGCGTGCCTCGTCGTCCAGATCGCTGCCCGCCACCGCGCGCTCGCCCGGCAGGCCGAGCGTCGCGCTGCCGAAGGCGGAGGAGAGCAGCATCGAGCGATGCTCCTCCGCGACGTGCGCGCACTCGGACGGCTGGCCGCACCACCAGGTCGCGATCTGCGGCAGGTGCAACTCATCTCCGGTCAGCCGCGTGCACAGCTGCGGCAGGAATGCGCCCATTGCTGCACTCTCCAGCACGCCCGCGCCCGGCGCGTTGGCGAGCACGACGTTCCCGGCCGCATAAGCGTCGATCAGCCCGGGCACGCCGATCCGCGAATGGCTGTCGAACGCGAGCGGGTCTAACAACCGCGGGTCGACGCGGCGCCACAGCGCATCGATCCGCTTCAACCCCGCAATCGTGCGAACGTAGACCTTGTCCTCCAGCGCGGCGAGGTCGTCGCCCTCGACCAGCAGCAGCCCCAGATAGCGCGCGAGATGCGCCTGTTCGGGATAGCTCGTGTTGTAGCGGCCAGGGGTCAGCAGCCCGATCCGCGGGTCGCTGCGCCGGCACGCGGCGGCGAGGCCATCGCGGAACGCGGCGAAGAAGGGCGCGTGGCGGCGCACGTTCAGCCGCGCCTGCAGACCGCCGAGCGTGCGGCTGACCGCCAGCCGGTTCTCCAGCGCGTAGCCCGCCCCGGTGGGCATACGCAGGTGGTCGGCGAGCACGCGCCACTCGCCCGAGGGGCCACGCCCGAGTTCGACTGCGACGAAGTGAAGGTGGTGGCCACCCGGTGGCGCGAGCCCGACCAGTGGGCGCGTGAAATGCGGGCTGCCCGTCACCAGCGCCGCGGGCAGGTGCCCGCGCGACACGAGATTGCCGGGGCCGTAGAGGTCGCCCAGGATCAGTTCGAGCAACTCGGCACGCTGCACCACACCGCGCTCGATCTGCTGCCACTCGTCGCTGTCGATCAGCATCGGCACGGGCGACAGGGGCCACGGCCGCTCGTTCGCCTCGCCGATGACGCGGAAACCAGTGCCGATATCGACCGAGTGACGCTGCACCCGCTCGCGCGCGTGGCCGAGATTGTCGCCCGCGACCGCGGCGAGCTCCTCGAGCATCGCGGTCCAGGCGAGGTCGCCCGAGCCGCACAGCACGTCAGCGCCACCCGCCGTCGCGCAATAATCGCCGACCCAGCGGCGCGCGTGGGTGCCGGCGTCGAACAAGGCGGGTTGTGTCGCCAATCCAGTCCCCAAGCGGTGCGCCGGGTGATCTAGGTCAAGCGCGGCGGCAACACAAAGGGAAAGCGTGTTGCGCTGTCCGGCTTGCCGCGCGACTTACGCAACGCGCTCGCCCGCGACCTGCTCCGACGGGACTATCGTCGCCTCCGCCTGGAACCCCAGCGTCGCGCGGCCGTGCACCGGCCCCGCGATGTCGGCGACGAGATAGAGCGGGCGCCGCTTCGCCTCGATGTAGAGCCGCCCCAGATACTCGCCGATCATGCCGAGCACGAACATCTGAATCGAGCTCAGCACGACGACGACGAGCATGGTCGAGGTCCAGCCCTGCACCCGGTCGCCCGCAAAATAGCCCCAGGCGATGTAGAACAGCAGCAGCAGCGACACGCCCGCGAGCACCACCGACAAATGGCTCGCCCAGCGAAGCGGCGCGGTCGAGAAGCCGGTGACGGCGTCGAGCGCGAGCCGCACCATCTTGCCGAGCGGATAATTGGTCTCGCCCGCGTGCCGCTCGGCCCGGTCGTAGGGGAAGGGCACCTGGCGGAAGCCGACCCAGGCGACCATGCCGCGGATGAAGCGCGCCTGCTCGGGCAGCGACAGCAATGCGTCGAGCGCGCGCCTAGTCATCAGGCGGAAGTCGCCGGTGTCGAGCGGGATCGGCGTGTCGGTGACGCGGTCGAGCACGCGGTAGAAGGCCGCGGCAGTCGCCTTCTTGAACAACGTCTCGCCCTGCCGCTTGCGCCGCACCGCGTAGACGACGTCGGCGCCCTCGCGCGCCATCGCCTCGCACATATCGCCGAGCAGCTCGGGCGGGTCCTGTAGGTCGGCGTCGATGATGAGGATATACTGGCCCGCGCACAGGTCGAGCCCCGCGGTCAGCGCCAGCTGGTGACCGTGATTGCGCGACAAATTGACCGCGACGACGTGCGAATCCTCGCTCGCCAGCCGCTGCATCGCCCCCCAGCTGCCATCGCGCGAGCCGTCGTTGACCAGCACGATCTCGTGATCGTCGCCGACGACGCCGCGCACCGCCGCCGACACACGCGCGTGAAGCAGCGGCAGCGTCGCCTCCTCGTTGTAGCACGGGATGACGACCGAGATGGCAGGGCGGCGGGCGACGGCGTGGTTTGCGAGCGGGCGGGACATGGTCGCTCGGGTAAAGCACCGTTGGCGCGAACGCAAAGGCGCGCGTGCGGCTGGCCCCGCGCCGCGCGCCGTTCGTCAGATGCGGATCAGCCCGCGACCACCAGCTTCACCAGCATGCCGGGGGTAAGGCGCGCGTCGCCTCCAAGGCCGTTGAGCGTCAGGAACCGCTCGCGCTGGTAGTTCGGGTACGCCATCTGCCGTGCGAGACTATCGACCGTGTCGCCGGCCTTGACGGTCGCAACGCGAATGCGCTTGCCCTTGATCGCCGCGGCCTCGGTGGCGCTCAAGGGTGCAAGGCTCTCGATCAGAGGTTCAAACGCGCCGATGCCCGCGCCGCGCGGGGTGACGAGCGTGAAATTGTAGGTGGCGTTGGGAAAGCTATAGGCGACGATCGTCGCGTCAACGGCCCGACCGTTCGCCGATGCGCCGACGGTTGAGTAAGCGTAAGCGATGTTGTTCGTACGTCCGGTCCGCACCTCGCCGCTGGCGGATGCGCCCAGGCTGGAGAAGCGCTGCGCGATGAAGCCGGGCAGGTCGCTGGTCGCCGCAGCGGTGCGGAACTGCGCCTGACCTCCGCTGCCCGATACGGTCACTGCGTCGGTGCCGTTATTGATCTGATAGCCCGCGGGGGCAGTGAAGCTAACACGCAGCGCGGGATGACGGAACGTCTGCCCGTCGATCACGCCCTGCGCGGGGTCGTCGTCGTAGCGCAGCCCGTCGAGCCGGCGCAGGAAGGCGGTGTCCTGCTGCGCCGCCGGCTCGCTGCGTCCCGTCGCCTGCGCGAGCGCGCGGGCGCGACGGATGCGGTCGGCGCCGTTCGGGTGCGTCGAGGCCCAGGTCGGCACCGCGTTCGCATCGCGCCCGGCGACGCGCGCCTGCAACGCCGTCTCGTCATTCAGCTGCGCCAGCATGTCGGCGGCGGCGTAGGGATCGTAGCCCGCGGCGGTGATGTACTTCACCCCCAGCCCGTCGGCGGCATATTCCTGATCACGGCCGTATTTGAGCGTGTAGAGCGAGGCGGCCTGCTGCGCGCCGCGGCCGACCAATTGCCCCAGCGCACCGTTGCCCGCGACCGCGCCGACGACGCCGGCGAGCAGCCCGCCAATCGACGCAGTGCGGTTGCGCCCGGCGGAGTGGCGGGCGGCGACGTGGCCGACTTCGTGGCCCATCACCGAGGCGAGTTCGGCCTCCGAGTTCATCAGCGCCATGAGCTGTCGCGTGACATAGATGTAGCCGCCGGGGATCGCGAACGCGTTCTCGACCGGCGAGTTGAGCAGGGTGACGGTGAAGTCGCCCTGCGCGTTCGACAGCCCCGATTGCACCGCGACGCGCTTGCCGACCTGCTCGACATAGGCGGCCTGCGGCCCGTCATAGGCGCCGCCGAACTCGGCGAGCAGCTGCGGGTTCGCCTGTGCGCCCTGCGCCTTGTCGCTGGCGGAGATCGACTGGGCGACCGCGGGTGTCGCGGTCGTGGCGATGGTGCCCGCGGCGAGCGCGGTAGCGGCGAACAGATAACGCATGGTGGTCCTCCCGATCCGGTCACAATGCGGGAGGAGGGGAGAGGGTTGCAAGCGGGGCGCGGGTGAGCCCGGCCCCGCCACGACCGATCAGGCGACCGAGCGCGCGCGCTCCTCGACGATCCGCTCCAGCATCGACAGCGGCATCGCGCCCGATTCGAGCACGTCGTGGAAGTGCTTGATGTCGAACTTTGCGCCCGCGATCCGCTTGGCATTGTCGCGCGCGCGCAGCCATGCGGCGTGTCCAATCTTGTAGGAGCATGCCTGCCCCGGCGAGACGCAGTAGCGCTCGACCTCGCGCTGCGAGCGTCCACGCGCGAAGCCGACCGTGTTGACGAAGTAATCGGTCGCCTGCGCGTGGGTCCAGCGTTTGGTATGGATGCCGGTGTCGGCGACCAGCCGCGCGGCGCGGAACAGGAAGCTCTGCAGGTACCCCGCGCGTTCGACCGGCGTCGCGTAGCCACCGATCTCGTCCGCCAATTGCTCGGCGTAGAGCGCCCAACCTTCCAGATAGGCGTTGAAGAAGGCGATCTTGCGCAAGGGGTGCGTCGGTGCGCGCTGCGCGGTCGAGATCTGCAGGTGATGCCCCGGCACGCCCTCGTGGTAGGTCAGGCTCGGCAGCGTGTACTTGGGCCAGTCGCCGACGCTCTTCAGATTGATCCAGTAGATCGCCGGGCGCGAGCCATCGAGCGGCGCGCGGAAGTAATAACCGTTCGGGGCGCCGTCCTGAATCGAGGGGTCGACGCGCTTGATCTCGAGCGGCGCGTTGGGCGGGCTGCTGAATACGCGTGGCAGCCGCGCCTGCATCGACTTCACGCCCTCGTTCAGGCTGGCGAGCAGCGCGGCGCGGCCCGCATCGCTGTCAGGATAGAGCTGCGCCGGCGACTTGTTGAGCTGGTCGAGCCGTGCGCCGACGCTGCCCTGCGTCATGCCCTGACCTTTGAGGATCGTGTCGAGCTGCGCCGACAGGTCGGCGACCTGCTCCAGCCCCATGCGGTGCACCTCGTCGGGCGTCAGCGTGGTGGTGGTCGCCTGCGCGAGCGCGGCGGCGTAGATCGCGTCGCCGCCGGGGATCGCCCACACGCCCGCGGCCGAGCGCGCGCCGGTGCGCAGCTGCTTCATCAGCGCGATCTGCCGGTCGAGCGCGGGATAGACCTGGCTCTCGACGATCTTGGTCGCGCGCGCCTGCCAGTCGCCGAGCAGGTTCGCCGCCTTCGCGCGCGTGACGAGCGACTGGACCAGCCCGTTCTCGCCCGCCGGCACCCCGCGCAGCTTCGCCATCTGCCCGAGCGTCAGGTCGATCGAGAAATCGGGCGCGACGCGTCCCTTCGCCGCCTGCTCGCGCTGCACCGCGCTCTCGCCGTCGAGCTGGCGGTCCATCAGCGACAGGCGATCGAGATATGCCTCCGCGTCGTCGGCGGTCTGCACCGGGTGGGTCGAGGCGAGGAAATCGGGAAGCGAGAAATATACGCCGTCCTGCTGCGTGATCGGATAGGGGCCCTGCGGCGAGCCGAGCCCGAACCGTTCCGGGCCGACGATCTGCGAATCGATGTTGTAGAGCACGACCTCGCGGTCGATCTTCGCCTGCGGCGACAGCGTGTTCGGGTCGATCGCGGCAACCTCCGCGCGCATCTGCTTGTAGAGCGCCAGATCCTTGGCGAGCGCGCCGGGGCCGTTGTCGCTCAATTCGTGTCGCAGGTGCGCGTTGGCACCCTTGTCGAAGCCGAGCGAGGTCGCGAACTCGGGCGAGTTGGCGACCGTCTGCGCCAGCACGCGGTCGAACGCGGCGGTCAGTTTCGCGTCACCCGGCGCGGCTGCGGCAGCCGCGGGGGCGCCGGCGGTCTGCGCGATCGCGCGCGAGAAGGGCAGTGCGCTGAGCGCCGCGGTCGCGGTTCCGGCGGCGAGAAAAGAGCGGCGATCCATGCGGGTGCATCCTGTGCGCGAGAAAGGTCAGGTGTGTGAGCCTAACCCTCCGCGCCGGTGTTGCAAGAGGCTAAGACACGTCTCCCGTCGTGCGCGCTTCACACGCGTTCGGCGGCGTTCACCATGTCGGCGGCGCGAAGTGCGGCGAGCAGCCGCATCAGCTGGTGCGCGTCGTGTACCTCGACGTCGATCGTGTTGGTGTGGAATTGCGTGTCGCGGCTGTCGAGCCGGATGTTGATGATGTTGGCCTTGTGCTGGCCGATGATGGTGGCGAGGCTGCCGAGCGTGCCGGGCTCGTTCTTGACCTCGACCGAGATGCGCGCGGTCGCGCCCTCGGTCTTGTTGCCCCATTTGACGTCGATCCAGTCGGTTTCCTCCTCCGACCGTTCGGCCAGATCGGCGAGCGTCGCGCAATCGATCGCGTGCACCTCGATCGACGCGTCGGGGCGGCGCAACCCGACGATGCGGTCGCCCGGCACCGGATGGCAGCAGGTGCCCAGTTCATAGGCGACGCCGGGCGCCAGCCCCTCGATCGAGATCGCGCTCGACTGCGGCGCGTGCGCGACATCGGCGCCCGCCGAACCCGGCATCAGCGCCTCCATGACCTGCTGATCGGTCAGCGTCTTGCGCGCGATCGCCTGCATCAGCGCGCCCTCGTCGGGCAGCTTCAACCGCGCGAGCGCATGGGTCATCGCGTCGGCTGCGAGCGTCGCGGGCAAGCGGTGGACGATGTCGTCGAACAGCTTGCGCCCGAGTGTGATCGACTGTTCGCGCTCGGTAATGCGCAGATGGCGGCGGATCGCGGCCAGCGCCTTGCCGGTGATCGCGAACGACAGCCAGCTCGCCTGCGGCTCCTGTGCTTTGCTGCGCAGAACCTGGACCTGATCGCCGTTCTCGATCGGGGTACGCAGCGGCACGACGCGGCCGTTGATCTTCGCGCCGACCGCCTGATCACCCAGATCGGTGTGGACGGCGTAGGCGAAGTCGATCGGCGTCGCACCCTTGGGCAGCTGGATCAGTTCGCCCTTCGGCGTGAACGCGAAGATGCGGTCCTGGTACATCGCCATGCGCGTATGCTCGAGCAGTTCCTCGGGCGTCTCGGCATTGTCGAGAATTTCGACCAGGTCGGCGATCCAGCTCGGGCGGTTGTCGGGTCCGGCGGGGGCGGCGTGGTCGCCGGCCTGTTTGTATGCCCAATGCGCGGCGAGGCCGTATTCGGCCTCGGCATGCATTTCCTCGGTGCGAATCTGGATCTCGATGCGACGGTTCTCGGCATGGATCACGCTGGTGTGGAGCGAGCGGTAGCCGTTGCGCTTGGGCGTCGAGATGAAGTCCTTGAAGCGCCCGGGCACCATCGGCCAGCGCCCGTGGATGATGCCCAGCGCCTTGTAGCAGTCCTCGACCGTCGGCACGATGACGCGGAACGCCATGATGTCAGACAATTGCTCGAAGCTGATGTGGCGCTCCTGCATTTTGCGCCAGATGCTGTACGGGTGCTTCTGCCGCCCCGACACCTCGCCCTCGATCCCCTTGCGCGCGAGCAGCAGGTGCAGGCCCGAGCCGATCTTGGCGATACGATCGCCGCCGCCTTCGTTCAGGAGCGCCAGCCGCTTGGTGATCGATTCGTACGCCTCGGGCTCGAGCTGCTGGAAGGCGAGCGTCTGCATCTCCTTCATGAACTCGTACATCCCGATCCGCTCGGCGAGCGGGGCGTAGATGTCCATCGTCTCCTTGGCGATGCGACGGCGCTTCTCGGGCTTGGCGATGAAGTGCAGCGTCCGCATGTTGTGGAGCCGGTCGGCGAGCTTGACCAGCAGCACGCGGATGTCGCCCGACATGGCGAGCAGGAACTTGCGCAGGTTCTCCGCCGCGCGCTCACTCTCGGTCTGCGCCTCGATCTTCGACAGCTTGGTCACGCCGTCGACCAGCCGCGCGACATTGCCGCCGAAGATGCGCTCGATCTCTTCCGGCGTCGCGACCGTGTCCTCGACCGTGTCGTGGAGGATCGCGGTGGCGATCGTCTCGTCATCGAGATGAAGCTCGGTCAGGATGCCCGCGACCTCGATCGGGTGGCTGAAATACGGGTCGCCATTGGCGCGCTTCTGCGTTCCGTGCGCGTTGACCGAGAAGACATAGGCGCGGTTGAGCATCGCCTCGTTGGCGTCGGGGTCGTAGTCGAGCACCCGGTCGACCAGTTCGTACTGTCTGAGCACAATGCTACGATGGGATGATTGGCTGCTGCTTTGCAACACAATTGCTTCGCTCTGGCTGATCGAGCGCGCAAAAAAGAGCCCCGGTCGCGGGAGTTGCGACCAGGGCTCACGATCTCGCGGCTGGAGAGGGCGCCGCGATGGCGTAAACGGTGTTAATCAGTTGGCGGCGACGCTCTGCGCCGCAAGGCCTGCCTTGCCGTTGCACTTGTCGAGTTGCGCGGCGTCATAGGCCTTGCCGCCGACGACGAACGAGGACAGCCCGCCGACATCGCGCGCGACCAGCTGGCATAGCACCGTGTCGCGCTCGGGCGCGCGCATCGCGACGAACGCGCCGTTCTGCTGCGACCACAGCGTCGAGCGGGTGATCAGGCGGGTCTTCGCGACCTTCGCGATCGGCGTGGCGACGTAATAGCCCGGCACCTGTGCCTGTACGCCGGTCGCCCCGATGATGGCGGCGGTGGCGATGACGGCGGAAGCGATACGACGGATCATGGGGAGGCTCCGTTGAAAGAAGTTGCGAATCGCTACTTATTCTCCTCCATAAACAGTTTCAAGCAGAAACTCGCATATGCGAGTTGCGATCACGAACCTATGTCAGAGAACTTGAAAAGCGGTTCAGCCCGCCTTGACGTTGAGCTAGGCTGGGCTGCGAAGAGGATGCGTGATGGGTCAAGTGCGTGAAAATCTGGCGGAATGCTCGCTGCCCGCGGCGTTGGAGCTGATGGGTGATCGCTGGGCGTTCCTGATCCTGCGCGCCAGCTTCAACGGGCTGCACCATTTCGAGGAACTGCAGCAGGAACTCGGCATCGCGCGCAACATCCTCGCCAACCGGCTGGCGCGGTTCGTCGAACACGGCATCATGGCGCGCGCCAGCGTGCCGGAGGACCGGCGCAAGATCGTCTACAATTTGACCGACAAGGGGTTCGCGCTGCTGCCCGCGATGGTGGCGCTCAGGCAATGGGGCGAGCGCTGGGAGACGGGCAGCCCGGCGTTCCCGATCCTGGTCGACGTGCGCGACGGGCGTCCGATCCAGCAGGTCGCGGTGCTGAGCCACGACGGCCGCGCGCTTGGCAAGGGCGACCTGCACTGGGCGCTGCCCGGCGACGTCGAGGAGCAGGCGGCTAGCTGACGCCGGTCGGCAGTCGCTCCAGGTACGTGCGGATCGCCGGCGGCAGCGGCACGGGACGGCCGCTCGCCAGATCGACGTGAACGCTCACCATCGTGATCGCACAGCACAATGTGCCGGTTGCGGGGTTCGCCAGTTCGAACCGCTTCGTGATGCTGGTAGTGCCGAGCTTCTCGATCCGCACGAACGCCTCGACCTCGTCGCCGAGGCGGAAGGGGGCGAGGTAATCGAGTTCGGCGCGGCGCACGTTGAACTCGGTGTGCCGCCACTCCTCAACCGCCTCGGCGATGCCGGTCCAGTCCCAGAACTCGGTCACTGCGACATCGGCATATTCGAGATAGCGCGAGTTGAAGACGATCTTCTGCCCGTCGATCTCGGCGTAGCGGACCTTGAACAGCGTCGAGAAAGCGAAGCCGGGGCGGGTCAAGAGGGGCGTGGCGCGCATCAGAACAGCAATCTCACGCCGACGATCGCCAGCGTAACCGCAAGCACGGGGGTAAGGACGCGGTCAGACACCCGCGTCGCGATCAGACTGCCGGTGATGATGCCGGGCACCGATCCGAGCAGCAGCGAGACGAGCAGCCCGACATCAACCGATCCGATCCACCAATGCCCCAGCCCCGCGATCAGCGTCAGCGGCACCGCGTGCGCGATGTCCGATCCCACCAGCCGCTTGACCGGCAGATGCGGGTACAGGATCAGCAGCGCCGTCATGCCCAGCGCACCCGCCCCGACCGAGGTGAGCGACACCATCACGCCCAGCGCCACGCCCAGCAAGGTGGTCAGCTGTGCCAGCCGGTGGGCGGGCAATCGCTCGAACCGGGGTGCCAGCCGCGCGACGATCCGCTGGCGGAAGAACAGCGCCACCGCGGTCGCAACCAGCGCGGCGCCGAGGATCAGCGCGATGACGCTGCTGGTCTGATCGCTCTTTGGCACGCGGCTGAGCACCAGCAGCGTCGCGAGCGTGGCGGGAATGCTGCCGAGCGCCAGCCGGCGAACGACATGCCAGGCGACCGTGCCGCGCGATCCGTGGACGCCCGTCCCGACCGCCTTGGTCGCCGAGGCGTAGAGCAAATCGGTGCCGACCGCGGTGGTCGGGTGGAAGCCGAACAGCAGCACCAGCAGCGGCGTCATCAGCGACCCGCCGCCGACGCCGGTCAATCCGACCAGCATGCCGACGAGCACCCCGGCGAGCGAATAGAGCGGGGTGACCGTCATCGTCCGAGCCGATCCTGCGGCAGCGTGGACGATCCGCTCACCGCGCAGGTGCTCGCTTCATCGTACCTCAAGCGCGTCAAACGCTAACGCGGCCGGGCGTGTTGACGCCCATCGATTGCAGGTAGCGCTTCACGTTGCGCGCCGCCTGGCGCAGCCGCTGCTCGTTCTCGACCATCGCGATGCGCACGAAGCCTTCGCCGTTCTCGCCGTAACCGACACCAGGCGCGACCGCGACCTTGGCGTGGGTGAGCAACTGCTTGGAGAATTCGAGGCTGCCCAGATGCGCGAGCGCGGGCGGCAGTGGCGCCCAGGCGAACATGCTCGCGGGGGGTGCGGGAATGTCCCAGCCCGCGCGTGCGAAACTCTCCACCATCACGTCGCGGCGCTTATGATACAGCTGCCGGTTCTTCTCGACGATGTCCTGCGGACCGTTCAACGCCGCGCAGGCGGCTGCCTGGATCGGGGTGAACGCGCCGTAATCGAGATAGGATTTCACCCGCGTCATCGCCGCGATCAGCGTCTTGTTGCCGACCGCGAAACCGATCCGCCAGCCCGCCATCGAATAGGTCTTGGACAGCGAGGTGAACTCGATCGCGACATCCTTCGCGCCCTTGACCTGCAGGATCGACGGCGTTGGGCGGCCGTCGAAATACAGCTCGGAATAAGCGAGGTCGGAGATGATCCACACCTGGTTCTCGCGCGCCCAGGCGACCAGCCGCTCGTAGAAGGCGAGGTCGACTGCCTCCGCGGTTGGGTTCGACGGGTAATTGACCACCAGCACGCTGGGGCGCGGCACGGTGAAGTTCATCGCGCGTTCGAGGCTCTCGAAATAGCGCTCGTCGGGCGTCGTCGGCACCGCGCGGATCGTTGCGCCCGCGATGATGAAGCCGAACGTGTGGATCGGGTAGGACGGGTTGGGCGCCAGCACGACGTCGCCGGGCGCGGTGATCGCGGTGGCGAGGCTGGCGAGCCCTTCCTTCGATCCCATCGTCACGACGACCTCGGTCTCGGGATCGACGTCTACCCCGAAGCGGCGACCGTAATAATTCGCCTGAGCGCGACGCAGGCCCGGAATGCCCTTCGATGCCGAATAACCATGCGCGTCGGGTTTCTTCGCGACCTCAACCAGCTTGTCGATCACGTGGTCGGGCGGGGGCAGGTCGGGGTTGCCCATGCCGAGGTCGATGATGTCCTCCCCGCCCGCGCGCGCCGCGGCCCGCATCGCGTTCACTTCCGCGATCACGTAGGGCGGCAGACGCTTCATGCGGTAGAATTCGTCGGACATCATGCTCCCTTTCGCACGTTTCCTATAAAGGTGAACGCCGCTAGATACCAAATGCGGTTCTGCTTCGCGGCGGCAAAGATAAGCAACGCGGGCAGGCAACAGACGGGAGAGACGCGGGTGGCCGATCGATCGAGCAGCGCCGGAACCGGAGACGGCGCAACCAGGTCGCCTGCCGCGCTGGCGGTCGAGCAGTGGACCGCGCTGATGACGCAGGCGCAAACCGCGATGGTCGAGGCGAGCAAGGCGCTGCCCGGCGTCGCGCAGGGGCAGGCGGCAAGGCAGGTGGCCGATTTCTGGCGCGACCAGCTGGGACTGTGGGAACGCTTCGTGGCTCCCGCAGGCGAGGCCGCGCGCGCGCCGGAAAAGGACAAGCGCTTCGCCGACGCGAGCTGGCAGACACCGGCGTTCGACTGGATCCGGCAGAGCTACGCGCTCCTGTCCGATCACCTGATGCGCGGCGTCGACGCGCTCGACGGCGTCGACGAGGTACAGCGCGCGCAGTTGCGCTTCGCCGCGCGCGGTTTCGTCGAGGCGATGAGCCCGTCGAACTTTCCCTTCACCAACCCGCAGGTAATGCAGGAGGCGCTCGCCACCAACGGCCAGAACCTGGTCAAGGGGATGCAGAACCTCGTCGCCGATCTCGGTCGCGGGCAACTGACCCACACCGACCAGACCGCGTTCGAGATCGGCCGAAACCTCGCCACCACGCCGGGGCAGGTGGTGAAGCGGACGCGCCTCTATGAGCTGATCCACTATGCGCCGACGACCGAGCAGGTGCTGGAGACGCCGCTGGTTATCTTTCCGCCGTGGATCAATCGCTTCTACATTCTCGACCTCTCGCCGGAGAAGAGCTTCATCCGCTGGGCGGTGGAGCAGGGCGTCAGCGTGTTCATGGTGTCGTGGAAGTCGGCCGACGCGTCGATGGCCGACGTGACCTGGGACGATTACGTCGCCGCGCAGATCGATGCAGTCGATACGATCCGCGACCTGCTGGGCGTCGCGGACGTGCACGCGATCGGTTACTGCGTCGCGGGCACGACGCTCGCCGCCACGCTCGCTTATCTTTCCGCGCGCGGAGAGGCGGAGAAGGTCAGGAGCGCGACCTTCTTCACCGCCCAGGTCGATTTCGCCAACGCGGGCGAGCTCAAGCATTTCGTCACCGACGAGCAGCTGGCGCTGATCCGCTCGCTGTCGCCCGAGGGGTTCCTCGACGGGCGCTACATGGCGGCGACGTTCAATCTGCTGCGCGGGCGCGACCTGATCTGGAACTACGTCACCAACAACTACCTGCTGGGGAAGGATTACGCCGCCTTTGACCTGCTCCACTGGAACGGCGACGTGACCAACCTGCCCGCAGGCTGGCACCACAGCTATCTGACCGATCTGTACCGCGACAATCTGCTGGTCGAGCCCGGCCGGTTGTCGGTGAACGGCACGCCGCTCGACCTCACGCGCGTCGAGACGCCGACCTACATTCAGGCGGGGCGCGAGGATCACATCGCGCCGGCGGAGAGCGTATGGGAGTTGACGCGGCAGTTCCGCGGCCCGACGCGCTTCGTGCTCGCCGGGTCGGGGCATATCGCCGGGGTGGTCAACCCGCCCGCCGCCAACAAATACCAGCATTGGACGCTCGACGACGATGCGGCACCGCCCGACACGCTCGCCGACTTCGTCGCACGGGCGCGCGAGACGAAGGGAAGCTGGTGGCCCGACTGGATCGCCTGGCTACGCAGCCGCGGCACCGAGATGGTGGAGGCGGCCGGGGCGCGTCAGCCGGGCCGGGGCGCGTTGCCAGCGATCGAGCCTGCGCCGGGGAGCTACGTGCGCCAGCGCTGATTTTCCTTGCTGCACTGCACAATAGGCTTGAACCGGCCGCTTCCGCTCGCTATTGTGCAGTGCAGCAAGGATAGGTGAGGAAGCGTCTTGCCCGAGTCGACCATCAAGCCGAAGCGTACATCGCGTGCGTCCAAGAGCGGGGCTGTAGCCGTGCCGTTCGCCGCTGGCGTTGAGCCGGTTTCGGCAACGTCGAATGCCGACAAGCCGATCGACGAAGTCATCGAAGCCATCGCGCACCTGCCGATCGACGAAGCCACGTCGACGACGGACGCTCCCCATCCCAGCGACGACCAACCGACCGCCGCAACGACGGCACCCGCCAGCCAGGAGAACCATATTATGACCGACACGATGCAGAACACCGCCGAGACGATGCAGGCGAAGGCCGAGGGCGCGATGGGCAAGGGCAAGCAGGCGTTCGACGACATGACCGCCTTCGGTCAGGGCAACGTCGAGGCGATGGTCGAGTCGACCCGCGTTGCGTTCAAGGGCATGGAAGCGATGGCGCAGGCGCGCGCCGCCTTCGCCAAGCAGTCGTTCGACGCGACCGTGCAGACGCTCAAGTCGATGGCCGAGGTTCGCTCGCCTGCCGACCTGTTCAAGCTGCAGGGCGAGTATCTGCGCACCTCGATGGACGCGCTGGTCGCCGAGACCTCGCGCTCGACCGAGGCGACGCTGAAGCTTGTCGGCGAGATCGCGCAGCCGATCCAGAACCGCGTCGCGATTGCGGCCGAGAAGGTGCGTACCGCCGCCTGATCTGCCGATCGAATGTTGGAAGGGGCGGCCGGGCGACATGCCCGGTCGCCCTTTTCGTGTCCGCGGGCCTTGCCCTCGGGCGCCGGCTTGCCATATTTTGCGACGTGCGCGTGATGACCGATCAACGATCCCTGACACCGCTGCTCATGGCCGAGCGGCGTGGTGACGACTCCGATGGCGAAGGCACCGGGGTCGGCATCGCCACGCGGACGCGCGCCAAGACGAAGAAGCCAACGCCGTACCGCGTGCTGATGCTCAACGACGATTACACGCCGATGGAGTTCGTCGTGCTGTGCCTGCAGCGCTTCTTTCGCATGAACGCAGAGGAAGCGACGCGCGTCATGCTCCACGTCCACCAGAAGGGCGTCGGTGTGTGTGGCGTCTTCTCCTACGAGGTCGCGGAGACCAAGGTCGGGCAGGTGATGGATTTCGCACGCCAGCACCAGCATCCGCTGCAATGCACGCTGGAGAAGGCCTGACCCGTCCGGTTTAGCGGCTTGGCAATTGCCTGTGCGCGGCTAGTCTCTCGCACGACGCGCAGGAGACGAGCATGACCGACGACATCCGCGACCGCGCGGTCGCGATCTACGACCGCTTCACCCACGAGCACCACGACCGACGCACGCTGCTGCGCGAGATGACGCTGCTGACCGGCAGCGCGCTCGCCGCCGAGGTGCTGATCGGTGGCATCGCCGCGTCCCCCGCCACCGCCGCGATCGTCGCGCCCGACGACAAAAGGCTCAAGACCTTCCCCAACGCACGCATACCCGTTGCCGGCGGCAAGCCGATCAAGGGCTATATCGCCGCCCCACGCGGCAAGCGCCCGACCGCGACCGTGCTGGTGTTTCACGAGAACCGCGGGCTGACGCCGCACATCCAGGATGTCGCGCGGCGCGTCGCGCTCGCCGGCTTCTTCGCGGTCGCGTCTGACTTCCTCTTCGACGAAGGCGGCACGCCGGCGGACGAGGACCGCGCGCGCGAGATGATCGGAGCGGCGAACCTCGACACGATAGTCGGCGAGGCCGCGGGCGCCGTGCGGCATTTCGCGGGCACGGGCACGCCGCCGACGCGGGTCGGGGTGATCGGCTTCTGCTGGGGCGGGGCACTCGTCAACCGCGTCGCGATTGCGGCGGGCGACCGGTTGAGCGCGGGTATAGCCTACTACGGTCCCGCACCCGATCCCGCCGAGGCCGTAAAGGTGAGCGCGCCGCTGCTGCTTCACTATGCCGGCAAGGACGCGCGCGTCGCGCAGACCGGGGAGCCGTGGGTCGCGGCGTTGAAGGCGGCGGGGAAGCCGGTTGAGGCCTACACCTACCCGGGCGTCGACCACGCGTTCAACAACGACACCTCGGCGCAGCGGTACGACAAGGCCGCCGCCGATCTCGCATGGTCGCGCACGATCGCGTTCCTCCACCGCTACCTTGACGCCTGATCCCGCCCGTGTTCTCTTGATGTTCCTGTAGCGGAGCCGATCATGCTGACCTTCTTCACCAACCCGATGTCGCGCGGGCGGATCGTCCGCTGGATGCTGGAGGAGGTCGGCGCGCCGTGCGAGACGGTGGTCACGCAGTGGGGCGCAGCGTCGGCCGACCTGCTCGCCGCCAACCCGCTCGGCAAGGTGCCGACGATCATCCACGACGGTGCGGTGGTGAGCGAGACGGCGGCGATCTGCGCCTATCTGGCCGAGGCGTTCCCGGACGCAGAGCTTGCACCCCGCGCGGAGGAGCGTGCCGCTTACTACCGCTGGATGTTCTTTACCGCGGGCCCGATCGAGTCCGCGATGATGGACAGCCATCTGGGCGTCACGCTGCCGCCCGAGAAGGAGGCGATGATCGGCTACGGCAATCTCGCGCGCGCGGTCGACGTGCTGGAGGGGGCGGTGTCGGCGCACGATTATGTCGCGGGTCCGCGCTTCACCGCCGCTGATGTCTATGTCGGCAGCTCGATCGACTTCTACATGCAGTTCGGCATGCTGGAGAAGCGCGAGGCGTTCGCGCGCTACGTCGATCGCCTGCGCGAACGGCCGGCCTGGGCGCGTGCGCGCGAGATCGACGATGCCCTCATCGCGGCGGCGCAGCGCTAAGGCGCGGCACGGCGCTTCGTGACGCGCGCCAGGATCGCGCGCTTCTCGTCGTCGTCAGCGCGCGACCAGCCGGTGATCTCGGTGATTGTGCGATAACAGCCGAGGCAGAGCCCGCTCACGCGATCCATCGTGCAGACGAGGATGCACGGGGAGGGCGGGGCGTCGGTCAACGGTTGTCGGCGGCCATATCGACGGTGCCGTGTTTGTCGTCGTCCCGCGTGGCCACGCCACGCTCGCGCTGCTCGGTCATGATCTGCCACGCGGTGATGAACAGCGCTGCAACTACCGGGCCGACGACGATCCCGCTCAACCCCAGCGTTTCGATGCCGCCCAGCGTGGTGACCAGCACGACCCAGTCGGGGATGCCGGTGTCGCGTCCGACCAGGATCGGGCGCAGGATATTGTCCGCGCTGCCGATCACCAGCGCACCCGACACGATCACCACCACACCCTGCCAAACCGCGCTGGTCGCGAGTAGGTAGATCGCCACCGGAACCCAGATGATCGCGGGGCCGATCGCGGGCAGCAGCGAGGCGATCGCCATCAACAGCCCCCACAGCATCGCCGCGGGCAGCCCGACCAGCCAGAAGGTGATCGCACCCAGCGCGCCCTGAACCAGGCCGACGATCACCGACCCCTTGATCGTCGCGCGCATCACCGAGACGAAGCGATCGACCAGCCGCTCGGTCACGCCGCGCTCGAGCGGAATCGCTCGGCACACCGCGGGGCCGAGCCGCTCGCCGTCGCGCAGCAGGAAGAAGGTGACGTACAGCCCGACGCCGAACGCGATCATCGCGGCGAATGCGTCGGCGCCGATCGACAGCGCGCGGCTGGCGATCAGGCTGACGCGGCTGCCGATCGCGTTCGAGATCTGCGCCTGCGTCCGCTCGAAACTGTCGAGACCCGACTTGTCCGCCAGCTGCTGCAATCTGGTCGGCAGCGCGTCGTGAACCTGCTGGAAATAGGCTGCGAAGTTGATCTGCCCGCTGCGTACCTTCTGAAAGACGCCGCTCGCCTGATCGATCACCATCGTGCCGATGATCAGCGTGGGAATGACCACCGCGACGGTGATGATCAGCAGCGTCAGCAGCGCGGCGGTGTTCGCCCGGTTCGGAAAGCGCGCGCGCAGGCGGCGGTAGAGTGGCTGGAACAGGATCGCGGCCAGCACGCTCCACAACAGCGCTGCGGCGAAGCTCGACACGATCGCGCCCAGGAACAGCGTGACCAGCACGGCGAACAGCACCAGACCGCCATTCTCGATCCGTCGCGCGTTCAATGCCATGTGTGACTGCCCCCTACGACGCCGCGCGATCGACCCGGGATCGGGTCCGCGACCAGTTGCGATGAACCGTTACCGCGACGCAACGGTTCCGGTGGGCAGCTGCATGCGCTCGATCAGCTGGTGAGCGTCACTTGCAGGAAGTCGGGGATGGGGCCGTTCCAGCCGTCATCGGGGCCGTCGTCGCGGTCGCGGCGACCGCGACGCGGCTCGTTGTACTGGCCGCGCGTGCGATCCGGCCGCTCGCGTGACTGACGCGCCGGCGCCTCGGCTCGCGGGGCAGGTTCACGCTGCTCGCTACGCGTGCGGCGGCTCGGCGGCGCTGCCTCGTCGGCCGGTGCGGCGACCGGCTCGTCACGCCGCGCGCGCTCGCGACGCGGCGCGCGGGCGGGACGTTCCTCCTCGGGCTCGCCAGGCAGCGCATCGAGCGTCTTGATCTTCTCGCCGGTCAGCTTCTCGATGTTCTGGATGTTCTCGGCGTCGTCGGGGCCGACCAGCGTGTAGGCGACGCCAGTCGCGCCCGCGCGGCCGGTGCGGCCGATGCGGTGGACGTAATCGTCCGGGTGCCACGGCGCGTCGAAATTGACGACGTGGCTGACCCCCTTCACGTCGAGACCGCGCGCGGCGACGTCGGAGGCGACGAGGATGTTGATGTCGCCGTTCTTGAACCGCTCTAGCTCGGCAATGCGGGCCGACTGGTCCATGTCGCCGTGGATCTCGCCGCTTTTGAAGCCGTGACCTTGCAGGCTCTTGTTGAGCTCGCGCACCGTCGTCTTGCGGTTGCAGAAGATGATGGCGGTTCGCACGTCCTCGCCGCGCAGCAGCTGACGCACGACCTTGCGCTTCTCGAACGCCTGTCCCTTCACCGGCACCACCCACTGCGTAATGTTGGTGTTGGTGGTGGCGGGGCGCGCGACCTCGATCGTCTTCGGGTTGGTCAGGAAACGATCGGCCAGCTTCTTGATCGGCGCGGGCATGGTGGCGGAGAAGAGCAGGGTCTGGCGCTGCGCCGGCAGCTTGGTGCAGATTTCCTCGATGTCGGGAATGAACCCCATGTCGAGCATGCGGTCGGCCTCGTCGATCACCAGCATCGAACAGCCGGTCAGCAGGATCTTGCCGCGCTGAAACAGGTCCATCAGTCGGCCCGGCGTCGCGATCAGCACGTCGACGCCCTTTTCCAGCGCCTTGACCTGATCGCCCATCTGCACGCCGCCGATCAGCAGCGCCATCGATAGCTTGTGGTATTTGCCGTATTGCTCGAAGTTTTCCGCGACCTGCGCGGCGAGTTCGCGCGTCGGCTCCAGGATCAGGCTGCGCGGCATTCGCGCGCGGCTGCGCCCGTGCGCCAGGATGTCGATCATCGGCAGCACGAACGACGCGGTCTTGCCCGTGCCCGTCTGAGCGATCGCGACCATGTCGCGCATCATCAGCACGGAGGGGATGGCGGACGCCTGGATCGGCGTCGGCTCGGTATAGCCGGTGTCACCCACCGCGCGGAGTAGTTCGTCGGAGAGGCCGAGGTCGGCGAAGCTCATGCAATTGTCCGATTGGTGCCCGGCGCGGTGTTCGCAACCGTTCTTCCTGAGCCTGCCCGCTTGATGATTAACCGCGCAAAGTCAAGGAAAAGCCAACCGCAGGACCTTCGTCCTGCGAGTTAGAGCCCGCAATGGCGATCAGCGCGCCGCCTTCACGTAGCGGTCGAACCACGCGATCGAACGCGCGCGCACATCCTTCGACTGCTCCGCGCCGCTGACGCAGTGACCCGCGTCGGGATAGATCACCAGGCTGACCGGCACGTTCTGGTTCTTCAGCGCGTGCCACCACTCGATCGACTGCGTCGGCGGCACCTCGATGTCGCGCTCGCCGACGTAGATGAAGGTCGGCGTCTTTGCCTTCTTCGCCTGGTAGATCGCCGACACGTCCTCGTACGCTTTCATGTCGTCGTACATCGATTTACCGAAGAACGGCAGCATCCACTGGTCGATGCCGTTGGTGCCATAATAGCTGACCCAGTTCGACAGCCCCGCACCCGCGACGATCGCCTTGAACCGGTTGGTCTGCGTGTTGGCCCACATCGCCATGAACCCGCCGTAGCTGCAGCCGCCGAGGCCCAGCCGATTGTTGTCGACCGGTGCGACCCGCTCGACCGCGTCGATGCCCGCCAGAATGTCGCGCAGGTCGCCGCCGCCGAAGTCGCGCTTGTTGGCCGCGGTGAACGCCTCGCCCTGACCGTAGCTGCCGCGCGGATTGGGCAGGAAGACGTAATAGCCCGCGTTCAGCAGCGCCGCGTTCATGGTGGTCGGCGCGAGATAGCCCGGCATGTTCGCGGCCGAGGGCCCACCGTGCACCATCGTGATCATCGGCGTCTTGCCGGTCGCCGCGATCGCCGTCTTGGGCGCGAGCAGCCAGCCCTGCACGTCGAAGCCTTCGTTCTTCCACGACACGCTGCGCGCGGTGCCGGGCGCGGTCAGCGTGTCATTGTCGTGCGTGATCTGCCGCACGCTTGCCAGCGGCCCGGCGTAGATCGCGGGCGCATGCTCGTAATCCTGCACCACCGCGGCGGCGACGCGCCCGTCGGCGGAGAACACCGCGCGACCGTCACCCGCAGCCGAACTTGCCGGCTTGGAGAAGACGGGCTTGACCATCTGGCCGGGGGTCAGCGTGCCGAACTGCAACTGATCGCCCGCCAGCGTCACCGCGCGCAGGCCGCCCGTCGTCCAGTCGATCGTCGTCACGGTCGATTTCGCGCCCTCGGTGATGTTGCGCGGGGTACCTCCAGCCAGCGGTACCGTGAACACGTCGCCGCCGATCGAGCCGAAATCGCTCATCAATCCGCCGATGAACGCGACCGTGCGCCCGTCGGGCGAGACGCGCGGCTGGTTGAGCTGCATCGCGGGCTTCGCGATCGAGCGCACCGCCCCGGTGGTCGCATCGATCGCGTCGAGGCTCGCCACCCACCAATTGTTGTCGCCGTTGCCGAGCGCCGTCGTCGCGACGAAGCCGCGCCCGTCGGGCGTCCAGTCGTACTCGTAGATGTAGCGGCCCGCGGGCGACAGCGGCGTCACGGCGTTCGCCTCGCGAGACAGGTCGAACACGGCCAGGCGCTGCTCGTCGTTCTTCTCGCCGATCTCGCCGACCATCCGCACGCCCGCCTGCGTCGCGCCCGCCTCCTTGGCCGCACCCAGCGTGACGAGCAGCGCGACGCGCTTTCCGTCCGGCGACACGCGCGGCGTCTGTGCGATGCCCGCGACCGTCGCGATCGTGCGTGTGGCCTTCGCATCGGCGTCCATCAGGCGGACGTTGCCGGCCTTCGCATCACGCGCCAGAAAGACGAGGTCGCCGTTCGGTGCGAAGGTCAGGCCCGAATAGGTACACGTCGCGCACGGATCGATCGTCCTGAGGATGCGGCCGTCGGCGGCGCTGCGGAACGTAATGACGCCTCGCGCCGCGCCATTCTCTACAGCCGCGACCCGATCACCGGTCGGCGCGATCGCGAGCGCGCCATATTGATGGATCGTCTGCGCGAACGCCGGGGCAGCGGTCGCGAGCAGGAGGGCGGCGAGGGGGATCAGGCGCATCGGAACTCCGCAAGCAACGCGAGGAAAGCGTATTACCGGCTTAACACCCCCGTGCGCGCCCGCAAGTCACAGCGGTAACTATCTCGCTGCGAGCGGGACGGAGCATGAAAAAACCCGCTAAGCCGGCGGCCTAGCGGGTCTTTCATGGTGGGCGTGGCAAGGATTGAACTTGCGACCCCTGCGATGTCAACACAGTGCTCTACCACTGAGCTACACGCCCGAGGGGGGTGCCTCTAGCCGGGGTCACCAGGCATGGCAAGCGCTCAATTAAATTCATTCAATGCGTCGACGTTGAACAGTCGATCGACCTCCAGCACCAGGTCGCGCAGGTGGAACGGCTTGGACAGGACGCGCGCCTGCGGCATCGCGCTGCCCGCCTTCAGCGTGACCGCGGCGAAGCCGGTGATGAACATCACGCGCAAGGACGGCACCAACTCCGACGCCTTCTGCGCCAGCTCAATCCCGTCCATTTCCGGCATAACGATATCGGTCAGCAGCAGGTCGAAGGATTCCTCCTCCAGCAGCGGCAGCGCCGCGGTACCCCGATCGACCGCCTTCACCGCATAGCCCGACCGTTCCAACGCGCGCGTCAGATATTCGCGCATCACCGCGTCGTCCTCGGCCAGCAGAATCTTGATCATCATCACCCTCGATCGAACGACCGTGACTATGCCTGCGGAACGGGTAACTTTCCACCGCCGGAAATGGTGAACGCCGTCGCAACGCGGCACATGGTGTTGCTCCTGCGGCGAAGCTCCCATACCGTCGGCGATCCATGACGGCACCGTTTCGCATCATCGGCAGCACCGTGCCCGACAGTCCGGTGGTATTGTCGGTGCCGCATGCCGGGCGTGACTATCCCGCCGCGCTCTACGCCGCGCTGCATGCCTCGCGCGACAGCCTGCGCGCGCTCGAGGACCGTTACATCGACGCGGTCGTGCTACCGGCACGCGGCGACGAGACGCTGCTAGTGCAGGATGCACCGCGCGCCTGGATCGACCTCAACCGCGCCGAGCACGAGCGTGATCCGCTGCTCGACGACGGAGCCAAGCGGTCGCACCTGTCGGCCAAGGTGCGGGCGGGGCTGGGCATCGTGCCGCGACGAACGGGCGCCACCGGCGAGATCTGGCGGCGCCGGCTGCGTGCGGACGAGGTTGAGGCGCGGATCGCGGCCGATCACCGCCCCTATCACGCGGCGCTGGCGCAGATACTCGAGCGTGCGCGCGACCGGTTCGGCGTCGCGGTGCTGCTCGACCTCCATTCGATGCCGCCGCTGCCGGGCGGGCGGACCAGCGTGGTGGTAGGCGACCGGTTCGGGCGTTCGGCCGCGGGTCGGTTCGTGCAGCGCGTCGAGACGGAGATCGCCGCGGCCGGACTCATCCACGCGCTCAATACGCCCTACGCAGGCGGGCACATTCTCGAGCGGCACGCTGAGCCCGCGGCGCACATCCACGCGGTGCAGCTGGAGATTGATCGCGCGCTCTACCTCGACGCGCGGCTCGACCTGCCGGGAGCAGGGCTGGACCGGACAGTTGCGCTCGTCCGCGCGATCATCGACGCGCTGCGCGACGAGGCTCTGTCAGCCGTTGCCCCGAACGACCTGGCACAGGCGGCAGAATGAAAAAAAGCCACCGTGCTAAAAGCACGGTGGCCGAGGTTCAGGGAGGAGGCACATCGAAGATGTGCCGTACGGCCTTGCGAAAGGGGGGACACAAGAACCGTACGCAACAAACATAAGACGGGCGGCAAAGGTTTCAAGCAAGCGGCGAGAAAATCACCGTTTCTCTGCAACGCTCGATCTCAGCGGTGCAGCGCGGGCGCCATCCGCGCCAGCACGTGATCGCGGCGCCCGAAATGATGGTAAAGCGCGGCGCAGACGTGCAGCACGACCAGCGCCAGCATCAGCCAGCCGAGCACGCCGTGCGCGCTATGACCCGCGTCCGCAGCGCCGCCTGACAAGGGCAGCAACGGCACGTTGAACAGCCCGAACCAGCTCAAGGGTCGCGTCGCGTCAGGAGCCGACACCATCGCCCAACCGGTCAGCGGCATCGCGATCATCAGCGCGTAGAGCGCCCAATGCGTCAGGTGCGCGGTGCCGCGCTGCCAGCCGGGTGTGCTCGCGGGCAGCGGTGGCGGCCGATGCGTCAGCCGCCACGCGACGCGGGCAATGGACAGCGCCAGCACGGTAATGCCGATCGCCTTGTGCGCGCCCATCAGCTTGCGCAGCGCCGGAACGCCTTCGTGACCGATGCCGATCACCAGATTGGCGATCACCAGCAGCGCGATGGTCCAGTGGAACGCGATCGCCACCGACGAGTAGCGGTTGGTGTCGGTGACGTATCGCGTCATGTCAGTCTCCGGTCAGAACGACAGCTGCGGCTGCGGCATCTTGCCCAGGCGTACCTGACGCGAGAAGATCTCGCGCATCAGCGCGAGCGAGAACAGGTGCGCGTAGAGCAGCGGTAGCATGCCCGACTGCGAAATCTTGCGCAATTGGTCGCCGCGCAGGTCGGCCAGCTTCTGCTCGTCGACCATCTGGAACCCGCGATACACGAACGGCTGCTCGACGCCTTCCTGCTGGATCGACACCTCGCCATCCATCAGCAGGTCCATCTCGCGCAGCTCCTTCATGAACTGACTGGTGCGCGCACCCGCCTGCTCGAAGCTTTCGGTGAACTGCAGCACGTTCTGCACGATCTCGGTCGGCTTGCCGTCGGCGAACATCGGCTCGCCGTCTTCGAACGGGCCGATCGTATCCGACGTGGGATCGAAGCACAGCGACAGTTCCTGCGCGTCGGGGCTGAGGCGCGCGAGCATGTACGGATAGCGGCGGATATAGGCCGGAACGTAGAAATCGTCTTGGATCAGCTTGCCCTCGTCGTCGACGAAGACGTTGACGCCCTCGTTCAGCCCCATCAACCCGATCGGGATCGCATCGTCGCCGACCGAGAAGACGATCGGCATGAAACGCTGCACCAGCGGGAATTCCTCTACGGTCAGCGGCACGGCGTGCTGCTGCGCGAGGAAGGGGGCGACGTTCGCCGGGCGAATGCGATAGTTCGCGTGGGCCTCGCTCGAGAGCGGCTCCAGGCCATTGTAGAAGAGCGGAAGCTGCGGCGCGCTGGCCATTAACGTATCTCCAGGTGTGTTCGTTATCGTGTCGGTTCGGGAAAGTTCCCGGACGAGCGTTGTTTTTTCGCGAGTTATTCGGTGCGGGTGGCGCGCGCAAGCACGATCGGGTCGATCGACCCCGACGCGGGCTCGTCAGCGCGCGATCAGCTTGCCCGGATTGAACAGCCAGTTTGGGTCGAGCGCCTGCTTGATCGCGTGCAGCGCCCCCATTCGCGCGGGCGACGACAGACGTGCCAGCTCGGCGATCTTCATCTGCCCGATGCCGTGTTCGGCCGAGATCGACCCGCCCGCCGCGACCACCAGATCGTGGACGAAGGCGGAGACGACCGGTACCTCCTCGCCGTACCAATGTGCGGGGGCGGTCCCCTTTGGCGCACGAACGTGGAAATGAACGTTGCCGTCGCCCAGATGCCCGAACCCCGACGCGCGCGTGCCGGGGAAGCGCGCCTCGCAGGCAGCGGCGGCATCGACCATGAAGCGCGGCATCGTGTCTACGGGTACCGAGATGTCGTGCTGCGCGGCGGGTCCGGTCGCGCGCTCGGCATCCGAGATTGCCTCGCGCATGCGCCAGAATGCGTCGGCTTGCGCCTCGCTCGCCGCGATCGTCGCGTCGGTGATCAGGCCATCCGCCAATGTCGCGGCGAGCACGCGCTCGACGATCCCGGCCGGATCCGCGCCCGCGTCGGCGGCGGTGACTTCGACCAGAACATGCCAGGGTGCCTCGGCGGCAACCGGCGCACGCGCGTCGGGCAGATAGGCGAGCACGGCGGCCAGCGACTCGCGCGGTAGCAATTCAAAGCTCTCGATCGCGTCGCTCGCCGCCTGGAAGCGTCGCAGCAGCGCCAGCGCGTCGTCGGGCGACGCGAGCGCGACCCAGGCGACCGCACGCGCGGCGATTGCGGGCACCAGCCGCAGCGCGGCGGCGGTGACGATGCCGAGCGTTCCCTCCGCCCCGATCAGCAGCTGGTTCAGGTCATAGCCGCGATTATCCTTCTTCAGCGGCGACAGGCCATCGTGGAGCGATCCATCGGGCAACACCGCCTCGACCCCGGCGACCAGCCCGCGCATCGTCCCGAAGCGCAGCACCTGCGTGCCACCCGCGTTGGTCGAAACGAGGCCGCCCACCGTCGCCGATCCGCGTGCGCCGAGCGTCAGCGGGAAACGCCTGCCGACCGACAGCGCCGCCTCGTGCAGCTCGGCCAGGATCACGCCCGCCTCCGCCACCGCGAGCCCCGCGTCGGGGTCGAGCCGCCGCATCCGCTTCATGCGCCTGAGCGACAGGATCGCCGCGCTGCCATCGGCGGGAGGCGTCGCGCCGCCGACCATCGAGCTGTTGCCCCCTTGCGGTACCAGCGGCACACGGTGTGCCGCCGCCGCACGGACGACCGACTGCACCTGTGCGGTATCTTCCGGTTCGATCAGCAGGTCGGCGTGGCCCTGGTAGCGGCGACGCCAGTCGACCAGCCACGGTGCGATCGCCTCCGCGTCGGTGACGATCGCGCGCGCCGGCAGATCGGCGGACAAGGTGGTGGCGAGGTCGCGCAGCGCAGGTGTCATCGCCGCGTCTTGCGGCGAATTCATCAAAGGTTCAAACGTTTGGACGCAATCAACCGAGGCCGATGTTCACGCGCGTTCGTCTTTCTTCGCTGCCGGGTTCTGCACTGCTTGCCCCCGTGCTCCTCGTCGCGGCGGCGCCGTTGCTCGTGTCGGCACAAGCAGCGCCCGCGTGGGCGGGCAGCGAGCTGGCGCAGCTCACCATCCACGAACGCCTGATCATCCGCATCCCGCGCGTGTCGCCCATGCGCGCGCGCGCGACGCCGATTACGCCTGTGTGGCGTGAGAAAAAGGGGCCGCACTGCGTCGAGATGAAGTCGCTGACCGGTGCCGCGATCAGCGAAGATGGCGATGTCGACCTGATCGTCGAGGGCGTGCGCCGCATCCGTGCCAAGCTGGACGACGAGTGCCCGGCGATGAACTTCTACTCGGGCTTCTACCTGAAACCGACTGCGGACGGCAAAATCTGCGCGCGCCGTGACCTGCTGCGGTCGCGCAGCGGTTCGCGCTGCGGGATCGATCGCTTCAGAAAGCTGGTGGCGGCGAAGTAACGCCGCCGACCGGCCGGGTCAGCCGATGACGCGCGCCGGGGCCACGCGCTGCGCGGTCTGCGTCGCGGGCGGCGTCGAGGCGTTCGCCATTGCGGCGGCGGTGCCGGTGGCCGGGCGCAGGTGGAACCATTCTGGACGATCGATCGCGATCAGGAATGCGAGCACGCTCAATCCGAACCCGAGCATCAGCAACGACGCGCGGATCGACTCGATCAGGCTACGGTGACGCGGGGACTCGTGCATCGGGGCAACCTCCTTGAATGGCCGCTCCATTTACGTCGGCGTCGTCGCACGCGTGTGATCGCGCCGTGACGTTTTTTTGCTGCAATGCAGCGTTACAGACGCGCAGCAGTTCAGCCGTCATCCTCGCCCGGCTCATGAAGCGTCCCAAGGTCGTGCAGCAGCGCGATCGGCTCGGCCGAATCGCCGACGTGGATCAGCGCGCGCCCGCCATCGATCAAGGAAATCGCGGCCTCCGCCCGGTCGGTACGTTGCTGCAAGAGGCGCTGCATCGCGCGCAGGTCGATGCCCGGCGCACGCCGGTCGACCACGATGATGTCGGGATCGTCGCCCGCCTCGATCAGTCGCATCGCCTGGGCGCCGTGTGGCACCGAACGGATCGTCATCGCGGTGCGCAGCCGCTCGTAGAGGCTGAGCGGCAGTTCGGGATCGAGCGACTGCTCGATCACCATCACGTCGAGCGGGCGGCGTCTGCGCATCAGATCAGCCCCACGGCGCGCAGGCTGACCTGCCCGTCGCGCGCGACGACGACATGGTCGTGAACGGTGATGTTGAGCGGCGCGGCGGCGCTCATCACCGCGCGCGTCAGCGACACGTCGTGCGCGCTTGGCGTCGGGTCGCCCGACGGATGGTTGTGCGCCAGGATGATCGCGGTGCTGCCGAGGTCGAGCGCGCGGTGGATCAGCTCGCGCACGTGGATCGCCGCGGCGTCGATCGTTCCGCGCGCCATCACCTCCGACCGGATCAGCCGGTTGCGCGCGTCGAGGAACAGCGCGCGCACCTCCTCGCGCGGCAGGAACGCCATCTGCGCGCGCAGTAGGTCGTGCAGTGCCGCCGAATCGGACACGAGCGGGCGGTCCTCGACGCGGCACGCGAGCACCTCGCGCATCGTCTCGGCGAAGGAGGCGAGCGCGGCGCTGACTGCCGCGCCATCGCGTACCACCGCGTTGATCCGGTGCGGGCTGGCCGCCAGCGTCGCCGCGACCGTCTCGAACTCCGCCGCCAGCGCCCATGCCTCGTGCGTCGCATCGGGCAGGTCGCGCAGCAGGTAGCTCAGCTGGCGGGCGCACTCCCGCGTTCGCACGCTGACGCAGCCCGGCTCCGTCGCGCCGTCCGCCAGATCCCGCCCGCGATCACCGGCAGCAGCAGGTAGGTCGTCAGCCCCGCGATCGAGTAACCGTCGGCGTGAAAGCCCGGATTGATCAGGTGTCCCAGATGCGCCAGCAGGGACGGCACCATCAGTGCGGCGGCGAACAGCGGCCATCGGCGATCCGATCTCACGGCCACCAGCACGAAGATCGCAAAGGTGATCAGGTCGAGCACCAGGATGCGCCATTCGAGCTGGTGGTAACGGATCGCGAGCGGCGAGCGTACGAGGCGGGTGAGCACCACGCCGACGAACAGCGTGGTGGCGATCACCCGTTCGGGCCACTCGCCGCGCAACCACGCGGCGAGGACCAGCAACGCGCTGACGATCCAGAAACAGGCGACGTACCACGGCATGGATGCTGACCCATCACCGCGCGCGCGCCGGGTCAAGCCCCAGGTGCGCGCGTCGCGCGAACGATCAGGCCGCGGCTTGCGTGGCCAGCGTCAGCGTCGGCGCGGTACGCTCTGGCGCGACCGTTTCGTCGGGGCCGACCGCGCCCGGCGCGATCTGCCACGCGGCGCGATATTCGGCCAGGCGCGCGTGAACGCGGTAGAGCGCGTCCTGCGCGGCGAAGGACGCGTTGGCCGCCTCCACCGCGAGTGCGACGACATCGCCCGCCTCGTCGGGTGCGAACCGCGCGCGCTGCCGCGCCTTCAACAGCGTCGCCACGCACTCGAAGCTGGCGGCGGCGGCGTCGATCGCCTGGCGCTTGGCGGGAAGAAAGGATGCGCCGACGTCGAGTGCGATCTGGTGGCGAAGATGCGACATGCGAATGAACTCCCGGCCTCGCCGGAAGTGCATTCGCACCCCGGCTAGTTGCTGCTGTGCCGGTGGATCGCGTCGGCCCAGCGCTGTATGCCGTCGGTCACGGGCGCGACGAGCGCGAGCGCCGCCATGACGGCGAACCCGAGTCCCGCAATCGCGAGCAACCTGGTCAGCGCGGGCGGATGCTGGTCCGCCGTGTTGCGGTCGGTGAACTGGGACGGGGCGGGTGTGGGTAGGTGCAGGAAGATCGCTCGATCCTCCCGCACCATCTCCGCGCCGCCCCCCAGCGCATCGACCCCCGCTTGATGGCCGGGCGGGGGCGTGTCGGGGATACCAGACGATGCCTTAGGGGACGCATTGGTAGGTGACGACGGCGCAAGTGACGGAAAAGCGGCGCTTTCCCGCGACCGCTCATCCTCCGCCACCATGCGCGCGGCGGCGGGACGACGGACGCCGCCGAGCTTGGCGCGTGCGTTGCGGACGTGGGTTTCCACCGTCTTCGCCGACAGGTTGAGCGCGCGCGCGACCTCGGGACCTTCCAGCCCTTGCGCGAACAGACGCAGCACCTCACGCTCGCGCGCGGTCAGGGCTTGCAGGCCGTCGTGTGTCGTGGATGGCATGGCTCGTCCCGGATCGCCGCCAGATGAGGAACGCAGGTTAACCTTGTTTACGCGCCTTCGCCAGTGCGGGCGAGGGTGGCCGTGGCTGAGCGGCGGGGCGGCTTTCGGAGCCGCAGGGCAGTGGATGTTTGAGTAACAACGCTGAAAGACGCGAACGATGTGCTTCGCGACTTGAAAAGCTAGGTTCCGATCCGCGACGCTGGCCAATGCCGCGGATCAGGATCGGTTGAGCGTCAGGCTTGCGGCTTGCGCGCCAGGCGGGCCGAGGCGATGCTGCCCAGCAACGTCTCGTACTGCGCGATCGTGTAGCCCGCGTCGGTGAACGCGGTCAGCGCGCTGGTCGGCACGGTATAGCCGTGATGCCAGCTGAGCACCGCCATGCGCCGCAGCGCTTCCAGCTTCGGGTCGGCCAGTCGCGGATTGTGACGCGCACCGAACAGCCCGCCCATCGCGACCGACAGCCGCGACGGTGCGCGCAGTGACGACAAGCGGTCGTTGCGCGCGATCGCGACGACCGACCATTCGAGTGCGCTTAGCTTGGTGGCCGGCGCCTCGACCGGCAGCGGATCGTGACGCGGGGCGAGCGCGAGCAGCTCGTCGTGCTGGGCGGCGAAATCGATATAGGCAATGACAATTCTCCCTGCTGCGTGCGCGCACGCGGGACCGCGATCATGGTCGGGACCATGTCCGGGTTCGTTGTATTGACGCGGCTCACCGAAATGGACCGCGCGTCGGCGTTGATGACGATCGGCGTGGGGCCGGTCGCAGGTGGGTGGTGGCCGCCCCGATCAGGTAAGCTACCGTTTCTGTACTTAGCGGTATAGAAAGGGCTGCGGCTCAGGTCAACGGCTTTGTGTACCGGGCGGTAAAATAATTATCGGCTGGATAGCTGCGGCGCGTACGGTCAGCGCGTCGGCCACATCGCCAGGCTGGTGTCGACCACGCGCTCCAGGTCGGCGCGGGTCGCGCCCGATCCCGCCTGCACTGCCATGCCCTGCACCAGCGCGTAGATATAGGCGGTTAGCGCCTCGGGCTCGAAATGCGCGGGCAGGTCGCCATCGGTCTGCGCGGTGCGAAACCGTTCCACCAGCGCCGCCTGCGACGAGGCACGCCGCTTCATCACGTCGGCCTTGATCGACTCTCCTTCGGCGCCGCACGCGCTGGAGGTAATGACGCGGAGGCAGCCGCTCGGCCCGCAGTCGTTCGCCTGCGCGTCGATCGCGCCACGCATCAGATGCTCGGCCACTGCGCGCGCGGTCGGCTGCTTCAACGCCTCGCGCGTATAGGCGAGCTTCTCCGCCTCGTAGAGGTCGAGCGCCTTGTGAAACAGCGACTCCTTGTTGCCGAACGCGGCGTAGATGCTGGGCTTGGTGATCCCCATCGCCTGGGTGAGGTCGGCCATCGTCGCGCCCTCGTACCCCTTCGACCAGAACACGCCGAGCGCGGCCGTCAGCGCGGCGTCGACGCAGAACTCGCGCGGGCGCCCCTTGGGTGCGGCGCACGGCGTCGTGGCAGGAGCATCGGTGACGGCAGTTTCCATAACGCTTGGTATATAATTGAAACGGCGCGAGAGTCCAGCCGGACGGGTCCGACGGCACCGGTGCCGTGCGCTCAATCAGCGAGCATCTCCGCCACCCGACGCTTCAGCTGTTGCGTGTCGAACGGCTTGGTCATGACGGTCATGCCGTGCTCGAGCTGCCCCGCGCCGACCGCGGCATTGGCGGCGTAGCCGGTGACGAACAGCACGCGCAGCGACGGTCGGACGCTGCGTCCCGCGTCCGCGACCTGCCGACCGTTCAATCCGCCGGGCAGGCCGACGTCGGTGATCAGCAGGTCGATCGATGCCGCGGTCTGGAGGATCGCGACGCCGCGCGGCCCATTGGGCGCGGTCACCACGCGGTATCCGGCATCGATCAGCACGTCGCTCACCAGATCGCGGATCGCGACCTCGTCCTCGACCAGCAGGATCGTGCGGCCAGCTTCCTCAAGGGTAGCCTCGTCCGCGCGCGGCATGGGTGAGGAGGGCAGGGCGTGGGTCGCTTGCGGCCCGACCAGCCGCGGCAGGAACAGCGACATCGTCGTGCCCTCGTCGACCACCGACCTGACCTGCACCTGTCCGCCCGACTGACGCACGAAACCGTAGATCATCGACAGGCCAAGGCCTGTGCCCTCGCCGATCGGCTTGGTGGTGAAAAAGGGATCGAACACGCGCTCGATCACCTCGGACGACATGCCGGTGCCGGTATCGGTCACGTGCAGCGCGACATACTCACCCGCGGGCAGGTCGTGCCCGGGCGTTCCCGCCGCGACGACGACATTCTCCGTCGCGATCGCCAGCCGCCCGCCGTCGGGCATCGCGTCGCGCGCGTTGATACACAGGTTGAGCAGCGCATTCTCCAGCTGCGGCGCGTCGACCAGCACCGGCCACAGCTCGCGCCCGGTCTCGACGCTCAGCTCGATCTCGGGGCCGAGCGTCCGGTCGATGATGTCGATCATCCCTGCCACTAGCACGCCCGTGTCGGTCGCGGTCGGCGCCAGCGTCTGACGCCGCGAGAAGGCGAGCAGCCGCTGCGTCAGTGCCGCCGCGCGCTGCGCGCCCGTCCGCGCCATCGTCATGTAGCGGTCGAGCTTGTCGTACTGACCGGCGTTGATGCGATGTTCGAGCAGTTCGAGCCCGCCGTTTACCGCGGTCAGCAGGTTGTTGAAATCGTGCGCCAGCCCGCCGGTCAGCTGCCCGACCGCCTCCATCTTCTGTGCCTGACGCAGCTGGCCCTCGGTCGCGGCGAGTGCCTGTGCCTGCGCGCGCTCCTCGGTCGCGTCGCGCCCGACCGCGATGATCAGGCCGTCGCCCGGACCCGCCGCCCAGACGATGGTGCGGTAACTGCCGTCCTTGTGGCGGTAGCGGTTCTCAAACCGGGTATAGGCCTCGCCCGCGCCGATCCCGGCGGCCGCTGCCGCGGTCCGCTCCAGGTCGTCGGGATGCGTCAGCGGCAGAAAGTTTTGCCCCAGCAGATCGGCTTCCGACCAGCCGAGCACGCGCGTCCACGCCGGATTTACCGCCTCGATCGTGCCGTCGACGCGCGCGACCAGCATCAGGTCGCTCGACAATTGCCACAGCCGGTTGCGGTCGGCGGTCCGCTCCGCCACCTGCCGTTCGAGCGTCTGGGCGAGTTCTTCCAGTTGCTTGCGCGCCGCGCGCCGCTGCGTTTCGTCGCGCGCGATCTTGATGAAGCCGCGCTCCTTGCCCTGCGCGTCGGCGGGCAGCGGGTGAACCGAGCCGTTCAGGTACACGCGCGACCCGTCTCGCCGTACCTGCCAGCGCTCGTCGGCGGCGCCGCCGTCGCGCGCCGCGCCGATCAGTTCGCGCACGTCGGCACCGGCGGCGCGGTCCTCGGGTGTGAAGATCATCGACATGGGCTGCCCGATCGCCTCCGCCGGGGTCCAACCGAGCACCGCCTGCGCACCCGCCGACCAGCTTGTGATGACGCCGCCGGGATCGGTCGTGAAGATGACGTGGTCGGTCGCGCTCTCGATCACCAGCCGCAGGCGCTCCTCGCTCTCGCGCAAAGCGGCGTCGGCGAGCACGCGCGTCGTCGTCTCGTTGGTGAAGATGAACAGTCCGGCGATCTCGCCCGCGTCGTCGAGCACGCGCGAGTAGGAGAAGGTCCACCACGTATCGGCCGCGCCACGATCGGTGTCGAGTTTCCACGGCAAGTCGGTGAAGCGCTGGCTGCGCCCGTCGAATGCGTCGCGCACGATCGGCATCGCCTGGTCGAGCGCGTCGGCCCAGACCTGGTCGAACCGCGCGCCCATCGCCCAGTCGAGCCGGGGGCCGAGCAGCGGAAAATAGGTTTCGTTGAAAAAGAAGAACAGGTCGTCCCGGTCCCAGCACAGGATCATCGATTCGGGCGAATTGAGGATCAGGCTGAGCGCGGTCTTAAGCGAGGTCGGCCAATGCTCGGGCGGGCCCAGCGGATGCTCGCTCCAGTCGCGCGCCAGGATCAGCGCGGTCGCCGCACCGCCGCCCGCCAGGAAACGCAGCGCGCGCGGCAAGGGGTTGGTCGGCGTCTGATCGGGGGTCATGGGCTCGCGTGGCGGGTAGCGGTTCGCCGCTTGCATAGCCGGGCAGCCGCACGCCTGCCATCCGTAAGCGGCACGCTCAGTGAAAATCGTGGCTTTTGATCGGGATCACCGGCTCCGGTGAGTCGCGGAAATGATAGTCGGAGCGGATCTGCGGGCGCCATTTCGGGTCGCGCGCGTCGGGTGTTCCGCCGTTGGTTGCGCCGTCGCCGGGTGAGGTGAAGCGCGGCAGGTCGATCTCGCCGACCGTGCGCAGCATCGCCGTCAGGTCGGTCACGCGGTCGACGATCACGTGCGTTACCTTACCCTCCTTCTGCACGCGCCCGCGCAAGCTCACCATCGCCGAGGACATAACGGTGCGGCGCTGCGCCTCGAACCGGTCGGGCCACAGGATGCCGTTCGCGACCCCGGTCTCGTCCTCGATCGTCAGGAACAGCACGCCCTTCGCGCTTCCGGGACGCTGCCGCACCAGGATGATGCCCGCGACCTCGACCCATTTGCCGTCGCGGTGTTCCAGCGCCTCGCACGGCACCATGCCACGTTCGCTGAGCAGCCCGCGCAGGAAACGCAGCGGATGCGCGCGCAGCGACAATTGCGTCGCGCGGTAATCCTCCACCACCTCGCGCCCCTGCGTCAGCCGGGTGAGTGTGACCGATGCCTCGGGCGTCTCGATCCCGGCGAACAGCGGCAGCGGTTTCTCGCCCAGCCCGCGGATCGCCCATAACGCCTGCCGCCGGTCGAGCCCGAGCCCGGCGAACGCGTCCGCCTTGGCAAGCTTTTCCAGCGAGGCGAGCGGCACGCCGGATCGCCGCCACAGATCCTCGACCGAGCGGAACGCACGCTCGGCGCGCGCCGCCAGAATGCGTCCCGCGTCCTCGCCCGACAGTCCGTGGACGATGCGCAAGCCGAGCCGGAGCGGCAGAAGCCCGCGCGTCTGCGTGAAACGTCTCGGCGGCGGGGAGGGCGCCTCATGCGGCGGCGCGTCACCCAGGCTCGTGTCCCACTCGCTCTCCATCACGCAGACCGGACGGATGACGACGCCGTGTTCGCGCGCGTCGCGCACGATCTGCGCGGGGGCGTAGAAGCCCATCGGCTGCGCGTTGAGCAGCGCGGCGCAGAACACGTCGGGGTGGTGGCATTTCATCCACGACGAGGCGTAGGCGATCTTGGCGAAGCTCGCCGCGTGGCTCTCGGGAAAGCCGTAGCTGCCGAACCCCTCGATCTGCTTGACCAGCCGCTCGGCGAAGGCCTGTGAAATGCCGTTGCGACGCATCCCTGCGATCAACCGTTCGCGGAATGGGCCGACCCCGCCCGTCATCTTGAACGTCGCCATCGCGCGGCGCAGCTGGTCGGCCTCACCCGGCGTGAAGCCTGCGCCGATGATCGCGACCTGCATCGCCTGTTCCTGAAACAACGGCACGCCCAATGTCTTGGCGAGCACCGCCTTGAGAGCCGGGCTGGGATAATCGATCCGTGCGCGCTGTTCCTTGCTCAGGTCGCGACGCTTCAGATAGGGATGGACCATGTCGCCCTGGATCGGGCCAGGGCGCACGATCGCGACCTGGATCGCGATGTCGTAGAATTCGCGCGGTCGCATGCGCGGCAACATGCTCATCTGCGCGCGGCTCTCGATCTGGAACACGCCCAGTGTGTCCGCGTCGCAGATCATGTCGAACGTTGCCTCGTCGTCGTCCTGCAGGTCCGCATGGTCGAGCGTCAGTGCGATGCCCTTGTGTTCGACCAGAAGGTTGAACGCACGACGCATGCAGCCGAGCATGCCCAGCCCCAGGATGTCGACCTTCATCAGGCCCAGTTCCTCGATGTCGAGCTTATCCCACTCGACCACCTGGCGATCGACCATCGCGGCAGGCTCCACGGGTACGAGCTGGTGGATCGGATCGCGCGTCAGCACAAATCCGCCGGGATGCTGCGACAGATGCCGCGGCGTTCCGATCAGTTCGCGTGCCAGCTCGAGCGCGAGCGCCAGTCGCGGCTCGCCCGCGTCCAGATTGAGCGCCTCGACGTGTTCGGTCGGCACACCCTCGCTCGACCAACCCCATACCTGCCCCGCCAGCGCGGCGGTCATGTCCTCCGGCAGCCCCAGCGCCTTGCCGACCTCCCGGATCGCACCGCGCGTGCGAAAGCGGCTGACCACCGCGGTCAGTGCGGCATGGTCGAGACCGTAGGTCTTGTAGATCCACTGGATCACGTCCTCGCGCCGTTCGTGTTCGAAATCGATGTCGATATCGGGTGGTTCTTGGCGATCCTCCGAAATGAAGCGCTCGAACAACAATTGGTGCTTGATCGGATCGATCGAGGTGATGCCGAGCACGAAGCAGATCACCGAATTGGCGGCCGACCCGCGTCCCTGGCACAGGATGCGCTGGCTGCGTGCGAACTGCACGATCGAGTGAACGGTCAGGAAATAGGGCGCGTATTCCAGCTTGCGCACCAGCTTCAATTCCTTGCGCAGCAACGCCCGGTACGCACCCGGGGGACGATGATCGTGACGCATGTTGAGTGCGCGCCACGCCATCTTCTCCAGCGCCTTTTGCGGGCTGTGCGCGGTCATCACGCGTTCTTCGGGATATTGGTATTTGAGCTCGCGCAGGGAGAAGGTGCAGCGCTCCACCACTGCCTCGACGGCCGCCAGCGCGTCTGGATGATGACGGAACAACCGCGCCATCTCGGACGGCGGATGCAGGTGGCGATCGGCATGCAGCTCACGCCGCAGTCCGAGCTGATCGATCGTGCACTTTTCGCGGATCGCGCTGACAACGTCCTGCAACATGCGACGGTCGGGCGCGTGGTACAGCGTGTCTCCGGTTGCGAGCGGCGACAGGCCGTAATGCCGGGCGAGCGCGGCAGTGGCGTCCAGTCGAGCGGCCTCACCGGGCCGGTGCCAGTGCGTCAGGCAGACGTGACCGCGGTCGGGGAACAGGTCCGCCATCCAGCGCAGTGCGGTTTCGTCCGGCAGGTCGACGCCCGACACCAGCGCCGCAACCAGTCCCTCGTGATGCGCGGCGACATCTTCCCAGTGCAGGAAACACTGTCCCTTCTCGCCGCGGCGGCGATCGGCCCGCGCCTTGCCACTGGTCAGCAAGGTGGTCAGCCGCGACCATGCGGCGCGATCCTCGGGCCACACCAGCAGCGAGTCGCCCGAGACGAGATCGAGCCGGCAACCAGGGATCGAGCGGATCACCAGCCCGGTATCCTTGCGCACCTCGTCCGCGGCGTAGAGCGCACGCACCACGCCCGCGACCGAGTTGCGGTCGGTGACCCCGAGCGCGGGCATCCCCATCGCCGCGGCGGTGGCGAACAATTGCTCGCACGACGAGGCACCTCGCAGGAACGAGAAATGCGTCGTCACCTGCAGCTCGCTGTAGGTCATGCGCGGCGGCCTTGGTCGCGGTTCGTGCGTGCCCACGCCCGGACCTGCACGCGGGCACGGGCGTGGGCACGCTGCTGGCCACGCGCAGCCGGTCGCGCGATCTTACCCGAACGTGCCATGCAAATGCCACGTCATGTCGCCGGTTTCGGGGCGCTGGCCGTCGCCGCGGCGGAACAGCCAGAAACGCTGGCCCGCCTCGTCCTCGACCTGAAAATAATCGCGCACCGCCTGGCGCTCGGCAGTGCGGCGCCACCATTCGCCCGCGATCCGTTCCGGTCCGTCGCCGCGCACGACCTGGTGCATCTGCCCGCGCCAGCGAAAGCGCCTGGGGTAGGAATCGGGCAGTTCGGCCATGACATGGTCGATCGGCTCGGGCCGGCGCAGCAGCCGCGTCGGGCGCGGCCAGCGCGGGTGCCACGGATGCGCCGCGCCGCGCGTGTCGAGGTGGCGCACGTCGTCGCGCAACAGCCGCGCGCCGGCCTCCACCGCGTGGTCGAGCGGCGCGGCGGGCGCGACCGAGCGTTCGGGCACGTCACTCTCGACCGCGCGGGTGCGCCACAAATGCGCGGCACCGATGCGGTTGACGATCGCGTCGACCAGTGCGGCGAGATCGGGCACCTGCTCCTCCAGGTCGCCTGCCAGCGCCTCGGGGCCGAGCGCCTCGTCGCGGGTGACGTGGAGCGCCACCACCTCGATCCCGAAACCCGGATCGATCAACTCGATGCGTCGTGCCAGCAACCGCACCATGTGCTGCGGATCGCGCGTCGCGCGCGCAAAGCCGACGCGGATTGCCTGCACCTCGCCGTCGACGCGGGTGAGCGCGAGCACTAGCGCGCGCGCGCCGCGCCCCTGCTCGGCGAGCGCCTGCGCCAGCTGCCCGCTCAGCTGCGCGATCCAATAGGCGATCGGCTCGGCAGTCAGGATCGGCTCGGCCAGACGCTGCTCTACCATCGCGGGATCGCGCGGCACGACCGGAACGACCGGTTCCGCCACCGCGCCGATCAGCTGGTCGAGCCGGGTCGCGACCGCGCGGCCGAAGCGGCGCACGAGCGGCGCGCGCGGCATTTGGGCGAGCTGACCCACGCGGTCGATCCCCAGTCGCCGCATCAGCTCCGCCGCGGCCGGATCGAGCCGGAGCGCGGTGACCGGATAACCGGCGAACGGCGACAATCCGTGCGCGGGCGGCAGCGCGGTAACCGGGGCGGCGTCGAACCGTGCCAGCGCCCAGGCGGCGGCGGGCGTATCGGCAATGCCGACGCGCGCGTCATAGCCCAGCCGCGCGAGCAATCGCACGATCCGACGTGCCATCGGCACCTCGCCGCCGTGCAGGTGCGCGACTCCGGTCAGGTCGATGAACAGTCCGGCCTCGCCCGAGATAGTGTCGGGTGGCGCATCCGACACCGACACGCCCGGCGACCAGCGCCGCGCCAGCGCAGTCGCGAGCCGGTCGAGCGCGGCGCGGTCGCCAACCGCGTCGGCGTCGCGTACCGCCACGTCGGGGGTCGCCGCGCGCACCTGCGTCAGCGCCATGCCGCACTCGATCCCCAGCATCCGCGCGGCGGGGCAGGCGGCGGCGACCTCGACCCGGCTGCCGACCTTGTGGACGGTGACCAGCGGCGCGTGCACCGACAGGTGTGGCGGCATTGCATGAGGATGTGTGGGCGTGTCCGGCGGGCAGACCCGCGCCACCGTGCCCGCGGTGCTGCGCCCGGTGTCGAAGAACGGCGCGACCGGCAGCACACTCGCGCCCGCGTCGTTCGAGCCGACGCGGCCGTTCGTCACGCGACGCTCGCCGATGCCCTTTCCGCCGCTCGGCTTGTCGGGGTGCGGGCCATCGCCGGGGTAGCGGATCGTGCTCACCGCGGGGCGAAGCGCGTGCGGCACGATCGCCGGCCTCTCACTGCGTCGCACGCGCGCCGGCTCGGCGTCGCTCGTCGTCGCTCCGATCGATGCGGCTGACTCTATGGCGCCGGCCACTCCGACGAGCCGCAGGGCCGGGAGTGAGGGATCGGTCGTAATACCCGGCGACGCAATCGCGAGCGGATCACGGCGCGACGCGGCGTGGCGTGTTGATGCGCTGATATCGGGATAGTCGGCGCGTCCAACGATCGTCGCTGCCGAACGCACGCCGGCATCCGACCGGCCGTGAAGTGCCGGCAGCGGCCCGCCCGGATCGACGCGCGGTGTCCGGTCACCTGTCACGCGCGGCAACGGCGTCTCGCGCGTCGCTGTGCGGTCGTGAAGGTCGACGCTGCGGCACATCGGTGCCGGTCCGGTCGGCGCAGCGATCGATCCGGCGGCGTGACTGACCCGCCCGCCATCGCGCGCTACCGCGGTGACCGCACCTGCGTCGGGCGAAGCAGAAGTTGAGGGCAGGGGCTCCGTCCGCACGACAGGATCGCGTCGCCGCTGGATCGAGGTCGGGCGCACGCCCTCGCCGCCGAAGCGGATCGCGACCATCCCGCCACGGGCACCCGGCACCCCTGCAAAGCCCGGTTCGGGCCAGCCGCTCGACTTGCCGCCATCGTCGCCGGGCAGCCGCTTGAACGCGTGTTCCGCCGCCTCGCTGCGGCGACCCATTTCGCGCATCGGCGGACGCTGGTGCGATTGCATCCGCGCGATGCGCTGCTCGACGTCGGCGCGCGTCTCGCCCGCCCAGCAGGCCGAGCCGCCGCCCGCGCGCTCGTCCTTGCCGGCGAGCGGGCGGTCGAAGGGGCGCACGTCTGCGGCCGCATCGCTGCGAGCCCAGCGCGCGCCAGGGCGCCAGCCACTGCCCCGCGGCGCGTCGCACTGCTTGCCGCCCTGCTCGGCGTCGCTCGCCTGTTTCAGCGCGGCGAGTCCGGCCGCTCCGATGATAGCGCGCTCAGGCGGCGGCGTGTGCTGCCGCTCCGCCCGCCTGATGCGATCGATCGACCAGTTTGGCAGGTAGAGCGATGCGACCCGTTTCATCGCAGGCCTCCACTGTGAGTTGAAAGGGTTCGCCGCCGCGCTGGCGGACGAGTGAGACGTGCCAGCGCGCGCGCCCGATCCCGGCGGTGGGGATCGGCGTGCTGGGCGCGGAGCCGATGCGCCAGCGCGTCACCGCGGCGGACGGCGCGCCGAGCGTGTCGGCACCCTCGCGTGCGTGGCGTTTCATCAACAGCGCGATCGTGCGCCCGCCTTCCGCCGCGAGCTGCAACCGCCGCGTCGCGGGCATGCCGACGCGGCGCGCCTCGCCGATCACGGCGCCGAGCGCGCGGTGGCGCAATCCTTCCTCCATCAACGCCAGCACCTCGGCATCGTCGGCGGCCTCGGCGTAGAGCACGCGTTCGGGCGCGAGCCCGACCTGGTAGAGCGCGGGCGCGAACAGGTCGCGGCGGCGCACCACCCATAATATCGGTCCCCAGGCGCGCGCCGCGATGCCCGCCATGAACAAGGTCGCGCTGGCATCGTCGCCCAGCGACGGGGTGGCCGCCGTCACTTCGTGCAGCGCGTCAAGACGAAGGCCGTTGTTGGCGAGCCGCGCGTCGATCCCACCGGCGCCGAAGGGCAGCACCGGGCGGCGGCGATGCCCGTCACCCTCGATCGCGCGCAGCGTCTCGCGCAGCTGCGCGAGCACGGCAGATTGCGTATCCGGCAGTGGTTCGGCGGGCTGTGACACGATGAACAATACGACTCGTTGCGGCTGTTGTTCCTATTTTGTTCTCTTGAACACGACGCTGTCAATCCGCCTCGCGACCGCGATTGTCCCGGTGCAGGCATTTGGATGTGGATAATTTTTTCGCAGGCCACGTCGCCCCGACGGGCCCACCTTCATGCGGTGCCCGCAGCTTTGTTGCCGTTCATGCCGCAGCGACGCGCGTCAGCAGTCGTGTACGCCCGCTTGCCCGCCACGATCTTGCCGCGCCATGCCATGCCGCAGCGTCGCTGTGCCGCCTGTCCGGCAGCGGCGCGCGCTCTTGAAACATAATTACAAGTGCGCCTAAAGCGTTCTCGAGCGTTCGGTATCGGAAACGCACAACGCGGACGCGTGAAGCAGCCGCATGATGGAGAGTGACGTGGCGAGCAACGCGCCCACCAATCTGCCAAGCGCCGACATGCCGCGCCAGAACATGCCGCGCCTCTCGCTCCATGTCCCGGAGCCAAAGTTCCGGCCCGGCGACGCGGTCGACTTCGCCGATGTCGACGTGCCGCCCGCGGGCTCGGCGCGCCGCCCCGACACCGCGGAGGCTGCGAGCCAGTTCACCGACCTCGCCTACACATTGGTGCGCGTGCTGGACGAGCAGAACCAGGCGGTCGGCCCGTGGAACCCGCAGCTGTCGCCCGACAAGATGCGCCGCATGCTGCGCCACATGGCCACCGTTCGCGCCTTTGACGAGCGGATGTTCCGCGCGCAGCGGCAGGGCAAGACCAGCTTCTACATGAAATCGCTGGGCGAAGAGGCAGTCGCGGTGGCGGGCGCGCACGCGCTCGACAACGACGACATGTGCTTCCCGTCCTATCGCCAGCAGGGGCTGCTCATCGCGCGCGGCTGCCCGATGGTCGACATGATGAACCAGATCTACTCGAACAAGGGCGACAAGCTGCAGGGCAAGCAGCTGCCGATCATGTATTCGGAGAAAAGGTTCGGTTTCTTCTCGATCTCGGGCAATCTGACGACGCAATACCCGCAGGCGGTCGGCTGGGCGATGGCATCGGCCTCGAAGGGCGACACCAAGATTGCGGCGACGTGGTGCGGCGAGGGGTCGACCGCGGAAGGCGACTTCCACTCCGCGCTGACCTTCGCGACCGTCTACCGCGCGCCCGTCATCTTCAACGTCGTCAACAACCAATGGGCGATCTCGAGCTTCTCAGGGTTCGCGGGCGCGGAGGCGACGACCTTCGCCGCGCGTGCGGTCGGTTACGGGATTGCGGGGCTTCGCGTCGACGGCAACGATGCGCTCGCGGTCTACGCCGCCACCGCCTGGGCGGCGGAGCGCGCGCGCACCAATGCGGGGCCGACGCTGATCGAGCATTTCACCTACCGCACCGAGGGTCACTCGACTTCCGACGATCCGACGCAATACCGCTCGGCCGGCGAGCCGACGGCGTGGCCGCTGGGTGACCCGATCACGCGGTTAAAGGATCACCTGATCGCGCTGGGCGAGTGGGACGACGAGCGGCAGGCGGCAATGGACCGCGAGGTCGCAGAGGAAGTGAAGGCGGCGCAGAAGGAAGCCGAGAAGAACGGCATCCTCGGTCACGGCCTGCACCAGCCGCTCGACTCGCTGTTCGACGGCGTGTTCGAGGACATGCCGTGGCACCTCAAGGAACAGCGCCAGCAGATGATCGACGAGGAAGAAGCGAGCGGCCGGCCGTGGGCGAGGAAGTGACGATGGCGGATACGCAAAGCGCCGTGAGCGAGCAGGTGCCGCAGGATGGCGCGGATCAGGCGAGCGAGACGGCCCGCATGAACATGATCCAGGCGATCAACTCCGCGATGGACGTCATGATGGCGCGCGACGCGGGCGTGGTCGTGATGGGCGAGGATGTCGGCTATTTCGGCGGCGTGTTCCGCGCGACCGCTGGCCTGCAGAAGAAATATGGCAAGACGCGCGTGTTCGACACGCCGATCACCGAGTGCGGGATCATCGGCGTCGCGGTCGGCATGGGCGCCTACGGCCTGCGTCCAGTCCCCGAGATCCAGTTCGCAGACTATATCTACCCCGCGCTCGACCAGCTGGTCAGCGAGGCGGCGCGGCTGCGCTACCGTTCGTCAGGTGAGTTCACCGCGCCGATCACGGTGCGCTCGCCATTCGGCGGCGGCATCTTCGGCGGGCAGACGCACTCGCAGTCACCCGAAGGGCTGTTCACGCACATGTCGGGGATCAAGACGGTGATCCCCTCGACCCCCTATGACGCCAAGGGGCTGCTGATCGCGGCGATCGAGGACAATGATCCGACGATCTTCTTCGAGCCCAAGCGCATCTACAACGGCCCCTTCAACGGCCATTGGGACCGCCCGGCGGAGAATTGGTCCAAGCACCCGGCGGGAGCGGTGCCCGAGGGCTATTACAAAATACCCTTGGGCAAGGCGAACGTGGTGCGCGAGGGCCAGGCGGTGACGATGCTCGCCTACGGCACGATGGTCCACGTCTGCGCTCAGGTCGTCGCCGACACCGGCGTCGACGCGGAGATCATCGACCTGCGCACGCTGGTGCCGCTCGACATCGAGACGATCGAGGCGTCGGTGAAGAAGACCGGCCGCTGCCTGATCGTCCACGAGGCGACGCGCACCGCGGGCTTCGGCGCCGAACTGTCCGCGCTCGTGCAGGAGCGCTGCTTCTACCACCTGGAGGCGCCGGTGGAGCGCGTGACCGGGTTCGACACGCCGTATCCGCACAGCCTCGAATGGGCGTATTTCCCGGGCCCGGTCCGCATCGGACAGGCGCTCAAGAAGATTCTGAAGGACTAAGGGCGATGGCGCGTTTCACCTTCAAGCTGCCGGACATCGGCGAAGGCATCTCCGAGGCCGAGATCGTCGCGTGGCACGTCGCCGTTGGCGACCGTGTCGAGGAGGACCAGCAGCTCGCCGACATGATGACCGACAAGGCGACCGTTGAGATGGAATCGCCGGTGTCGGGCACCGTCGTCGAACTCGCGGGCGAGGTCGGCGACCAGGTGTCGATCGGCGCCGCGCTGGTGGTGATCGAGACCGACGCGGCCGAGAGCGGCGAGGCTGAGGCAGTCGTGCAGCCGACCGACGAGACGGGCAGCGACCTGTCCCCGGCCAAGCCCGCAGCCGCTGCGTCCGACACCTCGTCGACCGCGCAGCCGCAACCGGCCCCGGCAACCGAGACGAACAACGTCGAGGCCGAGAACCCCGGCGTCGCCGACGCGCGCGGCGGGACCCCGGCCTACGAGGCCGCAGCGCTCGCGCCGCGTGCGCCCACGATCGAGCAGCCCGCTACGCCCGCACGCGCCGTGCTCGCCAGCCCCGCGGTCCGCGCGCGCGCGCGTGACCTGGGCATCGACCTCGCCGAGGTGAAGGCGGAGGGCGACCGCCTGCGCCACTCTGACCTCGACGCCTATCTGCGCTACGGCTCGGGGCAGGGCTATCATGCCCCGCACACCAGCCGCGCGCGCGACGACGAGCAGGTCCGCGTCATCGGCATGCGCCGCCGTATCGCCGAGAACATGGCCGCGTCGAAGCGCCACATCCCGCACTTCACCTACGTCGACGAGATCGACGTGACCGAGCTGGAGCGCGTCCGCGCCGACCTGAACGCCAACCGCGGCAACCGGCCCAAGCTCACCATGCTGCCGCTGATGATCGTCGCGATCTGCCGCACGTTGCCCGACTTCCCGATGCTCAACGCGCGCTACGACGACGAGGCGGGCGTGGTGACGCGGTCGGGCCGCGTCCACCTCGGCATGGCGGCCCAGACCGACGCCGGCCTCACTGTGCCCGTGATCCGCGACGCGCAGGACAAGAACGTGTGGCAACTCGCCGCCGAGATCACGCGGCTGGCCGAGGCGGCGCGCGCGAACAAATTGAAGCCCGACGAACTCGGCAACGGCACGATCACCGTCACCTCGCTCGGGCCGCTCGGCGGCATCGCGACGACGCCGGTCATCAACCGGCCCGAAGTGGCGATCATCGGCCCGAATAAGATCGTCGAGCGTCCGGTGTTCCACGGCGACGACATCGTCCGCGCCAAGCTGATGAACCTGTCGATCAGCTGCGACCACCGCGTTGTCGACGGCTGGGACGCGGCCAGCTACGTCCAGGCGCTCAAGAAGCTGCTCGAAACGCCAGTCCTGCTGTTCGCTGATTGATCCCTACATCAGGGTGTGCGCTATCGGCAGCGCACACCCGAAGATCGATGAGACCGGTCTAAGCGGCGTGTAACTGGCACGCTTGACCCTCGTACCCGCGCCGTCGCTCCTGATCGCTACGGCGCCGATTTCCCTAGACGGCGCGCCCGCGGAACAGCTGCACCAGCCCGACGATGATCGCGACCACCAACAGGATGTGGATCAATCCGCCCGCGACGTGAAGGCTGAAGCCTAGCAGCCACAGCACCAGCAGGATCACCGCGATTGTCCACAACATCGATACTCTCCTTCGTTACGCCGGTGAGAACGTGAGCGGAGAAGGTGGCGTTCCGCGGATCAGCAACCTTTCGACATAATCCATGTGAGCGATCAGCGCTGCGGTCGCGCCTGGGCCGGGTAGAAGGGCGGTGGTGCCGGCGCGGGCGGTGCGCCGGGCGTGATCGGCGTAGGCAACGGCTCTTCCAGCAAGCGCCAGCCGGTCGGCAGATAGTCGGTCGACATGTAGAAATAGAAGGCGCACGTCCGGTCACTGCGATAGCTGCCGCCCTTCACCAGACCAAAGGCACGTGTTCCCAGAAACACCGGCGCGCCGCTGTCTCCGCCCTGGCAGTTCGGCCCTGCAACGGTGACCCACGTCGGCAGGCACGCGCCGCCGCACAATTGCCCGGCGGGGGCGAACGAGACGAGCTCGACGGGCGCGCAGCTGTAGCCGGTCCGCTCGCCTCGGTGGCACACCATATCACCCGCGCGCATGCTGGTCAGCGCGCGCCGCCCCGCGACCGCGCGGCTGACCGTCTTGCCCGTGTCGGCGTAGAAGACGGGTTGCAGCGGCACGTCACTCGCGTTGACCTGCACGTCCTGATAACCCCAGCCCCATTGTCCGACGAAGGAGAGCGCCTGCGTCTCGCCGTTCGGGCCGACGTAGCTGAGCGCGTCGGGGCAGTGCGCCGCGGTCGCGATCCCCGTGCGCGTACCATCAGTCACGACGAAACCGGTGGTGCAGGCGTAGCGGCGCCCATCCGCCGGATCGACGCCGACGACACGCGCGCCGCCTTCCGCCGCCATGTCCGCGCTCGCGACGACACGGTCGCTTCGCACGCGCACCGGCACGCCCGCGATTCCTGACAGACGCGCGGTCAGCGCGTCGACGCCTTCGCGGTCGACGTCGCCCGGGTTGACGACCACGACCAGTTCGCCGGCCGCGAGGTCGATCCCCATGCCCGGCGGATGCGCCACTGCCGCGGCGAGTTCGGCCTGGTGCGAGGCGAGCGCGAGTTCGAGCGCGGCGCGCGTCGCGCGCGCACCGGTGCGGAACGTGATCGCTACGCTCATCCCGCCCGCCACGACGACGCGGTCGGGCAGCGGCTCGTCCCCGGTCAGCAGCACGACGATGCGGTATGTCGGCCGATGCTCGATCGCGATCCCCGCCAGCCGGTCGGCCAGCTCGATCGCGAGCGCGTCGGTGAAGGGCACTGTTTCCTCCTGCGCGAGCAGCCGCGCGCGCGCCTCCGGCAGCGAGACATTGTACATCCGCGCATACTCGCCCGCGTCCTGCGCGATCGCGTCCGCGCCCGACTGCCGAAGCGGCAGGGTGGCCGCCGGCGGCGGCAGCGCAGTGGCGGGCACCTGCGCGCTCACGGGCACCGCACACCCGACGAGTGCGGCCAGCGCCGCCCACCACCATTTACCGATCCTGCTCGACACCCGCGCCTCTTAGCGCTACCTGCCCGAACTTGTCCTGAACGAACATGCGCGAGCGCCGAAGCGGCGTGCTGCCCTTGCAGCCAACGCGCAGCCACCCAATTTTGAAAGCCTCATGACCTTCCCGAACCTTCCCCAGCCTCTCGCCGAGGCGCTGTCCGCGCGCGGTTACGCCGCTCCCACTCCCGTTCAGGCGGCGGTGATCGAGCCCGAGGCGCATGGGCGCGACCTGATCGTCTCGGCGCAGACCGGCTCGGGCAAGACGGTCGCCTTCGGCCTCGCAATGGCGGGCGAGCTGATGCCGGAGGGCCAACTGCCGCCCGCCGCCGCCCCGCTCGCGCTCATTATCGCGCCGACGCGTGAACTGGCGCTGCAGGTCAGCCGCGAGCTGCAATGGCTCTACGCGTCTGCACACGCGCGCATCGCGACCTGCGTCGGCGGCATGGACGCGTCGCGCGAACGCCGCGCACTGTCACACGGCGCACACATCGTCGTCGGCACGCCGGGCCGCCTGCGCGATCACCTCGAGCGCGGCGCACTCGACCTGTCGAGCTTGCGTGCCGCGGTGCTCGATGAGGCGGACGAGATGCTCGACATGGGCTTTCGCGAAGATTTGGAAGAAATCCTCGACGCGACGCCCGCCGAGCGTCGCACGCTCCTGTTCTCCGCGACGATGCCCAAGCCGATCGTCGCGCTCGCCAAGCGCTATCAGAAAGACGCGCTCAGGATCGAGACCAAGGGCGAGGACCGCGGTCACGGCGACATCTCCTACGTCGCGGTGACGGTCGCGCCGGCGGACATCGAGCATGCCGCAATCAACCTGCTTCGCCTGCACGAGGCGGAGACCGCGATCCTGTTCTGCGCCACGCGCGACAACGTCCGCCGGCTCCACGCCAGCCTGGTCGAGCGTGGGTTCGCCGCGGTCGCCTTGTCGGGCGAGCACAGTCAGAACGAGCGCAATGCCGCGCTCCAGGCGCTGCGCGACAAGCGGGCGCGCGTCTGCGTCGCGACCGACGTCGCCGCGCGCGGCATCGACCTGCCGAGCTTGAGCCTCGTCATCCACGTCGAGCTGCCGCGCGACGCCGAAACGCTCCAGCACCGCTCGGGCCGTACCGGACGCGCGGGTCGCAAGGGCACCGCGGTGCTGATGGTGCCGTACCCGCGCCGCCGCCGCGTCGAGATGATGCTGCGCGGCGCCAAGATCAACGTCGAGTGGACCAACCCGCCGACCGCCGACGACATCCGCGCCAGCGACCGCGAGCGGCTGATCACGACTTTGCTCGAGCCGGTCGAAATCGACGAGGAGGACCGCGCGCTCGCCCAGCGTCTGATCGCGGAGAAATCGCCCGAGGATATTGCCGCAATGCTCGTTCAGGCACACCGCGCGCGTCTGCCCGAGCCCGAGGAGCTGGTCGCCGCGACGCCCGAGGCGCAGCGCGCCGCACAGGCCGATCGCCACCGTCCCGGCTTCGACGACACGCAGTGGTTCGTGATGGACATCGGACGGCGCCAGAATGCCGATCCGCGCTGGCTGCTGCCGCTGCTCTGTCGCCGCGGTCACATCACCCGCAACGAGATCGGCGCGATCCGCATCGGTCCGAACGAGACTTGGTTCCAGGTTCCGACCGGCATCGCCGCCAAGTTCAACGCCGCGGTGCAGCGTACCGCGCGCGAGGACGGCGAGGATGAGAGCGGCATCCGCATCATCCCGGGCAACGGTCCCGCGCCCGGCGGCAACGGTGCGCCGCGTGGCGCTCCGCGGACCGGCGGCGCGCGGGGCGCACCGATGCACCGCGCGCGCCCGACCAACCCGCGCAAGCCGCAGGGTCGTCGTCCGTAAGCCTAGCCGGCAACGAAGCTCAGCGCCGACACCCGCCGCTCGCGCTCGTTGATCACCAGTGCGCGCGCGGCGGGTGGTAGCGAGCGCTGCGGGCAATCGGGGCGCAGGCATGCGCGGCATCCGAGCCCGATCGGCGTCGCCGCACCCGCCAAGTCAAGCCCGCGCGCCGCGGCGAGCGTCGCGGCCTGCTCCGCGGGCACGCCGATCGATAGCGCGAACTCCGCCGCAACTGCACTCGCACCTATGCCGACCGAGCGCGTACCCGACACCGCGACCTGCAGCGTGAACCAGCGCGTGCCGTCCTCAAGCTCGATCAACTGCGCGATTGCCATACCCGGCCGGTCGAACGCGTGATGCACCCGCCACAACGGGCAGCGCGCCTCGGCCGCGACCAGCGCGGCACCGCTCGCCCCGGCGAAGCGCTTCGACACCTGTCCGGCGCGATCGACCCGCAGCAGGAAGAACGGTAGCCCGCGCGCGCCGACCCGTGACAGGGTCGTCAGACGATGCGCGACCTGCTCGACACTCGCGCCGAACCGATGCTGTAGCGTGGCCAGGTCATAGCCGCTCCCCTCGCACGCGCGCAGAAACCGGGCGTAGGGCATCATGACGCCCGCGGCGAAGTAGCCGGCGAGATGTCGCCGGAACAGCCGCTCCGAAACCCGGCTGGCGAATGCCGCACCGCGCGCCAGCGCATCAATCTCGGTGCGCGCTTCCAATTGCGCCAGCTGGAACGCCAGCGCGAAGGCTCGGCTCGCCGGCGACAGCATCTCGCCCAGCTGCAACTGCCGCGCGTGCAGGTCGAGCCGGCGCAGATGGTCGGGCATGACCTCGGCGGGCAGGATGCGAATCGCGAGGCCGTGGCGCACGCGGAGCCGCTCGGTGAGCGCGCCGTACAGATCAGCCCCCGCAAGCCGCAGCTCGTCGGCTACTGCCTCTGCCGCACCGTCGAGATCGGGAAAATGGTTGCGCCAGCGGTCGATCTCACGCCGGACCGCCACCGTCGGATCGTCGCCATCGCCCGAAGTCGCGACGCTCGCCACGCCAGCGCGGTCGAACGCGCGCGCGAACGCTTCCGCTCCGCCGGGTGCGGCAGCGAACCATTCCTCCACCTCGCTGCGGTCGATTTCCAGATCGGCGAACAGCGGATCGGCGAGGCGCCGCCGGATCGCCTCCGCTCCGCCGCCCGGCTCCCCCGCCACCAGCGCGCGCGGGTCGAAGTCGAATACCTCGGCCATCCGGACCAGCAGCCCGGTCGGCAACGCGCGCTGGTTGCGCTCGATGAGGTTGAGGTAGCTCGGCGATACGCCCAGCATCTCCGCCATCGCCGCCTGCGTCAGCCCGGTACGGCGCCTCAGCCGTCTGACCGCGTGCCCACCCATCACCTTCTCGCGCGCCATGCCTTGCCTGTAAAGAAATTGACAGCGTGACAGCTTCTACGCTCGTTTCGCCGACCCGACGACACGAAACTTTGTCAATCCTTGTTCACGCTACGCGATTCGGCGGCTTATCCATTCCTCAACGGCGGAACACCCGCCGGGTAGTGCAACATCAGAGGAGACCGTCCATGCCGACCGAACCGCAGCGCAGCCGTGCCGTCTTCTCGACCGAAGACTTCGGGCTGATGAAGGAAGCCGTCGCGAATTACGTCCGCCAGATCGCGGACGATCCCCGCTCGGCCAAATTCTCCAACCTCTACCACCGCCTCGGCCGGCTCGGCTGACGCGAACGCCCGTCCCGCACGGGCGACCAAGTTCCTGGGGAGGAAAGGTGGTTCGCCGGCGCGGCAACGCGTCGGCGACCATTTCGACACGCCCCGACCACACACGCAGACAAGGGGCAAAAGCCATGACCTACGGGGAGCACACCAGCCAGATCGGCCAGCTGATCGCGCGTCAGAACGGCACGTGGGACGGGATCGACGCCGAAGCAGTCGCGCGGATGCGGTTGCAGAACCGCTTCAACACCGGGCTCGACATCGCCAAGTACACCGCCGGCATCATGCGCCGCGACATGGCCGCCTATGACGCCGATCCTGCCAATTACACGCAGTCGCTCGGGTGCTGGCACGGCTTCATCGGGCAGCAGAAGCTCATCAGCATCAAGAAGCATTTCGGCTCCACCAAGGGCCGCTACCTGTATCTCTCCGGCTGGATGGTCGCCGCACTCCGCAGCGATTTCGGACCGCTCCCCGACCAGTCAATGCACGAGAAGACAAGCGTCCCTGCGCTGATCGAGGAACTCTACACCTTCCTCAAGCAGGCGGATGCGCGCGAGCTGGGCATGATGTTCCGCGAGCTGGACAAGGCACGCGACGCAGGCAACGAGATCGAGGCGCAGCGGCTGATCCACGCGATCGACCACTACGAGACCCACGTCGTGCCGATCATCGCCGACATCGACGCCGGCTTCGGCAATGCCGAGGCGACCTATCTGCTCGCAAAAAAGATGATCGAGGCGGGCGCCTGCGCGCTCCAGATCGAGAACCAGGTGTCGGACGAGAAGCAGTGCGGCCATCAGGACGGCAAGGTCACCGTGCCGCACGACGACTTCCTCGCCAAGGTCCGCGCCTGCCGCTACGCCTTCCTGGAATTGGGCGTCGAGGACGGGATCATCGTCACGCGCACCGACTCGCTCGGCGCAGGCCTCACCAAGCAGATCGCATTCTCGAAGGAACCGGGCGACATCGGCGACCAGTACAACAGCTTCCTCGACGCGGAGGAGATCACCGACCTGTCGAGCGTCAACGGCGACGTCATCATCAACCGCGATGGGCGTCTGATGCGCCCGAAGCGACTGCCATCCAACCTGTTCCAGTTCCGCGAGGGGACAGGCGCGGATCGCTGCGTGCTCGACTGCATCACCTCGCTCCAGCACGGCGCCGACCTGTTGTGGATCGAGACGGAGAAACCGCACATCGAGCAGATCGCCTCGATGGTCGACCGCATCCGCGAGGTGATCCCCAACGCGAAGCTCGTCTACAACAATTCGCCGAGCTTCAACTGGACGCTCAACTTCCGCCAGCAGGTGTTCGACGCCTGGGCGGGCGAGGGGCGCGACGTGTCGGCCTATGACCGCGCGCGGTTGATGAGCGTCGACTATGACGACACCGATTTGGCGGCCGAGGCCGACGAGCGGATCCGCACCTTCCAGAAGGACGCGGCGGCGCGCGCCGGCATCTTCCATCACCTGATCACGCTGCCGACCTATCACACCGCGGCCTTGTCGACCGACAATCTGGCCAAGGAATATTTCGGCGAAGCCGGCATGCTCGGCTACGTCAAGGGCGTGCAGCGCAAGGAAATCCGCGAGGGCATCGCCTGCGTCAAGCACCAGAACATGTCGGGCTCCGACATCGGCGACGACCACAAGGAATATTTCGCGGGCGAGGCGGCGCTCAAGGCCGGCGGCGCGCACAACACGATGAACCAGTTCGCCGCCTGAGGGCAGCGAGGGGGAACCAGTTCGCCGCCTGATCCGAACCCCCGACAGGCAGCGTACCCACCCGCGTCGGGCAACCGGCGCGGGTGATCGCGCGTGCGCCGTCTGCGGCGCGCAACATGTACCGGAGCCTACAGGGCGGTTCAGCCGCGGTGCCGATCGGCTCGGCTAGGCGTTGGGCAACCCGGTTATCGGGCAAGGAGATACGCCATGAAGCTTACACGCATGTTCGCCGCTGCCGGCCTCGTCATCGCCAGCCTGGGCGTGTCCGCTACCGCCGACGCGCAGGGGCCGCGCGGTCCGCACGGTCCCGGTCCGCGCGGCGATCACCACTGGGATGATCGCGGCCCGGGGCGCGGTCCCGATCGTGGACCCGGCCGCCACGACTGGCGCGGCGACCATCACCGCGGACGCGACTGGCGCGGTGATCGCGGCCACCACTATGGACGCGATTACCGCCGCTATGGCTACAATGGTTATGGGCGCAATCGCTGCTACGTGACGTGGCGCAACCATCGCCAGGTACGCGTCTGCCGCTGACCTGAGCGGTGCGGGCGGAGCGCTGCTCCGCCCGTGCCTATCGACCCGACGTTGCCAGCGCGTCGCGAAGTTGCTGGACCTGTCGGTTGAGCGCCTCCACCTCGGACAGCGTCATCCCCGATCGCCCGACCAGCGTCTCGCCGAGGCACCCGCATTCCTCCCGCAGCGCCCACCCGCGTTCGCTCAGCCGTACCTGCACCTGCCGCTCGTCCGCCGGATTGCGCGTCCGCGTCATCAGCCCGGCCGCCTCCATCCGCTTCACCAATGGGGTCACGGTGCTCGATTCGAGCGCCAGCCGCTCCGCGATCTGCCCGATCGTGCGTGCGTCCTCCTCCCACAATGCGTGCAGCACCAGATATTGCGGGTAGGTGATGCCCAGCGCGTCGAGCTGCGGCTTGTAGGCACGATTGATCGCCATCGACGTCGCATACAGCGAGAAGCAGAGCTGCTGGTCCAGCGGCAGCGGGGCGGACATGAGCGTTCTCCGTGCCGGCGACGATCCGGCCTTTCGAAAGCATATCGCGACAAATAAATCGCTGGACAAGGGTCGACTGCAATCCTAGATAATACTTATCGCGATAAACAACGATGTTGTAAGCTCACTAGGATCACGATCATGGCAGTCGATGTGAAATATGCGACCAAGGCAACCGCGACAGGCGGGCGCGACGGTCATGCCCGCAGCGAGGACGGCGCGTTCGAGGCCAAGCTGTCGACGCCGAAGGAACTCGGCGGCGCAGGCGGTGATGGCACCAACCCGGAGCAGCTGTTCGCGGCCGGCTATGCCGCGTGCTTCATCGGCGCGTTGAAGGTCGCGGGCGGTCAGCTAAAGCTCAAGGTGCCGGCGGAAACGCAGGTCACCGCCAAGGTCGCCATCGGCCCGCGCAGCGAAGGCGGCTTCGGCATCACCGCCGACCTCGTCGTCGATCTGCCTGGAATAGATCGTGCCGATGCGCATAAGCTGGTCGACACCGCGCATCAAATCTGTCCTTATTCGAATGCCACTCGCGGTAATCTGGATGTCGGCCTGACGCTCGCCTGATCCAGGCGCGTATCTGAGCCGAACGCGACACGCTCCTGCCGCCCCCCGGCAGGGGCGCGTCTGCGTTTGTGGCCTCGTCGCTTCCGACCTCGTGGTCGATCGAACGCGTCTTTCGTCCGCGTCGCACGTTCGTTCGCGCGAAAGGGATTGCCGATGACCGAGGATGACGAACGCTGGATGCGCCTGGCGCTGGAGGTCGCGCGCGCGAAGGGGTCCGATCCCTCGACCTCGCCGCTCGGCTGCGTGATCGTGCGCGACGGGCAGGTGCTCGCTGCCGAGCGCAACCAGACGCACGAACTGCCCGACGCCACTGCCCACGCAGAGATGATGGCGATCCGTCGCGCGTGCGAGGAACTGGGCGACATGGAATTGCGCGGGGCGACGCTCTACTCGACGCTGCAACCGTGTGGCATGTGCACGATGGCCTCGATCTGGTCCAAGGTCGGCCGCGTCGTCTACGGTGCCGAGGGTGCAGACGTGCACCCGATGTATTTCGAGGCGCACGGGGTCGACACGCTCGCCTTCGTCACGCACGCCTACCGCGACGACATCACCATCGAGGGCGGCTGCCTGCGACAGGAGTGCGCCGAGCTATATTACGGTCCGGACGCCGATCTGCCGCAGGACGAACAGGCGAACCTCTGACGCCGCATTGGTGCCGGTCGCCGACACGTATCGCCGGCGCTCGCAACAAGTGGTATATGCGCGCGGAACGCCAGCAGTGTCGCGCCAGCGTGCGTCACTCCGCCAGTGCGGCGACCACCTCCTGCACCTTTGCCAGCCGCGTGTCGGCATCCTCGATCCGTTCGCGCAGCAGGTAACGCCCGTTCTTCTCCTCCAGCGCGTCGGCGCTCAGCGTCACGCGCGGCCGCGGCTCCAGTGCGATCGCAGCAGGCCCCGCAACGATGCGCTGGATCTGCGCCGCGCGTGCCTCCGCGCGCAGCCGCGCCACCGCGATCAACGTGCGCGCTTCCTCTGGCATCGCACCGAAACGGTCCTCCAGTTCCTCCTCCAGCGCGTCGAGTGCCTCGGCATCGTACAGTCGCGCGATGCGGCCGTAGATCGACACGCGCAACTCCTCGTCGGGGATCCACGTATCGGGCAGGCATCCCTCTACCCCCAGTTGCAGCTCGGGCGTCCAGCGGTCGGCTTCCTCGCCGCGCGCGCGGCGCAGCGCGTCCTCGAGCAGCTGCTGGTACAGGTCGATCCCGATCAGCTTCATGTGCCCCGCCTGAGTTTCGCCCAGCAGGTCGCCCGCGCCGCGCATGTCGAGGTCGCGCGCGCTGATCGCGAACCCCGCGCCCAGCCGGTCGAACGCCTCCAGCGTGCGCAGCCGTTTCAGCGTGCGCGGCGCGATCTCGTGATCGGGCTCGGTGAACAGCAGCACCTGCCCGCGCCGGTTGCCGCGCCCGACGCGACCGCGCAGCTGGTGCAGCTGCGACAGCCCGAAGCGATCGGCGCGCCAGATCACCATCGTGTTCGCGCGCGGCACGTCGAGCCCCGCCTCGATGATGTTGGTTGCCAGCAGCACGTCGCCGTCGCCGCGACCGAACGCAACCATCGCATTGTCGATCTCGCTCGACAGCATCTTGCCGTGCGCCTGCAACAGCTCGAGCTCGGGCACCAGCCGCGCCAGCTTGTCGGCGAGCGGCGCCATGTCCTCGATCCGCGGCACGACAACGAAGCTCTGCCCGCCGCGCGCTTTCTCGCGCAGCAGCGCCGCGCGCATCACCTCGGCGTCGAAACTCGCCACCGCGGTGCGGATCGGCTGGCGGCGGGCAGGGGGCGTCGCGATGACGGAGAGTTGCTGCAATCCCACCAAGGCCGACTGCAGCGTGCGCGGGATCGGCGTCGCCGACAGCGACAGCACGTGCCCCGCCGACAGGTCGCGCAAGCGCTGCTTGTCCGCCGTGCCGAAGCGCTGCTCCTCGTCAATCACGACCAGCGCGAGATTGTGGTAGTCGACGCCCTTGCCCGCGACCGCGCCGGTGCCGACAACGACGTGGATGCTGCCGTCGGCGAGCCCCGCCTTGACGCGCTTCTTCTCCGCCGCGGTCGACAAGCGCGACAGCCCGGCGACGACCACGTCGCTGCCCTCGAACCGGCTGGTGAAGCTCTCCAGATGCTGGCGTGCGAGCACCGTCGTGGGCGCGGCAATCGCGACCTGACCCCCCGCCAGCGCGGCGAGTGCGGCGGCGCGCAGCGCAACCTCGGTCTTGCCGTATCCCACGTCGCCGATCACCAGCCGGTCCATCGGCTTGCCCGAGGCGAGATCGGCGCGCACCGCCGCGATCGCGCGCGCCTGGTCGACGGTCTCTGTGAATGGGAAACCTGCCGCGAACCGCTCATACGCCGCCGTGTCGGGATCGAGCACCGGCGCCTCGCGCTCGGCCCGCTCCTTCGCCAGCGCGGTCAGCGCCTCGGCATCCTTCGCGATCGTCTGCTCGATCTCGCCGCGGCGCTTTTGCCAGCTCGACCCGTCGAGCTTGTCGAGCGTCACCGCGTCCGCTTCCGCGCCATAACGCCAGATGCGGTCGGCCTCGGTCACCGGCACCAGTCGCGTGGCGTCGTTGGCATAGGTCAGCTTGATCGCGTCACCGGTCATGCTGCCCTCCTCGGCGGTCATCCGCTCCAGCCCCGCGACCACGCCGATGCCGTGCTCCTCGTGCACCACCACGTCGCCGACGCGGATCTCGCCGAAGTCAAACAACGCGGTGTCGGCCGGTCCGGTCGAGGTCGTGTCGCGTTCCGCCCGGCTGCCGAGCAGGTCGGCGGCGGCGATCGCCAGCACGCCTTCGCGCCGGAACCCGCGGTCGGTCGCCATCTCCAGCAGCAGGAACGCGTCGCCCTTCGCCTTCTCCACCTCGGCCCAGGATGCAACCTGCTCGGGCTCGCGCTTCACCGCCTTGGCGACGCGGCGACGGAGGAAGCGCAGATCGCGCGCGCTGCCCATCAACACAACGCGCTCGCCCAAGTCCCACGTCGCGCGCGCGACCTTGGCAAAGGCGCGCAGCGGCGCCTTCTGTTCGACGAAGCGCGGCGGCAGGTCGCCCTCGCGCTCGATCGTCACCTGCTCGACCTTCCCGAGCGCCTTCGCCCAGGCGCGCTCGTCGACCACTTCCCTCAGCGCACGCCGCGGTCGGCGCTTCTCCGCGTCCGCCGACAGCGCGAGAAAGCGCCGCCGCCGCTCGTCCGCGGCCGCCCCGATCACCACGCGCGCGCCGGGCAGATGATCGAGCAGCGTCGTGCGGTCCTGACCCAGCTTCGGCTCGGATACGCGGCCCAGCTCGCGCCGCTCGATCTCGCCCACGGTGCGCTGATCGGCGGGGTCGTAGCAGCGCAGGCTCGTCACCTTGCCGTCCGCCATCTCGACGCGCAGCGGCAGGTCGGCGTCGGCGGGGAAGACGTCGAGCACCGCGCCGCGCAGCGCGACCTCGCCCGGCTCGTCGACGCGCTCGTCGGCGACGTAGCCGAGTTCGAGCAGCTTGTCCGACAGCGCAGCCAAGTCGATCGCGGCGTTTAACTCGACCGTCGGCGGCGTCGCCTCGAACTCGGCCGGTGGCGGATAGGCGCGCGCCAGTGCCTCGCCCGTGGTCACGCAGGCGACCGGCGCACGCTTCTTCTTCGCGGTCAGCAGCCGCAACTGACGCAGCGCCGACACGCGCTGCCCGACATTGGCCGGGGAGGCGGGCGCGTCGTCACCCGGCAGCGCGTCGCTGCCCGGACAGAACAGCACGCATGCCTCCGGCGCCGCCGCCGCCAGCGCGTGGGCGATCGCGATCGCGCGCGCCTCGTCAACCGCCGCGATCATCACGTCGCCGTCATTCAGCAACGCCGCTGCCGCCGCCGCGATCTCCCCCGTCTCGAGCGTCGGCGCGGCGGGTGCGCTGCCGATCAGCGTGGAAGCGTCGCGAGTCTCGTCGGCCATAAGCGTCTGTGTTTCCGAAAGAAGGAGCGGCGCGAACGGATGGGTGCGAGCCGCGGTTCCGCCACGAGGATCGCAACGAGGGGTGCAGAACTACCCCTCGGGGAACGGCTGGCTGGTGTTGCCTGCCTACCCGTGGCGTGAAGTTGCAGCGGCGCTGGCCTCTCACGCCGCGGCGAGATCAGAGGAGGCGGTCGATCAGATCGACGCGCGCGCGGTCCTTCGCGCGACCAAAGCGCTCGAACATGTCCCGCACCTCTTGGAGTGCCGGGATGAACACGGTCGCTCAACCCACACGCACGGGCACGCGTGTTTGCGGCTGCACTTCCCTCCATCCACCGTCACGATCCCGCAGCCGGAACCCGTCCATGAACTCGACCGTCACCGGTGTCGTCGTCCAGCGACCGAACCGGTCCAATCGAAAGCGTGGATGACAAGAGGTTGGTGCCGGCGAAATGCCCAGCCGCGCGAACAGCATCGCTGCATCCGTCGGGCCCAGCAGAACGTCGACGTTGCCCAAATGCAACGAAGCCCGCATCGCTCGCGACGCGGGCTCCCTTGTCACTCAGTCAAGCGCGCCGATCAGGCGGCGAGCTTGCGCAGCACGTACTGGAGGATGCCGCCGTTGAGAAAATATTCCAGCTCGTTGACGGTATCGATCCGGCAGCGCGCCTGGAACGTCTCGGTCGAGCCGTCGGCGCGCGCGAGCTTGACCGTCACGTCCTGACGCGGGCGCAGGCCTGCGACATTCTCGATCGTGAAGGTTTCGTCTCCGGTCAGCTTGAGCGTCGAACGGTCGGTGCCGGCGGCGAACTGGAGCGGCAGCACGCCCATGCCGACGAGGTTCGAGCGGTGGATACGCTCGAAGCTTTCCGCGATCACCGCGCGGACGCCGAGCAGGTTGGTGCCCTTCGCCGCCCAGTCGCGCGACGAGCCGGTGCCGTATTCCTTCCCCGCGACCACGACCAGCGGCGTACCGTCGGCCTTGTGGCGCATCGCCGCGTCGTAGATCGGCATGACCTCGCCGTCGTAGCGGCTCATGCCGCCCTCAACGCCGGGGACCATCTCGTTCTTGATGCGAATGTTGGCGAAGGTGCCGCGCACCATGACGTTGTCGTTGCCGCGGCGCGCACCGTAGCTGTTGAAGTCGCCGCGGCTGACCTGACGCTCCTGCAACCACTTGCCCGCCGGGCTGTCGGCCTTAATCGAGCCTGCCGGGCTGATGTGATCGGTGGTGATCGAGTCGCCCAGGATCGCGAGCGGCTTCGCCTCGATGATGTCGGTGACGGGCTTCGGCGTCATCTCCATGCCCTCGAAATAGGGCGGGTTGGCGATGTAGGTCGATGCTGCAGGCCAGCTGTAGGTGTCGGTGCCCTCGACCGAGATGCCCTGCCACTTGGTGTCGCCGGCGTAGACGTTGCCGTAGCGCGAACGGAACATGTTGTCGTCGATGTTGGCGGCCATGAGGTCGGCGACCTCCTGGTTGGTTGGCCAAATGTCCTTCAGGTACACCGGACCGTCGGTACCTTCACCGATCGGCGTTTCGTTCATGTCGGTGGTGACGGTGCCCTTCAGCGCATAGGCGACGACGAGCGGCGGGCTGGCCAGGAAGTTCGCGCGCACGTCCGGCGACACGCGGCCTTCGAAGTTGCGGTTGCCCGACAGCACAGAGGCAGCGACGAGGTCGTTCTCGTTAATTGCCTTGCTGATTGGCGCGGCGAGCGGGCCCGAGTTGCCGATGCAGGTGGTGCAGCCGTAGCCGACGAGGTTGAACCCCATGGCGTCCAAGTCGGCCGACAGCCCGGCCTTGTCGAGGTAATCGGTGACGACTTGGCTACCGGGGGCGAGCGAGGTCTTGACCCACGGCTTCGGCGTCAGACCCTTCTCGCGGGCCTTGCGCGCGACGAGGCCGGCGGCGACCAGCACCGAGGGGTTGGAGGTGTTGGTGCAGCTGGTGATCGCCGCGATCACCACGTCGCCGTCGCCGATGTCGTGGTCGCGGTCATCGACCGCGACGCGCGCAGCGCGCTCCTTGTGGTAGATCTTGTGCAGGTCGCCGTTGAACACCTCGTCGACGGTGTCGAGGCTGACCTTGTCCTGCGGGCGCTTCGGACCCGCGAGGCTGGGGACGACCGAGCCCATGTCGAGTTCGAGCGTGTCGGTGAAGATCGGATCGGGTGCGTCGGCGGCGCGCCAGAAGCCGTTCGCCTTCGCATAGGCCTCGGTCAGCGCGACCGTCTCCTCCGAGCGCGCGGTCAGACGCATATAGTCGAGCGTCTTGTCGTCGACCGGGAAGAAGCCGCAGGTCGCGCCATACTCGGGCGCCATGTTGGCGATCGTCGCACGGTCGGCGAGCGTCATCTGGTCGAGGCCGGGGCCGTAGAATTCGACGAAGCGGCCGACGACGCCCTTGGCGCGCAGCATCTGCGTGACGGTCAGCACGAGGTCGGTCGCGGTGATGCCCTCGCGAAGCTGGCCGGTCAGCTTAAAGCCGACGACCTCGGGGATCAGCATCGACACCGGCTGGCCGAGCATCGCCGCCTCCGCCTCGATCCCGCCGACGCCCCAGCCGAGCACGCCGAGACCGTTGACCATCGTGGTGTGGCTGTCGGTGCCGACCAGCGTGTCGGGATAGGCGATCGCGTTCTCGCCGGTTGCGTGCTCACCCGTCTCGGTCGAGGACCAGATCGCCTGGCTGACGTACTCGAGGTTGACCTGGTGGCAGATGCCGGTGCCCGGCGGCACGACCTTGAAATTGTCCAGCGCCTTCGATCCCCACTTGAGGAACTCGTAGCGCTCGCCGTTGCGCTGATATTCGAGCTCGACGTTGTCGTCGAACGCCTTGGGCGTGCCGAACTCGTCGACCATCACCGAGTGGTCGATGACGAGGTGGACGGGGACCTGCGGGTTGATCTTCGCCGGGTTGCCGCCGAGCTTGGTGATCGCGTCGCGCATCGCGGCGAGGTCAACGACGCAGGGAACGCCGGTGAAGTCCTGCATCAGCACGCGCGCGGGGCGATACTGGATCTCGCGATCGGGCGAATTGGGGTTCTTCTGCCAGTCGACGATCGCCTGGATGTCGGCCTCGGTCACGGTCACGCCGTCCTCGAAGCGGAGCATGTTCTCGAGCAGCACCTTAAGCGAGAAGGGCAGGCGGCTGACGTCGCCGTACTTCGCCGCGGCCACGTCGAGCGCATAATAATCGTAGCTCTTGCCGCCGGCGGTGAGCGTCTTGCGGGCCTTCAGCGTGTCGTGGCCGATCGCGGTCATGGGGCGTCCTTTGCTGTTGCATCGGCGGGCTCGGGGAGGCGGGGGGACCCGCGCGGGCGCCGACGATAGCCTGATGGTTGGCCTGAATATAAGGTCGCCGCGGGCGATAGCAGTGTGTTGCGGATGCGAAAAGGGGCGCGCGTGCGGCTTTTTGTGTTCGCCCGCGTTGTGGCGCGAAATAGGGGGTTAAGGGGCAGCGTGGCGCGCAAGCTGAAGGTGTTCCGCACGGCCGCGGGGTTCCACGACGCTTATGTCGCCGCGACCAGCCGGAAGGCCGCGCTCGCCGCATGGGGCGCCGAGCGCGATCTGTTCGCGCGCGGGGCGGCGGAGGAGGTGACCGACCCGGCGCTGATGGAGGAACCGCTCGCGCGGCCCGGCGAGGTGATCAAGCGGTTGCGCGGCAGTGCGGCGGAGCAGTTCGCGGCACTACCGGCGGATCGGCCGAAGGCGAAGAAACGCAGCGCCAAGGTCGAGGCGCGAGAACCTGCGCCCGTGCGCGCGCCCAAGCCGTCGCGCGAGGCACTAGATGCCGCGCGGGACGCGATCGACACGGCGGAGCGCGCGTGGCGAAAGGAACAGCGCGAGTTTGCCGAACGACAGACGGCGCTCGACCGCGAGCGGCGGAACGCAACCGAGCGGCACGAGCAGGCGCTCGCCGAGCTGGAGCGGGCGAAGCGCCGTGCGCAGGAGGTTTACGACGCCAGCGTCGCCCGCTGGCGCGAGACGCGTTGATCCAAGCGTGGAGATCAGTCGTTGCCGCCGACCCAGTCGCCGAACCCGCCGAGCACCGACCCCTCGCCGCGGTTGCCGCCGCGTCCGCCCGCGGCCTGGAGCATTCGGCCGGCGAGGCGTGCGAACGGCAGTGACTGTACCCAGACGGTGCCGGGGCCACGTAACCGCGCGAAGAACGCGCCCTCGCCGCCGGTGAACATCGTGCGCACGCCGCCGACCGTAACGAGGTCGAAATCGACCGACGGCGTATAGGCAGCGAGGCAGCCGGTATCAACGTGGAGTTCCTCGCCCGCGCGCAACTCGCGTTTGACCACGGTGCCGCCCATCTGCACGAACACCCAACCGTCGCCGTCCAACCGCTGCATCACGAAGCCTTCGCCGCCAAACAGGCCGGTCATGACGCGGCGCTGGAACGCGACGCCGATCTGCACGCCCTTGGCCGCGGCGAGGAAGCTGTCCTTCTGGCAGATCAGCGTGCCGCCCAGATCAGCGAGGCGGAGCGGCAGGATTGAGCCGGGGGTGGGCGAGGCGAAGGCGACACGCGCCTTGCCCGATCCTTGATGCGTGAACACGGTGGTGAACAGGCTCTCGCCCGTGACCAGCCGTTTGCCAGCACCCAGCAGCGCGCCCATTAAGCCGCCGCCCGAGCCCGACGAACTGCCGTCGCCGAAGACGGTGGTCATCGCGATGCTGGCGTCCTTCCACACCATCGCGCCCGCTTCCGCAACCGCGCTCTCGCCGGGATCGAGTTCGATCTCGACGAACTGGAGCTCCTGGCCCTTGATCTCGAAATCGACGTCGTCGGCGACGCCATCGCGGCGCATGTGCGACCAGGGACTGTTCGGCATGGAAGGCTCCTGAATTAGTTTTAGTGTGTTATATGGATGATACAGCGGTCGTGCAACGTGGAGCCGGGTTGATTCGCCGGTAACTCACCCGGTATTAGGCGTGTCCGGGCGACCGCGTTGGTCGCCCTTGCTGTTTGAACGAGGAGAAGCCCTGTGTCCGCTTCCATGCCCGCATTGATGCCCGTCTACCCGCGGTGCGACGTGCGACCGGTGCGCGGCGAGGGGGTCTACCTCTACGGCGAACGCGGCGAGCAGTATCTCGATTTCGCGAGCGGGATCGCAGTCAACGCGCTGGGCCACGCGCACCCGGTGCTGACCAAGGCGATCGCCGATCAGGCGGCGACGCTGATGCACGTGTCGAACCTGTACGGCAGCCCGCAGGGCGAGGCGTTCGCGCAGAAGCTGGTCGACGCGTCGTTCGCCGACACCCTGTTCTTCACCAATTCGGGCACCGAGGCGGTCGAGTGCGCGATCAAGACCGCGCGGCGCTATCATTTCGCGAACGGCAACCCCGAGCGGCACACGCTGATCACGTTCAACAACGCGTTCCACGGCCGCACGATGGGCGCGATCAGCGCGACCAACCAGGCGAAGATGCGCGACGGGTTCGAGCCGCTGCTGCCGGGCTTCGCCTATGCGCCGTTCAACGACCTAGAGGCGGCGCTCGCGCTGGTCGACGACAACACCGCCGGCTTCATGGTCGAGACGATCCAGGGCGAGGGCGGCGTGTCGGCGGCGACGCCTGAGTTCATTCAGGGCTTGCGCAAGGCCGCGGACGAGCGCGGGCTGCTGCTGGTGCTCGACGAGGTGCAGTGCGGCTACGGGCGTACCGGCAAGATGTGGGCTTACGAGCATTACGGCATCACCCCCGACATCATGTCGGTCGCGAAGGGGATCGGCGGCGGCTTTCCGCTCGGCGCGTGCCTGGCGACCGCGGAGGCCGCGAAGGGGATGGTGTTCGGCACGCACGGCTCGACCTATGGCGGCAACCCGCTGGCGATGGCGGCGGGTGAGGCGGTGCTGGGCGTGATCCAGGGCGATGGCTTCCTCGACAACGTCGCGAAGATGGGCGAGCGGCTGCGTTCGGCACTCGAGCAGATGATCCCCAACTTCGACCACGTGTTCGAGCCGGGCCTGCGCGGAAAGGGCCTGATGACGGGCGTGAAGCTGAAGCCGGAGGCCGACGCGCGGCAGTTCGTCGCGCACCTGCGCGACAATCACGGGCTGCTGCTGGTGTCGGCGGGCGAGAACGTCGTGCGCATCCTGCCGCCGCTGATCATCGAGGAAGCGCACATCGATGAGTTCGTGACCAAGCTGAGCGACGGCGCGCGCGTGTTCGTGCCGGCCGCCGACGATTGATAATCTTTATCCTCCCCACTCGTGGGGAGGGGGACCAGCGAAGCTGGTGGAGGGGGATTGCGAGTTGGCGGTGCGTGTGGGGCGAACCCCCTCCACCAGCTGCGCTGGTCCCCCTCCCCGTGCCGGGGAGGATATTATGATGCGCCACTTCCTGAACCTGTCCGATGCCGGCGCCGACGCGATCGCGGCGATGCTGGACGATGCGCTGACCCGCAAGCAGGCGCGAGCCGGCTGGCCGAAGGGGCAGGTCGACGCCGACGCGCCGCTCGCCGGGCGCGTCCTTGCGATGATCTTCGAGAAGAACTCGACCCGCACGCGCGTGTCGTTTGACATGGCGATCCGCCAGCTCGGCGGTCAGTCGATCGTGATGGAAGCCGGGCAGATGCAGCTGGGCCGCGGCGAGACGGTGGCCGACACCGCGCGCGTGCTGTCTGGCTACGTCGACGCGATCATGATCCGCACCGACGACCATGCCAAGGTCGAGGAGATGGCGCGCTACGCGAGCGTGCCCGTCATCAACGGGCTGACCGACGCGTCGCATCCGTGCCAGATCATGGCTGACCTCTTGACGATCATCGAGAGTGGCAAGTCGCTGCCCGGCCTGAAGGTCGCGTGGCTGGGTGACGGCAACAACGTGCTCGCCTCGATCGTCGAGGCCGCGGGGCTGATGCATTTCGATGTCGTCGCCGCCTGCCCGCAGGGGTTCCAGCCCGACGACGAGGCGATCACGCGCGCGTCGGGGCGCGCCCGCGTCGTCGCGGACCCCCGCGAGGCGGTGGAGGGTGCGGACATCGTCGTCACCGACACCTGGATCTCGATGGGGCAGGCGCAGGCCGAGACCAAGCTCGCCGCGATGATGCCGTATCAGGTCGACGCCAGCCTGATGGCGCAAGCCAAGCCCGACGCGAAATTTCTCCACTGCCTGCCCGCGCACCGCGGCGAGGAAGTGACGCCGGAGGTGATCGACGGCACGCAGTCGCTGATCTGGGCGGAGGCGGAGAACCGGCTGCACGCGCAAAAGGCGATCCTGCGCTGGTGTTTCGGGCAGATCGGGTGATCGGTTGATCGCCGGCGGGTAGCCTCCCAAATAGGTGGCATTCCACGACTTGCTGGCCCGTCGCGCCGCCTTTTCCGGCGTACGGGTCTGCGTCGATTCGCTGACGGAGCCGCCGATCTTGACCGACCAGATTAACGCCGACCTCGACCGCGCGCTCGGTTTCGCGATCCCCGAGCGACACGCGCGCGGGCGCGTCATGCGGCTGGGGCCGACGCTCGACACGATTCTCGCCGCGCACGCCTATCCGCCGGTGATCGAGCGGCTGCTCGCCGAGGCGCTGACGCTGACTGCGCTGATCGGCTCGACGCTCAAGGACCCGAGCGGGCAGCTGACGATGCAGACGCAGACGCAGAACGGGGTCGTCACGCTGATGGTGTGCGACTATCGCGGCGGCGAGCTGCGCGGCTACGTTCAGTTCGACGCCGACAAGCTCGCCGACGTTGGTGAGGAGCCGAGCCTGTTCGCCCTGTTCGGGCAGGGCTATCTCGCGATCACCTTCGACCTCGCCAGCACCGGCGAGCGGTATCAGGGGATCGTGCCGCTGGACGGCGAGACGATCGCGGACGCGGCGCAGAGCTATTTCTTTCAATCGGAGCAGATCCCGACGCTGCTGCGGGTCGGTGTGAAGAAGGGTGGGGACGGGCGAACGGTCGCGGGCGGGCTGCTACTGCAACACCTGCCCGAGGGTGAGTTGGGGCGCGAGCGGTTGCACGTCCGGCTCGACCATCCCGAATGGGAGCATGTCGCGGCGCTCGGCAGCACGATGGGGGTCGACGAGCTGGCAGACGCGACCGTGCCGCTGGAGACATTGGTGTGGCGGTTGTTCAACGAGGAGAGCGAGGTGCGCGTGCTTGACCGCGCGACGATCTCGCGCGGCTGCCGCTGCACGCCCGAGCATATCCGATCGGTGCTGGCCAAATTCCCGCTCGCCGACCGGCTGGAGATGGCGGACGAACACGGCGTGATCGCGGTCGACTGCGCGTTCTGCGCCACCGTTTTCCCGCTCAAGGCCGAAGATGTTGAAGCGTAACGTTTTTTGTTAACGCTTCGGTAGGGATTATAGGGTAGGGCCGCTGACATACTCCTCATCCGAGTATGTTTTCTCCCAAGAAAACGGCTTTCTGCAGCCGCCTGGGCCGCCCGACGGGGCGGCCCTTTTCACGTCGGCCATATGATCCACGCGGTATCACGAATGTGTCGAAGGGTTGCGTATCGCTCCTGATCGGCTTAGCGGCGCGCGGATCATGACACAGCAAACTCCTGCGGTCGTCCTCGTCTCGGGCGGGCTCGACTCGATGGTGTCCGCCGCGCTCGCGCGCGAGGCGGGCTATCCGGTGCTCGCGCTCTCGGTCGACTACAACCAGCGCCACCGCGTCGAACTCGCCGCCGCGGCGCGCGTGGCGAAGGCGGTCGGGGCGCAGCGCCACGTTGTCCTGCCGCTCGACCTGTCGGCATTCGGCGGCTCGGCGCTGACCGATGACAGCATCGCGGTGCCGAAGGACGGCGTCGAGGCGGGTGCGATCCCCGTCACCTACGTGCCAGCGCGCAACACAATTTTCTTGAGCCTCGCGCTCGGCTGGGCCGAGGCCGCAGGGGGCCGTGACCTGTTCGTCGGGGTCAACGCGCTCGATTACTCGGGCTATCCCGACTGCCGGCCCGAGTTCATCGCCGGGTTCGAGCGGCTGGCCGAGCTCGCCACCAAGGCGGGCGTCGAGGGCGCGCCGTTCCGCATCCACGCGCCGTTGCAGCACATGACTAAGGCGGACGTGGTGCGCGAGGGGGCACGCCTCGGGCTCGACATGGGGCTGAGCTGGTCGTGCTACGATCCAACCCCGGCGGGGCAGCATTGCGGTTTGTGCGACAGCTGTCGGCTGCGTCACAAGGGGTTTGAGGACGCCGGCGTCTCCGATCCGACCGTTTATGCCGTGTCCCCGCCGGCACCCTGATGATGAGCCTGCGATGACCTATTCGGTCAAGGAAGTGTTCCTGACGCTCCAGGGTGAGGGCGTGCAGGCGGGGCGGCGCGCGGTGTTCGTGCGCTTCGCCGGGTGCAACCTGTGGACCGGGCGCGAGCAGGACCGGGCGCGCGCGATCTGCCGGTTCTGCGACACCGATTTCGTCGGTACCGACGGCGCGGGCGGGGGCAAGTTCGCAGACGCGGCCGCGCTGGTCGACGCGGTGACGGGCTTCTGGGGCGAGGGCGCAAAACGTCGCTTCGTCGTGCTGACCGGGGGCGAGCCGATGTTGCAGGTCGACGATGCGCTGGTCGACGCGCTCCACGCCGCCGGGTTCGAGATCGCGATCGAGAGCAACGGGACGATTGCCGTGCATCCCGGGATCGATTGGGTCTGCATCAGCCCCAAGGCGGGTAGCGAGACGGTGCAGCGCTCGGGCGACGAGTTGAAGCTCGTCTGGCCGCAACCGGGCAGCGACGTGGAGGCGATGGAAGGCTGGGACTTCCGTCACCTGCTGCTGCAACCGATGGACGACGCGCGCGGGGCAGCGAACGTCGACGCGGTGATCGCGCTGGTGATGGAGCGCCCGCGCTGGCGGCTGTCGCTCCAGACGCACAAGGCGCTGGGCTTGCGTTGATTTCCGCGGAGGCGGCGCTCAGCGCGCCGCTTTTTCCGCCTCGTAGTTCTTGAGTTCGTCGCCGGCGATGCGGACGACGTGGAGGACGTTGGTCGACCCCGGCGTGCGGAAGGGCACGCCCGCCATCACGATCACGCTGTCGCCCGCCTTTGCGACACCCTGACGCAGCGCGATGCGCTTGGCCTTGGCGACCATCTCCTCGAACGAGGCGACGTCGCGCGTGTGGACGTTGTGCGTGCCCCACAAGAGCCCCAGGCGGCGCGCGGTTTCCAGCTGCGGGGTCAGCACCAGGATCGGCACGCCCGGCCGCTCGCGCGCGATCCGCCGAGCGGTCGAGCCCGAAGTCGTGAAGCAGATGATCGCGGAGGCCGACACCGTCTCGGCGATGTTCTTCGCCGCTTCCGCCAGCGCGTCGGCGGTGGTGGGGTCGGGGCGCGTGACCGTGAAGTGGATGCGGTCGCCGTGCATCGGATCACGCTCCACCGCGTCGCCGATCGCGTTCATCATCGACACCGATTCGACCGGCCACTGGCCCGCCGCGCTCTCGGCCGACAGCATGATCGCGTCGGCGCCGTCGTAGATCGCGGTGGCGACGTCCGATACCTCGGCGCGGGTCGGCGACGGGCTGACGATCATCGACTCGAGCATCTGCGTCGCCACCACCACCGGGCGACCGAGGCGGCGTGAGGTCTCGACGATGCGCTTCTGCAACGGCGGCACCGACTGCGGCGGCAGCTCGACACCCAAATCGCCGCGCGCGACCATGACGCCGTCGCACGCCTCGACGATCTCCTCCAGCCGCTCGATCGCGGCGGGCTTCTCGATCTTGGCGAGGAGCGCGGCCTTGCCCTCGATCAGCTTGCGCGCCTCCCACAAATCCTCGGGCCGCTGGACGAAGGAGAGCGCGATCCAATCGACGCCCTGGTCGATCGCGAAGGCGAGATCGCTGCGGTCCTTGGCCGTCAGCGCCGCCATCGGCACCACCACGTCGGGGACGTTCAGCCCCTTGTTGTTGCTAAGCGGACCCCCGACCTCGACCGTCGTCACCAGCCGGTCGGCGTCGCATTCCACCACGCGCAGCACGAGCTTGCCGTCGTCGAGCAGCAGCCGCGCGCCCGCCTCCATCGCGGCGAAGATCTCCGGGTGCGGCAGCTGCACCCGCGTCGCGTCGCCCGGCGTCGCGTCATGGTCGAGCACGAAGGTGCTGCCCTTTTCCAGCACGACGCGTCCTTCCGCGAAGCGTCCGACGCGCAGCTTCGGCCCCTGCAGATCGGCGAGGATGGTGGAGGGACGGTCGAACTCCTGCTCCAGCGCGCGGATCGCCTTGATCACGTCGACCTTGGATGCCTGATCGCCGTGGCTCATGTTGATGCGGAACGCGTCGGCGCCGGCCTCGAACAGCCGCGCGATCATTTCGGGCGTGTTGCTCGCCGGGCCGAGGGTCGCAAGGACGCGGACCTTCCGCGAACGGGGGGCGAAGGAGTGGGTCATGGGGAGGCTTCCTGCTTTGCGCGTGCGTGCCTTAACCGCTAACCGCGGCTTATCAACCTACTAGACGCGCAACCGCGTCAACGGAGTGACACATGGACCGGCTCGAGACCCTAGACGACGCGGCGGCCGCCGCCGCTTTCCGCCGGCTGGTACGCCACCTGCGCCACCGCACCGACGCGCAGAACGTCGATCTGATGGGGCTGGCGGGCTTCTGCCGTAACTGCCTGTCCGACTGGACGCAGGAAGCGTCGGGGATGAGCAAGGACGAGGCGCGTGAAGCGATCTACGGCATGCCCTACGCCGAGTGGAAGGCGAACCATCAGGCCGACGCGACGCCCGAGCAGCTGGAGCGGATGGCGGTGAGCGTGAAGAAGAACGCCTGACCTCGCACCCCTTGCCGCTGCGGTGAGAACCGGCCAACCTGCTGCCAGCGGGAGGCGCGCCGGAGCAGGCGCGCGACAGGGGGAGACAGGCCGTTGTTGAAGTTCGTCGGTAGCGCGCTGGCGCTGGTTCTCGCGGTGCCCGCGGTGGCGCAGGTCTCGGCGCCGACGTCCGCGCCCGCAGCCGGATCGGTCGTCACCTATATCCACGCCGGGCAGCTGCTCGACCATCCGGGCAAGCCGCCGCGCGGAAACAGCACGATCGTGGTGCGCGACGGACGCGTGGTCGAGGTGCGCGACGGCTTCGTCGCGCCGCCCGCGGGCGCGAAGCTGGTCGACCTGTCGCGCCGCTTCGTGCTGCCGGGGCTGACCGACATGCACGTCCATCTGTGGGGAATCGGCGGCGATCCGATGCGCGCGCGGCTGGCCGAGGCGACGCAGGACCAGGCCGATGACATGATGGTCGCGGTGGTCAATGCGCGAAAGACGCTGGAGGCGGGGTTCACCACGGTGCGCGATTTGGGCGGCGACGCGCGCGGCATCCGTGCGCTGCGCGACGCGGTCGAGCGCGGCGATGTCGAGGGGCCGACGATCGTCAACGCGGGGCAGATGATCTCGGTCACGGGCGGTCACGGCGACGGCACCAATGGCCTTGGCGAGAGCTTCGCGGATGCGGTGCACGCGCATCAGATCAACGTGTGCGACGGCCCGGACGATTGCCGCCGCGCGGTGCGCCAGCAGGTCGGTCTCGGCGCGCAGGTGATCAAGTTCGCGGCGACCGGCGGCGTCCTCTCCAACGTCTCGGGTGGCCTCGGGCGCGCGATGACGCCCGAGGAGATGCGCGCGATCGTCGAGACCGCGCATGCGCTCGGGCGCAAGGCGACCGCGCACAGCCACGCGGCGGAAGGGACCAAGGCGGCGTTGGAGGCGGGCTGCGACTCGATCGAGCACGCGAGCTACCTCGACGAGGAGACGATCCGGCTGTTCAAGGCGAAGGGCGCGTATCTGGTCCCGACCGAGATCGCGCCGGTCGCCGCGCTCGCGCAGGCGCGATCGGGCGCGCTGCCGCCCGCGACAATCCCCAAGGCGGAGGCGGCCGCAGCGGCGATGCATGCCAACCACAAGAAGGCGTGGGCGGCAGGCGTCAAGTTCGCGTTCGGCACAGACACCGGCGTGTCCAAGCACGGCGATAACGCGACCGAGTTCGCCTATCTGATCGATCTCGGCATGACCCCGGCGCAGGCGATCGCGAGCGCGACGGTGGCGGCGGCCGACCTGCTCGGGCGCGACGACATCGGCACGCTGGAGCCGGGCAAGCGCGCCGACGTGATCGCGGTGACGGGTTCGCCGCTGGAAGACGTGCGGCGGCTGGAGCACGTCGATTTCGTGATGCACCGTGGTCAGATCGCCAAACCGATTGTCGACTAACGCTTGAGCGCGGGCGCGGCGTCCACTAGGTGCCGCGCCCACACCCATCAGGGTTAACCGGCCGAACCCCGCCCGCTTCTCGCGCGGCAGGGCGCGCGGCCTATTCTTTCACGAGGACGGACAGAGAGCATGGCGGAAGAGCGGGGCGAGGGCATGGGTGGCGGTCACGTCGCAGCGGACGAGCTGCGGCTGCTGATCGAGCGCGCCGAGCGGCTGGAAGAAGAGAAGAAGGGTATCCAGGACGACATCAAGGACGTGATGTCGGAGGCGAAGAGCCGTGGCTACGATCCGAAGGCGATCCGCAAGATCATGTCGATCCGCAAGAAGAAGCGCGAGGAATATCAGGAAGAGGAAGCGATCCTCGAGGTCTACATGCAGGCGCTGGGCATGATCTGATCCGCGTACGGGCCGGGTTGCGCCGCGACTGGCGCCCCCGCCCGAACGACCGCCGGGTTCACATCTTCTCCTTGAACCCGGCGTGTACCAGCCACCAGTTGACCGGGTAGGCGGTGACGAACCCTGCCACCATCGCCAGTTGCATGACGAACCAGAACTCCGGGCTGTTCACGGGCGCGATCTGGCCGAAGCTCGGGCGCAGCCAGGCGAATTGCAGCAGCGCCATGACGCCGTACATGCCGACCTGCCACGAGGTGATCGACAGGAAGTCGGCCTTGACCGCCGCCTTGATCCCGCCTGCCACCGACAGGTCGCGCATCGGCTTAATCGTGAAATACTGGAACACGATTCCGATCGCGAAGGCGAGCAGATAGTCGAACACCCAGACGGCGAAGGTCTTCTCGGCGAACAGCGAGCCCCAGCCGAACGCGACCGCGATGCCGGGTAGCGCAAAGGCGAGCCATTCCGCGACGATGTCGCCCAATGTGCAGCCCGCGCCGCAGTGGCTCGCGCCCTTCGCCACCGCGATGCGCATCGGCGTCTCGCCGCCAGCGTCGTCGCTGCCGGGCGCAGGGCCGCGACCGTGCTGCCAGTAGAGCCATAGCCACAGCAATCCGCCGAACAGCGCGGTGAGCGGCCAGACCAGGTACATGATCCACATCTTCTGCGCGCGACGCGTCTCATCGAATGCGATCAGCAGCGCGCACGCGCCCGCGACGACGAGTGAGGCGATAGCGAGCAGGTGGAGCCAGGCGGGAAACATTCGGCAACAACGCGCGGGAGCGCGGTGCTGCTCCCTTACGCCGCCTCCGCCGCCGCGGTGGTCCAGCCGAGGTGCGGGATGGTGATTGAGCGCTTGCCAGACAGGTCGACCCGGCTGACGAACAGTTCGCGGCTCTCGATATAGCCGATCAGGCGGCGGACGCGGCCGAGCGAGCTGGTGCCATAGGTGTGCGCCAGTTGCTCGTCCGACGGGCACGGCTCGCCCTCGCGCGCGGCGCGGGCGACGAGCAGGAACGCGCCCATCATGTCCTCCGGAAGCGTGTCGGCGAGGCGGAGCGCATCGGCCCATTCCTCCGCGCGCACGTCGAAGATGCCTGCGCGTGCGCAACTCAGCCGGCGGGTAAAGGCGGTCAGGTCCATCGCCGGCCGCGCGAGGCCCGCCATGCGGCAGCGGACCTGGAAATCCTGGAACAGGACAGACGCCGGGCGCCCGAACGCCTCCGGATCGGCGACGACGCCGCGCAACGCCTCGGCGTAGATCGCCTCGACCTCATCCTCGCTGCGGTCGGGCTGCGCGGTCGCGGCGACGCTGGCGGCGGGGCTGCGCGACAGGTCGGCGGCGACCTCGGTCGCGGGCACGCGGCGCGGGCGCGGAACGTGCGCCATCGGCAGTTCGGGCGCGTCGACCACGGGCTCGACGATCAGGTCGGCGAGTTCGAGCGGGCGCGCGTCGGGCAGCGGTACGAGCTTCGGGCTCGACGAGCGCGCGGAGGTCTCGACCTCGCCGATGCGCACACTGACCGGGCGGCGCGAAACCGCGGGGCCTAGCGCCATGAAGGTGCCGCGCGGCAGGTCGCGGATCGCCTCCGCCTGCCGCCGCTCCATGCCGAGCAGGTCGGCGGCGCGCGCCATGTCGATGTCGAGGAAGGTGCGCCCCATCAGGAAGTTCGACGCCTCCGCCGCGACATTCTTCGCGAGCTTCGCCAGCCGCTGCGTCGCGATGACGCCGGCGAGCCCGCGCTTGCGCCCGCGGCACATGAGGTTGGTCATCGCCGACAGCGATGCGCGGCGCACCTCCTCCGCGACCTCGCCGCCGGTCGTCGGCGCGAACAATTGCGCTTCGTCGACCACGACGAGCGCGGGATACCAATGCTCGCGCGGCGCGTCGAACAAGGCCGACAGAAACGCGGCGGCGCAGCGCATCTGACCCTCGGCCTCCAGCCCCTCGAGGCTCAGCACGACGGAGGTGCGGTGCGCGCGCAGGCGGCCGGCGAAGCGCTCGATCTCGGGCACCGAATAATCCGCCGCCTCGATCGCGACGTGGCCGTAGGCACCCGACAGCGTGACGAAGTCGCCCTCGGGATCGATCACGACCTGCTGCACCTGACCGGCCGAGCGTTCGAGCAATCGGCGCAGCAGGTGCGACTTTCCCGACCCCGAATTACCCTGCACGAGCAGGCGGGTGGCGAGCAATTCCTCAAGGTCCATCGCGACCGCCGAGCCACGCTCGTCGAGCCCCATGTCCACGCGTACCGTCATGTGGCCGCCTGTGCCCGCAGGACGGGGCGGGAGCAAGGCGGCGACTCGGGTGGGCATGGTTGAGCGAACAGGCGCGCCGCTCTAAGGACCGGACAACGCTTTAGTTTGCAGGGTTCAGATGGCAGGCCATTCCAAGTTCAAGAACATCATGCACCGCAAGGGCGCGCAGGATAAGAAGCGCTCCAGCATGTTCTCCAAGCTTTCCCGCGAAATCACCGTGGCGGCGAAGATGGGCCTGCCCGATCCTGACATGAACCCGCGCCTGCGTGCCGCGATCGCTGCGGCCAAGGCGCAATCGATGCCCAAGGACAACATCCAGCGCTCGATCGACAAGGCGTCGAAGGGCGATACCGAGAGCTACGAGGAAATCCGCTACGAAGGCTTCGGTCCGGGCGGCGTCAGCCTCATCATCGAGGCGCTGACCGACAATCGCAATCGCACCGCGACCAACGTGCGCACCGCGGTGTCGAAGAACGGCGGTAATCTGGGCACTGCGGGCTCGGTCAGCCACGGCTTCGACCGCGTCGGCCTCATCACCTATCCGGCGAGCGCGGGCGATGCGGATAAGGTGTTCGAGGCGGCGCTGGAAGCGGGCGCGGAGGACGTGACCTCGGGCGAGGATGGGCACGAGATCTGGACCGCGGTCGGCGACCTGCACGAAGTTGCCAAGGCGCTGGAGCCGGTGCTGGGCGAGTCGACCGGCGCGAAGCTCGCGTGGCGGCCGCAGACCAATGTCGAGGTCGGTGAGGGCGATGCGGCTACCCTGTTCAAGCTGATCGACACGCTCGACGACGACGACGACGTGCAGCAGGTGTGGGGCAATTACGAAGTGTCCGACGCCGTGATGGAGAAATTGGGCTGAGCAAGCCCCTCATCATCCTCGGCATGGACCCCGGGCTCGGTACCACGGGCTGGGGCGTGATCCGTGCCGAAGGCAACCGGCTGACCCACGTCGCCAACGGGCAGATCAAGACCGACACGACGATGCCGCTCGCCCGGCGGCTGTGGAACCTCCATTCCGCGCTGATCGACGTGATCCGCGCCGAGAAGCCCGACAGTTCGGCGGTCGAGGAGGTGCTGGGCAACAGCAATGCGCAGTCGACGCTGAAACTGGGGCAGGCGCGCGGCGCGGTGCTGCTCGCCGCCGCTGCCTCGGGGCTGATCGTCGGGGAATATCATCCCAGCGCGGTCAAGAAGGCGGTGGTCGGCACCGGCGGCGCGGAGAAGCGCCAGATTCAGGCGATGCTCGGCCACCTGCTGCCGGGCGCGAAGCTGTCGGGCCCCGATGCCGCCGACGCGCTGGCGGTCGCGATCACGCACGCGCACCATCTGGCGAGCGCGGAGGGGATGATGCGGCGCGCGCGGGTCATGGCGTAGCAAGCACCAGGCGTCGGGCAGCGGGCGACATTTGTCCTCCCGCTGTCGCCCCGTTCCTGTTAGGTTCCGCTGCATGACCTCCCTTGGGCCACACATTCGATGATCGCGCACCTTAAGGGTCGGCTGGAATCTACGGGCGTCGACCATGCCGTCATCGATGTCGGTGGCGTCGGGTACCTCGTCGGCGCATCGGCGCGGACGCTTGCAGCGCTCGCGCCGGTTGGCGAGGCGTGCGTGCTGCATACCGACTTGCTCGTCGGCGAGGATTTCCTGCGGCTGGTGGGTTTCGCGACCGCAGCCGAGCGTGACTGGTTCCGGCTGCTGACGGGCGTGCAGGGAGTCGGCGCGCGCGTCGCACTGGCGATCCTGTCGGCGCTCGAGCCCAACGATATCAGCCGCGCGGTGATGGCGCAGGACAAGGCGACAGTCGCGCGCGCCAACGGCGTCGGGCCGAAGCTCGCCGAGCGGATCGTGCGCGAGTTGAAGGATAAGGTCGGCGGGGTCGCGATCGGCCCGTCGGCGGCGGCGCAGGTGGTGCCGGTCGGCGCGGGTGCGGACGCGGTCTCCGCGCTGCTCAATCTCGGCTTCCGCCCCGCCGAGGCGAGTGCGGCAGTGGCGGCGGCCGAGGAGGAACTGGGCGACAGTGCGACGCTCGACGCGCTGGTGCGGCTGGCGCTCAGGAAGGCGGCGAAATGAAGCGACCAAAGGCCTTCGGCTTCGACGTGTTCGGCACCGTCGTCGACTGGCGCACGAGCATCGCGCGCGAGAGTGCGGGCTTTCTCGCTGCGATTGGCCGCGGCGACCTCGATGCCGAGCGCTTCGCTGATGTGTGGCGCCAGCGCTACCAGCCGGCGATGGCGAACGTGCGCGATGGGCGTCGCGAGTTCGTCATTCTCGACGTGCTCCACCGCGAGATGCTGGTCGACCTGCTGCGCCATCACGGCGTCGACGCGGACGCGCTCGACCCGGTGCTGGTGACGGACTGGGCGCATGCGTGGCATCGGCTCGATCCCTGGCCTGATTCAGCCGCGGGGCTTGCGCGGCTCCGCGCACTGGCGCCGGTCGTCACGCTGTCGAACGGCAATGTGTCGCTGATGATCGAGCTCTCGCGCCGCGCCGGACTCGAGTGGGACGCGATCCTGGGAGCCGAGCACGCGCGCGGGTTCAAGCCGGCGCGTGAGGTGTATCTCGCGACCGCGGCGGCGAGCGGGGTCGAGGCGGGTGAGTTCTGCCTCGTCGCCGCGCACCACAGCGACCTGGCGGCGGCGCGAGAGGCGGGGTTGATGACCGCGTACATCGACCGGCCGATGGAATATGGTGGCGCGCCCGCGCCCGACCGCGATCAGCGGCAGGACTGGGACTATGAGGCGGACAGCCTGACCGCGCTCGCCGCTCAACTGGAAGCCCGCACGTGACCGACACCGAACGCCTGCTCACGCCCGCGCGGCGGCCCGAGGACGTCGATGCGGCACTGCGCCCGCGCAGCCTCGACGATTTCGTCGGGCAGAAGGCTGCGCGCGAGAATCTGCGCGTGTTCATCGATGCGGCACGCGGGCGCGGCGACGCGCTCGACCATGTCCTGTTCTTCGGGCCGCCGGGGCTGGGCAAGACGACGCTGGCGCAGATCGTGGCGCGCGAGATGGGGGTGGGGTTCCGCGCCACCTCCGGCCCCGTGATCGCCAAGTCGGGCGATCTGGCGGCGCTGCTCACAAATCTCGAGGACGGCGACGTGCTGTTCATCGACGAGATCCACCGCCTGCAGCCCGCGGTCGAGGAGGTGCTCTACCCGGCGATGGAGGACCGCGCGCTCGACCTGATGATCGGCGAGGGGCCGTCGGCGCGCAGCGTGCGCATCGACCTGCCGCGCTTCACGCTCGTCGGCGCGACGACACGGCAGGGGTTGCTGACGACCCCGCTGCGCGATCGGTTCGGTATTCCGCTGCGGTTGCAATTCTACTCGGTCGAGGAACTGACGCGGGTGGTGACGCGCGCGGCGGGGTTGCTCGACATGGCGATCGCGTCGGACGGCGCGGCCGAGGTGGCGCGCCGCTCACGTGGGACGCCGCGGATTGCGGGGCGGCTGCTGCGCCGGGTGCGCGATTTCGCCAGCGTGGCGGGCGTGGCGGTGGTCGACGCGGGCGCGGCCGACCGCGCGCTCAACCGGTTGGAGGTCGACCAGTTGGGGCTCGACGCGATGGACCGGCGCTACCTGCACATGATCGCGGACGTGTACCGCGGCGGGCCGGTGGGGGTGGAAACGCTCGCCGCCGGCCTGTCCGAGCCGCGCGACACGATCGAGGAGGTGATCGAGCCGTATCTGATCCAGCTCGGCCTCGTCGCCCGAACCGCGCGCGGACGGGTGCTGAACGCGGGCGGGTGGAAGCACCTAGGCCTCAACCCGCCGGCGGGCAGTCAAGACGGATTGTTCGACGCGGGGTAAGGTGTCAGATCAGCGCTCACCCGGCATCAACGATGCGTAGCTAACGAACGCCGGCTCAGCTGGTGACGCCGTCGGCGCAGCGCACCCGCATGCCCTTGGTGGTCACCAGCGCCTTCTCGCCCGCTTGTGCCTCGACGCGACCGTCGCCCTTGCTGCTTGATACCATCAGCACCATCGGGCGATCGACGACGCAGCGATACTCCGCCTTTTTCACGCTGCATGCCTTGCGCAGCGCGGCCTCGTCGCCGGGCGAGACATCGCCGACCGATTCCACCCCGAAGGCGATCGACGCCGATCCGCCGATAAAGGCGGCTTTCAGGCCCGAGATCAGCCGGCCTTCGTAGAGGCCGGGCGTACTGGCCGCGTGCAGGCCGATTTGCGGCGCGAGCCGCGCGCAGAAGCTGGGCGTGTTCTGCTGCGCGAGCGTCGTGCTGCCGGTGACCAGAACGGCGCTGGCGATGATCCATTTCATGACTTTGCTTCCCCCGGATTATCCGGCCATCATCCACGATCGCTCAGGTTTGTACAGCCTCGTTCCGATGAGCACCGGGTGGCGGCACACGTGGTCTTGCACGTGGGTCATGTCTTACCTGAGTGCGCGTGAGGGAGCAGACGCGGCGCCGTCGCGTTGCGCTTTCCAGCAATCCAAGGAGTTCTGCATGTCGCACGCCCACACGCCGCCTGTGCCGGAGGGTAACCAGTCGCCCTATCCGATCCAGGAACCGCCGCACTCGCATACCGGGACGAAGCCGGCAGACAAGCCTGCGTCGCCTGCTGCCAAGGCGAAAGCGAAGGACGACCACACCCGCGCGCTGGCGATCGGCGCAGCGGTGGGTGTCGGGGCGGCAGCGCTGGCACTCGCGGCGGGCGTGTTCCTGATGGAAGAGCGGTCGAAGCCGAAGAAGGGCAAGAAGCCGGCGGCCCACAAGCCGAAGCAAGCGCCAAAGCCGAAGAAGCCGAAGCCGGCGAACAAGGCCGAGGCAGCGTGACGCGGTGCTAACAATCGTGTCGGTGCCGCCAACGATATGTTGCGTGGCACCCTCGGCCCACGTCTGTTAGCCTCCCGGCCATGCCTGTCTCCGCTGCCGCCTCCGCCCGCGAAATCCTGACCCGCCTGCACGACGTGATGGCGGCGCGGTCGCCGGCGCAGGCGAAGCTCAACCAGGTGGTCGAGATCATTGGCGAGGCGCTCGATAGCGAGGTCTGCTCGATCTACCTGCTGCGCGAGGGCGTGCTCGAATTGTTTGCGACGCGGGGCCTCGCGCCGGAGGCGGTGCACGTCACCAAGCTGGCGCTGGGCGAAGGGCTGGTCGGCACCATCGCCGAGCAGAACGAGATCCTCAACCTCGACGAGGCGGCGAGCCACCCCGACTTCGCGTACAAGCCCGAAACGGGCGAGGATCGTTACCACAGCTTCGCCGGCGTGCCGATCGTCCGGCGCGAGCGCTCGGTCGGCGTGCTGGCGGTGCAGCACGCCGATCCGCGCCGTTACGCCGACATCGAGATCGAGGCGCTGCAGACGGTGGCGATGGTGCTCTCGGAACTGATCGCCAACGCTGGGCTGATCGATCAGGGCGGGCCGAAGGACCGCGTGCAGTCGACCGCGACCGTCCGCACCGCGGGGCAGAAATTGGTCGACGGGATGGCGGCGGGATATGCGGTGTTCCACCAGCCGCGTGTCACGATCGAGCATACGGTTGCGGAGGATACCGAGGCCGAGCGCCACCGCGTCTACGCTGCGTTCGACAAGATGCGCGAGCAGATCGACCGCATTGCGCGCGAGGCCGAGTTCGGCGTCGGCGATGAGCATCAGGAGGTGATCGCCACCTACAAGATGTTCGCCTATGACGAGGGCTGGGCACGACGGATCAACGAGGCGATCGACAGCGGACTGACCGCCGAGGCCGCAATCGAGCGGGTCCAGCAGCGCACGCGCCAGCGGATGCGGCAGATCGACGATCCTTTGCTCGCCGACCGGATGCACGATCTGGAGGACCTGTCGAACCGGTTGCTGCGGATCGTGTCGGGTCAGATGGGCACGGCGGCGCAGCTGGGGCTCAGGCAGGACACGATCCTGATCGCGCGCAATCTGGGTCCGGCGGAGCTGCTTGAATACGATCGCCGGCGGTTGAAGGGCGTAATCCTGGAGGAAGGGTCGCTGACCGCGCACGTCACGATCGTGGCGCGCGCGATGGGGGTTCCGGTTCTCGGGCGCGTGCGCGACGTGCGGCGGACGATCGCGGAAGGCGATCTGCTGCTGCTCGACGTGACAGAAGGATCGGTGCTGGTGCGCCCGACGCTGCCGATGGAGGAAGCGTTCGACGCCAAGCTGGTGCTCCGGCAGAAGCGCAAGGCGGCCTACGCCGCGCTGCGCGATCTGGCGCCGCAGACGCGCGACGGCCACCGCATCACCGTCATGGTCAACGCGGGGCTGCGCGACGACGTGGCGGCGCTCGACGTGACGGGTGCCGACGGGATCGGGCTGTTCCGCACCGAATTCCAGTTTCTCGTATCCGCCACCCTGCCGCAGCGCGAGCGTCAGCAGCGGCTCTACCGCGAGGTGCTCGACGCGGCGGGTGACCGGCCGGTCGTGTTCCGCACCGTCGACATCGGCGGCGACAAGGCGCTGCCCTACCTCGTCTCCGACGACGCGGAGGAGGAGAACCCGGCGATGGGGTGGCGTGCGCTCAGGCTCGCGCTGGAACGCGACGGGTTGATGAAGGCGCAGGCGCGCGCGCTCTTGGAGGCGGCGGCGGGGCGGACACTCAACGTTATGTTCCCGATGGTGAGCGAGGCGTGGGAATTCGACGAGGCCAAGGCCTTGTTCGAGGCGCAGCGCAATTGGATCGCCTCGCGCGGGCGGCGGTTGCCGAATGAGATACGCTACGGCGCGATGCTGGAGGTGCCGAGTCTGGCCTATCAGCTCGACCTGCTGCTGCCACGCGTGCAGTTCCTGTCGATCGGCACCAACGACCTGACGCAGTTCCTGTTCGCCGCCGATCGCGCCAACCCGAAGCTGGCCGAACGCTACGACTGGTTGTCGACCTCGATCCTGCGGTTCGTCAAGCTGGTGTCCGATCAGGCGCGTGCCGCCGGCGTGCCGGTCGCGGTGTGCGGCGAAATGGGCGGGCGGCCGCTTGAGGCGATGGCGCTGATCGGGCTCGGTATAGAGCGGCTGTCGATCACCCCGGCGGCGGTCGGGCCGATCAAGGCGATGATCCGCTCGATCGACCGCGCGCGCCTTGGCGAGCGGATGACGGCGCTGCTGGCGCAGCCGCCGCGCGACTTCCGCGGCGCACTGTCGGAGTGGGCGACGGGCGAAGGCGTCGAATTGGCGTGATCCTGCGATCGCTGACGCGCGGGTCCGGTTGACACTCACCGGCCCGTTTGAAACACGCAGGTTCGGGTTGCAGCCAATCGGGGCCCAGATCGGGGAAAGGCTGCGCGCTGGAGAACAAGATGAGCGACGGCGACTTGGGCGAGATGGCGGGCGCGAAACCGGCGACGGTCGGTCAGCGGCTGCGCGCCGCGCGCGAGGCACAGGGACTGTCGCTGCCCGAGGTCGCGACGCGCACGCGGGTCACGCAGCGGTTCCTGGAAGCGATTGAGAACGGCCGGCTGGAGGATCTGCCCTCGTCGACCTACGCGGTCGGCTTCGCCAAGGCGTACGCACGCGCGGTGGGGATGGACCAGGTCGTGATCGGCCGCGAGATACGCGAGGAAATGAATGCACCCGGTGCGGTGCAGCGCCAGCACCATCACGTGCAGGAGATCGCCGATCCCGCGCGCGGGCCGTCGCGCACCGTGGTGATCGTCGCGCTGGGTCTGGCGCTCGCGGTGCTGATCCTGGCGCTGCTGTGGTTCGCGACCGGCGTGTTTCGCGGCGGCGATAGCGGGTCGGAGGCGATCGGCAACGCGCAGGTGACCGCCGCGGTGCCCGCACCCACGGTGGTGCCGACACCGGCCGCGAACGGTCCGGTGGTGCTGACCGCCGCCGACGATGTCTGGCTGCGCGTCTACGATGCCGCCGACAAGACGCTGTTTATCGGCACGATGAAGCCGGGCGAGCGGTTCGAGGTGCCGGCGAACGCGAACGATCCCAAGATCAACGTCGGGCGCCCCGACAAGCTGCGGATCACCGTCGGCGACCGCGTGATCGCGCCGCTGGGTGACGGCAGCCGGCCGCTGAAGGACATCGGCATCAGTGCGACCGCGCTGGCCGGGCGTGCCACGGGCGCGGCGCCATCGCCGACACCAAGTGCGGGCGCGTCGACGCCGGTCGTGTCGCGCGCGGTGCCGGCGCGTGCGGCCGGTCAGCGCCGCAGCAACGCGCTGCCGCCAGCGTTCGCGTCGCCGGCCGCGGACGATGCCGCGGCTGCCAACCGTGCCGCGACGCAGGGCGCCGCGCCGGCTGCGACAGCCACGCCGGCCGCGCAATAGGCTGCTTCAGCGAAGGGACAGGTGCGTTGGGCGAGTTGGGGCGCATGATGATCGAGGGTCGGGGGCGACGCATGAACAGATTGTGGTTGGGTACGGGAAGCGCGGTCGGCGCGATGATGTTGGTGGCAGGCATTGCGCCCGCGACCGCGCAGTCGAACGTCGAGGGACGCGTCGGCCGGCTGGAGAGCGAGATGCGCGCGGTGCAGCGCAAGGTGTTCCCGAACGGCAATGCCGCGATGGTCGAGCCGCAGATCTCGCCCGAAACGAGCGCGGCGGTGCCCGCGGGGACTCCGGCGACCAGTCCGGTTACCGACCTCAACAACCGCGTCGTCGCGCTGGAGCAGCAGATGGCGACGATGACGGGGCAGATCGAGCAGACGCAATATCGCCTGCGCCAGATCGAGGATCAGTTCGCCGCCTATAAGAAGGCGACCGACGCGAAGCTCGCGGGGCAGGGCGCCGGCGCGCCGCGCGACGTCGATGCGGCGGGGGTGACGGTGCCCTCGGCCCCGCGCGCGGCGGCGGCAGAGGCGGCGAGCGGCAAGCCGGTCGCGCGCGGCGGCGGCGTGCTGACCCCGCCCGACGACGCTGCCCCGGCGCGCGCGGCTGCTGCCAGCGGGATCGAGAAGCCCAGCACCGGCGACGCGGGCGAGGACGCCTACGTCTACGGTTACCGCCTGTACGCCGCGGGCAAGTATCCCGAGGCCGAGGCGCAGCTGAAGCAGGTGGTCGCGACCTACCCCAAGCACCGCCGCGCCAGCTACGCGCAAAATTTGCTCGGCCGCAGCTACCTCGACGAAGGCAAGCCGAGCCTGGCGTCGATCGCTTTTTACGACAATTATAAGAAGTTCCCCGAAGGCGAGCGCGCGCCCGATAGCCTCTATTATCTCGGACAGTCGCTGACCAAGCTCAACAAGCCCGCGGACGCATGCAAGGTCTACGGCGAGCTGACCGACGTTTACGGCGACAAGATCTCCGCCAGTATGAAGGCCGATATCGCTAAGGCGCGTGTTACCGCCAAGTGCAAGTAACCTCGCGCTGACCTGTTCGCGCGCGATTGATCCCGCGGCGGTCGCGCGCTTCGCGGACGATCTCGGGCGGACGTTCACGCCGGACGCGCCGCTGCTGGTCGCGGTATCGGGCGGACCCGACAGCGTCGCGCTGCTGCTGCTGGCGCACCGCGTGCTCGGGGACGGCTGCGTCGCGGCGACGGTCGATCATGGTCTGCGCGCGGAAGCGGCTGTTGAGGCGCGGTGGGTCGCCGATCTGTGCGCGGGCATCGGCGTACGGCACGCGGTGTTGACGGGTGCGCTGCCGACGCGCGCCGCTGGCACGCGCAACGTGTCGGCGCGGGCGCGGGCGCTGCGCTACGCGTTGCTGCGCGCGCACGCGGGCGAGGTCGGAGCGGCGGCGATTGCGACCGCGCACCACGCCGACGATCAGGTCGAGACGATCGCCATGCGCCTGAATCGCGGTGCCGGGCTGTCGGGGCTCGCCGGGGTGCGGGCCGGGAACGGAGACGTGATCCGGCCGCTGCTCGGCTGGCGGCGCGACGAGCTGGCAGCGATCGTGGCGGCGTGCAGCATTACGCCGGTCGACGATCCGAGCAACCGTGATGCGCGTTTTGACCGGGCGCGGGTGCGTGCGGCACTGGCAGGCGCGGGCTGGATCAATGCAGCGGCATGGTCGCGAAGCGCCTCGGCGCTCGCGGACGCGGACGAAGCGCTCGACTGGATGACGCAGCGCATGTGGGAAGAACGGTGCTCCGAGGCGGACGGCGAAGTCGTCATGGCTGCGGCGGGACTGCCGTTCGATCTGCGGCGTCGGCTGGTCGCGCGCTGTGTGCTGACGATCGATCCGGCCGGTGACCCTCGCGGATCGGCGGTGGCGCGGGGCGTTGCAGCGCTGGACCGCGGCGCGACGGTGACGCTGGGCGAGGTGCTGTGCCGGCCATTGCGCGACCCGCGCGACGGACCGGTCTGGCGCTTCGTCCGGGCGCGGCCGCGTCGATCATCGTGAACGGTCTTGTTCCATTGCCATTAACCCCGGCGCGCCTACATATTCGCGGACGAAAGGCTCCCGAATGAACGACAACGACAAGCAGTCTGGCAACGGTGACGGCGGCGGCAATCCCGGTGGCCCGAACCCGTGGATGAAAAGCCTGCTGATCTGGGTAGGCATCCTGTTGGCGCTCGCGGTCGTCGTGACGATGTTCGACGGACGCACCAGCGGCGCGCAGGGCAACACGGTTGCTTATTCCACCTTCCTCGACAAGGTCGACGAGGGCACGGTGAAGACGGTTAACGTGTCGCGCGACATGATCACCGGCACCTTCTCGTCCGGCGACAAGTTCCGCACCTATCCGGTACAGGACAGCGGGTTGATCGAACGGCTGCGCAAGGCTGGCGTCGAGGTCGCGGGCAAGCCTGAGGAGGGCCCGTCGATCTGGATGGTTCTGCTCTACCAGTCGCTGCCGTTCCTGCTGTTCCTTGGTATCGCCTTCTTTGTCGTGCGCCAGATGCAGAAGGGTGGCGGCGCGGGCGGCGCGATGGGCTTTGGCAAGAGCCGCGCCAAGATGCTGACCGAGAAGCACGGCAAGGTGACGTTCGACGACGTCGCCGGCATCGACGAGGCGCGCGCCGAGCTGACTGAGATCGTCGAGTTCCTGAAGGACCCGACCAAGTTCGCGCGGCTGGGCGGCAAGATTCCGAAGGGCGCGCTGCTGGTCGGCTCGCCCGGTACCGGCAAGACGCTGCTCGCCCGCGCGATCGCGGGCGAGGCGGGCGTGCCGTTCTTCACCATCTCGGGCTCGGATTTCGTCGAGATGTTCGTCGGCGTTGGCGCCAGCCGCGTGCGCGACATGTTCGAGCAGGCGAAGAAGTCGGCGCCGTGCATCGTCTTCATCGACGAGATTGACGCGGTTGGTCGTCACCGTGGTGCAGGGTTGGGCAACGGCAATGACGAGCGCGAGCAGACGCTCAACCAGCTGCTGGTTGAGATGGACGGGTTCGAGGCGAACGAGGGGATCATCATCGTCGCGGCGACCAACCGTCCCGACGTGCTCGACCCCGCGCTGCTGCGTCCCGGCCGCTTCGACCGCCAGGTCGTGGTGCCGCGTCCCGACATCGACGGTCGCGTCAAGATCCTCGAAGTGCACATGAAGAAGGTGCCGCTGGCGCCCGACGTCGACGCACGCGTGATCGCGCGCGGCACCCCGGGCTTCTCGGGCGCGGACCTCGCCAACCTCGTCAACGAGGCGGCGCTGATGGCGGCGCGCAAGGGCAAGCGGCTGGTCGCATCGGCCGAGTTCGAGGAGGCCAAGGACAAGGTCATGATGGGCGCCGAGCGTCGCAGCATGGTGATGACCGATGATGAAAAGCGGATGACCGCGTATCACGAAGCGGGTCACGCCGTCGTCGCGATGCACGAGCCCGCGTCCGATCCGATCCACAAGGCGACGATCATCCCGCGTGGCCGTGCCCTGGGCATGGTGATGCGCCTGCCCGAGCGCGACAGCTACAGCTATCACCGCGACAAAATGTACGCGAACCTTGCCGTCGCGATGGGCGGACGCGTCGCCGAGGAGATCATCTTCGGTTACGACAAGGTGTCGTCGGGTGCGTCGGGCGACATCCAGTACGCGACGGGTCTGGCGCGCGACATGGTTACGAAATGGGGCATGTCGGACAAGGTCGGGCCGGTCGAGTACGCGCAGCCCGAGGGCGAGAGCTTCCTGGGTTACTCCTCGTCGCAGCCGGTGCGGATGTCGAATTCGACCGCGCAGCTGATCGACGACGAGATCAAGGGCATCGTCGAGGGCGGTCTATCGCGCGCGAAGCAGGTGCTGAGCGATCACATCGATCAGCTTCACTCGCTCGCGGGTGCGCTGCTCGAGTATGAGACGCTCAATGGCGAAGAGATCAAGCGATTGATCGCGGGCGAGGACATCGGCCGCAGCGAGCCGGGTGCGAAGACGGTGGTGGTGCCGAGTGCGGGTACCTCGATTCCGAAGACCAAGCGGCCGAGCGGTCCGTTCGGCAGCCCGTCACCCGCGGGGGCTTGACACGCCGTCGTACGTGAAACAGCAAAGGGCCGCGGAGGGGACACCTTCCGCGGCCTTTTCGTTTGGTTCGTTCCGTCCAGGTACACGCCCGACCGGTCATGATCAGCCCGATCGAAGGACGGTGGAAAGCAGGCTGAACCTGTCATCATCGGTAGATTCGCCCGAGATGCGGGTGGCCTGAAAGAAGAGCCGAAAAGCCGTCGCTGCGCAGATCGCGCAGAGATCCTAAGCCTGGTGAGCGACCAATCCTCGGCCGCGAAGGGCCGCAAACTTCACAACGCTGATGGAGTAGAGGCTGAGAGAATGCCGCCGATCGCGGCAGCGCTACAGCGGGCGTTGAACAGCGCAAACGTAGGCGATCGCGACTGATCGACCAAATGGCGTCCTCCCGCCTATGTGAGCGGGAGGAGCATGACGTCAGCGGCAGCGCTTCTTCGCGGTGATCGTGCGGTCGATCGCGCGGCCGCCGAGCGCACCTGCCGCGCCACCGGCGACGGTGCCGAGCAGACCGCCGCCGACGGCGTTGCCGAGTACCGCGCCGCCGACGCCGCCCGCGATCAGGCCGGTCGTACCGCTCGAGTAGCGGCAGCGACGCGCGCCGCGGTAGCGGCGGTGCTTGTAGCTCTTGCCATGATATTCGCGCGCCTCGGCCTTGTGCGTCGGTGCGACGACGGCGGCAGTCGGCACCGCGAGCCCGGCGGCCGCTAGCGTGAGCAGGAATTTACGCATGGTACAATTCTCCCTGGGTGAATGGTGCATCGTCGGTGGGTTCCGTAACGCAAACACCCGCCACAGGTTGCGCGATCAGTCGGCGAGCCCGAGGTAGAGCAGACCGGTCAGGAACAACGGCACGATCGCCCAGCAGATGAAGGTTGCCAGAACCAGCGTCCGCACCAGCGCGCCGCCGCGGCTGAGCGAATAGGCACCTTTCAGTTGCTTGTAGATGTGTACCATTGCGGCGGCGAGCGCGACGATCACCACCGACGACGATGCACCCGCCGTTATCAACAGTGCGGTCACGATCGTCAGCAGCGACATGAATGTGAGCGAGTAGGTCGCGAACACCGCGTGATCGTAGAAGCCGAAGCGCCGGCTGAACGGGAATAGCAGCCACAGGAAGGGGAGCGACAGGGGGATCAGCGCCCAGCTGTATTTGTAGCCGCTGCTCTTCAGCTTGTAGAGCAGCAGCTTCGGGTTCTCCTTGGCGTGTTCGACCATCGCGCCGAACCAGTCGCTTTTGTCGCCGACATGCGTCGTTTCGCGCGGAAGCACACGCTGCGCGGTCTGGAGTCCGGAGAGTTTGTCCTGCGCTTCCACGATCTGGCGTTCCATGTGCGCAACAGTGGCGGGGTTGCTGCCCGGTGTGCGCTTGATGGTGTCGAGCGCGGAACGCAAACCGACCAGCTCCTCGCGCGTGGCCTGCTGCTCGGCGGTGACGCGACCCTGCACCTCGCTCAGCCCCGCGCCTGGTTTGAGCAAAGCGCTGTCGCCGAGGTGGAACATCGGCAGCTGCGCCAGGATCGCGAACAGCAGGAAGACCGAGAACAGGAACAGCGCGATCGGCGAGACGAAGCGCGCGCGCTCGCCCGCGACGTAGCGGCGCGTCAGTGCGCCGGGGTGAAGCACGAGCATCGGCAGCGTGCGCCACGCCTTGCCCTCGAAGTGGAACACGCCGTGGAGTATGTCGTGAAAGAAGGCGCCGGCGGTGCGGTGGACGTGGCCGGCCTGTCCGCAGCGATGGCAGTGTGCGTCGATCAGCGCGGTGCCGCAGTTGAGGCATAGGCCGTGCTCGAACTCACCCGCCGCCACGTGCCCGCCTGCGCGCGGCTCGACCGCGTGCGCGATCACGCCGCCGGTCATCACGTCCGCTGCCATCTCACCAACCATGTCGAAGCCCCCGCTTGTCGGCAGCGATGCTAGCCGCAAACGGCGGGGGCTCAAGTCCTCAATAGCGCGACAGTTCGACCGGCAGCGCGCGGTAGCCGTGGACGAAGCAGGCGGCGACGCGCGCGGGTTCGCCGACGACGTTCACGCGCATCCGCCTTGCCGCCATCTCCTCCAGCAGGATCGACACCTGCAGCTCGGCCAGCCGCGCGCCGACGCAGCGGTGGATGCCGTGGCCGAAGGCGAGGTGACGACGCGCGTTGGCGCGGTCGACCTGGAAGTCGTCGGCATTGTCGCCGAACACGCTCTCGTCGCGGTTGGCGGAAATGTACCACATGACGACCTTGTCTCCGGCCGCGATTCTTTGTCCGGCGAGTTCGGTGTCGCCGGTCGCCGTGCGCGCCATGTGCGCGAGCGGGGTCTGCCAGCGGATGATCTCGCTGGTGGTGTTGGCGATCAGGCCGGTGTCCGCCTCGAGTTTTGCGCGCTGGCCGGGAAATTGGTCGAGCGCGTAGACGAGGCCGCTCATCGTGTTGCGCGTGGTGTCGTTGCCGCCGACGATCAGCAGGATCAGGTTTCCCATGAACTCGTGCGCGTCCATGTGGCTCATCGCGTCCGAGTGGATCATCATGCTGATCAGGTCGGGGGTAGGCTCCGCATTGAGCTTGGCGTTCCACAGGCCCTGGAAATAGGCGCCCATCTCGTAGATCTTGGCCAGCCGCTGCTCGCGCAACGCATCGTTCTTGATGATCTCGATATCGCCCGCCCAGTCGGACCATTCGGTCAGCTTGCGCCGATCGGCCCAGGGGAAGTCGAACAGGATCGCGAGCATCTGCGTCGTCAGTTCGATCGAGACGCGGTCAACCCAGTCGAACGTCTCGCCATAGGGGAGTGCGTCGAGGATCTCGGCGGTGCGGCGGCGGATGTCGGCGGTCATCCGCACCATCTCGCTCGGCGTGAAGGCGGGGGCGACGGTGCGGCGCTGTCCGGTGTGGACGGGACGATCGCGGCCGATGAACATCGGCATGCGCACCTCGCTGCCCTCGGGTGCGAACGGCGCGATGGTGAAGCCGCCGATTTCGGACGAATAGAGGTCGGGGAGCGATTCGACCTCGACGATCGGCTTGTAGGTCGACACCGACCAATAGGGCCCGAACTCGGAATGCTCGACCTTGTGGACCGGCGCCTCGGCGCGCAGGCGGCGGAACGGCTCAGCCCAAGTATCGTCACGGTAGAGCTCAGGCCGGCTGACGTCGAACGGGTCGACCGCGGGGGCAGCGTCTCGCGCAAGCGTCGCCATCTTCTCTCTCCTATTTGGTTGCGAGAAGAAACCTAACTGACATTGCTGTCAACAGTGTTGCGATCAGCCGCGCGCGAAAAGCCGTTTCCACGCCGGCTTGCTGCTGGCGGACTGGAGCACCCCGCGCCGGAACAGCCGCGCGCCCACGGTGATGAAGATCGACACCCACATGAGCTGCCACGCGAGCGCCGCGGCGTGCGGCCACAGCTCGGGTCGGTTGGCGGCATGCCCCGCCATTGCGAAGGGAGAGGAGAGCGGGAACAACTCGGCCAGCGTCGCGATCCACGTCCCCGGGCGCGACGCGGCGGCGCTGGAGAGCGCGAACATGCCAACCTGTACGACGGTGATCGGCAGCGAGAGCATCTGAATCTCGCGCATCGTCGATGCCTGAGCGCCAACGCCCAAAAACACCGCGCCGAGCAGCAGATAGGCGGTGGTAAAATAGGCGACGAACAGCAGCGCGAACCAGCCGAGCCCTACCGCCGGCACGAGCTGTGCCGCCTGCGAAGCGAGATCGGCCGGGAGGAACTGCCCCACCTGGGTGATGATCGTGCCCCAGAAGGCGACGAACAGCACCGCGACACCGAACATGCCGAGCAGCTTGCCGAGGAACACCGATTCAAGCGGCACCGCGGCGGCGAGCACCTCGATCACCTTGTTGTTGCGCTCCTCCGCCATCGTGCCGACGACCTGCCCCGACAGGAACAGCGTCAGGAAGAAGATGCCGAACACGGCGAAGAACGCGGCGGTCTTCTGTCCGCCCTGCGACGGGGTAGAGACGCTGACTCGCTCGATCACGGGGGTCGACAACCGCGCCTCGCCGGTCGCGTGGCGGCGCAGCGCCACGTCGGCGACGGCGGCGAGGTAGCGCGCGTCGCGGCGATTGCCCGCGGCGTAAAAGATCGCGGGGCGGTCGAGCGGCCCCTGCATCACCGCGGACACGTCGAAGTCGCGCCGTTGCAGCTGCCCGCGCGGGTCAACCGGATCGGCGACGACAACGATCGCAGGGGGGCGCGCGTCGCGAGGAAAGGTGGCGCGTAACTGCTCGTCCGCCGCGCGCACCAGCCGTGCCTCGTCGAGCGGCATGACGAGCACCATGCGCTGCTTGTCGGACGAACCATCGGCCGCGTTCGCGGCGCCCAGCCCGCCGATCGCACCGAACGAACTCATGATCAGCGGCGCGAACAGGAACAGCAGGAAGATCGGCGTGAATACGGTCGCGATGAAGTCGCGTCGCGCGATCGTCAGCGTCTGGCGGAGCTGGCGTTGGAAGCGAGTCATCGTGCGGTCTCCACGGCCTGCGCGCCGACGATGTGGACGAAGGCCTCGTGCAGGGCAGGCCGCTCGATCGACAGCCCTGAGATGCCGTGACCGGCGTCGATCAGCTGCTTCAAGGTGCGCTCTATTCCGTCCGGGGGCAGCGTGAAGCGCCAGCCCTCGCCGTCGCGGGTCGCGTCGTCGGGGAGCGTGGCAGCGATGTCGGCGCCGGGATGATTGGGCACATAATGGACCTGCTGCGGCAGCAGCGCGCGTGCGTCCTCGACCGTGCCCTCGAAGCGGCGCTTGCCACCCGCGATCACCGCGAGCCGGTCGCACAGGCGCTGCGCGTGCGACATGATGTGGGTCGAGAACAGGATCGTCGCGCCGCGATCGCGCTCGGCGACGATCAGGCGCTCCAGCCGCTCCTGGTTGACGGGATCGAGCCCGGAGAAGGGTTCGTCGAGCACGAGCACGTCGGGCTGGTGGACGACGGAGCCGAGCAGCTGGACGAGCTGCGCCATGCCCTTCGACAGCTTGCGGATCTTCTCGTCGGCGGCATGGCCGAGCCCGGCGGCCTCCAGCATCTCGCTGGCGCGCGTGCGCCCTAGGCGCCAGTCGAGCCCGCGCAATGCGCCCATGAACGCGATCGCCTCGCGCGCCTTCATCGCCGGGTAGAGCCCGCGCTCCTCGGGCAAATAGCCGACGTGATCGCTCGCGTCCTGCGGCTGCGCGCGGCCGAGCAGCGTGCGCTCGCCCTCGTCGGGTTCGATGATGCCGAGCAGCATCCGGAGCGTCGTGGTCTTGCCCGCGCCATTGGGGCCGAGCACGCCGTAGATCGCACCCGCCGGAACCGCCAGATCGACGCCGTCGACGACGCGGCGCTCGCCGAAGCGCTTGACCAATCCCTCGGCGGTGACCGCCCAATCCCCTGCCACGCCATCGCCCCCGTCGTTCGCCGGTCGTGGTAGCGCGGCGTTGCGTGGCCCGGAAGCGTTACTTGCCGTCCTCGCGGGTGCGATTACTTGCCGCCCTCGCGTCTCGACAGCGCCGCGATGCAGCTGGCGCGGTCGATCGGGCTGCCGTCGCGCTGGCGCGCGTCGACCCAGGTGACGCGCGGGTCGCCGCTGCCTTTTGGGTAGAGGTAGGCGTCGAGGACGCAGATCGCGCTCTCGAACTGGAGCTTGCGCGCGGTGCCTTCGCGTACGTCGGCGTCGGGATCGCCGAAAAGTCGGACGAGCCCGGCGGCGTCCTGTCCCATCACCGGCAGATTGGCCTGCGACGGCGCGCTGCTGAGCGCGGGTGGCGGTGTGACGCCGGTCGGTCCGCAGGCGGCGAGGGCGGCGAAGGGAGCGAGCGGGAGCAAGCGGCGGATCATGGTCGCGTCCTGTGGAACAGATGGGTCGCCATCGCCGCGCCGAGCACGGGGGCAAGCAGATTGACCACCGGAACCACGAACAACCCCGTGCCCGCAAGCCCCAGCACGAAGCGTTTGGCCGCATTCGCCTTGCGCCAGTCGCGCACCGCCGCACGCGACAGATGCCGGCTCGCCACCATGTCCGACAGGTCGCGTCCGAGCAGCCACGCGTTGACCACGAAGAACGCGGCCGCGGTGCCAACGCCAGTGACCAGCAGCGCAAGGTACACCGGCGTCATGAGGAGGTTGACGAGGAGGAACCGCACCGCGGAGCCCAGACCCATCTGCATGGAGCGATGAAGCGGGACTGCACGAGCGCTCGCCAATGCTTCGGGATAATGCTTGCGCTCGACCGCGGCGACGACGTCGTCGGCGAACACGCCTACGACCAGCACCGCGACGGCGCGGAACAGCAGCCACAGCGCCAGCAGCGTCGCGACGCTCGCCGCCGCACCCGCGAGCGCCCCGTGATAGCGCCATTCCGCCAGCGCCGCGTCGAGCCCCCACCAGATCGCCGCGCCGAGCGCCGCGAAGATCGCGAGCGTCAGCGCCAGCGACTTGGCCAGCACGCGCCGGATCGCAGGGTCGCCGAGTTGGCCGAGCGAGAGCAGCAGCGCGCGGAACATGGGTGCGAGGATCGCTGCCTGCGGTGTATGCGTCAATGGTTGCGGCGTGCCGGCCGCTTGGCTACCGCGAGCGCCATCCGCGCCGGCCGATATGCCCGCGCCCCTGTTGGAGCACCCTTTTGACCGAACCCCGTTACGATGTTGTCGCGATCGGCAACGCCATCGTCGACGTCCTCTCGCCCGCCGACGACGCCTTCGTCGCCGAGAACGGCATGACCAAGGGCGCGATGGCGCTGATGTTCTCGCCCGAGGAGGCCGACGCGCTCTACGCCAAGATGGGGCCGGGGCAGGAAGTATCGGGCGGTTCGGCCGCGAACACGATCGCGGGGATGGCGGCGCTGGGCAGCGAGTGCGCCTTCATCGGGCAGGTCGCCGACGACCAGTTGGGCGAGGTGTTCGCGCACGACATCCACGCCGCGGGCATTCGCTTCGACGTGTCGGCGCGTGCGGGGCAGCCGACCACCGGGCGCTGCCTGATCTTCGTGACGCCAGACGGGCAGCGGACGATGAACACGTTCCTGGGCGCGTCGCACTACCTGCCGGCGGAGTCGATCGACGCCACGCTGATCGAGGATGCGCGCTACCTCTACCTCGAGGGTTACCTGTGGGACCCGGAGGAGCCGCGCGCGGCGATGCGCGCCGCCATCGACATCGCGCGCAAGGCCGGGCGCAAGGTCGCGTTCACGCTGTCGGCGGAGTTCGTGATCGATCGCCACCGCGACGCGTTCCAGGAACTGATCGACCAGGGGCTGATCGACGTGCTGTTCGCCAACGAGGCGGAGATCGTGTTCCTGACGCAGGCGGCGGACGTCGACTCGGCGATCGCGGCGGTCGCGCCCAAGGTGCCGCTGGTCGTCGTGACGCTGAGCGAGCGCGGCGCGCTGGCGCAGGCGGGAACCGAGCGCGTGACGGTGCCGGCTCAGCCCATTGACGCGGTGGTCGACACGACCGGGGCGGGCGACCTGTTCGCCGCCGGTTTCCTGCACGGCCAGGCGCGTGGGCAAACGCTGGAGCAGTCGTTGACGCTCGGCGCGGTATGCGCGGCCGAGGTCATCAGCCATTTCGGCGCGCGTCCGATCGCGGACCTGAAGGAGCTGGCGCAGAAGGCGCTCTGACCGGAGTAATCCCGTGACGGCGCTGCCGATCCACGCCGTTCTGCCCGACCTGCTCGCGGCGCTGCGCGCGCGGTCATCGGCGGTCTTGGTGGCGCCGCCGGGGGCGGGCAAGACGACGGCGGTCGCGCCCGCGCTGCTAGCCGAGGATTGGTGCACGGGCGAGGTGCTGGTCACCTCCCCGCGTCGGCTGGCCGCGCGCGCGGCGGCGGAGCGGATGGCGGCGCTGGCCGACGAAGCGGTCGGGCGCACCTTCGGCTACGCGACGCGGCTCGACAGCAAGCGGTCGGCGGCGACGCGCGTGACGGTCGTGACCGAAGGCATATTGACTGCGCGGTTGCAAACCGATCCCGAACTGTCGGGCGTATCGGCGATCCTCTTCGACGAGGTGCACGAACGCAGCCTCGACGGTGATTTCGGACTGGCGCTGGCGCTCGACGCGCAAGCCGGGTTGCGGCCGGACCTGCGCGTGGTGGCGATGTCGGCGACGCTCGATGGCGCGCGCTTCGCCGCGCTGATGGACAAGGCGGCGGTGATCGAGAGCGCGGGGCGGAGCTACCCGCTGACGCTGCGCCACGTCGGACGCGCGGGCGAGCAGCGAATTGAGCAGGCGATGGCCGGGGCGATCCGGCAGGCGCTGGCGGAGGAAGAGGGCGGGGTGCTCGCGTTCCTGCCGGGCGTCGCGGAGATCGAGCGGACCGCGACGGCGCTCGGCGATTTGCCCGGCTTCACCCTCCACCGGTTGCACGGCAGCCTCGACCCGGCGGCGCAGCGCGCTGCCATTCGCGCCGAGCCGGATGGTGCACGCAAGCTGGTGCTCGCGACATCGATCGCGGAGACGAGCCTGACGCTCGACGGCATCCGCGTGGTGGTCGATTCCGGGCTCGCGCGGCGCCCGCGCTACGACCGCGCGGCGGGGATGACGCGGCTGGTGACCGAGCGCGAGAGCCAGGCGGCGGCGACGCAGCGCGCCGGCCGTGCGGCGCGGCAGGGGCCGGGCGTCGCGTACCGGCTGTGGGAAGAGGCGGCGACCGCGGGGATGCCGCGCTTCGATCCGCCCGAGATCCTGGAGGCGGACCTGTCGGCGCTGCTGCTCGCCACCGCGATCTGGGGCGTCGCCGACCCGCGCGAGCTGCGCTGGATCGACCCGCCGCCCGAGGCTGCGATCGCCGAGGCACGTGCGCGGTTGACGACGCTCGGCGCGCTGGGTGAGGACGGGCGCCCGACGCCGCACGGCCGGCGGATCGCGGCGATGCCGATGGCGCCGCGGCTCGCGCACATGCTGCTCGCCGCGCCCGATAAGCGATTGGCGGCCGAGATCGCGGTGCTGTTGCAGGAGCGCGGGCTGGGCGGCCCCGACGCCGATCTGGAGGTGCGACTACGACGCTGGCGCGGCGAGCGTGGGCATAAGTCGGAGGGCGCGCGCAAGCTCGCGGCGCGCTGGGCGACCTCAGCCGGACGCGCGGAGGGCGCCGTTGAACAGGAGGCGAGTATCGGCGCGACGCTGGCGCTCGGCTTTCCCGATCGCGTCTCGCGCCGCCGCGATGCTAGCGGGGAGCGCTGGGCATCGGTCGGCGGGCGCGGGTTCCGGCTCGACGCGACCGCCTCGCTCGCGCGCGCGGAATGGCTCGCGGTCGCGGAAACGCAGGGGAGTGCGGCGGGCGCCCGCATCCTGTCGGCGGCGGCGTTGACGCTCGCCGAGGTCGAGGCGCTGTTCGCCGACCGGATCGAGACGGTACGCAGCGCGACCTTCGACCCCGACACTGGGACGGTGCAGCCGGTGCGTGAGCGGCGGCTCGGGGCGATCCGGCTGTCGTCGGGACCGGATACGCGCGCCGATCCACAAGCGATCGCCGCCGCGCTGGTCGAGGGCGTGCGCGCGCATGGTGTCGCGCTGCTGCCGTGGGGCGAGGGGGCGATCGCGCTTCGGCAGCGTGCAGCGTTCGCGAGGGTCGCGCTCGACGATGAGATGTTGACCGAGCGGCTGGACGAATGGTTGCCAGCGCTGGTCGAGGGGCGGCGGCGATTGGACGCGATCCCGCCGGGTGCGCTCACCGACGCGTTGCGGAACCTGATCGGCTGGGACGCGCAGCGCCAGATCGACCGGCTCGCGCCGCCTGAGTTCACCACACCGGCGGGCAGCACGCACGCGATCGACTATGCCGCTGAAGCCGGCCCGACCGTCACGCTGCGGGTGCAGTCGCTGTTCGGGCTGGCCGAGCACCCGGTCGTCGGTGAGGCCTGCGTGCCGCTGGTGCTGTCGCTCACCTCGCCCGCGGGGCGCCCGATCCAGACGACGCGCGATCTGCCCGGTTTCTGGCGCGGATCGTGGGTGGCGGTGGCGAAGGAGATGCGCGGGCGTTATCCCAAGCATCCCTGGCCCGACGATCCGGCCGCAGCGACCGCGACGCTCAGGACCAAAAAGGCGGATGCGCGGAACGCCGGCGCGCGCTAGAGCATCTGGCAACATACGAGACCGGTTCGAGAGTTTTGCTAATGGCCAACGCCCGCATCTATCAGCGCCCGAAGAACGCCATGCAGTCGGGTCGGTTCGCGACCGATCACTGGGTGCTGGAGTTCGAGCCGACCGAGCCCAAGCGTGCCGACCCGCTGACCGGATGGGCCGGCAGCGGCGACGTGCGCGATCAGGTGAAGCTGAGCTTTCCGTCGTGCGACGCCGCGGTCGCCTACGCCGAGGATCAGGGGCTCGCCTATACGGTGATCCCGACACCGACCAAGAAGCTCAAGCTGCAGAGCTACGCCGACAATTTCCGGTGACGCTGTCCGCGACGCCCTGGCCCAGACTGGCGCCGGGCGAGCGGATCGTGTGGCAGGGTGCGCCCGCGCGCGGGTTGCGGCTGACGCGGCGGGACCTGATGCTGGTGCCGTTCAGCATGGTCTGGCTCGGCTTCGTCATCTTCTGGAACATCGGCGTGGGTCATAGCGACGGTGCACCGTTGCCGTTCCGACTGTTCGGCCTCCTCTTCCTGCTGATCGGGCTGTTTTTCTTTGTCGGACGCTTCTTCGTCGACGCTTGGCTACGCGGCCGGACGCGGTATGTCCTGACCGGGCGACGCGCGGCGATCGAGCGCGCGGAGCCGTTCGGCGTGCGCACGATCGTCGACCTGCACGCGGTCGGCGACGTACATGTGACGACCGAGCTGGGCGCTCGTGGGACGATCCGCTTCGGTGCTGCTACCCCGCTGTTCGGCTTCGGCCGGTCGGGCGTCAGCTACTGGGTGCCGTCGCTGGATCCTATCCCGCAGTTCCTGCTGCTGGAGGACGCCGATCGCGTGTTCGAGATGGTGTTGGTCGCGCGCGAGTAGAGCCCGTCGCTACAGCAACGCCTCGCCGAGTAGCAGCAGCATCTTGACGTCGATCGCGACGCCGGCCGTGCGTTTTGCGGCAACGAAGGCGGGCAGGTCGGCACGCGGGACCAGGATGACCTCGATATTTTCCTGCGCGTCGCCGCCGCCGTCGCCGACCTTCTCCACGTCGTGTGCGCGCACCAGCGTGAAGCCTTCGCTGGTCATGCCGGGGGAGGCGTAGAAGAAGCCGAGTTCCTCGATGCGTCCGGCGCGGTAGCCGGTTTCTTCCTCCAGCTCGCGCGCGGCGGCGCTCGCCACATCTTCGCTTTGCGCGTCGTCGCCGACGAGGCCCGCGGGTAGTTCGAGGCTGCGGCGGCCGAGCGGCACGCGGTATTGCTCGACCAGGATCACTTCGCCCGCAGGAGTCTCGGCGTAGATTACCGCCGCCTCGATCCCGCCGCGGCGGCCGACATATTCCCACCGTCCGCGGCGCACCGCGCGGATGAAGCGGCCTTCCCACATTACCTCGACGGGTTTGTCGGCATCCTCGACGCTCATAGCTCGATCATCCGGTCGGGTAGTTCGTTGGGATTGTCGTCGGTCTTGGGCAGCACCTCGGCCAGCACGACGCCGATCGCGGTGACTGCGCTGGCGAGCCCTTCGGCGGTGCGGCCCGCGCGGATCGCGGACACGAGCGTCGCCATCGCCTTGCCCCAGCGCTCTGGCGCGACGCGGGCGTGGACGGCGGCGTCGGCGACGATCTCGGCACGGTGTTCTACAAGCGAGAGATAGAGCAGCACGCCCTCGTGCCCGGCGGTGCGACGTTCGGTGCCGACGCGGAATGCTTTCAGCGCGCGACGACGAACACGGCGTGCCTTGGTCGCCGAAGGAGTGAGCGCGAGCCGGAGCGGGCGATAGGCGAGCAGCAGCCGAACAAGAAGGAACGCGACTGCCTGCGCGATCAGCAGCGTGAACAACATGCCGTGGATGCTCGGCTCATGCTCCCAGCCATTGTCGAACGGGGTGAGCCAGTCGGGCTTGATCGCACCGAGTGCGGTGACCGCGAGGACGGCGGCGAGCGCGTAGTGGAGTGCGACGTCGTGATAGGCGTCGGACTGCTGCGCGACGATCGTCACGATTTCGCCGTCGGTGGTCGCCTCCGCTGCGGTGACTGCGGCGGCGATCGCGTCGCGCTCGCTGTCGGAAAAGGTCGCCATTACCATCCCCCGCTCGCGCCGCCGCCGCCGAACGATCCGCCGCCGCCACCGAAGCCGCCACCGCCGCCGCCAAAGCCACCGAACCCACCGCCGCTGCCGCCGCCACCGCCCCAGCCGCCGCCCATGCCCGGGCCCCAGATCACGACCGGCGGCACGAAGCCGCCGCTGCGACGACGCCGGCCACCGCCGCCGTCACCACTGCCATGATCGTCGTCGTCATCGTCGTCAAAGCGCCGGCCGCCCGCGCGGCGGAAGATCAGCGGCACGACAAAGAACAGCACCACCATGATCCAGAAAACCGCGATCAGGCCGCCGCGGTCGCTGCCGCTGGCTTGCGAACGCTTGGCGCCCGCCGCTTTGGCACGCTGCTCCGCGGCTTCGAGCGGCAGTTTCAGCTGCTCCGCAATCGCGTTCGCGCCAGCGACGATGCCGCCGGCCATGTCGCCGTCGCGGAAACGCGGCAGAATCGTCTGGTTGATGATGACGCTGGACAGCGCGTCGGTAACGATCGGCTCCAGCCCGTAACCGACCTCGATCCTGACCTTGCGCTCCCTGGGCGCGACCAGCAGGATCACGCCGTTGTTCGCGTCCTTCTGGCCCAGACCCCAGGCGCGACCCAAGCGGTAGCCGTAATCCTCAATTGGGTAGCCTTGCAGGTCGGGGATCGTCGCCACCACCAGCTGCCGCGTCGAGGCTTGTTCGACACTCGCGCTCAGCTGCGTCAGCTGCTGCACCTGTTCGGGCGAGAGCAGGTGCGCATCATCGACGACGCGGCCGGTCAGCTTGGGAAACGTCTGCGCCGCCGCCGGCAGCGCGAACGCGACCAGCAGCAGCGCGAGGATCGAGCGGATCAGCCGCGACACGGGAGGCAAGGTCACGTTTGGCGGCTCAGGCGCCGAAGTTCACCGTCGGCGCGGTCTGCGCATTGGGCGTGGTCGCCTGGAACGGCACCATCGGCTTCGCACCGTAGAAAATCTTGGCGCCGACCGCGTCGGGGAAGGTGCGGATGCGCGTATTGTAATCCTGTACCGCCGAATTGTAGTCGCGCCGCGCGATCGCAATGCGGTTCTCCGTGCCCTCGAGCTGCGATTGCAGCGCCATGAAATTGGCGTTGCTCTTCAGGTCCGGGTAGGCTTCCTGCAACGGACGCAGCTGGGTCAGCGCGACGCTCAGGCCATTCTGCGCGTTGGCATATTGCTGCACCTTGGCGGGATCCTTCAGGTCGTCGGCCGACAGCTGCACACGTCCGGCGTTCGCGCGGGCCTCGGTCACGCGGGTGAGCACGTCCGATTCCTGCTTGGCATAACCCTTCACCGTCGAGACGAGGTTGGGAATCAGGTCGGCGCGGCGCTGATACTGGTTCTGGACGTCGGCCCATCGCGTCTTCGCGGTCTCCTCCGCGGTCGGAACGCTGTTGAGCCCGCACGCGGCGAGCGGAAGCGCCATCAGCGCGGCGGCAACGGCACGGTTGGTCATCGTCTCGGCTCACTCCCTAGGTCTGTGTCAGCCATATAGGACACGTGAAGGCGCGCGCGAAGGGCAAACGGTGAGGTACGTAAAATGAAACGGGCCGGAGGATCGCTCCCCCGGCCCATTCTTAAGTGGTGCTGTTCCGATCAGTGGACGCCGGTCAGGTCGCCGTCGAGGTCGGGATTGACGACGCGGCCTTGGCCCAGGTGGCTCGTCTTGCGGCTGTAGGCGTAATAGACGGCGAGGCCGATCGCGCCCCAGACGAAGAACACCAGCATCGCCTGCCACGGCAGGTTGACGAACAGGAAGATACACCCCGCAATCGTCAGCGGCCCGACCAGCCAGAGCGCGGGCGTGCGGAACGAGCGCTTGGCGTTCGGCTGCTGGCGGCGCAGCAGCATCACGTTGATCGCGACCATCATGAATGCGTAGAGCGTACCCGCATTGGCCCAATCGGCGAGCTGACCGACCGGCAGGAAGGCGGCGGCGATCGCGACCGCGATGCCGGTCAGCGCGGTCACGATATATGGCGTCTTCCACTTCGGGTGCACGCGGCTGAGCGCCTCGGGCAGCAGGCCGTCGCGGCTCATCACGAAGAAGATGCGTGTCTGACCGAACAGCAGGATGAGGATGACCGAGGGTAGCGCGATGTTCGCCGCGATGCCGAGCAGGTTGCCGATCTTGCCGAAGCCGACCACGCGCAGCACGTGCGCCAGCGCCTCGTTCGAGCAGACGAGCGCGTCACGGTACTGCGGCAGCGCGCACTGGCGCGCGAGTTCGGGCGACCCCGCCTCGAGCGGCATGCCGGTCAGCGCGTTCATCACCGGCTGTCCGCCGATCGCGCCGATCGCGCCTGCCGACACGACGATGTAGAAGATGGTGCAGATCAGCAGCGACCCGATCAGACCGATGGGCACGTTGCGCTGCGGGTTCTTGGTTTCCTCCGCCGCAGTCGAGACCGCATCGAAGCCGACATAGGCGAAGAAGATCGTCGCCGCCGCGCCGACCGCACCGACGCCGGTGCCGAGCCCGCCGAACACGCCCGCGGGCAGGAACGGGCTGTAGTTGGCGGTATCGATCTTGGGCAGGGTGAGTGTGCAGAAGATCACCAGCGCGACGACCTTGATCGCGACCAGGATCGCGTTGACCTTCGCGCTCTCCGACGTGCCTACCATCAGCAGCCAGGTCATCAGCAGCGAGATGAAGACGGCGGGCAGATTGACGAAGCCGCCGGGCGCGCCACCCAGCGCCAGCGGACCCGCGCTCGCCCAAGCGGGCAGGTGGATGCCGAGGAATTGCTGCAGGATCGTGCCGTTGAAATAGCCCGACCAGCTGACCGCCACCGCGCTCGCCGCGACCGCATATTCGAGGATCAGCGCCCAGCCGACCGTCCACGCGATCGTCTCGCCGATGGTGGTGTAGCTATAAGTATAGGCGCTGCCCGCGACCGGGATCATCGCCGCGATCTCGGCGTAGCAGAGTGCGGCGACGATGCAGATCGCGCCCGCGATCGCGAAGGCGAGCATCAGGCCGGGTCCTGCCTTCTGCGCGCCGACCGCGGTCAGCACGAAGATGCCGCCGCCGATGACGCATCCGATGCCGAACAGCATCAGCTGGAACCAGCCGAGCGAGCGGTGGAGCGACTTCTCCTCCGCGGTCGCCAGGATGGCGTCCAATGGTTTCATGCGTTCGAAAAACATCAAGAAAATGCCCCCTCCCGGCGGGTATGCGAAAGCGGGGAGCCTAGCGACCTCTCCCGCGGTGACAAGTAGGCCCGATGACAAGCAAGGCCGAGTTAGTAGCCGTTGTTACTAGCTTCGGCTGTCGTTCGATACCAGCATCGGTCCGAGCGCGCGACCGGCGAGGATGTGGACGTGGAGGTGCGGCACCTCGGCGTGCGCGTCGCCGCCGATGTTGGCGATCAGGCGATAGCCGCCGGCGACCAGCCCGGCGTCACGCGCGACGCGGCCGATCGCGCGGGTGAAGCCGGCGATCTCCGCATCCGATGCGCGTTCGCTGAAATCGTCCCAGCTGACGTAGGCCCCACGCGGGATCGCGAGCAGGTGGGTCGGCGCCCAGGGTGCGATGTCACGGAACACGACCGCGTAATCGTCCTCGTACACGCGCGTCGAGGGGATCTCGTCACGCAGCAGGCGCGCGAAGATGTTGTTGTCGTCGTAGGGTTGGGTGGCGTCGACGGTCATGCTTGCGGCTCCGGGATCAGGGACGAAAGGAGAGGGGGAGTCCGGCCGGGGTGCGCGCGGCTTTTTCGTCGAGTCCGCCTAGTCCCTCGCGCTTGGCAAGCTCCATCCGCACGTCGCCGAGGCTCAGCCCGGCGTCGGCGAGCAGCACGAGCAGGTGGTAGATGAGGTCGGCGGCCTCGGGCACGATCGCGTGCGGGTTGTCCCCCATCGCGGCGATGATCGTCTCGGTCGCTTCCTCGCCCAGTTTCTGCGCGATCCGCGCGCGGCCCTTGTGGAACAAGGAGGCGGTGTAGGAGGCGCCCGCGTCGGCGCCCTTTCGTTCAGCGATCGTCGCCTGAAGGCGATCGAGGATGTCGTCGGCCATGTCGCGCGGGGTGCCCCCGCCCGCGACGCGGGTCAATCCTTAGCGGCGACGCTCCCGATCAATCCTTGCGGGTTGCGGCGCGGCGTCTCAGCGCACGACGCGTGAGCCACACCGCGATGACCGCGAAGACGAACAGCGCCACGTCCGACAACTCGGGTGCGGTACGCGGGCGCGGGTGCCCGTCGTGTCCGCTCGCCGCGACGAGCAGGGGGGCGAGCAGGAGAGCAAGCAGGCGCGGGTTCATCGTCTTGGCCCTAGCAGACGATTATCACCGAAAGGTTGGCGTCAGTGCGTGCGCACCGGAACGCCCGCGGCTGCGAGTGCCGCGTGCGCGTCGGCGATCGTCGCCTCGCCGAAGTGGAAGATCGAGGCGGCGAGCACCGCGGATGCGTGGCCCTGCGTCACGCCGGCGACGAGGTCGCCCAGCGTACCGACGCCGCCCGAGGCGACGACGGGCACGCTCGTGCGGTCGGCGATCGCGCGGACTAGCTCGAGGTCGTAGCCGCCGCGCGTGCCGTCGCGGTCCATCGAGGTGACGAGCAGCTCGCCCGCACCCAGTTCGGCGAGGCGGAGCGCGTGCGCGACAGCGTCGATGCCGGTCGCGCGGCGCCCGCCGTGCGTGAACACCTCCCAGCCGTTCTCGACGCGGCGCGCGTCGATGCTGGCAACGCAACATTGCGCGCCGAAGCGCTCGGCGATGTCGGCGACCACCTCGGGCCGCGACACGGCGGCGGAATTGACCGCGACCTTGTCCGCGCCCGCCAGCAGCAGCGCGCGCGCGTCCTCCGCGGTGCGCACCCCGCCGCCGACGGTCAGCGGCATGAAGCAGACAGCGGCGGTGCGACGGACCACGTCGAGGATCGTGCCCCGCGCCTCGTGACTGGCGGTGATGTCTAGGAAACAGAGCTCGTCGGCGCCTGCCTTGTCATAGGCGCGCGCCTGCTGGACCGGATCGCCCGCATCGATCAGATCGACGAAGTTGACGCCCTTCACGACGCGCCCGTTCGCCACGTCGAGGCACGGGATGACGCGCGCGCGGACGGTCATGCGGCGGATGCGACCGACAGCGCGGCGGCGAGGTCCAGCCGCCCATCGTAGAGCGCGCGGCCGGTGATGACGCCTTCGACGCCGTCGCCCGCGTGGAGCGCGAGGACGTGGATGTCGGCGATCCCCTTCACCCCGCCGCTCGCGATCACCGGGATGTCGACGCTGCGCGCGAGGTCGACCGTCGCTTCGACGTTGCAGCCCTTGAGCATCCCGTCGCGACCGACGTCGGTGAAGAGCACGGCGGCGACGCCCGCGTCCTCGAAGCGGCGCGCTAGGTCGGTCGCCGAAACGGTCGAGACGTCGGCCCAGCCCTTGGTCGCGACCATGCCGTCCTTGGCGTCGACCGCGACGACGATGCCGCCGGGGAAGTCGCGCGCCATGTCGCGGACGAAGTCGGGATTCTCGAGCGCGGCGGTGCCGATCACGACGCGCGCGACGCCGAGGTCGAACCAGGCGGCGACCGCCTCGGGCGTTCGGATGCCGCCACCTAGCTGTACGTGACCTGGGAAGGTCGTCACGATCTGGCGTACCGCATCGCCGTTGACGCTCTCTCCTGCGAACGCGCCGTCGAGGTCGACGACGTGGAGGTGGCCCGCGCCGGCGTCGGCGAACTTGGCAGCCTGCGCCGCGGGGTCGTCGCCGTAGACGGTGGCGCGTGCCATGTCGCCTTCGGCGAGGCGGACGACCTGACCGGCCTTCAGGTCGATGGCGGGGAAGACAATCAGACTCATGGACGCCACTTCAGGAAACGGTCGAGGAGGGCGAGGCCGTAGCGCTGGCTCTTCTCGGGGTGGAATTGCACGCCGACCATGTTGTCGCGCGCAACGGCGGCGGTCACGGCGCCGGCGTGATCGGTGGTGGCGATCACATCGGAATCGTCGCCCTGGAACGCGAAGCTGTGAAGGAAATAGGCCTCGCCCGGCGCGATCAACGGGTGCGCGCGCGTCGGCACCACGTCGTTCCAGCCCATGTGCGGCACCTTCGCATCAGTGCCCGCGGCGTCGATCAGCCGCACGCGCCCGCTGACCCAGCCGAGCCCGGCGTGCGTGCCCAGTTCCTCGCCCGCTTCCGCCATCAGCTGCATCCCGACGCAGATGCCGAGGAATGGTGCGCCCTCACGCCGGACGCGCTGTTCCAGCGCCTCGACCATGCCGGGCACGCCGCGCAACGCGGTCGCGCAGGCGCCGAACGCGCCGACGCCGGGCAGGACGATTCGGTCGGCGCGCGCGACCGTGTCGGCGTCGGCGGTGACCGTCAGGTCGGTGCAGCCCGCTGCCCGAAGCGCGTTCTCGACCGAGTGGAGGTTGCCCGCGCCGTAGTCGATCAGCGCGAGCGTCACGGTTGCACGCTCACAACACACCCTTGGTCGATGGGATCGCGTCGGCCTTACGAGGGTCGATTTCGGTCGCGGTGCGCAGCGCGCGTGCGAGGCCCTTGAAAGCGCTCTCGGCGATATGGTGGTTGTTGTGGCCGTGGAGCAATTCGACGTGGAGCGTAATGCCGGCGGTCTGGGCGAACGAGTGGAAGAAATGCTCGAACAATTCGGTGTCCATCGTGCCGAGCGTCGCCTGCCCGAACGGTGCGCGCCACACCAGCCACGGACGCCCCGAGATGTCGAGCGACACGCGCGTCAGCACCTCGTCCATCGGCGACAGCGCGTCGCCGTAGCGGCGGATGCCGCGCTTGTCGCCGAGCGCCTGCGCGACCGCGGCACCGAGTGCCAGCGCGGTATCCTCGACCGTGTGGTGCGCGTCGATGTGGAGATCGCCCGTCGTCTTCACGTCCAGGTCGATCAGCGAGTGACGCGAGAGTTGTTCGAGCATGTGGTCGAAGAAGCCAACGCCGGTGGCGACATGGTAGACGCCGGTGCCGTCGAGGTTGACGGTAACCTCGATGCTGGTCTCGCTGGTCGAGCGCTTGATGGTCGCGGTCCGCATGGAGGCTCCCTTAGCGCCGCCGCCGCGCCAGGCAAGTTCGCGGCTGCCGCGCACTCTTGACCGGGCCAGCCACGGCGCTACCCATGCGCCGCGATGAGCGAGATGCCCGACAGCCTGATACCGTACGACGAGATCGTCCAGGAAGCCCTGCGTGCGGTGGTGGGCCGCGTGCTCAACACCGTGGCGGAAACGGGCGGGCTGCCCGGCGAGCACCATTTCTACATCACGTTCAAGACGCAGGCGCCCGGCGTCGACATTCCGCAGCGACTAATCGAGCGTTTTCCCGACGAGATGACGATCGTGCTGCAGAACCGGTTCTGGGACCTGCTGGTCGACGAGCAGAAATTCTCGGTCGGGCTGTCGTTCAACCAGGTGCCGTCGAAGCTGGTGATCCCCTATTCGGCGATTACGGGGTTTCACGATCCCGCAGTCAATTTCGAGCTGCGTTTCCAGGCGCAGGAAGGGCCGGGCGACGGTCCGGGCGGGCACGATCCGGCGGAGAATGACGGAACGCCGACCGCAGAGCAGCAGGACGGCAGCAACGTCGTCGCGGTGGATTTCAAGCGCAAGAAGTGAGGCGGCTCACGCGCGGTTGATCCGCGGGCGCGTGCAACGACTTGCGTGCCCGCGCGCTTGATCGTGCATGGCCGACACACGCACCGAAACCGATTCGATCGGACCGATCGAGGTCCCCGCCGACGCTTACTGGGGCGCGCAGACCGAGCGCAGCCTGGAGAACTTTCCGTTCGGCGCGCGCGAGCGGATGCCGATCGAGATCGTCCGCGCGCTGGCTTTCGTCAAACTGGCCGCGGCGCGCGTCAACAAGCGCCACGGGTTGGAGGCGGACAAGGCCGACGCGATCGAGGCGGCGGCGCGCGAGGTGATCGACGGTCGCCTGGATGACCAGTTCCCGCTCGTCATCTGGCAGACGGGGTCGGGCACGCAGTCGAACATGAACGTCAACGAGGTAATCGCCGGACGCGCCAACGAGGCGCTTGGCGGCACGCGTGGCGGCAAGACACCCGTTCACCCCAACGACGACGTCAACCGCGGGCAGTCGTCGAACGACAGCTTCCCGACCGCGCTGCACGTTGCGGCCTCGATCAAGGCGGCGGCGGAGCTGCTGCCCGCATTGACCAGCCTGCACGACGCAATCGACGCGAAGGCGCGCGAATGGGACGATCTGGTCAAGATCGGGCGCACGCATTTGCAGGACGCGACGCCGCTGACGTTGGGGCAGGAATTCTCGGGCTACGCCGCGCAGCTGTCCGCGTGCCGCGCGCGGATCGACGCGGCGCTGATCGACGTCAACAAGCTGGCGCAGGGCGGCACCGCGGTCGGTACGGGCCTGAACGCACCGCCCAAGTTCGACCGCGACGTGGCGACCGAGATCGCGGCGCTGACCGGCATACGCTTCGTCCCCGCGGACAACAAGTTCGAGGCGCTGGCGAGCAACGACGCGCTGGTGCAGCTGTCGGGAGCGCTCAACACGCTGGCGGTCGCCTTGACCAAGATCGCCAACGATATCCGCCTACTCGCGTCGGGTCCGCGTTCGGGCCTGGCCGAAATCGATCTGCCCGCGAACGAGCCCGGCAGCTCGATCATGCCGGGCAAGGTCAACCCGACGCAGTGCGAGATGCTGACGATGGTCGCCGCGCAGGTGACGGGGAACCACGTCGCGGTGACGGTCGGGGGCATGCAGGGGCATCTCGAGCTCAACGTGTTCAAGCCGTTGATCGGCAGCAACGTGCTCCGATCGATGGACCTGCTGGCAACCGGCATGCGTGCGTTCGAAGAGCGCTGCGTCACCGGCATCGTGCCAAACGAGGTGCGGATCGCGGAGCTGCTCGACCGCTCGCTGATGCTCGTCACCGCGCTCGCGCCCGAGATCGGGTATGACAATGCCGCCAAGATCGCCAAGCACGCGCACGCCGAGGGGCTGACGCTGCGCGAGGCGGGACTGGCGCTCGGGCTGGTCGATGCCGAGACGTTCGACCGCGTCGTGCGCCCGGAATCGATGATCGGGCGCTGAGATCGGCACGAAGTAGGTCCGCGCCGGAACCGCGGCTCGCCTCCGCTCATTACCCCGGCAAAGGAGATCATTTCATGGGTGCAACAACCATCGGAGCACTGATCGGCGGCGCGATCGACGGCATGTCGGGCGACGACAGCGCCGCGGACGGCGCGCTGATCGGCGCGGTCACCGCAAACGTGTTGAAAGTGGTTCTGCCGATCGCGGTTACCTACGCGATCGGGTGGGGCGTGTTGAAAGGCGTCGCGGTGCTGAGCGACCGGATCAAGGAGGCTGTGTGATGTTGAGGACGATACTGGGTGCGCTGGTCGGCCGCGAAGTGAGCCAGAGCAATCGCGGTGGCGGTGTGAAGGGCGCAGTGATCGGCGGGCTGCTGACGCGCGGGCTTTCGCGCATGGGGCCGCTCGGCATGGCGGCGAGCGCGGCGTACCTGGGCAAGAAGGCTTACGACCGCCACAAGGCGTCGCGCGCCGGCGTACCGCCGCGCGTGTGACCTTCTGGACCTGACGGGTTGAAGCATCCTCCCCGCCGTGTACCACGGTGGTGACGGCGGGGAGTTGATGCGATGAAGCGTAAGTGGTTCGGGGCAGCGCTGGCGGCGCTGTCGGTCGGTGCGATCACGAGCGTGGTGGCGGCGCAGGGCGTGTCCTTTTCCGGCAACAGGCCGGCGTTGCTGATCGTCGGATCGCCGCACTTCGGCAATCCCGGACAGGACATCGGCAATACACGCGTAGAAAACGTGCTGACGCCTGATCGCCAGCGTGAGATCGAAGCGGTGGTCGATCGGCTCGCACGGTTTCACCCCAACCATGTCGCGGTCGAGTGGGACACAGCCGATCAGGCGAAGCTCGACAAGCGCTACGCCGATTATCGCGCCGGCCGTTACAAGCTGACCGCCGATGAAAGCGACCAGTTGGGCCTGCGGCTCGCCGCGAAGCTGAATTTGCCGCGCGTCGACGCGGTCGACTTCCAGGGTGAGAAGCCCGGCAAGGACGCCGACTATGATTTCGTCGCCTGGATGAAGGCGCATGGGCGCAGCACCGAGTGGGCCGCGTTCCAGCGCCAGGCGCAGGCTGAGGCGGACGCGAATGGCGCACGTCAGCGCTGCTCGTCGGTCGGCGACTGGCTGCGTCACTACGCCGATCCCGACACCGCCCGGCGTAATGAGGCACCCTATTACACCATCGCGCGCTTCGGCGACGCGCGGGAGAACCCGGGCGCGAACTGGGTCGGGCAGTGGCACGCGCGCAATCTGAAGATCTACGCCAATCTCGCGCGCGTCGCGGGTCGACCGGGCGACCGAACGGTGGTGATCTTCGGCGGCGGGCACGCACCGCTGCTGCGCGCCTACGCGAGCGAGTCGGGCACGTTCAACGTTGCCGACGCGCGCGATTACCTGCCGAGCGGACCCAGGCGGCGCTGCTGACGCGCCGCCCAGTCAGCACGCTCTGCCAGCCAGCACCTCGCGCAGCCTTCGTCATTCGCGAACGTTGGGCGCGTGAAGGAGTGCCGGCGTGAGTGACGAGGATCGGATGACGGGTGGCGGCCGCGCAGTGCCGAGCGGGCGGATCGCGAGAGTGAGCGCGTTCGGGCGGCTGGCGGGCGGAGTCGCCGGCGGCGTCGTTGCCGAGGGCGCGCGGCGGCTGGCGAACGGCGAGCGCCCGCGGATGGGCGACCTGCTGCTCACCCCCGCCAACGCGACGCGTGTCGCCGACCAGCTCGCCAACCTTCGCGGGGCGGCGATGAAGCTCGGGCAGATGGTGTCGATGGACGCCGGCGACATGCTGCCGCCCGAACTGACGCAAATTCTCGCGCGATTGCGCGACAACGCGCACCATATGCCGCCCAAGCAATTGGACGCGGTGCTGGCGCGCGAGTGGGGTCAGGGCTGGCGCAGGCGCTTCGCGCATTTCCAGGCGCACCCGATCGCCGCCGCCTCGATCGGGCAGGTCCACCGCGCGCGATTGCCCGACGGGCGCGAACTGGCGATCAAGGTGCAGTATCCGGGCGTCAAGGAGAGCATCGACGCCGACGTCGACAATGTCGCGACGCTGCTGCGCGTGTCGGGGCTGCTGCCGCGTGAACTCGACATCAAGCCGTTGCTGGAAGAAGCCAAGCGGCAGCTGCACGAGGAGGCCGATTACCGCCGCGAGGGTGCGATGCTGACGCGCTACGGCGAACTGCTGGCGGGCGAGGACGGGTTCGTGGTGCCGAAGCTCGAACCATCGCTGACGACCGAGCGCGTGTTGGCGATGGACTTCGTCGCGGGCGTGCCGATCGAGACGCTGGAGGACGGTGACCAGACGGTGCGCGACGCCGCGATGGCGCGGCTAATCGCGCTGGTGCTGCGCGAGCTGTTCGACTGGGGGCTGATGCAGACCGACCCCAATTTCGCCAATTATCGCTGGCAGCCCGAGACCGGTCGGCTGGTGCTGCTCGATTTCGGTGCCGCGCGCGGCGTGCCGGCGGAAACGAGCGCGGGTTATCGCCGGCTGCTCGCCGCAGGACTGTCGGGGAACCGCGACGCGGTGCGCGAGGCGGCGGTCGCGGCGGGGTTCATGGGCGAGGCGGCGGCGACCGCGCACCGCGCGCTGGTCGACCGCATGATCGACGTGATCCTGTCCGAGCTCAACCAGCCCGGCGTGTTCGATTTCGGCGACCGCGCCTTCGTCGGCGTGTTGCGCGAACAGGCGATCGACATGGCGCGCGACCGTTCGACCTGGCACGTGCCGCCGATCGACACCCTGTTCGTCCAGCGCAAGATCAGCGGCACCGCGCTGCTCGCCGCGCGGTTGAAGGCGCGGGTCGACATTCGCGCGATGGTCGCGGCGCGGATCGAGGGGGAGGGTGCCGCCGCGGTCGCCTGACCGCGTGCGGGAACGCATCGGCGACCCGGTTCTTTGTGCGTCGGCAGATGCAGGAGTCACGCATGACCTTTCGCCCCGAACCGCCTTTCGCCGAGCAGCAGCAGGAGGTGCCCGGCCACACCGAGCAGATGGACCCGCGCCCCGATCACGGCGAGGACAGCTACATCGGCTATGGTCGGTTGAACAACCGCAAGGCGATCGTGACCGGCGGCGACAGCGGGATCGGGCGCGCCGTCGCGCTCGCCTTCGCGCGCGAGGGCGCGGACGTGCTGATCAGCTACCTGAACGAGGACGACGACGCGGCCGAGACCAAGCGGCTGGTCGAGGACGCGGGACGCAAGGCGGTGCTGGTGCCCGGCGACATCAGCGATCCCGAACACGCCCGCGCGGTCGTCGCCAAGGCGGTGGAGGCGTTCGGGCGCGTCGACGTGCTGGTCAACAATGCGGCCTACCAGCACACCTTCGCCGAGATCGAGGACATCGCCGATGACGAATGGGAGAAGACCTTCGCGATCAACATGCACGCGATGTTCTATCTCTGCAAAGCCGCGGTGCCACACATGCGCGAGGGATCGTCGATCATCAACACGACATCGGTCAACGCCGACAAGCCGCTGCCGACCTTGCTCGCCTATGCCACCACCAAGGGCGCGATCCACAATTTCACCGCCGGGCTGGCGCAGATGCTCGCCAAGCGCGGCATCCGCGTCAACGCGGTCGCGCCGGGGCCGGTGTGGACCCCGCTGATCCCGTCGACGATGCCCGCCGATCAGGTGAAGTCGTTCGGGCAGGAAACGCCGATCGGGCGCGCGGCGCAGCCGGCGGAGCTCGCGCCGCCCTACGTCATGCTGGCGAGCGACGAGGCGAGCTATATCTCGGGCGCGACAATCCCGGTGACGGGTGGTACGCCGTTCCTCTGACCTGTTGAGGAGGACTCCGCGTGGCGGTGACCGACATCGCCACGCGCGTGTACGACCATAGCTGGCGGCTGGACCCCATCGTCCGCAGCCTGCTTGATACCGATTTCTACAAGCTGCTGATGCTGCAGATGATCTGGCGCGAGCACCGCGACGTGCGCGCGACCTTCGCGCTGATTAACCGGACGAAATCGGTGCGGCTGGCCGAAGCGGTCGACGAGGCGGAACTGCGCGAGCAGCTGGACCACGCGCGCGGGGTCAGGCTGGCGAAGAAGGAGCTGATCTGGCTGGCGGGCAATACCTTCTACGGCGAGCGGCGGATGTTCGCGCCCGATTTCCTCGCCTGGCTGGCCGACTTTCGGCTGCCCGACTACGACCTTCGCGTGGCGGACGGCCAGTACGAGCTGCATTTCGAGGGCGCTTGGACCGACACGACGATGTGGGAGATTCCCGCGCTCGCGATCGTCAACGAACTGCGCAGCCGCGCCGCGCTCAGGGCGCGCGGGCGGTTCGAGCTCGATGTGCTCTACGCGCGCGCCAAGGCGAAATTGTGGGAGAAGGTCGAGCGGCTGCGGCACTTGCCCGAGCTCGTCATCTCCGATTTCGGCACGCGGCGGCGGCACAGCTTCCTGTGGCAGCGCTGGTGCGTCGAGGCGCTGAAGGAGGGGCTCGGCAGCCACTTCATCGGGTCGTCCAACGTGCTGCTGGCGATGGACAACGACCTGGAGGCGATCGGGACCAACGCGCACGAGCTGCCGATGGTAATGGCCGCACTCGCCGACGACGATGCGGGGGTCGCCGCGGCGCCGTACCGCGTGCTGGAGGAATGGCAGGCGCATTACGGCGGCAATCTGCGCGTCGTGCTGCCCGATGCGTTCGGCACCAAGGCGTTCCTCGAGCACGCGCCCGACTGGGTCGCCGACTGGACCGGCTTCCGCCCCGACAGCTTGCCGCCGGTCCAAGCGGGCGAGCAGATCATCGACTGGTGGCGCGCGCGTGGTCGCGATCCGCGCGCCAAGCTGCTGATCTTTTCCGACGGCATAGATGTCGACTCGATCGAAGCGACCTACCGCCACTTCGCGGGGCAGGTGCGGATGAGCTTTGGTTGGGGCACGAACCTGACCAACGATTTCCGCGGTTGCGATCCCCAAGGCGGACACGCGCTGGAGCCGATCTCGCTCGTCGCCAAGGTGATCGAGGCGAACGGGCGACCCGCGGTCAAGCTGTCGGACAATCCGTCCAAGGCGACGGGCGATCCGCGCGAGATCGAACGTTATCTGCGCATCTTTGGTAACGGCGGGCGAGCCGAGGCGGCAGTGTCGGTCTGAGTGGCTTGGTTTGATACCTAACCTGCTGGTCCGTCCGAGGAGGGATGGTCGGCGGAGAGGTCCAGCGACGCGAACCAGTCGGCGTAGGGTGTGTTGCGCGCCATGTGGCGGTTGAGATCGGGGGCGCCGTCGTTCCACCAGACGGGGCCACGCTCGCCGAGCGCGACCTTGGCGGCGTGAACCCGGCCGCGTGCGGCGGCGACTGCTTCGGTGTTCCCGGTGCGGCCAGCGCTGCCGATGACTCGCCGCGCGTCCATCAACTCGGCGACCAGCGCGGTGCGCGCGTCGTCGGATAGTGCAGGGTTGCTCCGCCGCCACAAACGACCGCGTACGACGAGGTAGCGGCCGTCCGGGGTGACGGGCGCGCGGTCAGTCGTGGTGACGCCCCCAGAGGAATGCGGCGAGCCCGGCCAGCCCCGCGGCGGCGACACCGCCGGCGACGATTCCGGCCTTGCGTCGCCGCTCGGGATGACGTCGACCACCATCGACCCCGCTCGCCGCCGCGGGCGGTTCGTGGAGCGCGCCAGCGTCGTCTTCACCCGATTCGGCGCGGTCGGACCACACGTCCATGAAGCCGTTCATGATCGCGGCACCGAGGTTCGGCGCGGCGAACTGCCCGAGCTTCATCGCGCAGGCGGGTGCGCCGATGACGGTCGTGTTGCGAGGGCGTTTGGCGAGTTTCACCACTGCTTTCGCCACCGTCTCGGGCGCGAGCGCGCCGGGGGGCAGCGACAGCGTCGCGCCGGTGTAATTGCCCGTGTGATCGATGCCCGGCGTGTCGACGAAGGTCGGGTAGACGTCGCAGACGTGAATGTGCGGGTGCTTGGACACTTCGGCGCGCAGTGCCTGGCTGAAACCGCGCAGCCCGAATTTGCTCGCGGCATAGGCGGCGGCATAGGGCGTCGCAAAGAAGCCGCCGACCGAGATCATGTTGACCCAGGTGCCGCGGTCCTGCGCGAGAAAGATCGGCCAGACCGCGTGCGCATCGTTCATGTGGCCCAGCAGATTGGCGTCGATCACCTGCTTGTGATCCGCCATCGGCACGTCTTGGTACTTGCCGACCACGCCGACGCCGACGTTGCTGAACCACAGGTCGATCTCGCCCAGGATCGCCTTTGCTTCGGCGGCGAAGGCGGCGACCGCTGCGGCGTCGGTCACGTCGACCGATCGCACCTCGGCGGTACCGCCCGCGGCGCGTACCTTCGCGGCAATGTCCTCCAGCCCCGCTTGCCCGCGCGCGGCGAGCACGAGGTGCGCACCCTTCTTCGCGAAAGCGAGCGCGGTGGCGGCGCCGATCCCGCTCGACGCGCCGGTGATGACGATGCGTAAGATGGAGGATCGCTTGCTCACCGGCCGATCGCGTCCTTGACCGCGTCGGTCGCCTTGGCGAGCAGGCCCTTCTCGGCCTCCTCGGCCTCCGCCTTGGTCTTGAACGCGGCGCCCTCGGGCTCGGCGGGCGGCGCGTAGACCGAGAATAGCTTCAGCGGGGTTGAGCCCTTGTTGGTGAAATTGTGCTTCGATCCCTTGGGCACGACGACCATATGGTTCGGGCCGGCCTTGGTGTGATGATCGTCGATCGTGACCTGCGCCTCGCCGGTGACGATGAAGGTGGTCTGATCGGCGTTGTGCGTCTCCAGACCGATGTCCTCGCCCGCCGGGATGCTCATCAGCACCACCTGCACCTTGTTGTCGCGGAACACTTCCTTCTGCCACAGCTCGTTGTTGTTCGCGAGCTCGACCATGTCCTTGTTGAAGATCGCCATCTTTCTTCCTTTCAATGTGTTGCAGGGAAGAACGACGTGGGGCGCCAAGCGTTCACTCACATTCACAACAATCATTCGATCGGACGCGTGTGAGATTTCTGGTGGCGGAAAGCGAGACTGCGCAGGACCGTGCCGACCGGCGCGAGCGGGCGGGCAAGAGTTCGGGCGAGAGTTTCCAGGCGACGCTGGAGCAGATGGCGCCGGGTGCGGAAGTTACGCGCGTCGAGCCGGCCGACGCGGACGGCGACCAACTGAGCGCGGACGAGATCGCCGCTTATGACGCGGTGTTCCTGACCGGATCGCCGCTACACGTCTACGATGACGCGCCCGAGGTCGAACGGCAGCTCGCCTTCATGCGCGCGGTGTTCGACAGCGGGGTGCCGTCGTTCGGTTCGTGCGCGGGATTGCAGGTCGCGGTCGCGGCAGCGGGCGGGCGGGTGCGCAAGATGCCCGAGCGACTGGAGGCAGCTGTAGGCCGGCGGATCACGACGACCGAGGCGGGGCGCGACCACCCGCTGCTCGCCGGACGTGCGCCGGCGTGGGATGCGGCATCGGTGCACGGCGACGAGGTCGAGGAACTGCCCGAGGGCGCGCTGCTGCTGGCGACGAACGGCGTGACGCGGGTGCAAGCGGTGGAAATCCGGCACGGCAACGGCGTGTTCTGGGGCGTGCAATATCATCCCGAGCTGAGCCCGGGCGAGATTGCCTCGGCGATCCGCGCGCAGGGCGCATCACTGGTCGAGGAAGGGCTGGCGAGCGACGAGGCGGCGGTGGAACAGCGTGCCGTGCTGCTCGATCGCATCCAGCGCGACCCCGACGACCACGCCGCACGCTGGGAGCTGGGCGTCGACGACGAGTTCGCGCACGAGGACCGACGACGGCTGGAGATCGCGAACTTCATCGCCGCGATTCCGACGCTGCGCGCAGGTGGCGGGAAAGACCGCCGCTAACGCGCGGGCAGATCGGCGAGGCGGACGGGTGAGAAATCGCGCGCGTCGACACCGACGTCGAACTGGCGTGGCATCGGTTTGAGCCGGCCGTGGCTGTGTCCGTGCAGGTTGATCGCGCCGCGCCCTTGCCCGTTCCATGAGCGGAACGGATAGTGGCAGAGCACGAGCTTGCGACCGTCCTCCTCCAGTTCGGCATAGTCGGCCACGCTTGCCCAGCCCTGTGCGGTGAGCGTCGCGTCGGGATCGTTGTTGCCGCGGATCAGATGCTTGGTGCCGTTCAGGCGCGTGAGCAGCGCGGACACGTCCGAAGCGCGGCGCGCGACATCGCCCAAATGCCAGACCTCGTCATCCACGCCGATCACCTCGTTCCAGCGCGCGACGAGCAGTGCGTCCATTTCCGCCACCGACGCGAAGGGGCGGCGCTGAATGTTGATCGTGCGGTGATCGCCGAAATGCGTGTCGGCGGTGAAGAAGCGCGTCATTGCCGGCCCGAACGCCCGGTGCGGCTTGCCTGATCCCCCTAATCCCCGATCCGGCGTCAGGCTGGTTGCAGCAGCTCCGACAGATACGGATGCGCGCGGACGCGGCGCGCGTTGACTGCGTTGATCGCATCGTCGTCGACCAGTCGCGCGCCGGCGACGGTGCGGTACAGCGCGACGCAGCGGTCGATCCGCGCGAAGCGGGCGCCATCCGCAGCGGCGCGGGTGTAGAAATCCCAGTCGTTGCAATTGTGGAAGCTGGGATCGAAGCCAGCGACCGCCGTCACGGTGGCGCGGCGCACGATCGACCAGCTCGGCCCGATCACGCCGCCGCTGGCGAGCGCGCGGCGGATGTCGTCGCCACTCCAGCCGCACTCGGGCTCGCCCGGCGGCGCGGCGCCCTCGACCCGCGCGAAGAAGCCGACGACGATGTCGTGGCCCGCGGATCGCTCCAGCAGCGCGCGCACCGCACCCGGCAGCCAGACGTCGTCGCTGTCGAGAAAGGCGATCCAGGGCGCAGTGCAGAGCGACACGCCGACATTGCGCGCGTTCGACGCGCCGCCGTTTCGCGGCAGCACCGCGGCCTCGACGTTCGCGTGCATGGCCGCGAGCCGTCGGATCACCGCGGCGCTGTTGTCGCTCGATCCATCGTCGACCAGCACGACCCGGGTCGGCGCGTGATCCTGCGCGAGGACACTTTTCAAGGCATCGGCGACGACGTGCGCGCGATTGTAGCAGGGGACGACGACGTCGTAGGCGGGCAGGGGAGCGTGCGTGGCGAGGGGAAGGTCGGTACGGCAGTCGTCGGTCGGCAGGTACATGGCGTCCTTTGCGGGTCTCGCAGTCGCGCGCGCCGGCATGATCGGCGAGCGCGCGATGATTATTTCAAGCTGGATGGAACCTTCTGCGAAGGTTGATCGCACCTTAGCGAAGTGCGCGAAAACGGGAAGGGGCGAGGAGCGGTTTTTCGCTGTTTCAGCGCGTTCCGGCGCCGCTTTCGGCTATGACCTCGCGGCACCCAGCAGCGCGGCAGCCTGCGCGAGCGTGTTGCGGATCATGCGTGCGATCTCCGGGCTGGTGCAGACGATCGTGGGCGAGGGATGCGGCATCGTCAGCACCGCCGCGTGAGGGCAGCAGTCGGCGAGCACCGGCGCGGCCTCGCGCGCGACGCGGCCGGCGAGCACGGCGACGCGGAGGTGCGGGAGCAAGGCGAGGAAATCAGGCAGGGCGGTGAGCCCCTCGCGTATTTCGCCGCGACGGAGCGGGCGGTTGCGCGCGCCGGGTTCGTGCACGATCCACGGCACGGTGTTCCACAGGATCGTGTCGCGGCGCGCGATTGCGGCCTCATGGAGGAACCGCGTCAGGTTGCGCGCGGTGCCGGTCGGATTGTCGCGCGACACCATACGGTCACCGTCGTCACCGGGGCCGGGTGTCTCGAGCAGGATCAGCAGGCGCGCGCCCGCGCCGCCGTCGGCGGGGTCTAACAACGGTATGCGGCGTCCGCTGTCGACCAGCGAGCGCCGCCATGCTTCCAGTCGCTTCTGCGCAACGCTTTCTAGCCGGTCAGCGTCGCGCATGAGCGGCGCGGGTCACATCTTGTGCCCGGCATCCATCTTCCCGGCCTGCATCTTCGTGACCATGTCGACGTGACGCTTGACGATCGGGGCTGCGGCCTTCGCGTTGGCACGCAGCGCCGCCTGATCGCCGCCGGCGGCGTAGCTCTGCTGCAGGTCGAGTGCCGCCTGATGCGCGGGCAGCTGCTGCGCGAGATAGATGCGGTCGAAGTCGCCCGGTGCGGCCTGCTGCAGTTCGTTGATTGACGCGGTCGCGCCGGCGTCGAGCATCGGCGGCGTCGGCGTGAGACCAGCCTTCTTCGCTGCCGCCATCGTGTTGGTGGTCGTCTTCTGATGGTCGCGGATCATCATCGTCGCGAAACGCTTGATCGCGGAGTTCTGCGACTTCTGCAGCGCGATCTGGCTGGAGTTGATCTCGTACAGGTCGCTCATGCCCGAGGCCATGACATAGGGCATCGCCTGCGACTTCGCCTCGGCGGGCGGTGAGGGCGGCGGGGTCTGCGCGGCGGCGGGCAGAGCGGCGGTGACGGAGGCCAGCGCAATGGCGATGCTGGTGAGTGTCTTCATTCTCTTCTCTCCTATTCGGACAGGAAGGCGGGTGACGCGGCACGGGGTCACGACATGCACCCTCAACCCGGAAGAACAGCCGGTAGTTTCGCCGTGAACAGGAAAAGAACGCTGATATCGATCAAGGTCGTTGTTGTGGGTGTTGAGCCTCGATCGCTTCCATACGGCGCGGCATTACTTGGCGGCATCGAATTTGCTCACGATCCGCGCAGTCGAAACCCGATCCACAAGGTGCGCGGCGTCGCGCGTTCGACCAGGTTCGCGCCGCTGATGCCTGCCTCGACACGCGCGTCGAACAGGTTCTCGGCCCGCGCCTCCAGCGCCAGTGCGCGGGTGAGCGGCAGCGACAGATAGCCGTCGACGGTCGTTGCGGGGGCGAGCGTGCGCGTGTTGGCGTCATCCTCGAACTGGCGCGCGGCGTGGCGCAGCGTCGCCGACGCGGTGAGCGCGTCCTGCCGCCAGCCGAGCGTCGCCGAGACGAGGTCGCGCGGTGTCTGCGCGGGGCGCAGGCCAGCCAGCGCAGCGGCGCTGCCCGATGCCTCGACGCGCGGCGACACGTGGCTCCACGACGCGCGCGCGAACAACGGTCCCGCGAGATCCCAGTCGGCGTCGACCTCGAGCCCGGTGGAGCGGATCGCGTCGAGGTTCTGGCGGATGCGGTACACGCCCGCCGCCGAGACGAAGCCGACGCCGGGGAAGGTGCCGGGCCCGCGCGCGACCGTCACGTTTGCGATCGCATCCTCCAGCCGGTTCCAGAATATGGTCGCGGCGAGCGTCACGCGCGCGGCGGGGGTGATCGTGACGCCGCCGTCGATGCCGGTCAGCCGCTCGGGTGAGAGCGCGGCGTTGGCGGCAGTCGCATCGGCACCGACGCGGAACGGGCGGTAGAGCTCGTTGAGTGTCGGCAGTCGCCAGCCGCGGTAGGCGGAGGCGCGGAACGTAACCTGCTCGCCCAGCCGGTACGCCGCGCCCGCGCGCCCGGTCGCCTCGGTGCCGGCGCGGTCGGCGAAGCGATCGTCGGTGAAGACGGTCGCGGCGGCGAGCGCGCGCTCGTTCAATCGTCCATCGGTGATCCACCAGCGATCGACGCGCGCGCCGAGCGTCAGCGTGAGCGGGCCGCGCTCCAAACTGGCGTCGGCGAAGGCGCCGAGCGTCGTGCTGCTGCCGCCCGCCACGCGGCGCTTGGTCGGCACGCCACCCGTGTAGCTGTAGAGTTCCTGCGTCCGCCCGCTGACATCGCGCCAGTCGACGCCCAGCCGCAGGTCGGCGCCCGTGCCGAGCGGCGGCATCAGCTCAAGCCGCGCACCGATGCCGGTCGCGGGCGTGTTGTACTGGTCGAGCGTCGGCGTTGCAGTGGTGCGCGCGGCGTCGACGCTGGCGAACTGCGACGCGAAGGCGCGCGTCTGCACATAGGCGAGCGCCGAATAGCCCCAGTGTCCGCGCCCGATCAGGCGCAGGCTCGCGTCCGCGCCCTCGCTGCGGTTGGCGGTGAATGGCAGCCCGCGCGTGCGCCGGTCGGTGAAGGCGCTGACGTTGGCCTGCAATTCGCTGTCGGCGCCGGTGCGGATCACGCCGCGTATCGCGCCCGACGCCTGCTCGTATGGGGCGCGACCGTCGACGGGGCCGCGGTCCTCCACGACGATCGGGGCGAAACCGTCGCCGCGCGCGTAGGCGGCGGACAGGGTCGCGAAGCCGCCGTCGTTGCTGAGCGTGGCGGAGCCTTGCGCGTCGAGCGCGTTGCGGCTGCCATAAGCGACGCTGCCGAGGTAGCGCGGCACTTGCGTCGGGGTGGCGCTCTCCAGTTCGACCGTGCCGGCGAGCGCGCCGGGGCCGAAGTAACCGCTTCCGCCGCCGCGGGTCACGCGAATGCGCCCGATGCGGTCGGTCGCGTAGGCGGGAAACGGCACCCAGCCGCCGAACGGGTCAGCCTGCGGCACGCCGTCGAGGATCAGGAGCGCGCGGCTCGACGCGTTGCCGCCGATCCCGCGCAACGAGATCCCCTGGCTGGTCGGATTGGCCGAACGCGAATCGGAGCGGCGGAACTGCTGCACCCCCGCCACATCGGCGAGCACGCTTTCGAGCCGGTCGGCGGCGTTGCTGCGGATCTGCTCGGCGTTGATCGTCACCACGCTGGCGGCGGCGTCGCCGAGGCGATCGCTCAGGCCCCAGCCGGTGACGACGATGTCCTCGTCCGGCAGCGGCTCGGCTGGCGCGGGCGTTTGGGCGAAGGCCGGGGGCGCACTGCCCAGCAGCAGAGCGAGCGAGAGGGTGGGGCGGATCATGCGATTACTCGTGGCCGGGAAGCGACCTCCTTAGCCACGTCGCGACCCGATCGCCTTAACGTCGCGAAGGTGAACGATTGCGCGATCAAGCCCAGTTGGCGTCGGCATGCTCGCCGAGCCTGGGACTGGCACGTTCAGCGATGACGCGGCGACCGTCGATCGTGATTGGGGCGGCGAGGCCCGCCAGCCCTTCGACGCTGATCTGCATGCCGCGGGCCACCACCTGCGGGTCGGCGAAGACTTGATCGATGCGGTTGACGGGGCCGACCGGTACCCCGGCCTGCTCCAGTGCGGCGAGCAGCTGTGCGCTCTCCCACTTCACCGACTCCGCGACGATCAGCGGCAGCAGCGCGGCGCGGTTGCGCACCCGCGCGGGATTGGTCGCGAAGCGTTCGTCGGCGGCGAGTGCAGGCGCGCCGAGGACAGCACACAGCTTGGCGAACTGCCGGTCGTTGCCGACCGCGACGATCAGGTCGCCGTCGCTCGTCGGGAAGCTCTGGTACGGGGCGAGGTTGGCGTGGCCGTTACCCATGCGGCCGGGCACGGCGCCGCTCGCCATCCAGTTGAGCGCCTGATTGGCGAGCACGCCGACCTGCGTGTCGAGCAGCGCCATGTCGATGTGCGCGCCGACGCCGGTCCGCTCGCGCTCACGCAGGGCGGCGAGGATCGCGACTGCGGAATAGACGCCGGTGAACAGGTCGGCGATCGCGACGCCGCTCTTCTGCGGGTCGCCGTCCGGCTCGCCGGTCAGCGACATGATCCCGCCCATGCCCTGGATGATGAAATCGTAGCCGGCGCGGTGCGCGTAGGGGCCGGTCTGCCCGAACCCGGTCACCGAGCAGACGATCAGCCGCGGGTTGGCCGCGCGCAGCGTGGCGGCGTCGAGCCCGTATTTGGCGAGACCGCCGACCTTGTAATTCTCGATCACCACGTCGGCGCCATCGGCGAGCGCGCGGACGCGGGCCTGTCCATCGGCGCTCGCAATGTCGATCGCGACCGAGCGCTTGCCGCGGTTGCAGGCGTGGTAATAGGCCGCCGACAGGTCGGTGCCGTCGTCGGCGGTGACGAAGGGCGGACCCCAGTGGCGTGTGTCATCGCCCTCGCCCGGCCGCTCGACCTTGATCACGTCCGCGCCGAGATCGGCGAGCAGCTGCCCGCACCACGGCCCCGCGAGAATGCGCGCGAGTTCGAGCACGCGCAAACCGGCGAGTGGGCGAGGCGGGGTGGCAGTCGTATCGGTCATCATCGACCCTTGTAGGGTCCTATGGTGCCGAGTCGACGCTCTACGCTCGCGTTAATCGGCGGTGTGGGGTTTGGCCTCGTCGAGCGCGACGAGGACCATGCGCTCCCAGATCGCGGGATCACCAGCGTCCGCCATCGCGCGTGAAGAATCGCGCAGGGTGTGGAGCAACGCCAACGCGTCGTCACGGTAGTCGGGCCAGTTCGCGTCGATCAGTCTGCCCGCCGATACTTCCTGGCCGGCGCCGTTCGCGCTGATGCGCTGAGCACGCGCGCGATGCGTTCGACGAGCGGCGTAAAGGATAGATGCATGATGCGACCTCCTGCATCCGAAACGCCAGCGGCCCGCGCGGCTCCCGCGCTCGCCTCGAAAGGGCAGAGCGCGAGCGCCACGCGGGCCGCTTACGATCGGCGAGGATCAGGCGGAGATGCTGCGTCCGCCACCCGCGCCGCCGCGGCCACGCCCGCCGCGACGACGGTTGCCGCTCGCGTTGGCGTAGTTGCGGCCGCCGGTGTTGGCACCTGCGCCGCCGTTGCCGCCCTGAGCACTACCATGTGCGCCGCCCTGCGCCGGGCGCTGGCCACCGTGTGCCGGACGACCGCTGCCGCCTTGACCGCCGCCGTGCGCGCGGGCGGGCGCCTGCGGCTCGTGCTGGCGCGAACCATGCGACGGGCGCGGGGCGTGCGTCGCCTTCGGGCGCGCAGGACCGCGCTGGCGGTCGGCGCGCGGCGCGGGGTCAGCGCCGATCGCCTTGACGCGCTCGGCCTTCAGCTGGTCGGCGCGGCGGGTGAAGTCGTCGGGCAGCGGCACCGACGGGATCTTCTGGCGCGTGACCTTCTCGATATCCTTCAGGTACGGCCGCTCATCATCGGCGCAGAAGGCGATCGCCTCGCCGCTCGCACCCGCGCGTGCGGTGCGACCGATACGGTGGACGTATTGCTCGGGCACGTTGGGCAGCTCGAAGTTGAACACGTGGCTGACGCCCGACACGTCGATGCCGCGCGCGGCGATGTCGGTCGCGACCAGGATCGGCACTTCGCCCGACTTGAACAAGGCGAGCGCGCGCTCGCGCTGCGGCTGGCTCTTGTTGCCGTGGATCGCACTCGACGCGATGCCGTTGCCCGCGAGCAGCTTCACCACGCGGTCGGCGCCGTGCTTGGTGCGCGTGAAGACGAGCGCGCGGTCGATCTCGGTCTCGCGCAGCAGAATGGTGAGCAGCGCCTGCTTCTCGGTCTGGTTGCAGAAGATCACGCTCTGGTCGACGCGCTCGGCGGTGGTCGCCGCGGGCTTGATCGAGACGGTGGCGGGATCGGTCAGAAACTGCGCCGCCAGATCGCGGATCGCGACCGGCATGGTGGCGGAGAAGAACAAAGTCTGGCGCTTGCGCGGGACCATCCGAACGATCTTCTTCAATGCGTGGATGAAGCCGAGATCGAGCATCTGGTCGGCCTCATCGAGCACCAGGATCTCGATCATCGACAAGTTGATATAGCCCTGCTCGACGCAGTCGATCAGGCGGCCGGGGGTCGCGACGAGGATGTCGACGCCGCGCGCCACGTCCTGCCGGTTCTTGTTGATGCTGGTGCCGCCGAACACGGTCGCGACCGACATCTTGGAGAAGGCGCCGTAGCCGCGCGCGCTCTCCGCGATCTGGCTGGCGAGTTCGCGCGTCGGCGCGAGCACGAGCATGCGGACGTGTGTCGGCAGCACGCGCTTGTCGGCGGCGACGAGGCGCTGGATCGAAGGAAGGACGAAGGCCGCGGTCTTGCCGGTGCCGGTCTGCGCGATGCCGAGCAGGTCGCGGCCTTCGAGCAGGGTCGGGATGCTGTCGCGCTGGATTGGCGTCGGCTCGGAATAGCCCTTGGCCTCGATCGCGCGGACGAGCGGCTCGGCGAGGCCGAGATGTGCGAATGACATGGAAATATAGTCCAAATAGTCGAACCCCCGACACGCGAAGGGCGTGAGGAGGGTGGGGGGTAGAGGAGACACCCCGCGTGACATGGGAGGTCGGTCGATAATCGACCGAGGCGGAGCCGGACCCCTTGCGGGATCGATCACGCTGCAAACGCCTCGATGCCCCGCCATGTGCTCGATCGGCCGCAAAAAGTCAAGGTCGCGGGTTGAACAAGCCGGCTCAGCGCGTGTTCAGGCACTTCCGTCCATCAGTATCGCCCAATTCGGATAGTCGATTTCGACCATGACCGTTCTGCCCCCCGTTCCCCCTCTCGACGATGCGCCGAGCATCGGCCGCTGGCACTGGGACGTTCCCGCCGACCGGATCACCGCCGACGCGTCGTTCGCGACGCTGTACGGCGTCGAGCCCGAGGTGGCGGCGGAAGGTGCGCCGATCGCGACCTTCTTCGGCGGCATTCACCCGGGTGATCTGCCGCGCGTCGAGGCAGCGATCGCGCATACGCTCGCCAACGGCGAGCCGTTCGAGGAAGAATATCGCGTCATCGGGCTCGACGGGCAGGTCCGTTGGCTGGTGGCACAGGGGCGGGTCGAGCGCGACGAGGCGGGCGCGGTGGTCGCCTTCCCCGGCATCAGCTACGATATCGACGCGCGCAAGCGGCACGAATTGCGGCTCGCCGCCATCGTCGAGATCAACGACCGGCTGCGCGCGGGCGGCGATCCGGGTGATCTGGCGCTTGCCGCGGCGGAAGTGCTGGGGCGCGTGCTCGACGTGAGCCGCGCAGGCTATGGCACGGTTGATCCGCGTGCGGAGACGATCACGACCGAGCGCGCTTACTGCGCCGAGGGGATCGTGCCGCTGCCCGCGCTGCTGCATTTCCGCGACTATGGCAGCTATATCGAGGATCTGAAGGCAGGCGTGACGGTCGCGATCGCCGACGTGCGCGACGACTCGCGCACGCGCGACACGGCGGAAGGGCTGCGGCAGCTGTCGGCGATGTCCTTCATCAACCTGCCGGTCACCGAGCAGAGCGGGTTCGTCGCGCTATTGTACCTCAACAACGCGGTGCCGCGCGCGTGGAGCGAGGCGGAGATCGCCTTCGTCCGCGACGTGGCCGAGCGCGTGCGCGACGCGGTCGAGCGGCGGCGCGCGGAGCAGGAACTCGCCGACCTGAACGCGCGGCTGGAGGACGAGGTCGAGGCGCGCACGGCCGAGCTGATGCGGACGGAGGAGCAGCTGCGTCAGGCGCTCAAGATGGAGGCGGTCGGGCAGCTGACCGGTGGGCTGGCGCACGATTTCAACAATCTGCTGACCGGCATTTCCGGCTCGCTCGAGATGATGCAGCTGCGTGTCGGGCAGGGGCGCGTCAACGAACTTGACCGCTATGTCGCCGCAGCGCAGGGCGCGACCAGGCGCGCGGCGGCGCTGACGCATCGGTTGCTCGCCTTTTCGCGCAGACAGACGCTCGATCCCAAGCCGACCGACGTCAACCGGCTGATTGCGGGAATGGAGGAGCTGATCGGGCGCACGGTGGGTCCGCAGATCACGCTGGAGGTGGTCGGCGCCGCCGGACTGTGGCCCGCGCTGGTCGACCCGAACCAGCTGGAGAATGCGCTCCTCAACCTGTGCATCAACGCGCGCGACGCGATGCCCGACGGCGGGCGGATCACGATCGAGACCGCGAACAAGTGGATCGACGAGCGTACCGGGCGCGAACGCGACCTGACGCCCGGGCAGTATCTGTCGCTGTGCGTTTCCGACACGGGCTCAGGCATGACGCCCGAGGTGCAGGCGCGCGCGTTCGATCCGTTCTTCACGACCAAGCCGATGGGGGAGGGCACGGGCCTGGGTCTGTCAATGATCTACGGTTTCGCGCGGCAGTCGGGCGGGCAGGTACGCATCTACAGCGAAGTGGGCGAGGGCACGACGCTGTGCATCTACCTGCCGCGTTACTATGGCGCGCAGGAAGGCGAGGTCGTTGCAGCGGGCAGCGAACTCGCGGTCGCGCGTGTCGATGGTCGCCGAACGGTGCTGGTCGTCGACGACGAGCCGACGATCCGCATGCTGGTCGCCGAGGTGTTGTCGGAACAGGGCTACACCGTGGTGGAGGCGGGTGATGGCGCGAGTGCGCTCGCGTTGTTAGCCTCCGAGGTGACGCCGGACCTGCTCGTCACCGATGTCGGGCTGCCGGGGCAGATGAACGGGCGGCAGGTCGCCGATGCGGCGCTGGCGAGGCTGCCGGGACTGAAGGTGCTGTTCATCACCGGCTACGCGGAGAATGCGGTGATCGGGAACGGTCAGCTCGCGCCGCACATGGCGCTGGTGACGAAGCCGTTCGCGATGGATACGCTCGCGGCCAAGGTCAGCCTACTGCTCGCGGATTAAGGGTTCAGGCAGCGAGGACGCCGGCGATGATCGTCAGCGATCCCAGACCGACCGACAGTGGTATGCGCAGGCTCATCCAGTTGGGCGGCGCGAGCCCTCGCGTCGTCAGCCAGCGGTCGACCGGCAGCGTCAGCAGGATCGCACTGCCGAGCGCGACGAGTGCGGAGGGCAGGTGGACGAAGGCGAACGCGGCGAGCGCGCCCGCGACCAGGCTCGGCACCACGGCCAGCGTGACGACCACGCCCTGACCGAGTCGCAGGAACATCGCCAATCCCCACCACATCCCGCCCAGAAAACTGAGGATCAGCGCGGCGTAGCCGACCGCGATCGCGCCGCCGGAAAAATATCCCAGGCCCGCCAGCAGCGCCGCCGCAATCTGTGGCAGCAGGCCTGCGAAGCCGAGCGCGAAGGCGGTGCGTCCAACCGGAAATGCAGCGCTTTCAATGGGTGCGTGTCCGTCCGCCTCGCTCATCCGTCACCTCCGTCGCCGCTTGGTCCTGTCGTCGGGGGACTACGCAAGTCACGCATCATCGATCCAGCCGCAGGTAAGGTCGCGTCCATGCTAAACCGCTCGGTAACGATCGCGGGCGTAGCGGGCGCTCATGGCAACCGCAGTTTCTTACATTTCGCCGCTGGTGCAGATCATAGGAGGCGCAGCGGCACTGATCGCCTTCGCCTTCGCGCCGCCCGAGCGCGGCAACCTGTTGTTCGTACCGCTGACACGGGATGCGCGGCCCGCGCAGGCGGCGCTGGCCGATGGCTTCGCGCTGCTGGCACGCGGGCCGATCGGATCGGTGGTCGTGCGCGGCGATGGTGCGCGGGACACGGTCGCGTTGCTGCGCGCAGGCATCCTGGTCACGGCGGCGCCCAGCGCGCTGTGCGGCGCGGAGGTTGCAGCGTGAGCGAGGTTCTTTCAGCCTCGGCGCACCGTTCGGTCGCACTCGATGCGCTCAGGCGGCGCGGGGTGCGCGCACTTGTGATCGCGGGATGGCTGTGCCTGCCGCTGCTCGTCGTAGGCGACCTGTTGCTCGATCGTCGCGGCGTCGGGTTCGAGCTGATCGTCGCGGCGCTGACGATGATCCTGCCGACCGTTGTGGCGATAAAGGGCCGCTTCGATCGTGCGGCGCGGTTGACGGTCGCGGTGGAGGCGGCGGTGATGCCGGCGCTGTTCGTCTACCTGCTGCGCGGGCACGCGTGGCAGATGGATGCGCACATGTACTTCTTCGTCGCGCTCGCCGCGCTGACGCTGTTGTGCGACTGGCGTCCGATCGCGCTCGCCTCCGCACTGATCGCGGTGCACCACCTGTTGTTCGAGGCGGTGGTGCCCGACTGGGTCTTCACCGGATCGGGCAATCTCGGCCGGGTCGTGTTCCACGCGGTGGCGGTGGTGCTGCAGTTCGGTGCGCTCGCTTACGTCACGCAGGCGCTGCGCACGCTCATCATCGCGCAGGACGAGGCGCACCGCACGCAGGAGCAGGCACGGCTGCACAGCGAGCAGCTGTCGCTCGCCGCCGAAGCCGCTGCCGCACGCGCGGTCGATGCGCTCGCCGCCGCGCAGGTGGCGGAGGAAACGTCGGCGCGCGAGCGCGTGCGGCGCAAGGAGGCGGAACAGCGGCTGGCGACCGAGCGCCGCGCGGCGCTGCTGACGCTCGCCGGTGCGTTCGAACATACGGTGGCGGGGGTGGCGATCGCGCTGGACGAGGCGTCGGCGCAGCTGGTCAGCTCGGCGGTGTCGCTCAACGAGCTGGCGGCTGACGCGGGGCACCAAGCGGTCGAGGTCGCGGCGGGGGCGGTACAGGCGTCATCGGCGGCGCAGGGGGTCGCGTCGGCGATCCGATACCTGTCGGGATCGATGGAGACGGTGGCGGAACATGCCGAGCAGCAGCGCGCGCTGACGCAGGCCGCGCGCGACAGCGCGGCGTCGAGCGACCGTGCGGTGCGCGACCTGGCCGTGCGAACCGGCGACATCGGCGGCTTCGTCGAGCAGATCGGCGGGATCGCCGCGCAGACCAACCTGCTCGCGCTCAACGCCACGATCGAGGCGGTGCGCGCGGGTGAGGCCGGGCGCGGTTTCGCGGTGGTCGCGGGCGAGGTGAAGCAGCTGGCCGCCGGCACCGCGCACGCGACGCAGAAGATCGCCGACCTGATTTCGGGCATCCAGCACGGCGTGACCGCGGCGGCGAGCGACCTCGACGCTGCCAGCGCGATGGTGACGCGCGTGACGGTGGCGGCGAACGACATCCGCGACGCGGTGGGTGCGCAGCGTGCGGCGGCGGTCGAGATCGAGCGCAGCGCGCACGAGGCCGCGCGCGGCGCCGATTACGTCGAGCAGCAGATCGCGGTGGTGGCGAGCGCCGCGACCGCGGCCGAGACGCTGTCGGTCGACGTGCGCAGCGCCGCCGCGAGCCTGTCGGCGCACGCCAGCCGGCTGCGTCAGTCGACCGATCGCTTCGTGGAGGAACTGCGCGCCGACGCCGCGGCGTAACACGCATGGTGGGGGGCGATCGCTCCCCTATCCCCCGGCGCCGTCACAATTTGCGCGCGATCACTTCCTTCATGATCTCGTTGGTGCCGCCGTAAATGCGGCTGACGCGCGCCGCGCGCCACGACCGCGCGATCGGATATTCGTTCATATAGCCCGCACCGCCGTGGAGCTGGAGGCATTTGTCCATCACCTCCCACTCGAGTTCGGTGTGGAACAGCTTGGCCGCGGCACCCTCCTCGTTGGTCAGCTCGCCCGCCAGATGGCGCTTGATGCACCAGTCGAGGTGCGCCCAGCCGACCTGCAGCTTCGCCTTCAGGTCGGCGAGCACGAACTTCGTGTTCTGAAAATCAAACACCGTGCCCTTGAAGGCCTTGCGATCCTTGGTGAAGGCGACGGTCTCGTCGAACGCCTTCTGCGCGGTCGCCTGTACCGAGACGGCGATCGACAGGCGCTCCTGCGGCAGCTGGCTCATCAGGTAGATGAAGCCCTTGCCCTCTTCGCCCAGGCAGTTGGTGATCGGCACGCGCACGTCGTCGAAGAAGAGTTCGGACGTGTCGGCGGCGTCCTGCCCGATCTTGTCGAGCTTGCGGCCCTTCCTGAACCCCTCGCGGTCGCTCTCGACCAGGATGATCGACATGCCCTTCCACGAGGGGCTCGCGTCGGGGTCGGTCTTCGCGACTACCAACGTCAGGTCGGTGTTCTGCCCGTTGGTGATGTACGTCTTCGATCCGTTAATGACGTAGTGATTGCCGTCCTTCTTCGCCGAGGTGCGGATCGACTGCAGGTCGCTGCCCGTGCCCGGCTCGGTCATCGCGATCGCGGTGACGACCTCGCCCGACACCATCTTGGGCAGCCACTGCGCCTTCTGCTCCTCGCTGCCGTAATGCTCGATATAGCCGGCGACGATGTCGGACTGGAGCGAGAAGCCGGCGGGGACGCCCGCATAGGCCATCTCCTCGTCGACGATCGCATTGTAGCCGAAATCGAGCCCCAGCCCGCCGTACGCTTCGGGCACCGTCGGGCACAGCATGCCGACCTCGCCCGCCTGCCGCCAGAACGACTTGGGCACCAGCCGGTCCTTGTTCCATTGGTCGGCGAAAGGCTGGCCTTGACGGGCCAGGAAGCTGCGTACCGTCTGGCGGAACGCCTCGTGATCCTCGGTATAGGCCTGCCGGCCGGCGACGGTGTCGAGTGTCATGGGCGCCCTCTCGCGAATGATTTGCGCGAGTGTCACGGGCGCCAGCGGTGCGGTCAAGTAACTTTTGTTATGGCGTCGCGCAGCGTTGTACGAGCGCGGCCGCGCGATGAGCGTCGAGGCCACCGTTCTCCTGCGCGCAGACGACGCCGCGCCCGTCGCTGACGACGCTGAACGGCAGCCCGGCGGTACGCGCGAGCAGCAACGCGCGGACGTGGTCGACACGTGTGTCGGGACGCCAGACGCGCGCGGGATCGATCACGCGTAGCATGCGCGCGGTGGCGGCGCTGTCGTCGATCGCGAGCACGCGCAGGGCCCGGCCACCGATTACCGGCGCGATCGTGTCGAGCCGCAAGAGTTCGCCGCGGCACGGCGCGCACCATGACGCGACCAGGACGATCACCGAACGTGGCGGCAGTCGAGGATCGTCGCGGACGGGGCGAGAAGCCGGCGGCTCGCCAGTCGCGACCGACATGGTCCACGTGAGCGCGGCGGCGAGCAAAACGCCGCCACGGCGCCACGCGCTTCTCTGTGTCAGTCGTGTTGACATATTGCTCGACACGGCGGCGTTCGCGTGGTCCTTTGGCGATCAAACCGGGGGGATGGATGATGTCGTCGATTGTGCTCGCACTGCTCGCGCTGGGTCAAGCTGCGGGAGGAGCCGCAGCAACAGCAGCGCCCGCGGGTGCGCAAACGCTGCAGCAGCGCTTCGACCAGGCGACGCAGCTGGCGGGCGAGGACAAGTGCGCGGAGGCCGTGGCGATCTTCGACGCGGTGGCGCCCCGTTTGGCGAAGTCGCCGGTCGGCACCGCGGCGCTTAGGGTGCGCAAGGGCAAGTGCCTGATCTACCTCGATCGGGGTCCAGAGGGCGCGGCGATGATCCGCGCTTCGCTGCCCGTGCTTGCCGCGCAAGGGGCGTCGTTCAACGATGAGGTGATCGACGCGCACCTGCGGCTGGCACGCGAGGCGCATGCGCGCTTCGACTATGACGCCGCGGCCGCTGATGGGCGTGCCGCGCTCGCACTCTCTACCGGCACGGCGCGGCTGCGCCCGCTGATGCTGCTCGCCGACACGCTGATGTTCGATCACGACGGCAAAGCGCTGGCTTACGCGCAGGAAGCGCGTGCGATCGCGCTGGCCGACCAGAGCCTGTCGAAGAAGGACGTGGCGAACGTTCAGACGATCTACGCGCGCGTGCTGATGAACGAGGGGCGCGACAAGGAAGCTTACGCGGTGCTGAAGGACAGCCTGGCCAAGCGCGGCGGGCTGACCTCGCGTGTCGGGCTCGACGACGTGGCGACGCGTTCCGACCTCGCGATCGCGGCGCTCCGCAACAAGGACATGGACAATGCGCGGCAATACCTCGCCTATACCGGCGCAGGGCGGATGGCGGATGCGCCCTACGCACGGGCGGTAACGATGAAGCCGCCCATATGTGCCGACGTGCCCGGCCTGACGCCGCAGGATGTCGCCATCGTCGAATATTCGCTCGCCAACGACGGTCGGGTCGTCGGCGCCGTGCCGATCTTCACTACGGGTAAGCGCGCTGCCGCGATCGCGTTCGCGCAGGCAGTATCCGACTGGTCGTGGCGCAGCGATGACGTGAAGGCGATCAAGCCGTTCTTCCGACTGGCCAGCCGCGTCGAGCTTCGCTGCCTGAAGACGCCGTCGGCTCCCTCGCTCGTCACGCCGCTGGCGGACGCGACCGAGGCGTGGATCACCGGGCAGGGCGTTCCCACTTCACCGCCGTGGGCCGACCTGTCCGACGCGGCGGCGCTGCCGCTGCAACGAGCGGCGATGAACCAGGGAGCCGCTGCCCAGCAGCTCGCCACGCTGTTCGCCTTGTCGCGCAACGCGGTGGTCCCGGCGGACGAGCGCGCGCAATTTGCCGCGCAGGCGCTGACGCGCGCCAACGCACTTCACGCGCCGACGGCGGTTCGCACCTTTGCCGCGATCAACGCGATCGACGAGGATAACGGCAACGCTTACCGCAGCGCCTTGCGGCGCCTGCTCGCCGATCCGCAGATGGCGGCCGACCCGCTCAGTGCGGCGACGCTGCGCGTGCTGATCGCGGTGCCCGGCTATCGCAGCGGGCCGGCCGACGACGCGCCGCAACTGCTCGACGCGGTGATCGCCGAGCCGAACCTGCCGGAGCGGCATCCGTTGAAGGTCGCGGCGATGCTGCAGCAGGCGAACGTGCGCGCGGCGAAAGGCGATCTGGCGGGCGCGAAACAGGCGTTTGCCGCCACCGGGCTGACCGCAGAGCAATGCTCGCTGCTGGGTATCACGCCGGGGCTGCGCAGCACCGGCACAACAGGCAACGACTTCCCGATGGCGGCACAGCGCTACGGGTTCGAGGGCTGGGTTTCGACCGAGTTCGACATTTCCGCCGACGGCCGCACAATCGAACCGCGCGCGGTGATCGCCTACCCGCCGTTCGTGTTCGACGAAGCGGCCACTGGCATCCTGCGCGATAGTCGTTTCACCAGCAGCTTCCGTCCCGAAGGCGCGCTGGCGTGTGCGGGACGCCAGCAGGCGGTCGTGTTCCGCTTGCCGTAGCGGTTGATCGCTCGACTTGGGCGCGCGATGGCTCCTATGGTCGGCGGTAGAAGGAGAGCATGCGCATGAAACTGGCCAGCCTGAAGCCCAATGCCGAGCGGGGTCGCGACGGGAAGCTCGTCGTCGTGTCGAACGACCTCGCCTGGTACGCCGACGCGCAGCACATCTGCCCGACGTTGCAGGCGGCGCTGGACGACTGGGACCGCGTCGCGCCGCAGCTGGAGCTGCTGGCGACCGATCTGGAGCACCAGACGATACCGCGCGAGCGTTTCCACGAGCACGACGCCGCCTCGCCGCTGCCGCGCGCCTACCAGTGGGCGGATGGCTCCGCCTACGTCAATCACGTCGCGCTTGTGCGGCAGGCGCGCGGGGCGGAGATGCCCGAGACGTTCTGGCACGATCCGCTGATGTATCAGGGCGGGTCGGACGGCTTCCTCGGCCCGCGCGACCCGATCCCGCTCGCCGACGAGGAGTGGGGCTGCGACCTGGAGGCCGAGGTCGTGGTGGTGACGGGCGACGTGGCGCAGGGCGCCAGCCGCGACGAGGCGCTCGCCGCGGTCCGGCTGGTCGGGCTGACCAACGACGTGTCCTTGCGCAACCTGATCCCGGGCGAGCTCGCCAAGGGGTTCGGCTTCTTCCAGTCGAAGCCGGCGAGCGCGTTTTCGCCAGTGTTCGTGACGCCCGACGCGCTGGGTGACTGGTGGAAGGACGGCAAGCTCCACCGCCGGTTGTGCGTCGACCTGAACGGGCAGCCGTTCGGGCGCGCTGAGGCCGGCGAGGACATGACGTTCGACTTCGGCACGCTGGTCGCGCACGCGGCGAAGACGCGAAACCTGGGCGCGGGGACGATCGTCGGGTCGGGCACGGTGTCGAACCGCGACGCAGACGGTGGGCCGGGCAAGCCGATCGCGCAAGGTGGGGTCGGTTACTCGTGCCTCGCCGAGGTCCGCACCGTCGAGACAATCGCGTCGGGCAAGGCGACGACGCCGTTCCTCAAGAAGGGCGACACGGTGCGTATCTGGGCCGAAGATGACCGGCACCACCCGATCTTCGGGGTGATCGAGCAGACGGTGGAGTAGGAAAACCAGTTAGCCCTCTCCCAAACGGGGAGAGGGTTTTTATTCTATCCCGCTTATTTCCCCGTCTTCGCCCACGCGTTAATCTTCTGCTCCAGCACGGGCATCGGCAGCGCGCCGGTGTCGAGCACCTGCGCGTGGAAGGCGCGGGGATCGAACTTCGCGCCGAGCGTCGCCTTGCTCGATGCCTTCAGCCGCGAGATCGTCAGCTGGCCGAGCTTGTACGCCAGCGCCTGCCCGGGGATCGCGATGTAGCGCTCGACCTCGGCAGTCGCGTCGGTGCGCGCCATCGGAGAGTTGGCGAGCATGTATTCGATCGCCTGGTCGCGCGTCCAACCCTTGGCATGGATGCCGGTGTCGACCACCAGCCGCATCGCGCGCAGCATCTCGTCGCTCAGCCCGCCCATGCGCTGATACGGGTCGGTTTCCATGCCGAGCTCGTTCCACAGCGTCTCTGCGTAGAGGCCCCATCCCTCGGCATAAGCGGTGTTGCCGCCAAAGCGCATGAACGCGGGCAGCGCTGTATTCTCCTGCGCGAGGCTGATCTGGAAGTGATGCCCCGGCACCGCCTCGTGCAGGTACAACGTCTCCATCTCCCACATGTAGCGCGATGGGAGGTCGTAGGTGTTGTAGTAGAACACGCCCGGCCGCGACCCGTCGGGGGTGCCGCCGTTGTAGGAGCCGCCCGCGTCGGTCTTCTCGCGGAAGGCGGGGACGGGGCGGATTTCCAGTTTGGTCTTCGGGATCAGCGAGAATTGCTCACGCACGCGCGCGTCGACGCGGCGACCGATCGCCTCGTAACCGAGCCGCAGCTGCTCGGCCGAGGTCGGCTGGAAGCGCTTGTCGGTGCGCAGATAGGTGAAGAACTCGGGCAGCGTGCCCTTGAACCCGACCTTCGCCTTCTGCACCTCCATCGCCTTGAGGATGCGCGCGACCTCCGACAGGCCGAGCTGATGCACCTCCTCAGCCTTCAACGGCAGCGTGGTGTTCGATTCAATCAGGTAATCGTAGAGCTTGGCGCCGCCGGGCATCGCCGACAGCCCGACGCTGTCGCGCGCGACCGGCAGGTACTCGGTTTCGAGGAAATTGCGTATCCGCTTGTGCGCGGGGTTGATGACGTCGCGGATCTGCTGCGCGTAGGCGGCACGCAGGCGGGTCTGGTCGGCGGCGGAGATGCCGGCGGGAAAGTTCTTGACCGGACCGTAGAAGGTCGAGCCCTCGATGCCCTGTTTGAGCAGATTGTCGAACTGCTCGATCATGTTGCGCACGACCAGCTTGGGCTGGACGATGCCCGCCTTCATGCCCTGACGGAAGCGGACGATCGCCTCGTCCATCAGGTGAGCATATTGCGCGTTGCGTTTCAGGTTGTTGTCATAGTCCGCCACTGTCTTGAACGGCGCCGCACCGACGCCGGAGGCGAAGTCGGGGTAGAAGGCCTGGAAGCCGTAGAAATGGTCGAGCGGACGGACGATCGTCAGCGCGACGATGTCGGGCTGGAGCCCACGAAGCGCGACTTCGGTCTGGTACTTGAACACGTCGTACGCGATCTGGTCGACGTGGGTCAGCTTGGCGCGGTCGATCTGCTTGAGCGCGGCGAGGTCGCGCTCGTTCGCGGCGCGCTCGGCGGCGATCGACGCGTCGGACAGCGGATCGCCGAGCCGGTCGGCGTAGCGCAGGTCGCCGCGCGAGATCGCGTTGATCGGGTTCCGCTTCAGGCTGGCCTCGTCGCTGTCGTAGAACAGCCGCTTGAGCCGCGCGTCCTCCGCGCTGTCGCCCGCCATCGGGGCGGGGGGCGGCAGCGCCTGGGAGAAGGCAGCGCCCGAGCAGGCGAGCAGCAGGGCGGCGGTAACGGCGAAGCGCATGGTAGCTGGTAACCTCTGAGACGATCGAGTTGCTGTCTATGGCGCACCCGTAGCGGCGACAAGCGGTTGTCGCGGGGCGCCGTGATGTGGTGAGAAGCGGGGATGATCTCGCTTCACCCAATCCGCACCGCTCCCCTGCGCACGGTCGCGGCGGCGCTGCTGCTCCTGGTCGGCAGCTGCGCGACGACGCCGGCGACACCTCCGATGGCGGCGACCGACCTCGCGTCCGTGCAGACGCCCGCGGACCTGTACGGCGACTTGTTCGCGGCGGTGCAGACACGGCGCATCTTCCCCGACGGCAAGACCTTCGTCGACGCGGTGGCGAAGCGCCCCGTGCCTGAGATCATGCGCGACTGGCGCGCGGCCGGCGCGATGGATGATGCTGCCTTGCGCGCGTTCGTGCTCGCGAACTTCGACGTGCCGGAAACCGGCAGTGCGCCCGCGCCGGCGAATGGCGGCAAGAGCGCCCGGATGGCGGAGCATATCCGCCGCTTGTGGCCCGTGCTCACCCGCCCGCCGCTCGACCCGGTCGCGGGATCGTCGGCGCTCGCGCTGCCGCGGGCGTACATCGTGCCGGGCGGGCGCTTCCGCGAGATGTATTACTGGGACAGCTATTTCACGATGCTGGGGCTGAAGGCGGACGGCGAGGATGCGCTGGTCGAAAGCATGATCGACGACTTCGTCTCGCTGGTCGAGCGCCACGGTCATGTCCCCAACGGAACGCGGACCTATTATCTCAGCCGCTCGCAGCCGCCGTTCCTGTACGCGATGATGGCGCTGTCGCCGGCGAACGACGCGGGCGTCAAGGCGCGGCGGCTGGCGGCACTCAGGCGCGAGTGGGCGTACTGGACTACGCCGCAGCGCACCGCGGTGATGCCGGACGGTGCCCGGCTACAGCATTACTGGGACGCGCGCGCGACACCGCGTGATGAGTCGTACCGCGAGGATGTCGAGACGGCGCGGGCGAGCGGGCGACCAGTGGCGGAGGTCTATCGCGACCTGCGCGCGGGCGCGGAGAGCGGGTGGGATTACTCCTCGCGCTGGCTGGCCGACGGGCGGACGCTCGCCACCATCGACACGACGCAGATCGTCCCGGCCGATCTCAACAGCCTGTTGTTCGGGCTGGAGCAGGCGATCGCGCGCGGCTGCGCGGACGCGGGCGACAGCGGTTGCTCGCGCGACTTCTCCATGCGGGCGGCGGCGCGGCAGGCGGCGATCGAGCGCTGGCTGTGGGACGAGGCGGGCGATCGCTACGGCGACTATGATCTGCGGCAGAAGCGCCTGCGCGCCGGTGTGACCGCGGCGACGCTCTACCCGCTGTTCGCCGGGCTCGCCTCGCCGGCGCACGGCGCGCGCGTGGCGGTGACGACCGAGCGGTTGCTGCTCGCGCCCGACGGGCTGCGCACGACGACCGTCGATACCGGGCAGCAGTGGGACAAGCCCAACGGCTGGGCGCCGTTGCAGTGGATCGCGGTCGAAGGGCTGGCGCGTTACGGCCGCGACGATCTGGCGCGCGCGGTCGCACGGCGCTTCGTCGCGACCGCGGAGCGCGAGTATCGCGCCTCGGGCAAGCTGCTGGAGAAGTACGACGTCGAGGAGAGCCGCGCAGGTGGTGGCGGCGAGTATCCGACCCAGGACGGGTTCGGCTGGACCAACGGTGTCGTGCGTGCGCTGCAGCAGCGGTACCCGGCGCGGTAAGCTACGGGCCGATCAACTGCGCGCGGTGGCGGGTGACGAGTTCGACCAGCCACGCGCGAAAGGCGCGGACGCGGCGCAGCTGGCGGGTATCGCGGTGTGTAACGAGCCAGAAAGCGCGCGCGATCTCCACCGCGGGCATGACGCGGACGAGGTCGGGATCACCGCCGGCGATGAAGTGCGGCAGCACGCCGACGCCGGCCCCGCTCGCGATCAATCGTGCCTGCGCGTTGATGCTTGAACTGCGCAGGACCGGCGACAGCCCGGCGTCGATCTCGCGCAGGTAGCGCAGCTCGGGCGAGTAGAGCAGGTCGGGGATGTAGCCCACGAGGCGGTGGTCGGCGGCGATCGTTTCGCGCGTCGGCGTGCCGTGGCGATCGAGATAGCCGCGGCTGGCGTAGAGCCGGAGCGTATAGTCGGCGAGCTTGCTGGCGACCACCGGCCCCGCGCTCGGGCGATCGAGCAGCACCGCGAGATCGGCCTCGCGCTTCGACGGCGACAGGAACCCCGAACTCGCCACCAGGTCGATCGTCAGTGCCGGGTGGCGTGCCGCAAAGTCGTACAGGTGTTCGGCGACCAGCCAGGTGCCGAAGCCTTCGGATACGCTGATACGCAGCAGGCCCGACAGCGTGTCGCGGTCACCTTCGGGCGTCTCCCCGATGCGCTCGGACGCGCGCTGCATCGCCTCGACCTGCGCCAGCAGCCGCTCGCCGGCCTCGGTCAGCACCTGACCCTCGCGTGTCTGCTCGAACAAGGTCGCACCCAGCCGCGCCTCCAGCCGGCGCAGGCGCCGCCCGATCGTGGTCGCGTCGACCCCCACCTGCGCGGCGGCGCGCGCGATCTGCCCGGCGCGCGCGATGGCGAGGAAGTCCTGCAGGTCGCCCCAGGGTATCGGCTGCATCATTGCAGGCGAACGTTGCAGATTTGCCGGTTGCCTGCAACGCGCATGAGGCGCAGACGCTCGCTCAAGAAATCAGGAGAGCGCCAATGCGGTTCATCGACCATCACATCGTCGGCCATTCGGGCGGCGCGGGTGCCGGGCGTACGGGCGACGTATACGATCCCAACACCGGCAAGGTGCAGGCGAGCGTCACGCTCGGCACGCAAGCGGACCTCGATCGTGCGATCGCCGCCGCGCAGGCCGCGCAGCCCGCCTGGGCCGCGACCAATCCGCAGCGCCGCGCGCGCGTCATGTTCCGGTTCAAGGAACTGGTCGAGGCGAACATGGACGAGCTGGCGCACTTGCTCTCGTCCGAGCACGGCAAGGTCATCGCCGACGCCAGGGGCGACATTCAGCGCGGGCTGGAGGTGATCGAATTCTGCTGCGGCATCCCGCACGTGCTGAAGGGCGAGTATACGCAGGGCGCCGGGCCGGGCATCGACGTCTACTCGATGCGCCAGCCGCTCGGCATCGGTGCGGGCATCACGCCGTTCAACTTTCCAGCGATGATCCCGCTGTGGATGTCTGGCGTCGCGGTCGCGACGGGCAACGCGTTCATCCTCAAGCCTTCCGAGCGCGATCCGTCGGTGCCGGTGCGTTTGGCCGAGCTGTTCCGCGACGCCGGCTTGCCCGAGGGCATATTGCAGGTCGTGCACGGCGACAAGGAGATGGTCGACGCGATCCTCGATCATCCCGCGATCAGCGCGGTCAGCTTCGTCGGCTCGTCCGACATCGCGCATTACGTCTACCGTCGCGGCGTCGAGGCGGGTAAGCGCGTGCAGGCGATGGGCGGCGCGAAGAACCACGGCATCGTCATGCCCGACGCCGATCTGGATCAGGTCGTCGCCGACCTGTCGGGCGCGGCGTTCGGTTCGGCGGGTGAGCGCTGCATGGCGCTGCCGGTCGTAGTGCCGGTCGGCGATCAGACCGCCGATCGCCTGCGCGAGAAGCTGATCCCCGCGATCGAGGCGCTGCGCGTCGGCGTGTCGACCGACGCGGAGGCACATTACGGCCCCGTCGTGAACGCCGCGCACAAGCAGCGCGTCGAGAACTGGATCCAGACCGGCGTCGACGAGGGCGCGGAGCTGGTCGTCGACGGTCGCGGCTTCACGCTGCAAGGGCACGAGGACGGCTTCTTCGTCGGCCCGACGCTGTTCGATCGCGTGACGACCGACATGAGCGCGTACAAGGAGGAGATCTTCGGCCCCGTGCTCCAGATCGTCCGCGCCAAGACGTTCGAGGACGCGGTGCGGCTGCCGAGCGAGCACCAGTACGGTAACGGCGTCGCGATCTTCACGCGCAACGGCCACGCCGCTCGCGAGTTCGCCGCACGAGTCAACGTCGGCATGGTCGGCATCAACGTGCCGATCCCGGTACCGGTCGCCTACCACACCTTTGGCGGGTGGAAGCGCTCGGCGTTCGGGGACACCAACCAGCACGGCATGGAAGGCGTCAAGTTCTGGACCAAGGTCAAGACGGTGACGCAGCGCTGGCCCGACGGGTTCGGCATGTCGGGCGGCGACCTGCCGCGCGGCAGCGAGGACGGTGGACCCAGCCGCATCCAGGACGCGTTCGTCATCCCGACGATGGGATAAAGGATGAGGCGCGTGATGCGGCGATCGGGCTGGGGGACGATGATGGGCGCGGTGCTGCTGGTGGCCTGCTCTCCCTCGTCCGACGCGGACTATAACGCTGTCCACGTCGACCCCGCCCAGGCACGCGCGCAGGAGCAAATCGATCGCGCGGCGGCCGCGCAGGGACCGCGGGCCGCGGCGCGTAACGGCCTGCCGGTGGCGACCGTGACGCCGACATCGGCGGGCACGCGCAAGCTGCCGCTCGCATTCCAGGGTTACTGGGGCAGGACCCCGGGCGACTGCGCGCTCGCCAATGTCGATGCGCAAGGACGGCTGGCGATCGAGGCCGACCAGTTGCGCTTCTTCCGCCAGCGCGCGCGTGTCGATGCACTCAGCGAACCGTCCGCGAACGAAGTGGTCGCCACCTTGTCGTTCAAGCAGGACGACGCGCGGTGGACGCATTCGACACGCCTGACGCTTGAACAGGGCGGCACACGCTTGCTGCTGGTCGAGCAGGGTGATGCCGGGCGGCCGGGGCAGACGGCAAGGTACCAGCGGTGCTAAACGGCACCAACTCAAACATGATTGAACGATGATGAGCGACACCAACCAGTTTGATTTGACCGAAGACCAGCGCGAGATTCAGGAACTCGCGCGCCGCTTTACCGCCGACCGGATCACGCCGTTCGCGGCCGAGTGGGATGAGAAGTCGCATTATCCGGTCGACGTGTGGAAGGCCGCGGGCGAGCTGGGGTTCGGCGCGATCTATGTCAGCGAAGCGTCGGGTGGCATCGCGCTGGGCCGGCTCGAGGCGGCGCTGGTGATGGAGGCGATGGCCTACGGCTGCCCTGCCACGTCGGCGTTCATCTCGATCCACAACATGGCGGCGTGGATGATCGACCGCTTCGGTTCCGACGACGTGAAGGCGCGTTACCTGCCCGAACTCGTCACGATGGAGAAGATCGCGAGCTACTGCCTGACCGAGCCGGGTTCGGGCTCGGACGCGGCGGCGCTGAAGGCGACCGCGCGACGCGACGGCGACCATTATGTGCTGAACGGTACAAAGCAGTTCATTTCTGGCGCCGGCTACAACGACGTCTACGTCTGCATGGTGCGCACAGGCGAGGAGAAATCGCGCGGCATCAGCGCGATCGTGGTGGAGAAGGGCACGCCCGGCCTGTCGTTCGGTGCGCCCGAGAAGAAGCTGGGTTGGAACGCGTCACCTACCGCGCAGGTGATCTTCGAGGATTGCCGCGTGCCTGCCGCCAACCTGGTCGGCGGCGAGGGTGAGGGGTTCAAGATCGCGATGGCGGGGCTGGACGGCGGGCGGCTCAACATCGGGGCGTGTTCCTTGGGCGGGGCGCAGCGCTGTCTGGACGAGTCGATCCGTTACACCAAGGAACGGCAGCAGTTCGGGCAGCCGGTGGCCGAGTTCCAGAACACCCAGTTCACCCTCGCCGACATGGCGACCGACCTGGAGGCGTCGCGCGCGTTGCTCTACCTCGCCGCTGCCAAGGTGACCGCGAACGCGCCCGACAAGTCGCGCTTCTCCGCGATGGCGAAGCGGCTGGCGACCGATAACGGTTCGTCGATCGTCGACCGCGCGCTGCAGCTGCACGGAGGTTATGGCTACCTGCGCGATTACCCGATCGAGCGCTTCTGGCGCGACCTGCGCGTCCACTCGATCCTGGAGGGCACCAATCAGGTGATGCGGATGATCGTCGGCCGCGATCTGGTGCGCCAGTGATGGAGCACGTCACCGACGACCTGATCGTCGAGACCGCGGGCGCGGTCGGACGCATCCGGCTGAACCGGCCCAAGGCAATCCACGCGCTCAACACCGCGATGTGTGAAGGCGTGCTCGCCGCGCTGGAAGAGTGGCGGACCGACGCGGACGTGCGCGTCGTCACGATCGACCATGCCGAGGGCAGGGGTTTTTGTGCGGGCGGCGACATCCGCATGCTCGCCGAGAGCGGCGCGAAGGATGGGATCGAGGCACGACAGTTCTTCTTCACCGAATACCGCATGAACCACCGGCTGTTCACCTATGCCAAGGACGTGGTCGCGTTCATGGACGGGATCACGATGGGCGGCGGCGTCGGCATCTCGCAGCCGTGCCGATACCGTGTCGCGACCGAGAACACGCGGCTCGCCATGCCGGAGACGGGGATCGGGTTGTTCCCCGACGTGGGCGGCGGCTGGTATCTGTCGCGGCTGCCGGGGCGGATCGGGCAGTATCTCGCGCTGACCGGGCACCGGCTCGATGGTGCGGAATGCCGTGCGCTCGGCCTCGCGACGCATTATCTGCCGGCAAGTGCGCTGGATGAAGCGAAGGCACGGATCTCGGACGGGCCGCAGGCGGTGCTCGATGAGCTGGCGACCGACGCGCCCGAGGCTCGCATTCTCGCCCAGCGCGACGCGATCGACCGGCTGTTCGCGTCCGACCGGCTGGAGGAGGTATTCGCCGCGCTGGAAGCGGACTCGTCCGACTTCGCGCAGACGACGCTCGCCACGCTTCGCACCAAGTCGCCGCAGACGATGAAGGTATCGCTCAAGTTGCTGAAGGACGGCGCAGGCATGGCGACCTTCGCCGATGAGATGCGGCAGGAATATGCGGTCGGCAGCCGCGTGGTGCAGCGGCACGACTTCCTGGAAGGGGTGCGCGCCGTGATCGTCGATAAGGATAACGCGCCCAAGTGGGACCCGGCGACGCCCGAGGGTGTGAGCGACCACGTGATCGACCAGATCTTCGCGCCGCTGCCTGACGCCGAGGCGTGGACGCCGCACGACTGATCGCGCTGTTCGACTGTTTTGAGGGAATTCTGACATGGCCGAGTACGAAACCATCCTGGTCGAGCAGCGCGGGCGCGTGACATTGGTCACGCTCAACCGTCCGCAGGCGCTGAACGCGCTCAACAGCCAGGTGCTCGCCGACCTGCTCGCCGCCTTCGCCGCGTTCGATGCCGACCCGTCGCAGGGTTGCGCGGTGCTGACCGGCAGCGAGAAAGCGTTCGCCGCCGGCGCCGATATCAAGGAAATGCAGGCGCAGGGCTTCGCCGACATGTACGGCGGCAATTTCTTCGGCGGGTACGAGCGGCTGACGCAGACCAGAAAGCCGATCATCGCCGCGGTCGCGGGCTATGCGCTTGGCGGCGGGTGCGAGCTCGCGATGATGTGCGACTTCATCCTGGCGGCGGATACGGCCAAGTTCGGCCAGCCCGAGATCAAGCTGGCGGTGTCGCCCGGCATGGGCGGGTCGCAGCGCCTTACCCGCGCGGTCGGCAAGGCGAAGGCGATGGAAATGTGCCTGACCGGGCGCATGATGGACGCCGCGGAAGCCGAGCGCGCTGGTCTCGTCAGCCGCGTCGTCCCCGCCGCCGAGCTGGTCGAGGAAGCGGTGAAGACCGCGGCGACGATCGCGGGCATGGCGCCGCTCGCCGTCATCGCCAACAAGGAGATGGTCAACGCCGCGTTCGAGACGGGGCTGGCGCAGGGCGTGCAGTTCGAGCGGCGGCTGTTCCACGGCCTGTTCGGCACCGCCGATCAGAAGGAAGGCATGAGCGCCTTCGTCGAGAAGCGCGCAGGAAACTGGTCGGGCAAGTGAGGTGGAACTGATCGCCCTCGCGCTGCCGCTCGCACTCGTGGGCGCGGCGCTGGGGCGATGGACGCGGCTGCACCCGCTGGTGATCGGCGGCGCGATCGGGCTGCTGCCGGGTTTGCTGGGTGCACTGGCGATGGCGGGATTTTTCGCTGGTGGGCCGACGATCCTGATCGTCGGCGGCATGTGTTTCGCGGTCGGTAGTGGGATCGCCGCGCTCGGCGCGTTCGGCGGCTGGCTGCGGCGAATGAATGTGGAGAGGATAAGCTAATGGCACGCGTCGGTTTCATCGGGCTGGGCAACATGGGCGGCGGGATGGCCGCGAACCTGGCGAAGGCGGGGCACGACGTGCGCGCGTTTGACCTGTCAGCCGAGGCGCTCGACAAGGCGAAGGCGGCGGGGTGTCTGCCGGTCGCGTCCGCGCGCGAGGCGGCGGAAGGTGCCGAGGCGATCATCACGATGCTGCCCGCGGGCACGCACGTCGAGCAGGTCTACCGCGACAGCGTGTTCGATGCCGCGCCGCCCTCGGCAGTGCTGATCGATTCGTCGACGATCGACGTCGCGACCGCGCGGCGGGTGGCGGAGGCGGCGACCGCGCGCGGGTTGCTAGCGGTCGATGCGCCAGTGTCAGGCGGGATCGCGGCGGCGAATGCGGGGACGCTGACCTTCATGGTCGGCGGCAGCAACGAGGCCGTCGCCGAGGCCAAGCCGTTTCTCGACGCGATGGCGAAATCGGTGTTTCACGTCGGCGCGAGCGGCGCGGGGCAGGCGGTGAAGATGTGCAACAACCTCGTCCTCGCCTCCACCATGATCGCGACGTGCGAGGCGTTCGCGCTGGCTGAGAAGCTCGGGCTCGACCCGCAGGCGTTCTACGACGTCGGCAGCGTGTCCACCGCGCAGAGCTGGTCGATGACCTCCTACTGCCCGGTGCCGGGTGTCGGGCCCGAGAGCCCGGCCGATCGCGGCTATCAGGGCGGGTTCGCGACCGCGCTGATGCTCAAGGACCTGCGGCTCGCGATGGCGGCTGCGGCGGACGCGGGCGCGGACGTGCCGATGGGAACGCGTGCGAAGGAGCTGTACGAGGCGTTCGCGGACGCGGGCGAGGGCGCGACCGACTTTTCCGGCATCATCAAGACATTCGGGGCGGGTGCGACCGCTGACTGAGGCACGCCCGGATCGGGCATAATCCTCGTTGCGCGGCGCGCGAAACGCGCTATCCTCGTCGGCGGAGAGGATGCCACAACGGCACCGACAGTAAGGGCGAGTACAGGGGATGCCCATCCATCGGGGGGCGGCGGGTGAGCCGTCGCGCGAACGATCGCCGTCGTCCGCTCCGGGCGCGCGGGCGGCACGGCGGCGCAACTCGGCCGACCAGCTGCTCGACGCTGCCAGCGCGCTGATGATCGAGCGCAACTCGGTCCACATCACCTTCGCCGACATCGCCGAACGATCCGGCCTCAACTCCGCGTTGATCCACTACCGCTTCGGCGGCAAGCCGGGGCTGTTCCGCGCGTTGCTGGAGCGCGACGCGGGCGGCGTCTTTCCGCATCTCGACGCGCTTATCGCGTCCGACCGCAGCGCGGCGGAGAAGCTGCGGCTGCACGTTCACGGCGTGATCCGCGTCTACTGGCGCTATCCCTATATCAGCCGGCTAGTGGCGGCGATGACCGCGGACAGCGATTCAGAGAGCGCGCGCTTCCTGGCCGAACGGTTCACGACGCCGATCGCCGCCGCGCACGCCGCGATCCTGGCGCAAGGCGTGGCGGAAGGCGCGTTCCGCCGCGTCGATCCGATGCTGTTCTACTTTACGCTGTTCGGCGCGTGCGAGCATCTGTTCAGCGCGCGCCACTCGCTCTGCTGGTCGTTCGGCGTTGGCGAGATCGACGAGGAATTGAGCCGCCGCTACGCCGATCAGGTCGCCGACACGGTGCTCGGCGGGGTGCTGCTGCGCGCGTGCGGCAACGCGTGATGCGTCAGCGAGTAACGTGTCATAGGGCCCATTCCGCGGTCAGCCAGACCTTTCGCGTGTCGGTTGCGAAGCGGTCGGCGAAATAATCGGCGTAGCGTGCCGACCACGTCACCCCGCCTACCTCTGCGCTGGCGAGCAGGTTGATCTCGTCGCCGTAGCTGCGCACCAGCCGGTCGCTGTCGTAATGGTGCGCGAAGGCGGATAATTCGACGTTGCGCACGCGCCCGAGCGTCGCCCAGCGCGCACCCAGCCCGGCGTAGAGGTCGCGCACGCCGTCCGCGGGCGTCGTCGTGAACTTGTCGGCCCAGCCCTGGAACCCGAACACCGATCCGTACGGCGTCTGCACGCTGGTCAGCGCGCGCCCGTCGTCGGCGCCGAGCACCTCGTAGCCGAGTGTCGCGACCACCGCCTTGCGCGACAGCTTCGCCTCGGCGAGCCAGTAATCGGCGGCATAGTCGTTCGGGTTGCGCGCGTAGTTGCTCTGATGCGCGTAGCTGAGCGCGTAGTCGACCGCGTAGCCGCCGCCGAGCGCGCGCTTGCCCGCCAGCCGCATGCCGTAGGTCTGGCTCGACAGGCGATAGCCTTGGTACGCGGCCTCTTCGGCGTCGATCAGATAGGCGAAGCCGGTCAGCATGCCGACCGGCGAGGCATAGCCGAGCAGCGCGAACACGCTGTCGCCACCGATCGAGCGCGGTCGCGCGCCGCGTCCGTCGATGCCGTTGATCGGGCGTACGTTCCAAACGTAGCTGAGATCGAGCGTCAGCTTGGGCGCGAGCGTTGCCTGCACGCGCGCGGCATCGAAGGTCTGCGCGTTCTGCCGGAACTTCGCCGCGCCGACGAAGCGCTGGTCAAGGAGCGCAAGGTACTGGCGACCCGCAGTAACCGTGATGCGGTCGGGTACGGCGTAGGAGAGCTGCGCGCGGTTCAGCTCGATGTTCTGCGGATCGGCGATCGTCGGTCGCCCGGTGTCGCCCTCCAAACCGTCGAAATAGGCCGTGCCGATCGCGAGCGTGCCCTCGCTCTCAATCAGCGCGGAGAGGCGATCGTAGCGCGCCTCGACGCCGGCGCGCGCGCGCAGCGTGACCGCGTCGGAGCGGCGCGGCAGGCCATCCTGCTCGACGCCCTCGTAGCGCAGCCGCGCCTCCGCGAGCGATTCGAGCGTCACCGTCTGCGCGGCGGCGCTGCCCGCGACCGCCAGCGACGTGGCGAGCGCGGATAAAAGATAACGCTGCATGATCACCCCTTTGCGGGGCGCCAATGCGACGGGCGCGGGGTCGCGCGCAACCCCGCGCCAGCCCAAAGGTCAGGCGGGCGCGCCGGTGATCGTCTTCACTTCCATGAAGTCGGCGAGGCCGTATTTTCCGTTCTCGCGCCCGTTGCCCGACTGCTTGTAGCCGCCAAAGGGCGCGGCAATGTCGGGCGACCAGCTGTTGATGGTGACCAGACCGGCGCGCAGGCGACCCGCGACCTTCGCCGCCTCTGCCGGATCGCCCGAGATCGTCGCCGACAGGCCATATTCGGTATCGTTCGCGATCCGCACGCCCTCGTCGATCCCGTCGTAGCTGGTGATCGTGGCGACGGGCCCGAAGGTCTCTTCCTGCGCGATGCGCATGTCGGGGGTCACGTCGGTGAACAAAGTCGGCTGAATGAAGAAGCCCGAGTTGCGCCCGTCGGGGCGGCCGGGGCCACCGGTGACGAGCGTCGCGCCCTCGTCGATCGCCGACTGGATCAGCGCCTGTATCTTCTCATACTGCGCCTTGTTGACGACCGGGCCGATATGCTGGCCCTCGTCCATCGGGTTGCCGACTTGGGTCTGCTCCATCATCGACTTCACGATAGCGGTCGCCTGCTCGACCTGGCTCTTGTGCACGAGCAGGCGGGTGGGGGCGATGCAGCTCTGCCCCGAATTGGCGAGCACGCCCGCCACCGTGGGCGGCAGTACCTTGCCGAGGTCTGCGCCCTCCAGCACCAGGTTCGCGGCCTTTCCGCCCAGTTCCTGATGCACGCGCTTGACCGTTGCCGCTGCCGCCTGCGCGACCGCGATGCCGGCGCGGGTCGATCCGGTGAAGCTGATCATGTCGACGCCGCGGTGCGCGCTGAGCGCCGCGCCGACGCCGGCTCCGTCGCCGTTGACGAGGTTGAACACGCCCGCGGGGACGCCTGCCGCGTGCATGATCTCGGCGAGGATGACGGCGCAGCCCGGCGCCTCCTCGCTCGGTTTCAGGATCATCGTGTCGCCGGCGGCGAGCGCGGGCGCGACCTTGGCGCAGATCTGGTTGAGCGGCCAGTTCCACGGCGTGATCATCGCGACAACACCGAGCGGTTCGTGGACGACACGCGCCTTGCCGATCGTCTCCTCAAACGAGAAGCTGTCGAGCGCCTTTAGCGTCGCGGCGAAGTGGCCGAGCCCGGTCGGCGCCTGCGCGGCCATTGCGAGACCGATCGGCGCACCCATCTCCTGCGCCATCGCGCGGGCGAGATCGGGAATGCGCGTCTTGTACTCGGCAATGATGCGGGTGAGCACCGCCTTGCGCTCGTCGACGCTCGTCTGCGACCAGGTCTCGAACGCAGCGCGCGCCGCCGCTACCGCGCGGTCGACGTCGGCGGGAGTGCCGAGCGTGATCTCGGTGCAGGGCTGCTCGGTCGCGGGATTGATCACCTGATAGGTGCGGCCACCATCGCTGTCGACCCATTCGCCGTTGATGTAATGCTTGAGGTAGCTCTGCATCGCGCTCTCCACCGCTGTTTTCCGTTCGGATTGGCATGGGTGATGGCGCGCGCTCCGACCGGTTGCAAGGCGAAACGTGACGGGCGGCGTCAGCGCCGCGGCGTGCCGCCCTGGCACGGTTCGGCAGCCGCTTAAGCAGCGGGCGCGGGCGAGGGCGGCATTAACCCTCTTTGCGGGTGGTCTCGTTCACCCGCGCGCGTGCAAGGCCGGCGGCACACGAAGGAGTCGTCCATGCGCAAGTTCCTGCCTTTCCTAGCTCTCGCGCTGAGCGCCCCCGCCGCGGCGCAGGGGAGCGGACCGTTCACGATTCAGGAGAGCGGGCAGTCGTTCGGCACGCTCGACGAGGCATTGATGGCGGTGCGCGGGCAGGATGCGACCGTGGTGATCGCGCCGGGTACCTATCGCGAATGCGCGGTGCAGCAGGCCGGGCACATCACGTTCAAGGCTGCGCGGGCGGGTGCGGTGATCTTCGACGGGACGACGTGCGAGGGCAAGGCGGCGCTGGTGCTGCGGGGCGAGGGCTCGGCGGTCGACGGCATCGTGTTCCGCAACATGCGCGTCGACGACGGCAATGGCGCGGGCATCCGCATCGAGCTGGGCGATCTGACCGTCACCAACTCCATGTTCCTCGACAGCCAGGAAGGCATCCTGGGCGCGACCGACCAGCCGACGCGGATCCGCATCGATCATTCGACCTTCGCGGGGCTGGGCCAGTGCGACGAGACGCCCGATTGCGCGCACTCGGTCTATCTCGGCACGCACGGCAGCGTGACGATCACCAACTCGCGCTTCGAGCGCGGGCGCGGCGGGCATTACGTGAAGATCCGCGCGCCGCGCGTGTCGATCACCAACAACAGCTTCGACGACACGGCTGGCCGCAAGACCAATTACATGATCGACCTGCCCGAGGGTGGGACCGGGCGCATCGCCGACAACGTGTTCGTGCAAGGCACGCACAAGGAGAATTGGTCGGGCATGATCGTCGTCGCGGCGGAAGCGCACAATTTCTCCTCCGCGGGGCTGCAGGTGGAGGGCAATACCGCCTCGCTGGCGCCGGGACAGGACAAGCAGCCCTCCTTCGTCGCCAACGCGAGCGGCGATCGGCTGGCGATCGGGCAGAACCGGCTCGGCGCGGGGATCAAGCCGTACGAGACGCGCTGACGCGTCAACGTTTTGCTTCCATCACGCGGGCGGTCGCGGCTATCGCGGGCGCGTCATGATCAAGCACGCGCTTTCCGTCACCCGCGAGGGTGATTTCGCCCAATGGTACCAGACCGTCATCAGCGAGGCCGACCTCGCCGAGGAGAGCGGCGTGCGCGGGTGCATGGTGATCCGCCCGTGGGGTTACGGCATCTGGGAGCGGATGCAGCGGCTGCTCGACGACGCGATCAAGGCGACGGGGCACGAGAATTGCTATTTTCCGCTGTTCATCCCGCTCTCCTACTTCGAAAAGGAAGCCGAGCACGTCGAGGGCTTTGCCAAGGAGATGGCGGTCGTCACGCACCACCGGCTGGTCGCGGACGGCAAGGGCGGGCTGGTGCCCGATCCCGCCGCAAAGCTGGAAGAGCCGCTGGTGGTGCGCCCGACCAGCGAGACGGTGATCGGCGCGGCCTTCTCGCGCTGGGTGCAATCGTGGCGCGACCTGCCGGTTTTGATCAATCAGTGGGCGAACGTGGTGCGCTGGGAGATGCGCACGCGCATGTTCCTGCGCACGGCAGAGTTCCTGTGGCAGGAGGGGCATACTGCGCATGCTTCGGCTGAAGAGGCACGTGACGAGACGCTCAAGATGCTCGAGGTCTACCGCGACTTCGCCGAGAACGCAGTCGCGCTGCCGGTGATCGCGGGCGAGAAGCCGGAGAACGAGCGTTTCCCCGGTGCCGTCGCGACCTACTCGATCGAGGCGATGATGCAGGACGGCAAGGCGCTGCAGGCGGGCACGTCGCACTTCCTCGGCACCAACTTCGCCAGCGCGCAGAACATCCGGTTCCAGAATGCCGAAGGGCAGCTCGAACTCGCCAACACGACGAGCTGGGGCGTGTCGACGCGGATGATCGGCGGGCTGATCATGGTGCACGGCGACGATGACGGCCTTCGCGTGCCGCCGCGCGTCGCGCCGTGGCAGGTGGTGATCGTGCCGATGCTGCGCGACAACGACGACGACGGCGCACTGGTCGATTACTGCAAGACGCTGCAACAGGCGCTGGGACGTGAGAGCGCGCTCGGCGAGCCGGTCCGCGCCCTGCTCGACCTGAAAGCGGTCAAGTCGACCAACAAGCGTTGGGGCTGGGTGAAGAAGGGCGCGCCGATCGTGATCGAGGTCGGCGGGCGCGACATGGCGGCGGGCAACGTGTCGGTGATCCGGCGTGACCGGCTGTACCGTGCCGATGGCAAGCTCGACAGCGTCGGCACGGCGAAGGACGAGTTCGTCGCCGGCGTGGGCGCGATGCTCGCCGACATTCAGCAGTCGCTGTTCGACGAGGCCGACGCGCGGTTGAAAGCGAACATCACGCCCGCCGACGACTGGGCTGAGGTCGAGGCGCATTTCGCGGACGGCAACAAGACGCCTGGCTGGCTCGACGTGCGCTGGTCGCGCCCGACCGGTAACGCGCTGGACAAGGTAGTCGAGCGATTGAAGGCGTTGAAGCTGACGCTGCGCAACGCGCCGATGGGGCAGACGCATCCAGAAGGTCAGTGCATCTTTACTGGGGAACCGTGCGTGGAGCGCGTGCTGGTGGGTCGCGCCTACTGATTATCGGGCAAGCCCGCCCGCGCAGGTGACGCGGGCGGGTGCAGCGCCTATCTGTTGGGCGTGCCAAGAAAACCGAAGCCGGGTCTGCCGACCCGCGAGCAGATCCTCGACTTCATCACGCAATCGGCGCAGCCCGCGGGCAAGCGAGAGATCGCGCGCGCGTTCGCGCTGTCCGCGCAGGAGAAGATCGGGCTCAAGGCGCTCTTGAAGGACATGGCGGACGAGGGGTTGATCGACTCCGCGCCCGGCCGCGCCTTTCACAAGATGGGCGGGGTGCCCAAGGTCACCGTGCTGCGCGTCACCACGATCGACGACAGCGGCGCCGTCTGGGCCACGCCTGAGAGATGGGACAGCGAGGCGCCCTTGCCGCGCATCCGAGTGCGCGAGCAGAAGCGCGGCGCGCTGGGTGTCGGCGAGCGTATTCTGGCGCGCACCGAGGAGACCGGCAGCGGGATCACCGCGCACCCGATGAAGGTGCTGAAACCCACCTCCGAACAGGTGATCGGCGTGCTGCGCGGGGCCGGAGATCGTCTGTTTTTGCAGAGCACCGACAAGAAGGAGCGGCGCGAGTATGCCGTGTCGGACGCGGGCGGTGCCGAGGCGGGCGAACTTGTCTCGGCCGAGCTCGCCGGGCGACCGCCGCGGATCACCGCGCGCGTCGTGCAACGACTGGGCGACCCATTCGCGCCGCGCAGCTTCTCGCTGATCGCGATTGCCAAGCACGGCATCCCCGACACGTTCGCGCAAGAAGCGCTCGACGAGGCCGAGCGCGTCGCGCGACAGCAGCTGGGCAATGATCGCGAGGATTTGACGCATCTGCCGATCGTCGCGATCGACCCCGCCGACGCGCGCGACCACGACGATGCGGTCTGGGCGACGCCCGACGATGATCCCGCAAACGAGGGCGGCTGGCGCGCGATCGTCGCGATCGCCGATGTGAGCTTCTACGTTCGCCCCGGCAGCGCAATCGACCGCGAGGCGCGTGCCCGCGGCAACTCGGTCTATTTCCCCGACCGGGTCGTGCCGATGCTGCCCGAGATCCTGTCGGCCGACGTGTGCTCGCTGAAGGAAGGCGAGGATCGCGCCGCGCTCGCCTGTCACCTGCAGGTGACGAAGGCGGGGGCGCTGAAATCGTGGCGCTTCACCCGTGCCACCGTGCGGCTCGCCGCCAACATCGCGTACGAGGATGCGCAGGCGACGATTGATGCGGGCGAGGGCGCGCAGATCGACGCGCTGCGTCCGCTGTGGGACTGCTGGCGCGCACTGGCGGCGGCGCGCGACCAGCGCGAGCCGCTCGACCTCGACCTGCCCGAGCGGCGCGTGGTGTTGGACGCGAACGGCCGCATCATGTCGGTCGCCGCGCGCGAGCGATTGGACGCGCACCGGTTGATTGAGGATTACATGATCGCGGCGAACGTCGCGGCGGCGAAGGCGCTGGAGGCGAAAAAGGCGCCGGTCATGTACCGCGTCCACGAACCGCCTGCACGCGAGAAGCTGGTGGCGCTGAAAGACTATCTCGACACGTTCGGCGTGCCGTTCGCGATGGGGCAGGTGATCAAGCCCGCGACGTTCAACCGCATCCTCGAACGCATCGGCGATGCCGATTACCGGCCACAGGTGATGGAGCAGGTGCTGCGCACGCAGACGCAGGCTTATTACGCCCCGCTCAACCACGGGCATTTCGGACTGTCGCTCGGCAGTTACGGCCACTTCACCTCGCCGATCCGGCGTTATGCCGACCTGTTGGTGCATCGTGCGCTGGTGTCGGCCTACGCGCTCGGGCCGGGAGGGCTCAACGGCGACGAAAATTTCGAGCATCTGGGCGAGCAGATCAGCAAGCTGGAACGCCGCGCGATGGAGGCGGAGCGCGACACGATCGATCGCTACGTCGCCGCGTTCCTGGCCGAGCGCGAGGGTGAGGTGGTCGAGGTGCGGATCACCGGCGTCACGAACTTCGGCTTCTTCGCAACCGTCGACGGGATCGGCGGCGACGGGTTGATGCCGGTGCGCGATCTGGGTGGCGAGTATTTCCGCTTCGATGAGGGTGCGCGCACGCTGACGGGCGAGCAGAGCGGTGAGGTCTATTCACTCGGCCAGCGGCTCGATCTCCGACTTGCGGAGGCGAACCCGGTGTCGGGTGCGCTGCGCTTCGAGCTTCCCGAGGGGCGGTTCGCGCCACCTTCGGCCTCGCGCCATCGCGGTGGTGCGGGTAAGGAACGCGCACCGAACAAGGCCGGGCGCGTGCTCAAGCGACGCGGCCGACCGGCGAACATCCGCCATGACGGCAAAAAGCGATAGGACCGAGCGATGATTGGCGACCGAATGTCAGCACTGATCGCGCGCACGCGCGGGCGCATCGTCGACTATTTCGTCGAGGCCGGCGCGACCAAGCCCGACGCCGCGCTGCCTTACGCGCCCAAGGGTCGCATGGAGACGCGGCTGTTCAAACGGATGACCGATTTCGGCCTGCTGGTCGAGGTGAAGCAGGGCCGCTTCTGGCTCGACCAGTCGCGGCTGTCTGACTTCCGCAAGGAGTCGCTCGCGCGCGTACTCGGCGGGATCGCGCTCGCCGGTTTCGCCGCGGCGGGAGCGATGGCGATCGGCGGATAGGGGCGATCGGCGCAAAGGTCGCCCACCGCCGTCGCCGTCACTGCGCGGTGAAGGTCATACCGGCGCGCGCCACCAGCCGGTCGCGCAATTTCGTTCCCATCAACGCGCCGGGCGTCCAGATGCCGCCATCGCCGCGCACGTCCTCGACCAGGCACAAGGCGCTCTCCGCCAGCATGCGGCTGGTGCAGCCGTAGCCGGGATCGCGGTTGCCGGTCACGACCGCGTCGATCCGCTGCCCGTCGTCGTAGAGGCCGGCGAACAGCACGTCGAAGTGACCCGCCTCGCGCTCCTCCTTGGTCGGTCCTTCGCCGGGTTTCGGGCCCTTGTCGCCGCCGAACGGATTGAGCTTGCCCAGCGCCTCTGCCGCGGCACGACCCACGTCGCCGAGACCCGTCACCACCATCTCGTCGTAGACGATGTCGCCCCATTGCTGACCGAGCAGGAAGTTGGTGCGGTGGACGTTCTTGGTGTTGATCGGCGCCATGACGAAGGGCGCGACCCAGGAGTGGAGCGTCGGATCATATTCGGGGATCAGCCCCGATGGCTGGTTCGGCCCCTTGTGCCCCGGCGTCAGCGCGAATGGATCGGCGAGCAGCGGGATCAGCGAGGGCTTCTTCGCCGCCGCTGCCATCGTCGCCTTGAGGCTCGCCGCGGTGCCGCCGGAGAAGCCGCCCTTCATCTCGCGCACGCGTGCCTTGATGCGGGGTACGGGCTTGCCGAAGCGCGCCTGCGCTGCCTCCTGCAGCGTCAGCACCCCAAGGTCGAACGGGATCGAGTCGAACCCGCACGAGAAGACGATCTGCGCGCCGTTCGCGCGGGCGGCGGCGTGGTGCGCGTCGATCATCTCGCGCATCCACCCCGGCTCGCCGCACAGGTCGACGTAAGCCGTGCCGGTTTCGACACAGGCGGCGACCAGATCACTGCCGTAAAGCTGGTAGGGGCCTACCGTGGTGATGACGACGGTGGCGCGCGCGCACATCGCGCGCAGGCTCGTGGGTGCATCCGCGTCGGCGGTGACGAGCGGCACGTCGGCGGGCACGCCCATTTCGGCGCGAACCGCCTCAAGCTTCGCCATCGAGCGTCCCGCCATCGCCCAGCGTACGCCGGTCGGGTAGGTCTGCGCCAGATATTCGGCAACGAGCCGCCCGGTGTACCCGGTCGCGCCGTAGACGATCACGTCGAACTCGCGTTGACCCTGTGACATGTCAGCCTCCCTGCCGTTTCACGGGTGGGAGTAGAGCGAATAGGCGCGCGCGTTACAACCCCGGTTCGATACGCGAGCGGAACAGCTTAGGTGGCAGGCGGGAGCGTGAGGTTTGTGGGCTTTTCGCCACTCGCGCGGTCGGCGAGCAGCCGTTCGGCCGCGGCAAGGCCATCGGTGCTCGCCACCGCGGCGTCGATCGGGCGCTGGCCCAGCGCGTCGTCGTGCGTGTTGAGAAAGGCAATCGCGGCATCGCGGTTGCCGAGCGTCAGGAACGCGGCCTGCGCGATCCGGCCCTGCCGCTCGGCCGCGGCTCGGTCCATTGCGACGCGCGCCGGACGAAAGTGGCGGCCGGCGGGCTTGCGGGCGGCTGGCTGAGCATCAGCACCGGTGTCGACGGGATCGCTCAACTGACGCGGTCCAGCGTCATGGTGGTAACACCCATCGTCTCGCGCAGCGCCGCGATCCGCTCGCGGTAGCCGAGGGCGAGCCCGCGATGCGCGCAGCGCGCCTCGCTGGTCGCGCCATCGTGCGCGCGCATCAGCGAAACCTGATGACGGTGAAGAAGGTAGTTGAGGTCCAAGGCACATGCTCCTCGTCGTAAGCGGGAGCGCGATGGTCTCTCAGCCGCGCGCGCCTACGGGTCGGTTGCGCACGATGACTTGGATATAGGGCATGTGGGCGCCTATTGATAGGCGCAGTGGCGGAGCGCTCAGGCAGCCTCGTTGAATTGCAGGCTGGCGAGCCGCGCGTAGAGCCCGCCGCGCGCGAACAGGGTCGCGTGCGTGCCCTGCTCGACGATGCGACCCTCGTCCATCACGACGATGCGGTCGGCGGCGCGGACGGTGGCAAGGCGGTGCGCGATGACGATCGTCGTGCGGTCGGCCATCAACCGCTCGAGCGCGTCCTGCACCAGCCGTTCGCTCTCTGCATCTAATGCGCTGGTCGCCTCGTCGAGCAGCAGGATCGGCGCGTCGCGCAACAGCGCGCGTGCGATCGCGACGCGCTGCCGCTGGCCGCCGGACAGTCGCGCGCCGCCTTCGCCCAGAAAGGTGTCGAGCCCGTCTGGCAGCGCGCGTAGGAAGTCGGCGGCATTGGCAGCCTCTGCGGCGTGCCAGATCGCGGCGTCGTCGGCGTCCCAGCGACCGTAGCGCAGATTGTCGCGCGCGCTGGTGCCGAAGATGACCGTCTCCTGCGGCACCATCGCGATCCGCGCGCGTACCTCGGCGGGGTCGGCGTCGCGCAAGGGCACGCCGTCCACGCTGACCGTACCGGCGGCGGGATCGTAGAAGCGCTGGATCAACTGAAACAGCGTCGACTTGCCCGCCCCCGACGGGCCGACGATCGCGACCGTCTCGCCGGGTGCGACCGAGAGCGAGAAGTCGTGCAGCGCGGGCAGGTCGGGGCGGGTCGGGTAGCGAAACTCGACCTGCGCGAAGTCGACACGGCCCTGCGGCGGTTGAGGCAGCGCGATCGGGTGGGCGGGCGGCGCGATCTCCGGCCGCTCGTCGAGCAATTCGGCCAGACGCCCTGCGGCACCTGCACCGCGCAGCAGATCGCCGTACACCTCGGTCAGCGCGCCGAACGCGCCCGCGACGATGCCGCCGGTCAGCACGAACGCGGCGATCGCGCCGCCCGACAGGCGTCCGGCGGCGACGTCGATCGCGCCCTCCCACATCACCAAGGTGATCGCGCCGAAGACGAGGCCGATGACGATCGCGGTCATGATCGCGCGGAGCAGGATGCGCTTGCGCGCCGCCGCCATCGTCGCCTCGACCGCGTCGCTGAAGCGCTCAGATTCGCGGCGCTCCTGCCCGAACGCCTGGACGATCTTCATCGCACCGAGTGTTTCGGTGACGATCGAGCCGACATCGGCGATCCGGTCCTGCGAGGTGCGCGAGTAGCTGCGCACGCGTTTGCCCAGCAAGGCGATCGGCGCGATGATCAGCGGGATCGCGACCACCAGCAGCCCGGTCAGCTTGGGCGAGATGGTGAACAGGTAGACAAGCCCACCGACGCTGGTGAACAGGTTGCGCAGCGCAATCGACACCGTGCTGCCAACGACCGTCTCGATCTGACCGGTGTCCGCGGTCAGGCGACTGGCGATCTCCGACGGGCGGTTCTCCTCGTAGAAGCGCGGGGTGAGCGTCAGAAGGTGGCGCTGCACCTGCGTTCGGATGTCGGCGACGACGCGCTCGCCCAGCCACGACACGAAGTAGAAGCGGAACGCGGTGCCGATCGCCAGCACGACGACGATCATCAGCATGTAATGGAACGCGCCCGACACCGCCTGGCTGTCGCCGCCAGCTGCGAAGCCGCGATCGATCACGCGCTTGAAGCTGTAGGGGATCGCAATCGTCGCCGCCGACGTGACCGCGAGCGCCACGCAGGCGCCCGCGATCTGCAACGGGTACGCCCGCGCGGCGCGCCAGACCATCGCGAGATTGCCGATGCGGCGCGATGGCGCAACCTCGGTTGATGCAGGGGGCGGGGGAGCGCTGGCCATGCGCGTGCCCTAGCAGCGAGGACAGGGTGGCTCAACGCCGTGGCCGGTGTGACCCTTGAGCCACCGCCCGGCACGAAGCGTCGAGCCGACCATGCAACATCATTGTGCAGTGCAGCGTTTCGGTTAGTATCACGAGCCCCCATCTGGGGGCGGAGAGGCATACCCGATGTTCTACGACGCCTATGAACTGCAGCGCAGCTGGCTCTCGTCCGCCAGCGCACTGGCGACCGCGACTGCCGGCTGGCTGAACGATCCGGCAAACCCGTTCGCCTATCTGGGCGGCGGACCGGTGATGGCGAGCGCGCTGGAAGTATTCGCGCACGCGAGCGCGTCGCGTGGCAAGCCGGCGTTCGGGCTCGATACGACGGTGATCGACGGTCGCGAGGTTAAGGTGATCGAAGAGGTCGTGCTCGCGCGGCCCTTCGGTGATCTGAAGCGCTTTCGCCGTGAGGGCGTGGAGGGTGGCCCCAAGCTGCTGATCGTCGCACCGATGTCGGGGCATTTCGCGACGCTGCTGCGCGGCACCGTCGAGCGGATGCTGCCGTTCGCCGACGTCCACATCACCGACTGGCACGACGCGAAGAATGTGCCCGTCAGCGAGGGGCGCTTCGATCTCGACGACTACGTCGATTACCTGATCGCGTTTTTGGAGGAGATGGGCAGCAACGAGGGGCAGGGCGGGACGCATATGCTCGCGGTCTGCCAGCCGTCGGTGCCGAGCCTCGCCGCCGTCGCGGTGATGAGCGCGGACAAGAACCCCGCGCGGCCTAAAACGCTGACGATGATGGGCGGCCCGATCGACACGCGCGAGGCGCCGACCGCGGTTAACACGCTCGCGACCGAGCGGCCGTTCGCGTGGTTCGAGCAGAATGTGATCGCGACGGTGCCGGCGTGCCATCCGGGTGCCGGGCGGCGGGTGTATCCGGGCTTCCTGCAGCTCACCGGCTTCATGTCGATGAATCTGGGCAATCACATGCTGAGCCACTGGGAGATGTTCAAGCATCTGGTCCAGGGCGATGGTGCGAGCGCACAGGCGACCAAGGACTTCTACGAGGAATATCGCTCGGTCGCGGACATGACGGCGGAATTCTACCTTCAGACAATCGATGTCGTGTTCCAGGAGCACAAGCTGCCCAGGGGCATGATGACGCATCGCGGGCGCAAGGTCGACACGGGCGCGATCACCGACGTGGCGCTGCTCGCGATCGAGGGCGAGCGCGACGACATTTCGGGGCTGGGGCAGACCAAGGCGGCGCTGACGCTCGCCACCAACCTGCCTGACGACAAGAAGCGTTACCTGATGGCCGAGGGTGTCGGGCACTACGGCATCTTCAACGGTTCCAAGTGGCGCAACCGTATCGCGCCGGTGGTCGAGAATTTCATTACCCCCAACACCTGATATGCGAAGAGCCGGCCGCGGGTGACGCGACCGGCTCTTGCTGCACGCCGACGCGACGGTCAGGCGTTCGAGTTTTCCGCCGTTGTCTGCACCTTGGCATGGCTGCCTTCCTCGCCGGCCTTGATCGTGCCGCCGAACAGCTGCTTTACCTTGCCCGAGATCGACATGTCGGTTTCCCACAGCTCGGCGCTGTCGATATCGACCTGGAGCAGCGCGAGGTTTGGGTCTTCCTTGCCGCCTGGAAACCACGCCTCGACCTGATTATTCCAGAGCTTGTCGATCAGCGCGCGGTCGTTGTTGATGCGGCCGCGGCCGTGCATGCAGGCGAAGAAATCGTGTCCCTTCGACACGAACTGCACCATCAGCTTGTCCTTGCCGGCGACGCGGTTGTCCTTGCCGATAAAGAAGAACAGCGTGTCGACCTGATCCTTGTCGAGCTGCACCGCCAGCGGCTCGCTGTGCGTGCTGCCGTCCGCCGGGCCGACCATCAGGTACGGGCTCTCGGCCATCTTCTTCCACATGTCGGTCTTGAGCTGCTTGGGATCGGTGTTGGCGTCGGCCATCGTCGTCTCTCCTCACGAGGGGTTTCGGCGGGAGAACGAGGCGCGGCGGGGTTGGTTGCGCGGGCGTATCGGACCTGCTTGGATGACCGATGGCGGCAATCCTGCTGCCAGCCAGAAAGGCGGAAACCAATGACGTTCGCCGATCTGTGCTTGTTTCTAGGCGTCCTCTTCGCCTTCGCGACCCTGGTTGTGAAGGTCATTGAGGTAACGAAGAAGTAAGTGCACGGGCGGGGCTCGTGCTGACACACGAGCCCCAAACGTATTGAGCCCCGGATGCTGACACATCCGAGGCTCACAGAAAGGCGCCAATGACGTCGCCGGACCACTACATAGCGTATCGATCCTTACGCTTCAATTACAGCACTTCGAACAGTCCGGCCGCGCCCATGCCGCCGCCGACGCACATCGTGACGACGACGTATTTCGCGCCGCGCCGCTTGCCCTCGATCAGCGCGTGGCCGGTCATGCGTGCGCCCGACATGCCGTAGGGGTGGCCGATCGAGATCGCACCGCCGTTGACGTTCAAGAGCTCGTCCGGGATGCCGAGCTTGTCGCGGCAGTAGAGCACCTGCACCGCGAACGCCTCGTTCAGCTCCCACAGGCCGATGTCGTCCATCTTGAGGCCGTTGCGCTCGAGCAGCTTCGGAATCGCGAAGACGGGGCCGATGCCCATCTCGTCAGGCTCGGTGCCCGCGACTGCCATGCCGACGTAGCGGCCGAGCGGGGTCAGCCCCTTCTTGGCGGCGAGGCTTTCCTCCATCAGCACGCTGGCAGACGCACCGTCCGACAGCTGCGACGCGTTGCCCGCGGTGATGTTGAGGTCGGGACCGAGCACGGGCTTCAAGGACTTCAAACCCTCCAACGTCGTGTCGGCGCGGTTGCCCTCGTCCTTCGACAGCGTTACGTCCTTGTGCGAGACTTCCTTGGTCTCCTTGTCCGTCACTGCCATCGTCGCAGAGACCGACACGATCTCGTCGTCGAACTTGCCCGCGGCCTGCGCGGCGGCGGTGCGCATCTGCGACTGGTAGCCGTACTCGTCCTGCGCGTCGCGGCTGATGCCGTAGCGCTTGGCGACCACCTCGGCGGTCTGGAGCATCGGCATGTAGATGTTCTTGTGCATCGCCAGCAGCTCGGGATCGGGCGCGACGCGCATCTGCGGCGTCTGCACGAGGCTGATCGATTCAACGCCGCCGCCGATCGTCACGTCCATGCCGTCGACAATGATCTGCTTCGCCGCGGTCGCGATTGCCATCAGCCCGCTCGCGCACTGGCGATCGACCGACATGCCCGACACGGTCGTCGGCAACCCCGCGCGCAGCAAGGAAGTGCGCGCGATGTTGCCTGCCTGATGACCCTGTTGCAGCGCGGAGCCGAGGATCACGTCGTCCACCTCTCCGCCATCGATCTTGGCGCGCTCGACCGCCGCCTTGATCGCGTGGCTGGCGAGCGTCGGCGAGGGCAGGTTGTTGAACGCGCCGCGATAGGCGCGGCCGATCGGGGTACGGGCGGTGGAGACGATAACGGCGGAACGCATGGGCGAGCCTTTCAGATGAAACAGGGTTGGGGTGTCAGCGGTCAGTTGAACACCTGCGTGATCCACTCGGCGATCATCGCGGGTTTGTCCGATCCCTCGATCTCGATCGTCGTCTCGGTGGTGTATTGATACTGGCCGGGGCGCTTTTCATCGAACTGGATGATCTTGGAGCGGCCGCGCACGCGCGAGCCCGAGGGCACGGGGGCGAGGAAGCGGACTTTGTTGCCGCCGTAATTGACGCCCATCTTCACCCCGTCGAGCTTTGGCGCGTCGGGCGTCTTGGCGGCGAGTTGCGGGAGCAGCGACAGGGTGAGGAAACCGTGCGCGATCGTGGTGCCGAACGGCGTCATTTTCGCCATTTCGGGGTTCACGTGGATGAACTGGTGATCACCCGTCGCGTCGGCGAACTTGTTGATCATGTCCTGCGTCACCTCGACCCAGTCGGAAACGCTTTCCTGCCCGATGCTGGCCTTCATCTCGTCTGCGGTCACGACGAATTCCCCTTCACGGTACGACGCGCTAAAGCAGCGGCCGAGCGCCGCGCTGCACTGCGGCACTGCATAAGCGCGGGGTAGCCCATCCCGCAAGTGGTCCACGAACCGGAAACATGAACATGTCCTCTGCCGTAGCGTCAGCAACCCGCGAAACCATGCGTCGCCTGCACCGCGCGAGCGAACCGGATGTTCTAAAACCGCTGCTCGCCCGCGCCGCGCTCACGCCTGATTCGCGCGAGCGGGTGATGGACACGGCGTCGGGGCTGCTCGCGGACCTGCGCGCGGCGCAATCGCGCGGCTGGGTGAACCAGTTCCTGCAGGAATACCGCCTCAACTCGTCGGAGGGCGTCGCGCTGCTGAGCCTGGCCGAGGCGTTCCTGCGCGTGCCCGATCCCGAGACCGCCGATCTGCTCATCTCCGACAAGCTGGGCGAGGCAAACTGGCGCAGCCACGCCGGTCAATCGAACAGCCGCCTCGTCAATACCGCTACCTGGGGACTGGTGGTCGGCCGCGCGCTCGTGGGCGAGGGCGAGGCGGGGCCGCTGAAGCGCCTGCTGAGCCGCGCGGGCGAGCCGTTCGTGCGCCAGGCGGTGGGTGCCGCGATGAAGATGATGGGCGAGATCTTCGTCATGGGGCGCACCATCGACGAGGCGATGCGGCGGATGAAGAAGCCCGACAACCGCGGCTTCACCGCCAGTTTCGACATGCTGGGCGAGGCGGCGCGCACGACCGCGGACGGCGAGCGGTATTTCAAGGCGTACGTCGATGCGATAGACGCAGTCGGGCGTGACCCGTCCGCCGGCCACTCAATTTCGGTCAAGCTGTCCGCGCTCCACCCGCGCTACGAGGTGGCGAAGTGGGACGAGTGCGTTCCTGCGTTGACCGAGATGCTCGAGGCGCTGGCGGTGCAGGCGGCGGGCAAGGGGATCGCGCTGACCGTCGACGCGGAGGAGAGCGAGCGGCTCGACATGAGCCTCGACATCATCGGCAATGTCGCCGCGCTCCCGGCACTGAACGACTGGGACGGATTCGGCATGGCGGTGCAGGCGTACGGCAAGCGCGCGCGCCCCGTCGTCGCCTGGGCGAACGAGCTCGGCCGCGTGATGAACGTGCGGCTGGTCAAGGGCGCGTATTGGGACAGCGAGATCAAGCGCACGCAGGTCGAGGGGCTGGAGGATTATCCGCTCTTCACGCGCAAGGCGTCGACCGACGTCAGCTATCTAGCGGTCGCGCGCGACATGCTCGACGCACCTCACATTCGCCCCGCGTTCGCCAGCCACAATGCGCTGACGGTCGCGACGATCGTCGAATGGGCGGGCAATGCCCGAGACTTCGAGTTCCAGCGGCTGCACGGCATGGGCGACGGGCTGTACGAGCGGCTGGTGCGCGACAACGGCTATCACTGCCGCATCTACGCGCCGGTCGGCGGACACCGTGACCTGCTCGCCTATCTTGTTCGTCGCCTGTTGGAGAATGGCGCGAACTCGAGTTTCGTCCACCAGCTCGCCGACGCGCGGCTGACCGAGGACGAGATCCTCGCCGATCCGGTCGCGAAGATCAGCGCGGTCGGCGGCGCGCGGCATTCGTCGATCCCGCTGCCAGTCGACCTGTTCCGCGCCGCCGACGGGCATCGCAATTCGATGGGCATCGATCTGGCCGAGCGTAACGTGCTGGCGAAGACGACGCATGCGGTACGGGCGCCGGTAAACCTGTCGGTCGAGGCGGTGAGCACGCAGGCGGTAAACGACGCAGTGCCACGCGCGCATGCCGCCTTTCCGGCGTGGCGCGCGACCCCGGTCGAGGCGCGTGCGGACTGCCTCGATCGCCTCGCCGACCTGCTCGAGCGTCATCGCGACGAGTTGATGGCGATCTGCGTACAGGAAGCGAAGAAGAGCATCGCCGACTCAATCGGCGAGGTGCGCGAAGCGGCCGACTTCTGTCGCTATTACGCGATGCAGGCGCGCGCGAAGATGCAGCCGATCGAGCTTCCCGGGCCGACGGGCGAGCGCAACATGCTGCATCTGGACGGGCGCGGCGTGTGGGCGACGATCGCGCCGTGGAATTTCCCCTTGGCGATCTTCCTGGGGCAGACGGTTGCTGCATTGGTGACGGGCAATACTGTGGTGGCGAAGCCCGCGCCGCAGACGCCCGCGATTGCGCGGCGCGCCGTCGAACTCGCGCACGAGGCCGGCGTTCCCGCCGACGCGCTGATCCTGGTGCCGGGCGGACCGGAGGTCGGCGCGGCGCTGACCGCCGATACGCGGGTGCAGGGCGTCGCCTTTACTGGATCGACTGCAACTGCGAAGAAGATCGCGCGCAGCCTGCTGGCGGACAACGAGCGGCCGATCGTCCCGCTGATCGCGGAAACGGGCGGGATCAACGCGATGATCGTCGATTCGACCGCGCTGCCCGAGCAGGTCGTCGCCGATGTGGTCACCAGCGCGTTCCGCTCCGCCGGACAGCGCTGCTCGGCGCTCCGCCTGCTCTTGGTGCAGGAGGATATCGCCGACGGGCTGATCGAAATGCTGTCAGGTGCGATGGACCTGCTGACGCTCGGCGATCCGTCCGACCCGGCGAGCGATGTCGGTCCGGTGATTGATCAGGATGCGTACGATCGGTTGATGGCGTACCGCGACAGTGCCCGCGCGCGCTGGGTCAAGACGATCGACGCACCCGCAGGCGGGCTGTTCGTGCCGCCGACGCTGATCCGGCTCGGGTCAATCGAGGAGCTGAATCGCGAATGGTTCGGCCCCATCCTGCACGTTGCGACGTGGAAGGCGGGCGAGCTGGAGCAGACGATCGCGCGGGTGAATGCGAAGGGTTATGGTCTGACGATGGGGCTGCACAGCCGCATCGCGCGCGCGGCCGAGGTGACGGAAGAGCTGGCCGAGGTCGGCAACCTCTACATCAACCGGTCGATGATCGGCGCGGTGGTCGGGTCGCAGCCGTTCGGGGGCGAGGGCCTGTCGGGCACGGGGCCGAAGGCAGGCGGGCCGCACTACCTTTATCGCTTCTGCGCCGAGCGCGCGGTGTCGGTCGACACCACCAGCGCGGGCGGCAATGCGACGTTGCTCAGCCTGGAGGAAGGCGGGATCTGAGCGGATAGGAAAACGGCCGGGCAGTGACTGCCCGGCCGCCGTCATCTGATCGGTCAGTCGATCAGCGGCACTTGACGTTGCCGCGGTCGATCGAGCGGCCAAGCAATGCGCCCGCGCCACCGCCCGCGAGCGTGCCGAGCAGGCCGCCGCCGACGAGATTGCCGAGCGCCGCGCCGCCGACGCCGCCGATCACCAGCCCGGTCGTGCCGTCGTTGCGCTTGCAATAAGCGCGGCCGTCGCGCCCGCGATAGATGCGGTCGTTGCGCCCGAGCCGGCGATCGTCGCCGCGACGCGCGCGGTAGCTGTCGCGCGGGTTCCAGTTGCGGTCGTCGCCGTGCCAGCGGTAATCGCGGTCGCCGCGCTGTGCCGCGGCAGGCGCGATCGCCATCGGCGCAGTCATCGACGCGATTGCGGCGAGCGAGAACAGGGCGTTACGGATCATGAGGTCGTCTCCTTCACCCGCCCAACGCGGGGGAGCGCGACGAAGTTCATCGGCTCGGCGCGCTTGCCACATGGCCGCTTCGGGCTATCTAGCCCGGAATTGGAGGCGAATATGGACCAAATCAGCGAGCGGGAACGTGCACGGCTAAACAGCCTGCTGCGACTCGACGTCATCAACCAGCCGCCCAATGCGATGCTGAATGAGCTGGCAGAGGTAGCCGCGCTCGCGCTCGATTGCCCGATCGCGATCATCAGCCTGGTGGGCAAGGACCGCATCTGGCTCAAGGCGTCGCCCGGGATCGACGGCATCGATCAGCTGGCGCGCGACGAGGGGTTGTGCGGATCGGCGGTCGCGCAAGACGATCCCTGGGTGGTCGAGAATGCCGAAATCGACGTGCGGACGATCGCCAATCCGCTGGTCGCGGGCGATTTCGGGCTGCGCTTCTACGCCGGCGTGCCGCTCAGGGGATCGGACGGCAACAACCTGGGCATGCTCGCCGCAATCGACGCTCACCCGCGCGGGGTGAGCGAGCGCGAACTCACGATCCTGAAAAAGCTGGCGGAAGTGGTCGTGCACCTGCTTGAGACGCGGCTGGAGGAGCGGCTGCTCGACGCGGTCACATCGGACGCGTAACCTCGTCGAGAACGCTCCAGCCCTTGTGAGTCAGCATCGCGCCGCGTGCGACGGGGGTGTCGGCGGTGCCGATCAGTAACGCCTCAATCGCGATCAGTCCTTCGTCGACCAGCGCGCGCACGGCGGCGACGAACAGCCGATCGTCGTCGCTGCCCATGACGCCGAGCGCGTGAGGGTCGAGGTCGGTCGCGACCGGCCATGCGGCGTGAAGCACGTGCAGGACCGCTGCGGTGATCGCCGTCTGGCGAAGCGTGTCGTGTAGCGGCGCGCTGATCATGTCGCCCCGTCTTAGCGGGCTAATTTCTTACAAAGAAGTGCACGCGCGCAACGGTTCACCGCAACATGCCGTAACGTAAGGCGCGCGATCAGCCCTCCGCTGCCTGCCGTGGTGGCGGGCCATCGGGTGCGGGATCGACCAACCGCCCGTCGGGGGCGGCGGTGTAGTTCACCTGCGTGGGATAGGCGATCACCAGCCCTTCGTCGTTGCAGCGCCGCACGATCGCGACGCCGACGCGGTGGCGGCCGTCGTACGCCTCCATGAAGTCGGCCGACGGACTGTCGAAGCGGAGGTCGAAGTCGAGGCTCGACGCGCCGAACTGGAAGAAGCCGCAGCGGACGAAGGTCATGCCGCACGCCTCGACCTCTTCCTTCATCATGTCGGGAAAGCGCGAGAGCTTGTCTGGCGGCGTTTCGTAGGCGAGGCCGATCGTGAAGGTCGAGCGGCGACGTTCGCGCACCGAATTGTTCTGGATTTCCTTGTCGAGCAGGTTCTTGTTGCTGATGACGCGCAATTCGCCGTCGATCCCGCGGATGCGCGTCGACTTGAGCCCGATCTCCTCGACGTTGCCCGACGTGCTGTCGTAGGTGACCGCGTCGCCGCGGCGGAACGGCCGGTCGAAGATGATCGCCAGCGCGGCGAACAGGTCGGCGAAGATACCCTGCGCGGCGAGGCCGATCGCGATACCGCCGACGCCCAGACCCGCGACCAGGCCGGTCACGTTGACGCCCAGATTGTCGAGCACGACGACCAGGGCGATCGCGAAGACGCTGAAGCTGACGAGCAGCCGGATCAGCCCCATCGCGCTGCCCAGCGCCTCGCCGCCGATATGTTCGCCGCGGGTGCGATGCTCGATCGCGCCGAGGATGATCTCGCGCGCCCAGATCGCCGCCTGGAACACCGCCGCAATCGTGAACAGGAAAGTGACCGTGCTCGAAACGTCGGCGGGGGCGCCGGCGTAACCGACGACCAGCTTCGCCGACAGCATGACGATGAAGAAGCTGTGCGTCCGCTCTACCGCGCGGCCGAACACGGCGGACCAGCCCTTGCCCGTTTTGCTGCGCGCGACGATGCGCGGGCCAAAGCCACGTAGCCAGAATAGCGCGGCGGCAATCGCCACCCCCGCGCCGATCCCGATCAGAATTTGCAGCCAGTGGGTTTGTAGCCACAGCGTGCTGGATCGAAACAGGCTCTCGGCCTGATCCTGTACGCGGGCGGTGTCGATCTGCGTCTTGGTCGCGGCGGCGGCCGCCTTGTTCGTGCTGGTCATGCTTTCCAATCGTCGGGCGGCGTTACGCCGCCTTCGCCGTTTCGTTGGTTTCCGCGCTCAGGAACGCGATCAGCCCGCGCTCGGCGCGGCTGAGGTAGGGGGTGGCGCGCGGCAGCTTGAGCCCGGCGCGGAAGGTCGCCTGCGCCGCCTTGCTCTTGCCGAGCTCGATCAGGTCGGGATGGACGTAGGACTTGCGCGCGATCGCGGGCGTGTTGCCCAGGCGCTCGACCACCGGTTCGAGCATCGTCTTCAGGCTGATCGGCTCGGGCGCCTCGGCCAGCGTTTCGAACGCGACGACGCTCGCGCCCCAGGTGCGGAAATGCTTGGCGCTGAAATCCTCGCCCATCGCTTCCTTGATATAGGCGTTGACGTCGGACGAGGTGATCGGGCGCGGCTCACCCTCGGCGTCGACGTATTGGAACAGTTTCTGTCCCGGCAGGTCCTGACACCGTTTGACGAACTGCGCGAGGCTGCGGTCGCTGATCGTCAGCATCCGCTCCTTGCCCGACTTGGCGCGGTATTTGAGCTTGAGCGTCTTGCCCGCGATCTTCGCGTGGCGGTCGCGCAGCGTCGTCAGGCCGAAGCTCTTGTTGGTCTTGGCATAGGTCTCGTTGCCGATGCGCAGATTGTGCGTGTCGAGCAGCTTCACGACCGCGGCAAGCGTGCGGTCCTTGTCGTGGCGGCGATGAGCGAGGTCTTCCTCCATCCGCCGCCGCAGCTTGGGCAGCGCAAGGCCGAAGCTGACGCACTTGGAATATTTCGCCGCCTCCTGCGCGGCGCGGAACTCGGTGTGGTAGCGGTATTGCTTGCGACCCTTCTCGTCCCAGCCGACCGCCTGGACATGACCGAACGGATCGAGGCAGAACCACGCGTCGGTATAGGCGGGCGGCAGGCCGATCGCGTTCAGCCGATCGATCTCGTCGCGATCGGTCACGCGCTCACCGTCCGGCGTCCAATAGCTCCACTTCCCGCCGCGCGTCTTCTTGCGGGTGATGCCGGGTTCGCTGTCGTCGCAATAGTTGATCGTCGCCGTCACGCTGCCCGCAACCTCCTCGTACTATTTGCAAATGCGTGCGTGACGCCTTCGTTCCCGGAACGAGCGGGCGGGGGCAGGGGTTCAGGCAGCCCCTTTCGACGGAGTTTCCCGACATGGCCGATTTATCCAACATGCGCGTGCTGATGCTCGCCACCGACGGGTTCGAGGAAGCCGAGCTGTTCGATCCCCGCCAGGCGTTGCTCGACGCGGGCGTGCAGGTGACGCTCGCCTCGATCAAGACCGACCCGATCCAGGGCGTGGTCAACGACGATGAGAAGGGCAAGACGATCACGCCCGACCTGACGCTCGATGCGGTCGACACGCAGGACTTCGACGCGCTGGTGCTGCCGGGCGGCGTCGGCAATCCCGACAAGATGCGGTTGCAGGAGCGCGCGCTCGAGATCGTCGAGGAGTTCATGGACGACGACAAGATCGTGGCCGCGATCTGCCACGCGCCGTGGCTGCTGGTCGAGGCCGACGTGGTCGACGGACGTCAGGTGACGAGCTGGCCGTCGGTCCGCACCGACCTAGAAAATGCGGGCGCGGACGTGGTCGACGAGCAGGTCGTGGTCGACGACAACCTCATCACCAGCCGCAAGCCCGACGACATCCCGGCGTTCAACAAGGCGATCATCGAGGCGCTGACGCAGGTCGCCTCCACGAACGACTGAGCGGATACGCTACGCCGCCGCTGCCGCCATCCGGGCGGGGCGGCGGCGCTGCATCGGCGCGAACGTCGCCTCCTTGCGCAGCCGCGCCATGTAGGTGTCGAGCCCGATCTGCGCGCCGAGCACGAAATACAGATAGCTCTGGAACGCGATGCCGACGAACGCGCCGCCGAGCAGGTAGATCAGCTGCGCGTGCTGCAATGCCTCTGCCAGCCGCCCGGCCCAGGCCTGTCCTTCCCCATCCTTGATGTAGCGTCGGCGCACCACCTCCATGCGGACGATGCCGATGAGGTTGAAGAGCAGCCACAGGCCTAGCCCTGGATAACCCTGCTCGCCCAGCATCTCGAAATAGCTCGAATGATAGGCGCGGCTCTTGTCGACGGTCAGGTCGCGCTTGACCGTGGTGCCCGCACCCGATCCCTGCACGCTGACGGTGTCGTAGCGGATCTTGTTCTGGCGATACGCCTCGAACCCGCCGCCGAAGGGGTGCGTCTTGGCATATTCCCACGTCCAGCCCCACACCGCGAGCCGGGTGGAGGCGGATTCGTCGGCCTGATAGGTCTTGATCGTCCCCATCCGCTCGCTGAACGCGGACGGCAGGAACGGCACCGCGACCAGCCCGGCGAGCCCGAGCGCGCCGAGGTAGAGCATCCGCCGCTTGACCGTGCGCAGCATCAGCACCGCGAGCAACGCGATGCAGAGCAGGCCGGTGCGCGCCGAGGTGCCGACCGGGATCAGCAGGCATGAAAAGGTCAGCGCATAGGCGAACAGCTTCACGCGCCAGTCGGGCTTGAACAACGTTCCGTCACGCGCCAGCCACAGGATGATCGGGATGAGCGAGATCGCGACCGCGGAGATGATCGAACCTTCGTAGAGGCCCGAATTGTTCGCGACCATCAGGTTGAGCTCGCCGTAGCCGCCGCCAGAGACGAGCGTCTTGATCCCGCCGACGATGATGATCGACGCGGCGGAAAGAACCACGAACAGCAGCAGCGACTCGAGGCGTAACCGCGTGCGCAAGGTGAGGGGCAGGAAGGCGGCGAAGGCAAGATTCTTCCACACCCATTCCCACTTATCGAGCGCTTCGAGCGGGAAATCGGCCATCTTGGTGGTGGCGTAGCAATAGGCGAGCAGGACGAGGAACAGCGCCTGTCGCGGCGCGAAGCGGCTGTCCTTCTTGTCGTCGGCGAGCGCCCAGCCGAGCACCACCAGCACGACCGCGATCAGGCTGATCGGCACGCTGTTGAGCATGTAATAGGTCAGCCGCTGCGGCGAGATGATGTCGATATAAACGTAGGCGAGCACGAACAGGAACGGGCGGCGAAAGCCCGTTCCCCAAAGTGCCAGCAGGAAGCCGATGAACGCGAGGTCACGCACGGCGGCGGCGACGCTCCACGGCGGTGTCGGGCTTGACCTCGCTGTCGAGGTCGGGGCGGCGCAGCAGCAGGAACGCGGCGATCATCATCAGCCCGTGCGCGAGCCCGAGTGCGAAATTGTCGATCATGGCCGCGGCGTCCTCATCGTCGGCACGCCCTAGCCGCGGCGCAGTTGACGCGGCGTTAAACCCGGCTGGGGCAAGGGTGCGCCATGCGTATCCTTCACGTCTTCGACCACGGCTTGCCGCTGCAGAGCGGGTACACCTTTCGCACGCGCGCGATTCTGCACGCGCAGATGGCGCGCGGGTGGCAGGTGGCGGCGGTGACGGGCGCGCGGCAGGGGGCGAGCGCCACCGCGCACGAGACGGTCGACGGGATCGACTTCTTTCGCACACCTCCGCCTGCCAAGCTGCCCGCGCCGCTGGGCGAGATGCGTGAGATCGCCGCGCTGGCGCGCCGGGTGGACGAGGTCGTGGAGGCGTTTCGCCCCGACGTGCTCCACGCGCATTCGCCGGTGCTGGGTGGTCTCGCCGCGTTGCGCGTCGCGCGGGCGCGGGGATTGCCGCTGCTGTACGAAATTCGTGCCTTCTGGGAGGATGCCGCGGTCGGGAACGGTACCGGGCGGGAGAAAAGCGCGCGCTACCGCGCGACGCGTGCGCTCGAGACATGGCTGTGCCGCCGCGCCGATGCAGTGGCGGTGATCTGCGAGGGACTGCGCGGCGACCTGATCGCGCGCGGTATCTCGCCTGCCAAGATCATCGTGTCGCCCAACGGCGTCGACCTGACGCTGTTCGGATCGCCGCCGGCGCGCGACGAGGCGCTCGCGAACGAGCTGGGGCTTGGCGACGAGGTGATCGGCTTCATCGGCAGCTTCTACGATTACGAAGGGCTCGACGACCTGATCGCCGCCATGCCCGCGCTGGTGGCGGCCCGGCCGGGCGCGCAATTGCTGCTGGTCGGTGGCGGCCCGATGGAGGCAGCGTTGCGCGGGCAGGCGGCGGCGTCGCCGGCTGCCGCGCAGATCCGCTTCGTCGGGCGCGTGCCGCACGCCGAGGTCGAGCGCTACTACAGCCTGGTCGACGTGCTCGCTTATCCGCGCAAGCGGATGCGGCTGACCGATCTCGTCACCCCGCTGAAGCCGCTGGAAGCGATGGCGCAGGAGCGGATCGTCGCCGCGTCCGACATCGGTGGCCACCGCGAGCTGATCCGCGACGGCCAAACGGGCACGCTGTTCGCGCCCGACGATCCCGCCGCGATCGCGGCATCGCTGGCGGCGCTGCTCGCCGATCGATCGGAATGGCCGGCACGGCGGCGGCGCGCGCGTGCCTTCGTCGAAGCCGAGCGTAACTGGTCGTCAAATATTGCGCGCTACGATCCCGTTTACCACGAACTCGCCCACGCGCGTCAGGACCGAACATGGCAAGCACATTCCCCCTTGAACGCGTGAGGCATTACGTCCTTCCCGCTGTCGCCGCGCTGATCGGGCTGGGCGTCGCGATCGGCATCGCGACGGTGCCGAGCGACGTGCTGAACGCAGCGGTCGATCGCGCCGGCTTCAACAGCGTGCTGCCCGCCGCCGCCTCGCCGATCGGCACCACCGGGCGGACGATCCTGGCGCTGCTGGCCGGCGCGCTGATTGCAGCGTGCGGGTTCGCGCCGCAGGGCAAGGCGTGGCTGCTCGACCGGCCCGACGCGTTCGCGCGCAGGGCGCGCGTGCGCACGGGGCAGGGTGGCGACGAGGAGGAGGACGTGCCCGTCATCCGCCGCGCCGACGCGCACCCCGACGCGCCGCCGCGCCGCCCGATCCGCGCCGCGAGCGACCTGGGCGATCCGCTGCCGATCTTCGGCGAGGAGGATCAGCGCTCCGCCCCGCTGCCGCCGCCTGCCGAGCAGCCGCTGCCCGCCGACCTCGACCGCCCGCTGGCCGATTTCGATCCCGCCGCGGTGCCGCTGCGCCCGATGGCGCCGCCCGAGCCGCTGCCGCCGCTGTCGCGCCGGGTCGAGCAGGTCAAGGGGCAGGACGCGCCCGCGCCGCGCTTCGCCTGGCTGGCGCCCGAGGAGGAGACGGCCGAGTGGGTGGAGCACGTCGACCAGTCGGTCGCGGCTGCGGCCGTTCCGATGCCCGAGTCGAGCGAGCGCGCCGAATGGATTGACGAGCCGACCGAGCAGCCGCACCGCCTGGACGCCGAGTCAATCGACGTAGCGGGGGCGTACGAGTCGCATGTAGAGTGGCCGCCTGCTGCTGCTCCGCAACCCGCGGAATTCGCCTCACCGCAGGTGTTCGATGACGCAGAGGAGCACGCGCCGATCGCAGCTTCTCCAGCGCCGACCCCGCGCGAGCCGGTAGCACCGCGGCTGGTGGTCGCCGAGCAGGCGCATGCCGCGGTGACGCCGCCGCACGATAGCGAAGATGAGTCGATCGCGGGTCTGCTCGCCCGGCTCGAACGCGGCGCAGCGCAGCGGCGGATCGTCGCCACGCCCGTCGCGGCACCTGCACCCGCTCCGACGCCTGCGCCGCCGCCGGCTGCAGCGCCCGCTTCGCTCGACGATACGCTGCAACGTTTGCGTCGCCTCGCCGCGAGCTGATCAGCCGAGTGCGACGGTGACGCCTTCCAGACGGAAGCGCGCTCCGTCGCTGTCGCTCGCGCGCTCGTCCACGCGCAATTCGGCAACCACGTGGCCGGGCACCGTCAATTCGGTATCGACGAGCGTCGCCAGCCACGCGTCGAGCGCGTCGCCGCGCGTACCGCACGCTTCCACCACGTGACGCGCGCCGCTGAAGGTCGCCGAACGCCACTCGCGCGCGGCATGGGAGGCGATCGCGATCGGTGCCCCGGCGCGTCGTGCCGAGGCGCATAGCGCGCGTTCGAACCGCTCCGCCGCGCGCATCAGCGTTCCTCCATCATCGCGAATACGCGCGCGCAGATACGCTCGCCCGGCACGCGTCCGCGGCGCAGATCGTGAACGAGGCGCGGGTCGCGCACAGCCAGCCGCCCGAACTTCGTCTCGGGCATGCCAGTGCGGCGCAAATATCGGTCGATGTCGGTCAGCAGGGTCATGCAGCGCTCCTAGAATCAATGTCCAGCAGGACGTGTTCTTGGTCTGTTCTGCAATTTCCAACTTGTCTAGGAATTTTCCTGCGCTACGAACGTGCATGGTCGAGACACCTCGCGACGCGCTCGATCGCCTGACGCGGGAACGCGGAACCAGCATGTCGGCGTTGTCGCGAATGCTCGGGCGCAACATCGCCTATCTTCAGCAATACGTCCGACGGGGCACGCCGCGCGTGCTACCCGAGCGTGACCGGCGCGTGCTCGCTGCCTTCTTCGACGTCGAGGAAGCGCTGCTGGGCGGTCCGGTGCCGGACGCGCCGGTGCTCGTGCGAGTGCCCTATCTGGGGCTCGCCGCCTCGGCCGGGCCGGGTGCCGATGCGGGGGAAGAGCGCGTCGTGCGATACGAGGCGTTCGCGCCCGAGACGTTGCGCGCCGCCGGGATCGCGGCCGCGGACGCGTCGATCATCGATGTGCGCGGCGAGTCGATGGCGCCGCACATCCGCGACGGTGACCGCGTGCTGGTCGATCGCGCCGCGCGCACCGTCTCGCGCGCCGGCGACCTGTTCGTGATCCGCGTCGACGACCTGCTGGCGATCAAGCGCGTCCGGCGCGACGGCGGCGTTCTGGTGATCGCGAGCGACAACCCGCTGTTCGCGACAATCGAGCGAGCGGTCGGCGAGGTCGTGGTGATCGGCCGCGCGCGGCTGCTGCTGCGCAACCTGTAGCTTGTCAGCGCCGGTGGTCGATCAACCAGATGCCGAGCGCGACCGCGATGCCGAACGCCGTTCCGGCGAGAAAACCGATCGACGGCTGACGCATGGCGATGCCGACGCCGGTGCCGACGAGCGCACCCATCGCGATGAAGAAGCCGCCCGCGGCGGATGATCTGGTCGGCTGGCTCATGGCGACGCGCTGTGCCACGTCACGCCGGCGCGCGCCAGCACGCGTCGGGTGCGCGACGGGCCGTGGCAGGCGCGCGGTCCGAAGCGGACCTGACGGCGCTTTGCCCCTGTCGCGCCGCGTGGCGGCGGGCTAAGCCGCAAACTATGGGTTCGCGTGTGGGGCGGTGCCGCGCGTGGCTGTGCGCGGCCGGGGGGATCGTCGGGATGGTGCCGGCTGCCTACGCGCAGCAGGCGCGCCCGGTCTCGCCCGCCTCGACACCTGCCGCGTTGTCCGTCGCCGGCGCACCGCAATCGTCCGACCCGCTCGACCTCGATCCTGCCGCGCCGCTCGCCGCGATGCCCGACATCGGGGTCGACTGGCCCGATCTGTCGGCAGCGCCCGCGGCGACGAGCGTGAGCACGACCGGGCGCCGCGCCGACGTGAACGCGCTGACGCGATACGATTACCGCGTCGAGGGGATCGACGGGATCGCCTCCGCGCTGCTGCGGCAGCGGTTCGTGGAACTGTCGACGCTCGCCGCCAACCACAACAAGGAGGCGAACGCCGCGCAGCTCGACCGCCGCGCGAAGCAGGACGCCGACCTGCTCGTCACATTGTTGAAGGGCGAGGGCTATTACGATGCCGCGGTCACGACTGCGGTCGCGAGCGAGGCGAAGCGCCCCGTCATCGTGCTGCAGGCGACGCCCGGGCCGCTCTACCGCTTCGCCGGCGTGACGCTGAACGGTGTCGCGGGCGCGGGCGACAAGGCGGCGGCGCTCGAGAAGGCGTTTCCGGTCACCGGCAACGATCCGGTCAATGCCGACACGATTGCGGCCGCCGAGACCACCTTGCGCACCGCGGTCGGCGAGCAGGGGTTCGCCTTTGCCAAGATCGGCGAGCCGGAGATCGTGGTCGATCACGCGACGCGCACCGCGACGCTCGCGCTCGATGTCGCGCCGGGCACCGCTCGCCGTTTCGGGCGCATCACCGCGAATGCGAACAACCGCGTGTTCGACGCCGCGCACGTGCAGGAGATCGCGCGCTTCGCACCCGGCGATCCGTATACGACCTCGGGTGTCGACGACCTGCGCCGCGCGCTGATCCAGACCGGGCTCGTCTCGACCGCGCAGGTGACGCCGGTGCCGGGCGCGACGCCCGAGACGGTCGACCTCGACGTGCGGCTGGAGCCCGCGCCACCGCGCACGATCGCGGGCGAGCTGGGTTACGGCACCGGCGAGGGCGCGCGCTCGGAGGTCAGCTGGACGCACCGCAACCTGTTCCCGCCCGAGGGTGCGTTGACGCTGCGCGGGGTGCTCGGCACGCGCGAGCAGCTCGGCTCGGTCGTGTTCCGCCGCAACAATTTTCGTGAGCGCGATCAGGTGCTGACCGCGCAGTTCGCCGCCGCGCACACGCAGCGCGACGCGTATGACGCGAACACGCTGACACTGTCGGGGTCGCTCGAGCGACAGACCAATATCTTCTTTCAGAAGACCTGGACCTGGTCGCTCGGGGCCGAGCTGGTCGCGACCGACGAGCGCGACGTGATCGCCTCGACCGGCGAGCCGCGCCGCCGCACCTTCTTCATCGGCGCGCTGCCGACGAGCCTCGGCTATGACGGATCGGACGACCTGCTCAATCCGACGCGCGGGTTCCGCCTCGCCGGGCGGCTCAGCCCCGAGGTCAGCCTGCAAGGCAGCGCGTTCGGCTACGCGCGCACGCAATTGGACGTGAGCGGCTATGTACCGGCGACCAAGAGCGTGACGCTCGCCGGGCGCGTGCGCGTCGGTACCATCCTCGGCGCACCGCGCGACCAGATCGCGCCGTCGCGACGCTTCTACGCCGGCGGCGGTGCGTCGGTACGCGGTTACGGGTTCCAGGCGATCGGCCCGCGCGACGTCAACAACGATCCAATCGGCGGGCGCTCGCTATCCGAATTCTCGATCGAGGCGCGGGTCAAGGCGTTCGGCAATTTCGGCGTCGTTCCCTTTTTCGACGGCGGGAACATATACACCGGCGTCGTGCCCGACTTCAAAGGATTGCAGTACGGCGCGGGACTGGGCGTGCGTTATTACTCCAACTTCGGGCCGATCCGCCTCGATGTCGGCACCCCGCTCAACCCGCAACCGGGTGACAGCCGGATCGCGGTCTATGTCTCGCTGGGGCAGGCGTTTTGAGGCGCGCGCTGCGCTGGGCGATGCGGATCGTCGGCGCGCTGGCGCTGTTGATCGCGACGGTCGCGGCCGTGCTCGACAGCGACATCGGCCATCGCTTCGTCGCCGACCGCGTCAACGCGCTCGCGCCCGCCAACGGTCTGCGCTTTCACCTCGGCCGTATCGACGGGTCGCTGTACGGCAAGGCCGAGCTGGTCGATTTTCGCCTGAGCGATCCCGACGGGCTGGTGCTGGCGGTGCCGCGCGCAACGCTCGACTGGAATCCGTTCGCCTGGGTGTCGAACCGGCTCGACATTGACGCGCTCGACATACCCCAAGCCACGCTCGCCAAGCTGCCGCGGACGATCGACACCGGCAAGCAGGGGCCGATCCTGCCCGACTTCGACATCGCGATCCGCCGGTTGCGCGTCTCGCGGCTCGTGGTCGCGCCGCGGGTGACGGGGCGGCTGCGCTACGGACGGCTTCAGGGCCGCGCCGACATCCGCTCGGGCCATGCCGCGGTCGATCTCGCCGCGCTGATCGAAGGGAGCGACCGCGTGACCGCGCGGATCGACGCGGTGCCCGATGCAGGACGCTTCGACGTCGACGTGCACGCCGCGGGTGCTGCGAACGGTGTGCTGGCGCAACTGACGCGCCTCAGCCGCGCGGTCACGCTCGACGTTGACGGGGTGGGTGACTGGCAGCGCTGGCGCGGGCGCGCGCGCGGGCAGGTCGGCGGCGCGCGCGTGCTCGACCTCGCGCTCGGCAACGACGCGGGCCGCTACACGCTGACGGGAACACTCGCGGTCGCGGGCATCACGCGCGGCAAGCTCCAGGCGCTGACCACGCCGCGCGTTGCGGTGAACGGCAGCGGCACCTTCGCCGATCGTCGGCTGGACGGCACGCTGTCGCTTCGCTCCGCCGCGCTCGCCGCCGAGGCGACGGGCGTGGTCGATCTGGCGCGAAGTCGGCTCGACAATGTGCGCCTGCGCGCGCGGCTGCTCCGGCCCGAGGCGCTGTTCCGCAACATGCGGGCGACCGACATGGAGCTGCGCGCGATCCTGAACGGGCCGCTTCGCGCGTTCACGTTCGATTACCGCATCACGGCACCGCGCTTCTCGTTCGATCAGACCGGGTTCGAGCAGGCGCGCGCGGCGGGACGCGGGCGCTGGTCGAAGTCGCCAATCACGCTGCCGGTCCGCTTCACCGCCGCGCGGGTGACCGGCGTTGGCAACGTCGCGGGCGGCATCCTGCGCAACCTGAGTGTCGACGGCACGCTGCGGGTTACGTCGAAACTGGTGACGGGCGACGACCTGCGGCTGCGCTCGGACAAGCTGACCGGGCGGATAAACCTGCAGCTCGACCTGTCGAACGGGCAGTTCGACATCGGCGTCAACGGCGCGCTCGGCCGATTGCTGATCCCCGGCCTCGGCGTGGTCGACGTGCAATCGCGATTGAGCGTCGTGCCGGGGCCGGGCGGCAAGGGCACGCGCGTCGTCGGACGTGGCAGCGCGCAGGTCGTGCGGCTCGACAATGCGTTCTTCCGCAGTCTGGCGGGCGGGCTGCCGCACGTCGAGACGCTGCTGGAACGCACGCCCGATGGCGTGCTCCACTTCTCCAACCTCGTCCTGACCGCGCCGCAGATCAGGCTGGCGGGAAGCGGCTTTCGTCGCCGTGACGGCACGTTCCATTTCGAGGGCGCAGGCACGCAGGCGACCTACGGCGCGCTGACTCTGAACCTCGACGGACAGATCGAGCGGCCGGTGATCGATCTCGTTTTCCAGCGGCCGAACGCGGCGCTGGGCCTGACGGGGGTACGCGCCCACCTCGATCCGACGCCTGCCGGGTTCGCCTTTACCGCCGCAGGGGGCTCAAGGCTGGGACCATTCACGACCGAGGGACAGATCCTGCTGCCGAAGGGCGGCACCGCGCGGATCGCGGTCGCTCGGCTGGATGTGAGCGGGACGCGCGCGAGCGGCGCGCTCGACATCGTGCCGAACGGCTTCGCTGGCCGCCTGACGGTTGCGGGTGGCGGTATCACGGGCACACTCGACTTCGCGCCGCAGGGGACGATCCAGCGCATCGTCGGTGCACTCGACGCGCGGGCGGCGCGACTCGGCACCGTGTCGGTGCGACAGGGACACGTGGATTTCACCACCTTGCTCGACCCCGCCGGCACGCGCGTGACCGCGACGGCGACGGGCAGCGGCCTGCGCCGCGGCTCGCTCAGCATCGCGCGGTTCGCCGGCACCGCGTCACTGAACGGCGACGCCGGCGAAGTCCGCGCCTCGATCGCGGGATCGCGCGGTGCGGGGTTCCAGATCCAGACGGTGACGCAGATCGCCGCCGACGGTTACACCGTGCAGGCGCAAGGGAAGGTCGGCAACCAGCCGATCCGGCTCGACACGCCCGCGCGGCTGCGCCGCGACGGCGACGACTGGCTCCTCGCGCCGACCGCGCTGTCGTTCGCGGGCGGCAAGGCGCAGGTGTCGGGACGGTTTGGGGCAGTCGACACCGCAGTTGACCTCACCGTCGACACGATGCCCTTGTCGGTGCTCGATATCGGCTATGCCGGACTCGGTCTCGGCGGCAATGCATCGGGTTCGCTGCATTATTCGGCGCGGGGAAGCGACGCGCCGACCGGTCGCGTCAACATGACGGTGCGCGGGCTGACGCGCTCGGGGCTGCTGCAATCCTCCACGCCGATCGATCTGGGGATCGCGGGCGTATTGACCGCCGACAAGGCGGGCGTGCGCGCCGTCATGGCGTCGAACGGGCGCACGATCGGGCGCGCACAGGCGCTGCTGCGGCCGCTGGGGCAGGGTGACGCGGTCGAGCGGCTGACGGGTGCGGGACTATTTGCGCAGCTGCGCTATTCCGGCCCGGCGGATACGCTGTGGCGGCTGACGCGGGTCGAGCTGTTCGACCTTGCCGGACCCGTCGCGATCGCCGCCGACGTGTCCGGCAGCGTGCGCGCACCGCAGATCAGGGGGCAGGTGAGGGCGACCGGCGCGCGGATCAGCAGCGCGACGACGGGCACCGCGCTCACCAACGTGCAGGCGGCGGGCCGCTTCGCCGGATCGCAATTGCAGGTGCAGAGCTTCACCGCCGACGCCGGGCGCGGGGGGACGGTCACCGGCACCGGCCGGTTCGATTTCGCCGGCGCGAAAGGCGTCGCGCTCGATCTCAGGATGCAGGCGAACCACGCGGTGCTGATCGACCGCGACGATATCGGCGCGACGGTGACCGGGCCGGTGACCTTCACCTCCGACGGGTCGGGCGGGCGGATCGCGGGCGACGTGCGGCTCGACGCCAGCCGCTACCGGCTCGGTCAGGCGACCGTCGCGAGCGCGCTGCCGCAGCTAAACGTGCGCGAGATCAACTTGCCCGGTGGTGGCGAAGCCGACGATGACACCGGACCTGCACCTTGGACGCTCGCGGTGCACGCGCGGGCGAAGGGCGGGTTGATGGTCAGCGGCCTCGGCCTGTCGTCCGAATGGTCGACCGACGTGAACATCGCCGGCACCCCCGACAATCCCGCGATCACCGGCCGCGCCGACCTGATCCGCGGTGATTACGAGTTCGCCGGGCGCGAGTTCGAGCTGGAGCGCGGCGTGCTGCGTTTCGGCGGTGAGGTGCCCGCCAATCCCGCGCTCGACATCGAGGCGAACGCCGATTCGACGGGTCTGCGCGCCAGCATCCGCGTGACGGGTGTTGCGCAGAAGCCCGAGATCACGTTCAGCAGTGTGCCCGCGCTGCCGCAGGACGAACTGCTGTCACGGCTGCTGTTCGGCACCTCGATCACCAACCTGTCCGCGCCCGAGGCATTGCAGCTCGCCGCCGCGGTGGCAGCGTTGCAGGACGGCGGGAACGGCATCAACCCGATCAACGCGGTGCGCCGCGCGGCCGGGCTCGACCGCCTGCGCATCCTGCCGGCCGACCCGCAGACCGGGCAGGCGACCTCGATCGCGGCGGGCAAGTACGTGACGCGACGGCTGTACGCAGAGATCATCACCGACGGGCAGGGCTATTCCGCGACCCGGGTGGAGTTCCAGGTCACGCGCTGGCTGTCGCTCCTGTCGTCGATCTCGACGCTCGGCCGGCAGAGCGGCAACGTGCGCGTGTCGAAGGATTATTGAGCCGCCGGCTCCCGCCCGGGCGTGGGCGGGAGCGTCAGTCAGTCACAATCCGTCGATCATCTCCGACAAGACTTCGAGGCAGGACACGCCGAGCCGCTTCGATCGCTCTGGGCTCCAGCCGAATTCAGCGTCCGGGTTCGGATCGTGATCCTTGAACGGCATCTCCAGCGTCACCGACACCGCGCCGAAGCGCTCGGCGAGCTGGTTGGTCGACATCGACAGGTTCGCCTTGCCCGCCGCCGACTTGTCGTAACCGAGCTCGGTCTGGAAATCGGGCGTGTGTGCCGCCAGGCGCCGGCCGAAATCGTAGAATTTGTCGCCGTGCGCGTCGGTCCACGACGGAATGCCTTCGAACCCTGCGATAAAGTTGGCGGCAATGGCTTCGTCGCCGTGAACGTCCATCGCGAAGGTGACGCCGGTGCGGTCCATTTCGGCGAGGACGCAGAGCACCTCAGGGCTACGCTCGGCACTCGGCGCGTGCCACTCGCGGTTGAGGTTCACCCCCGCCGCGTTGGTGCGCAGGTGGCCGCGGCGCGTGCCGTCGGGGTTCATGTTGGGCACGACGTGGACTGTCGCCTTGTCGAGCAAAGGCCGCGCCGCATCGCTGGTCAGCCAATCGAGCGCGCCCTCCATCCACCATTCGGTCATCGATTCGCCCGGATGCTGGCGGCCGTAGAGCCACACCTGCTTCTCGCCCGACCCGACACGGAGATAATCGATGGCCTGCCCGTCGAGCGTCTGGCCGATCTCGCGATGCGTGACACCGGGGCGCGCGGCGATTCGCGCGATCAGATGCGCGTGCATCTCCATCGTATAGGGGGCGAAATAAGCGAACCAGGCGAGGTCGCCGCTGCCATCCCAGTCGAACTCGAGCACGCCATTTTCGTAGCGTGTGTCGATCATCCGCCAGTGAACCAAGTCGGTCGAGGCGCGCGTCTTGTACCCCGGCCACCCGAACGGATAGGCCGATTTGCCCGCGTTCAGGATGCGAAAGGTCGTCGCACGACCTGCAAGCCCGGCCGCGCGAAAGTAGAACCATTGAAAGAAGTCCGACTGGTGATCGTTGACGATCTCCAGATCGACGTGAGTGTCGCTAACGGCGACGACGCGGATGTTGCCGCCATCAAAGGCGGCGTTGATCGATAGGGTCATTGACCTTGCCTAGCTATTTCACCTCGATCGTGCGACCCGATTCGCCGGGGAAGCCAGTGAACAGCGCGCCCGCGAGCCGCTGCGCGATCGAGGCGGCGTCGGCAGTCGGCGCGCTGACATCGGTCAGCGATTGCGCCTGACCTTCCCAGATCGCGTCGGGGCCCTTGCGGATGCGCACCGACAGCTCGGTTACGACGCCCTCGCCACCACCGCCGCCGCCGACCGGGAAGCCGACGCCCGCACCGACCCCGCCGCCGCTGCGCCAGCCGCCGCCACCGACCCCGCCGCCAAGGCCGATCGAGATCGGCGAGCGGCGTCGCGGCAGCGATTGCGGCGCGCGGGTGAAGCCCACGGTCGCGATATATTCAGCGGTCGTGCCCGGCGCGGGGTTGGTAAAGCCCTGCCGCAACAACTCGCTCTGCACTGCGGCGGCGTAGGTCTTGTACTCGATGCTGGGCGTCGTGGGGCCGGCCAGCGGCTCGACCGAGATCGTGCCGCGCTGCGTCACCGGGTCGTAGTGGAAGCGGGTGGCGGACACCGGAAAGCGCTGCGGCCCGGTGGCGCAGGCCGACATCATGGTGGCAGCGGCGAGGGCGGCGATGGGCAAAGCGCGCATGAGGCGTCTCTCCTGGAAAGGGTCGTTTCGGTGCAGTAACGCCGCAGGCGCGCGCAAGCTCCCAGCCGGTGCAGCGCGATCGTGCACGGGTGCATTCCGCCGCGCGGTTGACTTGCGCGCCCGGCTTCACTAGGCGGCGCGCTTCCTTATTCTCACACGAAACACGTTCCCAAAGGCGCACCATGAAGATCCGCAACAGCTTGAAGTCGCTCAAGGACCGCCACCGCGACAATCGCGTGATCCGTCGCCGCGGCCGTACCTACGTCATCAACAAGACGAACCGCCGCTTCAAGGCACGCCAGGGCTGATTCGCCCGGCGCTGATTCGTTCGGCACGGTTGAGATAAAGCGGTTCATGCCCGTCACATCGGTGATCTTCGATGTCGGGCACGTCCTCTACGACTGGGACCCGCGGGTCCTGTACGAGCGCCTGTTCGACGACGAACGGGCGCTCGACGCGTTCCTGCGCGACGTCGCCACGCGCGAGTGGCATTTTCAGCACGACGCCGGGCGCCCCTTCTCAGAGACGTCGGCCGAGCTGATTGCGCTCCACCCCGAGCATGCGGAGATGATTCGCGCCTGGGGTCCGCGCTTTTCCGAGCAGATACCGGGGCCGATCGCGGGCATGCCGGCAATCGTCGAGGAACTGGACGCGAACGGCGTGCCGCTGTTCGCGATCACCAACTTTTCGGGCGAGTTCTTCGCACCCTTTCGTGCACGCGAGGCGGCGCTGTTCGACCGCTTTCGCGATATCGTTGTCTCGGGCGACGAGAAGCTGATCAAGCCCGACGTCGCGATCTACCACCTAGCGCTGCGCCGCTTCGGCGTGGCGGCGGATGAGACGATCTTCGTCGACGACAATGCGGCGAATATCGCAGGCGCGCGCGCGGTCGGCATCCACGCGCATCATTTCCGTGATGCCGAGACGCTGCGTGCCGAGCTGACCGAGCTGGGACTGCTGCGCTGAGCCAGCCGGCCGCGAGCGCCAGTACAGGGGGCGGGCACGTGCCGCTGCGTCACCTGCTGCTCGGGCTCGCCGTGGTGGTGGTCTGGGGCACCAATTTCGTCGTGATCCGCGTCGCGCTGGAGCAATTGCCGCCGCTCGCCTTTGCGGCACTGCGCTTCACGCTCGCCTTCCTGCCCGCCGCCTTGTTCATCCGTCGCCCGGCGGTACGCTGGCGCGATCTCGCCGCTTACGGCGTGCTGATCGGCGCGGGTCAGTTCGGGCTGCTATTCATCGCTATGAACGGGATGATCTCGCCCGGGCTCGCCAGCCTGGTGGTGCAGAGCCAAGTGTTCTTCACGATCGCGCTCGCGATGGCGTTCCGCGGTGAGCGGGTGAAGCCGGTGCAGGTGCTGGCGCTCGTCATGGCGACCGCGGGGATCGGCGTGATCGTCGCGCACGGCGGTGGGGCGGCGACGCCGCTCGGCCTCGTGTTCGTCATCGCGGCGGCGCTCAGCTGGGCGGGCGGCAACCATGTCGCGAAGGCGAGCGGAGTGACCGACATGCTCGCCTTCGTCGTGTGGTCGAGCATGTTCGCGGTGCCGCCGCTGGTCGTAGCCGCGCTGCTGCTGGAAGGTGCTGGGCCGATTGCGACCGCGCTGGCGCACGCGACGTCGGGTGCCTGGGCAGCGGTGGTGTGGCAGTCGGTCGGCAATTCGCTGTTCGGTTATGCCGCCTGGGGCTGGCTGCTCGCGCGCCATCCGGCGGCGACGATCACGCCGCTCGCGATGCTGGTGCCGGTGTTCGGCATGGGGGCGAGCGCGCTACTGCTGGGGGAGCCGCTGCCGGGATGGAAGCTGAGCGCGGGCGCGCTGGTGCTCGGCGGGCTCGCGCTCAACATCCTGTGGCCGCTCGCCGGGCGTATCCCGTGGCGCCGCGGCGCGGGGGCCTAGCCGGCCGCCAGAATCTAGTCGACCGTCAACACCTCGATCGCGTCCTCGCGTCCGTTGAAGGCGACCGTCTCGCCCGCCTCTGCTCCCATCAATGCACGCGCGAGCGGGGCGGAGAAGGGGATCGCGCCCGCTGCCGGATCGGCCTCGTCATCGCCGACCAGCGTGACCTGCCGTTCCTTGCCGCCGAGCGTGAAGGTCACACGATTGCCGAAGCCGATCGCGCCATCGGAGCGCGGCGCCGTCTCCACCGCGGTCACCTGGCGCGTCTGCCAGTAGCGCAGGTCGCGGCGCAGTTTCTTGACCTCTTCGGCGTCACCCGTTTCGACGATCTGCCGTTCCAGAGCGGCGATGCGATCGTCGATCAGCGCGCGCCCGCGCGGCGTCACCAGATTGGGTCCGGACGGCAGCGGCAGCTCGAACGTGGGTTCGAGATGCTCGTCGTCGCTTTCGCGGCGAAAGGCGACGCTCATCCGAGCTTGCCGAACTGCGCCTCGTAGCCCGCGCGGTCGCCCTTCGCGAGGAAGCGCGCCTGTTCGCGCCAGCGGTCCCGCTCCATCCGACCCTGGAACGCGCCGAGCTTCGCGTCGAGCTCGGCGGCCTCCGCGTCGTCGAGCCAGGCGAGCTGGTCGACCTGCGTGATGCCGAGCTCACCCAGACGCGCCGCGATCTTCGGACCAAGGCCTTTCAATTGCGTGATCGAACCATTGCCCGGTGTCGTCGCGGCAGGAGCAGGAGCAGGCTCGCCCGCGCCGGGCGCATCAGCCGCGGCGCTCGCGGGTGAGGCGTCGAGCGGAGCGGCCGCCGCGATCGGCTCGTCGGCGAGCGGTCGCTCGCTCGGCTGCTCGTCGGACAGGCGGTCATCCGTCTGATCTTGGTGGATCGTCTCGGTCGGCGCCTCGGGCGACGTTGAGGAAGCGAGCGGCGCAGCGTCGTGACCGTCACAGTCGCCGGCTTCCTCCGGTTTCTCGGGCGCGAGCGTCGAGGCCGCGTTTCGCGGCGGCGCGTCGGTGAACGACTCACCCGCGTTGTCGGCCTCGCGTTCCTCGACGCCGTCCTCGCGCAGCGCGTCGATCCGGGCCTGCTCTTCCTTCTCGGCGGCGCGGCGCGCGCTCTTCAGCCGCGCGCCCTTGATCATCCCCAGGATCGTCAGGATCGCGAGCACCGCGACCAGCCCGAGCGCGACCAGCACCAGCACGCTGTCCTGCGAGAACGGTATCATTGCGTAATTGTCCATGCGTCGGGAACGTAGAGTGCGCTCGTTATGTCCTCAAGGCAGCGCTTGCTCATCCTCGCGCGCGATCTCGCGCCAGCCGATGTCGCGGCGACAGAAGCCGGTCGGGAAGTCGATACGGTCGACCGCGGCGTAGGCGGCGGTCTGCGCCGCACGCACGCTGTCGCCGGTCGCGGTGACGGCGAGGACGCGCCCGCCGCTCGCCACCAGCTGCCCGTCCTGCAGGCGCGTACCCGCCTGGAACACGCGTGCGCCGCCCGCTTCCGCGTCCGAGATGCCACGGATCGCCCCACCGGTTTCGGGCGTGCCGGGATAGCCGCGCGCCGCCATCACCACGGTCAGCGCGATCTCGTCGCGGAAACGCGGCGCGGGCAGGTCGGCGAGCCGCCCTTCGGCGACCGCGAGCAGCACTTGGACCAGATCGCCGTCGAAGCGGGCCATCAGCACCTGACACTCGGGATCGCCGAAGCGGACATTGTACTCGATCAGCTTGGGCCCGTCCGCGGTCAGCATCAGCCCGGCGTAGAGCACCCCGACATAGGGTGTGCCCGCCGCCGCCAGCGCGTCGATCGTCGGGCGGACGATCTCGCCCAGCGCGCGTTCCTCGTCTTGCGGGGATAGACACGCGGCGGGAGAATAGGCGCCCATGCCGCCGGTGTTCGCGCCCGTGTCGCCGTCGCCGACGCGCTTGTGGTCCTGCGCCGATCCGAATGACGCGCTGCCCGTGCCGTCGCTCAGCACAAACAGGCTGGCTTCTTCGCCCTCCAGGAACTCCTCGATCACTGCCTCGGCGGGGCCGTGCGCGAACAGGTCGCGGATCGCGGCTTCCGCCTCGTCGCGCGACATTGCCACCGTCACGCCCTTGCCCGCGGCGAGGCCGTCTGCCTTGATGACGCAGCGGCACGTGTCACCGTCCGCGAAGTCGTCGAGGCAGGCGAGTGCGCCGTCGCGCGAGGTGACGCGGAAATAGCGCGCGGTCGGAATGCCCACGCGTGCGCACAGATCCTTGGTGAAGCCCTTCGATCCCTCCAGCTTCGCTGCCTCGCGGCCCGGACCGAACACGGGCACGCCGATCGCGCGGACGTTGTCGGCCAGCCCCTCGACCAGCGGCGCCTCCGGCCCGACCACGACCAGCCCGATCTGCTGGCGCCGTACGAAGTCGATCACCGCGCGGTGGTCCGCTGTATCCAGCTCGGCGATCTGGGCGTGCTCGGCGATCCCGGGGTTGCCCGGCGCGGCGAAGAGCGTATCGAGACGGGGCGACTGCGCCAGCCGCCACGCCAGCGCGTGTTCGCGGCCGCCCGACCCGATCAACAGGATATTCATGGCCGACCCCCTTTTCGATACGTCCGTGGACGCTGCGGCAGGGCGGCTGGTAGCCGAGCCGGTCGCGGGCGACAATGCGATGGCGCTGTCGGTCGGCGAGCTGTCGGGCCGGCTGAAGCGAATGGTCGAGGGCGAGTTCGGCCACGTCCGGCTGCGCGGCGAAATCTCGGGCTACAAGCGCGTCGCCTCGGGCCACTCGTATCTGGCGCTGAAAGACGACAGCGCGGTGATCGACGGCGTGATGTGGAAGGGCAACAGCGCGAGCCTCGCCTTTCGGCCTGAGGACGGGATCGAGGTGATCGCCACCGGGCGGCTGACGACCTATCCGGGCCGGTCGAAATACCAAATCATCATCGAGCGGATGGAGCTGGCGGGGGCGGGCGCGCTGATGGCGCTGCTCGAGCGCAACAAGGCGCGCTTCGATGCCGAGGGTTTGTTCGCCAAGTCGCGCGCGCGCCGGGCGCTGCCCTTCATGCCGCGCGTCATCGGCGTCGTTACCTCAGGCACCGGCGCGGTGATCCGCGACATTCTCCACCGATTGGAGGATCGCTGCCCGACCCATGTCATTGTCTGGCCGGTCAAGGTGCAGGGGCAGGGCGCGGCGGAGGAGATTGCGGCGGCCGTGCGCGGGTTCGATGCGCTGCCCGGCCGTGATGATGCGGCGCCGGGCGCTGTTGCGAAACCAGATTTGGTCATCGTGGCGCGTGGCGGCGGGTCGATCGAGGATTTGTGGGCATTCAACGAAGAGCCGGTCGTTCGCGCGGTCGCCGGCTGCTCGATCCCGATAATCTCCGCGGTGGGGCACGAGACGGACACGACCTTGTGCGACCACGCCGCCGACCTGCGCGCGCCGACGCCGACTGCGGCGGCGGAGATCGCCGTCCCTGTCCTCGCCGACCTGCGTTACACGCTCGACGCGATGAGCGCGCGCACCGCGCGCTGCGCCAGCCGCCATGTCGAGCGCGGGCGCGAGCGGCTGACCGCGCTCGCCAGGCTGCTGCCGTCGCGTGACCGGCTGCTGGGTCCGCAGCGGCAGCGGATGGACGAGGCGGCGACGCGCGCCGACCGCGCGCTCGAGCGTCGCGTCGCGAACGCGCGCGGCACCCTCGACCGTGTCGCGGGCGCGATCCGTCCGGCGACGCTCGAGCGTCGGCTGGAAGCGGCGCGCCGCAGCCTTTCCGATGTCGGACGGCTGGTCGAGAGCCTGAATCCCGATCGCATCCTCGAACGCGGTTACGCCCGCGTGACCACGCCGGCGGGTGCGACGATCACCAGCGCGCAGGCCGCACTCGACGCGGGCGCGTTGACGCTCCACTTCCGCCATCACGAAGTGGTCGACGTGGTCGTCGCCGGTACGGTTGAGGAAGCGCCCGCCCGACCCCAATTGCGTCGCAAGCCATCCACCGACGCCGGCAAGGCCGAGCAGCCGACATTACTCTGACGGAACAAGACCCCATGCTGATGTCCAACACCAACCGCCCGGCCAAGCTGCATTACATGGCGAACGGCTTTCGCGTGCTCAGTTCGGGCGATCACGTCGTCTGCGCCGCCTCGGGCGCGGCGATCGCGCTCGACGATCTGCGCTACTGGGATGTCGCCGGGCAGCGCCCGTTCGCGACCGCCGAGTTGGCGAGCGAGGCGATGCGTCCGCGCTGAGCGGGCGCGTCAGCGATCGCGCCGTACCTTGGCCGAGCCGTTGCCGTCGAACACCGCGAAATAGCTGCCGAGCACGCCGGCGCTGATCCGCACCTTCGTGCCGGGCTTGATCCGCGTGAGCATCAGCGTGCGGTCGTCGTCCTGCACCCAGCGCGCACCACCTTCGACCGTGAAGACGAGCTGCCCGGCGCTGTTCTTGGCCGAACTCGTCACCACCGTGTCGAGCCGCTTGAGCTCGGCCGACTCGCGCTTCGATGAGTCGCCGTCGTCCTTCCCGAACAGATTGCGCGACGGCAACGCGAAGCCGAACAGCGACCGGCGCGTCTCGCGCACGGCTTTCTCGTCGAGCACCACGATCTTCTTCGTCTCGGCCGCCGACGACAGCGCCGCGACCTCGCGGTCGAAACAGGCCAGCCGGTCGGCGTCGCGCGTAATCGCCCGGCACGCGATCAATGGATCAAGTGCCTGACTTTTCGGCGCATTCGCCGGCGCTGCATTTGCTGCCTGCGCTGCCAGCCCGATCATGACGCCGATCATTGCCATCTGCCCACCCTGTGTCTTTTCGGTGACGCTCGCCTCGGAAAGCGCTGCCGCATTGTAACGATGGATTTACAGGCGACACGATACGGCAGCAAGCAGGACATAACACGTCACGAAGTTGCGACCACAGCAATGTGCCGTGAAAGAACGGAAAGGGATCTCGGCAGTGAAGAAGCAATTGCTTGCCAGTTTGAAGGCGGGTGCGGCCCCGGTCATCATCGGCCTCGGCCTCATGTCCGCGCCGGCGTTCGCGCAGACGCAGCCTGACACGACCACGGGTACCACGCCGCAGACGGCGCAGCCGACCGCGGGTCCGGTCGAGGGCCTGAGCCCCGCCGACCAGGCGAACCCCGCCAGCGCGGACGGCAACAACGCCGCGGCGCAGGGCGGCGATATCGTCGTCACCGGTTCGCGCATTCCGCAGCCGAACCTGACCTCGAGCAGCCCGGTCACCGTCGTCAACCAGCAGGACTTCAAGCTGCAGGGCGTGACCCGCACCGAAGATCTGCTCAACTCGCTGCCCCAGGTGTTCGCCGACCAGGGTGGCTCGGTCTCGAACGGCGCCACCGGCACCTCGACCGTCAACCTGCGCAACCTGGGTGCGAACCGCACCCTCGTGCTGATCAACGGCCGTCGCCTCGTCCCCGGTGACCCGAGCGATTCGGCCGCCGACATCAACTTCGTTCCTGCGACGCTGATCAAGCGTGCGGAAGTGCTGACGGGTGGCGCTTCGTCGACCTACGGCGCGGACGCGGTCGGCGGCGTCGTCAACTTCATCCTCGACACTGACTTCACCGGCTTCAAGCTCGACGGCCAGTACAGCCTGTACCAGCATGACAACAACGCCGGTCAGGGCACGATCAACGCGCTGCGCAACCGCGGCTTCGGCTATCCGAGCGGCCCGGTCGCCGATGGCGGCACGATTGACGTCAGCGGCATCATGGGTACGTCGTTCGACGACAACCGTGGTCACATCACTGCCTATCTCGGCTATCGCAAGATCAACGCGGTGACGCAGGCAAACCGCGACTATAGCGCCTGCGCGCTCGCGTTCAGCCGCGCCGGCGTGCCCAGCTGCGGCGGTTCGGCCACCTCGGCCAACGGCACGATCTTCGACGGTCAGTCAAACACCTATCAGGTCGGCGCCAACTCGACGCTGGTCCCCGGCTCGACCCCGTACAACTACGCGCCGACCAACTACTACCAGCGCCCCGACGAGCGTTACACCGCCGGCTTCTTCGCCAATTACGAAGTGTCCGACTCGTTCAAGCCGTACATGGAAGGCATGTTCATGGACGACCGCACGGTCGCCCAGATCGCGCCGTCGGGTGACTTCGGCAACACCTACTCGCTCAACTGCAACAACCCGTTGCTCAGCGCGCAGCAGCGCAACATCATCTGTGCACCGACCAGCCTGATCGCGCGCTCGGTCGTGCAGAACCCGGACACGGGGGCGTACACCACCGTGGCGCCGTCCTATGCGGCGACGGGTGTCGTTTCGTCAGTGGCGCAGAACATCGCGTCATTTGGTGGTATTGCCGGCGTACCGGCCGATGCGTTTACGCCGTTCAACTTCATCGATACGACGACGGGTGGTACCTATAATCGCGGTTTCGCGCAGATTCTGCGCCGTAACGTCGAGGGTGGGCCGCGTCAGGACGACCTGCAGCACACCGCCTACCGCATCGTCGCCGGTGCGCGCGGTGACGTTGCCAAGGGCCTGACCTACGACGCTTATTATCAGTATGGTCGCACGAATTACTCGGAAACCTATCTGAACGACTTCTCGGTCACGCGCCTCGGCCGTGCGCTCGATGTCGTGTCGGTCAACGGTGTGGCGACCTGCCGCTCGGTGGTGGATGGCAGTGATCCGAACTGCGTTCCCTACAACATCTTCACGCAGGGCGGCGTATCGCAGGCATCGATCAACTATCTCGCGACGCCGGGCTTCCAGCGCGGTCAGGTGACCGAACAGATCGCGTCGGTGAACTTCACCGGCTTGCTGGGTGAATACGGCCTCCAGTCGCCGTGGGCGAACGAGGGCGTCGGCGTCAACTTCGGTGGTGAGTATCGTCGCGAGACGCTGAACCTCAACACCGACACGGCGTTCCAGACCGGCGATCTCGCGGGTCAGGGTGCGGCGACGCTGCCGATCAACGGCGCGTTCAACGTGTACGAAGCATTCGGCGAAGCGCGCGTGCCGATCATCTCGGACGGCTTCATCAACAGCCTCGCAGTCGAAGGCGGCTACCGCTACTCGAAGTACGAAGTGGGTGCGCGCGACTACAGCACCGACACCTACAAGGTCGCGGTCGATTTCGCGCCGGTGCGTGCGATCCGCTTCCGCGGCGCGTACAACCGCGCGGTACGCTCGCCGAACATTCAGGAGTTCTTCGCGACGCAGCGTGTGGTCCTGAACGGATCGACCGATCCGTGCGCGGGTCGTGTGCTAACCGCGGCGGATGCGGGCTGTCTGGCGCAGGGTCTGCGTGTCGGTCAGACCGTAGCGCTGAACCCTTCGAGCCAGTACAACGGCCTGATCGGTGGGAACCCGAACCTTATTCCGGAAACGGCGGACACGTACACCGCAGGTGTCGTGCTGCGGCCGGAGTTCATCTCGTTCCTGCGCAACTTCGCGGTCACGGTCGATTACTTCAACATCAAGGTGAAGGACACCGTCCGCCAGATCGGTCAGGACACGATCCTCGCGTCGTGCACCGCCAATGCGGCCTCGCCGTTCTGTTCGTTGATCAACCGCGACTCGACCGGATCGCTGTGGCGCTCAAGCCAGGGCTACGTCACCGACCTGACGCAGAACCTGGGTACGCTGAAGACCAGTGGCATCGACGTCGGCGCCAACTTCAATTCCGAAGTGGGCTCGGTCGGCACGATCTCGTTCAACTTCAACGGCACGTGGCTGAACGAGTTCAAGGTCAACAACGGTGTTGTCGAGACCTACGATTGCGCGGGTTACTACGGCACGCAGTGCGGCACCCCGGCACCGGAGTGGCGCCACAAGACGCGCCTGACCTTCACTCTTGCCGACGGCATCGGTATCTCGGGTCAGTGGCGTTACTTCTCCGCCGTTCGCATCGATGCGAGCAGCAACCAGGCCGCGTTGACGGGTGACTTCACCGCGTACAATGCGCGCATCAAGCCGCAGAGCTACTTCGATCTGGCGCTGACCGCGCCGATTGCGGAAAAGTTCAACTTCCGCTTGGGCGTGCAGAACCTGCTCGACAAGGATCCGCCGCTCGTCGCGGGTGCGGGCGCCTACGCGCAGCCGGCCGGCTTCGCCAACGGCAACACCTATCCGCAGGTGTATGACGCGCTCGGCCGCTACATCTACTCGGGTGTGACGCTAAACTTCTGATCGATCGATCAGCTTAGAGGGGGCCGGGATGTTTTCCCGGCCCTTTTTTTGTGCGCGCGAGGCGTTACCACATGCAGGCCATGTCCTTGCCCGATCAATCGCGACTTGCCGGTGGAGTGCTGCCGTTTGGCGGTCGAGCGGCTGCGGTGCTGAGCCCGCGCGACGCCGCGATGCTGGCGGAGCAGGCGCTGGCGCACGGCGGCGAGGAGCGGGTGGTCGAGCAGGTCGCGGCTGCAGCACGCCGCGCAGGCAGCGATCCGCGCCTGTGGCAATGGACCGCGCTGCTGCACCGTGCGCTCGACGATCGGCGTAGCGCACTGAACGCCTTCGCGACCGCGGCAAGGCTGGCCCCCAATGATGTGCGGATCGCGCACGGGCTGGCGCAATGCCGCTACGAGGCTGGGCTGCCGAGCCTAGAACAGTTCGATGCGGCGCTCGCATTGGCACCGTTCGACGGCGGATTGCTGCTCGGGCGCGCGGCGGCGCTGTTCTCCGCAGGCGAGGCAGCGCGGGCATGCGACAGCCTGGCGCAGGTGCTCGCGCAGGAGCCGAGGTGGATCGACGGGCAGCGTGAGCTCGCGCACCTGCTCTGGCTGCGCGGTGCAGGCGCGAACGCCTTCGCGCCGCTACGACGCAGCATTGCCGCGCAACCCGCCGAGCCGGCGAAGTGGCAGTTGCTGCTCGAACTCTTGCTGCAGGCGAAGCGGTACGACGACGTGTTGCGCACGGTGAGCGCGGCGCGGGCCAGCCTCGGGGATCAGCCGTTCGTGCGCGCGAGCGAACTTGCCGCACGCGCCGAAAGAGGATCGCTGTCAGCCGACGCCGAGGCGTTCTCCACGCCCGAGGCGGCGAGCGACTCGGTGATGGCGGTCTACCACCTTCGCAATCTTCTGCGCCACGGGCGGGTCGACCATGCGGCGCGGGTGATCGAGCCGTGGCTGGAGCGCCCGCAGTCGGCGTCCTTCTACCCCTATTCGTCACTGGTCTGGCGCCTGACCGGCGACCCGCGCCACGACTGGCTCGACGCGCAAGCGGGTCTCGTGCAGCAGCACGACCTGTCGAAAGTGCTGCCGCTCGACCGGCTGGCGGCGTTCCTGCGCGATCGCCACCACGCGGGCGGTCCGCACCTCAACCAGTCGGTCAACGGCGGCACGCAGACCGAGGGCATGCTGCTCGCGCGGATCGATCCCGAGATCGAGCAGTTGCGCGAGGAAATACGCGCGTGCGTGCGGCGCTACATCGATGCGCTGCCGCCGGCGGACACGCGCCATCCGCTGCTGGGCTCGCCACGACAGACGCGCCCGCGCTTCGCCGGTTCATGGTCGGTGCGGCTGCGTGGAGGCGGCCACCATTCGAGCCACGTCCACCCCGCCGGCTGGATCAGCTCGGCACTGTATATCAACCTGCCGGAACGAACCGCTGATGAGCCCGCGCATGCCGGCTGGCTCGCGATCGGCGCACCGCCGGCCGAACTCGGTCTCGACCTTGCGCCGACCGCGATGATTGAGCCGCAGCCCGGCAAGCTGGTGCTGTTTCCCTCGACGACGTGGCACGGCACGATGCCGTTCGCGAGCGGGGAGCGCCTTACCGTCGCGTTCGATATCGCCTATCCCGCGGCACCATGACGAGCATGAGAGAACAGGTGCTGACCGCTGCCGCGGCGGATTGGCGCGCAGGCGACCGGGGCGGTGCGCGGACGCGGTTGGCGGCGGCGATGGAGCAGCTGCCCGATGACGCGGTGCTGCCGGCGATGGCGGGGCTGCTCGCGTGCCAGAGCGGAGACCCGGCAGAGGGGTCGACGCTGCTGCGCCGCGCGGTGGCGCTCGATCCCGCCGATCAGGCAAGTCGCTTCAACCTGGTCGCGGCGTTGATCGACACGCGCGCGCTGGAGGAGGCAGACGAGGCTGCCCGGCTGCTCGACGAGGCGAACCCGCGTGCGCTCAGGGTGCGCGCCTATCTCGCGGCCGAGCGGGGCCGCCACGACGAGGCGGCGACGCGCTACGCCGCGTGGCTGCGGCTGCAACCCGGCGACGCGCAGAGCTGGAACAACATCGGCAACAGCTACACCGCGCTTGAGCGTCACGACGACGCGATCCAGGCATTCGAGCGCGCGGTGCAGATCGCACCCAAGGAGGTCGCACCGCACGTCAACGGAGCGAAGGCGCTGATCGCCGCCGGTCGCGACGAACACCGGCTGTCGTGGACCCGCCGCGCGGCCGGGTTGCTGCCACGCGACTATGACATCATTTTCCACCACGGCCTTGCCGAAGCGAACAGCAGGAACTTCGACCGCGCGGTCGAGACGCTCTCGCGCGCGATCACGGTCGCGCCGGAACGCGCCGACGCTTACGCCGAACTCGGCCTGTTGTATGAGAACCTGAACAGGGTCGACGACCTCGACCAGCTCGTGGCGCAAGCGCGCAGGAACAGCGTTGCGGACGAGCACGTCGCGCTGATCGCGGCATGGCTGTACCGGCGGCGCAACCGGCTGGACGAGGCGGCGCGCGAGGCGGATCGGATCGGCACCGACGTGGCGCCGGCGCGGCGGCATCATATCCGTGCCGACATCGCCGAGCGGCGCGGCAAGGCTGACGAAGCCTTCGCCGAATTCACCTTGATGAACCAAGCCGCGCTGGCTGGGGCGGGGGCGGGTGAAGAGCCGGATTACCTGACCCGCGTCCGTCAGGAAGGCGACGGGCGACTCGCCGCAACTGTGCGTGACGCGGCCACGTCAGCGGCGCGCACGCCGGCTTCGCCAGTCTTCATCATGGGATTTCCGCGCTCGGGCACGACCCTGCTCGACACGCTACTGATGAACGACCCGCACTTCCACGTGATGGAGGAACTGCCGATCGTCGGCACGATCGAGGCGGAGGCGCGCGCAGCCGGCGGGATTGACCGCGCTGACCCGGATCAGCTGCGGCAGCGCTATTTCGATTTGCTCGCGCAAGTCGCACCGAACGACCGCCATGTGGTGGTGGTCGACAAGTTTCCGCTCCACTTGGCGCGCGCACCGCTGCTGTACCGCATGTTCCCCGACGCGCGGATGATCTTCGTCGAGCGGCATCCGTTCGACGTCGTGCTGAGCTGCTTCATGGCCAATTTCCAGCTCAATTTCGCGATGCGGCACCTGACCTCGCTTCCTGAGGCGGCGGCGCTCTACGACGCGGCGATGACGAGCTTCGCGAATGCGGAGCGCCAGCTACCGCTCAGCGTGCATCGCTTCCGCTACGAGCGGCTCGTCGCCGATCCCGACGCGGAGCTGCGCGCGCTGATGCGTTTCCTCGACGTGCCGTGGAACGATGAGCTCCTCGACAATCAGGCGAGCGCCAGCCGCCGCGGCCATATAGCCACCGCCAGCTACTCGCAGGTGACCGAGCCGATCTACACGCGCGCGATCGATCGCTGGCGGCGCTACGAACGTTATTTCGGCGACGCTGCCGCGCTGTTGCGACCGTGGTGCGAGAAGCTGGGATACGAGGTGTAGGCACGTCCGGGCGGGCCAATCACGGCCTGCCCGGACGCTGGGCGCTTACGCCGCCGACAAGACGAGCTTGCCGTCACCCTCGTCGACGTGGACGGTCGTGCCGTCCTTGACCTCGCCGCGCAGGATCAGGTCGGCGAGCGGGTCCTGCAGGTAGCGCTGCACCGCCCGCTTCAAGGGCCGCGCGCCGTAGACCGGATCGTAGCCGACGCGCCCCAGCCACGCCCGCGCGGCGTCAGTCAGGTCGAGCGTCACCTTGCGGTCGGCCAGCAGGCGGCCGACGCGCGACACCTGGATGTCGACGATCGGTCCCATATGCGCCTGACCCAGCCGGTGGAACAGGATGATCTCGTCCAGCCGGTTGAGGAATTCGGGCCGAAAGTGCGCGCGCACCACGTCCATCACCTGGGGCTCGACCGTCTCCACGTCCGCGTCCTCGGGCATGTTGGCGAGGAATTGTGACCCGAGGTTCGAGGTCAGGATGATCAGCGTGTTGCTGAAATCCACCGTGCGGCCCTGTCCGTCGGTCAGGCGGCCGTCGTCGAGGACTTGCAGGAGCACGTTGAACACGTCTCCGTGCGCCTTCTCGACCTCGTCGAACAGCACGACTTGGTACGGACGCCGCCGAACCGCCTCGGTCAGCACGCCGCCTTCCTCGTAGCCGACATAGCCCGGCGGCGCGCCGATCAGCCGCGAGACCGCGTGCTTCTCCATGAACTCGCTCATGTCGATCCGCACCATTGCGTTCGGATCGTCGAACAGGAACTCGGCGAGGCTCTTGGTCAGCTCGGTCTTGCCGACGCCCGTTGGCCCAAGGAACAGGAAGCTGCCGAGCGGACGGTTTGGGTCCTGCAATCCCGCGCGCGCACGGCGCACCGCGGTGGAGACCGCGCGGACCGCGGCGGCCTGGCCGATGACGCGCTTGCCGAGCACTTCCTCCATGCCGAGCAGCTTCTCGCGCTCGCCCGCCAGCATCCGCTCGACCGGAACCCCGGTCCAGCGGCTGACGACGCCCGCGATATCATCGGCGGTGACTTCCTCGCGCAGCATCGCGCCCTGGGTCGTCGCCTGCGCCTCGGCGAGTTGCCGTTCGAGCGCGGGGATGCGGCCGTAGGAGAGCTCGCCGGCCTTCGCCAGATCGCCCTGGCGCTGCGCCTGCTCCAGCTCAAGCCGCGCGGCGTCGAGCTGTTCCTTCAGCTTCGCCTCGCCCGCAATCTTGTCCTTCTCTGCTTGCCAGCGCGTCGTCAGCTCGGCCGACTGCTGTTCGAGGTTGGCGAGCTCTTCCTCCAGATTGGCGAAGCGGTCGCGCGATGCCTCGTCGGATTCGCGGCGCAGCCCCTCGCGCTCGATCTTCAGGCGCAGGATGCGGCGGTCGAGCGTCTCGATCTCCTCGGGCTTCGATTCCACCTCCATGCGGATGCGGCTCGCCGCCTCGTCCATCAGGTCGATCGCCTTGTCGGGCAGGAAGCGGTCGGTGATGTAGCGGTTCGACAAGGTCGCGGCCGAGACGAGCGCACCGTCGGTGATGCGCACGCCGTGGTGCATCTCGTACTTGTCCTTCAATCCGCGCAGGATCGAGATCGTGTCCTCGACCGTCGGCTCGCCGACGAAGACGGGCTGGAAGCGCCGCTGTAGCGCTGGGTCCTTCTCAACGTGTTTGCGGTACTCGTCGAGCGTGGTCGCGCCGACGCAGTGAAGCTCGCCGCGCGCGAGTGCGGGCTTGAGCAGGTTGCCCGCGTCCATCGCGCCCTCCGACTTGCCCGCGCCGATCAGCGTGTGCATCTCGTCAATGAACAGGATGATGTCGCCCTCGGCGGCCTTGACCTCGTCGATGACGCCTTTCAGCCGCTCCTCGAACTCGCCGCGATATTTCGCGCCCGCGATCAGCGCGCCCATGTCGAGCGCCATCAGCGTCTTGTCCGCGAGGCCATCGGGCACGTCGCCGTTGGCGATCCGCAAGGCCAGCCCCTCGACGATCGCGGTTTTGCCGACCCCGGGCTCGCCGATCAGGACAGGATTGTTCTTGGTGCGACGCGCGAGCACCTGGATGGTGCGGCGGATTTCCTCATCGCGGCCGATCACAGGGTCGAGCTTTCCGTCGCGCGCCGCCTGCGTCAGGTCGCGCGCGAACTTCTTGAGCGCATCGTAGCGGTCCTCCGCGCTCTGCGTGTCGGCGGTGCGGCCGCCGCGCAGCTCGTTGATTGCGCTGTTGAGTGCCTCAGGCGTCGCGCCCGCGGCCTTGAGCGCCTTGCCCGCGGCGGTGTTCAGCGATAGCGCGAGTGCGACGAGCATCCGCTCGACGGTGACGTAGCTGTCGCCCGCCTTTTTCGCGATCTCCTCGGCCTGATCGAGCACGCGCACCGTGTCGGTGCCGAGCCCCGGTGGCGTCTGCGCGCCCGATCCGCTCACGGATGCGATCTTGGCGAGCGCGGCGTCGGTTTCGCTGGTGGCACGGCGCGCGTCACCGCCGGCACGTGCGATAAGCCCTGCGGCCATGCCCTGCTCGTCCTCGAGCAGCGCCTTCAGCAGATGTTCGGGCGCGATCTGCTGATGGTTCATGCGGATCGCGACGGTGCGCGCGGACTGGAGAAAGCCCTGCGCGCGGTCGGTAAACTTGTCGAGGTTCATGTCTGTCCCCTGATAACTTGCCGACTAGATGGTGTGATATTCGGGCAACACAAGTGTGACCGTCAGGTTTCAGCCTTCCACGTCTTCTCGCGCAAATTGAGGTGCGTCAGCCGGCGCCGCGCGAGGCGGGGGCCGAGAAAGCGGTAGAAGTACCAGTTCTTCGCGCCATGCGGGGTGAAATGGTAGAGCAGCCGCTCCGCCAGCGTCCAGCGCACGCGCGTCCGGTCGGAACGCCGCGGGGAGGGGACGCACCACAGGTCATACGGGTAGATCGCGTCACCGTGCGCGAGCACGCGCTCCATGATCTCATGATCCATCAGCACGTAGGGCCAGTGCGCGTGCGTGTAGCCACCCGCCGCGATATAGGCCTGGGTGCGGAAGCACTGGCCGTAGCCGCCGGTGTGCGTCTGCTTCGGCCACAAGCGACTGACGCGCTGGTTGTGGCGACGCTTGGCAAGCGCGGCGGGGCCGTCGGCGGGATCGGTGACGTCGGTCGCCATCACCGCGACGATGCGCTCGCCGCCTGCCGCGAACGCCTGCGCGGCGGTGGCGAGATAGTCGGGCGGGTAGAAGGTGTCGGCGTCGGTGAAGGCGACGAACGGCGTGGTGATGTGCGGGTTGGCTGTTTCCAACGCGTGGATCTTGCCGGGTTGCGCCTCGAACAGGTGAGTCACCTCGACGCCCTGCATCGCCGCCGCGGCGTCACGCGCGATCTCGGCCGAACCGTCGTCCGACGCGTTGTCGACGAGGATAAGGCGAAAGGGCTTGAGCGTCTGCGCGTCGAGGCTGGCAAGCGTCGTGGTGAGGTAATCGACCTCGTTGTAGTAAGCGAGAACGACCGTCCATTCGGGCACCATCACGCGTCTCCCCGCGCCAGCCGCAACAGCGTCTCACACGCGGGCTCGCTCGACCTGAGCCCATGCGTCGCCAGCGCGTGTGCGCGCGCCATCAGCCCCATCGCCGCCATCCGCGTCGGATCGGCGAGTAGCGCGGCGACCTCGTGGCGATAGTTACGGTTGGTGACGCGCAGCCCGCAGTTTGCCGGCAGCACGTCGGCGCTGATCCGGTCGGCGAACGCGACCACCGGGCGCCCACACGCCATCGCCTCGACGATCGCACGCGGGAAGTAATCGCGCCGACCGGCGTGAAAATAGAGCGCCGCCGAGCCGAGCAGCGCGGGGATCGCGGCGTTCGGCACATGGCCGAGCCAGTCGATCTCGGGATAACGCTTTGCCAGCGCGTCCGCATCAGGGCCGCCGCCCGCCACCGCGACGCGGTGCTCGACCGACAATGCGCCGACCTCGGAGAAGCTCTTCCACCGCGTCAGGCGGCTGACCGCGATCACGTCACGCCGCCGCTCGCCCATTACCGGGCGGAAGCGCTCGGTGTCGATCGATTTCGGCAGTCGCTCCATCCGCGCATACGGGATGGCGGCGCGCCACGGCACACGCGGGCGGGCGAGCGCGCGTTCCTGCAGCTCCGATTCGGTGAATACCATCGCAGCATGCGGGACCAGCCGGCTCCAGTAATCGCCGCCGATGATGACGGCGAAGCGGCGCGCCTCGGGCTTAAGCACGCGGTCGAACAGCCGATAGCCTACGCCGCCGTTGCTGCCGATCACGACGAACAGGTCGGCCGCGTCGGCGCGCGCGGCGGCGACCATCGCGTCGCTGTAATGATCGCGCGACTTCTTGCCCCCGCCGTCTCGCGCGAACAGCCTGAGCGTGTAGGGTGCGCCCAGATCGGGATCGCAGCGCAAGATCGCGTCCTCGCGCGCCACGCCCCACAACTCGACATCGGCCCCCAGCGCCGATAGGAGCGCGGGCATCCGGCGGTCGCGATTGTCCCAGCGCAGCCACTCCGCGGGATCGGCGACGCTGTGATACGTCGGGTAGGAAAGAACGAAGACGATGCGTGTCATGTCAAGGCGCGGCGGATACCAGCACGCTTTCGCGCTGACTAGGATCATGGCGTGAAGCCCGTACCTCGGCCGTTTGGTGATGATGGCCCGCGTATTTCGTGCCTGATGGTGACCGCCGACCGTATTGCGCTCGCCGAGCGATCGGTCGACTGTTTCCTGGCGCAGACCTATCCCAATCGCGAACTGATCGTCGTTGACGACGGCGAGCAGGATTACACGCCCATCCTGTCGCGCGTGCCCGCCGATCGGCTGATCCATCACCGCATCGCCAAGGACCCCGCGACCACGCTCGGCGCACTGCGCAACCTGTCGCTCGATTTCGCGCGCGGCGACCTGATCGCGCAGTGGGACGACGACGACTGGTTCGATCCCGAGCGGCTGGCGCGGCAGATCGTTGTGCTGGGCGACCGTGCCGCGTGCTGGTGCCCGGTCGCGCTGATGCATCTGGCCGAGCCCGAGTGGCTGGAACGTCCGTATATCGGCTGGTTCCAGGGCGGGGTGCCGAGCACGATCCTGCACCGCCGCCGCGACGACATCCGCTACCCGCTGGAGCGTCGCGGCGAGGACAGCACCTATCGCGACGCGTGGCGGCGGCTGGGGTTCACGCTGCTCGACGAGGACGAGGCGGCGCTGCTGATCCGCTGCTTCCACGGCAATAACACGTGGGAGCGCACCCATTTCGAAAAGCGCATCGCGCTCACCCCGCGCGACCGGATCGAGTGGGGCGTGCGCCGCTTGCTCGGGCGACCGGAGGATTACTCGCGCTTTCGCCTGACACCCAGGCAGCGGACGTCCTTCGACGCCTTCTTCGCGCACTCGCGCGCGCTCGGGCTGTTCTGATGACGCTCGCAGCGCGGGTACGCGCCTGGGCGGGAACCGAGGATGCCAAGCGCGTCGCGATCGCACTGCGCGTGCTGTTCTTCGCCGCGATGTTCACCTGGCTCGTGCTTAAGGTGCGCGCGATCGGGTGGCGGCAAGTGGTCACGTCGCTGCCGACCAACTCGCTGTTCTACATCCTTTTCTTCGTAAATTTCCTGGTCCTGCCCGCGTCCGAGACGGTGATCTACCGCACCATCTTTCGCCGGGCGCTGCCGCGCGCGTTCCCGGTGCTGATCCGCAAGCGCGTCTACAACAGCGCGCTGGTCGGTTACTCGGGCGAGCTGATGTTCGCGATCTGGCTCAAGCGCAGCTTCGGGCTTAAGACCAAGCGCATTCTGGTCGCCTTAAAGGACAATGCGATCCTGTCGGCGGTGTCGTCGGGCCTCGTCACGTCCGTGCTGCTGGTGCTGTTCGCCGCCACCGGCAATGCGCGGCGGATCATCGACTGGCTCCACCCCGGACCCGCGCTGATCGTCGCTGGCATCCTCGCCGCAATATTCGTGCTGCCGGTGCTCTACCGCCTGCGCCGTCACCTGATCGCGCTGACGGCGGGGCAGGCCATCAGCGTGCTCGGCATCCACGTCTCGCGTACCTCGCTCGTCGTGCTGTTGCAGGCGGCGCAATGGGCGGTGGTGCTGCCTGCCGAGCGCTGGGGCACGTGGCTCGTCTTCCTGACCGCGCAGATGGTGATCTCGCGCCTGCCGATCATCCCCAACCGCGACCTGCTGTTCTTGAGCGCGGGGTTGGAGATGAGCAACACGATCGCTGGGCCGCGCGCGGCGATGGCGGGGCTGCTGCTCGCGGGCGGCGCGCTGACGCAGGCGATGAACCTCGGCTTCTTCATCATCACCTCCTTCATCGCACAGCCGCCGAAGCTCGACGCGCGCGAGATGGACGAGGTGGAAGACGCCGACGAGGAAGCGCGGATCGCGGGAACGGCCTGATTGTCAGCGCGCGGTCGCGTCGATCTCCGCGCGCGACCAGCCACCGCCCATCGCCTGATACAAAGCGACAAAGTTGGTCAGCCGGTCGGCCTCGGCCTGCACCAGCGACAGCTGCGCGTTGAGCAGGCTGCGCTGCGCGTCGAGCTGCTCGATGTACGCCGAATAGCCCGCTCGGTAGCGGTTGGTCGCATTCTCCAGCGCACCGCGCGCCGCCGCCGCCTGATCGGACAGGTCCTGCGCCTGCTGCGCGATGCGGCGATACCCTGCGAGTGCGTCGTCGACCTCGCGGAACGCGGTCAGCGCGGTGCGGCGATAGGCGAACGCGGCCTGATCGCGCCGCGCCACCGCGCCACGCTCCTGCGCACGCAACCGGCCACCGTCGAAGATCGGCGACAGGATGCTTGCGCCCAATGAGAACACGCCGACCGGGTTCGACAGCGCAGTCGACAGCACCACGCCCACGGAGCCGGTGAGCGCCAGATTGGGCAGCATCGCCGCGCGCTGGCTGTCGAGCGAGCGGTCGGCGGCGACCAGCGTCTGCTCGGCCTGGAAGATGTCGGGCCGGCGCCGCAGCAGGTCGGCGGGCAAACCGTCCGGGATCGGCGGCAGCTGCAACCGCTCGAGCGACAGCCCGCGCGGGATGCTGCGCGGCGCGTCGCCCGTCAGCAGCGATAGCGCATTCTCCTGCCGGCTGATCGCGAGCTGCGCGGCAGGCACCAACTGCGCGGTCGCGGCGTACTCCGCCTGCGCTTGTCTCAATTCAAGCCGCGACGAATAGCCGGTCTCAAACCGCCGTCGCGCGATCCTGAGCGCGTCGCTGCGCGCGGCAAGCGTCCCTCGCGCGATCTCCAGCCGCTGGTCGAGCGCGCGCAAGGTGATGTAGCCCGTCGCCGTGCTCGCCGCGACCGCGAGCCGCACCGTGTCACGCGCGCCCTCGCTCGCCAGCAATTGCGCGCGCGCCGCGCGGCTCGCCTGTTTCAGCCGCCCGAACAGGTCGAGGTCGAAGCTCGCAGTGACCGCGGGTTGGACACCCAGCGCGCGACTGGGCGTACCGAACGGGCTGAGCGTCTGGCCCTGCGTCTCAGGCACCTGTCCGCCGATCGACGGCAACAGCTGCGCGCGCGCCAGCGCTTCCGCCGCGCGCGCTTCCTCGACGCGCCCCGCCGCGACCGCGATGTCGAGGTTGTTGGCGAGCGCTCGCTCGACCAGCGCGGTCAGTTGCGCGTCGCCGAAGCTGGTCCACCAGGCTTGCGTGATCGGCTGCCCCGGCGGCGTCTGCGTCCGCCACGCGGGTGGTGGCACCACCGCGGCCGCGGCGGGCGCCTCGGCGCGCTTGCCCGGCAGCGTGCAGCCCGCGAGCAGAAGTGTGACGAAGAGAGGAGCCGCGCGCATCATTGCACCGCGGGCGCGCCGTTCAGATCGACGCGCGCCTGCACCGACATGCCCGGACGCAGCCGCTGCGCGAGTGCCTGACCCGGATCGATGCGGATGCGCACCGCGATCCGCTGCGGCACTTTGGTGAAGTTGCCGGTTGCGTTATCCGATTTCAGCACCGCGAACTCGCTGCCCGCCGCGGGCGAGATGCGCTCGACATGACCGCGGATGCGCGCGTTGTTGAGCGCGTCGACGGTGAAACTCGCCGGTTGCCCGACCGCGATCCGCGCGGTCTGCGCTTCCTTGAAGTTGGCGATCACCCACACTTCGGGCGGCACGAGAAACATCAGCTGCGATCCCGCCGTCACATATTGCCCGACGCGCACGCCGACCTCGGACAGCCGGCCACGCTCGGGCGCGCGGATCAGCGTGTTGGCGAGGTCGATGCGCGCGAGCCGCAGCTGCGCCTCCGCCCCCGACACGCCGGCCTGCTGCCCGCCGCGACCAACCTCGACCGTTCGGATGTCTTGGCTCGCGATTTCGCGCGCCGCCTGCGCCTGCCGCACGCCCGCCTGCGCCTGCCGCAGCGCGGCGAGCGTCTGGTCGCGTTCGCGTAGCGACACCGAGCCGTCCTTCACCAGATCGTTGACGCGCGCCATGTCGGCCTGCGCGCGCATCAGCTGCGCCTGCGCATTCTCGACCGCGGCCTCCTGCGCCCCGAAGCTCGCCTGCCGACTTGCCGCCTGCTGGCGCGAGTTGGCGAGCGTCGCCTGCGCCGCCTCGACCTGCGACGCTGCCGCCTCGACCCGCTGCGCGTAGATGCGGCGGTCGATCTCGACCAAGGGCTGTCCCTGCTCGACATTGGCGAAGTCGCGCACCAGCACGCGCGTGACATAGCCCGACACCTGTGGGCTGATGACGGTCACGCGCCCGCGGACATAGGCGTTGTCGGTCGACTGGTCGTCGGGGTTGAACGGCCAGATCCGCCACGCCGCCAGAACTGCGGCGAGCCCCGCGAGCGCCAGCACTACGATCAGCACGACCGAGCCCGCCTTCAGCTGCGGCGGGCGCCAGCCCGACCCCTGCGGTGTGGCGGCAGCGGGAATGGGAGTGGGTGAGGGTGCCGCGACTGGCTCGGGCGTGGGTGTGCCGCCCTGCTCGGCGATCTTCTCCTCGGTCATCGGCGTCGGAGAAACGTTGGGGGAACGCGGGTCGGTCATGCGGCAACTCCGCGACGCGCGCGGATCGCGCGCCGCACCAGCAGGAAGAGGAGGTAGAGGAAGGTCAACGCGGCGAGCAATGCGACCAGCCGGAACACGTCGTTGTAGGCAAGCACATTCGCCTCGCGCGTCGCCGATTGCGACAAGAGCGCCGCACCTTCCGCGCTGCGCAGGCTCGGGTCGCCGACGACGCGGCCGACCCCGGATGCGCCCGCCTGGATGCGCTGCGTGACGATCGGATCGGTCACGTCGACGCCCTGCACCAGCGCGGCGCTGTTCGCCTTCTCGCGCACCACCTGATACGTGCCGAGCAGCGCTGCGCCGCCTAGGCCGCCCATCGAGTTGATGATGCCGAACAGCGCGATGAAGCTGATGATGTGACCGCTCCCCGCCGCCAGCGCACGCGTCATGCCGAACAGCAGTGCGGGACCGAGGAAGAACGCGCCCGCGAACGCGATCAGTCCCTGCGTCGCGTAAAGCTGCGGCGCGCGCGTCAGGCTGGTCGAGTGCGAGTCGATGAACGCCGCGATCGCGACCAGCCCGACCGCGAGCATGATCGGGTGCGCCAGTTTCTCGATGTTGAGCGTGATCGCGCTCGCCGCCACGCCGGCGACGGTCGCCAGTGTCAGGATCAGGAAGAACGGCACGAGCTGGTCGTTGTTCTGTCCCAGCACGGTCAGCAGTCCGACCGCCCCGGTGGTCTGCTCCGCCAGCACGATGCGCGCCATGATCGTGACGATCGTGAAGCGCAGGATGTCCGCGCTCGCCAGCCAGCGCGTGTTGAGCAGCGGGTTGGCGCGCCCGCTCTCGATCAGCAGTGCGGCGGCGAGCATTGGGATCGCGGCGATCATCGCCCAGCCGATCCAGTTCGCCTGCGTCCACCACTCGAGCCGCCCGAGCCCCAGCACCGCGGCGAACAGCGCCATCGATCCGGCGAAGAGCACGAAGGTGACGAAATCGAGCGGCTCGAACGCCTTCACCCGGTTGGTCGGTGGCAGCCGAAGCGCGATCACGGCGGCAAGGCTCATCGCGGCGAGCCCTAGTTCAAACAGGTAGAGCGTGCGCCACTGGCTCATCGCCAGTAGGTCGGGCGAGAACAGCCGCGCCATCGGCGTCGCGCATTGCGGCACGCCGATCCCGACGACGACCGCGCGCAGCCGCCACTTCGCCGGGAACGACTGCATCAGGTAGTAGAGGGCGAGGCTGCTGATCGGTGCGCCCGCCATGCCGCCCGCCGCGCGCACCAGCACCGCCGAGCTGAAATCGCGCACGAACAGGTGCGCGAAAGTGACGATGACGTAGAGTGCGAGAAAGATGATCGCGAAAGGCCGAAGTCCGAACTCCTGCCGGAACTTGATCATCAGCAGGTTGATGCTGACGTTGGTCATCACGTAGACCGTCGGCAGCCAAGCGATTTCGGCCGGATCGAGCCCCAGCGCGCCCTGCAGCGTGGTCGTGTTGGCGGTGATCAACGCGTTGCCGAACCCCGCGGTCAGCCCGAGCAGCACGCCGATCAACCCGTAGGCGATCCGTCGGCGCGTCGGATGATCGGGCGACCCGGGCGAGCCCGGCAGCGCCGGCAGTTCGTGCTGCGCGAACGTCCATTGTTCTTCACGAAGGAAGTCGCGCACGCGCGCCATCACCGCCATGTGGCTGCTCTATGGCCGTTTCGTCACCGAGCGCAACGATCCAGACGGGCGCGATTACGCATGCTGTCTGCGCCTGCACATGCTTGCGGGCTGCGGTACGTTGGATGAGCGGCATGCGTCGGGCAGGGGTGACGCGTCTTCGATCCTGCGGTATGACGTTGCGAAACGAAACGGAGAGGATCACGTCATGGCAACGCTCGCGACCGTGGACAGCCAATCGCATTATGCGCCGGGCGAGTGGGAGGCGCGGGTCGACCTCGCGGCCGCCTACCGCCTGGTTGCGCTATACGGCTGGGACGATCTGATCTTCACGCATTTGTCCGCGCGGGTGCCGGGACCCGAGCACCATTTCCTGATCAACCCGTACGACATGATGTTCGAGGAGATCACCGCGTCGAGCCTCGTCAAGATCGACGTCGAGGGCAATCCGGTCGGCAAGAGCGAGCACCCGGTCAACCCGGCCGGTTTCACGATCCATTCCGCGATCCACATGGCGCGCGAGGATGCCGCGGCGGTGATGCATCTCCACACCCCGCACGGGCAGGCGGTGTCGGCGATGGAGTTCGGGCTCTTGCCGCACACGCAGACCGCGATGATCGCGCAGCACGATGTCGCCTACCACGACTATGAGGGCATTGCGACCGACCTTGACGAGCGCGAGCGGCTCGTCGCCGACATCGGCACCAAGAACGCGATGATCCTGCGCAACCACGGGACGCTGGCGGTCGGTGACACCGTCGCTTCGTGCTTCCTCAGGCTCTACTTCCTCGAGCGCGCGTGCGAGGCGCAGGTGATGATGCTGTCGGCTGGACGCGAGCATCTCAACAATCCGCCGCAAGGGGTCGAGCACAAGGTCGCGGGTCAGTCGAACCCGAAGGGCATGGGCGGTCTAGCGCAAAAGCTCGCTTGGCCAGCGCTGCTGCGCAAACTCGACCGGATCGATCCGAGCTTCCGCAACTGACGTTTCTGAGCAGCACCGCCATGAACACGCGCCACCTGGTCGACCCCGAACTAGTCGGCTTGCTCGACCTGCTGCCCGTGTTCGAGCTGAACGAGCAGACGCTGCCGCTCGTCCGCGCGCGGACCTTCCCGCGCCCGCCGATGCCGCCGGTCGCGGTCGATCAGCAGGTGGTGGTGGCACCGGGGCGCGACGGCGCGCCTGAGGTGCCGCTGCACTGCTACCGCCCGAGCGACGCCGAGGGTGCGCTGCCATGTATCCTGCACATGCACGGCGGCGGTTACGTGGCGGGCAAGGTTGATGACCTCCGCGACATCCACCGTTCGCTGTCGGCGGAGCTCGGCTGCGCGATCGTGTCGGTCGACTATCGCTTGGCCCCTGAGACGCATTTCCCCGGCAACATTGAGGATTGCTACGCCGCGCTGGCGCATGTCGTCTCACACGCTGCGACGCTCGGCATCGACACGCGCAGGCTGGGCGTGATGGGGGAGAGCGCGGGCGGCGGGCTCGCCGCCGCGCTGGCGCTGCTCGCACGTGACCGCGGCGAGTATAAACTCGTGTTCCAGCACCTGATCTATCCGATGATCGACGACCGTACCTGCGTGCGCGCGCCGCACCCGACCGCGGGCGAGTTCGTCTGGAACGCCGACAAGAATGCGTTCGGCTGGACGGCGCTGCTCGGCCATGCGCCCGGCGGCGACGACGTATCACCGTACGCTGCGGCCGCGCGCGCGAGCGATCTTGCCGGACTGCCGCCGACCTACATCGCGACGGGCGCGATCGACCTCTTCGTCGACGAGGATCTCGATTACGCCAAGCGGCTGATCGCGGCCGGGGTGCCGTGCGAGCTGCACGTCTATCCGGGCGCGTTCCACGCCTTTAACATCGTGCCCGACGCGCGCGTTGCGCAAGCGGCACGCCGCGACAGCATCGAGGCGCTGCGCCGCGCGCTGCACGGCTGAGGCGCGCGTCCGAGGCATGTGGCCGCTCTTGTTGGACGGAGATGACGTGATGTGTCGGCTGCGCTGACGCTGACCTTCGCATGCGCATCGTCACTCATGACCGGCACGATAACACACCGGTCAAGACCAGCAAAAAGGCCCCCGGCATCGCTGCCGGGGGCCTTCTCATGTCATCGCTGACAGCTGGCGCTTAGTCGCGGTCACCGGTCAGGAACGCAGGGGCGAACTCGGGATCGGGTCCGTTGTCCTTGCCGCCTTCGCTGCGCTCGCGACGCGGTCCGCGGTCGCCGCCGCGGTCACCACGACCTTCGCGGCGCGGGCCACGGTCACCGCCGCCGCGGCCGTCGCGCCGCGGACCACGATCGCCGCGCTCGCCGCCCTCGCGCGGTTCGCGCTTCGGACGCGTGTCCTCCAGCTCCTCGCCCGTTTCCTGATCGACGACGCGCATCGACAGGCGGACCTTGCCGCGCGGATCGATCTCGAGGACCTTGACCTTCACTTCCTGGCCCTCGGAGACGACGTCGGTCGGCTTCTCGACGCGCTCGTTCTTCATCTCAGACACGTGGACGAGGCCATCCTTGCCACCCATGAAGTTCACGAACGCACCGAAGTCGACGATGTTGACGACCTTGCCGTTGTAGATCTTGCCGACCTCGGCCTCTTCGACCAGGCCCTTGATCCAGTTGATCGCGGCCTCGATCTGGCTCTGGTCCGACGACGACACCTTGATCACGCCCTCGTCGTCGATGTCGACCTTGGCGCCGGTCGTCGCGACGATCTCGCGGATCACCTTGCCGCCGGTGCCGATCACTTCGCGGATCTTCGACTTGTCGATCGTGAAGGTCTCGATCCGCGGCGCGTGCGCCGACAGCTCGGTACGCGTCGAGTCGAGCGCCTTCGCCATTTCGCCTAGAATGTGCGCGCGGCCCTCATGCGCCTGCTTCAAGGCGACGCGCATGATCTCCTCGGTGATGCCGGCGATCTTGATGTCCATCTGCAAGGACGTGATGCCCTCGCTGGTGCCGGCGACCTTGAAGTCCATGTCGCCCAGGTGATCCTCGTCACCCAGGATGTCGGACAGGACCGCATAGTCCTTGCCCTCAAGGATCAGGCCCATCGCGATGCCCGACACCGGGCGCTTCAGCGGCACGCCGGCGTCCATCATCGACAGCGAACCGCCGCAAACCGTCGCCATCGACGACGAGCCGTTCGACTCGGTGATGTCCGAGGTCACGCGGATCGTGTAGGGGAACTCCTCCTTCGACGGCAGCACCGGGTGCAGCGCGCGCCAGGCGAGCTTGCCGTGGCCGACTTCGCGGCGACCCGGCGCACCGAAGCGACCGACTTCACCGACCGAATAGGGCGGGAAGTTATAGTGGAGCATGAAGTTCTGGTACGACAGGCCGTTCAGGCCGTCGATCATCTGCTCCGCGTCGCGCGTGCCGAGCGTGGTGGTCGCGATCGTCTGCGTCTCGCCGCGGGTGAACAGCGCCGAGCCGTGCGCGCGCGGCAGGAAGTGGACCTCCGCCTCGATCGGACGCACCGTCTTGGTGTCGCGGCCATCGATGCGGCGACCGGTCTTGAGGATCGCGCCGCGCACGATGTCGGCCTCGAGCTTCTTCACCAGCTTCAAGGTACCGAGATACTCGGCCGGATCGCTATCCTTGAGCGACGCGAACGCCTCGCGTGCCTTCGTACGCGCGGCGTTGACCGCGGTCTGACGCGCCTGCTTGTCGGTCAGCTTGTAGGCCGCCTCCATGTCCTTTCCGATGGCCTTCTTGAGCTTGGCCATCTTCGCCGACTTGTCCTCGACCGGCGCCAGCTCCCACGGATCCTTAGCCGATTGCTCGGCGAGATCGATAATCGCGTTGATGATGTCCTGGCTCGCCTTGTGTGCGAACATGACGGCGCCGAGCATCACGTCCTCGGACAGCTCCTTGGCTTCCGATTCGACCATCATCACCGCGTCGTGCGTGGCGGCGACGACGAGGTCGAGGTCGCCGTTCAGCACCTCGGCGTCGGTCGGATTGAGCTGATACTCACCGTCCTTGTACCCGACGCGCGCGGCGCCGATCGGGCCCATGAACGGCACGCCCGAGATCGTCAGCGCGGCGGAAGCGGCGACCATCGCGAGAATGTCGGGCTCGTTCTCGCCGTCGTACGACAGCACCTGCGCGATGCAGTTGATCTCGTTGTAGAAACCTTCGGGGAACAGCGGGCGGATCGGACGGTCGATCAGGCGGCTGACCAGCGTCTCACGCTCGGTCGCGCCGCGCTCGCGCTTGAAGAAGCCGCCGGGGATGCGGCCCGAGGCCGAGAACTTTTCCTGATAGTGGACGGTGAGCGGGAAGAAGTCCTGCCCTTCCTTGACCGTCTTGGCGGCGGTGACCGCGCACAGCACGACCGTCTCGCCCAGCGTCGCGATCACGGCACCGTCGGCCTGGCGCGCGACCTTGCCGGTTTCCAGCGTCAGGGTCTTGCCACCCCATTCGATGCTGACCTTCTTGGTATCGAACATATGATTTCCTTTGGACCGGATGCCCGATGCACCCGGGGCCTCTTGGTGCAGGCTGTCCGGCCTGCGCGGTGCGGGGCTGTTGATCGCCCCATGCGCCCTTCGCCGGATTGCGAAGGCGCCGATAAGCAAAGGGCGGCCCGAGAGCCGCCCTCCACCGTTTACTTGCGAAGCCCGAGCTTCGCGATGAGATCGAGATACCGCTGACCATCCTTCTTGCGGAGGTAGTCGAGCAGCGAGCGGCGCTTGTTGACCATCATGAGCAGGCCGCGGCGCGAGTGGTTGTCCTTCGCGTGGCCCTTGAAATGCTCGGTCAGGTTGCGAATGCGCTCGGTCAGGATCGCGACCTGGACCTCGGTGGAACCGGTGTCACCCTCTGCGCGGGCGTGTTCCTTGACGAGTTCCTGGCGGCGTTCTGCGGTGATCGACATTGTATCTTTATCCTCGACATCGGTTCACAGATTGAAGCCGCGAACGACGCGAAGCTGGTTGGCTTCGACCTCGGCCAGCGCGACGGGCGTGTCGCCCGTGCACGCGAAGACGAGACCATCGTCGGCGGCGATCCCGTCCAGCACCCGCCCCTGTCGGAGCGCGCCTGCCTGGTCGGGGGTGAGGGTAAAGGCCGGGATGTCGTCCAGCCCCGCCCTCAATGGCAGGAGTAACGGTTCAAGCGCCGATGCCTTAGCGGCCGCGTCCAATTTGTCCAGCGTTATCGCTTGCGCGAGCGCGAACGGCCCCGCCTTGACCCGGTGGAGCCAGGTGACGTGGCCGACCGTGCCGAGCGCCTGCGCGATGTCGCGCGCCAGGCTGCGAATATAGGTGCCCTTCGATACGTGCGCGACCAGCGTGACCTGATCGAGCGACGTGTCCGCCGCGTCATCGCCCTCGCGCGTCAGGCTGTGGATCGTGACGTCGCGCGAGGCGAGCACGACCTTCTCGCCCGCGCGCGCCAGATCATAGGCGCGCTGCCCGCCGACCTTTAGCGCCGAATAGGCCGGCGGCACCTGCGCGATGGCGCCGGTGAAGCGCGGCAGTACCGCGTCGATCTCGGCGGTGGTCGGGCGCACGTCGCTGGTGGCGATCGCCTCGCCCTCGGTGTCGAGCGTCGTCGTCTGCGTGCCGAAGGCCAGCGTGAAGGCGTAAACCTTGTCGCTGTCGAGCATCCGCCCGGCGAGCTTGGTCGCCTCGCCCAGCGCGATCGGGAGCACGCCGCTCGCCAGCGGATCGAGCGTGCCGCCGTGCCCGACCTTTACCTTTGCCGCGCCGGCGATGCGCAGCGCGCGCTTTACCGCCGAGACGGCCTGCGTCGAGCCCAGCCCTACGGGTTTGTCGATGATCAGCCAGCCGTGCATCTCAGGCGATCGCCGCCGCGATGCGGAGGTAGAGTTGCGTCAGCGCCTGCGCGGGCGGTGCGACCAGCCGCTGGACGATGTTGGCGCCCGGCACCAGCGCGGGCAGCACCAGCAGCAGGATGATGAGCAGCGGAAAGCCGAAGCGCGCGAGCTTGTCCCATTGCAGCGCCGCGCGTTCGGGCAAGAGGCCTGCAACGACGTGCCCGCCGTCGAACGGGGGCAGGGGGATGAGGTTGAACAGCGCGAGAAAGACGTTGATCAGCAGGAAGTTGACGAGGTTCGCGCCGATGAACGCCGCCGCGCTGCCGTCCGCCGGCTCACCGACCCAGTGCGCGAAGATGCCGAGCAGCAGCGCGCCGACGAACGCCAGCGCCAAGTTCATCCCCGGTCCCGCGAGCGCGACCAGCAGCATGCCCGTGCGGGGGTTGGTGCGCGTGATCCGCCGCGCGTCGACCGGCACCGGTTTTGCCCAGCCGAACACCGGCGCCTTGGCGATAGCGAGCATCAGCGGCAGCACCACCGTGCCGATCGGATCGACGTGGCGTAGGGGATTGAACGACAGCCTACGAAGCTGCGCCGCGGTCGGATCGCCCAGCGCACGTGCGGCGAGGCCGTGGCTTACCTCGTGAAAGACGATCGCGATCACCAGCGGGATGATCCACACCGCCGCCGACCAGATAACACCATTAGGGTTCATGTCGCGCGAGATAGGGCCGGGACCGGGGTTAGACCAGCGGTTGCCGACTGTAAGAAATAACACGTTGGAAGCAGCTTGACCGTGCGCGGGTCGGCGTCAAACTCGTCCATCCACCTCGCGGAGTTCGGTTACGCTCTACCGACGATCAGCGCTGGGACACGATCCGCGTCGGACACGCTGGGCGGGCGCGTCGGTCGCGCTGCATCTGGCGGTCGTCGCGCTGCTGCTATGGTCGCCGGTCTCGCCCTTGCCGCGCAGCCTGCCGGTGCCCGCGTTGAAGACCTTCGACGTGCCACCGCCGCCTGAGCCAGCGATGGAGGTACCGCCGACACCGGCCCGTGTCCCGCCCGATCCTGCGACGACACACAACGACGATCCCGGTGGCGCCTCGGCCGGGCGCGCCTCGCCCCGGAACACGCAGGTCGAGCGCCCGCCCGCGCCACTGCCGCAGATTCCGCTGCCGCCGGCACTGCTCGACCAGTCACCGATCCGCGCGGCGCCGATCACGGCCGACGGCTTCGCCACGTCGCTCGCCCCCGCGGCCGACTCGATCGCGGGTCTGGGCAGCGCGGCGATGGGTGCCGGGATCGGTAGCAGCGAGGGTGCGGGCGCCGGCAGCGGGAAGGGTGACGGCAACGGCGCGGGTCGTGGCCGCGGCAAGCCGGTGCGCGCGCGCTGGCAGCAGGTGCCGACCAACCTGGAGATGAAGCCGTACTGGCCCGAGCGCGCCCGCGCCGCGCGACTGTCGGGCAAGGCGATCCTCGAATGCGTCGTGCCCAAGATTGGCCCGCCGAAGAGCTGCCGCGCGCTCGCCGAAATCCCGAACGGATCGGGCTTCGGGCAGGCGGCGGTGAAGATGTCGCCGATCTTCCGCATCGTCCCCGTCACGCGGGAGGGCAAGGTCGAGGACATGCCGATCATCGTGCCCGTCGTGTTTACCTATACTGGCCGGTAACCCGCTTGCGCCTCGCCGACGCGCGCCGCATCATTCGCGCATGATCAACCGTTTCTCGCGCCTGCTGCTCGCCGCCACGATGCTCGCGGCACCACTCTCCGTCGCGGCGCGCACCGTGCCAGTCGAGGAGCAATCGGTCGAGCAGGTGCAGGCGGCGATGACCGCGGGGCGCGCGACCAGCGTCGATCTGACCCGCGCCTATCTGGCGCGTATCACCGCGATGGATCGCAAGGGGCCGAGCCTACGCAGCGTGATCGCGCTCAACCCCGACGCGCTGGCGCAGGCGCGCGTGCTCGATGCCGAGCGCAAGGCCGGACGCATACGGGGGCCGCTCCACGGCGTACCCATCCTGATCAAGGACAATGTCGAAACCGCCGACCGGGTCGCCACTACCGCGGGCAGCCTCGCGCTCGCCGCCAACGTGACCGGCCGCGACGCGCCGCTCGTCGCCCGGCTGCGCGCGGCGGGCGCGGTGATCCTGGGCAAGACCAATTTGTCTGAATGGGCTAACATCCGTTCCGACCATTCGATGAGTGGGTGGAGCGCGGTCGGCGGGCTGGTGCGCAACCCCTACGCGCTCGACCGCACCGCCTGCGGATCGTCGTCGGGATCGGGCGCGGCGGTTGCGGCGAGCTTCGCAGCGGCGGCAGTGGGTACCGAAACCGACGGGTCGATCACCTGTCCGTCGTCGCTGAATGGTCTGGTCGGGTTCAAGCCGACGCTCGGGCTCGTCAGCCGCACCCATGTCGTCCCGATCAGCCACAGCCAGGACACCGCCGGGCCGATGGCGCGCAGCGTCCGCGACGCCGCCTTGCTCCTCTCCGCCATGTCGGCGCCCGATCCGGCCGATCCGGCAACCGCGGGCACGCAGGTGCGCGACTATACCGCCGGGCTGTCGACCGCGGCGCTGTTGGGAATGCGCGTCGGCGTCATTCGCCCGCGCGCTCTGCCCGCCGATCTCGCCGCGCGCTTCGACGCCGCGCTCGCGGTGCTGCGCGCACAGGGCGCGACGCTGGTCGAGGTCACGCCGCCCAAGCTCGACGGGCTGGGCGAGGCCGAATTCCAGGTGCTGCTGACCGAGTTGAAGGCCGACCTGAACAGCTATCTCGCCACCACGCCCCAGGCCGTACAAACGCGCACGCTCGATCAGGTGATCGCCTTCAACCGCGCGCACGCGGGCACGGAGATGCCGTTCTTCGCGCAGGAAACGTTCGAGAAGGCGGCGCAAACCAAGGGGCTGTCCGACCCTGCCTACAAGGCCGCACGCGCCAAGTCGCTGCGGCTCGCCGGCGCGCAGGGGGTCGACGCGATGCTGGCGCAGGCGGGGGCGCAGGTGCTAGTCGAGCCGAGTTACGGCGCGGCGTGGCTGAGCGATCCCGTCTACGGCGATCAATATGGCGGGCCGTCCGCGGCCAGTCTTCCCGCGATCGCGGGCTATCCGCACCTGACCGTGCCGATGGGGCTGGTCCGCGGCCTGCCGGTCGGGCTGTCGTTCATTGGCACGCGCGGCGACGACCAGCGCGTGCTCGGCGCAGGTTACGCGTACGAGCAGGCGTCGCACGCGCGCGTGCCCCCGCGCTACCTGCCGCAGGCGGATGTCGGCGCGGGGTTGAACGGAGCACGCTGAACGCCACTGATCGCTGGACGGCGAGCGGCCGGTAAGGCCGGAATTTACGATATCTTCGTACCGGCGACGATACGGTCGGGCATGCCCGTCGGTGTGTTCTGGAAATCAATCGCTGCCGCATTCGCGCTCGCGCTTCTGTTGATGCGTCCCGCGGCGGCGCAGAGTGCGACCGCGGGTGAGGCCGTCGCGACCTGTGTCGCCCCGGTGCGAACCGATGACACCGCCTGGATGATGCTGCGCACGCGCACGCGGTTCGACTGCACCACGCCGCAACTGCGCTTCGGCGCCGGCGATTTCTGGGTGCGCGCCACCGCCTTGCCCGCGGGCGTGGAGACCGGCGCGCGCGTGCTGCGGTCGTGGAGCCTGTGGCAGCAGGGCGCGACGATCTATTTCCGCTACGCCGACGGGGTCGTGGTGCGCCGCGTGATCGACGACGAGGGCGCGGCGCGATCGATCGCACTCGGCGCGGTGTTCGAGCAGCCGGTGCCGGTGCGAGGCGCCGCGCTGACGCAGATATTATGGCACGTGCGCGGAGCCGCCAACGTCCGCGGCATCGTCTCCAACGCGCGGCTCGCCACGCCGGCTGAGAGCGTCCGACGAAACCTCGTCTTCGCCGCGCTGTACGGCGGCTTCGGCGGGCTTTGCCTGGCGCTGCTGGTGTACAATCTGTCGCTATGGTCGGCGCTTCGGCACCGCTTCCAGCTCGCTTATTGCGGGATGGTCGCCGCACTCGCCACCTACGCCTTCTCGTCGTCGGGCGCGATGGCGTGGCTGTGGCCGGAGCCGGGCAATCTCGCGCGGTTGCGCGTCAATTACGTCGCGCTCGCCGCCGCGGCGCTGATGGCGTTGCGGTTCGCGCGTCACTTCTTCGAGCCGCGCGTGTTCGGGCGGCGTACAACGTGGGCGACGAACGCGGTCGGCGCGTATCTGGTGCTCACCGCCGCCGCGTTCGTGCTGCTGGCACCGTGGCAGGCGCGGTTGCTCGACCTGCTTTACTCGCTCGGTTTCGCGCTGCTGACGATCCTGGCGGGCGTGATCCTGCTGCGCGCGCGGCGCGAGCGCAGCAATTACCTGTGGGTGTTCGGCGTCGCCTGGGCCGCGCCGTTCCTGCTGGCCGCAATCCGCACGATGAGCAGCCTGCACCTGATCGCGTCGAGCACCTGGCTCGACAATTCGACGCTCGCCGCGATGACCGTCGAGGCGTTGGTGTCGAGCGTCGCGATCTCCTACCGCATCCGCCTGCTGTCGGTGGAGCGGGACGCGGCGCGCGCGGAGGAACTCGCCGCGCGGATGCTTGCCGATACCGATCCGCTGACCGAGTTGCTCAACCGACGGTCGTTTCTGCGCGAGGCGCTGGCCAAGGGTGCGCGCGCGCCGCAGCTGCTGGTCCTCGCCGATGTCGATCATTTCAAGCAGGTCAACGATACGCTCGGTCACGATCTGGGTGACGAGGTATTGCGCCGCATCGCGCGCGCATTGCGCGTCGCGGCACCGCACGGTGCGTTGGTCGCGCGCATCGGCGGCGAGGAGTTCGCGATCCTCGTGCCCGCCGATACGCGCGGGCTGCCCGACATGATCCTCGACGCGGTCCGCGCGGCACGCATGCCGTACGACCTCACCATCACCGTCTCGGTTGGCAGCCACGCGGGCGCGCTGGAGAGCGAGGGCGACTGGGCGGCGATGTACCGGATGGCGGATCAGGCGCTCTACGCCGCCAAGACGGCGGGGCGCGACCGCGCGCGCGTGGCGAGCCTGTCGCTCGCGGCCTGAGCGGCGCCGTCGTCGCGGCCCTTTTCGCGACGCCGGCGATCTTGTACACGGATGCGCAGAGGGGAGTTCGATGAACCAGCGCCGTCGCATCGCCATTGCCGCCACCGGTGCCGCGCTCGCTTTGGTCGCGTTCAAACACCCCTCGGCCGACCTGAAGATCATGACGCACGAGGCGCGCGACACGTCGCCGCACCGCATCCAGGCCGCGATCGATCTGGGGCTGGTGGGCTTCTCCGTGCTCTACACCTGGACCGCACCGCGCATCACGGGGTGAGCGGTTGACGGACACGTAAAGTCACGCTTCGTCGATTGAAGCGTACGCGGCTGTTGCTTACACGCGTGTCAATGACCGACGAACGCGCCTGGCAGTCCCGATATCGTCACCCCACGCCCTGGGAGGTCGACTTGCCGCCGATGTCGATGCCCGACCTGTTCGCGGCCTCGACCGAGCGCCACGCGACGCGCCCGATGATCGATTTTCTGGGGCGGCACTACAGTTACGCCGAGGTCGCGGACGGCGCCCGGCGGGTCGCTGCCGGGCTCGCAGCACTCGGCTACGGCAAGGGGGATCGGATCGGTCTCTTCCTGCCCAACGTGCCGCACTACGTCGCCGCTTACTACGGCGCGCTGCTGCTCGGCGCGACCGTGGTCAATTTCTCGCCGCTCTACACGGTCGACGAACTGGTCCACCAGGTCGAGGACTCGGGCACGCGCGTGCTGTTCACGATCTCGGCCAGCGCCTTACTGCCGACCGCCCTCAAGGTACTCGACCAGAGCGGGCTCGAGCGGCTGATCGTCGGATCGGTCGCGGGCGCGCTGCCGCCGGCGAAGTCGCTCGTCTACCGCCTGTTCCGAGGAAAAGAGGTGGCCAAGCGCCCCGACGACGCGCGCGTGACCGCGTTCTCGGCGCTGATCGACAATGACGGTGCGTTCGCGGCGTCCGCGATCGATCCGGTCGAGGACGTGGCGCTGATCCAATATACCGGCGGGACGACCGGCGCGCCCAAGGGGGCGATGCTGACGCACGCGAATCTTACCGCCAACGCGCGACAGGTCGCCTCGCTCGACCCGCACCGCGACGAGGTCGACCGCATCGTCGGCGCGCTGCCGCTGTTCCACGTCTTTGCCAACACCTGCGTGCTCAACCGCACCGTGCTGAACGGCGGCGAGATGGTGCTGCTGCCGCGGTTCGAGGCGGGGCAGGTGCTGGACGCGATCACGCGGACGAAGGCGACCGCGCTGCCCGGCGTGCCGACGATGTACCAGGCGCTGATCGATCACGCGAAGTTCGCCGGGACCGACTTTTCGTCGCTGCGCATGTGCGTGTCGGGCGGTGCGCCGCTTCCCGCGGAGCTGCGCGACAAGTGGCAGGCGGCGACGGGCGCGCGGCTGGTGGAAGGGTATGGCCTGTCGGAGAGCTCTGGCGTGCTGACGTGCAATCCGTACGAGGGCGAGCAGCGCCCGGGCACGATCGGGCAGCCGGTGCCGGGCACGCGGCTGCGGCTGGTCGACAAGGAGGACGCGACGAGAGAAGTCGCCGCGGGTGAGCCGGGCGAGATCGTTGCACAGGGTCCGCAGGTGATGGCGGGTTACTGGAACCGCCCGGAAGCCGCAGCCGACGCGTTCGTAACGCTCGACGGCGAGCAGTGGCTGCGCACCGGAGACGTCGGCGTGATCGACGAGGACGGCTTCGTCCAAGTGGTCGACCGGTTGAAGGACATGATCTCGGTCGGCGGGTTCAAGGTGTTCCCGAGCCAGATCGAGGAAATCCTCTACAATCACCCCGCGATCAAGGAGGCGTTGGTCGTGGGCATGCCCGACGCCTATCGCGGCGAGGTGCCGCGCGCCTATGTCACCTTGAACGACACCGATGGGGAGGGCGCGAGCGACGGCGCCGCACTGCTCGCCTGGCTCAACCCCAGGCTCGGCAAGCACGAGCGCGTCGACGCGGTGGTGGTGCGAGCAGGCCTGCCCAAGACGATGATCGGCAAGCTCAGCCGCAAGGACCTGCTCGCCGAGATCCGCGCCGAGGCGGGGTGAGCGCTTCCGTCGATCCTTGACCCGAACTGCCGCGCTGCCGCATAGCCGCGCACATGGATCAGGCGATCGAGAACCTGTCGTTCGAGGAAGCGATGCGCGAGCTGGAAGGCATCGTCGGCAAGCTGGAATCAGGCGACACCCCGCTGGAGGATGCGATCCGGCTGTACGAGCGCGGCAGCGTGCTGCGGCAGCGCTGCGCCGACCGGCTCGACGCGGCGCAGGCCAGGATCGAGGCGATCCGCGTCGGAGCCGACGGCAGGCCCGCGGGCGTGCAAGCCTTCAACGCCGGATGAGCTCCGCGCCCGTTCAGCCGGCTACGCCCAGCCTCGCCGACGCGCTGGTCGAGGTGCAGGCGGAGATCGATCGCCGCTTCGACGCGCTTCTCGCCGTCCCCGATGATGCGCGCGCCCGGCTGTATCAGGCGATGCGCCACGCCGCGATCGGCGGGGGCAAGCGGCTGCGCCCGCTGCTCGTGTTCGCAACCGCGCGGCTGTTCGATGTCGACCCCGATCAGGCGGGACGTGCGGCGACCGCGCTGGAGGCGATCCACGTCTATTCGCTCGTTCACGACGATCTGCCCGCGATGGACGACGACGACCTGCGCCACGGCAAGGCGACCGTTCACAAGGCGTACGACGAGGCGACCGCGATTCTGGCAGGCGACTGCCTCCACGCGCTCGCGTTCGAGGTGCTGGCTGACCCGGCAACGCACCCCGACGCGGGCGTGCGCGCCGAACTGATCGCCGATCTGGCGCGCGCGTCCGGGCCTGCGGGCATGGCGGGCGGGCAGATGATGGATCTGGTCGCGGAAGGCGAGACGTTCGACCTCGGTACGGTCACGCGGTTGCAGCAGCTGAAGACCGGCGCGCTGATCTGCGCCGCGGTGGAAGCGGGCGCGATCCTTGGCCGCGTGTCCCCGGAACAGCGCACGCCTTTGCGCGGCTACGCCCACGACCTCGGCCTCGCGTTCCAGATCGTCGACGATCTGATGGACGTCGAGGGTGACGAGGAACTGGCGGGCAAGAAACTGCGCAAGGACGAGGCGGCGGGCAAGGAGACCTTCGTCTCGCTGCTAGGCGTCCCCCGCGCGCGCGAACAGTCGCGGATGCTGGTCGACCAAGCGCTCGATCACCTGCGCCACTATGGCGCCGAGGCCGACCTGCTGCGCCAGATCGCCCGCTTCGTCGTCGAGCGGGATCGCTGAGCATGGCCGACACGAGCGAACGCCTTCCCCGCATCGGCGTCTATCCCGGCACCTTCGACCCCGTGACGCTCGGTCACATGGACATTATCCGGCGCGGCGCGAAGCTGGTCGACCGGCTGGTGATCGGTGTGACCACCAATCCGTCCAAGTCGCCGATGTTCTCGGTCGAGGAGCGGATGGCGATGGTCGAGCGCGAGGTTGCCGCCATCTCCGGCGACGTGCGCGTCGTGCAATTCGATTCGCTGCTGATGAACTTCGCCGAGCGTGAGCGCGCCAGCGTGATCGTGCGCGGCCTGCGCGCGGTCGCCGATTTCGAGTACGAGTACCAGATGGCCGGCATGAACCAGAAGCTGAACGACCGGATCGAGACGGTCTTCCTCATGGCCGATGTCGCGTTGCAGCCGATCGCGTCGAAGCTGGTCAAGGAGATCGCGATCTTCGGCGGCGACATCCGCAAGTTCGTGACGCCCGCGATCTGCGAGGAAGTGGTCGCGCGCGTCGAGGTGGTCGGGCGTCGTGGCAGCTGAGGCCCGCGCCATTCGGTTTGGCGAGTCCCACGCGCCATTCAGTTTGGCGCAAGCTGCGAATTGCTTTAGGTGAGCGCCGTCCCTGTCATCACCCGTGTAGGCCCGATGCGCTTTCTCGCCGCTTTCCTGTCGCTGATCCTGTCGTTCCTGGCGCTGCCCGCCCTCGCGCAGGCGCCGCAAGCCGCTTCGCCCGCGCAGCCGCTGCCGACCACCGATCTCCAGAACGTCTGGCTGCTCGACCTGTCGACCGGCGGTCGCGTCGCGATCCTGCTGCGGCCCGATGTCGCGCCCAAGATGGTGGAGCGGATCAAGACGCTGACGCGGCAGCATTTCTACGACGGGCTGACGTTTCACCGCGTGATCGACGGCTTCATGGCGCAGGGCGGTGACCCCAAGGGCGACGGCACCGGCGGGTCGCAGTTGCCCGACGTGGCGGCCGAGTTCAACTACCTGCCGCACGTGCGCGGCGCGGTGGCGGCGGCGCGCGCGGAGAAGGAAGACAGCGCGAACAGCCAGTTCTACATCGTGTTTCAGCCGCGTTTGCAGCTCGACAAGAAATACACCGTGTTCGGTCGCGTGATGACCGGCATGAACTACGTCGACGCGATCGAGCGCGGCGAGCCGCCGGCGAACCCGTCGCGCATCCTCCACGCCTATATCGCCAGCGACAACCCGCCCGCGTACCAGCCCGCGCCCGCGCAAGCAGTGATCCCCGCCGCGCTCGGCGACGTGACGCTGCCGGGGGCGAAGCCCGCACCCGCGCCGACGCCCGCCCCGGCAAAGAAGCGCAGCCCGCGCCGCTGATCGCGCTGAGCTGAGGGAAGGGTAGGCGCGTGAACGTCGACCTGTTCGATTTCGATCTGCCGAACGAGCGCATCGCGCTGCGCCCGGCCGCGCCGCGCGATACCGCGCGGATGCTGGTGGTCGACGGCGCGGGGCTGCACGACCGCGTCGTCTCCGATCTGCCCGATCAACTCCGCGCGGGCGACCTGCTCGTCTTCAACGACACGCGCGTGATCCCGGCGCAGCTGGAGGGCATGCGCGGTCAGGCGCGGATCGGCGCGACGCTCCACAAGCGCGAGGGACCGCGGCGCTGGCGCGCGTTCGTGCGCAATGCGAAGCGGCTGCGCGACGGCGACGCGATCGACTTCGGCCACGGCGTCGCAGCCACCGCCAATGCACGCGGCGAGGACGGCAGCTGGGCGCTCGATTTCCACGGCGATGAGCCGGTCGAACTGCTGCTCGAGCGTGCCGGGCAGATGCCGCTGCCGCCGTATATTGCGGGCAAGCGCGCCACCGACGCGCGCGATCAGGACGACTACCAGACGATGTTCGCGCGCGAGGCGGGCGCGGTCGCCGCCCCCACCGCGGCGCTGCACTTCACCCCTGATCTGCTCGCAGCGCTGGCCGCAGCGGGGGTCGAGCACGCGACGCTGACACTCCACGTCGGCGCGGGCACGTTCCTGCCGGTCAAGGCGGAAGATACCGACGACCACCGCATGCACGCCGAATGGGGCCGGATCGACGCCGCGACGGCAGACCGGCTGAACGCGGTACGCGCGCGCGGCGGACGCGTGATCGCGGTCGGCACCACGTCGCTCCGCCTGATCGAGAGCGCGGCGCACGAAGACGGCACGATCCAGGCCTTCGAGGGCGACACGTCGATCTTCATCACGCCCGGCTACCGCTTTCGCGGCATCGACGGGCTGATGACCAACTTCCACCTGCCGCGCTCGACGCTGTTCATGCTGGTCTCGGCGCTGATGGGGCTGGAGCGGATGCAGACCGCCTACGCGCACGCGATCGCGAACGACTACCGTTTCTATTCCTACGGGGACGCGTCGCTGCTGCTGCCGTAGCTGCCTCCCGGTGGGTGGGGTCGGCGCTATGAACCTGCTTTCGGGACAGCACTGCGCTCTTGATGCATCGGGTCACAGGTCTGAGGCCCTTAAGCGGTACCATCCTTTGTAAGTGCTTGCATAACGAAGCAGTAGCACCTGAGCTAACGGCTGTTGGCTTGGGAACTTACGCGGGTCTTAGCTGGACCGGCTTGCGGCAGGCTCCGCCAGAACTGATTGTTCACACTGGCACTCAGAGTCTGAATGCTTTGACGGCGGCTGAACGTTCGTTTCATCATCGTTTGGCTTGAGCAATTGATTGCGGACGCTGTGATGTCGGCAGCTTCTACTCTTCGCTTTCCGGACATGATCGATCAGCAACAGCCCTAATCCGAAGAGCCCGACAAGCTGACACCCTGTTTATTGAACCGCCACCGTAAGCGTCAGGAGGTCGGAATAGATGCCCGCGCGATGCTGTTCGACGGAGCCGATGCGAAATCCGAGCGGCAAGACCTCCTGATGGTTACCCGTAGTGCGTGCGGATTCATAAACACGGCCGCCCGATGCGGGTTTCTGCTGCCCGTTCACGATCAGATCGTACGGAACATACCATCCCGTCGTGCCGAGCCGCAGCCTGCCGCCGTTCAGTGACTCCGCACTCAGCTGGTAGGCGCGCGTACTACGCACCTGAAGCTGCAACGGCACCGGCGCGATGCCGGTCTGCAACGTGCCCAGATCGACGTCCGCCTGTCCGTTCACCCGTGTGAATGCGCCCGCAAGCGTCATCACCGCACTCGGCAGCACGCGCACTCCGAGCAGGATCTGACGGTCTATGATCGGCGTTCCGTTGACGTCCTCCGCCTCCAGGATCAGGCGCTGCGTGAAGAACCCGTCGCCGGGCAGGCTGCTGGCCTGGGTATGGAAGGTGTAACGCCCGGCCTGCTGACCGTGCGGCGCGATGATCACCGGTTGCGCAACGGCACGGCGAAGCGTCCGTCCGCCGAGCGGGGTCGCATCGTAATTCGAGAGATCGTCGTACAGCGTGTACGGTACCCGCGGTCCGGACTCGGCCTGGATGCCGAATGGTGCCTGATCGAGCTGGAACAGCGGAAAGAACCGGCACTCGCGGTCGCCTGTGTTGACGAACAGGACATCGAAGCTTGCACCCGGATCGGTGCCTGCGAAAGGGTCGAAGCCGTCAACAATCCAGCTGCCTGCGGGAACGTTGATGTGAAGCTGGCATTGCGGAACCTGCCCCGCGCCGTGCGCCGGATTGACCTGCGCCGTGGCCGCAGCCGCAGACAGCGTGCTGAGCAGCGCGAGCAAACCAGCTTTGACGGCGGACATAGGCGTATTCCTCATGGCGCGGCGGGAAGGCGAACGATTTTCAGATCGACCAGACCGGTCGTTGTCTTGGGCACCGAAATTTCGAAGGCGGAACCGTCGGAGAACAGCTCCACGCGGTAACGGGCGCCGGGACGCAGGTTCTGCACCGCGAAACGTCCGATCGAGTTGGTGAAGAACGGCGTGGTCGGCGCGGATTTGCCGTCGAGTGCCTTGATGGTTCCGCCGGCCAGCATCACCGGCTTGCCCGCGGCGGTCTCCAGCGTTCCCGTTGCGCTGACGAACGCGTCCGTGCCGATCTTCAGGGCGTAGCCGCTGCGATAGGGGGGGCGGATGCGGACCACGCCCGCGCCGACATCATAGCCCGGCGGCGGGTTCTTGATGTCGTATTGCACCGACTGCAGATTGTAGGACGTGAGGTAACCGTTCACGGCGCCGCCCAGGAGCCCGCTCTTGCTGAGGTAATCGTTCTCGGCGAGAGACTGGCCTGCGACGATCTGATGCCCCTTCAACGTTTCGTGCGGGTAGAGGATCGCGAAGCTGTCGGTGACCTGGCGACCGACGCCGAAATGCCCACCGGCGAATGCGAGCGATGTTCCAAGTTGGATCGTAGTCGCCTGCGCCTGCGTGAGGTGGCTGAAATCGGTTCCGAAGCTCGCGTGGCTGATCGAAGCGTCGAAACGGTTGCCGGTGTAGTTGGCGAACGCCTGCGCGTTGGACGAGCCGAGGCTGCGCCCGAGCACCGCGCCGTAGCCCACACTGTCGATTAACCCCGACGGCGAATGGATGTACGACGCCGACGTCGTGTTGATGCTGTTATCGTGCTGAACCTCGACCCGGTCGCGGTAGCTCGGCTGATAGACGAGCGACAAGGCGAAGCCCAGGCCGCTGCTTTGCAGGATTCCGCTGTACTTGGTGTAGTTCACGCCGCCACGCACGCTCCACTTGGGGGAGAACCGGTAGGCGGTGTTGGCGTCGATACGGTAATTGTCTCCGATGTCGCGGCGGTTGTGGACGTAACTGGCGCCGATCAGCAGCGACAGGTTGGTGATGAGCTGGCGGTCGTACTGCGCCGAGACGCTCCACGCGCTGCTGTTGTCGGGAAGCGTGTACCCGAGCCCGCCGTAGCGCCGCGACAGATAGTCGCCGCTGAACGTCAGCGAATCGATGTTGCCCGATCGGTCGATCAGCAATTCGTAGGAAGTGCCGAACGAGTAGCCGAACCCCGATCCTTTCACGCGGCTGAGGCCCAGATCGAATTGCAGGCGACTGCTGTTCGGAAGGATGAATTGCGTCTGCCCGATGACGTTCTGGACGCGGCTGCTGGCCTGCAACCCGAATCCCAGCGCCGGACGATCGACAAAGGCCTTGCGATAATAGCCGGTGAAGGCGAGATCGCCCGAATAGACCGGTGTGCGACCGAACCGGTCCGATGTCTTTCCGAAATAAGCGCCATATTCGTAATCGCCCGGCTGCAGGTCGATCGGGTCGAGGTACGAATTGTACGCGATGTTCTGCACCACGCCCGCATCGTCGTGCACCTGGACCTGGACGTTGTTGCTGCCGGTCAGGAGCGGAAGCGAACTGAGGTCGTACGAGCCGGGGTCGAGCCGGAATTGCTTCAACAGCGATCCGTTGCGGATCACGTCGACCGTGGACGCTCGCTGCAGCACCAGCTGGCGATTGCCCTGCAGGATCGCCGAGCGGAACGGGTCAAAGCGGCGACGTGAGCGGGTGACGCCGACGCCGCCCATCTGCACGTAGGTTTGCTGCCCGCGCGTTTCCGGCGTCAGATCGCCGAGATAGAAGCGCCGAAACGCCTCGGGCTGATCGTACACCGCGCGAACGAAGTTGCGGTCGAACCGGTACCCCCCGTTGCCGAACGCGAGCCCGCTGTCGGCGAATTGGGCGTTGCCCTCGATCACGACCGGGCCGATGCGCGACGCGCCGTTCAGGTAGAAATTGGGTTTGGTGAAGCGATCGTCATAGCCCCACAGCTTGCTCGCACTCGCGCTGACGTTCACGTAGGCGGAGAAGAACGCCGGCTCGACATCGGCGGTCTCGCTGTCACGACGGGGTGCCGCGAAGAGCGATTCCAGCGCGCGGTCAGTCGGCTCGATCTTGAGCACCACGATCGCCAGTGCGCCGGGATCGAAGTTGATCGACACGCCGGTGGACGCAAGATCGTCGACGCTGAAGAATTCGCGCGTGGACAGCACCGCGGACAGCTTTGCCCGAGCGGCCGGATTGAGCAGGTTGCCGATCAGCTTGAGGAAGGGCGCCGATGACACGCTGAACCGGCTGTCCGCGGTCAGTTGCACCGGCAATTCACCCAGCGTCTGATCGCGAAAGGTCAGCGGCACGGTAAGTGCGATGTCGCGGTGGTACGGGTTGATATCGGGGCGCCCGTCCGGCGTGACGGGCACGGTCGGGGTCGGCGGCGTCCGGCCGGGAAGCGGAACCGTGACCGGCGGCTGCTGGACGGGCGGGGGCGTGGGCGCGGGCGTAGCCGGGCGACGGGCGCCCGGCAGGGGCACACTGACCTGCGCGTCGGCCCTCACCGCCATGAAGGGCGGTGGTATCATGAAGGCTGATGCAGCCGCTCCTATCAGGAGGGCATGACGCGCCTTCATTTGCCAAAGCGGACCTTGATCGGCCCGGGACCGAATGCGGTACCCGTCGGCACCTGAAAGGTGCGGCGACCGGTCAGCGCGGCGAGATAGCCGACGCCGACGCTGCGGTTCAGGTCATCCTGCGTCAGCGTAACGGTCAGCGGCTTGCCCGCCGTGTCCTTGCCCTCGATCGTCCAGGTTGCCCCCGCCATCATCGCATAGCGCGCGCCGGTGTTGCGCACGGTTACCTCAACGCCCGGCACGGGCGGGGTCGCCGGGGCTGCGGCGGCTACTGCTGCGGCTGGCTTGGCACCGGGTGCGCCCGGCGGGGGCGGCGGCAGGATGGTGACGGGCTTGGCCGATACGACCTCGACCTTGGGGCTGGCACCGGGCGGCGCGACCACGACCAACGCCTTCATGTGGTAGACCACCTGAACCTGCGCCGCGGGGCTCTGCTCCGCACCGGGTGTCAGCTGCACGGGCAATTGGTTGACCGACACGTAATAACCGCGGCTCGACGCCAGATCGGCGGGGCCGGCCCATTGCAGGCGCACGACCTGTCGCGCGCCGGGTGTGAGCATGCCTTGTGGCGGAAAGACGAGGAAGTCGCCGTCCGCGGGCGTTTCGACCATCTCGCCCTTGTCGTCGTAATCGATGCGCGTGACGCGCGTTTCGAACGGAAGGTTGGCCTGGTTGAGGTTCTGCACCTCGATGCGGGCCACTGCGCCGCTGCCGGTTGACGACATCTCGACGACCATCGGCGACACTCTCATCGCCGCGGCGACACCGGCGAAACCGGCTGCGACGAGGAGCGCGATCACCCATGACACCACGCGACGCGCGGCGCGCTTGTTCTTGAACATCGAATTGATCCCCCCCGGGATTCGTGACGGCGATGTTTAGGCAGATGAACAGTTAAGAAGAAGGGAAGGCCGGCTGGCCCTCCCTTCCCCGTTCAAGGTCGAAGCCGATCAGGCCGCCGCGAGCGTCACTTCGATCGTGTCGCTGTAGGTGCCCGAAACCAGACCCTTCGGCTGCGCCGGTGCGTTCACCTGCATGTCGAAGGCCGAGCGCCATGCGCCACCGGTCAGCGGGTAGGTCTTCGACACGCCGGCGGTCGTCAGGATTTCCTGCTTCGAACCCTTCTTCGCGCCCGAGGTCACGCCGGTCCAGGTCGCGTCCACCGTGTAGGGGATCGAGTTCGTGAACTCGTCGCTGTCATAGTCGGTGGTGGTCGTGTTCATCAGCGCACCGGCGGTCTTGATCGACACGGTGTTCCTGGTGTTGCAGCCCGCAGTCTCGGTGCGGAAGCTGGCGTTGATGTCCGACGCCTGAGCGAAGGCCTGCGACACGTTGGCGTCGTTGTTGGTGCGGATGCCGATCGTGTTCAGCCCCATGTTGTGCGACGAAGAACCGCCGCCGTAGAACGAGCAGTCCTTGCTGACCGTACCCGAGATGGTGAAGGTCTGCTTGTTGGCGCTGGCGTCCGACGAAGCCGAGTCGGTGTTGTCGGGCGCGTTGCCGCTCTGCGCATACTTGCTGCCGATGTTCTTGTTGAACTGCTGCTCCGACGTCTGAGCGGCCTGATCGACGACCTTCACATCCTTCCAAACAAACGGGAAAATGATGTACTGACGATCGATGTGGGAAATTTCGGGCACCGCCGCTGCGGAGAACTGCGTCATCTCGTCGGCCGACTTGTGGGTCTGCGCCGTGGCGGCAACGCTCGACAGCGTCATGGCGACGGCGGCAGTGCTCATCAGAAACTTCTTCATGGTATTCCCCTTCTGCAGATGACCATCGCTGACCCGCGCTGGCCGGTTGACGTTTTTTCTACGCTCCACTTTCCCGTCCACGTGACAGGACTTTCTTGGCCGCCGTCAGCCGTCCGGCGATCAGGCTTGGAAACCTGGCCAGCACGTCGGGCGTCGGCTAAGATCTTCTGAAATCAGCTTGGCGAGACGGTAATCACGATCGTCTCGCCGTATTTGCCGGCCAGCAGCCCCGCCTCAGAGGGCGGACTTCCCAGCGCGACCGACAATTGCATGCCGTCGAACGCGACGCCCCCGCCGCTTGAAACCGTCGACCCCCCGATCAGCTCGCGTCCCTCGAAGGAGCGGGTGACCAGCGCCGCCTGAGGCTTCATCACCGGGATACTCACGCCGACGACATACGGCAGTGTTCCGGCGTAAGGCCCTTCTCCCTCAGGATGTTCTGCGTTCGCCAGCCCGCCGTTGGCGGCCTGAATACGCAGGTCGAAAGGGACATTGCAGTTCAACAGCACATGCATGGCACTCGAAAGACCCGGTCGCCGCAAGTCACCGAAACTTACGTTACCCATCGAGCCCAGTTCACAACGCTCCTGCACACGGCCATGAATGTTCAGTTCGACCGATTTCACGTCATGCAGCTCAGTCGCTTGAGCATTCGACACGCCAAACAACATCGTCGTCATTGCGATGGCGTACGTATTCATCCGACGCACACTGAGCGTGCGCGCCGATCTTTCTTGTCTCTTCATGGCCAAGCCCCCCTCGGACCGCCAATTCGGTATGGCTTTTCTCTAAGAGCGAGGACCGGATTGAGTCGAGTTAATAACTGGTTAACCGTTCGATAGATTCTTACAAAACGTTTCTCGAACAGTGTTTTTGTACAATAGATGAAGCTTGCGATCGCACTTATTTACAACTCTCGAAGGCGAGGCACGTCCTTAGCGCTTCTCAAGGGGCAGTACGGCTGCCCTACGTTCCGGTTGTTCTATGCCCATCCGCTCCGGCGAGTCGCTGTTGCTGACGATACCGGCAAGGACGAGTCGCACAGGGGAACTCATCGAAGTGCGACCGAGTTGAAAGGTGGAGTCTTCGTTAACTCAGCTTCGCAAGCTGGTCTTAACGGATGCGCGATAGAGCTTAGTGATAGGTTCGACAGAGGTAGTTCGATGAGGAAGGTGACTCTTCTCTGCGCTGGCGCAGCACTGGCGTTGCTACCGGCCTCGGCGATACAGGCCGAGGGCGTGAGCAGCAGCACGTTCAACCTGCGCTACAATGTGCCTGTCCTATGCAGGCTCGCCCACACGCCGAGCCTCGCCGCTTCGGACAGCGGCTACCGGCTCGGCGAACTGCTGGAATATTGCAATGCGGCCACGGGGTATTCGTTGATCGTGAACTACACGCCCGGCACGATGCGCGGTGCAAGCATCGCGGTTGGCAACGACCATGTGACCTTGAGCGGTTCAGGTCGTGAAATCATAAGCCGTGTGGGCGGCCCGCGCATCCGTGAACGTGAAATCTACGCGCAACCCGGCCCCGCCGGCTTCGACACGGATCGTCTCGACTTCGACATCAAGGCAGGCTGACGGCAGCGCGACTGGCGATCTGGATCGCCGCGTGATCGGCACAGTGGCGTTGATGGCTCTCGCACCGATGTAAAGGCGTCAGGGTTCGAGCGCTTTTCGACACAAGACAAGCCTCGCAGATTACACGCTGCGGTCGCGCAGAGTCGCATCCCGCTGCTCGGCTCTACCGCTGCTGCTGCTGACCGGCTGCCGAACCCGAGGATCATGCAGCCGTTCCACAACTTCTTTAACGCGTGGAACACCGCCCAAATCAGGGCAGGAGTGCCGGACCTACCGGTTCACGACTTCAGGCACTCGATAGCGTCCAACATGGCGAACTCGGGTTAGTCTCTGTTCGTGATCGGTCAAATGTTGGGGCACACACAGCTCCGCACCCCCACCCGCCATGCATGCCTGTCGAATGAGACGCTGCACAAGGCCGCCGCCGCTGCCTCGGCTGCCAATGGCTGGAATGCTACTGCCTAGTCCGACTTGCCAGCCATCAGGTGACACTGCGTCGCTTGAGGGCTGTCGCCTCGTTTCATTTTGCTCCGCTCACAAGGTTCGACTCGCGTACGTGGCTGCGGCGGGATGGCTACTTCGCCTGCGCTCGACGCGGGGGGCGGACGGGAGGCCATTCGTGAGGCGCACGGCTACCTCGCGGTAAACAGCGACGCCGTCCCCCGATCAACGCCACGTTCGCGCGGGCAGGGTGATGGTCACGCGCTCGCCCAAGTCCGTGGCGGAGCGGCCGATCGCGAAGGTGTAGCGCCCGCCGGGCATGGTCCAGCGCCCGTTCTTGCTGGCGGCGAGCAGGCGCGCGTCGATCGCGATGTCGGCAGTCGCAGACGCGCCGGGTTGCAGCGCGACCTTGGTGAAGCCGGCCAGCCGCAGCGTCTTTCCCGCCGGCGTTGCAACGAGGTAGAGTTGCGCGACATCGCTGCCGGCCCGTGCGCCCGTGTTGCGGATCGTCACGCGCGCGCGCGGCTGTGCGCCAGCGGTGATGCTCAAGGACCCGTGGTCGAAACTGGTGTAGCTGAGCCCGTAGCCGAACGGGAACAGCGGCGCGGCACCCGTGCGCGCGAACCAGCGGTAGCCGACATCGGCGCCCTCGATATTGTAATCGATCGGATAGTGCTTGCCGGCTGCCAGTCCGGCCGCGAACTGCTTCTCGCTCAGCCCGGCATACGGCAGCGCCGGACGCGGCAATTGGTCGAGCGACGCGGGAAAGGTTACCGGCAGGCGCCCCGCCGGATTGCTGTCGCCGAACAAGGTCGCCGCGATCGCGTCACCGCCGCGCACGCCGCCGTACCAGGCCTCGATCACCGCGCCCGTATCCTTCAGCCACGGCATCAGCACCGGACCGCCGGTTTCCAGCACCACGATAGTGCGAGGGTTTGCGGCGGTCACTGCGGCGATCAGCGCGTCCTGCCCGTCGGGCAGCGACAGGTCGGGCACGTCGGCACCCTCGGCCATCCACTGCGTCGCGAACACGATCGCGACCTCGGCTTCCTTCGCCGCGGCGACCGCCTCCGACAAATAGCGACCGTTGCGGAAGGTGACGCTCGCCTTCGGTGCGATCGCGCGGATGGCGGCGAGCGGCGCGGTGCCGTGGTAGGTTTGGTTGTTGTACTTGGCGAGCGGGCCCTCACCGCCCATCGGGATCGACGCCGCAGGTCCGCCCATCGGCTGCACCTGCGTCGACCCGCCGCCCGACAGGACGCCCGCGTCGGCGTAGCCGCCGGTCACCGCGATCGATCGCACGTCCTTCGACAAGGGCAGCAGCGCGCGCTCGTTGCGCAGCAGCACGATACCCTGCTCGGCGACCGCCTGCGACACGCGCGCGTTGCTCGCGACATCGACGGCGGCAGGTGTCCGCGGGAAGTCGAGCCCGAGCGCGTAGATCGAGCGCAGCACGCGGCGGTTCATGTCAGCGACGCGCGCGGCATAGGCGGGATCGCGCGCGGCCGCCACGGCGAGGGGAGCGCCGAAGAATATCTGCTTGTCGATCTGCGCGCCCGATTGCTGGTCAAGCCCCGCGAGCGCCTGGTCGACATTCGTCACCGCTCCCCAGTCGGACATGACGAAGCCGGGATAGCTCCAGTCGCGCTTCAACACCTGGTTGAGCAGGTAATCGCTGCCGCACGCCGCGGCGCCGTTGACGCGGTTGTACGCGCACATCACCGCACCGGGCTTGCCCTGCTCGATTGCGATCTCGAACGCGAGCAGGTCGCTCATGCGGAACGCGGCGTCGGCGAGCAGCCCGTCGACCGCGTGGCGACCGGTCTCCTGCGCGTTGAGCGCGAAATGCTTCACGGTTGACAGGACGTGCTGCGACTGCACGCCCGCAATCGCGGCACCGCCGAGCACGCCGGAATGGAGCGGGTCCTCGCCGAAATACTCGAACGTGCGGCCGTTGCGCGGATCGCGCATCAGGTTGATGCCGCCGCCCAGCAGGACGTTGAAGCCCTTGGCGCGCGCCTCGCCCGCGATCATGGCGCTGCCGCGGCGGATCAATTCGGGATCCCAGGTCGATCCCATCGCGGTCGCCGACGGCAGTGCCGTGGCACCATCGCCGCGCAACCCGGCAATGTACGACACACCCAGACTCGCGTCGGTTTCCTTGAGCGCAGGCACGCCCAGCCGCGGAATGCCGGCGACGTAGCCCGCTCCCGTAACCGCGTCGGCGGGGATCTTGACGTTGGGGATCAGCGGGATCGCCCACAGCCCGTGGGTCAGCGTCGTACGCTCGTCGGGGCGCATCGCGCGCTCGGTCGCGCTCGCCCGCGCGTCCGCGTTCTCGCTCGGCCGCTCGGGCGCGCGCTGCTGCGCAGCGGCGAGGGGAGCCAGTGCAAGTGCCGCCAGGCTCGACGCCGAGGCGTACATCAGAAATTGCCGGACCATTCTCAACGCTCCCCCACGATGGACACGAACGCCATCACAAATTATTACGTGCATGCTTGACAGTATGTTTCTTCGCAAGCATGATCCCTGTCAAGCGGCGAAAACCGCGTGATCAGGCGAGGATGGAAAAGCACATGCGCGGATTGGCACTGCTGGCAGGCAGCAGCTTGATGGTGATCGGTACCTCGGCCGCGGCGCAGACGCTGCCGCCGCCCGCCAGCCCGAGCGCCAGCACGGAGACCGCGCCGGCAACCGCCGCCGCCGATCCCGCCACCGACGCGACCGGCGGCGACATCATCGTCACCGCGCAGCGCCGCGCGCAGAGCTTGCGCGACGTGCCGATCGCGATCACCGTGGTGAACGGTCAGTCGATCCGCGAAACGGGCGCGAACCAGCTCGCCGACATCACGCAGCGCGCGCCGAGCCTCAACTTTACCGCGACGCCCGGCGTGCCCAATTTCGCGATCCGCGGCGTCGGCACCAATTCGTTCGATTACGGCATCGAGTCGGCGGTCGGCATCGCGGTCGACGACGTCAACATCACGCTGCCGCGCTACGTGCCGCTCAATTCGCTCGCCGATGTCGAGCGGGTCGAGGTGCTGCGCGGGCCGCAGGGGCTGCTGTTCGGCAAGAACACGACCGCCGGCCTCATCTCGATCACCACCAATCGTCCGCAACTGGGTGAGTTCAGCAGCAACGGCCGCGTCCAGGCCGGCAGCCGCGACCAGGTCCAGTCGCAGGCCGTGGTCAATCTGCCGATCGGCGACAAGGCGGCGCTGCGCGTCGTCGGCGGCTATCAGTATCAGAAGCCCTCGACCGAGCTCGTCGGCCCAGGCCGGCTCGATCCCGTGCGCCGCTATTTCGGCACGGGCAAGCTGTTGTGGGAGCCGACGGACCGGTTGAGCCTCTACGCGATCGTCGATTACCAGAACAACAGCGGGATCGAGGCCTATTCGACGATCCGCAACTTCGGCGGCAACGATCCGACGCCGATCCCGCTGGCACTTCGTCCGTTCGCGCCGGCCAATTTCGTCCGCGCGCAGAACACCGCGCTGGGCGTCGTCGCCTCGCCGACCAACAACAAGACCGCGATCGGCAGCACGAACGTGCTGCGCGACGAGCGCAGCTTCGGTGCGCAATTGTCGGCGAGCTACGACGCCGGTCCGCTGACAGTCACCTCGGTCACCGCCTACCGCGACCTGCACGCGCGCGCGAACAACGACGTCGACCAGACGCCGGTTGCCTTCTTTGACACCAACATCGCCAACTCGCAGTCATATCAGCTGTCGCAGGAACTGCGCGTATCGAACAACGGCACCAGCGCGGTCGATTACACCGCGGGGCTCTATTACTTCCGCCAGCACATCGACGCGCAGATCCTGCAGGCGGGAACGTTCGGTATCCTCCCGGCCTCTGTGCCGGTGCGGCTCTCGCCCGTGCAGGGTCAGTCGAACTTCGACTACGGCACCAACAGCTACGCCGCCTTCGCGCAGCTGACCTTCAACCTGACCTCGTCCTTGAAGCTGATCGCGGGCGGGCGCTACACGCGTGACGAAATCGACTCGACCACCACGGTCACGCAGGCGCCGGGCGTGTGCAACCTGATCGTCTTCGCGCTGAGCGGCGGGCGGAGCTGCATCGGCGCGCTGCCCGCGCCGATCAACCGCGACCGCAACGCCGACGGCTTCTCCGCGCGCGGCGGCGTCGAATACGCGCTCGCGCCGACCGCGAACCTGTATGCGACCTACACGCGCGGTTACAAAGGACCGGCGGTCAGCTCGGCCGCGGGCGTCGCCTTCGACGTCGATCCGGAGAAGGTCGACGCCTACGAGGTCGGCGGCAAGTTCGACCTGCTCGACCGCCGCGTCAGCCTGAACCTGGCCGGGTTCATCAACAACTTCCGAGATTTCCAGGCGCAGGTGTTTGATCCGGCGCTGAACGGCGGGCTCGGCTCGTTCCGCACCGGCAATGCCAGCACGCTCAAGACCCGCGGCGTCGAGGCGGAGGCGTCGGTGCGCCCGGCGCGCGGCATTACGCTGTCGGGCGGCGTCACCTACCTCGACACCGAATACGGCAATTACAACGTCGCCTGCTATTTCGGGCAGACCGCGGCACAGGGGTGCAACCTGCCGGGTCCGAGCTTCAACGCGCGCGGCACGCCGCTGGTCGGCGCGTCGAAGTGGACGACCAGCCTCGCCGCCGATTTCCAGCAGCCGATCGGCGACGACCTGAAGGTCTTCGTCAACGCCGACTGGCGCTATCGCAGCCGTTTCCTGTACGCGATCAACGATCCGAACACGATCCAGCCGGGTTACTCGCTGGTCAACGCGACCGTCGGGATCGGCGACATCGGCGACCACGCGCGCGTCAGCGTGTTCGTGCGCAACCTGTTCGACAAGCGTTACGCCGCAGCGATCTTCCCCGGCAATTTCTCCGCAGGTCAATACGTACAAACGCTTCCGGACAATGCGTTCCGGCGGATCGGCGGCGCGTTCGAGTGGCGTTTCTGAACGCGCAGGCGGGCAGGACCCCCCAGTCTTGCCCGCCGCCGTAGAACCGGTCAGTGTCGCTCGCCGATCCGGCAAGAGCGAGGTACACATCCTGCGACGTACACAGGAACAACGGACGGCGGAGACGCGCGCCGCGCTGTTCGCGGCCGCGGTCGCGACGATCAGCCGCCTGGGCTACAGCGGCGCCAGCAACGCGGAGATCGCGGACGAGGCGGGCGTCAGCCGCGGCGCGATCACGCACCATTTCGCGACGCGCGCCGCCTTTATCGCGGAGGTGGTGCGATGGGTGTTCGAACAGGAGGTCGCCGCCTATCAGCAGATCCAGCGCGACCGCCATGTCGGCACCCGCGTGTCGGACTGGCCCGCCATCTCGTGGGAAGTGCTGTCGCGCCCATCGGGCGTCGCGGTGCTGGAAATCTTTGTCGCATCGCGCAGCGATCCCGAGCTCGCCAGCCTGATCCGACCGGCGCAGCAGGCGATCGAGGAAGCGGCGGCGAGCGCCTTCTTCGACCGGATCGGCGCCACGGTGCGCGATCCCGCGGCGATCCGGCTGGTGGTATGGGCGGTGCGCGGCATGGCGCTGGGGCGCGAGTTCATCGACGATCCGGGCAGCATGCAGGCGTCGGTCGATCTGCTGACCAGCATGTTCGCGCGCCTCTCGCCCTCCGGCAATCTGGAGGAACTGATCGGCTGAAACGATCGGTTTCCCCAACGACCGCTTGCGATCAGAACGTGACGAGGACGCTGATCGTATCGGTGTAGCTGCCCGCAGGCGGCGTCGCCTGCGTGGTGTCGATCCGGGCGATATAAGCGGTCGCCTGATCGGGCGCCGTCGCGCCGGTGCCGAGCGTCGCGACCGGCAGCGGATTGCTCTCGTCCCACACGGTCGTGCCGTCACTGCGATAGATGTTGTAGCGCAGCACATTGCCCGCGCCATCGGACATGGTCCGCCACGGACGCGCGTTGCCGGCTGCCCCGGCGGTGAAGCTGACCGCGTAGCTTGCCCCCTTGGTGCACGCGATCTGCACTGCCTGCGTGACGGGCGTGAACTTCGACACCAGCGGCGCGCTGCCGAACGACACCGGTGGCGCGGTCAGGCGGCAATCCTTGGTCACGATCATCGTCACCGTCAGGATGGTGGTCCCGCTGCCCGTCTCGCGCAGGATGCATGCGCCGAGCGCGCCGATGCCGCGGCAGATCGACCATTGCCAGTTCACGGTAACCGTGTCGGTGTAGGTGCCCGCTGGCACGTTGGGTGAGGCGGTCAGCTTGACGTACAGCGGCGTGGACAGGTTCGATTGGCCGAGCCCCAGCAGCGAGAGCAGCTGCGGGTTCATGTAATCGACCGTGCCGCCCTGCGTGAAGGTGAAGCTGCCGCTCGGATCGGCCGACAGGCGATAGGCGATCGCGTCGCCGGCGCCACTGCGCAGCGCAAAGCCGTTGCTGCTGGTCGCGGTGGCGCGCGCGTAATCGGCCGATAGCAGGTTGAGCAAGGCGCCGGGGCAGTCGAGCCCGGCCGTGGTGGTGACGGTCGGCACCGTGCCGCCGATCACCGTGTACGAGGTCTGGCTGCCGATATTGGCGCCGGTCGCGGCGGTGACGGTGCAGTTCGCCGCCTGTGCCGGTGCGGCGAACAGCAGCGCGGCGAGGGCGCCGGTGAACAGGGCGAGCAGGCGGGCGATCAGCGACACGTCACGGCTCCCAGATTGGCGGCGGCGCCGAGATCGGCGGGGATGGAGACCGACCCGGTGCAGCTACCGCCCCCGACGCGCGGAGCGGTCACCGTCACCGCGCCCGACTTGCCCTCGATCAGGACGACGCCGTCCCAGCCGACCACCGTCGGCGCCGCTCCCACGACGGTGACGGGGGTGCCGGCCGGGATCACGTTGCCCGCGGTATCGACCAGCTTCACCACCGCGCTGTGCACCGCGCTCACGGTCAGCGCGACGACGCCGCCGGTGCCTTCGCGGAACGCCACCCGCTGCGACATGACGGGTGCCTGCGCGACCGCGGGCAGGTCGGCGATGTCGATCGAGAATTGTCCGGGGTGGTAGGCGACGACGCGCGGCACGAATAATCGCCCGTCGCGTGCGGTGCGCCCGACCGGCTGGTTCTCGTAAAAGACCGGCACGCCCGGCATGCCGGTCGTGACCACCGCGAACGCGCTCGGCAATTCGTTGGCGAGATACGGCTTGCCGCCCAGCAGCACCACCGACCCGCTCGCGCTGGCGTAGACGCTCGACGTGCCCGGCGCGCGCGCGGTACCCGCCTCCAGGGTCACGGTACGCGTGCGATAGGTCGCGTTCGCCTGTCCGACGAAATCGCCGCGCGAGCCATAGGCGCCGCTCGCCGACCAGCCGAGCCCGCCGTCGGTCGGCACCGCGCGCGCCGCGTCGGCCTGGATGCGCGTCGCGCCATCGGGGGTGTGCGCGATGCCGGCGCTGGCGACCGTGTTGCGCCCGAACGGCATGACGAAACGCACCTGCGCGCTCAGCCCGCGACGCGTGAAATCGTAATCGGCGGCGGCGAACAAAGAGGAGCGGGTGCCGACCGGCAGCGACATGGAGGCCGACGCGATCCGCGCGCGCGTGCCGTCACGCGCGCGCGCGTCGATGTACCCCAGACCCAGACTGCCGAGCGACGCCAGCCGCGTGCTGACGGTCGCGCGCAGGTTGCTCTGTCGCCCGTTCCACTTCGCGAGATCGAAACTGCTGAGGTCGGCGAAGTCGCGGCTCTGCGACACACGCTCGATCCCGGCGCTGAACGATCGCCCGACATAATTGTAGCCGATCGTCAGCCGCGTGCCCTGTCTGCCTTCGCGCCGGCTGGCGGCGAGCGATCCGTGCACCGCGCCGATCCGTCCCGGTGACCAGACGGCGCCCGCGCCGGCGAGCAGCAGGTCGTCGGCACCCTCGCCGTGCGCTTCGATGGTCAGCCGGTCGGTCAGACCGTGGCGCACCGCACCGCTCACGATTCCGCGTCCGTAGCTGAAACTTTTGATCCCGTAATCGCGCCGGAGCGCACCCGCATAGATCGAGAAATCGGTCAGGCCCGGGCGCAGGAGCTCGGGCGCGACGTAGAAGGGGATCACGGTCGCGATCTGCCGCCCGACCGCGTCGGTGGTGACGATCCGCGCCTCGCCCGCGCCGTTCACGACCGGCACCTGATCGAGCACGAAGCGGCCCGGCGACACGTCGTTATGCTGCTGGTGATAATCGTTGATGAACAGGTCGACGCCCGACGGCAGCGCCGCCTGACCCGCGAAATCGGGCAGGGGTACCGTGATCAGGTCGGGACGCGTCTCGAAACTGCGCGTCAGGCGGACGCCGCCGATCCGCACCGCGCGCGACCAGGTGAGCGCGCCCGAGATGACGTCACCCGCGGCGGCGCTCAGCACGCGGCCCTCGTCGACGTAGCGGTAGGTGGTGTCATACCGGATCACGCCTTGTCCGATGCCGCTGCCGCCGCTGCGCCACACCGCGGTGTTCGCGATCGTGCCCCAGGGCCCGAAGGCGCGCTGCTCGCTCAACAGCGAGGCAAAGGTCTCGCCGCCGCTGTTCTGCACGAAGAGGTCGTAGTTCAGCACCGCGCCCGTGCTCACGACGGGCGGCGTCCATGCCAGCGGCGTTCCCGCGATGCGCCGCGTCGGCAGCAGCGCAAGCGGAACGTCGAGGATCAGGCGCTGCTGCTCCTGATCGTAGCGCGCGGCGACGCCAGGCAGCGCGGTGACATCGACCGGCGCGGCGCCGGGCACCGACAGTCCGGCACGCCGCAGCGCGTCGGGCGCGACGATGAAACGCGCGCCGCGCTGCTCGACGCTGACCAGATCGGGTGTCTCGACGCCGTTCACTACCAGCGCTACGAACAGCGCCGAATTTGCCTGCTGCGCTTCGGCGGCCGTCGGTACCGGCGCATCGGCTCCGCTCGGAGCAGCACTCGGCGCTGCACCGGAGAGCAACGCAGCCAGCAGTACGGAGGCGAGCGACATCGCGGCGCGTCGGCGTCAGGCGTCCGGCGCGAGCAGTTCGTCGCGACCGTTGACGCCGAGCTTGACCGCGCCGACCGTTCCGCCAGGCAGCGCAAACCGCAGGGTCGCGCCGGGCAGGACGTATCCGGCCAGCCCCGGCTTCACCACCTGCTCGTGTCCCGCGTTGACGATCCGCACGTCGGTCAGCCGCGCGTGACCCGTGCCGGTGTTGCGGATCTCGATCATGCGCCCCCCGTCACCCGCACTGTAGCGGGTGACGAGGTGCGGTTGCTGCGCGGCGGGGGGAGCCGCGTAGACGAACAAGGGAATGGAATAGCGCATCTGAACGGCGAGCCGCGCGCTCATGCGCTCGGCCTCGCCGGCGGCGGGCGGGGTCGGCAGTTCGTCGACGATCAGGCGGTAGCTCTGCTCGGGCGCCGCTGCGGTCGCCGCCGCGATCGCGGTTGCGCGGCGGATCACGCGGACCAGCTGGCGCCGACCCGGCTGGACCGTCGCGATCGGGGGGCTCGCGACAACCTCGTCCTGTTGGTCCAGCGCGTCCTTGCCGTCCGCCTGCGACCAGCCGAACGACCGCACCTGCAGCGTGACCGGCGTCTGGCCGGTGTTCTCCAGCCACAGCGACGTCGACTGCTCGCCCGGCTTGATGACGGGGTCGACCGGCCAGATGACGACGGTCGATCCTTCCGCCGCCGCGGGCAGCAGCGCTGCCGCCGCGATCGCTGCGGGTATGAGGAGGCGGGTGCGGATCACGGCACTGGTCCTTGCAAGATGGGTCACCACGCGATCGTCACGCGGACGGTGTCGGCGTAGCTGCCCGCCGCCATCGCGCCGGTCAGCTGCGCGCGGCCGACGATCGGCAGCGTTCGCTTGGTCGCGCCGATCGCGAAGCGGTAGGCGAGTGCCTGCGTCGTCCAGGCGGTGCTGCTTCCGTCGGCGAACAATTGGTACGCGACGAAGCCGGTGCCGCCGCCGCCCACCTTCATCCGTCTGACCCCGCCGCTGGCGTTCTCGCCCATGTCGGCGGTGACGGTCACGTCGGTGTCGGGCGTGCACTCGATCGCGATGCCGCTGGTGCCACCCGACACCATCGCCGCGTCGAGCGTACCTCGCGCGGTTCCCGCAACCGTGCCGAAATCGATCCGGCCCAGCTGCGACGCGCCGTTGGCGGCAACAACGCAGCCCTTCACGATCGCGGCGGATACCTGAAAACTGCGCTGCGTCTCGGAGTGCGCGACGCCAATGAAGAGGGCGCCGATCGTCGCGGCGATGCGGGCGACCAAGCGTGCGATACGCGACAGGCACGTCATGGTCCCGGCTCCCGCCCCGCGCGCCATCGTTACCAGGTCAGGGTCACCTGAACGGTATCGGTGTAGCTGCCCGCGGCGAGCAGCTGCCCCGCCGAGGTCACGCGCGCGTAGATCGGCACGCTGACCGCCGCGGTCGACATCGTGCCGAGCGGCAGCTGCTGCCCGATCCCGATCTCGTTGGTGCGCGCCGAGTCGGTGAACAGGCGGTAGGCGACGGTGTTGCCGTTCGACGCCATCCGGCGCTTGCCCGCATTGTCGTTCGCGCCCGACCCGATCGTCAGCACCGGCGCGACGTTGGGCGAGCATTGCACCTGCAGCGTGCCGAGCGAGCCGATCAGCTGACCGTCGACGTTGCCGAAGATGCCGGGCTGGTCGGGGAACTGGATCGAGCCGAGCGAGCCGAGGTTGGCCGAGGCCGAACCGGCGCCGTTGACGACGCAAGCGTTGGTGACGTTGAGCGCCACCGCGATCGTTCCCGTCGCCGTATCGGCGAGCGCGGGCGTGGCAGCAGCGGCGGCGAGCACCGCGGCGGTGACGGAAGCGAGGATAGTATTGGAACGGAACATCGAAGGGTCTCCGTGCTGGTGACCCGTTCGAAAAACGCCGCGGCGGTAAACAACTTCTTGCCAGCCGCTATTCGGTTCCGCCGATTAGACCGAAGTCTTACGTGTATTCTGTATTCAGCCGGTCACGCGGTCGGCGCACAAGCGGCGATCGATCGCCGCGATCGCGCGTCGGGCATCCGCGTAAGCACGCGCGCGCGCCGAGTCCTCGCCGGTGGAGAGCGCCAGCCAGCTCTCGCTGACCTGCGCGAAACCGAGCGTGCCCGCAGCCCCGGCGATCCGGTGCGCGGTGGCAGGATCGGGCGCATTCGCGATCGCCTCTGCCAGCTGATCGCGCAACCGCTTGATCAACGCGTCGAGCTCCGCGGGCGCGAAAACGGCGGCCAACCGCTCTACGCCGCCCAGTTCACCACCCGGTCGCCACCGCGCCACCTCCTGCACCAGATGCGCGGGATCGCACGGCTTGGAGAGGCAGCCGTCGAACCCGCGCCGGCGCAGTTCATCTTCCCCGACACGCAGCGAGGTGAAGGCGATGATCGGCATGCCTGCCGCGGCGCCGGACGATCCCCGGATCGCCGCCGCTGCCTGCCACCCGTCGAGCACGGGCATGTTGATGTCGAGCATGACGAGATCGGGGCGCTGGCTGGCCACAAGGTCGACCGCCTGCTGTCCGTCCTGCGCCGACATCACCTGCCAGCCCGCGTGCGTCAGGCAATGTTCCAGAAACCGGATGTTGATGATCTCGTCATCGGCGACGACGACTTTAGGGTAGGTTAGCAAAATTTCCCTTTCGGAACTCGCGCGCCAGCTATAGCATTTCGTCGAAGTGTCGGTTCGGGGCTGGCCGATAAACTGTAAAAACCCGCAAAGGGAAGGGGGATTGTTGTGACCACAGGTCAGCGTGTGCTGATCGCGGACGATCATCCATTGACCCGCGAGGGGTTGTCACTGGCCGCGCGTGCCGCGCTGCCGGGAAGCGTGGTCGATCAGGCAGGGTCGATCGGCGAGGCGCAGGCAGCGATCGCGTCGCGGCGCAGCGGCTACGCGCTCGTACTCCTCGACCTGATGCTGCCCGATGCGAAGGGCTTTTCCGGCTTCCTGGCGCTGCAACACGCGGCGGGTTCGACGCCGATCGTCGTTATTACCGCGCGTGAGGATAGCGTCTTGATCGACGCTGCGCGCGCGCTCGGGGCGGCGGGCTATCTGTTCAAGAGCCAGCCGATCGACACAATCGCACAACGACTGCGGACGATCCTGTCGGGTACGCCGGTGTTTCCGTCCGATGGTGAGGCAGGTGCGGTGGCGACGGCGCGCGAGCGCATCGCGACCTTGTCGGGCGCGCAACTTCGCGTGCTGCTGGCGCTCGCCGACGGGCGCCTCAACAAGCAGATCGCGGGCGATCTCGACATCAGCGAGGCGACGGTAAAGGCGCACATGACCGCGATCTTTCGCAAGCTGGGCGTCAACAATCGCGCGCAGGCCTTGCTCGCGGTTCAGCCGTTGTTGGGCGACGCAGGCTCGGAGCGGCACGCGTGACCTCTCCCGCGTCGGCAGAGAGCGGGCGCGGTCACGATATCCCGGGGTTCGGCTTCGGCGCCCGGATCGGCTTCGGTGCGGGCGAAGGTTCGCAGCGTTCGGCAATCGCGCCGCCCAGGCGGCCAGCGCGCTGGCGTATGGTCGCAATTGCGCTGCTGATCCCCGCCCTGCTTGCCACGCTGGCATGGTGGAACGTCGCGGAGTTTAGCGCACTCGAGCAATCGAACGAGCAAACCCGCGCGTCCTTTCAGAAGCGGGTGCTAATCTACGATTTGTTCGGGTCGCTGGAACAGGCCGAAACTGCACAGCGCGGCTTCATCCTTACGGGCAATGCGGCCTTCATGACGCCGTACGAACCCGCAAAACGCGCGGTCACTACCCTCCTTTCGCAGATCGACGCAGACGGCTCCAATACGCCTGTGCAACACGACGCGCTTCGGCGCATGAAGACTGCGATCGACGCCAAGATCGATGAAATGGACGCGGTGATCGCGCTGCGCCGCCGTAACGGGCTGCAACCCGCGATCAACCGTGTTGCCGGGGGTGATGGGCGCGCATTGATGGAGCAACTGCGCCGCGACGCCGCAATCGTCCGGTCAGAGGAGGAGCGCATCAGCGATGCCGGCGCGCGTGCGGTAAAGGCCCACGTGGCGAGCACCGGTCGCGTCATCGTCCTGACCGCGGTGGTCGCTGTGGCCTTGTTCCTGCTCGCGCTGGTCGCAATCAGGCGGCAGCGGCAGCAGCGTTACCGCGCCGATGTCGCGACGTTCGATGCTGCGACGCGCTATCGCTCCATTCTCGACGGTACGATCGATCCGATCGTGATCCTCAATCCCAGTGGGACGATCGAGCTGATCAATCGCGCGACCGAGCAGTTGCTGGGTTTTTCGCCGGCCGAGGTCGAGCGGCGCGACGTGTCCGCGATTGCGTTGCTGCCCAACGAGCTTCACCGGACGTTCCCGCAGTGGATCGGGCTGCGCAACGGCGCGATCGCTGCGCCGTATCGCACCGACATACCGCTGCGTCACCGAGACGGGCACACCGTTACCGTCGATGCGGCACTTGGCGTCATGAAGCTTGCCGATGGCGAGCATGTCGTCGTCTCCCTGCGCGACGTGTCGGCGCGCAAGCGATCGGAAGCGATCAAGGACGAACTGATCTCCACCATCAGTCACGAATTGCGCACGCCGCTGACCTCGGTCGTCGGGGCGCTCGGCCTTCTGCGCGCAGGGTCGGCGGGGGACCTCCCCGACGCGGCCAACCGATTGGTCGGCATCGCGGAAAGCAACGCACGCCGGCTGATCCGCCTGATCAACGACATGCTCGACCTCGATCGCATGCAGAGCAACCAGCTGCAGATCGAGCGCGTGCCCGTCGATCTCGCCGCAATCGCGGCGCGCGCGTGCGATGACATGCAGGGCGCAGGCAGCGCGCGCGATGTGACGGTCCGCTGCAATGCGGGCGAGCAGGAATTGACCGTGCTTGGCGACGCCGACCGGTTAATGCAGGTGATCGGCAATCTGGTCTCGAATGCGGTTCGCGTCAGCCCGCCCGGACGCGCCGTCACCGTCTCGGCAACGCGCGTCGATGGCATGGCACGCGTCATGGTCGACGACGAGGGACCGGGCATCCCGACGGCTTTCCGCGAGCGCCTGTTCCGCCGCTTCGAGCGCGCGAACGAGCAGCAGGGCACCGGCACCGGTCTGGGGCTCGCGATCTCGCGTGAGATCATCCAGCGCCACGACGGTCGGATCTGGTTCGAGGATCGTCCAGGCGGCGGAACCCGCTTCGCCTTCTCGCTCGAGCTCGCGCGCGAGGCCGGCGACGCCCGTGTTCCAGATGACGCGCCCGGCGGCGTGCTCGTCTGCAGCGGCGACGCAGCGACCGTCGCGAGGCTGTCCGATGCCGTCGCGGCAACGGGACGCTCCGCCACAGTGGTCGCCAGCGCGCATGCCGCGCATGCGGCGATCGCGGAGCGTGATTTCGACGCGTTGCTGCTCGATCTCAAACTGCCCGATGGTAACGGTTTCCAGTTCGCACAGGCGGTGCGACGCACGAAGCGCGGGGGAGCGCTGCCGATCGTGATCGTTTCCGCAACCGCCCGGGGTAAGGAGGACGTGCTGGTGCCGTTCGACCTGGTCGACTGGATCCCCGATCCGATCGAGCCCGAGCGGCTCGACACCGCGTTGCGGACCGCGATCGCGCGTACGGGGACGGCCAGGCCGACGATTCTCCATCTCGATGACGACCGCGACCTGCTCGATGTCACCGCCGCGCTGCTCCGCGACGATGCGCGGCTGATCACCGTCAGCGACTTGCCGAGCGCCCGCGCGGTGATCGAGCATGCGGCGCCCGCTCTCGCGATCCTCGACCTGCATCTGGTCGAGGGTACCGGTCTCGACCTGCTGCCGGCGCTGGTCGACCGCAACGGCGTCGCGATCCCCACGATCCTTTATTCGGCGCACGATATCGACGCCGACATGGCGGCGCGGGTCGATGCGGTGCTCATCAAGTCGCGGCGCTCATTGCCCGACCTGCGCGCGACGATCCGGCATGTCCTGGCAGCGCGACGGGCATGAAGGTGGCGGGCTCCGGGCTGTCGATCCTCTACGTCGACGATGACGACGACATCCGCACCATCGTCGCCATGTCGCTCCAGCTCGATCCGGCGATCGACCTGCACATGGCCGCGAGCGGGGAAGAGGCGCTGGCGTTGCTAGACCGGCGCGGCGGCTGGACGCCCGACGTGGTGCTGCTCGACGTGATGATGCCTGAGCTTTCCGGCCCTGCAACATGGGCGAGAATGCGCGAGCGCCCAAGGTTCGCGCGCGTGCCCGTCGTGTTCATGACCGCGCGCGGGCGCCCGCCCGAGGTCTCCGAATATCGCGAGCTGGGGGCGGCGGGAACGATCCTCAAACCCTTCGATCCGATCCACCTCGCCACGCAGATCCGCACCTTGCTGAGTGCGGCCCCGGGTTGATCACAGCGCTGGAAAGGCTCGCTAAGACATTGGTCGAACTCACTTCGTCCATTTGGCGGCCGAAGAATTTCGTTAAGCTTCCCGCCGCGAGGTTGCGGGCATCGACCTTGAAGGAGCAAGCGATGCACGACGATCACGACCGCGTTCACAGCCTTGTCGCGGCGCTGCGCGATCAGCTCGGTTCGGACGGACCGGCCTGCGCCGTGACGTTTGCGCGCCTGCGCTGGTCGCTGACGAGCGATCTGCTGCGTCACATGGCGCTCGAGCGTCTGCTGCTGTCGAGGTTGCAAAACACGCGGGACCTGCGCGAGCGCTGCGATCAGGACGAGCGCACCTTTCGCGAACATGTCGCGCGCTGGCCTGCCTGTGCGATGCAGACGCGCTGGCACGAATATCGCAGCGAGTTTACCGCCGTGCTGCGGCTGATCGAAGCGCGCCTTCAGTTCGAGCAGGCGCGACGACTGACGGCGGCGGCGCCTGTCGGAGAGGTTCAACGCCGATCAGCCTGAAGGCTTCCCGATGCGAGGCTTCCACTACTCGCTCGCGGCGTCAGCATGCTGAGCGCCACCGCGAGCACGATCGCGAGCGTCGGCGTGCGAAGCGGGTAATCGACGAACGAGTGCGCTAGCAGACCGGCGACCACGATTATCGCGACGCGCCGCTCCAAAATGTCATGCTGGCTGTAGTGCGCAGGCGCGGCCAGGCTCCGCCATCCGAACAGCAGTGCGGCCAAGATCGGGACGGTCGCCAACGCCCCCGCCTCAACGAACAACTCGATAAAGTCGTTGTGCGCGTGGTTTATGTAGAAGGGATGCAACTCGCCCACCGGCTCGATCAGCGTGTAGACCTGCGCGAAGGTGCCCAGACCGCTGCCCCACGGCCAGTAGAGCAGCACCAGATCGCGGGCATGCGCCCATATCGACCAGCGCAGATCGCCGCTCACCCCACTTATTCGACCGGCAGTATCGCCGTTGAGCGAGACCAGTGCGGCGATCGCACCGAAACCGACGATGGGGGCTAACCCGGCAAAGCGCGCGATTATATCGGCCGCTCGCACATCGCTGCGATCGCGCGGGAACGCCAGCAGTGTTGCACTTGCCATGACGGCACCGATCACGAGGCCTGCACGTGATCCCGACAATGCAATAATTGCCAGTGCTGGGAGCGCGGCCGCGGCGAACAGCATGTACCGGCGTGCCCCCGGCGTCGTCTGCGCCCCGATCAGCGCCCCGTAAAAGGCAAGGCAGCACGCCAGAAAGGTCGCACCGTGATTGCGGTTGGCGAAGAACCCGGGTGCGTTCGCGGCGTGGGCGGAATGGTAGAAGTCGCACCATCGTCCGCCAGAGCCGAATTGCACAAAGGCGAGCACGAGGCTCACCGCGCCGAGGACTGCAAACGACGCGAAGACCGGGCGCCATTCGCGACGTGGCCGGGTGTGGAGCAGCAGAAACGTGGCGGAGAAGACCGCGACCGGCACTGCCGCCGAAGCGGTTGCGACACGATCAACCGAGATCGACGCCGTTACCGCTGGTCCGACGAACGCGCGAACGCTGGTCGCGAACGCCTGCCCCTCTGACAGGCTCAGCCACGCGACCGGAATACGGCAAAGCTGGAAAAGCACGACGCCGAGCGGCGCGAGCGCGAGGCCGAGCAGCGTCGCGGGAAACGCGCGCCGATCAAGGATGATGCGCCATGTCGCCACACCCGCCGCGATCACGATCCACGCTGCGAACAGCACCGCCCGCCACGACGGCTGCAACACCGACCCGCCGAGAACGACAAGCAGCGCCAAACCTGCCACGAGGCTTCGGTCGAGCAGGCGCAACAACGGGTGCGGAGCGTGCGCGGCGCGCGGCGTTATCGGCACATTCGAGCTAGTGCAGCCGGCCTGACCTATTGCGGGCTTGCCGGTGGCGTGGCGCTCGCGTCATTGCCGCCGCCGCTCGCCGCGAGCGCCGCCCCTGCGCCGCCCAGCCCCAACAACGGCAACAGCAATGGCAGGCCGAAGAAATTATTCGATTGTCTGACGTCGGGGCGCGCGGGCGTAGGAACACGTTCCGCTCGCGACCGCGTCTGCACCGAGGGCTTGTTGGCAGTGCTCGCCTGCGAAGGACTTGTCTGTGCCGCCGCAGGCGAGGCGGTGGCAACGGCGATAACGGTGCTAATCGCAGCTAAGCGTCGCATGTCTCGGACCCCACTATTTGCCAAGATGATCGATAAAGAACGTTGAGAGAGGCAGGTCAATCGATCCGGCGTCGAACAGTAAGGAACTGCTGGGGAAAGTGTCACTTAGGATGTTAGAATGTCGGTGGAGATGCTCTAGCCTCCGTGAGGTGTGTTTTGGTGCGAGCCTAACTTAGTCGGACTAAATCAACGATTGATTATGAAATCGCCAATTAGCGCAGCCGCAGCCGCAGGCGCAGACCGATCAGTCGTTTGCGTATGAATGCCACTCTCGCGGCGAACGAGCGTGATCGATGTTTGCGGATCGCCTGCAACGCGCCGTGGAAATAGCGCCTTTTCAGAAGCGGATCGTTGTCACGGTGGCCGACCAGCGCTGCATCGACGAAGCGGGCGCGGCGCGCGTCATGCCAGGCACGGATAGCGTAGTCGGTATCCTCGCCCGCCACCGCCGGTGTACCCAGCCCGAGCTGCTCGTCGAACAAGCCTAGTCGGCTGGCCAGACTGGCACGCACGAAGATCGTGTTCGAACTGCCGTAGGAGATCGCCTGCTGAAGCCGCATGCGTTGATCGCGCGTGTCGATCCTGGGCGAGTGCGCGGCATTGCCCGAGCGACAGACGGCGAAGTCGGCAGCGGCATCGAGCGCGATCAGGTCGGTTATGAAATGCAGCGATCCTGCGGGATACCAGGCATCGTCGTCGGGAAAGGCGATAACGCTCGCGGTAGCCGGGTCGCAAGGCAGATCGACGCGTTGAAGCAAGATGTTGCGGGCGGTGCTGAGCGGCACGAGACGGGGTACGGCATGTACCTCGACCCAGTCGGGCAGATCAGGCGCGGGATGGTCGGCGGCATTCTGTAATAGTAGCAGCAGGCGGATGACGCGCGCGGGCCGCTCGTCGCGTGCCTGCGCGACCGACCGCACCATGCGGTGCAGCGCGTCGTGTCGCCCGGACGCCAGATCGGTGGTGCTGAACAAATAGATGTCCGCGTCGGGCCCGACCTCGAGCGGCTTGGCTGTGCCACTGGTCATGACCTCTGCAGCACGCCGTAATGCCCGGTGCTGATACCCGAGCGCAGGACGCTCGCCGGATTGCCGCTGACGATTGAATTGGCGGGCACGTCGCGCGTCACGACCGACCCGGCGGCGACGACCGCGTTGTTGCCGACGCGCACGCCCGGCAGGATGACGCTTCGCGCGCCGATGAAGCATTCGTCGCCGATGATCGTGTCGGTGCGCAGGCCGCGCACCATGTCGTGCGTCAGGATCGCCGCGTCGAATGCGACGTAGCTGTGGCGACCGACGTGAAGGCCGCGTGGGTGCGTACGGTCGAGCCTCGCCGAGCGCGACAGGCGCGCGGTCGGGTGGATGTGCATGCCCCAGAAACGATTGCAGACCGCGATGCGCGCGCGGATCATGAGCCGCTGCAGCGCAATGAGATTGTTGAGGCTGGGCACGTCAGTCAGCACTCACGAAATCGGCCACCGTGCTGACGAGCGCGCGATAGCGTGGCTGCTCGGCTGGGCGATAGGGCGGTGCGTCGTGGCGCAGGCAGGCGTGTTCGAGCTCGGCCGCGTCATGCGCGATCGTGATGCCGACCTGCCCGCCGAAGTGGCGCGCGGTCGCGAGCTGGTGTTCGTTGCGATGCTCGCCAAGCGCCGCGATACGCGGGAAAAGCACCAGCGGCTTGGTGTGCGCTGCCGCCGACAGCATCGTGCCGATACCGGCGTGACCGACGATCAGCGTGCACGCCTGTGCAAGCGCGTCGAACTCGGCCGGCGAGAGGCTGGCGCGCTGGTCGAGGTGGACGAGGCCGGCGACCGGCTCGATCGCCTGCGCGACGACGTGCAAGCCGTGGCGACCCGCGATCGCGTCGAGTGCGCGGATCAGGCGGGGGAAGGGCAATTGCATGCCCACCGTCGCCAGGATCACAGCACCGCGCCCGAGTATCCGACCTGTTCGGTCGCGGCGACATCGGGCCATTGGCTGAGGCACTGCGTCGCCAGGGTGCGGGCACGCCGGCCCGACAGCGACATCTGCTCGCCATTGGCGATGCTATCGATCCACAAGGTTCGCGCGCCGATCGCCCGGCCAAGCGCGATGCCGATCACGCCGGGCAGCGCGCCGGTGGTGACGATCACCTGCGGCCGTCGGCGCAGGATCAGCAGCGCGAGCCGCGCGGCGCACGCGATCACTCGCAATCGTTCATGGCGGTTGCAGTCGGGCACCAGCCTCGCGACGACACCGGCGCGCTGCGCCACGCCGTCGCGGGTGGTGACGAACGTCACCTGATGCCCGACGAACGCGGTGCGCAGCCGCATCATCTGATCCCAGTGGCCACCCGCGGATGCGATGGCGAGAACACGCTTGCTCAAGATCGGTTCGCCCCCCGAACGTCCCTGGGTCGAACGTTCGTGAGCGGTGACTTGTTGTCAATCGTTTCGCCGCTCAGCGCGGCGGTATCGTAAGCAATAGCGGGGCGAGCGCCGCGGCTAGCCTGGTGGCGGCCAGATCGTAGCCCGCGGGCGACTGGTTCGGCCCCTTCAGCGCGGAGGCGAAATGCACATTGTCCTGCCGCACCAGATCGGTCGTCTCGGGCGCGATGGTGACGCCGGGTACCTCGGCGGCGAGCTGCGATTGGATAGTACGCAGCGCCTCCATCTGCGACTGCGCGCCGGTCTGGTTGCCGAGCGGCTGAATCACGATCGGGCAATCGTAGCCGATCTTGGTGCGCAGTGCCGCCCACACCAATTTGGTCTGTGCCTTCCAGTCCGCCGCGACCGCCGCGTCGCCGGTGTTGGCCGACCAGTAGAGCGCCTCGGCCTCGCCCTGCGACCACATGATGACGCAGCGGCGATAGCGTTTGCCCGGCGCATTGCCGAAGTCGAGGTTGGTGAGTGCGCTCGTCAGGCTCGGTCCCGGCGTGCCGGCGTCGCCGTCCCACCAATATTTGTCCGAGCCCGGGTTCGCACGCTTGAGGACCGACGACCCGCCGATCGCGGTGCTGCTGCAATAGGTGGTCAGTTCGCGTAAGGAGTCGGCCGGGATCGACAGGCGCGCCGACAGGTCGGGCACGAACACGCGGGCGAGCGCGTTGCTGCCCGCACTGCCGTCACCGCTGACGCTGTCGACCGCGTAATATTGCGCGTTCGACTGGCCGGCGAAGATCGCCACGAAGCGGTCAGGGAAGCGGTTGGTGACGAGCCCGCCCCAGGACCGGCGCTGCCACGCTGCGATCCCCGCACACTCCCGGTCGGCGAGCGCGCCGTTGCCGTTGAACACCAGCAGCTCGCGAAGCGACGCATTGGCCGACTGATTGAGCGCACCGTTGTTTCCCACCACCAGCCGGTTGCCGCTGGAATGCGCTCGTGTGTGCGGCCGCGCGGTGAACAAGGTGCGCGTGTCGCCGCCGCCGGAGACGGTCGCCCCCGTCTGGTTGAACCACCAGTTGCGCCAGCGGTTCGCGAATTCAGTGCTGGCGTCGACCAGCAGCGCTCCGCTGGCGCCGTACAGCGTCGTCTCCGCGCCCGGCCCATCGGCGCCGACCACCAGCACGCCCGCTGCCGCAGTGCCGTAGCCGATCAGCGGACCGATCGCGGCCGAATAGACCGCCGGGTCGCGCGGGTGAATAGCCGCACTGGTCCAACCGCGCGTGGCGCTGATCGCGAACAGCGACAGGTTGGCACTGCCCCCGACCGCCAACGGCGTCGACGTGGTGGCGAGATGCTGCGCCTTGGCCGTGAAGTCGACATAGGCGCCGTCGTAACTCGCGGGCGCGGCGGGAAAGACCAGCGCGGGCCGCGACGAGCTGATCAGATGATGGCCGTTGCCGCTCTGATCGTACCAGGTGGCGACGCTGAAGCTGCGGCCGTCGCCATAGGCGGACCAGATCGCCGCCGGCGCATCATATGTCCCGTCGGCCTTGAAGGTGAGCGTGCGCAGCACATTGCCGCTGTCGCGCACCTGTAGGCACGCGCCCGCGTAGGCGGGCACCACGCGCCGGAGCGAATAGGCCGCGGTGAGCGGTTGCGACGCAGCCGTCGCGGCGAGTGGTGCGATGGCGCGTGCGCCTAGCCCGCCCGATCGCCGGACGAGCCGCGCGGCGCCTGAGACCGGCAATGCCATCATGCTTCTCCGACGAGGTCGCCGGCGGTCGTGCCGGTGGCGCGAACGTGCGAGACCCTGAGCGCGATGTAGCTGGCGTCGGGCAGGTTGCGGTACGCCACATCCACCTGTGCGTCTGCAGGCCGCACGATCACCGTCCCGCCCTTGCCGACATAGATGCCGCGCGGCGTCAGCGGCACGGGCGCGACATCGTCGGGCTGGATCGCGAACGCAATCGTGGCAGGCGCGGTGTCGGCGGTCGAATAATCGCGTGTCATGATGTGATCCCCCGGATTGCAGAGGATTGCGCCCATATGACCACGCCTGACGTGTAGGACAGCGCCGATTTGCGATGGCTTACGCCGATCGACCCGGCAGGATCGCGGCCTTACCCGCCAGGTATGGCGATGAAGCTCAGGCAGGCTTGGCGACGTGCCGCAGGGCAAGCGGGCGCCATCCGCGTCCGGCAGCGATCGTCACCACGATCAGATACGCCACCGCGCCGCCGCCGATCAGAACGGGTAGCGCGAGCGCGTCGGGCAGATCGACGGTGATCCTCGCGCGCGCGCCGGCGACGACTAGCAACATCAGCGCGCCGCCCACCCACGCCGGAGCGATTCCGCGCGCCAACCCTGCGAGCGACACCACGCGCAGCCGACGCAGAATCAGCAGATGCGCCGCGAGGCCGGGCAAGACCAGCGCGTTGACCAGCGCCACGCGCGCGAGAGCCGGAACCGGCCACGCCGGCACGAGCACCAGCAGCGCCAACGCCGCCTGCACGCCGCTCGTCAGCGCGATCGTCCTGCTATGCCCCAGCGCCTTGAGCGCGACCTGCGCGACGTAGTTGAGCAGCAGGACGTTGCCCGCAACAGCTACGGCCGCGAGGAACGGCGACGCCGCGGCCCCCGTGTGCCCGAACACCAATCGACAGAACTCCGGCGCGATTGCGGCGAGCCCGAAGAAGATTGCACCGCCGATCATGGCGCCCGTCTCGGTGGCGCTCGCCAGTGCCTCTCCAAAGGCCGCGCGATGGCCGCACAGCGCCGACAGGCGCGACATGGTAACGTCGAGCAGGACGGCGGTGACCATCTGCGCCGCGACGAAGTAGAACCGGCTGCCGATGACGTAGAGCGCGAGAACCGCCGCATCATAGTGAAACGGCAGCGCCAGCTCGATCGCGCGGGTCGAGACATAGGATAACAGGTTGCCAAGCATGACGAAGCCGCCGAATGCGAACAGCGGCCGCGCGGCGCGGAGATCCGCCGGCTCGGCGGAGCGGATCCCGCCGCTCAGATTCATCTGCACCGCGGTGCTGCCGGCGAAGGTCAGTGCCTGTGCCACCAGCGCCCACACACCCAGTCCGGCGAACGCTCCCGCAATCCCGACGAGGGAGCCGAGCACGGTGCTGCCGAGCGATATGCGGGCGAGCCTGGCGAACGCCATGTCGCGGCGCAGAACCGCCGCGGGAATGTAGACAAAGGCGTTGAGTAGCAGAACGATCGACAGCGCCGACACGATCGGGCGCAGACCGGGGGTTCCGAACCATGCCTCGATCCGTCCGCCCAAAAGCACGAACGCCGTCGAGAGCAGGATCGATACCGCGACGTTGACGCGGCCGAGCGCCCTGATCGCAGCGGGCGTCGCGTCACGGTTGCGGATCACCGCGTCGCCGGCGCCATTCTCGTTCACCAGTTCGGCCAACGCCATGATCGCGAGCGCCGCGCTGAACAGTCCGATCTGCTCGGCCGACAGAATGCGCGCGAGAATCACGAAGGTCAGCGCGGTGCCGAGCCGCTGACCCCATTGCCGCGCGGCAGACCAGGCATAGTGGCGGATCATGCGGGATCGAGCGCCTCGTGCCCGGTGGAAAAACGAGGGAAGACGAACGACGCCTCCCGCCCGGCCGACGAGGAACGCGGCAGCACGCACACGATCAGCAGCGGGAAATAGGCCGGCGTCGCCAGCGCATTGTCGCTGCGCGACAGCAGCAGAAAGCCGATCCATGCGGCGAGCGCGGTGACGTTGAACGCTTCATCGCGCCACGCAGCGCGCAGCATCGCGGCGGTCAACGCGAGGTAGAACAGTCCTACGCCGATCACGCCCAGTTCGACCGTCAGCCGCAGGAAGTCGTTGTGCGCGGCGGGTGACCCGACCACGACGACGATGTCCTGCGGCGTCTGCCAATATTGGTGGCCGAACCCGATGCCGGTCCACGGATAGCGCTCGGCCAGCGTGTGCAGATAGGCCGCCATCTCTACGCGGCCATTGTCGGTGCTCGTGACCAGCCGCCGCAGCGCGAACGGCACGGCGACGGCGGCAAAGATCGGCAGTGCGGCGATCGCGCCCATCAACAGCACCAGCTTGTCGCGCACGTGGACCATGCGGCTGAACGCGACGAGGCAGACCGACACGAACACCGCGACCGCCAACGCGGCGCGGCCGCCGGCGAGGATCAGGATGACGAGGTCGGTCGCCGTCAGCGCCAGATAGCGCAAACGGCGCCACTCCAGCCCCAGGATCAGGCTGGCGACGATCCCGGTCGCGGATAGTCCCGACAGGAACGCGGGGATGAGCGATCCCTGCAACCGCGCCGTGCCGGTCGCCCATTCGGTACCGAACATCGCGCGGCCGGTCGTGATCGATCCAATCGCGCCGGCGAGCACGCAGACGAGCGGCAACCACGCGCTGGTGCGCAAGATCGTCTCGGCATCGCGCTCGCTCGGTAGAAAGCCGGTCAGGACGTAGATGATGGCGAACTGATTGACCGACAGCAGCCACGTCATCCAGCTGAAGTGCGGAAACGACGTGAGCAGCCCCAGCACGATCGTCAGCAGCAACGTGGCGGTCATCAGCGCGAATGCGACCGCATCGAACCGGCGTCGGATCAGCACCGCCGCCGCGAGCGCGAGGTACAATCCCTTCTCGAACACATTCGCGTACGGCAGCCCGAGCGTCTGCGCGAGATTGAGCGCGAAGAACAGGCTGGCAGCGACGTAAAGCCGCCCGATCATCGTCGCGCTCCTATAAGACGCAATCGTCGCGCCAGAGCACGCGGCCAATCGCGGTTCATGCACGGCCGCTCGACGGTCACGTAGAACAGCATGCAGCCGATCACGACGACGGGCAGGACGAACAGGTAAACGGCCGCGACCGCCAGAGCGGGCCGACCGGACCAGTCGATCGGCCCCAGCATCACGCGCGACGCGATCTGCAGCAGCGGAACGTGGAGCAGGTAGATCGAGTAGCAGGCGCCGCCGACGAGCGCGATCCAGCGATTGCCGAGCCAGCGCCGGCCCCTGATCCCTCGCGCTGCGCCCAGATAGATGAGCACGATCGCAGCGCCACGGCACAATAGGACGCTGGCTCGCCCGATGGACCCGAGCCGAACGTAAAACAGCATCGATCCGGCCACGAACAGCAGCAGGCCGATCGCGAGTGCGGCGTCGGCCCACGCGGCGGCTGGCGCCGCGAACGGACGGCGGCGCGCCGCCCAGTCGCTCACCGCGATGCCGAGCAGGAACGGGAACAGATGTGCCGCAAGCGAATAGTGGGTGCGGGCGAACGGGTCGAGCAGCGCTTGGAGGACCAGCGTGGCCAGGACCGCTCCGGTCGCGATCACCGCGCGCGCGCCGGTACGCCGCACCACCGTGTAGGCACCGATGATGAACGGCGCGAGCAGGTAGAACTGGATTTCGATCTCCAGCGTCCACAGCGGAGGATTGACGCGCGGCGACGCCGCGAACATCGTCCCGTGAAGATAGAACAGGCTGGCGAGCAGGTTTTTCCACAGCGGCGTAGTGGCATCGGCGTGGCGCAGCGCCGGGCTCGGTCCGACGTTGCCGCCCACCGATGCGAACGCGGCGAAGCAGATGAGGACGGTCAGAATGTACGGCGGCTCCAGCCGTGAAACCCGGCGAAGGTAGAAGGCGCGCAATCGCGGCGGTCGCCCGGTCAGGAACAGGTAAGCGATGATGTAGCCGGAAATGAAGAAGAACAGTTCCACTCCCGCGATGCCGTTCGGCAGCCAGGCGAACCAGCCCCCGTCCGGCATCGCGGCCGGATCCGCCGCGCGCTGCCCGCGAAGAGCAGCGTGGTAGAGCACCACCTGCGCGATCGCGAGGAAGCGCAGACCGTCGATCTGCGGCACGTAGTGATGCGTGTTGGTCACACGCCCGAACGTCTCGGGCCAGCGGCGCCAATCGCGTAACCGCTGAGCGAGGGAAGCATCGACCGTCACGGGCGCCGCGTGTCAGGTCGCACGCGGGGCAGGGTGAACTCGATTACCGTCTCGCCGTTCGCGCCGGCGTTAGCTGCGTCGACCGGCACAACGGCGATCTCGCCCGCCGCGCAGGTGAGGGGATCGCCGACGCGGAACGTCGCGTGGTTCGTCCCGGCGGCTCGGAGCGCCACCCGCCAGCCACCGCCCTGGCAACGATAGTGCACGTCGATCCGGTCGAGCACGTCGGGTTTTGCGTCGACGCTGGTCAGAGTCGCGCCTCTCGTGAGCGGTCCCAGCACGTGGCGCGATGCGAAGGCGTCGCTCCCGTGACCGTTCCAGCGAAAGCTGAACGCCACCAGGTCGCCGCGGCTCACTCGCGTTCCCTCCAAGTCGACGCTAGCGCCGGTCTCCCAATCGAACGGAAAGCGATCGGTGGATGCGCCGCGATCCGTGGCCTCGCCGCGCCGCCAGAACGCGTCCGCCAGCGCGACATCGCCGCGCTTCCAGCTCTCACGCGAAGCGAAGGCAGCCACGCGGCAACGTTCCACGCCGTCTGCCAGGCCGCTTACGGTCGCGAGCCGTGCGCGCCGCCCGATGGCGTCATCCAAGGCCGCGGCGTTGAACAGGTACCGGTTGCGCCACGCCGGACGCGCGTTCAGCCGCTCAACCACGAGGGCGTGCCAGCGCGGCGCACGCTCCATCTGCGACAGAATCGACATGAGCGCGCGAGGTGCCACCTGCCGGGCGAGCAGCGCGTCGAGGCGCAGCAGGACTTGCCCATCGTCGCCGCGTTGCAGACTGTCGGCGATGATGTCGATCTGCGAGGCGGTGTCGCGGAAGCCCAGGCGACGCAGCAGCGCGAAACCCGCCGCGCGCTTCGTGCCCGCGGGCGTCGCAGCGAGCCACCGATTGAGCAGTGCCGCGTCGAACGGGGCGTCGGGAATCGCGGCGGCGTAGCGCACGCGGTCGGCGGGCGGGCGCGGGTCCATGACGATGACCTGCCGAGTCGGCGCTGTTTGCAGCACGCTCCGCTCGGCCGCGGCGCGAGAAAGGTCGGCGAGCGCGAGCGCGACGCTCAACCCGGCTGCGATTGCCGCGACCAACGCAAACCGGCGCCTGCCTTCACTGCGCACCACTTACTCAGCAGCCTCGTGACGGTAGATCCCGTAGTCATATTCCTCGGCGCCGGTCGGTCGGTAAAAGGTGAGCATTGCGCCGAGCGGCGTGACGCCGAGCTTGGCGAGTTTGCCGATCGCGCCCTGCACCGTCGCGACGCGACTGGTGTCGGCGCGGATCGCGAACAGGACCGTTTGCGCCCGAACCGCGAGCAGCAACGGATCGCCGACCCCGACGATCGGCGGCGTGTCGATCAGGACGAGATCATAGGCACGCGTCGCCGCCTCGATCGTGTCGCGCAAGCGCGGGCTCGCGAGCAGGATGGCCGGCTGCGGCGGGCGAGTACCGGCCGCGAGCACGTCGACACCGGTTACTCCGCTTCGCTGCGTCGCGTCGGCAAGCGCGCGCTGCCCGGCAAGCACCTCGGTCAGCCCATAGTCGCCAGCGACATCGAACAGCCGATGCTGGACCGGTCGGCGCAGGTCGGCGTCGATCACCAGAACGGACTTGCCGGTCGCGCCGACTGCTTGAGCCAGCGCGTGGACGGTGGTCGACTTGCCGTCGCCGATCGACGCGCTCGTGACCAGCACCGATGCCGGCAGCCCGCGATCGCTGGCGACGTGCAGCGCGGCGAGCGCCTCCCCGTAACTGCTCTCCAGCCTCGCCTCGTTCTCGCCGCGCGCAATCGGGATCGCGGCGATGACCGGCAGGCTCAGTCGAGCTGCGACGTCGGCGGGGGTGCGCAGGCGAACGAAGAGCAGTTCTCGCACCAGCAGGAACAGCGTCGCCGCGACCACGCCGAGCAGCAGGCCGATGGCGGCAAACAGTGGCAGGCTGGGAAAATACGCGCGATCGGGCGGCACGGCGCGATCGAGGATCGACAGGTTGCTGACCTGAACCCCTGCTTCCGCGTTCAACTGATTGAGCCGGGCGAGAAGCGCGTCATACTGGTTGCGGTTGGTGTCGGCTTCGCGCTGCAGGATGGCGAGCGCGACGTTGTTGTCCTGCTCTGACAAGCGGCTGGTTTGCAGCCGAGCGAACCGCGACGCCAGTTCGGCCTCGTCGCGCGTCGCGCTGTCGAGGGGGGTGTGCAGGCCGGCCTTGATCCCGTCCGCCAGCCGCGTCAGTTCGCGGTGCAGCGCGGTCGCCTGCGCCGTCAATTGTCGTACCTCGGGATGTTCGGGTCCGTGCCGCGCCGCGGCAGCGTTCAGCCTGGCTTGAACGTCAGTCGACTGCGAGACCAGCGACTGGACCGCAGCGTTGCCGATCACCTCCGGGATCGACAGCGGAGGACGCGCAGCGACCGCTCGCCAGTCGGCTTGCGCGCGGATGCGTCGCTGCGCGGCGTCGCTGAGCTGCTGGTTGACCCGGTCGAGCGTGTCGCTGGTCAGCGTCGCATCGGTGCGCTGGTTCTTGCGCGCGGGAACCGCGATGATCGCGGCACGGCGCGCGTAATCGTTGGCGCGGCGCTCGCTCTCCGACAGGCGCGTGCGGATGTTCGCCAGTTCGCTCTCCAGGAAAGCGCGGGCATAGCGCGACTGGTCGGCGCGCTGCTGCACGTCGCGGCGGACGAGATGGTCGGCGAAACTGTTGGCGATCAGTGCCGACAATTGCGGGTCGGGCGAGGTGAAGGCGATGCTCGCGGCCCGGCTGTTGGGGATGATCGCCGCCGATCGTTTACGATCGAGCAGGTCGAGCACTGCCTGCCGACGCTCGCCCGGCGTGGGGGCTGGGTCCGCGTGCATCTGCCGTAAGAAGGTGTCGTCCGCCGACAGCTTCAACGCGCGCATCACCGCCTCGGCAACCGGCACGCTGCGCGCCATCAGCAGCGTCGTTTCCATCTGCCGGTCGATGTCGGCGACCTGAACCGGGCCTGCGACATCTTCGGTGCCGACGATGCGCTGGGCGGCGGCATCGATGCGCAGTGTCGCGTCCGCGCGAAAGGAAGGGCGGATCAGCACGAAGGCCAGCAGCGCCGCGGCGAGGGACGCGAAGACGATCGCCGCCATCGGGACGAGCGAGCGGCGCACCGGCACCCAGAGGCGATCGAAATCGAGCGCGAACAGCGGGGCAGGGGGTGGCGCTACCGCCGCCTCGATCCTGCCGAATGGGGCGTTCATGCCGGTACCCGCGCGATCACAGCCGCAGGAACACGAGCGTGAGGAGCGGCGCGACCTGCAGGATGTCGCGGTACATTCGGCTCGCGTGATTGATCCCGACCACGACCGTGTCGCCGCCTTCGAGCACGGGGTCGCGGTCGATCCCGGCGCGGATGCGCGCGACATCGAAGCGCGCGGCATAATCGCCGTCGGCGCGGTGACGAAAGACGATCACCTCGTCGAGCCGGGCGGTCCGCTGCGGCCCACCGGCGAGCGCCAGCGCTTCCAGCAAGCTGCTGCGGCCTTTCAGTGCAAAGCTTCCAGGCTTCTGCACCTCACCCTCGACCACCAGTTTCTGCGACGCGGCTTGCAGGACCGAGATCGATACTTGCGGATCGACGACGTAGCGACCGGACAGGCCGGCGGTGATCGTGCTGGCGAGCTCTTCCGCGGTTTTACCTTCCGCGGTCACGTAGCCCAGGTACGGAAAGGGAATCTTGCCACCGCTGTCGACCACGACGCGGGCGAAGCTCAACTCCGGCTCGTAATAAACGTTGATCGACAGTTCGTCGCCCGATGACAGGCGATAACCGCCGGTATTCGCGACCGACGTCGTCTCCAGCGACGCGTAGGCGCTGCTGCCCGTCGCCGCCTGCGGCCTCGGTCCCGGGGCGCACGCCGCCAGCAACAGCAATGCTGTCGATAAATACAATCGCAAGCGAACGGCCCCCCAGAACGCTTCCGCAAACAACACGGTGCCTCTGCATGCGTCAAGCAGGTGAGCGGTTATTCATTACAATCCGGGATCGGTAATCCTTACAGGTCGGATAATCTGTTGGCCGCTTCTTCCAAGTAGCCGGGTGATCTTCTTCATCATCTTCCAGGGCTAGATTCTGAGCGACATGCTCGGCGCTTCCCCGCTGACGCTCCGTCTGCCGTAGAGAACGGCCCCGCAGCCTGCTCAACGATATATACACCCGCGTGTGTCACTTGCCCGTGAAGCAAGAGGAAGTGACACGTGCTCGACCGCAAGCATCTGCACCACGCATTATCGTACCTTGTTGCTGCCGCGGCTCTGATGCTCGGCAGCGGCAGCGCGATGGCGGCCCGTCTCTCCGACGCGGCGCTGGCGTCGGGCGACGCCCGGTTGGCGCTCGTGGGGTATCGCCTCGCGTCTGCCAACGGTGATCGGTGCGACGCGCCGATGATGATCACAGGCCTCACGCTGCACGATCTTGCCAGCTACGACCGGCGAGACCGGACGCTCGTCCAGGCACGGGGGCTGGGCCGGGGGTTCGCGGTTCGCGCGGTGGTCGCGGGTAGTGCGGCTGATCGAGCAGGGCTGCTCGTGGACGATGAAATCGTCGCGATCAACGGACGCGACGTCACGGCGCTGGGGGCGGCGCTAATCCGCTCTCGGGCGACCTATCGGCGGGTCGAGTTGTTCAACATCGCACTCGATACCATGCTGCGCGCGAACCCGGCTGTTTTGACGGTCGAGCGCGGTGGAACGCAGCGTCAAATCGTGCTCGCCGGTGATCGCGGCTGCGGCGGGACGGCCACGCTCCAGCCGGGTAACGCGGTCAACGCCTGGGCCGACGGGCGCTACGTCGCGGTCACCACGCGCGCGCTGGACGTGGCCGCGGCGGATGACGAGCTTGCCTTCGTCGTAGCGCACGAGATGGCGCATAACATTCTGCACCATCGCGCCAGCGACGGGTGCCACGCGTCGTTTTTTCCGCAGACGCGCCGCAAGAGCGGGATCAAGCAGGCGGAGATCGAAGCGGACCAGCTCGCGCTGCGCCTGATCGCTCGTGCAGGCTACGACACCAGCGCGCCGGAGCGTTTCCTTCGACGCGTGGCGCCCGCGCGCTGGGCCGACCTGTCGATCACGCACCCGTCGATCGGGCGTCGTATCCAGTTGGTCAACGCCGTGAGGGACGAGATCGACCGCGCGCGGATCGAGCAGGCGCTGGAGCGGCAGGGCTATTTTGGGTCGCCGATGACCGGTGAGCAGCTCGTGGTACAGCGAACGCCTGAAACGATCGATCGTCCTGTCGTAAGGATGTCGAGCGATGCCTTGTTTGCCGGATCAGCGCTGGTCAGTGCTGACCCGTTCGTGCTCGGAACCACGAACCGGTTGATCGCTGCGATCCGGTCAACGTCGCAGCTTGCGCCGTCCGACGCCGATCGAATGTCACGCTCGCTTATTCTTGCTGCCATGTAAGCGGAACAGTCAAGATAACTGATCTGTATTTAGGTGGAGCGGTAAACAAGCCCGTGTTATTTCCGAGCCATGTGACTGTAAATAGACGCAGCTAGGTCAATTTGATTGTGTATGGAATGCGCTGCGCGTGAATTTACAAGTCGTCGTGCTCGGGCAAGTTCAACTGTAAAGGTCCGCTGCTGACCTCAGACGCCGGTGTGCTTATCGTCTCGCAGACGTCGCGCGGAAACTCGATTCCGTGTCGGCGCACGGGTCGGGGGGCTGGCATCGTTGATTGCGCTCGAAGTGCAGGAAGTCACGACCGCGACCTACGCGCCGGCGCGCTTGGGCCGCGAATATTCGCCTATGCTCTCGGGTGCGCAGCGGCGGGTTCAGGCCCGCATGTTGCTGTTCTGCGGCGATCTGATCGCAATCGTCGCCGCACTGGTGCTCGCCTCGCTGGTGCTGGGACGCGATCCGGGCGAGCGCGTTGCCGCCGTTTCCACCATCATCCTGTCGCTGTACGTCGCGCTGTCCCCCAGCCGCGGTGCCTTCGACCGCGACGCGATGATGCAGCCGGCACGCGGAATGCGCCGCGCGCTGTCGTCGTTCACGATCGTGTCGTTGCTGGCACTCGGGCTCGGCTTCGCGTTCAAGGTCAGCGCGGACTATTCGCGCCTCGAGCAAGCGGTCGCCTTCGCGCTCGCGATCCTGTTTCTTGTTGCCGCCAGAAGCCTAAACGCGTGGCTGATCCTCGCGCTCTCGCCGCGCGGGTTGATCGACGAACTCCTGCTGCATGACGCCTCTAATGGTCGATCCGAAATCTTCACCCACGCGATCGAGATCGGCGGCAGCGGATTGCGGCCGTCGCTCGACTGCCCCGACATGCTCGACCGGATCAGCCGTGCCTGCGCCCGCTTCGACCGCGTCGTTCTGTCGGTCGCACCCGAAGCGCGCCTTGCCTGGGTTGCGGTGCTGAAAGCGCTCGGCACCGACGTTCACGTCGTCATGCCGGAGATAAAGGCGCTCGGCATCCTGGAGGTGGGGAGCGCGCACGATCAACCGACCGCGGTGGTCGCGCGCGGGCCGCTTCGTCGCCCCGACGCCGTGCTAAAGCGCGCCTTCGACCTCGCCGTGGTCTTCGCGCTTCTCCCCGGCATTATCGCGATCACGCTTGCCGCAGCGATCGCGATCAGGCTGGAGGACGGTGGGCCTATCTTCTTCCGGCAAGTTCGCGTCGGTCGGGCGAACAGGCAGTTCGCGGTGCTCAAGTTCCGCAGCATGCGCGTCGACGTCTGCGATTCGGATGGCGGCACTTCGACCTTGCGCGACGATGCGCGCATCACCCGCGTCGGCGCTTTCCTGCGCAAGACCAGCCTCGATGAAGTGCCGCAGCTTCTGAACGTCCTGCTCGGCGACATGAGCATCGTCGGACCAAGGCCACACGCGCTCGGATCACGCGCCGAAAATGCGTTGTTCTGGGAGATCGACCAGCGCTACTGGCATCGTCACGCGGTCAAGCCGGGGATCACCGGCCTGGCGCAGGTGCGTGGACTGCGTGGCGCGACGCAATGCGCCGAGGACGTGACCAACCGCGTGCAGGCCGATCTGGACTATATCAACAACTGGTCGATCTGGCGCGACATCCGCATCGCCGCGCTTACGCTGCGCGTGCTACTGCATCCCAACGCGTATTGATCGTAGCGCTCAACGCAGCAGGAAATAGACCAAAGCGAGCCATCCCAGCGCGCTGATCGCCAGCAGCAGCAGGACACCGAACTTGCGATAGTGAGGATCAGACATCGGCGAGATAGCAGTCCGGAGACGCGGTGAACCTGTCATCGACCGTGAAAATGGCGCTGCGTCGTGAACCACCATCATGATCTCCTCCGCCGCTACCGTCGCACGCGGGCGTGAACAACCGGTAAACGCCGGGCTTGGACCGCGGTGAGGTGCGATCTGATCCGGAACGGCGGCACTCGCCGACAATGGCGTGAGTGCCGGTGTTACCCTCGGACCGGCGTCCGCTTATCGAAGCTACACGACCGCAGCCGAACGTCCGTTCGCTGCTATCTCCGTCTGAGAGGGTAGCCCGGCCTGATGCCGAAACCGGTATGAACTCACATCGGACCGGGGCCGATTAGTCACAGAGGCGGCAATCCCATTGACTATGCTCGTGCAACCGTGCCACGTGGCCTAGACGGCAGGACGGTCACGAGCTGATCAGTTTTGTCGCTGCGGCCGATCCAAGCAGGTCGACTCCGCGGGTGTAGCTCAATGGTAGAGCAGAAGCTTCCCAAGCTACAGGAAATGGCGGAAAACTGCCGTTTCTGCTGTAAACCGGCTTAAATCAGCCATCGTGAAATCAATAGCTTAGCAAGCAGCCTGTAAACCAATTTTGGTCCCCTGCATCGGCCAGTTGGCGTCATTTCGCCGGGATTAGAGCGACGGACTGGGGATCATAGATCATCCCTGCCAACGTCCCGTCTGCGATGCGCGCCACGATCTCGTCGATGATGGGTAGTGGCACAAGGAACCATTCGCGTGGGCGCACCGGCTTGCCGAACCGGTCGGGGATTTCGGCGTCGAACCGGACTTTGTTCAGAACGCGATGAATGAGCGCCTCTAGGCGGGTGCGGTGAACGTCAAAGAGCTTGTACGTCGCCACGACGTCGACCTCGGCGAGCAGATAGGTCGCGTCATCGGCGGCTCCTGCAATACGTGCCTCGACCGGTCCGCCAGTGATGCCGATTTTGTGGATCAGATCACGATGTGCGGCGATCGTCGGGTGGGTCGAGCGGCTGCGCAGCACATAGAGTGTGCCCGTTGACAGCAGATCGGGCTCCTCCTGAGCCGGTCCCTTTTCTTCGAACAGTGGGCCGGCGGTCGGTTCGGTGATGCGGCGGCCGCCCTCGTCCTTGTAGAGCGCGCGCTGGAGCGAGCGGAGCAGCAGGTCGCTTTCAGTGCCATTGGAATAGACGACGCGCAGGCGAGCGTCTGTCTCTCCATTGGGCGCCTCGATCGGCTCGCCCATACTCGCGACATAGGCGACCTGTCCGCCGACGATAAAGAACTCGCCCTGCTTGATGTCGGCCTTCGACATGCCGAGGTCGCGCACGAATGGCCGGGTCGTGCGGACGCCCGCCTCCAGGTCAGCCTGCACCTGATCGAACAGCGGCTTGAAGGTCGCGAAGTCCTCGCAGCGCTTGGCACTGGCCACTTCTTCGGCGGCCTTCCGGTCGGCGTTCGAGCGGACGTTGCGCAGCTGGGTGATGTCGTTCGTCGCTTCAGGCTCGATACCTAATTCGGCCAGCAGCGCGATGTCGTCCAGATCGTCGATTGCATCGGTATTGGTCGCGCCGTCCAACAGGCCGTGCACGTCCATGTCCGCCAGCAACTCGCGGCAGTCCTGCTGTGCCCGCAGACGGTCGAGGCGCACGGCGTAAAGCCGCTCGAAGATGTCGCGGCCCTGCCCGTGCTGGGGCACCCGGCCATACTCCTCGCGAAAGCGGACGATATCTTCGAAGCCCGCGATGATTCGCTCCTCACGCGGCGTGCGGGCGTGAACCTTCTTGGGCGCCAGATCGACGCCCAGTTCGGCGAGGATATCGTCGTCGGTCATGTCAGCCATTGGCGGCGGCCCCTGCGGACTGGGCCTTGGCGCGGAAGCGGGCGAAGGCGGCGACGCCTTCCGCTAACTGGCGCTCCCACGGATCCTGCGACGTCGCCTCGGGCGCGCGGCCGCGTTCGCGCTTCCACTGGACCGCGCGGATCGCGAAGGCACGCGCCTCTTCCTCGGTCAGCGTGGTCTTACGCGCCGAGATCGCGGCCTGCACCTGACGCAGCGTGCCCTCGTTCATCGCCTTGGCGAGGATCGCATAGGCGGCCTCGAACGGGTTGATGCGGTCGATCAGGTCGATGTCGAGCTCGCGCACGTTCATGAACTTGCGCACGCCGTCCACGAACGAGGTGTTCGCCTTCAGCTCGCCCGTGCCATCGTCGGTCGCCGTCACGGTGACGATCTTCGCCGCCTGCTGGGTGATGTTGAGCGCGGCGATGGCGTGCTGGCGGATCGCCTCCTGATCGGTTTCGCTGAGGTCGGGATAGCGATCGCGGACGATCTTGCCCATGCGGACTTGGGTCAGCTCCTCCGGGACCACCTCGGGGTCGAACAGGCCGCGTTCGATCGCCTGCTTGTCCTGAATGAAGCTGGTGATGACCTCGTTGATGTCCTCGGCGCAGATGCGCTTGCCCTCGGTCGAGCGGGGCAGCAGCAGGTCCTTCAGTTCGAAATGGAACTGGCCGCGCTCCTCGTTGAAGCCGACGTTGGTGCGGCCTTCCTGATAGCCGTCAGGACCATAATCGAACCCGTCCTTCGGCCCAGCATCCTTCGGCGTGAAGTCGAAGCGAGGCGCCAGCACCTGCTCCATCAGCAGGCTGGCGGCGATCGCCTTCAGCGTGTCGTTGACCGCCTCGGCCACCACGTCATCGGCAGCGGCCGGTTCGGCGATCAGGTTGGTGAAGCGTGCCACCGTCTTGCCCGGCGCGTCGCGGGTGGCGCGGCCGATGATCTGGATGATCTCGGTCAGGCTGGAGCGGTAGCCGACGGTCAGCGCGTGCTCGCACCAGATCCAGTCGAAGCCCTCCTTCGCCATGCCCAGCGCGATGATGACGTCGACATGGTCGCGGTTGCTCCGTGCCTCCGGGCTTTTCAAGGCCGCCGCCACGCGGTCGCGCTTGGCGGGGTCGTCATCGACCAGATCGGCGACCTTGATCGTCGCGCCCGCCGCCGTCTCGATCAGGTGGAAGCCTGTGACCGGATCGGTGCCCTTCCAGGTGCCGAGGTGATCCATGATCTCCTCGACCTCGCGATGCTTGTCCTTGGTGCTTTCGCGGCTGTTGACGCTGGGGATGTGGACGATCGTCTTCACCGCGGGGTCGAGCAGGTCGTTGATCTTGTCGATATAGCGCCCGGTGTAGAAGCTGTACGCGATGTCGAGCGTCTTCAGATAGCGATAGCCGTTGAGCTGCTCGTAATAGGTGTAGGTGACGGTGGTGAACTTCGCCTCGTCCTCCGCCGACAGCACCGCGACCGCGTCGCCGCGGAAATAGCTGCCGGTCATTGCGACCAGATGGACCTTGTCGCGCGCGATCAGCTGGCCCAGCTGGGCGCCCAGCCGGTTTTCCGGGTTCGCCGAGACATGGTGGAACTCGTCCACCGCGATCAGCCGCCCATCGAACGCCTCTATCCCCAGCTCGTCGACGGCGAAGCGGAAGGTGGCGTGGGTGCAGACCAGCACCGTGTCGTCCGAGGCCAGGAACTCGCCGACCGCCTTCACCTTCGACTTGGCGACCTTCACGTCGTCGGCGCCCGGTGTGTTGCAAAGATTCCAGTGCGGTTTCACGGTCCAGTCGGCCCAGAAGCCGTGCGCCGACAGCGGCTCGTCGGCGAAGCTGCCGCCGATCGAGCGCTCCGGGACCACGATGATCGCTTGGCTAATGCCCTGGTTGTGCAGCTTGTCGAGCGCGATGAACATCAGCGCGCGAGACTTGCCGGAGGCCGGCGGCGACTTGATCAGCAGATATTGCTCGCCGCGATGGGCATAGGCGCGGGCCTGCATCGGCCGCATGCCGAGTTCGTTGGCGCTCGAAGACGCGCCGGTCTGGCCGGTGACGAGGCGGACGGCGGGGATAGGTCGGTTCTCGGTCACTGGTCAGCCTTATCGTGATGGTCGACGAAGGCGGCGACGGAGCCGTAATGCTCCTTCACCCGCGTCTGCACCTTTCGCATCATGTCGGATCCGCGCTCCGCCCAATGATGTTCTTCGAACATGGCAGCGAAGCCGCCATATCGTTCGGACGCGATCCGCGAGATGGCCTTGGCGTCGCCACCCGGTTCGAATTTGCTCATGCCGTCGCCTCGTCCGCCCCAAGGCCGAACTGCTCGCGGAGGAAGTCAGCGGTCTGCTGGTCGTAGATCTTACAGGCGATCGCCTGGTTGGCGAAGATGCCCTGATACGTCTTGGCCTCGTTTCGGGGATAGGTGCGCTGCCAATCGACTCCGACCACATAGGCCGCGCGATCGGGATCATCGCTGAACTGCGTCAGATACCGGGTCGGCAGCACATCAGTCAGCTTGCGGCCATCCGCCAGCACGAAATCCGATGCGAGCGTCTTGGGCGTGGTGACACGGCCAAAGCCGAGATAGCCGGTCTTCTTCTGATAATAGAAGATTGGCGCGCCGACCTCGAGCCGGTCGAGTTGATTGGTATAGTGCCGGCCGCCATCGGCGCTGAAGATGCCGTGCTGGCGCAGTTCTTCCCACGGCCGGTCTTCCTCCGCCCCGCCGGTGACATAATAGAGCCCCGACCAAGGCGCCCTCGCCTTCTTCACAGCGCGGTCCTTCACCTCTTCCTGGTCGAGCAGGCTGTCGGTGGTCAGCCATTCATGGCCCTGGTCGCCAAAGATGTTGAAGAAGCTGGCATTGATGCCAACGTCATGCTCCTCGGACAGATATTCGATGATCCGCTTGGTCGCCTCGTCGACCTCGCTCGCCACCACGATCATTTGGTGCGAGGCGTTGAGCGTCTCCGGCACCGCCTTGCCATAACGGTCGCGGTACAAGTCCGGCAGCGATCTCCCGGTGGCAGTGCGGACCAGATCGTGCACGTCCTTGGTGGTCAGGTGTCGCACCCAGGATGCATAGTCGAGCACCTGCCCGACGATGTCGCGGGGCGAGCGGTCGCGCTTCAGCTCGATGATGATAAGGTTGCCGTCCTCGTCCATCGCCAGCAGGTCGATGCGCGTGCCGTGATCGGTCGCGACCTGACGGCCGATGACGAAGCCGTCGACGCCGACCAGGCTGAGGTCGCGCGCCACCCAATCCTCGATCCGGCGTTCCAGATCGAGCGGCTTGCGGCGGCTTTCAATCAGCCCTTGTTCGGTGATGCGGAACAGGCGCGTCATGCGGCTTTCTTGCCCTTCTTCGGCTTCGGCTGGCTCGCCGTCATCTTGGTGTAGAGGTCGAACAGCTTTTCCAGCCGCTCGGTATCGTTGCGGAAGCGGCGGCCGATATAGATGCGCTCCAGCACCTCGTCATTCTCGTCATGCGCGCGGCGCAGGTCGTCTGGCATACTCTCCGGGTCGTAGAGATCGGCGATGGTTGCGGGGAAATGCGCCTCGCGCGCGAGCAGGATGTTCTCGGCGGTGCGGGTGAGGTCGGCCTTGTCCTGTCCGGTGAGCTTGGGGACGGGGAAGGTATTCCAGCCAAGGGTGTTGGAGTAGGAGAAGTCGGTGCGCATACGCATGCAGACGGTAGCGATCCAGACCCAGTGCATCCGAGATGCAACTAAAGCCATATTCCACATAGGCGCATCATAAAGTGCATAGCACTTGTTGTTTATGATTATACCAGACGGAAGAACTCCACAGGGGAGATAATCTCTATTCTCCGAACTTATTGCAGGCACAACTATCAATTGCTCGCGTCCGCTCTGCCGTCTTTCATCGAACCGGTAGGGCCAGCGCGCACCGTCTCTCGTCCGGGACTTGGAACTCTCCGCGCGCATCTCCGACACTTTAGCAAAACGCGCCGCCAAAGTCGGGATCAGGCGAGCGTCTTTCTCGTCCGCGTCGCTGATCCAGATGGCGTGACGGATGACGCCGTTGATGAACTCGAACGAGCCGTAGAGGCGGCGAATGAAACGCGCCTGCTCATCCGGGGTGAGGTTAAGCGAGGCGACCTCCGCGGAGTCCAGCAGAAGATGCCCACCATCTACTGGCTTGCTGCCAAAATCCATCGGCGCAAGATCGCTGATCGGCCATGGTGACTTCCCGACAACAACATCAGGACCGTCAACAAGATAGGCGTTGATGTGATCCGCGGCCTTGGTGGTAACAATGCCGTTGCCGTCTGTAGCGAAAAGAGTAGCACCTTTTCGCTCGTCGGCCAGCCCGACGATGACGACAGTCACACCTGCGTTGTGGCTCGCCAAATTGGCCCACTTGAAAGACGTGTGTGCAAAGGCGATCGAGCGACCGGTTGCAAAGATGAGGGGCCACAGGATAGGCACCTGCTGACCCTGGCAGATGGAATTGGTGCTTACGAAGGCGCTAGCCGCGGTCGTTCTTGTGCCGAAATCGGCGGCCTTCATAAACCAGCCCGCGACATAGTCGAGTGACTTCCAGAGATCAGTTCGACTGCCGAAGATTGCCTCTAAGTCCGCCTTTTGGATAGCGGTTTGCCAAGTGCTGCCGACATAGGGCGGGTTACCGCAGATATATGTTTCTGTACCCGCGCCCTCTCCCAGCCCGTTCGCCTCCAGCGCCAGCCGCCCCGTCGGTCCGCCAAGGTCATGCTCCGCACCCGCCGTCACCCGCACCGGCGGACACACCTCCAGCCAATCCCGCCGCAACGCATTGCCGACCGTAATCTGCCCAGTCTTGTGCAGCGGCAGCACCATCGCGCGCGCTTCCTGCTGGCTGAGGTACAGGCAGTCCGCCTGGAACTCGGCGATCAGCAGCGCGAGGCGGGCGATCTCGGCGGCGAAGCCCTTGATCTCGATGCCGTAGAAATTGCTCAGGGGGATAACGCTGCGCCGCTCGTCCAGCTTCAGATTGGCCTCGCCGCCCAGCCGCTCGACGATCACCGCCTCGATCGCGCGCATCTCCTTGTAGGCGATGACGAGGAAATTGCCCGATCCGCACGCCGGGTCGAACACACGAATGTTCGCCAGCCGCCGCCGCAGGTTGCGCAGTTTCTGGCGGCTGTCGCCCGCCGCCTCCAGCTGCTCGCGCAAGCCGTCGAGGAACAGCGGGTTCAGCACCTTCAGGATGTTGGGCACGCTGGTATAGTGCATGCCCAGCTCGCCGCGCTCGCCATCGTCGGCGACCGCCTGGATCATCGAACCGAAGATGTCCGGGTTGATCTCCTTCCAGTCCAGCTCGCCCGCGCGCAACAGATACGCGCGTGCGGTGCGGCTGAAGCGCGGGCTTTCGGTCGCGCCGGTAAACAGGCCGCCGTTCACATAGGGGAAGACGTCGGCATAGGGCCGGATGCCCGCCGCGCGGCGATAGCGGTCGTCGAGATTGCCCTCGTGCGTGACCGGCGTGTCCATCGCGCGGAACAGCGCGGTCAGCACCTCGTGAGTGTTGCCCCATTGCTCGTCACAGCTGCCGTGCCCGGCATGGCTCATCTGCGTGATGGTGGCGGTGAACTGGTTCTCGCGGAAGATGCCGGTGTCCTCGGCGAAGAAGCAGAAGATCAGCCGCGCCATGAACTGGTTCAGCTCGTGCCGCCGCTCCTCGGTCGCCCAGTCCGGATTGTCCTTAAGCAGCTCGACATACAGCTTGTTGAGCCGCCCCGTCGCCTTGACGTCGATGGGGTTGTTCTTGATCTCCTTGACCGTGGAGATGCCCGCCAGCGGCAGGAAGGTCGCGAAGTGGCGCGGCAGGTCGGTGTAGGCGCAGGCGATGACGTCGCCGCCGACCAGATCCTCGGCCTCCACCGTCTCGCCATCGGTGGCGAGGATAAACTTGGCCTTGGCGCTGGTGGTTTTGGGGCTGGCGCGCAGGGCGGCGAGCGTCGCGCCGACCTGCCCGGCGGGGGCGATGCCGATATGGATGTTGTTGCGCTGCAGGACGCCGCCGACGTCGGACTGGTTGGTGCCGTTCTTCGTCGCGCGCAGGCGGTCGACGGTCGCCTTCTTGGCGCCGAACGCGGTGATGAACTGGAACGGGAATTCGGCGGCGTCGAACGGCTGTTGGACGAGGTCGGATACGGCTTCTTCGATCTCTACGGCGTTCATTGGGGGCGACAGGTCCGGTGCTGCATGACCCGTATCGGCGGGTCTTCGATCATCAGGTGAAGGATAGGCAATCTGAGGCCCCCTGTCATGGGCCAACCTCTGGCGGCTCGGGATAGTGACGTGCTGTCAGGCTCTCGTTTGACGCGGTGTCTGCCCGCGCTAAGTATCCGTATGGCTTTCGGCGTCTTCATTCACCGGTCGGACTCGATCTACGATGACACGCCGGCCGAGCGCTATCAGTTCCCCCCGCAGTATCTCAGCCGGGTCCGCGCCTGCATCGGCGATTGGATTGTGTATTACGAGCCGCGCAAAGTGCCCGGCACGCGCGGGTATTTCGCCGTGGCGAAGGTTGAGCAGGTAGTTGCCGACCCCAGCGCACCCGGCATGTACCTCGCGCTAATTGAGCCCGGCAGTTACCTCGATTTCTCGAACCCGGCTCCCTTCGCCGACGCTGATGGCGTCGTGATCGAACGCGGCGTGCTCAACGAGGCTGGCCGTATCTCGGGTCGGGCCCAGGCGGCTGTGCGAGGGCTGTCCGCCTCCGACTTCGCCCGCATCGTCGGCCTTGGCCTGGCGGAAGATAATCCGCTGTTGCCGCGGGTCGGCGCCTCCGAAGCGCCGTCGGCGGTCCGAGAGGAGCGAATGCCCTTCGGCTTCGACGAGACGCGCGAGCGGGTGAGCATGCTCGTTTCCCGCGTCGTGCGTGACCGCGTTTTCCGGCGGATCGTGCTGCGCGCCTATGACGAGCGGTGCGCGGTCACGGGGCTCAAGCTGATCAACGGCGGCGGGCGGGCCGAGGTCGAGGCCGCGCACATCCGACCGGTCGAGGCTGGCGGTCCCGACATCGTCAGCAACGGCCTCGCCCTTTCCGGCACGGCGCATTGGATGTTCGACCGCGGGCTCATCAGCCTGGCCGACGACGCCCGCATCCTGGTCTCGCGCCAGGCGAACGATCCGGACAGCATCCGCTCGGTTATCAACCCGAGCGGGCGAGCGATCCTGCCAGACCGCCGGGGCGACCGGCCACATCCGCACTTTCTCAACTGGCACCGCGAGCACTGCTTCAAGCTGTAGCGCAGTTGGCAAGCGGGAAGCCGAAAGGCAGGTCGGTCGATCGGCCATCAATCTGCATTGGCATGACCGCGGAGAAGGAAATTTCAGGCGCAATTCCGCGTCGCTGGGTAAACCCGAGCGACGCTGGTGCGCGGACCCGATCGCCGGGTCCGGATGGCGCCTTGCTGGCGCGGTCCTCCTCATCCGCGGGCGGGTGATCCGGAAGGCGGTGGCTGCCGTGTCGATGGGGGGTATGGCCGTTGGCGCCGATCCATTCCACACTGATACCATCACGCCATCGGAACGGCGTGCCGGAGGCGTGGGATGGTCGGCGAGCGGGCGATCAGCCAGAAGATCGAGGCGGCGAATGGCAGGCTTGCCTCGTTGCTGCGCGCCCGCGAGGAAGACGAGCAGTTGCTCCAGATCGGCCGGGTCCGGATCAAGGAGCAGGCGAAAGAGGAAGCCGCAAAGCGACCCGCCAGCGGCCGCGGCGCTTGGACGATGGCCGCCGACTTCGGGGCCCCGCTGCCATGTCCCGGCCGTCCGCGGGCGGCAGACGGGATGACAACCAGCTTCCACTTCCATGCCTGCTGCGTGACCCGTTCGTCCGGCGCGGCAAGGGCGGGCGGTCTGGCAGCGAACCATGCGGCCTATGTCGAGCGCATCGACGCCGTCGAAATCGGGTCGGCGCTTGATCACGCCGGCTATGTTGAGCGGAGTGATGCGCTCGAGGTCGCGGATCACGCGCTGGTCTTCAGCAACATATCGAACGATCCGGATCGCCGCCGTGCCTATTGGGAAGCGGTCGACCGCTGCGAGCGGCAGGGGCATGCGGGGCTGACCATCAGGGCCGGCGGCGTCGGAGACTGGCTTGAGGCGGTGGCGTCAGAACTGCCGCCGGCGTTCGTCGTCCATTGCCGCTCCGAGCGGGAGCGCTGGGCGACCAGTCAAACGAAGGGGAAGCCGTTCAAGGCGAAACGCTATCACGTCGAGCACGACGCCTGTGAGGCCATCCTCGGCGTGCTGCGGCAGGTACCCGGCTGGCCGGAAAAGGAACCGCCGGTCTTCTATACACCCGGTTCCGCCGGCCGCACGCAGTATCGCTACGTCGCCGAACTGCCCCACGAACTTGGACCCAGCGACCGTGCGGCGATCGTCCGCGACTTCTGCAACCATCTCGGGTCCTTCGCCCGAGATGCGGAAGGGCGAGCCACGGGCATGATGTATACGGCGGTGATCCACGCGCCGGGGCCGGGCAACGACAAGCGCAACTTTCACCTCCACGTGATCGCACATGATCGCCCGGCGACTTGGTTGGCCGACCACAATAAATGGGATTTCGAGGTTACCGAGGAATTCGTGCGGAAGGGCGAGACGCGCATCCGCTATCCGCACCGGCAGGAGAAGATCGTCGAAGTCACCCGCAGCATCGCGCCCGACAAGCAGCCGGCGCATTACAACGCCGCGATCGCCGGCAAGGCTTTCGTGCCCCACCTGCGCGAACGTTTCGCCGCCATCTCTAACGAGCGGTTGGCGCTCAGGGGTATCCAGCGCCGGATCGACTCCCGGTCCCACAAGGCGCTCGGGATCGCAAAGGAGGCCGAGATACACCTCGGCACCCGTGCCGCCGCACTGGAGCGGGCGGGCGTGCCGACCGTAATCGGGCGCTACAATGCCGCGGCTAGCTGGCAATATGCCGCGCTGACCGAACGGAAACGGACCGAGAATTTCTTCGAGCCGTGGCAACAGCAGGATGATGCGCTGGCGAAAAGCGTCGCGGGATCGCCCGCCGGTGCCGATCTGATCCGGGAACGCCGCGCCGTGCTACGGGCGCTGGAGGAAACCCGCGATCTCGCATGGGAGAACGACCGGCTCCGCCAGCAGGCGCGGTCCCGGGCGCAGGCGACGCTCGATTACTGCGACCGGTGCCTTGTGGAAACGGGCGGAAGCGCGTCGCATCGGGCGGCCATCGACAAGCGCCGGTGGGAGGCCGAGGAGCACCTCGCCAAGGTCGAGGCCGCCATCGCTGCTGGCGAAGCGGACATTCTGGAGGCGGCCAAGGCAATCGGCCAACTGCACCTGCGACAGGTCGCGATCGACGCCCGGCTGGCGGAACTCGCACGCGCGAAGGCCCGGCTGAAGCTGGTGGCCGGTCTGGATTTCTCGCCGCCTGTCGAACTGTCTTCGGAGCAGCAGGCGTTTCGAACCGTCGGCGCGCTCGCTTCGGCCCCATCGCTGAAATTGGTAGGCGCATGGACCGGCACATCGCGACCCGTGAAACGCGAGGAAGCGCGGCGAGCCCCGGCCGGACAAATGGTCGCCAACGCAAGTGATGCCGCCGGGCGAACAGCCAACGACGAGGACAGGAGTGCTGCCCCGAACCCCTCGCCAGCGATTGCCCCACGGCTCGATAAGGGACCGCCGCTTGACGTGCGCGAGCGCATCGACGCGCTGCTGGACCGCATTGCCAGAGAGCGAATTCCGATCCTCGCCGCGACCGGGAAGCCCGGCGCTGCCGCGCTGTCGGCGGATGACCGGACGTTGCTCGAAAACATCCAGTTCCGGTATCTGATCGTGAAGCGCCTGAATGCCATCGCCACCCTGCAGGCAAAGGAGATCAAGCGCCTGCTCGACGCGATAAAGGCGCACGGCCCTGATCTGGAAGGCATCTCGGACCTGAAGTCGATCCGCTTTCTCTTGCGGCATTGGGGTGATCATCCCGACGTTCATCAGGCGCTGACGCGGGCTGCGACGGACGCACAGCGTCTGAATCCGGTGCCAGGCACCATGCATAGGCTGGGCGCCGCCGTATCGGCCGAGGTCGGGCACGTAGCGGCGAAGCCGAAGGGGCCGACAAGCTCTGCGACACCGGTCGGCCTGCCCACCAGGGGCCCTGAGCGCTAGCCCGTCGCGCGCATCCGGGAAGACCCGCCGGGGCCGGCGGAAGGAAGATTGGGGAACGCCTGCGGCTGTGCCGTGAAGGCGAAAATGAAGGTGCGGAAGGGTGGCGTGCAGCCCGCCACCTCCCGCATAATCCCAAGGACTTTCTTGTGTATATCATGACCAAAGAGCGGGCGCTGGCGCAGATGCGGGCGCTGACCGCGACCCAGGCGCTCGCCACGCTGGTGGGCTGGCAATCGGACCCGGCGACCCGGCTGTTGCTGCGCCCGCCGTTCAGCGAATGGTTCTACGCCGCCTCCGCCGATCTGCTGCTGGTTCCGTCGATCGAGCCGACGCGCGGCGATCTCGCCATCGTCGACAGGGGCATGCGCGAAGCGCGCTGCGACGCACTCGTCGTCAAGGCGTCGAGCGAAGGCCGGCGCACGCTCTATATCGCTTACGGCCAGTGGGGGCGGCAGGAGAACGTCTGGTGCCATGGCCGGCGGCTCTGGCTGTCGTCGCATGGCAAGGCGTGGCTGGTCCCCGACCCGCACGACAGCGAGGATCCGCACCTGTCGATGCAGTTGACCGAGCGCCGGCTGCAGGTCGCGTCGCATCCGCCCGCGCGGGACGACCAGGAGGCGATCGACGGCCTCGACCGGGCCGACGCCTTCCTCGCGCAGCTGTGGGGGGACCGCTGATGGCCGCGCTCCCGTGGATCAGCCCGGCCGATGCCGATGACATGCTGTTCGACGATCCGCTCGGGTCGACTCCCGACTTCGGCTTCGCCCTCCTGCGGCCGAAGGCGAAGGGCAAGCGCAACACCACCGCCGACCTCGCGCGTGCCAAGCTCCAGCCGAGCAAGCCCGATGACGCAGCCTGGGGGCCGGACGGGCTGTGGCCGATCACCTGCACGACCAGCCGGCTGGTGCCCGCGCCCGGTGTGGCTATCGAGCCGGATGCGCTGGAGGGCTTGTTCGAGGGCTATGACGGCAGGATCAAGCCGCACCAGAAGCTGCTGGCCACGGTGCTGACGATGCGCTTCGATCACGGCTGGCAGGCGGCGGACATCCTGTCGCTGGTCGGCACGTACGCGCTCCAGCATCTCGCGCTCGAGCGCCGGCTGACCAGCCTCAACGTCGTGCATATGCCGGCCGATGAACTGTCGGCACGCCGCCCGCACGCGCATTGTGTGGTGCTGGCACGGGTCCACCGCGCCAGCGGCTGGGGCGAGCTGCATCGTGATCTGGTCGCCAGGGAGGCGCAGGCCACCTTCGAGGCTGAGTGGGAGACGTTCCGCGACGAGTGGGAGCCGCGCTTCACGCCCGGCTGAGCAGGCCGCCGAGCACCCGCGACAGGCGTCGCGGGTGCCTCTGGCCGGGGCGGACCGGTGCCCGCCTGAAAGGGATGAACCGATGGAGTGTCCCCGATGGTGGGGACGAAATCGGGAAGAACCAGATGACCAACACCGCCGCCGCCCGCACTCACCTCGCTGCCGTCTCCACGATGCTCTTGGGCAACCGCACGCTGCGGCCGTCCGCGGCGCTGCTCGCCGGTGAGCGCCTCGATCAGCTCGCGCGGCTGCGGCTGGGGCAGATGGCTTGCGATGCGCAGGCCGACCTCGTCCACCTCAGCTTCGAGCACCAGGCGGGCGAGACCATCATGACCGACATCTCGATCTTCGTGCCGCGCGACCGGATCTGCTTCTCACATCCCGGTTGTCGGCTGTGGCTGTCGAAGACCGGGTCGCGCGCGCTGCTGCTGCCGCAGCCGCATGTCCGCGGCAGCTTCCGCCTCGCGCCGGCGGAGATCGTCCACCTGTCCTTCAAGCCCGCCGACGCCGAGCAGGGCATCGCCCGCGCCGAGGCGCGCCTGCGCCGGCTGGTCGAGCGCGGCGTCGATGTCGCAGGCCGCGTCGTCATCAACGACTGGCCGATCTGGCAGTGAGGCGAGCCCGCGTGAGCGGGCCAGCCAATACCCCTCAGCTAGTTCCGCCCAGCGCGCCCGCTGCTGCGCCGAGGTGCCGAACGCCACCAGCATCAACGAGAAAGGCGTATGCTGCGACCGGCCGCGGATGTCGGAGAAACGGACCCGGCCCAGCAGGAGGAAGATGTCGGCCTGGACGGTCAGCGTCTCGTGGAACCAGCGGGAATCGGTGCGCGCGGGGACGAGGCAGACGATGCTGCCCACGTTCCCGCACGACCATTGCTGATGCGCGTGCTTCAGCCAGCGCAGCGCCTGGGAAAAGGGCGGATTGACGAAGGCGAGCCCGCCCGACCAGTCGTCGACGAACCCGTCGCCGCCTTCCTCCAGGAGGATGCGGCGCTTCGCGATTACGGGGCTCAGCGCATGACCGCACGGGTCGAGGTCGATCGCGCCGAACGCATCGTTGATCCTGGCCAGGAACTCGGGCGGCGTGAAGCGGATGTCGCGGTCGGCCTTGTCGCCTTCGCCCCAATGAGCGCGCTCCATGGCGCGGCGGCGGGCTTTCGGCGCAATCACGGTCAACAGGCGGAGCAGGCTCGCGACCGATCCACTGCCGCCTTCGAGACTGGCGACCGTCGTGCGCGATATCCCCGCGCGTGACGCCGCCTTCTCCACCGTCCAGCCACGCCGAAGCCGGCTGGCGCGCAGTTTTGCACCAAGGGTGTCGCCCGGCCCGACACCGGTCAGCCGGAAGTCGGTCGCGGTCATCACCGCGACAAGGGTCTCGACCGAACCGACGCCTCGTTCGAGCCGCTTGATCTTCTGGAGCGGCACGCCGAGGCGTGCCGCTAGCGTGGATTGCGACACGCCCGACGACCTGCGGGCCTCGATGAGCGCCGCGATCAACATCAGATACCAAAAGGGTTCATATCCTGGTCGATATGACCAGCCGCATGCGCCCGGTCAATACTTGGCCGGATTGTGAGCGAACAGGCTCCAATACTTCGCGGCAACGCACGACGAATGTCGTGTGCTTGCGACAAAAGTAAACGTCCCTTTACCATGTCAACAATACCCGACATCAGGTCGCGACGATTTGCGTTGCCGACAGGCAGGCAGATCGCTTAACCTGCGCCCGCTCACCAGCAGGTGGGCCGGGGCGTGAGAACCCTGATGACAAGTAGCCGTATGCCCGGTCGAACCAGTTTCGGCCGGGAGGCGGACGCGTATGTCCAGGGCCTTTGGGCCTAAAGTCTCTAGCTGCTGCCCCTCGGTGTGAGGGATATCCCGACTTCTTCTACTACTTCATGATCTGCTCCTTCGCGGATCTTTGCAAGATCACCCGTCATCACTCCCGGAGTGCAACAGTCTCTTCGCGGTCGGGCGCGTGGTATGGCCGTTGGGCCTGTCGCCTGCCGCAATATGGGCATTCACGTGCAAAGGGTGGAGCTTCAACAAGCGTCACGAGGTTGTCGCCACCTCACCTTTAGGCCCGAAGTCTCCTGTCCCTCCGCCTCCCGGGAGGACGGTTTCGCCGCTCTTGTGCGGGCGAACCTGGTGTGAACCTGGAATTGTCTATGCGGTAGCACGCGCCTGCATCAGGTCGCGGTGCGGCCCCACGTCGGCGGCCTTGGCCATGAAGTGTGTGCCGTCGCGCCACAGGCTGAACATCACGATCGCCAGCTTGCGGGCGAGTGCGACCTTGGCCTTGTTGAAGCCGACCCGCTTGCTGAGCTTCATCCCCCAGTCCTTCAGCGTGCTGAACGACTTGGTGTTCGCCAGCATCACGGTCGCGGCACCGACTAGATGCGTGCGGGTCAGCTGGTTGCCCATCTTGCTGATCCCGCCATGTGTCAGGCTCTCGCCCGACTGGTAGACGCGCGGCGTCAGGCCGAGATAGGCCGCGACATCGTCGACATGCCGGAACCGTGTCGGGTCCTCGATCGCGCTGTAGAAGGACAGCGCGGTGATCGTGCCGATGCCGGGGATCTCCATGAACCGCTTGCACACCGGACTGGACGCGGCGAGCAGGTCCAGCTCGCGCTCGATCCGCCCGGCCTCGATGTAGAAGCGCTCGCACAGATCGAGGAGCGGGATGATGCGCGGGCGCAGGTCGACGCCTTCGGTGTCGGCAATGAGGCACAACTGGTCGATGGCCCGTTCGCGGAACGTCGCCGGGCTGTCGCTGCCGGGTTCGATCCGCCCGCCATAGACCCGGACCAGCCCGCGGATCATCGCCTCGGTCTCGCGGCGCTGTTTGACCAGGCGGTCGCGCATGATCAGCGACGCCCGGACCTCGAAGCACAGGTTCGACTTGACGTAGACCTCGGTCAGATAGTCGCGGCCGCTGCGTGTGATCTCGGCAATGCCGCGCGCGTCGTTGGTGTCGGTCTTGTTGCGCTTCACCGACAGCACCCGGTGGACCTGGAGCGCATCGAGCACCGCCACCTGGAAGCCCTGCTCGCGCAGCTTGCCCGCTAGGTGCGGCGACAGGCCGCCCGTCTCCATGCCGATCAGCGTTACGTGCGACTTGAAGTTGCGGCGCAGGTAGCGGCCGATCTCGGTCGCGTGGCTCTTCATCGACACCTGGTGGACCACCGCACCGTCGACATCGACCACGCATACCGCCGTGCTCTTGAACCCGATGTCCAGCCCGACCCAGAACCGCGCTGCCGCCGGATCCGCCTCCGCCCGCGCCATCGCCGCGACATAGGCCGGCGCCACGATCTTCTTCGACATGACCTGCTCCTTTCCCGTCACCGTTGACCGAAAAAGGATACGCCTCCCGCCGTCGCCTGGGCAGCAGCTAACCCACAAGCGTTCGCGCTCGTCTTGTCACGGGTTCTCAACTTCCGGCTTTCGGGCCGGCACCGCCTCGCAAACTGGGGCGGTGCCGCCGGCTGGAGCCGACCGGCACCGACGCGAACGGGGGTTCGGGCGTTGGGTGCAGAGGGACGGAAGCGCGGGAGTAGCGCGCGCATAGCGAACATGTCGGTGATCTCGGCGGGACTGTTGCTGGCCGCCTGTGGCGGCGGAGGCGGCGTCAACTCAGGCGGGTCAACCGCACCGCCGACAGCGACTCCGGCGCCGACGCCCGCACCTAGCCCGGCTCCCTCGCCGACAACATCTGCCGAAAGCGCCGAATACAAGGCCTCGGGCGCCGTGGTGATCGCCAAAGCGGCTTACGCCTATGACCGCGGCATCACCGGCAAGGGCGTGACGATCGCGGTGCTCGACACCGGCATCAATCGCACGACGCCAGAGTTCGCCGGGCGGATCTCGGCGGACAGCACCGGCTTCGAACAACGCGTCGCGCGCTGCGGGAGCTGCCCGGCGGAAACGCTCGCGCCCTATGCGATCGACGACAAACAGGGCCACGGCACGACCGTCGCCTCGGTCGCCTTGGCTGCGCGCAACGGATCGGGGCCGCAAGGGCTGGCACCCGAGTCGACGCTGCTGGCGCTCAAGATCGTCGGGGCCGACCTCTCGGGCCAGACCGCCGGCAGCACCGGCCCGATCCCCGATAGCGGCAGCGCAAACGCGATGCTGATCGCGCCTGCGATCCGCTATGCGGTCGAAAAGGGTGCGTTCATCAGCGTGTTGTCGCTCAACGGCTTCGGCACGGGGCAGATCGCGCAGGACCAGCGCGCCGCGATGGATCAGGTACGGCTCGCCGACCGGCTGCTGGTCAACTCGGTCGACAATGCGACCGGGCAGGACAGCTTCACCGGCCAGTTCGCGGAGAACTTCGTCGGCACCGACCGCGCCAACAAGGACTGGTTCCTGTTCGCGATCGGGGTCGATCAGAACGGCAACCCGCGCAGCGCCAACGGCAACGCCGGGCCGCTCGCCGACCGGATGCTCGCGGCCGGCGGCAACAACGTCCAGGTCGTCGACAAGGACGGCAACGTGGTCAGCGTCACCGGCAACAGCTTCGCCGCGCCTGCGGTTGCGGGAGCGGCGGCGCTCCTGAAGCAATATTGGCCGCAGCTGGGCGGCAAGGCGATCAGCCGCATCCTGCTCGACACCGCCACCGATGCCGGGGCGCCCGGCGTGGACGCGGTCTTCGGCGCGGGCATCCTCAACGTCGAGAAGGCGATGCAGGCGCACGCGCCGGCTTCCTCTTTCGCTGCCGCTGATGCGGTGCTGACGCGCTTCTCGTCGCTGACGACCTCCGCGCCGTTCGGCGGATCGGCCGCGGCGGCAACGCTGACCGGACAGGTCGGCGTCATGACGGTGTTTGACCGCTACGGCCGTGACTACGGGATGACCGGCTCGGCCGGCGTGCGCGCTCGCGGGTCGGGTCTGCTTGCCGGTGCGATGGTCACGCAGACGGATGTGTCGTGGCGCGCGGCACAAGCCGAGGCCGCGCGCTTCGGCTTCGCGACCAACGTCGGCGCCTATTCAGGGCTTCGTCCCACCGTGCCGGCCGTCGTCTCCTTCTCGCCCGCCGCCGGACAGCAGGTGACGCTCGTCACCAACGTCGCCATCGGCGGCGGAAGCGGGCTGGCGAATTCGCCGCTGCGCGGTATCGCGTCGATGCCGGTCGGCAGCATGTCGGCATGGTCTGGAGGGGGCTGGTCGGCCTCTTTCTCGAGCGGCACGTCTCGGGACGGGCGTCTTCGGCAACAGGTCATCGGCTTCGCCATGCCGCTCGGCCTCGGGGTCGAACTGTCCGACCTTGCCGAACGCGGTCAGGTGCTCGGCATGCGCGGCGACGCGACGCTTGGGCTGGCCGGCGCGCGGACCACACTAGCGACGGTGACCTATCGCCATAGGCTGGCAGGCGTCGACCTGACCGCGCGCGCGACTGTGTCCTCGACCCGGGCGTCGGGGGGCTCGGATTTGTTGCGTTTCGGCGGACCGCTTATGGGTAGCGCCTTCGCGCTCGAAGGCGCGCGCGGCCTATTCGGCGGCCGCGCGACGCTCGGCATGTCGTCGCCCCTGCGGGTCGAGCGCGCCCGTGCGATGCTGCTGGCTCCGGTGTCGTTCGACCTCGTCAGCGGTGCGCTCGCGACCCGCACTGTCGCGGTCGATCTCGCCCCGGATGCTCGCGAACTGGATCTCGAACTCGGCTGGGCGACCGCGCTCTCGCCCACGTCCTCGCTGCGGTTCGGCGTCGCGCGTGCCTTCGACGCAAGCCATGTCGCGGGCGCGTCCGACACCGCCGGCTTCATCGCCATCGCCATCCGCTGACCGAAACAAGAAGCAGGAACCATGAAGAAGATGTTCGCCGCCGCGGCCATCGTGATCGCCGCCACCACCGCCGCTGGGACGCCGGCTGCGGCGACACCTCCGGCCGTCAATGGCGTGGAGACGCCGGCATTTCCGCTCGACGTTGCCGGGGTTAGGCTCGGCATGTCGGCGAGCGAGGCACGCGCCGCGCTGGTGAAGGCCGGCTATGCGATGCCCGCGACCAACGGCGTGAGCTATGGCCCGAGCTTTGCGGCCCGCGTCCGCGCGGAGGCGGCGCAGCGTCGCACCGGTGCCGCCACGTCGCCGGCGATGAGCGATCGGGTGATGACACAGCTTCAAGGCGTCGGCCCGAACCGCGAGACGATCACCGTCAGCTTGACCGCCGCGCCCGTCGGTGGGTCGACCGTCACCAGCGTCTTTCTGACGATGCCGCAGGACGTGATGAAGGGCGACGCCTTCCTGCGCCAGGTCGTCGCCAAATACGGCAAGCCCGACGGCAGCCGCGACCAAGGCATGACGCTCGCCTGGTGCAGCGCGCCGCTCAAGTCCGTTTGCGGCTCAATCACGCCGTTCCAGCGTCGGCCCGGGGCGCTGCCGAACCTTACGGCGTCGGTGGTCCACAACGACAACACCATCCGACTGCAGGACGGCACCGATCAAGACCGCGACCGTGAGCGGGCCTTTGCCGCGGCCGTCGATGACGCCGCGCCCAAGACCGACCGCGCGGCCTTCTGAGGGCGCACAATCATGATCGCCTTCATCGGAGCCGTCGCGATCGTCGGGCTAATGATGCTGGTGGGCGTGCTCAACACCAACTGCTTCTTCCGCGCGCTGCCGCTGATCCTGCTGCTGTGCGCGCTGTCGTTTGTTGCCGCGAAGGTCGCGAAGGTGACCCTTGGCCCGGATTGGACGGTGTGGGTCGGGACTGGCGCGCCTGCTGCGCTGCTTCTGTGGGCGGCATGGCGGCCGGGATCGTCAAGCGCGAAGCTGTGGATCATGAGCGGCGCGTCGTTTGCGATGAACAGCCTCAAGTGGCTGGCCGTCATCGCCTGTGGGCTAACGCTGCCGGCCAACGGCTTCCACCTCGACGTGTGGCTGACGCGCGGATGGCCGTGGGCGGCGCTGGCGGTAGCCGCCTGGGCCGTGCAGGTGTTGGTGGACCGGGTGACGATCTGGTCGATCGCATGGGAGCCGGATGCGGCTGGTCGGGTCGAAACATTATAGGTCGAAGCGCATCGACTGGCCGTAGGGGAAGGAGAGATATGTCGATCATCATCACCGCGTTGCTGCTGGCCGCCGGAAACCCATGCGACGGCTCGACGACGCGGGATGTCGAGCAATGCCTCGCCGCCGACCTCAAACGCGCCGATACCGAGCTCAATCGATATTACGCGGCGGCAACGAAGCGATTGACGGAGCAACAGGATACGGTCGCGCTGGCGAAGCTGCGCTTGGCGGAACGGGCGTGGATCGCCTACCGCGACGCTGAGTGCGAGGCCGTCTACGAGTCGTGGGGCCAAGGCACGATCCGCGGTGCCATGAATTTGGGCTGCCGGATCAACCTCACTAAAGCTCGCACCGCAACGATCTGGCGAAACTGGCTGACCTACTCTGATAGCACGCCGCCCATCCTGCCGAAGCCGGCCGAAGCCGGCTGATAGCTGGCGAAAATAAGGGGAAGGCCAGACGTGCGTTTATGGTGGAGAGCTGACTGACCGCTTTCGGGCGGGGGGGGGGGGGGGGGGGGGGGGGGGGGGGGGGGGGGGGGGGGGGGGGGGGGGGGGGGGGGGGGGGGGGGGGGGGGGGGGGGGGGGGGGGGGGGCGGCAGAAGCGGACCTTCGTTCAGCCGAACCGAACTGGCAGCTCTGCGCCCCAATTCGGTCGTGGGAGGGCGCTGCCACGGGTGCCGAAAGCGGTCATTCGCCCAGGATTGCGATGAACGCCGGCTAGTGGCTGGGAAGCGATTATTCGATTGCAATAATGGCAACCGTAGCCGGTGGTAGGCGCTTAAAAACTAAGAGGTCTCTTCGGAGGCGTGGATCGTCCTGCACGCAACTTATCCGCCGAGGCATCTTTGGCCACGATGCGTATTTGTGCGACGCCGTGATGATAGCGCCTGAACGCCTCCGCCGCGATCGGGTCTTCAAATCGCGTAATCGTCTGTGCGTCGTTTGGCTTGGTGATGACACCGGTCGGTAGTTTCTCGGCCCAACCGTTAGCGGTGCGAAAGCCATTCACGATGTCGCGGATTGGCATCATGACGTAATCGGCGCGCGCCTGAGACCGTTCGATGCGCGCGCCCGTTGCTTCGCATTCGACCGTCCCAGCGGGGTCTCCCCAGGTTTCGAAATGGACGCGTTTGGCCTCGTTCAAATCGTCAGCGAGCGCTACGCGGCACGCATCGGAAAATTGCTGCGCCTCGGTCGAACCCTTGGCGGCGACCGCCTTGATGATGCTGAAGTCGGTTTCGCTATTGTTCTGCCGAACGGCCCAAAAGCCGACATTCGCGCCCCCGTTTGTGCGGTTCAGGCGTGTCTCGAAATGCAGAATACCGGTGCCGATTTTCGAAGGACCGTCTTGGATCGCCTCGTCATATCGCTCGAGCAGGCTCAACAGGTCGTCATGATCGGCAGGATCGTCGATCGGCGTGTTGAGCGGATACCGCCACCGCATGTCGAGGAAGTGAGCCTCGGCCGCACCGCGGGATACGAAGGTCTTGCCGTTGGGGAGGGTGAGAGGTTTCGTCGGCATCGGCAAGCGTCAGACCGTTGACGCGCCGCCAACGGCACGAAGGCCCTGAGCGTCACGCCAGACCTGCCGAAGGTCCTCCGCCGACACCAGGCCATCGACGCGCGATCCCATCACGGCGCCGCGCCAGACCTCGATCGAACTGCCCTCGAGGAAGCTTCGGAAGCGCATATTGTCACCGGGCTTAAGAACGCCGTGCCGTGCGTGATATTGGGCGGCAATGCCGGTCGCTGCCTGACGAGGCACGCCGAACATCGATGCCAAGACCGCGCCCGGATCATTCACGCCATACTGGATATAGGCCGGCAACATCCGGCGCTCGTCATCGGGCGACTGCTGGTCGCCGGTCATCATGTCGCGGCCGCGCAGATAGGCATGGGCGCCCCACGACACTGTCTGCGAGACCTTTCCGAAGACATATTTGCCCGCTTCGCGAATTCGCTCGGCCTCGTCGCTGCCCGTGAAGGCGGGTGCGATCTCATAGATCGCCGCGCCGTTCATCCATTGATGGACGACGTCGGCGACGAGCTGGGTGTTGATCGCCCCATGTCCTTTCTCGAGCGCGAGCGACAGCTCTGGCAGCTTTACCAACGCGTCGATTAGATGCTTCAAGCCGTCACGCGCCTGCAATTCGGAGGCGTCGCCGCGCGTCAGGACCGGATCGCTACCGATCGAGGCGTAAAGCTCATCGAAGCTGAAGGAGGCCAGTCCGGTCTGGTCGGCCGCCTTCATATAGCCGGACTGCTTGCCCGACACTTCGGACACGTAGCGCCGCGCCAACCGCATCAACGCGTGGCGCGTCTCAGCCGACTTTCCGGCAAGGCTCGCCGTGACTAACCGCTCGAGCTCGGTCTGGGTCTCGCGAACGCCGAGGCTTGCGACCGCATGGCCCAGATACTGAATGAAGGGACGTATCCCCTCGTTGATCTTGTAGGTCCATTTGATCGTGTCGGATTCGTTGATCCGGCCGATCGCGCTGGTGAGCGCGGAATCGATCCGTTCGCTCAAATAGGTGGTGTAGCGTTCCCAGTCCTCGCGATGCTCGGGATTGGCGAAGACGACGACGCCTTTCTCGGACAGGCCGACACGACCTGCGCGCCCGGCAATGTTCCAGAACTCGCCCGCCGACAACGGCCCCGAGCGGGGCTTCGTGACCGAATGGATGACGACGCTCGAAACCGGGAAGTTCATGCCCTGGGCAAGCGTTGTCGTGGCGGCGATGAAATCGAGCACGCCGAGCGTCGCGAGCCGCTCGACGAGATACCGCAACTCGCCGCTCAAGGCCGAATGATGAAAGGCAACACCACGGCTGAGACATTTGACGAGATCGCTATTCGTCCCATAGTCCGCGGTTGCAAGGGCAATCGCGACCCTGAATTCAGGAGGGGCTGCAGCTGCATCCACGATTGGGTTGGTGGCGGCCATCGAAAGGGCGGCGACCTCGGCGTTGAGCCGCGAGCCCGGGAACATCGCCAACGATGGGCCGAAAGCTCGGAGCCGTTTGCTCAGGATCACGGCGTTCGCCCGCGCCGACGGCGGTTTCATTTCCTCGCGCTCCGCTTCGGTCAGCGGCAGCCGGGTCGAACTGATCGCATTGCTTGGGCGGTGGGGCTCCTTCCACTCGATCTCGATCGCGCGCGTGCTCCCGCGTCCGGTGAGCTTGGTCAGGCCGACAATCAGTCGCGACGGCCGCCACTGGACGCCGACTTCGTGGCTGCGCCCGGCGCTCAGCCAGTCGGCTACGTCTCTTGCATTCTCGACAAAGGGCGTGAGCAACAGGAGACGGATATGCGTGTGCTCGCGGCGTAGATTGGCAAGCAGCAATTCGAGGCGAACGCCGCGTTCGCCGTCCTTCAAAAGATGCGCTTCGTCGACGATGATCAGGCGCACGCCGGTGAACCAGTCGCTATGTGCACGCAAGAGCAGATCGAGCTTCTCTGGCGTAGAGACCACGACGCCTTTCGCCTGTTCGAGGAGCGCCAGCTCGAAGGGATCTTCCTCGAACGCGCCGCCGGCGGCGGTGACAAGAATATCGAGATCCGAAAGATCGGCGCCGAGCGTGCGCTTGACTTGGGTCGCGAGCGCCCGTGTCGGTGTCAGATAGACGATCTTGGCATCTTCGTAACTCGAAACTGTCTGGACGGCCGCCAGTTCGGCCATCAGAGTCTTGCCAGAGCTGGTCGGCATCTGCAGCACGATCGCGTCCTGCCGCGGGTCGAGCAGGTTGTTGCTGAGCGCTTCCTGCTGCGAGGGGAGCATGCTGTAGATTGCACCCTCCCGCGCACTCATGTTGCGGATGAGAGCGTCAATCTTCTGGGTTATGTTGAGACCGTTCGACCAGATCGAATCCGACCGTAGCTTAGCCGCGATCAGCGCGATCGACCGCGTCCATGTCATGAGTTCGGGGTCGGAAGAGAGCTCGGCGTATTGATGTGCCTTGTTGAGCAGCATCTCGAGCTCGGTTTGCACATTGAGCGTCTGTCCGCGCTTGCCGCGCACTTCGCCATCGAGCAAATAGCTGACGATCGCGACGGTCGCCTGCGCGGCATGATACAGTGCGAGGAGGGTGAGCGCGGCCTGATCTTCGCGCGGTGCTTCCGCCAGCCAGTCGCGATCGGCGCCGGCCTGGAGCTCGGCGAGCTTGGCTATCAAGGCGCGAGCCGCCTCAATATCGTGCCGATCGCGCTGCCGCGCCGTCAGGATCAGTGCGCGAGACACCGTCGCCTGCACGCGCAGCGGCCAGGCAGTGCTACCGCCGGGGTCCTTGAGCAAGGCATCGATGGTGCCGAGCCCGAGCAACTGGCGCAGTTCGGTCGGGCGGCGGGCCGCGAGTCCGGTCGCCGTCAGGAGCAGCAGATCCCGCATCTCGACCGTTCGGCGTTCGATCGCGGCGAAAATATATGCCTGCCATTGCTCGAAGACACGCTGGCTGCCGTCAAGCGCTTCGCGCGCAAGGCGGGGCTCGGCGCCGAACAGGCTCGAGCTAAGATCAGTCGAGGCGAGCAATGCCTCGTAACCGAACAGCGCGCCTACCTTCAGCTCGATCAAGTCGGCGCTCGGAGGCTTTCGGCTGGCATCGAGTATGGCCTGGAATGCGGCATCGTCGAGCGCTGACACCAACGTATCTAGGTGGCTGGCGTTGAGAATGTTTTTGACGTCAGTCATGCTGGCGTGCCGCATCCATAGCGGTTCGGCCGAATTTCCCCAGCTCTGCGCCCAGCGAAAGCGTCATGCCGCGGGCCTTGGCATGACCAAAACCGCTCGTGGCGGCTCTCAACGTTGAGAGGTCGTCGAGATCCGCATCGACCAGCCCCCGGATGATCACGGGCGCGACCACCAGATCGGCGACCTTACCAGTCTTTTCGAGCTCGATGACCATTTCGAGCAGCGGTGAGCGATATTGAGTATCCTTGCAGCGGAGCACGCACGCCATGAGGAAACCCTTGAGTTTCTCGATCTCGGTCGTGACTTTTCCGCATTCGACGATGAGCTTCGCCGCCTCGCCAGGGGGGCGCTTGTCGTCGTCCGTTCCCTTGACCTGAATAAGGACCAACGCGAGCTCACCGGTAGATTTGTTCATCACGCTCCAGCCGTCGAACCCGAGAATCGGCTGGTTGCGATTACCTTTGGTAGCATGAAGGGCCGGTGGTGTGGCCATGCCGAAAACGGCACTCAGCGCTTCGCGCGCGATTATTTCGGTGGTCTCCGATCGGTAATTGGTGAGGTGGACGGGCTTGGCGCCTTCGGCCCCCGGATCGGGCAGCGAGGCCCGGAAGGCGTTGATCAGATGATCGGTCTCGAAGCCGCCGATGCCCTCGGCCGGATTGGGGACGTTGAGAAGCGGTTCGTTTTGGGCAAGGTCGCGGATTTCCTGCTCGCCATAAGCGGCGCGGATCGCATCCACCGCATGGCGTAACATGCCATCGTCGAGCGCGTCGATATCGCATGCCTCGAGAACGACCGCCCATTGATGATCGTCGGGATCGGTCGTAACGACGTTGTTCGAGTATCGTTTCACTGGCCCGCCCACGAGCGATGGCTCGCATACAGCTTGCAGCAGGTCAATCGCGCCCATCTCCAAAGTTCAAGCATTGCGTCCGGTTTGGTCGCAGACGCAAACTCCGGATTTCGCGGCCGTGTAACGCGATCGACGCGCCTCGCTAACTGCCCAAATCAGCTTCATTAGTGATGATGCCAAAAGATGTCGGACCGCTTTCGGCGCAGTAGCCGCCATCCTGGCGTCCCGCATGCCGAACGGCTGGAAGTGGGCCGGTCGCAGCCTGGCAGCTTCCGGGCGGCAGATCGCGCAAGGTGGACATTGGCTTTGCTCGCTGGTCGAGCTGCTAAGACCCACGCGCGAGAGATTGCGAGCATTGCCAAATGGCTCCGCGCACCTTTGTAATCTCGAGATCGCTTGGCTAGATCAGTTCGTAATCCAAGACCGCCTCAGACCGGCGATGCGTACGCGGCTGTGACCTGGGCATGACGAGGAAGTCGGCATTTTGAACATCGCGATCGTGGGTCCGGAGAAATACAAGTTCCAAGACTTGGTCTGCCTAGACCTAGGGCTGTCGCTCGGTGCGTCCGGGCTGCAATCGATGGTGCCCGAGCCCAACGGGGGCGAAGACACGGTGTTCGAGTGGAGCGGAGCGCAGGCAATCCGCGTGCTCGAAGTCCAGGTGAAGGGAACGCTGGAAGACCTCACCCTCGGCGCGTTGGCCGAATACCTGACTCATTATCCGGACCGAAGGGCGACCGGCTCCCTGCTCGAACGACTCGCCGACGAGACCGACCGCGCGGTTCTATTCGTGACGTCGGGTCGGCTTACCGATCCGTTGAGCCGGTTCAGGCTCCAGCCGAATCTCGAACAGCTCCCGAAGGCGCATACAGTCGGCCACGCCGAACTGGGCGACTTCGTCACGGAGCTGACGCTACTCGCCGCGGGAACGCCGACGTCGGCATTGGACGCGAAACGTCGCGCCGACATCGCCAAGCTCGCGGCGTTGTCGTCGGCGAAGCTGCGCGGCGCGCTCTCGCGCGTTTTCGTCATCGCCGAAGAGATCCAGGCAACCGTCGAGACGCGGCTGCACGGTCGCTTGCGCGCGATGCGTTTCGATACGCTCTCGCTTCGTGGGACCATCGCCGCGCTGACCGACGACCTCGACGCCGCGAAGAAATCGCAAGCCAACGTTCTCGAAACGCTCCGTCGTCGCCTCGACGAACTGGCGCCCGCCGCCGTCGCACCGGCCGATTACGTTACACTCGGTCTAGAAGCGGATCTGCTCGACAGGCTTCGAAGCGACGGTGTCTTGTTGCTCACCGGGCCGCCCCGGGCCGGAAAGAGTTGGACCCAACGCGCTTTGGGCGGGGCGCTGCAGAGCGCCGGCTACGAGGTTCGACAGGGCGCCAGCGTCGAAGAGGCCGACCGTTTCCTGACCGATGCATCGGGTGGCGAACGCCTATTTCTGCTCGACGATCCCTTCGGCTCCCGTGAGGCCCATGAGAAGGCTTCGTCGTATTTCGCCGATCTCCGTCGGCTCGTCGAACGCCTCCGTGGAGACAGGCGGCTGATCGTCGCCCAGGTCGATCACATACTCTACGAGATCTGCCGCTCATCGGAGCTGTCGAAATGTTCGTTGGGAACGCGCGGCTGGACGCCCGTGCAGCCCTTGGCCGCCGACAAGGCCACCGAAATATGGGCGAGCGCCGCGTCCGAGATGTCGCTTCCCGCGTCCACGATTGCCCGCGTCGACGCCTTGATCGCGAGCGACGATCGCCTTCGCAGTCCGGGTGCGCTGACCTATCTCGCCCACGCGTTACCGGACTTGCCGGATACGATCGGCGACGAAGCCATTGCGGTTTTCGCGCACAGCGATGCCTCCGATTTCGCACGCATCCTCGTGACGAAGAACCAAGCCGTCGAACCGATGCTGGCGACGGCGGCGATCGCCACGCGTTCCGATCGAGGCGCGTCCCGAACCGAGCTCGCCTATGTCATCGACGGCAAAGAGGATTTGCCTGGCCTACGGCCCAAATGGGCTGTGGTCAGCATGGGAGGGCCCGAACCCGAGCTTCCGAACTACGCAGCTCCACCGGCGCTGACGGCGGACCAGCAGGCGGCGCACGACCTGCTGGCTCGCCGCAGGGTCATCGAAGAGCGCGAGCACCGCACGAACTTCCCGCACCCTTATCTGCGAGCCGGAGCGCAAATGCTGCTGCGGCCCGACCTACCCGGAGACAAGGAGCTCACCCGCGATCGACTGCTTCGCGCGATCGGCTCGCTCTCGCCGGACGTGTCGCTCTCGGCAGCGCGCAATCTCGGTTGGATCCTCCAAACGCTCGATGCCGATGCCGAAGAGCCGATCTCGTATTCGGTCGCCGAAGACGGCTTGCGATCGATCTTTCCGGCGACGCGTGACGCATGCTTCGCGTTCCTGATGGAGCACGCCGAACGGCTCCCGCGAGAGATGCGCAAGCAGGTGCCGCACTGGGCACAGTACGGCTTGAACGATCTGGACGACATCGTCGTCGATCGCGGCGTCGCGTTTCTCTCGTCGAAGGGCTCGTTGTTTCGATCGCACGACGTCGCACTTTCGGTCGTTCAGCCATATCTCGATGCGATCGACCAAGGGCGGCCGCTCGGGCTCGATCTCCCATTGTCGCGACAGATATTGACGGCTTTGCGCGCTCATCCGGTGGCGATGACGCCCAAGATCGTCGAGCGTTTCCTGCTCGCAGACGAGGCACTCGTTCGCGCTGAAGCGGCGCGGATCTGGGTCAGCATTCCACGGGTCGACGATCGGCCGATCATCGAGCGCCTCCGCACAGACGGCGCCCCCGCGGTCGGCATCGCCGTGTTCGAAGCCTTGGCGGAGGTTTGGCCCGAAATCGACGACGACCGTCGCGAGGCACTCATGGAGGCGGTCGAACATCAAGCTGCATCCATGGCGACCGCCAGCGTTCTGTTCTCGCGCCTGGTGATGTTCGACCGAGAAGAGGAGTTCGGCGACGCGCCGCCTTGGCCGATCTTCGTCAGATTGGTGCCGACGGTGCTCGACAGGCTTCCTGCCAACGTCGCGCTCAACAACGGTCGGTTCAACACTACCATGGAAAGCGCGGTCGCCGCCGGTCTGACCGAAGAGCTGATCCCGGCCGTCGAAGCTTGGACGAGGCGGTGTATCGAGCGGCTACGGGATTATTTTCTCGACGACTACGAATTGGCGATGGTCGACTCGCTCGTCGCCGTCACGAAACCTGGTCAGCGCCACGCTCTGCTCGAAGAGCTGTTCGCGATTGAGGACACCGGCGCACGAACGGTTATCGCCGCCGACATCGCGAACAATTGGGAAGGATTCGACGCCGACGAGCGGATACGGATCGTCAGCTGGCTTACCGAGGGCCGTCAAGATCAGCGCTGGCTCTCGGCGATCATGTTGACCCGGCGAGAGCTTGATCCCGCGATCATGAAGGCGATCACCGGTCGCGACGACATCTCGGGTCTCGACCCTCGCGAGCTCGAGAACCTGCTCGGGGCCGATCTGTTTGAAGCCTGTGTCCGGACTTTCGTCGGCCGACCGCAGCCGCTGTGGTGGTACGGCAAACATCACGGCAACAGGCCGTTTTGGGAACCGATCATCCGATCGTTGGCGAGGATCCCGACACATCCTTTGTTCGACGACGCATTGTCGAACGTGGTGTCGTTCGACGACGAGGACACGATCGAAAGGACCGTAAACAAGATACCCGTCGACGGGCTGACCCGCGCCTTCGAGGTCATGCTCGCGAACAAGATCAAGACGACGGGCGAATGGCACTGCGCCGCTTGGGTGGCGTTGCTCGAACGCGGCGAGATGGCTGGACAGCTCGACGGGTGGCTGAAGACCATCGACGACAAGCTGGACGCAATTCTCGAGAGCTTGTCCGACGTCCAACGGTGGTTGGCGAAGAGTCGGTTCGCGGACCGCGTGTTCGAGATGCTTAGGAACGACCTGCGTGCTCTCAGACTCGTAATCGACGTCGCAAAAGCCCTGGACGAAATCGGGTCGCAGGAAACCGACGCAAACGACAGCGCATCTGATCCGGTGAAAAGAGCGACCCTGTTCGATGCCGCCGTGACCACCGCGATAGCGGCGTCGCCACGCCTGATGGAAAGTTGGTCGAGAATCGGCAAGATCGGAAAGCGATGTGGCGCGAGCGAAGCCGTTCTCGCGGAAGTGGAGAAGGGACGTTTGGCCGCAATCGATCGCCATCATGGTCTTCGGAAAGCGCAGCGAGAATATTGCGACGACATCAAACTTGAGGATTGGGTCGACACGGCAAAGCAAGCCCGCGATGCGGAAGGCGACGCGTGACGACGCAAAGCCGGTTCGGTACGAAGGCAGCGCACCGCTGGCGCGTTGCCGTTCGAATTCAGCCCTGGGTCGGCTTCATCCGGCCGACGAGCTTCACCGACATGTCAATGCGGTCGAGCTCTTGTCGAAGCGGCGCGTAATCCGGATAGACGGCCTGCAGCTTCGCCTTGAGGCTGCCGAGGATCGCGACCAAACCCTCACGCGTCGCGGCCTGTGCGCGAAACGGATTTTCGCCCTCGTGCTCGCGATAGTAGACGTCGAAGAACTCCGGTCCTTCCAACTGCCCGGGACCGATTTCCTTCGCCATCCAGTCTTCGAGGTTGGACCGCACGATCACTTGCCGGTTCGACGGATCAAGCCAGTCGGTTGGGTGATCCGAACCCGGCAACTTGTTGTCCAGCGACCTCTTCGGGTAGTAGGCGGCGCGTCGCTCAGATTCGGTTGTGCGCTAGCGCCCAATACGCGAGTTGCAGGCAAGCTGACCGAATGACTGTTTCCGGGATCATCGAAACCAAGATCGAATGGCCGAAATTAGGGCGCACAGCCGCCGTCGAAGACCACGATGAACGAGCGTCCGCTTCTGGGAGGTGCACGGATCGCGCTGAATGGCGACTTCTGGGTCGTTTCACCTTTCGCTGCCCTAGCGCGCGACCAGACCAAAGTTGATGTAGATTAGTGCGACGGGGGTTCTTCCCTTCTTAGCGATTCCGGACCACGCTGATTCACGAAGCACGGCTGCGGCCGCGCTTCGGTGCGGCGAGGCTCTCCGAATTACCGCTGGCAGGCCCTCGGTCAACGTCGTCACCTAGGCCGGGGGTCTGCCAGCGGCAGCCCGTGAGCATGCTCTCGTGTTGGATCATAAAGAACCCGTCGCACACCAGGCGTCAGCGCGCCGTGCGGAGGTGGACGAAACCCGGCCTGGTCCGACACCGTTCGTCCAACCGCTGCTCTCCTCGATAGAGGAGATGAACCCCATCGGGTTGGGGTTCGAATGCCTCGCGACGATCGCGGGCCGTTCGGATCAGAACACCCGTTCGATCCGCCCCGGCAAGGGTGAGGATGAGGGCAATTTCGAGACCACCGGTTCTCGAAAGGAAAATGGCGTGCGCGTATCGCGCAAGAAGAGCCCGATCAGCACGGTTGCGATCCGCCGCACGATCCAAGCGGCAATGAAAGCCGGTCTGCCAATCGGCAGGCTCGAGGTCGAAACCGACGGCACCATCCGCCTGAGCGTTGCGGAAACAACGCGACCCGCTGCGACGACACCGGAAGACATCTTCCGCGAATGGGAAGCGCGCCTGTGATCAAGGGACTGCACTTCGTCGAAAAGCGTCTCGCCGACGGGAGCAGCCGTTGGCACGTCTACGCATGGCGCGGCGGTCCTCCCGTCATGTCGGCAGATGGAGCCCGGCCGGATCTGACAACCGAGGCACTGGAAAGGCTCGCCGCCGCCAGGAGGGATCGGGACGCAGCGCGGCAGCCGAATCCCACGACACTCCAATCGCTCATCGACAAGTGGCAGGCGAGTCCCGAATGGTCGCGGCTGAGCGAGAATACGAAGAAGACCTGGGGTTCGATCGTGCGGACGATCGAGGGGAAATGGGGCAAGGTTCCGCTCGCGGTTTTCAACGATGAGCGCATGATCGAGAAAGTCGTAGACTGGCGCGATGCGCGTGCTGCCACGCCGCGGGCGGCGGATAACGGCGTCACCGTGCTACGCGCGCTGCTGAAATACGGCATTCAGCGCGGTTCATTACGGATCAACGTCGCCGAGAAAATCGGGAAGATCTACGTCAACGGGCAGCGAGCGGAGATCGTGTGGACGAAGATCGACCTGCTCGCCTTCGAAGAGGCTGCGGGAGAAAAAGATCGCTGCGTCTATTACGCCCTGCTTCTCTGCTCCGTGACCGGGCTTCGGCGAGAGGATCTCGCGCGCTTGACGTGGGCGTCGATCGGCGAGTTCGCGATCGTCAAGAAGGCGAAGAAGACCAGCCGAGGCCGCCGTCACTTCGCGACAGTTCCGCGGATTCCAGAGCTCGATGCCGTCCTAGCGAAGCTGAAGGATCAGCCGCGTGCGTCAGGTGTCGACACGGTGCTGGTCAACCCGAAGGGGCGACCGTGGAACCTCGACACGCTCACCAAGGAAGTTTCCCGTATCGCCAAGCTGGCGGGCATCTTTCATGTCGAGGTCGATGAGGCGGGCCAGTCCGGCCGGCGGCACAAGCATCTGCACGATGCCCGTGGCACCTTCGCCACCTACCTCATGACCACGACGGACCTCACGGATGCTGAGATCGCCAGCATCATGGGCTGGTCCGAAGCGGAGGTCGAGCGCATCCGCCGTATCTACGTCGATGATACCGCTCGTCAGATCGCCTTGGGCAAACGCATCGCCCGTGGCCTCCTTGCGGATTGACGCCTGGATCGCGTTTCGCCGTCCGTTATCGAACGTCGGTATCGGCATACGTGTTGACGGCAGGATGATGCTCATGGCATTGGCTGGCGTCGCCGATGTAAACCGGACTGTAAACCGGGACCCAGCAACGGCCTTTTCGACGCTAAGGCGTTGAAATGCGGGTGTAGCTCAATGGTAGAGCAGAAGCTTCCCAAGCTTACGACGAGGGTTCGATTCCCTTCACCCGCTCCAGTCCGAACCGACAACCGCCACGGCTGCCTGTCACGCATTACTGCAGCGGCCACGTCCACATGACCAGCGGCGTGCCGACGAGCACCACCAGCAGCGACAACGGTGCGCCCAGCCGGGCATAGTCGCCGAAGCGATAACCGCCGGGTCCGAACACCAAAGTGTTGCACTGGTGGCCGATTGGGGTCAGGAAATCGCACCCCGCACCGATTGCGGTTGCGATCAGGAACGCCTCTGGCCGGTAGCCCAGATCGTGCGCGAACACCGCGGCGATCGGTGCCATCACCAATACGGTCGCCGCATTGTTGAGGAACGGCGTCACTGCCATCGCCGCCACCAGGATCAGCGCCACCGCGCCCCAGGCGGGCAGCGAGGTGGCGAGATGCGCGAGACTGGTCGCCAGCACGTCCGATGCGCCCGTCGTGCGCAGCGTCTCGCTGACCGGGATCAGCGCACCGAGCATGATCGGGATCGGCCATTCGACGCCCTCGTACGCTTCGCGCAGCGGCAGTGCGCCGCTCGCCATGATCAATCCCGCCGCCGCGAAGAACGCGACCGCGACCGGCACCCAGCCCATCGCGGTCACGAACATGGCGGTGGCGAGGATCGCGAGCGGAACGAAGCGGCGCTTCGAACTGCCCAGCCGCAGCGGACGCTCAGCGAGCGGCAGCGTGCCTAAATCGCGCATCCGCTCAGGAAGCAGCGTGAGCGGCCCTTGCAGCACGATCACGTCGCCCGCGCGCAGCACGATGTCGCGCAATTGCTTGGTCAGCCGCTTTCCCGCGCGCGAGATCGCGATCAGGTTGACGCCGTAGCGTTGTTGCAGGTGCAGCCGCCCGGCCGACTGGCGCACCAGCACCGATTCGCTGGTGACCACCGCCTCGATCACGCCGACCTCGTCGTCCTCGCTCCCCTTAGGGGCATCGCGGTCCTGGCCGGCGAGCGCCAGATGATCGCCCGCGATCACGCGTTCCAGCGTGTCGGGGTCGCCGCCGATGATGAGCGTGTCGTTGGCGCAGATGGTCAGGTCGGGCGCGATGAACGTGCGAACGCCGCTGCGCAGCAGCGCGGTGATCGTGATCGAATGGTCGTGGCGTTCGAGGAAGGCCGCCACCGTCTCGCCGACCGCCGATGATCCTTCGTCGACCCTCGCCTCGGTCACGTAGTCGGAGATGTTGAGCGCTTCCCCCATCGTCGGTGCGGCGCGGCGCTCGCGCGGCAGCAGGCGATAGCCGAAGCGCAGGAAGGCCAGTCCGACGATCAGCAGGCCGAGCCCGGTCGGCAGGTAGTCGAACATGCCGAACGGTTGACCCGTCATCTGCTGGCGCACGCGGCTGACGATGATGTTGGGGGAGGTGCCGACCAGCGTCATCAACCCGCCCAGCAGCGACGCGAACGACATTGGCATCAGGAAGACCGACGGGCTGGCGTCCGACTTCTTCGCAGTCTGCACCGCGGCGGGCATCAGCATGGCGAGCGCGCCGACGTTCTTCACCAGCGCCGACGACACGCCGACGGCGCCGGTCAGGACCAGCAACTGCGAGCGCACGCGGGTGACACGCCGCGCGATCACCCCCAGCGCGCTCTCGATCAACCCCGATCGCTGCATCGCGGCCGAGATCACCAGCGCCGAGCCGACGATGATGACGATGTCGTCGGAAAAGCCGGTGAACGCCTTAGCCGGCTTGACCAGCCCGATCGCGACGCCGGCGAGCAGCGCCAGGATCGCCGTCACGTCGTAGCGGAACCGCCCCCACAGGAACATGCCCATCATCGCGACGAGCAGCCCGATCGACATCCACTGCGGCGTGGTCACGATGCGTCGCTACCTGTTCGAACGGTTTTGCCGCGGTTGAGACCCGGACGCGGCGAGCCCAAGATTATGGTGGCATCAGCGATGGTTGCACCGTTCATCGCGCCTGAACGTTCGGCCGCGTGAATCGAGCCTGTGCGAATAAAAGACGCTAGCGTTCGCCGAACAGGTCGCGCTGCGCCTTCTCCAGCTCCTCGGCATAGCGCCGCCGCACGAAGGTTTCGGACAGCAAGCCGAGCACGCGCCGGTCGGCGTCGAGCACCGCCAGCTCGTCCGCGCCCGACGCGTCGAAGCGCTTCATCACCGCCTGAATGTCCATGTCGGGCGCGAGTGCGGCGTCGCGGTTGATCGCGAGCTCGCCGACCGCGGCCTTGGTGTCGAGCGCCTCGGCATAGGCGGCAGGGGTCTGGACGATCCCGGCATAGCGGTCCTCCGCATCGGTCAGCACGACGCGGCTGGTCGCGCCGAGTGGAAAGCGGCGGCGGAACTCGGCGACGCTGGTGTCGGCCGGGGTCGCGCGCGCGTCGCGGCGCATCATCTTTCCGGCCGTCAGCATGCGGGTCCAGCCGACGTCGCGCGCGCTCTTGATCGTCTCTCCGCGCAGGTGGAGCCGCCACGTCGAGAAGCTGTAGCCGAACGTCTCGCGCACCAGCGACGAGGATACCAGTGCGGCGGCGAGCACCGCGCCGGTCAATGCGAAATCGTGCGTCGCCTCCAGCACCAGCATCGCCATCGTCATCGGCCCGCCGATCACCGCGACGGCGAGCGCCGCCATGCCGACCATCGCCGCATCGCGCAGGTCGAGCACGACCCAGCCCGCCGTCGCCAGCACCCCGGCGAACAGGTGCCCGACGAGCGTACCCATGAACAACGACGCGAAGAACAATCCCCCGCGATAGCCGAACCCCAGCGACACGATCGAGGCGAGCGCCTTTGCCAGCAGGATGGTGGCGACAAAGGTGAGGGGCACGCCGACCGCCAGATCGGCGTGGAGCGCGCCGTGCCCGGCGGAGAGCACCTGCGGCGAGATCAGCGCGATCGGGATCAGCAGCGCGCCGCCGAGGATCGGCCGCAGCGCATCGGGCAGCGGCAGCCGCCGCGTGCCCTGCTCGGCGAGCGCGATCACGCGCATGAGGGCGATGCCGGCGCCGGCGCAGATGACGCCGAGGGTGGCGTAGAGCAGGTAATGATGCGTCTCGATCGGCGCGCGCGTCGCCACGTCGATCAGATACGGGCGCGCGCCGAACAGCTGCGCCACGAACACGCCGGTCAGCGCGGCGGCGACGACGGGTGCGATCGCGGCGGGCGTGTAGGCGCCGATCACGATCTCGAACGCGTAGAACGCGCCCGCCAGCGGCGCACCGAACGCCGCCGCGATCGCCGCACCCGCACCCGCACCTACAAGCGTGCGGAAATCGCTGCGCCTGAGGCCCAGCCAACGCGCCGCGACCGAGGCGCCGGCGCCGCCGAGCTGCGCGTAGCCCGCCTCCAGCCCAACGGACGCGCCGAAACCGTTCGACAGCGCGGTCTGCCCCGCGATTACCAGGCTGTCGATCGACGACATGCGCCCGCCGTGGAGCGCATTCGCCTCCACCGCGTCGACCAGCCGTCGCCTGCGTGCGCGGACCAGCCAGTTGAACGCGACCAGCACCGCGCCGCCGATCGGCAGCATGACGAGTATCGCGGGTGAAAGCGCGGGCGCGGCGCTCAGGCGCGCGTCGTCGGGAAGCGCGAAGGCCCAGGATTGCACCGCGCGCGCCAGCGTCCCCAGCAGCACGCTGCTCAACCCGGCCACTGCGCCGACGACCACCGACAGGACGATGAACGCCGCCTCGCTCGCGCGCAGCTTGCGCCGCAGCCACGCGGTCCTGTTCGCCCAGCCGTGCGGCGCGCTCGTTCGGGTCATCACGCGGGTCGGTTCTGCGCCATGACATGCGCGTTAGGCCGGTCACGGTCGCGTCACAACGCACCTTCATGGGTGAGGGCGTGAGATCAATGCCGCTTGGCCCCTCCCATCTGGCCTGCGCGCTCCTATCTGCGAGCGACAAGGGGACTTCATGACCGAACCAATCCTTACGCTTTCGGGCGTGTCAAAGACCTACAAGGGCGGCTTCACCGCGCTTCACGGCGTCGATCTGTCGATCAACAAGGGCGAGATCTTCGCGCTGCTCGGCCCCAACGGCGCGGGCAAGACGACGCTGATCAGCATTGTCTGCGGCATCGTGACGCCGTCGACGGGGACGATCCGCGTCGGCGGGCACGACGCACTCGCCGACTACAAGGCGGCGCGCAGCCTGATCGGGCTGGTGCCGCAGGAACTGTCGGTCGACATGTTCGAGACCGTGCTGGCGACCGTCACCTTCTCGCGCCGGCTGTTCGGGCGGTCGGGGCACAACGCGTATATCGAGCAGGTGCTGCGCGACCTGTCGCTATGGGACAAGCGCGACAACAAGATCATGGAATTGTCGGGCGGCATGAAACGCCGCGTGCTGATCGCCAAGGCGCTGGCGCATGAGCCCGAGATCCTGTTCCTCGATGAGCCCACGGCGGGCGTCGACGTGGCGCTGCGCCGCGACATGTGGAAGCTGGTTCACTCGCTGCGCGAACGCGGCACCACGATCATCCTGACGACGCATTACATCGAGGAGGCCGAGGAGATGGCCGACCGCGTCGGCGTCATCAACAAGGGCCGGCTGCTGCTGGTCGACGACAAGACGGCGCTGATGCAGAAGCTCGGCAAGCGCGAGCTCGACCTGACGCTGGTCGACGCGCTCGACGCAGTGCCCGCGGGCTTCGAGCAGTGGCAGCTTAGTTTGGAGAATGACGGGCGCACGCTCCGCTACGTGTTCGACGCGACGCAGGAGGACACCGGCATTCCGTCGCTGCTGCGCGCGCTCGGCGATCGGCACATCGCGTTCAAGGATCTGGAGACATCGAAATCGAGCCTAGAGGACATCTTCGTCGACCTGGTGGAGGAACGCGCATGACCGTTCCCGGCATGAACCTTCACGGTATCTGGGCGATCTACCGCTTCGAGATGGCGCGGTCGCTGCGCACGTTGTGGCAGAGCCTGATCGGGCCGGTGCTCACCACCAGCCTGTATTTCATTGTCTTCGGCGGCGCGATCGGCAGCCGGATGCAGAATGTCGACGGGGTCAGCTACGGCAGCTTCATCGTGCCCGGCCTCATCATGCTGTCGCTGCTCACGCAAAGCGTCGGCAATGCCTCGATTGGCATCTATTTCCCGAAATTCACCGGTACGATCTTCGAGCTTTTGTCGGCGCCCATCTCCACGATCGAGCTGGTGATCGGCTATGTCGGGGCGGCGGCGACCAAGTCGGTGGTGATCGGTGCAATCATCCTCGCGACCTCGGCCTTCTTCGTTCCCGTTGTCGTCGAGCACCCGCTCGCGATGATCGCGTTCCTGCTGCTGACCTCGGTCGCGTTCAGCCTGTTCGGGTTCATTCTGGGCATCTGGGCGAACAGTTTCGAGCAGCTGAACTTCGTGCCGCTGCTGCTCATCACCCCGCTGACGTTCCTGGGCGGCAGCTTCTACTCGATCGACATGCTGCCGCAGCCGTGGCGGACGGTCAGCCTGTTTAATCCGGTGGTCTATCTGGTCAGCGGGTTCCGCTGGAGTTTCTTCGGACGCGGCGACGTCGATATCGCCTTGAGCCTTGGCGTGACGCTCGGCTTCCTCGTCGCCTGCCTCGCGGTGATCGCGTGGATCTTCAAGAGCGGGTGGCGGCTGAAGAGTTGACCCCGCCCGGCTCCTTTGCCGATGACAAATTCCCGATCACCTCGTCGAGCAGCGCGGTGAGCGTCGCCATCTTCTCGGGACTGAGCCCGACCGCGGCGAAATAATCCTCGCGGTCGGCGAAAACGCCCAGTCGCTCCAGGATCGGCAGCGCCGCGTCGGTGACGTGGAGCCGGTTGACGCGGCGATCACCCGGATCGCTGCGGCGCGTGATCCACGACAATCGCTCGAGGCGGTCGACCGTCTGCCCGGTCGCGACCGGGCCGATTTCGAGTTTCTCGGCCAGTTCCTTCTGCGTGCAGCCGGCGTTGAGGTAAATGGTGGCGAGCGCGCGCCACTGCGCCTGCGTCAACGCCTCGCCCCGGTCCGCACCCTCGCTCAGCGCCACCGCGCGCGCGCGCTCGTCGAAGCGTTTGCGCAGCAGCTTCGACACCAGCTTGATCTGCGCGACGAGGCTGCGCTGCTCCGCGGGCTCGGCGACCGCCGCTGTCGGCGCGATTGCCGGGGTGACTTCCTCTTCCTTCATCCCGCGCACCTCTATCGCGTACTTGGGTCAATGCAACATAATCATTAGGTAGCGTATTATCATGTTGCGTTTGATCAACGAGAGGTGCAACGCGCGGTAGCAATCGAGATCGCGCCGCCCGTGCGGCGCCCGATCCGTGAGGAAACATGAGCCTGGACGACCCACAGAACCAACGACCGGCACCCGAGACGCTCCGCGACTCGGTTCCGGTCACCGAACCAGCGCCGGTGGTCGAGGCCGCCGACGAGCCACGCACGCGGCGCAATCGCCTGCGCTTGCCGCTGCTGATCGCGGCGCCGATCCTGGCGGTGGTGCTGGGGCTGTATTTCTACCTGAGCGGCGGGCGCTATCAGGAAACCGACAACGGCTACATTCAGGCCGGGCTGGTGCCGGTGAGCGCCAGCGTCAGCGGACCCGTCGTCGCGGTGCTGGTGCGCAACAACCAGCGCGTCCGTGCGGGCGACGTGCTGTTCCGCATCGATCCCGCGCCGTTCCAGGCTGCGGTCGACGAGGCGGCGGCGGAACTCGCCAACGCGCGCACGCAGGTGTCGTCCACCCGCGCCAGCTACCGCGAGGGCGAAGCCGCGCTGGCGGCGGCGCGCGCGCGGCTCGCCTATGCGGAGCGCGAGGCGGCACGGCAGAAATCGCTGCTGGCCGAAGGTATTTCGTCGCAGAACCAGTACGATCAGGCGGTGCTCGCCGCGCAGACCGCGCGCCAGCAGATCCAGACTTCGGTGCAGCAGAATGCGGGCGTCGCAGCAACGCTGACCGGCAGCGTCGACGCACCGACCGCGGTGCAGCCGGCGGTGCAGCGCGCGCAGGCGGCGCTCGAGCGCGCGCGCCTCAACCTCGGCTATACGGTGGTGCGCGCCGCGCAGGACGGCATCGTCACCAAGGTCGATCAATTGCAGCGCGGCAGCTATGTCACCGCGTCCAAACCCGTCTTCACGCTCGCGGGCACGCGGATGTGGGTCGAGGGCAATTTTAAGGAAGACCAGCTCAACCACATGCGTGTCGGGCAGCCCGCGACCTTCCACGTCGACGCATTCCCCGACCTGAAGCTGACCGGGCGGCTGACCAGCTTCAGCCCCGGCACCGGCAACAGCTTCGCGCTGCTGCCCGCCGAGAACGCGACGGGCAATTGGGTCAAGGTCGTGCAGCGATTGCCGGTCGAGTTCAGCATCGACCGCCTGCCGCCGAACGTGCCGTTGCACGCGGGGCTGAGCGTCGAGGTCAGCGTCGACACCGGCTACAAGCGCCACCTGTTCGGCGGTGGCACGGCCGAGCGCTGACGGCGGGTTAGCCATGACAGGGTCCTATCCCGACGCGGTGTCGCGTCGCTTCATCACCGCGTCGGTGATGGCGGCGACCGTGATGAACTCGCTCGACAGTACGATCGCCAATGTCGCGCTGCCGCATATCCAGGGCAGCGTGTCGGCCTCGGGTGAGGAGATCACCTGGGTGCTGACGTCGTACATCGTCGCGGCGGCAATCATGACGCCCTTGACCGGCTGGCTCGCCGGGCGGTTCGGGCGCAAGCGGTTGATGCTGTGGTCGATCATCGGCTTCACCACCGTCTCGGGGCTGTGCGGGATCGCCAACAGCCTCGGCGAACTAGTTGGGTTCCGGCTGCTGCAGGGCGTGTTCGGCGCCGCGCTGGTGCCGATGAGCCAGGCCATCCTGCTCGACATCAACCCGCCCGAACGCCACGGCCCTGCGATGGCGGTGTGGGGGATGGGTGCGATCCTCGGGCCGATCATCGGACCCGCGCTCGGCGGCTGGCTGACCGACAATCTGTCGTGGCGCTGGGTGTTCTACATCAACCTGCCGATCGGCGCGCTCGCCTTTGCCGGTCTGTCGGCGTTCCTGTCGGAAACGAAGGACGCGGCGAAACCGCGGCTCGACCTGTTCGGCTTCGCGATGCTCGCGCTCGCGATCGGCTCGTTCCAGCTGATGCTCGACCGCGGCCAGACCAAGGATTGGTTCAGCTCGACCGAAGTGTGCATCGAGGCGGCGTTGGGGCTGTTCTTCGGCTATCTGTTCGTCGTCCACACGCTGACCGCGAAACGTCCGTTCATCGACATCGGCATGTTCAAGGACCGGAATTTCCTGACAGGTTCGATTTTCGGCTTTTTCCTCGGCACCGTGCTGTTCGGGGTGCTCGCCTTGCTGCCGACGATGCTGGAAACGCTGATGGGTTATCCGGTCGTGCTGACCGGCCTCGTCACCGCGCCGCGCGGGATCGGCACGCTGATCTCGATGATCGTCGTCGGGCGGCTGATCAAGACGGTCGACCCGCGGCTGTTGATCTTCACCGGGTTCATGATTGCGGCTTATTCGCTCCACATGATGTCGGGCTTTACGCTCGGCATGAACGAGCGGCTGGTGATCATTTCCGGGTTCATCCAGGGGATCGGCACCGGACTCGTGTTCGTGCCGCTGACAACGATCGCCTTCGCGACGCTCAGCCCGAAATACCGCAACGAGGGCGCGGCGATGTTCACGCTGACGCGCAATATCGGCTCGGCGGTCGGCATTTCGGTGTTGCAGGCGCTGACGATCCGCAATGGCGCGACCGTCCACTCGCGGCTGGTGGAGGAAATCCGCCCCGACAATCCGGTGCTGCCCTCCGGCTTCGACTTCGATGCGCCCGGCGCGGTCGCCGCACTGAATGCGCAGATCACGCGGCAGGCGGCGATGGTGTCCTACGTCGATGCCTTCTGGCTGCTCTTCATCCTCACCCTCGCGGTCGTTCCGCTGCTGCTGCTGATGCGCCGCCCGCGTCGCGGTGCCGCCGACGGCCCGACGATCCACATGGACTGATTGCCATGAAGCGTTTTGCCACCCTCGCACTCGCCACCGCGCTCGCCGGCTGCACGGTCGGTCCGAACTTCACGCGTCCGCAGGCACCGGCGGCCACCGCCTACCAGTCGCCGGGCGAGGTGACGCCCGCTGGCATCGCGCTCGGCGAAGGACCGCAACTGCGCTGGTGGACCGCGTTCGGCTCGGCCCAGCTCGACGCACTGGTCGATCAGGCGATCGCCAACAATCGCAGCCTCGTTGCCAGCAACGCGACCCTCGCCGCCAGCCGCGACGAGGTGCGCGCGATCGCGGGGCGTCGCCTGCCGCAGGTCGACGCCAACGCGCGGGCCGACCAGCAGCAGGTGAACCTCGCCGGATTTGGGTTCTCGGGCAGCAACCCGCTCGCACCCGCGGGCAATCCCGAGTTCCACCTCTACACGGTCGGCGGCGGCGTCAGCTACGACCTCGACCTGTTCGGTGGCCTCAGGCGCAGCGTCGAGCAGAGCGCGGCGCAGGCCGAGGCGCAGCAGCGCCAGACCGAAGCGGCGCACCTGACGATCGCGGGGCAGGTGGTCAATCAGGTGCTGACGATCGCCGCGCTCCACGCCCAGATCGACACCGCGCGCGCGCTGCTCGCCGACGATCAGCGCAACGTCGATCTGACCGAGAAGCGTCGCGCAGGCGGCGAGGGGACGCTGGTCGAGGTGCTGAACGCGCAGAGCCAGTACGCCGCCGACCGCAGCGACCTGCCGCAGCTCGACCAGCAACTGGCCGAAGCGCGGCACCTGCTCGCGACCCTGCTCGGCACCACGCCTTCAGCGCTGCCCGCGAACGACATCGCGTTCGATCAGCTGACCCTGCCCGCGCAGGTGCCGGTCGCGCTGCCCTCGAGCCTTGTCCACCGCCGCCCCGACATCCTGCAGGCGGAGGCGGAGCTGCATGCCGCGACCGCCGCGGTCGGCGTCGCGACTGCCCGGCTATATCCCGACATCACGCTAGGCGCGACATTGACGCAGGGCGCGCCCGCGATCGGCGACCTCGTGAAGAACGCGTTCCGCGGCTACGACCTGTTTGCCGGGCTGACCGCGCCGATCTTCCACGGTGGAACGCTCAAGGCCGAGCGCGCGGCGGCGGTCGACCGCGCGCGGGCGAGCCAGGCGAGCTACGAGCAGACGGTGCTGGTCGCGTTCAGCCAGGTTGCTGACCTGCTATCCGCCATTCAGAACGACGCGCGCTCGGTCGCGGATCAGCGATCGTCGGTGCAGGTCGCGGAGCGGTCGCGCCACCTGTCGCGCCGCAGCTTCCAGGTGGGCAATTCGGGCATCTTGCAGGTGCTCGAATCGGAACGGTTGTACCAGCGCGCGAGTAACGGTCTGGTTGTCGCGCGCACGCGGCAGTTCCTCAACGTCGCGCGGCTCTACGTCGCCACCGCGGGCGGCTGGACCGGTCCAGCTACGGCGCCCGGCGCCTGACCTGATCAATCGATGGCGCCGCCCGGCAGGCGCAGCCGCACGCACAATCCGCCGCCGGCTGCGTCGTCCAGCATCAACGTGCCGCCGTACAGCTCGGCGAGCTCGACCGCGATCGACAGGCCGAAGCCATGCCCCTCGCGGCGTTCGTCAAGCCGGACGCCGACCTGCTCGGCCCGCGCGCGATCCGCCGCCGGGATGCCCGCACCATCGTCGCAGATCGACAGCGCGACTGCGCGCGCGTCCGCCGCAGCCACCTGTACGGTAACCCGACTCACAGCGTTCTTGGCCGCGTTGTCGAGCAGATTGCCGAGCAGTTCATCAACGTCGCGCGGGTCCATCGCGAGCGCGAGCGGAGCGGTCGGCAGATCCTGCGTGATCGCCAGACTCTTATCGCGGTAAATCGCCGCGATCGTCGCGGTCAGGTCCGCGAGCGCTGGCGAGAGCGGAGTGCGCGCTCGCGGATCGGCGGTCTGCGCGCGCGCGCGTGACAGGTGATGGCGGATCGTGTCGTCGATGCGCCGGACCTGCGCCGCCCGCGCGGGCTCGTCACGCAGATCGAGCGCAAGCGCCGCGACCGGCGTCTTGAGCGCGTGCGCGAGGTTCGCCGCCGATCGCCTTGCGGTGGCGAGCGCAGCGGCATTGTCCTCGGCCAGCGCGTTCAATTCGGTGGCGAGTGGCAGCAGTTCGGCCGGTTGATCCTCGTCGACGCGCTCGCGCCGACCGGCGCGGATCGCCGCCACCTCGTCGCGCAATCGCCTGACCGGACGCAGGCCGAGCCGCAGCTGCACCACCGACGCCGCGCCCAGCAACCCACCCAGTATCGCCAGCACGAGCAGCAGCGGTTCGACCGCTTCGCGGATTGGTTGGCGAATGACATCGCGCGGTGCAGCAGCGGTGATCGTGACCGGACCTGCGGGGGTGTCGAGCGTCACGCGTCTGGCATGGACCGACGCGCCGTCGCGGGTCTCGCCATCGAGCGCGCGTCGTGGCGACGGTGAGGGCGGCGGCGGCGGTGCAGCAGGCGCGCGCGCGGTGGGGGGCGGCGTCGAGTGCGAAGGTTCGGGCGGTCGAGCCGGGTCGCCGGGCGGCGGCGCAGCTACGGTCAGCGGGGCGAAATCAGTCGAGCTCAGCGTCGCTGTTGGTGTCGTGATCTGCCACTGCCACCCGCGTCCGGCCTCCAGCACGCCAACCTGTTGTCGCAGGCGTTCGCGATTGATCGTGCCGTCGTCGTTCACCGCCGTCGCCAGCAGCGCGACCTCGCTGTCCAGTCGCCGGTCGATCCCTGCGGTGACGAAGCGTTCGAGCACCGCCGCGATCGACCAGCCGGCAATGACGAGCGCGACCAGCGTCGCCGCCGCGGACAGCGCCAGCATGCGCGCATGGAGCGAACGGGGCAGCAGCCGCACGCGCGTCACGCCGGGCAGGCGAGGCGGTAGCCGCGGCCGCGCACCGTCTCGATCAGCGTCGCGCCGATCTTCTTGCGCAACCGGCCGACGATCACCTCCAGGCTGTTCGAATCAACGTCCGCATCGCCTTCGTACACGCGTTCTAGCAACTCGAGCCGCTCAATCACCGCATCGCGACGCAGTATAAGCTGCGACAGCACGCGCCACTCGAATGCGGTTAGCCGGAGCGGCAGGCCGTCGAGTTCAAATTGCCCGGTCTGGGTCTCGAAGACGAGCGGGCCGCACGCGATCCGCGGCTGCGCGTGACCCGCGGCGCGTCGGACGAGCGCGCGCAGCCGCATCACCAGTTCCTCGACGCGGAACGGCTTGACGAGGTAATCGTCGGCGCCCGCCTTGAACCCCGCCACCTTGTCCGACCACGCATCGCGCGCGGTCAGAATCAGCACAGGCAAGGCGCGCTTGGCCTCGCGCCACGCGCGCAGCACCGACACGCCGTCCATGCCGGGCAGGCCGAGATCGAGCACCGCGGCATCATACGCCTCGGTCGTGCCGAGATGCGCGGCGTCGATGCCGTCGCGGGCGACATCGACCGCGAAATGCTCGTCACGCAGCGCGCGCGCGATGGCGGGGCCGAGGTCGTGGTCGTCTTCGACAAGGAGGATGCGCATCGTGTCGGCTCCTAGGTGCGATGCTTAAACCGAAACTGAACCGTCGGGTTCAGCGGGGGTGGGCGTGCGTGCGGCTAGACGGTGATTCGTCGAAGCCAAGGAGTAGGAAATCATGTTTCACCTGAGAGAGCCGGGGTTCAGCCGCGGCCAGAAGCTAGGGATCGTCGCCGCCGCATTGGTCGCGATCGGTGTCGCGGGTGGCGCGGGCGCGGTGTCGCTGACACGACCGGCGATCGAGATGGCGCCGACCGTTCCGACCGCGATCGCGCGGCTTCCGCAGTCGAGCGGCGTGGTGACGGTCAAGGGCCGCGTTGCCGAGGTATACGGCAACCGCTTCGTGGTGCAGGACGGCAGCGGTCGCACATTGGTCGATGCCGGTCGCGAGGCGCAGGGCGCGGTGCGTGTCGGCACGCCGATGCTGGTGCAGGGCCGTTATGATCAGGGGCAGCTGCGCGCACGCTTCCTCGTCGACTCATCGGGCGCGGTGCAGGAAGTCGGACCGCCGCCGCCGCCGCCCGGTGCAGGCGCCCCACCGCCACCGCCGCGTGGTGCCGGCGCGCCGCCTCCGCCGCCACCCGGTGCCGGTGCCGGTGCTCCTCCGCCGCCCCCGGGAGGTCCGGGCGCCCCGCCGCCACCGCCTGGCATGGGTGCAGGCGCACCGCCTCCGCCGCCCGCGATGGGTGAGGGCGCGGGTGCTCCTCCGCCGCCGCCACCCGGTGCCGGTGCTCCGCCTGCGCGCGGTGCGGGCGCTCTCCCGCCGCCGCCCGCCGCGCCGGGCCTGAACCGCACGGGCCAGGTCGCACCCGACGCCACGATCAGGCGCTGACGCACCAAACGTGGCCGGCCGAGGCTTCTTCCTCGGCCGGTTGCGTCGTCACTCAGCCGATCGGCACGCCGCCCGTCACCGCGACGATCGCACCCGACATGTAGCTGCCCTCGCCCGAGGCGAGCAGGACGTAGGCGGGGGCGAGCTCGGCTGGCTGGCCCGCACGGCCGAGCGGCGTGTCCTGACCCAGCGTTTCCAGCTCGTCGCTCGGTTTGGCGATCGGCTGGATTGGCGTCCATACCGGCCCCGGCGCAACCGCGTTGACGCGAATGCCGTCACCCGCGAGCAGGTTCGACAGTCCCACCGTCAGGCTGGAAATCGCCCCCTTCGTGGCAGCGTAGACGATCATGTTCTTGCCCGCGACCTTGGCCTGTTCGCTGGTCGTGTTCACGATCGCGGAGCCGGGCTTCATGTGCGGCGCCGCCGCCTTCGCGAGCCGCAGCATCGCGAACACGTTTGCGGCGAACGCGCCCTGCATTTCGTCGTCGTCGATCGTCTCGATCCCCTCGTTCATCGTCTGCGCGGCGGCGTTGTTGACCAGTACGTCGATCCGGCCGAACTCGGCGACGGTCTGCTCGACCAGCGCGGCGCAGTGATCGCGGTCGCGGATGTCGCCGGGCAGCAGCAGGCAGCGGCGGCCCGCCTTCTCGACCCAGGTGCGCGTTTCCTCCGCGTCGGCCTGCTCGGCGTCGAGGTAGGAGATCGCAACGTCGGCACCCTCGCGCGCGTAGGCAATCGCGACCGCGCGGCCGATCCCCGAATCACCGCCGGTGATCAGCGCAACCCGGTCGCGCAGCAACCCCTTGCCGATGTAGCTCTCCTCGCCGTGATCGGGCTTGGTATGCATGTCCTTGGAAAGACCGGGGCGTGGCTGCTGCGGCTCGCCCGGAAAGCTGGTCGGCTGGCTGGTGCGTGGATCGTCGGTCATGTCGGCTCCTGTCGGGGGATCATGCGCAGCAACGGACGACGTTGGCGAAGGTGCCGCGAAGGCGAGCGGCGGAACATAGACCGGGTGCGAAGCCTTGTTCGTCGATGAGCGGTAGACGGGCAACGACGCGCTGGCAGTGGGTATTACGCCTGCTGACGCGCAGGATATGGTTTCGCGCGGCGCTGTTCTGCCTGTTCGGCGGCGCATTGGCGCTGGCGGGTGCGCTCGCAGGGCACGCAATTTCGTACACCTTCGCGACGAAGGTCGGCGCGAAGTCGGTTGACGGCATTCTCGGCATGCTGGCGTCGAGCATGCTGGCGGTCACCACTTTCTCGCTGACCGCGATGGTGTCGGCCTTCTCGGGCGCGACCAGCACGATCACCCCGCGTGCGGTGCAGCTGCTGGTCGACGACAGCACCGCGCAGAACGCACTCGCCACGTTCCTGGGAAGCTTCCTCTTTGCGATCGTCGGCATCATTGCGCTGTCGACCGGCCTGTACGGCGAGACCGGTCGCGTCATCCTGCTCGCGGGCACGGTCGCGGTCATCGTGTTCATCGTGGTCACGCTGCTGCGCTGGATCGAGCATATCGCGCGCTTCGGCCGCGTCGCTGACACGATCGACCGGGTGGAGCGCGCCGCGACCGAGGCGCTGGGGACGATCGCCTGCGCGCTGGACGTAAGGTCGGGCGAACACGCGCGATCGCGTCGGACCGGGGCGGACGTGCGCGCGACGACGATGGGGCGGGTCACGCACATCGACCTGGCGGAGCTGGGGGAGATCGCCGAGGAAGCGGACACCGACATCGACGTGCACGTCCTGCCCGGCGAGTGGGTCGACCCGGAGCACGCGCTGGCGACGCTGAGCATCGCTGCCGACGAAGAGGTGACCAGGCGCGTTCGTCAGTCATTCACGTTGGCGCCCCACCGCGCCTTCGATCACGATCCCCGCTTCGGGCTCGTTGTCCTGTCGGAGATCGCGTCGCGCGCGCTGTCGCCCGCGGTCAACGATCCGGGCACCGCTATCTCAGTGATCGAGGCCGGTGGACGCGTGCTGCTGCGCCTGTTCGACCAGCCTGAGGACGAGTTCGCGTCCGTTCCCGGCCGCGTCCGCATGCGCGCGCTGCGGCTGAGCGATCTGCTGGAGGATTTCTGCCGCCCGATCGCGCGCGACGGCGCAGGGATGATCGAGGTGGGCGTGCGGTTGCAGAAGACGCTGGCCGCGCTCGCGGCGCACACGCCCGCCGCCAAGGCGATCATCAAGCGCGAAGCGGACGACGCCGTTGATCGCGCGCGCGACGCGATGACGAGCGCGCGCGACATCGCGCTGATCGAACGGGTTCGCGCCGAGGCGTTCGCCGACGGCACCTAGCCGATACAGCGAAGCCCCGCGTCAGGCCGGCCGCGCCTGCCACCACAGGCAGAACAGGCTGAGCGCGTAAAGCAGGCGGCTGTGATCGCGCTGCCCGCGATAATGTTCGTCGAACAGAGCATCGACGCTGCGCGAATTGAGGTAGCCCGAAGCCGCGACGCCGCTGCCAACCCAGAGCTCGCGCGCGTAGGCGCCGAAATCGTCGCGGAACCATTCGGCCAGCGGCACCTGAAAACCCTGCTTGCGGCGATCAAGGATGCCGGCGGGCAGCAACGGCGCGATCGCGGCGCGCACCGGATATTTGCCGATGCCGCCGCGCAGCTTGACGTCCGGGGGCATCGACAGCGCCAGCGCGACCATCTCGCGCGACAGCATCGGCACCCGCACCTCCAGCGCGTGGGCCATGCTGGCGCGATCGACCTTGGTCAGCATAGCGCCCGGCAAGTTGAGTTGCAGGTCGCACATCGCGAACTGTTCGAGGTCGGACGACGAGATCGCCGCCATGTCGGGGTAATATTCCGCCGCGAGTGCCGCGATCGCGCCATTCCCGTCGCGTCCGTCCAGCAGCGTGTCCGCGAACAGCCGGCGGCGCAGCTCGGGCGCGGTGATCTGCGTCTTGGCGAAGAAGCGCGTGCCGCCGTCGGGCAGGCCGGCGCTGCGGGCGGTCTTCTGCCAGCGCTGCAGCCGGCGGTTACCCGGTCCCCAGGGAAGCGGCGGCAGCGCCGCGAAGCCGCGTGCGGCGCGGCGCGCAAGGGCGGGGACGTGGCGCAGGCGGTGTTCGGTCAGGTGGCGCTTGTAACCGAAGAACAATTCATCGCCGCCGTCGCCCGACAGCACCACCTTGACGTCGCGCGCCGCGGCTTCGCTCACGTACCAGGTCGGGATCGCGGATGGGTCGGCGAATGGTTCGTCGTAAGCCTGCTGGATCTCGGGCAGGATCTGCCACGCGCGTTTCGGGTCGACGACATGGGTGCGGTGGTCGCAGCCCAGGTGCCTAGCGACTGCCTCGGCGTACGGGCTCTCGTCGTAGGCGCGCTCGGCGAAGCCGATCGTGAAGGTCTTGACCGGGCGCTGCGACACCTGCGCCATCGCCGCCACGACCGCGGACGAATCGACCCCGCCCGACAGGAACGCGCCGACATCGGTGTCGGCGGCGAGCATCTGCGCGCGCACGGTGTCGAGCCAGGTGGTGCGAAACGCCTCCACCCAGTCCTTCGCCGAGCGCGGCGCGGCGGGCGCGTAGCGCGCAGCCCAGAACGCGCGGGTGCGCAGGGACCCGTCGGGCCCGAGTTCGAGCAGGTGGCCGGGTGCCAGCACGCCGACCTGCGCGTAGATCGAGCGCGGCGCGCGGACGTGGCCGAAGCTGAAATAATCGTGCACCGCGCGCGCATCCGCGTCGAAGCGCAGCCCCGGCACCGCGAGCACCGCCTTCAGCTCCGACCCGAACGCCAGCCGCCCGTCCTGCCAGGTGTAATAGAGCGGCTTGATCCCGAGCGCGTCGCGCGCCAGCGTCAGGCGGCGGGTGTAGCGGTCCCAGATCGCGACACCGAACATGCCGTCGAGCCGCGCCCAGGCATCGTCGCCCCACTCGCGCCACGCCGCGAGGATCACCTCGGCGTCGCCCTCGGTCGCGAAGGAGTGGCCGCGGTGGCGCAATTCGCTCCGCAGCTCGCGATAATTGTAGATTTCGCCGTTGAAGACGATCGCGTGGCGGCCATCGGCGCTGTGGATCGGCTGGTCGCTGCCCGCCACGTCGATAATGCTCAGGCGTCGCATGCCGAAGCCGAAATCGCGATCGACCATGACGCCGTGGCTGTCGGGGCCGCGATGCAGGATCGTGTCGCACTGCCGGCGCACCGTGGCACCATCGACCGCCGCCCGCCCGGGCGCGTACAGACCGGCAATCCCGCAGATAGGACGCTCCTTCGCAATTCGTTGATGTGGGTGAGGAGGGCTGCCCTAGCGGCGCTCTTGGCCTGTGTCACGGACTTGCCGCTGCCGCAGCGGCTATCTAGGCGGAGCCGATGACGGACGGGTTGATTTCTGCGCCTGCGCGGGCGGGCGGCATGCGCGCGGTGCTCGCCAACCTCGGCTGGCTGCTCGCCAGTCGCGGAGTGCTGGCGGTGCTGTCGCTGCTGTACCTGGGGATCGCCACGCGCACGCTCGGCCTCGCCGATTTCGGCCGCTTCGCGCTCGTCACCGGCGCAGCGCAGGGGCTGGCGCTGCTGGTCGGGTTCCAGACCTGGCAGGTCGTTGTCCGGTTCGGCATCGATCACCGCGCCCGCGGGGACACGGCGGCACTCGGGCGGCTTTACCGTGCCAGCATGGCGCTCGACGCGATCAGCGCGCTCCTCGGACTGGCGCTCGCCGCGGTTATCCTGCTGGTGTGGCGCGAACGGCTGGGGATCACCGCGCCGCTCCTGCGCGACACGATCATCTTCACCGCCGCGCAATTGCTGTCGATCCGCTCGGCAGCGCTGGGCGTGTTGCGGTTGACCGACCGGTTTCGCGCCGCTGCGGCGGCGGACAGCGTGACGCCTGCGGTGCGTTTCGTCGGCGCGGTTGCAGCCGCCGCTTTCGCGCCGACGCTGCACGCGTTCCTGTGGACGTGGACCGCGGCCGAACTCGCCACCGCCGCCGCTTATTGGATCACGCTTCACCGCAGTGGCGACCTGTCGCTCGTCCGGCACGCGCGCGCCCACTGGGCGACGCTGACCAGCGAAAATCCGGGGCTGGTGCGCTTTCTGGTGAGCAGCAACGCTGTGTCGTCGCTGGGGCTCGCGACCAAGCAGGTGCCGCTGATGTTCGTCGGCGCGTTCGGTGGCCCCGCGGCGGCGGGCGCGTTCCGCATCGCGCTGCAATTGGCGCAGGCGCTGACCAAGCTGTCGCAGCTGATCTCGCGCGCCGCCTTTCCCGAAGTGGTGCGCACCGTGCGCGATGTGGCGCCGGCGGAGCTCGGCCGCGCGCTTCGTCGCATGTTCGGCGCCAGCGCGGGCGGGGCGCTGGTCATCCTGATCGTGGTGGCGTTGATCGGGCGACCGGTGCTGGTCGCGGTCGGCGGCAATGCGGCCTATGCCGACGCTTACCCGCTGCTTCTATGGCTGGCCGCGGCGGGGTCGATCGATCTGGCGGTGGTGGGGTTCGAGCCGGTGCTGCTCGCGGGCGACCGCTCGACCTCCGCGGTCAGCGCGCGCGCGGTCGGCGTTGTGGCGCAGTTCGCGCTGATGCTCGTGTTGCTGCCGCGCATCGGCGCGGCAGGGGCGAGCATCGGCGTGTTCGGCGCCTCTCTGGTCAGCGCGCTGCTGATGATCGCGATGGTCTGGAGCTACGTACGCAGCGCGCGGCTAACCTAGGCGCGCCCGAACGAAGTCGAGGTCGGCGGGTTTGTCGACATCGACCGCGGCGAGGCCGTCAGTCGCGGCGACCACCGCGGCAGTGACGCCGGCGGTTCGCCCGAGGTGGGCGACTGCCTGGGAAAGCGAAAGCCGTCCGAGCAGGTAGCGTAGCAGCAGCGCCGGGCCGAGCCGGCGGACGATGCGCCACGGCCGCTTTCGATCGCGCTCGACCGACTGCCACAAGGCGATGACCTGGCTCGCCTGCGGTGTGGCGAGATAGAACAGGTTGCACCCCGACCAGTCGCCGTCGGCAAACCGCAGGTAAGTCCTCTTCGATCCGGGCGCGGCGCGCTCGATCGCGTCGCGCCGCGCGAGCAGCACCGCGACATCGGCGTCCGCGGGCACGCGCGCGATGAAGTCGTTGACCCAGGTGGGGTCGAGCAGCGCGTGGTCGCCGGTGGTCACGAGCAGCGGCGCGCCCAGCAGGGCGAGCGCGTCGGCGGTGCTCGCGCTCGGCCCGGCGGCGGCGGGGAGCGGTTCGGTGCCGAGCCGCGCGGCCTCGGTGCGAACCGCGGGGCTGTTCGCCGACACGCCGATCCGCTCGATGCCCGCGTTGCGCAGCGCGGCCGTGACGCGCGCGAGCATGGTGTCCGTGCCAATGGGGATCAGTGCCTTGTCAGTGACTCCGGCGTAGCGCGCGACCGGGTCCTCGCCCCCGCGCGACCCCGCCAGGATCAAGGCGGCTGGATCGGCAAGAGTCACGAGGCACGCAGCCGGCGATGCTGCCACAGCCGCCACAACACGCCAGGCGCGGCGAGCACCGGGTGCCGCTCGCGAAATGGCGTCAGCGGCACCGACAGACCGGTGTGCCGCTCGATCTTCCAAAGCGCATACCGCGTCGCGCCATCGAAGGTGAAGGCGGCCTTGACCAGTCGCGCTGCGTTCAGCTTCCTGCCCCAGCGCCGTGCACGCGCCCATTGGCGGGCGAGCGAGCGATGCTGCGCGTCGGTCAGCACAGGTGTAAGCGTCGTATCGTCTCCCGACCAGGCGACCGCTCCTACGGTCCAGGCGATCGGCAGCAGCGCATCGTAGCGGGCGCGGTCGTACGACAGGATCTGATCCTCACGCCCCGGCGCCTCGACGCGGAACTCGGTCGCGTAGGTGGCGCGGAACAGCGCGCGCCAGTAGTCGCCTGCCGTTCCGCTCGCGGGTCCGTGAAGCGCGGCGAAGTGCGCGGCGGTGACTGCCGCGTTCGCGACCGCGCCGACGATCGCGTCGTGGACGCAGGGGTCGGCGGACCAGATCAGCGCGACGGGTTGCACGAAGCGCGCCCAGATCGTCGTGTCGCGCGTCTCTCCCGCCGCGGCGCGCGCGAAGGTGTCGCGGTCCATCGTCGCGACCTTGGCGCGGATCACGCGAGTTCCGAGTGCGACCTCATGGTAGCTGACATCCGGCCAGATACGACGGCTCGCCCCCTTGGCGGTACCGGGCGCGCGCAGGACGTAGAAGTCGAGCACGCCGCCCAGATCACCGGTCCTGAGCACGGAGCCGTAGAACAGCACCGCCTCGCCGTTCAGCACCTGCGCGATCCGGTGCGCGGCATCGGCGACGACCGCCGGCATGGTGCGGTCCAGTTCCGCGGCGACCAAGCCGCGCAGCGCGGACGCGCCCGCGTCGCGGCTCACGGCGTGACGAAGGTCACGGGATCGCCCGCGCGCACGATGTAATCGCCACCGGCGTAGCGCTCCCCGTCGAGGACGAACCCGCCGGGCAGCGTCAGCCGGCTCGGCGGCACGTCGTGGCGATGATGATAGCCCGCACGTGCGAGCCAGCCGCCCTCGCGTCCCGCGAGGATCGCAGGCACCGCGACCGGCAACAACCGGGGCGGTGCCTCCACCGCCAGGATGTTCAACCCCTCCGCAGCGGCGCCGAGCGGGCGCAGGCCGATCGGCAGGCGCCGCAGCGTCGAGCCGAGCAGCAGATACAGGTCATGCGTCGACTCACTGCCGTCGGTCAGATTGGCCACGCGCACGCGCTCACCCGCGCGCCACGCATTGTTCGCGCCCGCGAACATCGTCTGCAGCACCGCACCCGCGACGGACAGCCCGACCGCGACGCCGCCGAACGCGCCGATGTCATGCGTGCGCTGCGCCAGGTCGGTCGCGCGCGTGAAGCCGCTGGCGCCGAACAGGAAGCCGCGATGGGTGAGGCCGTCCTCGCCGGTGATCTCGATCGGCTGCCGCGTGGCGAGGTGACCCGCCGCGAGCGCCTGCCGTGCCGCACCCGCCGACCAGTCCCACGGAATACCCAGGTCGAGCGCCAGCGCATTGGTCTTGCCCGACGGGATCACCGCAATCGGAGGTACGCGCCCGCCGAAAACGCGCGGCGCGGCGGTCAGCACGTCGCGCACGGTGCCGTCGCCACCGTCGACGACGATCAGCTCGACGCCGCGCGCCTCGAATCCGGCGAGTGCGGCGGACAATTCTTCCTGCGTCGCCGGTTCGACGACCAGCATGTCGCGGGTCGCACCCGCGCGACGGTGAACGGGATTACCCTGCCGATTGCGTCGGCTGCGCGGATTGCTGATGACGCCGACCTGCGCCAGCTCGGGTGCGCGCGCGGACGGTGCGCGCGGGAACGGCACGATCTGCGCGTCGCCGCGTGGTGCCTTAATCGTTGGTGCGCCCGCTACCGGCGCCCGTCCGCGCGCGAGCGCTGCAGTCTTGAAGGAAAAGTTCACTCGATCGGCGCTCCACACGCGATTGCACGATGCAGATGTACCCGCGATCAGGCGAAATTGTGTCGCGGGCGCACGTGCACAGCGCAGAGGCTCAACAAGTCGCTACATTCAGCGCGAATAACGCGTCCGCACCCGGATCGATGCGCCGCCCGCCGGAACCGGGAACCGCACCCGCGACAGGCTCGGCAGCCCCAGTGTTGTCGGCGCGTCGTTGGAGAAGCCGAAGCCTTCCTTGATCGTGAACAGCGTGCGGTTGAAATCGTGATCGCCGTTCTCGTCGTGATAGGTGGCGACGGCGTAGGAGCCGGGCGTGACCCAGAAGCACGCAGTGGTCGCCGGCGACTGCGCGGCGGTACGCACGCGCAGCAGCTTTCCGTGCTTAGCGAGGAAGCGGCCCGAATCGTCGGGGTAGAGCGTGAAAACCATTTCGCCGTGCGCGTTGCGGATCTCGGTCGCGGTGACGACCAGGCGCGTTTTGCCCGCACCGAACGTTCCCGCGCACGCCTGCGCCGCCGCATCGGGAGCGAGCAACGCACTGCCGAGCAGCGCGGCGAGCCCCGCTGCGGTGTAGAATAATGGTCGTGTCATGAAGTCGATATGGGTCAGCGGTGTTGGCCTGCAACCCGCGCTGGCCGACACGGCGTCAGGCGAGCCAGCTGAACAGCCGTTCGCCGCCGCGGGCGCGCAGGATCGCCTGTAGCAGCCGCACGCCGTGCACGACGAGCGACAACATCGTCCAAACCGCCACCGCAACGATTCCCCAATCGGGACGGCCGATGAGCAAGGCGGCGAACAGGATCACCATGTTGGGATTTCGCCTGGCGGTGACGAGGCGGAAGCGGCTGTCGAACCGTTCCCATACGTGGATGTGCATGCCGAAGCGGACGATGAACGCGCCCTCGATCAGCCGTTGCACGACGTAGCCGAACAGCATCGCCGCCATCACCGCCCAGAATGTCTCGTCTGACAGCGCCCGTCCATAAGGCGCACAGCCCGCTGCCCACGCCCACCACCAGATCGGCGGGTGGACGAGGTCGACGCCGTGGTCCCACGCGTTCCCGAGCTTCGACGAGGTGATGGTGCAGCGCGCGAGCTTCCCGTCGACGGTGTCGAGCACCATGAAGATCAGCCCGGTCAGTAGCCCGGTCCAGAACCAGCCGTGCCAGAAGGCGATCGTCGCGACGATGCACAGCACCGATCCGATCGCGGTGACGCCGTTGGGCGATATACCGATGCGCGCCGCGACCCGGGTCAGCGCGAACGCCCATTCGGGCCAGAGATATTTGGTCAGGAGGTCGGTCACCCCCTTGTACGCGCCGACGTAGCTGGCGCGCTCGATCGCGGGCACGGCAGCGGGGACCAGTGCCTCCGCGAAGGGCCGCTCGCGCTTGCGCAAGGCCTCGTTGAAGATACCCTCGTCGCGCTCGGCCGCGACCTGTTCGAGGTGAGCGGGGAGGGAGGCGCCCTCGCTGATGGCACGCTCGCACGCGGCACGATCGGCCGCAGCGATGTGCGCGAGCACGACCTGTCCGCCGCGCGTCAGCACGGTGCCGGGACGCGGCTGTAGCCAGACGATCCAGGCGGGATCGAACACGAAAGCGAGGTTGGACAGGATGACGGTGTCGCTCGCCGCCTTCGCGTCACCGAACGGCAGGCGACGCGCCGCGGCGATGCGGCGCAGCCGCTCGCGCGCGGTCATGCCCCACAGGAGCACGGGATTGTCGCCCAGCGGGATCACCGCGGGCATGGCGTCGGTCGACTGCATCGGCGGCGCTTTAGCGGCGCGGTTCGGTGTTGGCGAGGACGCGCAGCACCGCGTCGGCCGCGCGTGCGGCACCCGCGCCGCTCGCGTCGCCGAGCGCAGCGGTGGCGAGATCGTGCTGGATGGCGACGAAGTCGGCGTGGCGAGCAGGGGCTCGCTCGATCGCGGGGAGCAGGTCGGCGAGGTCGTTCACCACCTCGCCCGCGTGCCACATCGCGTGGGCGGGATCGTCTACCCAATCTCGCGCATGTGCGTTGAGGAACACGGCTGGACGCGGTCGGATCAGGAATTCGATCAGCTGGCTCGACGTGTCGCCGAGATAGAGATCGGCGGCGGCGGTGTAGCTGCCGTCGACGGTTGCGAAACTGTCGAGATCGACGTGGACGTGCGGCAAATTCGCGACGCGCGCGAGCACGTCGCGTACCTCGGGTGCACGCTCGATCAGGCGCTGATGCGGGGCAAGGATGACGTTCCAGTCGCGCTGGCGGGCGAGTTGCTCGACCACCTGCGGCCCCCAAACCGGCCACGACGAGCGGTGTGCCTGCCAGTGCGGGGTGTAGAGCAGCACCGGACGATCGTCCGCGAACAAGGCTTGCGCGGGAGTGCGCTGGCGAAAGGCGGCCTTGACGTAGCCGGTCGCCTCGATCCGCTCGGGCGCCATGCCGCGCGCGAGATAGGTGGCGCGCTCCTGCTCGCTCGGCACCAGCGTGTAGCTCGCCGCCATCCGCCTCCTATCGTCGCGCGCGCTCATCGAGCCGACGCCGTGCGAGGTCTTGACGAATCGGACGCGCAGGAACGGGAACAGCCGCGGCAGCCACAGGCTGGTCTGCTCGGCGCAGACGACGACGCGCGTGCGCGCCAGCCTGGGCGCGAGGCGGAGCAGCATCGGCAGCTTGGGCGGCAGCGCAGGGCGCTCGCCGGGCGCAGTGTGGGCGAGGTGGCGGAAGCCGGGCGCGCGGCGGACGCGCACCTGCGGTAGCTGATCGGTCCAGCCGGTCAGCAATTCTTCGTGGATCGAGGTCGATACCCAGAGGTCGAGCGGCAGGTCGGGGCGCAGATCGGCCAGCACCTCGACGATCGGGAAGAGGTGCGGAATCAGCAGCGTTTCGCCGAGGAACAGGAAGGCGACCGGAGCGGCCTTCATCGCGGCCGCGCGTTCCAGCGCTCTACATCCTCGGGCCGGTCGATTTCGACCCAGCCGCCGCTCTCCTCGACGATCGCGTGGACCGCGCCTTGCGTCGCGAGCGCGGCGACGACGTTGTGGTGGTAGGCGTTGATCCCGTCCGCCCCCGCGATCACGCGGTCGAGCACGGGCAGATAGCCGCTCTGTGCGCCGGCGACGACGACGCCGAGCGAGCGGTGTGTCGCAGTCGCGGGCGCGAGCGCCTTCGACACCGCGACGACGCGGCCGTTCTCGACCCGGACCAGCATGTCGTCGGTGTCGGTGCGCGCGATCGGCTCGACTACCAGCCCGACGCCGGCACGGTCATACTCGCCGTCGTGCGCCAGCGCGCGCGCGAGGATCTTGCCCGTAAGCGTCGTGTCGCCGTTGAGCAGGCAAAAGGCGTCGTCGAGCACGTCGCGCGCCGCCCAGACGCTGCCGATGCTGCTCGACACCGCCCAGAACGGGTTGAAGCGCAGCTCGACGCGCAAGGGCGAGCGATGCGTCGCGAGGTGCGCGCCGACCTGATCGTGGCGGTAACCCGCGACGACGATCGCCTCGTCCACGCCCGCCTCGGCGAGCGCGTGCAGCTGATGGTCGAGGATCGCGCGCCCGCCGACGGGCACGAGGCATTTCGGCATCAGGTCGGTCAGCGGCAGCAACCGCGAGCCGCGCCCGGCGCTGAGGATGATCGCGCGCATCACTGCTCCCAGTCGAGGATCGGCCAGCCGTTCGCGCGGGCGAGCGTACGCAGGCGGGCGTCGGGATGGACCGCGAAGCCTTCGTCGGCGAAGGCGAGGCAGGGCGCGTCGGTCGCGTGGTCGCTGTAGAAGCGGATGTGCTGCCGCTCACGCGGCTCTTCGCGCGCGGCAAGCCAGGCGGTGACCGCAGCGAGCTTGGCCGCGCCGTAGACGTTTGCGCCCGACAGGCGGTGCGAGACGTGTGTGTCGCCCGACCCGCTCGCCTCGGTCGCGATCACGTCGTCGATGCCCAGCCGCCACGCGATTGCCGCGGCGTAGAAACGGTGCGCGGCGGTAGCGAGCACGACGCGGTAGCCTTCCGCACGGTCGGCGGCGATCCGTGCAATCGCGCCCGCGCGAATATTGCCGGCGAGTTGTCGCTCGGCGAAGCTGTTGGCGATCGTCGCGAGATCATTTGCGGGGATCGCGCCACCGATCAGCAGCCGGTGCATGACCTCCTTCAACCGATCGCGACCGAGCAGCCCGCCCTTGTGCGCGACTGCTGCGAGCGCAGCGGCGGGGACGAGCGCCAACCGCCACGGCGCGCGCGCTCTTGCCGCGAACAGCAGGAACGCGGACCAGGTCGGCAATCGCGTGATCGTGCGGTCCAGATCGTAGAACGCGTAGCGGGTCATTACGCGCGCCTTTGGCGGTGAAGCTGGGCAGCAGCAAGGCAACGCGTGGCGGAGCCCTCAGCGCTCCAGCCGCGTGACATGCCCCATCTTGCGACCTGGGCGTGCCTCGCGCTTGCCGTAGAGGTGGAGGTGAGTACGCGGTGCCGCGACCAAATCGGACCAGCGCTGCCACTCGTCGCCGATCAAATTCTCCATCACCACCGCGGGCGCGGTCAGCGCGGTGTCACCCAGCGGCAGGCCGCAGATCGCGCGCACGTGGTTGGCGAATTGCGAGGTCTCGGCGCCCTCAATCGTCCAATGCCCGGAATTGTGAACGCGCGGCGCCATTTCGTTGAACACGGGACCGTCCGCACCGGCGAAATACTCGCAGGTCAGCACGCCGACATGACCCAGCGCGTCGGCGATCCGCCCAGTCAGCGCTGCCGCCTCGGTCCACTGCCGCGCGATCTCCGCGGGGGCGGGCACGGTCGAGCGGTGGAGGATCGCGTCGCGATGCTCGTTCCAAGGCGGAGGGTAGCTGGTGATCGTGCCGTCGATCCCGCGCACGAGGATGATCGAGAATTCGTGGCTGAAGGTCACGAACGCCTCGAGGATCGCGGGGCCGCCGATCGCCTCCCACGCGGCATCCGCCTCGGCGGCGTCGTTGATCCGCGTCTGACCCTTGCCGTCATAGCCGAAGCGTGTGGTCTTGAGTACGGCTGGCGTCCCGATCGCGGCCAATGCAGCGTCAAGCTCCTCGCGCGAATTCACCGCCTGCCAACGCGCGGGCCGACCGCCGACCTCCTCGACGAAGCGCTTCTCAGCGACACGGTCCTGTGCGACCGCGAGGCTCTTGGGCGGAGGATAGACCGGTACAAGCTCGGCCAGCCACTCGACGGGTGCGACCGCGATATTCTCGAACTCGTAGGTGACGACGTCGCATTGCGCGGCAAGATCGGCGAGCACGACCTTGTTGTGGTAATCGGCGCGCGTCAGGCTCGACGCGGTCTGCGCGGCGACGCTCTCGCGGTCAGGAGCGAGCACGTGGGTGCGATAGCCGAGCTGGGCGGCCGCGACCGCGATCATGCGCCCCAACTGCCCGCCGCCCAGGATGCCGATGGTGCCGCCGGGGGCGAGCGGGCGGTCGAGCTGGGCGAGCGGCATGGCGGGTTCCGTCTGGCGAGAGGTCAGGGGGCTTCGGCGACGCCGGCGGTCTGCGCCGCGCGCCACGCCTGCAATCGCAGCGACAGTCCGTCGTCGGACAGCGCGAGGATCGCGGCGGCGAGCAGCGCAGCGTTGATCGCACCGGCCTTGCCGATCGCGAGCGTGCCGACGGGGACGCCGCCGGGCATCTGCACGATCGACATCAGGCTATCCATGCCCTTCAACGCCTTTGACTCGACCGGCACGCCGAGCACGGGCAGGTGCGTCATCGACGCCGCCATGCCGGGCAGGTGCGCCGCGCCGCCTGCGCCCGCGATGATGACCTTGAGCCCGCGATCCGCAGCGCCGGTCGCGTAATCGTACAGCCGCTGCGGGGTGCGGTGCGCCGAGACGACGCGGACCTCGTGCGCGACGCCGAGCGCGTCTAGCGTCTCGGCCGCGTGGCTCATCGTGTCCCAGTCGGACGTCGAGCCCATGATGATGCCGACCTGCGTCATGCGCCGCGGCGTAACCGGGCGAGCGCGGGAGGGCAATGCCCTCCCGACCGGTTCAGGCGGCTTGTTTCAGCTCGGCCATCGCGTCGGCGGTGAGGCTGAGCGAGTGCTTGCGCGCGTCATGGTCGTAGATCGCGCTGGTCACCATCACCTCGTCGACTTGCGTGCGCTGGACGAAGTCGGCGATGCCGCGCGCGACCTCATCGCGGGTGCCGATCGCGGAGCAGGACAGGACGTTGTCGAGCATCGCGGCGTGCGACGGTGGGAGGCTGGCACGGTAGTTCGCGACCGGCGGCTTCATCAGCCCCGGCGTACCGGTGCGTAGCGCGATGAATGACTGCTGCTGCGAACTGGCGATGAACTCGGCCTCGTCATGCGTGTCGGCGGCGAAGACGTTGAACCCCGCCATCGCGTAGGGACGCGACAGCTGCGCCGACGGCTTGAAGTCACGGCGGTAGATGGCGAGGGCCTGATCGAGTGCGTCGGGCGCGAAGTGCGACGCGAACGCGTAGGGGAGACCTAGGATCGCGGCGAGTTGCGCACCGAACAGGCTGGAGCCGAGAATCCACATCTCCGGCTTCGCACCCGCGCCGGGCGTCGCGGAGATGCCGGTGCGGCCATCGTCGGCAAAATAGCTTTGCAACTCGACCACGTCGTTGGGAAATTGGTTGGCATCGCTGGCGAGGTTGCGACGCAGCGCATGTGCGACGCGCTGATCGCTGCCGGGCGCGCGGCCGAGGCCCAGGTCGATCCGGCCGGGGTAGAGCGCGTCCAGGGTACCGAACTGCTCCGCGATCTGAAGCGGCGCCGAGTTCGGCAGCATGATGCCGCCAGAGCCGACGCGGATGTGCTTGGTCGCGCCTGCGACGTGAGCGATCACCACGGCGGTCGCCGCGGACGCGATCCCCTTCATGCCATGGTGCTCGGCCACCCAGTAGCGGTTGAAGCCGAGCGTCTCGGCATGGCGCGCGAGATCGGCGGCGTTCGCCAGCGACTGCGACACGGTGCCGCCTTCGACGACGGGGACGAGATCGAGGAGCGAATATAGGGTCATGGAGGAAAGATGGGGGCGGAGGCGGCGCTGTGCCAGACAGGTGAGCTTGGCTGTCGCACAGGTGAGCTTGGGTGTCGGGCTTTGACCCGCCGGCGAACCGGACTACAGCCGCGTCGATGCCGCCCGAACTCTCGCACATCGACACGTGGTTGTTCGACCTCGACAACACGCTCTACCCAGCCTCGGCGAACCTGTTCGCGCTGATCGACCGGCGGATGACCGCGTTCATCGCCGAGCTGCTGTCGCTCGATCTGGCCGAGGCACACCGCGTGCAGAAGGCGTATTTCCTTGACCACGGCACGACGCTCGCCGGGCTGATGGCGGAGCATGAGGTCGATCCCGCGGCGTTCCTGGCCTACGTCCACGATATCGAGATGGACGTGCTGGAGGCGAATGCGCCGATGGCGGCGGCGCTCGCCAAGCTGCCCGGACGCAAGATCGTGTTCACCAACGGCGACCGCCCCTACGCCCTGAAGGTGCTCGACCGGCTCGGGCTGGGCAAAAGTTTCGAGGCGGTCCACGACATTCACGCGATGGATCTGGTGCCCAAGCCCGCGCCCGCCGCCTATGCCGGCATCTGCACCGCGTTCGGCATCGATCCGACCCGCGCCCTGTTCGTCGAGGACATGGCGCGCAACCTCAAACCCGCCAAGGCGATCGGCATGACGACCGTCTGGGTCGACAATGGCAGCGAGCAGGACCACGACGCCGATCGCAGCTTCGTCGATATCCGCGTCACCGATGTGACGCACTGGCTTGTTAGCATCACGGAGACCCTATGACCGATCTCGCCCAAACCATCGACACCGCGTGGGAGAATCGCGCCGAGATCGGGCTGAACACCACCGGCGCGGTCCGCGACGCGGTGCACGAGGCGTTGGCGCAGCTCGACGCCGGCACCGCGCGCGTCGCCGAGCCGGACGGGGCGGGGGGGTGGCGCGTTAACCAATGGTTGAAGAAGGCGGTGCTGCTGAGTTTTCGCCTCAACGACAACGCCCTGATCGACAACGGTCCCGGCCAGGGCCACTGGTTCGACAAGGTGCCGTCCAAGTTCTCGGGCTGGAGCGAGGAACAGTTTCGCGCCGCGGCTTTCCGCGCCGTGCCGGGCAGCGTCGTCCGCCGCGGTGCCTACGTGGGCAAGGGCGCGATCCTGATGCCCAGCTTCGTCAACATCGGCGCCTATGTCGGTGAGGGGACGATGGTCGATACCTGGGCGACGGTCGGCAGCTGCGCGCAGATTGGGCGCAACGTCCATCTGTCGGGCGGCGTCGGTATCGGCGGCGTGCTCGAACCGCTTCAGGCCGATCCGGTGATCATCGGCGACGGCGCCTTCATCGGTGCCCGGTCGGAGGTCGCGGAGGGCGTGCGCGTCGGTGAGGGCGCGGTGCTGTCGATGGGTGTCTATCTCGGCAAGTCCACCCGCATCATCGACCGCGCGAGCGGAGAGACCTTCTACGGTGAGGTGCCGCCCTATTCGGTCGTGGTGGCGGGCTCTGCGCCGTCGTCGACCGGCACCGGCCCCAACCTATATTGCGCGGTGATCGTGAAGCGCGTCGACGCGCAGACGCGCGAGAAGACCGGGATCAACGAACTGCTGCGGGATTGAACCTTTGCCGCGCCCGCGATAGGGCGTTTAACGCGTTAAACATCGGTGCTGCGGCGCCACCAAGAGGATTTCAGCGATGACCACGACGGCCTCCAAGGTGCTCGACCGCGTGCTCGTGCTCGAAATGGTGCGCGTGACCGAAGCCGCGGCGATCGCGGCGTCGACGCTGACCGGCCGCGGTGACGAGAAGGCGGCCGATGCCGCCGCGGTCGAGGCGATGCGCGCCGCGCTCAACGAGCTCGACATGGACGGCACCGTCGTGATCGGCGAGGGCGAGCGCGACGAGGCACCGATGCTGTTCATCGGCGAGAAGGTCGGCAGCGGCACCGGCCCCGCGATCGACATCGCGCTCGACCCGCTCGAAGGGACGACGATCTGCGCGAAATCGGGGCCGAACAGCCTCGCGGTGCTGGCGATCGCGGAGGGCGGTGGCCTGCTCAACGCGCCCGACGTGTACATGGACAAGCTGGCGGTCGGCCCCGGGCTGCCCGATGGCGTGATCGACCTCGATCGGACGCCGACTGAGAACGTCGAGGCGATCGCCGCGGCGAAGGGCGTCAAGCCCGCCGACATCATCGCCTGCGTGCTCGATCGCCCGCGCCACGAGGCGCTGATCGCCGAGCTGCGCAGCATCGGCTGCGGCATTGTGCTGATCGGCGACGGCGACGTGGCGGGCGTGATCGCGACGACCGACCCCGACACCACGATCGACGTCTACATGGGATCGGGCGGCGCACCCGAGGGCGTGCTGGCGGCCGCCGCGCTGCGCTGCGTCGGCGGGCAGTTCAAGGGCCGCCTGCTGTTCCGCAACGACGACGAGCGTGCGCGCGCGGCGAAATGGGGCGTGACCGACCTCGACCGGCAGTACGATCTGACCGATCTGGCGAAGGGCGACTGCATCTTCGCGGCAACCGGCGTGACCGACGGTTCGCTGCTCGCGGGTGTGAAGCGCCGCGGCAAGGTGATGACGACCGAGAGCGTGGTCATGCGCGCGTCGTCGGGCACGGTGCGCTGGGTCAAGGGCGAGCACCGCCTCGACCGCTGACGCCTGCAGGGCGGCTGCTGGGCAGGTCCGGTCTATCGCGGGCGCGCGGCGGGGCCCTTCTGCTATTCCGCACGGACCGACGCGAAGTTGCGCGAGCCATAGCGCCCCGCGTTCGCGGCGTCGCAGGACGCGGACCGATCTCGCTTCCGTTGCACGTCGGCGCCGAGCATGGCGGAACGATGCGGCGGCGCCGGGCATCCTCCACGTTATCGGACGGTGAGAGGATCGGAGCGATGAGCGCAGCGGAACCCTCGCGTGGCTGACCGGCTGTGGGCAGCGGCGTTGCTGGTGCTCGCGCTGGCGGCGTTCGCGCATTTCATTCGTGGCGGCGAGGTCGGGTTTCCACCGCCGCACTGGCCAAGCGGGCGCGCGCGCTACTTCACGCGCGCCGCGTCGAGGATCGCGCTGCTGTTCGGGGCGCCGGCGATCGTGTTGCTGACTGCCGCAGGCCGGATCGACGCGCTGTTCGCGATGCCGCAAGCGTTCGCGCCCCTCCGACAGGTGACCGGCGCGATTTCGCTCGCGGGCCGCTCGACGCTGCTCTTGGGCGGCGCGGTGCTGACGGGCGCGCTGATCGGCGCGGTTGCGGCGCGGGTCACGCGTCGGCGATTGCAGGTCGGACGCATCGGCGCGGTGCTGCCGCGCGGGCGAGGCGAACTCGGCTGGGGCGTGCTGCTCTCGCTCGTCGCGGGCGTGTGCGAGGAATGCTTCTTCCGCTTGCTCATACCCCTGCTCGCGACGATCGTGACCGGCGAGCCGGTCGTCGCCTTTGTGCTCTCGACGCTCCTGTTCGGCGCGGCGCATCGGTATCAGGGTTGGACCGGTGTGATCGCCACGACGCTGGTCGGCGCGCTGCTCGCCTACGCTTATGTCGCGACCGCCAGTCTGTGGGTCGCGATCGGACTGCACGTGTTTATCGATCTGAACGCGCTGGTGCTGCGCCCGCTGCTGACCGGCAGGATCGACTGGCGCGCCTGACCGTCAGCGCCAAGTCGCCCCGCCTTCGCGTGGCAAAGACGGGGCGACCTGCTGTCCGTGAGGCGCGGATGCGCCCCGCCGATGCTGATAGCAGCAGAAGGTGTAGAAAAGATGGCGCTCGCGTGGCGCAGATCGCTCCACGTCGCGCAAACTCGCGCAGCGCGGCGTGAAGCGACCTTCCGTAGCACCCGAAGCAAAGGGATGCGGCGGGTTGCGGACAATCTCCATCATTCGATGTAGCAACACAAGAACACAATTGGCATGGGCGTGCCGATCTGACGCAGCCGGCACATCAGCTGTGCGCATCAACCGTCGAGTGTGCCGTCAGCGTTACGGCAGCATCGCTGACAACGGTGGCATTGTGCAGCGCAACAGATTAACCGAGCGCCATGAATCAGGCGTCCTCAACCACCACCTCGGGCAGTGCCGCGGGGATGCATCCGCGCGAGTTCGTCGCCTTTATCGCCGCGCTGATGGCGGTGAACGCGCTGGGTGTCGATCTGATGCTTCCCGCGCTCGCCGACATGGGCGCGCAGCTGGGTGTCGCGACCGCGAACCACCGGCAATGGATCATCACCGCCTATATGCTCGGCTTCGGCAGCGGTCAGCTGGTCTACGGCCCGCTCGCCGATCGGTTCGGGCGTAAGCCGATCCTGCTGGCGACACTCGCGGGGTTCGTGGCAGCGAGCGTGTTCGCGGCCGGGTCGCAGACGTTCGCGGCATTGCTGGGCGCGCGCGTGTTGCAGGGCTTGATGTCCGCCTCCACGCGGGTGCTGGCGGTGGCGATCGTGCGCGATCGCTTCCACGGGCGGCAGATGGCGCGGACGCTGTCGGTCGCGCAGATGATCTTCTTCCTGGTGCCGATCATGGCGCCGACACTGGGTCAGTTGCTCCTCAACACGCTCGGCCCGTGGCGCTTCATCTTCTACGCGCTCGCCGCCTTTGCCGCCTTCGTGCTCGCCTGGTCGTCGCTGCGGCTGGTCGAGACGCTGGCGATCGAGCGGCGTGGGAGCTTGTCTATAGCCGCGCTGGGCAGCGCCTATCGCCTGACGCTCACCAATCGCTTCTCGGCCGGCTACGCGATCGCTGCGGCAATGACGTTCGGCGGGATCATCGCGTTCGTCTCTTCCGCGCAGCAGATCTTCGTCGAGGAGTTCGGCATGGGCGACCGCTTCACCTACCTGTTCGCCGCCTGCGCCTTCGCGATGGGCGTCGCTTCGTTCGCCAACAGCCGGTTGGTCGAGCGACTCGGCACCCGGCTGATCTCGCAGGCTGCGGTACTGGCCCTTATCGCGCTGTCAGTCGGGCACATCGCCGTCATCCTGCTCGGCGTCGAGTCGCTGGTCAGCTACATGCTGTTCCAGGCGCTCAGCATGACCTGCATCGGTCTGTGCGGATCCAATTTCGGCGCGATGGCGATGGAGCCGGTCGGGCATATCGCGGGCACCGCCTCGTCGATCCAGGGGTTCATCACCAGCGTCGGCGCGGTGATCGTCGGATCGCTGATCGGGCAATCGTACAACGGCACCACGCTGCCGCTCGCGATCGGCTATCTCGGCATCGGCATCGCGGTGCTCGGCGTCGTGCTAGTGGTGGAGGAGGGCAGGCTGTTCCACGCGCGCCAGGCGCCCTGATCGTCGCGCGTCGTCGCGCGTCGTCGCGCTTACCGTCTCCACTCGTCGCACGGCGCCAACAAAGGATAGTTAACCGGGCAACCGTTCTCGGGCGCGGTGGTTGGCCATTACGTATGTTGCGTAGTTTGCTTGATATCGCCTGTGGCCAGCGTGCTGAGGTTCGCGCGCTCGCCTCCACCTACGTCGCACGTTACGGCCCTGACGCGCTGGCGCTCGCGCGGATGGCGCGCGCCGATCTGCTGGAGCGTGGGCGGTGCGCGCGGGCCGCGCTGTACGATCAAGCAATCGATCTGCTGGCGCTCCGCATCGTCGATCATCACCAGGCTCGACGCGCACCGTTCAAGTTGAGAATGACTATCAGTGACATGTCGCAAGTCATGCCGCGTCATCAGCATCGATGCTCTCAGCAACGCACGCTGAAGTTGTTGCAAATGTCACCAACCTGATAACTTTGTTCTTGATAGTCGTTCGCACTGCTGTATGAGAGTGATTCGCAAGGGGCGAATACTCTTGTTTTCCGGAACTCGGATGCGTTACTCAAGTTGAGTAAGGCAGACGGACGCGTTGCTGTTGTCCAGCCAGACCGGAGAAAGATCATGGCCCTCACCACCATCGACGGCGCGGCCTGCGCCAAGTGCAAGTTCTTCGACACTGAGGCTTCGGGCGAGTCGCTCGGCCTGTGCCGCTACAACCCGCCGATCGGGCAGGCGAACGGCGACGCCGCCGGCGTGTGGCCGAAGGTCGAGGCGAGCGACTGGTGCGGGCATTTCGAGCCGGCGAACGCCTGAGCTTCAACAACTGACGAACATACGCCGTCCGCGCCCTGCGCGGGCGGCGTTGTCGTATCTGCGACCGGTCGAATCGATGAATGATATGATATGTCGGACTGGAGCGGATCGGTGTCGTGTTGACCGAATGACCGTTCGAGGCATCCAAGCGATTTGACGAAGAGCCGCTGACGTTATAATGAGAACCATTCTCATCGAACGTGGCGGCTTTTCTCGCATGTACGATCTCATCGACCGCGCGGTCACCGACCTGCGCACACCCGACCGACTGGTGCTCGACGCGATGCGCGCGTGGGTGCACACACTGACGCTGGCGGGAGAGCCCAAGCGCGCCGTCGCCGGCCGTTTCATCGACGGCGGTTCGTCGTTCGATGCGGCGATGACGATCCTCGATCGCTGCTCCGCCGACACGCTGTCGTTCCAGCGCCCGTGTCATCCGCAGGTCGAGGAAATCGAGGCCGTGCTGCTGGGATTGTGGCGCCTCGTTCTCGAGGGTCGCCAGCCCGAGGCGATCGCGACGGCAGCCCTCCTGGTGGACGCGGACGCGGCGAGGGACCTCGTCCGCGCGATCCGCAACATCCCGCCGCCGCGCGGGACGCTTCACTGACGCCCACGTCAACGAACAGCCGAATAGGCCGATACAAACTGCGGCTTGTTCGACGAAGCGTGAAGCGGCTTTCGTCCGCTAGTGTTCGACGCCAATTTCCTCATCGAGGAACGGCGCGGCGATTTTCTCGCGGATACGGACCAGACGGCCGGTGGCGCGATCGATCATCGCCCAGGTCGTGACGCCCTCGACGCGGACGCGGCCGTCGTCGCCGGTGAAGCGGAAATGGCGATCGAAGCGCGCGCCGCGTGGTGGCTCGGACACCCAGGTCTCGCCCGTCACCCGCTCGCCCTCGCGCACGTTGCCGCGATAGTCGATCTCGTGCCGCGTCACGACCCAGACGAACGCGTCGCGGTGCTCGGGCGCGGCGACCGCGTGCCAGTGGGCCACCGACAGATCCTGTATCCAACGCACCCACACCGCATTGTTGACGTGGCCGAGCTCGTCGATGTCGTCCGGTGCCGCGATAAAGCGCTGCGTAAAGGTCATGGCTTTCCCCTTCCTCGCCACCAGTGGATCGCGGCGACGATCAGCCCCGCCGCGACGACGCCGCCGACGATCCACCACAATCGCGTGTCGTGGCGCAGCCGCCCGACGAACTCCTCCACCGCATCGCCGAACAGATAGCCGATGCCGGTAAAGATGATCGCCCAGATGATCGCGGCGACCAGGTTGATCGCGAAGAACTGCCGCTGCGAGATGGTGGTCGTGCCGACCGCGATCGGGCTGACGGTGCGCAGTCCGTAAAGAAAGCGGAAGACGAAGATAAAGCTGCGCGGATGCTTTTCCAGCTGTTCCTGCGCGCGTGCGAACGCCGCGGTGCCGCGCAGTCTCTCCACCCAGCGGTGATGGCGAAAGTGCCGCCCGACCGCGAACCAGCCCTGGTCGGCGAGGAACGACCCCGCCGCCGCCGCCGCCGCCGCACCGGGCAGCGAGATCAGCCCTTGGTGCGCGAGCAGCCCGCCTGCGATCACCGCAGCCTCGCCCTCCAGCGCGGCACCGGCGAACAGCGCGGCGAGCCCGTACTCAGCGACCAGCGACTCGATCGACACCAGCTCAGGCTTCGACGCCCAGCTGCCACAGCACGAAGGCGTGCTCCTCCGCGCCCTCGCGCAAGCTCTCGAACCGTCCCGACTTGCCGCCGTGCCCTGCGCCCATGTTGGTTTTCAGCAGAAGGATGTTGGCGTCGGTCTTGGTCGCGCGCAGCTTCGCCGCCCATTTCGCGGGTTCCCAGTAGGTCACGCGCGGGTCGTTGAGCCCGCCGGAGATGAACAGCGGCGGATAGGCATGCGCGCGCACGTTATCGTACGGGCTATAGCTGCGGATCAGCTCGAACGCGGCCTTGTCCTCGATCGGGTTGCCCCATTCGGGCCACTCGCCCGGCGTCAGCGGCAGCGATTCGTCGAGCATGGTGTTGAGCACGTCGACGAAGGGCACGTCGGCGATCACTGCGCCCCATAGTTCGGGATCGGAATTGACGATCGCACCCATCAGTTCGCCGCCAGCGCTGCGCCCCGCGACCGCGATGCGGCCCTCGCTGGTCCATCCATCCGCGACCAGCGCGCGCGCGACGTCGACAAAGTCGTTGAACGTGTTCTCGCGCTTCTCGAGCTTGCCGTCATGGTACCATTGCTGGCCGAGGTCATCGCCGCCGCGGATATGGGCGATCGCGTAGGCGAAGCCGCGGTCGAGCAGACTCAACCGCCCGGTCGAGAAGCCCGGCGGGATCGCGTGGCCGTAGGCACCGTAAGCGTAGAGGAACAGCGGGCGGCTGCCGTCGCGTGGAAAGTCCCCCCCGTCATCGTCGAGCTTATAGACGATCGACACGGGCACCTGTGTGCCGTCACGCGCGGTGATGTGGAGGCGCTCGGTCGCGTAGCGGCTCGCATCGTACCCTGACGGAATTTCCTGCACCTTAAGCGTGGTCAGCTCGCCGGTCGCCACGTCGTAATCGTAGACGGTGCCCGGAGTGACCATCGATTCGTAGCCGAGCCGGATCACGCGCTGGTCGTACTCGGGATTGTCGCCGGTGCCCGCGGCATAGCTCGCCTCGGGGAAACTGATCCGCTTCGGCTCGGCGTCATCGTAGGAGTGGATCAGGATTTGGTCGAGCCCGTCTTCTCGCCCCTCGACGATGAAGAAGTCGGCGAAGCACTCGACCCCGGTCATGTAGAAATGCGGTGACGGAGCGATCAGCTCCGACCAGTCGCCCGGCGCCGAGATCGGCGCGGTGACGAGCCGCCACATCGGGTCGGTGTCGTTGGTGTGGATGAACAAGGTGTCGCCGTGCGTGTCGACATCGTACTCGCGCCCGGCCAAACGCGGCGCGACGAGGATCGGCTCGGCAAAGGGATCGTCGGCGGGCAGCAGGCGCACCTCGCTCGTCACATGGTCGCCGGTGCCGATCACGATCCAGCGCCGGTCGCTCGTCTCGCCGACCGCGACGCGGTAGCCCTCGTCATCCTCGTGGAACAGCTCGACGTCGCTGGCGGAATCGTCGCCGAGGCGGTGGAAGCGCGCATTGTCGGTGCGCCACTCCTTGTTGGCCAGCCCGTAGAGAAAGCCGCTGTCGTCCGCGATCCAGACGATGTCGGACAGCATTCCCTCAATCACGTCGGGCAGCAGTTCGCCGGTGGAAAGGTCTTTCACGCGAACGGTGAAGCGTTCCGACCCGTTGTCATCGACCGCGTAGGCGAGCTTCGTCGCGTCGTTCGAGATCGAGAAGCCGCCGAGGCGGAAATATTCCTTGCCTTCCGCCAGCGCGGGCTCGTCGAGGATCAGTTCGTCGGCCGAGCCGTCGTCGGCGCTGCCGACGGGCCGGCGCCACCACTTACGATACTGACCGCCGGTCTCGAACGCGGCCCAGTAGAGGTAATCGCCGTCCTTCTGCGGGACCGACGATTCGTCCTCCTTGATGCGCGCCTTCATCTCTTCGTACAGCCGGTCGACGAGCGGCCGGTGCGGCGCCATCTGCGCCTCGAAATAGGCGTTTTCGGCCTCGAGATAGGCGAGCACGTCGGGGTCGTTGACCTCGGGGTAGTTCGGGTCCTTCAGCCACGCCCAGGGATCGCTGATCGTGATGCCGTGGGTGGTGAATTCGTGCGGGCGCGTCGGGGCGACAGGCGGCTTAGGTGCGGCTGCGGCGTCGGTGTGATCGGTCATGCGCGCGTCCTAACGTGCGACGCGGGCTTTAGTCACGCGCCACCGCGCGCCGGTGTCACTGATCGCGGTAGGATCGCAACTCGCTGCGCAGCGCGAGCGGCAGAAGGTTGGGCGAGCTGCCGACCTCCATAACCTTGTTGCTCCAGCGTCCGGTGTCGCGCTCGAACACCGAGGCGACGAAGCGGATGCGGCCATCGCCGATGCGCTGCGCGGTGCGGAACGCCACGATCGCGACGGGTTTGCGGTCGTCGATCAACACACTGTCCAGCAGTTGCCGGTAGGAGCCAACCTGCTGCACGCTCGCCCGTGCGCGACCGTCCTCGACCATGTTTGGCGTCACGCAGACGTGCGAGGCGGCGCATTCTACGTCCGCGTCAGTTATCCCCGACACGATGTAGCGGCCGTTCAGCCGCGCACCGAGCCCGGCGAGCAGCGCGTAGCGATCCTGCGGGTTCAGATCGATCGTTGCGGGCGCGGCGGGCGCAGCGCCGGCGATGGCGGCGGACAAGGAGAGAAGGAACAGCATGCAAGCCTCCCGATAGTGGTGCCGCGACCCCGCGGAATGCGAGGCTAACACGCCGGGATAAGCTTGTATCCCCCAATCGGTTGCGGAGCGGCGGCGGCTCGGCTAGGGCGCGCCACTTTGACGTGCAGCGCCTCTTTCGGGTTTCCGGCGGCTGTACCCATTCCAACGAGCCCGTGAGTGGAGAAAACCCGATGGCGTGGGTCATTCTGGGCGTGGCGGTCGTGACCGAGATCATCTGGGCGCTGAGCCTGAAATGGGCGGCGGTGCAGGGCAGCTGGGTGGCATCGGCAGTTCCGGTGACGCTCAGTTTCGTCAACATGGGACTGCTGGCGCTGGCGATGCGCGGACTGCCGGCGGGCACTGCCTACGCGGTGTGGACCGGGCTAGGCGCGGTCGGCGTCACGATCTTCGGCGTGATTCTGTTCGGCGAGAAGCTGAACCCCGCGCAGATCGGGTTCATCGCGCTCATCATCATCGGCGTCGTGGGGACGAAGTTCTTCGCCACCGCTTGAGCGCGCGCGCCGGCGTACGCATGTGCCGGAGCGCATGATCGTCACACGCTTCGCGCCGTCGCCGACCGGACGGCTTCATCTCGGCCACGCATACTCCGCCATCCGCGCGCACGACCTGGCGCGCAGCGGTGGGGGGCAGTTCCTGCTCCGCATCGAAGACATCGACGGCACGCGCAGTCGTACCGAGCACGTCGAGACGATCATGGCCGACCTCGCGTGGCTCGGGCTGGCGTGGGACGGCCCGGTCGTGTTCCAATCGGCCCGGCTGGCGCTGTACCAGGGGGCACTCGATCGGCTGCGCGAAGAGCGGCTGCTCTTCCCCTGTTTCTGCACCCGCGCGGAGATCGCCGAGGCGATGAGCGCGCCGCACGGACCCGCCAATGTCTATCCCGGCACGTGTCGCGGCGTGGATGCGGCGGCGCGGATGAACGAACCGCATTGCTGGCGGCTCGACATGGCGGCGGCGGTCGCGCGCACCGGTACGCTCGACTGGACCGATCGGGGCGAGACGATCGTGGCGGTGCCCGAGCAGCAGGGCGACGTCGTGCTCGCGCGCAAGGATGCGCCGGCGAGCTACCATCTGGCGGTGACGATCGACGACGCGGCGCAAGGGGTGACCGACGTGGTGCGCGGGCGCGACCTGTTCGAGGCGACGCACATCCACCGCCTGCTGCAGGCGCTGCTCGACCTGCCGACCCCGCGCTATCACCACCATGACCTGCTGACCGGCCCAGACGGCGAGCGGCTGGCGAAGCGGCACGGTGCACCGACGCTAGCGGCGTTACGCGAGAGCGGTATGGACGGCCTCGCGCTGGCGGACGATTTGCGCCGCGGGCAGCTTCCAAACGGCGCGTTTCATACCTAGGTTGACGCCATGAACACCTTTCTCGTCATCCTGCTCGTCGCGGCGATGCTCGCCACGGTGGTCGCGCTCGTCCGCGGCATCATCTCCTTTCTTCAGGAGCAATCGGCGCAGGTACGCGGCGGCGGCGACGGGCCGACCGCGGGGCAATTGAAGTCCAACCGGATGATGCAGCAGCGCATCATGTTCCAGGCGGCCGCGATCCTCGTCTGCGTGCTGCTGCTCGCCGCCGCCGGGCGTAGCTGAGCGCACCGCCGGGGTGGTCAAGCTAAACCGCATCTACACGCGCACGGGCGATCAGGGTACGACCGGGCTGGTCGACGGCAGCCGCGTGTCGAAGGCCGATGCGCGGATGGTCGCGATCGGCGACGTCGACGAGGCGAATAGTGCAATCGGCGTAGCAATCGCGAGTCTGACGAACGACGATCTGCGGAGTGCGCTGACGCGGGTACAGAACGACCTGTTCGACTTGGGCGCCGATCTGGCGACGCCGGGCGATGATTTTACGCCCGGCGAGATGACGCTGCGCATTGTGCCAGCGCAAGTCGAGCGGCTGGAGCGCGAGATTGATGCCATGAACGCCGAAATACCGCCGCTGACCAGCTTCGTGCTGCCGGGCGGGGCAGCGGCGTCGCTGCACCTGGCACGCGCGATCGTACGGCGCGCGGAGCGGTCGGCGGTCGCGATCGGCGACGCGGCGAACCCGCAAGCCTTGGCCTATCTCAACCGCTTGTCCGATTTCCTGTTCGTGGCGTGCCGCGCGGTGAACTTATTGGCAGGTGGGGACGTTCTATGGGTAGCCGGGGAAAACCGCTAACATAGAATAATCTGGTTGGCGGCGGGGAGATGATGATGGAACCGCAGCGTCAGACCGCTGGATCGCACAATGAATTGGCACGCCGTTTCGCCAGCGTTCGCGCGTTGAGCGAGGCGCTGGTCGCCCCGCTCTCCGACGCCGACGCGACCGTGCAGTCGATGGACGATGCCAGCCCGGCCAAATGGCATCTGGCGCACACCACCTGGTTCTTCGAAACGTTCGTGCTGCGCGATCACATTGCGGCCTACCAACTACACGACCCACGCTTCCCGTTCCTGTTCAACAGCTATTACGAGGCCGAAGGACGCCGTCACGCGCGCGGGCGCCGCGGCATGGTGACGCGGCCGACGCTGGACGAGGTGCTGGCGTACCGTGCGGCGGTGAACGACGCGTTGCTGACGGCGATCGACGATCTGCCGGACGCCGCGATCGAGCTCGTCACACTCGGCTGCCACCACGAGGAACAGCATCAGGAACTGCTCGTCACCGACCTGCTCCACCTGATGAGCGAGAACCCGTTGGAGCCCGCGGTGTGGCCCGCGGCACCCAAGGTGCCGGTCGCGATGCCGGCCCCGATCGGCTGGATCGAGAGCGACGAGCGTGTGGTCGAGGTCGGTCACGATGGGCAAGGCTTCGCGTTCGATTGCGAGGGGCCGCGGCACCGCGCGCTGGTGCCCGCGCACGCGATCGCCGACCGCACCGTCACCAACGGCGAGTGGCAGCGCTTCATCGCCGATGGCGGATACCGCGACGCGCGGCTGTGGCTGTCGGACGGCTGGGGCTGGGTGCAGCGCGAGGGCGTCGTCGCGCCGCTATATTGGCAGGAACGTGACGGCGTGTGGACGCGCTTCGGGCTGGACGGGCGCCGCGCGGTCGACCCCGCCGCACCGGTGACGCACGTCAGCTTCTACGAGGCGGACGCCTATGCGACCTGGGCGGGTGCGAGGCTGCCGACCGAGTTCGAGTGGGAGGCCGCAGCGCAAGGTCACCAGGCTGGCGCGGGGAACCAGATGGATGCCGCCGGACCGGTCGAACCACGTCCTGCGGCGGATGGTCCTGCGTTCTTTGGCGACGTGTGGGAATGGACCGGCAGCGCCTACCGGCCATACCCCGGTTTCCGCGCGGTCGAGGGCGCGGTCGGCGAATATAACGGCAAGTTCATGAACGGGCAGTTCGTGCTGCGCGGCGGCAGTTGCGCGACGCCACGCGGCCACGCGCGCGCGTGCTACCGCAATTTCTTCTACCCCCATCAGCGCTGGCAGTTCACCGGCGTACGGCTGGCCAAGGACCTGTAAGATGCTGAAACCCGAGATCGAGGATGGTCAGGCGAGTCTCGCCGACCCGCAGTTCCGCGCCGACGTGCTGGCGGGCCTCGCGCGCCGCCCGCGCGCGATCCCCGCGCGCTGGTTCTACGACCACCGCGGGTCGGAGCTGTTCGAGGACATCACCGACCTGCCCGAATACTACCCCACCCGCACCGAGGTCGCGCTGCTGGAAAGCCTCTGCCCCGAGTTGCACCAGCTGACCGGCGAAGGCCGCGCGGTGGTGGAGTTCGGCTCCGGCTCCTCGACCAAGACGCCGACGCTGCTCAAATGCGTGAAGCCCTCCGCCTACGTGCCGATCGACATTTCGGGCGACTTCCTGCGCGAGAGTTCGCGCACCTTGTCGGCGGCGTTCCCCGACCTGTTGGTGCTGCCGTTCGAGGCCGATTTCACCCGCACGCTGACCCTGCCGCACACGATCAAGGATGCGCCCAAGCTCGGTTTCTTCCCCGGCTCAACGATCGGCAACCTGATCCCGCTCGCCGCGGTCGACCTGCTGCGCGCGATGCGCGGGTCGCTGGGCGAGGGCGCGATGCTGCTGATCGGGATGGACCGGATCAAGGACGAGGCGGTGCTAGTGCCCGCCTACGACGATTCGCAGGGCGTCACCGCGGCGTTCAACCTCAACCTGCTCGAGCGGATCAACCGCGAGCTGGCGGGCACCATCCCCGTCGACGCATTCCGCCACCGCGCGATCTGGAACGACGACCGCGCGCGGATCGAGATGCATCTGGAAGCGACTCGCAACGTGTCGTTCACGGTCGAGGGCCGCGCCTTCGACGTAGAGGCGGGCGAGACGATCCACACCGAGAACAGCCACAAATACGGGCCGCGTGACGCGCGCATCCTGCTGCGCAGCGGCGGGTGGACGCCGATCCGCGAGTGGACCGACGACGAGGGCAAGTTCGCGGTGATCCTGGCCGAAGCGCAGGCGGAGCGGCCCGCGCCCTAGCAGAGATCGTGCGCATCAGGGCCGCTCGACGCGCGCGGTCCAGGTGCGGATGAAATTGGGATTGCCGCGGCACTCGCTCATCTCCGCCTGCTCGATCAGCCGCAGGCGGGTGCCGTCCCAAGCGAAGGCTTGCGACACGCCGCAGTCGCCCAGCCCGCGCCCCTTGGCGTAGCTGGTGAGCACGCCGTTCTCGACGCGGCCGTTGACAACGCTCGGCACCGGCGTCTCGGGATCGGCGCCGCTCGCCTCGAACCCCGCGGGCGCGTCGGTCTGCGCTGGGGTGACGCGGTTGCCGCGGATGACGAACAACGCGCCGTTGACGTTGTACGCACCCGCCGAGCACGGCAGCACCGCCAGCGACACGCCGCCCCCAACCGCGGAGACGACCGGGCTCCAGTCGACATCAGGGCTGGGCGGTGCCTCGCAGCGCGCGGTGCGCTTCATCGCCGCGACCTGCGCCTTGGTCAGACGCGCTGGCGTGCCGGTGAGCGCGCGCGCGCGGATGATCGGTGCGGCGGGAGCGGGCGGGACCGTGGCGGCGGCGTTGCGCCCCTTTGCCACCGCTGCGGTGACGGTGCCGACGCGGTGCTGGACCGCATCGACGTAGCGGAGCGCGGCCGAGATGCCGGCGAGCGACACGGTGTCGAGCGGCTTGCCCGCCCGCCCGACGAGCACGAGCGTTCGCGCCCCGGTGAGTGCCGCGACGATCCGCGCAGCGCTCGCTCCCGCCAGCCCGCTGCCCGCCACCGCGAAGCGCTGTGCGCCGACGCGCAATGCGATCGGCGCTGCACCGTCGCCCGTGTTGCCGACCGAGATCTCGTAGCCGCCCGCCGCCCCGGCCGCGCGCGTGATCGCGACCGTGTAGCCGGACACCGGCGCCCGCTCGGGCGCGAGCGAGGTGAGCGTACAGCGATGCGTATTGTCGCACCCGACCGCCCAGTCGCTGAATGTCTTGAGCGCGCCGGGTCGCGCCTGTCCGATGGCAGGCGAGGCGGCGAACAGCATGGCGGCGGTAACGATCAGGCGCATTCGGCAAAGATAGCGCGGTGGCGCAGCGGCCGCAAAGCGGGCTAGAGCGCGCGGGTACACGAGGATGAGGAACAGGCGAATGCAATCAGTGGGCGTGATCGGTGCGGGGCAGATGGGTGCCGGCATCGCGCAGGTGTCGGCGGCGGCGGGCTACCGCGTGATCCTGAGCGACGTCGACCAGGCACGCGCCGAGGCGGGCAAGGCCGGCATCGCCAAGCGGCTGGCGCGCGATGTCGAGAAGGGCAAGATCGACGCGGACGCGCGCGACAACCTGCTCGGGCGGATCGAGGCCGTCGGCGACGTGGGCGAAATGGCCGATTGCGCGCTGGTGATCGAGGCAGCGACTGAGCGAGAGGCGATCAAGCGGCAGATCTTTGAGCGCGTCGGCAAGGCGCTGGGCAGCGACGCGGTGCTCGCGTCGAACACCTCGTCGATCCCGATCACGCGGCTGGCGCAGGCCGCACCCGACCCGGCACGCTTTATCGGCGTGCACTTCTTCAATCCCGTGCCCGTCATGGGGTTGATCGAGATCATCCGCGGGCTCGCGACGAGCGACGAAACCGTGGCGACGATCGAGACCTATGCGCAGCAGCTCGGCAAGCAGGTGGTGCGCGCCAACGACGCGCCGGGCTTCATCGTCAACCGCGTGCTGATGCCGATGCTCAACGAAGCCTGCTTCGCGCTGGGTGAAGGCGTCGCGACGATCCCCGACATCGACCTCGCCTGCCAGCTGGGGCTCAACCATCCGATGGGCCCACTGACGCTCGCCGACTTTATCGGGCTCGACACCTGCCTGGAGATCACGCGCGTGCTGTTCGAGGGCACGGGCGATCCGAAGTTCCGCCCCGCGCCGCTGCTCATCAAATACGTCGAGGCGGGCTGGTACGGTCGCAAGAGCGGACGCGGCTTCTACGATTACTCGGGCGACACGCCGGTTCCGACGCGCTGATCGGAAGCGCGGGCGGGGTCAGCGCCGCGCGATCCTGCCCGCCAGGTCGTGGTAGAAGACGGCTACCCCGGCGAGTTCGCATCCATCGGGCGCCATCCGCTCGCCGACGCCGTAGCGACGTAGCCGTGTCGAGCCGGATGCGCACCAGCCCGCCGACATCCACGCGACCTCCGGCCGGTCGGCGCGTCGCACTAGCCCATGACAATGCCACAGGCACGCGCGCGAGCGGCCGAGTGCGCGCAGCCGGTCGGCGTCCGTCGTCACACCCGGCATCCGCAAGGTGGTGAGCGTCGGCGCCGGCGCTGTCGCGCTCAACAGGCGTTCGACACGGTTGGCAGCGTTATGCTCGCGCGGCTGCCCGATGCGGGTCGGCGCGACCTCATTGAGCACACCTTTGAGAAAGGTATCGAGTTCGCGCAGGCAGTTGGCGACATAGCGTGCACGTACGCCTGCCGCATCGCCGTGAGGCCACGGGTGCGAGAGGCTGCCTTCGGTTGCGACAGCGCTCAAGCAGTCGGCAGCACGCAGGAGCAATGCGACCGCTCGTTCGAGTTCGACATGCCGCTCGGGCTGGTTGGGTAGGGTGTCGGACCGTTGGCGCAGCGCCAGTGCGAGCGCGGTCACTCCGCCGCGACGATCGGGCCGGCTTCAGACGCGAGCGCTCCGGTCGCGGGCGCGTCAGCCTCGGCCCGTGCGATCGGCTGGCGGTAAGCACGCAGCTTGTCGGTTCGCTCGGCTCGAAGCGCCATTGCGTCCCACGAGGCAGCGGCGCGCTCGCAGCGTTCGCGCACGTTGCTGAGTGTCGCATCCGCGGCGGCACTGCGCTGCGTGCTGGCCTGACGGCGGAAAAAGGCGGCGTCGTTGGACATGGGCTTGAACTCCGTAGACCGGCACGACGCGAACCTATAACGTCACGGCGCCGACCAGAAACGACGGTGACGGTCGGTCGACCGCCACCGCAGCCTGCCTTATTCCGCGTGGCTGAGGTTCACCGCCGCCATCTTGCCGCGGCGATCCTGCTCCAGCTCGTAGCCGACACGCTGGTTCTGGTTGAGCGTCGTCATGCCCGACCGCTCGACCGCGGAGATGTGGACAAACGCGTCATCGCCGCCGCCGTCGGGCGCGATAAAGCCGTAACCCTTGTCGAGATTGAAAAATTTGACGGTGCCGGTGATGCTCATGTTCGTTCCTTCACAAGCGCGCCGACAGACGGACGCGCACGCCGCTCAAGGCTGCAGGGAAGGAAGGAAGAAAGGTCGCGAAGCGCCGAAAAACCGTCGATGTGCGACTATAGCCGGTCCAATGTGGGCGTGATCGCGGCGCAGCGCAAGGTTTATCGTTGTCAGCGGTGGGGTGGAGGGGGCGACGGCGGAGCCGCCGCCTTGACGTCGGATGGGCTTGGCTTCGCCTGCCCGCCGGCCGATCCCGGCCTTGCGCGGCTGGGCCGCGCAGCGCCGCCGTCGCTTCGCCGACGCGGCTAGGCCGGGATTGACGCGGCTAGGCCGGGATTTGCTGGCTTATACAGTGGAAACTCCCGCCCCCGGTCAGGATCGCGTCGGCGCGAAGGCCGACCGCGCGGCGTGTCGGAAACAGCCCCTGCACCGCGGCGACGCCCGCCTGATCGTGCTCGGTACCGTAGAGCGGCACCACGACGGCGGCGTTGCCGATGTAGAAGTTCATGTAGCTCGCCGGGATCACTTCCTCGTCGCGCAGCACGCGGCCGGGGGAGGGGACATGGACGACCTCCAGCCCCGCGGCGCGCGCGCGGGTGGCGGCGTCCTGGTAGACGCGCCAATTGGGATCGTTCTCCGCCGCCTGCGGCAGTGCGAGCCGGTTCTCGCCGACGAAGCGGGCGAGGTTATCGACGTGCCCGTCGGTGTGATCGTTCAGCAGCCCGTCGCCGAGCCAGACGACGCGTGCGTAGCCCAGATCGTCGCGCAATCGCCGCTCGATCTCGCCGCGCGACAGCGACGGGTTGCGGTTGGGGTTGAGCAGGCATTGCTCGGTCGTGACGACCGTCCCGGTGCCGTCGCCGTCGATCGCGCCGCCCTCCAGCACCCAGTCGTGCGCCTCCGCCTCAAGCCCGCGGGTGGCGGCGAGACGCTCACCGACATCGTCGTCGCCGGGCAGGTCGTATTTGCCGCCCCAGCCGTTGAAGCGGAAATCGTGCGCCACGCCTGCGCCGTCCAGGATCGCCGCGGTGTCGCGCAGCCAGATGTCGCCGAAGGGTTCGACCACGACTTGAGCGAACGGCGCCAGCGCGCGCGCGGCGTCGGCCGCCTCGTCGTCGGCGGCAACCAGGATTACCGTCTCGCCCGCGCCGTCGGCGTGGACCGCCTTGGCGAAGGCCGCGACCTCGTCGCGCGCCTGGTCGAGATCGTCCTGCCACAGCTCGGGATGGCTCGGAAAGCCGATCCACACCGCGGCGTGCGGCGCCCATTCAGGCGGCGGCGTGCGCGTCGTCACGTTCACGTCGGCGCTCATTGGGCGGCTCCGGCGCGCGAGCGGTCGCGCGCGGCGCGGAACTCGGCGGTCTTGTACCAATTGGGCCAGGCGTTGCCGTCCGCCAGCTCGCGCCCGAGCTGATAGTAGATCGTCAGGTCCTGCACCGCGCCGTCCCAGTTCCAGTCCGCGCGATACTCGTCCTGCGGCTTGTGGTAGCGGTTGGCGGTGTAATCCTCCGCCGCGGCCTTGCCCGCCGCGACCCCGCCGTTGACCAAATCCTCGCCGCTGCCGCCCGCCAGCATCGGCACGCCGAGCTTCGCGAACGAGAAATGGTCGGAGCGGAAGTAATGCCCCTTCTCCGGCGTCGCCTCGGGCGTGATCCGGCGACCCTGCGCGGCGAGCAGCGGCTTTACCATGTCCTCCAGCTCGCTCTTGCCCGCGCCCGTGATCTCGAAATCGCGCACCGCGCCGTTGACGTTCAGCACGTCCATGTTGATGCCCGCGACCGTACGCGCCAGCGGGAACACCGGGTGCTGCGCGTAATAAGCGCTGCCGAGCAGCCCGGACTCCTCCGCGGTCACCGCCAGGAACGCGACCGAGCGACGCGTCGGCGGCGCCTTGGCGAACGTTTCCGCGAGCGCGATCAGCCCCGCGGTGCCCGACGCATTGTCGACCGCGCCGTTGCAGATGTCGTCGCCGTTGACGGGCTCACAGCGCCCCAGGTGATCCCAGTGCGCCGAGTAGAGCACGTAATCGCCAGGGGCCCCGCCCTGTGCAGCGGGCTTGCCCGGCAGCACGCCGATGACGTTGTGCGACAGCGACTTCTTGATCTTGTTCTCGAACCCCACCGACATGGTGACGCCCAGCGGCACGGCGCGGAAGCCCTTGGTCGCCGCGGCGCGCGACAGCGCGGCGAAGTCCTTGCCCGCACTGGAGAACAAAGCCTTCGCCTGCGCCAGTTGTATCCAACCGATCGCCTGGCTCTGGTCCATGTGGTTGTTGGCGGCGTCGAGCTCGTACTGCTCGCCGGTCCACGACGATTGCACGACCGCCCAGGGATAGGCGGCGGGTTCGGTATCGTGGACGATGATCGCGGCGGTGGCGCCCTGCCGCGCGGCTTCCTCGAACTTGTAGGTCCAGCGACCGTAATAGGTCATCTCGCGCCCGTTGAAGAGGCCCTTGGTCTCGGGCACCGCCCAGTCAGGATCGTTCGACAGGATGATGACCGTCTTACCCTTGACGTCGAGCCCGGCATAATCGTTCCACCCCTTCTCGGGCGCGTTGACGCCGTAACCGACGAACACGACGGGCGAGTTGGCGATGCTGACCTGCGGCACCACGCGGTAGGTGCCGACCACCATGTCGCTCTTGTAGGCGAGCGACAGCGGGGTCGTGCCGCCCGAGAACACCATCGGGCGCACGGCGCTAGCGGTGCTGGCGACCATCGGTACGTCCTGCGTCCACTTGCCCGCGTTGCCGGGCTTCAACCCCGCCGCCTTCATCCGCTTGACCAGATAATCGATCGTCTTGGTCTCACCCGCGGTGGTCGGTGCACGGCCCTCGTAGGCGTCGGACGACAGCTCCTTGGTTACGTCCTTGAGCGTCTGAACGGGGATCGCGGGCGCGGGGAGCGTCGCGGTCTGCGCGAGTGCTGCGGGCGCAATCAGCGCGGAAGCGAGAAGGGTGGCGGTCAGGCGGGTGGCGATAAGGCGCATGGAAACTCCATCTGTTAGCCCGGCATCTGCCAGCCGCGACAAGCGTCCGCAAGCAGCACAGGCGCGCCGGCGCGCGAACCGCCGTGTCACACCCATTTGCCGCCGCGCACGCCGAAGCCCGCGCCGCTATGCTCCCCGTCGTCGTCGCGTGCGCGGCCGGCGAGGACGTTCTCCAGCTCGTCCAGCGTGTGCGGCACGTCGAGGTGCTGCGCGCCGAGGAACAGCCGCGTGCCGCCGTCCTGCTGCGGAACGGCGTGGGTCAGCTTGTCGATGTCGACCAGCGCGCGGCCGTCCGGCAAAATGTCGATCTGGACGAAACGCATCATCTGTTCTCCGCGATTGATGAAGGCACAACGCACGACCGCCGTGCGGCGATGCCGCCAGTCAGATCGCTCAACCAACATAGGGCAGGGATGTTGCAACATATGTCTGGTTATGTCAGTGTTGTTACCAGCGATACTATCCTTCCTTTCGGAGATTAGTCCTTGTCGAAAAAGCACTTTTTCCTCGCGGCGACCGCCGCTGCGTCGGTCGCGATCGCCGCTCCCGCGTTCAGTCGGGTCGAGCAGGTAGCACCGCCTGCACCGGCATCTGCACAGGCACCTGCGACCGACGCCGGGGCGACCAGCTACGGTTCGTGGGGCTTCGACACCGCGGGCATGGACCGCAGCATCCGGCCGGGCGACGATTGGTTCAACTTCGTCAATGGCACCTGGGCAAAGAACACGCAGATCCCCGCCGACCGCTCGTCCTACGGCGCCTTCGCGGTGCTGCGCGACCTGTCGGAGCAGCGGCTGCGCACGCTGCTGCAGGGTTATAGCGCCAGCGACACCGCGCATCCCGACCGGATGAAGGCGGCAATCCTCTACAACGGGTTCATGGATCAGGCCGCGGCGGAGAAGCTCGACGCCGCCCCGCTGACGCAGCGTCTCGCCGCGATCAAGGCGGTGCAGAACAAGGATCAGATGGCGGCGGCGATGGGCCGCGCGATCGGCGGCTTCGGATCGAGCTTCTTCGGCCCCGGCGTGGCGGACGATGCGAAGAAGCCTGACACCTACGCGCTCTACCTGCGCCAGTCCGGGCTGGGGCTAGGCGACCGCGACCTGTATCTCGATCCGAAGTTCCAACCGCAGGTCGCGCGTTATCGCCAGTACGTCGCGCAGATGCTCGGTATGGCGGGCTGGCCCAATGCGGAAAAGGCCGCGAACGACGTTGTCGCGATGGAAACCCGCCTCGCACAGGCGCACTGGACCCGCGCGCAGAGCCGCGACCGCGACAAGACCTACAATCTGACCACGCTGGCGGAGTTGAAGGCGCAGGCGCCGGGCTTCCCGTGGGATCCGTTCTGGCAGGGTGCGGGCCTCGGCAAGGCGGAGCGCGCGATCGTGTCGCAGAACACCGCGTTTCCAAACATCGCCAAGGTTTATGCCGACACCGACCTCGACACGTTGAAGGCGTGGGAAGCGTTCCGCACCGCCGACCAGATCGCGCCGCTCCTGTCGAAGCGCTTCGTCGACGCGCAGTTCGATTTCCGCTCGAAGTTCCTGAACGGCCAGCCGCAGCAGCGCGAGCGCTGGAAGCGCGCGGTCGCGTTCGCGGAGAACGGCGTCGGTGAGGGGATCGGCCGCGACTACGTCCAGCTGTACTTCCCGCCTGAATCGAAGGCGAAGATGGACACTTTGGTCGCCAACCTGCGCGTCGCGCTCGCGGGTCGTATCCAGAACTTGAACTGGATGAGCCCGGCAACCAAGGCGCAGGCTGAGGACAAGCTCAAGAACTTCACGGTCAAGGTCGGATATCCGAGCAAGTGGCGCGATTATTCGGGCCTGCGGATCGTGCCCGGCGATCTCGTCGGCAACGCCGAGCGCGCGTCGCGGTTCGAGTGGGATTACGACCGCAACCGCATGAACATGCCGGTCGACCGCGCCGAGTGGGGCATGACGCCGCAGACGGTCAACGCCTATTACAGCCCGGTCAAGAACGAGATCGTGTTCCCGGCCGCGATCCTGCAACCGCCATTCTTCGATCCCAAGGCCGACGACGCGATCAACTACGGCGGGATCGGCGGCGTGATCGGGCATGAGATCACGCACGGTTTCGACGACCAGGGTCGCAAGTCCGACGGCCACGGCGTCCTGCGCGACTGGTGGACGCCCGAGGATGCGAAGAAGTTCGAGGCGCAGGCCGACCGCTACGGCGCGCAGTACGAGGCCTACGACTTCCCCGGCCTGCCGGGCATCCACATCAACGGCAAGGCATCGATGGGCGAGAATATCGCCGATCTGGGCGGCGTGCTGATCTCACTCGACGCATACCACAATTCGTTGAAGGGCAAGCCCGCGCGCGTGATCGACGGCTATACCGGCGACCAGCGCTTCTTCCTGGGCTGGGGTCAGGTGTGGCGCACGCTGTTCCGCCCCGAGGCACTGCGCCAGCAGCTCGTCAGCGACCCGCACTCGCCGGGGCAGGTCCGCGCGGTCAACCCGCTGCGCAACGTCGACGCCTGGTACGCCGCGTGGAAGATCACGCCCGACGAGAAGCAGTATATCGCGCCCGCCGACCGCGTGCGCATCTGGTAAACTGACCGGCCGGGACGCCGCCCGCGTCCTGGCCACTTTCCGGCGCGCGGTCCCAAATCGAAGCCGTTCGGGGTTGTCATCGCGTCACCGCAATGCAACTGACGCCGCCGGGTGTCGCGCGTTCGCGCACGGCAGGTTTGTCAGCGCTGGTCGGGCCGCCAGCGCATGAATGCCTGCGCCCGGAGCATCGGCTTGCCCGACCACGATCCCGTTTCCTCTCCCAAAGCCGAGACCTCACCCATCGTCACCGCGGCGAAGCTGGCTGTCCGCCTGAAGCCCAAGTCGGCCTTGCGCGCTTTCCTGCGCAGCGAGGCATCGGGCGGGCTGGTGTTGATGGCAGCCGCCGCGGCGGCGATGATCGTCGCCAATAGCCCGATCGGCGAGGGATACTCGCGCGTGCTCGAAAGCTACGTCGGGCCGATGTCGGTGCGGCACTGGGTCGACGACGCGCTGATGGCGCTGTTCTTCCTGCTGGTCGGGTTGGAGATCAAGCGCGAGCTGGTCGATGGGCATCTGTCGAGCTGGGCCGACCGCGCGTTGCCGTCGATCGCGGCGGTCAGCGGCATGGCGGTGCCCGCCGGCGTATATCTCGCCATTGCCGGCAGCACGCCTGGACTGGCGCGTGGCTGGGCGATCCCGTCCGCCACCGACATCGCCTTCGCGATCGGCGTCATGGCCTTGCTGGGCAAGCGCGTGCCGACCTCGCTCAAACTGTTCCTGACCACGGTCGCGATCGTCGACGACATGGGTGCGGTGGCGGTGATCGCGCTCGCCTACACCAATGAGATCAGCGGGCTGAAGCTGCTCGCGGCCGGGGCAATCGCGGGCGTGATGTTCGTGCTCAATCGGCTGGGGGTCGTGCGGCTGCTGCCGTACATGGCGCTGGGCGCGTTGTTGTGGGTCGCGGTGTGGATGTCGGGCATCCACGCGACGATCGCCGGCGTGGTCACCGCGGCGCTGATCCCGATCCGCCGCTCGCCGGGGGCCCCCGACGCCGCGGGATCGCCGCTCCACCGGCTGGAGCACGCGCTGCAGCCTTGGGTCGCCTATCTGATCGTGCCCGTGTTCGGCTTCGCGAATGCCGGCGTGTCGCTGGCGGGGTTCAGCCTGGCTACGCTGCTCGATCCTCTCCCGCTCGGCATCGCGGCGGGGCTGGTCGTCGGCAAGCAGGTGGGTGTGTTCGGTGCGGTCTGGGGTGCGCAGCGGCTCGGCTGGGCGCAGCGGCCGGGCGGGGCCAGCTGGGCGCAGGTCTACGGCACCGCGCTGCTCTGCGGGATCGGCTTCACGATGAGCCTGTTCATCGGCGGGCTTGCCTTCGCCGACCCGCTGCTCGAACGCGAGGTGAAGCTCGGCGTGCTCGCCGGATCGGTGCTGTCGGCGCTGATCGGGTCCGCCGTGCTGTTCCTCAGCGCACCGGCGGCGCGCCGCAACTAATCCGACGAAGTCGGCCCGTGCGAGCGGCGCGGGCGAGGGCATGAGAATACGTCTTCTATATGCCAGCACTATGCGATTTGCCCGAATCGCTCTCGAATTCAAACGACGGCTGCGCCTAATCGCGCATCCCTGAAAGCGACGTCGCGGGACGGTCGCTCCTCAAGGGGTGCAAGAATGAAGGTCCATTTCGCCGCCGCCGTCGCGGTCGCCGTGCTGGCACTGCCGGCCGCCGCGCAGGCGCAGTCGCAACCGGCGTCGACGCCCAATGACAAGGCGGTCGCGGTCGCGGAAACCGCGCCGCCGCCCGCGCTGACCGTCAGCGGGTCGGTCGGGATCGCGTCCGACTACCGCTTCCGCGGCGTGTCGCAGTCGGACGAGCAGCTGGCATCGCAGGGCGGCATCACCGTCGCGCACCAGAGCGGGCTGTACGTCGGCACCTGGGCGTCGAACCTGGCGGGCTGGGGCACGTTCGGCGGCGCCAACATGGAGCTCGACCTGATCGGCGGCTACAAGGCGAAGCTCGCCGACAATGCGACGCTCGACGTCGGCCTCACCTGGTACATGTATCCCGGCGGCGCGGACAAGACCGACTTCGCCGAGCCCTATGCCAAGCTGACCGGTACTGCCGGCCCGGCCACGCTGACTGCGGGTGTCGCTTATGCGCCGAAACAGCAGGCGATCGGCAAATGGTACAACACCGGCGCCGATGCGGCGGCAGGCGTCTACAATCGCCCGGGCGCGAAGGACGACAACCTCTACCTGTGGGGTGACGGCGCGGCCGCCGTACCGGGCACGCCCTTCACCGCCAAGGCGCACGTCGGTCACAGCTGGGGGCAGGACGGGCTGGGGCCGAACGCGACCGCGGTGTCGCCGACCGGCGCCTACTGGGACTGGTCGCTCGGCGCCGATGCCACCTACAAGAATCTGACTTTCAACGTCAGCTACGTCGACACCGACATCTCGAACCGTGAAGCCGCCTACCTCCGCCCCAGCTTCAGCAAGGGGCAGGACGGCACCGGCAACATCGCCGGCGGCACCGTCGTCGTTTCGCTGACCGCCGCCTTCTGAGCATCGGAGAACAGCAATGCAGGACCTGCTCTGGATCGCCATCATCATCGGGCTGTTCGCGCTGACGCTCGCCTACGCCCGCCTGTGCGACAATGCGTGAGGGAGGGCTGACATGACGCTCGATCTCTGGCTGGCGGCGCTGACCGCGATCGGCCTTCTCGTCTATCTCGTGGCGGTCCTGATCCGCCCCGAACGCTTCTGAAAGGAGCGGTTCCATGACACTTCAGGGCTGGTTCCTGATCCTGCTGTTCGTCGGCATCCTGCTGGCGCTCACCAAGCCCGTCGGCTTGTGGCTCCACGCGCTCTACGAAGGACGGCGTACGCCGCTCCACCTCGTGCTCGGCCCTGTCGAGCGCGGCTTCTACAAACTGTCGGGCATCGACCCCGCGCAAGAGCAGGGCTGGCGCCGCTACGCGGTCCACATGCTGCTGTTCAACGTCGCGCTGCTGGTGCTGACCTACGCTGTCCTGCGGCTGCAGGGCGTGCTGCCGGGCAATCCACAGGGGCTCGCCGGACTGTCGCCTGACCTCGCGTTCAACACCGCGGTCAGCTTCACCACCAACACCAATTGGCAGAGCTACGGCGGTGAAGCGACGATGTCGAACCTCAGCCAGATGCTGGGGCTGACGATCCACAACTTCCTGTCGGCTGCAACCGGCATCGCGCTCGCCTTCGCGCTGTTCCGCGGCTTTGCGCGGCGTGAGGCAAAGGCGATCGGCAATTTCTGGGCCGACATGACCCGGATCACGCTCTACCTGCTGCTGCCGCTCTGCGTCGTCTACACCGTCTTCCTGATCGCTTCCGGCGTGCCGCAGACGATGGCGGGCGTGGTCGACGTGCAGACGCTGGAGGGTGCGCGCCAATCGATCCTGCTCGGCCCCGTCGCCAGCCAGGAAGCAGTCAAAATGCTCGGCACCAACGGTGGCGGCTTCTTCAACGCGAATTCCGCGCACCCGTTCGAGAACCCGACTGCGCTGACCAACTTCGTGCAGATGCTGTCGATCTTCGTTATCGGCTTCGGCCTGACGTGGACCTTCGGCAAGGCGGTCGGCAACACGCGGCAGGGCTGGGCGATCCTGTCGGCGATGGTGATCCTGTTCCTCGCCGGCGTCACCGTCACCTACTGGCAGGAGGCCGCAGGCAACCCGGTCCTGCACCAGCTCGGTGTCGCGGGCGGCAACATGGAGGGTAAGGAGGTCCGCTTCGGCATCGCCGCCAGCGCGCTGTTCTCGGTCGTCACCACCGCCGCGTCGTGCGGCGCGGTCAACGGCATGCTCGACAGCTTCACTCCGCTCGGCGGCATGATCCCGCTGTTCAACATGCAGCTGGGCGAGGTCGTCATCGGCGGCGTCGGCGCGGGCATCTACGGCTTCCTCTTGTTCGCGATCCTCGCGGTGTTCGTCGCCGGGCTGATGGTCGGCCGCACGCCCGAATATGTCGGCAAGAAGATCGAGAGCCGCGAGGTGAAGCTCGCCGTTCTGGCGATCGCGGTGCTGCCGCTCGTCATCCTCGGGCTGACCTCGCTGTCGTCGGTGTTGCAGCAGGGTCTGGCCGGGCCGCTCAACAAGGGACCGCACGGTTTTTCCGAGATCCTCTACGCCTTCACCAGCGCGGTCGGGAACAACGGTTCGGCCTTCGCGGGTCTGACCGCCAACACGCCCTACTATAACGGGCTGCTCGGCATCGCGATGTGGTTCGGCCGCTTCTTCGTCATCGTGCCGATGCTGGCGATCGCCGGCAGCCTGGCGGCGAAGAAATACACGCCGGAAAGCGCGGGCTCGTTCCCGACCACCGGCGGCCTCTGGGTCGGCCTGCTCGTCGGGATCATCCTGATCCTGGGCGGTCTCACCTTCCTGCCGAGCCTCGCGCTCGGTCCCATCGCCGATCATCTCAGCATGATCCGCGGCCAGCTTTCCTGATCCGGGGGCCATCATGGCAAAAGCCCAAACCCAAAAGTCTTCGGCCAAAAGCCTGTTCACCGCCGACCTGGTCGTGCCGGCGATCAAGGCATCGTTCCTGAAGCTCAACCCACGCGAGTTGGTCCGCAACCCGGTCATGTTCGTGACTGCGGCCGTGGCCGCGTTGATGACGATCCTGCTCGTCATTGGCCATGACGATCTGACCTTCGCCTTCAAGGCACAGCTGGCCGTCTGGCTGTGGCTCACGGTTCTGTTCGGCACCTTTGCCGAGGCGCTGGCCGAGGGTCGCGGCAAGGCCCAGGCCGCCAGTTTGCGCGCCACCAAGGCGGAGCTCGTCGCCAAGCGGTTGAAGGGCGACGGACGTCAGTTTGACAACGTTCCCGCCAGCCGGCTCAAGGTCGGCGACGTGGTGCTGGTCGAGACGAACGATCTGATTCCGTCGGACGGCGAAGTCGTCTCGGGCGTCGCCAGCGTCAACGAGGCCGCGATCACCGGCGAGAGCGCCCCGGTGATCCGCGAGGCAGGCGGCGATCGCTCGGCCGTCACCGCGGGCACCCGCGTCATCTCCGACGAGATACGCGTCAAGGTGACCGTCGAGCCGGGCAAGGGCTTCCTCGACCGCATGATCGCGCTGGTCGAAGGTGCCGAGCGACAGAAGACGCCGAACGAGGTCGCGTTGACCATCCTGCTCGTGGGTCTCACGATCATCTTCCTGATCGCGGTCGGCACCATTCCGGGCTTCGCGTCCTACGTGGGCGGCAGCATACCCGTAGCGATCCTCGCGGCGCTGCTCATCACCCTCATCCCGACGACCATCGCGGCACTGCTCTCGGCGATCGGCATCGCAGGTATGGACCGCCTCGTACGCTTCAACGTGCTGGCGAAATCGGGCCGTGCGGTAGAGGCGGCGGGCGATGTCGACGTGCTGCTGCTCGACAAGACCGGCACGATCACGATCGGTGATCGCCAGGCAGCTGAGTTCCGCTCGGTCGGCGGCACCAGCGACGCCGAGTTGGCCGAGGCCGCGCTGCTCGCCAGTCTGGCGGACGAGACGCCCGAGGGTCGCTCGATCGTCGTGCTCGCGCGCGACCGCTTCAACCTGCAGCGGCCGATGCCCCAGGGCGCCGAGGTGATCCCGTTCACCGCGCAGACCCGCGTGTCGGGCGTCCGCTTCGGCGATACGTCGATCCAGAAGGGTGCGGTCGACTCGATCCTGCGCGCCAACGAAGGATCGGGCGCGACCGCCGCGGCGACCGAGCTGCGCCGCATCACCGACGAGATCGCGCGCGCCGGCGGCACGCCGCTCGCGGTCGCGAAGGACGGTCGCCTGCTCGGCGCGATCTTCCTCAAGGACGTGGTCAAGGCGGGCATCCGCGAGCGCTTCGGCGAGCTGCGCACGATGGGCATCCGTACCGTCATGATCACCGGCGACAACCCGCTGACCGCCGCCGCGATCGCAGCCGAAGCGGGCGTCGACGACTTCCTCGCGCAGGCGACGCCCGAGGACAAGCTGGCGCTGATCCGCAAGGAACAGCAGGGCGGCAAGCTGGTCGCGATGTGCGGCGACGGCACCAACGACGCGCCTGCGCTCGCACAGGCCGATGTCGGCGTCGCGATGAACACCGGCACGCAGGCGGCGCGCGAGGCGGGCAACATGGTCGACCTCGACAGCGACCCGACCAAGCTGATCGAGGTCGTGGGCCTGGGCAAGCAGCTGCTGATGACGCGCGGCGCGCTCACCACCTTCTCTGTTGCGAACGACGTGGCGAAATATTTCGCGATCATCCCGGCGATGTTCGTCGCACTCTATCCCGGGCTCGGCGTGCTGAACGTCATGGGGCTCGCGACGCCGCAGTCGGCGATCCTCAGCGCGATCATCTTCAACGCGATCATCATCCCGCTGCTGGTGCCGCTGGCACTCAGGGGCGTCGCGTACAAGCCGATGGCGGCGGGGCCGCTGCTGGCGCGCAATCTCGCCGTCTATGGTCTCGGCGGCCTGCTCGCGCCGTTCGTCGGCATCAAGCTGATCGACCTCGTGGTCGGCGGTCTCGGTCTAGCGTAAGGATACCGGACACATGGGTAAGGACTTCTCCTCCGCGCTTCGGCCCGCGATCGTCATGACGATCCTGTTCGCCGCGCTTCTCGGCCTCGCCTATCCGTTCGCGATGACCGGCATCGGGCAGCTGGTGTTCCCAGCGCAGGCGAACGGCAGCCTCGTTCGCGGTGCGCAAGGACAGGTGATCGGATCGACCGTGGTCGGTCAGGCATTCGCCGCCGATCGCTACTTCAACACGCGCCCGTCGGCGGCCGGCAAGGGATACGACGGGCTCGCCTCGTCGGCCTCCAATCTCGGCCCCGCGTCGCAGGCGCTGGTCGATCGCGTGAAGGCCGATGTGGCGAAGCAGCGCGGCGCAGGGGTCGCGGGCGCGCTGCCGGCCGATCTCGTCACCGCGAGCGGATCGGGGCTCGATCCCGATCTGTCGCCCGCCGCGGCGCAGGCGCAGGCGCCGCGGGTTGCGCGGGTTCGCGGGTTGCCGCTGGCGCGCGTGCGGACACTCGTCGCGCAGCTGACCGTCCGCCCGCTGCTGGGTGATCCGCGCGTCAACGTGCTGGCGCTCAACCGCGCCCTCGATGCCGGAGTGCCCACGCGCTGATGGCGGCGGCAGGCGGCGACAGACCCGATCCCGACGCCCTCCTGCGCGCCGCCGCGCAGGAGGGGCGGGGGCGACTAAAGATCTTTCTCGGCGCCGCGCCCGGCGTCGGCAAGACGTTCGAGATGCTGTCGGAAGGCGCCGCGCGCCGCCGCGACGGCGTCGATGTCGTCATCGGCGTAGTCGAAACGCACGGCCGCGCCGAAACGGAGGCGCTGCTGCGCGGGCATGAGATCGTCGCGCGCCGCGACGTGGCATACGAAGGCCGCACGCTTCACGAGATGGACCTCGACGCCATCCTCGCGCGCGCGCCGCGCCTCGTGCTGGTCGACGAACTCGCGCACACCAACGCGCCGGGCAGTCGCCACCCCAAGCGCTACGGTGATGTCGAGGAATTGCTGGCGGCGGGAATAGACGTCTACTCGACCGTCAACATTCAGCACGTCGAGAGCCTGAACGACGTCGTCGCCAGCTTCACCCGCGTCCGCGTGCGCGAGACGGTGCCCGACTCGATCCTTGAGATGGCCGAGATCGAGGTCGTCGATATCCCCCCCGACGAGCTGATCGAGCGATTGAAGGCGGGCAAGGTCTATCTGCCTGCCGAGGCGACGCGCGCGCTCGGCCACTTTTTCTCCAAGTCCAATCTGTCGGCACTGCGCGAACTGGCGCTGCGCCGCGCCGCGCAGGCGGTCGACGCGCGGATGCTCGACGACGTGCGCGCACTCGGGCTCGGCGGCACCTGGGCCGGCGGTGACCGCATCGTCGTCGCGATCAGCGAGCAGCCGGGCTGCGACGCGCTGGTGCGCGCGGCGAAACGCGTCGCCGACGGTCTGCGCGGACCCTGGACCGCGGTGTTCATCGAGACACCGCGCGCGGCGCATTTCACCGACGAGCAGCACGCCCGCGTCGCCGCGACGATGACGCTCGCGACCCAGCTCGGCGCCGCGGTCGCAACCGTGCCGGCCGAGCGCGTCGTCGCCGGACTCCAGTCGGTGCTGGTCGATCTGCGCGCCACGCAGCTGGTGCTCGGCAAGTCGCACCGCTCGCGCTGGTTCGAGCTGCGTCACGGCTCGATCGTCGACCAGCTGGTGCGCGACACGCCCGATGTCACCGTTCACGTGCTGCCGATGCCGGTGACCGGTACGACGCGGCCGGCAACGGCGACCACCACACATCGCCGTGGCGGGCAGTGGGGCAGCCCCGCCGGCTATGCGATCACGACGGGAATCGTCGCGGGCGTCACCGCACTCGCCAGCGCGCTATTCCAGATCCTCAATCTCGGCAATGTCGCGTTGCTCTACCTGCTGCCCGTCATGGCCGCGGCGAGCCTGTTCGGCCTGCGCACCGGGCTTTACGCCGGGATCGCGTCCAGCCTCGCCTACAATTTCTTCTTCCTGCCCCCGACCGGCACGCTGACGATCAGCAATCCCGAGAACCTCGTGTCGGTGATCGTGCTGCTCGGTATCGCCATTGCCACCAGCCAGCTGACCGGGCGCGTCCGCGCGCAGGCCGACCTCGCCGCCGCCAGCGCGCGGACCAACGCCATCCTCGCCGGCTTCCTGCGCCAGATTGCGGGCATCAACGACCTCGACACCGCCGCGCAGATGATCTGCGACGACGTTCGCCGTCTGCTCGACGTGCAGGTCGTGTTGCTGTCGCGCGCGCATGGTGCCGAGCTGGAGATCGTCGCCGCCAGCGATCCCGCCTACCGCCTCGACACGATGGACACCGCCGCCGCCGGCTGGGCGTTCGACACCGGCAGTCCCGCGGGCAAGGGTTCGGGCACGCTCGCTGCCTCCGAATGGTTGTTCCAGCCGATGAAGGCGGGCGAGCGCGTGCTGGGCGTCCTCGGCGTCGCCAGCGACAAGGTCGGCAACCCCGTCCGCGCCGATCAGCTGCCGCTGCTGAGCAGCCTGATCGACCAGTCGGCGCTGGTGCTTGAACGGCTGCGACTGCAGGCGGAGATGCGCGACGTCGATGCGGTACGCACGCGCGACCGGCTGCGCGCGGCGCTCCTCTCCTCGGTCAGCCACGACCTGCGAACGCCGCTCACCGCGGTAATTGCGGCCGCCGCGCAGCTGCACCACGATGCAACGCCCGAACTGATCGGCACGATCGAGAGCGAGGCGCAACGATTGAACCGCTTCGTCGCCAACCTGCTCGACATGGCGCGGGTCGAGGCGGGCGCGCTCCGGCTGCGAGTCGAGCCGATCGACCTGAGCGACGCGGTCACCGGCGCCGCACATGACGCCCGCCGCGCGCTCGAGGGCCATGCCGTCCGCCTCGACGTGCCGCCCGACCTGCCGCTGGTGCGCGCCGATCCGCAACTGCTGCATCATTGCCTGCTCAACCTGCTCGACAATGCCGGCCGCTACGGCGATCCGGGCAGCGACATCGTGATCGAGGGGCGTAACCGTTTCGGTGAGCTCAGGCTGTCTGTGCTCGACCACGGACCCGGCCTGCCGCCGGGGCAGGAGGGCGAGGTGTTCGAGACGTTCCGCCGGCTGGAGGGATCGGACCGCGCGGTCGGCGGCACCGGTCTCGGCCTCGCGATCGTGAAAGCGTTTGCGGAGGCGATGGGGATGACCGTGGAGGCGTCGAACCGCCCCGACGCGACCGGCGCGGCCTTCGCGCTCGTCTTCCCCGCCGATCTGATCGTTCGCGAAACCTTGTCCGAGGGTAACTGACATGCCGGCCAAGATCCTGGTGGTGGACGACGACGCAGCGATCCGTCGCCTGCTGCGCAACACGCTGAACCGCGCCGGCTACAATGTCGTCGAGGCAGCGAACGGTCGCGACGCGCTGCGCCAGGCAGCGACCGAGCAACCCGGCGCGGTGCTGCTCGACCTAGGGCTGCCCGACCGCGACGGCTTGAGCATCATCCCGCTGCTGCGCGCACAGGCCGACCTAGTCATCCTGGTCGTGTCGGCGCGGGATGCAGTCGACGAGAAAGTCAGCGCGCTCGACCTCGGCGCCGACGATTACGTCACCAAGCCGTTCGACACCGACGAACTGCTCGCCCGCCTGCGCGTCGCCTTGCGCCATCACGGCGGGTCGGGGACGACGCCGAAGATCGTCCACCGCGGCGACCTGAGCATCGACCTCGATCGCCGCACCGTCACGCGCGGCAATGAGGAACTTCACCTCACTCGCAAGGAACACGACGTGCTCGGCGTCCTCGCGCGACACATCGGCCGCGTCGTCACGCACGAGCGGCTGCTGTCCGCATGCTGGGGCGCGGACGAGGACCCGCGCGTCGAATATCTGCGCATCGTCATCCGCAACCTGCGCCAGAAACTGGAGGCACCCGAACCCGTCGGCAGCGTCATCGCCAACGAACTGGGCGTCGGCTATCGCCTGCGCGCGGATCAGTGATGGCGAGTGCGCCGGATCGTTGCGGCTTGATCCTACCACGCCGGCTTAGCTAGGGATCGCAGCAGCCGGCGTTCGGGCTCGTAGTGGAAGGTCGTTGAAGGTGCGTGGAAACGGCCGAACTCATCCGATAGCCATGTTGCAACAGGTGTGCGCGTGATTGCGGCGCTACTCGCGCTGGCGCTCCAGGCCGCGGCACCCGCTGCGGACCCGGAGATTGTCGTCCGCGCGCCGTTGCCCGGTACGCCGCAGACGCCCGCGACGATGGTGGTCGAGCCGGTGGCGATGATGATCGCGACCTTCGATGCCGACGGTGACGGGCTGGTCGACCGGTCGGAGATGCAGGCGGGGGTCAGGCGATCGTTCGAGGCGATCGACACCGCGAAGAGCGGCTATCTGCGCTACATCGCCTTCGCCGACTGGGCCGAGCGCTGGCTGGGTGACCGCAACGCGCTGCCGAGCCCGTTCGAGGTCGACCGCAACCAGGACGACCGCGTCTCGCTCGACGAGTTGCAGAACCATTTCTCACGCCTGTTCGCGCGCTACGACAAGAACGGTGACAAGCGGATCAGCCGCGCCGAGCTGGTCACCTATCGTACCGGTCCGGTCGATGCGAAGGGACCGACCGCCGGGCGTCCCATGCCACGGCCGGCGCCTCCGCCCGAGAAGAAGCGCCGATGACCCGCTTCGCCTTCACGATTGCCGCGACCGACGGGCGCGCGCGCACCGGTGAGATCGCGATGGAGCGCGGCGTCGTCCGCACGCCCGCGTTCATGCCGGTCGGCACCGCCGCGACCGTCAAGGCGATGAAGCCTGCCGACGTGCGTGCGGCGGGCGCCGACATCATCCTAGGCAATACCTATCACCTAATGCTGCGCCCGGGTGCGGAGCGCGTAGCGCGACTGGGCGGGTTGCACGCCTTCATGGGGTGGGATCGGCCGATCCTGACCGACTCGGGCGGGTACCAGGTCATGAGCCTGTCCGAGCTGACCAAACGATCGGAGGAGGGCGTCGCCTTCCGCTCGCACCTCGACGGATCGCGTCATCTGATCACGCCCGAGCGCTCGATCGAGATCCAGCGGCTGCTCGGCAGCAACATTACGATGGCGTTCGACGAACTAGTGCCGACCACCTCGCCGCGCGAGGTGCAGGCAGCCGCGATGGAGCGCTCGATGCGCTGGGCGAAGCGCAGCCGCGACGCGTTCGACGGGCGCGACGGCCGCGGCGGCGAGGCGCATGCCGCGCGTAACGCAATCTTCGGCATTCAGCAGGGCGCGCTCGACGAGGGGCTGCGCAGCGCCTCCGCCGACGCGCTGGTCGACATCGGCTTCGACGGTTACGCGATCGGTGGTCTGGCGGTGGGCGAGGGGCAGGATGCGATGTTCGCCTGCCTCGATTACGCGCCCGCGCAATTGCCCGCCGATCGTCCGCGCTATCTCATGGGCGTGGGCAAGCCCGACGACATCGTCGGCGCGGTCGAGCGCGGGGTCGACATGTTCGACTGCGTGTTGCCCACCCGCTCGGGCCGCACCGGTCAGGCGTTCACGCGCGCGGGGCCGATCAACATACGCAACGCGCGCTTCGCCGAGGATCAGGGCCCGCTCGACCCAGCATGCGCATGTCCTGTCTGCGCCACGTGGAGCCGCGCCTACCTGCACCATCTGGTCCGTGCGGGCGAGATGCTGGGCGCGATGCTGATGACCGAGCACAACATCTTCTTCTATCAGGCGCTGATGGCCGACCTGCGCGCCGCGATTTCAGCGGGCACGCTATCGGCCTTTGCGGACGATTTCCGCGCGCGTTACGGCGACGGCAAGGGAGAATGACGATGAGCGACGAGCCGAACGAGATCCTCGAAGCCGCCAAGGCCGCGAAGGTGCACAAGGACGCGGGCGCCGACAAGGCGAAGGCGAGCGACAAGGCGCGCCGCTGGCAACTCGGCGGCATCGTCGGCGTCGGCATCGGTTCCGCCGCGGTCGCGGCCGCGCTGCTGTTCGCCAACGGCAAGAAGCGCTGAGCGTTTCCGCCTCGCGCGGCCGCGTGATAGCGGATCGGCAAGGATTGCCGCGCTAAGGCGTGCGTTGCCCTGCGTAACCGCGGGTGTGGCACGGAGCAGGCGCGATCATCGGCATGGCGAGGCGAACGACACCGGGTACCGCATTGGTGCGGCTGCGCCAGGTGCGCGTGTCGTGGGCGATCGTCGCGGGGCTCGTGATCCTGCTTGCCTCAGCGCTCGCGATACAGGGCGTGTTGCGCGTCGTCGGCGACGGATACGCCCGCGCGCCTCACGCCGCGCTCAGCGTGCCGGTGCCCGCGGGTGTCCGGGCGAGCGGGCAGATCACCGGGGCCGCCGAGCCGATCTACGCTTCGCCCGCCGCCGGCACGACCGGCACGATCGCACTGCCACCGGTCCCGCTCGCCTTCGCGCGACTACCCGCAGGCGACGGCTCGGTGGTTGCGGCGCAACCCTTCTCCACCGCGCGGGCGAGCACGGTCGATCGCGGCCGCGCGCTCGAGTGCCTGACCGCGGCGATCTACTACGAGGCGGCGTCGGAGCCCGACGACGGGCAGCGCGCGGTCGCGCAGGTAATCCTCAATCGCGCGCGGCACCCTGCCTTTCCCGCCACCGTCTGCGGCGTCGTCTATCAAGGATCGGAGCGGCGCTCGTGCCAGTTCAGCTTCGCCTGCGACGGCGCGATGGCGCGCGTGCCGTCGCCCGCGGGTTGGGCCCGCGCGGCGCGGATCGCGGCGGCGGCGCTCGGCGGCTACGTCTTCGCACCCGTCGGTCTCGCCACGCACTATCACACCTACGCGGTCACGCCGGCGTGGAACCGCACGCTGGTGATGACCGACGCGATCGGCGCGCACTTCTTCCATCGCTGGAAAGGGTTCTGGGGAACCGCCGGCGCCTTCGTCCAGCGCTACGCTGGACACGAGCCGGTGCCGGGCCCGCACCGCGCGATCGACGCCGTGATCCCGACACCGATCGTCGCGGCCGATCAGGCGATTGTCTCGTCAGCCCCGACCAGCGCTGCGACGACCGCAACGCCGACCTCCACGCCGGCACACGCGGCCGAGCGCAAGATCACACCGGCAGTCGACATCCAACCGCGGCACGTCGACAGCGGCGAGGCGATCGTCGCCCCGCCGCCGTCCGGTACGTCACCGAAAGGCGATCTGCCTGAATCCCAGATACTCGACCGCTGGAAGGACTCGGGCAAACCGCTCAGGTAACCTGCCTCAGCGGCAGCGGACGTTGTTCTTGTCGACCGACTTGCCGAGCGCCGCTCCACCCGCACCGCCGAGCAGCGCGCCGAGCAGGCCAGAGCCACCCGGTGCGATCGCCGCACCCAGTGCGCCACCGGCGAGCCCGCCGACGATCAGACCGGTCGTGCCATCGTTGCGGCGGCAATAATAGCGCCCGTCGTTTCCGACATAAACGCGGTCGTTGTTGCCCAGGCGGCGCTCACGGTAGCGCGCGTCGTCGCGGTAGTAGCGGTCGGCATAATAGCCGCCATACGCCGGATCGGGCCGGTTATAGTCATACGCGCTATAGCCGCCGTAGCTGCCGCCACCCAGACCGCCACCCAGACCGTTACACCCCGACACGAGCATCGCCGCGCCGAGTGCCGCCACCGCCATCTTCATCATTCGCCTCCTGTTCGTCAGATAGAGGCGTAATGATCAGTCCGGCCGATCGGTTGCGGACCGGCCGGATATTCTATCCTGCATCAACGTGGCTCAGCGCGCGATCCCGCCCGCCGCCAGCACCGCCAGCGTCATCAGATCGCCCGCGGTCGAGGTCATCGGCGCGATCTGCACCGGCTTCTCCATCCCGATCAGCATCGGCCCGATCATGTCGTCGCCGCCAAGCTCGCGCAGCAGTTTCGCCGAGATATTGGCCGATTGCAGACCAGGCATGACCAGGATGTTCGCCGGACCCGACAGCCGCGCGAACGGATAATTCGCCTGCTGCTTCGGGTTGAGCGCCACATCGGGCGACATCTCGCCCTCATACTCGAAGCTCACCTGCCGTCCGTCGAGCACGGTAACCGCCTGGCGGATGTTGTCGAGGAACGAACCCTCGGGCGTTCCGAAGGTCGAGTAACTGAGGAACGCGACGCGCGGTTCGTGCCCCATGCGGCGCGCGACCGCGGCGGTCTGCTCGGCTATATCCGCCAGCTCTTCCGCGCTCGGCCGCTCGTTGACGGTCGTGTCGGCGATGAAGATCGTGTGGCTCTGCCCGACCAGCACGTGGATGCCGAACGGCGTGCGATCGGGCTTGGGATCGATCACGCGCCGCACCTCGCGGTAGCTCTGCGCGAAGGTGCGCGTGATCCCGGTGATCATCGCGTCGGCCTCGCCCAGTTGCAGCAGCACCGCGCCGAAGGTGTTGCGATCCTGGTTGATCATCCGCTCGCAATCGCGGCGCAGGAAGCCGCGGCGTTGCAGCCGTCCGTAGAGGAAGTCGACCATCCGCGGCACCAGCGGCGACTTGCGGCTGTTGTGGACCTCATATTCCTCCGGGTGCGTGATGCCGAGCGCGGCGAGACGGTCGTGCACGTCGTCGCGCCCGACCAGCACCGGCGTGCCGTAGCCGCCTTCCTTGAACGCGATCGCGGCGCGCAGCACCACTTCTTCCTCGCCCTCTGCGAAGATCACGCGCTTGGGATGAGCGCGCGCACCCTCATAGGCGAGGCTCAGCACCGAAGTGGTTGGATTCAATCGCGCGCGCAGCGACTGGCGGTACGCGTCCAGGTCGAGGATCGGCTTGGTCGAGACGCCTGAATCCATCGCCGCCTTGGCGACCGCGACCGACACCTCCTCCATCAACCGCGGATCGAACGGCGCGGGGATGATATAGTCGGGGCCGAAGCTGTGCTGCACGCCGTAGGCCGCGGCGACTTCCTCGGGCACGCGTTGCCGCGCCAGTTCGGCGATCGCGTTGGCAGCGGCGATCTTCATCTCGTCGTTGATCGCAGACGCACGCACGTCGAGCGCGCCGCGAAAGATGAAGGGGAAGCCGAGCACGTTGTTGACCTGGTTCGGATAGTCCGAACGCCCGGTCGCGATGATCGCGTCGGGCCGCGCGGCGCGCGCCTGCTCGGGGCGAATTTCCGGTTCCGGGTTCGCCATCGCGAAGATGATCGGCGCCTTGGCCATGTCCTTGACCATCTCGGGCTTGAGCGCCCCTGCCGCCGACAACCCCAGGAACACGTCCGCGCCCGCCAATGCCTCGGTCAGCGTGCGCCGGTCGGTCGCGACCGCGTGCGTCGACTGCCACTGGTTCACGCCCTCGCGTCCCTGATAGATCACGCCGGTGCGATCGCAGATCAGGACGTTCTCCTGACGCACGCCCATCGCCTTGATCAGGTCGGTGCAGGCGAGCGCCGCCGCGCCCGCGCCGTTCACCACCACCTTGATCTCGGACAGCTTGCGACCCGTCAGCAGGCAGGCGTTGATGAGCCCCGCGGCGCAGATGATCGCGGTGCCGTGCTGGTCGTCGTGGAAGACCGGAATGTTCATCCGCTCGCGCAATGTCTGCTCGATGATGAAGCACTCGGGCGCCTTGATGTCCTCGAGGTTGATGCCGCCGAAGCTCGGCTCCAGCAGCGCCACCGCGTTGACGAACGCATCCACGTCCTCGGTCGCCAATTCCAGATCGATCGAATCGACGTCGGCGAAACGCTTGAACAGCACCGCCTTGCCTTCCATCACCGGCTTGGACGCCAGCGCGCCGAGGTTGCCGAGCCCCAGGATTGCGGTCCCGTTGGAGATCACCGCGACCAGATTGCCCTTGGCGGTGTAATCATAGGCGGTGGCGGGATCGTCCGCAATCGCGCGCACCGGCACCGCGACGCCGGGCGAATAGGCGAGCGCCAAGTCGCGCTGCGTCGCCATCGGTTTCGACGCGATGATCTCGATCTTGCCCGGCCGCCCCTCGGAGTGGAACAGCAGCGCCTCGCGCTCCGAAAACTGGTCGTTGCTCACTTCTTCGGCGGCGCCGTTGCGGGGATCGGTCATGCGCGTGCCCTTACGGAAAGGTGGCGGATAAGTGAACCGTTACCACGCCTCCGAAATGTGACGTTCGTGGTCCAGCAGAAAACGCTTTGCCGGAAGCCCGCCCGCGAACCCGGTCAGCGCGCCGTTCGCGCCGACGACGCGGTGACATGGCGCCACGATCGACAACGGATTGCGCCCGTTCGCCGCACCCACCGCGCGCGTGGCGGTCGGCCGGCCGATCGCGCGCGCGATCTCGGCGTAGCTGCGCGTCTCGGCGAACGGGATGTCGGCAAGCGCCAGCCATACGTCACGCTGAAACGGCGTGCCTTGCGGGTCGAGCGGCAGGTCGAACGCGGTGCGCGTGCCGGCGAAATACCCGCTGAGCTGCGCGGCCGCGGCAGCGAGCACCGGGTGATCGTCGCGCTCGCTGGCGTCGCCCAAACGCACCCGGTCGGGCGCTTCGTCGGGCCACAGGATCGCAACCAGCCCCGCGTCCGACGCGACCAGCGTCAGCGTACCGATCGGGGAGGGCAGGGACGTGCGATACAGCATGACGGCGACGGCTCTCGATTGCTTTCGCGAAGACATAGCGCCTCCCTGCCGGCACCGACACGCCTTTCGCCGCCGCGCCCGCTTCTGTATCGCGCCCGCGATGGCGAGCGTTTCCACCCCGACCCCGATGATGGCGCAATATCTGGCGCTGAAGGCGGAGGCGGCGGATTGCCTGCTGTTCTATCGCATGGGCGACTTCTTCGAGCTGTTCTTCGACGACGCGCGCGTCGCGGCGCAGGTGCTCGACATCGCGCTGACCGCGCGCGGTGAGCACGAGGGCGAGAAGATCCCGATGTGCGGCGTGCCGGTCCACGCCGCAACCGCGTACCTGCAACGCCTGATCAAGGCCGGGCACCGCGTCGCCATCGCCGAACAGACCGAGACGCCCGAGGCGGCACGCAAGGCGCGTGGGTCGAAGGCGCTGGTCGGCCGCGCGATCGTCCGCTTCGTGACCGCCGGCACGCTGACCGAGGAAGCGTTGCTCGACGCGCGCGCGGCGAACTGGTGCGCGGCGATCGGCGAGGTGAACGGCGCGGTCGCGATCGCCGCCGCCGACGTGTCGACCGGACGCTTCGTCGTGATTGAGACCAACGCGGGCGGGATGGGCGCCGAGCTCGCACGTCTTGGCGCGGCCGAGGTCGTCGCGTGCGAGGGCGCCGATCACCCCGCCAGCGTGTGGCGCCCGCGCGCCGACTTCGACAGCGCGGGCGGCGAGGCGCGGTTGAAGCGCGTGTACGGCGTCGCGACGCTCGACGGTTTCGGTCAGTTCTCGCGCGCCGCGCTGTCGGCGGCGGGGGCGTTGGTCGCCTATCTGGAGCATAACGCCAAGGGCGCGCTGCCATTCCTCCGCCCGCCCGCGCTCAGCGCCGCCGCCGAGGCGATGGCGATCGACGCCGCCACGCGCGAGAGCCTTGAGCTGACCTGCACGGTCACGGGGCAGCGCAAGGGCAGCCTGCTCGACGCGGTCGACCGCACCGTGACGGGCGCCGGCGCGCGGTTGCTCAGCGAGGACATCGCCGCGCCGCTGATGGACCTGGGCGCGATCGAGGCGCGGCAGGCGCTCGTCGCGCTGTTCCACGACGACGAAGCCTTGCGCGAGCGGTTGCGCAGCGCCTTGCGCGCGCTCCCCGACGTGGGCCGCGCGCTCGGACGGCTCGCGGCAGGGCGAGGCGGCCCGCGCGATCTCGGGCAACTCCGCGACGGTCTCGACGGCGCGTGGCACCTCGCCGAACTGCTCGGCCGCGTCGAACCCGCACCCGCACTCCTCGCCGACACGCTGCCGCGCCTGCGCGGGCATGGCACGCTGATCGACCTGCTCAAGCGCGCGCTGGTTCCCGCACCCCCGATCGAGGCGAGCGACGGCGGCTATATCGCCGCGGGCTACGACGCCGCGCTCGACGACCTGCGCGACGCGGGCGCGGGCGGCCGCCGCGCGATCGCCGCGCTGGAGGCGAAATACCGCGCCGACACCGGCGTTTCCGCGCTCAAGATCAAGCACAACGGTGTGCTCGGCTACCATATCGAGGTGCCCGCGCGCGCCGCCGATCCGCTGATGCGCGCCGATTCGGGCTTCACCCACCGCCAGACGATGGCGGGCGCGATCCGCTTCAACGCGCCCGAGCTGCACGAGGTCGCCGCGCGCGTGACGCAGGCCGGCGCGCACGCGCTGACCGCGGAGGCCGCGCACCTGGAGGAACTGACGCAGATCGCGCTCGCCGCGCGCGAAAACATTGCGGCGACCGCCGACTCGCTCGCGCGGCTCGACGTAGCCGCGGGGCTCGCCGAGCGCGCGGCGGAAGGTCATTGGACGCGGCCGCACCTGGTCGAGCAGCCGTGCTTCGAGATTGCGGGTGGACGCCATCCGGTGGTCGAGCGCGCGCTCGCCAACGCGGGCGACCGTTTCGTCGCCAACGACTGTCGCCTGTCGGAGGCGAACCGCCTGTGGCTCGTCACCGGCCCCAACATGGGCGGCAAGTCGACCTTCCTGCGCCAGAACGCGCTAATCGCGGTGCTCGCGCAGGCAGGCAGCTACGTGCCGGCGGAACGCGCCACGATCGGCCTCGTCGACCGCCTGTTCAGCCGCGTCGGCGCATCGGACAATCTCGCGCGCGGCCGCTCGACCTTCATGGTCGAGATGGTCGAGACCGCCGCGATCCTCGCGCAGGCTTCCCCGCGCAGTTTCGTCATCCTCGACGAGGTCGGGCGCGGCACCTCGACCTATGACGGGCTGGCGATCGCCTGGGCGGTGGTGGAGGCGATCCACGAGGAGAACCGTTGCCGCTGCCTGTTCGCGACCCACTATCACGAGCTGACGCGATTGGCCGAACGCTGCGACGCGCTGTCGCTCCACCACGTCCGCGCGCGCGAGTGGAAGGGTGATCTGGTACTGCTGCACGAGGTGGCGGAGGGGCCGGCGGATCGCAGTTACGGGCTCGCAGTCGCGCGATTGGCGGGCATGTCGCCGGGCACGGTTGCGCGCGCCAAGTCGGTGCTCGCAAAGCTGGAGGCCGGGCGCGCCAAGACGGGCGGACTCGCCGCCGGGCTCGACGACCTGCCGCTGTTCGCCGCCGCCGCGCAGGCGGAGGAAGCGCAGTGCGACGCAATCCGCGCCGAGGTCGAGGCGATCGACGTCGACGCGCTCACCCCGCGCGAGGCGCTCGACACGCTCTACCGCTTGAAGGCGCTCGCCCGCGAAGGATAGTGCTCGGGGCTGACGCGGGGCTCCCCTTCGGCACCGCGCACGCTTATGTCTGCACCATGCGCCGTACCTTCGAGCAACTGCCCAACCGTCGTGCCATCGTCGACCGCCGCGTGCTCGCCGAGGCGCTCGCCGCGCTGCCGGGGAAGGGCGATGCGCAGCTTCGCCGCGGCGCGACCGCGATCCTCAAGGCGGCGCTCGACGCGGGCCGCGCGGAGATCGCGCGGCGCCTGACCGAGCATCCCTCGCGCGGGCTGGAGGCGGCGAACGCGCAGGCGTACCTCGTCGATCAGGTCATCGTCGCGCTGGCCGACTTCACCGTCGCGCGGCTCTACCCCATAAACAATCCGACCGCGTCGGAGCGGCTGCTGCTGCTCGCGGTCGGCGGCTACGGACGCGGCGAGATGGCGCCGTTCAGCGACGTCGACATCGGCTTCGTCACACCGTGGAAGCAGACGCCCTGGGCCGAGCAGGCGATCGAATCGATGCTCTATGCATTGTGGGACCTGGGGCTCAAGGTCGGCCATTCCAGCCGCTCGCTCGACGACATGGTGCGCCAGGCGAAAGGCGACGTAACCGTGCGCACCGCGCTGCTCGAGGCGCGCTACCTCTGGGGCGACGAGGCGTTGTACGAGGAAGCCGCCACGCGCTTCGACCAGGAAGTGCGCAGCGGTACCGAGCGCGAGTTCGTCGCCGACAAGCTGGCGGAGCGCAACGCACGCCACATCCGCATGGGCGACACGCGCTACGTCGTCGAACCGAACGTAAAGGAGGGAAAGGGCGGCCTGCGCGACCTCCACGCTTTATTCTGGATCGGCAAATACGCCTACAAGGTGCGCAGCTCGCGCGAGTTGAAGGAAGCGGGGCTGTTCACGGCCGACGAATATCGCCTGTTCCACCGCGCCGACAACTTCCTCTGGGCGGTGCGCTGCCACCTCCACCTGATCGCGGGCCGTGCCGAGGACCGGCTGACCTTCGACTATCAGCGCGAGATCGCGCAGCGGATGCACTACGCCGACCGACCGGGCAAACCGGCAGTCGAGCGCTTCATGCAATTCTACTTCCTGCAGGCAAAGACCGTGGGGTCGCTGACCGGCCTGTTCCTCGCGCACCTGGAGGAACGCTACAACCGGCGCCACAGCGGTGAACGGATCAAGCGGCTGCTCCGGTCCCCGCGCAAGCTGAACGGCTTCACCGTCGACCGCGGCCGGCTCGCGATCCCGCGCGACGACTTCTTCGCCGAGGAGCCGGTGCGCCTGGTCGAGGCGTTCGCGCTCGCCGCGCAGACGAAGATGGAGATCCACCCGCTCGCGATGCGCTGCGCCACCCGCGACGCGAAACTCGCCGCCTCGGTCCGGCGCGACCCGCGCGCCAATGCGCTGTTCCTCGACCTGCTGACCAGCCCCAACGATCCCGAGCTGGTGCTGCGCTGGATGAACGAGACCGGCGTGCTCGGGCGCTTCGTGCCCGATTTCGCGCGCGTCGTCGCGCAGATGCAGTTCGACATGTATCACCACTATACGGTCGACGAGCACACCATCCGCGCACTCGGCCTGCTCGCGCGGATCGAGCAGGGCACGCTCAAGGCCGACCATCCGCTCGCCAGCGCGGTGATGGAGCAGGTCGTCTCGCGCCGCGTGCTCTACGTCGCCGTCCTGCTGCACGATATCGCCAAGGGCCGCGGTGGCGACCATTCGGTGCTGGGCGCGGAGGTCGCGCTGCGTGTCTGCCCGCGGCTCGGCCTCACCCGCGCGGAGACCGAGACGGTGTCGTGGCTGGTGCGCCATCACCTGCTCATGTCGGCGACCGCGTTCAAGCGCGACCTGTCCGACTTCAAGACGATCCTCGATTTCACCGCGACCGTGCAGAGCCTCGAGCGATTGCGGCTGCTCCTGGTGCTGACCACCGTCGACATCCGCGCGGTCGGGCCGGGCACGTGGAACGGCTGGAAGGGGCAATTGCTCGCTGATTTGTACGAGGGCGCGGAGGAGGTGCTGCGGCTCGGGCACAAGCAGAAGGGGCGGGCCGAGCGGATCGAGGCGAAGCAGGAGGGCCTGCGCGACGCGATGGGCTGGGACGCCGACGCGCTCGCCGCTTACGTTCGCCGTCTGCCCGAGCCGTACTGGATCGCCGAGCCCGCCGACGTGCTCGAGGCGAACGCGCGCGTCGTCACGCAGGCGGACGACGCGCCCTTGTCGATCGCGGCGCAGGTGTACCCCGAACGCGGCGCGACGCTCGTCACCGTCTACGCGACCGACCATCCCGGGCTGTTCTTCCGCATTGCAGGCGCGATCAACGTTGCGGGTGGTAACATCATCGACGCGCGTATCCACACGACGCGCGACGGCATGGCGCTCGACAATTTCCTCGTCCAGGACCCGCTCGGCCGCCCGTTCGACGAGGCCGAGCAGCTGCAGCGCATCCGCGTCACGATTGAGGACGCACTCGCCGGGCGCGTGCGGCTGACCGACCGGTTGAAGGCGAAGCCGCTACCGCGCCTGCGCGCCGACGCCTTCGCGATCGAGCCCAACGTGCTGGTCGACAACAAGGCGTCGAACCGCTTCACCGTGGTCGAGGTCAACGCGCGCGATCGCCCGGCGCTGCTCAACCAGCTCGCCCACGCGCTGTTCCAGTCGAAGGTGACGATCCACTCCGCGCACGTATCGACCTATGGCGAGCGCGCGGTCGACACCTTTTATCTGACCGATTTGACCGGCGACAAGATTGCGCTGTCGTCGAAGATCAAGGGGCTGGAGCGCCGCCTGCTGGCCGCTGCCGCAGGGCGCGCGCTGGAGGAAGCGGCGTAAAGAAAAGGGCCGGCCCGCGCGTGCGGACCGGCCCCCTTCGTTGACGGATCAGTCGTTTAGAAGCGCGTGCGCACCGTCAGGCCATAAGTGCGCGGCTCGGCCAGGTACGAGGTGAACACCTGGTTCGCGGTCGCGAAGCCGCCGGCGGTGCCGAACGCCTGCACCTGCGCCTGGCTGCCCGCACCCTGGAACGGCGCGTTGAACGCGACCTGCTGGTAATCCTGGTTCAGCAGGTTCTGCGCCCAGACCTCGATCGCCCACAGGTCATCGCGCCCGTGCAGGCCGACGCGGGCGTTGACGACGGTGAAGCCGTCCTGCGCCTTCTCGGGAAAGTTGTCCGATCCGGTGTTGTAGTCGGACGAGGTGCGCTGATCGATGTAGAACAGCGCCGACATGCCGTTAGATCCGATCTCCGGCGTCCACGATGCCGAGGTCGTGATGACGTTGCGTGGCGCGAGCGGCATCTGCGCGCCCGGCAGCAGGAACAGCGCGGGGTCGAGCGGCTCACCCGAGGCCGAACCGACGATGTTGCGGCGCACCTTGGTGTCGGCGAGCGTGTAGCCCATCGTGATTGCGACCGAGCGTGCGGGGTAGAAGCCCGCTTCCAACTCGACACCCTGGCTGCGCACGCCCGTGCCGACGCCGCTGGTGCAGCGACCGGTCGCGGCGCTGTTGTCCTTGTCGGCGCCGTTCAGGCCATCGTCGCAGCTGCTCAGGTTCTGGACGATGAAGTTGGTGCCGTTGAAGGTGTTCAGCTGGAAGTTGGTGAAGTCCGACCGGAACGCCGCCAGGTTGAACGTGAATGGGCGCGACGAATATTTCAGGCCGATCTCGTACGCGTTGACCGTCTCGGGGTCGAAGCGCAGCGCGGCGGCGTTCGGCGCCAGCGTCGTCTGCGGCAGATAGGCGAGGCCCAGGTCCGACTTGTCGAGGTTGAACCCGCCCGCCTTGAACCCGCGCGAATAGCTGGCATAGGTCATCAGCCGATCGACCGGCTTCCACGACAGCACCGCGGTGCCGGTAAATTCGTCGTTGCTGAACTTGTCGCTGATCGACTTGCCGTTGATCGTCGAGCTCGAGTTGCCGGTGCAGCTGAGCGTCAGGATGCCCGCGACCGTCGAGGCAAGCTGCGGATTGGCGAGCAGCGGCGCGAGATTGCCCAGCTGCTGCGCGCAGACGGTGTTGTCGTTGGTGAAGCTCGCGTCGAGGCTCTTCGTCTCCTTGGTCCAGCGCAGGCCCCCGGTCAGCGACAAGGTGTCGGTGATCTTGAACACGTTGTGCGTGAAGAAGGCGTAGCTCTCGCTCTTCTGGTCGTAATTGTCGCGGATGCCGCCGCGGTCGCTCAAGGTCGACAGACGATCGATGCCGGCGAGAATGGTGCCCGTCGCCGCGCCGAACGCGGGCGTGGTGCCGGGCACCAGGCCGGAGAGCACCGCACGCCCCGTCGCGCTCAGACAGCCCGGCTGGCGCGGCGCACGAAGCGCGGCGAGCGGATTGGCGCTCGCGATCACGCGACAGGCGGCGAACGCGCCGTAATCGGTGCCGAAGCGGATGTTGTCCGCCACGCGCAGCTTCTCGTTACTGTAGAAGCCGCCGACGAGCCAGTTGAGCCGGTCGCCAAACGCCTCGCCGTTCAGGCGCAGCTCCTGGGTAAAGGTGCGGAAGCGGCGGAAGGCGTTGCCGTCGTCGCGGCGATAGACGAGGTCGAGGTTGCCGTAGTCGAAATCGCCCGCGCCGAACGACTTGTACTCGCGGTACGCGGTGATCGAGGTCAGCGCCGCACCACCGAAGTTCCAGTCGACCTGCGCCGACCCGCCGTAATCCTTGGTAATGTTGGAATAATCACGGCCCGGCGTCTGCGCGATGCGGCGGTTGTACGGATCGCCCGCGCTCGGGAACACCGCTCCCAGCGACTGCATCACCTGCACGATCCGATTGCCTGCCGGGTTGATCGCGAAGTCGCCCGGCGTGCCCGGCGTCGGATCGATCTTCTCGCGCAGATCGACGTAGACCGCGCCGCAGCACTTCTCGTCGCGGCGCGTATAGTCGCCGATCAGCCGGACCGAGAAGTCGCTCGACGGCTCCAGCAGCAGCTGCCCGCGGACGAAATAGCGGTTGCGATCGTTGAAGTCGGTGTTGTTGATGACGTCGCGGTAGAAACCGTCACGCTTGGCGTAGACGCCGTCGACGCGGAAGGCGAGCAGGTCCTTGACGATCGGACCCGTCAGCGCGCCGGCCAGGCGAACGTTGTCGTAATTGCCGTAAGTCGCCTCGCCGTAGCCGCCGAAGTCGAATGACGGCGCCTTGGTGTAGATGTTGATCGCACCCGCCGACGAGTTGCGGCCCGACAGCGTGCCCTGCGGTCCGCGCAGCACCTCGACGCGCTCGATCTCGCCGATGTCGTTCAGGCCCGATCCCGTGCGGCTGCGGTACACGCCGTCGATGAAGGTGACGACCGAGCTTTCGAGACCCGGATTGTCGCCCACGGTGCCAATGCCGCGAATACGCGCGGAGGCGTTCGCTTCCGAACCGGTCGACGACACGCTGAGCGACGGCGCGAGCTGCGCCACACCGCGGATGTCGGTCGCACCCGAATTCTGCAGGCTCTCCTGGTTCACCGCGTTGATCGAGATCGGCACGTCGGCCAGCCGCTCGGCACGCCTAGTCGCGGTGACGACGATGTCGCCCGCGCCCAGCTCGCCGGTCGGGCTCGCCTGTGCGGCGGCGGTGTTGCTCTGGCCATCGACCGCGGCGTTGGTGGTGACGGGGCTGGTCTGCTCCTGCGCCAGTGCGGGGCAGGCCGCCAGGCAGGCGACGGTGGACAGAAGGGTCGCGTAGGTGCGCATCAAGGTCGATCCTCTCCCAGATTTGAATATCGGGTTTGGTGTCGATCCTATGCGGATGGGTTTACGCGTCTAGTAATTCTTACGTGCCGCGTAACAGAAAATACGAGGGTGTGGCTCACACGCAACACGCGACATGGAAAGACACAAAACCGCGGGGGCGGCTGACGCTACGGAATGCCCGCGAAGTGCAGGAAAGCGGCGCGCCGGCGGTGATCCGGCCGGCGCGCACCAACTTTATTTCGGCGACAGCACCATCAGCATCTGACGGCCTTCCATGCGCGGATAGGCCTCAACCTTGGCGATCTCGTTGGTCGCCTCGGCCACGCGCTGCAGCACCGCCATGCCGAGCGAGCCGTGGCTCAGCTCGCGACCGCGGAAGCGCATGGTGACCTTAACCTTGTCGCCTTCCTCGATGAACTCGACCACCTTTTTCATCTTGGTGTCGTAATCGTGGTCATCGATGTTCGGACGCATCTTGATCTCCTTGATCTCCTGCGTCTTCTGGCTCTTGCGGGCGAGATTGGCCTTCTTCTGAGCCTCGTACTTGAACTTGCCGACATCCAGGAACTTGGCGACGGGCGGGTCCGCGTTGGGGGACACCTCGACCAGGTCGAGCCCGACTTCCTTGGCCTGCGCCATCGCTTCGCGCGTGTACATCACGCCGAGATTCTCGCCCTCGTGATCGATCACGCGGACCTTCTGGCTCTGGATCCACTCGTTGAAGCGAGGACCATTCATCGGCGGCGCCTGCATTGGGCGGCGCATCATAGGCGGACGGATAGATACTTCTCCTGTTGATTCACTGCCGTCGATATAAGCTTTCGCTGCATGAATCGGAAGATGTTCGACGCACCCTCGCTTTGAAAGAGTGGGTGCGCCGGTCTTTTTGTCGCTGACGTGTGTTCTAGAAGCTGCCGCGCAGCGTCACGCCGTACGTGCGCGGCTCGCCCGGAAAGCCGATGTATAGCGCGTTCGCACTGCCCGAAAACCCGCCCGACGCGGCCTGCTGGACGCTGCGGAATGTGCCCGATCCTTGAGCGGGTATGTCCGAGGCGAGCTGGAAGTATCGCTGGTTGAGCAGGTTCTGCGCCCATAATTCGACGCCCCAGCGCCTGCTCGCGCCGTAGAGGCCAAGGCGACCGTTCACCACCGCGAACGCGTCCTGCACCTTTTCCAGATCGAGGTCGGAGCCGGTGTTGGTGTCGCTCTGCATCCGAACGTCGAAATAGACCAGCCCGGTCAGCCCGCGCGTGCCGACCGCGGGCGTCCAGCCGATGCCCGCGGTGGTGACGACCTCGGGCGCGTTCGACAGGTCCTGATCGGGCAATTGGAACAGCACCGGCGACAGCGGCCGCCCGCCGGTCCCGACCAGATAGCGGCGATAACGCGTGTGCGCGTAGGTGAAACCGAGATTGACCGACACGTCGCGCACCGGGCGGATCGTGCTCTCCAGCTCGACGCCGGTCGATACCACGCCCGGCCGCAGCCGGTCGGGCGCGCACGCCCCCGTCGCCGCCGACGCGTCGGTATCGGCGCGGTTCAGGCTATCACGGCACGACTGAATGTTCGCGACCTCGAAGCTCGTGCCGTTATAGGTGTTGAGCTGATAGCCGCTGAACAGCTGGTGGAACGCCGCGACGTTCACGTCGATGCTGCGCCCGTTCCACTTCGCGCCGACCTCGTACGCGGTCACCTTCTCGCTGGCATAGGCGAGGTCGGCGACCTCGGCGCGACCGTTGCCCGGCGTGTTCGCCGGCCGGCTGAGCAACGCCGCGCACGCCGCCGCCTGCGCCGCCGTACCCGCGCCCGCGAAGCACGGGCGGTCGAGCCCGGAGAAATCGAGGTTGAACCCGCCCGCCTTGTACCCGCGCGAGGCGGAGGCGTAGACGAGCACGCTCGTCACCGGCTTGAACCCCAGCACCGCGGTGCCGGTCCACTGCCCGTCGTCGAACGTCGACCCCGGCGTGCCCGCGGGAATGTCGACGCCTGCGCCGTTCACGACGCAGGCGAGCCCGGCGAGCGACTGGAGCGAGGAGTTGAGCAGCGCCGGGCAGAGCGTGTTGGTCGCGCGGTAGTCGGCGCGTACCCGCTTGTGCTCGTCGGTGTAGCGAACGCCGATGGTGGCGAACAGGCGGTCGGGGACGATCGCCAGCGTGTTGTGCGTGAACAACGCCCAGTTGCGGCTCACCTGCGTGAAGTTCCCGTCGTTCGCGCCGGTGCCGTTCAGCGGTGCCGCACCCAGCTGCCGCGCCACCGCGTCATAGCCTGCGAACACGCTCGCCGGCGCGCTCGAGCAGGTGGGGGAGGCGAGGTCGACCTGTCCCGCGCCCGATGCGGCAAACGAGGTCGCGATGATGCAATTGGCGAAGCGGGTGTAATCCTGTCCGTAACGCTGGTCGTCGTCGACGTTCAGCTTCTCGTTGCCGTAGTAACCGCCGACCAGCCAGTCGAGCCGCCCGTCGAACGCGCGTCCGGCAAGCCGCACTTCCTGCGAGAAGTTGCGGAACCGCCGGTCGAGGTCCTGCCGGTCGAGCAGGTCGAGCCGGTTGAAGTCGTTGTCCTGACCCATCCGGTTCTTGTAATCGCGCCACGCGGTGATCGACGTCAGCGTCGCCGCGCCCAGCTGCCAGTTGACCTCGCCCGACGCGCCCCAATCGCGCACCTCCGACCGGTACGGCACACCCGCGCTCGTCGAGGTCGAAAACTGGAACCGCTCGCCAGCGGGCGGCAGCTGGTAATTCGCGCCCAGTGCCTGAAGCAGCGGAAGCAGCGTGTTCGCACCCACCGCGATCGCGCCGCCAGCCGGATCGGTCCGCGTCAGGTTGCGCACCGGACCCAGCAGCACGCCGTTGCAGCAATTCTCGTGACGCTCGGCATAGTCGCCGATGATGCGCACCGACAGCGCGTCGTTCGGTGCCCAGGCGAACTGCCCGCGCGCCAGCCAGCGGTTCCGGTCCTGGATGTCGGGCTCGCCGGGGGTCAACTGGCGGATGAAGCCGTCGCGGCGCTGCCACACGCCATCGACGCGCACCGCCGCGGTCTCGCCGACCGGCAGGTTCACCGCGCCGTCGAGCCGCCAGTAATCGTAATTGCCGTAGGAGACCGATCCGTGCGCGTCGGTGCGTCCGAGCTCGGGCGCGCGCGTCACGATGCTGATCGTGCCCGCGGTCGAGTTGCGCCCGAACAGCGTCCCCTGCGGCCCGCGCAGCACCTCGACGCGGTCGACCTCACCCAATTCGGTCAGCCCGACGCCGCTCCTCGCGCGATACACGCCGTCGACGAACAGCCCGACCGAGCTTTCCAGCCCCGGATTCTCCCCCACCGTGCCGATGCCGCGAATGCGCGCGGTGAAGTTCGCCTCGCTCGTCGCGCCCGACACGAGCAGCGAGGGCGCGACCTGATCGATCCCGCGCAGGTCGACCGCGCCCGTCGCGGCGAGCGTCTCGCCCGAGATCGCGGTGATTGCGATCGGCACGTCCGACAGGCGCTCGGCGCGCCGCGTTGCGGTGACGAGGATGTCGCCCGGTGTGTCGCCGGTCTGATCAGTCGCCGGCGGCGCGGACTGATCGCCCGCTTGCCCGACCGGTGACTGCTGCGCGGCAGCGGGTAGGGTGAGCAGCAGCGCGGACGAGAGCAGGCCCGCCGCCAACGCGGGTCGATACGAACGATACATGGGTGCGATCCCTGATGACCGCGGCATCTGTGCGCCGCTGGGTTAGGCGGGCGCGGTTAGCGGTCGCGCGGGGAAAGTCACGCGCTTTGTCGCTGCGCTGCGGCAAGCCGTTGCGCCGCGAGCGGGTCTGCGGACGCGTTCCGCAGACCCGCTCGCCCGTCAGCGCATCATGTCGGGCGCGCGTGCCTCGTCGCGCAGCCGCTGCGTGATGTCGCCGAGTGCGACGACCTCCTGTCCCTGGCTGCCCAGCCGCCGAACCGCGACGGTGCCCTCGTCCGCCTCGCGCTTGCCGACGACCAGCAGCACCGGGACCTTCGCCACCGAGTGCTCGCGCACCTTGTAGTTGATCTTCTCGTTGCGCAGGTCGGTCTCGACCCGCAGCCCCGCGGCGCGCAGCTCGGCTGCGACCTGATGCGCGTAATCGTCCGCGTCGCTGACGATCGTCGCCACTACCACCTGCACCGGCGCCAGCCACAGCGGGAAGCGCCCGGCGTGATGCTCGATCAGGATGCCGATGAAGCGCTCGAACGTGCCCAGGATCGCGCGGTGCAGCATCACCGGGCGGTGACGGTTGCCGTCCTCGCCGACGTAACTTGCGTCCAACCGTTCGGGCAGCACGCGGTCGGACTGGATCGTGCCGACCTGCCACGTCCGCCCGATCGCGTCGGTAAGGTGGAATTCGAGCTTGGGTGCGTAGAAGGCGCCTTCGCCCGGCAGCTCCTCGAACTTCGCCTTGATCGCGTCGGACAGGCTGGACGCCTGCACCGCCTCGCGCAACTCGGCCTCCGCCTTGTCCCACATCTCGTCCGAGCCGAAGCGCTTGTCGGGGCGCAGCGCCAGCTTCACCGCGTAGTCCTCGAACCCCAGATCGCGGTAGACGCTGTCGAGCAGCTCGCAGAACTTGCGCACTTCCTCGACCAGCTGGTCCTCGCGCACGAAGATGTGCGCGTCGTCCTGCGTGAACTGGCGCACCCGCATGATGCCGTGCAGCGCGCCGTGCGGCTCGTTGCGGTGACAGCAGCCGAACTCGGCCATGCGGATCGGCAGGTCGCGGTACGACTTGATCCCCTGCTTGAAGATCAGCACGTGCGCGGGGCAGTTCATCGGCTTCAACGCCATCAGGTCGGCGTCGCCCGACAGCACCGCACCCTCGTCCTCGGTGTTGGGGATCTCGTCGGGCACCACGAACATGTTCTCGCGGTACTTGCCCCAGTGGCCCGACTGCTCCCACTGCCGTGCGTCCATCAGCTGCGGCGTCTTGACCTCGGCATAGTCGGCCGCGTCGAGCCGGCGGCGCATGTACGCCTCCATCTGCCGCCACAGCACGAACCCCTTGGGGTGCCAGAACACTGACCCTTGCGCCTCCGACTGGAGGTGGAACAGGTCCATTTCCTGCCCGATCTTGCGATGGTCGCGCTTGGCGGCTTCCTCCAGCATGAACAGGTGCTGGTCGAGCTGCTTCTTGTTCAACCAGCCGGTGCCATAGATGCGGCTCAGCATCGCGTTCTTCTGGTCGCCGCGCCAATAAGCGCCGGACACGCGCGTCAGCTTGAACGCTGCAGGATCGAGCTTGCCGGTCGAGGCCATGTGCGGCCCGCGGCACATGTCGAGCCACTGGCCCTGACGGTAGATCGTCAGTTCCTCGTTATCAGGCAGTTCGGCGGCCCACTCGGCCTTGAACGTTTCGCCCTGCTTGTTCCACGTGTCGATCAACTGCTCGCGCGTCCACACCTCGCGCGTGAATGGCTCGTTCTTGGCGATGATGCGGCGCATTTCCGCCTCGATTCCCGGCAGGTCATCGTCGGTGAAGGGCCGATCCTTCCCGTCGATCTTGGGGGGCGCGAAGTCGTAGTAGAAGCCGTCGTCGGTCGCCGGACCGAAGGTGATCTGCGTGCCCGGAAACAGGTGCTGCACCGCCTCCGCCATGACGTGCGCGAGGTCATGACGCGCGAGTTCTAGCGCGTCGGCCTCGTCCTTCTGCGTGACGAGCGCGAGGCGCGAGTCCTGCGTCAGCGGGCGCGTGATGTCGCGCAGCTCGCCGTCCACGCGCGCGGCGATCGCTGCCTTGGCGAGACCGGGTCCGATCGCCGCGGCGATGTCGGCGGGGGTGGTGCCGGGTGCGACCTCGCGAACCGAACCGTCGGGCAGCGTGATCGAGAGCATGTTCATGGATCAATCCTGAGGAAATCTTTGGTGCCGCTTATGGCGGAAGCGCGCGCGGCGAAAGAGGGCGCGCGCAAACGTCGGGCGAACGCCGCCGCTCAGGCGCGCGCGCCGCCGAACCCCGGAGCCACCGGGGCGGTGCTAGTTCGCGCAAGGAAACGGCACGTCGTCATCGCGCCGGAACATAGCGTTTGCGCCGCCATCGCGCCAGCCCGCGCCATTGGGCCGGGTGGGGCGGCTACCTATATCTTCCTCACGATGAGCACCGACCTCGCGGGCAACACCCATTTCTACATCCTGATCGGCGTGCTGCTGCTCGCCTCGGTGATCGCGCGGCGCGTGCCGGTACTGCGCACGCTCGTGTCGCTCGCGGTTTGGGCCGGGCTCGCCGGCCTGCTCTACATGGTCGTCGCGCAGCGCGAGCGGTTCGATCCGTGGATGGGGCGGATGGCAGCCGCGCTCGACATCGAGAGCCAGCAGGTGTCGGGCGAGGAAACGCGCATCCGCATGTCGCCCGACGGCCATTTCTACGTCCGTGCGCAGATCGGCGGGGTCGAGAAGCGCCTGCTGGTCGACAGTGGCGCGACGATCACCGCGCTGTCGCCCGACACTGCCGCCGCCGCCGGCGTTGAGGTCAAGCCCGCCTTGTTCCCGGTCGTGCTGCAAACCGCCAACGGGGCGATCCGCGCCGAGACGGGCGAGGTGAAGGAGCTGCGCTTCGGCAACGTCGTCGCGCGCGATCTGGCGGTCGTCGTGTCGCCCGCGTTCGGCAACATCGACGTGATCGGCATGAACTTCCTGTCGCGATTGAAAAGCTGGCGGGTCGAGGGGCGGACGCTGATCCTGACGCCACACCACCCGCAGGATACCGACGTCTGACGATCACGCCGGCGTCGGATCGGCCTTGATCGAAGCGCGCCGAGCGGTTCGACGCGCGCGCATGCCCCACAGCAGCAGCGGCACCGACAGGCCGATCGCGACGAGATCGATCACGACCGGCTCCGCGATCGCAGGACGCAGCAGCACGAGGTGCCCTACTGCGGTGAGCAGCACCGATCCCGCACACACCCGCCGCAGCAGCACCGCCTCGGCAACCCGCGGGTAGAGCATCGCTACTACCAGCGCCGCCGCGAACGCGCTCCAGAACGCCAGCGCGAGTGGCGCCTCCGCACCCACTCCCGCGCGCAGCCAGAGCATCCATACGATCAGCGTCGGCGTTCCCCACACCGTCATGTTCCAGCCCGCGCGCAGCCGCTCGCCGCCCAGCCCGCGCCGCCGCCGCTTCTCCAGCCACAGCGTGTTGCCGGTCGCGGTGATCGCGCACAGCGCGCATCCCATCAGCATGTACGCGAGCTCGACCGGCAGCCCGGCGAAGTTGCCGAAGTGGAGGTTGTACGACGACGCCGCGACCTGCTGCCCCACGGCACCGTCAGACAGCCCGGCCTTGGAATGGAACGCGCCGGTGCGATCGAAGAAGTAGCTCTCGCCGTAGATCAGCCGCTTGGGCTGCGCGGTCAGGATCTGGACGTGCTGGCCCAGCGTGCCGGGTTCGTGAACGATGACGTAGGTCGGCACCGCCCCCGGCACCCGCGCGTCGAGCGTGCGCAGCGCCGCGGCGGCGTCGGCGATTCCCGCGCGCTTAGGATCGGATGGCGGCTCGTGGCCGAAGATGTGCGCATAGACCTTCAGCGTGTCGCCGCCCGTGTACGCTTTCGCCAGCATCGTCGTGCCGACGCCGCCCAGCCCGATGAACGCGCCGGTTAGCGCAACCGCCAGCACGAACGGCAGCGTCCATACACCCAGGCGATTGTGCCAGTCGGCGCGCGCGAGCTGCGCGTCGTGGCGTGCGCGCAAGCAGAAGGCGTCGCGGATGATGCGCGGATGCGCCAGCACCCCCGTCGTCACCAGCGCGCACAGCATCACGCCCAGCGCACCAACCAGGATCAGGCCCCACGTCATCGGCAGGTGCAGATACTCGTGCATCGCGACCATGAAGTCGGTCCAGGCATGCCCCTCACGCCCCACGATCCGGCCGTCCCCGTCGACGTACCACCCACCCGAATCGGTTGTGACGGTCGCGCGCGGCAATTCCGTGCTCGGCATCCGCACGTACAGGTGCGTCGTCGCCAGCTTGCCCGCCTCGCGCGCCACGGCGCCCGCGATCGCGCGCTGGACCGCCGCCGGCGACAGCGCGGTCATCTCGGGCACACCCGGCTGTTCCCAGCGCTGCCAGCGGTCGTGGATCACCACCAACGTGCCGCTCAGGCAGATGATGTAGATCAGCGCGCTGGCGAGCAGCCCGATCGCGGCGTGTCCGCCCAGCGCGCGCTTGACCAGCGTCTCGCGCGGCGAGACCGGCGGCGCGCTCACGCCGCACCCCACAGGATCGTGCCCGCGATTGCGGCAACCAGCGGTGCCGCCACCATCTGCGACGGCCGTGCGCGCGTCAGCTGCACCGTCAGCAATGCGGTCCAGATCACCGGTTGCAGGAACAGCGTCAGCACGACCGAGTCGCTGTCGAGCTCGCCGCCACCGCGCACCGCTGCCTGCAACCCGAACGCGAGCCACTGTGCCGCGACGAACGCGACCGGCACGGCCAGTGCAAAGACCGCCAGCCGCCGCAGCACGTCGCGGCGGTGATGCGGGATCGAGATGGCGGGCGCTTCCCGGGCTGCGCGGCGCTCGCGCACCGGGGAGGACCAGCCGGCGTAGAGGACGCACGCCAGCGCCGCCGCCATGCCGACGACCACACCGACCGACAGCCCCCACGCACCATCAGCCCACGTGAGCGCGACGAGCGCCGCTGCCGCCAGTGCCCAACCGATCGCCGCTGCCATGCGGGGTCCGCTCCAGCCGAGCCGGACCAGTCCGATGCCGCTGGCAACCACGAAGAGCAGCGCGGCCGTCACCGCGCGTTCTCGACCATGTACCGGGGTGTGCGCGTCATCGTCTCGTTTCCCAGCAACGCGCCGGCGGCGCCCTTCACTGCGCTATAGCGACCGCGCTATTGCAAATCAATCGCACATGTCAGTTGGGTCAATGGCCACCCTCGACCCAGCCGATCCCGCCCGCGCTCATCGCAGCCGCAATCGCTTCTTCCAGCTCGATCGATTCCCATCGCTCCATCGGGTTCAGGTGCGCGACGGCATCGGGCAGCAATTGGACACCGAAGCGCCGCACCGCGCCGCTCGCCTTGTACCCGGCCTTGTGCTGGTCGAAGCGCTGATCGGGGTCGCGCACCGTCTGCCCGACGTAGATGCCCCAGGGCTGCCGCCGCGCCGTATTGTGCAGCAGGATCAGGTAGACCGAGTAACCCGCCCGCGCACTGCCGCGCGAGGTCGCGCGGAACGCAGCGGCTACCTTCGTCGCGCGCGCGATCACCTCCTCACCCGACAGCATCAGCGTCACGCTCCGCCCTCGTCGTCGAGCATGATCCACGTCGGCGCGTGATCGCTCGCGTGCGGCCAGCCGCGCACGTGCCGGTCGACGCCTGCATCCGACAATCGCGCGGCGAGCGCGGGGCTGAGCAACAGATGGTCGATCCGCAGCCCCGCATCGCGCCCGTAGGCATCCCGCAGGTAATCCCAGAAGGTGTAGAGCGTGGCATCGGGGTGCAGGTGGCGCAGCGCATCGGTCCACCCTTGCGCCAGCAACCGCGCGAAAGCGGTACGAACCGCGGGCGCGAACAGCGCATCCTTCGTCCAGCGCTCGGGCGCGTAGACGTCGTGCGGGGCCGGAATAACGTTGAAGTCACCCGCCAGCACCACCGGCACGCCGCTGTCGATCAGCATCTGCGCCCGCGCGATCAGCGCGTCGAACCACGCCAGCTTGTAGTCGAACCGCGCGCCCGGCCGCGGATTGCCGTTCGGCACGTACAGGCTCGCCACGATCACGCCGTTCACCGCCGCCTCGACGTAGCGGCGCTGCGTCGGATCGGGATCGTCCGGCAGCCCGCGCTGCGTCGGGTGGATCGCGCCAATGCGGGATAGGATCGCGACGCCGTTCCAGCGCGGTTGCCCCAGCCACATTGCCTCGTACCCCGCATCGCGCAGCGCGGCGGCCGGGAACTTCGCCGCCGGCGCCTTCAACTCCTGCAGGCAGACCACGTCGGGCGTGGCCTCATCCAACCAGCGCAGCAGCACGGGCAGGCGACCGTTGACGCCGTTGACGTTGAAGGTCGCGATCTTCACCTTGCTCCCTCCCGCGCTTGGCTCAGCGCACAGACGACCCGCGTTGCCGCTCCGTTCCACGCCCGCGCCTCGCAAGTGCGCAGGAACCATCCCGCGCCACGGCCGTCCATGACGTCATGGATGCCGCCATCGTACAATTGGGTCTGGTCGAGGACGAGACGATCCAGCTCGACGCCGCCGCGCTCGAACTCGCCGCGCTCGATCACCCGGACGTCGATCTCGACCCTTATGCAGCGGTGCTGACCGCCATCACCGAGCGGGTCGCTGCGCTCTCCGACGTCGCGCCCTCTGCCAGCACGCAGGGCGCCGCGCTGGCGCAGGTGATCGCGGGCGAGTTCGGCTTCTCGGGCGACCGCGACCATTACGACGATCCCGACAACGCCGACCTGATCCGCGTCGTCGATCGCCGCCGCGGCATGCCGATCAGCCTCGCGATCCTCTACGTCGCCGCCGCGCGGCGCGTCGGCTGGACCGCCGACGTGCTCAATACGCCCGGCCACGTGCTGGCGCAGGTCGGCCCGCCGACCGCGCCCGTGCTGATCGATCCGTTCAACGACGGGCAGGAGATGAGCCAGGCGGGCCTGTCGGTCCTGCTCAAGCGGATGCTGGGTGCGGCAGCAGTGCCGCGCGCCGATCACGTCGCCGCCATGTCCAATCGCGACGTGCTCGTCCGCCTGCTCATCAATCAGGCCACCCGTGCCGAGCGTGGCGGCGATCCGCGTCGTGCGCTGGTGCTGTTCGATCGGATGACGACCTTCGCGCCGGGCAATCCGCACGTCTGGTGGGAACATGCGCGCCTGTCTCTGATGGACGGCGACATCGCTGCGGCGCGCGCGAGCCTCGGCGCGATGCTGGAGGTCACGCGCGACGCCGCCACGCGCGTGCGGATCGCCGCGGCGCTCGACTCGCTCGCCGGGACCTAGTCCGCCAGCGCCGCGGCGACCGCCGCCTCGCTGATCTTGAACGCGTGCGCGAGCGCCGCGACCGACGCGCCGCGCCTCGCCAGCAAGCGCAATCGATCGAGGTCGAGCTCGGTCGAATAATGCCGCGTGTCGCGCTCCTCGGTCGCGTGGCCGGTCCGCGCGAGCGAGCCCGTGCTGCTGCGACGCTTCGGCCGCGCGTCGCGCGCGTCGGCGGCGGCGGCGCGGCGCTGTTCCTCCTCGACGCGGCGCTGCTCGCGCTGCTGTTCGCGCAGCGAGGACTGCGTGTCGCGCGCGCTGGCGCGCGCCTCGGTTCGCGCCTCGGCCGCCGCCACCCGCTCGGCCGCGCGGCGCGTCCTTGCCTCGGCGCGCTGCGCCTCGCGCTCGTCGCGCGTGCCCGTCAGCATCGGCGTCGCGCCACTGCTACCCCACGAACTGTGCATGCTTCCTCTCGAACCTCGGATCAGATGGTGCGCAGCGCCCGCGCGGGCCGCACGCGCATGATCGGCCACGCGCCCGCCAGCCCGATCAGCATCGTCGCGCCCAGCCCGCCGACCAAGGTCAGCACGACCATGACTGGATCGGGTGCCCAGGGAAAGTCGAACATCTGCGTCACGACATACCATGCGCCGGCCAGGCCGATCAGCAACGCGACGAGCGCCACCACCATGCCCAGCAGCGCGTACTCGATCGCCTGGCCCGCGATCAACTGCGCGCGCGTTGCGCCCAGCACGCGCAGCACCACCGCGTCATAGGTTCGCGCCTCCCGCGCCGCCGCAATTGCGCCGACCAGCACCGCCACGCCCGCGGCGACCGCGACGCCAGCTGCCGCGGCGATCGCGAGCGCGACCTGGCTGACCAGATCGCGCACCTGCGACAGCACGCCACCGACCTCGATCGCCGACGAGGAGGGGAAGGGCGCCAGCAGCGCGGCGGTGATCGCGCTCGTGCGCGCGGCGGGCGCGTCGATCGTCGCGGCGAGATTGTGCGGCACGTCGGCGAGGGTATTGGGCGAGAACACCAGCACGAAGTTGAATCCGAGCGTGTCCCACTGAATGCGCCGGAACGACGCGATCCGCGCGCTCCGCTCGACCCCCAGCACGCTGATCGTCAGCGGCTCGCCCAGATGCAGGTCGAGCGCCTTCGCCAGCCGCTCGTCGACCGAAACGAGCGGCGGTCCGGCATAGCCGCGCGGCCACCACTTGCCCGCGGTGATCGTGCTGCCGGCGGGTAGCGCGTCGGCGTAGGTCAGGCCGCGCTCGCCGCGCAATGCCCACGCGCCTTCAGGCAATTCCTTCAGGTCGGCGACGCGCGTGGTGCCGTAGGCGGTGATCGTCCCGCGCAGCAGCGGCACGGTACGCACCTCGGCACCCGGCGCGACGCTCGCGACCGTGCGTCGAAACGAAGCCTCGCGGTCGCGCGGCACGTCGAGCACGAACAGCGCGGGCGCGCGCGCCGGCACACTGGTGGCGATCGCCGCGTCGATGCTGGTGCGGATCGCGGTCAGCAGCACGAACAGCGTCAGCCCCAGGCCGAGCGCGACGACCAGCGCGCCGGTTCGCGCACCCGGCCGGTGCAGCGCGGCGAGTGCGAGGCGCGGCAACAGCCGCCGCGGCGCCGGCAACCGCGCGGCGACCACGCGCACGGCGTACCCCAGCAGTGCCAGCAACAGCAGCGTCGCCGCCAGCGCCGTGAGGAAACCGGCCGCGAGCACCGGCTGGTCCGAGGTAAAGACCGCGAGCGCGATCGCCGCGCCGCCTGCCACGAACGCAACCACCCGCGCCCGCCACGGCGCAGACCGCACCGGGGCGAGCACGCCGCGCAGCAGCCCCGCCGCAGGGGTCGCGCTCGCCGCCGCGATCGGTGGTGCGGCGAATGCGGTCGCGATCAGCGCGCCGTACAATGCCGCGCTCACGAATGGCCAGGGCGCGATCGCCAGCCCACCCGCGATCGGCAGGACGCGGCCGAGCAGCTCGCCGAGCAGCGGGATCGCCGCGATTGCGGTCACGATCCCTGCGCCGATGCCGATCGCGGCGGCGACGCCGATCTCGATCGAAAAGACGCGCGCGACATCGCCGCCGGTCGCGCCCAGCGTCTTGAGCGTCGCAATCGCGCTCCGCCGGCTGGCGAGGAACGACGACACGCCACCGCCGACGCCGATCCCCGCAATCGCCAGCGCGGCGAGCCCGACCAAGGTCAGGAACTCACCCATGCGGTCGACGAAGCGCGACGCGCCGGGCGACGCACGGTCGCGCGTCTTCGTTTCCCAACCGCCGGCCGGAAATGCGCGGGTCACGCGTGCCGCGGCCGCGGCGGGGCTGGTGCCGGCGGGCAGGCGGACCCGGTAGCGCGTGTCGTACAGGCTGCCCGGCTGGACGAGTCCGGTCCGCTCCAGCGTGTTCATCGACACGATTACCACCGGGCCGAGCGTGAAGCCCTCTCCCAAACGGTCGGGCTCATCCGCGATCACCCCGTCGACACGCACGACGGCGCTGCCAAGGCGCAGCGTCGCGCCGCGGCGCAGAGCTAGCCGATCAGCGAGCGCGGGCGTGATCCACGCCGCGCGGTCCGCCGGATGCGTGAGGCGCCGTCCGTCGCTCAGCGCAACCCGGCCGCAGAGCGGGTAGGCGGCGTCGACTGCCTTCAACTGGATCGGAGCACCACCGCGCGCGGTGACGGCGTTCGCCTGCATGCGGATCGTTTCCGACACGTGACCGGCGGCCTCGAACAACGCGCGCTCTGCCGCGGTGGCGCGGCGTTGCGACACCGAAAGCTCCACGTCGCCGCCCAGGATCGTCGCGCCGCGCGATGCCAGTTCGCCGCCGACCGCCGCCGCCAGTCCGCCGATCGCCGCGAGCGCCGCGACCCCCAGGAACAGGCACACGACCAGGATGCGCAGGCCCCTGAACCTCCAGTCGAGCTCGCGCCGCGCCACGCGCCAGGCGAAATGCCAGCCGCTGTTCGCAGTGTCGCTCACGCGATCCGCCCGTCGGCGAGCGTCACGACGCGGTCGCAGCGCGCGGCCATCGCGTGATCGTGCGTGATGACCACCAGCGTCGCCGCCAGCGCTTCCTGCCTGGCGAACAGCAGGTCCATCACCGCGGCACCCGTCGCGGTGTCGAGATTGCCGGTCGGCTCGTCGGCGAAGACGACCGGCGGACGCGGCGCCAGCGCACGCGCGATCGCGACGCGCTGCTGCTCGCCGCCCGACATCTGCGCCGGATAATGGTCGAGCCGGTGCGACAGTCCGACCGCGGCGAGTTCGGCTTTCGCACGCCCCCACGCGTCCGCGACGCCGGCGAGTTCCAGCGGCACCGCGACATTCTCCCGCGCGGTCATCGTCGGCAGCAGGTGGAATGCCTGCAGCACGATCCCGATCCGCCCGCGCCGCGCCCGTGCCAGCTCGTCCTCGCCCAGCTTGCCGAAATCGAGCCCGTTGACGATCACGCTGCCGCCGCTCGCGCGCTCCAGCCCGGTCAGCACCGCCATCAGCGACGACTTGCCCGACCCCGAACTGCCCAGCAGCGCGACGCTCTCTCCGCGCTGGACGCGCAAATCGATGCCGCGCAGCACCGCCGTCTCGCCCAGCGTCAAGGTGACATCGCGCGCGTCGATCACCATAGAAGGCTGCTCGGTATCGGTCGCCATGAGGAAAACACCCTTGTTCCCAGCCAGGTCGGTGACGCGCATCGCGGCCGTTATGCTCTGCGCCATGTCGGTGGCGGCGTGCGAGCGTCAAGCCTCGGTGCCTACCGCGACCGCGAACGAAGCGGCGGACGCGGCCACTGCTGCGCCCGCCGAGGTCGCGCGACCGCAGGGGCCCGAACGCGTCATCCTTGCCTTCGGTGACAGCCTGTACGCGGGCTACGGGCTGGGTCGCGGGCAGAGCCTGCCCGACGCGATCCAGGCGCGACTGCGGCAGGGCGGCATCAACGCGACGGTCGTCAATGCAGGCGTCTCAGGCGACACCACCGCGGCGGGGCGCGAGCGGCTGGCGTTCGTGCTCGATCAGCAGAAGCGCGTACCCGATCTCGTCATGCTCGGGCTCGGCGGCAACGACGTGCTGCGCCAGATCTCACCGGCCGAGACGCGCGCTAACATGACCGCGATGCTGGACGACTTGAAACGCCGCCGCCTGCCCGTGCTACTGACCGGCATGCGCGCGCCGCCCAATCTCGGTCCCGACTACGTCGCCGCCTTCGATGCGATCTGGCCCGATCTCGCGAAGCGCGACGGCGACCAACTCTACCCCTTCATCCTCGACGGCGTGATCGGCAACCCGGCGCTGATGCAGGCCGACCGCGTCCATCCCAATGTACAGGGCGTCAACCGCATCGCCGACCGCCTCGCGCCGCTGGTTGAACAGGCGCTGCCGCCCGCGCGCTGACGCCTCGGCCATTGTCCTGTGCGGTCAGGGCGTGCACTACGGCGGGCTAGGCGGGGGGAATTGGTGCGCTCGACGATCAAGGACGTGTCGGAACGCGCGGGCGTGTCGATCAAGACGGTCAGCCGCGTGCTCAACAAGGAACGCTACGTCGGCGCCGCCACGCGCGAGAAGGTCGAAGAGGCGGTGCGCGCGCTCAACTTCCGCCCCAGCCTTGCCGCGCGCTCGCTTGCCGGACGGCGCAGTTTCCAAATCGGGCTGATCTGCGACAATCCCAGCCCCGCCTACGTCTACGCGATGCAGACCGGCATCCGCGACCGCTGCGAAGTCGACGGCGTGCGCATGATCGCGCAGCCGTACGACCGCAATTCGGGTCGGCTGCTCGAGGAGGTCGAGGCGCTGGTCGCGACCAGCCACTTGGACGGGCTGATCCTGACACCACCGGTCAGCGACCACGACGAGGTGCTCGACTTCCTGAAGGAACGCGGCGTCCGCGTCGTACGCGTGTCGCCCGGCCACCGGCCGGAGGCGAGCGCGGCGGTCTTCATCGACAATCGCGCCGCCGCGTACGAAGTGACGCGCCACCTGCTGTCGCGCGGACACCGCCGCGTCGGTCACATTCTCGGCCAGCGCGACTTCGCGACCAGCGCGCAGCGTTACGAGGGCTATCTGGCGGCGCTGGGCGAGGCGGGGATCGACCCCGACCCTGCGCTGATCGAGCAGGGCGACTATGATTTCGCCAGCGGCGCACGCGCGGCGGAGGCGATGCTGTCGCTCGGCTCTCCGCCTAGCGCGATCTTCGCCGCGTCCGACGACATGGCGGCCGGCGCACTCGCCGCCGCGCACCGACGCGGGGTCAGAGTGCCCGCCGAGCTGGCGATCGCGGGTTTCGGCGACGATCCGCTCGCCAGCTACGTCTGGCCGCCGCTCACCACCACGCGCCAGCCGGTGCGCGACCTTGCCTGGAACGCCGCCGACCTGCTGCTCTTACCGGAAGAAACCTTCGAGCAGCGCGAACTGCCTCACGCGCTGATGGTACGCGACTCGACCGGTTGAATGCCGGCGGGCTAGCCGATCAGGAACATCGCCGCGCCCAGCGCGAGCACGAACGCGCACAAGGTCGACGCCGCGATCACCAGCATCGGCCGCGGCCCCGCCTCCAGCAATTGCGACAGCGGCGACCGGATCGCGGTCGCGGTGACGGCGGCGGCGAGCAGCCCGGCCGCGACGCGCTCCGCGGTACCGGTGACCAGCGCCGGGATCACGCCGGTCGAGTTGACGCCCGCCAGCACGAAGAAGCCGACCACGAACCACGGAAGACCCTGCCGTTTGCCCGATTTCTCGCCGCGCGGCAGGAACATCGCGACGATCGCCAGCACGGGCGCGAGCAGCGCGACGCGCGTCAGCTTGACGATCGCCGCTATCTGCCCGGCGGCATCCGAGTAGGAATAACCCGCGCCCAGCGCCTGCGCCACGTCGTGGATCGACGCGCCTAACAGGAACCCCGCCTTCAGGTCGCTCATGTGCAGCCAGTGCGCGACGAACGGGTAGGTGACCATCGCGAGCGCGCTCAGCGCCGAAATGCCGACCAGCACCAAGGTCAGCTGCGCCTGGCTTGCGCGCCGCTCGCCCAGCGTCGTCGCCAGCGCCATCGCCGCGCTTGCACCGCAGATCGCGACCGCGCCGCCCGCCAATGTCCCGAACGCCGCATCGAAGCCAAGCCGGCGCCCGACCAGCACGCCGCACCCGATCGTCACCGCGACGATCACCAGCACCGCCAGCAGCGCGACCGGACCCAGCGCCACGATCTGCCCGAAGGTGACGCGAAGTCCGACGAGCACGATGCCCCAGCGCAGCAGCGACCGCGACGCGAACGCCAGCCCCGGCGTCAGCCGCGCGTCCGCCGACAGGAAATTAAGCGCCAGCCCGATCAGCAGCGACATCAACGTGAGCGGCGCGCCATAATGGTCCGAGATGAACCCTGCCGACAGCGTTCCCGCCGCGACGATGATCAAGCCCGGCACATGATCGCGCCACGTCGCCTTGGGGCTGGGTTCGAGGTCGCCGTACAGGTCGGCCGCCATCGGCAGGGTGGCAGAACGTGTAGCGGCCATCGTCGATCCCAGTGCTAGAGTGGAAGGGGACTAGCCTAAGCACACGCACTCTGACAACGTTGTCGTCAATCAAATCGGGAGAGGGACATGGCGGCAGACGCGGTGAGGGACGGCGTGACAGGCGACGCGGAGGGCCAAGCGGGCAATCGCGCGCGCTGGGTGATCGTCGCGATGGTGTTCGTCGCGATCATGCTCAACTACGTCGACCGGCAGATCCTGGCGCTGCTCAAACCGACGCTCGAGGCCGAGTTCCGCTGGTCGGATCAGGATTACGCCAACATGGGCACCGCATTCCAGGTTGCGACCGCGTTCGCCTTCCTCGGCACCGGCTGGTTCATCGACCGCGTGGGGCTCAGGCGCGGGTTCGGCATCGGCGTCGGCGTGTGGAGCTTGGCCGGCATGGCGCACGCCTTCGCGACCACCGTTACCGGATTCCTCGGCGCACGCGTCGTGCTCGGCGTCGCCGAATCGATCGGCACGCCCGCCGCGGTCAAATCCGCCGCAACCTATTTCAACCATCGCGACCGGCAGATCGCACTCGGCATCGGCAACACCGCGCCCAACGTCGGTGCGGTGCTGACACCCGCGTTGATCCCGCCGCTCGCGGTCGCGTTCGGGTGGCAGTCGGCGTTCCTGCTCGCGGGCGGGCTGGGGCTCGTCTGGGTCGCGGTTTGGTTCGCGCTGCGCGTGCGTCCGGTCGCCCTCGACGCGATAACGGCCGCGCCGGTCCGCTGGCGCGACATCCTGCGCAGCCGCCGCACGCTCGCGATCGCGGTCGCCAAGGTGCTGTCCGATCAGGTCTGGTTCTTTATGCTGCTCTGGCTGCCCGACCTGTTCCACCGCCTGTTCGGGTTGCAGCAGGGGACGCTCGGCTGGCCGATCGCGCTGACCTACGGCTTGGCCGCAATGGGCGCGATCAGCGGCGGCGTGCTGCCCGCGCGACTGATGGCGCGCGGCTGGAGCGTGAATGCGGCACGCAAGTCGGCGCTGCTCGTCTACGCGCTACTCGTCACGCCGGTGCCGCTCGTCATGTCGGTCGACAGTCCGTGGTCGGCGGCGCTGCTGCTCGGGCTCGGGCTGTTCGCGCACCAGGGCTTCTCGACCAATGTCTTCGGCCTCGCGACCGATGTCACGCCCGCGCGCGCGGTCGGCTCGACGATCGGGATCGCGGCCTTCTGCGGCAATCTCGGCTCGATTGGGATGATCCAGTTCCAGGCCTGGGCGCTGGCGCGCGGCCTCGGCTACACACCCGCGCTGGTCATCTGCGCGACGTCCTACCTGCTGGCGCTCGGCTTCATCCAGCTGCTGATACCGCGCATCGTCGCGGTAGAGCATGACGGCGACGCGCCGGCAATCATCGCGCACTGAACGTCAGATACAGAAAAGCCGGCGGGGGCGACCCCGCCGGCTTTTGCTTGCGCGCGACGCTTAGAAGTTCACGCGGGCATTCACACCGTAATAACGGTCCGCTTCACGCGGGATGATGTAGCGGTAGCTGCCACCCGGCCCGCCCGAGGTGATCGCCGCGGCGAAGCTCTGGTCGAACAGGTTCTTGACCTGGAAGTTGACGCGGAAACGATCGTTCGCCTCCACAATTCCCGCCTGTACGTCGACCAGCCCGTAGCCCTTGATCGTCGTCGCGTCGCGAACCGCGGCGCTGGCATCGAGCTGCGACAGCTGCTTCGACTGGTACGACCCCTGCGCACCCAGCGCAAAGTCGATCGGCCCACCGGTACGCAGACGATAGTCGGCACCGAGCGAGCCCTTCCACTTCGGCGCATAGGCGAGCGTGGTGCCGTTCGGGATCACGCCCGTCGTCACGCCGTTCGCGGGCACGCGAAACTGGTCGATATGCGCGTCGGTGTAGGCAAGCCCGCCCGAGAACGACAGATCACGCGCCGGCTGGAACAGGATGTCGAGCTCACCGCCGCGGGTCGAAATCTGTCCCGCATTGGTGAAGCGCGTGACCACCACCCCCTCGATCACGTCGGGGTTGTTCGCCTGGAAGTTGTAGTATTTGGCATAGTAACCCGCCAGATTGATCACCAGCTTGCCACCGAACAGCGTGTTCTTCAGCCCCACTTCGTAGCTGTCGGCAGTCTCCGGCTGGATCACGTTGGTGCCCGTGCCGGTCAGATTGTAGAAGATGTTGAACGCCGGCCCCTTATACCCGCGCGAATAGGTCGCGTAGGCGGTCGACTGACGCACGATGTCGTACTGCAACCCGACGCGGCCCGACCAATTGTCGTTGGTCGTCTTGGCGGTGAAGGGAATGCCGTTCGACGCCGGCACCGCCTGCGTCGCCGCGGTCACGGGCGACACGCCGGCGCGCACGAGTCGCAGATATTCGTTGTACACGCCCTGATCGAAATTGGGCGAGATGCCCGGCCCCGTCAGCGCGGTGCGACGGATGTGCGACACGTCGAGCTGATCGGTGGTGTAGCGCACCCCTACGATGCCGCGCAGGCGGTCGGTGAAGTTGAGCGTGCCCTGTCCGAAGAAGGCGAGGTTCTTGAACACCGACCCGAACACCGCGGTCCCGGTCGGGCGCGTGACGGTCAGCCCGGGTGTCGAGCACGGTACTGGTACCGTCGGGGCAGGGGTGCAGACCAGGTCGTTGCGCGTGAACGTTCGCGTCGTCTCCGCCCGCGAGTAGAAGGCGCCGAGCACATAGGAGAAGAACTGGTTCGACGGGCTGGTCAGCCGCAGTTCCTGCGTGATCGTGTTCGACGTCTGCGGGCCGACATCGTGCAGCTGGTTGAACGTCGTATAGGCGCGCGGCAGCCAGTCGCCGTCGCGAATCTCGGTGTTGTCGTATTCGCGGTACGAGCCGATGTAGGTGATCGTCTGCGTGCCGAGCGTCCAGTCGGCCTGACCCGACACGCCCCAGCTCTTCTCGTCGGTGTGCGTGATCAGGTCCTGGTTGATCCGCCGCGTGCGGTCACCTTCAGGCGTCGGCAGCACGCCCGAGTTGATGAAGCCGTTGACCTGCGCGTTGGTGGTCGCGCTGGCAGAGGTCGGACCGGTGCCGATCACCTCGGCGCAGCAATCGTCGTTCGACTCGCGATAGTCGCCGATGATCGTAATCGTCAGGTCGGGTGTGGGCTCCGCGACCACCATCCCGCGCACGCCCCAGTGATCGTAGCCGTTGACGCGGCGCCCACCGTAGGCGTTGTTGCGGATGTTGCCGTCGTAATTGCCGTAGAAACCGGTCACGCGCGCGGCAATCCCGGTGGCGAGCGGCAGGTCGAGCGCGCCGCGGACGCGGTACTCGTTGCCATTGCCGAAATAATAGCCGCCGTCGATGAAGCCGCCGAAATCCTTGCCCGGCCGCTTGGTGACGATGTTGATGACGCCGGCCGAGGTGTTCTTGCCGAACAGCGTACCTTGCGGCCCGCGCAGCACCTCCAGCCGGTCGATGTCGATCAGGTCGCTGAACGCCTCGCCCGCGCGGCTGTAGACGACGCCGTCGACGACCGTGGAGATCGACGGCTCGCCCGCGATCGAGAAGGTCGAGGTGCCGACGCCGCGCAGGAACAGCGACTGGTTGATCGCGGTGCCCGACTTGCGGAAGTTAAGCGTGGGGACGAGATATTGCGCACCCTCAAGATTGACCGCGCCCTTTGCCGCGATCGCGTCGCCCGACAGCACCGACACCGCGATCGGAACGTCCTGCAACCGCTCCGAACGCTTCTGCGCGGTAACGATGATGTCACCGGGCTCGTTCGCCGCGCTCTGCGTCGCGGTGTCGCTGCCGACATCAGCGGCGGTCGTGGCGCTTCCGGTGCCGGTCGTCGTCTCGGGCGTGCCCGTCTGCGTCTGTGCGAGCGCCGGCGCCGCCATCAGCGCCAGCCATGCGGTACCCACGGTCAACATCGTCTTCATCGTCTCGTCCCTCCCTAAAACCTACTCTCTCGCTGGAGATTTAGGTCAACGCTGTCACTGAAAGATTGTCTTTGGTGGCTAGAAACCCAGTTCGCTCATCTCGACGACGCGGTGCTCGCGCGCGCTGATCTCGGCCGCGGTGCCGATCGCGACCGCCATCAACCCGTCGCGTGCACTCACCTCGACCGCGCCTTCGCCCCGCACCGCCGCGTTGAAGCGCTGGTGCTCGTAGAAGGTCGAACCGTGATGACTGCCGGCGTTCAGCGCGGTCTCGTCGACGTGGACGGTGCTGCGCTCGACCTGCTTCGGGTTCATGAACCCGACACGCGGCGAATAGACGATCTCGCCGTCGGGGATCAGCACGTCGAGCCGCGCCTTGTCGCCGACCGCGGTGATCTCCTCCTGGTTGGTCGCGCCGTCGGCGAACATCGACAGGTCGAGCATCGCGCGCACGCCGTTGGCGAAATCGACCGTCGTGAAGCTGTTGTCGATGATGTCGGGCGTGCGGCCATCATAGGACTCGTCCAGATGGTTCACGTCCATCGCGCCCGAGCAGTAGACACGCACCGCCTCCGACTGCGTGATCAGCCGCATCAGGTCGAAGAAGTGGCAGCATTTCTCCACCATCGTGCCGCCGGTGTTCGCGCTGAAGCGGTTCCAGTCGGCGACCTTTTCCAGGAACGGGAAGCGGTGCTCGCGGATCGACAGCATCTTGAGCGCACCGATGCGCCCATTGTGCACCTGTGCGATGAACTCGGCTGCGGGGGGCATGTAGCGATATTCCATCGCGGTCCAGAACGGCCGCGCGCTCGCCTCGGCCTGCTCGACCACCCAGCGCGCGTCGGGAATCGTCGTCGCCAGCGGCTTCTCGCACAGGATCGCCAGCCCCTCGCCGAACAACGGCGTCAGCACGTCGCGGTGCGTGTAATTGGGGCTGGCAACGATCACCGCGTCGACCAGCCCGCTCTTCGCAAGCTCGGCGGAAGAGCCGAACGCTTGCACGCCTTCGGCGCGGTCGCCCAGCGCCTTCTTCGCCCAGCCGAGCGAGCGCTCGGTCGGGTCGGCGATCGCGGTCACCACCGCGTCCGGCGTGATTGCCAGATTGTTGAGATGCTCGACCCCCATCATGCCGGTGCCGACCAGGCCGTAACGCACTTGCCCTTCCAAAGCCCTTGCTCCTCTCCACTCGCCGCCGTACGTATGACAACGATGTCTGAAATCACTCTATCGCCCGAACCACGTCCTCTCGGCAAGAGCGGATTGTCTGTCAGCCCGATCGCATGGGGGATGTGGCGCTTCGCCGGCGTGTCTTCCGCAGAGGGGCGCGCGCTGATCGAGGCCGCGTTCGACGCCGGCGTCACGCTGTTCGACACCGCCGATATCTACGGCTTCGACGGCAGTGGTGGGTTCGGCGACGCCGAGTCGCTGCTGGGCGAGGTGTTCGCCGAGACACCGGGTCTGCGCGACCGCATGGTGCTCGCCACCAAGGGCGGCATCACCCCGCCGGTGCCGTACAACTCGAGCACCGCGTATCTGACCAAGGCGCTCGACGACTCGCTTCGCCGCATGAAGGTCGACTCGGTCGATCTCTACCAGATCCACCGCCCCGACATCCTCGCGCACCCGCAGGAGGTTGCCCGCGCGCTCGACGACATGGTGTCGTCGGGCAAGGTCCGCGCGGTCGGCGTATCGAACTACACCGCGGATCAGACCCGCGTGCTCGCCTCGTTCCTGTCGGTCCCGCTCGCCTCGCAGCAGCCCGAATATTCGCCCTTGTTCCTCGATCCGCTGACGAACGGTCTGATCGATCAGGCGATGGAGCTGGACCTGGCGGTGCTCGCCTGGTCGCCGCTCGGCGGCGGGCGCATCGGCACGCCGGGCAACCCGCGCGAGCAGGCGGTGGCCCACGCGCTCGACACTTTCGCGACGCGCTTCGGCGTCAGCCGCGCGGCCGCGACCTACAGCTGGATCATGGCGCACCCGGCGCGGATCATCCCGATTGTCGGCACGCAGAACACCGCGCGCATCGCCGAGCTCGCCGACGCCTTCAAGGTCAGCTGGTCGCGTCAGGACTGGTACGATGTCCTCGTCGCCGCGCGCGGCGAGCGGCTGCCGTAACCGACACACGATAACGAACGAGAGGGGAGAGGATTGTGAGCGATTCCACGCGTGGGCCATGCGAGATTTCGTGGTTCTCGGCGCTATGCGACGACGATTACGAGTTCCTCGGCGTGCCCGATCCCAAGCTGAAATCGTCGTGGGAGCATTGCCGCGACATCGTGCAGCAGGCGGAAACCGGCGGGTTCGACAACATCCTGCTCCCCTCGGGCTACGCGCTCGGCATCGACACCACCGCCTTCGCTGCCGCGATCGCGACGCTGACACGGGCCATCCACCTGTTGATGGCGGTGCGCGTCGGGGAGAGCTGGCCGCCGCAGCTCGCGCGGCAGATCGCCACGATCGACCAGATTGCGCGCGGGCGATTGAAGATCAACATCATCTCCTCCGACCTGCCGGGCGAGAAGCTCGCCTCCGCGCCGCGCTATCAGCGGACGGTCGAGGCGATGCAGATCCTGAAGACGCTCTTGAACGGCGAGCATCTGAACCACCAGGGCGAGTTCTGGAAGCTCGACGTCGATCCCGCGGGGGTGAAGACCTTCTCGGGCAAGGCGCCGCCGCTCTACTTCGGAGGCCTGTCACCCGACGCGCGCGACGCAGCGGCGCGTGCGTGCGACGTGTATCTGATGTGGCCCGACACCAAGGAAAAGGTGGCGGAAATCATCGCCGACATGACCAAGCGCGCCGCCGACTACGGCCGCACGCTCAAGTTCGGCTACCGTGCGCACGTCATCGTTCGTGACACCGAAACCGAGGCGCGCGCCTACGCCGATCGCCTGCTCTCCAAACTCGACGCGGAGGAGGGCGCGCAGATTCGCGCCAAGTCGCTCGACGCCACCTCGATGGGCGTCGCCGCGCAGGCCGCTTTGCGCGAAGGCGCGTCGGACGACGGCTATGCCGAGGAGAATCTGTGGACCGGCGTCGGGCGCGCGCGCTCGGGCTGCGGTGCGGCGATCGTCGGCGATCCCGATCAGGTGCTCGCCAAGCTGCAGATGTACCGCGACATGGGAATCGACGCCTTCATCCTGTCGGGTTATCCCCATGCGGCGGAAGCGGACCTGTTCGCGCGTCACGTATTGCCGCGGATCGACCACGCGCCGCTGTGAGGCGGGCAGACAAGGAACGTCGCGGTGAATAAGCCATTGGTGGTGGGGATCGGCGGCACGATCGGTGGGCTGTCCTCGACCGAGCGCGCGCTGCGGATCGCGCTGGAGGCCGCGGGCGAGCAGGGGTTCTGCACGCGCCTGTTCGGCGGCGACGCGCTCGCGCGGCTGCCGCTCTATGATCCGAAGGCGACGAGCCGGACCGACGAGGAACAGGCGTTCGTCGCCGCGGTACGTCAGGCATCGGCCGTCATCATCGCCAGCCCCGGCTATCACGGCAGCATCTCGGGCGTGGTCAAGAATGCGCTCGATCTGCTCGAGGAAACCGCACGCGATGCGGAGCGGCCGTATCTCGCCGACGTGCCCGTCGGACTGATCGCGACCGCCTACGGCTGGCAGGCGACGGGCTCGACGATCGCGGCGCTGCGCTCGATCGTCCACGCGCTGCGCGGCTGGCCCACACCCTTTGCCGCCGCGATCAACAGCCAGGTGACCAAGTTCGACGACGAGGGCGGCGCGAGCGACGCGGCGGTGGTCGAGCAACTTCGCCTGGTCGGGCGGCAGGTCGCGCGCTTCGCGCCATTGGTGGTGCACGATGCCGCCGCGCTGGCTTAATCCGGCGCCTGACCGCCGCGAGGCGTTGACGCTGCTTGGGCTCGGCGGTGCCAGCCTGATCGGTGGGGGCCTCGCGACCGGCGCGGCGGCGCAGCAGGTCGACCTCGGCTTCGCGGGCGGCACGCGTCAGCTCTCGGGCGACTGGCCGCAGAAGGGCAGCATGATCGTGCTGCGCGAACGCGCGCCGCTGCTCGAGACGCCGATGAGCGCGATGGACGGCGAGGTGTTCACGCCCAACGACCGCTTCTTCGTCCGCTGGCATTATCAGGACATTCCGACGGCGGTCGATCCTTCGACCTTCCGCCTCCGCATCGGCGGCGCGGTGCAACGCCGGGTCGCGCTGACGCTCGCCGACCTCGCCAGGCTGCCCCGTGTCGAGATTGCGGCGGTGAACCAGTGTTCGGGCAACTCGCGAGCGCTATTCTCTCCCCGCGTGCCCGGCGCGCAATGGGGCGACGGCGCGATCGGTAACGCGCTGTGGAGCGGCGTGCGCCTGCGCGACGTGCTCGACCTCGCCGGCGTCGCACGCGGCGCGGCCAACGTTCGCGTCTCTGGCCTCGACCGCCCGCCGCCCGGCGCGCCGTGGTTCGCCAAGTCGCTCGCGCTGGACCACGCACGCGACGGTGAGGTGATGATCGCGCTTGCCATGAACGGCGCGCCGCTGCCGATGCTCAACGGCTATCCGATCCGCCTGATCGTGCCGGGCTGGTACTCGACCTACTGGGTCAAGGCACTCGACCGGATCGAGGTGCTGATGGGCGAGGACGATAACTACTGGATGGCGAAGGCGTACAAGATCCCCGCGACACCAGACGCGGGCGTGCAGCCGGGCGCGAAGGATTTCCCGACCGTCCCGATCAACCGCATGACGCCGCGCGCCTTCTTCACCAACGTCGATCGCGCGACCAAGGTGGTTGCGAACGATCCCTTTTACGTCCGCGGCCTCGCGATGGGCGGGGCGAGCGCGGTCGCGCGCGTCGACCTGTCGATGGACGCAGGAAAGACGTGGCACGCAGCGCACCTCGGCCCCGATCAGGGCAAATACGGCTTCCGCCTGTGGGAGGCTACTATCGGCGGGCTGCGGCCGGGCGGCTTTCGCCTGTGGGCGCGCTGCACCAACGCCGACGGACAGGCGCAATCGATGGACGCGATCTGGAACCCCGGCGGCTACATGCGCAGCCAGATCGCCTCGGTCGCGGTGACGGCCGCGTGAGGGTCGCGATCCTCACCGCAACGGTGCTGCTCGCCGGCTGCTCGGCCGAGCCCGACGCGCCGCTCGCGAAGCCGACCGGCGCGTTCCAGCCGGTCAGCATCACGCTGCCCGCTGAAACCGCCGCGCTGCCCGACACGCCGGCGGGCACGACACTGTCGCAGCATTGCACCGCCTGCCACTCGCCCGATTTCCTCACACGACAGCCGCCACTGACTGCCGACAAGTGGCAGGCGACCGTCACCAAGATGCGCGAAGCCTATCATGCCCCCATCAGCCCCGCAGACGAGCCCGCGATCGTCGCCGCGCTTGTGACGCTTCAGGGCACGACATCCGCGCGCTGAACGCTACCGCGCCGGCATCTCGCTCAGCGCGCCACTCGCGCGACCGTGCCGGCCATAGACCCACTCGAACAGCGGGCTCGCCATCATCGTCGTCACGATCGCCATCAGCACCAGCATCGCGAACAGCGTCGGGCCGATGATACCCTTCTGCAGCCCGATGTTGATGATGATTAGCTCCATTAACCCGCGCGAGTTCATCAGCGCGCCGATGCCGAGCGCGGTGCGATTGTCCTCACCCGCCAGCCGCGCCGCGAGGTAGCAGGCCCCGCCCTTTGCCAGCACCGATGCCGCCAGGATCACGGCTGCAACAAGCAGCAGCGCCGGCGAACTGACCGCATCCAGCCGCGTGTTGAGCCCGGAATAGGTAAAGAACATCGGCAGCAGCAGCACCACGGTCACCGGCTCGATCTTGGCGCGGATTTCCTCCGTCAGCCGGCCCCGTGGCATCACCACGCCCATGATGAACCCGCCGAAGATCGCGTGAATGCCGACCGCGTCCATCAGGAACGCCGACAGGCAGAAGGCGATCAGCACGACGGCAAGTAGCGGCGGCGTCAACTCATCCTTGCGCTCCACCGCGCGCGCCAGCGGCGCGAGCAGCCGCGGCCCGAACACCAGCACCAGCGCGCCCCAGACTATGCCGCCGCCGATCGCCAGGATCGCGACGCCCGCGCCGCCACCGAACGTCGCCAGCACGATCGCCAGCACGCACCACGACACCGCATCGTCGAACGCGCCAGCGGTCAGCGAGAGCGTGCCGAGCGCCGAGTCGGCCAGCCCGCGTTCGTTGATGATCCGCGCCAGCATCGGAAACGCGGTCAGCGCGATGCACGCGCCCAGGAACAGCGTCGCATTGAACTGGCTGATCCCGATCGCGAACAGCCCCGGCACGCCGAGCAGCCACGGTGTCAGCACGACCGCCACCGCGAAGGGCGCCGCGATCCCCGCGAGCGACACGACGGACGCACTGGGCGCCTTGGACCGGAAATGGTCGAGCCTGAGCGTCGTGCCGACCAGGAACATGTACAGCCCGACACCCAGCTGCGCGCCGGCGTAGAGGACGTTTTTCGTTTCCTTAGGAAAGATCGCACCCTGCAATCCCGGTGCGATCAGTCCCAGCAGCGATGGTCCCAGCACCACACCCGCGATCATCTCGCCCACCACCTGCGGCTGGCCGAGTGCGACGCGCCCGACCCAGCCGACGACCCGACACGCGATCAGGATCACGGCCAGTTGCAGGAAGAAGTGGATCGAGAAGTCACCCGGCGCGTAACTCGCGGCGCCGTCCACCACCGCGCCGTGTGCGCCTAGCACGCCGCACAGCGTCCGCCACAAACTCTCCAGTGCGTCCGGCATCGTCGTTCCCCCTGCGTCGGCCTGAAACGATAATCGCGGCGCGGTGGCAAGGGGTGCAGCGTCGTAGGTCCGTGCGCAGGTAACGGCTAACCTGCGTCAATTAGGCCATTTCCCGGGGAACGGCAGTGCCGGCGCTGCTTTGGTCGTGGGCACGAACGACCCGCCCCCTATCGACGGAGACAAGCGCATGGCCAGCTACCCGACCGACGTTGTTCAATCGGTGTTCGTCACCGGATTGAAGAACGCTCACGGCGTCGAGCATCAGGCGCTCGCACTGATTGACCGCCAACTCGACCATCTCGAACATTATCCGCAGGTCGCCGACCGTCTGCGGCTGCACCGCAGCGAGACTGAGCAGCAGATCCAGCGCCTCGAAGAGATCCTGTCGAGCTTCAACGAGACACATTCGACGCTCAAAGACATCGGGCTTTCGATCTCGGGAAATCTCGCCGCGATCGCGCACGTGTTCGCGCCCGACGAGATCCTGAAGAACACCTTCGCCAACTTGGCGTTCGAAAATTTTGAGGCGGCGAGTTACAAATCGCTCATCACGCTCGCCGACGCAGGGAATTTCGCGCAGGCGACGCCGCTGCTCACCACTTCGCTCGACGAGGAATTGTCGATGGCCAATTGGGTCGACGAGCATAACGCCGAACTGACGCTCGCCTACGTGCAGCGCCGTGCGGCGGGCAACACCGCCAGCCACTGACGCGCCGCCAGAAGCCTGCGACCATCGCGCTCGACGCCCCGGACTGTACGGCTCCGGGGCGTCGTTGTAAGTGGGGCCCCGCATCGGCGATCGTCGTTCGATTGCGCGGGCGATGCGCTAAACCGGGGGCCGTTTCCATTCGACAGATCGCCGCCTTGCCGTACCGGATCGACGCTGCCGCGGGCGGGGAGGGCGTGTGCGTGCTGCTCGTCACCTCTCGCGGCACCGGTCGCTGGGTGATCCCGAAGGGAAACATCGGTCCCGGCAGCTCACTGCCCGAGGCCGCCGCACAGGAGGCGGAGGAGGAAGCCGGCGTCTCCGGCGCGCTCTGCCCGGTACCGCTCGGCGCCTATCGGTATCGCAAGCGGCGCGGCAGCGGCGCGTCGCTGATGATCGACGTCGACGTGTTTCCGCTCGCAGTCACGCAGGAGCTGCCGACGTGGAAGGAGCAGGGCGAGCGCGAGCGGCGCTGGTTCTCGCTTGCGGAGGCCGCCGAGCGCGTCGACGAGCCCGACCTGCGCGAACTCATCCGCTCCTTCGCTCCGTCGCAGTTCCGCGTTGCAGTGCAACAATCCGGTGCTAGGGCCACCGCGAATCGGACCAACCATAAGTGGGGTACAATGTTCGCGTGGTTTCAGCGGCTGCTGCCGAAGACCGGTAATTTCTTCGAGATGTTCGAGGCACACGCCGCGACCGTTCTCGCCGGCGCAGAGGCGACCGCGCGGTTGCTCGAGGGTGGCCCGTCCGCGAAGGAGCATATCCGCGAGGTGGTCGAGCGTGAGCACGACGCCGATGCGATCACCCGTGACGTGCTGAAAACCGTGCGCGCGACCTTCCTGACCCCGTTCGACCGCGGCGCGATCACCGCGCTGATCGGCGCGCTCGACGACACGATCGACGAGATGCAGGTCTTCGCGGCCGCGTGCGACCTGTACGAGGTGACCGAGTTCGAGCCCGAGATGCGCGACATGGCCGCGATCATCGTCGACGCCGCGCGCGTCACCGCCGAGGCGATCCCGCTGCTGCGCGACGTGGCGCGCAACGGCGAGCGCCTGCATGAACTGACCGAGCGCGTGATCCGCATCGAGGGTCACGCCGACGAAATTCACGCCGCGGGGCTCAAGCGCTCGCTGCAGAAGCATGGCGCCAGCGACACGCTGCGCTTCGTCGTCGAGCGAGAGCTCTACAAGCACCTGGAGCGCATCGTCGACGCGTTCGAGGATGTCGCCGACGAGATCGACGGCATCGTCATCGATCACGCCTGACCGGCTGCGCGCAATGCACGAACTCGCCTTTCCGCTGCTCGTCGGCCTGATCGCCGTCGCGCTTGCCTTCGACTATTTGAACGGCCTCCACGACGCCGCCAATTCGATCGCTACCGTGGTCGCGACCCGGCTCTTGTCGCCGGTGAAGGCGGTGCTGTTCGCCGCCGTGTTCAACTTCGCCGCCTATTTCCTGACCATTGCGTTTCCCAGCCTCCACGCGGTCGCGGAAACGATCGGCAAAGGCCTGATCGACAAGGATGTCGTCACCCCGGCGGTCATCTTCGGCGCGCTGGGCGGCGCGATGTTCTGGAACGTCGTCACCTGGCTGCGCGGCATCCCCTCGTCGAGCAGCCACGCGCTCGTCGGCGGGCTGATCGGCGCGGGCGTCGCGCATGCCGGCATCGGCGGCATCCAATGGGGCGGGCTCAACAAGACCGTGCTCGCGATCGTGCTGTCGCCGCTTCTCGGCATGATCCTCGCCATGCTCGTCATGCTGCTCTCCAGCTGGGCGTTCCGCCGCTCGACCTCGGTCCAGGCCGAGCGGAGCTTTCGCGCGCTCCACCTGCTGTCCTCCGCCGCTTACTCGCTCAGTCACGGGTTGAACGACGCGCAGAAGACGATGGGGATCATCACCGTGCTGCTCTACTCGACCGGTCGTCTGTCGGGTCCGTTCGAGGTGCCGCACTGGGTTGCGATCAGCTGCTACGTCGCGATCGCGCTCGGCACGATGACGGGCGGGTGGAAGATCATCGAGACGATGGGCTCTCGCATTACCAAGCTGTCGCAGCACCAGGGCTTCTCCTCGTCGCTCGCCGGCTCGATCGTGCTGTTCACCGCCTCCGCGCTCGGCATTCCTGTGTCGACCACGCACACGATCACCGGCGCGATCATCGGCGCGGGCACCGCGCGCCGCGCCTCCGCGGTCCGCTGGGGCGTCGCGCAGAGTGTGGTGATCGCCTGGATCATCACCATTCCCGCGTCTGCCGCGGTTGGCGCGCTCTTCTACGGCCTGACACGCCTGTTCTGATCCGCTTGCTCTAGCCCCTTTCCCTCGACATGACTCGTGGAGAAGGGGAGGACAGGCACATGGCCGCAGCAGTGATCGACGGGGAAGAAGCGCCGAGCCACGGCGACATCCGGCTCGTCATCTCAGCCTCCGCGCTCGGCACCGTGTTCGAGTGGTACGATTTCTTCATCTACGGCACGCTTGCCGCCTCAGGCATCATCGGGCGCACCTTCTTTCCGGCGGGCAACGAAACGGTGCAGACCCTGCTCGCCTGGGCGGGGTTCGCGGTCGGCTTCGGTTTCCGCCCTCTGGGTGCCGCGTTGTTCGGCTATCTCGGCGACCGGCTCGGGCGCAAATACACCTTTCTCGTCACCATCACGCTGATGGGCATCGCCACGGCGGGTGTCGGCCTGACCCCGTCCGCCGCTGCAATCGGCTACGCCGCGCCCGCGATCGTGCTGCTGCTCCGCATCGCGCAGGGCCTCGCACTCGGCGGCGAGTACGGCGGCGCGGCGATCTACGTCGCGGAACACTCCCCGCCGGGTCGCTCGGGCTTCTACACCAGCTTCATCCAGGCGGGCGTGGTCGGCGGTTTCATCCTCAGCCTCGCCGTCATCCTGCTGTTCAAGGCGCTGGTGTCCGGCGCCGCGTGGGAGGCATGGGGCTGGCGGCTGCCGTTCCTCTTCTCGCTGCTGCTGCTCGCAATTTCCTTGTGGATGCGGCTCAAGCTGTCTGAGAGCCCGGTGTTTCAGAAGATGCGCGCCGCGGGCGAGCGCGCGGTCAATCCGCTCAAGGAGAGCTTCACCTACCCCGGCAACATCCGCCGCATGGTCGTCGCGCTGTTCGGCATCGCCGCGGGGCTGACCGTGATCTGGTACACCGCCATGTTCACCGTGCTGTCGTTCCTGCAGACGACGATGCGCGTCGAGGAAACCACCGCGCAGCTCATCACCGGCTTCGGCGTGCTGATGGGGACGGGCTGGTTCCTGCTCTTCGGCCATGTCAGCGACAAGGTCGGGCGCAAGAAGCCGATCGTGGTCGGCTACGTGCTGACGCTCGCGCTGCTGTTCCCGATCTTCTGGACGATCGGTGCGGCCGCCAACCCCGGCCTCGCGCGCGCAGCGGAGGCCAACCCCGTCGTCGTCTCGGGCGCGGACTGCCGCTACAGCCCGTTCGACAAGCAACAGGCGACCGCGTGCGGCAAGCTGCTCGATGCCCTGTCGAAGAAAGGCGTGCCCTACACGACGCGGACCGCCGCTGAGACGCAGGTGACGATCGGCGACACCCTGGTTGCGGACACGTCGCCTGCCGGCCTCGACGCGGCGCTCGCGCGCGGCGGCTATAATCTCACCAAGGTGACGCCCACCGCCGGCAACATCGCGCTGATCCTTCTCGCGATCCTCGCGATGTCGATGCTCTCGGGCATCACCTACGGCCCCGTCGCGGCGCTCCTGGCCGAGATGTTCCCACCCGAGATCCGCTACTCGTCGCTGTCGATCCCGTACCATCTCGGCACCGGCTATTTCGGCGGATTTCTGCCGTTCATCAGCCAGTATATCGTTGCGAAGACCGGCGATCCCTATTCGGGGCTGTGGTACACCTGGGGTGTCACGCTGCTCGCGCTGCTGGTCACGCTGTTCGGTCTGAAGGAGACGCGCGGAGCACCCGACACGGTGGCGTGATCGCGTGCGAGGCTTTAGGGCAGCCTGGATGATCGCTTCGCGTCGCCGCCCCTGACCATGACCGCTCCGCAACGCCTCGCCCTCGACGGCGCCGCGCTCGCGGCGAACTGGCGCGCTCTCTCCAAACTCAGCGGAGCCGCGGCATGCGGCGCGGCGGTCAAGGCAGACGGCTACGGCCTCGGCGCGCATGCCGCCGTCGCGCGCCTGCTCGCCGCGGGGTGCCGCGACTTCTTCGTCTCGTCGTGGAACGAGGCGCTCGCGCTCGCCGACGCTCGGCTGGCAGACGCGGGCGCGACCTTGTCGGTGCTCCACGGCGTACGCGACGCAGACATGGCCGCGGCATGCACGCTCGCCGCGCGCCCGGTGCTCAACACGCCCGCGCAGGTGCAGCGCTGGCGCGACGCCGGGGGCCGCGCGTGCGACGTGATGGTCGACACCGGCATGAACCGCCTGGGCGTGTCGCCGGGCGACGTTGCCGACGGCCTGCTCGACGGTCTCACGATCGACACGCTGATCAGCCATCTCGCCTGCGCCGACGAGGACAGCGCGATGAACGAGCAGCAGCGCACGCGCTTTGCAGCACTCGCCGGGCGAACGAGTGCGAAGCGGATGAGCCTCGCCAACTCGGCCGGCATCACGCTCGGCGGGGATTACCATTTCGATCTCACCCGGCCCGGTCTCGCGCTCTACGGCGGAGTACCGGTTGCGGCGCTCGCGGACGTGATCCGGCCGGTCGTGCGGATCGAGGCGGAGGTGCTGCAGCGCCGCATGGTGCGCGCGGGCGAGACGGTCGGCTACAATGCCACCTGGACCGCACCCGCCGAGACGCAGGTGGCGATCGTCAATTTGGGCTACGCCGACGGTTATTGGCGCGGCTTCTCCGACACCGGTCGGGCGTTCGCCGGTGACGCGGTGCTGCCGGTGATCGGGCGCGTGTCGATGGACCTCGTCGCGCTCGACGTGAGCGAAGCCGACGTCGCGGAAGGCGACTGGATCGGTTTCGATCCCGATCTTCCCCGCGCGGCAAAGGCGTCGGGGATGAGCCAGTACGAACTGGTAACCGGTCTTGGCCAACGTTTCGATCGCCACTGGCACGGCTGATCCGCGGCCTTTGCTGCGCAGCACAGCGGCCGTGTTGCAGCGCGTCACGCGGTACGATAGCCTCCACTTCATAACAAGGAGGCGAGGCGAGGATGAAGAAGCAGCGTACCGACGGCACCGTCATCATCAAGAAATACGCCAATCGCCGGCTCTACAATACCGAGAGCTCGTCCTACATCACGCTCGACCACCTGGCGGCGATGACCCGCGCGGGTCGCGACTTCAAGGTGCTCGACGCCAAGACCGACGAGGACATCACGCACAATGTCCTGACACAGATCATCATGGAGGAGGAGAGCCGCGGGCAGACGATGCTGCCGGTGCCGTTCCTCAGGCAATTGATCGCGCTCTACGGCGATTCGATGCAGGCGATGGTGCCGGGCTATCTCGAGGCGTCGATGGACAGCTTCCACCGCAACCAGGCCGAATTCAAGACCGCGGTCGAGGGTGCCTTCGCCGGTTCCCCCTTTGCCGAGATCGCCAAGCGCAACATGGAGATGTTCGAGGCCGCGGCGAATGCGTTTACCCCGGCAGCCAAGCCGGCGCCGGCCTCGTCGACCGCCTCGAAGGACGACGAGATTGCGGCATTGAAGGCCGAACTCGCCAAGCTTCAGGACAAGGTCGAGAAATTGGTGCGGTAAGCGGCCGGATCGGTCGCTTACCGCACCCGGGTTCAGCGCGGCTTGACGAAGCGCAGCGTCATGCGGTCGCTCTCGCCGATCGCGGCATATTTCGCGCGGTCGGCGTCGCCGGCGGCATAGGTCGGCGGCAGCGTCCACACGCCCTTGGGATGATTGGTGTCGTCCTTGGGATTGGCGTTCACCTCCGACGTGCCCGCCAGCTTGAACCCTGCGTCTTCCGCCAGCCGGCGTATCGTCGAGACCTTCAGGTAACCGCTCTCGCGCTCGCGCGCGGCGTCGGCCTGCTCGGGCAGGCGGTGGTCGACGATGCCGAGCGTGCCGCCGGGCTTGAGCATCGTGAACCACGCCTTGAACACGTTCGCGGCCGATTGCCCGCCCGCCATCGTCAGATTGTGGACGTTGCGGAACGTCAGTACCACGTCCTGGCTGTTCGCCGGCACCGTCGACGTGCCCGTGGCGGGATCAACCGTGGCGACACTGCCGGTCAGCGATTTCGTCGCCAGCATCTGCCGCGCACCATCCGCCGCCTTCGCCGAGGTGACGAGCGCGGTGTAGCTGCCGCCGTTCGCGGGCACCCGCGCCAGGATCTGGCTGTACCAGCCGCCGCTCGGGTTGTACTCGACCACCTTCTTCGCCGGCGTCACACCGAAGAAGGCGAGCGTCTCGGCCGGGTGGCGGTAGCGATCGCGCGCGCGGTCGGCTTCGCTGCGTGACGTGTCGGCAACGGCGCGTGCAATGGCGGGATCGACCTTTGGCGCGGTGGCGGCGTGGATCCCGACGCTGAGCGCGAGCGTCGCGGCCAGCACGAGTGCGGGTCGGGCAAGGAATGTGGAACGGGGCATCGAACCTCCTGGGATTGATGCGTGCAGGCTGGACGAGCGATGGACGCGACACAAGTGCTGAGCGATGCAAGCGACGTGCAGGTTGGCGCGGGGATCGTCGCGATCCTCGCGCTGCTGCTCGTGCTGTTCGCTGCGTGGCGCGAGCGCCGTCGTGCAAGGCGCGTCGATCCTGACGCGGTCGGGCTGCTCGACTGGCGCGGCGTGCAGATGCTCGCACTGATCCTGCTCGCGGTCGCGCTGCTGCTGGTGGCGAAAGGCTAGTAGAAGTTGGCGAGCGTCAGTCGCCGCTGTGTGCCGTCGCACAAGGTGAGTGCCACAATTCGCCCCGGCGCCCCGGCGGTCCAGCGCGCGAGCGGGCTGGTCGCGTAGGCGGGCGTGATCGCCTGTCCGTCGACGCGGCAGATCAGGTCGCCGTCGCGCCATCCCGCCGCCGCGGCGGGTCCGCCGCGCATGACGTGGAGTACTTTCAGCCGATCCCGCGCGATGCCGAGCAGAAGTCCGCTCGTCGACCTGAGCGGGGGTTTGTCCGCGCCCGGACCCGGTGACAGCAGCATCTGCCCGGCGGTGGGATCAAGCAGCACGCGGTAATTCTGCAGGAAACCCGAACCGATCCTCCCCGCGACGCCGATCTTGTCGGAGAAGCCGCCGCTCGGCTCGACCCGCACCTCGACGTTCTTCGCGATCGTTTTGCCCACGACCAGCTGCGGCACGATCGCGACCTCGCTGACGACCGGCCCTGCGAGCCCGAATGACACGGTCGTGGTGGTGGCGCGGCTCGACATCTGCGCAGTGTTCCAGCCGGCCTTGCTCAGCGTGATCGCCGAGCCGTCGCCAGTATCGACCACCATCGGGCGCAGCTCCGCGCCGCTCAGCACGACCGAGCTCACGTACACCAGCCGCTCGGGTGCGATCGACAACGGCGATGAGGTGCCCGCGAACGGCGTTCGTCCCGAGCGCAGGAAGCGGAAGCGGCGCCCGGCATAGTCGATGTCGAGTGCGTAGCCCGCGGTCAGATCGCGGCCGACGAGCAGGTCGACCGCCGTCGCGCTCCCGGTTGCCGCGGCGGGCAGGTCGGCGACGACCAGCCGGCCGCCCTCGCGCCTGAGGCCGCCGATCGCCAGCATGCGCGTCGGGATCCAGCCGACCGGCACCGATCCGCCGATCACGTCCGCCTTGGCGTCGCCGCGCACCCGCAGATGTTGCGCCTCGGCGTAGCGCTTGGCGAGCACCGAGTAACTGACGCCCGTATCCAGAATCGCGCTGACCGGGTTTCCTTCCAGCGCCATGACGAAACGGATCTGATTGCCCGGCGTGAACTCGAACGGGATCCAGCATGTCTCGTGGTCGGGCGACAGCGTCTGCGCGCCGTTGTCGAAATCGGCAGCGGCAGGCGCTGTCGCAACGGGGGCGAGCGCGGCGGCAAGGGCGAGAAGGATCGACACGCCCGACGTTGTAGCGCGCGCGTGGCGCGGGTCACGCCTGTTTCGCCCAGCCTCTTACAAACAGGCCTCTTACAAACAGGCTTCTTACAGGCAGGCTTCGAGGAACGCCTGGTCGAACCCGAACTGCTTGGCCTTGTCGATCGTGTACGGCCGCAAGCCCATCGCGCGATATTCGCCGATGATCTTGCCGTCGGCGCTCTCGTCCAGATACTCGAACTTGAACAATTCCTGCGTCACGATGACGGGGCCTTCCATCCCGATCACCTCGGTGATGTTAGTGACGCGGCGGCTGCCGTCGCGCAGGCGCTTGACCTGGATGATCATGTCGACGCTGTCGGCGATCTGGCGGCTGATCGCTTCCTTCGGCACCTTGATGTCCGACATCATCACCATGTTCTCCATACGCGCCAGCGCCTCGCGCGGCGAGTTGGAGTGAAGCGTACACATCGATCCATCGTGACCCGTGTTCATCGCGGCGAGCATGTCGAAACACTCCGACCCGCGAATTTCGCCCAGGATGATGCGATCCGGGCGCATACGCAGCGCGTTCTTGACGAGGTCACGGATGCTGATCTCGCCCTGACCCTCCAGGTTCGCCGGCCGCGTTTCCAGCGGCAGCCAATGCGGCTGCTGCAGTCGAAGCTCGGCCGCGTCCTCGATCGTCAGCACGCGCTCGCCTGGGTCGATCATCTTGGACAAGGCGTTCAGCATCGTCGTCTTGCCCGAGCCGGTACCGCCCGAGATGACGACGTTGAACCGACACGCACCCGCGATCTTCAGCGCGGTCGCCATCTTCGGGCTCATGCTGCCGAACCCCGCCATCATGTCGAGCGTGATCGGCTTCGCCGAGAACTTACGGATCGAGATCGCCGTGCCCTTGAGGGAGAGCGGCGGCACGATCACGTTGACGCGGCTACCGTCCTTCAGGCGCGCGTCGGCGAGCGGCGTGGTCTGATCGACGCGGCGACCGACCGAGTTGCAGATGCGCTGCGCGATCTGGAACAGATGCTCCTCGTCGCGGAACTGGATCTGCGCCAGCTCCAGCTTGCCTTTGCGCTCGACGAAGGTCTGGTCGGGGCCGTTGACCATGATGTCGCTGATGTCGGCGTCCGCCAGCAGCTCCTCGAGCGGCCCAAGCCCGAGCAGTTCGTCGACCAGCACCTTTTCCAGCGCGAACTGCTCGCGCCGGTTGAGCGTCAGCCGCAGCTCGGCCAGCACCTCGCCGATGATCGGGCGGAATTCCTCCGCCAGCTCATCCTTGCCCAGCGTCGCCGCCGCCTCGGGATCGACGCGTTCGAGCAGGCGCGGCAGCACCTGCTCCTTGATGCGGTGGATCGATGCCTCGAAACCCTCGACCCGGCTCGATCCTGCCTCGCCCGATGCCGCCTGCCGGTCGGCCAGCCGCTGCATCGCGTCGAGCTGCGACGCGGGCACCAGCGACTCCTCCGCCGCGGGCAGCGTCAGCGTGTCGAGCGCGGGAAACTGCTCGCCCGCGGGTTCGGGCTTCTGGAACCCGCCGCCCTGCATCGGGCGCGCGACACCGAAGCCGGGCCGCGCCGCAGCACCACCGATATTGTTACGACGCCCGAACGCGTTCATTCCACCACGATCCTTACGGTTCTTGGAGGTTGGGGTAGCGCGGCAAGGCTTGCGATTTACCTAATGCGCCGTTCAGCCTTCGTGACAACGGCTGTTGGCAATCATGACAGGCGGATCATCTCGCGTTCATCATCGTTTCACGCGGTCACGCGTCCCCGGTTGTCAATCGGAGGGACCAATGCTACCCGCCCGCCAACCCTTGCGAGGTGCCGTTCGCGCGCCATCCGTTCGCTCGGGGAAAAATCCTCCGGCGGCCGATTCTCGTGGACGCCGACATTGTTAGGCAAGGAATTCGGATCGCGTGGATAGTTCCAGCGGCACACACGGTAGCAGCATCCAGGCGAGCCTGGGCGGACGCTACGCCACCGCTTTGTTCGATCTCGCGGTCGAGGCGCGCACGGTCAACGAGGTCGAGCAGAGCCTGTCGCGCGTCCGCGACGCGATCGATCAGTCGGCCGACTTCCGCGCGCTGACCTCGTCGCCGCTCGTCGCGCGCGGTGAGGCGGCGAAGGCTATGCTCGCCACCGCCGACGAACTCGGCGTTGATCAGACGACCAAGAACTTCCTCGGCGTCCTTGCCGAAAACCGCCGCCTGGGACAGCTGCCCGCGATCATTCGCGCCTATCGCCAGCTCGCGGCGCGCCACCGCGGCGAGACCACCGCCGAGGTGACGAGCGCGCACCCGCTCTCCGAAGATCAGGTTGCCGAGTTGAAGCAGCAACTGCGCACCCGCGTCGGGCGCGAGGTGTCGGTCGACCTGTCGGTCGATCCCGACCTGCTCGGCGGCCTCGTAGTTCGCATCGGTTCCCAGATGATCGATTCGTCGATCCGCACCCGTTTGAATGCGCTCGCCAGCGCGATGAAAGGCTGAGTAATGGACATCCGCGCCGCTGAAATCTCCCGCGTCATCAAGGATCAGATCGCCAATTTCGGCACCGAGGCCCAGGTCAGCGAGACCGGCCAGGTGCTGTCGGTCGGCGACGGCATCGCGCGCATCTACGGCCTCGACAACGTTCAGGCGGGCGAGATGGTCGAGTTCGCCAACGGCGTGCAGGGCATGGCGCTGAACCTTGAGGCCGACAACGTCGGCGTCGTGCTGTTCGGTTCGGATTCGGAGATCAAGGAAGGCGACACCGTTCGCCGCACCGGCACCATCGTCGACGTGCCCGTCGGCAAGGGGCTGCTCGGGCGCGTCGTCGACGGCCTCGGCAATCCGATCGACGGCAAGGGGCCGATCGTCTCGGATCAGCGCAGCCGCGTTGAGGTCAAGGCGCCTGGCATCATCCCGCGCAAGTCGGTGCACGAGCCGGTGCAGACCGGCCTCAAGGCAATCGACGCGCTGGTGCCGGTCGGCCGCGGTCAGCGCGAGCTGATCATCGGCGACCGCCAGACCGGCAAGTCGGCGATCGCGATCGACACCTTCATCAACCAGAAGCAGGCGAACGCCGGCACCGACGAGTCGAAGAAGCTGTACTGCGTCTACGTCGCGGTCGGTCAGAAGCGTTCAACCGTCGCGCAGCTCGTCCGCACGCTGGAGGAGAATGGCGCGATGGAATATTCCATCGTCGTCGCCGCGACCGCATCGGACCCCGCGCCGCTTCAGTTCCTCGCGCCCTACACCGGCACCGCGATGGGCGAGTATTTCCGCGACAACGGCATGCACGCCGTCATCGTGTTCGACGACCTGTCAAAGCAGGCGGTGGCATATCGTCAGATGTCGCTGCTGCTGCGCCGTCCGCCGGGCCGCGAAGCCTATCCGGGCGACGTCTTCTATCTCCACTCGCGCCTGCTCGAGCGCGCGGCGAAGATGAATGAGGCAAACGGCGCTGGCTCGCTGACCGCGCTGCCGATCATCGAGACGCAGGCGGGTGACGTGTCGGCCTACATCCCGACCAACGTGATCTCGATCACCGACGGCCAGATCTTCCTCGAAACCGACCTGTTTTTCGCTGGCATTCGCCCCGCGATCAACGTCGGCCTGTCGGTCAGCCGCGTCGGCGGCGCTGCGCAGACCAAGGCGATGAAGAAGGTGTCGGGCTCGATCAAGCTCGAGCTCGCTCAGTACCGCGAGATGGCGGCGTTCGCGCAGTTCGGCTCCGACCTCGACGCTTCGACGCAGAAGCTGCTCAACCGCGGGGCGCGCCTGACCGAGCTGCTCAAGCAGCCGCAGTTCAACCCGATGCCGTTCGAGGAGCAGACCGTCTCAATCTTCGCCGGCACCAACGGTTATCTCGATCAGGTCGCGGTTCAGGACGTGGTGCGCTACGAATCCGCGATGCTCAGCTTCATGCGCGAGCAGCACGCCGACGTGCTGACCGGGATCCGCGACAGCCGCGAGCTGAGCAAGGACAGTGAGAGCAAGCTCAAGAGCGCGCTCGACTCCTTTGCGAAGACCTTCGCGTAAGAGAACAAAACCCTCTCCCCGCCGGGGAGAGGGTTGGGAGAGGGGCCGTCCCAAGCGACACGGCCCTGGCGAACGCTGACCCCGATCCGCTTGCGGTGACGGTAAGAGGAAACGAATGGCGTCTCTCAAGGCCCTCAAGATCAGGATCAACTCGGTCAAGTCGACCCAGAAGATCACTAAGGCGATGAAGATGGTCGCCGCCGCCAAACTGCGCCGTGCGCAGGAAGCGGCGATGGCCGGTCGCCCTTATGCCGAGCGGATCGAGAGCGTGGTCGCCAGCCTCGCCGCGCGCGCAGGCGGAGAGGGCGCGTCGCCGCTGCTCGCCGGCACCGGCAAGGATCAAGTCCACATGCTGGTGGTGGTCACCTCCGAGCGTGGTCTGGCGGGTGCGTTCAACACCAACATCGTCCGCGCCGCGCGCCGCAAGGCCGAGGAGCTGGAAGCCGCGGGCAAGACCGTCCGGTTCTACACGGTCGGGCGCAAGGGCCGCGTGATCAAGCGCTTCTATCCGACGGGCGTCGTCGCCGATCACGATCTCTCGACGATGAAGGTCGCGCGTTTCGACGAGGCGAAGGCGATCGCCGACGATTTGCTCGCGCGCTACGCCGCGGGCGAGTTCGACGTTGCGCACCTGTTCTATGCCAAATTCCAGTCGGCGCTGGTGCAGATCCCGACCACGCAGCAGATCATCCCCGTGTCGGTGCCGACGCGCGATCCCAAGCTCGCCCAAACTCTTACACCTGCGCTGTCGAACGACGGCGACGCGGCGGTCGAGTATGAGCCGAGCGAGGAGCAGATCCTCGCCGACTTGCTGCCGCGCAACGTCGCGGTGCAGGTGTTCCGCGCGCTGCTCGAAAACGCCGCGTCGGAGCAGGGCAGCCGCATGAACGCGATGGACAATGCCACCCGCAACGCCGGCGACATGATCAATCGCCTATCGATCCAGTACAACCGCACGCGCCAGGCCGCGATCACGACCGAGCTGGTCGAGATCATCTCCGGCGCCGAAGCGCTCTAAGCATTCAGAAGCAGGAAGCAGAACATGGCAACCGTCCTCGATGACCGCCCCAACGTCTCGGGCAGCAACAATGTGGGTCGCATCAGCCAGGTGATCGGCGCCGTCGTCGACGTGTCGTTCGACAACCACCTGCCCGCGATCCTGTCGGCGCTCGAGACCGACAACAACGGCAACCGCCTCGTGCTCGAGGTCGCGCAGCATCTGGGCGAGAACACCGTCCGCACGATCGCGATGGACTCGACCGAGGGGCTGACCCGCGGCCAGAACGTGACCGACACCGGTAACCAGATCACCGTGCCGGTCGGCCCGGCGACGCTCGGCCGCATCATGAACGTCGTCGGCGATCCGATCGACGAGCGCGGTCCCGTCGGCACCGATCTGCGCGCACCGATTCACGCGAAGGCGCCCGAGTTCATCGATCAGTCGACCGAGAGCGCGATCCTGGTCACCGGGATCAAGGTCATCGACCTGCTTGCACCCTATGCCAAGGGCGGCAAGATTGGCCTGTTCGGCGGCGCCGGCGTTGGCAAGACCGTGCTGATTCAGGAGCTGATCAACAACATCGCCAAGGGCCACGGCGGCACCTCGGTGTTCGCGGGCGTGGGTGAGCGTACCCGCGAGGGCAACGATCTCTATCACGAGTTCTTGGACGCGGGCGTCATCGCCAAGGACGCCGAGGGCAACGCGATTAGCGAGGGCTCGAAGGTCGCGCTGGTATACGGCCAGATGAACGAGCCGCCGGGCGCGCGTGCTCGTGTGGCGCTCTCGGGTCTCGCCATCGCCGAGTATTTCCGCGACCAGGAGGGCCAGGACGTACTCTTCTTCGTCGACAACATCTTCCGCTTCACGCAGGCGGGCGCAGAGGTGTCGGCTCTGCTCGGACGCATCCCGTCGGCGGTGGGATACCAGCCGACGCTGTCGACCGACATGGGCGCGCTGCAGGAGCGGATCACCTCGACCAACAAGGGGTCGATCACCTCGGTGCAGGCCGTGTACGTTCCCGCGGACGATCTGACCGACCCGGCGCCGGCGACCTCGTTCGCGCACCTGGATGCGACGACCGTGCTCAACCGCGCGATCTCGGAGCTGGGTATCTACCCGGCAGTCGATCCGCTCGACTCGACCAGCCGCGTGCTGGAGCCGCGCACGGTTGGCCAGGATCACTACGAGACCGCTCGCGCGGTGCAGGCGACGCTGCAGAAGTACAAGTCGCTGCAGGACATCATCGCCATCCTCGGCATGGACGAGCTGTCCGAAGAGGATAAGCTGACCGTCAGCCGCGCGCGCAAGATCCAGCGCTTCCTGTCGCAGCCGTTCCACGTCGCCGAGGTGTTCACCAACATCCCGGGCAAGTTCGTCCAGCTCGACGACACGATCCGCAGCTTCAAGGCGGTGGTGAACGGCGAGTACGACCATCTGCCCGAGGCGGCGTTCTACATGGTCGGCGGCATCGACGAGGTCGTCGCCAAGGCCGAGAAGCTGGCGCAGGAAGCGTAATGGCGCTCCACTTCGAACTGGTCACGCCCGAGCGCCTGGTGCGCTCGGACGAGGTCTATATGGTGACCGTGCCGGGAACCGAGGGCGACTTCGCGGTGCTCGAAGGCCACGCGCCGCTCATGGCGACGATCCGCGACGGCAACGTGCTGGTGCAGATGACCCCGAACGGCGCACCCGAGACGATCGCGGTGCGCGGCGGCTTGGCCGAGGTCAACGCACGCGGCCTGACCGTACTGGCCGAACACGCCGAATGATCTGATCGGTAGCGGCATCGTGCTGCTGCCGATCGTCAGCCCAACCTACCGACTGTCCTACCGTTTCTCGCATGGCTAGCTCGGCATCATGTGCCGATCAGCAACCTCGGAGCCGCAAGTTGAGACGCCCGCGCGTGTGCGCGTGAATGTCAACTTTCTCAACTTCCACCCGCTCAGGCGCGCGGATGCGCGTTGCGATAAACGTCCATCAGGTGCGCGGCATCGACCTGCGTGTACACCTGCGTCGAACTCAAGCTCGCATGGCCGAGCAGTTCCTGGAGGGCGCGCAGGTCCGCTCCCCGTCCCAGCAGATGGGTCGCGAAACTGTGCCGCAGCGCGTGCGGCGTGGTGCGATCCGACAGCCCCAGCCTGCCGCGCGCGCGCTGCACCTTCACCCGCACGACCCCCGCCGACAATCCCCCGCCACGCACACCGCGAAACAGAGGCTGATCGCGATCGAGTGGCCACGGCACCCGCCCGGCATAATCCTCGATTGCTGCGCGAACTTCTGCCAGCAACGGCACGACCCGCGTCTTCGCGCGCTTTCCGGTCACCACCAGCGTGTCACCCAGCGGCAGCGCCGCTCCGGTCAGCGCCAACGCCTCACCGATCCGAAGCCCCGCGCCATACAACAGCAGCAGCACCGCCCAGTCACGCGCGGCCACCCACGCCTCGTCGCTCTCCTCCGCCACCTCGGTCGCCAGCGCCACGGCTTCAGAAGGCGCGACCGGTCGCGGTACCCCCTTCTTGACCCGCGGACCCTTGAACGCTGGGGTCGAACCCACGCCATTCGCCCAGTCGAGAAAGGCGCGAACTGCGGACAGTTCGCGCGCCGCAGATGCATTCGAGAGGCCGCTCGACCGTGTCGCCGAACCATTCACGCGACTGGCAAGGTACGCCCGCAGGTCCACGGCCTGGACCCGCGAGAGCGCCCGTTGATCGATCTCAGCACCCCAATGTTCATGCAGGAACGAGGTGAACCGTTCCGCAGCCGCGCGATAAGCCCGGACCGTGTGGACCGAGCGCCGTCGTTGCTGTGCGAGGTAGATGCCGAAATCGTAGGCCGCGCCTTCCATGTAACTCTTTTAAGCAAAATCAGCCCAGCAAGCGACCACCCGCGAAAAGCGCCTCGACCAGGGGGTCACGTGCCGAGCGCGGGTTGGCACGGATGGCGGCCTCCTCGCGTCCGATCGCACGCCACAATCCTCGTGCGGCCTGCGTCGTCACCACGCGCTGCAAGCCAACGACGTTGATGCCGGTAGCGGCCCCGAGCACCGGACCGAGGACGCCATTACCGTCGAAGCTTCGCAACGCCGCCCCGACCTCCGGCAACATGGCGTCGATGATCCGCGGCCCGATCGCGCGCTCCAGATAGTCGCTGGCAGCAGTGGGTCCACCTCGAGCGATCGCAGCGGCATCGGTAAAGCTCAGATTGCGGATCGAGTCGAGAATGATGGGGGCAGCCCGGTCGGCAGCTTCGCCTGCGGCATCGTTGACGAGACGCAACAGCTGATCCTGCACGGGACGCGAGCGAAGCAACGCTCCCAGCACAGCTCCAGAGCGATCCCCGCCGGCTACGTTCGACGGAAGGGTGATCCTTGCAACCGCGTCGTTCAAGTAACCTTTTCGCTCTACTAGCTGCGTCACCGCGCGCTGCGTCGAGATGGTCAGCAGGCGCCGCAATCCCTCATCCAGACCACCACTCGTGCCGATCGTGGCGCAACCGGATAGCAACGCTGCCGAGCCAAGCATCCCAGATAGCAGGAAGATGCGACGGCTCGCCTGTACTTCGTGAAAGTCCGGTCTGGCTAACATGATCGAATTTTCCTTGGGCAAGCCTACGTACCCCTGTCTGAGATTTAACAGCCGAACGCTGGCTGAACGACTTCTCAGTTTCGCAAACAGGGCTGACTTCCTACATGCAAGGCGCATGTCTCGTGCTCGCGTCCTCGTTCTCAATTCTGCGCTGGGTCCGCTCGACTACCGTGTACCGCACGGAATGAAAGTTGAACCCGGCTCGATCGTGACCGTGCCGCTCGGACCGCGGCAGCTGACTGGCGTAGTGTGGGAAGCGGATCGATTACCGTCTGATGCTGAAGTAGGTGATAATCGACTTAGGAACTTGCTTGCCGTCGCGGATGTGCCTCCCTTGCGAGCGCCGCTCAGGCGATTGATCGAGTGGACGGCCGATTACTACTTGGCGCCGCCAGCTGCAGTCGTTCGAATGGCGCTCTCGTCGACGGCGATTGAGTCGTCGCGATCTGTCGTCGAATATCGTGCGACCGATCGTCTACCTGACCGCCTGACGTCACAGCGCGCTCAGGCGCTGGAGCGTATAGGTGAGCGCCAAGGCCTGGTGCGCGAACTTGCTGACATCGCTGGCGTCAGCGATGCGGTTATCCGGGGACTCGTGAAAGTCGGTGCGATCGAGCCAGTTGTTGTCGATATCGATGGCTTGTATCCGACCCCCGATCCTGCCCATGCTCCGCCACCCTTGACGGGCGAGCAGAGCGCGGCGGCTGAGCAGCTTGTAAACGACGTCAAGGCTAGGACTTTCAGGCCGACCCTGCTTGATGGCGTCACCGGTTCAGGTAAGACCGAGGTCTACTTCGAAGCGGTGGCGGAGGCAATCAGACAAGGGTGGCAGGCATTGGTGCTGCTCCCTGAGATTGCGCTTACCGAACCATTCCTAAAGCGTTTCACCGACCGTTTCGGGTGCGAACCGATCGCTTGGCACTCTGGGCTTCGCGTCACGCAACGGCGGCGCGCGTGGCGTGCAATCGCGAGCGGGGAAGCGCGCGTGACGGTTGGCGCGCGTTCCGCTTTATTCCTACCTTACGCGGACCTCGCGCTGATTGTCGTCGACGAAGCGCACGAGACAAGCTTCAAGCAGGAAGACGGAGTTCACTATCACGCACGCGACGTTGCAGTCATGCGTGCCAAGTTCGAGAGCTGCCCGATTATCCTCGCCTCTGCCACGCCCGCGATCGAGACGCGTCAACAGGTAGAGCAAGGCAACTACTTCGAAGTTAAGCTGCCGCAGCGCTTCGGCAACGCGACGATGCCATCGATCGAGACGATAGACCTCATCGCCGAGCCTCCGCCCAGAGGACGCTGGCTTGCGTCGCGATTAGTCGCCGCAATCGAGGAGAACCTTGTCAAAGGCGAGCAGTCGCTGCTTTTTCTCAATCGCCGCGGTTACGCTCCGCTTACCTTGTGTCGAACGTGCGGGCATCGATTTCAGTGCCCCAACTGCACTGCCTGGATGGTCGAGCACCGTCTGACTAGGCGGTTGGCGTGCCACCACTGCGGCCACGTCGAGCCCGTGCCGCGGCTCTGCCCGGAATGTCACAACGAGGACACGCTCGTCGCCTGCGGCCCAGGTGTCGAGCGCATCGCGGATGAGGTAGCGGCTCTGTGGCCCGAGGCGCGTACGGCACTGGTCACGTCGGACACCATCTGGTCGCCCGTCAAGGCTGCAGAGTTCGTCGCCAGTATGGAAGCGGGAGCGATCGACATCGTCGTAGGGACGCAGCTCGTTACCAAAGGGTACCACTTCCCGAACCTGACGCTCGTCGGAGTAGTCGATGCTGATTTAGGCTTGGAGGGAGGCGATCTCCGCGCGTCCGAGCGGACGTTCCAGCAGATCAGGCAGGTATCTGGCCGCGCAGGTCGCGGCGAGAAGCCGGGGCGCGTATTCATTCAGACCCACAGTCCAGGCGCACAGGTGATGCAAGCGTTGATCACCGGTGATGCTGACGCCTTCTACGCCGCAGAGGTCGAGGCGCGCCGCGAGGCAGGAGCTCCGCCGTTCGGGCGCTACGCGGCCATCATCGTTTCGAGCGAGGAGAAGGCGGCAGCGCACGACATTGCTCACTCGATCGGTCGTGCCGCGCCAGAGGTCGAAGGCATGCACGTTTATGGCCCGGCACCGGCACCGCTTGCGATGCTGCGTGGAAAGCATCGATTTCGTCTGCTTGTTCATGCACGGCGCACGCTGGACGTGCAGGACGTCATCCGAACGTGGTTGGCGAAGCTTACGTGGCCGGCGAAGGTGCGGGTTTCAATCGACGTCGACCCTTACAATTTTCTTTGAAATTTCAGCGTTGCTTAGGGCTGAGACTCAATCAGAGCCAGAAGGCGATTGCGGTTGCGATGGCGACGCCTGAGAGGAAGTTGGCGGCGAGTTTGTCGTAGCGGGTGGCGACACGGCGGAAGTCTTTGAGACGGCGGAAGGCGTTCTCGATGAGATGCCTGCCACGGTATCGGTCCTTGTCGTAGCGGATCGTGCGTTTGCGGTTTCGCCGTCCGGAAATAACAGGAACGGCTCCGACGTCGCGGAGCGAGCGACGTAGCCGGTCGGCATCGTAGCCTTTGTCGGCAAGGAGGTAGCGCATGCGACCGGCTTGTTTGAGGAGCGCAGGCGCCGCTTTCACGTCGCTGACATTGCCGGCCGTCAGCATCAGCGCATAGGGACGGCCGATGACATCGGTGAGCGCGTGGACCTTGGTAGTCCAGCCACCGCGCGAGCGGCCGATTGCCTGGATCTGGCGCCCCCTTTTCCACCGAAGGCCGCGCGTTGCGCCTTGATGTAAGTGCTGTCGATCGCGGTACTCTTCGCGACCACACCGGCATCCACCAGCGCGTCGAGCAGCCTGAGCCAGAAGCCACGGCGCGACCAGCGGTTGAACCGGTTGTAGATCGTCGTGGACGGGCCTAATCGG
>NZ_FNZZ01000003.1 GCF_900109565.1 Sphingomonas palmae | reverse complement strand
ACAAATCTTACATGTGTAACGTAAGAGACATACAAGCTTCAGCTTAACTTCTAACGACCCCCAACACACCTTGAATGTGCCAGAACCCGCAAAAGCCGCCGCCCGCATGTCCCTTCATCTAAACCAACAATGTCAAAGAGCGACAAAAACACAGCGCTCAGTCCATCCCCCTACCCTCCGGTAAAGAGCCAGACCGCCGCGCCACCGTTTCCGATCACACCAGCTAGCGTCGTCAGCGTCTAGCGCCCCGCCGCTGCGGTGACACCCATCTAGGCGGGCCAACGAATACCGTCAAACGGTTTTTGCAGAAAAGTTGCAGTTTTCGCTCAATCCCGCGTCACAAGCCTCGTGAGCGCCTTGGAAGGCCACCTCACGAGCACACCCCCGCTCAGTTGATCCCGCCACCCAGCGAACGATACAACTCCACCAGGTTACTCGCACCCGTCAAACGCGTTGTGACGAGCTGCTGCTGAGCGGCATAGGCGGTACGCTGCGCGTCAAGCGACACGAGGAAGGAGTCAACGCCCGCACGGTAACGCGCCTCCGAAAGACGGTGGTCGAGCGAGCTTGACCGTCATGTTCTCGGCAAATAGCGATCACGGGGATCGCCAGGTGACTGAGGTGCCTAATGTGAGCAGATCGTGCAGGACGTGGCGGAGAGGGTGGGATTCGAACCCACGGTACCCGTGAGGGCACGCCGCATTTCGAGTGCGGTACATTCGACCACTCTGCCACCTCTCCGCGAGGTCCTTCGATCCGGCTACGAAAGCCGGTGAAGTGGTCGGAGCGGCGCCTCTACCGATGCGATGAGTGGCGCGCAAGCCTTTCTTGAGTGCCGAATCGATTAGGGTCACACCGCTGTATATAGAGCGCTGTTGTGCGCTTTCGCGCTCGCACTATCTTGGAGCGCATGAACGACACCGTGTCCGCCGTTACTGATTCTTCCCCTGCCCGGCCGATCGCACCGCCGGTCGCACACGCGCGCTTCTCGATCGGTGATGTCGTACGCCACCGGATGCTCGACTTTCGCGGAATCGTCTTCGATGTCGACCCGGTCTTCGCCAACACCGACGAATGGTATGAAGCGATCCCGGAGAGCTTCCGTCCGCGAAAGGACCAGCCCTTCTATCACCTGCTCGCCGAGAACGCCGAGTCGAGCTATGTCGCCTATGTCAGCCAGCAGAACCTGGTGCACGACGAAAGCGATGATCCCGTCGAACACCCCGCGGTGTCCGGATTGTTCGATCGATCCGAGGACGGGCGCTACGGCTTGAAGCGACAGCACCGTCATTGATCGTTGGAACACGTCCGAACGGTTGACACGACGGCTGCCATTATTTAGCTGCGCGCTTTCTTCCGCGGGGTCTGCCCCAGCGGGCATAGACATTTGGGAAGTGAAAAGAGCCATGTTCGCTATCGTGCGCACGGGCGGCAAGCAGTACCGCGTTGCCGCTGGAGACAAGATCGTCGTCGACAAGATCGACGGTGACGCTGGGGCGTCGGTGACGCTGGGCGACGTGCTGCTCGCGGGCGAAGGTTCCGATCTCAAGCCGACCGACGGTCTGTCGGTCGCGGCCGAGATCATCGCGCAGGCGAAGGCCGACAAGGTCATCGTGTTCAAGAAGCGCCGCCGTCACAATTATCGCCGCCGCAACGGCCACCGCCAGCAGCACACGATCCTCAAGATCGTGTCGATCGGCGCGTAACGAACAGCGGCTCGCAGGAGGTTATTCGAAATGGCACATAAGAAAGCAGGCGGTTCGTCGCGCAACGGTCGCGATTCGGCCGGTCGTCGTCTCGGCGTGAAGAAGTTCGGCGGTCAGGAAGCGATCGCGGGCAACATCCTGGTGCGTCAGCGCGGAACGAAGTTCTACCCGGGCCGCAATGTCGGCATCGGCAAGGACCATACGCTGTTCGCGCTCGTCGACGGCCGCGTGGTGTTCCACGACGGCAAGCTCGGCCGTAAATTCTGCTCGGTCGATACTATGCCGATGGCGGCTGAATAACATCGGGTAACCATCCGGGTTGCCCACCAGGGCGACCCGAGTGCCACGCGGCACCGAACCAACAAGGGAGGCGGGTCACCCCGGCTCCCTTTTTTCGTGTCTCCCTCCATCCTGTCTCCGGCGCGTCACGCGGGCGTGCTTGGGGCCCTGGTCAAGGAGAGCGAGATCGTGTTCGCGCTGACGAAGAGACTGACCCTGCGGCCCGGCTGGCCCGAGGACGCCCCTGCCCTGTCGCTCGCAATCGGGCACGAGGCGGTGGTGCGCAACCTGTCGCGCGCGCCGTGGCCGTATGCGCTCGGCGACGCCGAGGCTTTTCTCTCATTGCCGCGCGCCGCGCATCAGGCACGCTTTCAGATCATGACGCGGGGCGAGAACCGCTTGATCGGCGGGATCGAGCTGATCGCGCTCGGCGACCGGACACACGAACTCGGTTACTGGCTGACTCCGGATAGATGGGGTCTCGGCTACGCGACCGAGGCGGCGACCGCCGTCACCCAGATGGCGCGCCACGCACTCGGCAGCGAGCGGCTGGTCGGGCGTCACATGATCGACAATCCGGCATCCGGGCGCGTGCTACGCAAGCTCGGCTTCGTCGAGACCGGCCGCAGTCGCTTGTTCTCGCTCGCACGCGGGGGCGAGGTCGAGTGCGTCGATCTCGCGCTTGACCTCACCCGACCGTGCGTGACGAGCGACGCTGCATGCGCCATGCCGATTGCGGCCTGACCCGCAACGGCGTTGCGCGGCGGGTCGCAATCGCGGATCAGGGTTCATGACCGTGACCCCGCTTCCCCGTCGTCTAACCCCCGAGCAATCGCGCGAAGCGGCACTCGAGGCCGCGCGTGCGCTGCTGGTTGAGGTCGGCCCGCAAGCGGTGACGTTGAAGGCAGTGGCGGCGCGGATCGGGCGAACGCACGCCAACCTGCTTCATCATTTCGGCTCCGCCGACGGGCTGCAGAAGGCGCTGATCGCCAGCATGGCGAGCCGCATCGTCGGTACGATCAAGTCGGCAGTGCTGCGCGCGCGCGAGCGCGAGGACCCGGCGGAGGTGGTCGACCTGACCTTCGACGCGTTCGGCAAGAACGGTGCGGGCGCGCTCGCCAGCTGGATGATCCTGTCCGGCAACGAGGACGCACTCGATCCGATCCTGACCGCGATCCACGATCTGGTTGAGGAACTGGCGCAGGACAACGATCCCGGCGCGCCGATCCATGACGAGACGCTGCAACTCGTGCTGATGGCGCTCGGCGACGCGCTGCTCGGCGCGCCGATGGCGCGCGCACTCGGCCTGCCGCGCGAGCGCGCACGCGAGCTCGCCCGCGCGATGCTCCTCGCCGATCGCGCGAAGGTAGCACCCAGATAGCCGAGCGATTCGCACCGGGTCGCTTTAGCCATCCGGACACGCTAGGCAGCGCGCCATGCATTTCCTCGACCAGGCAAAGATCTTCGTCCGCTCGGGCTCCGGTGGTCCCGGCGCCGTCAGTTTCCGGCGTGAAAAGTTCATCGAGTACGGCGGTCCCGATGGCGGCAACGGCGGCAAAGGCGCGGACATCGTGTTCGAGGCGGTCGCCGGACTGAACACGCTGATCGACTTTCGCTACACACAGCACTTCCGCGCACCACGCGGTCAGGGCGGATCGGGCAGCAACCGCACCGGCGCGGGTGGCGACGATCTGGTCATCAAGGTGCCCGTGGGCACGCAGATCCTCGCCGACGACGACGAACGCACCTTGCTCGCCGATCTGACCCGTGTCGGTGAACGCGTCGTCTTCCTGCGCGGTGGCGACGGCGGGCGCGGCAATGCGAGCTACAAGACCTCCACCAACCGCGCGCCGCGCCAGCACGGCACCGGTTGGCCGAGCGAGGAAGCCTGGGTGTGGTTGCGCCTGAAACTGCTCGCCGACGCCGGGCTCGTCGGCCTGCCCAATGCCGGCAAGTCGACCTTCATCAACCAGGTGACCAACGCGCAGGCAAAGGTGGGCGAATACGCCTTCACCACCACGCGCCCGCAACTGGGCGTCGTCCGGCACAAGAATCGTGAGTTCGTCCTCGCCGATATCCCCGGCCTGATCGAGGGTGCGGCCGAAGGCGCCGGAATCGGCGACCGCTTCCTCGGCCATATCGAGCGCTGCCGCGTGCTGCTTCACCTGGTTGACGCGAACGATCCGGACGTGGCGGAAAGCTATCGCATCGTGCGCGAGGAACTGGCGGCTTACGGTGGCGGACTCGACGAGAAGCCGGTCGTCGTCGCGCTCAACAAGATCGACACGCTCGACGACGAACTGATCGCCGCGCTCTCCGCCGAACTGGAGGATGCGAGTGGCGCCGAGGTGATCCCGATTTCGGGTGTCAGCGGCATCGGCGTCGATTGGGTTCTCGACAAGCTGCTGGAGGCGATCCCTTCGACCGATTCGCCGGTCGACGATGATGGGGAGGAAGATGCGGTCGAGTGGTCGCCACTCTGACGGATCGGAGCAGGCGTACCGATTGGCGACGCCGTCACCATCGCGCGCATGCTTGCCACCTCGTCGCGGTGCGCTAACGATCACGCCTGCATGTCGCTGTTTCCCGCCTCTGCCTGCCAGCGGCTGATCGTCAAGATCGGCTCTGCGCTGCTCGTCGCGCCCGACGGTAGTGTGCGGCGCGACTGGGTGGCGAGCGTCGCGGCCGACGTCGCCGCGCGGCGTGCCGACGGGCAGCAGGTCGCGATCGTCTCCTCGGGCGCGATCGCGCTCGGTGCGCGGCGGCTGGGGCTCGCAAAGGGTGGCCGGGCAAGTCTCGAGGATGCGCAGGCCGCCGCTGCTGTCGGGCAGATCGCGCTCGCTGGCGTTTGGGCCGAGCTGTTGGACGCGCAGGGGATCGCCGCGGCCCAGATGCTCGTCACGCTCGGCGACCTGGAAGAGCGCCGCCGTTATCTCAACGCGGCCGCGACCCTCGACCGGCTGCTGACGTTGGGCGTCGTGCCGGTCATCAACGAGAACGATTCGGTCGCGACCGAGGAAATCCGCTTCGGCGACAACGATCGGCTCGCCGCGCGCGTCGCGCAGGCGGCGGGCGCGAACGGCGTCGTCCTGCTCTCCGACATCGACGGACTGTACGACCGCAACCCCGCGTTGCCCGGCGCCGCGCACATCGGCCGTGTCGAACGGATCGACGCCGCGATCGAGGCGATGGCCGACACCGGCTCGAGCTCGGGCATGGGATCGGGCGGGATGGTCAGCAAGATTGCCGCCGCGCGGATCGCCAATGCTGCCGGCGCGCATCTGGCGATCGCGAGCGGGCGCGGCGACCATCCGTTGTCGACACCGGCGCGGCACACGATCTTCGTCGCTGAACGCGGCGCGCCGGCACGCAAGGCATGGCTCGCCGGCGGGCTGACCGCGCACGGCGCGATCCACGTCGACGCGGGCGCCGCCGCCGCGCTGGCGGCGGGCAAGAGCCTTCTTGCGGCCGGAGTGACGCAGATCACGGGAGAGTTCGCGCGCGGCGATCTGGTCACAATCGACGATGACCACGGCACGATCGCGCGCGGGTTGAGCGAATATGACGCCACCGACGCGACGCGGCTGATCGGTCGGCGCAGCGACGAGCATGCCGCGCTGCTGGGCTACGCACCGCGCGCCGCGCTCGTCCACCGCAACCACATGGCCTATCTGAAAGGAAGCGCGCGATGATCCTCGCCATCACCGGCGCAACCGGCTTCGTCGGCAGCCACCTCGTCGACCAGGCGCTCGCCGCCGGGCATCAGGTCCGCGCACTCACCAGGCGGGAGCAACCGGAACGGGACGGCGTCACCTGGGTACCGGGCAACCTTGCCGGACCGGGTACGCTGGTCGATGGCGCCGACGCAGTCATCCACGTCGCCGGGATCGTCAACGCCGCCGACCGCGCGGGCTTCGTCAGCGGCAACATCGACGGCACGCGCAGCATGATCGCCGCCGCCGGTGCCGCCGGCGTGCAGCGCTTCGTCCACGTGTCGTCGCTCGCCGCGCGTGAACCGTACCTATCCGATTACGGCTGGTCGAAGCTCCAGGCCGACCGGCTGGTGCAGCTGAGCGGGTTGGAGTGGACCATCGTGCGCCCGCCCGCCGTCTTCGGCCCGCGCGACCACGAGATGCTGGAGCTGTTCCGCTTCGCGCGCCGCGGGCTCGTGCCCCTGCCCCCACGCGGCAACCGCCTGTCGGTCATCGCGGTCGAGGATCTGGCGCGGCTGCTTCTGACGCTCGCGGCCGGCGATGGCGCGCGCCACATGGTGCTCGAACCCGATGACGGCCGACCCGGTGGCTGGGATCACCGCGACTTCGCGCGCGCGCTCGGCAAGGCAGTCGGACGCCGCTCCATACCGCTGTCGCTGCCGGGCGCTATCCTGTCGGGCGCGGCGAGGCTCGACCGCATGTTCCGCGGGTCACGCGCGAAGCTAACCCCTGACCGTGTCGGCTATTTCCGCCATCCCGACTGGGTCGCGCACGCGCTGCCCTCGCCCGCGCTGTGGCGTGCCGAACACGACACCGCCGCCGCGCTTGCCGCCACAGCCGAGTGGTATCGCGCCCACGACTTGCTATAGCGCCGCCGCACCCCGGCCTTAATCATCACGCATCGAAAGCGACCATGAGCGACCGCGACCAGATCTTCGACACCGTCCAGGCCCAGATCGAACCCTTCAACAAGAAGGGCGTGGCCGTCACCGACGCGACCACTTTTCAGGGCGATCTCGAATGGGATTCGCTCACCGTGATGGATTTCGTCGCCGCGATCGAGGACGAGTTCGACATCATTATCACGATGAACATGCAGGCCGAGATCGAGAACGTCGGCCAGCTCGTCGAGGCTGTCGCACGGTTGAAGGCGTAACATGACAGAAACCGGCCTCCAGCCCGAGGCGCTACCCGCCGATCCCGCTCCGGTCGCCCCCGAGCGCGACCTGTTCAGCAAGTTTGACGCGCTGATCGCCGAGCGCGAGGCGCTGCTCGGCACCGGCGTGCGCGATCCGTTCGGTATCGTGATGGAGGAGGTCCGCTCCCCGACCGAGGCGGTGATCAAGGGACGCGAGACGATCCTGCTCGGCACCTACAATTACATGGGCATGACGTTCGACCCCGACGTGATCTCGGCGGGCAAGCAGGCGCTCGACCAGTTCGGCAGCGGTACCAACGGCAGCCGCATGCTCAACGGCACCTTTCGCGACCACGTCGATGCCGAGGACGCGCTGCGCGAATTCTACGGTGCCGATCACGCGATGGTGTTCTCGACCGGCTACCAGGCCAATCTCGGCACGATCTCGACCATTGCGGCGAAGGGCGAGTACGTCATCCTCGACGCCGACAGCCACGCGTCGATCTACGACGGCTGCAAGATGGGCGATGCGGAGGTCGTGCGTTTCCGCCACAATTCGGTCGAGGACCTCGACAAGCGGCTCGGCCGCCTGCCCAAGGAGCCCGGCAAGCTCGTCGTGCTCGAAGGCGTCTACTCGATGCTCGGCGACATCGCGCCGTTAAAAGAGATGGTGGCGGTCGCGAAGAAGCACGGCTGCATGGTGCTGGTCGACGAGGCGCATTCGATGGGCTTCTTCGGCACCCACGGTCGCGGCGTGTACGAGGATCAGGGCCTGATCCTGGGCGAGGATGTCGACTTCGTCATCGGCACCTTCTCCAAGTCGGTCGGCACCGTCGGCGGCTTCTGCGTCTCCAACCACCCGAAATTCGAGGCGATGCGTCTCGCCTGCCGTCCCTACATCTTCACCGCCAGCCTGCCGCCCTCGGTGGTCGCGACCGCCGCGACCTCGATCCGCAAGCTGATGCACGCCGATGCCAAGCGCGCGCAGCTCTGGTCCAACGCGCGCCGCCTCCACGCGAACTTGCGCGAACTCGGCTTCACGCTCGGCACGCAAGCCGCCGATTCGGCGATCATCGCGGTCATGTGCAAGGATCAGGAGCGCGCGGTCGGCATCTGGCAGTCGCTGCTTGACCAAGGCCTGTATGTGAACGTGGCGCGTCCGCCCGCGACGCCGTCTGGCACCTTCCTGCTGCGCTGCTCGCTGTCGGCCGAGCATAGCGACGCGCAGATCGACCGCATCACCGCGATGTTTGCCGATGCAGGCCGCGCCACCGGCGAGATCGACTAAACGCTGATGCTCGCCGCGGCGCCTGATCGTCGCGGCGGCTTTGCACGCTGGCCGTGGCTGCGGTACACCTCGCGGTCGTGAGCGGGGACGAGATGGATGCGCGGCGCAGGCTGCTGGCGGCCTGGCGCACGGTAACGCTGGTCGCGATGGCGATCGCGGGCATGGCCGTGCTCACCGCGCTCGTCATCACGCTCGGCGAAGCGAATCGCCAACGCGACCGCGCGCTCGCCGCCCAGAGCCACAGCTACGACGTCATGAATCTCGCGCGCGCGCTTCAGGGCACGATGGCGAAGTCGGAGGCGTCGCTCGGCCGTTACGTCATCTCGGGCGATCAGCGGCTCGGCCAGTCCTATTTCGACGATTGGCGCCGCGCCGGGGAGAATGTCGCGCAGCTCCGCCGCCTGATCGCGGACAATGCCGGACAGCAGCAACGCCTCGCCGGCTTGCAGATCGCCTTTCGCGAACGCGGCGAGGAATTAGCCCGAACCGCGCTAGCGACCAATTACGGCAAGAACAGCCAGGCCCTGTCGCGCTACTATCAGGTGCGCACCTCCCCCGCGCTCGACGCCATCAACGCCGCGCTCGACGGCCTGATCGCGGACGAGCGGACGCTGCTGGAGCAGCGCACATCGCAAGCCATGACGCTCGTCAACCGCTCGACCACTGCGGCGAAGATCCTCTCGATCTTCGGCGTCCTGCTGCTGCTCGGCATGATCGCGCTCGGCTGGCTGACAATGCGCGTGCTCGCCGACCGCGCCGTCGCTCAAGCCGAGGCCGCGTCGGAGCGCGAGCGCGCGGACGAGCTCGCCAATGCGGTCGCCACCGCAACCGACGAGCTGCGCGTGCAGGAAGCGCGATTGCGGCAGGTGCAGAAGATGGAAGCGGTCGGACAATTGACCGGCGGAATTGCGCACGACTTCAACAACATGCTCGCCGTCGTGATCGGCGGGTTGGAACTCGCCCGTCGCGGTTTGACGACGGGCGGCCGCGACGTGCTGCGCCACGTGGAAAGCGCGACCGAGGGCGCAACGCGGGCCGCCCAGTTGACGCGTCGCCTGCTCGCCTTCGCGCGCGAAACCGCGATCAATCCCGAGTGCATCGACGCGGCAAGCCTGTTCGCGGGCCTTCGCGACTTGCTCGACCGCACGCTCGGCGACGGCGTCACGGTGGTGATCGACGATGCGAGCGACGGCTGGTGCGCGCGCGTCGACCGCGTCCAGCTGGAGAACACGCTGGTCAACCTGGCGGTCAACGCGCGCGACGCGATGGATGGGCGCGGCACGCTGACGATCACCGCGCGGGCACAGACCCTCGCCACCGCCAGCGCGCACGGCTGCGCGGCGGGCGATTACCTCGCGCTCGGCGTCACCGACACCGGGCACGGCATGTCCCCAGAGGTGATGGAGCGCGCGTTCGAACCGTTCTTCACCACAAAGCCCGTCGGCAAGGGCACCGGCCTCGGCCTCAGCCAGATCTTCTCCTTCGCCAAGCAGGTCGACGGCGACGTGACGATCGCGTCCGCACCGGATCGCGGCACGACCGTGACGCTGCTGCTGCCGCGCGAGATCGAGAGCGCGCAGTCCGAACCGGTACCCGCACCTAACGAGGTAACGCTCGATAGCGAAGTCGAAGGTGCCGCCCTGTCGATCCTGGTGGTGGAGGACGACCCACGCGTCCTCGCCGCAACCGTCGGCGCGTTGGAGGAGCTAGGACATCTCGTCACCTCGTGCGACGATCCGACAAACACCGCCGCGACGCTGGCGCGTATCCCCGCACCCGACCTGATCCTCTCCGACGTGCTGATGCCCGGTCTGACCGGACCCGAGATGATCGCGGCGCTGGACGCGCGCCACCGTCACATTCCGGTGTTGTTCGTGACAGGCTTCGCAGGTGACGCAGCCTCGGTCGAACTCGGCAACCGGCCGGTGCTGCGCAAGCCGTTCACGCTTGCCGCGCTCGAACGCGCGGTGGAGGCAGCGGCACGGCGCGACCGCGCGCACGCCATCGCGGCGGAATGATCGCCACCGGATTGCCGCACGCGAACAGGTGACGGCTCCCGTTCACCTGCCTATAGCCGAAGCCTTTCCGTCGTTCTTGCGAGGCCGCGTCGCGCGCACATGAAATCGATCGACCGCTACATGGCCCGGCTGATCGCGCTGCCATTGTTCTCCACCCTGTTCATCGCCGCGATGCTACTGATCCTCGATCGCATCCGCCGCCTGTTCGACTTCGTTGCGACACAGGGCGGCCCGGTGAGCGTGGTGTGGAAGATGCTCGCCAACCTGCTGCCCGAATATCTCGGGCTCGGAATCCCCATAGGGTTGATGCTGGGCGTCCTGCTCGCATTCCGCCGTATTGCGACCTCGAGCGAGCTCGACGTCATGCGCGGCGTCGGCATGAGCTACGCGCGCCTGCTGCGCGTGCCGTACATGTACGCGATCGTGCTGGCGGCGGCGAACATCGCAATCGTCGGCTATGTTCAGCCGATCGCGCGCTACAATTACGAGAAGCTCCGCTTCGAGCTTCGCACCGGCGCGCTCGGCGCCTCGGTCAAGGTCGGCGAGTTCACGCATCTGGGCGACCGCATGACGATGCGGATCGAAGGCAGTCGTGACAAGGGGCGCAAGCTGTCGGGCATCTTCGTCCACGCACAGACGCCCAAGGGCGACTGGGTCGGCGTCACCGCCGAGGGCGGACAGTTCCTCGCCACCGACGATCCGAACGTCATCATCTTTCGGCTGACCAACGGCACGCTGATCCACAATCGCGCCGACTTCGCGACGCCGCGCACGCTCTCCTTCTCGTCGCACGACCTGCCGATCGACCTGCCTAAGTTCGAAAGCTTCCGCACGCGGGGCGGCAAGAACCTTGAATATACGCTGCCCCAGCTCGCCAAGCTCGGCCACGCCAGCGGAACGGAGGCGCAGCGCGACAGCAGCCGCGCGGAGTTCCACTTCCGCCTGGCTGAGGTTGTATCCATGTTCCTGCTGCCATTGCTGGCCGTCGCGCTAGGCGTGCCGCCCAAGCGTTCGAGTTCGGCGCTCGGCGTGTTCCTCTCGATCGTGATGGTGGTCACCTATCACAAGGTGAACCAATACGCCGCCAGCGTCGGAGAGCGCGGCGCGATCGATCCGCTGATCGCGTTGTGGGTGCCGTTCCTCGTCTTCGCCGGGCTGATCGTGTGGATGTACTACACTGTCGCCTATGTTCCGGGCGGGCAGCCAATCGGCGCGCTGGAGCGGTTCTTCTCCAAGACATGGAAGCTGATCGTGCGCTATCTGCCAGGCCGCAATCGCCGGAAGGTCGCGGCATGAAGGGCTTTTTCCCGTCGCGCACCGTCGCGCTCTACATGGCGCGGCTATTCCTCACCCGCACCTTCGGCATCCTCGCCGGCCTCGTGCTGGTGCTCCAGGCGCTCGACCTGCTGAGCGAATCGGGCAAGATCCTCGCGGTCAGCGGCAACGGCGACGCGGAGGTCTGGCGGTACGTCGGACTGCGCCTGCCGCAGATCGTCTCGACCTTTCTGCCCTTCTCGGTGCTGCTCGGCACCATCCTGACGCTCATCACGATGAACGCGAACAGCGAGGTCATCGCGCTCAAGGCCGCCGGCCTTTCCGCGCACCAGCTGCTCGCGCCGCTGATCCTCGCCAGCCTCGGCGTCGCCGCGGTCACCTTCGTCTTCACCGACCGGGTCGTCAGTCGCTCGACCGCGACGCTGTCGCAGTGGCAGCGCGTCAACTACGGCCCTCTCCCCGTCGACCGCGGCGAGCGATCCAATGTCTGGGTGCTGTCGGGGCAGAACCTGATCCAGGTCGATCAGATCAAGGGTCGCGGCGATCAGGCGCAGCTGGGCGGGGTCACGGTCTATCTGCGCTCGGCCACCGGCGGTCTGCGCGGGCTGCTGACCGCGCCGAACGGGCGTCGCTCGGGCGACGGCTGGCTGATCGGACCGACCAAGCGATTCGACGTGGCGAGCGGGCGCGTCACGATGATGGGCGAACAGATCGTCGGGCGCGGCGTGCGCACCGATCAGTTCACGCTCGCGACCGTCGACGCCGACAGTTTGTCGTTCGGCGCGCTGCGCAGCGCGATCAACGATCTGGAGGAAGCGGGGCGCCCGGTGAAGGCGCTGGAGGGATCGCTGTGGCACAAGCTGTCCGCGCCGCTGTCGTCGGTGCTGATGCCGCTGCTCGGCGCAGTGGCGGCATTCGGCATCGCGCGATCGGGGCAGCTCTTCGTCCGCGCGGTGATCGGCATGGCGCTGGGCTTCGCCTACTTCGTCGCGGACAATTTCGCGCTCGCGATGGGCAATTTGGGCGCCTACCCGCCCTTTCTCGCCGCCTGGGCGCCGTTTCTGCTCTTCCTGCTGATCGGCGAGGCGGTGTTGCTGCGCACTGAGGAATAAAAAGGGCGACGCCTCAATCCGAGACGCCGCCCCCTCATCCTTAAGCTACTGCGATCAGCGCGGCCGGATCGTCGCTACGGCTAGCTTGCCGACCAGCGCGGGCAGGCCCTTGTAGCTCGCCTTGTGATACGGCGATGCGGGCTCCAGCACCTTCGACAACCGCCGATGCGCCTCCGCCAGCGAGTGGTACGGCAATCCCGGCAGCAGATGGTGCAACGCGTGATAACGTAGTCCCACCGGCGCCCACAATACCGGCAGCAGCGCGGGCGGCGGCACGTTGACGGTGTCGAGGTACTGCGCCGTGACGCTCATCGCCTCGCCCTCGTTCTCCCACAGATGCGCGACGAGTGTGCGGACCTGATTGATCAGCGCGACACCCGCACCCACCACCATGAAGATCGCAAACGCCTTGAACGGGATCACGCCCGTCGCGGTCAGCACGATCAGCGCGACCGCCCACACCGAGGTCGCCGCTTCGAGCCGGACCCAGCGCGCGCGCTCCTCGCCCTCCGGCATACGGCGGCGAAACGAGGGGTTGATCGACAGCGCCGAGTAGCGCGACACCACCGCGGTACGCAGCCGCGGCAACAGGGCCGACAGCGGCGCCAGCACAGCATAGCGGATCAGCAGCCCGACGGGCGCGAGCATCGACACGATCACGAACACCGGCAGCGTCCACGGCTTCATCAGCGCGAGCGGCAGATATTCCGGATCCTCCGACGTGCCATAGCGCGTCTTCGCATGGTGCAGGTTATGCACGCCCTCGTACATGAACGACGGGATCATCATCGGCACGCCGATCAGCGTGTTCCAGCCGGCGCGAAAGCCACGGAGCTGCGCATGCTTCACGTGCGTCAGCTCGTGGATCATGCTCATGCCGCGGTACAGCGCCAGCATCGACACGACCCCGGCGACGATCATCACCGCGGTAGACGCCGTGGCGATCGCCAGCGCCAAAGCGCCGTAGCCGACGACCGAGGACGCGATCAGGTCGGCCCAGTAGATGCCGGCACGCGGCTGCACGAGATCGCGCGTCAGTTCGGCGGCAGTACGCAGCATCGCCTTGTCGTCGGGTATGCGCGCGCGTACGCTCGCAGCCGGGGCGGACGCACGGTCGAGAGTCATGCTGGTCATGGCTTGGTCCATACACCGGATATAGTGGCGACACGGTGACCGTAACAGGCGCGCACCGCCACGATGCGGCGCAAATGCTCACTCGCCATGATCGATTGCGCCGGTTATTTCCGCTTTATGTCTGACACCCTCCGCATCACTCCGGTCACCAGCAAGCGCGATCGCAAGGCCTTCGTCGACCTGCCATTCCGGCTTTACCGCGACGATCGAAACTGGGTGCCGCCACTGAAGGGGGAAGCGCTCGGCCTCATCACGCCGGAGAAGAACGGCTGGTACAGCCACGCCGACGTGCAGCTGTTCCTCGCCCGCCGCGGTGATCGGGTGGTAGGGCGCATCTCCGCGCACATCGACACGCTCGCGCTCACCATGCCCGCCGCGCAGGGATTCGGACCCGGCGTCGGTCAATGGGGGCTGATGGATGCGGAGGACGAGGCGGTCTTTACCGCCCTGCTCGCCGCCGCCGAGGACTGGCTGCGGGCGAAGGGTATGACCCGCGCGCTCGGGCCGATCTCGCAGTCGATCTGGGAAGAGCCGGGCCTGCTGGTCGAGGGTTACGACCATCCGCCGACGATCATGATGGGTCACGCGAAGCCCGACTATCGCGGCTGGATCGAGCGCGCAGGCTATTCGCCGGTCAAGCAACTGATCACCTACGACCTCGACATCACGCAGGAATTCCCGAAGCTCGTCAAACGCATCATCAAGTCGGGCGAGGCGAACCCCAGCATCGTCATCCGCGAGGTCGACAAGCGCAAGTTCGAGCAGGAAGCCGCAATCATCCTCGATATCCTGAACGATGCCTGGTCGGACAATTGGGGCTTCGTCCCCCTCACCCCGCCCGAGATCAAGGACGTCGGCGTCAAGTTGAAACCGATCGTGTTCAACGACCTGATCCGCATCGCGGAACTCGACGGCAAACCGGTCGCGTTCATGATCACGCTTCCCGATCTGAACGAGGCGATCAAGCCGCTGAACGGTTCGCTGCTGCCCTTCGGCTGGGCCAAGCTGCTGCTGTGGCTGCGCAAGCCCAAGGTCCGCACCATGCGCGTGCCGCTGATGGGCGTGCGCAAGGAACTGCAATCCTCGCGCCTCGCCAGCCAGCTCGCCTTCATGATGATCGAGGCGATCCGAAAGGCGTCGGTCGAGCATTACGGCGCCAGCCGCGGTGAGATCGGCTGGGTGCTCGACGACAATCAGGGCATGAACTCGATCGCGACCGCGATCGAGAGCAAGGTCAACAAGGTTTATCAGGTCTACGAACGCGCGCTGTAAGCGGTGACGCACTGCTGCGGCAGGCATCCTTCCAGACATCGCCGGCGCACCAGATCGGCGCGCCGGCCACGTACCTCACTGCCTCGCCGCAGCGAGGACGTCGATGTCGAGCGCCTTCCACTGCGCAACGGTGTGGCATTCACGATGACGAATGCGCGAGCCGGTCATCAGGCTGTCGATGCAGTAACGCTGTTCGGAACTGACAGCCTGCGTCGGTGCCGACATCTCGGTCGCGGGCGGCGGTGGCGACTTGGGCTCTGCATGCGCGGCAGCGCCGGTCAGTGAAGCAGCGAGCGCGGCGAGGATGATGGTCGACTTCATGGCACTTCTCCCGACGGCTCCTTGCCGTCGTGAGCGTTAGTGCATTACCCGTGCCAAACACCTGTATCATGTGAACTCAATAACTTAGCTGGTGCAGCAGCAACGTAACACGCCAACTACCCGCAATCTGCGCCGCAAATTGGCGTCAGAAGACGAACGCGCCGCCGAAGGCCACTTGCAGGTCCGGGGTGTCATGGTTGAGCCCCGCGACCGCCAGCACGTCCAACTGCGTCCGCTTGGTCGGTTGCCACGCCAGCGATCCCGCCAACTGCGCCATCGTGACGTGTTGCATCGGGTCGTTGTCACGCTCCAGCACGAAGTCGCCGAACGCGGTCACGTTGGAAGAGACGGTGTAGCCAACCTCGACAATCCCGCTCGCATCGAAGTGGCGCCCGTGGCGATCCTCATCCGCCTGCGCCGCCGCCTGTCCCGTGAAGCCGAGGCTCCACGTGTCGTTGACCTCGTACACTACCGGCACGACGGCGCCGGCGGACCAAGTGCCTTCGCTGATGTCACCCCGGCCGGTCGGCAGCGTGACGAACGGCTGGATCGCGGTCGACAATCCGTGTCCGTCGGAATGCGTGATGTTCTGCCTGACCGCCAGCGTCAGGTCGCTGATCCCCGCCACGCGCGAGATCGTACCCCTCGCCTTGTCACGCGTGCGCGCAATCACCTGCGGGCTCCATCCGACCTGCACCTCGGTCTTCGGACCGACACCGATCCGTGCCAGCGTGTCGGCGAAGCGGGTGGTGTCGACGCGCTCGTCAGGGTTGTTGTCGAGCTGCCAGTCGACGCCCGACATCTCGACCTGCACCTGCCCCGGCAGCGTCGTGCATCCGCTTGACCCGAGGCTCGGACGATTGGGGCAGAAACGATCGTCGTCGCGCTGCTGCGCGGACACCGGCGCCGCCCATGCCGCCGCACCGGCGCACACCGCCAGCAACAGCCCGCGCACCCGGCTCACGCCAGTTTCACCCACGTCGGCGCATGGTCGCTCGCCTTCTCACGACCGCGATACGCCTTGTCGACGTTTGCATCCTGCAACCGGTCGGCCACCGCCGGGCTGAGCAGCAGGTGATCGATGCGGAACCCCGCGTCACGCTGCCACGCCCCCGCCTGATAGTCCCAGAACGTCCACACGCCGCCGCGCGGGTGGCGGCTGCGCAGCGCATCGGTCCACCCCTGTGCCACCAGCGCGCGGTAGCCCTGCCGGCTTTCCGGCTGCATCAGCGCGTCGCTCGCCATCGCTGCGACGGAGAAGGTGTCGTCGTCGTTGGGGATGACGTTGTAATCGCCCGCCAGCACCGCCGGCACCTCGGCGTCAAGCAGCACCTGCGCGCGCGCGCGCAGCCGGTCGATCCAGCGCAGCTTGTAGTCGAACTTGGGGCCCGGCTGCGGATTGCCGTTGGGCAGGTAGATCGAGGCGACGACCAACCCGTCGACCTCGCACTCCAAATATCGGCTGTGATCGTCTTCGGGCTCGCCCTCCAGCCCGCGCTGGCGCTCGACCGGGTCCTGTCCGCGTGCGAGCACCGCGACGCCGTTAAATCCCTTTTGCCCGTGCCATACCGCGCCGTAGCCGGCATCTCGGATCGCGGCCTCAGGGAACGTCTCGTCGGACGATTTCAGCTCCTGCAGACACACCACGTCGGGCTGCTGCTCGGCCAGATACTCGACCAGACGCTCAAGCCGCGCCTTGATCCCGTTGACGTTGTAGGTGACGATTTTCACGCCACGAAGCCTTACACCGAGAAGCTGGTCCCGCAACCGCAGCCTGACGCGGCGTTCGGATTGCTCACCTGGAACGACGCGCCACCGAGCGACTCGACGTAATCGACCGCGCAACCGCGGACGAGATCGAGGCTGACATCGTCGACGACCAGCCGAACGCCGTCGGTTTCCGCAACGGTGTCGGTCGCATCAGGCGCGTCGGCGAAACCGAACTTGTACTGGAAACCCGAACACCCCCCGCCCTCGACCGAGAGACGCAGGATCGCGGGCTTGCCCTGCCTGGCGGCGATGCTGGAGACGCGGGCCGCAGCGGCGGGGGTCAGCGCGATGTCGGATGCGAGCGTTGCCATGCGCATCATGTAAGCGGGGTCGGCTGCACCCGCAACCGACCCCGCCCATGCCTCATTCGGAGGCGAAGTTGAGAAAGTTGAGGTTCAAACGGCCCTAATGATTCAGTCCTGCGGAGCCGGGCCGCTGGTCGACACCGGGATCACGCCGACCGAGCGATCCTGCGCGGCGAGCAGGTAATCGGCAGTGGTCAGGAACGGGATCGGATTGACCGCGTGGCCATCGATGCGGACTTCGTAGTGGAGGTGCGAGCCGGTCGAGCGGCCGGTCGACCCCATCAGCGCGATCATCTGCCCACGCTTCACGCGCGCATTGTCGGCGACGATGATGCGTGACAAATGGCCATAGCGCGTCGCGATCCCCTTGCCGTGGTTGATCTCGACCAGATTGCCGTAACCGCCCTGTCGTCCGGCGTGGCTGACGATGCCATCGGCGGTGGCGTAGATCGGGGTACCGATCGGACCCGGAATATCGACCCCGGCGTGCATCGCGGCGGTACCGCGGAACGGGTCGGAGCGGATGCCGAAATTACTGGTGAACTTCAGGCTCGATACCGGCTGAACCGAGGGAATCGCGATCGCGCCGGTGTTGCCACCATCGAGCTTCTTCCAGCTCATGAACAGCGAGCGGAACTGCGCGTCGGCAGCGATGTCGCCGCGTGCCTCGGGGCTGGTCGCGCCGATCAATGGACCGCCCGCGGGAACGTGGTGGGTGGTAGTGGTAGCCGCAACCGGCTGCGCGGCGGCGGGTACTTCGGCATTCGCGGCACCCGAGAGCATCAGGCCGACAGCGGCCGTCACCGCCGCGGCGGGCAACAAAGCGAGCTTAATCATCAAACCCCATCGTCGATCGATCAGCCGCGCGCCCGCCCGAAAGGGTCAGCGCCCGCCCGCGTGAATGAACCTGGATCGGTAGGGACCCCCGCCCGTCCTGATGGCCGCTTTGTGGCGCATTGTGTCATTCCGAGGCAAGCCCGCCCCAATATTCGCGCGTCAGACCGGCCAAGGTGCGCGCCGAGTCGTTGAACGGCGGCCGAACGAGCCCGCGAAAATGCCGGTCGATCAGCGCGCGCCAGTGCGTCGGCGGGGTCAGCCCTTGCTCCGCGCACGCCCACTCGAACCACCTCGTGCCGAATCGCACGTGACGGATTTCGTCGGTGTAGATGCGCTGCAGGATGCGCCCGCCCGCCTCGTCGCCGGATGCACGAAACCGCGCGATCGTCGTCGGGGTCACGTCCAGCCCGCGCGCCTCCAGCACCATCGGCACGACCGCCAGTCGCGCGAGCGGATCGTCCGCGGTCCGCGCCGCGGTCTCCCACAGACCGGCATGTGCGGGCAGCGCGCCGTAAGAGGAACCGAGCGCGCGCAGGCGGCGGTCGAGCAGTGCGAAATGCATCGCCTCGTCCGCGCCGACCGAAATCCAGTCGTCTACGAACGCGCTTGGGAAGCCGGCGCCGAACCGCCCGGCCATGTCGAACGCAAGGTCGACTGCGACGAACTCGATGTGCGCCAGTGCGTGGAGCAATGCGATGCGTCCACGTTCCGACCCGGCCTTGCCGCGCTTGGGCATCTTGCCAGGCGGCAGCAGTTCGGGGCGCGGCGGCCACGCGGGCTTGGCGGGCATGGCGACGTGGAACGCGTGGTCGAGCGTACCTTTACGCCACGCGCGCGCGACCCGCCTCGCCGCCTTCAGTTTGGCGACCGGTGCGGATGTTGTCAGGACTTCGCGACAGGCTTCTGCAACGCTGGTCAAAGCTGACGCGCAGCCTCGAGCACGGCCACGGCATGGCCCGGCACCTTCACCTTGCGCCACTCGCCCGCCAGCTTGCCGTCGCGGTCGAACAGGAAGGTCGCACGCTCGATCCCCATGTAGGTGCGCCCGTACATCTGCTTCTCGCCCCACACGCCGAACGCCTCGGTCACCTGGCCGTCAAGGTCGCTGGCGAGCGCGACCCGCAGGTCGTGCTTGGCGGTGAACTTCTCATGCTTGGCAACGCTGTCGCGCGATACGCCGAGCACGTGCACGCCCGCCGCCGCGAAATCGTCGGCGAGCGCGGAGAAATCCTGCGCCTCGCGCGTGCAGCCCGGCGTGTCGTCCTTGGGATAGAAATACACCACCAGCGGGCGCGGCAGGTCGAGCAGCCGCAGCGGTTGTCCATCGACGCCGGTCGCCGCCACATCGGGTAACTCATCCATCGACCAACTCCTGCCAGCAACGCGCGACCTCCTCGCGTACGGCGGCGAAGCTGGCAAGCACCGCCGCCCAGTCGGGCAGCTTCAGCGCCTGCGCGATCAGCGACCGCGTGGCCTCCGCGCTCGGCTCCGCCGCGTCGGGGGCGACCAGCCGCGCGGTAACGAGCAGCCGCGTGAGCAGGTCGTGCGCGTCACGCAGCGTGGCCGGGACACGGCCGGCGGCAATCAGCCGGTCGAGCGCTTCGCCCAGATCGGGGCTGAAGCCGCTCCGCGTCACCAACTGCACGACGTGGGTGGTGAACTCCAAGTCGACCAGTCCACCGGGCAGCAGCTTGGCATCGAGCGGCCCCTGCGGCGGCTTGTGCGCCGCCATGTCGGCGCGCATCGTGCGGGCATCGGCGACGATGTCGCGCTCGGTACGACCTCCCGTCAGAACGTCGGCGATCACGGCATCGAGCGCAGCGCGGGCGTCGGTAGAACCGAACACGGGGCGCGCACGCGTGAGCGCCATATGCTCCCACGTCCACGCCGACTCGCGCTGGTAGCGGGCGAACGACTCGAGCGTGACGGCGAGCGGACCTTGCGTACCCGAGGGGCGCAGCCGTGTATCGACCTTGTAGAGCGGCCCCGCAGCGGTCGCTACCGACAGCGCCGCCGCGACCCGCTGCGCAAGGCGATTGTAATATAGCGTCGCACCGAGCGGCTTCGCCCCGTCAGACTCGGCCAGGAAATCGCCGGTGAACAGAAAGATCAGATCTAGGTCCGACGCGTGCGTCAGCGCACCACCCCCAAAACGGCCGAGTGCCAGGATCAGCAGCTCGCTACCCGGCACGCGGCCGTGCGCACGCGCGAACTCCGCGACGGTCGCCTCCGCCAGCACGCACAAGGCGGCCTCCGCGACGCGGGAATAATCGGCGGCGACCTGCAACGGATCGGCGGCGGCAGCGACCAGTTGCACGCCGAGCGCGAAACGCTGCTCCCCCACGACGCGCCTGACATGGTCGAGCAAGGTCTGGTAATCGGCCCCCGCCTCGACCCGCCGCATCGTACGCGCGAGTTCATCAACCGATCCGACTCGATCGAGCGCGCTCGCGTCGATCAATCCGTCGAGCAGGTCGGTCCGCCGCGTCATTTCTTCCGCCAACGTCGGCGCGTGGCTGAGCACCCGCGCGACGAGTGCGGTGAGCGCGGGCTGCGCCTCCAGCAGCCGAAAGAAATTGATCGCACTCGGCAACCGCTCGATCACGCGGTCCAGTCGCTCGACCGCGGCGTCCGGCACCGGCGCTATGGCGAGCGCGCCGACGAGTTCTGGCAGCACCGCCTCCAGCGCCGACTGCGCCGCGGGGCTGCGCAGCGCCGGGTAGCGTCGCTCACGCCAATCGCCGATCCGCGCGGCCACCGCGGCGCCATCGACGAAACCCGCATCATGCAGCCGCTCGGCGAGCGCAACCGCATCGTGCGGCAGTTCGCCGCGCGTCGTCGGCGCCAATTGGTCGAACGTCGCGGCCACGCGCGCCACGTGGGGTCGCAGCAGGTCGAGCAGCGCGCCGCCATCTGCCAGACCGTGCAGCCGCGCGACCCGGTCGAGCGCAGTGCCGCTCGGCAAGGCGTGCGTCTGGCGATCGTCGATCATCTGCACGCGGTGCTCGATCGTGCGCAGCAGCGTATAAGCCTCCGCCAGCGCCGCGGCATCCGCCTCGGGAATACGTCCGGCCGCCGCCAGCGCCGCCAGCGCGTCGCGCGTCGCGGGCGCGCGCAGGGCCGGATCGCGACCGCCGTGAATCAGCTGGTGTATCTGCGCGAAGAATTCGATCTCGCGGATGCCGCCCCTACCCCGCTTGAGATCATAGCCGGGGCCGAATGACTGACCCTGCGCGTGATGGTCGCGGATGCGCCGGGTGATGTCGAGGATCTCACCGACCGCGCCGAAATCGAGGCTGCGGCGCCAGATGAACGGACGGATCGTGTCGAGGAAACGCTGGCCCAGCGCCACGTCGCCGGCCGCGGCGCGCGCCCGGATAAAGGCGGCGCGTTCCCACGGCAGCGCCTGCGACTCGTAATAAGCGATCGCCGCGTCGACCGGCACCGCGAGCGGCGTGACTTCCGGAGACGGGCGCAACCGCAGATCGACGCGCAGGACATAGCCGTCAGCGTCGCGCGTTTGCAGCAATTCGAGCACGCGACGCGCGATGCGGACGGCGGCGTCGCCCGGCTCCTCGCGCGGCCGGCACGGCAGCGTCGCGGGATCGTAGATCAGGATCGGATCGATGTCGGAGGAATAATTGAGCTCGAAGCTACCCTGTTTGCCGAGTGCTAGTGCGGCAAAGCCGAGCGGCGGGGCGCCGGGCGTACGTTCGGTGATCGCGGAGCGGATCGCGGTATCGAGGCTGGCATCGGCGAAGTGCGTCAGCTGCTTCGTCACCTCCGTCAGGTCGAGCCGGCCGGCTAGGTCGCCGAGCGCCACCTCTAACGCGACGCGGCGGCGCTCCACGCGCAAGCGCTTCGAAACAGGCAGTGCCTCCGCGTCGGCCAGCAGCGCCTCGTCAGCGTCGGCGCGCGCAATCAATCCGGCGAGGAAGGGCGAATGATCGATCGCGCGGGTGCGGGCATCGTCGGCTGAGGCGTGCATCAGCAGCGCATAGCGCAACGCGTGACCGGCGCGTCAACTCAACGGCTGTCACAGACCATAAGTGACGCTAGCCAGAGAACAGAGGCTACTGATCAGGCAAAGCAGTCTCAGCCGTCGTGAGTGGTATGAACATCTAGGGAGGTCGTGATTTTGGCTGCGTACGATCCGCCGCTAAACTGACGTGCTCCTACCGCTCGCGCGCGAGTTCGTCGACTTCACCCATGATCGAATCAAGCGTGGAGCGGCCATTGTCGCTCTCATGATCACGACGCGACTTGAGCGTACCGTCGCTCAGCAACGCCTCCAGCGCCACACGCCCGCGCGCGACGCGGCTCTTGATCGTGCCGACCGCCACGTTGCAAATTTCGGCCGCTTCCTCATAGGCGAAACCACCGGCGCCGACGAGGATCAGCGCCTCGCGCTGCGGTTGCGGCAAGTGCATCAACGCGCGCTGCATGTCCGCTAGCTCGACGTGCTTGTCCTGGCTCGCGGGTGCTGCGAGCACGCGGTCGGCAACCAGATCGTCCCACTCGCCCTTGAAGCGCGCGCGCCGCATCTGCGACAGGAACAGATTGCGCAGGATGATGAACGTCCACGCGCGCATGTTGGTGCCGGCCTGGAACCGCTTGCGCGCGGCCCATGCCTTCAGCAGCGTTTCCTGCACGAGATCGTCGGCGAGATCGCGGTTGCCCGACAGGGAGCGACCAAAGGCGCGCAGGTGCGGAATCACCTGCGCCAACTGCGCCTTGAACTCGGGATCGGAGAGCGAGACGTGCTCGACGGGCGCCGTGCCGTCGGCGCCCGGCGCGCTCACTGGGGATTGGGTCATGCCGCTCCGTTGCATAGGCTTCGCCCCGCCACCGGGCACGTTCGCCTGTCCAAGATAATCACCGTCGGTCGGCTTTGCCACCCCTACGAACATTCGGTCGACTCCAATCAGAACAGAAGGAGTGCGGCGAAGATCACGATGATCAGCACGAGCGAGGCGCCGAGGACATAGCGCCCGACGCCAGGGGTCGACGCTGCGCGCGCCTGATCGGTTTCCACGTGAACGCGTCCGTCGTCATTCGTCATGGTCGTTCAACCCCGCTGAACCGTTTTGGGTCCGTATCGAACGAACGAACCATGACGATGTTTCGTGCGCGCTCAGGCGGGCACGGTGCTCTGGTCGAAGAACAGCGCCTGGCTGATCGCGGCCTTCACGGTCGAGCGCTGGAACGGCTTGGTGATCAGGAACGTCGGCTCGGGCCGCTCACCCGTCAGCAGACGCTCGGGGAAGGCGGTGATGAAGATCACGGGCACGTTGAACTCGGCCAGGATGTCCTTGACCGCATCGATCCCCGAACTGTCGTCGGCCAGCTGGATGTCGGCGAGCACGAGACCGGGGCGGTCCTCCATCGCCAGCGCCACCGCCTCGTCGCGCGTCACGGCGACACCGGTCAGCTCGTGGCCAAGGTCGCGCACGATGCTCTCGATATCCATCGCGATGATTGGCTCGTCCTCGATGATCATCACGCGCGCGCGGGTCTGCTTCTCGATCTCCGCCAGCGCTTCGTTGACCAGCTCCTCGACGCGCTGCGTGTCGGCGTCGATCAGATAGGCCGCGTCCTCCGGGGTGAACCCCTCCATCGCGGTCAGCAGCAGCGCCTGGCGCGACAGCGGGCTCATGCGTGCAAGACGCGCGCGCGCGATCGCCTCCGAATCGTCGACGCCACCTGCGTCCACGTCGTCTTCGATATGTGCCGAGTTCCAGATCGCCTGAAAGGTGCGATACAGGCCCAGGCGCGGATCGACGTCGCGCGGAAATTCCTCGGGAGCCGCGACGATCGCCTCCAGCGTGGCGCGAACGTAGCGGTCGCCCTGCATCTGGCTGCCGGTGAGCGCGCGGCCGTAGCGGCGCAGAAACGGCAGATGCGGAGCGAGTTGTTGACCCAACGACATGTGTAGAAAGCCCTCCCTGGGACAAGGACGCCGGACGGCGCTTGCCCGTTTCAATCGCGCGACTTAATCGCCCGGGACGCTGGCCCCCGGTTCGAGATTTTCGTCACTCGCAGCGGGAACCATCGAGAAGCTGTTTGGTTTCATCGCTCCAACGCGGGAACACACGCGTGCAAAGGGTCACAGTTATTTCTTTCGTCCAGCCTCCCGGCGCGTGGGGGCGATTGGGGGGCATGCGTTGACGTCCGAGAAGAAGCTGCCGGATAAGCCGAAGAAGAGCACGGCGGCACAGTCGAAGAACCGCGACATGGGCTCGGCGCTGCGATCGGTGTACCAGAAAACCGTCGAAGAGACGGTGCCCGACGATCTGATGTCACTCCTCGGCAAGCTCGACTGACGGTGCCATGACCGACGTGTCTGCCGCTGGCGTCACGCGGGACGCGCGGCAAGATTATCTTGCGCGCTGGCCGACCGGCGCCAAACTGTTCCTGATCCTGAGCCTTGCGCTGCTTCCGCTAGCGCTGATCGCGGTGTTCGCGACCTTGCGGGTCACCCAGATCGCCGATACGGAATTGCGCTCGCACCTGCGCGTCGCCGCGGCGGAGAGCAGCCGCTCGATCTCGATCGAGCTGGTCGGCGACATGACCGCGCTCCGGGTCGCGCTCGACGCGCTGACGCTTGATCCCGCCAACGCTCCGAGCTGCGCCCGCGTTCAGGGTGTCTTCGCCCAGCAATCCGTCGCGGGGGCCGAGTTCGCGATTCTCGACGGCGGTGGCCGCGTGATTTGCGGACGCGCCTTTCCCGGTGCGCAGCGGACCAACAAGGAGCCGGTGTCTTCGGGCACGACCGCGCACTTCATCGCGGATCGCGGGCTGGTGCTGCGCGTCAGCGGTGACGATCGCGGTCTGAGCGCCGCCGCCTTCTTCCCCCGCAAGTTCCTGTCGAAGATTGGACAACCGAGCGGCTTCTCGTCCGATTACGGCGCCACGCTGGTCGACGAAGACGACCGGCTCACGCTCGTACCGCTGCTGCGCGAACGGACCTTCGAGCGGCGCGAGGCGATTCGCGAGGATCTCGGCATCGCCGATCTGGTGCTCGAAATGCAGGTGCGCAGCGCGCCGATCGGGTCGCCGCTGATCCTCGCGCTCGCGCTGCCGCTGCTGATGTGGGCGGCGGCGGCGGCGATCGCGTGGTTCGTGGTCGACCGACTGCTCATCGCCCCGCTACGCTCGCTGCGCAGCAGTATCGCGGCCTACGAGCCCGGCGACGAACCCGATGTGGCATTGTACCGCGCACTTCCCGCCCAGGAACTGCGCGACCTGGGCGACACGTTCCGCGCGCTCAGCCGCACGGTCGCCATCCACGAGGCGGGTCTGGCGGAAGGGCTGGTGCGGCAGACCAAGCTGACGCGCGAGGTGCACCACCGGGTCAAGAACAACCTGCAGGTCATCTCCAGCCTGATCAACTTCCACGCGCGCGGCGCGAAGTCGCCCGAGGCGTCGCAGGCGTACAGCTCGATCCAACGGCGCGTCGACGCACTGGCGGTCGTCCACCGCTATCACTTCGCGGAGATGGAAGAGAACCGCGGCGTCAGCATGCGCTCGGTTTGCAGCGAGCTGTCGTCGAACCTGCGCGCAACCGCGCCCGAACATACCCAGATCGGCATCGCGTTAGAGGTCGACCCACTCTACGTCACGCAGGACGTGGCGGTCCCGGTCGCGTTCCTGATTACCGAATTGGTCGAACTCGCGATGACGTGTGATGCCTCGCCGCAATTCCGCATCACGCTGCGTGCCGGTCCGGAACCCGATCGCGCCATGTTGCGCATCTCCTCGCGTGCGCTGATCGACAGCGATTGCCTGCGCGATGGCCTGAAAAACCGCTTCGGGCGCGTGATCGAGGGACTGACGCGCCAGCTACGCTCGACGCTGCAACACGACCCTTTGTCGGGTGCGTACGAGGTCAAGATCATTACGATCGACAGCGATTAAGGCGTACGCCCGTCCCTTCGCAAAGAACCGTCGCCGAGTTCACGCCCTCCCCGTTTTCGGGCAACAACGCCAATCTTTCGTCGTCTAAGAAAAAGCCGGATCGGTGCGGAACCGCTATACCGACGTGACGTTCTACATCCCGGACCGCGACTAAACGCCCCCCGCTCTCGCGGTCCACGACATAGGCCCGGAAGCATCAACCCCTCCCCCCCCCGGTGGTGCTTTCGGGCCTTATTTCTTTCACCTCACGATCGACACGCAGGCGGAACGAACCCGCCATGCGCGCATTGAACCGCTAGGCATCAAGCCGAGCAGGAGATGTTTCAATGCGTAAGATCGTGGCCGCCGCTATCCTGGCCAGTGCCCTGACCCTCGGGGCGTGCAACACCATCGAAGGCGCAGGCAAGGACGTATCCTCGGCCGGGCAGACGGTGGCGAAGACCGCGGACGACGCGAAGTAAGCGCAGGCGCTCTCAGCGGAGCCTGAATGGGCGGTCGGCGTAAGTCGGCCGCCCTTTTCGTATCAGAGCTTGTAGAAGAAGATCAGAGCTTAGGCTGAGGACGAGTGAAGACGCGCGACGCGCGCTCGCCATCGGTGACGTTCAGGCAGCCGCCTGCCCCGCCTCACGCGCGCGCCGGCGTTCGGTGAACCAGATCCCAACGATCGCCAGTTCGTAAAGGATCACCAGCGGAATCGCGAGCAGCAGTTGCGATCCGACATCGGGCGGCGTCAGCACGGCCGCGATCGCGAAGGCGGCGACGATCGCGTAGCGCCGCGCCGCGATCAACTGCTTGCGGGTCACGACCCCTGCCCGCTCCAGCAGCATCAGCAGCACGGGTAGCAAGAACGCCGCGCCGAAGCCGAACAGGAACTGCATGATAAACGAGAGATAGTTGCCCACCGCGGGCAGCGCCTGTTGCTGAACCCCGCCGATCATTCCGGTGTAGCCGAGCAGGAAATGCAGCGCCATCGGCACCGCAACGTAATAGGCCATTGCCGCGCCCATGATGAACAACACCGGCGTCGCGAGCAGAAACGGCAACAACGCGCGCTTTTCCTTGCGATACAGGCCCGGCGCGACGAATTGCCACAATTGATTGGCGATGACGGGGAACGACAGCATCATCGCGGAGAAGAACGCGACCTTCACCTGAACGAAGAAGGCCTCGAAAATCTGCGTGTAGATGACGGTCTTCTGTCCCGCGTGGAGCAGCGGCTGCACCAGGAAGGCGAAAATATCCTCTGCGAAATACCAGCAGACGAAGAACGCCACGGTGATCGCCGCAATGCAGTAAAGCAGGCGACGGCGCAGCTCGAGCAGATGGTCGAGCAGCGGCGCGCGCGAATCGTCCAGTTCCTCGCTCACGATTGCGCCTTGTCGATCGGTGCCGGCTTCTCGCGCGACGATACGTCGTGCGCTCCAGCTAGGTCCGAGCTCGCGCCCGCGTCGCCATCGCTGGCGACAACGCGCGGGTGCTCGATCATCTGCGGCCGCGCGACCATCACCGGAGCGGCCTCCTCACCGGCCGGGGCAGGCAGCGCGGTGGCACCATCACCGGCATCAGCCAGCGGATTGGCATGCTCGCGCATGATCCGCTCGTTCTCCGCCTTCCATTTCTTTTCCATCTCGGCGAGTTCGGCCTCACGGACCATTTCGTCGAAGCCGGAGCGGAACTGCCGCCCCACTGCACGCGCGCGACCGACCCAGTATCCAACGACGCGCAGCGCCTTCGGCAGGTCCTTCGGGCCGATCACCACCAGCGCGATGAACGCGACCAGCAAGAATTCGGACGGGGCGATATCGAACATTCAGCGCGGCCGGACTGGATCGGGTCGAGTCAGCGGTCCTCGCGAACGCGCTCGGCATCGCGCTCATAGGCCGGGTGCGCCGACGACTGCGCCTCGATGCGCGGCTTGGGACGGGTCGTATCCTCATCTTCCTCGGCCATGCCCTTCTTGAAGCTTTTCACGCCCTTGGCGACATCGCCCATCATGGCGGAAAAACGCCCGCCACCGAGCAGCAGGATCGCGATCACCGCGAGGACGAGGATATGCGGAAGGCTGAAACTGCCCATGACGTGGTCTCCTGTTCGCGCTCTATCTAATCGTCGTCGCCCGGCTTTACTACCTCGACCTGCTCGAGCGCGATATCAACCGGATCAAGCAGCCCGGCGGCGCGCAGGTCGTCGATGCCGGGCAGGTCGCGGCGCGAGGCGAGCCCGAAATGCGCGAGAAACTCGGGCGTGGTCGCGTAGGTGAGCGGACGCCCGGGCACCTCGCGTCGGCCGGCGGGGCGGATCCAGCCCGCTTCCATCAGCACGTCGAGTGTCCCGCGCGAGATCTGCACACCGCGGATCGCCTCGATGTCAGCGCGGCTGACGGGTTCGTGATAAGCGACGATCGCCAGCGTCTCGATCGCGGCGCGGCTGAGGCGACGCTGCTCCTCACGATTTCGGCGAAGCAGATGCGCCAGGTCGGACGCGCTCTGAAAATGCCAGCGCCCACCACGCTCGACCAGTTCGACCCCGCGGCCGGCGTAATCCTGCGTGAGACGCTCGAGCACGGCCCGAACGTCCGTAACCCCCGTATGCGCGCGGATCGTGTCGGGGGACAGCGGCTCGGTTGCCGCGAACAGGACCGCCTCCACCGCGCGCACGTCCTCATTTGGCGGGTTCATCCGGTCGCACGAAGGTAGAGCGGCGCGAAGGGTTCGGCCTGACGTAATTCGATCCGCCCCTGCCGCGCGAGCTCGAGTGCGGCGAGGAATGACGAGGCGAGCGCCGAGCGTCGCAGTTGCTCCGACGCAATCTCGGGCAGAAATCGCCCGATCGCCTGCCAATCGACGTCCGACCCGACCATCGCCGCGACCCGCTCCAGCGCGGCGTCGAGCGTCATCACCTCTCGGTCCTGCACGACATGCATGACCGGTCGCGTGCGCGCGCTGACCCGCCCATAGGCGGCGATCAGGTCGAAGAGCCCGGCCGTCCACTTGCTGTGCCGCAGCGTCCGCAGCCCCTCGGGCGCGCCGCGCGTGAATACGTCGCGACCCAGTCGATCGCGCGCCATCAATCGCGCGCCGGCCTCGCGCATCGCCTGGAGCCGTTCCAGCCGCAGCTGCAGCCGCAGCGCCAGCTCCTCGGGATCGGGCTGCACCTCGGGATCGCGCGGCAGCAGCAGCGCGCTTTTCAGATATGCCAGCCACGCCGCCATGACGAGATAATCGGCCGCGAGTTCGAGCCTGGTGCGCCGCGCACGCTCGATGTAGGCGAGATATTGCTCGACCAGCGCCAGGATCGAGATCTGCTTGAGATCGACCTTCTGCGCGCGCGCGAGGCCGAGCAGCACGTCGAGCGGCCCTTCCCACCCGTCGAGATCGAGCAGCAATTGCTCGGGCGCGGCCATCCGTCCCGCGCTCAGGCGAGCGCCAGCAACGCGTCGCGCTTCGCGGTCAGCGCGGCGAGGTCGCCCGCGGGTTCCCCCACGCTCGACATCGCCGCGTCGAGCCGCTCGCGACCGCGCGACGTGATGTCGGGCAGCGCGGCGGCGATCGCCTGCATCTCGTCCATCCGCGCCCAGCAGTCGAGCACCACGTCGCACCCCGCCGCGATCGCGCCGGCAGCCTTCTCGGCCGGCGTGCCCGACAACGCCTTCATGTCGATGTCGTCGGTCATCAGCAGGCCGTCGAACCCGATCCGACCGCGGATGATCTGATCGATCACGATCGACGATAGCGTCGCGGGGCGGTCGGCGTCCCACGCCTGGTAGACGACGTGGCTGGTCATCCCCATCGGCGCACCCGCCAGTGCGCGAAACGGGGCCAGGTCTTCTTCCAGCTCCTCGGCAGAGACGGTGACGGTCGGCAGGTGATAGTGCGAGTCGGCGAGCGCGCGGCCGTGCCCGGGCATGTGCTTGACGACGCCGACGACGCCGCCCGCGCGCAGCCCCTCCAGCGTCGCGCGTCCCATCGCGGCGACGCGCATCGGCTCGCGACCGTAGGCACGGCTGGCGATCGCCTCGGTCGTGTCGGCGCGCGCGACATCGAGCAGCGGCAGGCAATTCACGGTGACGCCCACCTCGGCGAGCGTCAGCCCGAGCGCGTGCGCGTTGGCGCGCGCGGCCTCGATCCCCGACATCGGCGCGCGTTCGTAGAGCGCGTCGAACGCCGGCCCGGCGGGAAAGCTTGGCCATTCGGGCGGACCCAGCCGCGCGACGCGCCCGCCTTCCTGATCGATCAGGATCGCGACATCCTCGCGCCCCTCGAGCTCGCGCAGGCTGTCGGTCAGCGCGCGAAGCTGCTCGCGCGTCTCGACGTTGCGCTTGAACAGGATGTAGCCGGCGGGTCGCGCCTCGGCGAAGAAGGCGCGTTCGTCGGTGGACAATACCGGCCCCGACAGGCCGAAGATGACGGGCTTCATGCCGCAGCGGTTACGCCAAACGCGGGGGCAGCGAAACCCGCCCGGCTCGCCCGGTCGAGTTCAGCTGGTGACGAAGCAGCTCTCGCCCGCGACCTTCAACCGGCCGCAGATGTCGGCGGCGGCATTGGCGCTACCCGCGTTGACGCGCAGGCGATAGACGGTGCGGCCGTTGACCTCGGCCTTCTGCACGTCCTTGCCGAGCGGCGCGACATAGCCGAACCGCTTTGCGACCGCGCTCCAGGCGGAGTTCGCCGCCGCCTCGCTCGGGAAGGCGCCGAGCTGGACCAGGCTGCCGCCCGATCCCGCACCCGGCACCGCCGCGACCGGCGCGGTCATCGGGCGCTGTGCACGCAGCGGCGCGCTCGCCGCCGGAACCGCGACGCTCGCCGAGGTGGTGCCGCTGCGCGGCGTCGGCTGCGTTGCCGGGCGACGCGTGCCGCTTATCGGCGCCTCTGGAACCGCCTTCAGATCGATTGAGCCATTCGGGTTCGCCCCTGCGCTGGTGGCGATCGCGGCATCGCCCTCACCGTTGACCTTCAAGCCGCCGGGATCGTCGGGCTTGATCTTGTAATCGCCTTCCTGCGCCGCGATCAGTTCACCCGACCCGTCCGCGCCGCGTCCGGTCTGCAAGCGGTACAGGCCGAAGATCACGCCGCCCAGCACCAGCAGGCCGAGCAGGACCAGCAGCACGACGCGTCCGCCGCCCGAGCGCTGCGGCTCGTCGGGTTCGACCGTTTCCAGCCACGGCAGCCGGTCCTCGTCGCGCTCGAACTGATCCGAGGTCGCCATCAGTGCATCTCCGAAACCGCCTCCACGCCCATGATGGAGAGGCCATTGCGAATAATCTGTCCGATGCTCGCCGCCAAGGACAGGCGTGCAGCCGTGACACCGTGATCGTCGGCGATCAGGTAGCGGCGATCGGGACGGTCGTTACCGATGTTCCACGCGGCGTGAAACTCTGCCGCCAAGTCGTAGAGATAAAAGGCGATCCGGTGCGGCTCGCGCGCTGCCGCCGCAGTCTCGACCACCCGCGGAAACTGCGCCGCGAGCTTCACGAGCGCGAGGTCCTCCGTGTCAAGCCGGGACAAATCGGCGCCCTCCACGCTGATCCCCGCCTCCGCCGCACGTCGATGCAGCGAGGCGACGCGCGCGTGTGCGTATTGGACGTAGAAGACCGGATTGTCCTTCGACGCTTCGACCACCTTGGCGAAGTCGAAATCCATCTGCGCGTCGGCGCGCCGGGTTAGCATGGTGAAGCGCACCACGTCCTTGCCGACCTCGCGCACCACGTCGGCGAGCGTGACGAAATTGCCCGCGCGCTTGCTCATCTTGACCGGTTCGCCGGCGCGCAGCAGCCGCACCATCTGCACGATCTTGATGTCAAAGCGCGTCTTGCCCTCGGTCAGCGCGGCGACCGCGGCCTGGATGCGCTTCACCGTGCCGGCGTGGTCGGCACCCCAGATGTCGATCAGCTGGTCGGCCGATTGCGCCTTCTGAAAATGGTACGCCATGTCGGCGCCGAAATAGGTCCAGCTGCCATTCGATTTGCGGATCGGGCGATCCTGATCGTCGCCGAAGCGGGTCGAGCGGAACAGCGGCAGTTCGACCGGCTCCCAATCCTCCGGCGTCTCGCCCTTCGGTGCCTCGAGCACGCCGTCGTAGATCAGGTCGCGCGCGCGCAGCCACGCCTCGGCTTCCTCGGGCTTGCCCGCCGCCTGCAGCGCCGCCTCGGACGCGAACACGTCGTGATGGATGCCGAGCAGCGCGAGATCGGCCTTGATCAGTGCCATCATCGCGTCGACCGCGCGCGTGCGGAACAAGATCAGCCAGTCGCCCTCCGGCGCCGACGCGTAGCGATCACCGAACTCGGCGGCGAGCGCCTGTCCGACCGGGACGAGATAGTCACCCGGATACAGCCCCTCGGGGATCGCACCGACATCCTCGCCCAGCGCCTCGCGGTAGCGGATGTGTGCCGAGCGCGCGAGCACGTCGACCTGGCTGCCCGCGTCGTTGATGACGTATTCGCGGATGACCCGGTGCCCGGCGAATGCGAGCAGGTTGGCGAGCGAATCGCCCACTACCGCGCCGCGGCAATGCCCCATGTGCATCGGACCGGTCGGGTTGGCCGACACATATTCGACGTTGACGCTGATCCCGTCGCCCACCGCGGAGCGACCGTAATCCGCACCGCTCGCGGCGACCGCGCGCAGTTCGTCGCGCCACGTGTCGTCGGACAGGCGCAGGTTGATGAAGCCCGGTCCCGCGACCTCGGCCGCGGTGACGCTGGGTAGCGCCGCCAGTTGGCCTGCAATCTTCTCGGCGAGCTGGCGCGGGTTGGTCTTCGCCGGCTTGGCGAGCACCATCGCGGCGTTGGTGGCGAGGTCGCCGTGACTGGGGTCGCGCGGCGGCTCCACCGTCACGTTGCGGCGGTCGAGATCGGCGGGCAGCTCTCCGGCGGAAACGAGCGCGTCGAGCGCGTCGCCCACGTGGGCGGCGAAGCGGGCGTACAATGTCATAGCGGCGGGGTCTTAGACCAAGGCGCGCGCGCACGCAAAAGCGTCCCCATGAACCGCAGCAGGTTGCACGCGCTGCAATCGCATTGGCGATCAAGTCATTTGCTCATGCTGCACCGCACAAATAGCTTGTGCTCATCCGGCCCGTCGCGGGCATCAACCAACCGGGAGCAACACATGCGCAAGATCGCCTTCATCGCCGCCGCCGCTGCCACCGCGCTCATCTCGACCGTCGGCATCGCTGCCGAACCGGCGCAGCAGCGCTTCACGCACGAGGGCCGCACCTACGTCTACACGCAGACCGCGCGCGAGAACGGCAAGACGCTGATCGAGGGGCACGAGGTCGACAGCCACGAGAAGTTCCGCCTGCTGGTCGACGGCGACCGCGTGCGCGGCACCAGCAACGGCTATCCGGTGTCGTTCCGCACGCGCAGCGCCGTCGTGGCGAGTGCCGCCGCCGCGAACTGAACGCTCGACCCTGACCGACATCGACGGCGTCCGCTCTCGCGAGCGGGCGCCGTTGTCGTATGGACGTCAGAAACCGTCGGGCAGGTCGATCGGGCCGACCACCTCGCGGTAGCGCGAGATGGCGTAGCGATCGGTCATACCGGCGATGAAGTCGGCGATGTGGCGGCTCAAATGCGGCTCCGCATCGGGCAGGCGCACGCGCCACTCGTCCGGCAACAGCGCGGGATCGGCGTGATAGGCCGCGAACAATCCGTCGATCAGGCGGTCCGCCGCCGCCGCCGCCGCAAGCTGGCGCGGATGATGATACAGGTTGGCGTACATGAACGCTTTCAGCGCACGCTCGTCCGCCGCCATTTGATCCGAGAAGCCGACCAGCGCACGTCCGGCGTCGCGCACGTCCTCGACACTCCGCACGCCTGATGCAGCGATCCGCCCACGCGTCTCGGCAATCAGGTCGTTGACCATCGCGCCGATCTGGCTGCGGATCACCTCGCCGTGCAGCCGTTCGTCGTCCAGGTCCGCGAAGGCGGCTCGCGCTCTCGCCCACCCACGCGCGACGAGCGGCACGGCGCAGAGCTGGTCGACCGTCAGCAGCCCTGCCCGCAACCCGTCGTCGATATCGTGATTGTCGTAGGCGATATCGTCGGCCAGCGCGGCAACCTGCGCTTCCAGCGACGCATAGCTGCTGAGTTCGAGTCCCGTCTGCGCGTCGACCTCGGCCAGCGCCCATTCGGGCGCCAGAACCGGACCATTGTGCTTGGCGAGGCCCTCGAGCGCCTCCCACGTCAGGTTCAATCCGGCGTAGCGGGGGTACGGACGCTCCAACGTCATCAGCGTGCGCAGCGTGTGCCCGTTGTGATCGAACCCGCCGCGGCCCTCCAACGCGCGTTCGAGCGCATCCTCACCGGCGTGGCCGAACGGGGGGTGTCCGATGTCGTGCGCTAGGCAGAGCGCCTCGGTCAGATCCTCGTTGAGGCCTAGCGCGCGCGCGATCGTGCGGCCGATCTGCGCGACCTCGATGCTGTGCGTCAGCCGCACGCGGAAATGATCGCCGTCCGGCGCCATGAACACCTGCGTCTTGTGTCGCAGCCGGCGGAAGCTGATCGAGTGGATGATCCGGTCGCGGTCACGCTGGAACGCGTCGCGCGGGCCGCGCTCGGCCGCACCCGGTTCCTCGTGCAGCCGTCCGCGACTGCGCTCGGGCCGCGAAGCCCAGGGGGCGAGTTCGCTCACGCGGCCGTCACGAAGGCGCGGCTCACTTCCCGCCCAGCCCTCATTTATCGCCGAGCTTCGTCATCTTCTGCCCCGCTTCGCTGGTGAAGGTGAAGGCCGACACGCCGTCCTTCGACAGCTTGTTGACCATCGCCTGCGCCTCCTCCTGCGTCTTGAACGGACCGGTCACGACGCGGTTGGTGGCGCGAAGCGGGGTGGTGTAGCCGGCGCGGCTGGCGAGCAGTGACGATTTGCTGCGTACGTTCTTCCACGCCTTGTGCAGGTCGCCCTGCGTAGCCCCGCCCGCGACCTGGACCCAGTAACGCTCGGGCTGCGCGCGCGCCGCCTTCTTCTCCGCCGCTTCCGCCTTCGCATCGGCGAGCGCCTTGGCATCCGCCTTCGCCTTTGCCGCCGCCTGTTTCGGCGTCAGCTTCGGCTCGTCCTTCTTGCGGGCACCGCGGCGGGTCGTAGCAGGGGTTTCGTCTACCGCGTCGGCCTCAGCCACCTCCTGCGTCACCTTGCCACGACGCGAACGAATCGGTGCGGCACCCGTGCTCGCCGCCTCCTTGCGCGCGTCCGGCTTGGCTGCGGTTTCAGTGGGCTCGACCAGCGCGACGCGGCGAGCCCGCGTGCTCGTGCTGGTGGCCGCTACGCGATCCCGCCGACGCTCGACTGCGACAGGATTGTTCTCGGCAGCGACCGCCGCCTCGTCGATCGTGGTAGTCGCGCCCGGTTGCGGCGCGGCGCCGGGCATCGGCGCGACACCGAGCTCCGACGCGGGGATCGAGATGTTGGCGACGATCCGCGCGAGGATGGTGTCCTCATTCTCGATTCGCGACGGCGTGGATGGGACCGGCTGAACCGTCGGCTGCGTCGGAACGGGCGCGGTCGTCGTTGCGGAGGCGAGCTGGACCGGCGCTGCCGTTACGTTGTTTGCCGGAGCCGCGGCGCGCTCGCCACCTGTCACTGGGCTAAGCGCGACGTTCGTCGCCGGTGCAGGCAGTGGGGCGCTGCTGACCTGAGCCAGCGGGGCTACCGTGTTTGCGGCGACTTGCGTAGGCGCGGATGCCGGCACCTGCGCGCGGATCGCAGCATTGGCCTGTGACGCGGTGGTGACCGGCGCGGTCGCTGGCGCGCTGCTGGCGACCGCGACCGGAGCGCTCGCCGCGGGCACAGTCGTGCGGGTCTCGGCCGCCGCAGCGAGGCTCGCGACCGGTGCGGATGTGCTGCCGGCCGGGCTCGTCGCATAGCCGGGACGCGTGACGGAAAGCGCCTGCGCGACCTGCGTCGGTGCGGCTGCGATTGGCGCGGGTGACGAGGGCTGGCTGGCGGGCGCGGATTGGGTGACGGGCAGCGGCTGGACCGTGCGGCTCGCCGCGGCGACCTGCTCGGCGCGCGGGGGCGTGCGCGCCGCGATCGTCACGGGCGGTTTCGACTCGCGACCGCGTCGGCGTTCCGTGCTCGTGCGCGGCGGAACGGCCGTTCGACTCGCAACCTGAACACCCGAGCTGCGTGCGTACGGATCGGGCGCAAGCGCGGGCAGCGGCGGAACCAGCCGCGCGTCGGCCATCCGCTCGGGCGTGGGGGTCACCTCGCCGAAATGGACCGCGAAGGCGCGATCGGCGGGGGACAGCGTCGGCAGCCGCGTGAAGAACGCGGCGAGCCCGCCCGCCATCCCCGCCGGCATCATCGTCGTCGCGATCTTGTTCGCGCCGCTCGCGTCGCCGTTCATCGCCAGAATGAACGCGCGCGCGCGCCACGCGCCGCGGTCGCTCTTGCGCAGCAGCGCGTCGATCTGCTCCAGCGCCTCGTCCTTGCGGCCCGAGATGCCGAGCGACAGCGCGTAGCGGCGCCGCACCTCGTCCTCATTGTCCTGACCCGGCCGTGCCAGCGCCTGGCGATAGTCGCGCTGTGCGCGCTCCTGCTCGCCGATCAGGTCATAGGCGAGCCCGCGGTCGTCGGCGAAGGTGGTCGGCGACAGACCCGCGCGTTCCGCCTGGGCGAAATAGCGCAAGGCCTCGCCCGGATGCTCCCCGTTGACGAGGATGCGCGCGATGCCCGCCTGGACACGCGCGTTATTGGGATCGACCTGCGACGCGCGCTTGTAGAGCGAGGCGGCGGCAGTGGCGTCGCCGAGCTTTGCCGACAGGTCACCCGCATCGACCAGCGCGTTCACGTCACGCGGGTTGCGCCCGATCTGCCGAACGAGATCGGCCAGTTTGTCGGCGTCGGTGGTACCCGGCAGCGGCTGCACCACCGCCTGTGCGGCGAGCGGAAGCGGAAGCGCGACGCCGGCGAGCAGCAGCGACGCGGAATAAAGCATCGGTAAACGCATGTCGTGAAATGCTAGAGCCGCTGGAGCCTTGCGCGGCAATGACGCGCATCAAGCCGTGCGGCGAAACGAGACGCCGCGGCGACGAATATCGTGAAAACGACGGATCGAACCGGTTGCCGCGGCGCAAGGCACGCGGCAGCCGGAAGGTATTACTGGTTGTTCTGACGGTGCAGGAAGCGCGGCAGGTCGGTGCCCGGCGTGTCGCTCGGCGCGTCGCCACCCGTGCGCGGCGCCCCGCGCGTCGCGTTCTGCATCCGTTCGAACAGCGTGCCACCCAGCTTCACGCGCGGCTGCGGCGGCGCTTCTTCGGCACCATCGGGTGCCAGGAAGCGACGACGCGGCGCGCCCTGATCGCCGCCATCCTGCGATGCGGCTGGCTGCGGCGCGTTGCCCTGCTCGGGCAGGATCGCCTCAGAACCGAGCAGCAATTCGTCGTCGCTCGCGTTCGATGCGGTGTCGACCTGGCTCTGCGGCATGACACCCTGCGCGAGCGCGTCGCGCTCCGGCGTCGGAGCGGCGGCAGGCTGCTGCTGCTCGTAACTACGCGGTGCAGCCGGGGCGGGTGCCGGTGCAGGTGCTGCCTGATACGCTTGCTGCGGCGCGCTATGGCTCGGCGCCGGTGTCGCCGCGTAGCTCTGCTGCGGAGCAGCCGGCGCGGGCGCGGGCGCGGGAGTAGCGGCAGCCGCCGGCTCGGCGCGACGCGGCGCCGAGAAGCTGAACGGGCGCGCAGGCTCGCTCTGCGTCGGCGCGGCGGCGGTGCTGCCGGGCTTGTCGGGCGCACCCGCGCTCTCGATGCCGGTCGCGACGACCGAGACGCGGATCTTGCCCTCCAAATCGGGATTGAACGCCGAGCCCCAGATGATGTTGGCGTCGGGATCGACCAGCTCGCGGATGTGATTGGCCGCCTCGTCGACCTCGAGCAGGCGCATGTCCTCGCCGCCGGTGATCGAAACGATGACGCCCTTCGCACCCTGCATCGACACGCCGTCGAGCAGCGGGTTGGCGATCGCCTTCTGCGCGGCGATGATCGCGCGGTCGTCGCCGTCGGCCTCGCCCGTGCCCATCATCGCCTTGCCCATCTCCTGCATCACCGAGCGGACGTCGGCGAAGTCGAGGTTAATGAGGCCGGGCATGACCATCAGATCGGTGATGCCGCGCACGCCTTGCTGCAGCACCTCGTCCGCCATCTCGAACGCCTGCTTGAACGTCGTGTTGGCATTGGCGACCAGGAACAGGTTCTGGTTGGGAATGACGATCAGCGTGTCGACGAACTTCTGCAGCTCCTCGATGCCCGCGTCGGCCGACTTGCCGCGGCGATTGCCCTCGAAGCTGAACGGCTTGGTGACGACGCCGACGGTCAGGATGCCCATGTCGCGCGCCGCCTTGGCGATGACGGGGGCGGCACCCGTACCGGTGCCGCCGCCCATGCCGGCGGCGATGAAGCACATGTGGCTACCCTCGAGCAGCCGCGACAGATCGTCGATCGACTCCTCCGCCGCCGCACGGCCGATTTCGGGCCGCGCGCCTGCACCAAGACCGCCAGTGATCTTGGTGCCGAGCTGGATCTTCTGCTCCGCCTCCGACGAGCGCAGCGCCTGCGCGTCGGTGTTGGCGACGAGGAAGTTCACGCCCTGCACGTCCGCGCGCATCATGTTCGCGATCGCGTTGCCGCCCGCGCCGCCCACGCCGACAACGGTGATGCGCGGCGTCAGATCGTCGACGTCGGGCGCAATGAATTCGATGCTCATCGCCTGTTTACTCCGGTCACAAGCCCCCGCTGTTACGATTGTGAACGGGGCGTTGAGGTATTTTTCACATGGGCGGCCAACGTACCAGCGAAAACCCACCCAAATCGGGAAATGGTACTAATAATTCGCTCTTGCCGCCTGGATCAAGCGACGCAAGCCGCGCCAGCCCTTGCTGCGGTGCACCGTCTGCTGCCTGGGCGCGACGCCGCGCAGGTCGATCGGATCGGCCGCGGCGAAATAGGCGAGGCCCGCGAGCGTCGCGAAGCCCGGTCCCGAGTGCGCCTCGGGCAGGTTGGTCAACCCGCGCGGACGCCCGACGCGCACCGAGCGGCCGAGCAGTTGCTGCGCATAGTCGGCGATGCCCTTCAACTCCGCACCGCCGCCGGTGATGACGACCTGCCGCCCGACCGGCCCTTCGAACCGCAATTCCTTCAACGCGGCCTGCACCTCGTTCATCAGCACTTCCAGCCGTTGGCGGATCACCGCGATTAGCGCCGCCTTGGTGATCTGGAGCGAATCATTGTCCTCCGCCTCGCTGCGCTCACGAATCGTCACCATCTCGTGATTGTCGCGCGGCGACGCATTGGCGGAACCGTGGAAGCACTTGATCCGCTCGGCCTGCAGCCGCGTCGTGCCGAACGCGGAGGCGATGTCGTCGGTGATGTCGGCGCCGCCGATCGCGATCGACTTCAAGCCCACCAGCATCTCGCCCGCGAACAGCGACACGTTGGTGATGCCCGCGCCGATCTCGACCAGCGCGACGCCCAGGTCGCGCTCCTCCTGCGTCAGGCAGGCAAGCCCGGTCGCAACCGGTGCGGCGATGATCGACTTGACCTCCAGGTGCGCCGAACGGACGCACAGGTCGAGGTTGCGCACCGGCGAGCCGTCGGCGGCGATGACGTGGATGTGGACGCCCAGCCGGTCGGCGTGGAGCCCGAGCGGCTTCTTGACGCCGTTCAGCCCGTCGAGCGTGTAGAGCGCCGGTTGCGCGTGCAGCACCATGCGCCCCTGCGGATCGATCGCCTGGCGCCCTTCCTGCAACAACGCGTCGATGTCGGCCTGCTCGATCCGCGTGCCGCCCAGCTCCGCCTCGATGAACGCCTCGTCGCTGACGAGGCCGCCAGCGGAGAAGCCCGCCCACACATTCTCGATCGCGACGCCCGCGACGCGCTCGGCCTGCTCGACCGCCTCGCGCACCGCGACCTCGGTCGCGCCCATGTCGGCGATATAACCGCGCTTGACGCCGCGGCTCTCGCGTTGGCCGGTGCCGAGCACGACCAGTTCGCCGCCGTCGCCCTTCTGCGCGATCATCGCCGACACCTTCGACGACCCGATGTCGAGCGCGGTGATCAGTCCTTCCGGTGCCGGTTTCGCCATCTGCCCTGCCCCCTGTTTTCCCGCCTCACACGTCGCCGGCGGCGAGCGGATGCGCCGCGCGCGCCTCGGACGCTTCCGGCGCGTCGACCGCCTGCGCCGCGCGCGCATCCTGCCCCGGCTTGCGCGCAACCAGCTTTGCCGGATCGCGCATGTCGAACCGCAACCACCCCTTGCCGAGCAGCGGACTGGCGCGTTCCATGTCCGCGAACCTGACCAGCGCCGCCTGCGCCCCCTCCTGCGGCAGCGCCAGCGTCTCGCCGCTGTCGAACGTCAGATCCCAGCGGCGATTACCGACCCAGGCCGCTGCCTTGACGCGTCGCCGAAGCGCCGGTGCCGCCGCCAGCAGCGCCTGGTACGCCGGCTCCTGCCGATCCGCGCCGGGGCCGATGACGAGCGGCAAATTGGGCATGTTGGCGCGGTCGACCGGGGCGAGCAGCCGCCCGGTGGCATCGATCAGCGTCAATTGGCCGTTATCCTGCCACACCGCGGCCGGCTCACGCTCGGTCACGTGGATCAGCAGCCGGTCGGGCAGCCGCCGCGATACGTACGCGTCCTCGATCCAGCCATAGGCGAGCAGCCGCTGCCGTACCGCCTCGAGATCGAGCCGCAGCATGGCGCGCGATGGCTGCTCAAGCGCGACCGCATAGACCGTCTCGCGGTCCATGCGCTTCAGGCCGGTGATGTCGACCTGCTCGACGCGCAATCCCGCCTGCGCCGCGGTCTCCGCGATCCCGATGCCGATTGCCGACGGAATACCGATCCACGACGCGACCGCGATCGCCGCCGCGCCGCCCGCGCCCAGCAGAGTCCAGGTGACCGCACGGCGCACGAACGCCTCGTTGATCGGCAGCTTCGCCACCAAGCGCTGCGCGAACGTCTTCTTCGGCGCGGGCTTGCGGCGGTTGACGGTGCGACGCGGACCTCCGGCGGGCTCGCGGCGGATCGTACGGCTCATGGCGCGCGCTTGCCCGAACGCTCGCGCGCATCGCGCAGCGCCTCGTCGACGATCGCCTGGACGAGTTCGGGGTAGCTCATGCCCGTGTGTCGCGCCTGTTCGGGCACGAGGCTGAGCGGCGTCATGCCCGGCTGTGTGTTGACCTCCAGCAGGAACAGTCCGTCGACGCCGCGCTCGTCGTCCCAGCGGAAGTCTGACCGGCTCGCGCCGCGGCAGCCGAGCAGGCGATGCGCGTCGACCGCCAGCGCCATGCACGCGGTCGTGATCTCATCGGGGATCGGCGCCGGGAACAGGTGCTCGGTCATCCCGTCGGTGTATTTGGCATCGTAGTCGTACCAACCCGACTTGGGCCTGAGTTCGGTAACGCCCAGCGCACGCGGACCGTCGTCCCCGCCCAGCACCGCGGTCGTCAGCTCGCGTCCGCGCACATATGGCTCGGCGAGCAGTTCGTCGAACTCGGCCCACGGACCTTTCGCGTCGCGCGCGATCGGGTTCCCGAAATTGCCCTGATCCGTCACGATCGCGACGCCCACCGACGAGCCTTCGTTGACGGGTTTGAGCACATAGGGCCGTGCGAGCGGGTCGGCCTCGAACACCTCCGCCGACTTCACGATCCGCCCGCCGGGCATCGGGATACCGTGCGGGACCAGCGCCTGCTTGGTCAGCACCTTGTCGATCGCGATGACCGAGGTCGCCATCCCGCTATGCGTGTAGGTGAGGCCCATCAGGTCCATCAGTCCCTGCACGCTGCCGTCCTCGCCGGGGGTGCCGTGGAGCGCGTTGAAGACGAGGTCAGCATTGGCTTCGGCCAAACGCGCCGCCACGTCACGCGCCATGTCGATGCGCGTCACGCGATGTCCGAGCGACTCGAGTGCCTCCGCGACGCCCGCGCCTGACGAGAGCGACACCTCCCGCTCGGCCGACCAACCGCCCATCAGCACCGCGATGTGCAACGCCTCGCTCATGCCTGCACGCCCACCCGCTGTATCTCCCATTCGAGCGTCACGCCGCTGTTCGCCTTCACCGCCGCGCGCACTTCCTCGCCTAGCGCCTCGATGTCGGCGCTGGTCGCCTGCCCGACGTTGAGCAGGAAATTGGTGTGCTTGTCGCTGACCTGCGCGTCCCCGCGACGCCTGCCCCGAAACCCGGCCTGATCGACCAATGCCCACGCTTTGTGCCCGTCCGGGTTCTTGAAGGTCGAGCCACCGGTCTTCGACCTGAGCGGCTGCGACGCCTCGCGCGCGGCGGCGATGCGGTCCATCTCGGCCTGTATCGCCGCGGGCTCACCGGGTGTGCCGCGGAAGGTCGCGGCGATCACCACCGCGCCGTCCGGCAGCGCGCTGTGGCGGTAGGTGTAGCCAAGATCGCCGAGCGACAGCGTGCGCCGCTCGCCCGAGCGCAGCACCACCTCGGCCTCGACCAGCACGTCCTTGACCTCGCGTCCGTAAGCGCCGCCGTTCATTCGCACGAAGCCACCGACCGTACCAGGAATCGAACGCAGGAACTCGACCCCCGCGATCCCCGCGTCACGCGCGGTCGAGGACACGAGAATGCCGCTCGCCCCGCCGCCGCAACGCAAGCCGGTCGCGTCCAATGCCTCGACGCGCGCAAACGGCTTGCCCAGCCTGATCACCACACCGGGCACGCCGCCGTCGCGCACGATCAGGTTGCTGCCGAGCCCCAGCGCCATCACCGGCACCGCGGCGTCGAGGTCGCGCAGGAATGCGGCGAGATCGTCGGCGTCGGCTGGCTCGAACAGCCACTCCGCCGCCCCGCCGGCCTTGAACCAGACGAGCGGCGCGAGCGGCGCACGCGGCGTCAAACGACCGCGTACCTTACTATCCTCCCCAGAATGGGGAGGGGGACCGCCAGCCGCAGGCTGGTGGTGGAGGGGGCTAGCCGCAGGCGATGCCACCAGAGGCGAACCCCCTCCACCAACTTCGCTGGTCCCCCTCCCCGTGCCGGGGAGGATGTCGTCCGCTACGCTCACCGGCGCGCCTCGATCGCAGGGGCGAGTCCGGCGGCCCATTTGGTGATGTCGCCCGCACCCAGGCAGATCACCTGATCGCCACCGCGCACTTCGCTCGCCAGCGCCTCGGCGAGCGCGTCGGCGTCGGCGACTGTCTGCACGTCGCGGTGCCCGCGGCGGCGCAAGCCGGCGACCAGCGCGTCGGCGTCGATGCCATCGACCGGCGTCTCGCCCGCAGCGTAGACCGGCGTGACGTAGACCGCGTCGGCGTCGTTGAACGCGCCTTGGAAGTCCTCCATCAGATTGCCGAGGCGCGAGTAGCGGTGCGGCTGGATCACCGCGATCACGCGTCCCTGCGCCGACTCGCGCGCGGCGGCGAGCACCGCGCGGATCTCGACCGGGTGGTGACCGTAATCGTCGATGATCGTCGCGACGCCCTCGCCGGTTGGCACCTCGCCGACCTTGGTGAAGCGCCGTTTGACCCCCCCGAACTTCTCGAACCCGCGCCCGATCGTCGCGTCGTCGATGCCGAGCTCTAGCGCGACGCCGATCGCGGCGAGCGCGTTCTGCACGTTGTGACGACCGGGCATCGGCAGGTCGATCCCCTCGATCGACCGCGTCGCGCCATCGCGCGCTCGGATCAGTGCCTCGAACCGATTTCCGCCGGGATAGGGCGACACGTTGACGCCGCGCACGTCGGCGGAGGCCGCGAAACCATAGGTGACGATGCGCCGGTCGCGCACGCGCGGGATCAGCGCCTGCACCTCCGGATGATCGAGGCAGAGCAGTGCCGCGCCGTAGAAGGGCACATTCTCGACGAACTCGACATAGGCGTCCTTGGCGCGCTCGAAACTGCCGTAATGGTCGAGGTGCTCGGGATCGATATTGGTGACGACCGCGATCGTGCCGTCCAATCGCAGGAAGCTGCCGTCGCTCTCGTCCGCCTCGACCACCATCCAGTCCGACGCACCCAGACGGGCGTTCGAGCCGTAGCTGTTGATGATCCCGCCGTTGATGACGGTCGGGTCGACCCCGCCCGCGTCGAGCAGCGCCGCGACCATCGAGGTGGTCGTCGTCTTGCCGTGCGTGCCCGCCACCGCGACGGTGGATTTCAGCCGCATCAGTTCGGCGAGCATCTCGGCGCGGCGCACGACGGGGACCCGGCGGTCGAGCGCGGCCTCCACCTCGGGATTACCGCGCTTCACCGCGGTGGAGGTGACGACCACGGCGGCGTCGGCGACGTTCTCGGCCGCGTGTCCGATTGTGACCTGAATGCCGCGCGCGCGAAGCCCCTCGACGACGTATCCTTCCGACACGTCGCTGCCCTGCACCGAGTAGCCGAGGTTGTGCATCACCTCGGCGATGCCCGACATGCCGATGCCGCCGATCCCGACGAAGTGGATCGTGCCGATGTCGGTCGCGACGCCCTTCACGCAAACGCCTCCTTCTGCTGCACCCGCCCGACGTGGACCGGCGCGCGCGGCGCATCGAGGCTTTCGACCAGATCGGCCATGTCGCTGACCGCGTCGGGCATTCCGCAGGCACGCGCGCGGCCTGCCGCATTCTCCAGCGCCGACGGATCGAGCCCCAGCTTCTGCATCTGCTTGGCAAGCTCGGTCGGGGTAAAGCGCGGCTGCGGGATCGTGCGTGCGCCGCCCGCCTCGGTGATCGCACGCGCGTTGGCGGTCTGGTGGTCGTCGGTCGCGCCCGGCAGCGGCACTAGGATCGCGGGACGCCCGGCGGCGGTCAGCTCAGCGATCGTCGACGCGCCCGCGCGCGCGATGACGAGATGCGCCCAGGCGAGCTGTTCGGGCATGTCGGGCAGATAGGTCGCGAGGTCGGCCGCGATGTCGAGCGCGGCGTATTTCTCGCGCGCAGCGTCGATGTCTTCGATCCGCGCCTGATGCGTCACCTGCAAGCGGCGGCGGAATGCGACCGGCAGCATGGCGAGGCCGTCGGGCACGACCTGGCTCAGCACGCTCGCACCCTGGCTGCCGCCCGTAACCAGCACGCGAAAGATGCCGTCCTCCTCCAGCAGCGGATAGGGACGGCTGCGCAGTGCGAGCACCGCCTCGCGGACCGGATTGCCGACAAGGTGTACCTTGTTCGCGTAGGCGGGTTTCAGCCGCTCGGTCGCCGAATAGCTCGTCGCGATCGCGTCGACGCGGCGCGCGACGAGGCGATTGACGCGGCCGAGCACCGCATTCTGCTCGTGCACCGCGGTCGGAATGCGACCCGCGAACGCCGCGGATAGCGCCGGGAACGCGGGGTAGCCACCGAAGCCCACGACAGCGGCGGGCTTAAGCGAGCGATACAGCTCGCGCGCGGTGCGGCGTCCCTCGACCATCTGCCGCGCCGCCTTCGCCCAGCCGAGCGGTCCGCCGGCGAAGCGCCCCGCCGGGATGACGTGCGTCTCGACGCCGTCGAACAGGCCGGGGAAGCGAACGCCGCGTGCGTCGCTGACCAGCGCGACGCGGTGGCCGCGGCGCATCAGTTCGGCCGCGAGCGCGGCGGCCGGAACCATGTGGCCGCCGGTACCGCCGGCGGCGAGGACGAACGAGCGCGCGCGCGTCACGCGGCGTTCCAGCGGTTGATGTAAGGACTACGCATCAGGAACGGGTTGCGCCGGGTGAACGCCAGGAGCAAGCCCATCCCGATCGACAAAGCGACCATCGACGACCCGCCGTAGCTGATGAACGGCAACGTCATGCCCTTCGACGGGGCAAGCCCGGTGTTGACCGCCATCGAGACCAGCGCCTGCGCGCCGAACTGTACCGCCAGACCCGAGGCGGCGAGCAGCTTGAAACTGTCCTGCTCGTCCAGCAGCTTGACGAACACGCGCACGACGATCGCGAGAAACACGAGCGCGACGATCATGCACGCGATCAGCCCGAATTCCTCGCCGATGACGGAGAAGATATAGTCGGTATGCGCCTCGGGCAGACCGAACTTGGCGGTGCCGCCGCCCGGACCGGTGCCGAACCATCCGCCCGCGGTCAGCGTGTTATGCGCGGCGTTGGTTTGGAAATGGTCCGCGGCACCCTCGCCCTCGATGCCGGGGAACAGGAACGCATCGATGCGCGCGCGCGCGGTGCCGTAGAAGACATAAGCCGCGACCAGTCCCACCGGCACCATCGCCAACAGCCCGATGATCGTGCGCGTCGGCGTTCCCGCGATCACGATCAGCGCGAGCCAGATCGAGCAGAAGATGATCGTCTGCCCGAAATCGGGCTGCATCATCAGCAGCAGCGCGACCAGCCCGGTCAACCCGGCGGTGATGACCGTCGCGGGCAGCTCCTCGTCACGCGCCTTCAGCGACAGCAGATAGGCCACCGTTACGACGAAGAACGGTTTGAGGAACTCGGACGGCTGGAACTGCGCGAAGCCGAAGCCGATCCACCGCCGCGCGCCGTTAACGGTCATGCCGACGAACGGCGTGACCGCAAGCAGTGCGACGCAGATCCCTGCGCCGACCAGCGACATGCGCCGGGCAAGCGTGACGGGCAGCATCGAGACGCCGAACAGCACCGGCAGCGCGACCGCGACCCAGATCACCTGACGCCAGAAATAATGCAGCGGCGTGAACTTCACGTGCTCGCCCGAATAGCGCACCGCAGTGGCGGGCGACCCGGCGGCGACCGCGATCAACCCGATCGCGATCAGGAACAACGCCAGCAGAAGCAGCACGCGGTCGATGTCCCAGAACCACGTGCCGAGCGGCGACGGATCGCCGCGCCCGCCGCGCCCCTGCAACCGTCCACGCCTGATCGCCTGCATGTCGTTCATGGCCGCGCCCCTACGCCGTACAAACCCGATCTGCGCATCATGCCGCCCCCGTCATGCGAGCGCCTCGACCGCTTCGCGGAAGGCGCGGCCACGATGCTCGTAATCGCGGAACTGGTCGAACGAGGCCGCGGCGGGCGACAGCAGCACGACCTCGCCACGCTCCGCCTCCTGCGCGGCGAGCTTCACCGCGCGTTCCAGCGTCTCGACCTCGGCGACGGGCACGTGCGAGCGCAGCAGGGCGGCGAAGCGCGGACCCGCCTCGCCGATCGTATAGGCGCGCGCCACGTGGCTCAGATGGACCATGCAGGCGTCGAGGTCGTCACCCTTCGCGCGCCCGCCGACGATCCAGTGGACGCGCGGGAAGGCCGCGAGCGCAGGCGCGGTGCTCTCGGGATTGGTCGCCTTGCTGTCGTCGTACCAGGTGACACCGTTCAAGGTCGCGACCCGCTCCATGCGGTGCGGCAGCCCGGTGAAGCTGGCGAGCGCCTGTTCGATCACGTCATTCGCGATACCGAGCGCACGTGCGACTGCGACCGCGGCGGCGGCGTTCTGCGCGTTGTGCGGTCCCTGCAGCGCAGGCCAGCGCGACTGGTCGGTCACGTCGGCGGCGTCCAGCTGAGTCGCCCGGCCTCCGATTTCCCCTGTGATCTTCAGCGACGCGGCATCGCCGGTGCCAACGATCGCATTATGCTCCGCCGACTGCATCGCGAACAACCGCGCCTTCGACGCCGCATAGGCCTCGAACCCGTCGTAGCGGTCGAGATGATCGGGCGTGACGTTGAGCAGCACCGCAACATCGCAGTCGAGCGTCTCGGTTAGGTCGATCTGGTAGCTCGACAGTTCCAGCACGTAGACGCCACCTTCGGGCAGCGGCTCCTGCCCCAGAATCGGCAGCCCGATATTGCCGCCCATTAGCACGGGCAATCCTGCCACCTCACAGATGTGGCGGACGAGCGCGGTGGTGGTCGACTTGCCATTGGTGCCGGTGATGCCGACAACCTTGTGCGGCGGCAGCTCGGCGCGCGCCTGCGCGAACAACTCAATGTCGCCCACGATCGGGACCCCCACCGCCCGCGCCTTGGCGGCAAGCGGGTGCGTGTTGAGCGGAACGCCGGGCGAGACCACTAACGCGTCGAACCCTGCGAGGTCGAGCGTGTCGAGATCGGACATCTCTACGCCCGCCAGACCTTTACGCTTGCTCTCGTCGCTGTCCCACGCGACCACCTCGGCGCCGGCCGCGACCAGCGCGCGCACCGTCGCCGCGCCCGAGCGCGCGAGCCCGAGCACGGCGTACCGCTTGCCCGCCCAGACGCGCGCGACGATCACCGCAGTTTCAGCGTCGACAGGCCGGCGAGCGCCAGCACCAGGCTGATGATCCAGAAGCGGATCACGACGGTCGGCTCGCTCCAGCCGAGCTGCTCGAAATGGTGGTGGATCGGCGCCATGCGAAACACGCGCTTGCCCGTTCGCTTGTAGACGAACACCTGGATGATGACCGAAAGCGCCTCGACCACGAACAGCCCGCCGATAATGCCGAGCACGATCTCGTGGTGCGCGACCACCGCCATCGTGCCCAGCGCGCCGCCGAGCGCCAGGCTGCCGGTGTCGCCCATGAAGACGGCGGCGGGGGGCGCATTGTACCACAGGAACGCGAGGCCGGCGCCGACCACCGCACCGCAGAAGATCGCGAGTTCACCCGCGCGCGGCACGTGCGGGATGCCCAGGTAATCGGCGAACTTCACGTTGCCCGCTAGATAGACGATCACCATGAACGCGACGGAGGCGATGATGACGGGCATCGTCGCGAGGCCATCGAGCCCGTCGGTCAGGTTCACCGCATTGCCGAACGACACGATCACGAACGCGGCGAAGATCGGGTAGAAGTATCCGAGGTCGATGTAATAGCGGTTGGTAAACGGCAGGAAGAGCCCCGAGCCGTTCTCCTGCATGATGATCCACGCGGCGACCCCGGCGATCAGGAACTCAAGCAGCAGCCGCACGCGTCCGGGGACACCCGCGGTGCTCGCCTTCCGCACCTTATCGTAATCGTCGAGGAACCCGATCGCGCCGAAGCCGAGCGTGACGAACGCGCACGCCCATACGAATGGATTGCGCAGGTCCATCCACAACAGCATCGCGAGCGACACGCTGGTCAGGATCATCAGCCCGCCCATCGTCGGCGTCCCGCGCTTGGCGAGGTGCGTCTGCGGGCCGTCGGCGCGGATCGGCTGCCCCTTGCCCTGGCGCACACGCAGCCAGCCGATGAACTTCGGCCCGATGATCAGCCCGATCAACAGCGCGGTCGCGACCGCCGCGCCGGTCCGGAACGACTGGTAGCGGATGAGGTTGAGCAGACCCGGAAAGCCGAGGTGCTGCGCGATCCAGTAGAGCACTCAATTAACCCCGTTCGACAGGCCCGCGACAACGCGCGCCAGTCCCACCCCGTTCGACCCCTTCACGAGTACCGCATCGCCCGGCGCGATCACACGCGACACGTGTTCCAGCGCGGCAGCGGCGTCGGGCACATGAACGAAATCGACCGTTCCCTCAAGCGCTTGCGCGAGCGGACGCATCGCTTCGCCGACCAGCACGGCCGCCTCGACGCGCGCGGCGATCACCGCTGGCGCTAGGCCAGCGTGATAGTCGGCGCTCTTGGCCCCCAGCTCGCGCATCTCGCCCAGCACCGCGACGTGCCGGCCCGGCTGATCACCCAGCACCGCCAGCGTCGCGGCGACTGAGGCGGGGTTGGCGTTGTAGCTCTCGTCGATCAGCAGCGCGCTTCCTTCGCCCACCGCGATCTCACGCCGCGCACCGCGCCCGGCGAGGCCGCCGAGTTCCGCCAGTGCGAGCCCGGCGAGCGCCAGATCGCCGCCGACCGCGTCGACCGCGGCGAGCACTGCCAGTGCGTTCGACACCCAGTGCGCGCCCGCCTGCGACACGGTCAGGCTCAGTTCGTGCTCGCCGACGCGCGCGGTGACGAAGGTGCCGCCGTTGCTCGTCCGCGCCATCTCCAACGCGTGCACGTCCGCCGCGCGGTCGAGCCCGAAGGTGACGATCCGGGCGGCATAGGGCTTGGCCGCGGCGATCAGGCGGTCGCGGTGCGGGCTGTCGTGCGGCACGATCGCGACCCCGCCCGGCTCCAGTCCCTGGAAGATCTCACCCTTCGCATCCGCAATCGCGGCCTCGTGTGGGAAGAACTCGGTATGTGCGGGCGCGATCGCGGTAACCAGCGCGACGTGCGGGCGCACCAGCGTCGTCAGATGCGCGAGTTCGCCGGGGTGGTTCATGCCCATTTCCAGCACCGCATAGTCGCTGTCGCGCGGCATGCGTGCGAGGCTCAGCGGCACGCCGGTGTGGTTGTTATAGCTCTTGACCGAGCGATGCGCCTTTGCGGCCGGCGAACGATCGAGCGCGGCGAACAGCGCCTCCTTGGTCGAGGTCTTGCCGACCGAGCCGGTAACGCCGATTACCTTGCCCGAGACCCGCGCGCGCGCGGCGCGGCCGAGATCCTCCAGCGCGGCGAACGTGTCAGCCACCTCAACCGACGGCTGCTGCGTCTCACGCGACACGAGCGCACCCGCCGCCCCTTGCGCGAACGCCTGATCGAGGAAGCAGTGGCCGTCGGTTGTGTCCCCAGTCAGCGCGATAAACAGGTCGCCGGGGCCGACCTCACGCGAGTCGAACGCGACCCCGTCAACCACGAAATCGGCGGTCGCGCGGCCCTTCGTGGCGGCAGCGATCTCGGCGGCGGTCCACAGGCTCATGCCGCGACCTCGCGCGCGACCGCCACGTCGTCGAACGGCAGCACCATGTCGCCGACGATCTGGCCCTGCTCGTGACCCTTGCCGGCAATCAGCACGATGTCGTCGGCGCGCGCGATCTCGACCGCGTGCGCGATCGCCGCGCGGCGATCGCCGATCTCGGTTGCGCCCACCGCCCCCTCCAGCACGTCGCGCCGGATCGCCGCGGCATCCTCGCCGCGCGGATTGTCGTCGGTCACGATCACCACGTCGGCCTCAATAGCAGCCACCCTGCCCATCGGCACGCGCTTGCCCCGGTCGCGGTCCCCGCCCGCACCGAAGACGAGGATCAGCCGTCCGGCGACGTGCGGACGCAAAGCCGCGATCGCGGCTTCGAGCGCGTCGGGCGTGTGCGCGTAGTCGACGTAGATCGGCGCGCCCGACTTTGCGATCGCCGCCCGCTCGAGGCGTCCGCGCACCGGCTGCAAGCGGGCGAGCCCCTTGATCGTCGCCTCGAGGTCGCCACCCGTCGCGATCACCAGCGCCGCCGCGACCAGTGCGTTCGCCGCCTGATATCCGCCGATCAGCGGCAGGTTGACGCGGTGCTCGGCGCCGTCCGCGGTCGCGATCACCAGCCCCTGCCCCAGCAGCGTCGGCGCGCGCGAGACGAGGCGCAAGTCGTCGCCGTGCTCGCCCACCGCCATCACGCGGTTGCCGCGCTCTCGCGCGAGATCGATCACACGCTCCGACTGCGGATCGTCCGCCCAGACGACCGCGACACCATCGGGGCTGAGCACCTCGGAGAACAGTCGCAACTTGGCGGTGAAATACGCCGCCATGTCACCGTGATAGTCGAGGTGATCGCGACTCAGGTTGGTGAACGCCGCCGCAGCGACGCGCAATCCTTCGGTGCGGTACTGGCTCAATCCGTGGCTCGATGCCTCGAATGCCAGGTGCGTCACGCCCTCGCGCGCCAGCCCGGCGGCGTTTGACAGGAAGGTGACCACGTCGGGCGTGGTCAAGCCGGTCACGACGCGCTCGTCGGCGGTGGTGACGCCCAGCGTGCCGACCGAGGCGGCGTGATGCCCCGCCATCCGCCACAATTGCCGCGTCATCTCGACGGTCGAGGTCTTGCCGTTCGTACCCGTCACCGCGACGGTTGCTTGTGGGAACGGCGCGAAGAAGCGCGCGGCGAGCTTGGCGAAACACTCGCGCGGCGAGTGATCGGCGATGTGGAGCGCGCCCTCGACCCGCGCTTCGGGTCGCGCGACCACCGCCACGGCGCCCGCCTCGATGGCGGCGGGGATGAAGTCCTCGCCGTTCACGCGCGCGCCCTCGAACGCACCGAAGATCGTGCCCGGCGCGACCTTGCGATGGTCGATCGCGAAGCCGGTGACGGTCGCGTCACCCGCCTCGCCGGCCTGGTCGATCACGGCCGACAATTTCATTCAACCGACCCCTTTATCGTTCAAACCCGTGCAATCCTCGGCTCCCGCCTGCCCGTTGCCCCGTCACTGGCCGCCGCTGGTCGGCGCGCGCGAGGGGTCCTGCCACAATGTCGGCAGAATGTCAGACACGTCAACGTCGCGGTGATCGTCGGGCGTCACGCCCAGCATCGCGCCGATCCGCGCGATCGTGCGTCCCACCACCGGTGCCGCATTCCACGCCGCGGTCTTCCAGCCGTACGTTTCCTTGGTGCCGAGCGGCGAGTCGAGCATCGCGACGACGACGTAGCGCGGCGCGTCCATCGGGAAGGCGGCGGCGAAGGTCGCGACGTTGCGCGACCGGTCGTACCCGCCCGCGACCGCCGCCTCGGCGGTGCCGGTCTTGCCGCCGACGCGGTAGCCCGGCGCGTCGCCCTTGCGCCCGGTGCCGCGCATCACGACCAACCGCAGCATCTGACGCATCCGCGCGCTCGTCGCCTCGCTGATGACGCGCCGTCCCGCGACCTGATGACCGGGTGCGACCCTCAGCAGCGTCGCGGGGCGCCACGTGCCGCCGTTGACCAGCGCGGCGTAAGCGCTGGCGAGGTGCAGCGGCGTCACCGCGATGCCGTGGCCGTAGGCGGTCGTCATCGTCGTGGTGCGCGCCCAGTAGCTGGGCAGCAGCGGACGGCCCTTCTCGCGCAATTCGATGTCGGGCGGGGTATCGAAGCCAAGCTTCTTGAACATCGCCTGCATCCGCGCCGGCCCGACCTCGTCGGCGACGCGCGCGGTGGCGACGTTGGAGGAATAGATCAGCGTTTCGGCCATGTTGAGCCAGCGCTTGGGATCGCCGCGCTCGTCGTGGATCGTGAAGCGACCGACCTGTAGCGGGTGTGTCGCGTCGAACCGCCGCTCCATCGAGGTCACGACGCCGTTCTCGATCGCAGTCGCCATCGTGATCGGCTTGAAGGTCGAGCCGAGCTCGAACACGCTCTGCGTCGTGATGTTGCGCAGCTCGTCGGTTCCCGCGCGCCCGACGCGATTCGGGTTGAACGTTGGCAGCGACACCATCGCGATCACCTCGCCAGTCGCGACGTCGAGCACGATGCCGCCGCCGCCGCGCGCGGAGAAGGTCGTCATCGCGCGGCCGAGCTCGCTCTCCATCGCCGCCTGCGCGCGGCTGTCGATCGACAGCTGTACCGGCTTCGCCTCGGTCGCGGGGTTGGTCAGCCGCTCGTTGAGCGCGCGCTCGATCCCGCTCATGCCGGTGCCGTTGCTGATGAAGCCGAGCACGTGCGCGGCGAGCGAGCTCTGCGGATAGAGCCGCTGCGTCTCACGCTCGAACACGATGCCTGGCTCGCCGATCGCGTTCACTGCCTCGACCAGCGCGGGGCTGGCGCGGCGATTGAGATAGGCGAAGCTCGAACGCTTCGTCAGCTGCGCGTAGAACCACGCCTGGTTGCCGCGGTCGGGCATCAGGTCGGCCAGCCGCTGCGCGATCTCGGTCGGGTTGCCGATCAGCTTGCGCGGGTGCACCGCGATCGTCCACGCGTCGATTGTGCGCGCCAGCGGCTGACCGTTGCGATCGACGATGTCGCCGCGCGGCGCGGTCAGCGTGTTGGCGACATCCTCGCCGCCGCTCGACAGCACGCCCAGCAGGAACAGCCGCGCGATCACCGCAAGCACGCCGACGGCGAACAGCAGCATCAGCACCATGAGGCGCATATGCTGCGTCGCGACCAGCGCGTGGCGCTGATCGATGTTTCTGGTCTGGCGGATCGGGCGGGCGACCAGCGTGGTCACCGCAAGCGGCTCCGCTCCGCGCGCGCGCCGCTCGCCAGATCGCCGAGCGTTCCGGCACTCAGCAGCGAATTGTCGACCATCGCGACCGATCGGACGTTGCGATCGACACGCGGTCGTTCGTCCGCGTGCGCGATCGCCTGCCGGATCAGCACGCGCGCGGCCGCCACCGCGGAGGCCGGACGCGCCGCCGGCGTTGCCGGCACGACCTGCGCGATACGTACCGCGTCGTAGCGGGGCGCGCTGACGGGCTTGTTGATCACGGCCTTGACGATGGTCGGCGCGGCGTTGCTGGTCGCTGCGGGCGGAGCAACGGTCAGCGGCGAAGACGGGACGATCAGCGATGCGGTCTGCACCCCGCCCGACTGCCCAGGCTGCAGCGGCGTCATGTCGCGCGGTGAAAGGCTGGCAAGCGTGGTCTCGTCGCGAACGAACTGCTGCGTGGTCGGTACGGTCAGCGCCAGCGTGTTGCCGTTCCAGCGTTCCAGCTGGACCAGGTTGGCGCGCACGTCGAACTCGGTTTCCAGCGCGCGGATGTCGCGCTCGGCGCTCGCGATCTTCACATCGACCTGCTGCAACCGCTTTCGCTCGGCCGCGACCTGCGACGAGACGAGGTAAAAGCCGATCGCGACTAGCGCGCAGCTCGACAGCCACCCGAGCCCTTTCAAGCGGTACAATGCTACCACGATACGTCTCCACCACGCTGAACAGATGCCGCGGTACGCCGCGCGGCACGCAAGGTCGCGGAACGAGCGCGCGGGTTCGCCGCCAGCTCCGCCTCACCTGCGCGAATCGCGCGGGACAGATTGTCGAACGCCGCGGGCAGCGGCGACGCCGCCATCGGCAAGTGACGCGATCCCGCCGGCGCAGCACCGCCGCGCTCGCGCAGGAACCGCTTCACCATACGATCTTCCAGACTGTGAAAGCTGACCACCGCCAAACGACCGCCCGGTGCCAGCACGCGCTCGGCGGCGGCGAGCCCATCGGCCAGTTCGTCCAGCTCGCGATTGACGTGGATCCGCACCGCCTGGAACGCGCGGGTCGCCGGGTCCTTCTTCTCGTGCGGACGATGGCCGAGCGCGCGGCGAACGACGGTTGCGAACTGCGCGGTCGTTGTGAGCGGACGCGCCGCGACGACGGCGCGCGCGACGCGACGCGACTTCGGCTCGTCGCCGTAGCGGTAGAGCACATTGGCGATTTCTTCCTCGTCGGCCGTGTTGAGGAAATCGGCCGCACTCGGCCCATCCTGGCTCATCCGCATATCGAGCGGACCGTCGGCCTGAAACGAGAAGCCGCGCGCCGCCTGATCGAGCTGCATCGAGGAGACGCCGATATCCATCGTCACGCCGTCGACGGGCAGCTTGCCGTGCTCCGCCAGCGCCTGCTCCATCGTCGAGAAGTCGCCGGCGATCAGCGTCAGGCGCGACTCGGCCGCCTCGAGCGCACGACCCGCGGCAATCGCATCGGGGTCGCGATCGAACGCGATCACCTCGGCGCCGGCGGCGAGCAGTGCGCGCGTGTAGCCGCCGGCACCGAAGGTCGCATCGACGTGACGCTCGCCCGGGGCGGGGGCGAGTGCTGCGATCGCCTCGTCGAGCAGAACGGGGATGTGCGGGGATTGGCGGCTCACGTCGCCCGTCACGCGGTCAGTCACGTCGTCGGTCACAGGGCAATGCCCTTTTCCTCGCAGGTGAACTCGACGAACTCGCGGATGAACGGATCGACGTCGTCAGTTTCCAGCAGCAGCGCGGGCGACCAGATCGTGACCCAGTTGAACGAACCCAGGAACACCGCGGCGCCGCCGATCCGCGCGTAACGCCGTTCGAACGCGGGCATGATGAAACGGCCCGACCCGTCGAACGGCAGCGGCTCGGCAGCGCCGGCGCGGTCGAGGATGTTCCAGTCGGTGCGGCCATCCTTCAGCTCGCCCGCCGCCTCGCGCGCTTCGAGCTTCGCCTTGTGGATCGGCACGAAGCCGGGATCGTAGGCGATCAGACAGCGATAATGCGGGTGCGCGGCGATGATGACGGTGCCGCCGTCTTTGCCGTCGTCGCGCGGGCTGTTCTTCGCGAGCGCGGCGCGCAGGCTATTCGGAATCGCGACACGGCCCTTGTCATCGACAAGACCGAGCCCCTTTCCCTGATAGTCCACCCGTTCGGCCACGCTCACCTCGCACTCGGGGTACAAGACCGCGCTGCCCGCCGAGCGACCCTCGCCGCCAGACGCTCAAGCCTGTCTGTCTACAACGTTGGTGCTGCCCCCAATGTCGAGAATTGATGTAGCGCAGTCTGATTGGGAGCGGAAGGGATTTCCGGGGAAATTCGGGGAATTTACGTAAGACTTTGGAATGACGTGATCAGGAAGTCACACGTCTATTTTCGTTTATGGTTTGTTCTTGCGCTGCTTCTCTAACGCACGTTATTCACTTGGTAATTAGGTCAGCGTGCGTACCCAAATTTAGCTGCAACAGGGTGAGCCAAAGTGCTGGTCGCGAACCGCCGCTTCGGCCTCAGCGTGGGTCGTTCGCCGCTGCACTGTTGGCGATGCTGGGCGTGACGCCAAGCTCGGCCAGCGGTTCGTTGCCGGCCGTCGGCGCCGCGGCGGGTGCTCCCGCTCGCGCGATCACGTCCGCGCCTACACCAGCAGCGGGCGACACCGGTCGCTCGCGCGACACAGTCGAGAAGATCGCGCTCGCCAGCCCGATCAGTAGCACGACCGCAGCCAAACCGATCATGCCGACGCGCACGCGCTGCCGAGCCTGATCGGCCAGATAACGGGGGTTCGGTTGCTGCTTCATTCGACCGCGCGATGATAACGGATCACCGCGCGCCTGTCGAACCGCGTCATGCGGCGCGGTGCAGCCCCTTGGCTTCGAGCCACGCCGGATCGTAGAGCGTCGACAGATAGCGGAAACCGGTGTCGCACAGGATCGTCGCGACGCGCTGGCCGGGACCCAGGTGCCGTGCCAGTCGCACCGCACCGGCCACGTTGATTCCCGACGACAGCCCAAGGCACAGCCCCTCGTCGCGCAGCAGCCGGTCGACCCAGTCGAACCCCTCCTGATCGGAGATGCGAAACTGCGTATCGATCGGCGCACCTTCCAAATTGGCGGTGATCCGGCCCTGCCCGATCCCCTCGGCGACGGACGATCCCTCCGACCGCAGCTCACCGTGCGCGTAATATTCGTACAGCGCCGCGCCGTGCGGGTCGCTGAGCGCGATACAGACGCGCTCGTCCTTGGCCTTCAAACCCAGCCCTACGCCCGCGATCGTGCCGCCGGTGCCGGCCGCACAGGTGAAACCGTCGACTCGGCCGTCCATCTGCGCCCAGATCTCCTCGGCCGTGCCGGTGATGTGCGCGCGGCGATTGGCGATATTGTCGAACTGGTTGGCCCAGATTGCCCCCGGCGTTTCCTCCGCGATCCGGCGCGAGGTGTGCACGAAATGGCACGGCGAGGAATAAGGTGCGGCCGGCACGGTCACCAGCTCGGCGCCGAGCGCGCGGAGTGTGTCCATCTTCTCCTTCGACTGCGTGTCGGGCATGACGATGATCGTGCGATAGCCCTTCGCGTTGGCGACCAGCGCCAGCCCGATCCCGGTGTTGCCCGCCGTCCCCTCCACGATCGTGCCGCCGGGCGCCAGCATTCCACGCGCCTCGGCGTCCTCGACAATCGACAGCGCGGCACGGTCTTTGACACTTGCGCCCGGATTGGTGAACTCGCACTTCCCGAAGATGTCGCAACCGGTCGCTGCGCTGGGGCCAGCCAGGCGAACGAGGGGAGTGTTGCCGATCAGGGCCAGGGTATTCGGGGTCGTATCCATCGCAACCACATAGGTGGTTTGCCGCGCCCGTCGCAAGCAAGCATGGCTTGGGTGACGCGAAGCGCCCCCACTCTTCCTCGGCCATCCTGCGGCACCGCACCGAAGTTTGAATAATTATGTCGCAGCGCGGCACGGACCTTGACCTATCATGCCGCATGCGCGAAGCGCCGCCGCGCTATGGTAAACCGCCTCCTCCTCCCCGCCGTTGCCGCTTCGCTGTTCGCTCTTGCCGGCTGTAACTCATCGTCCTCGCCCGAAGTGGTCGATGCCAACCCCGATCCGATGGCCGCGAACCTCGCCAAGGCAGCGCCCGTTGAGCTGCCGCCCGCGATCAAGGCCGACAAGACGATGCGCTGCAAGGACAGCAGCCTGGTCTACGTCACCTTCTTCCAGGGCGACAAGCAGGCGGTGGTGCGCACCAAGAAGGATGGCTCGCCCGTCATGCTGAAGGCGGATGAGGCAGGCAAGCCGCTGACTGCGGACGGTGGCTGGTCGATGACCGGCGACACGACCGAGATCACGCTGACCCAGCCGGGCAAGTCGGCGCTGTCCTGCCACGCCTGAGCGCTCGCAACGTTCGCTTGTCACCGAGCCGCGCCGGGCCTAGCCTAGCGCATCGATGGCGACGATCGCGATCTACTCCCTGAAAGGCGGCGTCGGCAAATCCACGCTCGCCGTCAATCTCGCATGGTGCGCCGCGACGCTGTCGTCGCGGCGCACCTTGTTGTGGGACCTCGACCCGCAGGCCGCGTCGAGCTGGATGTTGGGTGAGGACGGTGGTGGCGAGCGCGCGCACGCGGTCTTCTCGCGCCATATCTCGCCATCACGTCTGATCCGGGTAACTACAACCGAGCGGCTCGACCTGCTCCCCGCCGACGCGTCGCTGCGTGACCTCAACCACCTGTTCAGGGCTTTGGCCAAGAAGCGGCGGCTCGCGCGGCTGCTCGGCGAACTGGGCGATCACGACCGCGTCGTGCTCGACTGCCCGCCCGGCCTGACCGAGACCGCGGACCAGGTCGCGCGCGCCGCCGACCTGATCGTCGTGCCCGTCGTCCCCTCCGCCTTGTCAGAGCGCGCTTGGGAAGAGGTCGACCGTCACCTCGGCGGACGCACGCGCACCATGCCGGTCCACGTCATGGTCGACCGCCGCCGCGCGCTGCACGCGGAGGCGCTAACCCGCCATCCCGACTGGCCGGTCATTCCGATGGCAAGCGTGGTGGAGAGTGCGGCAACGCGGCGTCGACCGGTCGGGCATGTCGCACCGCGCAGCCCCGCCGCCCTCGCCGTCGCCGATTTGTGGAAGAGGATCGAGAAACGTCTCGCCTGATGTTCGAACCGCTCGACCCTGCCATCGTGCTCGGCGCCTATTCAGTTGGCGTCTTTCCGATGGCGGACAGCCGCGATGCGCGTAGCGTCTACTGGGTGGAACCGCGCCGTCGCGCGATCCTGCCGCTGGACGGCTTTCACCTGTCGCGCTCGCTGCGCAAGGTCGTGGTCGCCGATCGTTTCCGCGTCACCGCCGACCGCGCGTTCGGACAGGTACTGCGCCTGTGCGCCGAGAGCGCCAATGACCGCCCGGAAACGTGGATCAATCGCTCGATCGAGCACGCCTTCATCCGGCTGCACGAAATGGGTCACGCGCATTCGGTCGAATGCTGGTCGAGCGATGAACTGGTCGGCGGCCTGTACGGCCTGGCGATCGGGCGCGCCTTCTTCGGCGAGAGCATGGTCAGCCGCGCGACCAACGCGTCCAAGGTTGCGATCGCCGCACTCGTCGCGCGCCTGCGGGCGGGCGGGTACACACTGCTAGACTGTCAATTCATGACGCAGCACCTCGCCACGCTGGGCGCGGTGGAGATCAGTCGTGCCGACTATATGGCGTTGCTGGCAACCGCACTCGGCGGCTCAGACGAGTCATCCGCTTCCGCCGCGGCCCGGGACGGCGACTTCGGCGCGCTCGACCGTTTGGCCGACGCCGCGGGCGATGGCGCCGCGGCCGGCGTCGTACCGGGAAAGCTCATCGCGCAGCTCTTGGTCCAGACGTCGTAGACTGGATGCAGCACGACGTTCAGCTGCGGCCGCTCCTTGTAGAGCCAGCCTGAGAAGACGCGCTGCCAGCGGCGATCGATGTTCTGCACGTCCAGCTGCACGAACGCGCCGGTCAATGCCTGCTGCTCCCACGGCGCGGTCTGCTCGCACGCCGACAGGCGCACGATCACGTCGCCGACGCGGACCGCCTGTCCGGGCTTCAATGTAAGGTCGCGGCTGACGCCGTTACGCTTGTTGAGCAGGCCGATCACCGCGACGCGCTGCGCCATCGGCGTCGTCCCGGCGTCGACCGGCGTGCCGCTATCGGTGTCAACCACCTCCGAGCTGTGGGCTGCAGCAGCGCTCGGCACTGGGCGAGCCGCCGCGGGCACCGCGCGTGTCACCCGCTCCTGTGCAGGCGCTGCGTCGCGACCGGACAGGTGATCGAACCCGTACCATGCCGCGCCGGCGCCGGCCGCGAGCACCACCAGGCCGCCGATCGCGGCCGCGCGGTTCACGCGTCGGGGCTCCACGCCTCGTAATCACCCGTGGCGGATGCGCGATGCCCGCCCTTCTCCAGCGCGCCCGCGGGCCGATAGGCGAACGCGGTGCCGGTCATGTTGGGAACGGCAGGCTTCTGCCACTGGCGCGGCGCGGGCAGCGACTGGTCCGGCACGTCGGCGATCTGGTGATGCAGCCAGCTGAACCAGTCGGGCGGCACGCGGCTGGTGTCGTTCGCGCCCTTGTAGATCACCCAGCGGCGCGTCGTTCCCTGCGGCGTGGTGCCACCTTCCCAATAGGTATTGCCCAGACCATCCTCGCCGACCTGACGCTTGCCGCGCAGGCCGTAGATCATGGTGCCGATCGTTGCGCCATTCCACCAGGTGAACGGATTGAGATTGATGCCCATCGCGCCCCGCTTAACTCCGCACCGGGGCGGGGTAAACGGCTATTCGCTCGGCGGCGCGGCGACCGCGACCGCCAATGGCCCCTTGCGCCCGTCGACGATGCGGGCGCGCAGCGGCTGATCGGGCTCGACCTCCGCCACCCCGGCGCGGCGAAGCGTTTCCATGTGAACAAAGATGTCACCCGGTTCATCGACGCGGACTAGGAAGCCATAGCCCTTCAACCGGTTGAACCACTTGACCGCGACGTCCTGCCAATCGTCCGCGTCGTCCAGCAGCGCCTCGGGATCGATCCGGTCGCGGTCGCGGTCGCGCACGGCAGTTGCCGCCGCCGCCACGTCGATCACATGGACTTCACTCGCCTGGTATCCGCGCGCGCGCCGCACCGCCGACACCTCCATCCGCGCACCCTCGGGCAGGGTGCGGCGACCGTGCTGCTGCAATACCGAAAAGTGGATCAGCACGTCGCCAATCGCGGGATCGTCCGCGACCAGGAAGCCGAAACCACGGGTCGCATCGAACCATTTCAACGTACCGGACACCGCCCGCGCCTCGGCATCGTCGCCGAGCACGCGTGCGCGTTCTTCCCCGCCGTCGGCCAAGGCCGCTTGTTCCGGCACCGTTGATCCAAACTCCCGTTTTGGTGCGCAGCGTTCATCATGCGCCGCACAATGATTGGTCGAATTGCCGCGCGCGTCAATCGTCGACGGCATCCTCCGGCTCGGTCATGCGCAAGATTTTGGCGGATAAAGCGAACGAGTGCCCCGCCCGCACCATCGCGGCCAGCTGCTTGCGCCGCTGATCCTCGTTGGCCGGCGCGGATGCGAACGGGCCGATCCGCTTGCGGCGCGCGAAGGCAAGCGCGTGGTCGAACGCGCCGTCGCGTACCTGATCCACTGCCTCCTCGGCGTCGGCCGCGCCGATGCGCGCGGCATGAAGCGCGGCGGTGATGCGGCGTTCGCCGTAGCCGCGGCGAACGAGCGAGGCCGTCTTCATCTCGGCGTAGCCGCGGTCGTTGATGTAGCCGAGCTCGGCGAAGCGCGTCGCGATTGCGCCGACCTCGATCGGCTCGCCCTGCCATCCGCGCTCGCGTATCTTGCGACGCAGATAGTCGCTCAGCTTACCCTGCGTCGTCGCGAACCGCTCGACATAGCGCAGCGCCAGTGCCTCCAGCGCGGCCTGGTCAAGCGGCGGTGGTACGCGGCGCTCGCGCCGTTCACCGCGATCAGCTGCGCCGCCTGTGCCGCTCTTCCCTGCCCTGTTCCGCCATGACCCGCTCACGCCTTGATTGTGCCACACTAGGGTCGGAGGTTGGAAGCGCGGGTTTGACTGCCCGTACGATGCCGCCCTTGATCCATGCACGAGCGCGATGCGCCGCGACAGGACCGACGTGAATGACCAGTGACCTCGCCCCACTCCAGCCGACCCCGACTGCCGACGCCTTGCCGCGCCGGTTCTCCAATTTCGGCACGCTGAGCGAAGCGCTGGATTATGCGGCGCAAGGCAAACGCGGACTGAACTTCCACGACGCGCGTGCGACGCTGGTGCGTGTCTATCCGTATGCGCAACTGCGCGACGACGCGCGCGCGGCCGCCTACCGGTTGATCGCGGCCGGCATCGCGCCGGGTGACCGGGTCGCGCTGGTGGCTGAGACGAGCGCAGAATTTGCGCAATTGTTCTTCGGTACCGTGCTCGCGGGCGCGTGGCCGGTGCCGTTGCCGTTGCCGACCTCGTTCGGCGGGCGCGATTCGTACATCGACCAGCTGCGCAATCAGCTGTCGAGCTGCGACCCGCGCATGCTGATCTACCCCGCCGAGCTAGAACAGATGGCGGGCGCGGCGGCGGAGGCAGAGGGCGTGGCGGGCGTCGACTGGAGCGAGCTGCTCTCACGTCCCGCGCTCGAGGCACCGCTTCCGACCGCCACCGGCAACGACATCTGCTACCTGCAGTATTCCAGCGGCTCGACCCGGTTCCCGCACGGGGTCGCGATCACGCACCGCGCGCTGCTCAGTAACCTCGCCGCGCACGCGCACGGGATGGAGATCGTCGACACCGACCGCTGCGTGTCGTGGCTGCCGTGGTACCATGACATGGGACTGGTCGGCTGCTTCCTGTCGCCGATGGCGAACCAGGTCTCGACCGATTACCTCAAGACCGAGGATTTTGCGCGTCGTCCGCTGTCGTGGCTCGACCTGATCAGCCGCAACACCGGTACGACGCTCTCCTACTCGCCGACCTTCGGCTACGACATCTGCGCGCGGCGCATTTCCAGCCAGACCAAGGCGTCGGACCGGTTCAACCTGTCGCGCTGGCGGGTTGCGGGCAACGGTGCGGACATGATCCGTCCCGACGTGATGCAGGCGTTCGTCGACGCATTCCACAGCGCGGGCTTCAACGCGGGCGCCTTCCTGCCGAGCTACGGCCTGGCCGAGGCGACGCTGGCGGTGTCGCTGATGCCGCCGGGCGAGGGCATCCGTGTCGAGCTGGTCGAGGAAACCGAGCTGTCGGGGATGAGCCACGGCGAAGATCGCCCTCAACGCTATCGGGCAATCGTCAACTGCGGCAAGCCGGTGCGCGACATGGAGGTCGAGGTGCGCGAGGAGGACGGCACGCCGCTGCCCAACGGCGCGATCGGCAAATTGTGGTGCCGTGGCCCCTCGGTGATGGTCGGCTATTTCCGCGACCAGGCCGCGACCGACGCGTGCATGGTCGACGGGTGGCTCGACACCGGCGACATGGCCTATCTGTCGAACGGCTACATCTACATTGTCGGTCGTGCCAAGGACATGATCATCATCAATGGTCGCAACCATTGGCCGCAAGACATTGAATGGGCGGTGGAACAGCTTCCCGGGTTCAAGGCCGGCGACATCGCCGCCTTCGCGATCACGACGCCGGGCGGCGAGGAAACGCCCGCGGTGCTGGTGCAATGCCGCAGCTCCGACGATACCGAGCGCACGCGGCTGCGCGACGAGATCCGCGACCGCGTCCGCTCGGTCACTGGCATGAACTGCGTCGTGGAACTGATTCCGCCTCGTACGCTGCCACGGACCAGCTCGGGCAAACTAAGCCGGGCGAAGGCGCGCAATCTGTATCTGGCAGGCGAGATCAAGCCGTACGACATCGCAGCGTGAACGCCGGCACATCGATGACGACCGGCATTTTCGCGCAGGCCTAAACCTTTAATCAACCCGCAGCGGCTTACGGTGAAGACGTGAGCCCGCCTGCCCCCTCGTCCTCGCCGCCGATCAGTCCGGGCGTCCTGCTCGGCTGGCGCGAGGGCGATGACGCGCGCGTTTGGACGCGCGTGCGTGCTGCGCAGCTACATCAGGCACGACAACAGGTGCCGCTGCTACTCGTGGGTCACCTAGGCGCTGCCGCGATCGTCACGCTGTCGCTGCTTCCGGTCGCCGTGCCGTGGATGCTGGCGGGCTGGATCGTGGCGCTCCTGGGCGGCGCCGGCGCGGTCACGTTGCGGCAGTGGCGAGCGGTCACCCACACCATTGCTTCGACGCGGACGCATGCTGTCACTGCGGCGCTGGAGAGCGCGCTGCTCGCAGCTCTCTGGAGTGTCCCTGCCCTTTTCCTCACCCACGATGTCGGATCGTCAGCCACGATCACGCTGTGGATGGTCGCGGCGGCGATAATGGTCGCAACCGCGCTCGCGCTAACGCCGATGCTGTTGGCGGCGTTGACCTTCGTCGGCGTGCTGGGGACGGCGCTGACGGTGCCCCTCGCATTCGCGCACGCCCATCTCGCGCTGACCGCAGCCGCAGCCTTCGCGGCCATGCTGATGATCGCGACGTACACGCGCGGACGCGCCTTTACCGCGCGGCTTCTCGCCGAGGTTGCGCTCGCCGACCGCGACGAGACTGTCAGCCTGCTGCTGCGCGAGTTCGAGAACGCACGTGCCGACTGGCTGTGGGAGATCGACGCGTCGCGCCGCATCGTTCACGCCGGGTGGCGCTTCGCCGATGCCTGCCGTCTGCGGCCCGAGGCGATGAACGGCTTGCCCCTGCTCCAGGTACTCGCCGGACCGACGTGGGAGGGCGGCAACTTTTCCACCGGACTGCGAGACCTGGCCGAGAAATTGAAGCAGCGCGAGAGCTTCCGCGATCTCGCGCTTCCAGTCGTCATCGACGGCGAAGAGCGCTGGTGGGAGATCGCCGCCAGTCCGCGCTACGATGCGCAGGGTGCTTTCCTCGGCTTCCGCGGCGTCGGATCGGACGTGACCGAGCAGCGCGCCTCGGCCGACCGGATCAACCGCATGGCGCGTTTCGACACGTTGACCGGCCTGCCCAATCGCCTGCACGTCAACGAGGCGCTGTCGCGCGCGCTGACCGACGCCGAGCGCTGGCGTGCGCGCGCCGCGTTCATGATGATCGATCTCGATCGCTTCAAGGCGGTCAACGACACGCTTGGCCACCCGGTCGGCGACCGGCTGCTCGGTCGCGTGTCGGAGCGGCTGGCGCAGTTGATGAGCGACAACGAACTGATCGGGCGGCTGGGCGGCGACGAGTTCGCGGTGGTGGTGCGCGATGCGTCGGACCCGCAGCGCATCGAGCGACTGGCGCGCACGATCATCGATACGCTCTCACGCCCGTACGAGGTCGACCAACATACCTTGTACATCGGCGCTTCGGTTGGCGTCGCCACCAGCCCGCGCGACGGGCGGACCGCGGAGACGCTGATCCGCTCCGCCGATCTGGCGCTCTACCGATCCAAGGATCGTGGAGGTGGCGTGTTCCACGCATACGAGCCGCAGCTTCACGCCGATGCCGAAGAGCGCCGCATACTGGAGCTCGAGCTGCGCCAGGCGCTGGAACACGGGCAGTTGTCGCTTCACTACCAACCCGTGGTCGACGCGGGCACGGGTCGCCTGCGCGGGTTCGAGGCGTTGCTGCGCTGGGACCACCCGCGTCTGGGACCGGTCGGTCCCGACAAGTTCATCGCGATTGCGGAGGAAACGCGACTGATCGCCCCGATCGGCGAGTGGGTCGCGCGCACGGCTTGCGAGGAGGCCGCGCGCTGGCCCGGCGACCTGCGAATTGCGGTGAACGTGTCGCCCGAGCAATTGACCAACCCGAACTTCGTCACCGTGATCGCCTCCGCACTGGCGCAGAGCCGCTTGTCGCCGCAGCGCCTCGAACTGGAGGTGACCGAGGGCGTATTCATGCGTGAGGGTACGGGCGCTGCCCGCGTGCTTGAACAGGTGCTCGACCTGGGCGTGAGACTGAGCCTCGATGATTTCGGCACCGGCTATTCGTCGCTCGGTTATCTCAGCCGTACGCGCTTCTCCTCGATCAAGATCGATCGCAGCTTCGTCGCCTCCGCTGCGCAAGGGGTTGCCGAACCGCTCGCGATCATCCGCGCGGTCGTCGCACTCGCGCGCAGCCTGGGCATGAGCACGATCGCCGAAGGGGTCGAGACCGAGGCGGAACTGGCGTTGGTGCGCGAACTCGGCTGCACCAACATCCAGGGGCATTACTTCGGTCGCGCGGTCCCGGTGGCGGAAGCGCGCGACATGATCCGGCGCAATCTCGCTAAGGCACGCGCGGCCTGAGTGACCGATCAGCGGTTGACGAAACCGCGCCGTTCCGACAATAGCCGCAGCCGCACAGGGGTGTAGCTCAGTTGGTTAGAGCGTCGGTCTCCAAAACCGAAGGCCCTCGGTTCGAGTCCGAGCTCCCCTGCCACTTCCCACAGCGCAAACGATCATAGCGGCTCAGTCGAGGGCGCTGACGTATACCTCGCCCGCGCAATGTTCGGCCGCCCACGCGAGCCCCGCTGCTTCGGCGTCGTCGTAGCGGTCGTATGGCTCGCTTCCTATCATCGACACCGACTCGACTTCGTCGGTGTCGCCGCACGCCATCAGTGCGGTGGCGTTCAGCGAAAAGCGCCCGTCCGGACGCCGTTCGATCGAGATGCAGTCGGCTTCGGCGGGGGCGGTCTCTCCCAAGGGCAGACGCGTGATGTGCATGTTGGCCTCTTCGCTGACGCTGTTCGATCCGCAACCGAAACGTCGATCGCACCCGAAGGTGCCCGCGGCGGTTCAGGCCTTGGCGTCTGCCGGAAAGAAATGCTGCACGATCTCGCGTGCCAGCCGCGCAGGGCGCAGCGTTTCCGCGTCCAGGCAGCACCAACTCGACTTCACCTCGGCCAGCACGTCCTCACCGCGGCGGATCACCGTCTCATAGAAGGCGCGCACCCCCTGTACCTTCTCAAGAACGACGGTTGCCACCACGTCGTCGCCTAAGAACGTAGGCTTGAGGTAGGTGATCTCGTGCTTGAGCGCGACCCACAGGTGCTGCGCCACCGCCTCGGCTGGGGCTAGCGCACGCCAATGGTCGATCACCGCCGCCTGCACCCACTTCAGGTAGCTGGCGTTGTTGACGTGCCCCATGAAGTCGATGTCGGCCGGATCGATGCCGATCGGAAAGCGATAGGGGGCCGCGCTGGTCACGCGTACGATATAGGCTGAGGGACAGGTGATGGCCAATGCTAACGGCCGGAACTGTACCAACCTTTGTTCGCGTGCGCCGCTGAACGGCTGCCCTTGTGTTTGCACGGCCCTTTCGCTAAGTCCCGCACACATCCGACAGCACGGACGGTTCTTCACCGCTACCTTGAGCAAGGCAGCGGTGGAAAGCTTATGCCGGGCGATATCGAAGGTTCAACACGCGTGGCGAAGACGACCCTGATCGAATTCATCAACCAGGTTCGCGCCGAAACCGCGAAGGTGGTGTGGCCCACGGGCCGCGAGACGGTGATGACAGGCGTGATGGTCGTCATCATGACCACGATCCTGGCGCTGTTCTTCCTCGGGGTAGATTCGGTGTTCAACGCGATCGTCAAAGCGTTGTTGAGCCTGGCCAAGTAAAGGGCGGAACGCACAACACGATGTCACGCTGGTACATCATCCACGCTTACTCGGGTTTCGAGGGCAAGGTTCGCGACTCGATCATGGCGGAGGCGCAGCGCCTTGGCCTGGAGCAGCTGGTCGAGCAGATCGAGGTCCCGACCGAGACGGTGACCGAGGCACGTCGCGGCAAGAAGATCGCGGTCGAGCGCAAGTTCATGCCGGGCTACGTGCTCGCCAAGCTGGCGATGACCGACGACGTCTACCACCTGGTGCGCAACACGCCCAAGGTGACGGGTTTCCTCGGTTCGTCGGGCAAGCCGCAGGCGATCTCGGAAGCGGAGGCCGCGCGCATGCTCAACTCCAAGGAGGAAGCAGCCGCCGCGCCGAAGCAGAAGGTCAAGGTCGATTACGAGATCGGCGACGCGGTCAAGGTGCTCGAAGGTCCGTTCGCGAGCTTCAACGGCACGGTCGAGGAACTCGATTTCGACCGCAGCCGCGTCAAGGTGTCGGTGTCGATCTTCGGTCGATCCACGCCGGTCGAGCTGGAATTCGACCAGGTCGAGCGCAGCAAGTAAGCGTCGGTCGCACGCTAGTCGCGAGACGACCAGCGCCGGCCAGCCTCGGCACCGCCGAGGACTGACGACACGGGATCAACCCCCGTGTCGGCCTCCACGTTCGGGAGGCAACAACAAATCACCCGGTCGGCCCCGCCGGCCAGTGACAAGCCCGCGGGAGGCACCTTTCAGGCGCCGCTATCACCGCTAAACTGAAGAGAGTGACATGGCGAAAAAGATCACAGGTTACATCAAGCTGCAGGTGCCCGCGGGCTCCGCGAACCCGTCGCCGCCGATCGGCCCGGCGCTGGGTCAGCGCGGCGTCAACATCATGGAGTTCTGCAAGGCGTTCAACGCGCAGACCGGCGACATGGAAAAGGGTTCGCCCCTCCCCACCGTCATCACCGTCTACGCCGACCGCTCGTTCTCGTTCGTCACCAAGACGCCGCCGGCGACCTTCCTGATTAAGAAGGCGGCGAACCTGAAGTCGGGCTCGAAGGAGCCGGGCAAGGTGTCGGCCGGAAAGATCAAGCGCTCGGCGCTGGTCGAGGTTGCGCAGACCAAGATGAAGGATCTGAACGCCAACGACATCGAGGCGGCGACGAAGATCATCGAAGGCTCGGCCCGCGCGATGGGCCTCGAAGTAGTGGAGGGCTGAGCACGTGAGCAAGCTGACCAAGAAGCAGAAGACCTGGACGATCGACGCCGAGAAGCTGCACGGCGTCGATGAGGCGATCGGTTTGGCGAAGACCAACGCCACGTCGAAGTTCGACGAGACGATCGAGGTCGCGCTGAACCTGGGCGTCGACCCGCGTCACGCCGACCAGATGGTCCGCGGCGTCGTGACGCTGCCGGCCGGCACCGGCAAGACGGTGCGCGTCGGCGTGTTCGCGCGCGGCCCCAAGGCCGACGAGGCACGTGCGGCCGGTGCCGACGTCGTCGGCGCCGAGGACCTGATGGAGGAAATCCAGGGCGGCAAGATCGAGTTCGATCGCTGCATCGCGACCCCCGACATGATGGGCGTTGTCGGCCGTCTGGGTAAGGTGCTGGGTCCGAAGGGCCTGATGCCGAACCCGAAGCTGGGCACGGTCACGATGAACGTCGCCGAAGCCGTCAAGGCGGCCAAGGGCGGTCAGGTCGAGTACCGCGTCGAGAAGGCCGGTATCATCCACTCCGGCATCGGCAAGGCGTCGTTCGCGCAGGAAGACCTGCGTCGCAACTTCGACGCGCTGGTCGACGCGGTGGTCAAGGCCAAGCCGTCGGGCGCCAAGGGCAAGTACGTCAAGAAGGTTGCCGTCAGCTCCTCGATGGGCCCTGGGATCAAGGTCGACGTGGCGGAGATCGCCGGCGCATAAGCGCTGCAGTTATCGCTGATCAGATGGGGCTCGGAAGCACACGCTTCCGGGCCCCTTTCTGTTGAGCCTGCCTGCCGTTGTGCGTTGATTGAGGCGCAAGGCGCGCTCTTCTGTTGCGGCCTACCTTCGTCGCAAGCGGAGACGAGTGGCGACGCGAGAATGGTACGGGCGACGCGCCGCCGTACCGTTGACGGAAAATGATGTGCGGGTCGCTACCTACGCACGTCTTCAACGCAGCAGGGTTACACCGCAACGGGCGGGATCGGGCTGAACGCAAGCGGTGTAAGCCACATACGACAACGCCGGGCCACGATCGTGACCCGGCGCCTGTCATGAAGGCCACGGCCGGAGCCGCGGTCCCTATTCGATCAAAAGCGCACCTTCACCGCGGCGCGGTAGGACTGGTTCCGCACGTCCGAGCGCTCGAACGTCGTGTCGGCGCCGACCGACAGTTCGACCCGCTCTCCGCCGACCGAGATGCCGCCGCTCACCTCGCCCCAGTTCTTGTCCTGACCCGGCAGCGCGAAAATCGCGCTTGGCCCGACGCCGCCGACGAAGTTCGCCCCGAACGATCCCGGATGATCCTGGAAGTCGTGGACGTAATAGGCGCTGACGTACGGCTTGATCCGCGCTCCACCCGACAACGCCAGACCGGCGCGGCCTTGGAAGCTGTCATACTTCTGCCGGTCAAGGAACAGGCCGACCGGCCCGCCGCGCTCGACGGTCGGGGTGAAGTCGATCTGGCTCGCGCGAGCCGACAGCCGCGGTCCGACCTTCAACGTGCCGAGGTTGAAGTTCTTGCCGACGCCGACTTCGGAGGTGAAGGCAAAGGCATTGTCGCGCGAGCGCAGCGTGTAGTCGGTCCCGACGAACGACACATTGCGACGCGTGCGTGCCTGGAACACGCCCGCCGACACCTGCGTGTCGAGGAACAGACCCGTCGGCGCTTCGAGCTTGCCGTACAGCGTGCCCTGCCACAGCTCGCCCTTGGCGCGCTGCCCGAACTGCTGGTCACCGGAGACATTGGTGTACGACAGGCCGAAGCCGAGCGCGCCGTTGTCGCCGATCTCGGTTTCGATGCCACCCGCGGCGTACCAGCCATCGAACTGGTCGCGCCCCGCGAACGGGATCGCGTTCGGCGCAGCGCGGCTGCTGCCGTCGAGGTAGCCGCCGGCGACGAACGCGCTGACCGACTCCGGCAGCACGCCCGTCTGCAGCGTCGTCTGCGGGCTGTCGGTGGCGGCGAGTTGCGCGCCGGTCATCGGCAGGTCGGAAGCGGCGAGCGAGGCGAACTGCAGCGGCTTGCCCGTCATCGCGAGTGTTCCGCCGAGGCCGTTGCCCAGGTCCATCTGCGCCAGACGATCGCGGTAGAACCGGCCCATGTTATCGAGCGCAACGGTACCGAGCGCGCGCTTGGTCGTCTCCGCGCGCGGTGCGAGACCCTCGAGATTCGACCGGATCGTCGCTGCGTTCTGAAGGTCGAGCGGCCCGTAGATGCCCGACAGCGCGGCGTAGTTGGTGGCGCGGTTCTGATCGAGCAGGCGCGCGTAGGCGGTCTGGATCGGCGTCGCGGCGACGACATCGGCGTAGCGGCCCGCGGTGATGCGCGCTTGCACCGTGGTCGCGGAATAGACGAACTGCGGCGTCAGGATCGCGCTCAGTGCCGACGGGGTAGCGAAGGTGCCGGTGATCCCGCCCTGCGCGGTCAGGATGGTGTATACGTCACCGAAGCGGATCGTCGAACCCGCGATCGGCGAGAACAGCACTCGTCCGCCGATGCTCGCCTGACCGGTGCTGGTCCCGTTGGCGACCACTGCTAAGCGGTCGGAGGTGTTGTTGCCCGCGATGTCCACCATCAGTAGATTGCCGCTCGACAGGACGGCGTTGCCGCCGATCGTCAGCGTGCCGACCGTCCCCTGCGTACCGGGTGCGATCATGCCGAGCAGGCTGGTCAGGTACGGCGCGTTGATCCGGCCGGTGCCGGTCAGCCCGCCCGAGAGCAGGAAGTAATCGCCGACCGAATTGATCGTGCCGTTGGCGGTGACCAGACCACCGAACTGGTTGAACTCCATCAGCGACGTCAAAGAGCCGCCGGTCGCGACCGTCAGCTTGGCCTGGTTGTTGATCGTGAACCGGTCGACGGTCGCGGTGCCCGACAGCGTGGTCGTTCCCGCATTCGACAGCGTGACGTCGAAGTAGCGCGCGTTGCGCCGCGTTGCTGCATCCGGGTCGACGTTGTTGGGCACAAAATTGGTCGCGCCGGGCAGACCGTTGGCCAGCGTCGCAGTCGGCAGCGCCGCCGCCGCTGCGGCGATTGCCTGCGCGTCGCCTGCTCCTTGCGCTTCGTTGATCGAGGTCAGCCCGTCGGCGAACGACGCAACGCTCTTGTTGTTGGCGAGCGTCGCACCACCGGTCACAACGGTGTCAGTGGGGACCGGACGACCGTTGACCAGATAGGTGTTGGTGCCGATGTCGAGACACTCGTCCGAGCGTCCCTGCTGATAGCAGATCTGGCCGAACTTGCCCGACGTGCCGTTGATGCCGTCACCCGGTGCGGTCGGGATGCCGTTCACCAGCTGCCCGTTGACGATGATCTGATAAGCGGGGTCTAGCGTCGTGACCCAGTGGCTGGCGTCGAACCAGTCGCCGTCGCCCGCCTTCGCCGCGACGTAGCGATACGGGTTGTTCGCTGCGATATAGTCCCAGAAGAGGTACAAGGGCTGATAGAAGGACGACGTGCCGTACGAGCTGCTCGGCTGCGCGTTGAAATAGCGCGAGCCGCCCGACAGCACGCCGATCACGGTCGGCTTGCTGAACGTCTTGTCGAGGATCAGCGGACCGCCCGAGTCACCACCCGCGGTGATGCCTTCCTTCGGTAACGCGTTGTCCTTGAAGATGTTGAAGTCGTACGCGTTGGCGCCTGGCAGTCCGCGCTTGGGATCGTCGAAATCGGTCTGGTACAGGTTCTGCGTCAACCCGCTGGGCGAGCCGAACAGGAACGAATCGATGTCGTCGAGCGACCCCAGGATGCCGATGAAGTTCTCGGCCACGCGTCGGCGATAGTCGATGCCGCCGCTGTCGCCGCTGGTGCCGATGCCGTTGCGGCCATAGCCTGCCTCGATCACGTGATAGCCGGTACCGCTCGCGCTGGTGATCGTGCCGGGGGCCGGCAATTGCGAGAGAAGGATGGTCCAGGTCGGGACGTTGCGCGCCGGCGTGTCGAGCGAGGCGAGCGCCACGTCGGCCTGGAGGAAGTTGTTCGCGAGGCCGAGCGACAGCGACTGCGGATTATAGATAACCTGGTTGACGTTGTAGAAGGCATTGCCGACGCTGGTCTTGTACTGATTGGTGCCGGCCAGGAACCACGAGCGGATGCCTGCCAGATTGTCCGCCTTGAACCCGAAACCGATCGGCAGCTGCCCCGCACCGGTGCCGTAACCCCAAGGGTTCATCGCGGTACCCTGCGGACTCTCGTTGACGCAGTGCGCGGCGAAGATCACCGTGCGCGGGTTGATCAGCGTGCCGGTGCACAGCCCCAAAAAGCCGTTTTTCTGGTCGATGATCATCTGACCGACGCCGGTCACGTCGTTGGTGTCGCGCGCGGTGGTCGGCGTGCCGGGTTCGGAGATCACGACCTGCGGCGAATGCTCGACCATCATGTCGCCCGCAGGGACGGCACCGATCCCCTGCGCCACGTTCATCATGAAATCGGGCGTGCCCTCGGCAAGTGCCGGTGTGCCGAAGGTGGCCAATGCTGAGGTCGCGAGCAGCGCGATCTGCCGCGCCGACATGGCACGCTTGGTGGCACGATTGTTCATGAGAAACTCCCCCACTGAAACTTTTACCCTGTTCTCCGCAGCTTGAAGCAATGTTGCTGGGGTGACAAGACGATTACGACTGCTTTCGGATGTGCAAGCGTTGTCATTCGAGAGTGTTGCCGGGACGACACACCGCGGTTTCTCGATGTTGCTCAACCCAAACCGCGCCAATGCCGCCGGAAAAGGTTTGTAACACTGACCTTTGTTCGGTAGCGGACCTGCCCCGGCGTTCCATCGCGATCGCCATGCCCAGGAGAGTTCGCGCGCATGTTCCCGCGTTTTCACGTTTCGTTCGTCCATCTAACCACCTCCGCGGCGGCCGTACTCGCCTCGACCGCGTTCGCGGGTGCCGCGCAGGCGCAGGCATTCTATCTGCAGGAACAGTCCGCCCGCGGTGCGGGTCGTGCCTTTTCGGGCGAGGTGGCGGACACGGGTGCCGCGTCCTTGTGGTGGAACCCGGCGGCGATCGCGGGCAGCACCGATGCGGAAGCGACCGTCAGCGCAGCTGCCATTCTACCCAAGGGCAAGGTGGTCGATAACGGGACGCTGATCCGCCGGCCTTCGCTGCCCGGCCTGCCGGCACAGACGTTCGCCCCGGTCGGCGGCAACGCGGTGTCGCGCGACCCGATCAACAACGGCGTGCTGCCGTCGGGCGCGTTCGCGCTGCCGCTGAACGACCGGGTGGCTCTGGGCGTGGCGGTCACCTCTCCGTACAGCTTCACCACCAATTACGAGACGGGCAGCTGGGCGCGCTACGGCGCGGACCGCACGCACCTGCTGACGATCGACATCCAGCCGGGCATTGCGGTCGCCGTGACCGACTGGTTGCGCGTAGGCGGTGCGGCGAACGTCGAATATACCGACGCGAGCCTCAGCAACGCACTTCCCAACGTGCTCGCCTCGCTGCCCGACGGCAGCCAGAAGCTGGAGGGCGATGGCTGGGACCTCGGCTGGAGCGCCGGGTTCCAGATGCACAACGCGCACACCACGGTAGGCTTCAGCTACAAGTCGGCAATCAAGCACACGCTGAAGGGCGACCTGACGATCAGCGGCCTCGTCGGTCCGCTCGCCGGATCGAACACCGAGTTGTCCGGGGTCAAGGCGCGCTTCTACACGCCGGCGCAGATCATCCTGGGCGTACGCCAGCGCGCGGGCGGTGCGCTGACGCTCAACGCGCAGGTGGTGCGCTATACCTGGGACAAGTTCGACGCGATCCGGCTGGGCGCGCCGCTCAACACCGCCATCCCCGAGAATTATCGCAACACGTGGAGCTACGCCGGTGGGCTCGACTATGCCGTGTCGCCCAAGCTGACGCTGCGCGCGGGCGTGCAGCGCGCGATCACGCCGACGCGCGACGGCGAACGCGACCCGCGCGTGCCCGACGCCAACCGCTGGAACTACGGCGGAGGCCTCTCCTTCCAGGTGACGCCGCGGTTCGGGATCGACGCTGCGGCGAACTATGTCGACTTCGAGAACGAGACGATCGACCGCGTGACCGCCGCCTTCGTCGGGACGGGTGCGGAAACGCCAATCAGGACAAGCGGCCGACTGGAGGACGCGCACGCCGTGGTGTTGTCGCTGGGTGGGCGCTTCACCTTTTGACGAGACGACGGTGCGGCTCGACAAGAGCCGCACCGCTGCGCCATGCTGCTCTTCAAATCAGGAGAGGTCAGCGTGGCGCATTTCGGCGATTTCCAGAACGCGATCTACTACGCCGGGCTGTCGGGCGTGCAGCCGACCTGGCCGGTCGATTTCGCAACGTTGAAGACGCGCGCGGAGGCGGCGATGCCGCCGTCGGTGCTGAACTACGTCCAGGGTGGTTGCGGCGACGAGTGGACGCAGGACGAGAATGCGCGCGCGTTCCGCCACTGGGGCATGGTGCCGCGGATGATGGTCGATTGCACGGCGCGCGACCTGTCGACGCGGGCGTTCGGAATGACGCTCGCCTCGCCGCTGTTCATGGCGCCGATCGGGGTGACGGGCATCTGCACGCAGGATGGCCACGGCGACTTGGCCGCCGCACGCGCGAGTGCGGCGACCGGCGTTCCGCTGACTGCGTCGACGCTGTCGAACGACACGCTGGAGGACGTGCACGCAGCCTGCGGGACCACGCCGGCAATGTTCCAGCTCTACACGCCGCGGGACAAGGACGTGGCGGCGAGCGTCGTGTCGCGCGCGCAAGACGCCGGGTACAAGGCGATCGTCGTCACGCTCGATACGTGGGTGACCGGCTGGCGCCCGCGCGACCTGAACGTGTCGAACTTTCCGCAATTACGCGGCCACGTGCTGCAGAACTATTTCAGCGACCCGGCCTTTCGCCGCCTGCTCGCGAAACCGCCCGAAGAGGACCTTCGCGCTGCGATCGGCACCTGGGGCGCGACCTTCGGCAAGGTGCTGACGTGGGATGACATGGCGTGGCTGAAATCGCTGACCACGCTGCCGATCGTGTTGAAGGGGATCTGCCACCCCGACGATGCCCGCCGCGCGATCGATACCGGGGCTGACGGGGTCTACGTGTCCAATCACGGCGGGCGGCAGGCGAACGGCGGGATCGCGGCGATCGACATGCTGCCGGCGGTCGCGGATGCGGTCGCGGGGCGCGTGCCGGTGCTGTTCGACAGCGGCATCCGTTCGGGCACCGACGTGATCAAGGCGGTTGCGCTCGGTGCCGATCTGGTCGGCGTCGGGCGCCCGTACAGCTACGGGCTGGCACTGGGCGGTGCCGAAGGGTGCGCGCACGTGCTGCGCGCGATCCTGGCGGAGGCCGATCTGCTGATGGCGGTCAACGGCCTGCCGACGCTGTCGGCGGTGCGCGCGGCGGGGGCGATCAGGACCGATCGTTGATTGCGGTCAGACCGGAGCGATTCCGCGGAGTAACAACCTCTTGCACACCGCATTGGCCGTTGATTCCGTCGCATACGCTACGCGGCCGCGGACGGGTGCGCTAATCCTGCTAGCATGACGGCGAAGCGACGCGAGCGGGCGATCAGCGCCGGTGCGGTGGTCGCGCTGCATGCCGGATTGCTGTGGCTGATCCTGACCGCGCCGCAGCCGATGCCGAGGAGCGCACCCGGCCCATCGCTCGCGACGTTCGATGTCGTGCCGCCGCCTGTGCCACCGCACGTCCAACCACGGCATGACCCTTCACCCGCGAGAGAGAGGCCGAACGGTCTGACAGGTGCCAAAGCGGAACGCAGCGCCGTCGTCGTGCCGGCCGCGGTCATTCCGCCCCCCGTGTCAGAGGTCGCCGCCGCCGAGCCGCAGCAGGGCACCGCCGCGATCGGCGGCAGTGCGGCAACGGGCAGCGGAACGGGCGCGGGAGAAGGCGGCTCAGCCGCGGGTGGCGGAGGGAGCGGCAACGGCTCCGGTACAGGCGGCAGGCGCGCGCGCCTGATCGTGGGCGCGATCACCTCGCGCGATTATCCGAAGGAGGCTCGCGCGGCACGGGTAGCCGGCAGCGTCACGGTCGCGTTCACCGTCGGGGCGGATGGGCGCGCAAGCGACTGCGCGGTGACGGAGACGAGCGGCAACGCGGCATTAGATGCGGTCACCTGCCGGCTGATCGAGGCGCGCTTCCGCTACGCGCCGGCGCTTTCCGCGTACGGACAGCCGATCAGCGAGCGGCGCGGCTGGCGGCAGCGTTGGTGGCTGGAGTGATCGGGTCGGTGTGAACCAGCAGACGACGCGTCATCGGATCAGCAGTTCACCCAGGAAGACCATCGCGCTGGCGGTCGCCTGCGCGAAGATGATCGCGGCGGCCGACAGGCCGAGGGCCGCGGCAGCGATGCCGCCGGTGTGCTGGACTTGCTTGATCGTGGTCATGTGGCGTCCTCTCCAAAACGGAGCCGGGGCCACCTGTCCGGGGTCTCCCGGTCCGTTCCGATGGTGTACGCCTGATGAACGGCCATGTCAAAGGCGCGGCCGGGTCGGCCGCTTACGTCACCGTTCTGACATAAAGTCGATTGGGAGGACGCCCGAGGCGACGCCCTCCCTGTGTCGCTCAGATGCCGACGATGCCACCGTCGTTCTTGGTGATGACGATGGTCGCCGAGCGCGGACGGCTGCTGCCGCCCTGCCCGGTCTGCGACGCCGGCCAGCTCGACGTGATGTTGCCGGCGTTGCCGTTCTCACCGGGATGCTGGATGTTGACGAACAGCGAACGACCGTCGGGAGTCGAGGTAATGCCGGTGATCTCGCACTCCTTCGGACCCACCAGAAAACGCTTCAGGTTCGCGCCCGGCGCCGCGCCGATCCGCGTCGTTGTGGTGCTGGTGGTGGTCACCCCCGCCGCGGTGGTCAGCGTGTTGTTGACCGTGCGCGTGCCGCCGTCGCCGACGCGGCCCGGCAGTGCGGCGAGCATCATGCAGTTGGTCACGTCGGTGTAGGCGCCGTCATCGGTCTGAATCCACAGTACCGGCGCGACCTGACCGGTCACGTTGGTGTTGCGCCCGAACCAGAGCCCGTCGGGGGAGGAGAAGTCGTTCGTCGCGTCGAGCCCCGACAGGTTGATGTTGGTGCGGTCGAGGTCGGCGCCCGATCCGAAGGCGTATACGTCCCAGGTGAAGGCGGTCGCCTCCGTCGTGTCGCCATTCTCGCGCACGCGGATGACATGGCCATTGGCGTTGCCGCGCGTCGCCTGTGACGAGGTGGGCGGATCGGCGTTGACGACATCGCCCTGCGGCAGCTTGGGATCGGTATAGGCGCGCGGGTTGGCGGCGTCGGTTGTCGCGGGCGTGCGCGACGAATTGTTGGTCAGCGTGCAGTACATCTCGCCGTTGACCGGATTGACCGCGGTCCATTCCGGGCGATTCATCTTGGTCGCACCGAGCACGTCGGCGGCGAGGCGCGTGTTGATCAGCACGTCGGCTTGATCGGCGAAGGGGTAGACGGTGCTGGCGCTGGTCAGCCCGTTCTGCCCGAAGACAAGCGGCAGCCACTGGCCCGAACCATCCGCGTTGAAGCGTGCGACGTAGAGCGTGCCGGTGTCGAGATATTTGTCACCGATCGCGAGCCGGTCGGCGTTGCTCGCGTCGGCGTCCGCCCAGGCGGCGTTCGACACGAACTTGTAGATATACTCGTTCTGCGCGTCGTCGCCCATGTAGAAGGCCGGGCGCGTGCCGGCGATCGTGCGGCCGGGCCAGCAGCCCTCGTGGTTCATGCGGCCGAGCGCGGTGCGCTTGCGCGGCGCGGCGGTCGGGTTGAACGGGTCGATCTCGACCACCCAACCGTACTGGAACGGCTCGTTGCGGAAATCGGCGCTGCCGTCCGCTGCCACACCCGCAGTCGCGGTCGCGTTCCACTTGGCGAAGCGCGTGTCGCCCGCGGTCGAGGGCTGGACGGTCGACCAGCCGTAGTTACCGCTCGCCCCCTCGCGCACGCCGTAGCGCGCGAGCGAGACGTTCTGCTTGGCAAGACCCGCGGCGGTTCGGACAGCGGCGTCACCGGCGGTACGCCGGAAATAGCCGGCCCAATTCTCCTCGTTGGTCAGGTAGGTGTTCCACGGCATCTGGCCGTTGGCGCAATTGTTGATCGTGCCGCGTCCCGCGGTCGCGTCGGCCGAGTAGAGCGTGCGCAGCTGCGCGTTGCCGCGCACCGGTCCGTTGATGACGATCGGCGTGTTGGGGGTGACGCGGCGGTTGAGCGCGGATGACTGGACGTAGCTCCACGCGCCACCGCTCGCGCGCGTGACCTCGATCGCCGAGACGCCGTGCGCCTCGATCTCCTTGATCGCCTCCGCCTCGGGACGGCGGCCCGCAACGGTGGTGGCGCCCGCCTGATGGAGATAGGCCTGGGTGATGTTCTCGTGGTTGAGCACCAGCATGCCGCGCGTGTTGTTGTTCGCGTCGGGCGCGCTGCCGGTCGCGCCGAGGCCGAAGAAGCTCATCCCATCGTGGTGGTCGCCGGCGCGCTGCGCGAAATTCGTGTCCTGCCCGTCGTTGGCGTAGACGCCGACGGTGGACGCGATCGGATCGCCCAGGCGGTAGAGCACCGCGACCGAATAGCCCTCCGGCACGGTCACGACGTCGTTCAAATTCTTCGACACCGCGGTAAAGGCGAGCGTTGCGGGATTGACCGTGACGGTCGTATCCGCGCTGCTGGTCTGGCCGTTCTTTCCGCTGGCCGAGAAGCGGAACACGAGAGCGGTCGCGGCCGACACGGCCGGTGCGACGAAGGTCGTGACCCCGCCCGCGGTGCTGAGCGTCACCGTCGGGCCGCTCACCTGCGTGAAGCCCGACGTGGTCGCGTTGTTGCCGGCCACGCCGTTCAGCGTCACCGTCTTGCCCGCCGTCGTCGTGATCGACTCGCCCGCACTCACCACCACGCCGGGATCATCGAGCTCGTCGCCGCCGCACGCCGACAAGAGCACCGAGCCGAACGCGGCCGTGGTCATCGCCGACAGCCCGCCGAGCAGCGTCTGGCGCCGCGAATAGCGCTGCTGAACGATTTCGTTCAGGTGCGGATTGCCGCTGGCGTTGGTATCGATGTCGCCGTCGTCGTAGCCGATGGTCAGGCTCAGGTCGGTCATGTGAAATCCCCCGGATCGCGCCACTCCCACGGCGCTTCGCCACGCCTTTGGCGGGTGCACGCGACAGAGCGGTGGCAGTTCGATGATCGATCGATGACGCCCGCGTTGCAGTTGTGCGACAGCGCGCAGGCCCCTTGTGCCAGTGCCAGTTTCTGCTAAAGGCGCGCTCGAACCGCGTGGGGCTCGCCCCGTTCGGCTCATCCGTCCAAGACAGTGGGTGCCGCGGATCTGCCGCGGCTTAATTTCCCGCCGAGACGGGGAAACAGGATTTGAACGCCTCCGGTTCGGTCATGTGCCGCCCGCGATGCTGCTCCCTAGCGGGCATCCCCTTCCCCATCGTCGGACACACCGTTCGTGCCATTCGGCGCGGGCGGGAAAAGCAACCGGGCGTGCGGCTTCGGCAGCACGTTCATGAACGTGGAGAATGGCATGGATCGTGCGCAGAAAAGCGCAGCCGTTGCCGAGCTGAACAGCACCTTCTCCGAGGTTGGCGTGGTGGTTGTCACCCGCAACCTCGGCATGACGGTCGCGCAGTCGACCGACTTGCGCAACCGGATGCGGGATGCCGGCGCGGTATACAAGGTCTCGAAGAACAAGCTTGCCAGAATCGCGCTCGACGGCACCGACTATGGCTCGATCGGCGACATGCTGACCGGTCCGGTCGGCCTCGCCACCTCGGTCGATCCGGTCGCGGCGGCGAAGGTCGCGGTCGATTTCGCCAAGACGACCGACAAGTTCGAGATCGTCGGCGGCGCGATGGGCGCAACCGCGCTCGACCTGGCCGGCGTACAGGCATTGGCGACGCTGCCCTCGCTCGACGAGCTGCGCGCCAAGATCATCGGCCTCGTCGTGGCACCCGCCACGAAGCTGGCGACGATCGCGCAGGCACCCGCGGCTCAGATCGCGCGCGTCCTGTCGGCTTACGCCGAGAAGGAAGCCGCCTGAGTTCTTCGGGCAAGTTCATTTTGTTGACGAACGGGACGACACGTCCCCGCAAATGGGAAAAGTATCATGGCAGACCTGAACGCGCTGGTTGACCAGCTGAGCGAACTGACCGTCCTCGAGGCCGCTGAGCTCTCGAAGATGCTCGAAGAGAAGTGGGGCGTCTCGGCCGCAGCAGCGGTTGCAGCGGCTCCGGCAGCCGGCGGCGGCGGCGCTGGTGCGCCGGCGGCGGAAGAGAAGACCGAGTTCGACGTGATCCTGACCGGCGACGGTGGCAAGAAGATCAACGTCATCAAGGAAGTCCGCGCGATCACCGGCCTGGGCCTGACCGAGGCGAAGGCGCTGGTCGAAGGCGCGCCGAAGCCCGTCAAGGAAGGCGTGAGCAAGGACGAGGCCGAGAAGGTCAAGAAGCAGCTGGAAGAAGCCGGCGCGACCGTCGAGCTGAAGTAAGCCGCAGCGGCGGGCGGGGTTGGCAGGCCAACCCTTCCATGCCGCAAGGCCGGCCGGGCTCGGCTCCGCCGAGCGTCGACGTCATGGAATTCACTTCCATGACGCCGCGGCCACAAGAAAAGGGCGGCCCGCTAACGCGGTGCCGCCCTTTTTCTTTTGCCTACAAAGCGAACATCAGCGCCGCTCAGGCTTCCTGCATCGCACCGCCGGCTTGATGTCGCTTTTGGAGCGCTAAAGCTCAGCTCGATACCGCAAGCGCGTGCGGGCGCGCCGCCACCGTCTCGAACATCCGCGCAGGGCCATCGAGCCAGAACGGCGCCAGCTTCGCCGCGCCCGCGCGCTCGATCCCGAGCGCGAACGCCTGCGCGGTCTGCCCCTCGCCCGCCGCGTTCTCCCTCGGTACGTAGCGCGCGTTGAGCGTCACGACCGGCACGAACATCGGACGATCGGCAGCGGTGAGGACGTTGATGTTGTCGCGCGGCAGCGTCACGAGCGCGCGCACTACCCGCTCGGCGCCGGGCGCGAGGGCGAACGGCGTCGCCGCCGGCCGACCGGCAGTCTGCGCGAAGATTTGGCCGAGTTCCGCGTCCTGATCCGCGCGCGCGCTGGTGAGGCGCGCGTCGAGGCGGATGTTGCGCGCCTCGACCTCACCGCGGTTTCGCACGACGATCTCCACGTCGGCGGTTGCGGTAACCAGATTGACGCCGGCGCGGCGCGCGCGAAGCTCCAGCTCGATCCAGGCACGCGGTTGCGGAGCGCTCTCCGGGGCGGGCTGGGTCGCCGCGGCGGCAGTGCGCCGTGTCAGCATGCGCGGTGCCGTGGCAGCAGCGGCAGCCGCAACGGGCGTAACCGGTTCGGCTGCAACCGGCGCCGTAGCGACGGGCTCGGCATCGCCCGGGGCGGCATCAACGGCTTCGATCGGGTGCGCCTGTGCGGAAGAAGCGCGGCGCTGCCACCACCACCATCCCGCGCCGGCGAGCGCCGCTAGCCCGACGAACCAGAGCCAGCCGTAATCGCTACCTTCGTCGCTGACCGGTGGCGTGGGTGTGCCGAGCACGGGCGTCGCGCTCCGGACTGGGGTTGGAGCGGGCGCTGCGATCGTGGGCGACGCAGTGGGTGCGGGCTCGGGAAGCTGAGAGGGGGACGGCGTAGGCGTCGGGGTCTCACTAGCGCGCACGATCGGCGTTGCGCGCGCTGTCGGCGTAGCGCGCGGCGTCGGAGTGGCGCGCGCCGCGGGCGTTGCACGGGGGCTAGGCGTAGCGCGCGGGGACGGCGTCGGACGCGGTGTCGGGCTGGGCGTCGCGGTCGGCTCGGGCGTCGCGGTGGGCGTCGGCGTGCCCGAGGGCAGCGAGAAGGTGATCGGCGGCAGCGACAAGGTCGGGGTCGCCGCCGGCGTGGAGGATTGCGCCAGAGCCGCGGGCGCGCTCGTCAGGAGCAACAGGGCGAGCGAAAGGCGCGCTGGCGAGACGCGGGTACGACGCGGAACGATCATGATGCGTGGCGCTAGCGCGAATGCGGTGGAGGTCAACCGTTTCGGGTGACGTACAAAGCGACGATGCTCGTACCCGCGCCGATCGGAGGTAGCGACGCGGCGGGATCGTTCGCGGGCGATCGACGTTTGTGGCGGCCGCCGTTCATTGACGGGGCGGCACCCCTGCCCTATATCGCGAACTCTTCCAGCATTTCGGGACATGGGGCGCCGTCGCGCAGTGCCTCGTACGGATAGAGATGCTGGATACAGGACGCTTGAGGCTGCCGTCTCCCTCACGGGACCAGACGTGCGGCCTTTCGCCGTTCTTTGCGCTTCGTGATTTTATCGGCTGACGAGGCAACGCTCAACATGGCAACCAAGGCGATCGACGCGGGCACCGCCCGCTCGGGCGACACCACCGGCGGGACGCGCAAGCGCCGCATCCGCAAGGTGTTCGGCAACATCCACGAAGTGGTGCAGATGCCGAACCTGATCGAGGTGCAGCGCGAGAGCTACGAGCAGTTCCTTCGCTCCGACGCGTCGATCGGCTACGTCTCGGGTCTGGAGAAGACGCTGCGGTCGGTGTTCCCGATCCGCGATTTCGCGGGCACCGCCGAGCTGGACTTCGTCAATTACGAGCTCGAGCCGCCGAAGTTCGACGTCGAGGAATGCCGCCAGCGCGGCATCACCTATGCCGCGCCGATGCGCGTCACGCTGCGCCTGATCGTGTTCGAGGTGGATCCGGATACGGAGACCCGCTCGGTGCTCGATATCAAGGAGCAGGACGTCTACATGGGCGACATGCCGCTGATGACGGAGAACGGCACGTTCTTCATCAACGGCACCGAGCGCGTGATCGTCAGCCAGATGCACCGTAGCCCAGGCGTCCTGTTCGACCATGACCGCGGCAAGACGCACGCGTCGGGCAAGTTCCTGTTCGCGGCGCGCGTGATCCCCTATCGTGGCTCGTGGCTCGATTTCGAGTTCGACGCCAAGGACATCGTCAACGTCCGTATCGACCGCAAGCGCAAGCTGCCGGTGACGGCGCTGCTGTATGCGCTCGGCCTCAACTCCGAGGAAATTCTCAACCACTTCTACAACCGCGTTACCTTCGTGCGCGGTCAGGGTGGCTGGCAGATCCCGTTCGCGGCCGAGAACTGGCGCGGCGTGAAGCCGTCGTTCGACATCGTCGACGCGAAGTCGGGCGAAGTGATCTTCGCGGCCGGCACCAAGATCACCCCGCGCGCCGCCAACAAGGCGGCGAAGGATGGTCTCGAGACGCTGCTGATCCCGACTGAGGAAATCTACGGTCGCTACTCGGCCTATGACCTCATCAACGAGCAGACGGGTGAGATCTACGTCGAGGCCGGTGACGAGATCGGCCCTGACAGCATGGAGAAGCTGGACAAGGCCGGGCTCGACCGCGTCGAGCTGCTCGACATCGACCATGTCACGACGGGTCCGTGGATCCGGAATACGCTCAAGGCCGACAAGGCCGAGGAGCGTGAGCAGGCGCTGTCGGACATCTACCGCGTGATGCGCCCCGGCGAGCCGCCGACGCTCGAGACGGCGGAGTCGCTGTTCGCAGGGCTCTTCTTCGATCCCGACCGCTACGATTTGTCGGCGGTCGGCCGCGTGAAGCTCAACATGCGACTCGACCTCGACGCCGAGGACACGGTGACGACGCTGCGCACCGAGGACATCCTGGCGGTCGTCAAGACGCTTGTCGACCTGAAGGACGGCAAGGGCGAGATCGACGACATCGACAACCTCGGCAACCGCCGTGTGCGGTCGGTGGGCGAGCTGCTCGAGAACCAGTACCGCGTCGGGCTGCTGCGCATGGAGCGTGCGGTCAAGGAGCGCATGTCGTCGGTCGACGTCTCGACCGTGATGCCCAACGACCTGATCAACGCCAAGCCCGCGGTCGCCGCGGTGCGCGAGTTCTTCGGTTCGTCGCAGCTGTCGCAGTTCATGGACCAGACCAACCCGCTGTCCGAAGTGACGCACAAGCGTCGCGTTTCGGCACTCGGGCCGGGCGGTCTGACGCGTGAGCGCGCGGGCTTCGAAGTTCGCGACGTTCACCCGACGCACTATGGCCGCATCTGCCCGATCGAGACGCCGGAAGGCCCGAACATCGGTCTGATCAACTCGCTGTCGACCTTCGCGCGCGTCAACAAGTACGGCTTCATCGAGACGCCGTACCGCAAGATCGTCGACGGCCGGGTGACCAACGAGGTCGTCTATCTGTCGGCAATGGAGGAGCAGAAGCACACCGTCGCGCAGGCGTCGGCCGAGCTGAACGAGGACGGTTCGTTCGCCGAGGAGCTGGTCTCCGCGCGTCAGGCGGGCGAGTTCCTGATGGCGCTGCCCGAGACGGTGACGCTGATGGACGTCAGCCCCAAGCAGCTCGTGTCGGTCGCGGCCTCGCTGATCCCGTTCTTGGAGAACGACGACGCGAACCGCGCGCTGATGGGCTCGAACATGCAGCGCCAGGCGGTGCCGCTGGTCAAGGCCGAGGCGCCGTTCGTCGGCACCGGCATGGAAGAGACGGTGGCGCGTGATTCGGGCGCCGCGATCTCGGCCAAGCGCGCCGGCGTGGTCGATCAGGTCGATGCGGCCCGCATCGTCATTCGCGCAACCGGTGAGGTCGACGCGAATGAGAGCGGCGTCGACATCTACACGCTGATGAAGTTCCAGCGTTCGAACCAGTCGACCTGCATCAACCAGCGTCCACTGGTGAAGGTGGGCGACGTGGTGAAGGCGGGCGACGTGCTGGCCGATGGTCCTTCGACCGAGTTCGGCGAGCTGGCGCTGGGCCGCAACGCGCTGGTCGCATTCATGCCGTGGAACGGGTACAATTACGAGGACTCGATCCTCATCTCCGAGCGGATCGTGAAGGACGACGTGTTCACGTCGATCCACATCGACGAGTTCGAGGTGATGGCCCGCGACACGAAGCTCGGGCCCGAGGACATCACGCGCGATATTCCCAATGTCGGTGAGGAAGCGCTGCGCAACCTCGACGAGGCGGGCATCGTGTACGTCGGTGCCGAGGTCGAGCCGGGCGACATTCTGGTCGGCAAGATCACGCCCAAGGGCGAGAGCCCGATGACGCCGGAAGAGAAGCTGCTCCGCGCGATCTTCGGCGAGAAGGCGTCGGATGTGCGCGACACCTCGCTGCGCCTCCCACCCGGCGTTGCCGGCACGATCGTCGACGTGCGCGTCTTCAATCGTCACGGCATCGACAAGGACGAGCGCGCGATGGCGATCGAGCGCGAGGAGATCGAGCGCCTGAAGAAGGACTCGGACGACGAGCGCACGATCCTCAATCGTGCGACGTGGAGCCGGTTGCGCGAGATGCTGCTGGACCAGGTCGCGACCGCGGCGCCGAAGGGTGTCAAGAAGGGCTCGACCATCGATATGGACCTGCTCGACTCCGTCGACCGCCACGAGTGGTGGAAGTTCGCGGTTCAGGACGACGCCGTTCAGGCTAACCTGGAAGCCGTGAAGGGCCAGTACGACGAGGCGGCCAAGCGTATTCGCGACAAGTTCGAGGATCGCCGCGAGAAGCTGGAGCGCGGTGACGAGCTGCCGCCGGGCGTGCTCAAGATGGTCAAGGTGTTCGTCGCGGTGAAGCGCAAGTTGCAGCCGGGCGACAAGATGGCCGGACGTCACGGCAACAAGGGCGTTATCAGCCGCATCCTGCCGGCGGAGGACATGCCGTTCCTCGCCGACGGGACGCCGGTCGACCTCGTCCTCAACCCGCTGGGCGTGCCGAGCCGCATGAACGTCGGGCAGATCTTCGAGACGCATCTGGGCTGGGCCGCACGCGGCCTCGGTCAGCAAATCGCGCAGCAGCTCGATGACTGGCGTGAAGCGAACCCTGACGCGGCGGCGGGCGCGATGCCCGACGCGGTCAAGGCGCGGCTGGAGGAAGTCTACGGCGAGCACTATCTCGACGACATTCGCGCCCGCTCGGGTGAGGAGATCGTCGAGCTGGCGCAGAACCTGCGCGGTGGCGTTCCGATGGGCACTCCGGTGTTCGACGGCGCGATCGAGAAGGACGTGTCGGACATGCTGGCGCTGGCAGGGCTCGACTCGTCGGGTCAGTCGGACCTGTTCGACGGGCGCACCGGCGACAAGTTCGACCGCAAGGTGACCGTGGGCATCATCTACATGCTCAAGCTCCACCACTTGGTCGACGACAAGATCCACGCACGTTCGATCGGGCCGTACTCGTTGGTCACCCAGCAGCCGCTGGGCGGCAAGGCGCAGTTCGGCGGGCAGCGGTTCGGCGAGATGGAGGTCTGGGCGCTCCAGGCCTACGGCGCCGCCTACACGCTGCAGGAAATGCTGACGGTGAAGTCGGACGACGTGGTCGGCCGCACCAAGGTCTACGAGGCGATCGTCAAGGGTGACGATACGTTCGAGGCCGGCATTCCCGAGAGCTTCAACGTGCTGGTCAAGGAAATGCGCTCGCTGGGCCTCAACGTCGACCTGAAGTCGATGGAAGAGTCCGAGGACGACGGCATGGCCGAGGCCGCGGAGTAACAGGAGCGTGCGAGCGGTGGTTTCCTGAACCGTCGCTCGCCCTCCCTCCCGCCTGGACAGCTTACCCCTAGAGGGACGAAATCATGAACGAACTGACCAATTTCGCCAATCCGCTCGCGAAGCCGGAAACCTTCGACCAGATCCAGATCGGCATCGCATCGCCCGATCGCATCCGCTCGTGGTCGTTCGGCGAGATCAAGAAGCCGGAAACGATCAACTACCGCACGTTCAAGCCCGAGCGTGACGGCCTGTTCTGCGCGCGCATCTTCGGTCCGATCAAGGACTACGAGTGCCTGTGCGGCAAGTACAAGCGCATGAAGTACAAGGGCATCGTGTGCGAGAAGTGCGGTGTCGAAGTCACCGTGTCGAAGGTCCGCCGCGAGCGGATGGGCCATATCGAGCTCGCCGCGCCGGTCGCGCACATCTGGTTCTTGAAGTCGCTGCCGAGCCGCATCGGCCTGCTGCTCGACATGCAGTTGAAGCAGCTCGAGCGCGTGCTGTACTTCGAGGCGTACATCGTGATCGAGCCGGGCCTGACCCCGCTCGAGAAGTTCCAGCTGCTGACCGAGGATGAGCTGCTCGAGGCGCAGGACGAGTATGGCGAGGACGCCTTCTCGGCCGGCATCGGCGCCGAGGCTGTGCGCGTCATGCTCGAGAACCTTGATCTCGAGGGCGAGAAGGTCGCGCTGCTCGAAGAGCTGGCCACCACCAAGTCGGAGCTCAAGCCCAAGAAGATCATCAAGCGCCTCAAGGTCGTCGAGAGCTTCCTCGAGTCGGGCAATCGTCCCGAATGGATGATCCTCGAAGTCGTGCCGGTCATCCCGCCCGAGCTGCGCCCGCTGGTGCCGCTGGACGGTGGCCGGTTTGCGACATCGGACCTGAACGACCTCTATCGCCGCGTCATCAACCGCAACAACCGCCTCAAGCGGCTGATGGAGCTGCGCGCGCCGGACATCATCGTCCGCAACGAGAAGCGCATGCTGCAGGAGGCGGTCGACGCGCTGTTCGACAACGGTCGTCGCGGTCGCACGATCACGGGCGCCAACAAGCGTCCATTGAAGTCGCTGTCTGACATGCTCAAGGGCAAGCAGGGCCGCTTCCGTCAGAACCTGCTCGGCAAGCGCGTCGACTATTCGGGCCGTTCGGTCATCGTGACGGGTCCGGAGCTCAAGCTGCACCAGTGCGGCCTGCCCAAGAAGATGGCGCTCGAGCTGTTCAAGCCGTTCATCTACGCGCGCCTCGACGCCAAGGGCCTGAGCATGACGCTCAAGCAGGCGAAGAAGTGGGTCGAGAAGGAGCGCAAGGAAGTCTGGGACATCCTGGACGAGGTGATCCGCGAGCACCCGGTCATGCTGAACCGCGCGCCGACGCTCCACCGTCTGGGCATCCAGGCGTTCGAGCCGGTGCTGATCGAGGGCAAGGCGATTCAGCTCCATCCTCTGGTCTGCTCGGCGTTCAACGCCGACTTCGACGGTGACCAGATGGCCGTGCACGTTCCGCTGAGCCTCGAGGCGCAGCTGGAAGCGCGCGTGCTGATGATGTCGACCAACAACATCCTGTCGCCCGCCAACGGCAAGCCGATCATCGTGCCGTCGCAGGACATGGTGCTGGGCCTGTATTACCTCTCCATGATGAAGGAGAAGGAGCCGGGCGAAGGCATGCTTCTGTCCGACATGGCCGAGGTGCACCAGGCGCTCGACTCGGGTGCGGTGACGCTCCACACCAAGGTCATCAGCCGCGTTCCGCAGACCGACGAGGACGGCAAGCAGTACCTCAAGCGCTTCGAGACGACGCCGGGCCGCATGCTGCTGGGCGAGACGCTGCCGAAGAGCCACAAGGTGCCGTTCGACACGGTCAACCGCCTGCTGACGAAGAAGGACGTCGGCGACGTGATCGACGAGGTGTATCGTCACACCGGCCAGAAGGAGACGGTGCTGTTCGCCGACGCGATCATGGCGCTCGGTTTCCGTCACGCGTTCAAGGCCGGCATCTCGTTCGGCAAGGACGACATGATCATCGCGCCTGACAAGGACGCGTTGGTCGACGAGACGCGCGATCAGGTGAAGGACTTCGAGCAGCAGTATCAGGACGGCCTGATCACGCAGCAGGAGAAGTACAACAAGGTGATCGACGCGTGGTCGCGCTGCGGTGACCAGGTCGCGAACTCGATGATGAACGAGATCAAGGCCGTGCGTCACTATGGTGACGACGCGGGTGCGAACGCGGGCCGCGAGAAGCCGATCAACTCCATCTACATGATGGCCCACTCTGGTGCGCGTGGTTCGCAGGCGCAGATCAAGCAGCTGGCGGGTATGCGCGGGCTGATGGCCAAGCCGTCGGGCGAGATCATCGAAACGCCGATCATCTCGAACTTCAAGGAAGGCCTGACCGTCCTTGAATACTTCAACTCGACCCACGGCGCGCGCAAGGGTCTGGCCGACACCGCGCTCAAGACGGCGAACTCAGGCTACCTGACCCGCCGTCTGGTTGACGTGTCGCAGGACTGCACGATCGTCGAGCTCGACTGCGGCACCGAGCGTGCGCTGGAGATGAAGGCGATCGTTCAGGGCGGCAGCACGATCGCGTCGCTCGGCGAGCGTATCCTGGGCCGCACCACGGCCGAGGACGTGGTCGACAAGGATGGCAAGGTCGTCATCCCGGTCGGCACGTTGCTTGACGAGCCGATGGTCGCGCAGATCGAGGCGATGGGCGTGCAGGGCATGAAGATCCGCTCGCCGCTGGTTTGCGAGAGCAAGATCGGCGTGTGCGGCAAGTGCTACGGCCGCGACTTGGCGCGTGGTACGCCGGTCAACATCGGTGAGGCGGTCGGCGTCATCGCCGCGCAGTCGATCGGTGAGCCGGGCACGCAGCTGACGATGCGCACCTTCCACATCGGCGGTGCGGCACAGCTGAACGAGACGAGCAACCTGGAGGCGCACGCAGACGGCACCGCGGAATACCGCGACCTGCGCGTGATCGTCGACCAGCGCGGCCGCCGCGTGGTGCTGAGCCGTTCGGGCGAGATCGTGATCAAGGACATGGACGGCCGCGAACTGTCGGTCGATCGCATCCCCTACGGTGCGTACGTCATGTTCGACGACGGTCACATCGTGTCGAAGGGCGACCGCATGGCCGAGTGGGATCCGTTCACCATGCCGGTCATCACCGAGACCGGCGGTACGGTGAAGTTCCAGGATCTGGTCGAGGGCAAGACGCTGACCGAGCAGGTCGACGAAGCGACGGGCATCGCCCAGCGCGTCGTCACCGAGCACCGCGCCAGCACCAAGTCGAAGGAGGATCTGCGTCCGCGCATGACCTTGCTCGACGAGGGTTCGGGTGAAGCCGCGCGCTACATGCTGGCGCCGGGTGCGGTGTTGTCGGTCGAGGACAATGCGACGGTGCAGGCGGGTGACGTGCTCGCCCGTGTCGCCCGCGAGTCCGCCAAGACCCGCGACATCACCGGCGGTCTGCCTCGCGTCGCCGAGCTGTTCGAGGCGCGCAAGCCGAAGGAGAATGCGATCATCGCCAAGGTCTCCGGCCGCGTCGTGTTCGGCAAGGACTACAAGGCGAAGCGCAAGATCGGCATCCAGCCCGAGGATGGTGGCGAGGTCGTCGAGTATCTGATCCCGAAGTCGAAGGTGATCGACGTTCAGGAAGGCGACTACGTCAAGCGCGGCGACAATTTGATAGGCGGCTCGCCTGATCCGCACGATATTCTGGAGGTGCTCGGCATCGAGCCGCTGGCAGAATACCTCGTGTCGGAGATCCAGGAGGTCTATCGACTGCAGGGCGTGAAGATCAACGACAAGCACATCGAGACGATCGTTCGTCAGATGCTGCAGAAGGTCGAGATCACCGAGGGTGGCGACACCACGCTGCTGGCGGGCGAGCAGGTCGATCGCGAGGAAATGGACGCGATCAACGCCAAGCTCGAGAAGGGTCAGGCGCCGGCGCAGGGCAAGCCCGTGCTGCTCGGCATCACCAAGGCGAGCCTGCAGACGCGTTCGTTCATCTCGGCCGCGTCGTTCCAGGAGACCACCCGCGTCCTCACCGAGGCGGCAGTCCAGGGCAAGCAGGACACGCTGATGGGCCTGAAGGAGAACGTGATCGTCGGTCGCCTGATCCCGGCGGGCACCGGTGCGGGTATGAACCGCCTGCGTGTCGCGGCCTCGTCGCGCGATGCGGCGCTGCGTGTCCAGCAGCGCAAGTTGCAGGAGGCGATGATCGCAGCGGGCACCGCCTCGCAGGTCAAGGCCGCCGAGGACGCGCGCAGCCCGCGCGACGACACCGGCACCGGCAGCGATCCGCTCGCCGAGGTCGTGCCATCGGGCACCGGCACCGACGCCGATGCGGGTGAGTATCTGAACGACTGATCGTTCCGGTCACGACGTGAAACAGGAGCCGCCGTCCGGGCAACCGGGCGGCGGTTTCGTTTTGGCGCGATCGCTCAGACTTGCGCCGCTCAGAGGCACCTGCCCTTTTCACGAGACTCGACGTGCCTCTTGCCGGGGCCCCGCCGCGCTTCACCCTGAGTTCCGCTCCTTCGCCTCGTCTCGGATCGAGCGTAACTCCGGGCCAAGTTCGGGATGACAGAAGCGACGGCGCTGCACAGCGCACCAAGGGAGGAGTAGTCCACGCCGAACAAGTTATATCCGCTCGAATATATCTGTTGTATTCAATTGGACATAACGACATGAACGCCCTTGCACCGGACAGCCTCAAGTCGCTGCCGGTACGCCAAAGGGGCCGTTTTCATGACCTTCGCATCGTTGCTGACTTCGGTCGCGCTTGCCACGCTTGCACTGCCGGCGACGGCGCAGACGGCCGAACCGGTTTCCACGCCCACCATCGACGTAGCGCCGACCACCGCTACCGGTGCGGCCGAGTCCGACGGCGATGCAGCCGCCCTGCCCAGCGTCATCGTCACCGCGCGGCGTCGGGCCGAAGATGCGCAGCGTATTCCGACCGCGCTGTCGGTCGTTGGCGGCACGTTGCTTGACCAGGCTTATGCAGTAAACACGCAGGCACTGACGACGCTGATCCCAAGCCTCAATTATTCCTCCGCCAATCCGCGTAACACCGCGTTCACGATCCGCGGGCTCGGCTCCAGCGTCGTCGCGGTCAGCCAGGCGAACGACGGGCTTGAATCGGGCGTCGGCTTCTACGTCGACCAGGTCTATCACGCGCGCCCGGCAACCGCGGCGTTCGACTTCGCCGACGTGGCGCAGGTCGAGGAACTGCGCGGACCGCAGGGCACGTTGTTTGGCAAGAACACGACCGCGGGCGCGATCAACATCACGACACGCGCGCCGAGCTTCACGCCCGGGGGTTTCGCCGAGCTGTCCTATGGCAGCTACAATTTCGTTCAGGCAAAAGGCTGGATCTCGGGTCCGATCAGCGACATGGTCGCCTATCGCCTGTCGGCTGTGTCGACGCGGCGCGATGGCGTGATCGACAACGTTCGCACCGGACGCGTTGCCAATACGCTGGGCACACAGGCGGTGCGCGGGCAGTTGCTGTTCAAGCCCGACGATCGCGTGCAGATGAAGCTGTCGGCCGATTTCACCAACTTTCAGGCCTATTGCTGTACGCAGGTGCCGTACGTCGTCGGCAGCAGCCTGCGCGCGGCAAGCCGCCAGTTTCCGGCGCTGGCGCGGCAGTTCGGCTACACCCTCCCCTCGCTCGACTACCGTGACCGCGTGACCGACATTGACGGGCCACTCGGCACCGACACCAACGAGGGCGGCGTGTCGTCGATCACCGACTGGAACATCGGACCAGCGACGGTCACCTCGGTCACCGCGTGGCGGTTCTGGAACTGGGACGCGGAGAACGACCGCGACTATATCGGGCTGCCGATCCAGCTGAGCCAGCACATCCCGTCACGGCAGGACCAGTTCAGCCAGGAGCTTCGGCTGGCATCAAACGGTGAGCGGCGGCTGGGCTATGTCGTTGGCCTCTACGCCTTCTCGCAGAAGATCACCGGGCGGCCGATCAGCATTTACGGACCCGCAGGCGCCGGCTGGCTGATCGGGGAGAGCGTGCCGACGAGCGCCACGAATACGACGTCGATCACGGTACCGGAAAACCTGCTGGACGGCTACGGTCAGGATGGGCGCACCGAATTCCGCAGCACCAGCTATGCCGCATTTGGGGAGGTGAACTGGCGCGTCGTCGACCGTGTCACGCTGACCGCGGGCTTGCGCTACACGCACGAGAACAAGGACGGTTTCTACGACACGACCGTGTCGGAGGGTCCCGCCACGTCGATCCCCGCGCTCGCAAACGCACGGCTCAACATCCTGCGCCCGCAATCCTATTCCGCGCACGACAGCGACGGCAGCCTGTCGGGCCGCGGCAACATCGCGGTCGACATCACTAACGGCGTGCTCGGCTACGTCAGCTACGCGCGCGGGTTCAAATCGGGTGGGATCAACATGTCGGGGCTGCCGCTCGACAGCAACAACCGCCCGGTGCTCGCGACGGCGGTAGTCAGGCCCGAGCGCAACGAGACCTACGAGTTAGGCCTGAAGACGCAGGCGTTCGGCCGGCGGCTCGTGTTCAACATCGACGGCTTCTACACCCGGGTGCGCGACTTCCAGGCGACGGTGGTCGAAAACTCGGTGACGCAGACCGCGCAGTTGCGCGGGTATTTGTCGAACATTCCCGAGGTGACGGTGAAGGGGATCGAGGCCGACGCGACCGCGCTGGTGCTGCCGGGCGTGTCGCTGCGCGCTGGCGTAGCCTACGCCGACGGCGAATATAGCGACTATCCCGCCGGTCCCTGCCCGCTAGAGCTGCAGACCGCGGCGACGACGCGGTGCAGCCTGACCGGACGGCGGCTCGCGTCGCTGCCGCGCTTCGCCGCCACGGCGGGCGCAGACATCGAGCAGCCGGTCGGCAGCGGATCGGTGTTCCTTCACGTCGATACCGCATCGCGCAGCGGCTACAGCGGGGACCCGAGCCTGTCGCGCTTCACCTATATTCGCGGCTACAACCTGACCAACGCCAACATTGGCTATCGCTTCGCCGACGGGTTGGAGGTGGCGTTGTTCGCCCGCAACCTGTTCGACAGCGACTATGTGCAGAACGTGACCGTGCAGGCGGGCAATTCGGGGCTGATCCTGGCGACCCCCAGCGATCCGCGCACGATCGGCGCGACGCTGCGGCTGAGGCGCTGAGTTTTTGGCGCTGAGCGTCAGCGGCGCTTGGGCAAGCGCTGCGGCTCGATGGTGAAGTCGATCCCGCCGCGACGGCTCGGCCACATCGCCACCAGGAAGGTACGTCGCTGGCCACAGGCGCGAGCGGACCATTCCTCCCAATGCCCGCCGCGGCGGTAGACGGGCGCGCCGGTGCGGAAGCGCGTGGGCAGCGACTGCGCCTGCACCCGGTCGAGCCGCGCGCAGCGGTATGCCGCCACCGAATAGCGCTGCATGCCCTTCAATACATCCGCCCTGAGGCGCCGGTCGGCACGTGACGGTCCCGCCCTGTCGCCCCGCGTCACCCCGGCTTTGTCGACGGGTGCGGCGGCGACCAGCAGGATCGTAAAGACGAGCAGCCGCCGCATCACGCTGGCTCGCGCACCGGTTCGCCGAGTGTGAGCGTCCGGTCTCCCTCCATCGTGCGCACGATTGTGGTGATCTGCTGCCCCTCGACCCGCAGTTCGTTGAAAGCGGGGGGCGAGTGGCGGACGCGCTTCGACAGCGTCCCCGCGCCGATCAGCCGAACGGTGCGGCCGGCGTGGGTGTAAGGTACGTCGAAGGGATCGTGCACATGGCCCGACAGCACCACCTCGGCGCCCGCCTCAGCTAGTGCGACAAGTGCCTGATCGCCGTATTTGGTCTTTGCCGTGCCCTTGGTCGGCCCCTCGATCAGCGGATGGTGACCGGCGACGATGATCAGGTGATCCTTTGGCACGCCCGCGATCAGCGACAGCGCACGGCGGAGCGAACCCGGACTGACGCGACCCTTGGACCAGTTCCAGCGCCATTGCGCGCGCGCGGTGGTCTTGAGCGGGATGACTGCGATCCCGGCGATGTCGAGCGGACGCTCGATCATCTTCTCGACCGCGGCGTAGCGCGAATAAGGCGAGAACAGCCGGCGGATCGGATCCCAGTAGTAAGGAATGTCGTGATTGCCGACCTCTAGCGTTACCGGCACGCCGAGCGAGCGCAGCCAGTCGCCACCGGCGCGGAACTCCTTCGGCTTCGCGCGCATCGTCAGGTCGCCGGTCATGATGACGGCGTCGGGCCTCTCCGCGGCGACACGCTCGCCGAACCAGGCGATCGCGGCCGGGTCCTCGGCGCCGAAATGCACGTCGCTGACGTGGAACAGCTTGGTCATTTTGCCTCCCTTTGGCCGCTCACAACGCGCGAGCGGCCGGTGGGTGCCTATTTGCCCATCAGCTCGCGGCGCAGGAACGCGTCGAGCAGGGCCGCGCGGCGCGCGTCCTCGGCGTGATCGGCGCCGACCGAGTGCCCGCCTTCGAGATATTCGTGGAAGTAGACGGTATTGCCATTCGCCTTGAGCAGCGCGGCGAGCTTGCGCGCGTGGCCCGGATGAACGCGGTCGTCCTTGGTCGAACCGTAGAACAGCACCGGCGGGTAGCGTACGCCCGTACGCACATTCTGGTAGGGCGAATATTTGCTGATGAACGCCCAGTCGGCGGGCTTGTCGGGATCGCCATACTCGTCGATCCACGATGCGCCGGCGGACAGGTGCGAGTAGCGCCGCATGTCCTCGAGCGGCGACCCCGCGATCACCGCGCCGTACAGGTCGGGGCGCTGCTCCATCGCGACGCCGACCAGCAGACCGCCGTTCGAGCGGCCCGAGATCGCGATCTTCTTGGGCGCGCTCACCCCCGTCTTGACGAGGTCTTCGGCGACCGCGTGCAGGTCGTCGAACACGTTCTGCCGCTTTTCGCGCAGGCCCGCCTGATGCCAGCGCGGGCCATACTCGCCGCCGCCGCGGATATTGGCGAGGACGAAGGCGTTGCCCTGCTCGACCCAGAACAGCGCCAGCGGCCCGGCGCGGTACGGCTGGTCGGTGAGATAGGTCGGCGTCTGCGCGTTGCGGAACCCGCCATAGGCATGGATCAGCGCGGGTGCGGGCTGCGCCGCACCTTTCTTCGTGACCAGGAAATACGGCACGCGCGTGCCGTCCTTCGAGGTCGCGAAATGCTGCGCCACCGTATATTTGCTCGCGTCGAACTTTGGCGGCAGCGACTGGACCGAGGTGATCTTCGCGTCGGCACCGACCGCGTAGAGCGTCGGCGGGGTCAGCATCCCCTCAACGGTCGCGAACGCGGTGTCGCGCGCGCCCGAGCTGCCGGTGATGTGGATCGTGCTGTTGGCGGCGAGCGGCATCGCGCGCTGCGACCAGTGGCCATCAGCGCCGCGACGCAGCGCGATCAGCTTGCCCGACACGTCGTCGAGCACCTTGACCCACAGCACATTGTCGGTCGCGCTGACTTCCTCGACCGCCTGGCTCTTCGTCGGGGCCATGACGAGCTCGGGCGCCATGCGACGCCCGGCTGCCGCGTCGGCGAGCGAGTAGGCGACGAGCACGCCGGCGTCGAAGCCGTTCGCCGGCTTGCTGTACGACACGATCGCGCGGCCATCGATCACGTCGCGCACGTCGGCACCCTGCGGCAGCGTCAAGGGCACGAAGCGGCCGTCGGGCATCCGCACGATGTAATCGCTCTGGAAAAAGGTGGTGTTGACCGCGATCATCGGCCAGCGCTGCTTCGCGTCGACGGGTGCGCTGATCTCCAGCCCGACGATCGACGCGGGCGCCTCGTGCACCGTCTTCGCCGCCGTGATGGGCGTGCCGCGCGTCCATACCTTGGCAATCCGCGGATAGCCCGAGACGGTCAGCGATCCCGCGCCCCAGTCGCTCGCGACGAGCAGGTGATCGCGGTCGATCCAGGTGTAGCGGCTCTTGGCCTCGGGGAGGAAGAAGCCGCCGGGCACGAACGCGCCGGTCTTCAGGTCGAATTCGCGCACCACTTGCGCGTCGGTGCCGCCGGGGCTGAGTGCGACCATGCAGCGGGTGTAGTCGGGCTCCAGGCACTGCGCGCCGTGCCAGACCCAGCTCTTACCCTCTTGCCGGCCGAGCGCGTCGACGTCGATGAGCGTGCGCCACTCGGGCTTGCCGGCGGTGTAGCTGGCGAGGCTCGCCACGCGCCACAGCCCGCGCGGGTGCGCCGCGTCGCGCCACAGGTTGGTGACCTGGGTACCCAGGATGCTCTCGGGCTCGGCGATCTGCGCCTCGTCGTCGAGGATCGCCTTGGCGCGCGCTCGGTCCTGTTCGTAGCGGGGGTCGCGGGTGAGCAGCTGCTCCGTCTCCGCGTTCCACGCCTTGACCTGGCCGAGCGCGCGGGCGCCCTCGATATCTTCGAGCCAGGCATAAGGGTCGGCAGCAGGTGCCGCGGCAACAGCGAGAAGCGAGACGAGCGGAAGGAGCGATTTCATGGGCGAAGCGTAGCCTTCCTGCCGCACCCGCTCAACCGGCGTGTCGCGGCGGTGAAGCGAGCGGAGGACCAGTGGGCAAAGCCAAGCACGATCACAAACTGCAGCTGGAGCTCGTCCGCATGCAGATGGCGATGGCGGAGAGCGGCGAGCGTGCCGTGGTCGTGCTCGAAGGGCGCGACACCGCGGGCAAGGACGGCACGATCAAGGCGATCACCAAGCATCTGTCGGTCCGCAACACGCGCGTGGTCGCGCTGCCCAAGCCCAGCGATCGCGAGCAGTCGCAATGGTATTTTCAGCGCTACGTCGCGCACTTGCCGGCGGCGGGCGAGCTCGTGATCTTCAATCGAAGCTGGTACAATCGCGCGGGCGTCGAGGTGGTCAACGGCTTCTCCAGCCATGCCGAGCAGGCGCAGTTCCTGCGCGACGTGCCCGATTTCGAGCGCATGCTGGTCGAGAACGGGATCAAGCTGGTCAAGCTGTGGCTCGACATCGACAAGGACGAGCAGGCGCGACGGCTGGAGAAGCGTTGTACCGATCCGTTGAAGGCACTGAAGGTATCCGCGCTTGACGCGGTCGCGCAGGAGAAGTGGGACGATTACACCGCCGCCCGCGACACGATGCTGGAGCGGACGCACAGCGTTTGGGCACCGTGGACGTGCGTGCGCGGCGACGACAAGCCGGCGGCGCACAAGGCGGTGATCCGCCACCTGCTCCACGCGATCGCACCCGAAGAGGTGGCACACGACATCAAGCAGCCGGACGGCGACGTGCTGTTTACCTTCGAGTTGGACGCATTGAAGGACGGGCGGCTGGCGAAATAGGAGGCGCGCCCGTCAGCGGATTGGCTCGCACGCGATCCCGTCGCCGTCGCCATCCATGTTCTCGCGGTAGCCGGGTTCGTCGCGGTAGATCGGCGCCGTGCCGGCGGCGCGCGCGTCGTTGCATCCGCCCCAATGATCGCCCGGCTGCGGCTCGCGCGCGCGCTTCATCCCCGCGGCGACCGCGACATCGCTGACCGCCGATGCGACCTCCTTGCGTTCTGGCATGGTCGTCATCGTCGATCCGACACCCACGATCGTGCCAAACACGCTCGCCCCGATCAGGACCGCGGCAATCTGCGCAACGCTGTGCTCCGACATGGAGCGGACGTTAGCTACTGGCCGTGAACGAATGGTAAGCGTCGCTGCCACTCAGTCGCCGGTGACGCGCACCGGACCCAGGTCACCCAATCCGACCGACCCGCTCGCCATCGCGAGCATCGCATCGAGGCTCTTCTTGGCACGCAGGCGAAGGTCTTCCTCGATCTCGATCCGGGGCGTCAGGTCGCGCAGGGCGACGTAGAGCTTCTCCATCGTATTGAGCGCCATGTACGGGCAGATATTGCAGTTGCAGTTCCCGTCGGCGCCCGGCGCACCGATGAACGTCTTGTTCGGCAGCGCCTTTTCCATCTGGTGGATGATGTGCGGCTCGGTCGCGACGATCAGCGTGTCGCCCGGCATCGCCATCGCGTAATCGAGGATGCCGCGGGTCGAGCCGACGTAATCGGCGTGATCGAGGATCACCGCGGGGCATTCCGGATGCGCCGCGACCGGAGCGCCGGGGTGCTGCGCCTTCAATTTCAGGAGCTCGGTCTCGCTGAACGCCTCGTGCACGATGCACACGCCCGGCCACAGGATCAGGTCGCGCCCGGTCTTGCGCGCGAGATAGCCGCCGAGATTACGGTCGGGGCCGAAGATGATCGGCTGGTCGGCCGGTATCTGGCTCAGGATCTTCTCGGCCGAACTGCTCGTCACGATGACATCGGACAAGCCTTTCACCTCGGCCGAGCAGTTGATGTAGGTGAGCGCGATCGCGTCGGGGTGTTGCGCACGAAACGCCGCGAATTGTTCGGGCGGGCAGCTGTCCTCCAGGCTGCAGCCCGCATCCATGTCGGGGAGCACCACCGTTTTCTGCGGGCTGAGGATCTTCGCGGTTTCGGCCATGAAGCGGACGCCGCAGAAGGCGATCACGTCGGCGTCGGTGTCCGCGGCCTTGCGGCTGAGGTCGAGGCTGTCACCGACGAAATCGGCCAGATCCTGTATCTCGGGCTTCTGGTAATAATGCGCGAGGATGACCGCGTTGCGCTCGCGGCGAAGGCGGTCGATTTCGGCGCGCAGATCGAGACCCGCGAGGTTGGTCGGCTGTTCCATGCGCGGCGATGTGGCCCGGCGCGTGCGCGCGATCAAGTCATTCGCGTCGTGGTCAGCCCCGCGTCACGCAGCGTTGCCGAGCACTTCCTCCAGGCTGCGGGTCAGGTCCCACTGCGTCGCGTCACCGGGACGCGGCTCGCCCTGGAAACGCACCTCGACGCTGACCGGCAATCCCGCGGCGGCGAGCGTGCCGCCGAACAGCCGTTCGAGCGCGACCCGGCCGTTCTCGCGCGCCTTGGTCATGTTCTGCGGTTCGCGCGCCTTCGCCGCAACCACGCGCGTCGCCGTCGCCGACACGCGGCGCTGCAGCTCGGCCATTGCGTCGCGCGAGACGATCACGCCGCTGGTCTGGTCGACCGTCACGTTCGCCTCGTCGACATTGGCGCGTCCGACCACGACGTCGGGCACCTCCACGAGCAGGCGCCGGTTCGCCTCATCGTAGCGGAAGTCGCGCGGTGACAGCGATTGCAGTTCGACGAAATAGTCGACCTCGTACGGCGCCTTCACGACGCGCGTCGACTTCAGCCAGCCCCATAGCCGGCTGGTCGCGGCGGTCGCCTGCACAATACCCGATAGGCGGCTGACGCGCAGGTCGCTGCTGCCGTAGAGCCGCCCGGTGACGACGCGCGCGACGGCGAGGCCGTTCTCGTCGGTGGAGACGGTGTAATCGTCGGTGTAGCGGCGATAGCCGGCCACCGCGACCAGCAGGATCGCGGCCGCGACCGCGAGGCCGATCGCTGTCTTGACGATGTTGTTCATGCCGCCGCCACACTCCAGCAGTCGCCCTCGTCGCGGACCAGGCCGCGCCGGGCAAGATCGATCAGATGCGCCAGTACCGAGCGCTCGGCGGCGCCGCGCAGCCGGTGGTCGAGCCCGACGTACATCTTCTCGACCATCGCCGGGATGGTTCGCGCCTCTTCGCCGAGCAGCCGCATGATCTGCCCCTCGCGCTGCTTGCGATGCCCGAGCATGCCGCGCACCAGTCGCTGCGGGCGATCGATCTCGAGCCCGTGGCAGGGATAATAGACGCGGTCGTCGCGCGCGAGCAGCTTTTCCAGGCTCGCCATATAGTCGCCCATGTCGCCGTCGGGCGGCGAGACGACGCTGGTCGCCCAGCCCATTACGTGATCGCCCGAGAAGAGCGCCTTTGTCTCGGGCAACGCGAAGGCGAGATGGTTGCTGGTGTGGCCAGGCGTGGCGATCGCCTCCAGCGTCCAGCCATCGCCGCCGACCCGCTCGCCCTCGGCGAGCACGCGGTCGGGTGCGTAATCGGGATCGAACGCCGCGTCGGCGCGCGGTTCGTCGTCGTGTATCGCGAACGGGGCCGATCCGATGATCGGCGCGCCCGTTTCCGCCGCCAGCCGCCGCGCACCCGGGCTGTGATCGCGGTGATGATGCGTGATGAGGATTGCGCGCACCGGACGGCCTCGGATCGCGCGCAGCAGCGCGGCGTGGTGCGCGTCGTCCGCCGGCCCCGGATCGATCACGGCGAGGTCGCGCTGACCGACCAGATGCGTCTGCGTGCCGGTAAAGGTGTAGGCCGACGCGTTCGGCGCGAGCACGCGCGTGACGAGCGGTTCGAGCTTGATCGCGAGCCCGACAGGCGGCGGCGTAGCATCCATCGCGCACGCAGATGGCGGGTCGGACGCGGCGACGCAAGCCGCCGCCCCTCCCCTGTGCCGATCGTCGCGCGTCAGTCGGCGCTCGCCAGCTGCGCCTTCACGTTGGCGAGCGCCTGGTCGACCTGACGCAGCGCCCTGGTGCGATCGCTGCCGGTCAACGCGGGGTCGGCGGCCAGGCTGGCGCGCGTCGTCGCGAGGCTGGACAGTGCCGAGTGCAGGGAGGAGCGCGTTTCACGCATCGCCTCCACCCGCGCCTCTGCGGCGTCGCGTTGCGCTTCGATACGCGCCTGTGTGGCTTCCTGCTGCGCCTCGGCACGAGCCTGAGCCGCCTCGCGCTGAGCTTCGATCCGGGCGCGCAGACCCTCGCGACGTGCCTCCAGTGCTTCGCGCTGTGCGTCGCGCGACGCCGCCAGCGCCTCGCGACGGACGTTCGAGGCATAGCCTTCGCTACCGGTATCGCAGACGACGACCTGGTGACCGCTGGCGGAGCGGGCGACGAGCGTGGCGCTGTCAGCGCATGCCGCGCGGCTGATGCTGACCGCGGTCGGCACCGAAGGCGGCAGCGGAACGGCGGGCGGCTGCGGCGGCTGCGCGGGGCTGCCCGGCACGGGCGGTATAGGCGGCGTCGGAGGTACGGGGGTGAGCGGCACCGGATGCGCGGCGGCGTAAGCGGCCGCCTCGTCCCCCGTCAGCACGGTGGTGCGGCCATCCTCCACGATCGTCACCTTGTGCGTCGCGTGCGAGACCTGACGTGTCGAGCGTGCTTGCGTAATCGGCGCCATCACCTCGGCGAAGGTGCGATCGAGCTCGTCGAGCCGCACGCCCGTTACCTGCTCGACACCGACGCGTACTCGCGCGGCGGCAGGCATGCCCGACGCGGTCACGACGAGACCGGCGCCCGCGACCAGCGCGAGCCCCGCACCACCCGCAGCCACGCGCCGCCCCGACACGCGCGTGCGCGCCAACATCCGCAATCGACCTTTCAGATCATTGACGGTGTTGAGGTGGCATGCGGGCGTCAGCGCGCGCCCGTGCGCCGCCTTGACGATGGCGCAACCATAGGCGTGACGCTGCGCGGCCCCTGCTCGGGCGAGCACGCCGGCGTCGTTCGCCATCTCCTGATCGGCGCGAAAGGCGCGGAACGCGATCCATGCGACCGGATTGAACCAGTGCAGCGCCAGCATCCCCAGCGCAACCCAATTCGCCCACAGATCGCCGCGGCGGTGGTGACCGATTTCGTGCGCCAGCGCGAGTTCGCGCTCGTCGGCGTCGTAGCGCTCGGCGAAGTCGCGAGGGAAAGCGACAATCCGGCGGATCAACCCGAAGGCGAGCGGTCCGCTCGCGCCCGCGCTCTCGACCACCTCGACCGAGCCGACACGCGCGATCGCCGCTGCGCCGCCGAGAACGCGGGCGCGGAAGCGTGCATATTGCACCAAGTGCACGGTTAGGATCGCGAGCGCGCCCGCACCCCAGAGAAGCGCAAACCACGCCGCCACGCCTCCCGAGTGCGCCGCCGGCACCGCGGCTGCAATCGTGTCAACGGGGGCGATTGGTGCCATCAGCACTGCCGCCTGCTCACCGACGCTCGCGATCGGCGCGGCACCCAGCGGGCTCCACCCGCTCGGCAGCGGCGGCAGGACCAACCGCAACACCGGCAGCAGCCAGAGCAGATAGGCCAGTTCCGCTCCGAACGCGCGGCGAACGGACCCGCGCAGCGCGAGCACCAGCAGCATCAGCGCGGTCGACGCCGCCAGCGCCTCGATGGCGAGCGCGATCATTGTTTCAGCGCCTTCAGCAGCGCCTCGATCTCCGCGATGTCCTGTCGCGACAGCTCGTCGCGCTCGGCCAAGTGCGCGACCAGCGGGGTCAGCTTGCCGCCGAACAGCCGGTCGATCAGCTTGCGCGACTCGCCCGCGACGTAATCTTCGCGTGCCACCGCCGGCGAGTATAGGTAGCGGCGTCCGTCGACTTCGTGCTGCACTGCGCCCTTGCCGAGCAAGCGGCCGAGCAGCGTTTTCACCGTGGCGGCACTCCAGGCGCGGTTCGGATCGACCCGCTCAGTCACGTCCTGTGCGGTGAGCGGGCTCTCATCCCACAGCACCTCCATGACCGCGTGTTCGGCATCACTGATCCGCTCGGCCATCTGCGCCATCCTTCTTCCGCTTACAGACGTAGTCTTGTTGCATCGACTACATCTGTTGTCAACATCGCGGATGAGGTGTCGGTGGGTTTTACAGCCAGCGGGGCAAGCGAAGGCCACTTAACCATCGCAGTCGGCGGAAGAGCTTGGGTTCAAGCGGCTGGCACGTCGCCTGCAACACGAATGACGCTACCGAGCGCATTGGCGCTTCAGCTGGGCGGGCTGTCGCTTTCTCGATCTCGCGGCGCCCGTCCAACCCGGTTTCGACGCCACCTGCGATCAACGTGAGCGCGCCGCCGCAGCGACGCGCCTCGGGCTGACTCGATTACTCCGCCGCGGTCTTGCCAGCGAACAGCTCGCCCAGTTCGCCGCTCTCGTACATTTCCATCATGATGTCCGATCCGCCGACGAACTCGCCGTCGACGTAGAGCTGCGGGATCGTCGGCCAATCCGAATAGGCTTTGATGCCCTGACGGATGCCCTGATCCTGCAGCACGTCGACGCTCTCGAACTCAACGCCCAGCCGTTCCAGGATCGCGATCGCGCGGCTGGAGAAGCCGCATTGCGGGAACAGCGGCGTGCCCTTCATGAACAACACCACGTGATTGTTCTTCACCACGGCGTCGATGCGGGCGTTGGTGTCGTCGGTCATGATTTTCGATCCTGTTGAGCGCTGGTCGGCGCGATGCCGGCTCTACTTCGGTATGGCGGTGGTGAGCTGCAAGGCGTGGAGCACGCCGCCCATACGCCCGCCCAGCGCCGCGTACACTGCCTGATGCTGGCGCACGCGCGGCATGCCGGCGAACGACGCGCTGGTGACGCGCGCGGACCAGTGATCCTTGTCGCCCGCCAGATCGGTCATCTCGACCTCCGCGTCGGGGATGCCGGCGCGGATCAGCGCGGCAATCTCGTCGCCTTCCATCGGCATCGGGTCTACTCCGCCTTGAGGAGCTGGCGACGCGCCTCGACCGTTTCCTGGGTCAGCGCCTGACGCACCTGCGCCTCGTCGACGTCGACTCCTGCCGCGGTAAGGTCGCCCAGCAGCTTGCGCACAACGTCCTCATCACCCGCTTCCTCGAAATCGGCCTGAACGACCGACTTGGCGTAAGCGTCGGTTTCCTCGGGCGTCAGCTTCATCAGCGCGGCGGCCCATTGCCCGACCAGGCGATTGCGCCGGGCGGTGACGCGGAACGCCATCTCCTCGTCGCGCGCGAACTTGCTCTCGAACGCGCGCTCGCGATCGTCGAAGGTGGTCATGGCAGCTCCCGTTGCTCGTTGCCGCCGGGATAGAGCGCGGCGACGACGCGTGCAACGGGGCTGCCACCGACCCGAAACACCAAGGCGTCAGTCGGCGACGCGGACGACCAGCTTTCCGATCGCCTGCCGCGCCGCCATCTTGGCGATCGCGTCGCCACCCTGTTCGAGCGGGAACACCTCCGTCACGCGCGGTGCGATGCGGCCGTCCTTCCACAAGTCGAACAGCTGCTGGATGTTGGCGCGGTTGGCTTCGGGATTGCGCGCGGCGAATGCGCCCCAGAACACGCCGCAGACGTCGCAGCTCTTCAACAAAGTCAGGTTGAGCGGCAGCTTGGGGATGCCGGCGGGGAAGCCGATGACGAGGTAGCGCCCTTCCCATCCGATCGAGCGCAGCGCGGGCTCGGCATAATCGCCGCCGACCGCGTCGTAGATCAGCTGGAAACCCGCCTTGCCGCCCTTTTCCTTGAACTGTTCGGCCAGCGCCTTCGACTCGTCTTTCCCGAACGGTCCGCGGCCGTAGACGATCACGTCGTCCGCGCCCGCGTCACGCACTGCCTGCGCTTTCTCCTCGCTCGACACCGCGCCGATCACGCGCGCGCCGAACGCCTTGCCGAGCTCGACCGCAGCGAGGCCGACCCCGCCCGCGGCCCCGAGCACGAGCAGGTTGTCGCCTTGCTTGATGTGGCCGCGATCGACCAGCGCGTGGATCGTCGTACCATAGGTCAGCAGCAAAGCGGCGGCTTCCTCGAAGCTGCGTTCCTCGGGCACCGGATAAAGCGCGTCTTCGGCGAACAGCGCCTTCTCGCTTAGGCCACCCATGCTGGTGTTGCCCATGACGCGGTCGCCGACCTTGAAGCGGGTCACGCCCGCGCCGACCTGCTCGACCACGCCCGACACCTCGCCGCCCGGCGCGAACGGGCGCGGTGGGCGCATCTGGTACTTGTCCTCGATGACGAGCACGTCGGGGAAGTTGATCGCGCACGCCTTGATCACGACGACCACCTGCCCCTCACCGACCGAGGGATCGGGCAGCTCGCCGATCTCCAGAGTTTCAGGTCCGCCCGGCGCCCTCGACAGCAATGCCCGCATTTCCGCTCCTATCCTTGATCCAGGGGCGCTGCCGATGCATCGCCTCCTCGAATTTCGAAATCGCGGTATCTTTTGCCAGCGTCAAGCCGACCTCGTCCAGCCCTTCGATCAGGCAACGGCGACGAAAGGGATCGAGCGTGAACGGAAAGCGGTCCTGGTAGGGCGTGGTAACCGTCATTGTCTCGAGATCGACGGTGATCTCCCCATCCTGCGCCACCGCGATCAGTCGGTCGATCGCCTCCTGCGGCAGCACGACGGTGACGATGCCGTTCTTGAATGCATTGCCGGAGAAGATGTCGGAGAAACTAGGCGCGATGACCGCGCGCACGCCCATGTCGGCGAGCGCCCAAGCGGCGTGCTCGCGGCTCGACCCACAGCCGAAATTATCGCCCGCGATCAGGATCGGGCTGCCGGCATAACGCGGATCGTCGAAGATGTTACCGGGCTGCGCGCGCACGACCTCGAACGCGCCGCGCCCCAGCCCCGAGCGCTTGATCGTCTTGAGCCAGTGCGCGGGAATGATGACGTCGGTGTCGACGTTTTTCTGCCCCCAGGGATAGGCCGTCCCCGCGACGCGCGTCACCGGCTCCATCGCGTCAGCGCGCCGGCTTGACGGGGCGCGGCGTGTTCGCGCCCACGCTCACTTTGCCGACTGCCGCATAGGCCGCGACGCCGCTCACCGCCGCGCCTGCAACGAGAAGTGCCAGAACAATCTTCATAGTTTTGCCCCTGTTGTCGTTATTCAGATCAGGTCGCGCACGTCGGTTAACCGACCGCTGACCGCCGCCGCCGCCGCCATCGCGGGGCTTAGCAGATGCGTGCGCGCACCGGGACCCTGCCGCCCGACGAAATTTCGGTTGGAGGTGGAGGCGCAGCGCTCGCCCGGCGGCACCTTGTCCGGGTTCATCGCCAGGCACATCGAGCAGCCAGGCTCGCGCCACTCGAATCCGGCTTCGGCGAAGACACGGTCGAGCCCCTCTGCCTCGGCCTGCCGCTTGACGAGGCCCGAGCCCGGCACGACCATCGCGCGGACGCCATCGGCGACACGCCGGCCGCTCGCCACCTGCGCGGCGGCGCGCAGGTCCTCGATCCGGCTGTTGGTGCAGCTGCCGATGAAGACGTGCTGGACCGCCACGTCCTGCATCCGCGTGCCCGGCTTCAGTCCCATATAATCGAGCGACTTGCGCGCGGCGGCCTGCTTCGACGGATCGGCGAAGCTCTCGGGCTCGGGCACGACGCCGGTGATCGCGACCACGTCCTCGGGGCTGGTGCCCCAGGTGAGCGCGGGTGCGATGTCGCTCGCCGACAGGGTGACGGTGCGATCGTAGCGCGCGCCCGCGTCGCTCGGCAGCGTGCGCCACCATTCGACCGCGCGGTCCCAATCGGTGCCCGCCGGCGCCATCGCGCGGCCTTTCAGATAGGCGAAGGTCGTCTCGTCGGGCGCGATCATGCCGGCGCGTGCGCCGCCCTCGATGCTCATGTTGGCGATCGTCAGCCGCCCTTCGACCGACAGGTTGCGGATTACCTCGCCAGTGAACTCGATCACGTAGCCGGTGCCGCCCGCCGCGCCGATGCGACCGATGATCGACAGCACCACGTCCTTCGCCGACACGCCGAAGCCGAGCGTGCCGTCGACGCGCACCTCCATCGTCTTTGACGGCGACAGGATTAGCGTCTGTGTCGCGAGCACGTGCTCGACCTCGCTGGTGCCGATGCCAAACGCGAGCGCGCCAAGTGCACCATGCGCCGAGGTGTGGCTGTCGCCGCAGACGACCGTGGTGCCGGGCAGCGTGAAGCCCTGCTCCGGTCCGACGACGTGGACGATCCCCTGCTCCGCCGCGAGCGCGTCGATGTACGGCACGCCGAACTCGGCGACGTTGGTGCGCAGCGCGTCGAGCTGCTCGGCGCTGTCGCGATCGGCGATCGGCAGTTCGCGCCCGGCCGCGTCGACGCGGGCGGTGGTCGGCAGATTGTGGTCGGGGACGGCGAGCGTCAGGTCGGGGCGGCGGACGCGGCGACCGTTGCTGCGAAGCCCCTCGAACGCCTGCGGACTGGTGACTTCGTGGACGAGGTGGCGGTCGATGTAGATGAGGCAGGAGCCGTCGTCGCGACGCTCCACGACGTGAGCGTCCCAGACCTTTTCATACAACGTGCGTGGTTGGTGTGACATCGCGCGCGCCTTAACCAAGAAGCGCCCGCCGCGAAAGGAAACAATGCGGGAGGGGGAAGGAACGCTTGTTTTATTTCGTCGCAGTCGATGGGTTCAAGGCGGCGTCTATGAAGGCGACGCTCTCATCCAGCACTGGCGCTAGTCGACGAAACGGCACCGACAGCGCCATGACGACGTTCTCGTGGGTCAGCCCATCATGCTCGACCAGCTTCGCACGGCCACCTGCTGCCTTGACGCGCTCGAACAGTTGATAGGCGTTGTACGGTCGCACCTGCGTGTCGCGGCTGCTGGTGACGAGCAGCAGCGGCGGGGCGTCGCGCCTCGCGAAGGTGACCGGCTGCGTCGCCATCGGATCGGTGACGCCCAGCATCGCCTCGCGCGAGCGTGGCTTGTCGAAGGGGTAGAAGTCGTACGGCCCGCTCAGGCCGACCGCTGCCTTGACGATGTGCGGGTCGACGCCCTCTGCAAGCAGCCAGCGCTGGTCGAGCGCGAGCATGACGGCGTTGTACGCGCCGGCCGAGTGACCCGCGAGCGCGACGCGCGCCGGATCGCCGCCGTAATCGGCGACGTGATCGCGAACCCAGTGCACCGCCGCCGCGCCGTCCTGTACGAACGCGGGGAAACGTACCTGCGGCACCTTGCGATAATCGGGCACGACAACGACGAAGCCGGCGCGGGCGAATGCCCGCGCGGCAAAGGCGTAGCTGCGGCGGTCACCGTTCGCCCAGCCGCCACCGTAGATGAAGACGAGCACCGGCCGCTTGCCCGCCGCGGGCTCGGTCGGGCGCCACACGTCGAGAGTCTGGCGGTTGCTGCCAAACGGTACCGCGTCGCCGACCAGTTCGACGCCGCGCCCGCCACCCATTGCGCGGTCGAGCCAGCTCAGCACGCGCGGCGCAGGCACGAACAGGTAGATCGCGCCCGCGGACAGCAGCAGCGCCGCGAGCGCGCCTGCCAGCCAGCGCCAGATCATCTTCGCGCGGCCTTGATCAGGAAACGTAGCTCGCCGTCGTCTTCGCCGCGACCTCGTCCGCGGTGATGCCGGGCGCGAGTTCGATCAGGCGGAACGGCGACTGGTGATCGGGGCGCTGGAACACCGCCAGATCGGTCACGATCATATCGACGACGTTCTTGCCCGTCAGTGGCAGCGAGCACGAGGCGATGAACTTGGGCGAACCGTCCTTGGAGGTATGCTCCATCACGACGATGATCTTCTTGACGCCCGCAACGAGGTCCATCGCGCCGCCCATGCCCTTGATCATCTTGCCCGGAATCATCCAGTTGGCGATGTCACCGTTCTCCGCCACCTCCATCGCGCCGAGCACGGTCAGGTCGATGTGCCCGCCGCGGATCATCGCGAAGCTCTGCTCCGATCCGAAATAGGCCGATTGCGGCAGTTCGCTGATCGTCTGCTTGCCCGCGTTGATCAGGTCAGCGTCCTCCTCGCCCTCGTACGGGAAAGGACCGATGCCGAGCATCCCGTTCTCCGACTGGAGCGTCACCGTCATGCCGTCGGGAATATTGTTCGCGACCAAAGTCGGGATGCCGATGCCGAGGTTGACGTAGAAGCCGTCCTGCAGTTCCTTCGCCGCGCGCGCGGCCATGCCGTTGCGGTCCCAGCCCTTAGAATTTGCCATCACTTCACTCCTTCGGGCGTCTGGCTCCAGCGGCGGTCCGCGGGAAAGGTGTCGTCCCAGCCCGAGCCGAGGCCGGTGCCGTAGACGGGGTTGGGCAGGACGAACCATCCCGCGCCCCAGCGCGCGACGAGACGGCTGGTGCTGGGCAGAAGGCGCCGCCCCGAGGCGGGGGCCGGTCCTGGCGGGTTGAAGAAGTCGGCGAAGTCGCCGAGCTGGTCGCCCATCTGCGCCAGCACGCAGTACCTCTCGGCAATCGCCTGGCGACGGCCGTCCTTGCCCGACTTGCCGTCTGCGTCGCCCCTCAACCAAAGCGTCGTGCCGTGCTCGAAGGTGCCGAGCCCTGCGCCCGCGAGCGCGCGTGCGGTATCGGCGGCGTTCGCGGCATTGCGGTTGGTGTTGATGACGACCGCGACGCCCGCCGCGCGCAGTTGCCGGAACGCCGCCACCGCGCCGGGTACCGCAACGACCTTGTCCGCGCCGCCGCGTTCCCACGCATCCCAGCGCTTGGCATCATATGCCTGCCCGGTTTGCGCGTCGTTATATTCGTAGCCGAGGTTCAGGACCGTCGTCTCGTCCATGTCGAGCACCACCGCAGGGGGCAGCGCGCCGCACGACGTCGGCTGCGGCACCGCTGCGGTCGATCCGGACGCCAGCACCGCCGAGGCACTCGCCGGCCAGCGCGGCAGCGTGCCCGCCGCTCGCTGGTGCGGCAGGCGCCCGCGCGCGTCGCGAGTGCGATCGAGCAGCGCGCGGACGTAGCCGAGCATGCCGTTATATGCCTGCTCGCTCAATGCATCCGCCTCGGCCGAGCCGTAGAGGTATGCCATCCCGGGTGGCGGCGCCGATGCGATCATCGGCGGCATGCTGGGTAAAGGCACGTCTATGCGTTGCTGCGTCGCGCATCCCGCGAGCGCGGTCGCCGCCGCCATCAGCACGATCAGCGTGCGGGCCATCGCCTCAGACCTCCGACCCTGCCGCGCTCGCTTGCGCACGTGGCCGGGTCAGTCGGAACTCAATCTTCTTGTCGTAGGGCGCACCGACGATCATCCGCTTCACGTAGATGCCGGGCAGGTGGATGTGATCGGGATCGAGCGTGCCGACCGGCACGACTTCCTCGACCTCAGCGACGCAGACGCGCCCCGCGGTCGCCATCGGCTGGTTGAAGTTGCGCGCGGTCTTGCGGAAGATGAGGTTGCCGCTCTCGTCCGCCTTCCAGCCCTTGATGATCGAGATGTCGGCGCGGATGCCGCGTTCAAGGATGTAATCCTCTCCGTCGAACGACTTCACTTCCTTGCCCTCGGCCACCAGCGTGCCGACGCCGGTCTTGGTGTAGAAGCCGGGGATGCCCGCGCCGCCCGCGCGGCAGCGTTCGGCGAGCGTTCCTTGCGGGCAGAACTCGACCTCGAGTTCGCCCGACAGATACTGGCGCTCGAACTCCTTGTTCTCGCCGACGTAGCTCGAGATCATTTTCTTGACCTGGCGCGTGCGCAGCAGCTTGCCGAGCCCCTCGCCGTCGATCCCGGCGTTGTTGCTGGCGATCGTCAGATCGCGCGTTCCCGCGTCGCGGATCGCGTCGATCAGCCGCTCGGGCACGCCGCACAGGCCGAACCCGCCGGCACAGATCGTCATGCCGTCGAACAGCAGACCGTCGAGCGCCGCCGCCGCATCCGGATAAAGCTTCTTCATCACAGCCTCTCTCTCGTCTGGCCGCTTACCGATCCGCGGGCGAGCCGGTCAACACGTCAGAACGACCCCGGCATGACGCCGAGCGCGTGCGCCAGATCGTCGAGTGCCTGGCCCTCGCCCTCCACCTTGATCGCGACCATCCCCATCGCCGCGGCGGGTTTGCAGTTGATGCCGAGGTCGTCGAGGTAGACGCACTGGTCCGCCGCCTTGCCGAGCGTATCGAGCATCATGCGGTAGATCTTCGGGTCGGGCTTGCGCAGGCCGACCTTGCTCGACTCGATCACGTGATCGAAGCGTTCGAGTACGTCGGCGACAAGCGCCGCTTTCTCCGCGTTCCGCGACATCCCCGCGCCCTCGCCCGCGGGCACGTTGTTGGTGATGCAGCCGAGGTGATAGCCGTTGTGCTTCAACCAATCGAGCGCGTGGACCATCCGCGGCCGGATGTCGCCCGCGAGCAGCGCCAGCACGTCGTCGCCGCGCAACTCGTGCCCCAGCACGCGCGCTTCCTCGGCAAAGGCGGCGTCAAAGCCAGCCGCGTCGATCTCCGCGCGCTCGAACCGCGCCCAGGCGTTGCTGTCGGGATCGGTCGCGTTGATGCGACGAATGAGATTCTCCGGCAGCCCGCGCTCTCGCTCCATCCGCGCGAACGCCTCAAAGGGCGACGATGTGATGACGCCGCCGAAATCGAAGATCACCGTGTCGCGCACCTGCCCTACCCCCTTTATCATTCGCCGCGCTCATCGCCGGTCACGCGGCGCTTGTCCACGCGGGTCAGTGTTGCAGCTTCAATCCCGGCCGCGCCCAGCGCGTCTTCACCAGCCGTCCGGTACCCGACAGGGTGATGTACGCGTCCATCATGTCCGCGCCGCCGAACGCAATATTGGTGGTGAAGACGTCATCCGTGGCGACGAACTCGACAAGCTCGCCGGCGGGCGAGACGACGCTGATGCCGCACTCGCCGATCGTTGCGACGCAGATGTTCCCCGAAGACTCTATTCCCAGTGAGTCGAAGAACTTGTACCCGGCCGGGCGGTAGAGCGGGATGCCGGGACCGCCCGGTCCTGCGTCGGGCGCGACCTTGCCGGGCGCGGTCACGTTGAACCTCATCAGTCGGCAGGTGTACGTTTCGGCAGCGTAGAGCGTGTTGCCGTCTGGCGACAGGCCGATGCCGTTCGGATTCATCGACGGAAAGATCACTTCCTCGACGAAGCTGCCGTCTGCCTTGGCGTAGAAGATGCCGACGACGTCGTGGCAGCGTTTGGCATAGTCAATCTTGCCGTGATCGGTGAACCAGAATCCGCCGTGCGCGTCGAACACGATGTCGTTGGGGCCACGCAGGGTGACGCCGTGATCGCCCGATCGGTACAGCACCTCGACGCGACCGGTCGCTGGATCGATCCGCTCGATCCGCCCGCCCGAATAATTCGCCGCGATGCCGTGGGGTGCGAGCATGCCGTTGCTCTCGACATAATGGAACCCGCCGTTGTTGCAGCAATAGAGCATGCCGTCGGGGCCGAGCGCGAGACCGTTGGGGCCGCCGCCGGGCGTCGCCACCACCTCCTTGCGACCGTCAGGCGTCACGCGCGTGATGCGCCCGGCTTCGATCTCGACCAGGATGATGCTGCTATCGGGCATAACGACCGGCCCCTCCGGAAAGCGCAACCCATCCGCCACCAGCTCGAACGCCGCCATAATCCTCTCCTCTTTACGCCGCGAAGGATCGGACAGCGCGACGCCGAGCGCAAGCGCTTGCCGCTGCAACGCCGGCCGGGCTAGGCAGCAGACATGCAGAGCAACACGACCGAGACCATGAGGACCGGGGGGCGCATCCTCGTCGACCAGCTGGTTGCACAAGGGTGCGAGCGGATTTTCACCGTGCCGGGTGAAAGTTTCCTCGCGGTGCTCGACGCGCTGGTCGACGTGCCCGCAATCCAGACGGTGGTGTGCCGGCAGGAGGGCGGAGTCGCATTCATGGCCTGCGCGGATGGCGCGCTGACGCATCGCCCCGGCATCGCATTCGTGACGCGCGGCCCCGGCGCGACGAACGCCAGCATCGGTGTTCACGTCGCCCGGCAAGACTCGCAGCCGATGATCCTGTTCGTCGGCGACGTCGACCGCGGCACGCGCGACCGCGAGGCGTTTCAGGAGATCAATTTCGAGGCCATGTTCGGCAGCGTCGCCAAATGGGCGGCGCGGATCGACGACGCGCGCCGCATCCCCGAGTACGTCGCGCGCGCCTATTCGGTCGCGATGAACGGGCGCCCCGGCCCGGTCGTGCTCGCGTTACCCGAGGACATGCTGCTCGACCGGGTCGAAGCGGTCGACCGGCCGCGGGTCGAGCGCGCGGCGCAGGCGCCGGATGTTAGCGTCATGGCGCAACTCGCCGACCTGCTCGCCACCGCCGAGCGGCCGGTGGCGGTAATCGGCGGCGCGGGCTGGGACGAGCGCGCGGCCGAGGATATCGCCGCCTGGGCGGACCGCACCGGCGTGCCACTGGTGGCCGCGTTCCGCCGGCAGGACGCGGTGCCCAACGAGTGCCCGGCCTATGCGGGCAATCTGGGCTACGGTCCCAACCCGAAACTGGTCGCGCGGGTGAAGGACGCCGACCTGCTGCTGGTCGTAGGCCCGCGGCTGGGTGAGGCGACAACCGATGGCTACACGCTCGTCACGCCCGAGCATCCGGGGCAGCGGCTGGCCCACGTCCATCCCGACGCGAACGAGCTCGGCATGACCTATCGCACCGATCTCGCGATCTGCGCCGGCATGGCCGAGTTCGCCGAGGCGCTGCTGACGATCGATGGTCCGGCGCATCCGAGTGCCGTTGAGGCGCGCGCGGATTATGAGGCGTGGACGACACCCAAGCCACGCGACGGCATTACACTCGACCTCGGTCCATGCGTTGCGACGATGCGCGAGAGCCTGCCCGCCGACACGATCATCTGCAACGGCGCAGGCAATTTCTCGGGCTGGTGGCACCGCTACTGGCGCTACGCCGGGCCGGGGACGCAGCTTGCGCCCACCAGCGGGGCGATGGGCTACGGCGTGCCAGCCGCAGTCGCGGCAAGCCTGCGCCGGCCCGGGCGGACGGTGGTCGCGGTCGCGGGCGACGGCGATTTCCTGATGAACGGGCAGGAACTGGCGACCGCGGTGCAGCACGACGCGTCGCTGCTGGTCGTCGTGGTCGACAACAGCGCTTACGGCACAATCCGCATGCACCAGGAGCGCGAGTTCCCACGCCGCGTATCGGCGACGCGGCTCCACAACCCCGACTTCGCCGCGCTCGCACGCGCTTATGGCTGCTGGGCGGAGACGGTGGAGAAGACCGCTGATTTCGCGCCCGCGTTAGACCGCGCGATGGCGCAGGGTGGCGTGCGACTGCTGCACCTGAAGACCGACGTGGAGGTCATCACCGCTGCCACGACACTCGAGGCGATCCGCAACCGCTAATGCAGGAGCGTGGACGCGCTCGGGCAAACAAAAGGGCCGCTCCGCAACGCGGAACGGCCCTTGTCGACTGTAAAGCCGGTTGAGATCAGATGTTGTCGCCCAGCGCGCCCTTGACGCTGCCTTTCATCTGCTCGCCCTTGCCCTTCGCCTGCTGCGCCTCGCCTTCGGCCTTCAGGCTGGCGTCGTTGTTGTGCTCGCCGAGCGCTTCCTTGGCCTTGCCAATCGCCTCGTTGACGCCGCCCTTGATCTTGTCGGTCAGTTCACCCATCGCGATTACTCCTTCGTTTCAGGCTGATTGAACCCGGTGAAGAAGAAACGAGGATCCATGAGGGTTGTTCCGCGTCCGGTCTGATTCAGATCAGTCCCGCGAGCGGGCTCGACGGGTCGGCGTAGCGACGCTGCCCCATGCGCCCGGCACGGTAGCTCATCCGCCCCGCCTCGACCGCCGACTTCATCGCCGCGGCCATCAGAATCGGGTCTTTCGCCTCGGCGATCGCCGTGTTCATGAGGATGCCATCGCAGCCGAGTTCCATCGCCACGGTCGCGTCGGAGGCACAACCGACGCCCGCATCGACCAGCACCGGCACCTTGGCACCCTCGACGATCAGGCGGATCGTGACGCGGTTCTGGATGCCAAGCCCCGACCCGATCGGCGCGCCGAGCGGCATAATCGCGACCGCGCCCGCTTCCTCGAGCTGCTTCGCCGCAATCGGATCGTCGACGCAATAGACCATCGGCTTGAATCCCTCGCGCACCAGCACCTCGGTCGCCTTCAACGTCTCGCGCATGTCGGGGTAGAGCGTGCGCGCCTCGCCCAGCACCTCGAGCTTGACGAGGTCCCAACCGCCCGCCTCGCGCGCGAGCCTCAGCGTGCGGATCGCGTCGTCGGCGGTGAAGCAGCCGGCAGTGTTGGGCAGGTAGGTGACGCGCTTGGGATCGATGAAGTCGGTCAGCATCGGCGCCTTCGGATCGCTGACGTTGACGCGGCGCACGGCGACGGTGACGATCTCCGCCCCCGACGCCTCGAGCGCGGCGGCGTTCTGCGCGAAGTCCTTGTACTTGCCCGTACCGACGATCAGGCGCGATCGGAACGTCTTGCCGGCGACGGTCCAGGTGTCGTCGGCCACCGGGCGCGTGTGGTCGCCGCCGCCGGCCCCCGCGACCGAATGGTCGCCACCACCAACAAAGTGGACAATTTCCAGCTCGTCGCCGTCCTCGACGCAGACTTGCGCAAGCGTCGAGCGCGGCACGATCTCCAGGTTGCGCTCGACCGCCACCTTCTCGGGCACCAGCCCCAGCTGCTCGGCCAGGTCAGCGATCGTCAGCCCCGCCTTGACGCGCTTGTGCTCGCCGTTGACGACAATCGAGACGGTTCCGTCGGAATGGGGCATGGTGGTCGCTTCGAGGGCGCGCGCCCCCGTCCATTGCGGGTTGCGTGATCGCCAGCCCCGTGCCTCGTCTTCCCGGCGGAACGAAGCGCGGCCCTTCGACAAGCGACGGGCGAGCGGGCTAGAGAGGTGACGACCAGCCACCTAGTCCCGGCGCCGCCGGTGTTCAAGAAAGCCGCTCGCCGATGCCTGCACCCGATAACACCACCGTGTTCGTCCTGAACGGCCCCAGCCTCAACCTGCTGGGCACGCGCGAGCCGGAGATCTATGGTCACGACACGCTCGACGACATCGCCGGGCGGCTTGAGGATCGCGCCCGCGAGCTCGACCTCAACATCGACATGCGGCAGTCGAACCACGAAGGGCATCTGGTCGACTGGCTGCACGAGGCGCAAGCGTACGACGCGCGCGCGGTGATCCTGAACGCGGGCGCGTTCACCCACACCTCGATCGCGCTCCACGACGCGATCAAGGCGATCCGCACGCCCGTGATCGAGGTGCATCTGTCCAACCCGCACGCGCGCGAGGAATTCCGCCACACCTCGTTCGTCGGTCGTGCCGCACGCGGAACCATTGCGGGATTCGGCGCGCTATCCTACGCCCTCGCGCTTGAAGCGGCGGCACAGTTCTGACACAGCGCGCGCCCTTGAAGGGGAATCAAGGCTGATGGCCGACATGAACGAAGCAAATGGTGGTGGCGCGATGCAGGTCGACGTGAACCTCGTGCGCCAGCTCGCCGAGCTGCTCGACACCACGCAGCTGACCGAGATCGAGGTCGAGGACGGCGATCGCAAGATCCGCGTCGCGCGCAAGGCCGCGCAGGTCGCCGCCGCGCCGATGCATTACGCCGCCGCGCCCGCACCGGCGGCTGCACCCGCCGCCGCCGCGCCGCAGGTCGACAATGCCGGGCCGTCCGCGCCCAGCGATGCGAACGCAGTCCGCTCGCCGATGGTCGGCACCGTTTATCTCGCCGCCGAGCCGGGCGCGAAGCCGTTCGCGAGCGTCGGGCAGAGCGTTGCCGCCGGCGACACTTTGCTGATCGTGGAGGCGATGAAGGTGATGAACCCGATCACCGCGCCTTCGGCTGGTACGGTCAAGGCGGTGCTGGTCGAGAACGGACAGCCGGTCGAGTTCGACCAGCCGCTCGTGGTGGTCGAGTAAGCGCCTGTGCCGCAGATCAAGAAGCTGCTGATCGCCAACCGCGGCGAGATCGCGCTGCGCATCCACCGCGCGTGCCACGAAATGGGGATCAAGACGGTCGCGGTGCATTCCACCGCCGACGCTGACGCGATGCACGTGCGATTGGCCGACGAGGCGATCTGCATCGGCCCGCCGTCCGCCGCCGAGAGCTACCTAAACATCCCCAACATCATCTCGGCCGCCGAAATCTCGGGCGCCGATGCGATCCATCCGGGCTACGGTTTCCTCAGCGAGAACGCCAAGTTCGCCGAGATCGTCGAGCTGCATAACCTGATCTTCGTGGGGCCGAAGCCCGAGCACATCCGCACGATGGGCGACAAGATCGAGGCGAAGCGCACCGCGGGCGCGCTCGGCCTGCCGCTCGTGCCGGGCTCCGACGGCGCGGTCAGCGACGTGGATGAGGCGAAGGCGATCGCCGAGCGCGCCGGCTATCCGGTCATCATCAAGGCGGCGTCGGGCGGCGGTGGTCGCGGCATGAAGGTCTGCACCTCGCCCGACCAGCTTGAGACGCTGATGGCGCAGGCAGGCAGCGAGGCGAAGGCCGCGTTCGGCGACGCCACCGTCTATATCGAAAAGTATCTTGGCAACCCGCGCCACATCGAGTTCCAGATCTTCGGCGACGGCAAGGGCAATGCAATCCACCTGGGCGAGCGCGACTGCTCGCTCCAGCGTCGGCACCAGAAGGTGCTGGAGGAAGCGCCTTCCCCAGTCATCACGCCCGAGGAGCGCGCGCGGATGGGCGGCATCTGTGCCCGCGCAATGGCCGACATGGGCTATCGCGGTGCTGGGACGATCGAGTTCCTGTGGGAGAACGGCGAGTTCTATTTCATCGAGATGAACACCCGTTTGCAGGTGGAGCATCCGGTGACGGAGGCGATCACCGGGCTCGATCTGGTACGCGAGCAGATTCGCATCGCCGAGGGTGAGCCGCTGACACTCCGGCAGGAAGACGTCGTGTTCCGCGGCCACGCGATCGAGTGCCGCATCAATGCCGAGGACCCGCGCACCTTCGCGCCCTCCCCCGGCCTCGTAAAGCAGTACCACGCGCCGGGCGGCATGCACGTCCGCGTCGATTCGGGGCTGTACGCGGGCTACAAGGTGCCGCCCTACTACGACAGCATGATCGCCAAGCTGATCGTCTACGGCACCACGCGACAGGGCGCATTGCGCCGCCTGCGCCGCGCGCTGGAGGAGTTCGTCATTGAAGGGATGAAGACCACCATCCCGCTCCACCAGGCGCTGCTCGACGATCCCGAGTTCCAGTCGGGCGACTATACGATCAAGTGGCTGGAGGACTGGCTGGCGCGGCAAGGCGGCTAACTTGCATCAACGAGAAAGAATATCGCCGGGGCAAGTCGTTGAGCTTGCCCCGGCTTTTTCTTGTTCTGATCGCCGCGGCCAGTCGTGCACTAGACCAGTCCAAGCCAAGCGGTAGAAGGCCTCATGCAGAAGGCTTGGCGATGAAGGCGACGATCCTCCATAATCCGCGCTGTTCCAAGTCGCGCGAGGCGCTGGCGTTGCTGCGCGAGGCAGGGGTCGAGGTTTCGGTGGTCGAATATCTGAAGCATCCGCCGACACGTGACGAGCTTGCCCGCCTCTATGCGCGCGCCGGTATCGCGCCGCGCGATGGCCTGCGCCGGGACGCCCCGCCGGTCACCGACGACGATGCCGCGCTCGACCTGATGGTGCGCGATCCCGTCACGATTGAGCGGCCGCTGGTTGAAACCGAACGTGGCGTGCGGCTCGGCCGTCCGCCAGCTGCGATCCGGGAGATACTGTGACCCTGCCTGAGAAGACGCGCTGGCGGGTCGAGCGTGCGAACCGTGCCGCCGTCATCATCGACGCCGACGCCTATTTCCGCGTCGCGCGCGAGGCGATGCTGAATGCCAAGCAGCAGATCATGCTGGTGGGCTGGGACTTCGACGCGCGCATTACGCTCGCTTATTCGGACGATCATCCCGAGGCGCCGACGACGGTGGGCGACTTCATCGACTGGTTGGTGAAGCGCACGCCGACGCTCCAGGTCTTTATCCTTCGCTGGGACAAGGGCGCGATCAAGACGCTGTTCCGCGGGCGTACCCTGTGGATGCTGACGCGTTGGCGTTTCCGCGAGAAGCGCATCCACCTGAAACTCGACGGGCATCATCCGACCGCCGCGTCGCAGCACCAGAAGATTGTCGTGATTGACGATTGCATGGCGTTCTGCGGCGGTATCGACATGACCGACGAGCGCTGGGACACGCGCGACCACGTCGAGGACGACGAGCGGCGCCGCTCGCCCAACGGTTTTTCGTACAAGCCGTGGCACGACGTGACGACCGCGCTGCAGGGTCCGGTCGCGCGCGCGCTCGGCGACCTGTGTCGCGCGCGCTGGAAGATCGCCGGTGGCGGCGACATTCCCGCTCCCTCTGCCACCAGCGAGTGCTGGCCCGAGAGTCTGCCGGTCGAATTCACCGACGTCGACGTCGCGATCTCGCGTTCGCAGCCGCTCCACGAGGGTCAGGAGGAAATCCACGAGATCGAGGAATTATACCTCCACCTGATCGCGCGGGCGAAACGGCGCATCTACGCCGAGAGCCAGTATTTCGCCTCACGCCGGATCGCGGAGGCGATCGCGAAGCGGCTGGAGGAGCGCGATCCGCCCGAAATCGTCGTCATCAATCCGACGAGCGCGCAAGGCTGGCTGGAGCCGATCGCGATGGACACCGCGCGCGCGCGGCTGGTCACCGAATTGCAGCACCGCGACCATGCCGGGCGTTTTCGCCTGTACCATCCGGTCACGACCGACGGCACTGGCATCTACTGCCATGCCAAGGTGCTGGTGATCGACGACGACGTGATCCGGATCGGTTCGTCGAACTTCAACAACCGCTCGCTGCGGCTCGATACCGAGTGCGACGTGACGATCGCGGACGAGGGTACGCGCATTGCCGCGATTCGCGACGACCTGCTCGCCGAGCATTTGGCCGTCGAGATCGCTGAGGTTAGCGAGGGCGTGAAGCGCGACGGGCTGATCGCCACCATCGAGCGGCTGCGTGGCGAAGGCAAGACGCTGATCCCGTACGAGGTGCCCGATCTGAACGGCGTCGAGGCGTGGCTGGCCGAGAACGAGGTGCTCGACCCGGAAGGCCCGGCCGAGATGTTCGAGGCATTCGAGAAGCGCGGGCTGCTGCGTCGGTTGAAGCACCGGCGGCATCGCCACCATCATCGTCACCGGCGGTAGGCAAGGCTTCCCCTCACGATGCGGGCGCTTGGCTGCTGGTATCGACGCGTCTCCCCCGCTATGCGCGCGCACATGACCGCTATCACGCCCGAGATCGTTGCCGAGCACGGCCTGTCGCCCGAAGAATACGACCGCGTGCTAGGCGCGCTCGGGCGTGAGCCGAACCTGGTCGAACTCGGCATCTTCTCGGTGATGTGGAGCGAGCATTGCTCGTACAAGTCGAGCCGTATCCACCTGAAAAAGCTGCCGACCGAGGCACCGTGGGTGATCTGCGGTCCGGGCGAGAATGCGGGCGTGATCGACATCGGTGACGGTCAGGCCGCGATCTTCAAGATGGAGTCGCACAACCATCCGTCGTACATCGAGCCGTATCAGGGCGCGGCGACCGGCGTCGGCGGCATCCTGCGCGACGTGTTCACGATGGGCGCGCGCCCGGTCGCGAACCTGAACGCGCTGCGCTTCGGTCGTCCCGATCACCCCAAGATGCGCCACCTGATCTCGGGCGTGGTCCACGGCATCGGCGGCTACGGCAATTGCGTCGGCGTGCCGACTGTCGGCGGCGAGGTGAACTTCCACCCGGCCTATGACGGGAACATCCTGGTCAACGCGATGACGGTGGGCGTCGCGGATACCGACAAGATCTTCTACTCGGCCGCATCCGGCGTCGGCAATCCGATCGTCTACGTCGGCTCGAAGACCGGACGCGACGGCATCCACGGCGCGACGATGGCCTCGGCCGATTTCGGCGAGGATGCCGATGCGAAGCGCCCGACCGTCCAGGTCGGCGATCCGTTCACCGAGAAGCTGCTGATCGAGGCGTGCCTCGAGTTGATGGCGTCGGACGCGATCGTCGCGATCCAGGACATGGGCGCGGCAGGTCTCACCTCGTCGTCGGTCGAGATGGCATCGAAGGGCGGCGTCGGCATCGAGCTGATCATGGACGACGTGCCGCAGCGCGAAACGGGCATGACCCCGTACGAGATGATGCTGTCGGAAAGCCAGGAGCGGATGCTCATGGTGCTGAAACCCGGCCGCGAGGCGTTCGCGCAAGCGATCTTCGAGAAATGGGAGCTCGACTTCGCCGTCATCGGCCACGTGACCGACACCGGTCGCATGGTGCTGAAATGGCACGGCGAGACGGTGTGCGACATCCCGCTCGGTCCGCTCGCCGACGATGCGCCGCTCTATGATCGCCCGCACCTTCCAACCCCGCCCGCGAAGGCGCTCGTGAACTTGCCCGAGTGCCGCGATCCCGCTGCCGACCTGCTCGCGCTGATGGGCTCGCCCGACATCGCCTCGCGCCGCTGGATCTGGGAGCAGTACGACCACATGGTCGGCGCCGACACGGTCCAGCGTCCCGGCGGCGACGCCGCGGTGGTGCGCGTCCACGGGACGGACAAGGCGCTCGCCATGACTACCGATTGCACCCCGCGCTACTGCTACGCCGACCCGGTCGAGGGCGGAAAGCAGGCCGTCGCCGAGGCGTGGCGCAACCTGACCGCGGTCGGCGCGACGCCGCTGGCGGTCACCAACTGCCTCAACTTCGCCAATCCGCAGCGGTCCGAGATCATGGGGCAGATCGTCGGCTGCCTCGAAGGAATGAGCGAGGCGTGCCGCGCACTCGACTTCCCGATCGTGTCGGGCAATGTCAGCCTCTACAACGAGTCGAAGGCGACCGGCGGCGGTTCGGCGATCCTGCCCACGCCCGCGATCGGCGGCGTCGGGCTGCTGAAGGCGTGGGACAAGAGCGCGACGATTGCGTTCAAGCAGCCGGGCGACATCATCATCGTCATCGGTCGTCGTCGTGGCGACCTGGGCCAGTCGCTGTGGCTGCGCGAGGTGCATGGTCGCGAGGAAGGCCCACCGCCGCGCGTCGACCTTGATGCGGAGCGCCGCACCGGCGATTTCGTCCGCCGCGCAATCGACGCGGGACAGCTTTCCGCGGTGCACGACGTCTCCGACGGTGGCCTCGCGGTCACGATCGCGGAGATGGCGCTTGCGGGCAACATCGGCGCGATGATCGACCGTGCGCTGCCGTTCGACACCGCCGCGTCGCTGTTCGCGGAGGACCAGGGCGTCTATGTCGCGACCGTCCACGACCACGCATTGCTCGATTTCCTCCAGTCCGCGCTCGATGCCGGTGTCGAGGCCGAGCCGCTCGGCCGCGCGATCGGCACGCGCGTGATCTTCGAGCTTAGCGACGGTGACCACGCCGTCTCGCTCGCCGATCTGCGCCGCGCGCACGAGGATTTCTTCCCCAGGCTGATGGCGACCGAAGCCGCGCTCTGAACCTCGCGCTGTACCTCCGCCCCGGTCTGCCGCACATTGGCGGGAAAATGGGGAGGATGAGCCGATGAGTGACGACCGGGATGTGCGCTACGCGGTGGCGGACGGCGTTGCGACGCTGACGCTCGACCGGCCGGAGCGGATGAACACGATCTCGCACGCGATGCTCGATCGGGTCGCGGCCTTGCTGACGCGCGCGAACGAGGACGCGGCGGTGCGTGTCGTCATCCTGACCGGTACGGGGCGCGCGTTCTGCGCCGGGCTCGACCTGAACGAGGCGGTGGGCGGCGACGGCATCGGCGCGAGCGGCACGAGGCACCCGCCGACGATCGACCTGCGCCGCGCGCCGCCGACGGTGCTGTTCGCGATGGACAAGCCGGTGATCTGCGCATTGAACGGCTCGGCCGCCGGCTATGGCATGGACCTGGCGATCGGGTGCGACATCCGCGTCATGGCCGAGGGCGCAAAGCTCGCGCCCGCCTTCGTCAAGCGCGGCATCGTCCCCGAGTCGGGTGGCACCTGGCTGCTGCCGCGAATGATCGGCTGGGCGAAGGCGGCGGAGCTGATCTTTACCGGGCGGACACTTGGTGCGGCGGAGAGCCTCGCGCTCGGGCTGGTCAACCACGTCGTGCCCGATGGCGAGGTATTGCCGCACGCCGAGCGGATCGCGCGCGAAATCGCCGCCAACGCGCCTTTGGCGGTACAGGCATCGAAGCGGATGATGCGCATGGGGCTGAACGAGACATTCGAGACGCACGTCCAGCACGTCTACCTGCAACTGCTGCCCTTGTTCGCATCCGACGACTTTCAGGAAGGCATGCGCTCGTTCCTCGAGAAGCGCCCGGCAGCATTCACCGGCAGCTGATGCACATGGAGGTGCGCGCACGGTTCGAGTCGCTCGACGTCATCCGCGGCGTCGCGGTAATGGGCATTCTGCTCGCCAACATCGTCGCGTTCGGCCTGCCCGAGGCGGCGTATTTCTCGCCGCTCGCCTGGGGCGGATCGGACGCGGCGGAAAAGACGGCGTGGTTTCTCAACTTCATCTTCGTCGAAGGGCGGTTTCGCGGACTGTTCTCCTTCCTGTTCGGCGCCTCGATGCTGCTGGTCATCGAGCGGGCTGACGCCGGCGGCGGGAACGGCGCCGCACTGCACCTGCGGCGCATGTTCTGGCTGTTCGTGTTCGGTTGCCTGCACCTCTACCTGCTCTGGTGGGGCGACATCCTGGCGCATTACGCGCTGGTCGGCGTCATCGCATTGTTCTTCTGCCGGCAGAGCGCGCGCGCACTCGCGCTGCTCTCGCTCGCGCTATTGCTCGCCTCGATCCTGCTCAATGCGGCGACGGCGACGGCGCTGTTCGCCGCCGCCGCTCGCGCGACCCCCGCCGACGTGGCGCTGTGGAACGGTTTCGCAAGCGCGTTCGGCGTACCGCCCCGCGCCGAACTGCTCGAACAGATCGCGGCGATGCGCGGCAGCTTCGGTGCGGCCGCGGCGTGGCGATGGCAGCACGCGCTCGATCCGCTTACCTTCCTACCGATCGGCGGCGCGGAGACGCTCAGCGCGATGCTGCTCGGCATGGCGGGGCTTCGGTCGGGGTTCGTGAGGGGTGAATGGTCGCGTGCGGCTTACATACGCGTGGCGTGGGTCTGCGTGCCGGTGTCCCTGCTCGGCTATGCCGCGATCGGGTGGCACACGATGGCGACCGGCTTCGATCAGCGCTGGGTCTACACCGGCGCATTGGTGCTGAGCGAACCGTTCCGCACGATCGGCTATGTCGGCTATGCCGCGCTCGTCATGGTGCTGCTGCGCCCCGGCGGTCGACTGACCACGCGCGTCGCCGCGACGGGGCGGATGGCGTTCAGCAATTACCTCGGCACCACGGTGCTGATGGACCTGATCTTCACCGGCTGGGGCTTGGGGCTGTTCGCCACGATCGGTCGCGCGTGGCTTTACGCGATCGTGCCCGCGGTCTGGGCGCTCATGCTCCTGTGGTCACCGGCGTGGCTCGCCCGCTATAGTTACGGACCATTGGAGTGGCTGTGGCGCAGTCTGGTGCACGGCCGCCCGGCGCCGCTGCGCGTCTAGCTCAGGCGCCGACCGAAGCCGCCTGCGCGGCGCAGCGGAGTCGCCGCCGCCTCGCGCTCGAGCAGTGCGAGCGTCGCCTCGAACAGCGGACGAAGTTCCAGCACGTCTGGCACGCATTCGACCGGGCTGGTGTGCCATTCGACGCACTCGCGCGCGAGCGTTTCCAGCTTCTCGGCGAGTGCTGCGAGCGGATAGGCGCCGAACTGTCCCGCCTCGCCCTTCAACGTGTGGGCGGGCAGGATCATCGCGGTCGCATTCTCGTCGCGCGATGCCGCCTCGATCGCATCGAGCGACTTCAACCCGTCTTCACGGAAATAGCCCAGAATGCGCGCGAACTCGCCGCCGAGCTCGGCACGCGCGCGCGCCAGCGCCGCACGGTCGACCAGCACACCCCCTTCGAACGACACGCTTGCCCCCTTCGCACTTTCGAACCGTCGTGCGGCGACCCTAACGCCGCGAGGGTAAACGGAGGGTAAGGACGTGCCTGCGCTTTCCTACAATTGCGTCAACTGTCGAAAGGGTTCTTCGGCGCGCGCAGCGTCATTCGGACGGGCACCGCGCCGAAACCGAGTTCGCGGCGGATGCCGTTGATGAGGTAGCGCTGGTAGCTCATCGGCAGCTGGTCGACGCGCGTGCCGAACAGGATGAAGCCGGGCGGGCGGGTTTTCGCCTGCGTGATGTAGCGTAGCTTGATCCGCTTGCCGCCGGGCGCGGGCGGCGGGTTCGCCTCGACCGCGCGCTCGAACCAGCGGTTGAGCTCGCCCGTGCCGACGCGGTGCGACCAGGCGTCACGCGTCTCGAAGGCAGCGGCGATCAGCTGGTCGATCCCCTTGCCGGTCGCCGCCGACACGGTCAGCAGCGGCACGCCCTTCACCTGCGCCAGCCCCTCTTCGAGCGCCGCCTTGACGCCGTTGAAGGTCTTCGACGGCTCTTCCGACACGTCCCATTTGTTGAGCGCGATGACAAGCGCGCGGCCTTCCTCCAGCACGCGGTCGGCGATGCGCAGATCCTGCGATTCGAGCCCCAGCGTCGCGTCGAGCAGCAGGACGACGACCTCGGCGAAATCGACTGCGTGGAGCGCGTCGGCAACCGACAATTTCTCCAGCTTGTCCTGCACCTTGGCGCGCTTGCGCATGCCGGCGGTATCGATCAGCCGCACCTTGCGCGGCCCCATCGGGCTGCCGAGCCATTCCCAATCGACCGCGATCGAATCGCGCGTGATCCCCGCCTCGGGCCCCGTGATCATGCGGTCTTCGCCCAGCATGCGGTTGATCAGCGTCGACTTGCCCGCGTTGGGCCGTCCGACGATCGCGAGCTTGAGCGGCGCGTCGGGGCTCTCATCCTCCTCTTCCTCCTCGAACGCGTCGTCCTCGCGCTCGATAAAGGGGCGCAGCGCCTCGAACAGATCGGCGACACCCTCGCCATGCTCGGCCGACATCTGCACCGGATCGCCGAAGCCGAGCGCGAGCGATTCGAGCACGCCCTGCTCGCCGCTGCGCCCCTCGACCTTGTTGGCGACCAGCACGATCGGCGTGTCGGCACCGCGCAGCCAGCGCGCGATCTCCTCGTCGAGCGGGACGATGCCGGCGCGCGAGTCGATCAGGAACAATGCCACGTCGGCGCCATCGACCGCAGCCTGCGTCTGGCGACGCATGCGGCCGGGCAGTGTGTCGGGGTCCTCGTCCTCGTAGCCCGCGGTATCGATGATGCGGAAATCGAGCCCGAGCAGGCTCGCGTCGCCCTCACGACGGTCGCGCGTCACGCCCGGACGATCGTCGACCAGCGCGAGCTTCTTGCCGACGAGGCGATTGAACAGCGTCGACTTGCCGACGTTGGGACGGCCGACGATCGCGACCACAGGTAAACGGGACATGATGCGCCGACGCCTAGCGCATCATGTCGTCCCCGTCACCTGACTGCTGTCAGCGGCGTCTCAGCGATAGGCCGAGAGCTCACCCTTGTCGTCGAGCACGTAGAGCGTCTTGTTGGCAACGATCGGCGGCAGCGAGAAAGCGTCGCCCGCCTCGATCACCGTCTGCTGGCTGCCGTCCGCCGGCGAGACCGCAACGAGTTGCCCGCGCGAGTTGGTCAGCCACAGCCGCTCGCCCGCCAGCACCGGGCCGAACCAGGTGTAGGCATTCTCACGCTTCTTCTCGTTCTTGAACGCGGGTAGCTGCCCGATCCAGCGGACCTTGCCGTTGGCGCGCGAGAGGCTGACGACGCGCGCATCGTCGGTGACGACGAACAGCCACTCACCCGCGAGCCACGGCGTCGAGATCCCGGCGAAATTCTGCTCCCACAACCGCTGACCGGTGCCGAGGTCGAGCGAGACCATGCGACCGCCCTCACCGATCGCGTAGACGCGACCGTCCTCGATCACCGCGTCGGCGTTGATGTCGGCGAGGCTTGACACCGAGGTCGAAATCGCGGTGCGCGACAGCGCGTCCTGCCACAAGTTGCGGCCGTTCTCGTAGCGATAGGCGTTCAGCTCGCCCGAGGAGAAGCCGGCAACGATCGTGCCCGCGCTCGCCGCGGGAGCAGCGACACCGAACAGTCCCTGAGACTCAAGGCTGGCGCTCTGCGTCCACACGACCTTGCCGTCGGCCTGGCCGAGCGCGAAGATCTGATTGTCCTGGCTGAGCACATAGACCTGGCCGTTCGCGATCGTCGGTGCGCCGCGCAACGGGCCGCCCGGCTTGGCACGCCAGATCAGCTTGCCGTCGGCGGCGTTGAACGCGACCACGTCACCCAGCCCGTCGGTCGCGTAGACCTTGCCGTCGTCGTAGCTAGCACCACCGCCGAAGCGCGCGGCGCGGTTGTTGTCGCCTTCGGGCACCGCGGCGGTCCACAGCTTCGCCCCTGTGTCGGCGGCGAAGGCGTGGAGCGTGGCGTCGACGTCGACCACGAACAGCTTGTTGTCGGCGACAACCGGGGCGGCGCCCAGCCGCTGACGGTTCGAGCCGCCGTCGATCTGCGCGGTCCACGCGCGCGTCGGCGAGGCAGCGAGCGCCAGATGCCCCATCGACTTGTCGGCGCTGCCACCCGACTGCGACCAGTCGGTGTTCACCTCCGGCGTCGGCAACAGCACCTGGACACTGGCGAGCGAGGGATCGACCTCTGCCCGGTTCTCCGAGGTGAGGATCGACACGCGGTTGCCGACCGTCGGCGTCTTCTTGGGCGCGCCCTTGAACACGCCGCAGCCGCCCAGCGTCAGCGCGATGCCGAGCGTCATGGGGCCGAACGCGACGCGCGCCGCCTTGCCAAGCTTCATTCCGTCATGCCCCTGCTGGCCGCAATATCCTGCGGCAGTGCGTCCACGCCCAATACACCCGCCATCTGAACCGCACGTTGACGCAGCGACTGAGGCACCGTCTTGTCGCGCGCGATCCGCGCGAACGTCTGCCCGGCTAGATCGCGCTTGCCCTGCGCGAGGTAGGCCGCGCCCACCATCTCGCCCGCGCTGCCCATGAAGGCGTTGCCCTGCACGGCGAGCGGAGCCAGCCGCTGGATCACCACGTCGGGCTTGAGCGTGTCATATTCGGCCGCGGTCTGACGGATCAGTGCCAAATCGCGAAACGGCTTGGCGACGCTCGTGTCATTGGCGACCCCGGCGAACTTGGCCGAAGCGCCTTTCAGATCGTTTTTCGCCAGCAGCACGTCGGCCTGCGAGAACAAGGCCAGCGTACGGTACCCGTCGCTGCTCGACTGGGCGAGCTCGGCGAGCGGCTTGGCCGCGCCCTTGAAGTCGTTGGCACCGAGGTAATCGTAGGCGGTCTGAAGCGTCTCGCCTTCCTTCTCCGCCGCGACGCGCTCGCGGTGCTGCCAGAACAGGAAGCCGGCGAAGGCGACCAGCAAAGCGACGACGGCCACCACGATCCAGCGACCGTAGCGTTGCCACACCCCGATCATCTGCTCGCGACGATATTCCTCGTCGACTTCGCGCAGGAACGCCTCGTTATTCTGCGGCGTCAGGGCCACGTCTTGCTCCACATGCTCGAAAAAGTCGCGCGGCCTTAACCCGGCGCAGTGCGAAACGAAAGAGGCGCCGCTGCCGCCCCCTCCTCACGCCTTCGGCGCGTAGGTCTGGTCGGCCGTGGGAAAGCTGCGCGCGCGTACTTCGGCGGCATAGGTTTCGACGCGTTCGGCGACGTAGCCCGCCATGTCGCCGTAGCGTTTGACGAAGCGCGGCGTGCGCTCGAACAGCCCGAGCATGTCCTCCGCGACCAGCACCTGCCCGTCGCAGTCGGACGAGGCACCGATCCCGATCGTCGGCACCGCGATCTTGCGCGTAATCGCCTGCGCGATCGGCTCCACGACCCCCTCGATCACCACCGCGAAAGCGCCCGCCGCAGCGATGCTCTCAGCATCCGAGACGATCTTCTCCGCCTCCGCGTCCGAGCGGCCGCGCGCGCCGTAGCCGCCGAGCGCGTTGACCGCCTGCGGCGTCAGCCCGACGTGGCCCACCACCGGAATGCCGCGCTCCGACAGGAAGGCGACGGTCGGCGCCATCGCGGCGCCGCCCTCCAGCTTGACCGCGGCGGCGCCCGTTTCCTTAAGCAGGTAAGCCGCGCTCTCGAACGCCTGCTGCGGCGATGCCTCGTAACTGCCGAACGGCATGTCGATGACGACGACCGAATGGTAGCTGCCGCGCACCACTGCCGCGCCGTGCGCCGCCATCATCGCGAGCGTCACCGGCACGGTCGAGGGCAAGCCGTAGATCACCTGCCCCAGGCTGTCCCCGACCAGCAGCATGTCGCAATGCGGGTCGAGCAGCTGCGCCATCCGCACCGTGTACGCGGTCAGCATGACGAGCGGCTCGCCCTTGCCCGCGGCGATCGCCGCCTTGCGCGCGCGCAGCGCCGGCACGGTCAGCCGCTTCATCGGTGCGGCGACGGGTGTCGCGCGGCTGGTCGATGTGTCGATGGTGAAGGTCGTGGACATGCGCCCTCTTAGGCCCGCCCGCTCACCTGATCCAGCCGCGCGCACGCGCGAGGCGCGCGAGCCAGACGGCGAAGGCGGCGACCGCGACGATGAACAGCGGAAAGGCGACGACGCCCGCGCCCTTGTGACGGATGATGTCGCTGGTTGCGAACAGCCAGCCGAATTGGATCAGCACGCCGGCGAGCGACAGGCAGGCGAGCGGTACCGCCAGCACCGATCGCGCCAGCAGGGCGATCGCGGCGAACAGCCCGCAGCCGACCGCGACCGCGTAGACCGCATTGTACCACACCGGCAGCGATGCGTAGAGCGCGCGGTCGTAATCGCTCGCGGGACCCATCGCGTCGGCGCCGAGTCGGAACTGCTGTATGCAGGCGAAGCAGCCCGCAAAGCCCCAAAGCAACAGCACGACGGCGGCGCCGCGGAACCACGCCGTCGAACGGGTCGATCGATCGTTCATCTGCCCTCCCCTTCACCGCGCATCGTGCGCGTTTCGGACGAGCGACGCAATCAGCCGAACAGCGCGGCGTAGCGATCCGGCTTGAAGCCGACCTCCGTCATTCCTCCGGCCACGAGCACCGGTCGCTTGATCATGCCGGGCTGCGCCAGCATCAGCGCGGTCGCGCGTTCACGGTCCAGCTCGGCGCGGTCTTCCTCCGGCAGCTTGCAGAAGGTGGTTCCCGCGCGGTTGAGCAGCACCTCCCAACCGACACGGTCGATCAGCTCGTCGAGGAGCGCGCGGTCGAGACCATCCTTTCGGTAATCGTGAAAGATGAAGGTCACATCGTGCTCGACGAGCCAGGCGCGCGCCTTCTTGATCGTGTCGCAATTGGGGATGCCGTACATCGTGACAGGAGCGGTCATCGAGCCTCTTTCGCCTGCCGCGCCAGCTCGCGCTCGAAATCGGTGCTCGCGGTCCGCATCAGCGCGGGAAGCAGCGCCGGTGCGACCAGTCGATGCTCGGCCGCGCGCCGGCGCACGTCGGCCTGTTCGGGGTGGAACGGCAGCACGACGTTGGTCGGTTCCCGTGCAAGTCGCGCGATGCTCGCGCGTAGGTCTGCGACGATGCCGGGATAGCGACGATTGCCGATCAGGCGGTTGCCCGCGACCGAGACGCTGCACGGGAACAGCACCGTCAGCGGACGCCCGCGCTCGACGACGCGAGCCGACCAGCTGGTGCAGCCCGGCGTGTGCCCCGGCGTCGCGATCGCGCGCAGCGTGACACCGCCAAGCGTCACGCGCTCGCCATCGCGTACGGCACGAGCGACCTTGACCGCGGGAAAGCGGATAACGCCGTAACTCGTCTCACCCGGCGGGATGCCGCTCTCCAGCGCGGCGACATCGCCCACCCCCGCGATCACTCGCGCGCCCGTGTCGTGCGCCATCGCGGCGTCGCCCGCCGCGTGGTCGAAGTGCGCGTGGCTGACCAGCAGCAGCCTGACCCGGTCGAGCGACAGGCCGACCGCGCGGATGTTGCGCTCGATCGCGGGCACATTCTCCGCCATCGTCGCGTCGAGCAGGATCGCGCCGTCGCGCGTTCTGATGAGGTAGCTGGCGAGCCCTTCGGTGCCGACGTACCAGATCGGGCCGACGAGGTGGATCGGCGAAGCGGGTCGCGTCCAGGCGGGCGGGTTCGGAGTCGCGGCGGAAGCGAGCGTGGGTACGGCGAGCGTTGTTCCAGCAATCACGGCGCGGCGCAGCAGGTTCTTCACCGCTGTTGCGCTCATACGCCTGCGGTAGCTTGCACGACCGAATGAACCGGGCGAGCAGCCCCCGGCTGCTCGCGTTTTCCGGTTCATTCCCACTCGATCGTGCCGGGCGGCTTGGAGGTGTAATCGTAGGTCACGCGGTTGACCCCCCTCACCTCGTTGACGATCCGCGTCGACACGCGCGCGAGGAAGCCGCCGGGAAACTCGAATGCCTGCGCGGTCATGCCATCGGTCGAGGTGACCGCACGCAGCGCCAGCACCGAATCGTAGGTGCGCCCGTCGCCCATCACGCCGACCGAGCGCACCGGCAGCAGCACCGCGAACGCCTGCCAGATCGCGTCATAGAGCCCGGCATTGCGGATTTCCTCGAGGTAGATCGCGTCCGCCTTGCGCAGGATATCGCAGCGTTCCTTGGTCACCTCGCCGGGGATGCGGATCGCGAGGCCCGGCCCAGGGAACGGGTGGCGCCCAACGAAGTGCTCGGGCAGCCCCAGCTCGCGACCGAGTGCGCGGACTTCGTCCTTGAAGAGCTCGCGCAGCGGCTCGACCAGCTTCATGTTCATGCGTTCGGGCAGGCCGCCTACATTGTGGTGGCTCTTGATCGTCACCGAGGGACCTCCGGTGAAGCTGACGCTCTCGATCACGTCGGGGTAGAGCGTGCCCTGCGCGAGGAAATCGGCACCGCCAATCTTCTTCGCCTCATCCTCGAACACCTCGATGAAGGTCTTGCCGATGAACTTGCGCTTGGCCTCGGGATCGGTGACGCCGGCAAGCCCGCCCATGAACAGGTCTTCGGCGTTCACGTGGATCAGCGGGATGTTGTATGCGCCGCGGAACAGCGACACGACCTGCTCGGCCTCGCCGCTGCGCATCAGTCCGTGATCGACGAAGACGCAGGTCAGCTGGTCGCCGATCGCCTCGTGGATCAGCACTGCCGCGACTGCCGAGTCGACGCCGCCCGACAGGCCGCAGATGACGCGGCCACTGCCGACCTGCTCGCGGATCTCGGCGATCTTGGTCTCGCGGAACTCCGCCATCGTCCAGTCGCCGGCGAGGCCGCAGACGTGGCGCGCGAAATTGGCGATCAGCTTGGCACCGTCCGGAGTGTGAACCACCTCCGGGTGGAACTGCACGCCGTAGAAGCGGCGCTCCTCGTCGGCGACCATCGCGAACGGCGCGCCCTCTGATGTCGCGACGGGCACGAAGCCGGGGGGCAGCGCGTCGACCTTGTCGCCGTGGCTCATCCACACCTGGTGGCGCGAGCCGACCTCCCACAAGCCGTCGAACAAGGCGCACTCGGCCTTCACGTCGAGCATCGCGTGGCCGAACTCGCCGCCGTCGCCCGAGATCACAACATTGCCGCCAAGCTGCGTGCTCATCAGCTGCTGGCCGTAGCAGATGCCCAGGATCGGGACGCCTGCCTCAAACAGGTGCTGCGGCGCGCGCGGGCTGTGCTCCAGCGTCACCGACGAAGGGCCGCCCGACAGGATGATGCCCTTCGGCTGCATCCGCTCGAACGCTTCCGCGGCGGAATTAAACGGCGCGACCTCGCTGTAGACACCCGCCTCGCGCACGCGGCGCGCGATCAGCTGGGTCACCTGGCTGCCGAAATCGACGATGAGGATACTGTCAGGATGCTCCATCCGCGCGCGTGTAGCGACTGCGCGGCTCACGTGAAAGGTCGCAGAGGTCACACCTTAACGCAGGTGCGCGTGCGGGCGGGCGCACCTGCGGGATTATACGAATGAGAGGCAATGCGAGGAGCAATGACGCGGTCAGGAGGTGTAGGACAGCCCTGATCGGTCCGCCGCTACGCCAACCGCGCGGTGAACAGTGCAGCGCCGAATGCGACGAAGATCGCCCCGGTCGCGCGATCGAACACGCGTCGCACACGCGGACGCGCCATGTAGCGTGACAGCGAACGTCCGCCGAGCGCGTAGACGCCGTACCACAGGCATTCCATCGCGACGAACGTGACGACCAGAATCGCGAACTGCGGTCCCTCGGGCACGCTGCGCGAGACGAACTGCGGCAGGAATGCCGCAGCGAACAGGATCAGCTTGGGATTGCTGATGCCGATCGCGAAGCCGCCGCGGAACAGCGCGCGCTTCGACACCGTGCGCGGCAGCGTGCCCGTGCCGACATCGAGCGGCGCCTCCTTGGCTCGCCACGCCTTGATGCCGAGATAGATCAGATAGGCGACACCAACGTAGCGCAGCACGTCAAACGCGCCAGGGATCGCGCGCAGCAGCGTCGTCAGCCCGGTCGCGGCGGCGGCGAGGACGATCAGCATCGCCGACAGGCACCCCGCCATCGCGAAGGTCGTCCGGCGCACCCCGACCTCGACGCTGCGTGACAGGATGTGGAGCATGTTGGGACCAGGCGTGCCGCACAGCAGGAACACCGCGACGACGAACAGCCACCAGGTGTGAAGCGTCATCTCGAACCTTCTGTTTCGATACGAGAAGAGCCGCCCCATTGCTGGAGCGGCTCCTTGTGTCTTCGGCCCCGCCGCGGCAGAGCCGCGCCGTCAGTCGGCGCAGTGCGCCGCTGGCCGGCCTTTAGCGTCTCGTGACTAGCTTGCGCTACTCACGTGCGCTTATGCGGCGTCAAAATTCTCGTCAGCCATGACCGGACCCGAGTCCTGGCCCTTGGCCGACACGTCGCGATCGACGAACTCGATGACCGCCATCGGCGACGCGTCCGAGGCGCGGATGCCGGCCTTGATGACGCGGGTGTAACCGCCGTTGCGCGACGCGTAGCGGGTCGCCAGCGTGTCGAACAGCTTCTGCAGCTGCGCGTCGTCGAGCAGGCGCGCGTGCGCCAGACGACGGTTCGACAGGCCGCCCTTCTTGCCCAGCGTCACCAGCTTTTCGACGTACGGGCGAAGCTCCTTCGCCTTGGCAAGCGTGGTGGTGATCTGCTCGTGCTTGATCAGCGCGGCCGACATGTTGCGGAACAGCGCCTGGCGGTGGGCCGAGGTACGCTGGAGTTTACGACCGCCTACACGGTGACGCATGATGTGCTTCCTTCTCGTTCGTCAGGGGGCCGTGTGAGGTACCCCGGGCCTGGTGGGACGGTGGGCCACCTGATGTCCGTCGCTCCTGATAGGGAGCCCTTTGAGTGCGGCCGGGACGCGGAAGTGAATTCCGCGTCGTCGGTCGGATCGGCTGGGCCGATCCGCCGGCCGGGCTGGCGCCGACTTCGGGTTAGCAACGCTAATCCGATGCGGCTTAGCCCATAATCTCCTGCTCGAGCTTCTTGGCCATCTCCTCGATATTCTCGGGCGGCCAGCCGGGGATCTCCATGCCGAGGCGCAGCCCCATGCTCGAGAGCACCTCCTTGATCTCGTTGAGCGACTTGCGGCCGAAGTTCGGCGTGCGCAGCATCTCGGCCTCGGTCTTGCCGACCAGATCGCCGATATAGATGATGTTGTCGTTCTTGAGGCAGTTGGCCGAGCGGACCGACAGTTCGAGCTCGTCGACCTTCTTGAGCAGGTAACGGTTGATCTGCGCGGTGTCGCCCGCAACCTCGCCCGTGCTCGCCGCCGGCGCCGCGACGCCGATCGGTGCAGAACGCGTCACCGACGAATCGTCGAAGTGGACGAACAGCGCCAGCTGGTCCTGCAGGATGCGCCCGGCGTAGCCTACCGCGTCCTCGGGCGTGACGGTGCCATCGGTCTCGATCGTCAGCGTCAGCTTGTCATAGTCGAGATCCTGCCCGACGCGGGTCGGATCGACCTTGTACGACACCTGGCGCACCGGCGAGTAGAGCGCGTCGACCGGGATCAGCCCGATCGGCGCGTCGGCCGGGCGGTTGGCAGTCGCCGCGACGTAACCCTTACCCGTGTCGGCGGTCAGCTCCATGTTGAGCGTCGCGCCCTCGTCGAGGTGGCAAATCACCAGCTCGGGGTTCATCACCTCGATGTCGCCCGACACCGCGATGTCGCCCGCCTTCACCTCGGCCGGACCGGTGGCGGACAGCTGAAGCCGCTTCGGGCCTTCGCCCTGCATGCGGATCGCGATCTGCTTCACGTTCAGGACGATGTCCGTCACGTCCTCGCGAACGCCGGCGAGCGAGCTGAACTCGTGCAGCACGTTCTCGATCTTGATCGAGGTCACCGCCGCGCCCTGCAGGCTCGACAGCAGCACGCGCCGCAGCGCGTTGCCGAGCGTCAGGCCGAAGCCGCGCTCGAGTGGTTCGGCGATGAACGTCGCCTTGCGCTTCCCGTCGCCGCTCTTCTTCTCGAGGCCGCTGGGCTTCTTCAGTTCCTGCCAGTTCTTTGCGTTGACAGACAAGATCTCGTCCCCTGGGGTTGGGCGGAGCGCGTGCGCACGCGACACCGCCTGGTAAGATACGCAGCCGCTCGTCAGCGGCGGCGCGAGAGCATCAGACGCGGCGACGCTTCGACGGGCGCACGCCGTTGTGCGGGATCGAGGTCACGTCGCGGATCGACGTGATCTGGAAGCCGACCGCCTGCAGCGCGCGCAGCGCCGACTCGCGGCCCGAACCCGGACCCTTCACCTCGACCTCAAGCGTGCGTACGCCGTGCTCGGCGGCCTTCTTGCCCGCGTCCTCGGCCGCGACCTGCGCCGCGTACGGAGTCGACTTGCGCGAGCCCTTGAACCCCATCATGCCGGCCGAAGACCAGCTGATCGCATTGCCCTGCGCGTCGGTGATGGTGATCATGGTGTTGTTGAAGCTGGCGTTCACGTGCGCGACGCCCGCGGTGATGTTCTTGCGCTCGCGCCGACGAATGCGCTGCGGTGCCTGAGCCATGTGGTAGTTCCTGACCTAAATTCCAAGTGACGCCGGCGGCGTGCCCATCAACCGGTGCGCAAGCAGAGGTTGCGCTGCCGGGATGCCTGCCTCCGGCGGAGTAAATCGTCCCCCGGACGATTTACTTCTTCTTGCCGGCGATCGGCTTTGCCTTGCCCTTGCGGGTGCGCGCGTTGGTGTGCGTGCGCTGGCCGCGAACCGGCAGACCCTTGCGGTGACGCAGGCCGCGGTAGCAGGCGAGATCCATCAGACGCTTGATGTTCATCGCAGTCTCGCGACGAAGATCACCCTCGACGGTGTAGTCGGCGTCGATCGCCTCGCGGATCTGCAACACTTCCTGATCGGTCAGGTCCTGCACACGGCGGTCGTCCGCGATGTTCAGCTTGGTCGTCAACGCCTTGGCGTGTGCCGGGCCGATGCCGTGGATGTAGGTCAGCGCGATGATCACGCGCTTGTTGGTCGGGATGTTGACACCCGCGATACGTGCCATGAAATTCGTTCTCCTGTGCTCCACGGGGTGCGGCATGGCTGCCACGCGCCCCATCTCGTCGCATTGCACTTCCGGGTCGACCCGCCCTTACGCAAAAGCGCGGCGCACGCAACGAAGCGCCACCGGGACCGGTCTATCGGAAGGTCGTTCAGTTAGGCGCGCGCAAACGCCGAGTCAAGCGCGTGGTTCCGCGCGTCGTTTTAGTTTTACCCAGCGCTGCAACGCGACGACGGTCCAGATGATTTCCACCATCGCGAACGGCCACGCACCCTGCAGGAACCCGTACACGCCGCTCGCCACGCAGCCGAGCGCGAACAGCAAGGTCCAGAACGGCGCGCGGTCCTCCAGCATGTAGCAGACGAGCATGAACAGCACCGCCGCGAAGCCGAACAGGGTTAGAGCGTCCATACGCATCCCCCTTACGCGCCGCATGACACTTGTCGAGCAGCGGACGTAAAAGCGCCGGCGAGAGCGCAAGGCCCTCGCCGGCGAACCCGACGCCACCGGGAGTGTGGGCGGCGGGTAGTCAGAGCCGCGGGAGTATCAGGCGGGGGTGGTGCCCGATATCGCGTTCGGCGATCCGATGCCCCTTCTCTACCCGCGCGCAGGTGCGACGGCGGTGACCCGCGCATGAACTCTTCGTCATGTCGTCTTGGACACGGATGGTGCGTGCCGGCGTTCAACCGGCATGTCACGACAGCTAGCAACGGTGCGCGCGCGGATCGGCAGCAGTCAGGTGCGCGCGAGGATAGAGCTCACGCCGCGCGGACTCGTCGCGCTCGGCACGGCCGTATCGATGATCCTGGTGGGCAGCGCCGCGATCGTCGTCGCGGCGCGGATCAATCTGCGTTGAGGATCGCCTCGATGGAGGCGGTCACGACCGCAATGTCCGCCATGCCGTCGACGCGGCGGACGAGTCCGCGCGCCTCGTAGATAGGGATGATCGGCGCGGTCTTGGCGCGATACTCGGCCATGCGGGTGCGTACGGTCTGCTCGTTGTCGTCGGGGCGACGCTTGAACTCGGTCGATCCGCACACGTCGCACACCCCCGCCTCGCACGGCTGCTTGAACGTGTCGTGATAGCCGGCGCCGCAGTTGGCGCAGGTGAAGCGGCCGACGATACGCTCGACGAGCGCGTCCTCGTTCACCTCGAGCTCGATGACGTGGTCGAGCGTCTGTCCGCGCTCGGCAAGCAGCAGATCGAGCGCGTCCGCCTGCGCCGCGGTACGCGGATAACCGTCAAAGATCGCACCCGCGCCGGTGCCCGCGTCCATCCGCTCGCCGATGAGTGCGGACACGATCGCGTCGGACACGAGCTCGCCCGCGTCCATCACTGCCTTGGCCTGAACGCCGACCGGGGTGCCCGCCTTAACCGCGGCGCGCAGCATGTCGCCGGTCGAGAGCTGCACCATGTTGTGCTCGGCGACCAGCCGCTCCGACTGCGTGCCCTTGCCCGCACCCGGCGGCCCCAGCAGGATGATGTTCACGCGCGCGATCTCCCCGTTTTCGCTCAGACTCGACGTCACCGCTGATCAGCGGCGACGCGCGCCCTTCAGCTTCGACTTCTTGATCAGGTCGCCATACTGGTGTGCCAGCAGGTGCGACTGGATCTGCGTCACCGTGTCCATCGTCACGTTGACGACGATCAGCAGGCTGGTGCCGCCGAGATAGAACGGGATCGACAATGCCGAGACGAGATATTCCGGCACGACGCAGATGAAGGTCAGGTACGCCGCTCCGATCACGGTGATGCGGGTCAGCACGTAGTCGAAATACGTTTCGGTATTCTTCCCCGGACGGATGCCGGGAATAAACCCGCCGTAGCGCTTCAGATTCTCTGCCGTCTCTTCCGGGTTGAAGACGACCGCGGTGTAGAAGAACGAGAAGAAGATGATGCCTGCGGCGTAGAGCGCCATGTAGAGCGGCGCACCGTGCTGCAGATACTGGTTGAGGCTGATGATCGCGTCACCCCACCAGCTGTCGCCCTTGACGCGGTTGCCCGCGAACTGCGTGATCGTCAGCGGCATCAGCAGCAGCGACGAGGCGAAGATCGGCGGGATCACGCCAGCGGTGTTGATCTTGAGCGGCAGGTGGCTGCGGTCGGCCTGCATCCCGCGCTGCGTTTGCCGCTTGGGATATTGGATCAGGATGCGACGCTGCGCGCGCTCCATGAAGCAGATCAGCAGCACGAGCCCGACGACCACCGCAATGATCGCGATCAGCACGAACGCGCTCATCGACCCCGAGCGGCCACCCTCCAGCAGGTTGACGATCGTGGTCGGCAGGTGCGCCACGATGCCCGCCATGATGATCAGCGACACGCCGTTACCGATGCCCCGGCTGGTGATCTGCTCGCCGATCCACATCAGGAACATCGTGCCGCCGATCAGCGACACCACCGCGTTGATGCGGAACAGCATGCCAGGCTCGACCACCGCCTGAATGCCCGAGTTCGCGCCCAGCGTCTCGAGCCCGACCGCGATGAAATAGCCCTGCACCGCGGTCAGCGCGACGGTGCCGTAGCGGGTGTACTGGTTCAGCTTCTTGCGACCGCTTTCGCCTTCCTTCTTGATCGCGGCGAGCTGCGGCGACAGCGAGGTCGCCAGCTGCACCACGATCGAGGCGGTAATGTACGGCATCACGCCGAGCGCAATCAGCGACATGCGGCTGAGCGAACCACCCGAGAAGGTGTTGAAGAAGTCGAGCACGCCACCCTTGGTCTGATCGGCGAGCAGGCCGAGCGCGGTCGCGTCGACGCCCGGCAAGGGCACGTAGCTGAGCAGGCGGAAGACGATCAGCGCGCCGATCGTGAACCACAGACGCTTCTTCAGGTCGGTCGCCTGCGCGAATTTCGCGAGGCTGATGCTGGAGGCCATGTTGTTGGCTACGGATGCCATCGTTTTCGCGAATCCTGGAAACGGAACTGGTCGCGCGAGCGCGTCGCGCGCACCAAACAAAAGCGGCGGGAAGCGTCAACCCGCCCCCGCCGCTCATATAGGCGTATTACTCGCCCTGTCTAATGGTACGGGTTTGATCACACCGTGCACGCGTCGGCGTTGTGGCCGACGCGCCACAGTTACAATCAGGCGCGCGGTGCCGCGCGACCGGTGCGGTGCTTGGCCTTGGCCTTGTCCGCGGCCGGAACGATCTCGGGCACGGTGACCGAGCCGCCGGCCTTCTCGACCGCCTCACGCGCCGACGCCGAGACGCCCGCCACGGTGAAGTTCAGCTTCGACGACAGCGTGCCCTTGCCGAGCAGACGCACGCCGTCCTTCCCACCGCGGGCGAGGCCCGCCGCCTTGAGCGCTGCGTGATCGATGTCGGTGCCGGTCAGCTTGCCCGACGCGATCGCCTTCTCGATCGCGCCCAGGTTTACCTCGGCGTAATCCTTGGCGAAGATGTTGTTAAAGCCACGCTTTGGCAAACGCATGTGAAGCGGCATCTGACCGCCCTCGAAGCCGGCGATCGACACGCCTTCGCGGCTCTTCTGACCCTTGACGCCGCGGCCGCCGGTCTTGCCCTTGCCCGAGCCGATACCACGACCCACGCGCATGCGGGACTTGCGGGCACCTTCGTTGTCGCGGAGTTCGTTGAGCTTCATGATATGCACTCGCTTTCGCTTTTGTCGCGCTAAAGGAAAAGGAAGGGGGCCGCTTAGCCCCCTTCCCCGTATCTGTCACCGGTAAAGGTGAAGAAGGCTCAGCCCTCCTGCACCTCGACCATGTGGTGCACCTTGCGGATCATCCCGCGGACCTCGGGGCTGTCCTGCAGCTCCGCGACCTTGTGCATCTTGTTGAGGCCGAGACCGATCAGCGTCGCGCGCTGATCCTTGGTGCGGCGGATCGGCGAACCGGTCTGCTTGACCTTGATGGTAGCCATTGATCGTTACTCCGTGATCGCCGCGGCATCGGCCTCGGCGGTCTGCGCGTCAGCGCCGGCGCCGCGACCGAGCAGGTCCGCGATCTTCTTGCCGCGGCGCTGTGCAACGGCCTTGGGCGAAGTCTGCTCGCCCAGTGCCTCGAACGTCGCGCGGATCATGTTGTACGGGTTCGACGTGCCGACCGACTTGGTCACGACGTCGTGGACACCCAGGCTCTCGAAGATGGCGCGCATCGGGCCACCCGCGATGATCCCGGTGCCCTGCGGCGCCGAGCGGACGGTGACGCGACCGGCACCGAAGTGACCGTTGCCGTCGTGATGAAGCGTGCGACCTTCCTTGAGCGGAACGCGCAGCATCTTCTTCTTCGCCGACGCAGTCGCCTTCGAGATTGCCTCCGGCACCTCGCGCGCCTTGCCGTGCCCGAAGCCGACGCGGCCCTTACCGTCGCCGACGACGACGAGTGCCGCGAAGCCGAAGCGCTTGCCGCCCTTTACCGTCTTCGACACGCGGTTGATGTGGACGAGCTTCTCGATCAGCTCCTCGCCGCCATCGTCCTGCCCGCCGCGACGATCGTCACGACGACCACCGCGACCGCCATCGCGACCACCGCGATTGCCGCCCGGGCCCCCGCGACCGCGACCGCCACCGGGGCCGCCACGACCGCCTCCCTGGCCGCCGCGATAGCCGCCGCCCTGACCGCCACCGAAGCCGCCGCCACCCTGGCCACCACCGTTGGTGCCCGCGCTCTGGCCGGCGTCCTGCGGCACGGTTGCCGCCATCGGCTCGCCTGCCGTCTGGTTGTTGTCGTCAGCCATGTCTTAGAACTCCAGTCCGGCTTCGCGCGCGGCTTCCGCCAACGCCTTCACCCGGCCGTGAAACAGGAAGCCGCCACGATCGAACACGACCTGCGTCACGCCCGCCGCCTTGGCCTTCTCGGCCACGCGACGACCGACCTCGGTCGCAGCCGACACGTTGGCACCCGAGGTACCGCGCGCGTCCTGCTCCAGCGTCGAGGCCGAAGCCACCGTGCGGCCGGCCTCGTCGTCGATGACCTGCGCGTAGATGTGCTTACCCGAACGGTGAACCGACAGGCGCGGACGCGTGCCCGCCCGCGCGCGCAGCGCGGCGCGGTTGCGGCGACGCCGCTTCTCGAAAAGCGAAAGGCCCTTGGTCACTTCTTCTTTCCTTCCTTACGGAAGATGAACTCGCCGTCGTACTTGATGCCCTTGCCCTTGTACGGCTCCGGCTTGCGCCAGCGGCGGATCTCGGCGGCGAGCTGACCCACCTTCTGCTTGTCCGAACCGCTGATCTCGACGGTGGTGGCGTCCGGCGTCTTCACCTCGATGCCCTCGGGCACGTCGATATTGACGTCGTGGCTGTAGCCGAGCTGCAGCTTCAGGTTACGACCCTGCGCCGCAGCGCGGTAGCCGACGCCGGTGATTACCAGCTTCTTCGAGAAGCCCGTGGTCACGCCCGTCACCAGGTTCTGCACCAGCGTGCGCTGCATGCCCCAGAACGCGCGGGCGCGCTTGGTGTCGTTCGCCGGCTGCACCGAAATGCCGTCCTGCTGGACGTCATAGGTGATCTCGTCGGCGAGCGGCATGGTCAAAGTGCCCTTGGGGCCCTTCACGCTCAGCACGCGACCGGCGATATCGGCGGTCACGCCGGCCGGAACCGACACTGCTTTCTTTCCGATGCGGCTCATCAGAACACCTCCGCCAGCACTTCGCCACCGACGTTCTGCTCGCGCGCCTCGGCATCCGAGAGCACGCCGCGCGGCGTCGAGACGATGGTGATGCCCAGACCGTTCATCACGCGGGGAAGCTCCTGGCTACCCGAGTAGACCCGGCGGCCGGGCTTCGAGACGCGCGCCACGTGCTTGATCGCGGGCTGGCCTTCGAAATACTTGAGCTCGATGCGGACGCCCTTGGCGGGGCCCATCTCTTCTTCGCTGTAGCCACGAATGTAGCCTTCGCGCTGGAGCACGTCGAGCACGCGGGTCCGCAGCTTGCTGGCGGGCGAGAGGACACTGTCCTTGCGCGCGCGCTGGCCGTTGCGGATGCGGGTGAGCAGGTCACCCAGGGGATCGGTCACTGCCATCTGTCGTGTCCTTACCAGCTCGACTTCGTGAGACCCGGGATCAGGCCCTTGTTGGCCAGATCGCGCAGCATCACACGTGCGAGACGGAACTTGCGGTAATAAGCGCGCGGGCGCCCGGTGATCTCGCAGCGATTGCGGATACGGGTCGGGTTCGCGTTACGCGGCAGCTCGGACATCTTGAGGCGCGCAATGAGACGCTCGGTCTCGTCGAGCGACTCGTCGTTGGCAATCGCCTTCAGCTTTGCGAACTTCGGGGCATATTGCTTGACGAGCTTCTTGCGACGCTCGTTCTTGTTCACGGAACTCAGTTTCGCCATGGACTTAAGCTCTCTTTGTTACGCGGCCTGACGCGGCGCATCGGCCTCGTCCTCGGCCTGCGGGAACGGGAAGCCGAACAAACGGAGGAGCTCGCGCGCCTCCTCGTCGGTCTTCGCGCTGGTCGTCACGATCACGTCCATGCCGCGCACCTTGTCGATGCGGTCATAATTGATCTCGGGGAACACGATCTGCTCCTTGATGCCGCAGGCGTAGTTGCCGCGACCGTCGAAGCTCTTCGGGTTCAGACCACGGAAATCGCGAACGCGCGGCAGCGCGATCGTGATGAAACGGTCAAGGAACTCGTACATGCGCTCGCGACGCAGCGTCACCTTGACGCCGATCGGCATGCCTTCACGCAGCTTGAATTGCGCGATCGACTTCTTCGCCTTGGTGATGACAGGCTTCTGGCCAGCGATCAGCTCCATCTCGGAGGCTGCCTGCTCGACCTTCTTCTTGTCCTGGGTCGCCTCACCGACGCCCATGTTAAGCACGATCTTCTCGATCCGCGGAACCTCGAGCACGTTCTTGTACCCGAACTTCTCGGTCATCGCCTTCGCGATCGAGTCGTCGTACATCGACTTCATGCGGGGCTTATAATCAGCCATCGATCTTGCTCCCGGTCTTGACCGAAACGCGGACCTTCTTGCCGTCCTGCGTCTCGTAGCGCACGCGCGTCGGCTTGCCGTCGGCGGTCACGTGAGCGACCTTGGAGACGTGCAGCGGTGCCTCAACGCGCTCCAGGCCGCCCTGCGGCTGCGCCTGGCTCGGCTTGCGGTGACGGGTCGCGACGTTGACGCCGCCCACGACGACCTTCTGGTCGCGCGGCATGGCGAGCGTGACCGTGCCGGTCTTGCCCTTGTCCTTGCCCGACAGGACGATGACCTGATCGCCCTTCTTGATCTTCATCTTCGTGTTGCTCATCACAGCACCTCCGGCGCCAGGCTGATGACCTTCATGTGGCCACGCCCGCGCAGCTCGCGCACCACCGGCCCGAAGATACGGGTGCCGATCGGCTCCTCGTTCTTGTTGACCAGCACCGCGGCATTGCCGTCGAAGCGGATAACCGAGCCATCGGCGCGGCGGATGTCCTTGGCGGTGCGCACGATGACGGCGCGGTGAACGTCGCCCTTCTTCACGCGACCGCGCGGCTGTGCTTCCTTGACGGAGACGACGATGATGTCGCCCACGCCGGCCGTGCGACGCTTGGAGCCGCCCAGCACCTTGATGCACTGCACGCGCTTCGCGCCGCTGTTGTCAGCGACGTCGAGGTTCGACTGCATCTGGATCATTGATCCGTGTCCTTATCCAATGGGGTGGATACCGACCCAACCCCGCCTAAAATAACGACCCCCGGCGCGGGCGACCGTTTGCACGGTGCTGCACCAGGGGGAGCGGTCCGGTAACCGCCCCGGCGACGAAACGCAAGTCCGCTGCGGAACCTGCACCAGTGTCGCTACGTCGCCCCCTCCGCCGCTCATGTGGTCTCTGCGATCAGGCAGACCCTGCACGAAACAATGGAAGGACTCGCACGCCCGACGCTTTATGCGTCGACGTCGACCCGTTCCGGCGTCGCGTGGGTGTTGACCCGCTCGACCACCTTCCAGTTCTTGAGCTTCGACATCGGCGCCGTCTCTTCGATGCGCACGGTCTCGCCCTGCTTGTACTCGTTCGCCTCGTCGTGGGCGTGGTACTTCTTCGAACGGCGGATGATCTTGCCGTAGAGCGGGTGCTTGACCTTGCGCTCCACGTTGACGACCACCGTCTTCTCGCCCTTGTCCGAGACGATCACCCCGGTCAGCACGCGCTTCGGCATGTCTCTCGTCCTCTTACTTGCCAGCGGCAGCGTTGCGCTGCGCCTGCTGGGTCTTGATGCGCGCGATATCCTTGCGGACCTCGCGAACGCGGCTCGGCTTCTCGAGCTGGTTGGTCGCTGCCTGGAAGCGCAGGTTGAACTGCTCGCGCTTCAGCTGGCCCAGGCTCTCGCCGAGCTGGTCGTCGGTCTGGCCAACGAAATCGGTCTTGGTCTTACCCTTAGCCATCTCACTCGCCTCCCAGGTGCGACGTGTCGCCCAGACGCGCCACGACCTTGGTCTTGATCGGCAGCTTCATCGCGGCGCGCTCGAATGCTTCCGCGGCGATCTTGCCCTCGACGCCGTCGAGCTCGAACAGGATCCGGCCCGGCTTGACGCGGGCGGCCCAGAACTCCGGCGAACCCTTGCCCGAGCCCATGCGGACTTCGGCCGGCTTCGACGAGACGGGAACGTCCGGGAAGATGCGGATCCAGAGACGGCCCTGGCGCTTGATGTGGCGCGTGATCGCGCGGCGAGCCGCCTCGATCTGACGCGCGGTGATGCGTTCCGGCTCCATTGCCTTCAGCCCATAGGAGCCGAAGTTCAGAGCCGTGCCGCCCTTGGCGTCGCCGTGGATGCGGCCCTTGAACGCCTTGCGGAACTTGGTGCGCTTTGGTTGCAGCATGTCCTGTCCAGTACCTTAGCGGCGATCGTCGCGCGCCGGGCGCACGCCGGAGGTCTGAGCCTCCATCATCAGCCGGTCCTGCGCCATCGGATCGTGGCCCAGGATCTCGCCCTTGAACACCCACACCTTGACGCCGCAAACACCGTAAGCGGTGTGCGCCTGCGCTTCGGCATAGTCGAGGTTGGCGCGCAGCGTGTGCAGCGGCACCCGGCCCTCACGATAGCTCTCCGAACGCGCGATCTCGGCGCCGCCCAGGCGACCACCGCACGCGACGCGGATGCCGTCGGCACCCAGGCGCATTGCCGACTGCACCGCGCGCTTCATGGCGCGGCGGAAGGCGATACGACGCTCGAGCTGGTCGGCGATGCCCTGCGCAACGAGCTTGGCGTCGACCTCGGGCTTGCGGATTTCGACGATGTTCAGCGACACGTCCGAGGCGGTCATCGTGCCGAGCTTCTTGCGAAGCTTCTCGATGTCCGACCCCTTCTTGCCGATGATCACGCCGGGGCGCGCGGCGAAGACGGAGATGCGGCACAGCTTGGCCGGACGCTCGATCACCACCTTGGAGATCGCCGCCTGCGGCAGCGTGTCCATGATGTACTGGCGGATCTTCAGATCCTCCAGCAGCAGGCGACCATAGTCCTGGCCTTCCGCGAACCAGCGGCTGTCCCAGGTGCGGTTGATCTGCAGGCGCAGACCGATCGGGTTGCTCTTGTGACCCATTAGGCTTCTTCCTGCTCGCGCACGACGATCCGCAGCCGCGAGAACGGCTTCAGGATGCGGGTGGACTTGCCGCGGCCGCGCGTGGCGAACCGCTTCATGGTGATCGACTTGCCGACCGACGCCTCGGCGACGACGAGCGCGTCAACGTCGAGGTTGTGGTTGTTCTCGGCGTTGGCGATCGCGGAAGCGAGCACCTTGCGCGCGTCAACCGCCATTGCCTTGGTCGAGAACTGCAGGATGTTCAGCGCGTCGCTGACCTTGCGGCCACGGATCAGGCCCGCGACCAGGTTGAGCTTCTGCGCCGATCCGCGGATCTGCGTGCCGACCGACAAGGCCTCCTTGTCGCCGACCTTGCGAGGGGATGCTGGCTTCGACATCAGCGCTTGCCCTTCTTGTCAGCCGCGTGACCCGGGAAATACCGGGTCGGCGCGAACTCGCCGAGCTTCATGCCGACCATGTCCTCGTTGATCGAGACGGGCACGAACTTGCGGCCATTGTAGACGGTGAACGTCAGACCGACGAACTGCGGCAGGATGGTGGAACGGCGCGACCAGGTCTTGATCGGCGCGCGGCCACCCGCGTCCTGCGCGGCTTCGGCCTTCTTGAGAAGGCTCAGTTCGACGAACGGGCCCTTCCAGACGGAGCGCGCCATTACTTCTTCCTCGCGTGACGGCTACGGATGATCATCTTGTCCGTAGACTTGTTGTGGCGGGTGCGCGCACCCTTGGTCGGCTTGCCCCACGGCGTGACCGGATGACGGCCGCCCGAGGTCCGGCCTTCACCACCGCCGTGCGGGTGGTCGACCGGGTTCTTTGCAACACCGCGCGTCAGCGGACGCGAACCCATCCAGCGCGAACGACCAGCCTTGCCGAGGTTCGTGTTCTGGTTGTCCGGATTTGACACCGCGCCAACGGTCGCCATGCACTCGGCACGGATGTAGCGCTGCTCGCCCGAGTTCAGGCGCACGATCACCATGCCGCGGTCGCGACCGACGACCTGCACGTAGGTGCCGGCCGAGCGCGCGATCTGCCCACCCTTGTTCGGCTTCATCTCCACGTTGTGAACGATGGTGCCGACGGGGACCTGGCCGATCTCCATCGCATTGCCGGGCTTGGTGTCGGTCTTCTTCGCCGCAATCACCTTGTCACCGACCGCAAGACGCTGCGGCGCGATGATGTAAGCCTGCTCGCCGTCCGCGTACGACACCAGCGCGATGAACGCGGTGCGGTTGGGATCGTACTCGAGCCGCTCGACCGTGCCCTCGGCGTCCCACTTGCGACGCTTGAAGTCGATGAAGCGATACTTCTGCTTGTGGCCGCCCGCGATACCGCGGCTGGTCACGTGGCCCTTGTTGTTGCGGCCGCCGGTCTTGTTCTTGCCCTCGGTCAGCGCCTTGACGGGCTTGCCCTTCCACAGCGACGACTTGTCGACGAGGATGAGGCCGCGCTGCGCGGGCGACGTCGGGTTATAATGCTTGAGTGCCATCTTACTTGGCCCCCTCGGTGACGTCGATCGACTGACCCTCGGTGAGGGTGACGATCGCCTTCTTCATGTCAGACCGCTGGTAGGGCGCACCCTTCCAACGCTTGGTCTTGCCCTTCTGCACGATCGTGTTCACGCTCTTCACGGACACGTCGAACAGAGCCTCGACCGCTGCCTTGATCTCCGGCTTGGTCGCCTTGTTGGCGACCTTGAACACGACGGCGTTCTGCTCGGAGAGAAGGGTCGCCTTCTCCGTGATGTGCGGCGCGACAATCACGTCATAGTGACGGTTGTCGATCGCCTTTGCCTGCTTAGCCATTGAAGCGAGCCTCCAGCTTCTCGACCGCCGCGCGGGTCAGGACCAGCGTGTCAGCCTTGATGATGTCGTAGACGTTCGCGCCCACTGCGGGGAGCATGTCGACGCCGACCAGGTTGCGACCGGCGCGGAAGCCCTCGCCGGCGTCGCCGTCGATGACGAGCGTGCGCTTGCCGGTATTGAGCGTCGCGAAATGGCCCTTGAGCTCGGTCGTCTTGGCGACGGTGAAGCCGTCCAGCACGATCAGCGAACCATTCCTGGCGTGGCTCGACAGCGCCATCTTCAGACCCAGCGCGCGAACCTTCTTGTTCAGACCGGGATTGAAGTCACGAACGCGAGCGCCGTGCGCCTTACCACCGCCGATGAACACCGGAGCGCGGCGATCGCCGTGACGAGCCGTACCGCCGCCCTTCTGGCGACCAAACTTCTTGCCCGAGCGGGCAACGTCGGCGCGCTCACGGGTGCCGCGCGCGGTCGCACGACGCTTCTCGAGCTGCCAGGTCACGACGCGGTGCAGGATGTCGGCACGCGGATCGAGGCCGAAGACCTCGTCGTTGAGCTCGATCTCGCTCGCATCGGTGCCGGCAAAGGAGGAAACCTTGACCTTCACGTTCAGCCCTCCTGGCCGTCGGTCGCCTGCGCGTCGGTCGAGGTCTCGACCGGCGTGTCAGCGGCGGTGTTGTTGGTGGCAGCCTGCTTCAGGCTGGCCGGGAACGGTGCAGTCTCGTGGCGCGGCAGCTTGACCGCGTCCTTGACGAACAGCCAGCCGCCCTTCGAGCCAGGCACCGAGCCCTTGACGAAGATCAGGCCGCGCTCGACGTCGGTGCCGACGATCTCGAGGTTCTGCTGCGTGCGGTTCTTGTCGCCCATGTGACCGGCCATCTTCTTGTTCTTGAAGACGCGACCCGGATCCTGACGATTACCCGTCGAACCGTGCGAGCGGTGGCTGACCGACACGCCGTGCGTGGCGCGCAGACCGCCAAAGTTCCAGCGCTTCATCGCGCCGGCGAAACCCTTGCCCTGCGTACGACCCTGGATGTCGACGTACTGGCCGGCGACATAGTGATCGGCCGACAGCTCGGCGCCGACGTCGAGGAGGTTGTCCTCGGTCACGCGGAACTCGGCAACGACCGCCTTCGGCTCGACTTCGGCCTTGCCGAAGTGGCCGCGCTGCGGCTTGGCGACGTTCTTTGCCTTGGCGCTGCCTGCGCCAAGCTGGACGGCGGTGTAGCCGTCACGATCCATCTCGCGACGGGCGATGACCTGCAAACCTTCGAGTTGCAGGACGGTGACGGGCACGTGCCGGCCATCATCCTGGAACAGGCGCGTCATGCCCATTTTCTTCGCGATCACGCCAGTGCGCATGATCTTTTGCTCCTAGACAGAGGCACCCGCGGGCCCATCCCGAAGGTGCTTGTGCCGCCCTCTTACGAGGACGACGGGTCAGCCCGGATAAGCGAAGCGTGCCCCCGTCCCGGGCTGGTCGCTCCTTTGCAGGAACGTGACGGGAGACGCTGTCCCGGAGGCGTTGCCGCCGGCGGTATCTCAACGTTGTGGCGAACCCAGCCAGAGCGGGGTTGTCACGGTCGCGATCGTGCGAGACGAAAACGACAAACCCGCGGGACTCACCAAGCTGGCGTCAACCGCGGGAGCCGGCGCATTAGGCCAGCTTGATCTCGACGTCAACACCGGCCGCGAGGTCGAGCTTCATCAGCGCGTCGACGGTCTGCGGGGTCGGCTGCACGATGTCGAGCATGCGCTTGTAGGTGCGCACCTCGAACTGCTCACGGCTCTTCTTGTCGATGTGCGGACCGCGGTTGACGGTGAACTTCTCGATGCGGGTCGGAAGCGGGATCGGGCCACGGATCAGCGCACCGGTGCGGCGCGCGGTGTCGGCGATGTCGCCGGTCGCCTGGTCGAGCACGCGGTGATCGAATGCCTTCAGGCGGATGCGGATGTTGGTGTCCATGTTCCCTACCGATGCGAAAGAGCGGGCCGCGGCGAGCGGCTCTTGCTGGTTTGATACGCTTGCGACTGAACACGATCACGTCGGACGGAGCCGCGGCGTGAGGGTGTTCCTACTTAAAAGCGAACGGCCCGCACCGTCGCCGGTGCGGGCCGCTTGCTGATGGCCGGTGGTAGAACCACCGACCTCCGTAAGGCTGGCGCCTATATTACTTGTCGATCGAGCTGACAACCCCTGCGCCGACGGTACGACCGCCCTCGCGAATGGTGAAGCGCTGGCCGACGTCCATCGCGATCGGCGCGATCAGCTTGATGCCGAGAGCAACGTTGTCGCCCGGCATCACCATCTCGGTGCCCTCGGGCAGCTCGACGGTGCCGGTCACGTCGGTCGTGCGGAAGTAGAACTGCGGACGATAGTTGGCGAAGAACGGCGTGTGACGGCCACCCTCGTCCTTCGACAGCACGTACACTTCCGACGCGAAGTCGGTGTGCGGCTTGATCGAGCCCGGCTTGCACAGCACCTGGCCGCGCTCCACCTCGTCCCGCGCCACACCGCGGATCAGCGCACCGACGTTGTCGCCGGCCTGGCCCTGGTCGAGCAGCTTGCGGAACATCTCGACGCCCGTGACGGTGGTCTTGCGGACGGTCGGGTGGATACCGACGATCTCGACTTCCTCGCCAACCTTCACCACGCCGGTCTCGACGCGGCCGGTCACGACGGTGCCGCGACCCGAGATCGAGAACACGTCCTCGATCGGCATCATGAACGGCTTGTCGAGCGGACGCTCGGGCTGCGGGATGTACTCGTCGACGTTCTTCATCAGCTCCATCACCGCGTCGGTGCCGAGCTTCTGGTCCGAACCCGACAGCGCGCAGGTGGCCGAACCCTTGATGATCGGAATGTCGTCGCCCGGGAACTCGTACGAGCTCAGCAGCTCGCGGATTTCCAGCTCGACGAGCTCGAGGATTTCCTCGTCGTCGACCAGATCGACCTTGTTCATGAACACGACCATCGCCGGCACGCCGACCTGGCGCGCGAGCAGGATGTGCTCGCGGGTCTGCGGCATCGGGCCGTCGGTCGCCGACACAACCAGGATCGCGCCGTCCATCTGGGCGGCACCGGTGATCATGTTCTTCACGTAGTCGGCGTGACCCGGGCAGTCGACGTGCGCGTAGTGGCGGTTCGCCGTCTCGTACTCGACGTGCGCGGTCGAGATCGTGATGCCGCGCTCGCGCTCTTCCGGAGCCTTGTCGATGTTCGCGAAGTCGACCGCTGCGTTACCCGCAACGTTCTCCGCCAGCACCTTCGTGATCGCCGCCGTCAGCGAGGTCTTGCCGTGGTCGACGTGACCGATGGTGCCGATGTTCAGGTGCGGCTTGGTCCGCTCAAACTTAGCCTTAGCCATTGTTTCCCTACCTTCTTGGATGTCACTGGAGCCGCACGCAGGACCCGCGGTGAAGGCGGCCCCATAGCGGCTGAATTCGTGTTGCGCAAACCCCTTGGCCGGGATGTTCCCAGTCGCGGGGCGACGCGGAAGTGAATTCCGCGTCGTCGATCCTCGGGCGGGCCCGAGGTCGCCCGGCCTGCGGTGTCTCGGGAGCAGGTTGCCCTGCTCCCGTGCACCTTAGGCGAGCTTGGCCTTCACCTCGTCGGCGACGTTCTGCGGCACTTCGTCGTAGTGCGAGAACTGCATCGAGTAGCTGGCGCGGCCCTGCGTGAACGAGCGGAGCGCGTTCACATAGCCGAACATGTTCGCCAGCGGGACCATCGCCTCAACCGTCTGAGCGTTGCCGCGCGTGTCGGTGCCCTGGATCTGGCCGCGACGGCTGTTCATGTCGCCGATCACGTCGCCGAGGTAATCCTCGGGCGTCACGACCTCGACACGCATCACCGGCTCAAGCAGCGTGATGCCGGCCTTCTGCGCCGCCTCACGCATCGCACCGCGCGCGGTGATTTCGAACGCCAGCGCCGACGAGTCGACGTCGTGGTACGCGCCGTCGTACAGCGTGATGTCGAAGTCGATGATCGGGAAGCCGACCAGCGAACCGGTCGCCGCGGTCTCGCGGAAGCCCTTCTCGATCGCGGGGATGTACTCGCGCGGAATGTTGCCGCCCTTGATCTCGTCCTTGAAGACGATCCCCTGGCCGCGCTCGCCCGGTGTCAGCTTGACCTTCACGCGTCCGAACTGGCCGGTACCACCCGACTGCTTCTTGTGCGTGTAGTCGATGTCGACCGGCTTCTTCAGATACTCGCGATAGGCGACCTGCGGGGCGCCGACGTTCGCCTCGACCTTGAACTCGCGCTTCATGCGATCGACCAGGATCTCGAGGTGGAGCTCGCCCATTCCCTTGATGATGGTCTGACCCGATTCGTGATCGGTCGAGACGCGGAACGAAGGATCCTCGGCGGCCAGGCGGTTGAGCGCGATGCCCATCTTCTCCTGGTCGGCCTTGGTCTTCGGCTCCACCGACAGCTCGATCACGGGCTCGGGGAATTCCATCCGCTCGAGGATGATCGGGTGCGCCGGATCGCACAGCGTGTCGCCGGTCGTCGTCTCCTTGAGACCCGCGATCGCGACGATGTCGCCCGCGCGTGCCTCGTCGATGTCCTCACGCGAGTTCGCGTGCATCAGGAGCATACGACCGATCTTCTCCTTCTTATCCTTCACCGAATTCAGGTAACCACCCTTGGTGAGGACGCCCGAGTAGATGCGAGCGAAGGTGAGCGAGCCGACGAACGGATCGTTCATGATCTTGAACGCCAGCGCCGAGAACGGTGCCTCGTCCGAGGACGGACGCTCGTCCGGCGTTTCGCCGTCGAGCTTGACGCCCTTGATCGCCGGCACGTCGAGCGGGCTCGGCAGATAATCGACCACCGCGTCGAGCAGCGGCTGCACGCCCTTGTTCTTGAAGGCCGAGCCGCAGACGACCGGCACGAACGACATGTTGAGCGTACCCTTGCGGATCAGCTTCTTGAGCGTGGCGGTGTCGGGCTCGTTGCCCTCAAGATACGCCTCCATCGCGTCGTCGTCCTGCTCGACCGCGAGCTCGATTAGGTCGCTGCGATACTTCGCGGCCTTGTCGGCAAGGTCGGCGGGAATGTCCTGATACTCGAACTTCGCGCCCAGCGACTCTTCGAGCCAGATGATCGCGCGGTTCTCAACTAGGTCGACCAGACCCTTGAACTGACCCTCGATGCCGATCGGCAGGTACAGCACCGCGGGCTTCGCACCCAGACGATCGATGATCGACTGCACGCAGAAGTAGAAATCGGCACCGGTACGGTCGAGCTTGTTGACGAAGCACATGCGCGGCACGCCGTACTTGTCGGCCTGACGCCACACGGTTTCCGACTGCGGCTCGACGCCGGCGACGCCGTCGAAGCACGCGACCGCGCCGTCGAGGACGCGCAGCGAACGCTCCACTTCGATCGTGAAGTCGACGTGGCCCGGCGTGTCGATGATGTTGATCAGGTGCTCGGGGCCCTTGCCCTCTTCGGCGCGCCACTTGCACGTCGTCGCGGCCGACGTGATCGTGATGCCGCGCTCCTGCTCCTGCTCCATCCAGTCCATCGTCGCGGTGCCTTCGTGCACTTCGCCGATCTTGTAGGACTTGCCGGTGTAATAAAGGATGCGCTCGGTCGTCGTCGTCTTGCCGGCATCAATGTGCGCCATGATGCCGATATTACGATAAAGTTCGAGCGGATGGCTGCGGGCCATGATGCTTCACTCCTGTGCCGGATCAGCCCGGCGATGCCAACGTTTGCGAGGTCGCCCCCTAGCCGTTCGGGCCGAGCTTGTCCAAGCTCGGCCCTACACCTCCGCGTGGAGGGAACAGCGATCGGGAGTGCGGGCGAACCCGCTCAACCGATATAGTCTATGTTATCGCGAACGCCAACCGTCGGGCCAGCGTTCGCAACCACTTACCAGCGGTAGTGGCTGAACGCGCGGTTCGCTTCCGCCATGCGGTGCGTGTCTTCGCGCTTCTTCACCGCGTTACCACGGTTGTTCGACGCGTCGAGCAGCTCACCCGACAGGCGCGCGGCCATCGTGTTCTCGCTGCGCGCACGTGCGGCCGCGATCAGCCAGCGGATCGCCAGCGCCTGAGCGCGCTCGGGACGAACCTCGACGGGCACCTGGTAGGTCGCACCGCCGACGCGGCGCGAACGGACCTCGATACCCGGCTTGATGTTGTTCAGCGCGTCGTGGAACACGCCGATCGGCTCGCGCTTCGCGCGGGTCTCGACGGTTTCCATCGCACCATAGACGATGCCCTCTGCGACGGACTTCTTGCCGTCGAGCATCACCGAATTCATGAACTTGGACAGCGTGATGTCACCGAACTTGGGATCGGGCAGGATTTCACGCTTTTCTGGACGACGACGACGCGCCATGAGGAAGACCTTTCAAACAGCTGTAAAAGAAACGGCGGGGCCGAATTACTTCGGCCGCTTCGCACCGTACTTCGACCGCGACTGCTTGCGGTCCTTGACGCCCTGCGTGTCGAGCACGCCGCGCAGCACGTGGTAGCGCACGCCGGGAAGATCGCGCACACGCCCGCCGCGGATCAGCACCACCGAGTGCTCCTGCAGGTTATGGCCTTCGCCCGGGATGTAGCTGATGACTTCGCGCTGGTTGGTCAGGCGGACCTTGGCCACCTTGCGCAGCGCCGAGTTCGGCTTCTTCGGGGTCGTGGTGTAAACACGGGTGCAGACGCCGCGCTTCTGCGGGTTCTGCTCCATCGCAGGGACCTTCGACTTGGCCTTCTGCGGGTCGCGGCCCTTGCGGACCAGCTGGTTGATCGTCGGCATTGAAGCCTTCACCTTTCCATAGGTTACTTTGCTGGAGCCATAACAGCACTTGGAATACGAAAAGGACCTGGGAGCAGCCGATAACGGCCCTCGCGGTCCTTCAAGCATCCAGCAATGTTCAAGCTTGCCCGGCGCGGAGTCGCCTCCTGTCGGACGTCGGCGCCTATACGCACGAGCGATGGCAGCGTCAATGCCGGCGCCGCAGGCTCGCCCTTAACGCCGCGACAACCAGCGGCATGGCATCGCAGCCGTCGTGCACGGTTATCCATTAATCCCGATGACATTCTCCGCTCGTCGCGGGCGAGATCGCCGTCACGCCGGCACCGCCGCGCTGCTGCTCGCTGTCGGCGGCGCGGTGACGCCGATGGCATGGGTGCTTGCGCCGCTGTCGTTGGCGCGCGCGTATCGTGCTGGCGCTATCTGGTCTGCGATCGTCGGGAGTCTGGCCTGGTCGGCAGCGGGAGTCGGCTGGATCAATCCGCACGCGCTGGCCGGCTACCCGGCCGAGATCACCGGACCGTGGCTCGCGCTCCTCGTCGGCGCGATGGCTGCGTCCGCTGCCTGGGCCTGCGAGCGACGCCGCAGCGCCGACGAGCTGCTGCGCGCGGCGGGCTTGCTCGCGCTCGTTGCCGTACCCTGGTCGCCGCTGACGGGTTTGACGGTCGCGCTGAGCTGTTGGTTCGCGTCGGCCCGAGCGCCGCACCCGCGCGCGGCGAACGACAATCAGCCGGGCCACCGCCGCTTTATCCCCGCCCGCGCCGCCTCTACCCTCACCTATTCGCCGCTTCGCTCAGCACGCCCAGCAATGCACGATTGAACTGCGCCGGGTCCTCGACCTGCGGCGAGTGACCGAGGCCGTCGAGCTTCAACAAGCGGGCGCGCGGGATCTTGCGCGCTGCCTCGGGCGCGATCTGCGGGATCGCCTGAAGAAAGCTGCGGAGCGACGCGGGCATCTGCGCGCGGCCGAACGCAGTCTTGTCAAGCGTGCCGATCATCAGCGTCGTCGGCGCCTTGATGCGGTAGAGTTCGTGCGCGACCGGCTGCGTCTTGATCATCTCAGCAGTTTTCGCCTGCGCGAGCGCGACCTGATCGCGCCCTGTCCCCGCGTACATCCCCGCCTGCATCGCGACCCAACGGTCGTACGCCGGGCGCCACTGCCCGTGATAATAGTTCTCGAGCTGATACGCCTTGATCGACGCCGGGGTCGTGCGCCGCTCACCCGCCCACAAGGTATCGACGTCGGTGTACGGCAATCCGTCCTCCGACCGGTCGCGCAGGCCGAGCGGATTGACCAGCACCAGCCGGTCGACCGCGGCGGGAAACATGATCGCGTAGCGCATCGCGAGCATGCCGCCCATCGAATGACCCACGATCGTCGCGTGCGTGATCCCCAGCGATTTCAGCAGCCTGTCGGTGTTGCTGGCCAGCCCTTCGAAACTGTACTGTGCCGCGCGCGGCTTCGACGATTTGCAGAAGCCGAGCTGGTCCGGGATGACCACGCGGTACCCCGCATTTACCAGCGCGCGGGCGGTCGCCTCCCACGTCGCGCCGCAGAAATTCTTGCCGTGCAGCAGCACGATCGCGCGGCCGTTCGGGCGCGGCGGTACCAGATCCATATACGCCATCTCGGCCGCCTCGCCGAGCACGGTGAGCGGAAACATGCTGACCGGGAACGGATAGGCGAACCGTTCCAGCCGCGCGCCATAATCGGGCACGCGCTCAGCGGGTGCCGCAGCTACCGTGGCAACGAGCGGCCCGAGCGCGAGCAAGCGGTGGATAGGTCGAGACATGCGCGGCTCCGTCATCGTGACGGACGCGTTATCAACCATTGCGCGGCGCGCGTCAGCCCTTCTCCGGATCGTGCCCCCAGTTCATCAGCGAGTAGCGCCAGTTGGAATCTTCCTTGTCCTTCGCCGGACCACCCTGCGCCAGGTGGCGGTGGACGTAGCCGGTGACCTTCTTCATGTGCTTGTAATCGTCGTCGGTCAAATCGGCCTTCTTCTTGCGCTTGATCTCGACGATGCGCTTGCCCGCCTTGTGTCCGACGCTCTCACCCGAACCCTGCCCGTCCTCGCCCTTCCAGCCGACACGCTTGCTGTCGTCGGTGTCGAGGAACTTCTCCAGCTCGGCCGGGGTCATGTTCACCGCGTCGTTGAACTCCTCGTAGATCTTCTGCTGGTCGTCGGACGTCTCGGCCATCACGCACTCTCCTTTGAGCGCGCCAACGCCGCTCCGCCGTTCGCGGTTTCGGCGCGGGCGCGGATTGTGCCGGGGCGCGGCATTGCATAGCGCGCGACATATGGCCTCGTTCAAACCCATCCTCGCCGGCGCGAACCTGCGCGACCGGATGATCGCCGCTGCCGGCGCACTGGTCGGGATCGCGCTTACGGCAGCGATCTGCACCGCGTTGCTGCCGCACAGCGTCTCGCTGCTGCTGGTCGCGCCGATGGGCGCGTCGGCCGTGCTGGTGTTCGCGGTGCCGGCGAGCCCGCTGGCGCAGCCGTGGCCGGTGATCGGCGGCAACCTGCTGTCCGCGCTGGTCGGCATCGCGGTCACGCGCGTCGTACCATATCCCGCGCTCGCGGCCGGTCTCGCGGTCGGCGGCGCGATCGCGCTGATGTCGCTCACCCGTTCGCTCCACCCGCCGGGCGGCGCAGCCTCGTTGCTCGCAGTGCTGGGCGGCAGCGCGGTTCAGGCGCAAGGCTGGGCCTTCGCCTTCGTTCCCGTCGCGGCGAACGCGGTCGTGCTGGCGGGGGCAGGCGTGCTGTTCCACCGCCTGTCGGGCCACAGCTACCCGCACCGGCCCGTCCCCGCCGCCGGGCATGTCACGCCCGCACTTGGCGTGCCGCACCCCGAGGACATCGACCGCGCGCTAGAGGATTTGGGCGAAACGTTCGACGTGTCGCGCGAGGACCTCGACCTGTTGTTCCGCACCGTCGCCGCGCACGCCGCGCAGCGCAGCCGTGGCTAATCGCGCAGCCGCTCCGCCAGAAATGCGATGAGCGCCTCGACCCGAGCAGGCCGAAGTGCGCTCGGCGGGGTGAGCAGGTGGAGCGCGACGCCGGGCGGGGTCCACTCGGGCAGGATCGGCACCACCTTTCCGCTCGTCAGCGTATCACCCAGGATAAAGGCCGGCAGCCGCGCGATGCCGAGCCCGGCGACCAGCGCCGCCACCAGTGCATCCCCGGAGTTCGCTGACAGCGGCCCTTCGGCCTTGACCGACACGTCCGCGCCGCCGGGTCCACGAAAGCGCCACGGCCCGGTTATGTTGGTATAGCCGAGCAGGCGATGCTCGCCGAGCTGCGCGGGGTGCGTCGGTGTGCCGTGCGCCGCCAGGTACGATGGCGCAGCGACCAGATGCGCCGCGACCGTGCACAGGCGTCGTGCACGCAGCGACGAATCGGGCAAGTCGGCGATCCTGAGCGCAACGTCGAAGCCTTCGGCGACGATGTCGACGCGCGCGTCGGACAGGTGCAGTTCGATCTCGATCCCGGGATGTGCCGCCAGGAACTCGGCGACGAGCGGGGCGACGTTGCGAATGCCGAACGACGCCGGTGCCGCCAGTCGTACGCGCCCAACCGGCGCCGCTGCGGCATCGTGCGCCAGTTCCTCCGCGCCGCGCGCCTCAGCCACCATCCGCGCCGCGCGCTCGGCAAGCGGGCGCCCCGCCTCGGTCAGCGCGAGTCGGCGCGAGGTGCGGTGGAACAGCGATTGCCCCAGCTGTGCCTCCAGCCGCGACACCGCCTTCGACACGGTGGCCTTGCTCAGCCCGATCGCGTCGGCCGCGCCGCTGAACGAGCGATGTTCCGCCACCGCGGCGAAAATCGCCCAGGCTTCCAGATCGGGTAAGCGCATGAGCCCCGGTACCGTCTGAAACGATCCGTTTCAATCGTTTCCGTTTTCGCGCGTCGGCGGCCGGACTATCTCTGCTGCAACAACGGAGGCCAACATGACCGATACCGCAGTCGCGACCCGCATCGAACGCCGCCCCTTTGCCTCGCTCGGCCACGCCGATCACGGCTGGCTCGATGCGCGGCACCATTTCTCCTTCGCCAATTACTACGATCCGAACCGCATGAGCTGGGGCGCGATCCGCGTGTGGAACGACGACACGATCGCGCCGAACACCGGCTTCCCGCCGCATCCGCACCGCGACATGGAGATCATCACCTACGTCCGCTCGGGCGCGATCACGCACAAAGACTCGCTCGGCAACACCGGTCGCACCGCGGCAGGCGACGTGCAGGTGATGAGCGCGGGCTCGGGCGTGCGCCACGCCGAGTACAACCTTGAGTCGGAGCCGACGACGCTGTTCCAGATCTGGATCGAGCCGACACGCACTGGCGGCAGCCCGTCGTGGGGCGCGAAGCCCTTTCCCAAGGACGATCGCTCGGGAAAGTTCGTGACGCTCGCCAGCGGTTTCGCCGACGACGGTGACGCGCTGCCGATCCGTGCGGAAGCGCGCGTGCTGGCGGCGACCGTGAAGGCGGGCGAGCAGGTGACGCACCAGGTCGACGCGGGCCGGCACGCCTATCTCGTGCCTGCCACGGGCGCGATCGAGATCGCCGGTGAGCGCTACGAAGCGCGCGACGGCATCGCGCTCGGCGGCGGGCAGACGGTGACGATCACCGCGCTAGATGATGCCGAACTCGTGCTCGTCGACTCGCTCTAACTGACTGCTTCGACTGAACCGAACTGCCTTCCCGGCATTGTGCCCGGGACGGGTCAACCAACCTGCATCAAGGAAGACGCCATGACCAAAGTCCTCGTTCTCTATTACTCCTCCTACGGCCACATCGAGCAGATGGCCGACGCGGTCGCGGAGGGTGCCCGCGCCGGCGGGGCCGAGGTCGATATCCGCCGCGTGGCGGAGACCGCGCCGCCGCAGGTCGTCGAGGCGGCCGGGTTCAAGACCGACACCGCACATCCCGAAATCGAAGGTCCCGACGCGCTCGCCGCCTACGACGCGATCATCGTCGGCGCGCCCACCCGCTACGGCCGTATGCCGAGCCAGATGGCCGCGTTCTGGGACACGACCGGCGGATTGTGGATGCGTGGCGCGCTGGTCGGCAAGATCGGTGGTGCATTCACCTCGACCGCCAGCCAGCACGGCGGACAGGAGACCACGCTGTTCTCGATCCTGACCAACCTGCTCCATCACGGCATGACGATCGTCGGGCTGGATTACGGCTTCAAGGGTCAGATGGGCGTGACCGAGGTACTGGGCGGCACACCCTATGGCGCCTCGACGATCGCCGACGGCGACGGCAGCCGCCAGCCGCATGCCAAGGAGCTCGATGGTGCGCGATATCAGGGCAAGCGCATTGCCGAGCTTGCCGCCAAGCTTAAGTAAAATGTCAGCACGGGAGGAGCGGGGCGACTCGCTCCTCCTACACGTTCGGCCCCAGCCTAATCAGGCGCGGTAACGTTTAAAATCAAGCTATTCTCATTAGAACGGCAAACCGCCCACACGCCGATGAAAGGTGATCGTCGTGCGGTCGATCTTCCGCTGTATCTCGGCGTCATGTTCCGGCGTGAGCGTGCCGCCGTCCGCTTGCTGAAGCGCGCGGGCCTCATCGCGCAGTTTCAGCATGCTGGTCTTGTACAAGTTGAAGGCGACCTGCGGAGGCATCGTGGTGCTGTTCGGGAACGACTCCGGCGGTGAGGCAATAACCTGTGCCATCGCCGGACCACATCCGAGCGTCGAGAGAGCGGCCGCGAGCAGAACCTTACGCATTCATGCCTCCTGTGTCAGCTTAGGTTACCTTTTCATCTTTCAATCGGTATGTCGACCCGTTGTTTCTTACGCGTCGTCACCGCCCCTGCTCTTCTCCTTCGATCAGCGACGTCGCCGCCGCTTGGCTCGCGGATCGGTAAAGGCCGGCAGCGACAGGTAGATCGGTGGCGGCGGCACGGTCGCGACCTCGATCGCCGTGTCGACGCCGGGCGACGCGGGGAAACGCCGTCGCGCGGTCGCGAACAGTAGCCGTGCTCGCGCGGCACCTGGTTCGGCCACACTGGTCCCAACCCAGCGCCAATGCCACGGCTCCCATTTCACACCCTGCGCGTTGCTGACCGGGAACGACATTTCGAAGCCGTAAAGCGGTGCGTTGGCGCGCAACCAGCGGAACGCAGGCGTGGCGGCGATGCACGCCTCCGCATCGGGGCAGTCGTTCACGCGCGGGCGGAACGCGAAATCGAGCGCGTAGCCCGTCGCGTGCTCGCTATGCCCCGGCGGCGCGACCGACACCGCGCGCGTGTCGGCCTCCGTCGCGGGCTCGCGACAGAAGACCCCGCCCTGCCGCGTCAGCGAGCGGTGGCACGACAGGGCCAGAATACGCCCGCCGACCGCCGGATCGGTCGCCGCCGCACGCAGCAGCCGGTCGAGATCGGGCAGCACGTCGCGTCGCAGCGTGCACCCTCTTACAGCCAGATCAGCGGGCACTGCGGTCAGCTCGCTCGGCGGCGCATCACCGTAGGGAAGATGACTCAGCACGCGCCCGTCGCTGGCAATCGCGGGCGGTGTGCCGCTACACACCTCCGCGCCCGCCGGCACCGCGGTTACCAGCGCCGACACCGCCAGCACTAGCCGCCGCGCGCGCGCGATGGCAGAGCGCACACCATGCTTGGTGAACGCGTATTGTTTCTGGATGGCGAGGCGCTGGTGATCGACAAGCCTGCCGGGCTTCCCGTCGATCGGCCGCGCGATGGTGCGATCAGCCTTGAAAATCACCTCAACTCCCTGACCTTCGGGTTTCAGCGCTGGCCGCAACCCGTCCACCGGCTCGACCGCGACACCAGCGGCTGTCTGCTCCTGTCGCGCAACCCCAAGGCGCACGCGCGGTTCCAGCAGGCGTTCGAGGCCGGCACGGTCGAGAAGCGCTATCTCGCGATCCTCGACGGCGTGCCGGAGGGTAGCGACGGCACGATCGACCTGCCGCTCGCCAAGCGCTCGACCGCAGAACGCGGCTGGTGGATGACGGGTGACGCGAAGGGCAAAGCCGCGCGTACCGCCTGGACGCTCCTTGGCACGCACGATGGCCGCGCGCTGGTCGAGTTCCGGCCTGAGACCGGCCGCACGCACCAGATCCGCGTCCACGCGCTCGAAGGGCTCGGCCTACCCGTGACGGGCGATCCGACCTACGGTGTCGCGCACAAGGGCGGCACGATGCTGCACGCCGCCGCGCTGACGGTACCGCGCGGAACGAAGGAGCCGATCGTCGCGGCCGCACCCTGGCCCGACCGCTTCCGCGCGCTGGGCTTCGATGGTTGAGATACCCGAGGACGCGCTGGACGAGCGCTTCCTCGCCGCGACGGGGCCGGGCGGACAGAACGTCAACAAGGTCGCGACCGCGTGCCAGTTGCGCGTCGACGTGTTCCGCCTCGGCCTCTCTCCCGAGACCTACCGCCGTCTGAAGGTGCTGGCAGGCAGTCGCCTGACCGCGAGCGGGACGCTGGTGCTCGTTGCGCGCCGTTATCGGACGCAGGAGGCGAATCGGCAGGACGCGCGCCAGCGTCTGGCGGAGCTGCTCGCGGAAGCCGAGAAGCGTGAGGCTCGCCGGGTCAAGACCAAGCCGACCCGCGCCGCCAAGGCCCGCCGCGTCGACGAGAAGAAGGGCCGCAGCGCGGTCAAGGCCGGCCGCGGCAAGGTACGGCTCGACTGAGCCTCACGCCGCTGGCTTGACGTACGGCACGTCGATCGCGCGCAGCTGATAGCGACCGGGCGGCAGCATCAGCGCGACATCCTCGCCCGCACGGATCGCCACACGGTCGAGCGGCACGGAAGTAATCGGCTCACCGACCGGCCGTGCCTCGATCACCCGCCAACCCGACCTGGGCCGGAGCATCGCCGGGATTGTCACAGCGCGGTCGCCCGCGCGCTGCCGCCACGTTGGTCGCCCGCGCACGAAGGTAGCGCTTGGGTGATCAACGACGAGATCGAAGGTGCCCGCCGGCTCGTCCGCCGGCAACGCAGCGAGCCGGCGCTCTGCGCCCCCACCACGGCAGGTCGTCTGTGAGATCGTCAGCGGATCGATGCCGGTTTTCGCCTTCAACCGCGCCGCCATGTAGCGGTTGCCCCTCTCCTGCGGCACTTCGGCTGCGTGCGAATAACCGACGTGAACGAGCAACTTCGCACCTGGATGCGCCTTGATGATCGCGGCCAGATTGGTCGCCTCTTCCTTTTCACGCACCGCAACCTGCTCGTCGCGTCGACCTTTGATCGTCTTCACCTTGTCAAAGGTAATCTCGTACGGCAGCAGTTGATAGCCGAGTGCCTTTGCACGCCTCGTCAGCCTGCCATAACCAGCCTCTGCCGTGTAATACCCACCCCCGTCCTCAAGGTAGGACTGCGCCGGTCGCGTCATGAACGACGGCAGGAAGCGTTGTTGACCCGGTTCGGGGTTCGAGAATGTCTCCGCCGCGAAGATGCTGTAGCCGAGCGGACGCAATCGCGCTGCGACCTCCGCGGTGAAGCCGCGATGCTCAGAGCGCTCATGGCTTTCATTGATGATGACGATGCTTGTCTGCCGTGCACGGCGGGTGATCTCGCCCATCACTTCGCCCACGCCGGTCAGCGCCGCGCATCCGTTCGCGGGATAATTACTACTCTGCTCCGCGACGAGGTCTTCGCGGCCGAACAGACTCAACGCCTGAATAGCGCCCATGCTCTGCATCGAGTCCCTGGCGCTCGCTGGTAAAGGCGTCACCGGATCCACGCTCGCTAGGTCCTCCAGCTTGCTCTTCATGCCGGGCACGTCGGCCTGAGCCACTATTTGCGCCGGAAGCAGCGTGACCTCGGTGATGTCGGTCGGCGGGCCCATGCCGAGCGTGAGCGATGCGGTGAGCGCGAGCAGCGGAACGCGGGTGCGAAGAAGCGTCATGGCGGAATGCTACGGAGCGCCCTGCGGGAACGCCAGTGCCGTTCCTTCCTGCCCGCAGCCGCTGGCATCTCCCCCACCGCGCTTCTACATCGCGCGCCATGTATGCCTTTGACGTGTCCGCCGGCTCCAAGGACGAGCTCTACCACGACCTGTTCGCCGCGCTTGACGCGCTGACCGCTGACGAGCCCGATGCGGTCGCCAACATGGCGAATGCCGCGGCGCTGATCTGGCAGTATCTGCCCGATCTCAACTGGTCGGGCTTCTACCGCATGGTCGACGGCGGACTTGTTCTGGGTCCGTTTCAGGGCAAGGCGGCGTGCATCCGTATCGCGATGGGTGCGGGCGTGTGCGGCACTGCGGCGGCGACGCGGACGACGCAGCGCGTCGACGACGTGCACGCCTTCCCCGGCCATATCGCCTGCGATGCGGCGAGTGCGTCCGAGTTGGTCGTGCCGATCGTGCACGACGACCGGCTGATCGGGGTGCTCGATCTCGACAGTCCTTTGCCCGGCCGCTTCGACGAAGAGGACACGGTGGGATGCGAGCGGTTGATGGCGCTGCTCGCGCCGCGGATCGCGGGCGCGATCTCCTAACGAACAGGGTTGATGTCTACCTGCGCGGCTGCACCACTTCGGGACGGTCGTTGCAGTGGCGAGACGATCTGGCGCTTGGTAAGCAACCGGTAAACGTGAAGCGCGTTCGATCGCGCAACGCACCTTACAGGGGAATGAACGGCCATGCGCATGCTGATGATCGCCGCCACCGCCGCCACCGTCATGGCCGTGCCCGCCCATGCGGGTCCGCGCGGCGGAATGGCGCCCGTACGTCCGGGCAGCTGGAATGCTCCCCGACCCGGCGGCTGGAACGGGCCGAAACCCGGCGGGTGGAATGCGCCGCGGCCGGGTGGCTGGAACGGACATCGTCCCGGCGGCTGGAACGGCCCGCGTCCGATCGGCGGCAACTCGTGCCTGGGCGGCTGTCGGCCGCGCTGGGGCGGTCACATCAACAATCGCTGGTGGGGCGGCATGCGCGCGCCGGGCGGCTGGGGCGCCTATCGCCGGCCGGTGCGCGGCTTCGTGCTGCCGAGCTACTGGGTCTCGCCCAACTGGTACGTCAACGACTGGTCGACCTACGGCCTGTACGCGCCGCCCGTCGGCTATAGCTGGTCGCGCTATTACGACGACGCGGTGCTCGTCGACGGTCGCGGCTCGGTCTACGACAGCGTCGGCGGGATCGGCTGGGATCGGTTCGATGGACAGGGCGTCGACTATACCTATCGCGGTGACGCGTACGACAACGGCTATGGTGCGGCCTATGGCGGTTACGCGACGCGCGACCGCGACAATGGTCTTGGCGGCGCGGTGATTGGCGGGGTTGCGGGCGGTGTTGCCGGGAACGTCATCGCCGGACGCGGCAACCGCCTGCTCGGCACCGCGATCGGCGCGGGTGCAGGCGCGCTGGTCGGGCGCGAGATCGACCGCAACGATCGCGCCGGACGCGTTCCCGTCGCGCCGGCGGTCGGCCCCGATTACGGCGCCCCTTACCCGGCGCCCGGCGGCTACGCCGGACAGGGCGCCCCGGTCGTCGCCTATCAGGAGGGCCGCTACGGCGGCGACTATGCCGGCACCACCTACTCGGGTGTGACGCGTTACGCGACCGCCGGCGCCGGCTATCCCCCGCCCCCCGGCTACGGCCCCGGACCGCAGATCGCCTATCCGGCGCCCTCGGTCGTGGCCGGTAACGGCACGGTCGTGACGACGTCGAGCACCGTCGGGTCGGTCGGCTACTACGCCAACGGCTGGTATTACCCCGGTACAACGATCACGACGGTGACCGTCAGCGGCGGCTCGAACGCGAACGTAGTCGAGGAGGAAGTGTACGAGGACGCGTCCTACGGCCACGCCAAGGGCTATCGCTACAAGGGCAAGTGCAACTGCTGACGCACTGACAGCGAGGTAATCACGACGCCGTCCCGCCGATCACGACGGGGCGGCGTTGTCGTATCCGGTACCGGTATGCAGGCCCAACCCTAGCCACGATCGCGCCCTGCGAACGTCACCAGGCTCTCCGCGCCGTCGGCCCCGACCGCGCTGACGCCGACGAAATGATCGTCGACCGGCACGTTCTTCAATAGCGTCGTCGTCGCACCCGTCACGACGCGCTCGTCGCTCCACGCCTGCCGGTCGTTCGCACGCCAGCGCACGCGGTAGGATTGTGCCCCCGGCACCGCCGCCCATTTCACGGTCGTGTCACGGGTCAGCGCGCCCGCGATCGACGCACTCGCCGGCGCAGCGGGCGCCGCCGCCAGCCGCGCGATCGTCGCAACGTTGATCGCGGTCACCTTGGCGAGATAGTCGAAGTCCATGCCGTCGATCGTGTCCGCGAAGACGCGTCCGTTCTCGGTGCGCACGTCCTGATGCTGACGGTCCCAATTCTCCGCCCCGACCGAGAAGCGGACCGCGGGATAGCCGAGCTTCAGGAACGGTTCGTGGTCCCCGCCGCGCCCGAAGCGATCGGGACGGCGATCGAGCATCACGTCGAACTTGCCCGGCAGCGCGTCGGCGATACCGTCGATCGCCTTGGCGAGCGCGCGGCTGGGCCCATCGTCCTCGCCGCCGATCGCGCGGCGCTCCATGTCCTCGGCGAGCGACTCGCTTGAGCGGATGCCCTCGGAAAAGACACGCACGCGGTTCGCATCGACCACGCCGCCCTGCCCGACCGAATTGCCGACGATGTCGTTGTTGAGCATCGCGTCGATCTGCCATCCGCGCGCCTTGGCGGTGTCGGCGAGCAAGGTTGCGCCCCACAGCCCCTGCTCCTCGCCCGAGAAGACCGCGTAGACGATCGTCGCCTTGAACTTATGCTTTGACAGGATGCGCGCCGCCTCCAGCACCAGCGCGACGCCCGACGCGTCGTCGTTCGCCCCCGGTGCGTCGCTGGTCACGTTCATCACGTCGGTGACGCGGCTGTCGATGTGCGCGCCGACGATGACGTAGCGCCCCGGCTCGCTACCCGGCTGAATGCCGAGCACGTCCTCGATCACAACGCCGTCCGGCGCGCGCGGACCGATGAAGCGGCGCGACAGACGCTCGGTCGTGATGCAGCCGCCGCACTCACGCGACAGCGCGGCGAACTGGCCTGCGGTCCAGTTACGCGCCGCGCCGATCCCCCGCACCGGATCGGTCGCTGACGACAGCGAGTGGCGCGTGCCGAACGAGACGAGCTTCTCGACTGTCGCGCGCATCCGCTCCTTCGACGGCGCCTCGCGCGGAGCCGCGGCGGCAGGATGAATGACAGCGAGCGGGAGCGCGGCGAGCAGGAGCGAGCGGTTCATGGCGCCGTTTGTGACCGCGAACGCGTCCGCGCTCAAGCCGCTGTGATCGCACGCCGGTCAACTCAGGCGGTCGATCGCCTCGCGGTCGAGCCCGCCGGGCACGATCATCAGCGGCACCGACAGGCTGCCGACATCGGCGGCGAAATGCCCGACCAGCTCGCCCGGCGCGCCGCTCGCCGCCGCGCCCAGCACCAATGCCGCGATCTGCGGATTGGCGGCGATCAGCTCGCGGATCACCTTGGGCCCGTCGCCGCTGCGCACCGTCAGCGACGGGCGCAAACCCGATTCCTCCAGCAGCGTGCCCGCCGCACGCTGCACCAGCCCCTCGGCATGGCGGCGCTGATCGTCCTCGATCGTCGCCTGGACGCCGCCGAAAGCGATGAACTCCTGCGGCGGGATCAATGCCAGTATCTCGACCCCGCCGCCCGTCTTCACCGCGCGCCTGGCGGCGAAGCGCAGCGCGATCTGCGCCTCGGGCGTGTCGTCGATCACGGTCAGGTAGATGCGCATGGCAAGGCCTTTCTTCCCCCGATCTACTAGGCTTTCGAAGAGCCGCCAAGCGATGCCGATCACGCCGCGGGCTTGACGCTACGGTGCCGGGGGGCGAGAGACGCGCGCATCCCCAGGAAAGCATTCGTGCAAAGGTTTGCCATGCCGATCGAGATCAAGATGCCTGCCCTTTCCCCGACGATGGAGGAAGGCACGCTCGCCAAATGGCTGGTGAAGGAAGGCGACACGGTGCGCTCGGGCGACATCATGGCCGAGATCGAGACCGACAAGGCGACGATGGAGTTCGAGGCGGTCGACGAGGGCACGATTGCGAAGATCGCCGTACCCGAGGGGACCGACGGCGTGAAGGTGGGCGCGGTAATCGCGCTGCTCGCCGAAGATGGCGAGGATGCGGGCAGCGTATCGGGCGAGTCGACGCCCCAGCCCGCGGCGAAGGAGAGCGAGGCGCATCCCTCGCCCAAGGACCCGAACAAGACCGGGAGCGAGGCACGGCCCGCGCCTGAGGACGACCGCGATCATGGCAAGCCGGCGGATGCGCAGGTCGCGAAGGACGAGCCGAAGCCCGGCACTGCTGCCCCCGCGCAGAACGACGGCGACCGCGTCAAGGCGAGCCCGCTCGCGCGCCGCATCGCCGCCGACAAGGGCCTCGACCTTTCGCAGCTGACCGGCAGCGGCCCCAACGGGCGCATCGTCAAGGCCGACGTCGAGCAGGCGAAGCCGGGCGCCGCGCCTGCGCCCAAGGCCGAGGCGTCGCAGCCCGCGCCGACCGCAGGCGGCAGCGCTCCTGCGCCCGCGGCGGCACCGCAGATACCCGACGTGCCGCACGAGACCACCAAGCTCAGCAACATGCGGAAGACGATCGCGCGTCGCCTGACCGAGTCGAAGCAGCAGGTGCCGCACATCTACCTGACGGTCGACGTGCGCCTCGACAAATTGCTCAGCTTGCGTGGTGACCTGAACACCAGCCTGTCGGCGCGCGGGGTCAAGCTGTCGGTCAACGACCTAATGATCAAGGCGCTCGCCGCCGCGCTGATCCAGGTGCCGAAGTGCAACGTCATGTTCACGCCGAACGAGCTCGTCAGCTTCAAGCGCGCCGACATCTCAGTCGCGGTGTCGACGCCCGAGGGGCTGATCACCCCCGTCATCACCGAGGCGGACACGGCCAGCCTGTCGAGCATCTCGACCCGGATGAAGGATCTTGCCGCACGCGCACGCGACAAGAAGCTGAAGCCGGAGGAGTTCACCGGCGGCACCGCGTCGATCAGCAACATGGGCATGTTCGGGATCAAGCAGTTCGAGGCGGTCATCAACCCGCCGCAGGGCATGATCCTGGCGATCGGCGCGGGCGAGAAGCGCGCGTGGGTGATGGAGGACGGCTCGCTCGGCGTCGCCACGATCATGTCGGCGACGGGTAGCTTCGACCACCGCGCGATCGACGGCGCGGACGGCGCCGAGCTGATGCAGACGTTCAAGCAGTTGGTCGAGAACCCGCTCGGCATGCTCGCCTGAGCGGCGCTGCGATGACGCGCGGCCACGTCACCCCGCTGGAGATCGATCCGGTGATCCGCGAGATCGCCTGGGGCGCGCTCGGCCTCGGCATCACCGCGCTCGTCTTCTGGGGCGCGGCGTGGAGCTATCCGCAGGGCTACTGGACGATCTGGCTGGTCGGCGCGGCTACGATGCTGGCGATGGGCGTGCTGAGCGCGCGCGAGGTGTGGAGGGTGCGCGGATGAGTGACGCAACCAGTGCGGCATTCCGCGACCCTGCGATGCGCGTCACCGCCATGCCCGCGGACACCAACGCCTACGGCGACATCTTTGGCGGCTGGCTGATGAGCCTGATGGACTCGGCCGCCGGCCTCGTCGCCGCGCGCCGTGCCAAGGGCCGCGCGGTCACGATCGCGATGGAGGGCATGAAGTTCCACGCCCCCGTCCACGTCGGCGACGAGGTCAGCGTGTTCGCCGACGTCGTCAAGGTCGGGCGCACCTCGCTCACCATCGCGGTCGAGGCGCACGCGCGCGACCGCCACCGCGAGACGACCCGCAAGGTGACCGAAGCGCATTTCACCTTCGTCGCGATCGACCGCGACCGCCGCCCGCGACCCGTGGACGCTTAAAGGGAACGCCCATGCTTGAAAGCAAACGCGACAAGATTCTGTATCAAGTCGTTGTGCCAGTTGCGACCGCCCTGCTGGGCGCAGCAGCAGGCGCCGTCTTTCAAGCAGTCACGTTGGATAAAGCACAAATTTCTGACGTGATCGCGCTTCTAAAAGATCCCGCTTTGACTGCGGCGCAGAAATTACAGGCGCTAGCTGTCTACAAAGAAATCACTGATCGGCCTTGGGCCATCATCAGAACATTCTCAGGAGCGATTACATTTGCCGTTCCTACAGTGCTGATGGCGATGGTCGTTGGTGGACAGTTTCAGCGAAAAGGTTAAGAGATGAACTACGACCTCATCGTGCTCGGCTCGGGTCCGGGCGGTTACGTGTCCGCGATCCGCGCGTCGCAGCTTGGCATGAAGGTCGCGATCGTCGAGCGCGAGCGGTTGGGCGGCATCTGCCTCAACTGGGGCTGCATCCCGACCAAGGCGCTGCTGCGCACGTCGGAGGTCTATCACTATATGACCCATGCCGCCGACTACGGGTTAAAGGCCGACAACATCGGCTTCGACCTCGGCAAGATCGTGGAGCGCAGCCGTAAGGTCGCGGGGCAGCTGAACGCCGGCGTCAAGGGCCTGATGAAGAAGCACAAGATCGCGGTGCACGAGGGCGTCGGCAAGCTGACAGGTAAAGGCAAGCTGACGGTCACGCAGGGCGACAAGACGACCGAGCTGACCGCCCGTCACATTATGATCGCGACCGGCGCGCGCGCGCGCGACCTTCCCTTTGCCAAGGCCGATGGCAAGCGCATCTGGACCTATCGCCACGCGATGGTACCCGAGGTCATGCCGACCAAGCTGCTGGTCATCGGATCGGGCGCGATCGGGATCGAGTTCGCCAGCTTCTACAACGACATGGGCGCCGAGGTGACCGTGGTCGAGATGCTGCCGCGCATCCTGCCGGTCGAGGACGAGGAAGTCAGCGCCTTCATGGAGAAGCGGCTGACCAAGGAAGGTATCCGCATCGTTACCGGCGCCGGCGTCGAGAAGATCGACACGTCGGCGAGCGGCGTGAAGGCGACGATCAAGGGCAAGGACGGCAAGTCCGTGACGGAGGACTACAGCCACGTCATCGTCGCGATCGGTATCGTCCCTAACACCGAGAATTTGGGACTCGAGGAATTGGGCGTCACGACCGAGCGCGGCCAGATCAAGGTCGACGGTTACGGCCGCACCAACGTCGAGGGCGTGTACGCGATCGGCGACGTCACCGGCGCGCCGTGGCTGGCGCATAAGGCGAGCCACGAGGGCATCGTCTGCGTCGAAGCGATCGCGGGCGAGAAGCCGCACCCGTTCGAGACCTGGAACATCCCCGGCTGCACCTATTCGCGCCCGCAGGTGGCAAGCGTCGGCCTGACCGAGGCGAAGGCGAAGGAAAGCGGCCGCGACGTGAAGGTCGGCAAGTTCCCCTTCATCGGCAACGGCAAGGCGATCGCGCTCGGCGAGGCGGACGGCTTCGTAAAGACGGTGTTCGACGCGAAGACGGGCGAACTGCTCGGCGCACACATGGTCGGAGCGGAAGTGACCGAGCTGATCCAGGGCTATGTCATCGCGCGGCAGCTCGAGACGACCGAGGCCGAGTTGCAGGAAACAGTGTTCGCGCATCCGACGCTTAGCGAGATGATGCACGAGAGCGTGCTCGCCGCCTACGGGCGCCCGATCCACATCTGACGTGTCGGGGCACCTGCCGCGATGCGGGTGCCCCCCTCACGCGAGCAGCGCTGGACGCTGCGGGGTGAAGCGGCGATGATCCGCGCTGTCATGCCGCCCGCTTCCGCTGCTTCGCTGGCCAGGCCGCCGCTGATCGTCGCCGCGCTGCTCGCGCTCGCGACGCTGCTGGTCTTCGCGCCGGGCTACGCGCAATATGACACCGTCGCGCAGTTCGGCCAGGTGCTGTCGGGCGCGTTCGACGACTGGCATCCGCCCGCAATGGTGCAGCTGTGGACGTGGCTCCATCCGCTCGGCCGCGGCACCGCACCGATGTTCGCGGTGCAGGTGGCGCTCTACTGGACCGGACTCGGCCTGATCGCCGCTGCGCTGCCCGATAGATGGCGGCAGGCGGGCGTGCTGGCGCTGGGCACATCACCCTTGTTTCTCGGCTGGCAGGTCGTCGTGCTCAAGGACGCGCAGATGATCGCGACCGCGCTTGCGGCCACCGGCCTCGTCGCCGCATTCCAGCTACGCGGTCGACCGCTGCCGATCGCGGCCGTGGCGATCGCCGCGCTGCTGCTCCTCTACGCACTGCTGTTGAGGGCGAACGCCGTATTCGCACTCGCGCCGATGATCGCAGCCCTTGCGCCGACTGGCGGCATCGTCAGGCGCGCGATCATCACCGTCGCGATCACCGCCGCGGTGCTCGCAGGCTCGGGAACGATCAACCACCGACTGATCGGCTCGGCGCAGAGCGGGGTCGAGAAGACGCAGCCGCTGTTCGACCTCGCCGGCATCGCTGCGCGCAGTGATGCGACGTCCGACACCGGCCTGTCGCCTTCCCAGGTCGCGCAGCTTCGCCAACGCCGCTGCGTGTCGCCCTTCTTCTGGGACCCCCTCGGCGAGCCGTCGCACTGTGCCGACGTGATCGCACCGCTGAACGCGCTTCCGAGTCGTCAATTGTACGTGCGACTGGCAAGCGCGGTGCTGCACCACCCGCTCGCTTACGCCGAGCAGCGGCTGTCGCACTGGAACGTGACCGAGCGCTGGCTCGTACCCGCCGGCTTGCCCAGCGCTGCCCCGCCGACCGACGACGAGCCGAACGATCTCGGACTCGTGCCTCCGGGTCGCACCGCCGCGCAGTGGCAGCGCCTCGCAGCGGCACTTGCCGAAACGCCGCTCGGCTGGCCCATTGCTTGGCTCGCCGCCGCGGTGCTTCTCGCGGTCGCCATCGCTTCCACGCCCGTTGCTACGCTGATCGGTAGCGCCAGACACCGCCTCGCGCTCGGCCTTCTCGCCTCCGCCATCGCGCTGGAGGCGAGCTTTATGTTCGTGTCGATCGCGTCCGACCTGCGTTATCACCTATGGCCGATGCTCGCGACTGGAGTCGCCGCCTTCGTCGCGCCAAGGCCAGAGATGGGCCGACGCGGAGTCGTAATCGCCTGCATGGTCGCATTCGCCGTTATCCTGCCCGGCGTCGCGGCACGCGCCTTGCTGCCCGCCGCGCCCGCAACCTATCAGGCGATGCTGACGTGGGATGCGGGAGCGATCGCGCTGCTGCCGGACTGATTCGTTTTCGCGTGTTCACGCCGTCACTTTTCACGCGAACGCACGTTGTGCCGGGGATGCAACGATCTCCCTGCGCCGCATGAACCGGCTGAGCCCCGACGCCGATGACGCCCGCTTCATCCGGCGCGTATTGTGGCTCATCGCGATCGTCGCCGTCATCGCCGCGCTGTACCTAGCCCGACACCTGCTGATCCTCGCCTTCGGTTCGATGCTGATCGCGATCGTTATTCACGCGATCGCCGAACTGTACGAAACGCACCTGAAGGCGCGGCCCAAGGTCGCGCTAGGACTCGGCGTCGCCTCCGTCCTCGGCTTCCTCGGGCTACTCGGGTGGCTGTTCGGCGTCGAGTTCCGGCAGCAGGTCAACACGCTCGTCGTCTCGCTGCCGGGGCTAATCCAGAAGCTGCAGGACTATATGTCTCAGTCGCCCGTCGGTGCGAAGGTCGCCGACGCTGCGCGCGCCGCCTTCGCCGGCAGCCGCGTCGCGCAGGACATCGGCAGCCTCGCGCGCGGCGCGGGCGAGCTGCTGCTGAACGCGGTGCTGGTACTGTTCGGCGCGATCTTTTTCGCGGTCGACCCCAAGGTGTACGAGCGCGGCGCGCTGCTGCTGGTGCCGCCGACCAAGCGCGCCGCGGCGGAGGATGCGCTCGGCGATGTCGGCTCGACGCTGCTGCTGTGGCTGCGCGCGCAGCTGATCCAGATGACTGCGATGGGCCTGATGGTCGGCATCGGCCTGTGGATCGCGGGCGTCCCCTCGCCCGCGCTGCTGGGTCTGCTAACTGGGATCAGCGAGTTCATCCCCTATGTCGGTCCGCTCGGCGCGATGCTGCCGGCGCTTGGCCTTGCCGCGACCGCGGGCACCGATCAGCTGATCTGGGCGCTGGTCGTGTTCGCGGCGGTTCGCGTCATCCAGACCAATTTCGTCACGCCGTTTGTCACCAGCCGCGTCGTCTCGATCCCGCCCGCGCTCAGCCTGTTCGCGATCATCGGCACGGGCGCAGTATTCGGCCTGTTCGGACTGTTCTTCTCGGGCGGCATTCTGGTGGTCGCCTTCACGCTGATACGCAGCCTTTATTTGCGCGAAATGCTGGGCGAGGACATTCCGACCACGCGCGAGCGACGTCTGTTCACGGCCCTTGGCAAACCTCGTTTCCCGACGCGCCGCGAAAAAGATGAATGAACGAGCGCGCTTAAGCGCGAATTAACCTTTTGCGTTCAGAAGCCGGATAGTTAATTTATCTGGCAGACCAGCACCCCGAACAGGGCGGCGGCGCGGGTCTGAAAACCGGGGAACAGCAGATGCGCGTACTCTTGATCGAAGACGAGCCGACCACTGCCAAGGCGATCGAGCTGATGCTCTCGACCGAAGGATTCAACGTCTACTCGACCGACCTAGGCGAGGAAGGCTTGGATCTGGGCAAGCTGTACGATTACGACATCATTCTGCTCGACCTAAACCTGCCCGACATGCACGGCTATGACGTGCTGAAAAAGCTGCGCGTCGCGCGCGTGTCGACGCCGGTGCTGATCCTGTCGGGCGTAAACGAGATGGACTCGAAGGTACGTTCGTTCGGCTTCGGCGCCGACGATTACGTAACCAAGCCGTTCCACCGCGAGGAACTGATCGCGCGCATCCACGCGGTGGTCCGCCGCTCGAAGGGTCACTCACAGTCGGTCATCCGCACCGGCAAGCTTGCGGTCAATCTGGACGCGAAGACGGTCGAAGTGGACGGCGCGCGCGTGCACCTGACCGGCAAGGAATATGCGATGCTCGAGCTGCTCTCGCTTCGCAAGGGCACCACGCTGACCAAGGAGATGTTCCTCAATCATCTCTATGGCGGGATGGACGAGCCCGAACTCAAGATCATCGACGTGTTCATCTGCAAGTTGCGCAAGAAGCTAAGCATGGCGTGCGATGGGGAAAATTACATCGAGACCGTTTGGGGTCGCGGCTACGTGCTGCGCGAGCCCGACGAGGTCGCAACCGCCGAGGTCGCCTGACCCTTCTACCAATTTGTTCCGGCGTATTCGGACACGAAGGCCGCGGCTTCCAGGGGGGACGCCGCGGCCTTCTACGTTTTGATCGGCCAGTCTCAGCCGAGGATATGCATCCACAGCGGCTCGCCGGTCAGGCTCTGTGATCCGCGCAGCCGCTCCAGCGCCGAAGCGACGCAGCGTTCTGGACCCTCGTGCGTGACGATCGCGACCAGCACGTCGCCGCCCGGATTGGCGCCGCGCTGGATCAGGCTCTCGATTGAGACGCCCGCGTCGCGCATCGCCGCAGCGATCTCCGCCAGCACGCCGACGCGGTCCGCGACCGCGAAGCGCAGATAGGCACGCCCGCGCCGCTCACCGCTATCGGCCGGCTCGGCCGCGGCGAGCGCATCGACCGGCATCGCGAAGGCGGTGCCGAACTCGCCGCGGGCGATGTCGATCAGGTCGGCGACCACAGCGCTCGCGGTCGGCCCGGCCCCCGCGCCCGCCCCCTGGAACAGCAGCCGGCCGACGTAATTGCCCTCCGCCACCACGGCGTTGGTCGCGCCGGTGACGTGCGCCAGCGGGTGATCGGCGGGCACCAGATGCGCGTGGACGCGCTGGAATAGCCCGCCTGCCCCCGCCTCGGCGACGCCGACCAGCCGCACGCGGTAGCCGAGCGCCGCGGCCTCCGCGATGTCGGCGGCGAGGACGTGGCGGATGCCGCTCACCTGGACGTTCGGGAACGCCGGACGCGTGCCGAACGCGATACTCGCCAAGATCGACAATTTGTGCGCGGCATCCACGCCGTCGATGTCGAACGAGGGATCGGCCTCGGCGAAGCCCAGCGCCTGCGCCTCGGCGAGCACGTCGGCGAAGTCGCGGCTTTCCGCCTCCATGCGGCTGAGGATGAAGTTGCACGTGCCGTTCAGGATGCCGGTCACGCGCCCGATCGCGTTTGCGGCCGCGCCCTCGCGCAGCCCCTTGATGACCGGAATGCCGCCCGCGACCGCGGCCTCGAACTTCAGCGGCACGCCCGCCTGTTCGGCCGCTGCGCCCAGTTCGAGCCCGTGGTGCGCGAGCATCGCCTTGTTCGCGGTGACGAAGCCCTTGCCCGCGGCCAGCGTCGCACGCGCCAGCGCCAGTGCAGGTCCGTCCGCCCCGCCGACCAGCTCGACCACCACGTCGGCGTCGGCGTGTGCCAGCTGTGTCGTATCATCGACCCAGGCGAGCTGCGACAGGTCGAGCCCGCGATCCTTGCTGCGGTCGCGCGCCGACACCGCGACGACCTCGATCGGACGACCCGCACGCCTGGCGATCAGATCGCGGTTCTCGTCCAGCAGCCGGATCACGCCGCCACCAACCGTGCCGAGCCCCGCCAGCGCGACCTTCAACGCATCCGCCATCATCTCACCCCTTCTCGGTCCCGCGACTAAGCGAGTGCCGCCTGAGTGTCGAGCAGGCGCACCTTTCGGCCCGGCAAGCGTTCGTTGGCCGCGAAACAAGCGCGAGGCGTCGACATGCAGATCATCGAGGGTGGCAGCAATCCGTCGAGCAAGGGCCCGGCCGAGTGGTTCACCGGGACCGTGCGCATTGACTCGTTGTTCCCAGCGGAAGCGCCCTCGCGCGTCGCGGGCGCGCACGTGACGTTCGAGCCTAGCGCGCGGACCAACTGGCACACGCACCCGCTCGGCCAGACGCTGATCGTCACCTTCGGACGTGGCTGGGTGCAGCGCGAGGGCGAGCCGCGCGCGGAAATCCGCGCCGGCGATGTCGTTCGCTTCGCGCCCGACGAGCGCCACTGGCACGGCGCGAGCGCTGACACCGCGATGTCGCACATCGCGATCCAGGAAAGTCTGGACGGCAGTGCGGTGACGTGGCTGGAGCCGGTCAGCGACGCGGATTATGCGCGCTGAGCCACGCGCGCGGTTGCGTTGCGGCGCTGCGACCGCGATGACGGCGGCATGACCCAACCGACTGTCGCGCCCTCACCCGCCTCCGCCGCAATCGGCGGACTGCCCGAGCTGACCGTGCGCGGCATTGTGCTCGGCGGCGTCATCACGCTGCTGTTCACCGCCGCCAACGCCTATCTGGGGTTGAAGGTGGGGCTGACCTTCGCGACCTCGATCCCCGCCGCGGTGATCTCGATGGCGGTGCTGCGCTTCCTGCCGGGCAGCAACATGCTCGAGAACAATATTGTGCAGACGATCGCCTCGGCCGCAGGCACGCTCGCCGCGATCGTGTTCGTGCTGCCGGGTCTGGTGATGATCGGCTGGTGGAGCGGATTCCCGTTCTGGACGACGAGCGCGATCACCGCGACCGGCGGCATCCTGGGTGTGATGTTCTCGGTACCGCTGCGCCGCGCGCTCGTGGTGGGCGACGACCTGCCCTATCCCGAGGGACGCGCCGCGGCGGAGGTGTTGCAGGCGGGGTCGAACACGCAGACGGGTGCGAAGGAGAGCGAGGCCGGCCTGCGCGTGCTGGTGCGCGGATCGATCGTCTCGGCGCTGTTCGCGATCCTGACACAGATGAAGCTCGCTGCCGCAGAGGCCGCGACCTGGTTCCGCGTCGGTTCGGGCGCGACGGGGATCGCGGGTGGGCTGTCGTTCGCGCTGTTCGGGGTCGGGCATCTCGTCGGACTGTCGGTTGGCCTCGCACAGCTCGCCGGACTGATCACCGGCTGGTTCATCCTGCTGCCGTTCCTCACCGCACAGCACCCCTTGTCGGTCGGGGTCGAGGAATGGGCCGGCACGATCTTTCGCGACGACGTGCGCTTCTTCGGTGCGGGCGTGATCGGCGTGGCGGCGATCTGGACGCTGCTCAAGATCGCGGGGCCGGTCGTCGGCGGCATCCGCAGCGCACTCGCCGCCAGTGCCGCGCGCGCGGGCGGCGAGACGCTGGCGTTGGAGGAGCGCGATCTGCCAATCGGCATCGTCGCGGGAGGTGCGGTCGCGATCCTCGTGCCGATCGCGTGGCTGCTGTGGAGCGTGCTGGCGGGCGGACCACTGGCCGGATCGGCGCTGCTGCTGATCGCGGGCGCGCTCGTGTTCGTCGTTGTCGTCGGGCTGATGATCGCGGCGGTGACCGGGTACATGGCGGGGCTGATCGGCGCGTCCAACTCGCCAGTGTCGGGGATCGGCATCCTCGCGGTGCTCGCCGCGTCGCTGCTGCTCGTCGGTCTGGTCGGGCGCGGCGGCGCACCCGAACAGACGCAGGCGCTGGTCGCCTACGCGCTGATCGTGACCGGCATCGTCTTCGGCATTGCGACGATCGCCAATGACAATCTGCAGGACCTGAAGACCGGGCAGCTCGTCGGCGCAACGCCGTGGAAGCAGCAGGTCGCGCTGGTGATCGGCGTCATCTTCGGCTCGATCGTGATCGCACCGGTGCTCGACCTGCTCCAGACCGCCTTCGGTTTTGCCGGCGCGCCCGGCGCCGGTCCCAACGCGCTCGCCGCACCGCAAGCCGGGCTGATCTCGGCGCTGGCGCAGGGCGTGCTGGGCGGCAATCTCAATTGGTCGATGCTCGGCTGGGGCGCGGTGGCGGGCGTGATCTTCATCGCGCTCGACGGCCTGCTCGGACGCGCGGGTCGGCTGAGGCTGCCGCCACTCGCGGTCGGGATCGGCATTTACCTGCCGATGGCGGTGATCCTGCCCGTGACGATCGGCGCCGTCGTCGGCCACCTCTACGATCGCTGGGCCGATCGCACGCGCGACGCGGAGTTCGCGCGCCGGCTGGGCGTGCTGGTCGCGACGGGCATGATCGTGGGTGAAAGCCTGTGGCAGGTCGTGTTCGCCGGCATCGTCGCGGCGACGGGCAGCGATGCGCCGCTGGCGGTGGTCGGCCCGGCCTTCACCCACATCGCGCTGGTCGGCGGAACAATCCTGTTCCTGACGCTGGTGTGGTGGCTCTACCGCGGAACCCGGCGCGAGGCTGCGTGAGTCAACGCCCTCAACGCTAGCGGACCGGGCCCGCCGCGCGGCAGTGCCTCACGCCGCTGGCGCGCGATCCGGTGCGGCTTCGAGTGCAGCGGCGATGTCACCTTGATTGGTCGACTTGCCAGCATTGTCGTTGGCCGCTGCGGTAGCCGGAGATGCGGCGCCTGTGTCGCTTGCCGGAGCCGCGGCAGAGGGCGGCGAAGTCGAGATCGTCGGCACGACTGGCGGTGGCGTGATCTCGCGCTCGTCGGCGCGGATCGGGCGTCCGCGCTCGTCGACGTCCTCGGGCGGCTCGGTCATTCCGCCGACCAGCGGCTCGCCGCGCTTCAACGCGTCGATCTCGGCCTGGCGGCGTTGCAGGTAGAAGGTGCGCGAATTGGCGTAAGGGTCGGCGGCATTGTCGTGCAGCTTCTTCAGCGTGCCGTCGAATTCCGACCGGTGATCGAGCACACTCAGCGTCGCGAAGGGGATGACGAACGCTGGCTTGGTCACGCGACTGCCGTAGGTGAACGGCAGGATCAGCCGGTCGATCGCGCCGCCGAACAGGTCACGCAGCGTCGTGGGACCCGTGATCGGCAGGAACAGGAACGGGCCGTTCGGCACGCCGTAGAAGCCGAGCGTATTAGCAAATCCGTTGCTACGCCGCGGCAGCTTGAACGGCTTCTTCTTGGCAACGTCGAAGATGCCCGCGACGCCCGCGGTCGTGTTGATCGCGAAGCGCGCGAAGGTTTCCGCCGCCTTGCCGATCTTGTGCTGCAGCAGGAAGTTCACGAACACGACCGGCTCGCGAAAGTTGTACAGGAAGTTGTGGATGCCCTTGCGAACCTCGCGCGGCAGCGTCTTCTTGTACGCGCGCGCAGCGGGGCCGGTGATCGCGTCGTCCACCGCCTGCGTCGCCTTGAACGCGGTTTCGTTGACCGAGCGGAGCGGGTCGGGCGCGAGGCCACGACGCTCTCCGGTGACGACGATGTCGCTGCCCGGCACCGGTTCGCCTTCACTGGCCGGCGGCAGCGTGCGAACGACCGGCGGCGGCACGATCTCCTGCTCCGGGAGAGTCGCCGTGTCCTGCGCGGCTTCCTGGCTCATGGTCTCCGAGGCGGAGGGCGGTGCCGCCGATGCACCAACCGCGCTCGCAGCAACCGGCGGCTGATCGGCGAACAGCGCGGTCTCGAACGCCGACGGCGTCATCGCGGCGACCGATACGCTGGTCCAAAGCAACAGGCTCAATCGTCGGCTCCTAGCATCCGCCCCACGCGGCCGATCGACGGCCGCGGCGACACCGCGAAGGTCGGCTAGTACAAAGGCGCGTTGCGACGCACAACTGGCCTCGACTCAGCCGCGTGCGAACGTCAGGCGTCGATCGCTTCCTCGTCCATCCGCGCCGCATTCTCCTGAATGAACGCGAAGCGGTGCGCGGGATTGGTTCCCATCAACCGGTCGACCAGGTCCTTCACACCCGCGCGTTCCTCATATTCCTGCGGCAGCGTGATGCGGATCAGCGCGCGTGAGGCGGGATCCATCGTCGTCTCGCGCAGCTGCCCCGGGTTCATCTCGCCCAGTCCCTTGAAGCGCGCGACCTCGACCTTTTTGCCGCGAAACGCGGTCCGCTCCAGCTCGGCGCGGTGAGCGTCGTCGCGCGCGTACAGGCTCTTCGCGCCGTGCGTCAGCCGGTAGAGCGGCGGTTGCGCGAGGTAGAGGTGCCCGCGCCGCACGATATCCGGCATTTCCTGGAAAAAGAACGTCATCAGCAGCGTCGCGATATGCGCGCCATCGACGTCGGCGTCGGTCATGATGATGACCTTTTCATACCGCAGGTTGTCCGCCACGCAGTCCTTTCGCGTCCCGCAGCCGAGCGCGAGGCCGAGATCGGCGATCTCCTGATTGGCGAGGATCTTGGCACTGGTGGCGCTGGCGACGTTCAGGATCTTGCCGCGGATCGGCAGAATTGCCTGCGTCTTGCGGTCGCGCGCCTGCTTCGCGCTGCCGCCGGCCGAGTCGCCCTCGACGATGAAGAGTTCAGTGCCCGCGGGCGCATCGGCCGAGCAGTCGGTCAGCTTGCCCGGCAGGCGCAGCTTCCGCGCGCTGGTCGCGGTCTTGCGCTTGACCTCGCGCTCCTGCTTGCGCCGGAGCCGCTCGTCCATCCGTTCAAGCACGTAGGACAGCAGCGCGCGACCGCGCTCCATGTTGTGGCCGAGCCAATGGTCGAAATGGTCGCGCACCGCCTTCTCGACCAGCCCTGCGGCCTCGGGTGAGGTCAACCGGTCCTTGGTCTGGCTCTGGAATTGGGGATCGCGGATGAACACCGACAGCATCAGCTCGCTGCCGACCATCACGTCGTCGGCGGTCAGCTCCTTCGCGCGCTTGTTGTTGACCAGCTCGCCGAAGGCGCGCAGCCCGCGGACCAGCGCCTGGCGCAATCCCTGCTCGTGCGTGCCGCCATCGGGGGTCGGGATCGTGTTGCAATACCAGCTGTAGCTGCCCTCGCTCCACAGCGGCCAGGCGACCGCCCACTCGACCTTGCCCATCTTGGTGCCGTCGGGCGCATCGGCGAAGTCCTGCGTGCCCGCGAACGCGTCGGCGGTGGCGCACTCGCGCCCGCCCAGCTGTTCGCGCAGATGGTCGGCGAGGCCGCCCGGAAACTGGAACACCGCCTCCGCCGGCGTATCGTCGGAAATGAGCGACGCGGCACATTTCCAGCGGATCTCGACGCCCGCGAACAGATACGCCTTCGACCGCGCCAGCTTGTAGAGCCGCGCCGGCTTGAAGTTCAGCTCGGGTCCGAAAATCTCGTGATCGGGCACGAACGAGACGCTGGTACCACGCCGGTTGGGCGCCGCACCGACATGCTCCAGCACGCCGACCGTCTGCCCGCGGCTGAACCGCTGACGATACAGCTGCCGCTCGCGCGCGACCTCGACCACCGTCTCCGCCGACAGCGCGTTGACCACCGACACACCGACGCCGTGCAGGCCGCCGCTGGTCGCGTACGCCTTGCCGGCGAACTTGCCGCCCGAGTGGAGCGTCGACAGGATCACCTCCAGCGCCGATTTGTCGGGGAACTTCGGGTGCGGATCGACCGGGATGCCGCGACCGTTATCGGTGATAGTCAGCCGGTTGCCCGGCTCCAGCGTCACCTCGATTCGCGTCGCGTGCCCCGCGACGGCCTCGTCCATCGCATTATCGAGCACCTCGGCGGCGAGATGGTGCAGCGCGCGCTCGTCGGTGCCGCCGACGTACATGCCGGGGCGCCGACGTACCGGCTCCAGCCCTTCCAGCACTTCGATCGATGACGCATCGTAGCTGCCGACACTAGCGGTCGAAGAGGCAAAGAGATCGTCGGCCATGCGAGCCGCTATACCCCAGCGCCGACGCGAACAGAAGGGGCACAAGCCAGCAACCAAACGTCACGCAACATATTGCCATATCGGTCCGTTCGGCGCCCGAGTTCACGGGAGGTTCTAATGAAGATCAAGCTACTCGCCGGCGCGGCCGCGCTGCTCGCCGCCACGCCCGCCGTCGCGCAGGAAGTCACCACCGGCTTCAGCGGCATCTACGTCGGCGCGGCCGGCGGCTACGACGTTCAGGGCAACGATCGCGGATCGTCGATACTGTTCGATCGCAATCTCGACGGCCGCTTCGGCGACACGGTCACGACCGCCGCGGGCGCGAATGCCTTCTCGCCAGGCTTCTGCAACGGTCGCGCGATCAGCGCCAACGCGCCGGGTCGCACCTCGACCGCCGCACCGACGCTGCCGGCAGGCGCGGGCTGCCGCAACGACAAGGACGGCTGGGCGTATTACGGGCGTATTGGCCTCGACCAGCAGATGGGCCGCTTCGTCGTCGGCGTCGTGGGTGAGTTCGGCAAGAGCGAGATCAGCGACAGCGTGTCCGGCTTCTCAACCACGCCCGCCAATTACGTGATGACGCGCGATCTGCAGTGGGAGGCGGGCATCCGTGCGCGCGCCGGCTACACGCCCAACGATTCGACGCTGTTCTACGGCACCTTCGGCCCGGGCTACGCGCGGATCGACCGTGAGTTCACCACCACCAACACCGCCAACGCCTTCTCCGAGCGCGGCAAGCGCAACCAGTTCGGCATCCAGGGCGGCGGCGGCGTCGAGCAGCGGATCGGGAACAACTTTTCGATCGGGCTCGAATATATGTACCACCAGTATCAGGACGACGCGTACCGCGTTCGCGCCGGATCGACCGGTACCACGCCCGCGAGCAATCCCTTCATTCTCGCGCCCAACACCGGCGGCACCGATTTCGCCCGCAGCGACAGCAAGTTCCGCTGGCATTCGATGCGCGCGACGGCGGCGTTCCGCTTCTGATCCGACGTACACGGGCCGGCGTTCGCGCGCCGGCCCGTCTCGGCTCAGCCGACCAACACCGCATTCCCGCATCGCAGGCCATTCACCTGCAAATCGCCCTCGCCGATGCCGAGCCCCAACGTTCCCGTCACCGCTATCAGCAGCGTGTCGAGCGGCGCGGCGATCCCCGACAGGATGCCGCCGACCGCGCGCAGCAGCGGGTCGATCGGCAGCGGCAGCCCGATCAATGTCACCTTTAGCGATGCCTGCGCGATCAGCGAGGTCGCGATCCCCTGCAGCGGGGTGCTCGACCGGATCGTCTCAACCGCGCCGGTGTCGATCATGTCCTGCGTAAAACGTCTCGCCTGCCAAGGCTCCGCCGCGCCCAGCGAGACGCGGCTGCTACCCGTCACGTCGACCAGCAGCGTGTCGACGAGACGCGCGGTCGTCGGCGTGATCGGTTTGGAGAAGTCGGCGAGCTTCGCCTCGTCAATTGTGCCGATCGCCGCCTGCACCGGATCGACCCGGCCCTCCAACGTCACCGCCCGCATCGGCGCGGCGCAGTCGATCTTCTTCAACCGCGCCTCCGCCCCTGCCGCCTCGACGAACAGGGGCAGATCGATCGAGGCGAGGCTCGACAGGCCGGGCAGCAATGTCGGTGCGACCCGGAGGCGCGCGTAGATCCGCGCCTGCGCGGTGCGGATCACGGTATCGCCCGTGTCGGTGATGGCGAGCCACGGCGAGGATTGCGCGCGCTCACCGATTGCGACGCTCACCTTCGCCGACGCAACGCCGGGAACACCGGCTCCGAGGTCTAGCGCCAGCCGCCGCGCTCCGCCCGCCTCCAGCAGCGCGGTCATGAACGGCAGCACCGGCACCCGCGCCACGCCGCTGCTGCCGACCCCCTGCGTGGCGAGCGGACCCGGGTCGATCAGCGTGCCGAGCCTGATCGTCTGCCCGCCCAGCGCCGCGCCAACGCGCCCGACCGCGTCGGCCGCCGCCTCCTGACCCGTCGCCTTCAGCGTGTCGCCCAGCGCACCGAACAGGTCCGTCACCCGCACGTCGGCGGCGAGCAGGTCGCCGTAATCGTTGACCGACAGGTTGGCGCGCAATCGCAGGCGGTCGAGCAGCTGAAAGATGTCGACTCTCGCCTCCACGAGTGCGCGGTGATCGAGTACGCCGAGCGACACTGTTCGCCCGGTCAGCGCGGATAGGAGCGCGTTGACGACCCCGCCGTCGATCGCCGCGAGGCGCGAGCCGACCGAGAAGCTCGCCACCGCGCGCCGCTGCGCCGTCGCCGCGCGCGTGATCGGCAGCGAGTCGTAGCCGAAGATGCGCGCGAAGAAGGTGGGCGAGCGCGCGCTGAGCTCGACCCGCACCGCGTCGCCGTCCGCCGCGGCGGTGAAGCGTTGCGCCACCGGCACCGTTGCGTCGGCGCGGTAACGGCCGGTGGTCACGCGAGCGACGGTCGCGGTGCCCCAGCTCGCCGTGACCAGGTCCCGCGCCACATTGTCGGCATCTCTGGGAGCACTGGCAGCGGCCAGCGCGGCGCTGTCGGCGATCCCCTGCAATCGGCGCGCGTCGAGCTGCGCGGTGCCCAGATCGACCGCGAATGCCGCGAAACCGATCAGCAGCGGCATCGCGCAGGCGACGAACACGCCCACCCCGCCGCGCGCGCTTCGTAACAGCGAGGGGCAGCGCATCGTCACAGGACCGCCAGCGACACCACCGCACGCCGCTCGATCACCGGCTCGGGCAGCGGCACGATGCCGGTCGACAGCAACGTCAGCGCGCGCGCGTCGACGCGCAATCTGATCGTCGCGCGGGCGCCCGCTTCATCGATCGCGATCGCCACCTTGTCGCTCTTCAACTCGGCGATGTTCGCGATGTCATTGGCGACCGCCGCCTGCGCCAGGGTGAGACGCTCGGCCGGGGTGACCCCGGCGACGATCGCGCGCGCCGCATCGTTCGCGGCCGCCTGCACGCTGTGCGCGAGCCAGATATACTGGCCGTAGCACAAGACCCCCATCACCAGCGTGATCAGAATCGGCAGCACCAGCGCGAACTCGACCAGCACCGCGCCACGTCGTTGGCCGACCAGCCGCGACTGCGACCGACCCGTGAAGCGAGGGAATATTCCCACCATGACCTAACCCTTTCGGGTTAGGTATGGCGCACCGATGGTAGCGGTTCGGCACCGCACATTGGCTCACCGAACACGGCATTTACACAAATGTCTGAACAACAAAGGGTCGGCCCATCCCACCGGATTGGACCGACCCTTCGGAAAGTACGGGGGTTACGCGCCGATCAGCGCATGCGCGGACCACCGAAGGGCAGCGGCGGCGCGCGGCGATCACGGCGCGGCAGCTGCGCCTGATACGCGTGGCCGCAATGCGTGACGCAATAGGGAAAACCGGGGTTCACCTTCTCGCCGCAGAAGTGGAAGTCCGGCTCGCCCGGGTGACCGAGCGGCCATTTGCAGACCTTGTCGCTCAGATCGAGCAGCGAGGTCTTGTCGGCATATTCGGGCGCGGTGCGCGCTGGGACCAGCCGGCGCGGCGGCGCAGGGGTGCTCGGCGCCTGCTGCTCACCGGGCGACTGGCGAACAAAGCCGCCGGGGCCGACCGAGCGGAGGATCGGCTGCTGCGATTCGACTGGACGCTCGCGCGCCGCCGGCGCCGCTGCAACGGGCTCCGCTTCTTCCTCAACCTCGTCTTCATCGACTACCGGCTCGGGCGCGGGCGGCGGCGCGGGCGCGATCACCGGCTCCGGCTCGGCGATGACGACCGTCTCAGCTTCGGCGACCTCGGGAACCGTATCGGTCATCGAGGCAGCATCCTGCGCTGCGGCAACCTGCGCGCGCGCTTCCTCCTTGCTGACCACGGGCGACGGGCGCGACTGCAGTCCCAGTCGGTGCGCCTTGCCGATCACGGCATTGCGGCTGACCCCGCCCAGCGCTTCGGCAATCTGGCTCGCGGTCTGGCCGGCTTCCCACATGGTCTTGAGCGTGTCGATGCGCTCGTCGGTCCAGGACATTCGTGTAATCCCTCAAGCGTGCCGGTTGCGGGTGCTGTCGGCAACGGTTACCCGCCAGAGCCATGAGCAGCCAGCCCCCAATCGGCCAAGTCCAATCGGCAGTCAGGAACGCACCGGGTGTCCCGGTCATCCGGAACGTGAACTGGGGCGGCCTGCGAACCCTCTATGTGAAGGAGGTGCGCCGTTTCTTCAAGGTGCAGCTCCAGACCGTGTGGGCGCCGGCGATTACGACCCTGCTGTTCCTCGTCATCTTCACAGTTGCGAACGGCGCGCGCGCGCCCGTGCGCGTCGGCGGCACCGTTGTGCCGTTCGCCGACTTTGTCGCACCCGGCCTGATCATCATGGGCATGATGCAGAACGCCTTCGCCAATGCCAGCTTCTCGCTGCTGGTCGGCAAGATTCAGGGCACGATCGTCGACTATCTGCAACCACCGCTCTCGACCGGAGAACTGCTCGCCGCGCTGACGGGGGGTGCGGTCACGCGCGCCTTCTGCGTCGGCACGGCGGTATGGCTGGCAATGTCGCTCTGGCCGGATGTCCACGTCACGCCGCAGCATCCGCTCGCAGTATTGTGGTTCGGGCTGCTCGGCGCCTTGTTCCTCAGCCTCGCGGGCGTGCTGACCTCGATCTGGGCGGAGAAGTTCGATCACGCGGCTGCGGTCACCAACTTCGTCATCGCGCCGCTGACGCTGTTGTCGGGCACCTTCTACTCGGTCGATCACCTGGCCCCCGCGTTCCGCGCGTTCAGCCACGTGAATCCGTTCTTCTACGTCATCTCGGGCTTTCGTTACGGGTTCCTCGGCACCGCCGATTCGCCCGTCATGCTCGGCAGCGTCGTCATTCTCGCGATCGACGTGGCGATGGGTGTGCTCTGCTACACGCTGCTGCGCCGCGGCTGGAAATTGAAGAACTAATCGAGTCGGGACGGACACTTAGCCGGGCGCTCTCGTTTCCACGCGCGGGCACCCGCCCGCTAGGAGAGTTCGTCACATGGCCGTCAAATTTGCTGGAACGATGAACGCGATCAATCGCGGACTGGAATCGACCAAGCCCGCCAAGGGCGCCGACATGATCGAGGATTGGGAAGCCGCGCTCGCCGACAGCGACGTGTCAGGCGCGAAGGGTATCCTGCGCGACCTTGCCTCGCTGCGCAAGCAGTTGGAGAAAGACACGCCCGACGCCGACCGTGTCCATGCGCTGCTCCACCGCCTGGGCGCCGCCACGACCAAGATCGCGGACAAGGCCGACAAGTCGCAGGACAAGCTCAAGGCCCTCGGCGAGGCGCTGACCGAAGCGGGCGAGGAAGAGCACGACGAGGAAGAGGACAAGGAAGCCGCCGCGGCGCCCAAACGCGCGCGCAAGAAGTGATGCGACGCGGGGGCGGGTCACGCCGCCCCTGCCACCACCTATCCGGCCAAGGCCTCGACCAGCGCCTGCACCTTTTTCTGTCGCCATTGCGGGGTCGGCGCCACCAGCCAGTAGCCGAGCCGCGACGGTTCCGCCGCCCCGACGATCGCGACCCGCCCCTCGTCCACGTCACGCGCTGCGAGCAGTTCGGGCACGATCGCGCGCCCCAGCCCCGCCGCTGCCGCATCGATCGCCAACCCGGCGTCACCGACACGGATGATCGGCGTCGCCACCTCGTCGGGTGAGCCGGGCCACGCAATCAGCGTATCGGCGCCACCGCCCGGCCGCTCCACCGTGACCAGCCCGTCGCTCTCGATCGCCTCACCCTCGTGTGCGCCCGGTCCCTCGCCCCAGCGGATCGCGAGGTCGAGGTTGGCCTCGGTGAAATCCAGCCCCTCGTCCGCCACCACCAGAGAGAAACGCAGGTCGGGATCGCTCCCCGCGATCTCGGCGAGGCGCGGCAGCAGCCATTTCTCGGTCAGGTCGCGCGGTGCCGCGATCGTCAGCGACTTGGACGATTGCCCCGCCTGCATCGCGCGCACCGCGTCCTCGAATTGGAGGAATGCCGCGCGCAAGGGGCCAAGACCCGCTGCTGCCTCATCGGTCAGCTCCAGCCCCTTGGTCGTGCGTCGGAACAGCACCACGCCTAACGTATCTTCCAGCGCGCGCACCTGCTGCCCGACCGCGGCCGGCGTGACCGCCAGTTCGTCCGCCGCGCGGGTAAACGACAGGTGGCGCGCCGCGGCATCAAGGACGCGCAGACCGTTGAGCGGCAGATGCGTCCGCTTCACTGCGCCACCGCGGGCGCGTGGAGCGCGAACCTCGGGATCACGACATCGAACGTCGCCCCGTCCTCGTCGACCATGCGGTAGCTGCCCTGCATCGCGCCCGTCGTGGTGGAGAGCGGGCAGCCCGACACGTAATCGTAGCTGGCGCCGGCGGCGATCAGCGGCTGCTCGCCGACGACGCCCTCTCCCTCGACCGAGTGACGCGCGCCGCGCCCGTCAGTGATGATCCAGTGACGCGTCAGCAGCTGCACCGCGCCAGCGCCGTCATTCTCGATGCGGATGTGATAGGCCCAGAACCAGCGCCCGCGCGCCGGCTCCGACTGTTCGGCGAGATAGCTGACCGATACGCGCACGGTCACCCCGCGCGTCGTCTCGGCCACGTCGAACAGCGCCTTCACCGATGGCGCGGTCACAGGCCGACCTGCGAGAGCGCCTGATCGAGGTCGTCGATCAGGTCGCGCGGGTCCTCCAGCCCGACGTTCAACCGCAGCAGCCCGTCGGTCACGCCCATCTCGAGCCGTTTTTCCTCAGCGACGCCATAGTGGGTGGTCGAGGCCGGATGCGTCATCAGCGAGCGCGAGTCGCCGATGTTGTTCGAGATGTCGATCAGCGTCAGCGAATTGAGCAGCCCGTGCGCCTGCGCGCGGTCGGCGACCTCGAACGCGAAGATCGGGCCCGCCGCCTCCATCTGACTCATCGCCAGCGCGTGCTGCGGGTGGCTGGCAAGGCCGGGGTGAAGGATACGCGGCACGCGCTTCTCCAAGAACTCGCCCACCTTCACCGAGGATTGGGACTGCCGCCGGATGCGCAGATCGAGCGTCTCCAACCCCTTCAGCACCACCCAGGCGTTGAACGCCGACAGCGTCGGCCCGGTATTGCGCGTGAACGGCAACAGCGTGTTGTTGATGAAGTCGGCGCTGCCGCACACCGCGCCCGCCAGCACGCGTCCCTGCCCGTCCATCATCTTGGTCGCGGAATAAGCGGTCACGTCCGCGCCCAGCTCCATCGGGCGCTGCAGCGCCGGCGTCGCGAAGGCATTGTCGACCACGCTGCGGATGCCGCGCTCGCGCGCGATGGCGCACACAGCGCGCAGGTCGACCACGTCCATCGTCGGATTGGCGGGCGTTTCGAAGAAGAAGACCTTGGTCTCAGGGCGCACCGCGTCAATAAATTGCTGCGGATCGCGCGCGTCGACGATCGTCGTCTGAATGCCGAACTTGGGCAGCAGCGTGTCGGCCAACCAGCGGCACGAGCCGAACGCGGCGCGCCCCGCAACGACGTGATCCCCCTGTTCGAGCTGGCACAACAGCACCGCGGTCATCGCCGCCATGCCGGTCGCCATCGTCCGGCACGCCTCCGCGCCCTCCAGCAGCGCGATGCGCTCTTCCAGCATCTCGACCGTCGGGTTCTGCAACCGCGAATAGGTCATGCCAGCCTGCTCGCCCGCAAAGCGCGCGGCGGCGTCCTCCGCACGGTCGTAGCTATAGCCGGAGGTGAGGAACAGCGCTTCGCTCGTCTCGCCCCATTCCGACCGTGCGGTGCCGCCGCGGATCGCCTGCGTGGCGGGACGCCAGGTCTGGGTGATTGAACGGTCCTGGCCAGTGCGACGCTTCATGCCATCCGCTTTGCCCCCGCGCCGGGCCTGACTCAACCCCCGGCATCCCTTGGCTCCTGCCCCTTGCCTCCCGCGCGTGCGCAGTCGAGAGATGCAACGTGGCCGAACGAACCGCTTTCCTGAAACGCCCCATGCTGGCCGGTGCGCTGGTTGCGCTGGTGAGCGAGCTGATCTTCCTCGTCCGGCTCGGCGTGCCGAACAAGCTGGTGTTCGACGAGGTGCACTACGTCCCCGCAGCGCGCGCGATGCGGGATCTGTCGGGCCCGACCAACATCGAGCATCCGCTGCTCGCCAAGGAGCTGATCGCGCTTTCAATGGCGTGGTTCGGCGACGTTCCGTTCGGCTGGCGCTTCGCCTCGACGGTCGCGGGGGCGGCGACGGTCGCGGGCGTCTTCGCGCTGGTGCAACTGCTGACGGGGCGCGTGCGTGCCAGCCTGATCGGCGCGGCGCTCGCGTTTATGTCGTTCACCGTGTTCGTCCAGGCGCGGATCGCGATGCTCGACACGTTTCTGGCCGCATTCCTGTTGTGGGGCATCGTCGTGCTGGCGTGGTCCGCGCGCGCGCCGACCCGGGGTCACGTCCATGCGCGGTGGTGCGCGGGCGCTGCGCTTCTCGGGCTCGCCACAGCGTGCAAGTGGACCGCGGGGCCGTACGTCGCCTTTGCCGCGGTCGCTTATCTCCGGTTGCGGCACGGTCACCCGGAACGGTGGCGCGGGCTGAACCCGGTCGTGGCGATCGCGCTGCTCGGCATCGTGTCGGTCGGCACCTACCTGCTGACCTTCGCGCCCGCATTCTTCTACACCAGCGATCCGATGATTTGGTCGCGGCTGATCCCATTTCAGCTCGAGATGTACGCGCGCCAGACGCAGGTGCTGCCGCCGCACACCTATCAGTCAAACTGGTACACCTGGCCGCTGATGCAGCGTCCGATCTGGTACCTGTACGAACCTGTTGACGGCGTACAGCGCGGCATCTGGATGATCGGCAATCCCGCAATCATGTGGGGCGGGCTCGTGGCCGTGGCGACGCTGTTCTGGGCCTGGGTAAAGACCAACTCGGCGCAGCTGCTCGCGCCCGCCCTGTTGTGGGTCGCCAGCCTGCTGATCTGGGCGCTGATCCCGAAATCGCTCGGCTTCTATTATTATTATTTTCCCAGCGGCATCTTCCTGGTCGTCGCACTGGCGGTCGCGCTCGACCATTGGCGCACCAGCTTGCGCGGCTGGGACGAGCTCTACCTGCTCGTCTGCTTCGCGCTGCTGGTCTATTTCCTGCCGGTCTTGTGCGCAGAGCCGCTGACCGACGCGGGCGCGTTCCGCCGCTGGACGTGGTTTTCCAGCTGGGTCTAGCGCTCGCCAGCTGGGTCTAGAGCGCCGCCAGCACCGCGTCGCCCATCGCCTGTGTTGAGGCGTCTCCGCCCAGATCGGGTGTGTGCACGCCCGTGCGCAGCGCCGCTGCCACCGCCGCCTCGACCCGGTCCGCCGCTTGAGCCTCGTTCAGCGAGTGACGCAGCAGCATCGCCGCCGACAGGATCGCCGCGCACGGGTTCGCCCTCCCCTGCCCGGCGATGTCGGGGGCTGAGCCGTGGATCGGCTCATACAATCCCTTGCCCGCCGCATCCAGCGAGGCCGACGGCAGCATGCCGATCGAACCGACGCACATGCTCGCCTGATCCGACAGGATGTCGCCGAACAGATTGCCCGTCACGATCGTGTCGAACGCGCCCGGATTGCGCACCAGCTGCATCGCGGCATTGTCGACGTACATGTGGCTGAGTTCGACTTGCGGATAATCACCTGCGACCTCGATCACCACGTCGCGCCACAATTGCGAGGTTTCCAGCACATTGGCCTTGTCGACCGAGCACAATTTGCCGCGCCGCTTGGCCGCGGTCTCGAACCCGACGCGCGCGATGCGGCGCACCTCGTCCTCGTCGTAGCGCATCAGGTCGTGGCCCTCGCGCAGACCCGCCGCGGTCGTCCGCCGGCTCTTCTCGCCGAAATAGACGTCGCCGTTCAGCTCGCGCACGATCACCAGGTCGATCGCGCGTGCGATCTCGGGCTTGAGCGTCGAGGCATCTTCCAGCCCTGCGAAGATCTTTGCCGGTCGCAGATTGGCGAAGGTCCCCAATTCCTTCCGCAACCCCAGGATCGCCTGCTCGGGCCGAAAGGCGCGCTCCAGCGCGTCGAACGCGGGATCGCCGACCGCGCCGAACAGGATCGCGTCGGCGCGCCGCGCGAGGTCGAGCGTCTCGGGCGGCAGCGGATGACCGTGCGCCCGGTACGCCGCGCCGCCGACCGGCGCCTCCTCAAACGCCAGATCGAGGTCCAGCGCTTCGAGCACGCGGCGTGCCTCGGCGGTGACTTCAGGGCCAATGCCGTCGCCGGCGAGGATCGCAATCAGGGGCGTGCTCATGCGCGCCCGAATGGCAAGCCCTGCCCGGTCAGGCAACCGCCCTTTTCAACCGGTCGACCAGCCGGTCGCGCGCCGCCATCGCCTCGCGCCGGCGATCGACCAGTACATCGCGCTCCAGAAAATGGCCGGTGATCGCCAGCGCGTCGGCCACCTCGTCCCATCCCGCCTCGCCGCCGTCGACGAGGAACCGCGGCAGGCGCAGCAGTCGCGCCTCATACCCGCTCGCCGCCACGCGGCTGACTGCCGCGCCGCTCTTCGGGCTGACGAAGGCGAGATCGTCGATGACGCCGGTCGCGACACACGCCGACAGGTCGAGCCCGAAGCCCAGTTCGGCGAGCAGCAGCAATTCGTAGCGCGCCAGCGCCCCGGCCCAGCCCTTCGCACTCGGCGCCGCCTCAACCGCGTCGAGCACGCCCGACAATGCATCGTGCAGCCGCGGATAGGCTTGCGCCTCGGGCAGCGCGGCGGCAGTCAGTGCGGCGAGCCATTCGAGCGCGGCGGTAGGCAAGGCTTCCGCGTACATCGGCGCGCGGCTGTGGATCAGCTCGACCGTCAGCGCGGGTAGTTGCTCGTCGGTACGCGCACGCCACTCGGCCCGCACGAGGTTGGCGGGTTGCAGGAGCGGTCGCAGCCGTCGCGAATGTCCACCACGGACGTAGCCCGGCCACACGCCCGACTCGCGGGTGAAGGCGCGCACCACCGCCCCATGCTCGCCGTGCGCGCGCACGGACAGGACGATGGCGTCGGCGACGAGGTGCATGGACGCAAGATAGGAGACACGTCGCCCGCGGTCATCGGGCGCGATTACCTGAGTGATGCTAGGCCCGCCGCACGTGCTGCGCGAAGCGCTTCAACGCGGGCGCCTCGCTCCAGCGTTTCGCTACTACCATCGCCGCATCGAAGCCGCCGACCGCCATGACCGCCGCACGATTGGCGATCGTCGCGCGCAGCAGCAGTTCGTCGCGGCAGGCAACCCCGCCGCTCGCCAGCCCGCGCTTGTGCTGACCCTCGCCTTCGGTGAAGTCGAACCAGCGGAAGCGATCGGCGAACAGGTCGTCCAGCGCCGCCGCCATCAACACGCTGCCGGGCGACAGCGCCTGGTGCGCGGGATCGTGCCCGACGTAGTCGTAGCGCAGCGTGTCGCCGTCCGCGCCGCACCACAGATAGGCAATCGGCGCATCGCCCAGAAACAGCAGCCACGCGCGCGCCTGGTCGGCGCGCGATGCGGCGATCAGCGCATCCGCGTCCTCGGGCAGACCCGATCCCAGCAGCCGCTCCTGATAGGTCGTTTTCGACACCGCGCGCGCCAGCGGGTGAAACGCCGCCATCTCCTCAGGGAAGCGATAGCCCCGCACGTCGAGCATGCCGCCGTTCGCCGCCGCCAGCTTCTTCGCCTTGCGCTTCAACCCCGATCGCGCCTGCCCCGATAGCGCCGTCAGCCACGCCTCACGCCCGCCCGCCAGGTTGACATAGTAGCGCGTGTAGCGCTGCCGTACGAAGCGCAACCCGTCCGCTTCCAGCTGCACCGTGTGGGGCACCGACGTGACCAGATAGCCGTCGTCCGCCTGCGCCAGCAACGGAAGCGCCGGCCTCGTACCCGCCAGCACCTGCTCCAGCGACCACGCCACCCGCACCAGCCGGCGCGGGAAGCTGACCAGCGTGCGCGCGCCGACCGTAAGCTTGAGCGCACTCGCGCTCACGCCGCGCGTTCCGCCACCAGCGTCGACCACAATTGCTCCGCCTGCCGCCAGCGCAGCCGCAGCGCGTCGGGCGCGAGCGGGCGGTCGGCGCGCCCCAGCGGCAGCGCGGGGCGATCTGCGAAGTGGCACGTCGGCGCGGCGTCCTGCCGCTCCGCCAGCATCGCGCACAAGACCTCGAACCGGTGAACATGGACGCGGTTGGGCGCGGTGCCGGCGCGCGTTGCCAGCTCGAAACTGTGCCCCACGATCGTCACCGCGGCATGGTCGTTCACGATCGCATGGTCGAGCGCCGCACGCATCTCACGCGTCGACAGCGCGCAGATCTGAAAATTGCGCCAGCAGCCGGGCTTGTCCTCGATCACCGTCACCGGCACCTCGATCACGCCGCGGCGCACGACCGGCGCGATCTGCGCCGGTGGCAGCGTGATCGCGCTAGGCCAAGGATGATGCGCGCCGTTGTGGCTGCTGTCGTACGATAGCCCGAGCGCCGCGAGCGCGCACAATGTGTCGTCATTGGCCGAATAGCTGCCGGCGCGAAACGCCACCGGACGCGGCGCTCCCGCTGCGACCAGCAGTTCGATCGCGCGCGCCAACACTTCGCGCTGCCGATCCGCCGACAGGTCGATCAGCTCGAACGCGCCGTGCGCCGCGCCGCGATCGCCCGCGACCGCGCCGATCCAATTGGGGTGGCAGTGCAGCTGCACCTCCTGCCCCGCCGCCAGCACCGGCTCGACCATCCGAGCGGCCCATTCGTGGCCGTAGATCAGCGCCGGCAACGGATCGACGAAGAAGGTCGCCTTTAATCCCGCCCGCGCCAGTACGCCGAGCTGCCACGTCAGACCCACCCCCGCGGGCTCAACCGACCGCGCGTGGATCGTCGCGGCGTCGAGCCCGGCGGCATGATGGCGCCACGCGAACTCGGTATCGATGGTCAGGAACACGGCCGGCATGGCGACCGCTGTACCCGGCAGACGTAAACGCGGCGCTTACGCGACGCCGACCTAATGCGCGTGGTAGAAGTCGTATACCGTCTGCGCGACGCTGGCCGATACGCCCGGCGCTTTCTGCAGATCCTCCAGGCTGGCGTTCCTGACCGCGCGGCCGGTGCCGAAATGCATCAACAGCGCCTTCTTGCGCGCGGGGCCGATGCCCGGCACCTCGTCGAGCGGGCTCGCGCCGATCGCCTTGGCACGCTTCGCGCGGTGTGCGCCGATGACGTAGCGGTGCACCTCGTCGCGCAGCCGTTGCAGGTAGAACAGCACCGGCGCGTTGACCGGCAAGGTCAGCTCGCGCCCGTCCATCAGGTGGAACACCTCTCGCCCCTCGCGGCCGTGGTGCGGTCCCTTGGCGACGCCGACGAGGCACACGTCCTCGATACCGAGATCCTCCAGCACCGCCTTGGCCGCGTTCAACTGCCCGCGTCCGCCGTCGAGCAGCACAAGATCGGGCCACTCGCCCGAGTCGCGGTCGGGGTCCTCCTCCAGCGCGCGCGAGAAGCGGCGCGTGAGCACCTCGCGCATCATCGCGAAGTCGTCGTCGGTCGCGGCCTGCTTGATGTTGAACTTGCGATACTGGCCCTTGCGGAACCCTTCCGGCCCCGCGACCACCATCGCGCCGACTGCATTCGTCCCCTGAATGTGGCTGTTGTCGTACACCTCGATCCGCTCGGGCGGCTCGGCCAGTTCGAACAGGTCGGCGACCTCGCGGTTGAGCTTCGACTGCGTCGTGCTCTCCGCCAGCCTGCGTTCCAATGCTTCCTTGGCATTGCGCGATGCCTGGTCGAGCAGCCGTCGCCGCGTGCCGCGCTGCGGCACCGTGATCTCGACCTTGCGCTTCGCCTGCTCGGACAGCGCCTCCATCAGCAGTGCCGCCTCGGGCAGGTCGCGATCGACGAAGATCGTCCGCGCGGGCGGCACCTCTTCGTAGAATTGCATCAGGAACAGCTGCAGCACCTCTTCCTCGCTCACCTCAGCGGTGTGCGAGGGGAAGAAGCTGCGGTGGCCCCAATTCTGACCGCCGCGGATGAAGAAGGCCTGGATGCCGATCACGCCCTCAAGGCAGGCGAGCGCGAAGATATCGGCGTCGCCCACGCCCTCGGCGTTGATGAATTGCGTTCCTTGTATGAAGGTCAACGCCTTCAACCGGTCGCGCAGCACTGCGGCGAGCTCGAAGTCCATGTTCTCCGCCGCGGCCTGCATCTGCGCGCCGAGCTTCGCCTGCACGTCGGTGGTCTTGCCGGCGAGAAACTTCTTCGCGTCGCTGACCAGCTCGCGGTAACCCGAGGGATCGATCCGTCCGACGCACGGCGCCGAGCAACGCTTGATCTGGTACAGCAGGCACGGCCGATCGCGCGTCTTGAAGAAGCCGTCGGTGCAGCTCCTGAGCAGGAACAGCTTCTGCAACGCATTCAGCGTGTTGTTGACACTCCCCGCGCTCGCGAATGGGCCGTAATAATCGCCCTTCGCCTTCCTCGCCCCGCGATGCTTCTGCACCCGCGGAAAATCGTGGTCGGCGCGCAGCAGGATGAACGGGAACGACTTATCATCGCGCAGCAGCACGTTGTACGGCGGGCGATAACGCTTGATCAGCTGCGCCTCGAGCAGCAGCGCCTCGGCCTCGTTGTTGGTCGTCACGATCGTCATAGACCGCGTCTGCGACACCATCCGCTGGATGCGTTTGCTCAGCCGCTCGATCTGGACGTAATTGCCGACGCGGTTCTTCAGCGCGCGCGCCTTGCCGACGTACAGCACCTCACCCTTCGCGTCCTGCATCCGGTAGACGCCGGGTTTCAGCGGCAACGTCTTCAGCACATTACGGATCGCCGCCACGCCCGCCTGAAGGTCGGGCGCGTCGCTGCCGCGGATTGTGAAGGTGGCGGCTTCTTCGTTGAATCGTTCGGGAGGGCCGTAGCCTGACATGCCAGCCCATCTAGGTAAACGCGGAGTCTCCGGCAACCAGGTGGCAACCGGCTCGAAATCCGATGCTGCATCTGCTAAGCGCGCGCGCATGCTCAATCTTTCCGACATCACCGTTCGCCTCGGCGGGCGGACGATCCTCGATCGCGCCACCGCCGCGCTGCCGCCACGCGGGCGCATCGGGCTGATCGGCCGCAACGGTGCGGGCAAGTCGACGCTGGTGCGCGTGATCGCGGGAATGCTCGAGCCAGACACCGGTAGCGCCGACATGCCGCGCGGCGCGCGGCTGGGTTACATCGCGCAGGAGGCGCCCGGCGGCGACTCCACCCCGATCGAGACCGTGCTCGCCGCCGATGTCGAGCGCACCGCGCTCCTCGCCGAGAGCGAGAACATGGAGGACATGGACCGGCTCGGCGACATTCACGAGCGATTGATGGCGATCGACGCCTGGTCGGCGCCCGCGCGCGCCTCGCGCATCCTCGTCGGGCTCGGCTTCGACGAGGAGATGCAGAATCGCCCGCTCGAGAGTTTCTCGGGCGGCTGGCGGATGCGCGTCGCGCTCGCCTCCCTGCTGTTCTCCGCTCCCGACCTGCTGCTGCTCGACGAGCCGTCGAACCACCTCGACCTCGAAGCGGTGCTGTGGCTGGAGGATTTCCTCAAATCCTACCAGGCAACGATCGTCGTCGTCAGCCACGAGCGCGACTTCCTCAACAACGTCGTCGACCACATCCTCCACCTCGATCGCGGCAAGCTGACGCTCTACCCCGGCGGTTACGACGCGTTCGAGCGCCAGCGTGCCGAACGGCAGGCGCAGCAGGCCGCCGCGCGCGAGAAGCAGATGGCCGAGCGCGAGAAATTGAAGGAGTTCGTCGCGCGCAACTCCGCCCGCGCCTCCACCGCGAAACAGGCACAGTCGCGCGTCAAGGCACTGGCGCGGATGCAGCCGATCGCCGAGGTGCTCGACGATCCGTCCTTGTCGTTCGACTTCCCCGATCCGACCGCCCTGCGCCCGCCACTCATCACGCTCGACCTCGCCACCGTCGGCTACAACGAGACGCCGATCCTCAAGCGATTGAACCTGCGCATCGACCCCGACGAGCGCGTCGCGCTGCTCGGGCGCAACGGCAACGGCAAGACCACCCTCGCCCGCCTGCTCGCCGCGCAGCTCACCCCGATGGAGGGCGCGATGCAGGCGAGCGGCAAGATGCGCGTCGGCTATTTCACCCAGTATCAGGTCGAGGAACTCGACCGCGACGAGACCCCGCTCCAGCACATGTCGTCGCTGATGGAGGGCTCGTCGCCCTCGGCGGTGCGCGCGCAGCTCGGCCGCTTCGGGTTCCAGGGCGACAAGGCGATCACCAAGGTCGGCAAGCTCTCAGGCGGCGAGCGCGCGCGGCTCGCGCTCGCGCTCATCACCCGCGACGCGCCGCACCTGTTGATCCTCGACGAGCCGACCAACCACTTGGACGTCGACGCGCGCGAGGCACTGATCCAGGCGCTGAACGGCTACACCGGCGCGGTCGTGATCGTCAGCCACGACCGCCACATGCTTGAGATGACCGCCGACCGGCTCGTGCTGGTGGACGGCGGCACCGCGCGCGATTTCGACGGCGCGATCGAGGATTATATCAAGCTGATCCTGTCGGGCGACGGCTCGGGCAAGCAGTCCAAGGCCAAGGCGAAGGCCGACGCGCGCAAGCAGGCCGAACAGCGCGAACAAGACAAGGCGTTGCGCAAGCAGGCACGCGACGCCGAGGCCGCGCTCGCCAAGCTGACCGAGCAGCGCAGCGCGCTCGACCGCGCGATGTTCGATCCCTCGACCGCGCAAGGCCCGCTCGCTAAGCTCAGCATGACCGAGCTGATGAAGCGCCGCGCAAGCGTGCAGGAGCAGATCGACGCTTCCGAACAGAGCTGGCTCGAACTGAGCGAGCAGCTGGAGGCGATCGCGGCCTGATCGGCGGCGCGCGGGCGATTGGACCCGCGCCGCACGCGCGGCTAGTCTCGGGCGAACGTCGTCTGAGAGGATGCAGCCGTGACTGAGACCTATACGCCGCCCGAGATCTGGACCTGGAACAAGGAAAACGGCGGGCGTTTTGCCAACATCAACCGCCCGACCGCGGGCGCGACGCACGACAAGGAGCTGCCGGTCGGGCGCCACCCGCTGCAACTATACTCGCTCGCCACGCCCAACGGGGTGAAGGTCACGGTGATGCTGGAGGAACTGCTCGCCGCCGGCCACGCGGGCGCCGAGTACGACGCCTGGCTGATCCGCATCACCGAGGGCGACCAGTTCGGCAGCGGTTTCGTCGCCGCCAACCCCAATTCGAAGATTCCCGCGCTGGTCGACCGCAGTGGCAACACGCCCGTTCGCGTGTTCGAATCTGGCTCGATCCTCGTCTACCTCGCCGAGAAGTTCGGCGCGTTCCTCCCCACCGAACCCGCCGCGCGTGCGGAATGCCTGTCGTGGCTGTTCTGGCAGATGGGCGCAGGCCCACTACTCGGCGGCGGCTTCGGCCACTTCTACGCCTATGCGCCGACCAAGATCGAGTATGCGATCGATCGCTACGCGATGGAGGTGAAGCGCCAGCTCGACGTGCTCGACCGCCGTCTGGGCGAGAGCGAGTACATTGCCGGCGCAGACTACACCATCGCCGACATGGCGATCTGGCCGTGGTACGGCGCGCTGGTGAAGGGGCTGGTCTATGACGCCGGCACCTTCCTACAGGTGCACGAGTATAAGAACGTCCTGCGCTGGACTGACCAGATCGCCGCGCGCCCGGCGGTGAAGCGCGGCCGCATGGTCAACCGCGTCATGGGCGACCCCGCCAGCCAGCTTCACGAGCGCCACGACGCGAGCGACTTCGACACGAAAACGCAGGACAAGATCGGGGAGAAAGCCTGATGCGCCTCTACGACAGCCGCCGCGCGCCCAATCCGCGCCGCGTCCGCTGGGTGATGGCGGAAAAGGGGATCGAGGACATCGAGATCGTCCAGACCGACATCTTCGCCGGAGAGCACCGCACCCCCGATTATCTCGCCCGCGCCGGCCTAGCCAATGTCCCCGCGCTCGAGATCGACGACGAGACGACGATCACCGAGTCGATCGCGATCTGCCGCTATCTCGAGAGCGTCTATCCCGAGCCGAACCTGTTCGGCCGCGACCCGCGCGAGACGGCGGTGATCGAGATGTGGATGCGCCGCGCCGAGATGCTGCTCGCGACGCCGCTCATGATGTCGGTGCGTCACGGTCACCCCGCGCTCGCCGCGATCGAGACGCAGGTGCCCGCGATCGCGGAGAGCAACACGGCCGTCGCGACACGCGCGATGAAGGTGTTCGACCGCCGACTGGCCGAAAGCGCGTTCATCGCCGCCGATCGCGTGACGATCGCCGACGTGGTCGCCTTCACCGGCATCGACTTCGCACGCATGGTCAAATTCGCGCCCGCACCCGAGCACGTGCATGTCGCGCGCTGGATGGACGCGATGCGCGAGCGTCCGGCAGCGAGCGCGGGCGTGTAGCGCCTACCCGTCACCCCGAGCTGCTCCGGGGAGACCGGGTCGCTCTAGACCGCGGCTCCGCACGCGCATCCGTCGGCTCCGACCGGCCGCTGGCACAGCTTGCACATCGCGCGGTGCGTCGGCGACAGGTCGTGCGTCACGCTGACGCGCTCGTCGAACACGAAACACTCGCCCTGCCAGCGCGTCTCCGCCTCGGGCACCTGTTCCAGATAGTTGAGGATGCCGCCCTTCAGGTGGAACACCTCCTCGAAACCTTCCGCCCGCACGAACGCAGTCGCCTTCTCACACCGAATACCACCGGTGCAGAACATCGCGATCCTGGGCGCACGTCCCTCGCCCGCCAACGCCTCGCGCCGTCCGCGGAACCACGCCGGAAAGTCGCGGAAGCTGCGCGTACCCGGATCGATCGCGCCCGCGAAGCTGCCGAGCGCCACCTCGTAATTGTTGCGCGTGTCGATCACGATCGTGTCGGGATCGTCGATCAGCGCGTTCCAGTCCGCCGGCTCCACGTACGCACCGACGCCGCCGAGCGGATCGAGGTCGGGCTGCCCCATCGTCACGATCTCGCGCTTCAAGCGCACCTTCATCCGCCCGAACGGCATCGCGTCCGTGCGCGAGAATTTGACCTCCAGCGCCGCGCAGCCCGGCAATGCGCGCAGATGCGCCAGCACCGCGGCAATGCCGCCATCGCTGCCGGCAATCGTTCCGTTCAGCCCCTCGTCGGCGAGCAGCAGCGATCCGCGCACCCTCGCCGCCTCACACAGCGGCAGCAGCGCCGCCTTGATCGCCGCCACGTCGTCAAAACGCGTAAATTGATACAGCGCCGCGACGAGGATCGGCGGGGCGGGCGAAGTCTCGGTCATTCTCATCCACTTGGGGGCACGCAGGCTCGCGCGTGCCCCTAGCAGATCGAAGCCCCAAGCGTCAGATCAATCCTGATCGGCGTCGCCGTAGCCGTGCCCAGTCGTCATTCGCGTGCCCGTACCGCCCGCGCCGTTCGCACCCTCGAACCAGTAGGGCATCCGCTGGCGAGTGCCCGTCCCGACCTCGTTGAGCGTCGCGGCATCGTACAGATGCCCGCCCAGCATCACGCGCGATACCTTGTCGGTATTGCGGATGTTCACCGTCGGATCGGCGTCGAGCACGACCAGGTCGGCGAGCTTGCCCGGCTCCAGCGACCCGACGTCCTTCTGGTAGCCGAGCGAGGTCGCGGCCGCGATCGTGCCGGCGCGCAGTGCTTCGATCGGCGACCAGCCGCCCTTGGCAAAGCTCCACATCTCCCAATGCGCGCCCAGCCCCGGCTGCTGCCCGTGCGCGCCGATCGAGACCTGCACGCCCTTGTCGGCGAGCTTCTTCGCCTCGCGCGCGCTCTCGCCGTCGACGTAATCCTCCTCGGGTGCCAGTTCACGCCGTGCATTCTGCGCCGCGAGCAGGCCTTGCGGCGCGTGACGCGACAGGATCGGGTGACGCCACACGTCGGTATGCGCGCGCCAGTACGGATCGCCCGCCGGCCCGCCATAGGTGACGACCAGCGTCGGCGTGTAATTGGTCTTCGTCTGCGTCCACAGCTGAATCAGATCGTCGTAGAAATGCTCGAGCGGAATGTTGTGCTCGACGGTCGAATTGCCGTCCTGGATCAGCGTCACGTCTTGCGTGAACAGCGACCCGCCCTCGGGCACGACCTCCATCCCCTCGGCCTGCGCGGCGGCGACCACCATCTGGCGCTGCTCGCGCCGCGGCTGGTTGTAATTCTTGACGCTGTGCGCACCCTGCGCCTTCAACCGGCGCACGTCGGCAAGCGCGTCGTCGTAGCTGTTGATCTCCGCGTACACATCGGGCGACTTCGCGCCGTAGATGATCTCGCCCGTCGAGAAGATACGCGGTGCCAGGATCAGCCCCGCGCGCTGCATCTCGGCGGCGGGGAAGATTTCGGCCGAGCGCGACGACGGATCGTGGATCGTCGTGGTGCCGAGTGCCAGGTTCGCCATCGCGTTCCAGTTCTGCTGCGGCACGAGTTCGTCGTCACCCTGCGGGCCGTGCGCGTGCGCGTCGACCAGCCCGGGAATGATCGTCTTGCCCGCCACGTCGATCGTCTTGGTACCAGCCGGGATCGTGACCGAGGCACGCGGGCCGACTGCGACGATGCGGTCGCCGCGGATCAGGATCGTCGCATCGTCGATGATCCCGCCATCCGCGCGCGCCATCGTCACGACGCGCGCGCCGGTCAGCGCGACCGTGCCCGTGGGCTTCGCCGCGGGCACGTCCATCGACAGCGACACGCCGGTGCGAGGGGCGGCGAACTTCGGCGCATTCTCACCCGCGGGCGCCTGCGCAAACAAAGCGTTCACCTGCGCGGTGTAGAGCGTCGGCCCGGTGCTCCAGTGCAGCGCCTGTCCGTCGTTCGACCAGTTGATGAAGTCGGCACCGTCCGCGCTCACCTGTGTGACGGGCAGCGGCCCGGCCTTCTTGTCGGTCTCCACCCCCTGCGTACCGGGCATCAGCGGCATCACGAACGCCTGGTAATTCTGCTTGAACGCGACGAACTCGCCCGTCGGCGACACCTGATAATCGCTGACCAGCTCGCCCTGCGCGTGCACCCGCTTGGCCTCGCCGTTCAGGTCGGTGCTGACGAGCTGGCGCTTGTCCTTCTCGCTGGTCAGCAGGAACACGCGGTCGTTCCGGTCGCCGAACTGAGGCTCGGCCGCGCCCTCCGCGATCCTGACCGGCGCGCCGCCGATCGCTGCGACCCGGTACGCGCCCGATCCACCGGGTCCGCGCGCCGCGGTCAGCCCGCCGCCCTCACCCTGCTCGAACACGATTACCTTGGCATCGGGCGAGAAATGCGGCCGCCGATACAGCCCCGCCGCGGTCGTCACGACCTTCGCCGAACCGCCGCCCGCCGCGACCGTCTTGACCTGCCCCAGCCCGGCATCGGTCCAGCCGACGAAGACGATCTGCTTGCCGTCGCGCGACCAGCTCGGCCACAGCTCGAACTCGTCGGTGGCGCGGGTCAGTCGCCGCGCGGTGCCGCCCGCCATCGGCTTGACGTACAGCTTCCCCAACGTCTCGAACACAACCTGACGTCCGTCGGGCGACACGCTCGCCCAACGCGGCATCTTGGTCTGGATGCGGTCGGGCGAGACCTCGACCTGCGGGTGAGTCGCGTCGATCACCACGCGCGTGTCGTTGACCCGGAACGGCACCACGCGCGCGCTCGAGCCATCCACCGCGACGCGCTGGATATGCCCACCCGCCCAGATCAGGATCGACGCGTCGTCGGGCGTCCACGCCATGTTGGGGTAGACGCCGGTCACCGCCCAGGTTTCCTGCACGTCGCGGTCGAGATCGCCGTAAACAACGCGCTCGACGCCGGTCGCCAGGTCCTTGACCCACAGCTTAGTCTTGTTGTTCTCGCGCCGCACGAACGCGATCCTTTTGCCGTCGCGCGACGGTGTCGGGCGCACCGACCCGCCGACGCCGGAGACCGCCGTCGTTACTTTGCCGCTATCGATGTCGTAACGTTCGATGTTGAACAGGTCGGTGCGCGAGTTCTGCGCGTATTCGAAGATCGGCCCCGGCGTCACGTTGCGGGTGTAGAAGATGCTCTTGCCGTCGGGCGCGTAGATCGGCTCGCCCAGCTCCTTCTGCAGCTGCTCGCTCTTGCGCTTGACCAGCTGCACCCCGCCGCCACCCGACACGTGGTACAGCCACACCTCGCCGGTGCCGAGCGAGCGACCGGTAGTGAAATGCTTCTTCGCCGCGATGAAGCGCCCGTCCGGGCTCCACGACGGCTGGTTGAGCAGTCGGAAGTCCTCCTTCGTTACCTGCCTTTTGTCGCTGCCGTCGACGTTCATCACCCAGATGTTGTCGCCACCGCCGCGATCGGACGTGAACGCGATCCGCCGACCGTCAGGGGAGAAGCGCGGCTGATGCTCGTACGCCAGCCCCTGCGCGATCCGCGTTTGCGTGCCGCCGGCGATCGGCATGGTGTAGATGTCGCCCAGCATGTCGAACGCGATCGTGCGGCCATCGGGCGACACGTCGACGTTCATCCAGCTGCCGTTATCGGTGTTGATCGCCACTTCGCGCGTGCGCATGCCCGGCGGCGCATTCACGTCCCACTTGGGCGCCTTCGCCGGCGCAGTGGCGATCGTTCGCGCGTTGGCGTTGGGCGCGGGGGTCGCCGGCGGCGCGACCGGCGGACGGTCGGTGACCACCTCGGGATCGGGCTGCGTGATCTGATTTTCGGGCGCCTGCGTCCGCTCGATCGGCGTCGGCGCATTGGTTGGCGCGACCTGAGCGGAGAGCTGGGCCGCCATCAGGCACAAGGCGACGGCGGTGGCGGCACGGTAGGTCATGAAACGATCCCCTCTTTTGCCGCCCTTCTAGCCGATTGGTCTCATACGTCACCTGTTTCCGGCGCGCCGCGCTTCTTCTCCGGACGATCGTCCGCCGGCGTCGGCGCGGCGACCATCTCCAATCGCTGCGGCACCGTGCCGATGTCGACCCCCTCGTCGTGAAAGCGCTCCAGCAGCGCCATGAACACGGCCGAGCGCGCACCGTACGCCGCGCGCGGCGTCGCCACGTGCGCGAAGCAGTTGAACAGGATGCGCCCGTCCGCGATCGAGTCGACGAACGCGGACGGCGCGGGGTCGTCCAGCACCGCTGGCTCGGCGGCAAAACTCTCCAGCACCAGCTCGCGCACCCGAGTAACCTGCGTGCCGAGCGGGACCGAGAACTGGATCTGGATGCGCCCGAGCGGGCTCGCCAGCGTCTTGTTGAGCACCGACTTGGTGATGAGCTCCGAATTGGGCACGATCAACGTCGAATGGTCGGCGAGTTCGATCTCGGTCGAGCGCACGCTGATCCGCTTCACGTCGCCCTCATCGGTGCCGACGCGCACGAGGTCGCCGATCTTGATCGGTCGCTCGGCGAGCAGGATCAGCCCCGACACGAAGTTGGACGTGATCGCCTGCAGGCCGAACCCGATGCCAACCGACAAGGCGGACAACAGCAGCGCGATCCGCTCCATCCCGATGCCGAGCGACGCGAGCGCCCAGATCACCGCCAGCGCGATCCCGACGTAGCGCGCAACCAGCCGAACCGAATTCTGCCCTGACCCGTCCAGGTCGGTCGCGGGCAGGTAGCGCCCTTCCAGCCAGCCCATGAACGCGCGCACCAGCGCCAGCCCGACGAACAGCACCACCAGCCCGCGCACGATCGTGCCCGGCGACACCGACACGCCGCCGATCTCAACCCCCTGCGCCAGCGTCGACACGCGCCCGAGCAGCGAGGTGACGCCGTTGCCCGCGCCGAACGGCGACAACAGCAGCCCGAACGCGGTCACCGCGACGATCAGGCGCAGCACACCCGACAGCAGCACCCCGAACTGATCGACGCTGCTGCCGCGCAGGCCGAGCGCGCGCACCAGCGTCCGCCCGGTCACGCTGCTGCGCTTGAACAGGCTGGTCGCGATATCGTCGATCGCGGTCATCAGCAGGTAGGTCGCCGACCCCAGCACCGCCCCCCACGCGACCAGCTGCACCATGAACAGGCTGAACCCGACATAGCCGAACAGCAGCCCGACCCCCGCGACCAGCACGATCCCCCAGGCGAGCAGCGTCACCGCGCCCAGCCCCGCGCGCGTCGTCTGCCCCTGCTCGTCGTTGGCCTGCTCGGCGCGCAGCCGCCCGAGCGCCAGCAGGGTCGCGGCGAGCAGCATCAGGTGCAGCGACGCTTCCGCCACCTGCGACGCCACCCGCGCCGCGCCGCTCGCATTCACCGCGCGGTTGAACGTGTCGACCATGATGGTCGCGAACGACAGCGCCGCCAGCAGGATCGAGAACGGCCGCAGCCGCGTCGCCGTCGTGTCGCTGATCGCCGCCACGCGCCACGACGACTGGTTGCGCATCAGCAGCGCGCCGGTCGCCGACAAGGTCAGCCCGGCAAAGGTCATCGCCGCGATCAGCCCATCGAACACCGGGGTCCAGCTCGCCGCCTCCAGCCTTGCCCAACGTATGCCCTGCACCAGCGCGAAGGCCGCACACAATGGGGTCAGCGTACCGACCGCGATCCGCCAGATCGCGTAACCTGAGCGGCGCACGCGGTGGCCCGGCGCCCCCTCGATCAGGAAGCGCTGCCCGACGCGGCGGAGCGCCAGCCGGCCTGGCCCCAACAGCGCGACGAAGACGAGCGCCCCGGCGAGTGCCTGCCACGGCACGCTGCCGCGCGACTGGGTGCGCGCCTGCACGATGCCGCTCGTTACGGTCGCGCCGATGCGACGCAGGTCGCGCGGCGCGGACAGCAGCACCGCGCGCCAGAATGTCGGCGACAGCGGCGACGGACTGTGCGCGGACAGGCGCTCGCCGAACTGCGCCGCCTGCCCCTGCGCGATCTCGTCGATCAGCTGCTGCGCGGTGACGCCCAGCAACCGCCCGCGCTTCACCGCCGAATCGAGCGCGCTATGCTGCCGTTGCAATGCGGACCGCTGCGCGCGGATGTCGCCCGCCTCGCTCGTCCCCGCCGCGGGCGTGCCGAGCTGCGCCACCTTGGCGTCGACGAGCGTCAGCTGCTCCTGCAACCGGGCCGCCGCGTCGGTCGCGGAGTCTTTCGCCGCCAGCGCCTTGGTGCGCAATTCGTCGCGCTGCTCGTCGTCGACACGCGCGTCGAGCGCGCGGTCGACGGTCGCCACGTCGCGCTCGGCCTTCGCCAGCTGATCGCTCAACGCCGCGACCGAGGTCGTCTGCGCCGCCGCAGGTACGCCGGCCAGCAGCAGCACCGCAGCCAGCGCGCGCAGCAATCGGGAAAGAAGTTTCGGTGACATGGTCATCCCGTACCCACGTGCACGCGCTCTTGTGAAGCACGCAGCGGTCGACGGTTTACCCAAGCTCGTCGGGGCGAGCCGTGCTCCGCGGATGAATAATTCGAACGGCGGTTCGACCTGTAACGGAGCATTGTCGGTCACTCGCTCGCCAAGATACGAGGCTTTCTGCTCAAGCTAGATCGCAATCAGACTGAGTGACGCGAGAAAACCCGGCCTTGGTCGCCCGTGACTAACCCATGTTAAAGCGCGACAAAGTCGGGATTTTTCCGCACCTCGCCACCGTAGACGGCACCAAAAGGCTCGCAGTCCGTTCCTCCAGCGGGAGAATGATTGTGGCTGACAAGATCGTCTCTGTTGGATTGCTGACGCAGCGCGACCTTGACGTGCTGGGCACCAGCTTCACGCGCCACTTCCCCGTGCCTCGCGATAATGCCTTCGACGACCTTCTCCGCCGCCTCGATCAGGTCGACTTGTCGCGTGAAGTGGCCACGCACGCTCGCTCACGGTAAGATTTCCGACACCCTAATCAGTCTTACTCCGCGTGCTCAGAGCGCGAGAGCGTGACAACCATCAGGCTGTCACGCTTGCGCAGCCGCGGTCAGCTCGGGTGTGCCTCGCTGTCCTTTGCCGCCGCGCCGTCTTCGGTCGGCACCATCGCGTCGTCCAGCGCTGCGGTTTCATCAGCAATCCCCGCCTCGGAGCTCTTCTCCGCCGCCTTCTTGAATGCGTCCATGTCGCGCTCGTTCTGTTCGCTCTCGCTCATCGCCTTCTCCTTTCACGCTCTTGATCGTCGCACGCCCGCTCACTCGAGATCGTTCTCGCTGACAATGATCGTCGCCTGATCGTTGTTGCGCGACAGCGCCGACAAGGCGGCGTCGCTGATCTGGTCGATGAAGCGCTGGAACGTGTCGGCCGCGTCGCCGTCGGGGCGGTCGCCGCTCAGCGCCTCCAGCACGTCGTACTGCACCGCGAACTCATATTCCTCGGCGTCAACCTCGGCGGTGAACTCCACCTGCTCGCCGTCGATGTTGTCGAGGATGCTCGAATGATCGATCTCCAACTGGCTCGCTGCCATCTTCTACCTCATGATCTGCTCAGCAGGGGGTACAAGCCTCGTCGCGCACGGGTGTTCCGCGCCGGTCAGGCGGCCGTGGCGCCTTCGTCGTCCGTCGCGTCCTCCGGCAGTTGCGCCGCAATCCGTCCGATCGCCTCACCGACGTAGCGGTCGGCGGGCAGTTCGCCCGGCAACGTCACCGGCCGCTCGGCGGTCAGCACCGCATCGGCGCGCTGTTCCTCGGGCAGCGCCTGCCACGCGCGGACCGCACGCGCCAGGCTGGTCACCTCGGGCACCTGCTCGCCGCCGCGCGTCACGTCCTCAAGCGACGCGCTCATTGTCCACTCGATCGTTCCGCCACCACTCCAGCTTGCTTCGGACACGCGCACCTCCTCGCTGTTACTTTCCGGTCAAGCGCGTGCGACAACGCGTCGGTTCCCCAATCGCGCGAACAGCTTAACCCCGATCAACCCCGGAACGTGCGCGCGAAGCAGCGGTTCTCTGGATCACAAAAGAAGGCAGCAGGGGGCGAACAGCGGCGTGCAGCACAATGAAACCACGCGGGACAGCGCGGTCGTACGAGGCAACGGAACGGACGCGCGCTCGCCGTGGCAAATGCCCTGGGGCGCGTGGAAGCAGGTCGGCTTTCGCACGTGGCAGGAAACGAGCAACGACAATGTCGGGCTGATCGCCGCCGGCGTCGCCTTCTACGGCTTTCTGGCACTCGTCCCGCTACTCGGCGCGATCGTGCTGACCTACGGCCTCGTCGCCGATCCGCAGACGGTGACCAGCAACATGACGACGCTGACCTCCGTCCTGCCCGAACAGGCGGCGCGGTTGATCGGCGAGCAGTTGCTCAACGTCGTCCAAACGTCCGATGGCAAAAAGGGGTTTGGCCTGCTCCTCGCGCTCGCCATCGCCCTGTTCGGCGCGCGCAACGCCGCCGGCGCCGTCGTCACCGCGCTCAACATCGCCTATGAGGAAGAGGAGACGCGCGGCTTCATCCAGGTCACGCTGCTGGCGCTCGGCATCACCGCCTGCGCGGTGCTCGTCGCGATCCTGGCAATGGTTTCAGTGACAGTACTCGGCTTCCTGCAGACTTTGCTGCCGACGCTTCCCGACTGGGTGGCGATCCTGGGCAAGATCGTGACCTACCTGCTGCTCGCCGCCGCGGGATCGGCGGGGGCTGCGACGCTCTACCGCTACGGCCCCGATCGCCGCCACGCGCGCTGGACCTGGCTGACGCCCGGATCGCTGCTCGCCGCGCTGCTGTGGCTGGTGCTGACGATCGGGTTCGGCATCTACGTCGCCAATTTCGGCAATTACGACGCCACCTACGGGTCGATCGGTACCGTGGTCGTGCTGCTGACGTGGATGTATCTGTCGGCGTACATCCTGCTGTTCGGCGCCGAACTGAATTCCGAGCTGGAGCATCAGACCGCGCGCGACACCACGAGCAGCAACCGCCCTATCGGAGAGCGCGGCGCGTGGGTCGCCGATCACGTCGCCGGGAAAGCCGTGCCGGAGGAAGTGCGTGCTGCGTCCCCGAGCGATGCGGACGAACGCTCCACCAGCGGCCTCACCGACTATGCCGCCGCGCGCGCGACCACGCGCGCGGCCCGGCTCGCCGGGCTCGAGAAGGTCGGCGTCACACCCAGCATCGGCGCGACGCTCGGTCTCGCTCTGCTGCGGCGCGAAGGACGTGCGCTGCCCGGCGCGGCGCTGCTCGCGGGCGCGGGACTGCTCGCCTGGGCATCGCGGCGCGCTGGCGAGCCGCCGGTCGAGGCGGTGATCTTCGACATCGACGGCACGCTGGTCGACAGCAACGATTATCATGTCTGGGCGTGGAGCCACGCCTTTCACGAACACGGCTATGAGATCGCGCCGGCGCACATCCACGGTCAGATCGGCAAGGGCGGCGACCTGCTCATCCCCGCGCTGATCCCCGACGTGAGCGACGCGGAAAAGGAAGCGTTGTCCGCGCGGCACGGTGACATCTTTAAGTCGCGCTATCTCGACCGTGTCCGCGCCTTTCCCGGCGCCGCCGACCTGCTGCGTCACGTCGCCGGCCAAGGGCAGAAGGTCGCGCTCGCATCGTCTGCCAGCAAGGGGGAGCTGGACCACTACCTCGACCTGCTCGGCGTCCGCGACATCGTGTCGGCCGCGACCAGCAAGGAAGATGCGGACACGACCAAGCCCGCGCCCGACATCTTCGCTGCGGCGGTCAAGAAGCTCGGCGTCGCACCCGCCGCGGCCCGCGTCGTCGGCGACACGCCCTATGACGTGTCCGCCGCCGCGAAGTGCGGCATCGCCACGGTCGCGGTCCGCTCGGGCGGGTTCACCGATCAGGTGCTGAACCGCGCAGGCGCGCGCGCAATCTACGACGACGTTGAACATATCCTGCGCGATTATCGCCGCTCGCCGCTGGCCAGGTAGGAGACAGGCCGATGGAGGACATCGCTGGCTGGGTCGCTCTCGCTGCCACCTGCGTCGCTGCGCTGATGACCGCGTCCAATCTCGGCGCGCGCGTGACCGGATGGGGCTTCGTCGTGTTCACGCTCGGCGCGATCGCGTGGATCGTGGTGGGTCTGGAAACCGGGCAGACGCAGCTGCTGTGGTCGAACATCTTCCTAGGGGTGGTGGACGTGTTCGGCGTCTGGCGCTGGCTGGGCCGCCGCGCCAAGTTCAGCGACGCGGCCGATGCCGAGCGGGCGCGCAGCGTGCGGGTAGCGCCCGAACCATTGTTCTCGATCTCGCAGATCGACGGACTGCCGGTGAAAGGAGCCGATGGTCAGGTCATCGCGCACAGCGTCGACGCGCTCGCGACGTGCGCCGGCGGCACGATCGACTTCTTCATCGTGCGCGAGGGCGGCGTAGCGGGTGTGGGCGAAACGCTACGTCGTCTGCCGCGCGATCAGGTGCGGGTACGCGATACTGCGCTGGAGACCGATCTGGATGCATCGGCACTCACGCAGCTCTCGCTCGCGCATACCAGGTAAGAATGGGTGAGCGGGCGCGCGGACCATCGTCTGCGCGCCCTGCCCGATCACGCCGCCTTCTTGCCGCGCAGCGTGTTGAGGAGCGCCAGCCCGACGACGCCGACCAGCGCGGCAGTCGCGAACGGGCGCTGCTTGGCAAAGCCCTTCGCCTGTCCGGCGAGCGGCGCGACGTTGTCCGCCACCGCTTCCTTCGCGGCGCCGACGGTCTTCTGCACCGAACCCGTCACCTGATCGGCGATGCCCGACGCCTTGGTGTCCTGATCCCCGGTCGCGTTGCCGAACGCTTCCTTGACCTGGCCCTTGACGTCGTTGCCGGTGCCCTTCAGCTCGTCGGTGTTCATCTCGTATCTCCTCGTCGTTGGAACCCGTGGGCGCATGCGCCTCAGGTTGGCGGTAACGACGAACAGGCGCTTCGGTTCATCCGCGCGCGAAGGATGATGACTCAGGCGTCCCAGGTCGCGGCAAATGCGGGAGAGGCGATGAAGCTCGCCGGTATCGGGCTGGTCGGCGGCGGATCGCTCAACCCTTCCTCGATATACCTGAGCGCGGCGGTCAGCCCGGCGCGCGAGAAGGGTTTGGGGATCACGCCGTGCGCACCCGCAAAGTCTTCCGGAATCTTCTTGGGGTTCGCGGTGACGAAGATCACCGCTGCCTGCGCCCACCTCGCGTGGATAAGCCGCGCGGCGTCGAGCCCGTTGGTGTCATGCGCCAGCTGCAGGTCGACGAAGGCCAGATCGGGCGCGGCCTCGATACCGAGCGCCTCGACTTCGTGCAGCGACGCCGCCTCACCGACAACCGTATGGCCGGCATCTTCCACCAGCGCCTCGATATCCATCGCGAGCAGCGCTTCGTCCTCGACGATCAGGACACGGAACGGGCGTTTGAGGCGGATCAAGCGACCGCACCTACGTGACCCTGATCGAGCGGGAAGCGGATCGTCACGCGCGCACCGGGTTCAGCCGAGGACCAGTCGACCTGCGCACCGATCTGCCGCGACAGCCGCCGGATCAGCACGCGGCCGAGGCCATCCTCGGGCGTGTTGGCGGCATCGAAGCCGGGACCGTCGTCCGCGATCGCGATCACGCCGGTGTCACCGTCCGCGTACGCGTGGACGCTCAGCGTGCCGCCGCGCCCGTCGGCGAAGCCGTGCTTGACCGCATTGGTCACGATCTCGTTCAGCACCAGTCCCAAGGCCGAGGCATTGGTCGACGAAATGTCGATCGCGGCCACATCCGACTTCACGTCGATCTCGGTCCGCCCGCTCGCACCCACCACGTCGGTCGCCAGGTTGAGCGCGAACGCGCCCGCGTCGAATCGCGTCACGTCGTCCGACTGGTACAAACGGCGATGCACGCTCGCCAGCGCGTCGATCCGCTCCAGCATGGAGTTGAGCCGAGCGAGGATGTCCTCATCCGAGATCCCGCGCGCCTGCAACCGCAGCAGCGACCCGATCATCGTCAGGTTGTTCTTCACGCGGTGATCGACCTCGTGGAGCAGCAGCGTCTTGTCGTCGAGCGCAGCCTTCAGGTCGGCGGTGCGCGCCTCGACCTCGCGCTCGACCTCGGCTTTCTGCCGCGCAATCCGCTCCTGCGCCTCGACGCGGTCGCTGACATCCATCTGGCTGGCGAAGAAGAACTCGATCTCGCCGTCGCGGTTGCGCACCGGGCTGACGTAGAGCGCGTTCCAGAAGGTCGAGCCGTCCTTGCGATAGTTGAGCAGGTCGACCGCGACATCGGTTCCCGCCTCGATCGCGGCGCGCACCTCCGCGACCTTTTCGCGATCGGTGTCGGGGCCCTGCAAGAAGCGGCAGTTGGTGCCGATGATCTCGCTGCGATCGTACCCCGACAGCGTCTGGAATGCCTCGTTGCAGAACACGATCGGATTATCGTCCTGCCGCGGATCGGTAATGATCATCGGCATTCGCGTCGCGCGCACGGCGGCAGCGAAGGGGTCGCCACGCCCGCTCTCGTGCTCGACCATGTCGGTCAGGTGCCAGTTGTCGCGTTGATCCATCATTTCCCCCGCACCCGTCGCGATTGCACATGCGAGCCGCACGAACCACCAACCTGGGTTAATGTACCTATGCGCCAGCTTCGCTGCCAAGCCAAGTTTCCGCGCCCAACGCGCATGCCCTCGCGAACGGTCCGGCTACCTTGCTGATTTGGCAATATTCGTGGCGGCTGGACGCGGCACGCCCGAACGGGCATCGCGGCGGCGACACGCGCGCCTGCGATCATCCACTCGCGACGCGCCACAGGAGCTGCGAATGACGACGATGCAGGCCGCGGTATTGACCGCGCCCGGAGAGATGACGATCGCCGACGTCGACCTGCCGACACCCGGCGCGGGCGAGGTCCGCATTCGGCTGGAGGGGTGCGGCGTATGCGCGTCGAACGTCGAACCGTTCGAGGGGCAGCCGTGGTCGACCTTCCCCGGTGCGCCCGGCGGTATGGGGCATGAAGGCTGGGGCGTGGTCGATGCGCTCGGCGACGGCGTGGGCGACCTCGCGCCCGGCGACCGCGTCGCCTTTCTCGCCGGTCACAGCTTCGCGCACTACGACGTCGCACCCGCCGACATGGTAGTGAAGCTGCCCGCATCGCTCGGCGACCAGCCGTTCCCCGGCGAGCCGCTCGGCTGCGCGATGAACATCTTCCGTCGCTCCGACCTCCGCGCCGGACAGACCGTCGCGATCATCGGCATCGGCTTCTTAGGCGCCGTGCTGACGAAGCTCGCCACCGACGCAGGCGCGCGCGTCATCGCGATCTCGCGCCGCGAGGAGTCGCTCGACCTCGCGCGACGCTTCGGCGCGGCCGAGACGATCCCGATGCACGATCACTGGGCGATCATCGACGAGGTCAAGCGCCTGACCGGTGAAGCGATGTGCGAGCGCGTGATCGAGGCGGTGGGCAAGCAGTGGCCGCTCGACCTCGCGACCGCGCTGGTCGGGTTCGGCGGGCGGCTGGTTGTCGCGGGCTATCACCAGGACGGCCCGCGGCAGGTCAACATGCAGGACTGGAACTGGAAAGGGATCGACGTCGTCAACGCGCACGAGCGCGACCCCGCCGTCCAGCGCCGCGGCGTCGAGGAAGCGATTCAAGCGGTCGCGTCGGGGCAGATCGACCTCGCAGCCCTTCTGACACACCGCTATCCGCTGTCGCAGGTCGCCGACGCGATCGTGGCGACCCGCGACAAGCCCGCGGGCTTTGTCAAGGCGCTGGTGACCTATGAGTGAGGCCGTCACCCGCCGCCCACGCCTCGGCTTTCTGGGCGTCGGCTGGATCGGCCGTCACCGCATGGAGGCGATGCTCGGCACCGGGCTGGTCGAGGCTGCGGCGATCAGCGACCCCTCGCCCGACATGATCCGCGATGCGGCCGTGCTCGCGCCCCATGCGCGGGTCGTCGCCGACCTCGACGCAATGCTCGCGCTCGATCTCGACGGCGTGGTCATCGCCAGTCCCAGCGCACTCCACGCCGCGCAGTCGATCCGGGCGCTGGAGGCAGGCAAGGCGGTGTTCTGCCAGAAACCACTCGGGCGCGACGCGGCCGAGAACGAGCGCGTCGTCGCCGCCGCGCGCGATGCCGACCGACTGCTCGGCGTCGACCTGTCGTACCGCTTCACGAGCGGCATGGAAAAGATTGCCGAACTGGTCCGCGGCGGCGCGCTCGGCCGGCTGTTCGCGGTCGATCTGGTGTTCCACAATGCCTACGGCCCCGACAAACCGTGGTTCTACGACCGCGCGCAATCGGGTGGCGGCTGCGTGATGGATCTCGGCATCCACCTCGTTGACTTGGCCATGTGGCTGACCGGACAGGACGTACGCTCGGTGTCGTCGTCGCTGTTCGCGGGCGGAGAACCGCTGGCGGCGCGCGACACGGTCGAGGATTACGCGGTCGCGACCCTGACGCTCGACAGTGACGTGGCGGTCCGCCTCGCCTGTTCGTGGCGGCTCAACGCCGGGCAGGACGCAGTGATCGAGGCAAGTTTCTACGGCACGAACGGCGGCGCGACGATGCGCAACGTCGGCGGTTCGTTCTACGATTTCACCACCACCCACAACACCGGCACGCAGGCGCACGTCATTGCCAGCCCGCCGGAGGAATGGGGCGGCCGCGCCGCGATCGACTGGGCGCGTCGCTTGGCCGAGAACCCGCGCTTCGACGCGCAGGCGCACGAGTTCGTCACAACGGCGCGCGCACTCGACCGCATCTACGCGGGCAGGTGACCGCGGGCGCGAACTAGTAGATCAGATTGTACCGCTTCGCGCGCGCCTCGACGTGCGGTTCCAGCTTGAGCGCGGCGGCGCGCTCCGCGTCGCCCCGCGTCGTATCGCCGCTGCGTTTCAGCGCCACCGCGCGCGCGTAACGTGACCAGGCGTTCGCCGGCTCGCGCTTGACCACCTCGTCGTAGTCCGCGATTGCGCGCGCCCACGCGCCCTGCCGCAGATAGACGAGCGCGCGGCTGTCGAGGTACGTCGCCGCATTCGGGCGCAGCTTCAACGCGCGGTCGCAGTCCGCCAGTGCCTCGTCAAGCGCGGTGTTCGCGACCGCGCGCGCCCAACAGCGGCCGTTGAAGGCGGTGGCGCGGCTGCTGTCCTCGGGATGGCTCTTCAACCAGCGATCGAGATTGCCGACCGCTTCCTCCGGCTGGCCGAGCTCGGTCAGCATCGTCGCCACGCGCAGCCGCTGGTCGGCCGATGGCGCCAGCACGCGGTCGGCGGCGCGCACATCCTCCAGCGCGCCGGCACGCTCGCCGGCCCTGATCCGCACCGCCGCGCGCGTCAGCCGCGCCTCGGCATCGTTCGGCGCCAGCGTGATCGCGCGATCGAGGTCCCCGCGCCCTTGCAGGAACTCGGCGCGGTCACCCGACAGCCGCAGCATCGCGCGCTGATAGTAATAATGCCCCTCACCCGGCGCCATCGCGATCGCCTTGTCGAAATCGGCCAGCGCCGCCGCGCGCTTCCCGTTCGAGGCAAATGCGGCACCCCGTCGGCTGAACCCCGCCGCGTCGGTCGGCGCGGGCGAGCGATCGGACAGGTCGATCACCGACCCCGTGTCGGTCACCGCACGCCTGGGGTTCTGCCCGAACAGCGGCCCGCCCTCGTAGGTGAAGAACATCGTCTTGGTCGCGTTCGACACGAACACGCGGTGCGTCAGGAAGAAGTCGATCCCGACCAGCATGTCGGTGTCGCCCATGTCCATGTCGGCGATGTTGATGGTCGGGCGGTTAAGCTTCTCGCCGCCGATGTCGATATTAGTGAACGGCGCCCGCCACGTCTGCACACCGCGCCGTCCGATACCGGTGCCGAATCCGACGCTCGTCACCCCGGCGCTATCGGGGGTCACGCCCAACCGCCTGGCGACCGAGCGCGACAGCAGCGAGGATTCCGCGCCGGTGTCGAAGGTCGCGTTGACGTCGCCGCCGTTGATCTGGATCTTGCCGACGGTGTGCGGCTTGAACATGCCGTCGCTGCGCCCGATCAGTTTAAGCGCGCTGACCGGCCGCCCGTTCGCCCAGTAGGCGAGGTTGGTGCTGCCGCAGCCCCTGGTCTCGATCAGCCGGACGACGCCGTGCGGCAGGTCGTATTCGACGTCGAGCACGCCCAGAATGTTCTGCCCGATCAACCCGGCCGAGCCGGTGTCGCTGCCCGCCACCACGAAATCGACCTTGCGCAGCGGAATGCCCGCGATCGAGAAGTTGGTCGCGGTGGCAGCGCCCGCATTCGCCGATCCACCCACGCCGCGCACGTGCAGGAACGGCAGGTCGACCACCCTCAACCCGAATTCCTGCGCGGAGGCGAGCGACAGCGTGCTGTAGAAGGCGCCGCTGTCGAGAATGAAGCGCGCCGTCTTGTCGCCGAACTTCGCGGTCACCATCGGGCGCCTGCCCGCCATCGTCACCGGCAATTCGGCCGCGACCGCGACCTTGCACTCGGCCGACGCCAGCGCAGGGATCGTCGCCCCCGCGACACCTGCCAGCATCCCGATCGCGACGCCTGCTACCCTGTTCCGCCCCATACGCCCTCACCCTATTATGGGCATGAGCCTAGCGCCGCCACGTGACGGCGCAATTGGTGGAACATTACAATTGATCGAAGTCGATCGCACCGTGGCGGTCGAGCCAATTGGGCGCCTCGGGCATCGGATATTTCAGCCCGGTCGCGCAGTTGAACAGCACGACTTCCTCGTCCTCGTCGACCTCGCCGTCCTTGAGCGCCTGCTTGTACGCCGCCAGCGTCGCGCCGCCTTCGGGGCACAGCAGCAATCCGTCGCGCCGCGCGCATTCGTCGACTGCCTTGAGAATCGCAGGATCACCGACCCCCAGCGCCTTGCCCCCGCTCTCGCGCACCGCGCGCAGGATCAGGAAGTCGCCGACCGCGCGCGGTACTCGGATGCCCGCCGCCACGGTGTGTGCGTCTTCCCAGCGCTCGGCGTGCTCCTCGCCCGCCTCGAACGCGCGCACGATCGGCGCGCAACCCGACGCCTGCACCGCGTACATCCGCGGGCGCTCCGACCCGATCCAGCCCAGCCGCTCGAGCTCGTCAAACGCCTTCCACATCCCGATCAGGCCCGTGCCGCCGCCGGTCGGGTAGAAGATCGCGCTTGGAAGCCGCCAACCGAGTTGCGCGGCGAGCTCCAACCCCATCGTCTTCTTACCCTCGATCCGGTACGGTTCCTTCAACGTCGAGAAGTCGAACCAGCGTCCCTCGCCTGCGCCCTTCCCCACAATCGCGCCGCAATCGTCGATCAAGCCGTTGACGCGCCACACCCGCCCGCCCTGCGCCTGAATCTCGCGCACGTTGATCTCGGGCGTGTCCTCGGGGCAGAAGACGATCGTCTCGATCCCGCAGCGCGTCGCGTAGGCGGCGAGCGCCGCGCCCGCGTTGCCGTTGGTCGGCATCGCGATGCGGGTCACGCCCAGTTCCTTCGCCATCGCCACCGCCATGACGAGACCGCGCGCCTTGAAGCTGCCGGTCGGCAGCCGTCCCTCGTCCTTGACCAGCACCTTGGCGCCGCCGCTCTTCGGCACCGGGATCAGCGGCGTCTCGATCTCGCCCAGGCTGACGATATCACGCGTGTGACGCACCGGCAGCAGCTCGCGCCAGCGCCACAGGTCGGTCTCGCGCGCGGCGAGCTGGTCGCGCGACAATGAAGCACCCACGGCGTCGAGGTCGTAGCGCACCAGCAGCGGTCGACCGACGCGCGACAGATTGTGGAGCCGGTCAGCCTCATACCGCTCCCCCGTCATCGAACATTCGAGATGCGTGACGAAAGTCGGGCGATCGGCGGTCAGATTCTCGTTCATGGGCGCAGGTTCTAGAGCGCCCGCGCCCCGAGACAATGCCTGCTGCCGAAACGACAAGGGGCGGAGACATCGTCCCCGCCCCGTCACCTCATCGAAACGCGAAGGATCAGTCCGGCTTCTTCGCCACCGCGACGAGTGCCGGGCGCAGCAGGCGATCCTTGATCATCCAGCCCGACTGCATCTCCTGCACGATCGTGCCCGGCGCCTGGTCGCTCGGCATTTCCATCATCGCCTGATGCTTGTTGGGGTCGAGCGTCTCGCCCATTGCGACGATGCGCGTGATGCCGTTGCGCTCGAACACCTTTTCCAGCTCGCGGCCCGTCGCCTCAAGCCCGGTGACCAGCCCCTTGAACTTGTCGTCCTCGCGCAATTCGGCGGGAATGGCGGCGAGCCCGCGCTCCAGGTTGTCCGCAACCGACAGCACGTCGCGCGCGAAATTGGTCGCGGCATAGGCGCGCGCGTCGGCGGCGTCCTTCTCCGCGCGGCGGCGCACGTTCTGGATGTCGGCGCGCGCGTACAGCGTTTCCTGCTGCGCGGCGGCCAGCTGCTCTTCCAGTTCGGTGATGCGCGCGGCCTGTCCGTCGTGCTCGGCCAGCTCGGGTGCTGCCTCGGCAGTCTGTTCGCGCAGGTCTTCGGTCGTCTCGTCGGCCATTGTTGCCCCTGTTGTAATAGCTGCCGGCTTCGCTCAACCCATCAGGCGGGCGAGCGTCGCCGCGGTGAAATCCACTATCGGCACGATCCGCGCGTAGTTCAACCGCGTAGGCCCGATCACGCCGACAACGCCGACGACGCGCCCGTCATGCCCGCGGAACGGTTTCGCGATCACCGACGAGCCCGAGAGCGCAAAGAGCTTGTTCTCCGCGCCGATGAAGATGCGCGTCGCATCCCCCGCACTCGCCGCACCCAGCAGCGCCGCCACCTCCTGCTTGCCTTCCAGGTCGTCGAGCAGTTCGCGCACCCGCTCCAAATCGGCCGCGGCCGCATCGTCGAGCAAACGTCCCTGCCCGCGCACGATCAGCACCGATCGCCGGGCGCCATCCTCGCTCCACACCGCGAGGCCGCGCTCGACCAGCGTGCGCGCCGCGGCATCGAGCGCGCTCTGCCCCTCGCCCAGCTCGTGCTCGATCCGCGCGCGGGCTTGCGCGAGCGTCAGCCCACCGAGCGTCGCGGTCATGTAATTGCCCGCTTCGACCAGCGCCGACGCGGCGACGCCGGGCGGCAGGTCGACGACGCGGTTCTCGACCCCGCCGTCCTCCGCCACCAGCACGGCGAGCGCCTGCGCCTGTCCTAACGGCACGAACCCGATCGAGCGCAGCACCGCCTCGCGCTTGGGCACCATCACCAGCCCCGCGCACGCCGACAGCCCCGATAGCGCCGCGGTGGTCGCCGCCAACGCTTCCTCGACCGGCCCGCGATTGGCCGCGCGCGCCTCGATCTGCGCGCGCTCCTCCGCGCTCGGCTCGGTCGCCTGCATCATGCCGTCGACGAACAGGCGCAACCCGCGCTCGGTCGGCATCCGCCCCGCGCTGGTGTGCGGCGCGGCGAGCAGCCCCATCGCCTCCAGTTGCGCCAGCACCCCGCGGATCGAGGCGGGCGACAGGTTGAGCCCGGCCTGCGCCAGCGTTTTCGATCCCACCGGCTGCCCGTCGTGCAAATAGCCGTCAACGACGCGGCGGAAGATGTCGCGCGCGCGGTCGGACAGTTCGGCGATCGGCGGGGTCGCACTCATAGACGGAATGTAGGCACGCCCGCCGCCCGCCGACAAGCCGCGGCTATTTCCCGATCAGGGCAGCGATCGGCAGCAGCCCCGGTGCGGCGCGCAGCCGTGCGAACAGCGCCTTGTTCGCCGCATCGAAGCAGCCGTAATCGACTCGCTTGACCGTGCGCTCGCTGCCTGCCTGCCACGTCACCGTCACGCTTGGCATGTCGCTCGCCAACGTGCTGCAGCGCGGGGAACCGGGAACGATCCCCTCGCCGTCGATCTTGCGCAATTCCGCCACGGCATCGGCGAACGCCTGCGCCTGCGCCTGCGCTGCCTGAAAGCGTGTGATCCCCGTCGCCGCGGTGTGCTGCGTCCCGATGAACTCGCCCGCTCCGCTGCCCGTGTCGACCGTAACCGAATAGACCGGACAGGTGCCGAAGCACGCGCCCGTGTCATAGGTGATACGCAGGGCCGCGGCGGGTGCGGGAGCGGGCGCCGCGGTTCGCGTGGTGGCGCAGGCCGACAAGGTCAACGCGGCGACGGCGAGTGGAAGCATGGTTCGCATGCGCCCACCTACCGCCGCGATCGTGTCACCGCCATGAACACGCCTGCCCGCTCTGGCGTCACCCCCCGCCACCCGCTACGGCCATCATCAACGATTTACCCCGAGGAGTTCCCATGCGTCCCAGCGGCCGTGCGCCCGACCAGATGCGCGCCATCACGATCGAGCCTCATTTCACCCGCCACGCCGAAGGGTCCGTGCTGATCGGCTTCGGCGACACGCGCGTGCTCGTCACGGCGAGCGTCGAGGAGCGCGTGCCGCCGTTCTTGCGCGGCAAGGGCCAGGGCTGGGTCACTGCCGAATACGGCATGCTCCCCCGCGCCACGCACACCCGTGGCAGCCGCGAGGCAGCGAAGGGCAAGCAGTCGGGTCGTACGCAGGAAATCCAGCGGCTGATCGGGCGTAGCTTGCGCGCGGTCACCGACATGAAGCTTCTGGGCGAGCGGCAGATCACGCTCGACTGCGACGTGATCCAGGCCGACGGCGGCACACGCACCGCCGCGATCTCGGGCGCGTGGGTGGCACTCCGCCTCGCGGTCAACACGCTGATGGCGCAAGGGAAACTCGCCGCCGACCCGATCACGCAGAAGGTCGCCGCGGTATCGTGCGGCATCTACCAGGGCCAGCCGGTGCTCGACCTCGATTACGACGAGGATTCGAACGCCGACGCCGACGGCAATTTCGTCCTGCTCGGCAACGGCAACATCGCCGAAGCGCAGGCGACCGCCGAACACGCCAACTACGACGAGGAAGCGCTGCTAAGGCTGCTCCGCCTCGCGCGCATCGGCTGCACCGAAATCTTCGCGGCGCAGGACCGCGCCACACAATGAGCGGCGAGGGCAAGGAACCGCAGGCGATCCGCAAGCTCCAGCCCGGCAAGCTGGTGATCGCCAGCCACAACGCCGGCAAGGTGCGCGAGATCGCCGCGCTGCTGGAGGGCCGCGGGCTCGAGGTCATCTCGGCGGGCGCGCTCGACCTGCCCGAACCGGAGGAGACCGGCACCACCTTCGTCATGAACGCGGAGCTGAAGGCGCGCGCCGCCGCCGACCTGTCGGGCCTCCCCGCGCTCGCCGACGACAGCGGGTTGTGCGTCGATTCGCTGGGCGGCGATCCGGGCATCTTCTCCGCGCGCTGGGGCGGTGAGAACAAGGATTTCGGCCATGCCATGCGGCTGATCGAGGACAAGCTCGCCGCGCAGGACGATCCGCCCCGCGACGCGCATTTCGTCTGCGCGCTGGCGCTCGCCTGGCCCGACGGCCACGTCGAATGGTTCGAAGGCCGCGTCGACGGCACACTCGTCTGGCCGCCTAGGGGCGACAAGGGTCATGGCTACGACCCCGTCTTCGTGCCCGAGGGCCACGAGCAAACCTTTGGCGAGATGGACGAGCCCGCCAAAAACGAGATCAGCCACCGCGGCGACGCGTTCCGGCAGATGGTCGCGGCGGTGTTCTGACGCGACTTCGGGCTGGCGGCGCGACAGGTTCACCGCGCCGACCTGCCAGAATTGGACGTTTTCGACGCTGGTGCTGACCAGCCCGCAAGGCCTAAGCTGCGTGGGTCATAACTCCCGAGGCCAGCGATGAAGTCACGTACGGTCGGCCGAATGGCTGTCGCTTGTCTTACCGCGCTTGCCGTGTCTGGCGCTATCCCGCTGCCTGCGGCGGGACGGCAGAAGCAACCTCCACAAGCCTCCGATGCCAAGCCATCCTGCTCGATGCCGGCCGGATGGGCTGCGATCGCGCAACGCGCCCCGAGATACGTCATCTTCGGCGAAAGTCATGGCACCGAAGAAGCACCGACCTTCTTCGGCAATGTCGCCTGCGCTCTTGCCGCGCGCGGCAAACGCATCCTCGTCGCGGTCGAATATGACTCATCCGACGATCCCGCCTTTCAAGCTGCGTGGCTGCTGCCGCCACAACAGTTCGGCCCCGCATTGCTGGCAGCGGGATGGAAGGGGCGCGATGACGGCGTCGCCAGCGAAGCGATGTTCCGCCTCTTGACCCGGCTCCACGCGCTGAAAAGCCACGGGAAAAAGATCAGCATCGTCGCGTTCAACGGCGCCAAGGATGCTGCTCAGCGCGAGCGGTTCAAGTCGTTGCCGGGTCAGGGCGGGCATGAAGCCGCCCAGGCCGAGAACATCCGCAACGCGGCTGCGGCAAGTCGCTACGATTACGTGCTGGTGCTGACCGGCAATCTGCATGCGCGGAAGAACGAGTTCGGCAATGGCGCGCGGGCGTTCAAACCGATGGCGCTGGCACTCGCGCCCGCAGACCAGATCGTGTCACTCGACATGAAGTCGGCGAGCGGCACTGCATGGAACTGCCAACTGAAAGCGGGCGTAAAGTTCGACGACGGCAAACCCCTGCCATCCGACGCGACCGAATGCGGTATTCACCCGTATACGAGCAAGGTCGATCTGCGCCGACCTCCCTTTATGTCGCTCTATCCTGTCGAGGGGATTGACCGCGACGACGCTTACGACGGCATATACTGGATCGGAGCCGGGCATGGCTCGAAGCCGGCGCTGCCGTGAGTGCCGATGTTGCCGGCAATCTCCGCTTGATCGCGGCGTTGGACCAGCAAAGCAAAGCCTCGTGTCCGCTCGCACTCACCTGTCCGTCACAGTAATCGCGCTAGGAGGCTTTGCCATCGGCCAGATCATACCGCACGCGGGCATGCCGCTCGTTATCCTCGCCTCGCTCGCCTGGACCTGCCGCTCGGTTCAGCGCGCGCGCCGCCGCGCGGGCTGATCTCACTCGGCGGCGAGCGCCTGCGGCGCTGCTTCCGCCATCACCCGGATCATCCGCTCGCTCGGGTCGATCGGGTCGAGGAAGAAAGCGCCCGCGTCACGGTTGGCGCTCAGCCATTTGACATGCGCCGCGCTGATCCGCTGCCCCGGCACCAGCCGCGGCACGCCCGGCGGTGCGGGTGCGATCATCTCGGCTGCGATCCGACCCTCGGCCTCAGCCAGCGGCACCTGCTCGGCCGCACCGAACAGCGCTTCGCCCGCCTCTAACGCCATCTCGACGCCCAGCGCGCTAATCGGCAGCGCATCGCCGGTGGGTGCGAGCGACAGCGTGCCCTTGCGCAACCCCTTCGCGCACGCCGCCAGCCCACGGGCGAGCGCGCGCACGTCGGCGGTCGTCGTGCCCGGCGCGACGATCGCGAGCAGATGCCGCGCGTCGGACAATCCGACGCTGACACGATATTCCTGGTTAAGCCAATCGTCGATCGCGTAACCCGACGCACCCAGCGCGCTCACGTCGATCAGCACCTTGGTCTCGTCGAGATCGCTGCCCGCAGGCAGGTCGCCGCGACCGAACACGCGCACGCCCTTGATCTTGTTCAGCCGTCGCCGAAGGTCGGCCGCGCGCTCCAGCGTCTTGCCCCAGATCGCCTCGCCGTGCAGCGCATGCTCGCGCCGCGCCACATCCAGGCTGGCCAGGATCGGCACCGACGGGCTGGTCGTCTCGAACAGTTCGTACGCCATCCACAACCGCTGCCGGTCGACAAGTTCGCCCTGGGCCAGCAGCGCGGACCCTTGCGTCAGCGCACCCATTGTCTTGTGGACGCTGTAGACCGCGACATCGGCGTCCTTGGTCAGCGCGTCGTCGGGCAGCGCCTCGCAGAAGGCGAACGCGCCACCCCACGCCGCGTCGCAGATCAGCGGCACGCTGCGCGCGTGGCAGATCGCCGACAGCGCGCCGATGTCGCTCGTCACCCCGAAATAGGTCGGCGAGACGACGACGAAGGCCTTCGCATCGGGGTTCGCGTCGAGCGCCGCGGTCAGTGCCTCGGGCGCGACGCCGTGCTCGATGTCGAACGCGTCGTCGATCATCACCGGGACGATCTCAGCCTTCAATCCGACCGCCAGCACGTGCGCGCGCTCTGCCTTGTGGACGTTGGCGGCGACAAGCACGGTGTCGCCCGGCCCGGCGACCGCGGCGAGCGCGGTATGCAGGCTTTGCGTCGACCCGCCCGTCACGAAGCGGCAGAAATCCGCAGCCCAAGCCTCCGCCGCGATCTCGTGCGCGCGCTGCAGCACGTGTTCGCCCTCGGTTCGGTCGTCCAGCCCCTTGGGTGTGATCACGTCGGCCTCGAACACGCGCTTGCCCAGCACCTTGGCGAGATCGCGCGGTAGCGCGGCGCCTTGATGATGCCCCGGCGCGCCGAAACCGTGAACCTTGCGACGCTCGATCTGCTGCAACGCGTCGAGAATGGGTGCCTGGGTCTGATCCATGCGGCAGGAACGCTGCCTTGTCCCCGCGTGTCCTACCATTCCACCTATGTCATGAAAATAAATCAGTAAGCGCGCTCGCCGACGACGTTCCCAGGGGGCGAGTACCGGCATACGAGGAAGTCGTCCCTCGCGTTCGCCGCCAGCGCGCAGCCGACCGCGCGCGTGCCGCGCCACACGATCTGCGTGTAATGCGCCACATCGCCCGCGCGCCCGGTGCGGCTGAACCCCGGCGTCGGTGCGTTGACGAAATCGCGACGCTCCGCCAGCCACAGGTCGATCATCTCGGCGTAGGAATAAGCGCCGCGCGTGCCGGTGAACAAATTCTCGCCCTGCCCGTGTTGGTCGGCATGCGCGAAGCGGCCGCTCTGCGCCATCTGCCCGGCATAGGCGCGCGCGTCACGCCCAAGCGCCTCGTCCCACATCAGCGGCGCCAGCCCGAGTTCGGCACGCGCCGCATTGTGGCGCGAGAGCATGACGCGCTTGAGCAGCGCGCCTCCCCGCTCGGCCGGCGCGCTGCGCGTCATCGGCTCCACCACCCGCTCGGGCGCGGGTGCACTGTTCCCGGCAGAACACGCCGACAACAGCAGGGCGAGCAGCGCAGCGTGGCGTTTCGGCGTCATCGCCGCCATATGGGCGCGGCATGACGCCCGACAATCCTGCTACCTCCTTAATGAGCGAGGACGAACCGCTCGCGCTCTACGTCCACTGGCCGTTCTGCGTCTCCAAATGCCCTTATTGCGACTTCAACAGCCACGTGCGCGAGACCGTCGACCAGGCACGCTGGCGTGACGCCTTGCTGCTCGATCTCGCCTACGAGGTCGCTGCGCTGCCTGGACGCCGGCTCGGCTCGATCTTCTTCGGCGGCGGCACGCCCTCGCTGATGCCACCCGCGACCGTTGCCGCGATCATCGATACTGCGACCGCCGCCTGGACGCCCGAGGACGACCTCGAGATCACGCTGGAGGCGAACCCGTCGTCGGTCGAGGCGGCGCGCTTCGCCGATCTCGCCGCCGCCGGCGTCAACCGCGTCTCGCTCGGCTTGCAGGCGCTCGACGACCGCGCGCTCCACTTTCTCGGGCGCGCGCACGATGTGGCGGAGGGTCTCGGCGCACTCGAGACTGCTCAAGCCAATTTCGCGCGCGTCAGCTTCGACCTGATCTATGCCCGCCCCGACCAGCCAATCGACGCGTGGGAGGCCGAGCTGCGCCGCGCGCTCGCGTTCGGCACCGAACACCTGTCGCTCTACCAGCTAACGATCGAACCCGGCACGCGCTTCGCGACCGAGGCCGCGGCCGGTCGCCTCGTCATCCCCGACGCGGACACCGCCGCCGACCTGTTCGAACTCACCCGCGCGATCACCGCCGACGCGGGCATCCCCGCCTACGAGGTGTCGAACCACGCGCGCACCGGCGCGGAGAGCCGCCACAATCTCGCCTACTGGCGCTACCGCGATTACGCCGGCGTCGGTCCGGGCGCACACGGTCGCCGAGGCAACCACGCGACGCAGCGCCGCCGCAAGCCGGAGAACTGGCTCACCGCCGTCGACCGCAACCGCCACGGCATTGAGGTCGAGGAGCCGCTCGCCCCCGGCACCCGCGCGTCGGAGGCGCTGCTGATGGGGCTGCGGCTGGCGGAAGGCGTCGACCTCGCCCGCATCACCCGCCGCACCGGATTGCCGATCGACGCGCTGATCGACCGCCGGGCGGTGGCGCAGCTACCCGATCTGATCCGGCTGAACGGCGATCACCTGACCGTCACGCCGGCGGGCATGCTGCTGCTCGACGCGATCCTGCCGCGCGTGGTGCGCGCCGACGAGGCGGCGGCGGCCTGATCCGGCCGCCGCGCTGTCCTTAATCGTCGAACCGCGTCGGCGCGGGCGAGACCGTCACCGTTGTGCCGCCGCGCACCTCCTGCACCTCCAGCGCGCGCTCGGCGACACCGTCGCGACCGAAGCGGAACGCGCCGTCGATTCCGGCGAAGCCGTCCGCGTCACGCAACCGGTTCTGCGGAAACGCGCTGCCGACGCGCCAGTCGCGCGAGATCCGCACCACCAGCAGCACCGCGTCGTAACCCAGGCTCGACAAGCGGTACGGCGCCGCGCTGAACCGCGCGCGGTAGTTCTGCGCGTACTGACGGTACAGATTGTTTGGCACGCTCGCGAACCATGCGCCGTTCAGCGCCGCCTGCGTCGCCACCGCGCGGTCGGAGTTCCACAATTCGGTGCCGAGCAGCCGTGTCGATGGGCTCGCGCGCTTGAGCAAGGGTGCCGCCACCGCCGCGGTGCTGCCGCCGTCCGCGATCATCACCGCGTCGAACGGCGCGTCCTTGTTCATCCGCGTCACCGCCTGCGCAACGGCCGACGGCGCACGATCATAGGTCTGCAGCGACACGACGCGCCCGCCTGCCTGCTCGACCGCGCGCAGGAACACGGTCGACGCGCGTGATCCGTACAGCGCGTTTGGCACCAGCCCACCAAAGTTCTGCACGCCCTGACTGCGCGCGAAGGCGACCACGCGCTCGATCGACTGGTTCGGCGCATAGCCCATCACATAGGTGCCGTTACCCGCGACGCTGACGTCGTTGGAAAAAGAGATCACCGGCACGCCCGCGCGCCTGGCGATCGGCGTCACCGCGCGCACGTCATCGGCGAGCAGCGGGCCGAGGATCAGCTGCGCGCCCTCCGCAATCGCGCGGTTCGCCGCCGCCGCCGCGCCGGTCGCGGTGTCATAGTTGGTGATCCGCACCTGCTGGCTGCGCGCATCGAGCAGCGCCAGCTGCGTCGCATTGGCGATGCTGCGCCCGACGCCCGCGTTGCTGCCCGACAGCGGCACCAGCAGCGCCACGCGGTTGCGTTCGGCATCCTGCGGCACGCCCGCGATGACGCCGCCCGTGTCCGAGCCACGTGACGGACGCGGCTTCTGCACCGGTGCGCGATCCGGCGCCGGCGTTGCACCGCGCGGGACCACCGTGGCGCAGGCGGACAACAACAACGCCGCCGCCAGCGCGACCAGTTTCGAAACCGCGCGTGTCGGTTGCGGCCCCCGCTTCGATTCTGCCATGACACCCCTCGTGGAACCTCTATCCCCCGGCCTGTACATCGTGGCGACGCCGATCGGCAATCTCGCTGACCTTTCCCCGCGCGCGGCCGACATCCTGTCGCGCGCCGACGCGGTCGCGGTCGAGGACACGCGCGTCACCGCGGGCCTTCTGCGCCACATCGGGGTCAAGCGCCCGATGATCCCCTATCACGACCATAATGCGGAAGGGATGCGCCCCGGGCTGATCGCGCGCATGGCGACCGAGGCGGTCGCGCTCGTCTCGGACGCGGGCACGCCGCTCATCTCCGATCCCGGCTACAAGCTGGTGCGCGACGCGCGCGCCGCGGGCCATGCGGTGGTGACAATCCCGGGTCCGTGCGCCGCGATCGCCGCGCTGACGCTCGCCGCACTGCCGACCGACCGCTTCCTGTTCCTCGGCTTTCTGCCCTCCAAGCAGCACGCCCGCGCCGAGGCGATCGCCGAAGTCGCCGCCGTGCGCGCTACGCTCGTTCTCTATGAGAGCGGCCCGCGCCTTTCCGCCTGCCTGTCCGCACTCGCCGAAGGTCTCGGCGACCGCGAGGCTGCCGTCGCGCGCGAGATCACCAAGAAGTTCGAGGAAGCCGTCACCGGCCGCCTCTCTACCCTCGCCGCACGCTACGCCGATGCGCCGCCCAAGGGTGAGATCGTCGTCGTCGTTGCCCCGCCCGAGCCACCCGCCCCGGCCAGCGCCGACGACGGCGATGCCGCGCTGGTCGAGGCGCTCACCCGCCTCCCCGCCGCGAAGGCAGCGGGCGAGGTTGCCCGAGCGCTCGGCCTCGACCGCAAGGCACTCTACGCCCGCGCGCTGGAGCTGAAGGGCGAACGCTAGCCGGCCGTCGCGACGCGCGCCGCGTTCACGACTTCTCGCATGTCCCCTGCGCGTCGAGTTGATTCAGGTCGGCAAAGAACCGCTCCAGCGCCGTGCCAAGTCGCTCCGTGCGCGCGGCGATCCCGCTCGCGTCGTGACCAAGCTGGTTCGATAGCTGATCGACCTTCGCCGCACCAACAGCGGCATCGGACACGCGCGACGCGATCAGGTCCAGATCGGCTGCCGTGCCCGCGACATTGTGGCTGATGATGCTACCCTGCTCGGTCTGCACGTCGATTTCATCGGCGAGCGTGGCCGATTGCTCCGCCAGCCGTACAACTATCGCACCAACGATCCGCAGGCTATCGCCAGCCTCTCCGGTCGCCGCCCGCATCCCCTCGACACGTCGGCCGATCTCGGTCGTCACGCGCGCAGCCTCAAGCGCCAACGCCTTGACCTCGTTCGCGACCACCGCAAAGCCGCGCCCCGCCGCTCCGGCACGCGCCGCCTCGATCGAGGCGTTCAACGCCAGCAGATCGGTCTGCCGCGCGATATCGCCGACCAGGTCGATCGCGGTCGCGACACGCTCACCGTCATCCGCCACGCGGCGCATCTGCTCGACCAGTGCGTCGACCTGCTCCGCCGCGGCGCGGCCCTCGCTCGCCGCGTCGCGTGTCGCCGTTCGCGATCGATCCAAGTCGGTCATGAAGTGATCGGTCGCCGCCGCGATGTCGGCAGCCCCTGTGGTCACGCGGCTGGTCGCCGCCTTGACCTGGTCAAGTTCGGCCCGCGTCGATGCCGACACGTCGGCAAGCGTCTTTGCCGCGATGTGCAGCGAGGCAGCGGCGGCGCGACTGTCGGCGAACGTCACCGCCGTATCGCGCTCCAGCACTTTAGCCGCAGCGGCCAATCGCCGATCGCGTACCGCCTGCACCTGATCGAGCGTGCGCTGCCCGCGCTCCGCCGCAAGCGCGCGTTCCAGCTGCGCGGCGTGCATCGCGCGCAGATCGTCCTGATGCCGGGCGGCGGCGCGGAATACCTCGATTGCGCGGGCCATACGTCCAATCTCGTCATCGCGGTCGCCGTGCGGCGTTGACCCTTCGGCTTCTCCCGCCGCCAGGCGGGTCATCGCATCCTCGATGTCGCGCAGCGGTTGTGACACCAGCCGCCGCACCACCACCAGCGTCACGGCCGCCGCGAAGATGAAGAGCAGCACGCTGGTGGCGAGACCCATCACGGTTTCGCGGCGTTCGATTGCGCGCGCGAGCGCCAGCTGCTCGTCGACCACCCGCGCCTGTTCGGACACCAGCCGGTCGGCCAGCTGCGATGCGCGGCGCTCGGCGGGGCGCACCTGCGCACGGAAACGGGTGAGCGCGTCCGCTCGCCGACCTTGGGTGGCGAGTGCGGCGGACTGGTGCAACAGCGCCATCACGGCTCGCTGCTCCGCGATAAAGGTCCTTCGTTCGCCGCCCGCGAAGTTTTTATCTGCGCCGAGACGTCGAAGCGCGCGCCCCATCTCGCGCAGTCGGCTCGTGACCTTGTCGGTGATGACGGCGCGTTCGGCCGGTACGGGCTCGACGATCAGATTGAGCGCATCGCGCTGCAGCGAACGGCTTAGCGACCGAATCTCGATCAACTCGACCCGGACCTTCTGCCGCGCCTCGACATTGCGATGCGCGGCCACGATCCGCTGTCGCGCCGCCGATCCTGCCAGTCCGAGGACAAGCACGACCAGCAGCATGATCGCGATCGGTGCCAGCAGCTTGGCCGCCAAGGTACGATGCCAGTGCAGGTGATCGCGCGTGAACATGTTGGGCCGGGTAGACGCGCGTTCTTAACTGCGTGTGACATGCCAGCCGGGCCGTGACACCCTGCGACGATCGATCGGCATCATCCGCCTTGCAGCCCACCAAGGTGTCGTGCACCCCTGTCGCATGTCCCGTCCCGCTCCCACCCGCTCTCCGGATCAGCGCCGCGCGGCGGAGACAAGCGGGCGGCGCGGTGAGCGACTGGCGGCATGGTGGCTGCGGTTGAAGGGCTGGCGCATTCTCGACCGCCGCGTGCGCACTCCCGCGGGCGAGGTCGACCTGGTTGCGCGACGCGGCGATCTAGTCGCCTTCGTCGAGGTAAAGATGCGCCGTACCGCCGCCGAGCTCGACCACGCGATCGACCAGCGCCGGCTCGCGCGCGTCGCGGCGGCGGCGGAGTTGCTGATGCCGCGCTACGCCGGGCCGGGCGACGACATTCGCGTCGACGTGATCCTGCTCGCCCCCGGCTCGCGCCCGCGCCACATCGAGAATGCCTGGATCGGCTAAGCCGGACGCCTTTCCTACACGGCCACACCATGCCTAGGTCGCCCATAACGGCCGCAAAGGTTGCGCCGCCCTCGCGCGCACATGCGTAGGGGTGTGACTTTAGTGACCTTCCACGCCTCACTCATCCACGCGGGTGACAATCGACCACCCCGCGCCTAGGTCGGCATGGATACGCTGTCCGGAGGAACCATGTCGCTCACCGTCGCTGTCCAGATGGACCCGCTCGACCAGATCAACGTCGCGGGCGACTCAACCTTCGCGCTGATGCTCTCCGCGCAGGCGCGCGGGCACCGCCTGTTCCATTACCAGGCGGAGGACCTCAACTGGTCGGACGGTCGGCTGTGGGCGAAGGCGCACCCGGTCACCGTACAGCCGCCGAGCACACCGGGCGCACGCGACCATTATTGCTTCGGCGATCCCGTCAGCCTCGACCTCGGCGACGAGGCAGACGCGGTGCTGATGCGGCAGGACCCGCCGTTCGACCTCGGCTACATCACCGCCACCCACCTACTCGAGCGGATCGCCGACCGCACGCTCGTCGTCAACGATCCCGCGAGCGTCCGCAACGCGCCCGAGAAGGTATTCGTGCTCGACTATGCGCGCTTCATGCCGCCGACGCTCGTCACCCGCAGCCTGGAGGAAGCGCGCGCGTTTCTCAGCCAGCATGGCCAGATCGTGGTCAAGCCGCTTCACGGCAACGGCGGCAAGGCAATCTTCAAGGTCGAGGAAAACGGCCTCAACCTGTCCGCCCTGTTCGAAATCTTCAACCAGACCTGGCGCGAACCGCACATGGTGCAGGCGTTCCTCCCCGACGTGGCGAAGGGCGACAAGCGGATCGTGCTGGTCGACGGCGAGGTCGCGGGCGCGATCAACCGCTTGCCCGGTGCGGGCGAGATCCGCTCCAACCTCGCGGTCGGCGGCTCGGCCGAGAAGACCGAACTCACGGCGCGCGAGCGCGAGATTTGTGACATCCTCGGCCCTGAGTTGAAGCGCCGCGGGCTGATCTTCGTCGGCATCGACGTGATCGGCGGCGAGTGGCTGACCGAGATCAACGTGACCTCGCCGACCGGGATCGTCGCGATCGAGCGGTTCGACGGCACCGATGTGGCCGGCATGATCTGGGACGCGATCGAGCGGCGGGTGGCGGAACGCTGACGCCGCGCGGCCGTTGCCCGACCGCATGACCGAACGCTGCCACCCGTGACCGACCTCATCCTCGACTGGATCGCCTGGGGCGGTTACCTCGGCATCTTCCTCCTGATGGCGCTGGAAAACATCTTTCCGCCGATCCCGTCGGAAGTCATCATGGGGCTGGGCGGGATCGCGGTCGCGCGCGGTCAGATGGCGATGGTGCCGCTGGTGCTGTGGGGCACCGCCGGCACCACGATCGGCAACTTGTTCTGGTACGAGGTCGGCCGGCGCTTGGGCTACGCGCGCTTCCGCCCCTTCGTCGAGCGGCATGGCCGCTGGCTGACGCTCGAGTGGGAAGACGTAGAGCGCATCCACACCTTCTTTCAGCGGCAGGGCGGCTGGGTGGTCTTCGTTTTCCGCTTTATGCCGACCTTCCGCACGCTAATCTCGCTGCCCGCCGGCATGACCGCCATGCCGTTGTGGCGCTTCATGTTGTGGACCTTTCTAGGCTCGGCGATCTGGAACGTGATCCTGGGCGGCGCGGGCTATTACCTCGGCACCCGCTACGCCGAGCTCGACAAATATGTCGGGCCGGTCGGCATCGTGCTGATGGTCGTCGCGGTGCTGGTCTACCTCTACCGCGTGTTCACCTGGCACCCGCGCGGTGGTTGAGGCGCGCTACAGGTCGAGGGCCCAGCCGTCGCGCCCCTTGGGATCGATCGGCTTGGTCGGCACGTAGCGCACCTCGCCGCCGCGCAGCCGCAGGATCGTCCAGTCGCCGCGCCGGTCGACTGCCTCCAGCACGCAACCGCACGCCTCAAACGCCGCGACCACTTCGGCACGCTGCGTTTCCAGCAGTCCAGCCAGCACGATCGCCGCGCCCGGTTCAGCGATCGCCGCCACCTCCGGCGCCATCGAGATCAGCGGCCCGGCCAGGATGTTGGCGATCACCAGATCATAGGGTGCATGGGTCGCGATCACATCGCTCAACGCGCCGTCCGCGACCACCAGCCGCAGCCCCGACACGCCGTTCGCCGCCGCATTTTGTTCGGTCACCACGATCGCTGCCGGATCGATGTCGGTCGCGGTGATCGCCGCCGCCGGCCACAGATGCTGTGCCGCGAAAGCGAGCAGGCCCGTGCCGGTGCCCAGATCGATCACGTTGTCGAACGTCTTATCCGCCAACCCGTCGAGCATCGCCAGACACCCCGCGGTCGTCGCATGGTGCCCGGTCCCGAACGCCTGCCCGGCGTCGATCAGGAACGCGCGGCCACCCTCGAGCGGCGCGATCGGGTGCGCGCTGGTGTGCACCACGAAGCGGCCCTCGCGGATCGGCTCGAGCCCCGCCTGGCTCATCGTCACCCAATCCTGCGCGGTCAGCGGCTCGATGACCGGCTTCGCGCCCGCCGCACTCGGCACCAGCGCGACAAGCGCCGCGATCATCGCGGCGTCGGGCTCGTGCTCGCAATAAGCGTCGAGCCGCCAGTGCTCGCGGTCGTCCTCGACCTCCTCGGTCGTCATCAGCACCGCGTCGATCGTCAGGTCGTCGGCGGCGTCGATCGCCTCGGCCTCGGCGCGGGTGCACGGCAGCGTGACGCGCCAGCTGTCAATCGTTTCAGCGGACATAGCTCGCCCCGTTCACGTCGATCACAGCGCCTGTCATCGATGCCGGCGCATCGATCGCGAGCCAGCGCGCAGTCTCCGCGACCTCCTCGGGCGATGCGACGCGGCCGAGCGGAATGTCGGCGAGAAGCTTGTCCCCGCCGCGGCTGGCGAGATAGTCCTCCGCCATCCCGGTCATCGTGAACCCCGGGCAGATCGCAAACGCCAGAATGCCCTCACCGGCATAACCCCGCGCGATCGTCTTGGTCATCGCCACCATACCGGCCTTCGACGCGGCATAATGCCAGTGCGCCGGGCTGTCGCCGCGATAGGCGGCGCGGCTGGCGACATTGACGATTCGCCCGCCATGTCCACTCTCCCGCCAGTGCAGGACAGCGCGACGGCACAGGATGGCGGAGGCGGTCAGATTGACCTGCATCGTCCGCTCCCACCCCGAAAGCCACGCGTCGTCCGCGCTGTCGAGCGGATTGGCCTCGAACACGCCGGCATTGTTGATCAGCACGTCGATGCGCCCGTCCAGCCGCTCGAGCGCGGTGTCCCACAATTGGTCTGGCGCTTTCGGATCGGCGAAGTCAGCGGGCACGCCGCTCGCGGTGCCATGTCCGACGACCTGATGGCCCGCACTCGTCAGCGCTTCGGCGATCGCCGCGCCGATGCCGCGGCTCGATCCGGTGAGAAGAATATTGCTCATTGACCGCGGCTGTACGGCGCCTCGCCGCGCGCAGCAACGCCGGGCGGGCGCCTCAGGCGACGCTGCGCGCGAACTCCTCCGCCGACCCGCGCAGCGCTTCCAGCCGGGCGCCAACGTGCGCGAACTCGTCCTGCAACGCGTCGATCTCGCTCGCCACACCCTCGGTGTCCGATCGGATCGCCGCGATCGTGTGCGACATCGAATCGGCGGCGAGCGCGGTCTCGTCGACCGCGGCGGTGATCGCGGTGACGGTATGCGCCTGTGCTTCCATCGCGTGGCGAATGCGCGTGGCCGAGTCCTGCACCTCCAGCACGGTGGTGCGGATTGAGGCGGAGGTATCGACCGTGGTGCGCGTCGCGGTCTGGATCGCCGCGATCTTGCCCGCGATATCGTCGGTGGCGCGCGCGGTCTGGTTGGCAAGGCTTTTCACCTCCTGCGCCACCACCGCGAAGCCGCGCCCGGCATCACCTGCGCGCGCCGCCTCGATCGTGGCGTTCAATGCAAGCAGATTGGTCTGTCCCGCGATGTCGCGGATCAGCCCCAGGATCGACTCGATCGACTTCGCATGCTCACTCAGCGCTTCGGAGACGCTGACCGCGTCGCCCGCCTGCCGCCCTGCCTTGGTCGCGATCTCGGCCGCGGCCTCCACCTCGACGCGGGCGTCCTCGATCGCGCGGATCAGCCCGGCCGCAGTCGATGCAGCATCACGCATCGCGACCGCCGATTGCTCGGCGGCGGCTGCGACTTCGCTCGCCTTGCCCAGCATGCCGCGCGCCGAGGCCGACGCGCCCGCCGCCTGCTGGCGCAGCCCGTCGCCGTTCTGCGTCGCCGCCTCGACCGTCACCGCGATGCCGTCACGAAATTCGACCGCCAGCCGGTCGCGCGCGACCTGCGCGCTATGCTCGCGATAGGCGTTGTAAAGTTCGACCGTGATTTCGCCCTCAAGAGCCGACAGCCGCATCAGCGTGTCGACCAGCTCGGCCAGCCGCGCGTCACCCTGCGGCACGCGGCTCATCAGGCTGTCGAGCGCGGCACGGTCGCTCGCGCTGATCATCGACAGTAGTGCCATTGGCGTCACGTCGGCGGCATAGGCCGACGCGACCGATCGCTCGATCGATTCGACCCAGGCGCGCTCGCGCGTGCGCAGGAAGCGGCTTTCGAGGAACGCGCAGCCGAGCTCGATCATTCGCTCGGTATCATGCGGCGCCCACACCTTGCCGCTCTCGAAACAGCGCAGCCATTGGTGCCAGTAAGCGGTCGAGATCGCTACCACGTCGGGCGCGATCGCCTCCCACGTCGTGCGGCTCATCGTCGCCAGCCGGCCATCGGCATCGAACACGCGGAACCGCGCGGCCAGATCCAGTTTCGCCGCGATCGAACCGGGTGTCGGCAGATCGGTCGGCACGGGGCGCTGCGTCATGAAGGTCATGGCCTTGCGTGTACCGCCAACCGGTTAATGCCGCGTTAGACGTGCCGGACGTGCCACCACCCTTGCATCGCGCGGCATGGCGGTTAAGGGCATGCAGTTGAAAGGAACCGACGTTGGCCAGCCGACCCGCCCCCCGATCCCGCCCGAGGAGCCCGCACCTCTTCACGGGCCCGATGCAATTCCACTACCGTTTCAGCCCCGCGATGCTGACCTCGATCACGCACCGTGCGACCGGCGCGGTGATGGCGACGGTGGGCGCGATCCTGCTGGTGTGGTTCCTCGCCGCGATCGCAGCGGGTGAGAGTGCGTATGCGACCTTCCGCGACGTGTTCACCACCTCGAACGGGCACCTGAACATCGTCGGCTACGTCGTCGGCATCGGGCTGACCTGGTCGGTGTTCCAGCACATGGCGAGCGGCATCCGCCACCTCGTGATGGACACGGGTGCGGCGTTCGAGCTCAAGACCAACCAGCTGTTCGCGCGAATGACCTTCGTCTTCTCGATCGTGATGACGATCCTGTTCTGGCTCTGGCTGGGGTTGAAGTAATGAGCACTGAACTCGGCCGCGTCCGCGGCTACGGCAGCGCGCACGAGGGCGTGCACCACTGGTGGCATCAAAAACTGACCGCTGGCACCAACCTGCTGCTGATGGTGTGGCTGCTCGCCTCGCTGGCGATGCTGCCGGCCTATGATTTCGCAACCGTCCGGCTGTGGCTCGGCTCGGCCTGGGCGGCGATCCCGATGCTGCTGCTGGTCGTCTCGGTCGTGTACCACTTCCGCCTGGGGCTGCAGGTCGCGATCGAGGATTACGCGCGGATGCAGAGCCGCTTTGTCGCGATTGTGCTGCTCAACGTCTACGCCGCCGCGATTGCCGGTGTCGCCATCTTCTCCATTCTCAAGATCGCCTTCGGAGCCGCGCAGTAATGGCTGCCTATCAGATCATCGACCATACCTATGACGCCGTCGTCGTCGGCGCGGGCGGCTCGGGCCTGCGCGCCACGATGGGCATCGCGGAAAGCGGTTTGAAGACCGCCTGCATCACCAAGGTGTTCCCGACGCGCAGCCACACCGTTGCCGCGCAGGGCGGCATCGCCGCCAGCCTCGGCAACAACTCACCCGACCATTGGTCGTGGCACATGTTCGACACGGTCAAGGGCTCCGACTGGCTCGGCGACCAGGACGCGATCGAGTATATGGTGCGCGAGGCACCGCAGGCGGTGTACGAGCTTGAGCACGCGGGTGTGCCGTTCAGCCGCAACGACAACGGCACGATCTACCAGCGTCCGTTCGGCGGTCACATGCAGAACATGGGCGAAGGTCCGCCGGTGCAGCGCACCTGCGCCGCCGCCGACCGTACCGGCCACGCGATGCTTCACGCGCTGTACCAGCAGTCGCTGAAGTACGACGCCGACTTCTACGTCGAATATTTCGCGCTCGACCTGATCATGGAAAACGGCGTCTGCCGCGGCGTGATCGCGCTGTGCATGGAAGACGGCTCGATCCACCGTTTCCGCGCGCACAATGTCGTGCTGGCGACTGGCGGCTACGGACGCTGCTATTTCTCCGCGACCTCGGCGCACACCTGCACCGGCGACGGCAACGCGATGGTGCTGCGCGCCGGCCTGCCCCTGCAGGACATGGAGTTCGTGCAGTTCCACCCGACCGGCATCTACGGCGCGGGCGTGCTCATCACCGAGGGCGCGCGCGGCGAAGGCGGCTACCTCACCAACTCCGAGGGTGAGCGCTTCATGGAGCGCTATGCGCCGAGCGCGAAAGACCTCGCCAGCCGCGACGTCGTCGCGCGCTCGATGGCGGCGGAGATGCGCGAAGGTCGCGGTGTCGGCCCGAACGGCGACCACATCTACCTTCACCTCGATCACATCGATCCCAAGGTGCTGCACGAGCGGCTGCCCGGCATCACCGAGACGGGCAAGATCTTCGCCGGCGTCGACCTGACTCGCCAGCCGCTGCCCGTGACGCCGACGGTTCACTACAACATGGGCGGCATCCCGACCAACTATCACGGTGAGGTCGTCAACCTTCGCGACGGCAACCCCGACGCGGTCGTACCAGGCCTGTTCGCGGTCGGCGAGGCGGCGTGCGTCTCAGTCCACGGCGCCAACCGCCTCGGCTCGAACAGCCTGATCGATTTGGTCGTGTTCGGCCGCGCGACGGGTCTGCGGATCAAGGATATCCTCAAGCCCAACACGACGCACAATCCGCTGCCGAAGGGGTCGGAGGAGATGGCGCTGACCCGCCTCGACACGTTCCGCAACGCCGCCGGCTCGACGCCGACCGCGCATATCCGTCGCGAGATGCAGCAGACGATGCAGAAGCATTGCGCGGTGTTCCGCGACACCGCGCTGCTTGCCGAGGGTGTCGAGAAGATCGATCAGGTCTATTCCTCAATCGGCGACGTGTCGGTCAAGGACCGCTCGCTGATCTGGAACACCGACTTGGTCGAGACGCTCGAGCTCGACAATCTGCTGTCGCAGGCGGTCGTCACGATGCGCTCGGCCGACAATCGCAAGGAGTCGCGCGGCGCGCACATGCACGAGGACTTCCCCGATCGCGACGACGCGAATTGGATGAAGCACACGATCGCCACGTTCGACGGCTGGGGCGGCAAGGGTGGACAGGTCGCGATCGACTATCGCCCGGTCCACGATTACTCGCTGACCGACGATATCGAGTACATCAAGCCGAAGAAGCGCGTGTACTAAGACGCCGATTACGGTCGAACTTACGAGAACCCGTCGGACGGCATCCGGCGGGTTTCTTGTTGGATCACGCCGCGCGGCGCCGCTGCCACCACAGCCCTGCCCCGGCCACTATCGCGCCGATTGCCAGCGTCGCCGCCGGATGCCGCGCCACCGACGTATAGACGCTGAAACCCTTTCCCGTCTGATCACGCGATTGCTCCACGCCGTCATGCGCCGGAGCAAACAGATTGTCCGGGCGCGGCTGATTGCGCGTTGGATCGATGAACAGTGCGGAACCCAGCGCCGCCACGCGGTCGAACAAGGCGGGCGCGTGTTGCGCGAACAGCACCTGCGCCTTGCCCGCGCCGCCCACCGTCACGCCGCGCGTCGGGCGGGTCGCAGCGTCGAGGATCGCCCCTGCCACCAACGGGGGATCGTACACCAGCGGCGGAATGCGCGCCTTGCCGCCGACGTGGTTGCGCGCGTGCTCGGCGACCGGCGTGTCGATCCCCGACGGCTGGATCAGCGAAACCGAGATCGGCGCGCTGTCCTGCAACAACTCAGCGCGCAGCGTATCGATATAGCCTTTCACCGCGTGCTTGCTGGCGGCATAGGCGCCCATCAGAGGGCTCGGCATTCCGGCGGCGATCGAGGCGACGGTGATCAGCGCGCCGCCATGCTCGCGCAGCAGCGGCACCGCCGCGGCACAGCCGTTGACGACACCGAAGTAATTGGTGCGGAACAGCTGTTCGTGCTCGTCGACCGGCGTGTCGAGCAGTCTGGCATAAATCGCGACGCCGGCATTGTTGACCCAGGTGTCGACGTGTCCAAACCGCGCCACCGCATGCCGCGCGACGCGCTGCACCGCCTCGGGGTCGCCGACGTCGGCAGCGACCGCATAGGCCTCCCCACCCGCCTGTTCGATCTCCGCCACGATCTCGCCCAACGCGTTTTCGTCACGCGCGACCAGCACCAGCTGCGCGCCGCGGGTTGCGGCAAGCCGCGCGGTGACCAAGCCGATCCCTGACGAGGCACCGGTGATGACGATCACCTGTTGATCAAGCGGCTTCAACTTCAATGACATAGGCGGGCATCCTCTCGCATGTGCAGCAGAGCGAACCTGACGGACGAGCGTTCCCGCGCAAGCGCCGGACAGGCGGACCGCGGGAGCGTAGCGCGATCCGCTCTTGACGAGCCATGCGCCGTGCCGGCTAATCTGCGCGCAGGGGACCTTGGCCATGCGCATGTTTCTGCCGCTCGTCATTGCATCGATCGCGACCGTCGCGACTGCGCAATCCTACCAGCCCGTTCGACACACCCTCCCCGCCCCGGTGTTCGCCGGCGGCGACAACGAAACGCAGGTCCAGGCCGACATGGGGATCGATGTCGAACGCGACCGGCCCGCACGATGGCGGCTCGACGAACACCGCCGGCTCGACCGCGCGCTCGCCGCGGTCCGGCCGCAGCGGCCGGGCGTGGTTGACGCGTTCGTGATCGTCGCCGCGCTCGACAGCGATCCCGTCTTCGGGCGCGAGGCACGCGAGGCCGCGCGGGTGCTCGCGCACCGCTACCATGCCGACGGCCACGTCATCCTGCTCGCCGGCAGCGACGGCACGCGCGACAGCGAACTGGCAATGGGCAGCCCCGGCAACCTCGACCTCGCGCTCGCGCGCGTTGCCGAGGTGATGGACCCGGCGGAGGACGTGCTGATCCTCTACACCACCAGCCACGGCGCGCCGTTCGGGCTTTACTATAACGACGGTGATCAGGGCTATGGCGCGGTGTCCCCTGCCCGCTTGTGGAACCAGCTGTCGACGCTCGGCGTCCGCAATCGCCTGCTGCTGCTCAGCGCCTGCTATTCGGGTGTGTTCGTGCCGATGCTGTCGTCGGACACGACCGCGATCGTGACGGCCGCGGCGGCGGATCGCCCGTCGTTCGGCTGTCAGGCCGATAACGACTGGACCTTCTTCGGTGATGCGCTGGTCAACACCGCGCTCAGAAAACCACAACCACTCGCCAGCGCGGCCACGGAGGCGCAGACGCTGATCGCAGGATGGGAGCGTGCCTCGTCGCTCGACCCTTCACGGCCGCAGGTGTCGATCGGTGCCGGCGCGAGGACCTGGCTCGCCGCACTGGAGCGCGATCTGCCCACCGCGACCCCGCGCGCTGGCCGGCCCGCGATTGCCTTGCTCCAGGTTAAATAGGCAAAGAAGCGGCGGAACCTTGCGCAGCGCGTGACGCTAAGCGCGCCATGAACCAGCCCAGCACCCCCGCAACGACGCCCAGCAACGCAAACAATTACCCGCTGCTCGCGCGTCCGCACATCCAGCTCTACGGCACCGTTGACGATCAGATGTATGCCAAATTCCTCGACGGCCTCGCCGCCGCGCCCGCGGAAGGTCCGCTGGTGGTGTCGATCACAACGCTGGGCGGCGATCCTGAAATGGCGCGCGCGATGGGCGACTCGATCCGCCTGTTGCGCGAGTATACCGGCCGCGAGACGCTGTTCCTCGGCAAGGTCGCGGTCTATTCCGCCGGCGCGACCTTCATGTCGGCCTTCCCCGCCGACAAGCGCTTCCTGACCAAGAACTCGCGGCTGATGATCCACGAGCGGCTGATGAATTCGACGGTCGAACTGTCCGGCCCGCTCAACACGTTGTCGCCCGTGCTCAACGCCAAGCTTAACGAGATCGAGGATTCGATCCGCATCCAGGACGAGGGCTTCGCCGATCTCGTCCGCGGTACGCAGGTGACACTGGAGGAGTTGAAGCAGCGCGCGCCGCACAATTGGTACATCGAGGCGAGCCACGCGCGCGACCTGGGCCTGGTGCTCGACATCATCTGACCCTGCGCAAATGGTGGCAGACGCGGGCGCGGCGTATTATATCTTGAGCCTTGGCGCGCCCGCGCTAGGAGTGATGCAGGCTCGTTTGCGGCTGCGGCCGCGATCGGGTAACTGAGCAGACAGCGATCGTGACGTGCCTCGCCTGCGATCCTGCCACCAGATGAGTAAGAGACGCGCATGGCCGAGTTCACCCTGCCCAAGAACAGCCGGATCAAGGGCGGCAGCAAGCACCCCTCGCCGCAGCCCGGCGGCAAGATGCGCAACTTCAAGATATACCGCTACGATCCGGACTCGGGCGAGAACCCGCGCTTCGACACGTTCGAGGTCAACACCGACGAGTGCGGGCCGATGGTGCTCGACGCGCTGATCAAGATCAAGGGCGAGCAGGACTCCTCGCTTACCTTCCGCCGGTCGTGTCGGGAGGGCATCTGCGGCTCGTGCTCGATGAACATCGACGGGCGCAACGGCCTCGCCTGCACCACCGCGATCGAGGACGTGAAGGGCGAGGTGAAGATCACCCCCCTGCCCGCGATGGACGTGGTCAAGGACCTGGTGCCCGACTTCACGCGCTTCTACGCGCAATATGCCTCGATTACGCCGTGGCTGCAGACCGTCACCCCGCCGCCCTCGGGCAAGGAGCGGTTGCAGAGCCCGGAGGAGCGCGCGAAGCTCGACGGGCTGTACGAGTGCATCCTGTGCGCATGCTGCTCGACCTCGTGCCCGAGCTATTGGTGGAATTCCGACAAGTTTTTGGGGCCGGCGATCCTGCTCCAGGCCTATCGCTGGCTCGCCGACAGTCGTGACGAGATGACGGGCGAGCGGCTCGATGCGTTGGAGGATCCATTCCGCCTGTATCGCTGCCACACGATCATGAATTGCGCCAACGTCTGCCCCAAGGGCCTCTCGCCCGCGAAGGCGATTGCCGAAATCAAGAAGATGGAGGTCGAGCGGATCGTCTGATCCGCCAGCCGCTTCACGCCACTGTTCATGCCGGTCCTGCCGCGGCGCGTGCCTGAACACGTTTCCGCCGCCGGCACGACTGGATCAGCATGGACCGTAGCGACCACAGCGACGCCGCACCCTCGCGCGCCTTCCTCTTCGACGAACATCCCGACCATCCGGGCTGGATGCACTGGCGCTTCCGCGACGATACCCGCTTCAACTCGTTTCTAGGCGACGTGATCGTTCGGCAGGAAGACGCGCTCGCCCGCGTTCGCATGATGCCGGAACATCGCCACTCGAACTTCGGCAACAACGTTCACGGCGGCGCGCTGCTCGGCTTCATCGACGTCGCGCTGTTCGCGGCACTCCGCAGTTTCGGTGTGCTCTCGGCCGGGCCAGCGGTGACGCTCGACCTCAACACCCACTTCATCGGCGCGGGGCGCGTCGGCGAACCGCTGGAAGCGCAGGTCGAAATCTTGCGTGAGACACGCCGCCTGATCTTCGTACGCGGGCTGCTCGTGCAACTCGACATGACCATCGCCGAATTCTCCGGCACCATCCGCAAGCCGAGCGCCGGCTGATGGCAGGTGTCCGCGCCGCCTACGATGCGCTGATCGCCGCGGACGAGCTCCGCCCCGATACCGAGCAGGCCGCGGCCGCCGACCGCCTCGACGCGCTTGCGAACGAGTTGGAGCATCCTCGGACCACCGGATTATTCCGGAAACGGGTGGTTCCGGCAAAGGGTGTTTACCTGTGGGGCGATGTGGGCCGCGGCAAGTCGATGCTGATGGACCTGTTCTTCGATCACGTCGACGTGCCCGCGAAGCGCCGGGTCCATTTCGCCGAGTTCATGATCGAGGTTCACGGCCGCATTGCGGTCGAGCGTCGCAAGGAAGCGGGCGATCCGATCCTGCCCGTCGCCCGAGCGCTCGCTGAGGACGCCCGCCTGCTCGCGTTTGACGAGATGATGGTGACCAACTCGCCCGACGCGATGATCCTGTCGCGGCTGTTCACCGCGATGATCGAGGCGGGGGTGACGATCGTCACCACCAGCAACCGCGCGCCGGGCGAGCTCTACAGAAACGGGCTTAATCGTGAACATTTCCTGCCCTTCATCGCACTCATCGGCGAGCGGCTCGACGTGTTGGCACTCAACGGCCCGGTCGATTACCGCCGTGACCGGCTGGGTCAGCAGGACACGTGGCTCGTGCCCAACGGCGCGGAGGCGACGCGGCAGCTTTCCGACGCGTTCTTTCGGCTGACCGACTATCCGTCCGAGGATCGCGAGCACGTGCCGAGCGAGGAGCTGTCGGTGCAGGGCCGCACGCTCCACGTGCCCAAGGCGTTGAAGGGTGTCGCGGTATTCAGCTTCAAGCGGCTGTGCGGCGAGGCGCGCGGACCAGGGGACTATCTCTGCATCGCGCGGCGCTATCACACCGTCATTCTCGTCGGCATTCCGCAGCTCGGTCCCGACATGCGCAACGAAGCGGCGCGCTTCGTCAGCCTGATCGACGCGTTGTACGAGTACAAGGTCAAGCTGCTCGCCGCCGCCGACGCGCAGCCCGACCAGCTCTATCCTGTCGGCGACGGACGGTTCGAGTTCGAACGCACGGTGAGCCGCTTGGAAGAGATGCGGTCGGAGGACTATCTGGCACAGGGACACGGCCAGGGATAACGCCTATCGATATTGCGAACCGTTATCAGTACAATCTGGTAACAAGGCCTTTTGCGGGTTGTCGCGCGCCGCCAAAGGGCGTAGGCGACCTAACCATCCACCGTAACGACGAGAGGGGATGGAATGGCCCGCAAGAAGATCGCGCTGATCGGCGCCGGCAATATCGGCGGCACGCTCGCGCACCTGGCTGCGCTCAAGGGTTTGGGTGACATCGTTCTCTTCGACGTCGTCGAAGGCGTGCCGCAGGGCAAGGCGCTCGACCTGTCGCAGTGCGGGCCGGTCGAAGGCTTCGATGCCAAGATCACCGGCTCCAACGATTACGCCGACATCGCCGGCGCGGACGTCATCATCGTCACCGCGGGTGTCGCGCGCAAGCCCGGCATGAGCCGCGACGACCTGCTCGGCATCAACCTGAAGGTGATGAAGGCGGTCGGCGAGGGCATCAAGAACAACGCCCCCGACGCGTTCGTCATCTGCATCACCAATCCGCTCGACGCAATGGTGTGGGCGCTGCGCGAATTCTCCGGCCTGCCGCACAACAAGGTCGTCGGCATGGCAGGCGTGCTCGACAGCGCCCGCTTCTCGCACTTCCTCGCCGACGAGTTCGGCGTGTCGGTGAAGGACGTGAACACCTTCGTGCTCGGCGGTCACGGCGACACGATGGTGCCGGTGCTCGAATATTCGACCGTCAGCGGCATTCCGGTCAGCGATCTGATCGAGATGGGCTTCTCCACCAAGGAGAAGGTCGACGAGATCATCAAGCGCACGCGCGGCGGCGGCGGTGAGATCGTCGCGCTTTTGAAGACCGGCTCGGCCTATTACGCCCCCGCGACCAGCGGCATCGCGATGGCGGAGGCGTATCTCTACGATCAGAAGCGCATTCTGCCAGCCGCCGCGAACCTGTCGGGTGAGTACGGCATCGACAACCTCTACGTCGGCGTTCCCGTCGTGATCGGCGCGAACGGCGTCGAGAAGATCGTCGAGGTGAAGCTCTCCGACGAGGCGAAGCAGAACCTCCAGGTATCGGTCGACGCGGTCAAGGAACTGCTGACCGCGTGCCGCGGCATCGACAACACGCTCGCCTGAACGGCTGACGAAAAGGACCCCCGATGAGCATCCTCGTCGACAAGAATACCAAGGTCATCACGCAAGGGATGACCGGCAACACCGGCAGCTTCCATACGCAGGCGGCACTCGACTACGGTACGCAGATGGTCGGCGGCGTGACGCCGGGCAAAGGCGGAACCGAGCACCTCGGTCTGCCGATCTACAACACGGTGCACGAGGCCGTCGCCGCCACCGGCGCGACCGCCAGCGCGGTGTACGTGCCGCCGCCCTTCGCCGCGGACTCGATCCTTGAGGCGATCGACGCCGAGGTGCCACTGATCGTCTGCATCACCGAAGGCATTCCGGTACTCGATATGGTCCGCGTCAAGCGCGCGCTGTCGGGTTCGAAGTCGCGGCTGATCGGCCCGAACTGCCCCGGCGTGCTGACGCCGGGCGAGTGCAAGATCGGCATCATGCCGGGCAACATCTTCCGTAAAGGCTCGGTCGGCGTCGTCAGCCGCTCGGGCACGCTCACCTACGAGGCGGTGTTCCAGACCTCGAACGCCGGCCTGGGCCAGACCACCGCGGTCGGCATCGGCGGCGATCCGGTCAACGGCACCAACTTCATCGACGTGCTGGAGCTGTTCCTCGCTGACGACGCGACCGAGTCGATCATCATGATCGGCGAGATCGGCGGCGACGCCGAGGAGCAGGCGGCACAGTTCCTGAAGGACGAGGCGAAGCGCGGTCGCAAGAAGCCGATGGCCGGCTTCATCGCGGGCCGCACCGCGCCTCCGGGCCGTCGCATGGGCCACGCCGGCGCGATCGTGTCGGGCGGCAAGGGCGACGCCGAGAGCAAGATCGCGGCGATGGAAGCGGCCGGCATCAAGGTTGCGGCAAGCCCGAGCGAGCTCGGCTCGACGCTGCTCGAGGTGCTGAAGGGTTGAGGCGCTGTCGTCCGTTCGCGGGCGACACGTGAATGACGGACGGGCGCTTGTAACCGGGGCCACCCGCGCTCGTCCGATTGCCGCCTTCGAGGCGGCCGGCCCCACCCTCGCCTTCGCCGGCGAGACATGAGGTGTGTGATGGGCTTCGAAGGTCAGGATTTCAGCGACATCGCCGGCGGCGTCAGCCCCGCGTTCATCGACACGCTCTACGCCCGCTACAAGTCCGCGCCCGACAGCGTCGAGCCGGGCTGGCGCACCTTCTTCGAAGGACTCGAGGGCGCGAGCAGCTCGCCGTCTTGGACCAACCAGCGCTGGCCGCTCACCACCACCGACGACCTGACCGCCGCGCTCGATCCGACGCAGATGGAGCCCGCGCCCAAGCCCGCGAAGGGCGGCGCGAAGCCCGCCTCGACTGCCCCCGCCCCTTCGAAGGACGACATCATCCGCGCCGCGGGCGATTCGATCCGCGTACAGATGCTGGTGCGCACCTACCGCGTGCGCGGCCATCTGGCGGCGAACCTCGACCCGCTCGGCCTCTCGGGGCTGCGTGAGTTGCCCGAGGATCTGAAGACCGAATATTACGGCTTCACCGACAACGACATCGACCGGCCCGTCTATCTCGGCGGTACGCTCGGGTTAGAGTGGGCAACCGTACGCGAGGTCGTCGACACGCTGCGCGCGAATTACTGCGGCAATGTCGGCCTCGAATACATGCACATTGCCGATGTCGAGGAGCGCCGCTTTCTCCAGGACCGCATGGAGGGCAAGAACAAGGCGATCGAGTTCACGCCCGAGGGCAAGAAGGCGATCCTCAACAAGGTGATCGAGGCCGAGCAGTGGGAGAAGTTCCTCGGCCGCAAGTACGTGGGCACGAAGCGCTTCGGCCTCGACGGCGGCGAGAGTATGATCCCCGCGCTGGAGAGCCTGATCAAGTACGGCGGGGCGGCAGGCGTCAACGAGATCGTGTTCGGCATGGCGCATCGCGGCCGGTTGAACGTGCTCGCCAACGTGATGAGCAAGCCGCTGCGCGTCATCTTCCACGAATTCGCGGGCGGCAGCGCCAACCCCGACGACATCGGTGGATCGGGTGATGTAAAGTACCACCTCGGCACCTCGACCGACCGCGAGTTCGACGGCCACAAGGTGCACATGAGCCTGGTCGCCAACCCCTCGCACCTCGAGGCCGCTGACCCGGTCGTGCTCGGCAAGATCCGCGCGATCCAGACGATCGCGGGCGACCTCGACACGCACTCGCGTTCGCTGCCCGTCCTGATTCACGGTGACGCCGCCTTCGCGGGGCAAGGCATCGTTTGGGAGTGCTTCGGCTTCTCCGGTATCCGCGGCTACAACACCGGCGGCTGCGTCCACTTCGTCATCAACAACCAGATCGGCTTCACCACCAGCCCGCAGTTCGCGCGCTCCTCGCCCTACCCGTCCGACGTGGCGAAGGGCGTCCAGGCGCCGATCTTCCACGTCAACGGGGACGATCCCGAGGCGGTCACCTTCGCCACCAAGATGGCGATCGAGTACCGGCAGAAGTTCCACCGCGACGTGGTGATCGACATGTGGTGCTATCGCCGCTTCGGCCACAACGAGGGCGACGAGCCGGGCTTCACCCAGCCGATCATGTACAAGGCGATCCGCAGCCACCCGGGCGTCAGCGACATCTATGCCCGCCGGCTGGTGCAGGAAGGCGTGGTCGACCAGGCGTGGGTCGACGAGAATGTGAAGCAGTTCACGACGCGGTTGGAGGACGAGTTCGAGGCAGGCGCGGCGTACAAGCCCAACAAGGCCGATTGGTTCGCGGGTCGCTGGTCGGGGCTCCACGCGCCGGCTGACGCCGACAGTCAGCGTCGCAGCGTCGATACCGGCATCGAGCCCAAGCTGTTCGACGCGCTCGGTCGGCTGCTGACGACGATCCCCGACACAATCTCGGTCCACAAGACGTTGTCGCGCGTGCTCGATGCTAAGCGCGAGATGTTCAAGTCGGGCGCGAACTTCGACTGGGCGACCGGCGAGGCGCTCGCGTTCGGTTCGCTCCTATCGGAAGGATACGGCGTCCGCCTGTCGGGCCAGGACTCGGGCCGCGGCACCTTCTCGCAGCGCCACGCCGTCTGGGTCGACCAGAACGATGAGCACAAGTACGTGCCGCTGTGGAACGTCGAGCACGGCAGCTTCGAGGTACTCGACTCGCCCTTGTCCGAGTACGGCGTGCTCGGCTTCGAGTACGGCTACGCGCTCGCCGATCCGAAGACTTTGGTGCTGTGGGAGGCGCAGTTCGGCGACTTCGTCAACGGCGCGCAGATCATGATCGACCAGTTCATCACGAGCGGCGAGGCCAAGTGGCTGCGCGCGAATGGTCTGGTGATGCTGCTGCCGCACGGCTACGAGGGCCAGGGTCCGGAGCATAGCTCGGCCCGGCCCGAGCGGTTTCTGCAGGCGTGCGCGGGCGACAACATCCAGGTCGCGAACTGCACCACCCCGGCGAACTATTTCCACCTGCTGCGCCGGCAGATGCACCGCAACTTCCGCAAGCCCCTGGTCGTGTTCACGCCCAAATCGCTGCTCCGCCACAAGCTGGCGGTGTCGAGCGCGGCGGACTTCCAGCGCGACACGCATTTCCGCCGCGTGCTTTCCGACCCGGCGGCGCCCGCGGATGCGGCAACGAAGCGGCTGGTGCTGTGCACCGGCAAGGTGTCGTACGACCTGATGGAGGCGCGCGATGCCGCCGGCGACGAGCACACGCAGATCGTGCGCGTCGAGCAGCTCTACCCCTTTCCGACGCAGTCGTTGGTCGAGCGGATCGCGCGGATGCCAAACCTCGAAGAGGTCGTCTGGGCGCAGGAAGAACCGCGCAACAACGGCTATTGGTTCTTCGTCGAGCCGTTCATCGAGGAAGTGCTCGGCATGGCGAACTGCCCGGTCAAGCGTCCGCGCTACGCCGGCCGCGCCGCTGCCGCCTCACCCGCGACGGGCCTGATGAAGCGCCACCAGGCCGAGCAAGGCGCGCTGATCGCCGACGCGCTCGGGCATAACGTGCGCGAGGAAATCCGCCGCACGCGCGAGGCCGACACTACCAAGAAGGCCGGCTCGGCCGGCGCTTGACCCCTTCGCTCAACACAGGAAAAGATCATGGCAACCGAAGTTCTGGTGCCCACGCTGGGCGAATCGATCACCGAAGCGACCGTCGGCGAGTGGCTCAAGCAGCCGGGCGACAAGGTCGCCGCCGACGAGCCGATCGCGAGCCTCGAGACCGACAAGGTGTCGGTCGAGGTTCCCTCGCCGGTGGCGGGTGTGATGGGCGAGCACGCGGTCAAGGTCGGCGACACGGTGGAGGTCGGCGCGCTGCTGGCAACCGTGGACGCGGGCGGTTCGGCACCTGCGCAATCGAGCGCGCCGCAGCCCGCCGTGACGCAGTCGCCGGCGAGTTCGCCCTCCCCCTCTCCGTCGCAGGGTGACGCTGCCCCCGTCGCGGGCGGCTACGGCAACCACGGCACCGCGCCTGTAGCGGGCGACGGCCCCGCCGCGCTCTCGCCCTCGGTGCGCCGCGCGGTGCTGGAACACGGCGTTGATCCCTCGACGATCAAGGGCACCGGCAAGGACGGCCGCATCACCAAGGAAGACGTGGCCACCGCAGCCTCGTCCAAGCCTCAGACGACCGCCGCACCCGCCGTCGCGGGCGCGTCGTCGGACGGTGGCGCTGCCACCGCCGGCCGTGCGTCTTCGCGTGGCGAAGAGCGCATAAAGATGACCCGCCTGCGCCAGACGATCGCCAAGCGATTGAAAGAAGCGCAGAACACCGCCGCGATGCTGACGACGTTCAACGACGTCGACATGACCGCGGTGATCGAGGCGCGCGCCAAGTACAAGGACCTGTTCGAGAAGAAGCACGGCGTCCGCCTGGGCTTCATGGGCTTCTTCGTGAAGGCCGCGACGATGGCCCTGAAGGACATCCCATCCGTCAACGCATCGATCGAGGGGGACGAGATCGTCTACCACGACTACGCCGACATCTCGGTTGCGGTGTCGTCGCCGGGCGGCCTGGTCGTGCCCGTTATCCGCGACGCGCAGGACCTGTCGGTCGCGGGCATCGAGAAGACGATCGGCGACTTCGGCCGCCGTGCCAAGGACGGCACGCTCAAGATGGACGAGATGCGTGGCGGCACGTTCACGATCTCGAACGGCGGCGTGTTCGGCAGCCTAATGTCGACTCCGATCATCAACCCGCCGCAGTCGGCGGTGCTGGGCCTCCACCGCATCGAGGATCGCCCCGTGGTCGTGAACGGCCAGGTTGTGGTGCGCCCGATGATGTACCTCGCGCTCAGCTACGACCACCGCCTGATCGACGGTCGCGAGGCGGTGACTTTCCTGGTCGCGCTCAAGAACGCGATCGAGGACCCGACTCGCATCCTGATCGACCTGTAATCATATCAAGCGTCACCCCGGCCTCGGCCGGGGTCTCGTGCTTCGGGGCGCACCCGCTCCTGCCGCGCGAGACGCCAGCACCTTCGCTGGCCTGATGCCCGGGAGAAGTACGATGGCTGAATACGACTACGACGTGCTGGTGATCGGTGCCGGCCCCGGCGGCTACGTCGCCGCGATCCGCGCCGCGCAGCTCGGGCTCAAGACCGCGTGCGCGGAGAGCCGCGAGACACTGGGCGGCACCTGCCTCAACGTCGGCTGCATTCCGTCGAAGGCGCTGCTCCACGCATCCGAATATTTCGACGCCGCGGCGAACGGCGCGATGGCGAAGATGGGCATCAAGGTGACGCCCGAGCTCGACCTGGAGGCGATGCACGGCCAGCGCCGCGACGCGGTCAAGCAGCTGACCGGCGGGATCGAGTTCCTGTTCAAGAAGAACAAGGTGACGTGGCTGAAGGGCCGCGCCGCGTTCGAGGACGCGCACACGGTCACCGTCGCCGACCAGAAGGTGACGGCGAAGAACATCGTCATCGCCACCGGTTCGACCGTCACGCCCTTGCCGGGTGTCGAGATCGACCAGAAGGTTATCGTTGACTCGACCGGGGCGCTCGAACTGCCAAAGGTGCCCGAGCACATGGTGGTGATCGGCGGCGGCGTGATCGGGCTCGAGCTCGGCAGCGTGTGGCGCCGGCTGGGTGCTAAGGTAACCTGCGTCGAGTTCCTCGACCAGATTCTGCCCGGCTTCGACGGCGACATTCGGAAGGAAGCGAACAAGATCTTCAAGAAGCAGGGCATCGAGTTCAAGCTCGGTACCAAGGTTACCGGCATCACGTCGGACGGGTCGACCGCGACAATGACGCTGGAGCCGGCCGCGGGCGGCGAGGCGACGACGCTGACTGCCGATTGTGTGCTCGTCTCGATCGGTCGCCGCGCCAACACCGACGGGCTCGCGCTCGACAAGATCGGACTGTCGACGAACGGACGCGGTCAGGTCGAGACCGACCACGACTTCCGTACCTCGGTTGACGGCGTGTGGGCAATCGGCGACGTGATCCCGGGTCCGATGCTCGCGCACAAGGCCGAGGATGAGGGGATCGCGGTCGCGGAGAACATCGCCGGGCAGCACGGCATCGTGAACCACGACGTGATCCCGAGCGTCGTCTACACCTGGCCCGAGATCGCGGGTGTCGGCCTGACCGAGGAGCTCGCGCGCGAGCAAGGCGAGGTCAAGGTCGGCAAGTTCCCGATGATGGCGAACAGCCGTGCCAAGACCAACCACGAGCCCGACGGCTTCGTGAAGATCATCGCCGACGCGAAGACCGACCGCGTCGTCGGCGTCTGGGCGATCGCCTCGGTCGCTGGCACGATGATCGCGCAGGCGGCGCAGGCGATGGAGTTCGGCGCGACGAGCGAGGACATCGCCTACACCTGCCACGCGCACCCGACGCACTCGGAAGCGATCAAGGAAGCCGCGATGGCAGTGACGGGCAAGCCGATCCACATCTGATCGGCATCCAAGTCGACTCACGCAGACGGCGGCGGTGCAGCGATGCGCCGTCGTCGTTTCCATGTCGGTGACCGAAGTTTAACCCGGCCATCACGGCCGCGACAGCGGCGCGGGTGCACAAGCGATGCTCCATCAAGGAGATACATCGTGAAGCACGCAGCGATCGTTCTGGCACTCGCCTCCTCCGCGCTCATCACCACTGCGCCCGCCGAAGCGAAAGGCTGCCTGAAGGGTGCCGCGGTCGGCGGCGTCGGCGGGCATTTCGTCGGCAAGGGTCACGCGGTCGCCGGAGCCGCGATCGGCTGCGCGGTCGGGCATCACCGCGCCAAGGTCGCCGCACGCAAACAGGCGGCGCAGGCGCACCACGGCTGATCCGTATACGCGGGGGCGACGGCTTGTCGGTCGTCCCCGCGCCTGTCTGCTCCCATCCTTGCGTGCGCGCCTTCCACGTCGCATGACCGCTGTGGCACGCTGCTGTCTCGGCTGCGTCAAAGAGGCATTTGGACGATGAAGATCAGCGCACGCAACCAGTTCCCAGGCACGATCACCGCGATCAATCCGGGCGCCGTCAACGGCACGATCAAGGTCGACATCGGCGGCGGCAACGTCGTCACCTCCTCGATCACCGAGGAAGCGATCGCTGAATTAAGCCTCGCAGTCGGCGACCGCGTCACCGTGCTGGTGAAGGCAAGCGACGTCCTGATCGGCAAGTGACCCGCGACGCGCTCGAACAGCGCTGGCTGGTGCTGACGCGCGAGACGATGCCAGCGCTCGCTGGTCCACGCGGCTGGCCGGTGCGCAACGACCATTGCTTTCAACGCATCCTGCTCGACGCCGCAGTCGGTGGCGTGTGGTACGACGCGATCCCGAAGCGCCCGGCCTACGCCCACGCCGACACGGCGCTGCTCACCCGCGCGATCGAACTCGGCAACGCGGTGATCGATGGGCGCGCCGACCTGTTCGCACTCAACCGGCAATCGCTTGCTTGGCGGGGCAAGATGCCGGCGTGAAGCGAACGAGTGTAAGTCGAACAACTGATCCGATCGCGAACGCCAGTCCGCGACACCCCAGCGCCAGCCAAGCTGGCGACGCGGATCGGACACGCTTGTTCGGCAGCGATGCACTGTCTGAGCGGCTTATCGGCCACTAAGTTCACGAGCCTGCAAACCCGGTGATCTCGCGATCTAATCGTTCGTCCCTTGCATCCGCTCGTTTGCGTCCTGCGGGGCACGATGCGAAGTCCCGGTGCTTATTTTCGCGCCGTGCTGACACCGCCCTGTTCATCTACGCCGCTAGAGCCGGCGATTGCGGCTCGCGCCGATCTGCTATCTTTCAGCCGCGCTTGCTGGCGTCCCGCTGCGCAGTGATAGAGCTCCAGCCGTGTCCCGCTCGATTCTTCCGTCGACCTGCGCTTCGACCTGAAGGTGATTGCACCGCCTCCGGTACGTCCGATCGCGGATGGCCGAAACATTGAAGAGGCCTAGCTGCTTACCCGCTGAACAACGCTTACCCATTCGTCACCGGTAGCAGATGGCGATGCGAAGCATTCGCTAGGTCGGATCGCGTCCGTCTGGAACACGTGGCAACGTCAATCCATTCGCCGACGTTCGCTGCCGCACTCCCGTCGCAACACTTTCACGCGCCTATCTAATATCAATCGTTGGCCTGCTCCGCCAAGTACCACAACCAAGGAGCGCACCGACCCCCGTGCGGCGGTCACCCCGTCGCGCGGGCGCGGGCGATGGCGGATTGCAGTTGGTCGATCGGCAGCGCGCCGGTCAGCACCTGATCGCCGACGACCCAGCTGGGCGTACCCGTGATGCCGAGCTTGGCCGCGGTTTCCAGATTCTCGCGGATCGTCGCGTCGGCGTCAACGGGCAGCCTCGACAGGTCGACCCCGCTGGTGCGCGCCGCCTCGGCGATCGTCGCATCGCTGACTGGCCCGGCGGCGTAGAGCGCGTCGTGGAACGGCTTGAACTTATTCTGCTGCGCCGCGGCGAGCGCGGCGCGCGCGGCGACCCGGCTCTCCGCCGACAGGACCGGCAGTTCCTTGAACACGATCCGCAATTTCGGGTCCTGATCGACCAACTTCTGCAACACCGGCAGCGTCGCGCGGCAGAAGCCGCAATTGTAGTCGTAATATTCGACCAGCGTCACATCGCCCTTCGGATTGCCGATCCACGCGCCCGCGTACGGCTCCTGGATCGCGCCGCGGCTCGCCGCCACCGCGCGCGCGGTATCGCGTTCCTGCAGCTTCTGCATCGCCTGCGCGATCAGCTCGGGGTTGGTGAGGACGTAGTCGCGCACGACGCGCTCGACCCGCGCCTTGTCCGCGCTGCCCAGATCGGACGGCGCGACTCGGTCAGCGAGGAACATGCCGCCCGCGCCGAAGGCCGCGCCCAGCGCCACCATCCCCAACAAGGTCGCCCGGTTCATCGCCGCTTCTTCTTGCCCTTGTCGATCACGTCCTGCGACGTCATCGAAATGTCCTGCGCGCGGATCCAGTCGGGCGAGTTCTTCGGCAAGCCCGCCAGCGCCATGCGCGCACGCACCGCCGCGGTCGCCGTGTCGCCGGTCAGGCTCGCCTGCTCCGCGCCGGCGAGCGCCGCGCGTGCCTCGTCACCGGTCGCTTCGTACACGGTGCCGAGCTGAAACCACGCGAACGGATTTTCGTCATCGCGCTGCACTGCGACGCGCAGCACGCGTTTCGCCTCGTCGTAATTGGCGGGGTTCTCGGTCGCGATCAGCGCGTGGCCGTACGTCGTGCCGATCAGTGGATTGCTGCGCGTGCCCTCATAGGCGGCGCGCAGCGGCACCAGCGCATCCTTTGGCCGGCCGGCCTCAAGCAAGATCTGCCCGACGATCTCCTGAAAATACGGGTCGTCGGGCTTGGCCTTGACCAGCGCCGCCGCCTCGGCGTCGGCTTTGTCGGGGTAGCCTGCCTTGTGATAAGCGTAGGCGCGCGCGTAATGCGCGTAGATCGACTGATCGGTGTCCGGATATTCGTTGAGCGTCTGCTTCGGATCGGCGACGTAGCCGAGCAGCTTGGCCTTCACGCGCCGGAACCGCTCCTGCAAGGCGGAATCGATCGGCTTGTCGTATAAAGGCGATTCTTTCACGTCGCCTTCCAACGTCGCGATGCGCGTGCCCGACAGTGGGTGCGACTGCATGAAAGGATCGATGTTGCCAGTCCCGTAGCGATATTCCTGCTGCTGCAACACCTTGAAGAAGGTCAGCATGCCCTTGGCGGAGATGCCCGCCGTCTTCAGATATTTGATCGCGCTCGCGTCGGCGGTCGCTTCCTGCGTCCGCGTGAAGGCGAGATAATGCCCCATTGCGGCCTGCTGCCCCGCCGCCATCACGCCCATACCCGCCGCGCCGCCGCCCGCTGCCGCCGTGGCGATCCCAAGCACCATCGACAGCAGGTACATCGCCATCGCTGGCTTCTGTCCCGCATCGGCATTGGCGACGTGGCCGTCGGCGATGTGGCCCAGCTCGTGCGCGATCACGCCCTGCACCTGGTTTACGTTGTCCGCGGCCTCGATCAGCCCCGAATGGATGTAGACCGTCTGCCCACCAACGACGAAGGCGTTGATCGATCCGTCGTTGACCAACGCGAACTGGACATCGTTGGGGCGAAGTCCTGCCGCGGTCACGATCGACGCCGACATGTCGTGGAACAGCGACTCGGTTTCGGCATCGCGAAGCAGCGACTGCGCCTGCACCGGTGCGCCCGCGAGCATCGCCGCGCCCGCCAGCAACGTGACCAGTCGACGGATCACCTCGTGCCGCCAGCGCGAATAAGGGTCTGAGATATCAGTAAACGCATCAGCGTCATCATAACGCCGACCGTCGCGGGATCATAGCAGCGCATCGCCCGGACGCTTGCCGCAGCGGCGCTGAACCACTGCTGAAGCATCCGGGCGACGCGCCTTGCTCAACGCTCGATCAATTACCGAACGTACGCTGCCACCAGCCGCGACGCGGCGATGCGTCGCCATCCGATGCAGGCTGTGCGTCATCGCCCGAGGGCTCGGCGTTGACGGCGACCGGCGCCTTATCCGCTGATGACGGCGCGTCGGCCTGCGGCACCGCCTCAACCTCGGCAGGTGCGGCATCGGCCTTCTTGCGCCGCGTGCGCTTCGGCTTGGCCGGAGCCGCCTCTTCCGCAACCTCGGGCGCGGGCAGACCATCGGTGACCGGCGCAGCGTCGCCCGCCTCGACCGCTGACGCGTCCGACTTCTTGCGGCGCGTCCGCTTCGGCTTGGCGGGTGCTTCGGGCGCTGCTGAAGCATCGTCGGCCGCCGGCGCTTCCTCGACCGATGCGGTCGCGGGCTCCGCCTCGGCAGCAGCCGGCGCGTCGGGCGTCGCGTCCGCCGCACGTGCACGCGGACGGCGCCGCGTCTTCGGCTTGGCGGCAGGCTCGGGTGCCGCCTCAACCTCGGCCACCGGCTCTTCAATCACCGGCTCCGACGATGCCTCGACGGGCTGTTCTTCGGGTGCGGGCTCACTCACCGCTTCGCCCGCAACCTGCGTCTCGTCCGATGCGCCACCCTGTCCGTCACGGCGACGACCGCGGCGGTTGCGGCGACGACGACGGCCGTTGCCCTCGCCGCGCTCCTCGCGCGCACCATCGTCCGCCTCGTCGACGCTGGTCGACTCGTCCGCAGCATCGGCCTCGTCAGCGTCCGCTTCGACCGCCTCGCCCGCAGCGTCGGCGTGCGAGTCCTCACCCTCGCCGCGCCCGCGGTTGCGGCGTCCACGGCGGCGACGCTTGCGACGGCCGCCTTCGCGATCCTCGGAGTCGCGCTCGCGCTGGCCGCGCTCTGCCGGCGCTTCCTCCTCGACCGCCTCTTCTTCCTCCTCGACTTCGTACTCGTCTTCCAGGTCTTCCTCGACCTCGATCATCGGCGCGTCGAACTTGGGCGCATAGGCGGGGGGCGGACCGGCGGCCTCGACCGACATGCGCGCGCCCTCCTCCTCGCCGTCAGCGAGGATGTCGACCTGGACGCCGTAGCGGTCCTCGATCTCGGCGATGTCGCCGCGCTTGCGGTTGAGCACGTAGAAGGCGGCTTCCTGGCTGCACCGCAGCGTCAAGTGCGAGCCGCGGCCGCGCGCCGCCTCGTCCTCGATCAGGCGCAGCGCGGAGAGCCCCGCCGAGGATGCGGTGCGCACCAGGCCAGTGCCCTCGCAATGCGGGCACTGGCGCGTCGATGCCTCAAGCACGCCGGTGCGCAGCCGCTGACGGCTCATCTCCATCAGCCCGAACGACGAGATGCGGCCGACCTGGATACGCGCGCGATCGTTCTTGAGCGCCTCCTTCATCGCCTTCTCGACCTTACGGACGTTCGATCCGTGATCCATGTCGATGAAGTCGATGACGACCAGTCCGGCCATGTCGCGCAGGCGCAGCTGACGCGCGATCTCCTGCGCCGCCTCCAGGTTAGTCGCGGTCGCGGTCTGCTCGATATTGTGCTCGCGCGTCGAGCGGCCCGAGTTGATGTCGATCGACACCAAAGCTTCGGTCGGGTTGATGACGAGGTAACCGCCCGATTTCAGCTGCACCACCGGATGATACATTGCGGCGAGCTGATCCTCGACGCCGGCGCGCTGATAGAGCGGGATCGGATCGCTGTAGTGCTTCACCTTGCGCGCATGCGTCGGCATCAGCAGGCGCATGAAGTCCTTGGCCTGGCGATAGCCGTCGTCACCCTCGACGATCACCTCGTCGATGTCCTTGTTGTAGATGTCGCGGATCGCGCGCTTCATCAGATCGCTGTCGCCGTAGACGAGCGCGGGCGCCGAGGAAGACAGCGTCTTGTCGCGGATTTCGTCCCATAGCCGCGCGAGATAGTCGAAGTCGCGCTTGATCTCGGTCTTGGTACGCTGGAGCCCCGCGGTGCGCACGATGCAGCCCATCGACGACGGCAGCTCGAGGTCCGCCATGATCGCCTTCAACCGCTTGCGATCGCCCGCGTTCGAGATTTTGCGGCTGATCCCGCCGCCGTGCGACGTGTTGGGCATCAGTACGCAATAGCGGCCGGCAAGGCTCAGATAGGTGGTCAGCGCCGCACCCTTGTTGCCGCGCTCTTCCTTGACGACCTGGACCAGCAGCACCTGGCGACGGCGGATCACGTCCTGAATCTTGTAGCGGCGGCGCAGGTTCATGCGGCGCTGGCGCAGCGCCTCGACCTGATCGTCACCGTTCGAGCGGCGACCCTTGCGGCGGCGACCGCCTGCGTTCTCCGACGCGCCGTCTGCATCGTCGTCGCCGCCCGCATCGTCGACGTGATCGTCGTGCGCGTCGTCCTCGTCGGCATGATCGTCGTCGAGTTCATGCGCGTCGTCGTCGTCGTGGTGCGCGTCGTCGTCCTCGTCGAAGCCGGCATCTTCGGCGTCCAGCTCGGCGCGCAGCTTCGCTTCCTCGGCGGCATGCTCGGCCTCTTCACGCAGCAGCGCGTCACGATCCTCCTTCGGGATCTGATAATAATCAGGGTGGATCTCGGAAAAGGCGAGAAAGCCGTGACGGTTGCCGCCGTAATCGACGAACGCTGCCTGCAGCGACGGCTCGACGCGCGTCACCTTGGCGAGATAGATATTACCCTTGAGCTGCTTGCGCTCCGCACTCTCGAAATCGAATTCCTCGATCCGGTTACCCTTGACGACGGCGACCCGGGTTTCCTCCCGGTGGCGTGCGTCGATCAGCATACGCGTGGTCATTGAATGTTCTCCGCGCGCTGGGCCGTCCGGCTAGCGGTGCGCCCGCGCGATGATTGGACGCGCGCCGCGGATGACCGGGCGCGCACGATGTTGCAGAAAATGCCTTCGTCCACCGTGCAGTCCCAGGCGCCTGATGGCCGGGAAACGCCGCGCCCGCTCCGCCGGCTGAGGCCGGGCGGAACAGCGAACGGGCGGAATGCAACATGCGGACGTCAACCTGATGGCCCTGACACGACGGATCGTCGCTCGGGCAGTGTCACCGAAGCTTGACGTGCGCGTGCACTACTCCGGTCACACGACTGCTAGCATTGGTTAAGCCAGTCATCAACTGCCGGTTCTTGCAGGATTGCGGCAAGTATCTGCCGGCAAAACGTGCCGAACGCCGCGTTAACCCCGCTACGCAACCCGGATTTGAGACCCCCTGGCTATCGCTTGCCCCTAAGTCAAAGGGTTGCGTAGCATGGCTTTTCACTGGACGAATGGGCGATCGTCGCGGCATGGCCGCCGCGTGTCGATCGTGCTCGCGTTGCTGTTGGGCGTGTTTGCCGGGGCGCCGGGCTGGGCCGCCACCGTCGAGCGGATCGACGTGTCCGGCGACAAGGTGGTGATCCGCTTCGACGACGCGGTCGCTGCGGCCTCCAGCTTCCTGCTCGCCGAGCCGCAGCGGATCGCGGTCGACATCGACGGCGCACGCCCCGGCTCGATCGGCGGAGAGCGCGACGGCGCCGTCACCGCGGTGCGCCAGGGGGTGCGTGGGCCAAGCGGCGCGCGCGTCGTGCTCGATCTCGCCGAACCGATGATCGTCGACGAAGGCGGGTTCGACGACGACGCGCGCGAGCTGACGCTCCACCTGCGCCCGGTCGCCGCACGCCAATTCGCAGCCGCGAGCGCGAGCGCGCCGCTCAGCTGGATGGGAAAAATGCTGCCCGTCACCCGCGCCGCCACCTATACCGTGTCGCAGGCGGTGCCGCCCGCACGCCGCGAACTGCCGATGCCGAAGGTCCGCGGCGATGCCGGTCGCCCGCTGGTTGTCATCGACGCCGGGCACGGCGGTCACGATCCCGGCTCGATCTCACCCGATGGACAACTGCGCGAAAAGGACCTGACGCTCAAGATGGCGCTGGCGGTGCGCGACGCGCTGCTGAAATCGGGCCGCGTGCGTGTCGCGCTGACGCGTAGCGACGATCGTTTCCTCGTGCTGCGCGAGCGTTACGGCGTCGCACGTAGGTTGAAGGCCGACCTGTTCATCTCGATCCATTGCGACAGCGCGCTATCGACCGAGGCGTCGGGGGCGACCGCCTACACCTTGTCCGAGGTCGCGTCGGACAAGGAAGCGGCTCGGCTCGCGGCGCGCGAGAACAAGGTCGACATCATCAACGGCGTCGACCTCGACCGCAATCCGGACGTGTCATCGATCCTGATCGACCTGACGCAGCGCGAGACGATGAACGCCTCGGCCGGCTTCGCGCGACTGCTCGGGCGCGAGGCGCAGCCGCTGATGGCGATCAAGCCCAACTTCCACCGCATGGCATCGCTGATGGTGCTGAAGGCGCCCGACACGCCGTCGATCCTGCTGGAGGCGGGCTACATCTCCAACACCAACGATGCGGCGTTTCTCGCCAGCGACGAAGGGCGAGCGAATGTCGCCGAGAGCGTGCGCCGCGCGGTCGAAATCTACTTCGCGCGTCGGCTCGCGCTGCGCTGAGCGCGGACCCGCCAAACGGCCGCGACGCTTTCGCGCGGCGCGGAACGTGCTAAACGCGCGAGCCATATGGCTTCTTCCCCACCGGAAAAGATGACGTTCGGGCAGCGCCTGGGCCGGATCGGTAACGCGGTCGGCGGCGTGTGGCAGCGCCGGCTCGTTCGTTGGCTGGCCGCCTTTGTCGCGCTGCTGCTCGTCGCGATGGCGGCGTTCTGGCTGATCTTCGCGCGCGACCTGCCTTCAATGGAGAAGCTGAAAGCATACGAGCCGCCGCTGCCGACGAATGTCCGCGGCATCGATGGTGCGCCGATCTATTCCTACGCGCGCGAGCGACGGGTCCAGCTGTCGTTCGCCGAATATCCGCCGCTGCTGATCCGCGCGTTCCTGGCGGCCGAGGACAAGACCTTCTTCGAGCATCACGGCGTCGACTTTCCCGGCCTTGCCGGTGCAGTGGTCGATTATGCGAGCAAGTTCGGCACCGGACAGCGCGCGCGCGGCGGCTCGACCATCACGCAGCAGGTGGCGAAGAACCTGCTGATCGGCAACGCCTATTCGCCGACGCGCAAGGTGCGCGAGGCGATCCTCGCCTACCGGATCGAGCAGACGCTGACCAAGCCGCAGATCCTCGAACTCTACCTCAATCAGATTTTCCTGGGACGTAACGCCTACGGCGTCGAGGCGGCGAGCCACGCCTATTTCGACAAGGAGCTGTCCGAGCTCTCGCTGGCGCAGATGGCCTATCTGGCGATCTTGCCCAAGGGGCCGGCGAACTACGATCCCTTTCGTAATACCGAGCGCGCGCTGGTGCGTCGCAATTACGTGCTGCGCGAAATGGCCCGCAACGGCTTCATCACCGAGGCGCAGGCACGCGCCGCCAATGCCGACCCGATCGGCGCGATCCGTCGCCGCACGCCCAAGTTCGAACGCGTCGGCGGCTATTTCGTCGAGGAGGTCCGCCGCCAGTTGATCGACAAATTCGGTGAGAATGCAGAGGCCGGGCCGTACAGCGTCTATTCGGGCGGTTTGTGGGTACGCACCTCGCTCGACCCGCAGGTGCAGCGCTACGCCGCCGAAGCGCTGCGCGACGGGCTGCTTCGGTACGAGAGCGGGCGCGGCTGGTCGGGGCCGCTGCGCCACGTCGACCTGGATGATCCCGCGCAGTGGCAGGGCGCGCTGCTCAACACCAACATCATGCTCGACTACAAGGACTGGCGCGCGGGCATCGTCTTCGCGCGCGAGGGAGGCGAGCTGTCGCTTGGCTTCGCCGACGGGCGCACCGGCACGCTGCCACGCGGCAACGCGCAGATGCCCGCACGCGGCACGGGCACCCCGGCCTTCGGGCAGATCAAGGTCGGCGATATCATCGCGGTCGCGCCGTCGGCAGGCTCGTTCAGCCTGCGCAGCGTGCCGCGCATCTCGGGCGGCTTCGTGGTGCAGGAGCCGTCGAGCGGGCGCATTCTCGCCATGCAGGGCGGCTTCGACGCGAGCGTTCAGGCGTTCAACCGCGCGACCCAGGCCTATCGCCAGCCCGGTTCGACGATCAAGCCGATCGTCTACTCCGCCGCGCTGGAACACGGCATGACGCCGGCGTCGATCATCGTCGACGGCCCCTTCTGCGTCTATCAGGGCGCGCGGCTGGGGCAAAAATGTTTCCGCAACTTCGGCAACTCGCGCGGCGCCGGGCCGCACACGATGCGCTGGGGGATCGAGCAGTCGCGCAACCTGATGACGGTGCGCGCCGCCGCGCAGACGGGCATGAAGAACGTCGTCGCGCTGATGAAGAAGATGCAGATCGGCGACTACGCGCCCTACCTCAGCTACTCGTTGGGCGCGGGCGAAACCACGGTCGAGCACATGGTCAATGCGTACGGCGTGCTCGCCAATCAGGGCCAGTGGCACGATCCCTCGCTGATCGACTTCGTGCAGGACCGCCACGGGCAGGTGATCTGGCCGGCGAACTGGCGTGCCTGCGACGGCTGCAACATGCCGCGCTGGAACGGGCGCGCAATGCCACGGCCGGTGACGCGCGGGCGTCAGGTGATGGACGCGATGAGCGCGTATCAGATGGTGCACATCACCGAGGGCGTGGTGCAGCGCGGCACCGCAACTGCGCTCCGCGATCTCGGCCGCCCGATGTTCGGCAAGACCGGCACCAACACCGGCCCGACCGACGTTTGGTTCATCGGCGGCACCCCGCAGATGGTGGGCGGGCTATACATCGGGTATGACACACCGAGGGGCCTCGGCGGCTACGCGCAGGGCGGGACGCTCGCGGTGCCGATCTTCAAGCAATTCGCGATCAAGGCGTACGAGAACCTGCCCGTCGTCACGTTCCGCGCGCCGCCGGGCATCCGAATGGTCAGGATCGATCGCGGCTCGGGGCGGCCCGTCTTCGGTCCCTGGCCGAACGACGACGACCCCAAGGCGAGCGTGATCTGGGAAGCATTCAAGCCGCAGAGCGAGGCCCGCCGTCCGCGTCGCTATTCGCCCAGCGCCGCTCCCACTGCGGCACCGCGCGCGCAGCCGAGTGCGGCGCCGACACCGCGCGACAGCGAGTTTCTGCAACGCCAGGGCGGCATCTACTAAAGCGAGGTGTCGACGGCGGAGCGGCAGGGTTACCCGCTTCCCCGTTGCCGTTTGCCGGCGCGCGGCCTAGATCGCACGCTGATTGATGATCCGCCGCTGGGCGGACCGCCGGGCGTCTCGACCACGCGCACCACCGGCGTCGAGGCGTTTGGAGAAATTTTATGCGCGCCGAAGCGCAGGCCCATGTCGACACCATCAACGAGGCGCTGGCGCTGCTGCGCCGCTTCCTCGACTGGGACCGCGCGCTGCGCCGGCTCGACGAGCTGAACGCGCGCGTCGAGGACCCGACCTTGTGGGAGAACCCGAAGGCGGCACAGGACGTGATGCGCGAACGCCGCCGGCTGGACGAGGCGATCACCGCGACGCGCGACATCGAGCGCGAGCTGTCCGACACCGCCGAACTGATCGAGATGGCCGAGGCCGAAGGCGACGCTGAGATGGCGGACGAGGGCACGCAGGCGCTGAAGACTCTGGCGCAGCGCGCGCAGGGCGACAAGATCAAGGCGCTGCTCGCGGGCGAGGCCGACGGCAACGACAGCTACGTCGAGATCAACGCGGGCGCGGGCGGCACCGAGAGCCAGGACTGGGCCGAGATGCTGCAGCGCATGTATACGCGCTGGGCCGAGCGGCGCGGCATGAAGGTCGAGCTGATCGACTATCACGCGGGCGAACAGGCCGGGATCAAGTCAGCCACGCTGCTGCTCAAGGGCGAGAACGCCTACGGCTATGCCAAGACCGAGAGCGGGGTGCACCGCCTCGTCCGCATCAGCCCATACGACAGCTCGGCCAGGCGCCACACCAGCTTCTCGAGCGTCTGGGTCTATCCAGTGATCGACGATTCGATCGACATTGAGATTAACGACAGCGAGCTGCGCATCGACACCTATCGCGCCTCAGGTGCGGGCGGTCAGCACATTAACACGACCGATTCAGCGGTGCGCATCACCCACCTACCGACCGGCATCGTCGTCGCCTGCCAGAACCAGCGCAGCCAGCACAAGAACAAGGCGGAGGCGTATAACCAGCTGCGCGCCCGCCTCTACGAGCACGAGCTACGCAAGCGCGAGGAAGAGGCGAACGCGGTCAATGCGACCAAGACCGACATCGGCTGGGGTCACCAGATCCGCTCCTACGTGCTGCAACCATACCAGCTGGTAAAGGACCTGCGCACCGGCGTGACCTCGACCTCGCCGAGTGACGTGCTCGACGGCGAACTCGACGACTTCATGGCGGCAGCACTGTCGCAGCGCGTGACCGGCGAGAAGGTTGACGTGGAGGATGTCGATTGAGGCGAGCGCGCGCCGGGACCACGCTCGCGTTGCTGATCGCCGGCGTCGTGCTCGCCGGCTGCGACGGCACGCAACCGCTGATCAAGCGCGCGCCGCGGCAGCCCGGCCCCTTCCCCGCCGCCGATCGCCCGGTCGCGAGCATCGTCTCCGCGCGCTGGTCGAACGAGGAGGAGCGCGATCGGCTGAATGAGGCTGGCGCGGTGATGGACGGCGCACGCATCCGCCCCGGCATGACGGTCGCCGACATCGGCGCGGGCGAAGGCTATTATACGATCCGGCTCGCGTCGCGCGTCGGCAAGGACGGCCGCGTGCTGGCGGAGGACATCTTCCCTGCGGTCCGCGACGCACTGGCGGAGCGGGTCGCGCGGCAGCGGCTGGAGAATGTCAGCGTGCGGCTGGGTCGCCCCGCCGATCCGCGGCTGCCCACCAACAGTTTCGACCGCGTCCTGATGGTGCACATGTATCACGAGATCGCGCAACCGTACGAGTTCCTGTGGCGGATGCGCCCGGCACTGCGTCCCGATGGGCTGGTCGTCGTCGTCGATGCCAATCGCACCACGCCGAACCACGGCACGCCGCCCGCGCTGCTGCGCTGCGAATTCGAGGCGGTCGGCTATCGCCAGGTCAGCTTCGACAACATGCCCTCCGCGGGCGGCTATCTCGCGACCTTCCAGCCGGTCGGCCCCCGCCCGGAGCCAGAGGCGATCAAGCCGTGTCGGATGGCGTCACAATAAACCTTCCTCCCGAAAGCTGGTCCATCCGCCGGGCGCTACGACGTAATGGTCGAGCAGGCGCACCCCGATCGTCTCCAGCGTCGCGAACAAGCGCCGCGTAAAGCGCAGGTCCTCGCCGCTGGGCCGATGGTCGCCGCGGGGATGATTGTGCGCCAGCAGCACGCCGGCGGCGTTGAGCGCCAGCACATCCGATACGAGCAGCCGCACCGACACGTCGACGCTCTCACGGCGATCAGACATGAAATGGCGTGAGCCGACGCGCACCCCGTCCTTGTTCAGGTAAAGCGTAACCGCAACCTCGCGCGGCAATCGACCGAGCGAGTGAAAAGGGGGTGGCAGAGAGGTCGCGGCATCGCGCGGCCAGTCGGGCATGCCATGATGCTAGAATGAGGCGGCAGCGATGCCGCTTCATGTTCGATCCGCGATGGATCAACTCTCACGTCACTTACGTGAATGCGCTCCCGCGACAAACGAAAGCAGCCACGACGCTGATGCGTCGCGGCCGCTCGATTGCTCACCCTGAAGGGGGTCGATGTCAGTTGAAGCGGCCGACCCGCTGGATCGCGCTGTTGACGAGGCTGCGGTCAGCCTCGGCATTGTGCTGCTCGGCGATGACGCGGCCGGCCGCGGCGGTTGCGGCGGCGACGACGGTCGCGCGTACCTCGTCAATCGCGGCGCGCTCGGCTGCGGCGATCTTGTCCTCGGCCATCCGCGTGCGACGCTCCATCAGCGCCTCGGTATCCGCCTTCGCCTTGGCGACGATCTGCGCCGCCTCGTGGTGCGCGTTCTCGCGCATCTTGGCGGCATCGGCCTCGGCCGAGCGCGCGCGTGTCGCGTATTCGTCGCGCAGCGCCTCTGCCTCGCGGCGAAGCTGCGCCGCCTCGTCGAGCTGACGACGGATTTCGCCGATGCGCTTGTCGAGCATCGCGCCGATCGTCGCCGGCACCTTCCACACGACCGCGGCGATCAGCACGACCAGCGCGGCGAGACCGACCCAGCCGGTGTCGTTGAAGCCGAGCGCCGTCGGCGCCGCGACATGCTCCGCGCCGCCTGGCTCGGAGACGTTGCCGACCAGACCGCTGTCATTGCGAACGTCCCTGACCTGCATCGATTGCTCGTGCGTCGCTTCCGACAGATTGTCGACGACCGGCGCCGTGGCAGCGTTAGACATTATGCAGCTCCTGACGAACCGCGGCGTGCGCGACCTCGGGCGACACGGTCAGACCCGCCACCTTGGCGACGAGTTCCTGCACCGTCTCCGCCGCGATGTCCTGCACCTTGACCATCGCCGCCGCCTTGGCGTTGCCGATGGCGAGATCGTGGTGCGCGATACGCTCGTTCAACTGCTCGTCGACCGCGTGCAGCTGCGCCTCGCTCGACTGCGACGCGCGCGACTTGGCCGCAGCGACTTCGGCCTGCGCGGTGGCGCGGGCCGCATCCATGTCGGCCTGCCACGCCGCCTCGGTCGTCGTCGCCTCCGCGCGGGTGCGCTCGGCAGCGGCGAGATCGTCGGCGACCTGACGCTCGCGCAGGTCCATCACGCCCGTAACCCTGGGCACCATCATCTTGCCAATCCCGAAGTACAGGATGCCGAAGGTGATGAGCAGCCAGAAGATCTGGGACGCGTAGGTTGCGGCGATCTGACTGATTTGAGGCATGGCGGTCCGTTTATCGTACCCGCCGCGCCTGCCCGAAGGCACGCGCGGCGGATCGGGAAATCAGGCGACGAACACCAGGATGATCATCGTCACGAAGGCGAGCAGGCCGAGAAGCTCGGCACCCGCGAAGCCGATGAAGAGGCGACCCTGCTGGCCGTCGGCCGCACCCGGGTTGCGCAGCGCGCCTTCGAGGAAGGCGGCGAACACGTTGCCCACGCCCAAGGCGGCAATGCCCATGCCGATTGCAGCGAGACCGGCACCGAGCAGCTTGGCGGCGTTTGCGTCCATTTTGAAATACTCCCAGTTCAATTCAGATGGTGGATCGGAAAGTCACGAAAGTCACACCCCTACGCACATGCGCGCGCGAGGACGTTCCAGGAAATCAGTGCAGGTTCACCGCGTCGTTCAGATACACGCTGGTGAGCAGCGCGAACACGTAAGCCTGGATCGCGGCGACCAGCAGCTCGAGCAACGTGATGCCGAGCATCAGCACGAAGCTGGGCAGCGACACGATCGCGACATAGCCCGGCCCGAGGTTGATGCCGTTGATGACGAACGCCGCCAGCACCTTGAGCAGGATGTGCCCCGCGGTCATCGCGACGAATAGTCGCAGGCCCAAGCTGAACGGGCGGACGAGGAAGCTCATCAGCTCGACCACGAAGATCAGCGGGATCATGATGACCGGCGTGCCGTGCGGCACGAACAGGCTGAAGAAGTGGAAGCCGTGGCGACCGAAGCCGACGATCAGCACGATCGAAAAGCTGATGATCGCGAGCACGCCGGTGACGGTCAGGTGGCTCGTCACGGTGAAGGGGTGCCAGCCCGGCACGATACCGACCGGCATCAGCCCCAGGATGTTCGCGAACAGGATGAACATGAACAGCGAGAAGACGTAGGGCACGAAGCGCTTGCCCTCGGGCCCGATGTTCGACGTCAGCATGTTCTGCACGAATCCGGTGAAGCCCTCCACCGCCGCCTGCCAGCGCCCCGGAACCAGCTCGCGCTTCATGCCGCCGAGCATGAACAGCCACAAAGTGACCAGCGTGATCACCATCCAGAGCGCCGAATTGGTGAAGGACAGATCATAGCCCGCCACATTCCAGCGCAGACCGAGCACGGGCTCGATCAGGAACTGGTGCATCGGATCGATCTTGCCGCCTTCTGCCGCCACGTTAGCCCCTTGTGCTTCCCACATACGCCAAGCGCCCGTTTATTCCGGGCGCTTGGTCGTCAACCGAATGATCTGCCTGAACGCCACCGCGATCCCGAGGAACAGCGCGACGATCAGCGCCCAGGGCGTGGTGCCGAACCAGCGGTCGATAAGCCAGCCGATCAGCGCCGAACCGACGAGACTTCCGATAAGGGCAGCGAGCACGCGGTTGCCGAGCTGATAGCCCGCCTCTCCGTCGTCACGCACCACCCCCGTGCGTTTCGCTTCGTCCCTGCGGGCCCGTTCCAGTCGCTGATCCAGCGAGGCGAGCCGCGGGTCCTCCGCGCCGTGGAAATCCTGTCCGGGACCATTATCCGCCACGCGCCAACCCTCCACATCGATCAAGCCGGGGAGGTAAAGCGCACGGTGGGCAAGCGACCCCGCCAAGGCGCCGTCCGGTTAGCCGGGGGGTCGGGGGGTGTCAACCATTGTGACACTTGTCCAGGCCCCGCGGTCGCAGGGTGCCGCGCGCGAGCGGCGGGGACGATCTCAGATGATCGACGTCACACGCAGCGCGGATCGCGCGTCGGCGCACCGGCGCCGCGCGTCTCCCAGCTGCCCGCCGGCGTGCGGTACTTCTCGCCCGCCTGCGTCTGCGCGATCAGGTTGCAGCCGCTGGTGAAGGCGAGCTGCTCGACCGTCGCGCCCGATGCCTGCGCCTTTTGCGTATACGCCGCCTTGCGCTGAATATTGATGTTGCTGACCAGCGCGCGCAGCTGCGCGTTGCCCGCACCCACGACGCCCAGGTAACCGTCGGGCTGCTCGCCCACCTCGCCGGCCGAGCGTGCAGCGGCGTAGGCCGGATCACGCTGCGCGTAGGCGGTGCCCGACACGCCCGCCAGCGTCACCGCGGCGGCGAACATCGTGATGGTCTTTGGCGTGAAGGCGGTCATGGCTTAGAATATCCCCGGGTTCTGCTTGATGAGCGATTTGGCGTCATTGTCGAGGCGGTAGACCACCTCCTGCGTGACGTTGATGTTGAGGTTGATCTCGATTGGCTTGGTCGGTGCCGAGATGTTGACGCAACCCGCGTTCATCAAGAGCGGGGGCATCAAGAGCGCTGCGCCCAGAACCGACCTCATCATCACCTCTCGTCGCGCGATTCGCTTCACCCTCGTTGCTCCTGTTACGCTCATGGCACGATCTCGCTTGCGGAAGGCTGAATGGGCGGGACGAGCGGCGCGGTGGTGCTCGCCCCCGCCGTCGGCCTCGCGCTGTTGGGTTGAAGGGTGTCGGGCGCGGTCCGGCGGTTCTGCTCCTCGATCAACTGCTGCAGGTTGCGCGCGACCAGCCGCTGCGGGTCGTAGAAGCTGGCGGCCGAATCGATCAGCCCGCGGAAAGGCGCGCGGATACGGATGTTGAACAGGATCGGCAGCCGCGTCAGCCGGCGGATCAGGAAGTTCGATTTCGCGCCCTCCCCCTGTTTGATGCCGGCAAAACGCACGTCGGTTATCATCTCGCCCGCCAGAGGCCCGTTCATGCCGATGTCGAGATTGCGATAGGTCAGCGATTTCAGCATCTGGAACGCGTAATTGCCCCAGAAACCGAGGTTCTTCTCGCTCAGCTCGCCGACATAGGCGAGGCTGCCGCCCGCGCGCGCGGTCAGGCGCCCGTTCTCGATCCGCCCGCCGCTGTCGTCGAAGATCATCGGCAGCACGCCGTCGAAGGTGCCGGTCGCGTTCAGGTTCTTGAAGTCGAACTGTTGCAGGAACGCGCCCGCCTCCATGCCCGCGACGCGGAAGGTCAGCCGCCGCTCTTGCGGGCTGGAGAAATCGAGCAATGTCGGCTCGAGCGTCAGCGTGCCGCCCGCGAACGGCCAGGTGCCGCTCGACACCTTGATGCGTGTGCCGGGCAGCGTCTGATAGACGATGCGCCCGTCGGTGACCGGCACGCCCGGGTTGATCGAGCGGACGGTCGCGACCTGGTCCGGCGCGCTCTGCAACGCCAGCAGGTCGGTGAAGCGGATCGTGCCCGACATTCCCTCGACCGGACCGAAGGCGGCGGCGAGCGCGGTGTCGCTGGTGGAGAAAGTGCCGGTGCTGGTCACGCCGTCGGCGCTCCAGTTGATGTCGCCGCGCCCGCGCACCGTGCCGCGCACGTCGGCGATGACGCCGAAGGTCAGCGGCGTGATCAGCTCGGGCTGGAACGCGTCGCCGAAGGTGATCCCGTCGACGCTCAGCGCGGCGTGGCCCGCCCCGGTGCCGAGCCGATGATCGATCGCGACATCGGCGACCTTCACGCTCCTGGTCGGCTCGAACAGCGTCCCCGTCGCCCGAATGTCGCCACCCTTCAACGTCAGCGTGACCCCGCGCGCGTCCATCGGATTGAAGCGCGCGCTCGCCGCCGCGTCGCGGACCTTGAGCGCGCCAGACAGCGCGAGCACGCCGTCCGCGAAGCGCCAACTCCCCTCGCCGTCGCCGAGCAGCAGCGGCACGTTGGCGATCTGCCCGCCGAGACTCGCGAACCGCCCCGACACGCTGTTCTGCGCGATCGTGCCGCTGAGCGCCTGCGCGTCGATGCGCGTCTCGCGCGCGGGCGCACCGATGCGGGCGCGCACGTCGTCGAGACGGAAATCCCGGCGACCGAGCGACAGCTGCGCACCCGCCGCGGTCAGCGACAGCGGCGTGCCACCAATCGTTCCCGACAGCCGCGTCGCGGGCAGACGCGCATCGCCGCTCACCCCGTTTGCCGCGCGCTCAACCAGTGCGTCGCTCGTCGGACACAAGGTCAGTCGTGCCGGATCGAGCCGCAGCGATGAGACACGTAAGGAATCGAAGCGAAGCGGCGTACAGGCCGGGTTGACGCGCAGATCGCCTCCGCTCCAGCGCAGGTCCAGCGGCATGACGAGGCCATCGACACGTCCATCGGCAAGCGGACCCGACAACGCCGCCAGCGCCGTCGCGCTGCCCGAGCGCGCACTGATGCGGAAGCGGATGCGGTCGAGCGCAAGCGCGGCATCCCCGGCGGTGTAGCGCGCCACCTGCGCCGTGCCCGTCACCGCCGCATCCTCGCCTTCGCGCGCGAAGCGGACGCTGACCTGCGGCAGCCCGCCGCCGCCCAATTGGAGCGTACCCGCGCCGGCGATGCTGCCGCCACTGTGCCAGCGCAGCGGCTGCTCACTCGACAGCGTCGCCCGCGCGCCGCTGGCGGAGGCGACGCGCGCGCGGTCGATCGTGACTTGGCTGCTCGCGCCGGTGACCTGGACGGCAAGCGTGGCGTTGCCCGACAGGCTGCGTGCGGCGCGACGCGCGGCATCGGTGGCCTGCGCCGCGAGTGGCGCGAGCGGCGTGCCTGCCGCCACACCGGTCATGCGCGACAGGAGGCCGCTCACGTCGGCGCGTCGCACCGCCACCTGCCCGGCGTAGGCGGTCCGCCCCGAGCCGATACGAACGCTGCCGTTCAAAGCCGCCTGCCGGACCGCAACGCCGCGCCCGCGCAACTGCGCCGCGTGGACCGACACGGGCATGATCGCGGCACCTTGCGCGCTCATCGCAAACGCGACCTCACCACCCAGCGCCGCGGCACGCACATCGCTGTATCGAGCCGGCCCACTATGCAACCGCGCCCGCGCCGACGAACGCGCGAGGTCACCGACCACGACCCGCGCGTGCACGTCGCTGGCGAGATCGGCGAGCCTCGCGTCACCGCATGCGACCGCGCTCACCCGCAACGGGCCATCGAGCGTGATCGCCGCGCCGCCACCGCGCGGTGCGCCGCCGGTCGTGCGGACGCGCCCCGCTCCGCGCAGTGCCCGCGCGCCGCACGTCCCTTGCGCCAGGCGAGACGCGACCACCGCGTAGCGTCCGTCGAAGCCGTCGTTGACCATACCGCTACCCGACAGGCTGATGCCCGCCACGCCGTATGGTGTCTCCAGCCGCATCGCGCCATCGGCGAGCGAGAGGTCGAGTGCCGGCAGCGTCGGCGCCCCGCCGCTCCCTTTCGGAATCAGGCGATCGAGCGCGCCGAGCGACAATCGCCCGTCGCGCACCCGTCCGCGCACGCGCACACGGCCCGCGCGGACGCCGATCAAATGCGCGCCGTGCAGACCGACGTCGGTGCGCGTCTCGACCCAGTCGGCGACCAGGTCGGGGTGCGCGGGATCGCCGATCACGACGTCGCTCAAACGCTGCCGCCCGAACCCCAGATCGCTGATGTGGTAGCGCGCGGGCACGCCCTTGCGCGCCAGTTCGCGGTCGATCACCCGCGTCGCGATCGGCACGCGGCTGAGCCATACGCCACCCATCGCGGCGAGCGCGAGCGTCGAGCCGGCGACCAGCACGCGCGCGCGGCGGCTGCTGACGGGCGATCGCCTCACCTGGTCGTCCGATCGCGCGCCGCTCATGCGCCGGGCAGCATAAGTGCGGCGTCGTCCGCGTGCAAATGCCCCGGCTCTGTGAACCCAAGCCCGTGTAAATATCGCCCGATTGTTCTGTGCGGCGCGCCGACCTAGCCTGTCGACCTGTGCAGGACGCCCCTTCTCTCTTCAGTTCGGAACCGGCCGACGCCGCGCAGGATCAGCGCCTGCTCGACGCGAAGGGGCACCGCGAGCGGCTGCGGACCCGGTTGCTCGACGATGCGGACGGGCTGCAGGATTACGAGTTGATCGAGTACCTGCTGATGCTGGCGATCCCGCGCGTCGATACCAAACCGATGGCCAAGGCGTTGATGCGCGAGTTCGGCGGGATCGGTGCCGCGCTCGCCGCCGATCCGGCGGAATTGCGGCGGGTAAGAGGGGTCAGTGATGCAGGCATCGCGGCGCTCAAGATCGCGCACGCCGCCGCGATCCGGCTGGTCCGCGCGCGCGCGACCGAGCTACCGGTGCTGTCCAACTGGCAGGCACTCGCCGACTACCTCCACGCCGACATGGCGCACGACGCGGTGGAGCGGTTCCGCGTGCTGCATCTGAACACGCGCAACATGCTGGTGCGCGACGAGGTGATGTCGCGCGGCACGATCGACGAGGCGGCGGTCCACGTGCGCGAAGTGATCAAGCGCGCGCTCGACATCGGCTCGGCCGCGCTGATCCTGGTGCACAACCACCCGTCGGGCGACCCGTCGCCCAGCCAGGCGGACATCCGCATCACGCGCGCGATCGTGGAAGCGGGCAAGCCGCTGAACATTCAGGTGCACGACCACATCATCGTGGGAAGGAACGGACAAACGAGCCTGAGGGCGAAAGGCGTGATCTGACCGCATACGAAAACGGCCGCCGGCGTGTGCCGGCGGCCGCTTCGTTACCGCTCGAGCGGTGTCGCTCAGCCGGCCTGCTTGGCGCTGCTGCTGAGGAAGGTTGCGAGCTCAGTCTTGCTCACGCTCGCCGACTTGTCGGTATCGGCCTTTCGGAACGCGGCCGCGTTCCACGCCTTGTCGGGCTTGGCGCTCGGATCGGCCTTCGCCTTCAGCGTATCCATCCAGGTCGCGAACTCGGCCTTGTTGAGCGAGCCCGACTTGTCCTTATCATAGGTCGGAAACTCGCTGTCGAGGATCGCGGCAACCTGATCGGGCTGGTTGGTGCCCTGCGCCGCCGGCTGTGCCGCGGGATCGCTCGTCGGCGCCTGCGCGGTCTCCGCCGGTGCAGCGGTTGCTGGCGCCGCCGCCGCAGGGTCGGCCTGCGCGGCAGTAGCCGCACCCGTCGGCGCGGTCGTTGCGGCCGGGTCAGCAGTTGCGGTCGGCGCAGGCGCAGTTGCCGGCGCAGTCTGCGGCGTTGTTTGCATCTGCTGCGCAATCGCCGGAGCAGCCATCGTCATCGCGGACGCGAGAAAAACATACTTAAGCATCACCGTCTCCTTTTGGTTCTAACCGTGTGCTGTTGATCGATGTAGGATGTTGCTTTTGCACCTGCAATAATGACTATTCGCGCAACAAAATTACGCTTGAGCAGTTGTCGCCAACGAAATCCCGCGGATTTGCTTGGGTTTGGCAGCCTTGCTATCGCCCGCCGCGTCGTCGCCGGGGTGCGGCGACCCGTTATTTCGTTGCGGTGTGCGGTGCGGTTCTGGTCCGCTGCGCCCGCGCCCAATCAAGGAGCTGCCCGCCGTGATCCCTCGTTATTCCCGTCCCGAGATGGCCGCGCTGTGGACGCCGGAGGCGCGCTATCGCATCTGGTTCGAGATCGAGGCGCACGCGACCGACGCGCTCGCCGATCTGGGCGTGGTGCCGAAATCGGCGGCGGAGGCGCTGTGGCGCTGGTGGGCGACCGACCCCGCGATCGACGTGGCCGCGATCGACGCGATCGAGGCGGTAACCAAGCATGACGTGATCGCGTTCCTGACCTGGGTTGCCGAACAGGTCGGTGATGAGGCGCGCTTCATGCACCAGGGCATGACCTCGTCCGACGTGCTCGACACGACGCTGTCGGTGCAGTTGGCGCGCGCGTCAGATATCCTGCTCGCCGACCTCGATGCGCTGCTCGTCGTGCTGGAGCGCCGCGCGCGCGAGCACAAGCTGACGCCGACGATCGGGCGCAGCCACGGCATCCACGCCGAACCGGTGACCTTCGGGTTGAAGCTGGCCGAGGCCTATGCCGAGTTCCGCCGCAACCGCGAGCGTCTGGTCGCCGCGCGCGCCGACATCGCCACCTGCGCCATCTCGGGCGCGGTCGGCACCTTCGCTAACATCGATCCGCGCGTCGAGGCGCACGTCGCCGAGAAGATGGGGCTGACGGTCGAACCTGTCTCGACGCAGGTGATCCCGCGCGACCGCCACGCGATGTTCTTCGCGACCTTGGGCGTCATCGCCGGCTCGATCGAGCGCGTCGCGGTCGAGGTACGCCACCTGCAACGCACCGAAGTGCTGGAGGCGGAGGAATATTTCTCGCCCGGGCAGAAAGGCTCGTCGGCGATGCCGCACAAGCGCAACCCCGTGCTGACCGAGAATCTGACCGGCCTCGCGCGCATGGTGCGCGGCTATGTCACGCCCGCGCTGGAGAATGTCGCTTTGTGGCATGAGCGCGACATCTCGCACTCCTCGGTCGAGCGCTACATCGGCCCGGACGCGACCATCACGCTCGACTTCGCGCTGGCGCGGCTGGCCGGTGTGGTCGACAAGCTGCTTGTCTATCCTGAGCGCATGCAGAAAAACCTCGATCGCATGGGTGGCCTCGTCCACTCGCAGCGCGTGCTGCTCGCGCTGACGCAAGCCGGGGTGAGCCGCGAGGATTCATACCGGCTGGTGCAGCGCAACGCGATGAAGGTGTGGGAATCGGACGGCGAGCTGTCGCTGCTCGACCTGCTCAAGGCCGACCCCGAGGTGACCGCGGCGCTGTCCCCGGCCGAGATCGAGGACAAGTTCGACCTCGGCTATCATTTCAAGCACGTCGACACGATCTTCGACCGCGTGTTCGGCTGAGTTCAGGGCAGAGCGGCGGCCGGGCGCGGGTTGAGGATGACCACGCCGCTGCCGTTCGTGTTCTCGGTCACGATCAGCGTGTAGATCTCACCCGCCGCACGCGCCTGCGCGAAGGCGGCGGGATCGGTCGGGAGCGTGCGCCACGCGCTGCCCTGCAGCCACGCGCGATAGGTCGATGAGCCGGCGAAGCGGAACAACGGCGCGACGTTGAGCAGGCGCGCGACGGCGGCGTCGACTCCGCTGACCGGCGCCTTGGTGAAAACGCTGCACGTCTCCAGCCGCTCGGCTGGCTGAGGCGTCTCGCCGGCCGCGACATGCTCGTCGCGGTCGGGTGCGCGTGCGGCAACGACGAGGCCGCGCGCAGGCTGCTCGGTAATCCAGCCTGCGCGGGCGGCACGGCGGGCGATCGTTGCCGGATCGGACGCGACGCACAGGCGTGTCGCGTCGCTGACGATCTGCGTGGCTGAAGGCGGAGGCGCGAGCGGGTAATCGGCGAGCATGACCATGCGTCCGTTTGTCCCGGCGAAAAGTGCCTAGCAGCGGCACCGAAAACAGCAAAGCACATCATACGATTGCATCAACTGCAAGCAAGATTGTTGCGCACGTTTGTTGCGCGGTGGAGCAGCGATGTTCACATCGGCGGCACCGGACGATCCGGTACTGGAGACCCCACATGCGCATGTTCGAAACCGCGGCCAGCACGATGCTGGTGCTCGCGGCACAGGCGCTGGTGGTCGGCGCCATCATCACGACGCTCTGACCTATCGGCCCTCCGCCTTCGCTTTGCTGCGAGGGCGGGTTGGCCGGGTCGGCCTCCCCTTTTCCCCTTCGCACGACTAAGCCCAGCCCATGACGATCATGGGTGCAGTGCTGGCGGGCGGACGCGCGATGCGGTTCGGGCGCGACAAGGCGCTGGCGCTGCTGGGCGATGCGACATTGCTCGATCACGCACTCGCCAGCCTCGCGCCGCACGTCGATGCGCTGGTGGTGATCGGCCGAGGGCACGCACCGGTGCCCACCGCTCCCGACCTTCCTTCTCCCGATCTCGGTCCGCTCGGCGGAATCGCCGGCGCGCTCGCCTCTGCGCGGGATCACGGGCACGCGTCGGTGCTGACCACCGCCTGCGATACACCGCGCCTGCCGGGTGCACTCGCGGCGGCGTTGCTGGCGAGCGAGGCGGCGCACGCGGCGGAGGCGCCAACGGTCGGTCACTGGCCGGTCCGTTTGCTCGATCCGCTGCTCGCGCACCTGCGATCAGGTGAGAGCCGCTCGATCAGGCGCTGGGCCGCGACGCAGCAGGTGGTCGCGGTGCTGCCCGGTGTCACCGTGGCTAATATCAACACGCCGGATGATCTGGCGCGCCTCGCGTCGGATCAGATTCCCCCAACGGTGATCTGATAGCCCGCATCCTCCAGCGCCTTCGTCAGGTCGGCTAGGCAGCGATCGACCAGCGCCTCGTCGGGGGAGCGCACGACGAAGTTTGCGCCGACGCGGCCTTCGCGAAAAAACGGGTAGCTGCCGATCGCGACGCCCTCGTGCGCCTTCTCCGCCTGCCGCAGCGTATCGGCGACCTCGCTCTCCGCCACCCAGCCGCCGATCGACTTCGACACGACCGGGCGCCCGCCCTCCAGCGTGCCGGTCAGCGCGTCGAGCATTCCTGCGGTGATGTGCGGCACGCCCGCCATGATGAAGATGTTCGCGATCCTAATCCCCGGCGCGCCCGACACGCGGTTCTCGATCAGGTCGGCGCCCGCGGGCACGCGCGCCATGCGCAGCCGCGCCTCCGTCAGCCCGCCGCGCGTCTCGTAATAACGCGTCAGCGTCTCGACCGCGCGCGGGTGGTGCTCGACGCCGACGCCCAGTGCGGCAGCGATCGCATCGACAGTAATGTCGTCGTGCGTCGGGCCGATGCCGCCGGTGGTGAACAGGTAATCGTTGCGCGCGCGCAGGGTGTTGACCGCCTCGACGATCGCCTCCTCGCGGTCGGCGACGACGCGTACCTCGGCCAGGCGGATGCCCTGCACGTTCAGCCACGCGGCGATCTGCGCGACATTCTTGTCCTGCGTGCGCCCCGACAGGATTTCGTCGCCGATCACCACCAAAGCGGCGGTCCAGATGCGTTCGCTCATGTATCAGGTCCTTATCGGCAAGCGCCCAGCCTCGCAAACGCGGGTCAATCGCGCTATATCCGGCCGATGACCAACTACGTTACCGTCACCAGCGACGCGCCCCTCGGGCGCGACGGCGCGATCAAGCTGCACGGACGCGACGCGTTCGACGGCATGCACAAGGCCGGGAGGCTCGCCGCCGAGACGCTCGACATGATCGCAGCCCACATGGTGCCGGGCGTGACCACGGCCGAGATCGACCGGCTGATCTACGACTTTATCGCAAGCCGCGGCGGCGTGCCCGCCACGCTCGGCTACCGCGGCTACATGCACTCGACCTGCATCTCGATCAATCACGTCGTCTGCCACGGCATCCCGTCGGAAAAGACGCTGAAATCGGGCGACATCGTCAACGTCGACGTGACACCGATCGTCGATGGCTGGCACGGCGATTCCAGCCGCATGTACCTCGTCGGCGACGTGCCGCTGAAAGCCAAGCGGCTGGTCGAGGTGACGTACGAGTGTCTGATGCTCGGGCTGGAGCAGGCGAAACCCGGCAACCACATGGGCGACATCGCGCACGCGGTGCAGCGCCATGCCGAGGCGCATCGCTACGGCGTGGTGCGTGATTTCTGCGGGCACGGTGTCGGGCGGTTGTTCCACGATGCGCCGGAGGTGGTGCACGTCGGCCGCCCGGGCACCGGACCCGAATTGCGCCCCGGCATGATTTTCACCGTCGAGCCGATGATCAACATCGGTCGCCCCGACGTGAAGCTGCTCGACGACGGCTGGACCGCGGTGACGCGCGACCGCTCGCTGTCGGCGCAGTTCGAGCACTCGATCGGGATCACTGAGGAGGGATGCGAGATTTTTACCACTTCGCCCGCCGGGCTGCACAAGCCGCCTTACGCCTGATGGTGCGTGCCCAATTATCGGGCACATGGCGCAACTTTGCCCGATTTCACGGCATCGAAACGGCGGAAATCCGCGCTTTTCTGCCCTTGCTCTCTGCCCCTGCGACTGGCACGTTCGCTGCAAGACGGCGCACCGGGGTGTCGGTCGGGGTTTGGGACGTTTCCGCGTGAAGAAGATCGAAGCGATCATCAAGCCGTTCAAACTTGATGAAGTGAAGGAAGCGCTGCACGAGATCGGCGTGAGCGGCATCACCGTGACCGAGGCAAAGGGCTTCGGGCGGCAGAAGGGTCATACCGAACTATACCGTGGCGCCGAGTACGTCGTCGATTTCCTGCCCAAGGTGAAGCTCGAGGTCGTGGTCGAGGACAGCCTCGCCGAGCGCGTGGTGGAGGCGGTCGCCGCCGCCGCGCAGACGGGGCGCATCGGCGACGGCAAGATCTTCGTCATCCCCGTCGAGACAGCGTTGCGCATCCGCACGGGCGAGCGCGACAACGACGCGATCTGACGCATCGGTCATCCGCGGGTCACCAGCCGACCAGACACATCCTCTAGGTTCCAGCCCTCCAGTTCCATCAAGGCCGGCTCTTCACGCCGGCGCACGATCAAGGAAGAAGCGACATGGCGAATACGGCCGCAGACGTTCTGAGCAAGATCAAGGACGAGGAGATTGAATGGATCGATCTGCGCTTCACCGATCCCAAGGGCAAGTGGCAGCACCTGACGATGGTCGCGAGCGTCATGGGCGAGGACGAGTGGACCGACGGCCTGATGTTCGACGGTTCCTCGATCGAGGGCTGGAAGGCGATCAACGAGTCGGACATGATCCTCAAGCCCGATCTCGACGCGGTCTACACCGACCCGTTCTCGGCGACCCCGATGCTGATTGTGTTCTGCGACATCGTCGAGCCGTCGACCGGCGAGGGCTATAGCCGCGACCCGCGCACCACCGCGAAGCGCGCCGAAGCCTATGTGGCGCAGACGGGGATCGGCGACACGGTATACGTCGGTCCCGAGGCCGAGTTCTTCATGTTCGACGACGTGCGCTTCGACACGTCGTACAACCAGTCGTACTTCAAGATCGACGACATCGAGCTGCCGACCAACACCGGTCGCGAGTACGAGGGCGGCAACCTCGCGCACCGTCCGCGCGCCAAGGGCGGTTACTTTCCGGTCGCGCCGGTCGACTCGGCAGTCGACATCCGCGGCGAGATGGTGACGACGATGCTCGAAATGGGCCTGCCGTGCGACAAGCACCACCACGAGGTCGCGGCCGCGCAGCACGAGCTGGGCCTCACCTTTGGCACGCTGACGCAGACCGCCGACCGAATGCAGATCTACAAGTACGTCGTGCACCAGGTCGCGCACGCCTACGGCAAGTCGGCGACGTTCATGCCGAAGCCGATCAAGGAAGACAACGGCTCGGGCATGCACACGCACTTCTCGATCTGGAACGGCAAGGAGCCGCTGTTCGCCGGCAACGGCTATGCCGGGCTTTCCGACACGTGCCTCTACTTCATCGGTGGCGTCATCAAGCACGCCAAGGCGATCAACGCCTTCACCAACCCGACCACCAACAGCTACAAGCGATTGGTCCCGGGTTACGAGGCGCCGGTGCTGCTCGCCTATTCGGCGCGCAACCGCTCGGCGTCCTGCCGCATTCCTTACGGCACCGGTCCGAAGAGCAAGCGCGTCGAGGTGCGCTTCCCCGACGCGATGGCGAACCCTTATCTCGCCTATGCCGCGCTGCTGATGGCCGGGCTCGACGGCATCCAGAACAAGATCCATCCCGGCGAGGCGATGGACAAGAACCTGTACGACCTGCCGCCGGCCGAACTGGCGGAAGTGCCGACCGTCTGCGCCAGCTTGCGCGAGGCGCTCGACAGCCTGATGGCGGATCACGACTTCCTGCTGAAGGGCGACGTGTTCACCAAGGATCAGATCGAGGCCTACGTCGAGCTCAAGTGGGGCGAGGTCGCCCGCTGGGAGATGACGCCGAGCCCGGTCGAGTATGATATGTACTATAGCGCGTAAGTCTGGCGAGCCGCCAGCCGGTGCGAGCGGGCCGCTCGCATCCGCGCTGTCGGCCGGCCTCGCACCAGCGAAGACCGACGACGCGGCTTCGCCGCGGCGCTGCCACAGTCAGGAAAGGGCGCGCGGAGCGATCCGGGCGCCTTTTCTCTTGCGTGGGCTAAGAAGCGGGACCCTGGACCAAGGCGGGGATAACGCAGCTAGGTCAACCGCGCCGCTGCCGATCGCCTCAGAAACTCAGCGCGGCCCTCGCCGCAATCCGGTCGCCCGCGTTGTTCCGCGCCGCGAACGGCGACAGCGCGCGCGTGTCGTCGATATCGGTGCCGGTATATTCCACCGTCAGTACCAGCGGCCCGGTCGCGTGCTGCACGCCGAACGACCAATCATAATAGGTGCCGTCCGGGCGCAACCGCGCCGCGCGACCGAAATCGTCGACCGCACCGCTCGACCGGCCCGCGCTGGCGGTGAAGCTGAACGGCGTCAGCGGCACGCCGACGCGCCCGCGCAGCGCGAGGTACAGGTTGCTGCCGCCGATCGCGTCCTGCGACGGCGCGTAGCGCGCCTCGACACCGGCCTGCGCGGGACCGAGCGTGTAATTGGCGCTCGCGCCGCCCTCGTAATAGTCGAGCGGACCGTCGCCGTTCGTGAACACGTGCCCGGTCGCGAACGCGTCGAGCCGGAAGCCGCCGAGCAGCTGGCTATAGCCGAGTGTCGGTTCGAACACCGCATCGGCGCCGCCGTGACGCGGGTCGCCGCGCGTGGTCAGCGCGCGCACCCCGATGTCGAACCCGCTCGACAGATCGAGCCGCGCGGAGGCGGCGAGCGCACCCTCGCCGTCGCTCCAGCTGATGCCGCGGCGACGCTCGTCGGTGGTCGCCTCGACGCTGGCGTGCGGCGTGACCTGCGCCTGCGCAGGCACGGCGGTCGCGGCGAGTAGCGCCCAGGCGACGAGAGCGGAATTACGCATCAATTATCCTTGCATCTGTCCGAGTTCGGCGATCAGCGCCGCCCGGTCACGCGCCGCCACTTCGACCAGGTGCGCACGCATCCGCTCGCCTGTCGCGGCCGCCATCTCGGCTTGGATAGCCTTGGTCTGACCCGCGCACCAGCCCGGGCGCGTGCCGCTCAGCCCCGCGGGAGCCTCGATCCGCCGCGTGACGACGCCGCCGCGATGGCGCGCATGACGGTCGACCGTGACGCGCGCCTGCCAACGACAGCGCAGGGTCTGAGGCCTGCCCGGCGCGGAAACGCTGCCGACCTGCCGCAGCTCGGCGCGCATCTGACCACGGTAGGTCACCTCGACGCGCGCGCCGGCATGATCGAACTGCTCGTGATGGGTCAGCAGCACCGCATCGGACGCGGCGAGCAGTATTGCGGCAAACAAGAGCGACATGATCCTCTCCGATATGACCGGGCCTGAGCCCGCGACGTAGCCGAGATGATCCACCCTCCGCTTGGCTTCAACGTCGCGCGGGCGGCGGACATCATTCGTAAGCCACCAGCCGTAAATCCTTCGCCGCCAACGAAGATTTCGTTACGGCTGCAACGCCTAAGGCACTGATCCACATCAACAACTTCGCTGATTGGCGGAACGCGCGCCGGCGCCGCGCGCTTGTCGGGCTCCACGACGGAGGCTGACATGACCGATAGCCGTGACGACGGTCCAATGGTGACCGCGAAGAAGAATTCCGATGAACTGACCGCCGCGACGGTTCCGCACGCGCAGGGTAGCAGCGCGGTCGCGCGCGCAGTGACGATCAACAAGCCGGTGACTGAGGTTTACGCCTACTTCCGCGACTTCTCCAACTTGCCCTCGTTCATGGAGAACGTCGTCAGCATCGACACACCCGACCGGGCGCGCTCGCACTGGGTGGTGAAGGCGCCGGGCGGCACCACGGTCGAGTGGGACGCACGCGTGACCGAGGATCAGCCCAACGCGCTGATCGCCTGGACCAGCGAGGAAGGCGCCGACGTGCCGAACTCGGGCCGGGTGGAGTTCCGCGACGCCGGGCAGCGCGGCACGGTGGTGACCGCGACGATCCTTTACGATCCGCCCGGCGGCACGGTCGGAAAGCTGATCGCCAAGATGTTCCAGCGCGAACCCGCGATTCAGGCGCGCCGCGACTTGCGCCGCTTCAAGCAACTGATGGAGGCGGGCGAGATCGCAACGCCCGCGATGAACCGGAAACAGTTCGAGGAGATGGGATTGTGAGAGCGCTGACTTGGCACGGCAAGCATGACGTGCGCGTCGACACCGTCGAAGATCCCGGCATCGTCAACCCGCGCGATTGCATCATCAAGGTGACCTCGACCGCAATCTGCGGCTCGGACCTCCACCTCTACGACGGCTACATCCCGACAATGAAGGCGGGCGACATCCTCGGTCACGAATTCATGGGCGAGGTGGTCGAGGTCGGGGCGAAGTCGACGCTCAAAAAGGGCCAGCGCGTCGTGGTGCCGTTCACGATCGCGTGCGGCAGCTGCTATCATTGCGGGAAGCACCAATATTCCGCCTGCGACAACGGCTTGCCCGCCGACAATCAGGACATCGCGCAGGAGCTGTACGGTCACCCGATGGCCGGGCTGTTCGGCTACAGCCACATGACCGGCGGCTATGCCGGCGGGCAGGCAGAGTATGTCCGCGTGCCGTTCAGCGACGTCGGCCCGATCGTCATCCCTGACGGGATCGAAGACGACAAGGTGCTGTTCCTGTCGGACATCCTGCCGACCGGCTGGATGGCGGCGGAGAATGCCGACATCGAACCCGGCGACACGGTCGCGGTCTGGGGCTGCGGACCGGTCGGGCTCTTCGCGGTCCAGTCGGCATTCCTGATGGGGGCCGAGCGCGTCATCGCGATCGACCATTTCCCACGCCGCCTGGAATTGGCGCGCAAGTTCGGCGCCGAGACGCTCAATTTCGAGCAGACCGACATCTACGACGCGTTGATGCTGATGACCGGCGGGATCGGACCCGACGCGGTGATCGACTCGGTCGGGCTCGAATCGCACGGACTCTACGTCGACAACGTGGTCGACCAGATCAAGGCATCGACCTTCCTCGGGACCGATCGCCCGCACGCCAATCGGCAGGCGATCATCGCGTGCCGCAAGGGCGGACGCGTGTCGATGCCCGCGGTCTACGGCGGCTTCGTCGACAAATGGCCATTGGGCGCGTTCATGGAGAAAGGCCTGACGCTCAAGACCGGGCAGACCCACGTCCAGCACTACTTGCCGGGGCTTCTCCAGGCGATCATCGACGGGAAGATCGACACCACATTCCTGATCTCGCACCGCATGGACCTGGAAGACGCGCCGACCGGCTATCAGAAGTTCCACGACGAGCAGAACGACTACACCAAGATCGTGCTCAAGCCCGGCCTGAACGGCTGAACAGGAGAGACCAAATGGCAGACAAATTCGCCGTCATCACCGGCGCATCGACCGGCATCGGGTTCGAACTCGCGACACTCGCCGCCAAGGACGGCTACGACATCCTCGTCGTCGCCGACGAGCCGCTGATCAACGACGCCGCGCGCGATTTCGAGCAGTTCGGCACAAACGTGCAGGCGATCGAGGCGGACCTGTCGACGATCGAGGGCGTCGACAAACTGCTCGCCGCCGCGAACGGCCGGCGCATCGACGTGCTGTGCGCCAACGCCGGCCGCGGGCTCGGCCACGGCTTCCTCGACCAGAAGGTCGACGACTGGCGCCGCGTGGTCGACACCAACATCACCGGCACCGCCTATTTGCTCCAGCGCGTGCTGCCCGACATGGTCACGCGCAACGACGGCAAGGTGCTCGTCGTCGGCTCGGTCGCGGGCTATATCCCCGGCGCGTTTCAGGCGGTGTACAACGGGACGAAGGCGTTCATCGACAGCTTTACCGAGGCGCTGCGCAACGAGTTGAAGGACGCGGACGGCGTGACGATCAGCACGCTGATGCCCGGCCCCGTCGACACCGAGTTCTTCGCGCGCGGCGACCTGCTCGACACGCAAGTGGGCAGCGATCCGAACAAGCGCTCGGCCGAAGACGTGGCGGCGGACGGGTGGAAGGCGCTGATGAACGGCAAGCCGTCGGTCTTCTCGGGCTGGACGACCAAGATTCAGGGCGTGCTCGCCAACGTCGTGCCGGGCTCGGTCCTGGCCGAGCAGCACCGGAAGATGGCGGAGCCGGGATCGGCGGACAAGTAAGCTCGCAGCTGCGCGAGCATGGCAGGCCCGCTTCGCTTCACCGGCGAGGCGGGCTTTCACTTGTTCGCTGCGCTCGCTAGCCTCGCGCGATGATCGTTTCCCTCGTCTCGCTCGCGGCCGCCGCCACGCTCTCCCCCGCCGAGACGCGGATGCACGCGAGCATTGCCGCGGAGGCATCGCGGACTGAGGCGCTGCTCGAACGGCTGGTCGCGCAGAACTCGGGCTCGCTCAACCTCGCCGGCGTGACGAAAGTCGCCGAAATGATGCGCGCCGAACTCGCCCCGCTCGGCTTCGACGTGCGCTGGATCGATATGCGCGCGACCGGACGCGCCGGCCACATCGTCGCGACGCACAAGGGAAACGGGCGCGGCAAGCGCGTGCTGCTGATCGGTCACCTCGACACCGTATTCGAGCCCGACAGCCCGTTCCGCGGTTTCCGACGCGAGGGCACGCGCGCCTATGGCCCAGGCGTCGGTGACGACAAGGGTGGATTGGTCGTGATCGTGGCGGCGCTGCGCGCGATGCAGGCCGCGGGTACCTTGCGAAATGCCGACATCAAGGTCGTGCTGACCGGCGACGAGGAACGTACTGGCGCGCCGCTGGCCCAGGCGCGCGCCGATCTGATCGCCGCGGGCAAGTGGGCCGATGTGGCGCTCGAATACGAGAATGTCGCCACCGAGGACGGGCGCGACTGGGGTACCACGGCGCGGCGCAGCTCGACCAATTGGGCGATCGAGGCGAGCGGTACGACCGGCCATTCGAGTGCGGTGTTCGGCCCCGCACTCGGCTACGGCGCGGCGTACGAGCTCGCGCGTATCCTCGACGCATTCCGGCGCGAGCTGCCCGAGCCGAACGTCACCTTCAACGTCGGCGTCATGGCGGCGGGCACGCCAGCGGCGCTCGATGACAGCGGCGTGCACGCGACCGCGTCGGGCAAGACCAACATCGTCGCGGCGCAGGCGGTGGCGCGCGGCGACCTGCGCACGCTCTCACCCGAACAGGACGCGCGCGTCCAGGCGCGGATGCGCGCGATCGTCGCGCAGCACCTGCCACGCACGAGCGCCACGATCACCTTCTCCGACGGCTATCCGCCGATGGCGCCAACCGCGGGCAATCGCGCGCTGCTTGGCAAGCTGAACACGGTCAACCGCGACCTGTCGCTGCCCGAAATGCCCGAGTACGATCCCGCGAAGCGCGGTGCGGCCGACTCCAGCTTCGTCGCGGCCGATGCCGATACGCTGGGCGGCGTGGGTGCGTCGGGCGGCGGCGCGCATGCCGAGGGTGAGTGGATCGACCTGTCGAGCCTGCCGCGTCAGGCAACGCGCAGCGCGATCCTGATCAGCCGCCTGACAGCCGAGAAGCGTTAGTCCCGACGCGCCCGCTCGGCCCTGACCGCGCCGAAATGCCCGGCAAGGTACCAGCCGAGCAACAGCCAGCCGACCGCCGCGGTCGCCAGTGCCGCCTCGGGCGCAAGCATCGGCCAGCCGGTCCGCGCGAGCATCAACCCGACCGCCAGATTGCCACTACCCCACAGCATGTTGGTACGCGGGCTCGACAATCCACGCGCCGGCGGCTTTGCAAAAGGCGTAGGAAACGCCTCGCCGCGCAGTCCCGCGGTGAGATGCGGCACGCAGTTCACCAGGAACGCACCCGCCAAGATCATCCACACATAGCCCATCGCTGCGCACCCTACTTCCTAGAGGCTCAAGCGACCTGCCGCCGGCGACGTTCCCGCGCGCGCTTGCCGTGGCGCGCGCGTTCGTCGATGCTGGCGGGCGATGCACGCGATCACCCCGCCCGCCTCACGCGGCAACACGACCCGCAACGAGTTGAAGCGCGCCGCGCGCCGGTTGTTCGCCGAGCGCGGGATCGCAGCGGTCGGGATGCGCGAGGTGGTCGAGACCGCCGGTCAGCGCAACGCCGCCGCCGTCCACTATCATTTCGGCAGCAAGGACGATCTGCTGCGCGAGTTGCTGGTCGACGGCGCTGCCCTGATCGACGCCGGGCGCCGCGAGATGTTCGACGCACTGGAGGCTGAGGGAACACCGCGCTTGCGCGACGTGGTGCGCGCAATGGTGCTGCCGATCGTCGCGTTCAGCGGCCCGACCGGTGAGCATGAGACGTATTTCCGCTTCATCGTCAACGTGCAGAACGAACGGCGCGCGCTGTTCCGCGACACCGTGCCCGAACATTCCGAGGGCTTCCGCCGCTTCGTCGCGCACGTCCACCGCCTGCTCGCGCCCCTGCCCGCCGCGACGATCAACCAGCGTATCCTGTTCGCCAGCCTGTCGCTCCAGACGCTCGTCGCCGCGCGCGAGGCATCGCTCGACCGCCTGGGCAGCGGCGATCATCATTTCTGGAGCCGCGCGGACGCGCTCGCCGGATTGCTCGACGCGGTGGAGGCGATCCTCGTCGGCGCGCGTGATGCGAACGCGGCAAGGGCCTGACACGATGCCGCTCTACTCTCCCACCGTGTCGACCATCGCCGAGACGATCCAGGTCTCGCTCAGTCCCGTGTTCATGCTCGCGGGCATCGGCGCGTTACTCAACGTGCTGGCGGGGCGGCTGTCGCGCGTCGTCGACCGCGCCCGCGCGCTCGAGGTGCTGCACCCACGCTCGACCGGACACGAGCACGACCGCCACGTCACCGAGCTGCGGCTGCTCAACAAACGCATCGGCATCATCAACGCCGCGCTGCTGATGGGCGTGTCGAGCGCGGTGATGACCTGCGTCGTCGTCGCGCTGCTGTTCATCGCGGCGCTGCTGAAATTCCACATCGGCCAATATGTCGCGGCCGGGTTCATCCTCGCGATGCTGCTGCTGATCGCGAGCCTGGTCGCGTTCATGATCGAGGTGCGCGTGTCACTGCGCGCGATCCGCATTCGCGACGAATTGCTGCGCTGACGGGTCCGCTTACGAGACGGGCGCGTTGAGGCAGATCAATCATCGGGGTGAACGCCGCGTGGCAAGAATGTTGAAGGTCGCCTTGGGGGCGCTGCTGCTGATCGTCGCGGTGGCCGGCCTCGCGATCACGATCGTGCCGCGCTTCCTCGATCGGCTCTACTACGAAGGACCGGAGAGCGGGCATTTCGATGGTGCGCGCTTCTTCAACCCCGATGGCGAGGACACCGTACGCGCGCCCGGCGGCGGCGGCCGCGGCGGTTTCCTGTGGCGACAGCTGACCGGCGACGATGGTCGACCGGCGTGGCCGACCAGCGTGCCCGTGCGCGCGAGCAAGCCGGTGGCGCGCGTCGAGGGCGATCGGATGGTCGCGACCTGGATCGGCCACGCCACCGTGCTGGTGCAGACGCATGGGCTGAACATCCTGACCGACCCCATCTATGCCGAGCGCGCCGGGCCGTTCGGGTTCGGGCCGAAGCGGGTCGCACGCCCCGCGGTGGCGTTCGACGACCTGCCGCGGATCGATCTCGTGCTGGTCAGCCACAATCACTACGACCACCTCGACAAGGCCGCGCTGAAACGATTGTGGCAGCGTGACCGCCCGCGCATCGTCACCAGCCTCGGCAACGACAGCGTGATCGCGCAGACGGGTGCGAAGGCGACCGCGCTAGACTGGGGCGGTCGCGTGCGCGTTCGTCCGGGTGTCGAGGTCGCGGTCACGCGCAACCATCACTGGGGCAGCCGCTGGTTCACCGACCGCAATCGCGCGCTCTGGTCCAGTTTCGTCGTGCGCTTCCCGAGCGGGGGCAACCTGTTCTTCGCCGGCGACACCGGGTTCGGCGACGGTCGCTGGCCCGCGGAGGCCGCGGCGCTGGGGCCGATCCGGCTCGCGCTGATCCCCATCGGCGCGTTCCGCTTCGCACCCGGGCAGATGTCGGCGGGCAGCCACATCGGCCCGGCCGAGGCCGCGCTCGTCTATCAGCGGCTGGGTGCCGCGCGCGCGATCCCGATCCACTGGGGCACGTTCCGGCTGTCGTACGAAGGCTATGACACGCCGCCCAGGATGTTGGCCGCGGCGACCCGCTGTGCCGGCGAACGCGGGTTCGATCCGGTATCGCTCGGGCAGGCGGAGGAGATCGCGCCCGCGGCAGCGCGCGCGTCCGCGCCGGCGATGACGCGCGACGCGATGCTGCGCTGCCTCGATGCGTCGGCGGTGCGTGCGCTTCGCTGACGGGAACGATCGCGCGCACGACGCGCTGTCGCCGGCATGAGCAACGACGATCGCAGCAAGATCAGCGACGGTCCGAACGGCCGTCCGCTCGGCGAAAGCATCTCCAGCATGGGGCCGGGCATCCCCGACGACGCGCTGGCGCCGGGTGAAGTGCTACCCGTCCCGCCGAGCGACGAGGAAGTCGAGGCCGGCAAACGCGCACTCGGCGCCGACGACTAGGCACGGTCGCCGCCCGGTGCCGGCGGCGACCGAACTACTCAGCGCGTCGGGTCGATCAGGTACTTCTCGCCGGTCGCCTTGCGGTCGTAGGCGCGGATGACCTCGGGATCGAGCGCTTTGGCGAGGCCGATCGTGCGCGTGTAGTTGCTGGCGAACGTCGTGGTCAGTTCGTCGACGACGCGCTGCCGCATGCGCCCGACCACCTCGGCGCCAGCACGCTTCATGAACGGGGTCAGCAGCCAGCCCGACACGCTCCACTGGAACCCGAAGGCGAGCCGGTTGAGCGTCGTCGGCGACAGGTCGAGCGCGCCGTAGATGTAAAGGTGCTTGAAGCTGTCCGAGCCGTAGCGGCTGAACTCGGTCATGTTGCGCGCCGCCGCCTGCTCCATCGCCTGCACGATGTCGCTGCCGAGCGTCCCGCCGCCGATCGCGTCGAACGCGACCGTCGCCTGCGTTTCCGCGATCGCATCGACCAGCTTGCGCCGGAAATCCTCGTCCTTGCTGTTCAGGACATATTTGGCGCCGATGTCCGTCAGGATCTTCGCCTGTTCCGCCGAGCGCACAATGTTGACCAGCGGCATGCCGTCGGCGAGGCAGATCTTCTGCAGCATCTGCCCCAGGTTCGACGCCGCGGCGGTGTGAACGATCGCCTTGTGTCCCTCCATCCGCGCGGTCTCGACGAAGCCCAACGCGGTCAGCGGGTTGACGAACATTGACGCACCGTCTGCGGCACTCGCACCCTCGGGAAGCGGCACCACGTCGCGTGCCTTGAGCTTGCGGTACTGCGCGTACATCGCGCCGCCCATCATGCCGACGCGGCGACCCATCAGCGCCTCCGCACCCGCGCCCGCCGCGACGACGGTGCCCGCCCCCTCGTTACCGGCCGGCAGCGACTGGCCGAGCCGCGCGCGCACCCCGCCCTGCCGTTCACGCGGCACCTGGAAGGTGACGGTCGGGCGATCCTTGCTGCCCGAGCGTTCCAACGTCGACACGTCCGCGGGTCCGAGCAGCAGGCCGAGATCGGACGGATTGATCGGCGCGGCCTCGACCCGGACGACGATCTCGCCCTCACCCGGCGCGGTCAGCGTCGTCTCCGCCAGATCGAGCACCAGCGTGCCGTCCTCCTTGGCGGTCGAGCGCAGTTCGAGGCCCGTGAACGTGTCCGACATCCGTCTTCTCCTTGTGTGTTGTTCCTTTGGCGCGAGCGCTACTTGCGCTCCCACGCCTTCTCGCCGCCGATCCAGGTCTGCAGCACCTGCGTGCCGCGCAGTTCGGCCGGAGCGGCGGTGGTCGGATCGCGATCGACGATCACGAAGTCCGCCTTCTGCCCGGGCGCGAGATTGCCGAACTTATTTTCCGCGAACCCGGCATAGGCAGCACCCCCGGTAAACGCCCACCATGCCTGCTCGCGCGTCACCGCCTCCTGCGGACGCCAGCCGCCCGAGGGCTGTCCGCTGGCGTCGGTACGCGTGAACGCCGCCGCCCATCCGGCCCAGGGATCGGGCCGCTCGACCGGGAAGTCCGACCCGAAGGCGAGCACCGCTCCGTTCGCCAGCATCGTGCGCCACGCATAGGCGCCTGCCAGCCGCGCTTCGCCCAGCCGCGCCTCCGCCATGACGCGGTCGCCGGTCGCGTGCGTCGGCTGCATCGAGGCGATGATGCCGTTCTTGCCGAAACGCGGCAGGTCGGCGGGATCGACCACCTGCGCGTGCTCGATCCGCCAGCGCCGATCGCCCTTGTAGGTCTGCGACAGCTCGGCGATCGCGTCGAGCACCTGCTGGTTGGCGCGGTCGCCGATCGCGTGGACCGCGACCTGATAATTGTCCATCGCCGCGCGGCTCATCGTGTTCTGCAACTGGTCGTCCGTCAGGAAGCCCAGCCCGCGGTTTCCGGCTGCATCGGCGTAGGGCGCCTTCAACCACGCCCCGCGCGAGCCGAGCGCGCCGTCGGCGTAGATCTTGACCCCCTCCAGCCGCAGCCGGTCGTCGTACAGCCACGGCGTTGGGCCGGTGCCGCCGATCATCACCGTGGTGTCGATGCCGTGGCCGTAGGACATGATCCGCACGCGCAGCGCGCCGATATCGCCCATGCGGCGATAGGTCATCCAGTCGTCGATCGTGGTCCCCATGTCGGCGACCGCGGTGACGCCGTAGCCGAGCAGGATCTGCTGCGCCTTCAGAAACGCGGCGGTGCGGTCCTTCGCCGATACCGGCGGCACCGCGCGGTCGAACAATTGCGTCGCCGCGTCGACGAACACGCCAGCAGGCGCGCCGCCGGCGGTCTTCTCGATCCGACCGCCAGTGGGGGCAGCGGTCGCGGCGGTGATCTTCGCGGCGCGGATCGCGGCGCTGTTCGCCCAGGCGGCGTGGCCGTCGGCGCGCGTCAGGTACACCGGCCGGTCGGAGACGACGCCGTCGAGGTCGGCCGCGGTCGGGAAGCGACCCAGCCCCCATTTCTCCTGGTTCCAGCCTGCGCCGATGATCCACTGCCGCTCGGGATTGCCCTTGGCGTAGGCCGCGATCTTCGCCTTCGCCATCTCGAGCGAAGTCGTGTCCGACAGGTCGAGCGTCAGCGCCTGTAGCCCCAGTTCGATCACGTGGCCGTGCGCGTCGATCATGCCGGGGACGAGCACGCGTCCCTTCATGTCGGCGCGCCAGTCGTACACCGGCCCCGGGTTCTTCTTCGTCCGCTTGGGCGGTTGCTCGTCGGGCGCGACCAGCCGGACGACGCGCCCGGCCTTGTCAATCACCATCGCCTTGAAGCGGATCGTGCGGCCCTGCTTGTCGAGCGTCACGCCCTGCACGTTGTCGATCAGCGCATCGGCGAAGGCGGGGGTGGCCGCGACGAGCGCCGCGGCGCAGGCGAGGAGCGGAAGGCGGGAACGACAGCTGGCGTACATACGTCACGCTGTATGATGCGAAGGCAACTTTGGCGAGAGCGGGCGATGCGGGTTCTGGTGATGGTGTCGGTAATGGTCATGGCGACCAGCGTGGCGGCGGCGGAGTCGGTCAAGACGGCCGATTACACCTTCGCCTACCGCTACCCGGCGGAGGCGGCGGCGACCCCGCGTCTGCGTGCCAAGCTCGATGCGGAGGAAAAGGCAATGCGCGCCGCAACCGCGCGCGACGCCGCCGCCGCACGCCGCGAGTCGAAGAACGGCAGCTTTCCGTTCCGCGCTTACGACACCGAAAAGACGTGGAAGGTGGTGACGAACACGCCGCGCTTCCTCAGCCTGTCGTCCGACGCGTACGAGTTCACCGGCGGTGCCCACGGCAATCCGTCGTCGGGCGCGTTGCTGTGGGACAAGGCCCGCGGCGTAGCGATCGATCCGAAAAAGGTTTTCACCGCAACGGCGGCGTTGCAGCGCGCGATCGCGCCGACTTATTGCGCGCGATTGAAGGCGGAACGCACCCGCCGCCTCGCCCCCTACAAGGACACGAGCGACACGTTCGCGAAATGTCCGACGCTGGACGAGCTGACGCTGCTGCTCGGCTCGACCGATCGACAGCGGATCGATCGCATCGGGCTGATCGCAGACCCTTATGTCGCCGGTTCCTACGCCGAGGGTGCGTACGAGGTCACGCTGCCGGTCAGCCCGGCGATCCTGGCGACGGTGAAGCCGGCGTACCGCGCGGCATTCGCGGTGCGGTAGGTGCCGGCCATACACCGCGGCAGGCTAGATTCTGCCTACTTCGGCAGTCGCCTGACCAGCGCGCTGGTGTCCTGGCGCGCGCCGCCCATCGCCTGCACCTCGGCGTAGAACTGGTCCACCAGCGCGGCGACCGGCAGCGTCGCGCCGATGCGCTTCGCCTCGTCGAGCGCCAGACCCAAGTCCTTGCGCATCCAGTCGATCGCGAAGCCGAAGTCGAACCGGTCCTCGCTCATCGACTGCCAGCGGTTGACCATCTGCCAGCTCTGCGCCGCGCCGCCCGAGATCGCTTCCAGCACCTTGGCGAGATCGAGGTCGCTCTTCTGCGCGAAGCGCAGTCCCTCGCTCACGCCCTGCAACACGCCCGCAATGCAGATCTGGTTGACCATCTTGGTCTGCTGCCCTGCCCCCGCCGCGCCGACGTGGACGATGCGCGCGGCGTAGGCCTGCATGACGGGTTCGGCCTTCGCCATCGCCTCCGCGGTGCCGCCGCACATGATCGACAGCTTGCCCGCCTCCGCGCCCGCCTGCCCGCCTGAGACCGGCGCGTCGACGACCAGCGCGCGCGTACCCGCCAGCCGCTGCGCGAACGCCGCCGAGACGGTGGTGTGGTCGATGAACACCGCGTCTTCGCGCATCGCGGCGAACGCGCCGTTCTCGCCCAGCGCCACCGCCTCGAGATCGTCGTCGTTGCCGACGCAGGTGATCACTGCATCCGCATCCTTCGCCGCGGCGGCGGGCGTATCGGCGACCGACAGCCCGGTCGCCTCCGCCTTCGCACGCGTGCGATTGAACACGGTTACGTCGTGCCCGGCGTCTGCCAGATGGCGTGCCATCGGAGCACCCATCACGCCGGTGCCGATAAATGCGATCTTCATGCGTCGGTCCTTAGCAAGGTCGGGTATGGATGGGCCAGCGTGGGTCAACGTGTGCGCGCGCAATCGTCACGCGTCACGGTGTAGGCGAGCTGCCGACCCGGCTGAACGTCGCCGCGGTGAACCTGAACACCGTTGCGGCAGGCGATGCTGATCACGCCGTCGATCGTCGGGCGAGCCACCCAATACCCCGTCGAGTAGGCGCGCATCGGGCGGCGTTGCCCGTCGCCCTCGATCGCGACGGCGGCGACCAGATGCCGGGGATCGCGCACCACCACGAACCCGTGCCACCACAGGTCGAGCGAGGCGTAGGCGATGCCGGCGACGATCACCAAAGCTGCGATCCGAAGCGAGAAGAAGTAGCGCTGCACTCGTTCTTCAATGCCGAGGTGACGGGTCGCGTTCCCCTACCATGTGCAGCCAAATATCGCGGGTGTTCCTCTCGCCCGCGCATTCCGCTACGGCGCGTGGATGGCCACCCAGCTCGCATCCGACGCCCCGTCTTCGGGCACTACGCTCCCCGTCACCTGCGCCGATGTCGCGGCGGCGCACCGGCGGATCGAGGATCAGGTGGTGCGCACGCCGACGCTGATCAGCCGCACGCTCAGCCAGCTGACCGGCGCGACCGTGTACCTGAAATTCGAGAACCTCCAGTTCACCGCCGCCTACAAGGAGCGCGGCGCGCTCAATACGCTGCTGCAACTCTCCGACGAAGCGCGCGCGAAGGGCGTAATCGCGGCGTCGGCGGGCAACCACGCGCAGGGCCTCGCCTATCACGCCAATCGCCTGGGCGTGCCCGCGACGATCGTGATGCCGCGCAACACGCCGATCGTGAAGGTGACGCAGACCAAGGGGCACGGAGCGACCGTGATCTTGGAGGGCGAGACGTTCGACGCCGCCTACGCGCACGCGCGCGTGCTCGAGGCGGAGCATGGCTACACCTTCGTCCACCCGTTCGACGATCCGCGCATCATCGCGGGCACCGGCACGGTCGCGGTCGAAATGCTGGCCGACGTACCCGAGATCGACACGCTGGTGGTGCCGATCGGCGGCGGCGGGCTGATCTCGGGCATGGCGACCGTCGCGCGCGGCGCCGATCGCGCGATCGAGGTCGTCGGCGTCGAGGCCGAACTCTACCCCTCGATGTACAACCGCGTGAACGGCACGACGATGCCCTGCGCGGGCGATACGCTGGCGGAGGGTATCGCGGTCAAGGAGCCGGGCGGCATCACCTCGATGATGGTGCGCGAGCTGGTCGACGACATCGTGCTCGTGTCCGAGCGTAGTCTGGAGGAAGCGGTCAGCCTGCTGCTCCAGATCGAGAAGACGGTGGTGGAGGGCGCGGGTGCGGCCGGGCTCGCCGCGCTGCTTCAGCATCCCGACCGCTTCAAGGGTCGGACCGTCGGCGTGGTGCTGTGCGGCGGCAACATCGACACGCGGCTGCTCGCCAACGTGCTGCTGCGCGACCTCGCGCGGTCGGGCCGGCTCGCGCGGCTGCGCATCCGGTTGCAGGATCAGCCCGGCGCGTTGTTCAACGTCGCGCGCATCTTCGATCAGGAACGCATCAACATCATCGAAGTCTACCACCAGCGCGTGTTCACCACGCTGCCGGCGAAGGGGTTGATCACCGACATCGAGTGCGAGGCGCGCGACCGCGCGCATCTCGACACGCTGGTGGCCGCACTGCGCGGTGCGGGCTATGAGGTGAGCGCGGTCGAGCTCGCCTGAACCTTTCGCGCTGTAGCGCCGAGGCCGCGTTAACCCACAATCGTGGTAAAGCCGCTTTTCACCGTGGCGTCCGCGATTCATATGCGTGACATGGGCGTTCAGGACCACGCCCCATTGGAGAATCGTTGGCGGTGACCGCGCCCTTTCGTTTTCCGCGCTTCTTCGTGACGAGCCCGCAGCCGTGCCCGTACCTGCCCGGGCGGCAGGAGCGGAAGGTGTTTACCGAGCTGTCGGGTCCGCACGCGGCCGAGCTGAACGATGCGCTCGGGCGGATCGGTTTTCGTCGCAGCCAGTCGGTCGCCTATCGTCCGTCGTGTGCGGGATGCGCGGCCTGCGTGTCGGTACGCGTCCTGGCACGCGAGTTTCGCGCCAATGCGACGCAGCGCAAGCTGATGCGCCGCCACGGTCAGGTCGAGATCAGCGCCTGCCGTCCATGGGCGACCGACGAGCAATATCAGCTGCTGCGCCGCTACCTCGCCGCGCGTCACCCGACCGGCGGCATGGTGGGCATGGACGAGATGGACTATGCCGACATGGTCGAGCAGTCGCCGGTCAACTCGGTCATCGTCGAATATCGCACGCCCGCTGTCGGCGATGCGCCGGGGCAGCTGATCGGTGCTTGCCTGACCGACCGGCAGGCCGACGGCTTGTCGATGATCTACAGCTTCTTCGATCCCGACGACAAGGCGTGGCCGGGTCTGGGCAACATGATCATCCTCGATCATATCCAGCGCGCGCGCGAGGCCGGGCTCGATTATGTTTATCTGGGTTACTGGGTGAAGGGATCGGCGCGAATGGCGTACAAGACGCGCTATCGCCCGATCGAGGTCCTCGGCCCGCGCGGCTGGTCGCTGCTGGAAGAAGATGCGATCGAACCGGCCTCGGCGCGGGTCACCCAGCCCGCGTGAGTTTCAGCCCTCGCGGGTGACGTTGACGGCCACGTCGAGGCACTCGTCCCCCTCGCCCATCCGCGTGCCCGCAACCGGCGAGGCGCCGACCGAATCGAAGCCGACCGCGACGCGAACGTGATGCTCCTCGGGTGACAGACGCAGCATCGGGTCGAACCCGACCCAGCCGAGGCCGTCGATCCACGCGTCGGCCCAGCCGTGCGGGGCAGGTCGGTCGCCATCGTGGCGGTCGCAATAGCCTGAAACGTATCGCGCCGGCACGCCGCACGCGCGCGCTGCGGCGATGAAGACGTGTGCCAGGTCACGCGCCGTCGCGGTCTCGCGCGCGAACGCGTCCGCGACCGCCAGCCCCGCCTCGGGTCGTCCCCGCGCCGGCGTGAATCGCTCGCCGACCGCACGATTGAGGCGGTGAAGCGCCGCCACCGTGCCCGGCTCTTCACCCAGCACGTCCCGCGCGAACTCGGTGATCGCGGCGTCCGCGCGCGTCATCGGCGTGTCGCGCAGGAACAGCCGCGCGGGCAGCGGCTCCAGCGTGCCGTGCAGCACGCCGTCGGAGTGGCTCGTCACCACCTCGCCCGTCACCGACAGGTCGATTCGCTCGACCGGCCCGTCGATGTAGAGCATCGTGGTCGCGTTGCCGAACCCGTCCTGCCCCTCGGTGATGCGCGCGTCGCAGTCGAGCGCGATGTGCCAGTCGGCGACGATCTGGTCGTGCGTGTTGCGCGGCGTCATGCGCAGCAACTGCACCACGCGCGCCTGCGGCTCGCTGAAGCGATAGGTCGTGCGATGATCGATCGACAGCCGCATCTCAGTTGAACTTGAACTGGCGACCGATCGCCGCGTGCAAGTGGTCGTTCTCGGTGATGAGCGCCTCCACATGCTGGTGCAGCCCCGAGGCGATCACGTCGCCGGTGCGCGTGTGGAGCGTGCGCTGGTGCCGCCCGCGCGCCATCCGGTCGGCCTCGCCCTGCCCGCCGAGCGACTTGGCGAGTGCGTTCAGGATCGACACCGTCTCGTCGATCGATCCCGCCAGGCTGCGCGGCAACTCGGTACGGCTGAGCAGCAGGTCGATGACATTTGCGGGCTGCAATCCGTCATTGTAGAGCCAGCGATAGGCGGTCACCGCCGACACCGTCTGCAGGATGGTGGTCCACTGGTCGCGGTCGACCGTACCGCCGACCGGCTCGCCCGCGGGCAGCAGCAGGTGGTATTTGACGTCGAGCAGCCGCGCGGTGTCGTCGGCACGCTCGATCACCTGACCCAGGCGGATGAACAACGTCGTCTGGTTGCGCAGCATGCGGTGCACCGCGCCTTCGAACCCGCGCGTCTCCGCCTTGACCTTGTCGACCAGCCCGAGCGTCGCGACCGAGTCGAGCGGCGACACGCGGCGGTCGAAGATCAGCCACGCGCTGTTGATCGCGCTCCACGCCTCGCGGCTGAGCGCGGTGCGCACCGCGCGCGCATTGTCGCGCGCCGCGGCGAGACAGCGGACGATCGATCCGGGATGCGTCGCGTCGGTGATGAGGAAGCCGACCACCGCCTCGCGCGTCAGCGGCGCGCCGCTCGCCTCGAACGCGGCCTCGGTGTCGGTCACCGCCAGCGCGGAACGCCACGCCGCCTCGCCCGCGGGCCGCGACGACAGCACGTCGAGCCGCACCGTCGCCTCGACCAGCCGCGCGATGAAATCGGCACGCTCCAGATAGCGCCCGAGCCAGTAGAGCGACGCGGCGGTCCGGCTGAGCATCAGCGCACCTCCCGCGTCAGGTCGGCGCCGCCGAGCGTCTGGACCATCCCGTCCGGTCCGATCGACTGCGTCATGCCGCCCATCGTCTGCGTCATCGCCTTGGCATCGTCCATCAGCACGAACGAGTCCTTGGTGCCGCCGCCCTGGCTCGAATTGACGACCAGCGATCCTTCCTTGAGCGCGACGCGCGTCAGCCCGCCGGGGACGACCTTCACGCCCTTCGATCCCGTCAGCACGAACGGGCGGAAATCGACGTGGCGCGGCGCGAGGCCCGCGTCGGCGAGCGTCGGGACCGTGGAGAGCGCCAGCGTCGGCTGCGCGATGTAGCGGTGCGGCTCGGCGACGAGCGCGGCGCGAAAGCGCTCGATCTCGGCGGCGCTCGCGGTCGGCCCGACCAGCATGCCGTAGCCGCCCGAGCCGTCAACCAGCTTCACGACGAGTTCGTCCAGATGGTCGAGCACGTATTTCAGCGCCTGAGGCTCGCGGCAGCGCCACGTCTCGACATTGGGCAGCTTCGCCTCGCCACCGGAGTAAAAGCGCACGATCTCGGGCATGTAGCTGTAGATCGCCTTGTCGTCCGCGATGCCATTGCCTGGCGCGTTGATGATCGCGACGTTGCCCGCAGCATAGGCGGCGATTAGCCCGGGTACGCCCAGCATCGAGTCGGGGCGGAAGACGAGAGGATCGAGGAAATCGTCGTCGACGCGGCGGTAGATGACGTCGACCTTCACCCGCCCCGCGATCGTCCGCATGTAGACGACGTCGTCGTCGACGACGAGATCGGCCGCCTCGACCAGTTCGACTCCCATCGAATCGGCGAGAAAGCTGTGCTCGTAATAGGCCGAATTATAGTGGCCCGGCGTCAGCACGACGCAGGTCGGGTTCTGCCCGCAGCCGCGCGGGGAGACCGACCGCATCGTCTCGAGCAGCATGTCGGGATAGCTGTCGACAGCGGCGACGCGGAATTGCGAGAACAGCTCGGGGCACAGCCGCACCATCGCCTCGCGGTTCTCCAGCATGTAGCTGACCCCCGAGGGCGTGCGGGCGTTATCCTCCAGCACGAAGAAGTCGTCGGGCCCGGTCCTGACCAGATCGATGCCGCAGATGTGCGCCCACACGTCGTGGGGCGGGCGGATGCCGGCGATCTCGGGACGGAACTGCGCGTTACCGAGGATCAGGTCCTCGGGCAGCACGGCTTCCTTGAGGATGCGGCGCTCACCGTAAATGTCGTGCAGGAACGCGTTGATTGCCTCGACGCGCTGGATCAGCCCTTCGGACAACCGCGCCCATTCGCGCGCGAGAAAGATGCGCGGCACGATGTCAAACGGGATGATGCGTTCGGACGCGTCGCTATCGCCGTAGACCGCGAAGGTGATGCCGAGCTGCCGGAACGTCGTCTCGGCCGCTTCCTGACGCCGACGCAACTCTTCGGCGGGGGTGGCTTGGAGCCAGTGGCACAGGTCGACCAGTTCGCCTCGGGCCCCCTCGCGCTCGGGTGGTCCCATGATCTCGTCGAATGCCGGTGTCCCCATGAGGTCGTAACGCTCCCGCAGCGATTTGGCCGCATGCTGGGGAACAAAGCTGCACTGCACAAGAGCAGGGCAGCATGATAGCGTCAGGTCGCCAGGTCGGTCAGCGTCGCTTTGGTGAGAATCTGCGGCAGCACGCGCGGACTCTGCGCGCCTTTGGCGTACCACAGGTACAGCGGCACGCCCGCACGGTTGTGGCGTTCGATAAAGCGGCCGAGCGTCGGGTCGCCGTCGGTCCAGTCGCCGACCAGCACCGCGACGTTGCCGCGCTTGAACGCGTCGGCCACCGCCTGCGTCTCGATCGCCGCTTTCTCGTTCACCTTGCACGTCAGGCACCAGTCTGCGGTAAAATAAGCGAACACCGGTCGCCCTTGCGCCTGCAACGCGGCGAGCCGGGCTTCGCTGAACGGCTCCGCGCCCGGCAGCGCGGCGACGCTGGCGGCCCCGCCAGGCGCCGCGCGGACCAGCAGCACGCCCGCGAGCGCGAGTGCGAGCGCGACACCTGCGGGCAGCCCTGCGCGCTCGTGCCCGGCATGCTGCCGCCGCCCGGTCCACCACAGCCCCAGGCTCGCGATCAGCACCGCCGCCAGCCCCAGCGTCATGCCGTTGACCCCCGCCTGCCGCCCGAGCACCCAGGCGAGGGCGAGCGCAGTCAGGAACATCGGCACCGACAGGATATGGCGCAGCCGCTGCATCCACACTCCCGGGCGCGGCAGTCGCCGCCTGAGCGCGGGCACGAAGCCGATCAGCAGGAACGGCAGCGCGATGCCGAGGCCCAGTCCGGCGAACACTGCCATCGCCGCCACCGCGGGCAGCACCAGCGCCGCGCCCAGCGCCGCGCCCATGAACGGCCCCGTGCACGGCGTCGCGACGAACGCGGCGAGCGCCCCGGTCATGAACGCGCCCCCAATACCGCCAGCGCTCGCGAAGCGCGGCGTCGGCAGCTCGAACAGCCCCGCCAGGTTTAGCGCGATCGCGGCGACCAAAATCAAGAGCACGCCGACGACGCGCGGGTCCTGCAACTGGAACGCCCAGCCGGCACTCGCCCCTCCGGCGCGCAGTGCGAGGAGTATCCCGCCGAGCGCGAGGCAGACGAGCACCACGCCCGCGGTATACGCCAGCGCCTCGGCGCGCGCGTGCGTCTCGCTCTCGCCCGACTTGGCGAGGCTCAGCGCCTTTAGGCTCAGGATCGGGAAGACGCACGGCATGACGTTAAGCAGCAACCCGCCGAGCAACGCGCCGCCGAACGCGATCAGCGCCGCCGCCCATACGCCGCCGCCCGCCTTGCCCGCGGCAACGGTGCCGGGCGTCGCCGACAGCGCGAAACCCTGCCCGTCGGCGGTTCCCAGCACGCCCTCGATTCGACCCGTCGGCGCGGTCGCCGCGGGTTTGGTCTCGATCACCACGCGGTCGCCGTCGCGCGTCACCTGCTGCGGCGCGGCCATGTCGATCACGCCGCCCGCCGCGGGGTAGAACCACGCCTGCCCCAGCGACGCGTCGGCGGGATAGGGAACCGACAATCGCAACCGGCCCTGCTCGACCTCATAGGTGGCAGGCGAGCCGAGCGGACGCGGGATCGCGCGCGCGTGGGCATCGAAGCTCGCACGCCGTTCGGGCGTGATCGTGCCGTCGCCGATCGTCACGCTCGTCGCGACGTCCTGCTGCTCGGGCACGCAGATCTGCTCGGTACAGACGAGATAGGTGAGCTTCGCCGCGATCGGCAGGCGCGTGCCCGCGGCGAGCCCGGCGGGCAGCGTCACGTCGGCGAGGAGCGCGAACGGTCGCTCGTAGACGTAGTTCATCAGCCCCGCGATCAGCAGCCGCCCCGGTACCGGATACCGCAGCGGCCCCGCGCTCGCTCCCGCGGGCAGCGTCCACGCCACCTGCGTCTCGACCCCCGCATCGCCCGGATTCTTCCAGTAACCGTGCCAGCCTGCCTCGGGCGCTGCCTCGAACGCCATTCGCACGGTCGAGCCCGCGCGCGGCCGCTCGCTCTCGGCGACCAGGTTCAAGCGGATGTGTTTGGCGCCCGGCGCCTGCGCCGACGCCGTCGGTGACAGCGCCGCCGCCAGCGTCATCAGAATGAAAAGCGCCGCGCGCACAGCTTGCCTGACCATCGACCCCGGCTCATAGCCGGGCGACCCCCGCTTTGCACCCCCGCCTCCATCAAGGTACCCGCATGAAAGCCCTCGCCGCCGCGCTGCTCCTCTCCTCCGCGCTGACCCTGCCGGCCACCGCGCAAAATTCACGCGAGGCGCGTGAAGCCACCCCCGCCGCGCCGCCGGTGGCGCCGAAGAGCGAGGCCGCCGCACCCGCCGCACCGCGCACGGCACCGAAACTGATCGTCGCGATCTCGGTCGATCAATTCTCCGCCGACCTGTTCGCGCAGTATCGCAACCATTTCACCGACGGCTTTGCGCGCCTTTTGACCGGCGCGGTGTTCCCCTCCGGCTACCAGAGCCATGCCGCGACCGAGACGTGCCCGGGTCACTCGACGATCCTGACCGGCATGCGCCCGGCACATACCGGGATCGTCGCCAACACCTGGATCGACCAAAAGGCGGGCCGCGAGGACAAGCAGGTCTATTGCGCCGAGGATGAGCGCGCGGCGGGCAGCGATCACGAGAAATACGTGCCGAGCGACGTCCACCTTAAGGTGCCGACGCTGGGCGAGATGATGAAGGCGCGCGATCCGCGCACCCGCGTCGTCTCGGTCGCGGGCAAGGACCGCGCCGCGATCATGATGGGCGGGCACAAGGTCGACGAGCTGTGGTTCTGGGGCGGCAAGGACTTCATCTCCTACGACGGGCGCAAGGCCCCCGCGGCGGTCGAGCGCGCGAATGCCGCAGTGACGGCGCTGATCGCGCGACCGCAGGCCGGGCTTGAACTGCCCGCCTATTGCCAACCGATCGCGCGGCCGGTGCAGGTCGGTGACCAGACGCTCGGCACCGGACGCTTCGAGCGTCAGGCGGGCGACGCCAAGGCGTTCCGCGCCTCGCCAGCGAGCGACGGCGCGGTATTCGCGCTCGCCGCCGCGCTGATCGGCGACATGAAGCTCGGCCGCGGACCGCAGACCGACATCATCTCGGTCGGCGCCTCGGCGACCGATTACATCGGCCACACCTTCGGCACGCAGGGGTCGGAGATGTGCATCCAGATGAACGAGCTCGACCATTCGCTCGGCGGCTTTCTCGCGCAGCTCGACCAATGGGGGCTCGATTACGAGGTCGTGCTGACCGCCGATCACGGCGCGCACGACATGACCGAGCGCCAGCAGCAGCGCGCGATGCCGATGGAGGCGCGCGTCAACGCCGACGTGACCGCGAAGGCGCTCGGCGCCGTGATCGGGCGCGACATGGGGATCGCCGGGCCAGTGCTGCTCGCCAGCGAAGGCGACGTCTACGTCGCCGACGACGTACCACCCGCGCGCCGGCCTGCGGTGATCGCGGAAGCGGTGAAGCGCTTCTCCGCGCAGCCGCAGGTCGCTGCCGCGCTGACGCGTCAGCAGATCATGGCGACGCCGATGCCGACCACCCCGCCCGAAACCTGGACACTGCTTGAGCGCGCGCGTGCCTCGTTCGATCCCGCACGGTCGGGCGACTTCCTCGTCCTGCTGCGCCCGCGCGTGACGACGATCAGCAAGCCCGGTCCCGGTTATGTCGAGACGCACGGCTCGCCGTGGGATTACGATCGCCGCGTACCGATCCTGTTCTGGCGCAAGGGGATTGCGGGGTTCGAGCAGCCGCTCTCGGTCGAGACGGTCGACATTGTCCCGACGCTCGCGGCGACGATCAACCTGCCGGTGTCGGGGCTCGACGGCCGCTGCCTCGATCTCGATTCGAGCGCGGCGAGCACCTGCGCGCGCTGAGCGGTCGATCGCCGGTTGCGCCGCGTGTCCCGATCGGGGAAGCGCGGCGCGTGGCGCCACCTGATCCCAACCGACACGCGACCGACCGCGTCCTGCTCGCGATCGCGCTCAGGCTGCTGTCAGTCGCGCTGTTCGCCTTCATGAACGTCGGCATCAAGCTTGCCGAGGCGCGCGGCGCGTCGCTGGCGGAAATCATGTTCTGGCGGCAGTTCGGCGCGACCCTGCTCGTCGGCGGCCTCGTCGCCGCGGGGCCTGGCATCGCCAGCCTCAAGACCGAGCGCTTCGGCGCGCACGTGCTGCGCACCGTGCTCGGGCTCGCCGCGATGGCGCTGACGTTCACGACGCTGACGATGCTGCCGCTGGCGGAAGCGACGACGATCGGCTTCTCGATGCCGATCTTCGCCACCGTGCTCGGCGCGCTGGTGCTGCACGAACCGACGGGGATGCGGCGCTGGGCCGCGGTGCTCGCCGGCTTCATCGGCGTGCTGATCGTCGCGCAGCCGGGTGGCGAGGCATTCCCGCTCGCCGGCGCGCTCACCGGGCTCGCCGCCGCGGCGGGCACCGCCACCGTGTCGATCCTGCTGCGCACGATCGGGCGGACCGAAGCACCGCTCACCACCGTGTTCTGGTTCTCGTGCCTGTCGCTGCTGCCGCTCGGTTGCGCCTATCCCTTCGCGGTGAAGGCGCACGCGCCGTTGGTATGGGCAATCCTGCTCGGCATCGGCGTGATCGGTGGCGCGGCGCAGATCGCGATGACGCGCTCGCTGACGCTCGGCCCGGTCTCCACCGTGGTGCCGATGGATTATACCGCCTTGCTGTGGGCGACGTTGCTCGGCTGGCTGGTATTCGATCGCCTGCCTGCCGCCGCGACCTGGGTGGGGGCGCCGGTGATCGTCGCCTCGGGGCTCTACATCGTGTGGCGCGAGCATGTCCGCCGGCGCGAGGAAACTCGCCAGGCGATCGCGCAGGGCATCGCCTAGGCGGCGGCGAGCAGACGCCGCCCGCGCAGGAACATCTCCACCCGCATCGCGGTGAACAGGCCGAGTGCCAATGCCATCAGCACGTCGGTGAGCACGAGCGGATCGATCCCCCACCCGCTCCGCTCCACCGCGACGCGCGCACCGCTGCGCGCCGCGACCAGCGCGACGATGAACAGCAGCGCGGCGGGCGACCCGGTCTGGTTGAGCGCGTGGCTGCCCGGATCGACCGCGATCCGCATCATCTTGCCGCGCTGCCACCCGAGCAACGCGCCCAGCAACAATGCGCCGAGGCAGAACAGCCAGCCTGCCCCCCGCGGCGGGTGCTGCGCGTACAAGGCGACGCACAAGGCGGCATAGAGCGCGGGCAACATCCACAGGCGCTCGAGCTTCAACGGCCGCGCCCGGCTCATCCGCTTCCACCGGAATGCCAGCACGAGCGCGAGAATCGCGAAGGTCATGGCGTAGCTGATCCAATTGCCCGGCGCGGTGTTCATGGGGTGAGGCTAACCCGAGGTGTGCCGAAACGAAAGCGGCGGCTCGCGCGCTTGTCGGCGATGCAAGACAAGCACCTGCGCCTGCTCGGCTGGATCGCGACGGCGACCGCGGTCGCGATGTACCTGTCCTATCTCGACCAGATCAAACTCAACCTGGCCGGTGAGAAGGGATCGCTGATCCAGCCGCTGGCGACGATGGTCAACTGCAGCCTGTGGGTTGCTTACGGGTTCCTGCGTCGCCCGCGACGCGACTGGCCGATCGTACTCGCCAACGCGCCGGGTGTGCTGCTCGGCGCGATCTCGTTCGCGACCGCGCTGTGATCGGTTAGCGGCGACGCATCAGCCAGACGATCGCGCCGACGATCAGGTACCAGAAAGCGGTATCGGCGATGAACGAGCCCGGCCGAAACACGTCTTCCGCACCCAGTTTGTGCGGCACAGAGGTCGCGGGATCGTCGGCGTGGAACGGAGCCGGCCAGCCACCTTCGATACGAGGCTAAACCTGCGACAAGCCGCCTTCGCTGCCGTAGATGGCAACATTGCCGCGGTCGTCTTGTACGACGACGCTCAGGCCGGTGACCGCGAGCGCGGCGGCGAGCCGTATCGCCACCGCGCGCACGTCGCTCACTCCGCCGCTTGCGCGACCGGCGCCGGCTCCTTCCACACCAGCTTGGGCTTGCGTGCCGCCAGCGTCTCGTCGAGCCGCGCGCGCGGGGCGAAATGCGGCGCGCTCTTCAGGCTCGCGTCACCTGCCTTGGCACGCTCGGCCACGCTGCGCAGCGCGCCGATGAACTGGTCCAGCGCCGCCTTCGACTCGGTCTCGGTCGGCTCCACCAGCATCGCGCCGTGGACAACGAGCGGGAAGTAGACCGTCATCGGGTGGAAGCCCTCGTCGATCAGCCCCTTGGCGACGTCGAGCGTCGAGAAGCCGTCGGCCAGGTTCGCATCCGAGAACAGCGCCTCGTGCATGCATGGTCCGGCCTTGCCGAACGGCGCGTCCAGCACGTCCTCCAGGCTACGCAGCACGTAGTTCGCGTTCAGCACGGCATCCTCCGCGACCTGGCGCAGGCCGTCCGCGCCGTGTGAGAGAATGTAGGTGAGCGCACGGGTGAACATGCCCATCTGACCGTGGAACGCGGTCATGCGCCCGAAGCTGTCGGGATGGCGATCCTCGACCGTCTCTTCCTCGACCAGCGTGATGTGGCCGTCGCCGTGACGCTCGGTGAACGGCAGCGGGCCGAACGGCGCCAGCGCTTCCGACAGCACCACCGGACCCGAGCCCGGCCCGCCGCCGCCGTGCGGAGTCGAGAAGGTTTTGTGCAGGTTGATGTGCATCGCATCGACGCCGAGGTCACCCGGACGCACGCGTCCCACGATCGCGTTGAAGTTCGCGCCGTCGCAGTAAACGTAGCCGCCCGCCGCATGGACCGCGTCGGAGATCTCCTTCAGATCGCGCTCGAACAGCCCGCAGGTGTTTGGATTGGTGATCATCACCGCTGCGATGTCGGGGCCGAGCCGTGCCTTGAGTGCCGCGGTATCGACGCGCCCATCGGCGGTCGCGGGAATGTCCTCGACCTGAAAGCCGGCGAAGGCGGCGGTCGCGGGGTTGGTGCCGTGCGCGCTCTCGGGCACCAGCACGATCTTGCGATACCCCTCGCCGCGTTTCTCCAGCGCCGCCTTAATGCACAGGATGCCGCACAATTCGCCGTGCGCGCCCGCCTTCGGGCTCATCGCGACGCCGTGCATGCCGGTCAGCTCGATCAGCCACACCGCCAGCTCGTTGATGACGCCGAGCGCTCCCTGCACCGTGTCGACCGGTTGCAGCGGGTGAACGTCGGCGAAGCCGGGCAGCCGCGCCATCTTCTCGTTCAGGCGCGGGTTGTGCTTCATCGTGCACGAGCCGAGCGGGAACAGCCCTAAATCGATCGCGTAATTCTGCCGGCTGAGCCGGGTGTAATGCCGCACCGTCTCGGGCTCCGACAGGCCCGGCAGGCCGATCGGCGCGGTGCGCGCGAGATTGCCGAGCCGCGAGGTGGCCGTGACGGGCTCCGCCACTTCGACGCCGGTCGTCTCGGTCGACCCGATCTCGAAGATCAGCGCTTCTTCCAGCATCAATGCCTTGTTGCCGGTGAAGGTCGGGGCGGCCTCGTCGGTGCCCTTGACGGTCATCTCGGGCCGCCAGCCGCTCTGGTTGATGCTCATGCCAACACCTCCTCGATCGCGGTTGCCAGCGCCTCGACATCCTCTTGCGTCACCGTCTCGGTCACCGCGACCACCAGCCCATTGGCGAGCTCCGCCTCACCCGGATAGAGCCGGCCGAGCGACACGCCCGCGAGCACGCCCTTGTCGGCGAGCGCGCGCACGATCGGCCGCGCCTCCTGCCCCAGATCGAGCGTGAACTCGTTGAAGAACGCGTCGTTGACGAGGCTGACGCCCGGCACCTTCGCCAGCCGCTCCGCCGCCGCGACCGCGTTCGCGTGATTGGTTGCCGCAAGCTGCCGCAAGCCTGCCTCGCCCAGCAGCGTCATATGGATCGAGAACGCCAGCGCACACAGCCCCGAATTGGTGCAGATGTTGCTGGTCGCCTTCTCGCGCCGGATATGCTGCTCGCGCGTCGACAGCGTCAGCACGAAGCCGCGACGACCATCCGCGTCGACCGTCTCGCCGCACAGGCGCCCCGGCATCTGGCGGACGTACTTCTCCTTGCAGCCGAACAGACCGACGTAAGGCCCACCGAACTGGAGCCCGACGCCGAGCGATTGGCCCTCGCCGACGACGATGTCGGCGTCCATCTCGCCGGGACTGCGTATCGCGCCGAGCGCGACCGGTTCGGTCACCACCGCGATCAGCAACGCCTTGTTCGCGTGGCATGCGTCGGCGAGCGGCTTCAGGTCGGCGATGCGCCCCAGAATATCGGGGTATTGCACCACCACGCACGACGTATCGCCGTCGATCTTCTCAATCAGCCGGTCCACGTCCATGTCGGGCACCAGCCACGGCGATGTCGTGTCGAGCACGTCGCCGGTGTACTTCGCCATCGTCTTCGCGACCGAGACATAGTGCGGGTGGAGCCCGGCCGATAGGATCGCCTTACCGCGCTTGGTGATCCGGCGCGCCATGCCGATCGCTTCCCAGCACGCGGTCGAGCCGTCGTACATGCTGGCGTTCGCGACATCGGTGCCGAGCAGACGCGCGACCTGCGTCTGGAACTCGAACAGCATCTGCAGCGTGCCCTGCGCGATCTCAGGCTGGTACGGCGTATAGGCGGTCAGGAACTCGCCGCGCTGGATCAGGTGGTCGACGCTCGCGGGCACGTGGTGGCGATACGCCCCCGCGCCGAGGAAGAACGGAACCTCGCCCGCGACCGTGTTCTGCCGTGCGAGCGCGGTCATGTGCCGCTCGACGCTCAGCTCGCTGGCGTGGTTCGGCAGGCCGTGAACGGGCCCGTCCAGCCGCGCGGCCTCGGGCACGTCGACGAACAGGTCATCAATCGACGCGGCGCCGATGACGGACAGCATGTCGCGGCGATCATGGTCGGTGAGTGGCAGGTAGCGCATGGCAGTTCCTTGCACGCCGCCCGTCGCCGGGCGGCGGGACAATCGTTAAAGCTTCTCGACGAACGCCGCGTAGGCCTGCTCGTCCATCAACTGATCGAGCTCGGACGCGTCGGAGAGCGTGATCTTGAAGAACCAGCCCTCGCCTTCGGGGTCCGAGTTCACTAGCGACGAATCATCGGCGAGCGCGGCATTGCCCTCGATCACGGTGCCCGACACGGGCGCGTAGACGTCCGACGCGGCCTTGACGCTCTCGACCACCGCGGCGTCGTCACCCTGGCTGAGCGACTTGCCCTCTTCAGGCACCTCGACGAACACGATGTCGCCGAGCTGGCTCTGCGCATAGTCGGAGATGCCGACGGTGCCGGTCTCGCCGTCGACATCGATCCACTCATGGTCCTGCGTGAAATAACGGCTCATGGATCAGGCTCCTCGGTAGTAACGATGGGGAACGAACGGCATCGCGGCGACGGTCGCCGAGTGCACCTTGCCGCGCTGGACGAGGCTGACGGCCGTGCCGGCGGTCGCGAGATCGTTCGGGACATAGGCCATCGCGATCGGCGCGCCGACGCTGGGTGCAAAGCCGCCGCTGGTCACGCGCCCGATCACCGCGCCGTCGTCGCCGACGACGCTCGCGCCCTCGCGCACCGGCTGACGACCCTCGACCAGCAGCCCGACACGCTTCACCGCGGGACCGTGCTCGCGCTCGGCGAGGATGCGTGTCGCACCCGGAAAGTCCGCCGCCTCGCGTCGGCGCTTCCACAAAGCGAAGCCCAGGTCGGCCATCACCGGCGTCGTCTCAGGATCGAGATCGTGGCCGTAGAGCGGCAACCCTGCCTCGAGCCGCAGCGAATCGCGCGCACCCAGGCCGATCGGCTTGACCTCGGGCTGCGCGAGCAGCGCGTCGGCGAACGCCTCGGCGGCCTCGGCGGGCAGCGAGATTTCGTAGCCGTCCTCGCCGGTATAGCCCGAGCGGCTGAGCCACAGGTCGTGTCCCTGCCACTGGAACGCGCCCGCCTGCATGAAGGTCAGCGCCTCGACACCCGGGATCAGCCGCGACACCGCGTCGACCGCCTTCGGCCCCTGCACCGCCAGCAGCGCGTGATCCTCCATCAGGTTGATCGTCACGTCGTCGGGCAGATGCTCGATCATGTGCGACACGTCGTCGTATTTGGTCGCGCCGTTGACGACCATGTAGACGCGGTCCTCAGCCTGGCGCGTCAGCATCAGATCGTCGAGCACGCCGCCCTCGTCGTTGAGCAGCAGCGAGTAGCGCGCCTTGTTGAACGGCAGCTTCTCGATCTCGGCCGGCAGCAGCGCCTCGAGCGCGGCAACGACGCCCTCGCCGGTGATCGACAATTGCCCCATGTGGCTGACGTCGAACAGCCCGGCATGCTCGCGCGTCCACAGGTGCTCGGCCATGATACCTTCGTACTGGACGGGCATGTGATAGCCGGCGAACTCGACCATCCGGCCGCCACGCGCGCGGTGCCACGCGTCGAGCGGAAGCGTCAGCGTCTCGATGACGACCTCGTCGTCGTCACTTGCGCCGTTGGTGGGTTGAATCTTGTCGCTCATCACGGCTTCCTGACGAAAGGGCATGGCAGCGCGAGGTCGCGCGGCGATCATGTCCCCCTCTGTCACGGAACCTGAGAGCTTTCTCCCGCGAACGGGATTACCCCTTCGGTGGATCACGCCGGGTGAACGGCGCAACCGCTTTCCAGAGTGTCGATAAGGCTGCGCGGTCCCTGCTGCCTGAGAGATTCCGGGGTGGTTGCTCCTTCGGCGGCGGCCAGGTGCCTGAAAGGCCGGCCGCGCTCTCCCGCGCCGCCCACGCGGGACTCACGCCCCGTGTCGACGCGCGCCGCTCTGCCCTTGCCCTCGAAACCTGTCAATCGATCTCGCGCAGGCCGGGTCAGCGCGTGGCGTTGTAGCGCAACTGATCCTGCGTCAGCTGGAACCCGACCAGCGCCTCGAAGGTGGCCGACAGCACCGCACTGCGCACCTCGGGTTGCGCGAGCGGGTCGAGCGCCGCGTCCTCGTCGCCCGCCTTGCGCTTGCGCGTCAGCTTGTCGCGGATTTCCTGCGGCACGGTGGCGAGCGCGCGCGATACGACCGTGGTCGCCTGCTCGTTCGCGGTCGCGACGCCTTGCCCTGCGTCCCAGTGGAGCGCGACGCCGCCGACGCGCTTAGACACGACCGAGGTACCGCCGCGGGTGATCGCGATGAAATACGGCAGCGTCACGTCACGCGCGGCCGCGGTCTGTGTTCGCCGCGCACGCACGTCGAAGGTGACCGTCGTCTGGATGTCGTCCCCTGCGTCGTTGCAGGTCGAGCGCACGTTGCTGATCGTCGCGACCATGTCGATCGCGCTCGCGTCGGTGCTGGTGGCGGGGTTGAACACGGTCACGTCGCCCGTGCCCGCGGGCACGCCGACGATCGGGCAGGCCGAGCGGACCGAGGTGATCCCCGCCGCGCCGCCGCTGATGTCGATCTCGCCCGACTTGGCGCAGCCGGCCAGCGACCCACCTGCGGCGAGGAGCATGGCGAGCGTCAGGAGGTTCGAGCGGTGCGACACGGGCGGCATTCCTGGTACAAGAAGCGAATACGCGACGGGACCGCTTCCTGTGACGAGAAGCCGGCCCCGAACGCCGCGCACCATAGGAACCGGCTTTCACCGGAGCAAGCATTGGCGTACATGCGCGGGCATGTCCGACATTGCCGACCTTTCCGCCTTCAAGCGCCGCCCGCTGGAGCTGATGATCGCCGCGCCGCGTGGCTTCTGCGCCGGGGTCGACCGCGCGATCCGGATCGTCGAACTGGCGCTGGAGAAGCACGGCGCGCCGGTCTACGTCCGGCACGAGATCGTTCACAACAAGTTCGTGGTCGACGCGCTGAAGGCGAAGGGCGCGATCTTCGTCGAGGAACTGGACGAGGTGCCCGACGACGCCAACGTCGTCTTCTCCGCGCACGGTGTGCCCAAATCGGTGCCGGCTGAGGCGCAGGACCGGGGTCTCAGCTACCTCGACGCGACTTGCCCGCTCGTCTCCAAGGTGCATCGTCAGGCCGAGCGGCTGGTCGCGGCCGGTCGCCACATCGTCTTCGTCGGCCATGCGGGCCACCCCGAGGTGATCGGCACCTTCGGACAGGTGCCCGCGGGCGCGATGACTCTGGTCGAGACGGTGGAGGATGTCGCCGCGCTCGAACTGCCCGATGCTGACAACGTCGCCTTTCTCACGCAGACGACGCTGTCGGTCGACGATACCGCCGCCATCGTCGCGGCGCTCCACGCGCGCTACCCCAGCATCGACGCGCCGCGTGGCGAGGATATCTGCTACGCCACCTCCAACCGGCAGGCGGCGGTGAAGGCGATTGCGGATTCATGCGACGCGGTGCTGGTGATCGGCGCGCCCAATTCGTCCAACTCGGTCCGGCTGGTCGAGGTGGCCGAGCGGCAGGGTGTGCGTGCGGCACTGATCCAGCGCGCGGCCGAGCTCGACTGGTCGTTCCTCGACGGCGTCGGCACATTGGGCATCACCGCGGGGGCGTCCGCGCCCGAACTGCTGGTGCGCGAACTCGTCGACCTGCTTGGCACCCGCTTCGACGTGATCGAGCGCGAGGTCGAGACGACGCGCGAGTCGATCGCGTTCAAGCTGCCGCGCGGGCTCGACGCCGCCGCCTAGATCGAAGCACCCGCGCTGTCCTACACGCGCGAACCGTGCCACCACGGCTTCGTGATCGCGGGCGCGGGCGGGCGGGCGCGCGCGCCTGCGTCGGGCTGTGACCTTTGTGACCTTTCGCGCGGGAGATTGAGCATGGCCGTCTACACGCACGTCTCGGCCGAGGCATTGAGCCGCTTCCTCTCGCGCTACAACGTCGGCGACCTCGTCTCGGCCAAGGGGATCGCTGAAGGGGTGGAGAATTCCAACTACCTCGTCGACACGACGCGCGGCCGTTTCATCCTGACGCTCTACGAGAAGCGCGTCGCCGCCGACGACCTGCCCTTCTTCATGGCGTTGCTCGACCACCTCGCAACCAAGGGCCTGCCGGTTCCCCCCGCGATCCCCGATAGCGAAGGGCAGTCGATCCAGCAGCTGGAGGGCCGTCCCGCCTGCCTGATCCGCTTCCTACCCGGCGTGTCGCTGTCGCATCCCACACCCTCACAGGCGCTCGCCGCCGGCGACGCGCTCGGGCAGATGCACCACGCGTTTGCCGACTTCACGCTGACGCGGCCGAACACGATGGGGATCGACACGTGGCGCCCGCTGTTTGACCGCTGCGGTCGCAGCCTCGATCAGATCGCGCCCGGCCTGCACGACACGCTCGACCGCGCGCTCGACCATGTCGTGGAACGCTGGCCGTACGACACGCTGGACACCTGCGCGATCCACGCCGACCTGTTTCCCGACAACGTGCTGATGCGCGGCGATCAGGTGTCGGGGCTGATCGACTTCTACTTCGCGTGCACCGACATCCGCGTACTCGACCTAGCGGTCACGCACAGCGCGTGGAGCTTCGATGCCACCGGCACGCACCACGACGCCGCGATCGGCCATGCCCTGTTCGCCGGGTACGAGCGCCACTTTCCCCTGTCCACCGCGGAGCGCGACGCGTTTCCGACGCTTGCCGCGGGTGCGTGCCTGCGCTTCGCGCTCAGCCGCGCGTGGGACTGGCTCAACACGCCCGCCGATGCACTGGTGACGCGCAAGGACCCGCTCGCCTATCTGCGCCGCCTCGCGCATTACGCGCCCGACCTGCTCCCCGACACGATGAAGCACCACGCATGACCACTGACGCAACCGAACTCCAGCTCGTCGAGATCGCCACCGACGGCGCATGCAAAGGCAATCCCGGCCCCGGCGGCTGGGGCGCGCTGCTGCGCATGGGCGAGACCGAGAAGGAACTGTCGGGCGGCGAGAACCCGACCACCAACAATCGCATGGAACTGACCGCGGCTATTCGCGGGCTAGAGGCGCTCAAGCGGCCGTGCCGTGTCCAGCTGTCGACCGACAGCCGCTACGTCATGGACGGCCTCACCAAATGGATCCACGGCTGGCAGAAGAACGGCTGGCGCACCGCCGACAAGAAGCCGGTCAAGAATGCCGAGCTGTGGCAGGCGCTGCTCGCCGCCGCCAAGCCGCACCGGATCGAGTGGAAATGGGTCAAGGGCCACGCCGGCCACCCCGACAACGAACGCGTCGACAAGCTCGCCAGCGACGCCGCGATCGCCGCTGGCAAGCGGTCCCGCGCGGCCGCCTGACCGTTCATTCCCGGTGCGTGCGCGCGACTTCCTGATCCTGCTGCTGGTCTGCCTCGCCTGGGGCTACAGCAACGTGCTCAGCAAGATCGTGGTCGGCACGTGGCACGTGCCGCCGCTGTTCTTCGCCGCGGTGCGCTTCGCGGTCGTCATGGTCGCGACCGTGCCGTGGCTGTGGCCGATGCCGCGCCCGCGGTGGCGCGTCGCCATCATCGGCCTGCTAATGGGTGCGGGCAATTTCGCGTTGCTGTTCATCGGCTTGCAGACCGCATCGCCCTCCTCCGCCGCGATCGTGATCCAGATCGGCGTGCCGTTCACGACGCTGTTGTCGATCATCATTCTGGGCGAGCGCATCCACCTGCGCCGCGGCGTCGGCATCGCGCTGACGCTCGCCGGCGTGGTGCTGGTGGTGTGGAACCCCGAAGGCGTCGCATTGTCGGCGGGGCTGTGGTTCATCGTCGGGGCAGCGTTCGCAGGGTCGCTGGGTGCGGTGATGATGAAACAGGTCGAGGATGTTGCGCCCTTGCGCTTTCAGGCATGGGTCGGCCTCGTCTCGTGCCTGCCGCTGGCGCTCGGATCGGCGCTGTTCGAGCATGGGCAGTGGACGAGCGCGGCGGCGGTCGGCTGGCCGTTCGTCGCCGCGGTGTTGTTCGCGGCACTCGTCGTCTCGGTCGCGGCGCACACCAGTTATTACGCGCTGATCCGTCGCTACGAGGCGAACCTGCTCGCGCCGCTGACGCTGATGACCCCGCTCGCCACGATCGCGTTCGGCGTCGCGCTGACCGGCGATCACCTCGATCGCCGCATGGTCGCGGGCGCCGCGCTCGCACTCCTAGGTGTTCTGGTGGTCGCGATGCGCGCACGACCGAAGACGGCATTGCTCGCCGAGCGCGAGCAGGCCTAGGGTCGCGCGAAACGCGTCGCGGCGTAGCGGTCGGCGTCGACACCTGAGGGCATCTCTCCACCGACCAGCAGCGCCGCGCCGATCTGCGCCGCCGCCGGCGCGGTCTGGATCCCGAACCCGCCCTGGCCTGCGAACCAGAAGAACCCGGGCATCTGCGCGTCGAAACCGTAGACCGGCGCACGGTCGGGCGCGAACGATCGCAATCCCGCCCAGGTCCGCTCGACCTTGGCGACCTGCCAGTCGACCACCTGCTCGAACCGGTCGATCGCGACCGCGACGTCGATTTCTTCCGGTTGCACATCGTGCGCGTCGACCGGCGTCTCGTCGTGCGGGCTGAGCCACAAACGCCCGCCCGCCTCGGGCTTGAAGTAGAAGCGGCCCGAGATATCGGCAACGTGCGGCAGCACGGACGGCGGCGCGGGATCGGTCAGCAACTGCACCATCGTGCGACGATAGGCCTGCACGCCAATCGGCTGCACTCCCGCGGCGCATGCCACCGCGTCGGCCCAGGCGCCACCCGCGTCGACCAGCACCTCGGCGGTGAAAACTCGATCATCGCCAGTCGTGATCTGCCAGCAGCCGCCGGACCGCTCCGCCGATGCCAGTGCGGCGTTCGTCTCGATCACGGCGCCGCCACTACGCGCCGCGCGCAGCCGGTCGGCGTGGTACGCCGCCACGTCGATGTACGCGCACGACGCCTCCATCACGCCGACCCGCCACTCGGACCTGAGCCCCGGCACCAGCGCGGCGGGATCGACCGGCTCCAGCACGACCGGCGTGTTCGCGAACTCGGCCAGGAACGCGTCGATTGCGGCGGCGTCGGTGTCGCGTCCGATGTGAAGCGAGCCGAGCGGCTCCAGAAACCCGCCATTGCGCAGCGCCGGACCCGACGCGGTGGTCAGCGGCTGGATCGCCGGACCGCCGTACGTCTCGGACCAGAACGCCGCCGATCGCCCGGTGGCATGATAGCCCGGCTGATCCTCCGCCTCCAACAGCAGCACGCGCGCGCGCCCACCGATTGCGGCAGCGAGGCTCGCGCCCGCGATGCCGGCACCGACGATCGCGATGTCGTAGTTCATGTTGGCGCCCGCTCGGCCAGGAACACATCGATCGCCGCCAGCGCGCGATCGCGCACCAAATCAGCCTCACGCAGCAGTTCGTGCGCCGCCTCGGCCCCGAAGCGGATCACCTTCGCATCGGGCAGCCGCGCGCCAATCGCCGCCGCGGCCTGCGCATCGACCAGCGCGTCGTGCTCGGCGAGCAGCATCAGCGTGGGCGTCGTCATGCGCACCAGCGCCGGATCGCACCGCAGCGCAAGCGTGCCCGCGAACGCTTCCGCCAGCCATGCCCAAGACGGCGGGCCGAGCCGCAGCTCGGGCGATCGCGCGTACCACCAATCCTCGTCCGAATAGCGGTCTGCGTCCGCGGTCAGGATTGATTGCCGATCGATCCGTGCGCCCGGCTTCTCATGCCCCTTCCACGCCGCGCGCGCGGGATCGCCTGCGCGCCGCATCAGCGTGGCCAGCCACCCGCCGGCGCGTGCGCCGACCGGTGAGCGCAGGCCGAGCATCGGCGCGACCAGCACCGCTGCGCCCGCCTCGATCACGCGGTCGACCAGCGCGCGGAGCACCAGAAATCCGCCCATCGAGTGGCCGACGACGACGTGCGGACCGGTCTGCTCTGCAACCCAGCTTCGCCAGAAATCGGCGAGATCGGTGATCCACCGCGCGAAATCGTCGGCGTGCCCGACGTTGCGGTCGGCGCTCAGCCGTCCCGACCCGCCCTGCCCGCGCCAGTCGAACGCGCTGACCGACCAGCCAGCGTCGTGCCAATGCGCGAACGCCTCCAGATATTTCTCGAACACGTCGCCGCGCCCGGTCTGAAACAGGATCGCACCGCGCTTCTCCGCGGCCGGCCAGTCGAAGCGGCGGATCGGCCAGCCGTCGACGGCGTGCCAGGTGGACACGCGCGCGTCCGCGGGGATGGCGCGGCGAAAGGCGGCATGGCGGCTCATCTGCCGGCGTGGTTACGGTTTCCTAAGGCATATCGTCTAGCCACCGATTGCATGGGGTTGGGTATTCTTTCCTGGGCGTTGCCCGCGTGTCTGGGCGTGCTGCTGGTCTCCGCTGGCATCGAGGACGCGCGCACCCGCGAGATCGCCAATTGGAAGAATGCGGCGATCGCGCTGCTCGCACCCGTCTGGTGGTTCGCGATCGGGCTCGATCCGTGGCCGATGATGGCGATCCAGCTGGGCGTCGCGCTGTTCGTCTTCGCCCTGTTCTGCGGTGCGTTCGCGCTCGGGCAGATGGGCGGCGGCGACGTGAAGCTGATCGGCGCGCTCGCGCTGTGGCTGACGCCGATGAACGTCATGAACATGCTGATCGTCATGTCGATCGCGGGCGGCGCGCTGACGGTCGTGTTCCTGCTCGATCACAAATTGCTGCGCCGCGAGGGCGCGATCGAGATCCCGTACGGTGTCGCGATCGCGCTCGCCGGGCTGCTCGCGCTGCGCGAACCGCTCGTTAACCAATTTACGTAATCATGCAGGCCGATCGAATCGGCCGTTCCGGCACCGTGCTAGGAACAGGGGGCAAGAAGCAAGATGGATAGTCGCAAGGTGGTTCTGCTGGTCGGCGCGCTGTTCGTGGCGGCGATCACCGCCTTTATGGCGCGCACGCTGATGGCGGGTAGTGCCGCACCCACCGCCGCCGCGGTCGCGATGCCCGCGCCCGTCGTCGTCGACGGACCCGAGGTGCTGGTCGCGACCCGCGCGCTGCCAGTCGGCACCATCCTGGACGCGACCGCACTCAAGTTCCAGCCGTGGCCGAAGGAGCTGGTCGAGAACGCTTACTACAAGAAAGCGGATACCGACATGACCAAGCTGCTCGGCACGGTGGTCCGCCTGCCGATCACGGCCGGCCAGCCGGTGACGCAGGGCGCGCTGGTGAAGCCCGGCGATCGCGGCTTCCTCGCTGCCGCACTAGGCGCAGGGATGCGCGCGGTGACGGTGCCGGTGTCGGCGCAGACCTCGGTCGCGGGCTTTGTCTTCCCGGGCGATCACATCGACCTGATCCTGACGCAGTCGGTCGAGGGCGGCGGCGATGGTCCTCCGCTCAAGACCAGTGAGACGGTGATCCGCAACCTGCGCGTGCTTGCCACCGATCAGAGCACGAGCAACGAGAAGGACGACAAGGGCAACACCGTCGTCAAGACCTTCTCCACGGTCACGGTCGAGGCGACGCCCAAGATCGCCGAGCAGATCGAACTGGCCCAGACGCTCGGCAACCTGTCGCTGTCGCTGCGCTCGATCGCCGACAATGCCGGGCAACTGGAGGAGGCGATCGCCTCGGGCCAGATCAGCGTCGGCGACGGCAAGAACGAGAAGGCGGTGCTCGCGCAGGCTACCAGCATGCCGCAGTCCGGCGCGGGCAGTTTCATGACCGGCGCCGACATCTCGCGGTTCCAGCGCCGCACCGTCCCGGGCAAGCCGATGACGGGCATGGGTGCAGCACCCGTACCGTCGATGGCGGCACCAGCTTACCAGGGTGGCGCACCCGCGGCGGGATCGCCCGCAGCGCCGAGCGGACCGGTCGTTCGGATCGCCCGCGGCAACACCGTGACCGAAGCTCCGGTCGGAGGGAAGTGATTATGCGTTTCTCGTCTAAGCCGCTCGGCTGGCCGCTGGCGCTCGCCCTGGCGAGTGCGGCCGTCGCCGCCACGCCGGCCACCGCGCCCGCGCAGTCCGGTGTCGCAGCCGTCAACGGCGGCACCATCCAGCTGTCGACCGGCCGCGGCCGTCTGATCACGCTGTCGCGTCCGATGAGCGACCTGTTCGTCGCCTCGTCCGACATCGCCGATGTTCAGGTCCGCTCGCCCACCCAGCTCTACGTCTTCGGCAAGAAGCCGGGCGAGACGACGGTGTCGGCGACCGCGAAGGGTGGAGCGGTGGTCTATGCCGCGACCGTCCGCGTCGGCAACAACTTCGACTCGATCCAGTCGATGCTCAACCTCGCCATGCCCGACTCGCAGATCACCGCGACGCCGATGAACGGCCTCGTGCTGCTGACCGGCACGGTGCGCGGTCCCGAGGATGGCGCGGAGGCCGAGAAGCTGGTCGCCGCCTTCGTGGGTGAGAACACCAAAGTGCTCAGCCGCCTGCGTACCGCGACGCCGCTGCAGGTTAATTTGCAGGTGAAGTTCGCCGAGGTGAACCGCACCTTCCTGAAGAACATCGGCAGCAACATCTCCACCATCGACAGCACGGGCGGCTTCCGCTTCGGCATCGGTTCGGGTCGCGGCGCGGCGACGACGATCAACACGCGGCCGGGCCTGCCACTGGGTGTGAACGCGGGCAATGTCAGCGGTTTCGCGATCGATCCGACCTCGATCACCTATCTTCCCAACGGATCGATCGACCCGACCTCGATCAAGGTCGTATCGACCCCTGGAACGAACGTTGGCACCGCCAACAACATCCGTTCGACGATCGGTGCGCTGACCAAGGTCTTCGGTCTCAACCTGCTCTCCGCGATCGATCTGGGCGAACAGAACGGACAGGTGACGACGCTCGCCAACCCGAACCTGACCGCTTTGTCGGGCGAGACCGGCACGTTCCTGGCGGGCGGCGAAATCCCGATCCCGATCTCGCAGGGGCTGGGCGCCGTTTCGGTCGAGTACAAGGAGTTCGGCGTTAGCCTGGCCTATACGCCGACCGTGCTGTCCGATGGCCGCATCTCGCTGCGCGTCCGCCCGGAGGTGTCGAACCTCGATTACGCCAACGCGGTCGCGGTCGGCAATTCGCGCGTCCCCGCGCTCACCACGCGCCGTGCGGAAACGACGGTGGAACTGGGGTCGGGGCAGAGCTTCATGATCGCCGGGCTGATGTCAAACACGCATGCCAACACGTTCGACAAGACGCCGGGCGTCGGCGACGTGCCGGTGCTGGGCGCGCTGTTCCGCTCCAACGCGTTCCAGCGCAACGAGACCGAACTCGTCATCATCATCACGCCGTATCTGGTGAAACCGGTGAACGGCACCGACATCGCGCTGCCGACCGACGGCTACAAGGCGCCGACCGACCTGCAGCGCGTGCTGCTCGGGCAGCTGACCGACGGGCAGAGCGGGGCGGAGCGACCACGGCCAACGATGCAGGTCGGCCCCGCTCCTGCCCCCGCGATCGGCGCCGCCGCGACACCGCGCGTCGGCCAGTCGCTGCCGCAACCGGCCGCTGCTGCCCCGGTGCGCGAGGCGGCCGACCGCAAGAACGGCCGGCTGCCCGCGAAGAAGGGCCCTGCCCCGACGCCCGGCTTCTCCATCAACTGACGCGCGCGACCGAACGCACAGGGATCATCCTCATGACCAAGCGCCTTTTTCTTCTCGCCGCCGTCGCGGCAACGCCGCTCGCCGGTTGCGGAACGGCCAACCGCGGGCTCGAATCGGTACACCAGCCGGTCGTCAGCCGCGCCGACTATGCGCTCGACGTACAAAGCGGCCCCGACGGCATCGGCCCGGACGAGGCGCGACGCGTCACCGGCTGGATGGACACGCTGCGGATCGGGTACGGCGACACGATCGCGCTCGACGATCCGTATGGCGCCACCCGCGCGACGCGTGCCGACGTGGCGCAGATTGCGGCGCGTTACGGCCTGCTTCTGTCGGACGAAGCGCCGGTCACGGGCTCGCCCGTGACACCGGGCACGGTCCGCATCGTCGTCAGCCGTTCGCGCGCATCGGTGCCGGGCTGCGCCGACTGGTCGCGCATGAACGATCCCAACTTCAACGCGCACACCGGCTCGAACTACGGCTGCGCGACCAACACCAATCTGGCCGCGATGGTCGCGAACCCCGCCGACCTCGTCCGCGGCGCGCCGGGCAACGGCGCTTATGATGCGGCAACGGGCACGCGCGCGATCAACACGCTGCGCGACGCCAAGCCGACCGGAGAGGGCGGCACCTGGGTTCGCGCGGAGACCATCGGAGGAAAGAAGTGAACGCGCCCTGGAAAGTCGGCGGCGTCGCCAACCGCCTCCCCTTTCTCGCCTTTGCCAGCGACGAAGCCTCCGCAGACGCGATCCGGCCGATCGCGTCGGAGATGGGCTGGTCGTCGGACAACGTCCATCAGGGCGGCCTGCGCAACGCGGTTCAGACATTGTCGGTGTCGACCAGCCCGCACGTCCTGTTCGTCGACCTTACCGGTTCGGGCGATCCGCTCAGCGACATCAACGGCCTGGCAGAGGTCTGCGAACCCGGCACCGTCGTGATCGCGGCCGGACAGGTGAACGACGTTCGCCTGTACCGCGACCTGCTCGCCTCGGGCATCCAGGACTATCTGCTCAAGCCCTTCTCCGCCGATATGCTGCGCGACTCGTTCGCGCAGGCACAGGCGATCATCAATGCGCCGAAGATCACCGACGCGACCAACGCGCGACCGCATTGCGCGATCGCGGTGATCGGCACGCGCGGCGGTGCGGGCGCGTCGACGATCGCGACCTCGCTCGCGTGGCTGCTGAGCGACAAGGAACGCCGCTCGACCGCGCTGCTCGACTTGGACGTCCATTTCGGCACCGGTGCGCTGGCGCTCGACCTGGAGCCGGGGCGCGGCCTGACCGACGCGATCGAGAACCCGAGCCGTATCGATGGATTGTTCATCGAGCGCGCGATGGTGAAAGCGTCGGAGAACCTGTCCGTGCTCTCCGCCGAGGCACCGATCAGCCAGCCGGTAATGACCGACGGCGCCGCTTTCTATCAACTGCAGGAGGAAATGCGTGGCGCATTCGAGTGCACCGTCACCGACCTGCCACGCATGATGCTGGTGCAGCACCCGCATCTCGTCAACGACGTGAACAGCGCGGTGATCGTGACAGAGCTGACGCTCGCCTCGGCGCGCGACACGATTCGGCTCCTCTCCTGGCTGCGCAGCAACGCGCCGCAGGTGCAGGTGACGGTGGTTGCGAACCGCGTCCACCCGGGTACTGCGCTGGAAATCACGCGCAAGGATTTCGAAGGATCGATCGAGCGCAAGATCGACCTGATCGTGCCATTCGATCAGAAACTCGCCGCGCAGGCAGCCAAGCTGGGCAAACCGCTCGCCGAGGCGGGCAAGACATCGAAGACGGTCCAGCCGTTGATCGAACTCGCCGCGCTGCTCGCCGTCACCGATGAAGAAGGCAATCCGGCCAGCCCGGTTGCGAAGGGCGGATCGCTGCTGGGCAAGTTCACCAATCTGAAGGGCCTCGTCGCCAAGAAGGATGCGGGCAAGAAGCCGCCCGCCAAGTCGGCCGCGAACTGAGGCGGTCGAGACGCGCGTGCGGAAAAGGGGCGAACCATGCTGCCATTGATGTTGATCGCGGTCGGCGGGCTCGTCACGCTGGGCATGATCCTGTTCGCCTTCGCTGGACCGTCGGCGCAGAAAGCGACCAACCGGCGTCTGATTGCGGTACGTGAACGCCACTCGACCTCGGCCGAAGGGGCGATGGAAGCGCAGATGCGGCGCATCACCGGTCGCAACCAGACCAAGGCCGACAAGGCCGCGATGCGCTTGCTGCCCAACACCGCGGAGTTGCAGAAACGGCTGAACATGACCGGCAAGACGTGGACGGTCGGGCAGTACGGCATGGTGACGCTGGCGCTCGCGATCGTGGTTACTCTGATCCTCGCGCTGCGCGGGCTTCCGTTCCTGCTCGCGCTGTTCCTCGGATTGGCGATCGGTGCGGGTCTGCCGCACATGCTGGTCAGCCGCGCGATCAAGAAGCGCGTCGCCAGGTTCACGGCGAAGTTCCCGGACGCAATCGAGCTGCTCGTGCGCGGCCTGCGCTCAGGCCTGCCGATCAGCGAAACGATGTCGGTCGTCGGCAGCGAGGTCGAGGGGCCGGTCGGCGAGGAATTTCGTTCGGTCAGCGACAAGATGAAGATCGGCCGCTCGATGGAGGTGGCGCTGCAGGAAACGGCGGACCGTTTGGGCACGCCGGAATTCCAGTTCTTCGTCATCACCATCGCGATCCAGCGCGAGACGGGCGGCAACCTGGCTGAAACACTACAGAACCTCGCCAGCGTCCTGCGATCGCGCATGCAGATGAAGCTGAAGATCAGGGCGATGTCGTCCGAATCGAAGGCGTCCGCCTATATCATCGGCGCATTGCCGTTCATCGTCTTCGCCCTGCTCTGGACGATCAACGGAGCATATATGGCGAAGTTCTTCGTCGACCCGCGCCTGATCGTCATCGGCATCGGTGGTCTGCTGTGGATGAGCATGGGTGCCTTTATCATGGCCAAGATGGTGAGCTTCGAAATCTGATGGCACCTGCATCCGGCCCCACCCTCCTCGGCGTCGACGTCCTGTGGGTCGCGACGATCCTGTCGGGCGTCGCGGCCGCCGCCGTCGCCTTCGCGATCTACGCCGCGCTCAGCGTTCGCGACCCGATGGCGAAGCGCGTCAAGGCGCTCAACGAACGACGCGAGCAGTTGAAGGCGGGCATTACCGCCAGCACGTCGAAGCGGCGCGCCAAGCTGGTGCAGAAGAGCGAGACGGCGGACAAGCTCCGCGACCTGCTGTCCAGCTTCAAGATGCTGCAGGACAGCCAGGTCCGCGTCGCGCAGCAGAAACTGCTTCAGGCCGGCATCCGCAACAAGGATCTCGCCTTTGTCGTGATCTTCGGTCGTGTCGCGCTGCCGATCGTCCTTGGCGGGCTGGTAGCGTTGTGGGTCTACGGTCTCGACATGTTTCCGACCTGGGGTCCGCTCAAACGGTATGCGCTGGTCGCGGGTACGCTGATCCTCAGCTACAAGGCCCCCGACATCTATCTGAAGAACTTGATCACGAAGCGATCGCACGCGATCCGCAAGGGCCTGCCCGATGCACTCGACCTGCTCGTGATCTGCGCGGAAGCGGGGCTGACCGTCGACGCGGCCTTTCACCGCGTCGCCAAGGAACTCGGCAAGGCCTATCCCGAGCTGGGCGAGGAATATGCACTGACCGCGATCGAGCTCGGCTTTTTGACGGACCGGCGCCAGGCGTTCGAGAACCTGTCCAAACGCGTCGCGCTCGAAGCGGTCAAGGGCGTGGTGACGACCATGATCCAGACGGAGAAATACGGCACCCCGCTCGCCAGCGCGCTGCGCGTGCTGTCCGCCGAATTCCGTAACGAGCGCATGATGCGCGCGGAGGAAAAGGCCGCCAGGCTTCCCGCGATCATGACGGTGCCGCTGATCCTCTTCATTCTGCCGGTCCTGTTCGTCGTCATCCTTGGTCCGGCGGCGTGCTCGATCAGCGACTCGTTCATCAACGGTCAGACGCCGAGCTGATCGACGGAACAGCACTCCCCAGCTCTCGTTATGCTTGCGTAACAGGAGACACGAGATGCTGTTCACCACCACCACACAATATATCGCGCTGGTCGTCGCACTGATCGCGGGATGGCTGTTCGGGTTGGCGAGCCATCCCGGCGGCAAGAAGTGGAAGCAGCGCTACGCCGACGAGCGCAACAGCCACGCGGAAACCCGCAAGGCGCAGGAAGCGCGCATCAACGAGCTGGAGCGCGAGAACAGCCGGCTCGCCAAGGCAGCGCCGGTGACCGCCGCGACGGTCGCACCGCACGCCGCCTCGCGCGCCGAGCCGGCCTATCGTGATGAGGCGGTGCGCGACGGCACTGTCGTTCGCGAAGAGGACCGCCGCCCGCTCTGATCACGACGCGATCGAAGCGAAAGGCCGCCGGAGCATGCCACTCCGGCGGCCTTTTGCGCTATCGTGCCTTGAGCGCGGCCTGCGCCGCGGCCAGCCGCGCGATCGGCACGCGGTACGGCGACGCCGAAACGTAATCGAGCCCGACTTCCTCGCAGAAGGCGATCGACGCGGGATCACCGCCGTGCTCGCCGCAGATGCCGAGCTTGATGTCGCCGCGCGTCGCGCGACCGCGCTCCGCCGCCAGCCGCACGAGTTCACCTACCCCGTCCACGTCGAGACTGACGAACGGATCCTTGGCGTAGATGCCCTTCTCGACGTACGCGCCAAGGAATCGCGCGGCATCGTCGCGGCTGACGCCCAATGTCGTCTGCGTGAGATCATTGGTGCCGAACGAGAAGAACTCGCCCGTTTCCGCGATCTCGCCTGCCTTGAGCGCCGCGCGCGGTAGCTCGATCATCGTGCCGACGAGATAGTCGATCTCGCGCCCGCGCTCGGAGAAGACGCCCTTGGCTGCCTGATCGACCACCGCCTTCATCAGATCGAGCTCGCGCTTGGTCGCAACCAGCGGGATCATGACCTCGGGGATCGGCGCCTCGCCCGATTTCTCCGCCACGTCGACCGCGGCCTCGAAGATCGCGCGCGCCTGCATCTCGTAGATTTCGGGATAGGTCACGCCCAGGCGGCAACCGCGATGGCCGAGCATCGGGTTGAACTCGTGCAGCTCGGCCGCGCGGCGCTTGAGCTGGTCGACTGCGATACCGGCCGCGGAGGCCACCTCGGCGAACTCGGCCTCTTCGTGCGGCAGGAACTCGTGCAGCGGCGGGTCGAGCAGGCGGACGGTGACGGGCAAACCGGCCATCACCTCGAAGATCGCGGCGAAGTCGCTGCGCTGTTCGGGCAGCAGGCGGTCGAGCGCGGCGCGGCGGCCTGTCTCGTCTTCCGCCAGGATCATCTGGCGTACAGCGGTGATGCGCGTGGCCTCGAAGAACATGTGCTCGGTGCGGCACAGGCCCACGCCTTCCGCGCCGAAGTCGCGCGCGACCTGGCAGTCGGCGGGCGTCTCGGCATTGGCGCGGACTTTCAGGCGGCGGACCTCATCGGCCCATTCCATCAGCGTGCCGAAGTCGCCGGCGAGCTCAGGCTGGATCGTCGCAACTGCGCCCGCCATTACCTCGCCGGTCGAACCGTCGATCGTGACGGTGTCGCCCTCCTTCACTTCGCGCCCCGCCACGCGCATCACCTTGGCCTTGGCGTCGATCGAGATCGAGCCCGCGCCCGACACGCATGGTCGCCCCATGCCGCGCGCGACGACGGCGGCGTGGCTGGTCATCCCGCCGCGCGCAGTCAGGATGCCTTTCGCCGCGTGCATGCCGTGGATGTCTTCGGGGCTGGTTTCGGTGCGGATCAGGATCACCGACTTGCCCTCGGCGGCGTGACGCTCGGCGGTGTCGGCGTCGAACACCGCCTCGCCCGATGCAGCACCCGGCGAGGCGGGCAGCCCCTTGGTCAGCACGTCGCGCTTGGCCTCGGGGTCGAGCGTCGGATGGAGCAGCTGGTCGAGCGCCTGCGGATCGACGCGCGCGACCGCCTCTTCACGCGTGATCAGCCCCTCGTTCGCCATGTCGACCGCGATTTTGAGCGCGGCCTTCGCGGTGCGCTTGCCCGAGCGGGTCTGGAGCATCCAGAGCTTGCCCTGCTGCACCGTGAATTCGATGTCCTGCATGTCGCGGTAGTGCGTTTCGAGCCGGTCGAACACGCCCGCCAGTTCGGTGAACACCTCGGGCAAGGCCTCTTCCATCGAGGCGGGCTTCGCGCCGGCTTCCTCGCGCGCGGCACGGGTCAGGTATTGCGGCGTGCGGATGCCGGCGACGACGTCCTCGCCCTGCGCGTTGATCAGAAATTCGCCGTAGTAGGCGCGGTCGCCCTTCGACGGATCGCGGGTGAAGGCGACGCCGGTGGCGCTGGTGTCGCCCATGTTGCCGAACACCATCGCCTGCACGTTGACCGCGGTGCCCCAGTCGGCGGGGATGTCGTTCAGCCGGCGGTAGACCTTGGCGCGATCCGACTGCCACGAGCCGAAGACGGCGCCGACTGCGCCCCAGAGCTGGTCGTGCTCGTCCTGCGGGAACGGCTTGCCCCATTGCTGCTCGACGAGGCCCTTATACTCGTCGACGAGCGCGCGGAGATCATCGGCGCTGAGTTCGGTGTCGAGCGTGTAGCCGCGGTCCTCCTTGGCGATCTCCAGCGCTTCCTCGAACGCGCCGTGATCGAGTTCGAGCACCACGTCGGCGTACATTTGGATGAAGCGGCGATAGCTGTCCCAGGCGAAACGCGCGTCGCCGCTGGCGGCGGCGAGCCCCTCGACGGTTCGGTCGTTGAGCCCGAGGTTGAGGACCGTGTCCATCATGCCGGGCATCGAGACGCGCGCGCCCGAGCGGACCGAGACGAGCAAAGGATCGGCGGCGTCGCCGAACTTCTTGCCCGTTACCTGCTCGATATGCGCGATCCCGGCGGCGACCTCTTCGCGCAGACTATCGGGGAAGCGTTCGCCTTCCTCGTAGTAGCGCGTGCACATTTCGGTCGAGATGGTGAAGCCGGGGGGTACGGGCAGGCCGATCGAGGCCATTTCGGCGAGGTTCGCGCCCTTGCCGCCGAGCAGGTTCTTCTGGTCGACCTTTCCTTCCGCCGTGCCGCCGCCGAAGCGGTAGACGTATTGCACCTGCTCGCCCGCTGCGCTTGCCACCCTGCTCGTCTCCTGTCGTCGCCTTGTTGTTGCAACGCGGCATAGGCCCGGATGGGTGCGATGGCCAGTGCGGGCCGGGTGTTCGGAGCCGGTGACCCCCGCGCAAGATTATTGCGATGTTGAGAAAGTTGAGGTTCGCGCGCGGGTACATGCGCGTGGTGGAAGCGGGTGCCGCTGCCCCTCACCCTCCCGCCCGGCTGTGCCGGGCGGGCCCCTCCCTCTCCCCGGTGGGGAGAGGGGTTAGCCTTCGATCTTCGAGAAGTCGGCGACGGTGTGGACGGAGGCGCGGACGCGGGCGAGGAGGGCGAGGCGCGCGGCGCGCTTGGCCGCGTCGGGGTCGTTGACGGTGACGGTGTCAAAGAACGCGTCGATCGGTGCACGGAGCGTTGCGAGCGCCGCCATCGCCGCCTCGAAATCCTCCGCCTCGACCGCGCTGGCGGCGGCGGGTTCGGCGGCGTCGAGCGCGGCGATCAGCGCGGCTTCGTCTTTCTCGGGCGTGTAGGACAGCGGTTCCTTGGGCAGCGGCGCGGACGCGTCGACGCCTTCCTTTTTCAGGATGTTGGCGGCGCGCTTGTAGCCGGCGAGCAGGTTGGCGCCGTCGTCGGTGCCCACGAACGATTGCAGCGCGCGGACGCGGGCGAGCAGGCGGACGAGATCGTCCTCGCCGCCCAGCGCGAACACCGCGTCGATCAGGTCGTGGCGGACGCCGGCCTCGCGCTGCTGGACCTTGAGGCGGTCGGCGAAGAAGTCGAGAAGCTGGCCACGCGCGGCCAACGCACGCTCAAGAACCAAAAGCACCTTGGCATCTCGCCCGGCTTTTGCGTCCGCAATTATTCGATCAGCATAATTGGGATCGGAAGACTCAAACATCTGCTCGATAAGATCGCTTAAAGGCGCCGGCAGTTCAGGACTAATCGAGCGAATACGCGGTAAATCATACGTGCGGATTTGGTGATTAAGTGCTTGGACCAATGACAGTCTTAGATAGTTTCTTTCGATTAGGATGATGACCGCTATTGCCGCTCGCCTCAATGCAAAAGGATCTCGGCTGCCAGTTGGAGTAAGCCCTTCAAGATAGAAGCCTACGAGCGTATCCAGCTTGTCCGCCAGGCTCACCGCCACCGTGACCGGCGCAGTCGGGACGTCGTCGCCCTGCCCGACCGGCTTGTAATGGTCGCGGATGGCTTCGGCGACCTGGGGGTCCTCGCTTTGCGCGGCGGCGTAATAGCCGCCCATCAGGCCCTGTAGTTCGGGGAATTCGCCGACCATGCCGGTGACGAGGTCGGCCTTGCACAGGCGCGCGGCGCGTTCGGCGAGGTTGGCGAGGTGCTGTTTATCCTCCCCGCTCGCGGGGAGGGGGACCGCGCCGGAGGCGTGGTGGAGGGGGTTCTGCTCGGAGGGTGCCGCTTGGGGCTCTCCCCCTCCACCAGCTTCGCTGGTCCCCCTCCCCGTGCCGAGGAGGATAATTCCTTCCTCGACCAGCCAGCGGGCGAGCTTGGCGACGCGGTCTACCTTGTCGGCGACGGTGCCTAGTTTCTCGTGGAAGACGATCTTCTCGAGCTTCTTGGCTTGGTCCTCCAGCGGCACCTTGAGGTCAGTGTCGTAGAAGAAGCGCGCGTCGGAGAGGCGGGCGGCTAGGACCTTGCGGTTGCCTTCGACAATCTTCGCGCCGCCATCGGTCGCGTCGATGTTGGCGGTGCAGACGAAGGCGTTCGCGAGTTTTCCGTCGGACGAGCGGCAGACGAAATACTTCTGGTTCACGCGCGCGGTGAGCTGGATGACCTCGGGCGGCACGTCGAGGAAGGCCGCGTCAAAGCGGCCGAGCAGCGGCACCGGCCATTCGGTCAGCCCCGCGTTCTCGGCGACCAGCCCCTCGTCGGGAACGAGTTCTAGGCCCGCCTCGGCCGCCAGTGCGCCGGCGCGGTCGCGGATGATGGCGGCGCGCTCGTCCTGGTCGACGATGACGTGGCACAGCCGCAGCTTGTCGGCATAGTCGGCGGCCGAGCCGATCGTGATGGGGCCCGGATGATGGAAGCGGTGGCCGTAGGTGACCGCGCCGCTTTCGATCCCCGCAACGGTGACCGGCACGACATCCTCACCCAGCAGCGCGACGATGCCGTGCAAGGGGCGGACCCAGCGCAGGGACTCGGTCGAGGCGGAGGCGTCGCCCCAGCGCATCGATTTGGGCCAGGGAAAAGCGCGGATGATCGCCGGGATCGCTTCGGCAAGCACGTCGGCGGTGGCGCGGCCGGGCTTCTCGGTCACCGCGAAGAACACGCCGTTCCGCTCGGTCAGCTGCTCGCGGGTGAGACCAGTCTTGCGCAGGAAGCCGTCGAGCGCCTGCGGCGGGGCGCTGGTCTTGGGTCCCTTCACTTCCTCGCTGACGGCTTGCGTCGCCAGCGGCAGGTCGCGCGCGATGAGGGCCAAGCGGCGCGGGGTGGCGTAGGTGACGATTTCGGACGCGGCGAGCCCTGCCTTGGCGAGTTCGGCCGCGAACAGGCGCGACAGGTCCTCGCGCGCCTTCGCCTGCATCCGCGCCGGGATTTCCTCCGAGCGGAGTTCGAGCAGGAAGTCTGTCGCGTTCTGGTCGGCGGGGTTCACAGGCTCCACTCCGGGTAACGTGCCTGCCAGGCGGGCGTCATCTTCTCGATCTGCGCGGCACACGCGCCCTTCGCGAGGTCACGGACGCGGCCCATGTAGGCCTGACGCTCGGCAACCGAGATGACGCCGCGTGCCTGCAACAGGTTGAAGACGTGGCTCGCCTTGATCGCCTGTTCGTAGGCGGCGATCGGCAGCTTCGCGGCGAGCGAGTTCTCGCACTCGGCGGTGTGCTTGCGGAAGGCGTCGAATAGCGCGTCGGTGTCGGCGACCTCGAAGTTCCACGTCGACATCTGGCGCTCGTTCTCGAGGAACACCTCACCGTAGCTGACCCCGGCGTCGTTGAACGCGAGATCGTACACGTTATCGACATCCTGGATGTACATGGCGAGGCGTTCGAGGCCGTAGGTCAGCTCACCCGCCACCGGCTTGCAGTCGAACCCGCCCATCTGCTGGAAATAGGTGAATTGCGTCACCTCCATGCCGTCGCACCACACTTCCCAGCCGAGGCCCCAGGCGCCGAGCGTCGGGCTCTCCCAATCGTCCTCGACGAAGCGGATGTCGTGCGTCGTCACGTCGACGCCGATCGCGAGCAGGCTGCCGAGGTAGAGTTCCTGCAGATCGGGGGGACTGGGCTTCAGGATCACCTGATATTGGTAATAATGCTGCAGCCGGTTGGGGTTCTCGCCGTAGCGGCCGTCGGTGGGGCGGCGGCAGGGCTGGACGAAGGCGGCGTTCCACGGCTCGGGCCCGAGCGCGCGCAAGGTCGTCGCGGGGTGAAACGTCCCCGCCCCCATCTCCATGTCATAGGGTTGCAGGATGAGGCAGCCGCGATCCGACCAATATTGGTGGAGCCGCAGGATCATCGACTGGAACGAGAGCGGGCGCGCGCCGCCGGTGCTGGTGTTGTGGGCGTCGGTCATGACGCCCGGAGCCTTGGCCCAGCGATCCCGCAGAATCAACAAGGGGCGGATGGCCCCACGATGCCTTAGCGTCATCTCTGCACGACTTTTTGTCAGGGCTGCTTGACATAGCTACGACTCGCTGACATTTAGTCATGGTCACCTGACATTAGGTCAGGGGATGCTGACAGGAGGCACCTGATGATGCATGAGTGCATGATGAAAAATCGTCTCAAGGTGCTGCGTGCGGAGCGTGACTGGAGCCAGGCCGAGCTCGCCGGCCGGCTGGACGTGTCCAGACAGGCGGTGAACGCGATCGAGACGGGCAAATACGACCCGTCGCTCCCGCTCGCCTTTCGCATCGGGCGGCTGTTCGACCTCAGGATCGAGGAGATCTTCGATGACGGCGAAGCGTAGGCGCATGCCCATATGGGCGGCGCAATTGGTGCTGGGATGCGTATGCGGGCTGGCGCTCCTGGGCGTGTCGCCCGCGGCGGGGATGAAGCGGCTGGCGGCGGCGTGGCACGCGCCCGCGTGGCTGTCGGTCGAGTGGCCCGATGCCGGGCGGATGATGGCGGCGCTGCCCTCCCCGCACGTCTCGGTGCGCGTGATCGTGGAGGTGCAGCCGTGATGAATGGGGGAGCGATGATGCAAGAGCGTTGGGGTGAGGCGCGGGTGCGCGAGCGCGGGCGGCGGCGGGTACGCCGCGCGGTGATCATCGGTGTGCTCGCGACCGCGGTGATCGTGGTGCCGCCGTTCGTGTCGGGGGTGATCGACGGCTTCATGCGCAATCCGTCACGACCAGCGACACCGACGGCCGAGATACTGATCGTCGCGGGCGCGCTGCTCGCCGTGATCGTCGGCGCGGCGGTCTGGGGCTGGCGCGAGAGCGACGAGGTACAGCGACGGCAGGCGGTGAATGCCTGGGCCGCGGTCGGCGTGGTCGGCTTCGTCGGGCACGTCATTCTCCAGATGATCGAGCGCGCGCTTCATCTGGCGCCGATGACCGAACAATTGTGGTGGGGATCGCTCGCAGCGGGGGCGGCGGTGCTGATCTGGCAGCGGGTGAAGGGGTGAGCACGATGACCGATGTGAGGAACAAGGCGCCGACCAAGGGGCCGAGCGAGCGCGCCAACCGCCGGCTGCTGTTCTGGTCGGGCGCGCTGGGCGGCGTGATCGGGCTGGTCACCGCGCTCGCGGTGCTGCGCGACGACGTGCCCGGCGAGGCGCACCCGTCGCTGCTCAGCGCGCCGCTGCCCGCGTGGGTCGCGCTGCTGGTCGTGGTCGCCTGGGGCGTCGTGCTGCCGGTCATCTCGTGGCGCTGGCACCGCGTCGTCGACGAGCATGAGCGCGAGGCGTACCGGGACGGCGCGCTGCTCGGCTTCTACGTGCTGACGATCGGCGCGCCGGTATGGTGGTTCCTGTGGCGCGGCGGGATGGCGCCGCCGGTCGATCCGTTCGCGATGTTCATCGCGCCGCTAAGTGCCGCTGGTATTGTCTGGATCTGGCGCAAATACCGCTGACACGCCCCTATCTTCGGCAAAGGCCCTGTTACATGAACGTGGTGATGAAGTCCGTGACCTCCGCCCTGGCGCTGCTGCTGGCCCTGCCCGCCTGCGCGAAACAGGCGCCCGCTCCCGCGGTCGCGACCAAGGACGCCGATCCCGCGCTGTGGGTGGTGAAGGATGCCGACACGACAATCTACCTGTTCGGCACGATCCACGTGCTGAAACCGGGGCTCAGCTGGTTCGATGAGGCGGTGAAGACCGCGTTCGACAAGTCGAACACGCTGGTGCTGGAGATGGTCGAGCCCGATCAGGCGACCGAGCAGAAGATCGTGCTGGCCAAGGCGTTCGCGCCCGACCAGCCCGCGCTCAGCACGCAATTGTCGGACAAGTATCGCCGCACGCTGGTGACGACGATGGCGGCGGGCAAGGTGCCGCCCGCGACCTATGAGAAGATGCGGCCGTGGTTCGCCGCGCTGACGCTGTCGCTGCTGCCGGTGCAGAAATCGGGTTACGGCGCGGCAAACGGGCCGGAGGGCATTCTGTCCGCGGCGGCGAAGGCGGCGGACAAGCCGGTGGTGGGACTGGAAACCTTCGAAGGGCAGCTCGGCATCTTCGATTCGCTCACCAAGCCCGCGCAGGTCAAACTGCTGGAAAGCACGATCGACGAGCTGCCGACCGCCAATGCGACGATGGACAAGATGGTCGCCGACTGGTCGCGCGGCGACCCCGATGCGCTGGCGCGCGAGATGAACAAGGGGCTGAAGGATTCGCCCGAGGTCGCGAAAGCGCTGCTGTTCGACCGCAACAAGCAATGGGCGGCGTGGATCGCGGAGCGGATGCGGACGCCGGGCACCGTCTTCATCGCGGTCGGCGCGGGCCATCTGGCGGGCGCGAACAGCGTGCAGGAGCAGCTGAAGGCGTACAAACTCGACGCGGTCCGGGTGAGATACTGACGACCTTGCGTTTTCGCGCCTGCGCCGCTATGCGCGCCAGCTTCCGGTCATGGTCATCCCTGGAGGCGTGGCGGGAAACACACACGAATTTCGGAGCATATCTATGAGCGACACCATTACGCTCGCAGCCGAGACGCGTGACCGGGTTGGCAAGGGAGCCTCCCGTTCGCTGCGTCGCGAAGGCCGCGTCCCCGCCGTGATCTACGGCCAGAACCGCGAACCGACCTCGATCCACCTGGAGGAGAAGGCGCTCGTCAAGGCATTGATGACGGGTCACTTCATGAACTCGGTGATCATGGTCGACGGTCAGCGCACGCTGGCGAAGGACGTGGCGTTCCACCCGGTCACCGACCGCCCGGTTCACGTCGACTTCCTGCGCGTGGGCGAGCACAGCAGCGTGACCGTGGCGGTGCCGGTCGTCTTCACCGACGAGGAACAGTCGCCGGGCATCAAGAAGGGCGCGGTGCTCAACATCGTGCGCCACGAGCTGGAGCTGGTGGTCGACGCGGCCGACATCCCGACCGAGATCACCGTCTCGGTCGCGGGCAAGGACGTGGGCGACACGATCCACATCAGCGACGTGACGCTGCCCAAGGGCGCGACCAGCGCGATCGACGACCGCGACTTCACGGTTGCGACGATCGTCGCGCCGTCGGCGCTGCGTTCGGAAGGCGCGGACACGACCGACGAGGCGATCGAGGCCGAAGTGGCCGAGGCTGCGGGCGAGACCTCGGCGGACGACGCCGACGAGGACAAGGCCGAGGGCTAATCCTCTCTCGCTCCGTCGAAGGGGCGATGTGAGACGAACGGGGCAGGCGGGCGGCGACGCTCCCCTGCCCCGTTTCCGTTTGGACCCGCCATGTAAAGGAGTGTGGGCGTGCAATTGTGGGTAGGGCTCGGCAATCCAGGCGCGCAATATGCGCTGCACCGGCACAATGTCGGCTTCATGGCGCTGGACGCGATCGCGGAAGTCCACGGCTTCGCCGCGCCGGCGAAGAAGTTTCAGGGTTGGCTGCAGGAAGGCCGCGTCGGCGGCGACAAGGTGCTGCTGCTCAAGCCCGCGACCTTCATGAACGACAGCGGCCGCAGCGTCGGCGAGGCGATGCGCTTCTACAAGCTCGGCGTGGATGCGCTGACGGTGTTCCACGACGAGCTCGACCTAGCACCGATGAAGGTCAAGGTCCGTGTCGGCGGCGGTCTGGCGGGGCACAACGGACTGCGCTCGATCGACCAGCATCTGGGGCCGGAGTTCCGCCGCGTGCGCCTGGGGATCGGGCATCCGGGGCACAAGGACCGCGTCAGCGGCTATGTGCTAAGCAATTATGCCAAGGCGGAGATCGACGCGCTGTCCGATATGCTGGGCGCGGTCGCGGGCGAGGCCGACTGGCTGGCGAAGGGCGACGACGTGCGCTTCATGAACGACGTTGCGCTGCGGATGGCGGACTGACCGCCCGACGCCTGTTCAGGCGACCAATCGACGCGGTGCCGCCCGCACCGGCGCGGCGGCAATCCCGGCACCGTTGAACAGCGGCGACGCGCTGACCAGCCGGTTACGCCCCAGCGACTTGGCGACGTAGAGCGCGCGGTCGGCGGCCGATAGCAGGGTATCGAGATCGTCGCCGTCGACGCCGCTCTGCGCCAGTCCGATGCTGACGGTCGCAGAGAGCAGCACACCCGCGCCGTGATCGGTCCGGGCAGCGAAGCGCGCCGCGATCGCCTCGCCCAGCGCGCGGGCGGCGGCGACATTAGTGTCGGGCAGCAGCGCCGCGAACTCCTCTCCGCCCAGCCGCGCCAGCGTGGCGCGCGGATCAGCCAGCTCGCGCATCACGTCCGCGAAGGATTGCAGCACCGCATCGCCGGCGGCGTGGCCGTGCGCGTCGTTGATGGTCTTGAAATGGTCGAGATCGAACGCCAGCAGCGTCGCGGGGCGGTCGTCACGCAACAGCCGTGCCGCGGCCTCGAACAATCCCTGGCGGTTGGTCAGCCCGGTCAGGAAATCGGTTCGCGACGCGGCGAGCAGGTGGCGCTGCGCTTCCTCGCGCACCAGCCCGATCAGCGTCATCGGCATCGCGACCGAATAGAGCACGCCTTCGTACATCGTGATCTTGGACGCGAGCGCGACCATGCCGGCGCCATCGGCGCTCACCAACAGCGGCAGGACGAACACGCGCACGGCGTAGATCGCGGCGTGCATGGCCGGTAGCGCGATCGCGACCGGTCGCGTGCGCAACCGCCTGAGCGATCGATTGCGGACGAGTTCAGACACGGTCAGCGCGCTCGCCACCATGATCGGCAGCCCGGCGCCATATTGCCAGAAGGCGAGATGCGCGCTCATCCCCTCGACGCCCCAGCCGAGCGCCAGAGCCGCGACGAGCAGCACGGAGGTGCGCCAGTAGCGCCGGCGATCGAGCGCGGCGACGCCGTTCAACACGAGCAGATAACCGGTCACGATGAGGAGGTTGCTCGCCGCCCAGCCATAGATGCCGGGCACCTGCGTACGCGCGACCGCGATGCTGCAGCCGATTGCCAGCGTCGTCCACCCGGCCGCCCAGATCAGCAGCGGGACGCGGCGCCAGCGCCCGAAACTTTCCCAGATCGTCAGCGCCGCGCTGACCAACAGCGTGCCGATGATCAGCGCGTAGAGGGTGGAAAGATCGATCATGGCCGGGCGACAGCAATACGCCCGTCCTCGCGAACAACATGTTAACGCCTGCTCACGCTTTCTTACAGCGACCACGCTTTATCGCCGTGGTGACGGCAGAACGATGGACACCCGAGGCCCCTGCCCCGTTCCGACGTGTTAGCGAGGGGAACATAACATGAGCGATCTGGCCGACATCGTCGCCGAGGTAGCGGACGAGATCACCGCCAATGCCGCCAGGATCGAGCGCGAGGCGGATGCGAAGGAGCCGGACGCCGCGCCGGGTCCGCTCGGGATCGCGGTGGTGCTGAAGGACGGACAGGTGCTGCGTGGCGGCGACACCGCGACGCGTTTTCCGATCCAGAGCATTTCAAAGGTGTTCGCGCTCGAACTAGCGCTCTGCTCGCTCGGCGACGCGGTCTTCGACCGGGTGGGGCGCGAACCGTCGGGCGATCCGTTCAACTCGATCGTCGAGCTGGAGCGCAAGGCCGGCATTCCGCGCAATCCGTTCGTCAACGCCGGCGCGCTGGTGACCGTCGACATGGTCGTCGAGCATGGCGATGCCGCGGGTCCCAACGGCGCGGTGGTGGACCTGATCGCGCATCAGCTTGGGCAGCACGACGTTCCGCTCGACGAAGAAGTACTGGAGAGCGAGACGAGCGGCGGCGACCTCAATCGCGCGATGCTCAGCTTCATGAAGCATCACGGCAATCTGCACGGCGACCCCGATCTGGTGCTGCGCCGCTATGTCGCGCAATGCGCGGTGTCGCTCGACTGCACTGACCTAGCGCGCGCCGGACTGTTCCTGACACGGACGCGACTGGGTGAGGATCAGGAGCGCGCGACGCGGATGCGCCATCTGCTCGCATTGATGATGACGTGCGGGCATTACGACGCCTCGGGCGACTTCGCGCTGCGCGTCGGTCTGCCGGCCAAGAGCGGGGTCGGCGGTGGTATCCTCGCGATCGCGCCCGAGGTCGCCTCGATCGCGGTCTGGTCGCGCAACCTCGACCAGAACGGCAATTCCATACAGGGCGTCCACGCGCTGGAGATGCTGGCGGCGCGCACCGGCTGGTCGGTGTTCGGCCCGCCCTGCGCGTGAGGCCGCGCGCCGCGCGCCGGCTCAGGCGGCGTAGTGGTGCGCGATCATCAGCAATTGCCGGATCGCACGCAGCTCGGCCGCCATGCCACGCTCGATCACGCCGGCGGTTTGCAGCATGTCGGCGCGGTAGGTCGGCCATTCGGCGACGCCGAGGTGGCGCCAGCGCGCGTGATAAGCGGTGATCGTCTCACCCAGTTCGTAGCAATCGACCTTCATCTGTCGCGCGACGATGCGGCTGGACGCGGGGCCATGACGCAGCACGGGGTCGAAGATGCATTGGTGCTTGAAGCGTTGGTAGCGCCTGAGGTGCGCGGTCAGCCGATCGCGGTGACGCGCCATCAGCGGAATGCTGTCGACGCGGTCCGCCATCACCAGCACGTCCGTGCGCCGCAACATGGTGCGCGCGCGGGCGACATAACCGTCCGCTTCGTGCAGCAGCGCGCCTTGCTGCGCCCCAAACAGGCCAGCGTTCACGCCGCCGCCGCGATCGACGCACCCGCCGCGGCGGTGCGCATGTGGTCGGAAAGGAGCGTGTAGGCGTGGATCCACGCCGCGCGTGTGTCGGCGTCGAACCGGTCGCCGAGCGTCTCGGCGAGCGCACCGACCAAAGCCTCGCCCACGATCGCGTAGTGGCGATCGAGCGCGCCGTAGCTAACGTGACGGACCGCGAGCGCCTCCGCGACCGGCAGCACGCGGTCGAGCGCGTCGAGCGCGTCGACCACGGTCGCCAGCGTCAGAAACAGCTTGCGCCCTTGGTCAGTCATGTCGTGGCGGAACAGCGCGCGCGTCTCCGGCGCCAGCGCGAACAGGCGCGCGTAGAATCCCGCCGCCACAACGTCGGTGTGGGGCAACACCGCGGCGAAGCTGCTCTGGACAAGCGTGATCTGACGGGCATCCAACATGAATGCCGGTTTATGCGCGAGGTGGTAGGCAACGCTTAACGTGAGTGAGGCGGCAGCATTACACTTTGGTCTAATCGAGCGTTCGCCCGGCCCGCTCCACTGCGCGTTTGACTTGAGCCCATCACGCGTGTTTCGGCGGGTGACATGACCAGTCGCGCGCTCTTCCCGACCCTGTTCTACGAAGCATCGGTCGAGGATGCCGACTTGCTGGAGGAGCTTGACACCTCGTGCCGCGCGCTGGCGCAGGACGACCGCGCCGGACGCGCGTGGTCGAAGGCGCATGGTTACCGCGGCTACACCAGCTACGCTTCGCTCGCCGATTTGCCGCAGCGTGATCCGGCGTTCGCCGACCTGAAGCGCGTGCTCGACCGCCACGTCGCCGCGTTCGCGCGCGATCTGCAGCTCGGTCTCGCCGGGCGGAAGCTGAAGCTCGACAGCCTGTGGGTCAACGTGATGAAGCCCGGCGGCACGCACTCGGGACACCTCCACCCGCACAGCGTCGTGTCGGGCACCTTCTACGTCGCGGTGCCCGAAGGATCGGGCGCATTGAAGCTGGAAGATCCGCGATTGCCGATGCTGATGGCGGCGCCGACGCGCCCTGACACCTTCGTCTACGCCGAGCCGAGCGCTGGCAGCCTGTTCCTGTGGGAAAGCTGGCTACGCCACGAGGTGATGCCGAGCAGCGCTAAGGCCGAGCGGATCAGCGTCAGCTTCAACTATCGCTGGTAGGCGCGCCGCCCGTCGGGATACTAGCGGCAAGCCGGCGCCGATCCGTACCACTGGCGGAAACGCGCCCGAGCGACTAGGTGCGCGGGCGATCTCCCCTTTTCCAATCCCACGAGGAACAACGCATGGGTTTCCGCTGCGGCATCGTGGGCCTGCCCAACGTCGGCAAGTCCACCCTCTTCAACGCGCTGACCGAGACGGCCGCCGCGCAGGCCGCCAACTATCCGTTCTGCACGATCGAGCCCAATGTCGGGAACGTCGGCGTGCCCGATCCCAGGCTCAACAAGCTGGCCGATATCGCCAAATCGGCGAAGATCATCGAAACGCAGCTGGGTTTCGTCGATATCGCAGGCCTCGTGCGCGGCGCGTCGAAGGGTGAGGGTCTGGGCAACCAGTTCCTCGGCAACATCCGCGAAGTGGACGCGATCGTCCACGTGCTGCGCTGTTTCGAGAATGACGACATCCAGCACGTCGACAACCGCGTCGATCCGATCGCCGACGCCGAGACGGTCGAGACCGAGCTGATGCTCTCCGACCTCGACAGCCTGGAAAAGCGCGTCCCCAACCTCGCCAAGAAAGGCCAGCAGGGCGACAAGGACGCGAAGCTCGCCGCGGTCGTCCTCGGCCGCGCGCTCGACCACTTACGCGACGGGCAGCCGGCGCGGTTGACGCAGGTGGCGGACGCGGAGGAAGCGCGCGTGCTCGAGCAGGCGCAGCTGCTGACCGCGAAGCCGGTGCTCTACGTCTGCAACGTGAACGAGGAAGACGCGGCGAACGGCAATGAATATTCGCAGCGCGTGTTCGACAAGGCCGCGGCCGAGGGTGCGCAGGCGGTGGTCGTCTCGGCCGCGATCGAGGCCGAGATCGCGACCATGCCGAGCGAGGACCGCGCCGAATTCCTGAGCGAACTCGGGCTGGAGGAAAGCGGCCTCGCGCGCGTGATCCGCGCCGGGTACAAGCTGCTCAACCTCCTCACCTTCTTCACGGTCGGGCCGAAGGAAGCGCGCGCCTGGACCGTAGAGGCGGGTGCCAAGGCACCGCAGGCGGCGGGCGCGATCCACTCCGACTTCGAGCGCGGCTTTATCCGCGCCGAGACGACCGCGTTTGACGATTACGTTGCGCTCGGCGGCGAGGCCGGCGCGCGCGAGGCGGGCAAGCTGCGCCAGGAGGGCAAGGAGTATGTCGTCCACGATGGCGACGTGGTGCTGTTCCGCTTCAACGTGTGACGCGTCGCGGCCGCGCTCGCAGGTGGGGTGATGGCCGCGGGGTCGCATTGGGCTCGCTGACGCTCGAGTAGGATTGGCGGTGCGTCGGTTCGTCGTGGCAGATGCCGGGGGTCGATACGCTAGCGAATGCTATCGATCAGGGCCAAGCGACGGCGCACCTTAGCGTCGCGACGCGTCGACGACCGGCTGGTTGAGCAGATTGCCGTAAGGTGCCTGCTTCGGATCGCCCCGGTCGGAGCGCGGTTCCAGCCACTGCGGCTGCTTGCCGGGTGCGGGCGTCACCTGCATCACCGGTGTCTTGGGCGGCGGGCCGGTCGGGGTCGCGAGCGGTGCCGGGGCCGACGCATTGCCCCTGCCTTTTCCGCCGGCGTCCGATGATTTGTCATCCCCGCCCTTACCGCAGGCAGCCAGCGGGATCAGCAGCGCGAGGAGGAGCAATCGCATGCGCGCTACAAAGCGCGAAGGTGCGGCGCGTTCCCGCCGCCGGTGATCGGGAACGGCGGGGCGTGATGACGAGCCTTGCGTTGGGCTCGATGCGGCAATCGTTCGCGATGGTCAGCCGGTGTGTTTGGCGGTAGGAAGCGCTCGTGCTCCGTCGCCTGCTGCTCCTCCTCGCGCTGTTGGTCGCGCTGCCCGCCACGGCGCGGCCGGCGTGCCATGACGCGGGGACGCCCGTTGCCCACGCGGCGATGGCGGCGGCGAGCGATCATCGCGCCACGCACCGCGATCACCACCAGGCGCCGGCCGCGCCGCACGATTGCCTCGGCTGCATCCCGCCCGACATGCTGCTCGGCACGCCGGTGCGCGGCACGCTGCTGCCCCCGACGCGCGCGCTGTCCGTGATCGCCACCGCGTTCGTCGCGGGCGAGGCGCTGCGCCCGACACCACCTCCGCCGAAGAAGGCGTGACCGCCCGGGCGCTCGTGCGCCCGCGACACGCGCTTCTTTTCTCGGAGTTCTCTCATGTATCGCCCCCTCCTGCTCGCCGCCTGTGCGGCGGGCGCGCTGCTGCCGTTCGCGGCGAGCGCGCAGCACCACCACGACATGCCGATACCCGCTGCCACGCCAGCCGGGGCTGGAACGCCGTCCAAGGCGCCTGCGAGGCGCGCTAACGCCAAGCGTCGCGCCGCTCCCGCACGCACGCGCGTGTCGCGTCCGCCCGCATCTGCCGCAACCGCGCAGGCGCCGATTCATGCAAACGAGACGGCGAGCGACGGCACCGCGGCACCGGATCACGCGTCGATGCACTACGGCAACGACGCGTCGATGCACGCTGCGACCAGTGATGCGGCGAACAGCGGCGCGGACGATCGCGGCGCGAGCCCCGCGGGCACCGATCACGCCGGCATGGATCATGCGGCCATGAACCACATCAGCATGAACCACATGGGCGGGGCGCACGCCAGGATGGATCATTCAATGTCCTTCACCGCGCCGCCGGCGTGGCGGGATGCAAGCGACGCTGCGCTGGCGCATGCGCCGGTCGGTGCGGCGATGTCGGACATGACGATGGGTACCGCGGGCGGCTGGTACACGCCCGGCAGCGGCACCGCGCGACTGCCCGCGGGTGAAGGCCCGATGCGCGGCGCGATGTTCTCCGTCGGCGACTGGATGGTGATGGCGCACGGCTATGCCTGGGGCACGCTGACCGATCAGGGTGGTCCGCGCGGCGGCGACATGGCGTTCGTCCAGTCGATGGCGATGCTGATGGCGGACCGCGACCTGTCCGACCGCGTCCACCTGCAGCTGCGCGGCATGGGCAGCCTGGAGCCGTTGATGGGGCGGCGCGGCTATCCTAACCTGTTCGCGACCGGAGAAACCGCGAACGGCGTACCGCTGGTCGACCGGCAGCACCCGCACGACCTGTTTATGGAGCTGGCCGCGCGGCTCGACTATCGTCTGGGCGGGAACACCAGCCTGTTCCTCTACGGCGGACCGGTCGGCGAGCCCGCACTTGGCCCGTCGGCGTTCATGCATCGCGGTTCGGCCCGCTACCAGCCGCTGTCGCCGATCACGCATCACTGGTTCGATTCGACCCACATCACCTACGGCGTCGTGACCGCGGGTGTGTCGGCGCCCAAGGTCCAGCTGGAGGGATCGTGGTTCAAGGGGCGTGAGCCTGACGAGCGGCGCTGGGACATCGACCCGATCCGGCTCGATTCGTGGAGCCTGCGCGGCACCTGGACGCCGTCGCCCTATCTGGCGATGCAGGTCAGCCACGCGCACCTGAAGGAGCCCGAGGTTCAGCACCCCGGCGAGGACGAGAACCGCACCACCGCCAGCGTGCAATGGGCGCGGAATGGCGTGTCGACCACCTTCGCCTGGTCGCGCAAGGACCGGCAGCCGGGCGAGGTGCTGAACGCCTGGCTGGCCGAGGCAACGTGGGAGATCACGCCCACCCACGCGATTTTCGCACGGGTCGAGAACGTCGCCAATGACGAGCTCTTCCCCGACCATGACGATCCGCTGCACGACCGCCGTTTTCGCGTGACCAAGGCGGAGGGGGGCTATGCCTATCGCCTGCCGATCGTGGGCCCGCTGGGCGTAGCACTCGGCGGGACGGTCGCGGCGTACGCCAAGCCCGACGCGCTCGACGCCGCTTACGGACGGACGCCGGTCAGCTGGACGCTGTTCGCCAAGCTGGCGGTGGGGTTGTGAGCCGCCGCCGCTAGCCACGGCGACGGGGCACGAATGCTCGAGCGGGAGCGTGGTCGTCCGCTCGGCCACCCCTTGCCCTAATCGTTCCAGCATCGTGCGAGACAAAGCACGCGACGAGGATTATTGAGCGCGCACGATGCTGCGCTCGGCCCTCCCGCTCGCCGCGCTCGCTGCCCTGGGCGCGTGCGCTTATCCCTACTCACCCCCGGCGCTGTCGCCGGTGACGCAGCCGGCGCCGCCCGCTACCGGTGCGCCCTACACGACTGCCGCCACCCCGCCGTCCGCGCGAGCGGAGGCGCGGGCGCCGATCACGATCCTGGTCTCGATCGACGGCTTTCGCCCCGATTATCTCCGGCGCGGAGTGACCCCCAACCTGTCGCGACTCGCCGCCGGCGGCGTGTCGGCGGACATGCGGCCAAGCTTCCCCTCGAAGACCTTTCCCAACCACTGGACGCTGGTGACGGGCCTGCGCCCCGATCGCCACAGCATCGTCGCCAATTCCTTCATCGACCCTGCGCGGCCCAACGACACGTTCACGATGGAGAGCGACGACCCGTCCTGGTGGAACGCGGCCGAGCCGATCTGGGTGACCGCGGAGAAGGCGGGCATCCGCACCGCGACGATGTTCTGGCCGGGATCGAACGTCGGCTGGGGTGGCGTGCGCGGCAGCGGCAATCACGGCGCAGTCGACGGCGGCACGCGCCCGAGCGACTGGCAGCAGTTCAACCAGGCGGTGACCGGTCACCAGCGCGTCGACGCGGTGCTCGACTGGCTGCGTCGCCCAGCCGCCACCCGGCCGCAGCTGGTCACGCTCTATTTCGACACGGTCGACAGTGCGGGACACTCGTTCGGTCCCGCCGACGCGCGCACGACGCAGGCGGTGGCGGAGGTCGACGCGCGGATCGGCGAGCTGGTGGCGGGGCTCGCCGCGCTCGGCCAGCCCGCGAACCTCGTGATCGTCGCCGACCACGGCATGGCGGCGACCAGCAGCACCCGCGTCGTCGCGCTCGACCACATCCTGCCTCCCGCCGATGCGCGCGTGTTCGAGGCCGGGCCGTACGCGACCTTCTACCCCGCGCCGGGCCGCGACGCCGCGGTGCGCGCCGCGCTGCTCAAGCCGCACGCGCACATGACGTGCTGGGCCAAGGGCAACATCCCCGCGCGCTTCCACTACGGCGCCAACGTTCGCGTGCCGCCGTATCTGTGCCTCGCCGATGACGGCCCGGGTGGCGCGTGGGCGATCGAGAAGACGACGCCCGTCAAGCCGCGCGAAGGTGGCAACCACGGCTACGACAATGAGGCGCCCGACATGCGCGCGTTGTTCATCGCCAATGGACCCGCGTTCGCGCGCGGCAAGCGCGTCGGCGACTTCGACAACGTCGACGTGGCACCGCTGCTGCGCGACCTGCTCGGCCTGCCCGCGGGCCGCAATCTTGACGGCGACGACCGACCGTTCCGCGGCGTATTGCGGCGCTGAGGCATCGGCGATGCTGGTCGAGAACCTGAAACACAATCGGCAGGCGGGTCTCGGCTTACCCAGGATCGGCGCGTTACGCTGGCTGAAACCGTCCTAGCACGGCGTTACGCTGCGCTGCGAGACCGAGGGCTGACGAAGCGCCGCTCCGCATTGCAGCCCAACATGGACATCTTAGAGGACCACGTAACGGTGTTCGATCATCACGCGATCGCCGTCACGTCGATGAACTCGAACGGCCTGATCGCGTGCGTCTAGGCGATGGGACGACCGCGACAGCCTGAATAGCAACGACTGTTCGACAACGCGCAAGATTGATCTGAAAGGCGCTCTCGCCAGCCATCATGCGGTTGGGGTCAAAACGAGCGGGCGTCGGCCGCCCGGTGACTTCAACGAGGTCATATGTTGCAGCGGAGCGATGGTCCATCACTCCGCTGCTTCATCGCTCAGCGCGGGTTGGGACCGCGTCCGCCGCGGAAACTGCCGCCGCGCCCGCGGAAGCCGTCACCGCGTCCACCGGGACGCGGCTGGAACGCACCCTGCGGACGCGGCGTGCGAACGCCTTCGGCGCGGTTCTGACGGCGCAGGTCACGGAAGTCCTGCCGGACGTCGCCGCGATACTCGCGCCGCGCGTCGCGACGGCCCTGCTGGAACTGGTCGCGCGTGATCTGGCCGTTGCGATACGCCTGACGGTTGTCGCGAATGTCGCCGCGATAGTCGCGCCGTTCGCGCCGCACGTCGCGACCGAAGTCGCCCCAGTTCTGCCGCACCTGCGCGTTGCCGCGGCGGCCCTGCCAGTAACGGCGCTGCCCGTCGTTCCAGCGGTACGGACGACGGTTGCGGTCGTACACGTAGACGCCGGTGCCGGGATAATAGAAGTTGTTGTACCAGCCGTAATAGCCGGGATTGTAGCCGCCGAACCCGCCGCCGTGATACGGATCGCCGTAATAGCCCGCGTCACCATAATAGCCATCACCGTAATAGCCGTCACCGTAGAAGCCGCTGCCGACGCCGACGTTGACCCCGCTATAGCCATAGCCATCGGTGCATGCCCCGAGGCCGAGGCCCAGGCTGCCGAGTAGCGCGACAATGCCGATCCGCTTGAGGTTCACCATATCTCTCCCGCACACAGGAACGCGGCCGATACGCGCCGCTGTTCGTCGTAGAACGGAGGCGATACGTCGTTGTTCCTTAATGGCCGGGGAACGAAACCAGCGCGTCGACGCGGATGTCCTCGGCGCGCAGCGCGTCGGCGCCGCCCAGATCGGGCAGGTCGACGAGGAATCGCGCCTGCGTGACGGTCGCGCCCGCCTTGCGCAATAGCCTGACGGCGGCGCGCGCGGTGCCGCCGGTCGCGATCAGGTCGTCGATCAGCAGGACGCGCGCGCCCGGCGCGCAGGCGTCGGCGTGGATCGCGATCCGGTCCTGCCCGTACTCGAGCGCGTAATCCTCCGCGATCGTGGCGCCGGGCAGCTTGCCATCCTTGCGGATCAGCAGCACGCCCGCCTTCAGCGGCACCGCGAGCGCGGCGGCGAACAGGAACCCGCGCGCCTCGATCCCCGCGACGAGGTCCACGGGTCCGTCGACCGCCGCCACCATCCGCTCCACCGCAGTGGCGAGGCCGGTGGGTGACAGCAGCAGCGTGGTGATGTCGCGGAACTGGATGCCGGGCTTGGGGAAGTCGGGGATGGTGCGGATCAGCGCGCGGAGGTCGTCATTTGCCATGCGCGGGCTTGTCGGCGGTGCGGCACGGGAGTGCAAGGGTGTGGGCGGTCCGGGAGCGCGGGAGGATAGGAGTGAGTTGTGGGGCGACGCGCAAACGGAAACGGCCGAGGCACCTGCCCCGGCCGTATAACGGCATGTTCTGGTCGAGGAGCGCCGCGGGCGAAGCCCGCGTCGTCGGTCGGCGCTTTGGCGCCGCCGGCCGGGCGCGTGCTGTTCGCGCACCAGTAGCTGTCGCTAGCGGCTTGCCGCACGCTTAGTGCTCCACCCCCCGCCACACGTTCTGGTACGCGCCCCAGGTCAGGAACACGAAGATTACGAGGAAGATCACCGCGGCCAGACCAGCGGCGTGGCGCGCCTCCAGGTTGGGCTCGGCGGTCCAGGTCAGGAACGCCGACACGTCGCGCGCCATCTGGTCCTTGGTCGCCTTGGTGCCGTCCGAGTAGGTCACCTGCCCATCCGCGGTCAGCGGCGGCGGCATCGCGATGTTGAGGTTGGCGAAATACGGGTTGTAGTGCAGCCCCGGCGGGGTCTTGGCGCCCGGGAATTCCTTCAACAGCTCGGCCGGCTGGTTGCGATAGCCGGTGATCAGCGCGTGGACGTAGTTCGGGCCGTCCTCGCGCGCCTTGGTGATCAGCGACAGATCGGGCGGCAGCGCGTTGTTGTTGGCGGCACGCGCGGCAACTTCGTTGGCGAACGGCGACGGGAAGTGGTCGGACGGCAGGTTCTTGCGCGTCGTCGCCTCACCCGTGTCCGGGTTCACGCTCGGCTGCTCGATCACCCACTGGTTGGCGATCGCCTTTACCTCGGCGTCGGTATAGCCGATCTTGGTCAGGTCGCGGAACGCCACGTACTTGAGCGAGTGGCAGGCGGCGCACACTTCCTTGTAGACCGCGAAACCGCGCTGGACCTGCTGGCGGTCGAACTTGCCGAACAGCCCGGCCGACGGCAGCCCGATGTTCTCGGGATGCAGGTGGAAGACGTGTTCCGCGCTTTCCGCCGCCGGTTCGGTGATCGCGGTCTTCGCGGTGCCGAACAGCGCGATCGCCAGCACGAAGACGAACGCCGCGCCGATCACGATCGAGATGAGACGAGCCATTGTGTTCTGTATCCCCTTTTCGTCGCTGCTCGGCTCAGCCGGCCATCGCTGTCTTGGCGGGCGAGGTGCCTGCGTGCTTCGCCAGCACCGCCTCAGTGATCGAGTTGGGCAGCGGGCGCGGACGCTCGGACGCCGAGATCAGCGGCAGGATGATGAGGAAGTGCGCGAAATAATAACCCGCCGCGATTTGCCCCATGATGACGTTGCGCGCGGTCGCCTCCGCACCGCCGACGTAGCCGAGCACCAGAATGTCGAGCAGCAGCACGACGAGGAACCAGCGGTAGGTCGGGCGATAGTTGGCGGAGCGTACCGGCGACGAGTCGATCCACGGCAGGAAGAACAGCAGCAGGATCGAGCCGAACATCGCGAGCACGCCCCACAGCTTCGCCGGCAGGATGAAGTCGGCGGTGAAGCTCTTGAGGATAGCGTAGAACGGCAGGAAGTACCATTCGGGCACGATGTGCGCCGGGGTCGAGAGTGGGTTCGCCTCGATGTAATTGTCCGGGTGGCCGAGCAGGTTGGGCGAGAAGAAGATGAGGGCGGCGAAGATCAGGAAGAACACCGCGACGCCGACGCCGTCCTTGGCCGTGTAATACGGGTGGAACGGCACCGTGTCCTGCTCGCCCTTCACGTCGACGCCGGTCGGGTTGTTCGACCCCGGGATATGCAGCGCCCAGATGTGCAGGATGATGACGCCCGCGGTGACGAACGGCAGCAGATAGTGGAGCGAGAAGAAGCGATTCAAAGCGGCATTGTCGGGCGCGAATCCGCCGAGCAGCCAGATGCGGATCGTCTCACCCACCAGCGGGATGGCCGAGAAGAAGCCGGTGATGACCTGCGCGCCCCAGAAGCTCATCTGCCCCCAGGGAAGCACGTAGCCCATGAACGCGGTCGCCATCATGAGCAGGAAGATGACGACGCCGAGCAGCCACACCATCTCGCGCGGCGCCTTGTAAGACCCGTAGTAGAGCCCGCGGCCGATGTGGATGTAGACCACGGCCAGGAACATCGACGCGCCGTTCGCGTGCGCGTAGCGCAGGAACCAGCCCGCGTTCACGTCGCGCATGATGCTCTCGACCGAGCCGAACGCGACCGCGCCGTTGGCGGCGTAGTGCATGGCGAGCACGACGCCCGTCACGATCTGGCACACCAGCGCCGCGCCCGCGAGCACGCCGAAGTTCCAGAAATAGTTGAGGTTGCGGGGCACCGGATAACCGGCGCCGATCGCGTTGTAGACGAGGCGTGGCAGCGGCAGCTTCTCGTCCACCCACCGCATCAGCGGCTGCTTCGGCTCGTAATGCTTGGCCCAGGGAAAGCTCATGGCTGCTACCTCAACCCACCGTCACGACGGTGTCAGAATTGAACGTATATTCGGGAACGACCAGGTTCTTCGGCGCCGGCCCCTGACGGATGCGCGCGGCGGTGTCGTAGGCCGAGCCGTGGCACGGACAGAAGTAACCGCCGAACGGACCGCGGTTCTCGCCCTCGCCCGCGCCCAGCGGCACGCAGCCCAGATGCGTGCAGACGCCCAGTGTGATCAGCCAGTTCTTCTTGCCCGCCTTGGTGCGCTCTTCCAGCGTCTGCGGATCGCGAAGCGACGACACTGGCACCGCATCGGCCTCGGCGATCTCCTTCGGCGTCAGGTTACGCACGAACAGCGGCTGCTTGCGGAAGCTCGCCTTGATCGCCTGCCCCGGCTCGATCTTGGAGATGTCGATCTCGGTCGTCGACAGCGCGAGCACGTCGGCCGAGGGGTTCATCTGGTTGATCAGCGGCAGCACGATCGCCAGCGCGCCGACGCCTGCGAACGAGACGGCGGCGATGTTGATGAAGTCGCGACGGCGCGGGTCGTGGAAGGTATCGTCCGCGAGGAGCGCGGGGTCCTCACCCGGAGGAAGCCGATCGTCGACAGTCGCCATTCACACGAGCCCTTGCATTGCCCTGCGGGGCACGTGGCGAGCAATGGACGCCCGCGTACCCCCCTTCGCGGCCGGCCATCCCCTTGGCCGGTCCTCTCATGGCCTGATAGCCAAGCCCTCCGCGCTTTGCCAATCCCATTTTGCGGATGCGGAAAGACCGGGGTAATGATCCCGTCATGCGGATCGCACTGTTTCAACCCGATATCGCGGGCAATGTGGGGACGATCCTGCGGCTCGCCGCGTGCATGGATGCGGGTGTCGACCTGATCGAGCCGATGGGCTTTCCGTGGAGCGACCGTGCGCTGGCGCGGGCGGGCATGGACTATGCCGCCGCTGCGCAGGTGACGCGCCACGTCGACTGGGACGCGTTCCTCGCCGCCTCGCCCGCGCGACTGGTGCTGGCGACCACCAGCGGCGCGGTGCCGTACACCGAGGCGCGCTATGCCGCCGACGATGTACTGCTGTTTGGGTCGGAGAGCGCGGGCGTGCCCGCCGACGTTCACGCGCGCGCCGACCTGCGCGTGCGGGTGCCGATGCGTAGCGGTATGCGATCGCTGAACGTCGCGGTGTCGTGCGCGATGATCCTGGGCGAGGCGATGCGGCAGACCGACGGCTGGCCCGCATGAGACATTCTGCCGCCTCGACGTAAGGCGCCCTCGCCCGCTAAGGCGCTGCGCCATGTTCCCACTCGACGACCAACAGACCCAAGCCCGCACCTGGTTCGAGCATCTGCGCGACCTGATCTGCGCCGAGTTCGAGGCGATCGAGCGCGAGGCGGGGTCGGATGCGACGTTCGACTATATCGCCTGGGATCGCGCCGACCCGTCGGGTGAGCCGGGCGGCGGGGGTGTGCGCGGCGTAATGAAGGGCCGCGTGTTCGAGAAGGTCGGCGTCAACGTGTCCACGGTCGGCGGCACGTTCGAGGGCGAGTTCGGGCGCACGATCCACGGCGCGGGCGAGGATCCGCGCTTTTTCGCGACCGGCATCAGCCTGGTCGCGCACATGGCGAACCCGCACGTGCCCGCGGTGCACATGAACACGCGCTTCCTGCGCACGACCAAGCAGTGGTTCGGCGGCGGCGCCGATCTCAATCCGCCGCTGCCGGTCAAGGGCGACACCGACGACTTTCACGCAACATTGAAGGCCGCGTGCGACGCGCACGACGCGGGCTATTATCCGCGCTTCAAGGAATGGGCGGACGAGTATTTCTACATTCCGCATCGCAAGGTGCACCGCGGGGTCGGCGGCATCTTCTACGATCATCTCGAGAACGATTTCGCGCGCGATCTGGCGTTCACACAGGACGTCGGCCGGGCTTTTCTCGACACTTACCCACGGATCGTGCGTCGGCGCATGAACGACGCCTTCACCGCCGACGACGTGGCCGAGCAGCGGCGCTGGCGCGGACGCTATGCCGAGTTCAACCTCGTCTACGATCGCGGCACGTTGTTTGGGTTGAAGACCGGCGGCAACATCGACGCGATCCTGATGAGCCTGCCCCCGGTCGCGAACTGGGACTGACTCGGTGGCGCTGATCCCGGTGCCCGAAGGCGATCTGGCGACGATCGTCACCACGCTGGAGATGACGCGCCGACCGCCGCTGCGCCCTACCCCGCCGTCGCGGCTGCGGCTGGTGCGCTGGATGGAACCCACGCCGCCCAAGTACCGCGAATTGTTCCGCCGCGTCGGGCAGCGCTGGCTGTGGTATTCGCGGCTGGTGATGGATGACGCCGCGCTCACCGCGATCATCCATGATCCGCGGGTGCAGGTCTTCGCCGCGATCGACGCTGCCGGGATCGAGGTCGGCATGGTCGAGCTGGATTTCCGGCACGAAGGCGCGTGCGACATCGCCTATTTCGCGCTGGTGCCCGAACTCGCCGGGCAAGGGCTGGGACGCTGGTTGATGGCGGAGACGATGGCGCGCGCCTGGGTGCGTGGCGTGACCCGTGTTGCGCTCAACACCTGCACGCTCGACCACCCGTCGGCGCTCAATTTCTACCGTGCGCAGGGCTTTGTCGCGATCAGGCGCACGATCGAGACCTTTCCCGATCCGCGCGGGCTCGGGTTGCTGCCCGAGGACGCGGCGCCTCAGCTGCCCTTTCTCGCCAGCCGGATATAGGCCGCGACGCCGATCATCAGCACGGAAAGGTGGTACGCGCCGCCGAGCAATGCGATTCCGCCGTCGACGACGCTCAGCACCAGCGGATTGTCGTTGCCGGGTGCGCGCAGCCACTCGTCGGCGGACAGGAGCGGCACGATCGCGAGCCATTGCAGCAGGAACACCGACACGACCGCGCCGGCGAGTGCGAACCCTGCCCCGCGGGTCGCGCGCCACGAGGTGCGGATCGCAGGCACCACGCGCTGTCCCGGTGCACGCGCGAGCAGCGGGATCACCGCCGATAGCCTCCCTTGCACCCACAATCCGGGCAGCACGAACAGCCACATGCTCATGCCGACCGGCACCGCGATCAGCAGGCTGGCGAGGATGAACGCGACCAGCCGCGTTCCCGCGGTGCGCAGCGCGCCCGCTACCACCGGGCGATCGGGGTCGAGCAGCAGGATCGCGATCGCGGCGAGGCCGAACACGCTGACCGCGTCGGCGAGCAGGTACCAGATCGCGTTCGTCTGTCCCCAGACGCCGACCTGCGCGATCCACGCCTCCAGCATCGGCTGATCGCGCGGGGGCGGCGGCAGCGGCGGCAAGGGATCGCACAGCAATTGCACCGCGAAGGCGGGGAAGACGACGAGCGGCAGCGCGATGCGCAGGATCAGGTCGGCCTGACGCCGGAACAGCGACCAGGCATCGGCGAGCAGCCGCGAGAAGGTGAGTGTCATGGTTCGAGCGGCGCGTCCGTCACCGGCTCTTCATGCTCGCGCGCGGCGACGTAGAAACGCGCGTAGAACACCGTCTGCACCACCGTCAGCAGCGCGGTGACCGCGGACGAGGCGACGCCGGTCACGAACGTGACGCCGCCGGGAGCGTCGGGGCCGAGCAGCAGCCGCGCGGCGATCCCCGCGATCAGCGTCGCTGCCATTACCGCGACGATCACGACGATGCCGTAGAGGATGATCACGCCGACGAGCCGCAGCGTCGAGCCGCGCGTCAGGCGGAAACTGCGCGCGAACGCCCCCAGCCCGCGACGCTCGTTCACGATCACCGCGAACAAGGGCGCGATCTTGGCGGTCAGCCACAGGCCGACGATCAGCGCGAGCAGCCCGATCACCCCCGCCAGTTGAAGCGCACTGCCGCTCGCGCGCGCCAGATCAAAGCGACCGGTCGCGGGATTGAACGTCGCGCCCGCGTGCATGATCAGCAGCGTGATGGGGATCATGACGACGAACAGGACGACCATGACCAGCGCGATCGCGCCCAGCGCCGGCAGCAGCCGCGCGAACGCGATCCGCGTCGCCTGCGCCGCATCGACCTCGGGGTCGCTCGCCACCGCGGTGATCGCGAGCACGCCCGCAATCAGGATGATGCTGGCCGCGATCGAGGCGAGCGAGGATACGAACGCCAGCGGCGTGCCGGGCGTCGCCGCGCTGCTCACCGCGGCGCTCACGACGCCGGGCACGAACAGGAACAGGATCGCCAACCGCGCCAGGATGCCACTGCGCCCCTGCAGCACATCGACCGTGCGGTCCCACACCAGCCCCATGCGGACCCCCATGCGCGTGCCTGCCATCGTCACCCCCGTTGTTCGCCGCCGCGGCGTAGCCGATCCGCCGCGCGCATGCCAGCCGGGCAGGAGGCGCGCGTTCGCCCGCGATGACGCCGGTCGCATCATTGCCATTGCGGCAACCGCATCGCATCTGGGGCGGCGTGAACGGACTTGACGATATCGAATGGCGCGTGACGCCGGGGCTGACGCCGTACGACCAGTCGCTAGCCGAGATGGAGGCGCGCGCCGCCGCGGTCGCGGCGGGCGAGGCGCGCGAGCTGATCTGGCTGCTCGAACACCCGCCGGTCTACACCGCGGGGACCAGCGCCGACCCGGCCGAGCTGGTCGACGCGCGCTTTCCGGTGATGCCGGCGGGGCGCGGTGGGCGCTACACCTATCACGGGCCCGGTCAGCGCGTCGGCTATCTGGTGCTCGACCTGAACAAGCGCGGGCGCGACGTGCGCTGCTTCGTCCACGCGGTCGAGGGATGGGTGATCGCGGCGCTGGCGCATGTCGGGATCGACAGTTTCCGCGCGCCCGGCCGCATCGGCATTTGGACGCACGACCGATCGGGACAGGAGGCGAAGATCGGCGCGATCGGGATTCGCGTGCGCCGCTGGGTCACGCTGCACGGCTTCGCGGTCAACCTCTCCCCCGACCTGTCGCATTTCGGCGGGATCGTACCGTGCGGGATCGCCGATTATCCGGTCACGAGCGCGCAAGCGCTTGAAAAACCGACCAGCCATGCAACCTTCGACGCCGCGCTGGCGTTCACCGCCAGACCTTTTCTCCAAAGCCTTTCTTGTCACGGTGAAATCGAGGCTTGAGGGGTGGTCGCGTACCGATTACCATCGTACCTGATTTGGGTAATTCCACGACCCCAACGGTCTCCAAATCTTATAGTCTAGGGAGCAAATTCATGCGTGCCATCATCACCAAGGTTCTGACCGGCTCGGCACTCGCGGCAGCCGCCCTCGCGGTTTCGGCGTGCGGTTCGAAGACCGAGACCACCACCGACAACACCATGATCACCGACATGAACGCCACCGAGGGCATGGACACCATGTCGGACAACATGACCGCCGTCGACGGCAGCATGAACGGCGGCATGATGGCGAACGACACGATGGGCGCCGGCATGGGCAACGACATGATGATGTCGAACACCATGACCACGACCACGACCAACGCGATGTAATCTGCCCTTCGGGCACTTACGATGCGAAAGGCCGTCCGGGCGACCGGGCGGCCTTTTTCGTTGTCCGATCGATCCACGTCGGCGCCTTCCCGACAGCAGGGAATATTGATCGCGATCAAGGTGCGAGAGCGACGAGGTCGCACGCACGCGGGCTCGAATCGTTTCGATCCCGTCTCCGTTTTGCGACGGAACGCCAGCAAATCGTGGCAGAAATCGCTTGGGCGCATTAACCAACGTTGGTAAAAGCCGGACCCATCAGGGCGCGAGACGGGGTCGCGCGGGCGAGGAGTTCGGAACATGGGGTTGGTTCGGTTCGTCGGCGTGTGCGCCGCAACCGTGTGCGCGTTGTCCAGCGTATCGGCGTCCGCGCAATTCTATCTGCAGCACAAGGACCTGAGCGGTGCCGCGATCACGGGCACAGAGCCCGACGTGGGCATGGCCCTGCCCGGCGCCACCGACGCCGAGCAGCGCGCGGGTGTGGCGTGGAACATGCGCGCCGCGCTCAACGTCGCCGCGCTGCAATGCCAGTTCGAGCCGACGCTGCTGACGGTCGACAAATACAACGCGCTGCTGACCGACCATGAGGACGAGCTCAAGTCTTCGTACGACACGCTGACCAAATATTTCCTGCGCACCGCCAAGACCAAGAAGGAAGGCCAGCAAGCGCTCGACCAGTTCGGCACCCGTACCTATTCCAGCTTCGCGACGGTCAATTCGCAGTTCAACTTCTGCCGCGTCGCGGGCGACATAGGACGCGAGGCGCTGTTCAGCCCGCGCGGCCAGTTCACCCGCCTGTCGCTCGACCGCATGCGCGAGCTGCGCAACAGCCTGACGCCGTGGGGCGACCAGGCGATCGTGCGCACAGGCCGCCCCCTGCCCGCGACGCTGCCGCGGTTCGAGAAGATGTGCTGGAAGGGCAGCGACTATAACGTCAAGAAGTGCGGCGACCCGCTGGTCCCGGTCAAATACGCCGCTCGTTGAAGCGAGGCGCGACACCTGCCGCGTGATCGCGGCAGGGTAGCGGGCGACGAGAATTCCAGCCGTGGGCACGCGCCGAAGTTCTTAGTGCACCGAAATAGCAAAGCGCCCGCCCAAGCGCGATGATGCGGATCGGCGGTCGAAGCCCGACCAGCATGCCTTCGCCTGCTGCTCCAACCCTCGCCCTCGTCGAGACCAGCCTTCAGAGCCGCAGAGAGCGACCCCGCTCATCGCCGCTGCGTTGAACGCACCTCGCTCAGGTTGCGCGCTCGTCGCCAAACCCGACTCGACAACACACGGAACATAGCGGGTACATCCGTCCGCCTGCCAGTAGCCCAGCTCCCGCGCACGTCACAACGGCACTCACTATATCTAGCGGGCGATCCCGCCAGCCACACCTACATAGCCGATTTGTGCACAGAAAAACGTCGCTGCGAGCCTCGGAGCGGGGTGGTGATGCAGCCCGCTTTCCCGTATCATCCGCGGGCAGGTCGGCGAGCGTCTCGCCGCCTCGCACCGGGAGCAGACGTTGGTCGAATCGAGCCGAGACACGATGCACGCCGCTGCGCACTCCGCGCGCATCGCGCTGCCGTGTGCACGCTGCGGTCGATCGATGCGGCGCACAACGAAAGCCCCGGCCCGCCTGCCCGCTCTGGACACGCGAACCGGGGCTGCACGTGCCCGTAATGGGCGTCGTGCGTTACTCCGATTCCTCGAACTGCACCGCCTCGGCGCCGTTCGCCGACAGCCGCACCTTGCCGTCCTCGACATCGGCGACGAGGCCGATCGAGATGTAATGGTGCTTCGCGCCCTGCCCGTCCTGTGTCTGCGGCGAGTCGTTCTTGGTCAGCTTGATGCGGTCGCCCTGAACGTGGTCGACCGTGCCGACGTGGGTGCCGTCGGCACCGATGACTTCGGCATGTTCCTTGATCTGGCTGGCATCGACCATCGTGTCACTCCTTGCTTGATGGGTTCGGGGGCGCAACGCACGACCCGGCCGTTGGTCGCATCGCCCGCACACGCTTCGGTGCGCGCGGCATGAGCTGGCAGATCATCATCATGTACGCGGTCGCAGGCGTGCTCGCGCTCGTCGGCGCAGGCCTGCTCCTCGCGCTCACCCGGCCGAGCGGCCCGGCCAAGGTCTATGTGTTCCGCATGGTCGGCATCATGCTGCTGTCGGGCGGCGCGGTGCTGGCGATGAGCGCGGCGGCGATGCAGCAGTGGAGCAGCGAAGACGCGGCGTTAACCCGAAGCAGCGAGAGCGACGCACTGTGAGGCACCCGCTCGCGCTTCTCGCCACCGCGGCATTGCTGATCGCGGGCGCGCTGCTGTTCGCGCTCGGGCTCGTGCAGCTGCGCCGCCGCCACCTGCCGCGCGCGCTCCCTGCCCGCGCCGCGCTTACGGGTGCGCGCGATTGTTTTCTCGGCGCGCTGACGCTCGGCGTCGCCGGCCACCACCTCAACACCATCCTGTCGGAGTAAGCCCCATGTCCCTCCTCCACGCGTCCAAGCAGTACAAGCCGTTCGAATACCCTTGGGCGTTCGAGTTCTGGAAGCGCCAGCAGCAGCTCCACTGGCTGCCCGAGGAAGTGCCCTTGGGTGAGGATTGCCGCGACTGGGCGCAGAAGCTGACCGATCACGAGCGCAACCTGCTGACGCAGATCTTCCGCTTCTTCACGCAGGCCGACGTCGAGGTGCAGGATTGCTACCACGAGAAATACGGCCGCGTGTTCAAGCCGACCGAGATCAAGATGATGCTGACCGCGTTCAGCAACATGGAGACGGTGCACATCGCCGCCTACAGCCATCTGCTCGACACGATCGGCATGCCCGAGAGCGAGTATGGCGCCTTCCTCGAATATGCCGAGATGAAGGACAAGCATGACTACATGCAGAACTTCGGCGTCGACTCGGACGAGGATATCGCGCGCACGCTCGCCATGTTCGGCGGCTTTACCGAGGGTGTGCAGCTGTTCGCGTCGTTCGCGATGCTGATGAACTTTCCGCGCTTCAACAAGATGAAGGGCATGGGGCAGATCGTCAGCTGGTCGGTGCGCGACGAGAGCCTGCACTGCGAAGGCATCATCCGCATGTTCCACGCCTTCTGCGCCGAGCGGCAGTGCCTGACCAAGGCGGTCAAGGACGACATCGCCGACGTGTGCCAGACGACGATCCGGCTGGAGGACAATTTCATCGACCTGGCGTTCGAGATGGGCCCGGTCGAGGGAATGAAGCCCAAGGACATCAAGAAGTACATCCGCTACATCGCCGACTGGCGCATGGGGCAGCTGGGCCTGAAGCCGATCTACATGATCGACGAGCACCCGATCCCGTGGCTCACCCCGCTGTTGAACGGCGTCGAGCACGCCAACTTCTTCGAAACCCGCGCGACCGAATATTCGAAGGCCGCGACCAAGGGCCAGTGGAACGACGTCTGGGACGCGTTCGACAAACGCAAGAAGGCGAAGGACGCGAAGCCGGCGAACGAGGACGTGGTGGCTGAGGCGGATATGTTTGGTGGTGTGGCGGCGGAGTAAGGCGAGCCGCGCAAGGGGTTAGCGTCAGCTAACCCCGAGCGACCCCGCGGCTCGCCCGGCCGGCGGCGCCATAGCGCCGACCGACGACGCGGGCCTTGCCCGCGGCGGAAACTGTGAGGAATGCTCTTTGACTAACCGACCTAGCCTCGCGAAAGACAAATAGCACAAGTTAAAACCTTCAACGAGGCGTTGAATGCCCCTGTCCAAGGAAGTCAAACTACTTTTCGATAAGTGGGACGCCAACAACGGCTGGCCTAAAAGGCTAGAATGGCTTTCAATTAAGGGTGTTCGAGGCTGGCAAGGCGAGAGAATCGATTTCAACTTTCCATTAATCGCCATTGTTGGAGAGAATGGAACCGGAAAGAGTACTGTTCTACAGGCCGCTGCATCGGTTTATAAATCTCCTGGAACAACTGATCGGTTCGCATCTGATTTCTTCCCGGACACAGCCTGGGACACGCAAACCGGGGTTGAGTTGCGCTACTCCGTGCGCGAGGGCGAGTCGTCTAGGCAAGGTAGCGTTCGGAAGCCGTCGGGACGCTGGCGCGGAAACCCCGAGAGGCGCGAACGTGCTATTGTCTACATGGATTTATCACGCCTTCAACCGGTGTCCACGAGGGTAGGATACGCTCGAATAGCGCGCGCCGGAGTCAAAGAGACTTCAGCGACGTTGTACTCTGATAATGCCGTTAAGCGCCTCACGGCGGTCTTGGGACGTTCATATACAGCCGCCAAGTCGGCTCTTTCGTCCGTTGACAAAGTGAGACAGGTTACCGTTCTGTCTTCAAACTCGGCAAGTTATTCTGGCTTCCACCAAGGGGCTGGAGAGATGACCATAGCCGATATGATGAGCGTGGATTTTCCTGCTAACTCACTTGTTTTAATCGATGAGATTGAGACAGCCCTTCATCCTCGGGCGCAACGAAGACTGGTTCGAGATTTAGCTTCGATCGCACGAGAAAAAAGCGTGCAATTCATCTTTTCTACTCATTCCCCCTATGTTCTAGAGGAACTACCCGAGAGAGCTCGTATACAGATTTCAAATTCGTCGGGCGGAAAGACAGTGCTGAGGGGGGTAACGCCCTACTTCGCAATGACTAAGATGGATGATGTTGCACACTACGAAGCAGAAATATTTGTTGAAGACGAAGCAGCGAAGGCACTAGTCGAGGAGGTACTAGCTGCACGTTTGCAAGACCGCTTTCCGACGATCTTAGTGACCCCTTGCGGCCCAGCGTCAGTTGCAAAGATGCTGGGACAGATGAAAGCTGCTGATAGATTTGCCCGACCGACAAGCGTATTTCTAGATGCAGATCAAGAGGCCGCTCCAGGATGTGAGATCCTTCCTGGCGACGGCCTTCCGCCTGAGAAACTGGTTTTTGAGGCAACAATATCGAATAATTTTGGTGCGATACCTGAAATGCTTAAACGAGACTATTCGGAAGTAGCGTCAGCGATCAGCCAAGCAGTTACGATTGATGATCATCATAAATGGGTAAAGGCGGTATCCAACGCTATACGCGTACCTGAACAGTCTGTTTGGCAAGCGATGGTTGCTGATTGGGTGAGTGGAATGATGACGCAAACGGACGCGGATAAAATAGTTAAGCCCGTATCGAAACTTTTTCAGTAGCCTTCTACATCTGTCCTACACACCCCGATCCCGCATACCTCACCTGCTCCTCTCACACGGAGCACACACATGGCCGCTCGCCGTACCGCCGCCGCTCGATCAACCGGGCATGACCTCGCACATGACAACGTCACCGACCTGCCGCTGCCCCCGCCCGTGCCGGTGCGCGTGCGCGCCGATGGCTGGACCGCCGAGCGGCAGCGGACCTTTCTGACCGTCTTGGCGGAGACGGGTTCGGTCAGCGCGGCGTGTCAGGAAGCGGGGGTGTCGTCGCGCTCCGCCTATCGCCTGCGTGCGCGGCCCGATGCCGAGGGCTTCGCGCGCACCTGGGATCAGGCGCTCAAGATCGCGACGGTGCGCCTCACCACGCTCGCGTTCGAGCGCGCGACCCGCGGAACCGTCCGCGAGGTGTGGAAGGACGGCACGCTCGTCCAGACGACGCGCGAGCCGAGCGACCGGCTGCTCGTCTTCCTGCTCCAGCATCTGCTGCCCGCCGGAAAGCCGGGCGACCGCTGGGACGGATTCGAGGCGATGACCGATGCCGCGCGCGGCACCTTCCAGCGCTCGCTCGGCACGCTCGGCGATCACGCGTGCGAGATGGTGCCGACGCTGGTGCAGGATTACTCCCCCGACGAACCGAAGGACTGCCGGGACGCGACGTGAGGTCGCACGTGCGATTGTCGCGCGATCGGCTCGAACGTCCCAAAGCCCCTACGCACGCGCGCACATGCGTAGGGGTGTGACTTTAGTGACCTTCCGCGCCCTTCCCACCTCGCGTGCTGGGCAATGCAACCCCGGTGCGGCACCGCGCGTCTGCTCTCCCGCACGCAGGAGGATCGGTGGCCGGACGGGTGAAGCGCAAGGCGGGGCTGGCGGAGGCCGAGGCGCTCGCCGCGCGCGCCGCGCCGCCGCCGGTCTGCGCTTTGTGCGGGCGTCCGCTGGGCGTGAAGGTCGAGTGGCACCATGTCGTGCCCAAGAGCGAGGGCGGCACGCACACCGAGCCGGTGCACCCGATCTGCCACCGCGCGATCCACGCCGCCGCCGACAATCGCGCGCTGGCGGTCGCGGGCACGCTGGAGGCGATCCGCGACCTGCCGGTGATGGCGCGCTTCCTGCGCTGGATCGCGGACAAGCCGCCCGACTTTCACGCGCCGACCAGACGCGCGCGCTGAGCGTCGGCAGCGATTCGGTCGTTCAATGCCGCACGACCGACCAAGGCCGAACATGGCGGGGTGCGGCGGCTTTGTGGCAGCCATGTTGCGCTGCGGCCGCTTTGTGGCGCGCGCGTTCATGAAGGCGAAAGAAAGCGTGTCGTTCCGGCCACAGTCGCTATTTAGTGCGACCGCGCGGCGCGATTTGCGCAACCCTGTTCACTTCCGCCGGTTAGGTGGGCCTCGGGTACGCTGCCGCAGGCGGCCACCCCCGATAAACAGATAAAACTATACCGAGGTTCATCATGCGTAAGCTCGTTCTTGCGACGGCCGTTGCCGTGTCCGCTCTCGCCGCTGCCCCTGCCTTCGCGCAGGACGCGTCCTATCCGTCGACCACCGACACCACTTATGGTCAGACGACCACCACCGACACGGCGACCGCGCCCGACGGCACCAAGGCGTTCGGCATCGACCCGTATTTCGCGATCCGCGGCGGCTGGGAGCAGTTCGACAGCGAGCCGAACAAGGCCGGCATCCCGCCCGTCAACCGTCGCGATAAGCTGAACGGTTCGCTGGTCGAGGGTCTGGTCGGCTTCAACGTGCCGCTTAACGCCTTCTTCGTCGGCGCCGAGGGTAACGTCGCCAAGGGCGTGTCGGGCGACATCGACTGGGAATATGGCGCCGCCGGCCGCTTCGGCTTCCGCGCCGGTGAGAGCGGCCTGTTCTACGGCAAGGTCGGCTACCAGTGGGTCAACTTCGACAAGCGCGTGAACACCAACCGCGACTATGACGATGTCACCTACGGCGTCGGCTTCGAAGTCGGCCCGAAGGACATCGGCCTGGGCGGCCTGACCGGCAACGCGGGCTTCCGCCTGCGCGGCGAAGTGTCGTCGTTCGGCTGGGTCCACAGCTTCCGCCCGACGCTGGGTATCGTCACCCACTTCTGATCTTTCGATCAGGAACCTTCGCGCCGGTTGCGTAGCGCGCGGGGTTAATGGGGAGCGGGACCGCAGGGTTCTGCTCCCCTTCTCGTGTCGGTCAGCCGCGCGGCAGCCAGTCGGCGAGGATCGCGTTGACTGCCTCGGGCGCTTCCTGCTGCACCCAGTGCGACACGCCGGGCAGCCGCCGGATCGTCAGGTCGGGGACGAACCGCTCGGTTCCGTTCAGCGTTTCCAGCCCGAGTGCGCTGTCCTCCTCGCCCCAGACGATCAGCGTCGGCACCTCGACCCGCCCGCCGTTGCGCAGCTTCATCGCATCGCGGTGGCGCGCCGCGGCACGGTACCAGTTGATCATCGCGGTCGCCGCACCCGGCGCTTGGGCTGCTGCGGCGTAGACGCCCAGCACCTCGTCGGGGAAACGCGACTTGTCGACCGCCATGCCGCGAAAGGCGTGGCGCACCGCTGCTGCATCCCTCACGATCATCGCACGCTCCGGCAACCACGGCAGCTGGAACGCCGCCATGTACCAGCTGCGCCGCCGCTGCGGCCAATGCTTCAACGCCTCGGCGAAGCAGATCGGATGCGGCAGGTTCATCACCACCAGCCGCGCGATCGGCCGTACCCGGTTGATCGCGAACATCCACGCGATCGCCCCGCCCCAGTCATGCGCCACCAGCGTCAGCTTGGCAGCACCGCTGGCGTCGAACAGCGCCGCGGCATCCGCGACGATCCGGTCGGCGCTGTACGCGGCCACGCCCTCGGGCCGCGACGACGCACCATAGCCGCGCTGATTGGGCGCCCAGACGCGGTAGCCCATCCCCGCCAGCAGCGGCATTTGATAGCGCCACGAGAAGTTGAGCTCGGGAAAGCCGTGCAGGCACAGCGCCAGGTGATCGCCCTCACCCGCTTGCGCCACCTCGAACGTCAGCCCGTTTGCGACCACCTGCCGCAGCGTGATCCCGCTGTCGGCCGCCGGGGTCCAGGCGGACGTCACACCCGGCGGCTGAGCTGGAACGTCGGCGTCACGCGGCAGAAGTTCGGGATGTCGGCGTTGACCTCAGCGGAGCGCGGGTTCGCCATCGCCTTCTGAAATGCCTCCATCGACGCGAACTCGACCTGCGCGATGGTGGAAAAGGCCGGCTCGCCCGACAGCCCGGCGAGCGCGTGGTAGACGGTCGTCCCGGTCACCGCGTCGCCCCAGACCTCCTTGACGAGTGGCATGTGGTGTTGGGCGTAATAGGCCTCATCGAACGGCTTGTCGGCGTCGTAAGGGTAGACGACGGTCATGGTCACCACAGGCACGCTCCTCGATCAAGCTGGTCGTTGATGCTCCCAGCCGGGTTCCTTGCAAAGCCGATCATGCAGGTCGCGCCGGGGTTTGACGACACGAAAACAATCGCGCGGGCAGACCGCCATCAGTCTGCGATCGGCTTTTGCTCCATGACCTTTCCGCACGAACTGACATAGATTTGACGCAGGAAAGGCTTGGACAGCGCCTTGTTCTCCCAACGTATTCTGACGATGAACATGTTGGGCTTCGATCCACCCAGGAAGCCGTCGAGGATGTTCCTCGCCTGATAGACAACCGTGCAATTGCCCCAACAGGAGAATCGTGCCGCCGCAGCCGCAGGCACATCATAATAGCGTTGCAAGGTTTCGATCGTGTCCTGCTCCGCGATCTTCAGAACCTTACCAACCGACGCCAAGCTGTAATGCTCGCAACCCGCCGGTATGCGACCGCATGCGGAAAGCGCGACGGTAGCCGAGAACAGTAGCAGGCGGCCACAGGTCAACGAGCTGGGTCGCGTCATCGATGATGCCGCTCGTTCAACCGCGCCGGCGGCGTTTCGGCGGTGGGGTTTGCTGGCGCAGCGTGTCGAGCAGGGCAGCGGCGGCGGCGGTTTCGGCTTCCTGCTTGCTGGTGCCGGTGGCGCTGGTCTCATCCTTGCCGACCGCCACGCGGACGGTGAAGCGCGGCGCGTGGCCGGGACCGGAGCGGTCGGTCACCTCGTACGCCGGGGTGGCGCGGCGGTTGGCGGCGGCCCATTCCTGCAGCGCGGACTTGGGATGCTGCGGCGCGACGCCATCGGCGTGGAGGCGATCCGCCCACAGCCGGCGCACGACGTCGCGCGCGGCATCGAGCCCGCGCTCACGGTAGAGCGCGCCGAGCAGCGCCTCCATCACGTCGCCGAGCACGTTGTCGCTGGCGGCGGCGCCGTCGTCGCGCGCCTGCTTGCCGAGCCGCAGGTGCGGCGCGACGCCGAGATCACGCACCACCGCGGCGCAGACCGAACCGGTCACCAGCGCGTTGAACCGCTTCGACAGATTGCCCTCGGGCTCGTCGGGAAAGGTCTCGTACAGCCACTCGGCCATGATCAGCCCGAGCACGCGGTCGCCGAGGAACTCCTGCCGCTCGTAGCTGTCGCCGGTGTGGCTCGAATGGGTCAGCGCACGCTGATAGGGTGCGATCTCGAGCGGCCGGTAGCCGAGCCGCGCCTCGATCCAATCGGCAAGCTCGCTCAAAAGCCCTCCCCGATGCGGCGCCACCGCGCGGCGGATACCCAGGTCCACGGCTTCAACCACTCGGCCGAGCCATCGGTCGACCAGAAGTTGACGATCGCCTTGCCCTCGATCCGCTCCATCGGAATGTAGCCCATCCCCTCGGGCGGGGCGAAGCGGCTGTCGGCGCTGTCGTCGCGGTTGTCGCCCATCAGGAACACGTCGCCCGCCGGCACGCGGTAGACCGGCGTGTCATCGGCGATCGGGATATATTCCTGGTCGATGACCATGTAGCTGCGCCCGTTGGGCAGCGTTTCGCGGAATTGCGGGTAGCGGCAGATCGGCTGGTTGTTGGCGCCCACATCCTGGAACTGCGTGCCGCACTTGTCCTCGGGGAAGTTGGGCGAGATCGGCACGATGAAGTCGGCGACGCGCTGCTTCGGAATAGCCTTGCCGTTGAGGAACAGCTGGCCGCGGCGCATCTGCACGGTGTCGCCGGGCAGGCCGATCACGCGCTTGATCACGTCGTGGTCGTCGGGCTCCATGCTGCGGAACACGACGGTGTCGCCGCGCGTCGGATCGGAGGCGAAGATGCGGCCGGGGATCAGCGGTACGCCAAAGGGAAGCGACCAGCGCGAATAGCCGTAATTCCACTTTGACACGAACAGATAGTCGCCGATCAGCAGCCGGGGCAGCATCGACTCCGAGGGGATCGAGAACGGCGCGAAGATGAAGCTGCGCAGGATGAAGACGAAGAGCGCGAGCTTGAGCAGGAAGCGGAGCGTTTCCTTGGTCTCGGACGCTGCGGTCTTGCCCGCGGGGGTGCTGGTGGCCATGACCGTTCGGTCGCGCAAGCGGCGATGCGCGTCAAGCTTGGTTTCGGAGCATGGCTCTCGGGGCAAGCGGACCCATGATGCGCGTCGCCCGTTCGGGCGGCTGACGGATTTGCTAGCAGGACGAGATTATCATGGCTGACTGGTCACCCATCGAGGCGCTGCCGACCGAACGGCTGGAGGCGCTGTTCGCGGCCGATCCGGAGCGGCTGAAGCGGCTGACGCTCGATGTCGCCGGCATCCACTTCGATTGGGCGAAGACACACCTGACCCCCGACATGATCGCCGCGTTCGAGCAGCTGGCGAAGGAATGCGACCTGGCGGGCAAGCGCGAGGCGATGTTCTCCGGTGCACACGTCAACGTGACCGAGGATCGCCCGGTCGAGCACACCGCCGAGCGCGGCGAGGGTAACCCCGACTCGGTCGCGCGCGCGGGCGCCTACCACGCGCGGATGCGCGCGCTGATCGACGCGATCGAGGCGGAGGCGTTCGGGCCGGTCAACCACATCCTGCACGTCGGCATCGGCGGCTCGGCGCTCGGCCCTCACCTGCTGGTCGATGCGCTCGGGCGGGACAGCGACCACTACGACGTCGCGATCGTCTCTAACGTCGACGGCATGGCGCTGGAGGACGTGTTCGACCGCTTCGACCCCGCCACCACGCTGCTGGTGGTCGCGTCCAAGACCTTTACCACGACCGAGACGATGATGAACGCCGAGAGCGTCATCGCCTGGATGCAGGGCGCGGGCGTGTCCGATCCCTACGGCCGCGTCGTCGCGGTCACTGCCTCGCCCGACAAGGCGATCGAGTGGGGCGTCGATGAAACGCGCGTGGTGCCGTTCAGCGAGGGTGTCGGCGGGCGTTATTCTTTGTGGTCGTCGATCGGTTTCCCCGCCGCGATCAAGCTCGGCTGGGACCAGTTCGAGGAATTGCTGGAGGGCGCGGCCGAGATGGATCGCCACTTCCGCCTGTCGGCGCTGCACGAGAATGCCCCCGCGCTCGCCGCCTTCGCCGACCTCTACTACACGCAGGTGCGCCACGCCGAGACGCGCGCGCCGTTCGCCTATGACGAGCGGCTGCGGCTACTGCCGAGCTACCTGCAGCAGCTTGAAATGGAGTCGAACGGCAAGGGCGTGACGGTCGACGGCAAGCCGGTCGGGCGGCCGACCTCGCCGATCACCTGGGGCGGCGTCGGCACCGACGCGCAGCACGCGGTGTTCCAGCTGCTTCACCAGGGCACGCACCTGGTGCCGGTCGAGTTCCTCGCAGTGATCGAGGCCGGCGACACGCTGTCGGAGGATCACCACAAGAACCTGCTGCTGAACGCCTTCGCGCAGGGTGCCGCACTGATGAAGGGGCGCGCGAATCCCGACGATCCGGCGCGCGCCTATCCGGGTGATCGGCCGTCCTCGACGCTGCTGCTCGACCGGTTGGACGCCCGGACGCTGGGCGCGCTGATCGCTTTCTACGAGCACCGCGTGTTCGTGAATGGTGTGCTGCTGGGTATCAACTCGTTCGACCAGTTCGGCGTCGAACTGGGCAAGGAGATGGCGAAGGAAGCGGCGAAGGGCGGCGGCGACTTCGATCCTTCCACCAACGACCTGATCGCGCGCGCGTTCGGCGGCGACGACGCGGACGGCGAGTGATCCTCGCGCTCGTCGCGGCCGCGAGCAGCCTGAGCGTTGCCGAGATGAAGTGGCAGCGCCGCGTGCTCGTCGTCGCGGCGCCGGGTGCGAGCGACCCGGCGCTCGCCACGCAGCGAGAGACGCTGCGCGGCTGGCGTCGCGGTGCGGAAGACCGGGACTTGCAGGTGGTGGAGGTGATCGGCGATGGGGTGACCGGCGCGAGCGACACTGCGGCAAGCTTACGCACGCGATTGCGCCTGCGCGCGGCACGCTTCGCGGTCGTGCTGATCGGCAAGGACGGCAATGTCGCGCTGCGCTCGGCCGAGCCGGTGCCGGCGGACACGTTGCAGGGGCGGATCGACGCGATGCCGATGCGCCGCGCGGGGCAGCGCTAGCGCGATCCGCTCGTGCCCGGTACGAGCGGCCTCAATCAGGAATAGAGATAGCAGGACCAGCGACATGCCCGACTATGACTACGACCTGTTCGTCATCGGCGCGGGTTCTGGCGGGACGCGCGCGGCGCGCGTGTCGGCCGCGCACGGCGCGCGCGTCGCGGTGGCGGAGGAATACCGCGTCGGCGGCACCTGCGTCATTCGCGGCTGCGTGCCCAAGAAGCTGCTCGTCTACGGCGCGCATTTCGCCGAGGATCTGAAGGACGCGCAGCGGTTCGGCTGGAAGGTGCCCGACGCGCCCGAGTTCGACTGGCAGTGCCTGACCACCAACGTCTTCTCCGAAGTCGACCGGATCAACCGCGCGTACACGACGACGATCGAGAGCAGCGGCGGCGAGATCATCCACCAGCGCGCGACCGTATCGGGTCCGAACGAGGTCACGCTCGCCGACGGAACGAAGAAGACCGCGGGCAAGATCCTGATCGCGGTCGGCGCCTACCCGATGGTGCCCGAGTGCCCCGGGCACGAGTACGGCATCACCTCGAACGAGGCGTTCCACCTCGACGCGGTGCCCAAGCGCATCCTGATCGCGGGTGCGGGTTATATCGCCAACGAGTTCGCCGGCATCTTCCACCAGCTCGGCGCCCACGTCATCCTGATGAACCGCAGCAAGGAAATTCTGCGCGGCTACGACCTGCAGATCCGCGACCGGTTGCTGCAGATCAGCATGATGAAGGGGCTGGAGTTCCGCTTCGATGCCACGTTCCAGGGCATCGAGAAGGGTGAGGACGGTTGCCTGACGGTCAGCATGTCGAACCACGAACCCGTCACAGTCGACGCGGTGATGTTCGCGACCGGGCGGCTGCCCGCGACCCGCGGACTGGGACTGGAGAGCGCGGGGGTCGAGGTCGACGAATTGGGCGCGATCAAGGTCGACGAGGACAATCGCTCGACCTGCCAGTCGATCTTCGCGGTCGGCGACGTAACCAACCGTATCCAGCTGACGCCGATCGCGATCCGCGAGGGGCAGGCGTTCGCCGACACCCAGTTCGGCGGCAAGCCGACGCGCGTCGACTACGACTGCGTGCCCTCCGCGGTGTTCAGCCACCCGCCGATCGGCGCGGTCGGGATGACGGAAGCCGAGGCGCGGCAGAAGCTCGGCTCGGTTCGCGTCTACTCGTCCGATTTCCGCCCGATGAAGAACGTGCTCGCCAACCGCGACGAGCGCGCACTCTACAAGATGGTGTGCGACGGCGAGACCGACCGCGTCGTCGGCATCCACATGATCGGGCCCGACTGCCCCGAGATCATCCAGGCGGCGGCGGTTGCGGTAAAGGCGGGGCTGACCAAGGCGCAGTTCGACGCCTGCGTCGCGCTTCACCCGACGATGGCGGAAGAATTGGTGCTGATGAAGTAACGGGCAGCCGGCGATTGTGCCAGCAATCGCCGGACATGCCACGTCGGGCAGCGAACGGGCGCAGCCCGCTCGTCTGACGGCGTGGCAAGATCACTGCTCCCCCCAATGCGCAATCAAAAGACACATTGATCTGCATCAATTTGGCCGGTTCGAACGTATCTGCGCGGGCTCGATGGTCGAGCCGGAGATGGATCATGCTACGCAACAAGATGCTCGGCGCGATGGCCGCCGCCACCCTGATCGTCGGTGCGCCCGCGATCGCCAAGACCAACCCGCGCGTCGGCGGCGCGGCAATGTACCCGACCAAGACGATCGTGCAGAATGCCTCGGCTGCCAGCAACCTGACGACGCTGGTCACTGCGGTAAAGGCCGCGGGCCTCGTCGACACGCTGAGCGGCCCGGGTCCGTTCACGGTATTCGCGCCGACCAACGCCGCCTTCGCCAAGCTGCCGGCGGGCACGCTCGACACGCTGACGCGTCCGGAGAACAAGTCGCAGCTCACCAACATCCTGACCTATCACGTCGTGCCGGGCCGCATGACCGCGAAGGACATCGCCGCCGCGATCAAGGCGGGTGGCGGCACCGCGACGCTGACCACGGTGCAGGGCGAGCCGCTGACCGCGAAGATGATGGGCAGCAAGCTGGTGCTGACGGACGCGAAGGGTGGCATGTCGACCGTGACGACCGGCGACGTGATGCAGTCGAACGGCGTCGTGCACGTCATCGACACGGTGCTGATGCCCTGATGCAGACCGAGCGGGCGGAGGCGGACGACCTGCCCTGCCCGCTCGCCTACCGCGGTGCGGTTACCCCGCCACCGCGCCGCGCTCACGCGGGATCACCGCCAGCGTGAAGCGCGAGATGCATACCAATTTGCCCGCCTCGTCCTCGATCCTGATCGACCAGATCTGCGTCGTCCGACCGCGCGCCTCCGAACGTGCCGTCGCGTAGACGAAGCCGTCGCCCGCCGGCCGAACGTGGTTGGCGTTGATTTCCAGCCCCACCGCGGCGAACTGCGCCGGATCGACCGTCATCGCGCCCGCGACCGATCCGATCGTCTCGGCGAGTACGACCGAGGCACCGCCGTGAAGGCGTCCGTACGGCTGCTTGGTCCGCTCGTTCACCGGCATCCGCGCGCGAATCCAGTCGTCGCCGACCTCCACGAACTCGATACCGAGGAACCCCGGCATGCTGCCCTCACCCAGCGCGTTCAGCTGCGCCAGGTCGGGAAGCCCGTTGTGCCAGATCATCGCGTTTTCTCCCCGGTGCCGAACGGCAGGATCGTCTCATATTGTACCAGCGGCGGCGCGCCCGCCACCCGCGCGCCGCGGCGCAGCAGAAAGGCGTGACGCACGATCTCCGCCTGCTGCTCCAGCCCGTAGCGTGCGAGAGGCCAGCCTGGCCGGACGGTGTAATCATAGCGGCAGAATGGATGCCGTGCGAGCGGCAGGTAGACGCCGCGCTGGTGCTGCCAGATGTGACACATTTCGTGGACGAACAGCCCCTGTTCGCCGAGCGAGGCGTGCGCGAAATCGTCGCGCCACAACTCGCCTTTTGGGTGGAAGTGGATCGTGCCCGCGGGCGCCATCACCGTATCCCGCGGCTGGAAAAAGGCCCATTTGCGGTTCGACACCCGCACCTGCGTGTAATCGATCGCGTCGCCGTAGACCGAGTGCGCTAGGTTGATCTCGCCCTCGGTCAATCCGCGCGCGGTCACGTCGACGGCCATTACTCCGGCCCGCTCGCCCCCGCGCTCACCACCTTGGCCTCGGCGACCGCGGTCTCGCCATCGGAGAAGCGGAACGTCATCGTTGTGGTCTTGCCGGGCGTGAGGCCTGCGGGCACGTCGAACAGCATCGCGTGGCGCCCGCCGGGCTCGAACGGCAGCGTCGCGCGCGCGGGCAGGTCGACCGAGGGAGTCGCGTCCATCGTCATCATGTCGCCCGCGGTCATCCGCGACAGGTGGAGCTCGACGCGCGGCACGCCCGCGACCGATACGCCGATCAGCTTCGTGTCCGCCTTGCCGCCGTGGAGCGTGAAATAACCCGCCGCCGGACGCCCCGGCACCGCGGCCAGCCGCACCCAGGCGTCGCTCGCCGCCGGCGCCTCGATCTTCGCGCAGGACGCGGTCAGCGTCGCGAGCGTCAGAACTGCCAGCAAGCCCTTGGCCACGATATTTCTCCCAGCATGGAACAACCCCGACGGCCTAGTCGCGGCAAAATCTTGCGGCAAGAAGCGCGCCACCTATATCGCCCCCCAGACAAGGAGGGTTGCGCTGCCGTAACGGGGCGTGACCGTATGTTTTTCATCGTTGTAGGGGCTAGGCAAAGCACTCATGGCAAAAGTTATCGGTATCGATCTCGGCACGACCAACTCGTGCGTTTCGGTGATGGAGGGCGGCAAGCCCAAGGTGATCGAGAACGCCGAGGGCGCGCGCACCACGCCGTCGATCGTCGCCTTCGCCAAGGACGGCGAGCGGCTGGTCGGCCAGCCGGCGAAGCGTCAGGCGGTCACCAACGGCGACAACACCATCTTCGCGGTGAAGCGCCTGATCGGTCGCCGGTTCGACGATCCGGTCACCAAGAAGGACACCGAGCTGGTCCCGTACAAGATCGTGCGCGGCCAGAACGGCGACGCGTGGGTCAATGCAGGCGGCAAGGATTATAGCCCCTCGCAGATCAGCGCCTTCACGCTGCAGAAGATGAAGGAAACCGCCGAGAGCTACCTCGGTGAGACGGTGACGCAGGCGGTCATCACCGTGCCGGCCTACTTCAACGACGCGCAGCGCCAGGCGACCAAGGACGCCGGGCAGATCGCAGGGTTGGAGGTGCTGCGCATCATCAACGAGCCGACCGCGGCGGCACTGGCCTACGGCCTCGAGAAGCAGGACGGCAAGACGATCGCGGTCTACGATCTGGGCGGCGGCACGTTCGACGTCTCGATCCTCGAGATCGGCGACGGCGTGTTCGAGGTGAAGGCGACCAACGGCGACACCTTCCTGGGCGGCGAGGATTTCGACAACAAGATCGTCGATTATCTGGCGCAGGGCTTCCAGAAGGACGAGGGCATCGACCTCACCAAGGACAAGCTCGCGCTCCAGCGCCTGAAGGAAGCCGCGGAGAAGGCGAAGATCGAGCTTAGCTCGGCCGCGTCGACCGAGGTCAACCTGCCCTTCATCACCGCGGACCAGAACGGCCCGAAGCACCTGGTCAAGACGATCACCCGCGCCGACTTGGAGCGTCTGGTCGAGGACCTGATCAAGCGCACGCTGGAGCCGTGCAAGAAGGCGCTGGCGGATGCGGGCGTCAAGGCGGACGACATCAGCGAAGTGGTGCTGGTCGGTGGCATGACCCGCATGCCGCGCGTGCGCGAAGTGGTGAAGAACTTCTTCGGCAAGGACCCGCACACCGGCGTCAACCCCGACGAGGTCGTCGCAATGGGCGCCGCGATCCAGGCGGGCGTGCTGCAGGGTGACGTGAAGGACGTGCTGCTGCTCGACGTGACGCCCTTGTCGCTCGGCATCGAGACGCTGGGCGGCGTGTTCACGCGCATGATCGACCGCAACACGACGATCCCGACCAAGAAGTCGCAGACCTACTCGACCGCGGACGACAACCAGCAGGCGGTGACCATCCGCGTGTTCCAGGGCGAGCGCGAGATGGCAGCGGACAACAAGCTGCTGGGTCAGTTCGACCTGGTCGGCATCCCGTCGGCGCCGCGCGGCGTGCCGCAGATCGAGGTCACCTTCGACATCGACGCCAACGGCATCGTCAACGTGTCAGCGAAGGACAAGGGCACCGGCAAGGAGCAGCAGATCCGCATCCAGGCATCGGGTGGCCTGTCCGACGCCGATATCGACCAGATGGTCCGCGATGCGGAAAGCTTTGCTGAGGAAGACAAGAAGCGCCGTGCGGCGGCCGAGGCGAAGAACAACGCCGAGAGCCTGATCCACACGACCGAGCGCCAGCTGGCCGACAATGGCGACAAGGTCGACGCGTCGCTGAAGGGCGAGATCGAGGCGGCGATCGCGGAGGCGAAGACCGCGGTCGAGGGCAACGATCCCGACCAGATGAACGAGAAGGCGCAGGCGCTCGCGCAGGTCGCGATGAAGCTCGGTCAGGCGATCTACGAGAAGCAGGCGCAGTCGGAGGCGAGCCCGGGTGGCGATACCGACGGCGCGTCGGCCAAGAAGGACGGCGACGACGTGGTCGATGCCGAATTCTCGGAAGTCGACGACAAGTAAGCGCGTTCGCCCGCTCCTAACCGGGGCGGGCTGGGGGAGCGGCGGGCGCCGATCACGGCCATCGCCCTCCCCCCATTTCTTTCCGCCGTTGCGGGAAAGAGCCTCGAGAGGCCGGCATGAGCACCACGATCGACTATTACGAACTGCTCGAATGCGAGCGCACCGCGGACGCCGGCACGATCAAGTCGTCGTACCGCAAGCTCGCGATGAAGTACCATCCCGACAAGAATGCCGGCTGCAAGGACTCCGAGGCCAAGTTCAAGGCCGTCAGTGAGGCGTACGACTGCCTGAAAGACCCGCAGAAGCGCGCGGCGTACGACCGCTTCGGACATGCGGCGTTCCAGAACGGCGGTGGTGCCGGGCCGCAGGATTTCGGCGGCTTTTCCGACATTTTCGAGAGCGTGTTCGGCGAGTTCATGGGCGGGCGCCAGCAGGGCGGCCGCCATCAGCGCCGCGGCGCCGATCTGCGCTACGACATGGAGATCACGCTCGAGGAAGCGTATCACGGCAAGCAGAGCGACATCACCGTCGACATCTCGGTCGCGTGCGACACCTGCCACGGCTCGGGCGCGAAGCCCGGCACCCACGCGCACAGTTGCAAGACCTGCGCCGGGCACGGCAAGGTCCGCGCGCAGCAGGGCTTCTTCGTGGTCGAGCGCGCCTGCCCAGCCTGCCACGGCTCGGGCGAGGTGATCGACACGCCGTGCAGCGACTGCCGCGGCGAAGGCCGGGTCGAGCAGACCAAGACGTTGAGTGTTAATGTGCCGCCCGGCGTCGACGAGGGCACGCGCGTGCGCCTGTCGGGCGAAGGCGAAGCGGGCGCGCGCGGTGCGCCGCCGGGTGACCTCTACATCTTCCTCCACGTCAAGCGGCACAATCTGTTCGAGCGCGAGGGCACGACGCTGTTCGCGCGCGCGCCGATCAGCTTCACGACCGCGTCATTGGGCGGCACGATGTCGATCCCCGGCCTCGATGGCCGCGCGCACGAGATCCGCATCCCGCCAGGCATCCAGTCAGGCAAGCAGTTGCGCCAGCGCGGCGCGGGCATGCCGGTGCTGCAGGGCCGCGGCCACGGTGACCTCGTGATCCAGATCGACGTCGAGACACCGACCAAGCTGTCGACGCGGCAGCGTGAGTTGCTGGAGCTGTTCCGCGAGACCGAGACGGGCGAGGAATGCCCGCAGAGCCAAGGCTTCTTCTCGCGGCTCAAGAACGCGTTCGCCGGGGAGTGAGCGAAATTTCGGAAGTGAGCACGGCCGCGCAGCGCTGCGGCCTCGTCGCGGTCGTCGGCGCGCCCAACGCGGGCAAGTCGACGCTCGTCAACGCGCTTGTCGGGCAGAAGGTCGCGATCGTCAGCCCCAAGGCGCAGACGACGCGGACCAAGCTGATGGGCGTCGCGATCCGCGACGAAACGCAGTTGCTGCTGGTCGACACACCCGGCATCTTCGAGCCGAAGCGCCGCTTCGACCGCGCGATGGTCGCCGCCGCCTGGGGCGGCGCAGAGGGCGCGGACGTGATCGCGCTGGTGGTTGACGCCAAGGGCGGGCTCGGCCCCAAGGTGACCGAGATCGCCGAGGCGCTGAAAGGCCGATCCGAGCCGATCTACCTCGTGCTCAACAAGGTCGACCTCGCCGACAAGCCCAAGCTGCTGCTCCACGCCGAGCGGTTGAACGCCATGCTCCCGTTCGCCGAAACCTTCTTCATCTCCGCGCAGACCGGCGACGGCGTCAAGGAGCTGAAGGACGCGTTCGCCGCCGCGATGCCCGCGGGGCCCTGGCACTATCCTGAGGATCAAGTGTCGGATGCGAGCGAGCGCGCGCTCGCCGCCGAGGTGACGCGCGAGCAGCTCTACCTCCAGCTCCACGCCGAACTCCCCTACGCCAGCGTGGTCGAGACCGAGAAGTTCGAGGAGCGCGAGGACGGATCGGCCGAAATCCACCAGCAGATCCTGGTGGAGCGCGTGACGCAGCGCGCGATCGTGCTCGGCAAGGGCGGCGCGCGCATCCGCGAGATCGGCGCGCGCGCGCGGGCGGAGCTGGCGGTGCTGCTCGACCGCCCGGTGCACCTCTACCTGCACGTCAAGGTCAAGCCCGACTGGGACGAGGACCGCAGCGTCTACCGCGACCTGGGGCTCGACTGGGTCGACTGAGCGGTTAGCGCGCGCCCGCGCCGATCACTTCCTCGACCCAGGCAGGCACCAGCACGCTCGCGGGGCCTAGCCGCGTTTCGTCGAACCAGTCGCTGCCCGCCGACCGTTCGAGATTGAGCTCGAGCGTGCGCGCGCCGTAACGCGCCGCCAACTGCACGAACCCGGCGGCGGGGTAGACCGCGCCCGAGGTGCCGATCGAGACGAACAGGTCGGCACGTCCCAGCGCCTGCTCGATCCGATCCATCTGGTACGGCATCTCGCCGAAGAAGACGATGTCGGGGCGCAAGGCATTCTCGCCGCAGTCGGGGCACGGCGTATACGGCGGCAGCGGTCCTGCCCATGCCGTGCGTATGCCGCACAACTCGCACAATGCCGAACGCAGCTCGCCGTGCATGTGAAGCATCCGCCGCGCCCCTGCCCGCTCGTGCAGATCGTCGACATTCTGCGTCACGATCAGCAACTCGCCCGACCATGCCGCATCGAGCCCACCCAGCGCCACGTGCGCCGCATTGGGCGCGACATCATCCAGCGCCGCGCGGCGCGCATCGTAGAAGCGATGGACGAGCGTCGCATCGGCCGCGAGCGCCTCGGGCGTGCAGACATCTTCGACGCGGTGACCTTCCCATAAGCCGCCGGGTCCGCGAAAGGTGGCGATGCCGCTCTCGGCCGAGATGCCGGCGCCCGTAAGGATAACGATGTTACGGGTCTTATTCATATCTGAAGCCTGACACAGCTGGGTTCCGGTTGCCAACGCGATTGCACCCACCGTGATCTTCGCGCGCGCTTCGATGAACACGACGTTGTTTCAGGTTCATGCAACGGGTGGCAACAAGCAGTCGTTTCATCATCAACGCGAAACAAACCGGGAGAATGTTCATGCGTAATTTGATGCTTGCCCTGGGTGCGACCACGATGGTCCTGCCGACGCTGATCGCCACGACGCACGACGCCGATGCGCGCAAGCGTTATTCGTACCGCGAGTGGCGCGGCAACGACGGGCGGCTGCGTTGCCGCAAGCCGAACGGTACGACCGGGCTGGTCGTCGGCGGTGTCGCCGGTGCGCTGGTCGGGCGGACGATCGACACGCGCGGCGACCGGACGCTCGGCACCGTGCTGGGCGGTGTCGGCGGCGCGTTGGCGGGTCGTGAGATCGAGCGCAGCGGGGATCGCCGCTGCCGCTGACGCGCGGCTGAGCGCTTGCCCAATGCAACCGAAACGGACGGGTGTGGTTCTCTTCGCGGAACCGCACCCGTTCTCACATCAGCCAAGGAGCATTCATGACGGTCAGAAGCGCATCGGCTCGCTACGAAGGTCTGGGCAAGGATGGAAAGGGCCATGTCTCGACGCAGTCGGGCGTGCTGTCCGACCAGCCCTACGGCTTCAACACGCGGTTCGAGGACGAGCCCGGCACCAATCCCGAGGAGCTGATCGCCGCCGCGCATGCCAGCTGCTTCACGATGGCGCTGAGCTTCGCGCTGGCTCAGGCAGGTCACGCCGACGGAACGCTGGAGACGAGCGCGAAGGTCACGCTCGATAAGGACGGCCCGGGCTTCAAGATCAGCAAGTCGGCCCTGACGCTGGTCGCCACCGTGCCGGGCATCGACGAACAAGAGTTCGATCGTATTGCCGATGAAGCAAAGGCGAATTGCCCTGTTTCCAAGTTGTTGAACGCAGACATCTCGCTGGACAAGACGCTGAAGCCTTCGTGAACGCCGCGTAGTTTCGCGTTCACGCAACCGTTTCGGCCCCAACGGGTTCTTTCGCTATCCAACAGGATGGAGTTGTTCAATGCGTATTGCTCTTGCCGCGGCGCTGGCCGCCACCACGCTGACCGCCGTACCGGCGCTGGCACAGAACCCGTATCAGGCGAACCGTGAGTACAACCGCGACGTGCGAGATGCGCGGCGCGAGTATCGCGACAACATTCGCGATGCCGACAATCGTCGCGACGTCCGCGACGCGCGGCGCGAGTACCGCGACGACATCCGCGACGCGCGCAAGGATTATCGCCGCGACGTGCGCGACTGGCGCCAGTCGAACCGCTACGACTACAACCGGTTCGAGCCGGGCCAGCGCGGCTATTATGCCGATCGCTATTACCGTGACGGGCGCTATTACCAGACCCGCACGCTCGGGCGTAACGACCGCATCTATCGTGGCAGCGACAACCGCTATTACTGCCGCCGCAACGACGGCACGACCGGGCTGGTCGTCGGCGGTCTGGCGGGCGGCGCACTCGGCAACGTGATCGCCGGTGGTGGTTCGCGCCTGCTCGGCACGTTGATCGGTGCAGGCGGCGGCGCGCTGCTGGGTCAGTCGGTCGATCGCGGCAACGTACGCTGCCGCTGATCAGCGTCCAGTCAACGAAAAGGGCTCGGCACTGCGCCGGGCCCTTTTTCACATCAGATGATGCCGCCGCCGAGCATCAGCCGCGCGGCAAAGATGACGATCAGCACGAGGTTCAGGTTGCGCCCGCTGTTCGATGACGACAGCGCGCCGATCGCGGCGCCGACGATCGCGATCGGAATCACGAACCAGTAACCCCAGGCGAAGAACGGCAGGAACGGCACGATGCCGAGCACCAGCGCGACAAGGCCGATCAGGATCGATAGAATGTTGAACATGAGCCTGATGTGGTCGCCTTCTTGGTGTCTTGCAAGAGTGACACACACTTTGTCACACCGTTCCTTAACGGCCGCACGCGCATAGGCGGACGGATCGCTTCAACTGCGCTGGACCCAATGACGCGCTTTCTCCTGCCCTGCTTTCTCGCGCTCGCCCTTGCCGGTTGTGGCAAGAACCCCGACCAAGCCAGTACGCCCGTTCCCGCGGCAGTTGCGACGAGCACTGCCGCCTCGGCACCCGCCGCCGACCCGGCACTGACCGCGGCGTTGCGCGACCAGATCATGGTCGACCCCGCGCTGGTGCAGCAGGCCAATGCCGACACCGTGCGCCCGCCGACGCAGCCGCAGAGCGGTGCCGTCCCGCCGGTCGACATCGCCGCCGCCGCGCATGCCCAACCTGCCGCGCTCACGACGCCACCGGGCGAGACGCTGCGCACGGCGCCTGCCGCGGTCGGCACCTGTCGCCAGTGCGCGATCGCGCGGCGCTCGCTGACACTCGGCGCGCTCGCCGAGGCGCAAGGAGGGCGCGCCGGCCAGTGCGCCGCGAACGTCGATTATTCCGCCGGCTGGGCCAACCGCCTGCCGCGCGGGCTGCCGCTCTACCCCGACGCGCGCGTGACCGAAGCGGCCGGGGCCGATGGGCAAGGCTGCGCGCTGCGCGTCGTCAGCTTCTCCACCGCGGCACCGATGCAGCGGCTGCTCGACTGGTATTACACTAAAGCCTCAGACGCAGGCTACACGGCCGAGCATCACGCCGACGGGGCCGAGCACGTGCTGGCGGGCAATCGTCGCGGTGGCGGCACCTTCATGGCGACGATGCGCGCGCGGCAGGACGGCGGCACCGACATCGACCTGATGGCGGACGGCGACTGACACGGCAGCGAGCGCGCCGATCAAGGCGCGTTCCGCCGATCGCCACCCCGCATTCCTTTCACGACGATTTCGGGATAGGGCGCATGGATGAATGCGCTTCTTCCCGTCATGGCAGGCGGCGCGCTCGGCTCGGCCGGGCGCTACCTGACCGGACGCTTCACGCTCTCGCTGCTCGGCCCCGATTGGCCGTGGGGCACGATGACCGTCAATCTCGTCGGCGGATTGCTGATGGGCGTGCTGACCGGCGTGCTGGCGCGCGTGTCCGCGCCCGAGGGCTGGCGGCTGTTCCTCGGGATCGGCGTGCTGGGCGGGTTCACGACCTTCTCGTCCTTCTCGCTCGACACCGTCAACATGATCGAGCGCGGCGCGATCCTGCCCGCGTTCGGCTATGTCGCCGCGTCGGTAATCGGCGCGATCGTAGCGCTGTTCGCGGGCCTGTCGATCGTGCGAGGTGTTGCGTGAACAAGCTCGTCGAGAATGTCCGCCAGTTCGTCATCGCCCCCGACGACGACGGCATTCGCGTCGATCGCTGGTTCAAGCGGCACCTCGATGCGACCAGCTTCACCACGGTCGCGAAATGGGCACGGACCGGGCAGTTGCGGCTCGACGGCGCGCGGGTCGGCCCCGGCGACCGCGTTCAGGCGGGGCAGATGCTGCGCATCCCGCCGGTCGAGGCGGTGCGCACCACCGCACGGCCGCAGCGCGAGCGCACGCCGCTGACCGCCGACGAAGAGGCATTCGCGCGCGAGATGGTGATCCACCGCGATCCCCAGGCGCTGGTGCTCAACAAACCGCCGGGGCTGGCGACGCAGGGCGGTACCAAGACGACCGCGCACGTCGACGGGCTGCTCGACGCGTTGCAGGACGATCTGGACGGTCGGCCCAAGCTGGTCCATCGCTTGGATAAGGATACGTCGGGCGCGCTGCTGGTCGCGCGCACGTCGCGTGCGGCGGCGTTCTTCGCCAAGGCATTTTCGGGCCGCACCGCCAAGAAGGTGTATTGGGCGCTGGTCGTCGGCGTGCCGTCGATCGACGACGGCATGATCGAGCTGCCGATCGCCAAGCAGCCCGGCACCGGCGGCGAGAAGATGCACGTCGATGAGGCCGAGGGTCAGGCGGCGCGCAGCCGCTACCGCGTGATTGAGCGTGCGGGCAACCGCACCTGCTGGGTCGAGCTGCAGCCGCTGACCGGGCGGACGCACCAGCTGCGCGTCCACATGGCGGCGATCGGCCACCCGATCGTCGGCGACGGCAAGTACGGCGGTCCGGCGGCGTTTCTGACCGGCGGGATCAGCCGCAAGATGCACCTGCACGCGCGCCGCATCCGCGTCGATCACCCCGACGGCGGCGAGATCGACGTGACCGCGGAGCTGCCGCAGCATTTCGCCGAGAGCCTGGCGAGCCTGGGGTTCGAGGAGATGGCGGGCAATTCGATGCCGATCAACGACTTTGTACCCCCGACGCGCGAGGAGAAGAAGGCGAAGGCGCGCGCGCATGCCAAGGGCGTGCGCAAGGCGCGGCGCGGCGAGCGGCGCGGGCGCGGCAGCCGCGACGACTGAGCGCCGGCGTGCATCCGGACCCCGCGTTTCGGATCGACGCGGCCGCGTGCCGCCGCATCGCGCGAGCGACCGCGTTCGCGCACGTCTTCGTTCTCGGGGCTAGCGGCGCGGGCGTCATCCACGCGCCGTGCACGCTCGACGAGGCGGGCGACCTGCGCTTCCACTGTTCGCGCCGCAACCGCGTCGAGCCGATGCTGGCCGGCGCGCGCGTAATCGCATCGTTCAGCCCCGTCGACGGTTATGTCAGCCCAGATTGGTACGAGACGGCCGCGCAGGTGCCGACGTGGAACTACGTCGCGGTCGAGGCAGAGGGCGTGATCGAACCGCTATCGCGCGACGCGCTGAACGCGCAGATCGAGGCGCTGGCCGCCGCCGAGCACGAGGCGCGGCTGGCGCCCAAACCGGCTTGGACGACCGACAAGGTGCCTGCCGCATCGATCGAGCGGATGCTCGACGCGATCCAGGGCTATCTGATCCGCGTCGAGATGTGGCGGGGTACCGCCAAATTGTCGCAGAACAAGCCGGCCAGCGACCGCAACGGCGTCGAAGCGGCGTTGCGGGCTGCCGGGCGCAGTGACTTGGCGAAGGCGATGGCGGATCGCCGGAACTGACCAATCAGACGGCGGCGGCGCTCAGGTAGCTCCAGCCGGCGTAACCGAACAGCAGCAGCGACGCCGCGCTGGTGATCCCGACCAGTACGTAGCCGATCGCGGACAGCATTGCGGGATTGGGTCGGCTGAGCTTCGCGTTGCGCGACGCCCCCGACATGACAAAGGTCAACAACAGGCCGTAGGTAAAGGCAACCGCACCGAACATCAGATCTCACCCGCTTCGGCCACCCTTCCCCGCGGCCGAAACAGCGTTAATCATATCGGAATTAACGAACCTAGCCGTGCGGTGGACGTTCGTCGTGGCAGAACAACGGCTTGTCGCTAGCGCAGGATCGTTCGACGAACACGAACATTGTAGCGGCCCTTTGCGCTGATGACGTGGTCGATGACAGGCGTGACGCGATGCTGCTAGGGGGGCGAGCCATGCTCCGTGCCCCCGTCCGCCTCGCCATCTTCGACTGTGACGGCACACTCGTCGACAGCCACGCCAACATCTGCCGCGCGATGGAGGCGGCATTCGCGGGCGTGCGTGTCGAGGCGCCGTCGCGTGAGGCGATCCGCGGCATCGTCGGGTTGAGCCTGGTCGAGGCCGTCGCCGCGCTGGCCCCAGACGCGGAGGCGGATTTCCACTCCAGAGTGGCGGAGGATTACAAGACGGCATTCCAGCGGATGCGCGCCGACGGGCTGCTGGACGCCGAGCCGCTGTACGACGGGCTGGTAGAGGCGCTCGACGTGCTCGCCGATGAAGGCTGGGCCTTCGGCGTGGCGACGGGCAAGTCCGATCGCGGGCTGGCGCACGTGCTGGCGCATCACGGACTCGCCGACCGCTTCGTCACGTTGCAGACGGCCGACCGCCATCCGTCGAAACCGCATCCGTCGATGATCCATGCCGCGATGGAACAGGCGGGCACCGATCCCCATCTGACCGTCATGATCGGCGATACGAGCTACGACATGGAGATGGCGCGCGCGGCGAACGTGCGCGCGATCGGCGTCACCTGGGGGTACCATGACGAGGCTCTGCTGCGCGCGGGCGGCGCCGACGTGATCGTCCGCCGCTACGCCGACCTTCACCGCGCCATGACAGGTGAGGTGGCCGCGTGAGCGATCCCGCACTGCCGCGCTGGGCGGCCCTGTCGGCGGTGCGCATCATCGGCAGTTTCGGTGCGGTGCTGGGCGTGATTTTGGTCGGTCGCGCGGAGACGACGGGGCCGAAGGTGCTGGGTGTCGCGATCGTGCTCGCCGCGATGTGGATGCTGGCAACGGTCCCGCGTGCGCTCGCTGCGCGCTGGCGGAGTCCGAAATGAAGCGGTTCTGGCGCGAGGTCACGGTCGACGACGACCAGGCCATCCGGCTCGACGATCGCCCGGTCCGCACGCCCGGGCGCGCGCCGCTGGCGTTGCCTACCACCGCACTGTCGCACGCCGTGGCGGAGGAATGGCGCGCGGTGGGCGACACGGTCGACCCACGAACGATGCCGTTGACCGGGCTCGCCAACGCCGCGATCGACCGAGTCGCGCCCGACGCCGCCGCGTTCACGCGCGGGCTCGCCGCTTATGCCGACAGCGACCTGCTCTACTACCGGGCCGACCAGCCCGCCGAGCTGGTGGCGCGGCAGGCGGCGACGTGGAACCCGCTGCTCGATTGGGCGCGGGATCGCTTCGACGTGCATTTCGAGCCGGTTGCTGGCGTCATCCACCACGCGCAGCCCGCCGCGACGGTGCAGCGATTGAGCGACGCGATATCGGTGCGCGATGCCTTCGCGCTCGCCCCGATGTCGCCGCTGGTGACGATCACCGGTACCTTGGTCGGCACACTCGCGCTCGCGGAAGGCGCGATCGACGCCGACGCATTGTGGAACGCCGCGCACGTCGATGAGGATTGGCAGGCGGAGTTATGGGGTGAGGACAGCCTGGCTACGCAAGCGCGCGATCATCGTCGGCGCGAGTTCGACGCCGCGGTGCAGTTCCTGTCGCTGCTCTAACGCGCCGATCGCGCCCAGCGGTCAGGCGGGGGTGCGCAGCTTGCGGATGAAGCCGATCAATCCGGTCTGACGCGACCGCTTCAGCCGCTCCGCCGCCAGGATCGTGCGCACCTTGGCATAGCATTGCTCGACGTCGTCGTTGACCAGCACGTAGTCGTAGCCGTCCCAGTGGCTGATCTCGTTCGAGGCGCGCGCCATGCGACGGTCGATCACCTCGATCGCATCGGTATTGCGGTTGAGCAGCCGCTTGTGCAGTTCCTCCATCGACGGCGGCAGGATGAAGACGCGGACCACGTCGCCGCCTGCGATCTGGTGCAACTGCTGCGCGCCCTGCCAGTCGATGTCGAACAGCACGTCCTTGCCCGCGGCCAGCATGTCCTCGACCGGCCCACGCGGCGTGCCGTAGCGCTGATCGAACACGTGCGCCCATTCGAGAAACTCGTGCGCCGACACCATCTCGCGAAAGCGATCGAGCGAGACGAAGTGATAGTCGCGCCCGTCCTGTTCGCCCGGCCGGATCGCGCGCGTCGTCGCCGACACCGACAGCGACAGCTCGGGTTCGCTCGCCAGCAGTTTGCGCGCGATCGTCGACTTGCCCGCGCCCGACGGCGAGGACAGCACGAACAGCACGCCGCGCCGCTTGAAATTGTGGGTGTCGGGGTGGGGAGCGCCGTCCATGCGTGCCTGTGGCCCCTGCGCTGCCGCCGCGTCAAGTCGCGGGAGCGGATGCCGGTACGGTTCCGCGGGGTCGTGGCCCCGCGGACACGCCATCGCCTACCCCAGCCGCGCGGCGTGCCAGGCGATGTGATCAGCCATGAAGGTCGACACGAACAGGTAGCTGTGATCGTAGCCGGGCTGCATCCTGAGATCGAGCGCGATGCCCGCATCGGCGCAGGCGCGCTGGAGCAGTTCGGGGCGAAGCTGCTCGGACAAGAAAATGTCCGCGTCGCCCTGATCGACCAGCAGCTCCGCGACACGCGCGCCGTCTTCGATCAGCGCCACCGCGTCGTGGCGGCGCTTGGCCGCGGGGTCATCGCCCAGATAGCGGTGGAGCGCGCGGCCCCACGGCACCTGTGTCGGTGCGACGATCGGGGCGAAGGCGGAGACCGAGCGGAACCGGTCGGGATAGGTCAGCGCGATCGTCAGCGCGCCGTGCCCGCCCATCGAGTGGCCGGTGATGCCCTGCCGCGCCATGTCGATTGGGAACGACGCCGCGACGAGTGCCGGCAGTTCCTCGGTCACGTAGCGCCACATCCGGTAGTTTGCCGACCACGGCGCCTGCGTCGCATCGACGTAGAAGCCCGCGCCCTGCCCGAAATCCCACGCGTCATCGTCGGGTACGTCTTGCCCGCGCGGGCTGGTGTCGGGCGCGACGAAGATGACGCGGCGACGGGCACAAGCGGCGCGAAACTCGCCCTTATCGGTCACATTGGCGTGGGTGCAGGTCAGCCCCGACAAGTACCAGATGACCGGCAGCCGCTCGCCCGGCGCATGCTCGGGCACGAAGACCGAGAAGGTCATCGTCGTGCCCGTAGCGGCGGAGGCGTGGCGGTACACGCCCTGCACCCCGCCGTGCGACCGGGCGGTGGAAACCGTTTCCAGTCCTGCCCCGACGTCGGCTGCGGCTGCCTGCGCCTGACTCACGCCCGGGTCGAAGCCTCTGCCGGCATGCGGTGCAGCGCGCACAGCTTGTTGCCGTCGGGATCGCGCAAATAGGCGAGGTACAGGCTCATCCCGCCGCCGCTGCGCACGCCCGGCGCGTCCTCGATCGCAGTGCCGCCGGCCGCGACGCCTGCCTCGTGCCAGGCATGCGCCTGCTCGGGACCGGTCACCTGAAAACCGATCGTGCTGCCGTTGCCGTGCGTCGCCGCCTCGCCGTCGATCGGCTTAGTCACCAGGAACAGGCTGCCGTTGTGGCTGTAGATCAGCCGGCCCTTCGGATCCTTGAACCCCGGCTTGCCGCCGAGCGACCCGAACAGCGCGTCGTAGAATGTCTTTGATCGATCGAGGTCGTTCGACCCGACCATCATGTGGCTGAACATCGTCACTCTCCTTATGTGGCCGCTCTACCTTGGCGGCGTCAGTAGATCACCACGCTGCGGATCGACTCGCCCGCGTGCATCAGGTCGAAGCCCTTGTTGATCTCGTCGAGGCTCAACCGGTGCGTGATCATCGGGTCGATCTCGATCAAGCCGTTCATGTACCAGTCGACAATTTTCGGCGTGTCGGTGCGCCCGCGCGCGCCGCCGAACGCGGTGCCGCGCCAGACGCGCCCGGTGACGAGCTGGAACGGGCGCGTCGCGATCTCCTTGCCCGCTTCCGCCACGCCGATGACGATCGATTCGCCCCAGCCGCGGTGGGCCGATTCGAGCGCCTGACGCATCACCACCGTGTTGCCGGTGCAATCGAACGTATAATCGCCGCCACCGTCAGTCATCGCGATCAGATGCTGGACGACGTCGCCGACTTGCCTGGGATTGACGAAGGCGGTCATGCCGAAGCGGCGGCCCCATTCCTCGCGGTCGGGATTGATGTCGACCCCGATGATGTGGAGCGCGCCGGCGAGCTTCGCGCCCTGGATCACGTTCAGCCCGATGCCGCCCAGCCCGAACACGATCACGGTCGAGCCCGGCTCGACCTTGGCGGTATTGACCACGGCGCCGACGCCCGTTGTCACGCCGCAACCGACGTAGCAGCTGGTGTCGAACGGCGCGTCGGTGCGGATCTTGGCGACCGCGATATCGGGCAGCACGGTGAAGTTCGAGAAGGTCGAGCAGCCCATATAGTGGAAGATCGGCTGCCCCTTGTAGCTGAAGCGCGTCGTGCCGTCGGGCATCAGCCCCTTGCCCTGCGTGGCGCGGATTGCGGTGCACAGGTTGGTCTTCTGGCTCAGGCACGACTTACACTGGCGGCATTCGGGCGTGTAGAGCGGGATGACGTGGTCGCCGACCGCGACGCTCGTCACGCCCGCGCCGACCTCGCGCACGATCCCGGCGCCCTCGTGGCCGAGCACGCTGGGGAACAACCCCTCCGAATCGAGGCCATCGAGCGTATAGGCGTCGGTGTGGCAGATGCCGGTCGCCATGATCTCGACCAGCACCTCGCCGGCTTTCGGTCCTTCGAGGTCGAGCTCGACGATCTCCAGCGGCTTCTTCGCCTCGAACGCGACAGCTGCGCGAGTTTTCATGTGTCTTCCTCTACTCTTGGTCGAAGGCCTCAGGCCGCGCTGACCAGCAATTTGTCGATGCGGCGGCCGTCGAGGTCGACCACCTCGAAGCGCCAGCCCTGTTCCTCGAAATGCTCACCCTCACCCGGCAGCTTGCGGAAGGCGGCGAGCGCGAGGCCGGCAACCGTCGCATAGTCGCGGTCGTCGGGCAGATCGATCCCGAGCCGCTCGGCCAGCGCATCCGCCGCCATCGTGCCCGCGACCAGCAGCGAGCCGTCCTCGCGCTCGACCACATTGGGTGCCTCGTCCGGGTCGGCGTCGGAGGCGAACTCGCCCGCGATCGCAGCGAGCAGGTTGGCGGGCGTTACCACGCCCTCGAAATGTCCGTATTCGTCGTGGATCAGCGCCATCGGCACGTCGGCGCGGCGCAAAGCATCGAGCGCGTCCATCGCGTCGATCTGGTCGACCACCACCGGCGCCTTGCGCACCAACGTGGCGAGATCGAGCGCGTCGCCGCGGAACAGCGCCGCCGCCACGTCGCGCGCCTGCACCACGCCGACGACCGCGTCGATCGACCCGTCACCCACCGGCAGGCGGCTGTGCGGCGATGCGAGCAGCTTCGCGCGCAGCTCCGCCTCTCCCAGCGTCATGTCGATCCAGTCGACATCGGTGCGCGGCGTCATCACCTCGCGCACCGGTCGGTCGGCGAGCCGCACCACGCCCGAGATGATCGAGCGCTCGTGCTCCTCGATCACCCCCGACTTGCTCGCCTCCGCGACGATCAGGTGCAGTTCCTCGGCGGTGACCTGATCCTCGTTCTCGCGGTTGAGGCGCAGCAATTTGAAGATCAGCGCGCTGCTCTGGTCGAGCAGCCAACCGAGCGGCTTGGTCACGGTCGCGATATAGGTCATCGGCAGCGCGACGACGCTGGCGATCGCCTCGGGCGCACGCAGCGCGAACTGCTTGGGCACCAGTTCGCCGATGATCAGCGACGCGTAGGTAGTCAGCCCGATGACGAGCGCGAAGCCGACCGTTTCCGCGGTCTGGTGCGACAGCCCGAGCGCCTCGAGCCGCGCCGCGGTCGGCGTGCCGAGGCTCGCACCCGAATAGGCGCCCGCCAGGATGCCGATCAGCGTGATGCCGATCTGCACCGTCGACAGGAACTTGCCGGGGTCGGCCGCGAGTTTGATCGCGGCGGCAGCGCCGCGCCGGCCCGCACGCGCCATCGCCTCCAGCCGCGCCTTGCGCACGGACACGATTGCGAGCTCGCTCATCGCGAAGATGCCATTCAGCGCGACCAGCGCGAGAATGATCAGGACGTCGAACCAGGGGAACGGCGGTAACATGGCTGCCGACACCCTTGGCGGCAAACGCGGCGACGAACAATCGCTTTATCGCCAACTTAGGTGCGACACCGAGCGGAGCAGGTGTCAGCCCGCGTTCAGCACCCTGGGTTCAGTGCAAGGCCCTTCGGTTCATAAGCGGAACAATCGCCGCCATCGTCCCGTTTCGGTCGCATGGGTTTCGTGAAAGGGAGAAGAATGAAGCTGCCGTCCAAGTTCCTGGCTGCCGCGGCGACACTGTCGCTGGTCACCACCGCTGCCTGCACCACCGACCCGGAGACGGGCGAGCGCCGCATCAGCAAGACCGCGATCGGCGGCATCGGCGGCGCGCTGGGCGGTTATCTGCTGGGCGATCTGGTCGGCGGACGCCGCGATCGGACCGAGAAGATCATCGGCGCAGGGCTTGGCGGCATCGCGGGTGCGGGCATCGGCGCGTACATGGACAAGCAGGAGCGCGAGATGCGCGCGCGCACCGCGGGCACCGACGTGGAAGTGGTGCGCCAGGGTGACGACCTGCTGCTCAACATCCCGTCGGGCATCAACTTTGCCTACAATTCGGCGAACGTGCAGCCGCAGTTCCGCTCGACGCTCGACAAGGTCGCGTCGGTCCTCGCCGATTACCCGCAGACGTATATCGACGTCTACGGCCATACCGATTCGACCGGTAGCGACACGTACAATCAGGATCTGTCGGAGCGGCGCGCGGTGTCCGTCGCCGATTACCTGTCGAGCCACGGCGTCCAGTCGGCGCGTATCGCGACCAAGGGCTTCGGCGAGACGCAGCCGATCGAGTCGAACGAGACCGAGCAGGGCCGCGCCGCCAACCGCCGCGTCGAGATCAAGGTCGTGCCGATCTCGCAGAGCGATCTGCCGCCGCGCTGACCGCGGGCTGACGACGAGAATATGGGAGCGGCGTGGTCACGATCACGCCGCTCCTTTCGTTTAAGCGTGGCTGGATGGCCCGCCAGCAGCAATAATAGCTGTGGCGCACGTCAGCCTAACTGCGGACTGACGCCATCGTCGCCGCGTCGTCAGTGCGATCTAAAGCTCGTGGGTTGTTGCTCACCGCCGCGCGGCGAAGAAGTCGCGCAGCAGCGCGCTCGCTTCGCGTTCGCCGATGCCTGCGAATACCTCGGGGCGATGGTGACAGGTCGGCTGCGCGAAGAAGCGTGCGCCGTGCGCGACCGCGCCGCCCTTCTCGTCGTCTGCGCCATAGTAGAGCCGCGCGATCCGGGCGTGAGAGATCGCGCCCGCACACATCGTGCACGGCTCCAGCGTCACCCACAGGTCGCAGTCGCCCAGTCGGTCGCGTCCGAGTACTTGCGCCGCGCGCCTGATCGCCAGCATCTCGGCGTGCGCGGTCGGATCGAGCAGCGCGCGCGGCGCATTGGCGGCGACGGCGATGATCGTTCCGGCATGGACCACTACCGCGCCGACCGGCACCTCGCCCGCATGTGCCGCAGCCGCAGCAGCGTCGAGCGCGGCCCGCATCGCGGAAGGCAGAGGGAACATGCGCAGCCCCGTGCCGCAGTCGGCGGCGCGATGGAAGCGGCTTACTGCTGCGGTGCCGGCTCGCCGGGCTTCTGCACCTTCACGTCGGGTACGGCGACGGTCTTGTTCTCGGTGCCGACCGAGATGCGACCGACATCGGCGTTGAACCTCGGCGCCTGCCCGCCCTCGATCCGCGGCAGCTGCGCGGACTGGGTCTGATCGAAGCGCAGGAAGCCCGTCAGCAGCGCGGCGAGAACCAGCAGTGCGACGATACCCAGCATGACCAGAAATGCGCGCATGATTTGTTCTCCCCATCGATTCGCTACCGCAACAACGCGCTTTGTCGGCGCGGGTTGCAGCGGTATGAGGAACGCCTGACACGCTGCTGACTTGACCGCAGGGCGGATCGCCACTATCGGCACCGGCTTTCCGGGCAACCGTATTTCAGGATTTCAACCATGTCGCGCATCTGCGAGCTGACCGGCAAGGGCCGGCAGGTGGGTAACAACGTTTCCCACGCCAACAACAAGACCAAGCGCACGTTCCTGCCGAACCTGCAGAACGTCACGCTGATCTCCGACGCGCTCGACCGCTCGGTGCGCCTGCGCGTGTCGACCAACGGCCTGCGCTCGGTCGAACACAACGGCGGGCTCGACAACTGGCTGGTCAAGACCAACGACGAGAAGCTGTCGCTGAAGGCACGTCGCCTCAAGCGCGAGATCGTCAAGAAGCGCGCCGCGGAGCCCGTCGCCGCTTAATTGCACCCGCGTGACGGTGTCGAACGGCCTGCTACCGCAAGGTAGCGGGCCGCTTCGCGTTGGGCTGGTCTAGGGTCAGGACCTATAACCGATAATGGTCGTGATCGCCCGGAGGAGGCCGCCGACGAGAAGCGCAGCGCAGACGCGTAGCTGAAGCTACGCGCAAGCAAGCGACGACGCTCGGCGACCTCCTCCGGGCGACCGCTCCGCGGCGGGCCGATTTTGGCGCTAGGACGTCGTCGCTCGTCGATCACGATGCGCTGCATCGCTCCCTCCTCGCTCCTCACCTGACACCAAAATCGGCTACGTCACGACCGTTGCCGGTTATGCGTCCTGACCCTAGTCCAAACGAAACTTCATCAGCAACGTCGGGCGATACCATGCAAGATCGTTGTCGGTGACCACCCACAGCATCGTGCGGCCATGCTCGCGTGTCACCGCCAGCCCTTCCGGGTTCTCACCGAGCAGCGGCGGCCCCCAGCGCGCAATCTCTTTGCCCTCAACCGTGGCACCCGCGCGCAACGCCGCTTGCGGGATACGCACCAGCACCGCGTCGAAGCGTAGCCGGCTGAACCGGCGATTGAGCACCAGCAGGTCACCGTTCGGCAGCACCGCGGCGTCGCTCGGATTGTAGCCGGCGGGCGGGCGGTAGCGGAAGCGTTCGACTCGCGTACCCTGCACCGTCGGATCGCCGCTGAAGATCAGCGCCTGCCGCAAACGGCCCTTTCCCTTCGCGCGCGCCTGTTCGCTGATGACGACGAAGCGCCCGTCGCGCAGTCGCACCATCGCTTCGGCACCGCCGTTCATCGGCCATTTGCGCATCGGTGGCGGGACTGTGTGCGACTCGGCACGCCGCAGGTCGGCGGAATAGCGCCAGATCGCGTTAGCGCGTTCGTAGCCGATCCACGCACGCCCGCTCGCCGGATCGATCGCCAGCGACTCGGTGTCGCGGCTCTCCTTTGCCCAACCCGTGCCGGGTCCATCCGGCAACGCACCCGCTGCCCGCGTGAGGAGGCGATTGCCGCTGATCTCGAAGCGGACGTAATTGCCGCCGTCGCTCAGCAGCGTAGCCGCGCCGTTCCTTACCGCCACCGCGGAGAAGCCACCGAACGCTGGATCGCGCGACCACAAACGCATCGCCCCGATCGGCGTCAACGCGCCGACACGGCGGGGCCAGCCACCGTCCGGCACGTAAGCGGCGGCGTGGACGACCGCGTCGGAGGCGATGATCGGCAACCGGTCGGTTCCGCTCCAGCCGGGGACGAGGGCGAGGACCAGCGCGATCGAGAACGGCCATTTCACCCGCCCGCTCTTAGGGGCGTGTCGTTCATCCGCCTACCCGCCGCCACGACAAGCATGAACGAACGATAACGAGCGCATTCAGGCTCGGCTCAATGCGAATCACCCATAAGCATCTCAACGACGGGATTATCCCGCCGCGAAGAATCGAAGAAGAACGGGAGTTCGTACCATGTTCAAGAATCTGACCCTCGCCGTCTCCGCCCTCGCGATGGGCACCGCCGCGATGGCGCCGGTCGCCGCCGACGCACAGCGCTACGGTCACCGGTACGAGCGCAGCTATCGTGACGGGTACCGCGACTACGACCGTCGCTACGACAACCGTCGCTACAACTACAATCGCCGCTGCTCGGGCGGGACGACCGGCACCATCGTCGGTGCGATCGCGGGAGGCCTGCTCGGCCGCACGATCGACACCCGCGGCGACCGGACGCTCGGCACCGTGCTGGGCGGCGTCGGCGGCGCGGTCGCGGGCAACGCGATCGAGAAGTCGAACAACCCGCGCTACTGCCGCTAACCCTCTTGGCCGGCGCGGCGGATCATCCCCGCGCCGCCCTCCCTTACTCGCGTAGCGTATCGAGTTCCCCCGCGTAGCGTATTCGGGGGCGCGGGCCGGTTGCCGAAAGGCGGCCGGCCCGTTGTTGTTCGCAGCGCAGGTTCGCCTGCGAACCGTCGTGCGCAGCACGGCGCGCGAACCGGCCGGCGGGTCGGCGCCAAGCCGAACCCGGTCGACGTGATCGCCGCGGCTTTGCCGTGGCGTTGCCGCACTTAGCCCCGGGCGACGGCGAAGCCGCCGCCATGACGTCGGACGGGATCGCTGGCGCGACCCGCCGGCCGTGCCGGGCCGTGCGCCGGTGGCGCACCGCGCCGCAGGCCGGCGCTCGGCCCGTCAGTACATATGCTGCCCGCCATTGATGCTCAGCGTCGATCCCGTCACGAACCCCGCATCGTCCGAACACAGGAAGGCGACGCCGCGTGCGATCTCCTGTGCCTGGCCCAGCCGCCCGACCGGGATCTTCGCGACGATCTTCTCCAGCACCTCACCCGGCACCGCAGCGACCATGTCGGTGTCGATGTAGCCGGGTGCGATCGCGTTGACGGTGATGCCGGCGCGCGCACCTTCCTGCGACAATGCCTTGGTGAAGCCGTGAATGCCGCTCTTCGCCGCGGCGTAGTTGACCTGGCCATATTGCCCGGCCTGTCCGTTGATCGAGCCGATGTTGACGATGCGGCCCCATTTGCGATCGCGCATGCCGGGGAACACTGCCTTGGCCATGTTGAAGCAGCCGCCCAGATTGGTGTCGATCACCTCGCGCCACATCTCGTAGCTCAGCTTCATGATCGTGCCGTCGCGCGTGATGCCGGCGTTGTTGACCAGCACGTCGACGGGACCGAGTTCGTCGGCAACGCGCGCGACGCCCGCCTGACAAGCCTCATAGTCGGCCACGTCCCACTTGAACGCCGCGATCCCGGTGCGGTCGGTGAAGTCGCGTGCGCGCTCGTCGTTGCCGGCGTAATTGGCGGCGACGGTCAGCCCCATGTCACGCAGCGCGACGCTGATCGCCTCGCCGATGCCGCGTGTTCCACCCGTCACGATTGCTACGCGTGCCATCGATGAGTCCTCTCCTTGTCCTTCGCGAAGGCTAAGGGCGCGGCTTCCAGCCTTCAAGCTCGCGTGCGATGAGCTTCCGTAACATCTCGATGCCGGCGGGCGTGTCGTTGAGGCACGGCAGATAACCGAAATGCGTGCCGCCCGCTTCCTCGAAGGTTTCGCGTCCGCGGATGGTCAGTTCCTCCAGCGTCTCGACGCAATCGGCGGAGAAGCCGGGCGCGACGATCGCGACCTTCTTGACGCCCCGGCCCGGCATTGCAGCGAGGACGGTGTCGGTCGCGGGTTCGAGCCACTTGGCGCGTCCGAAGCGCGACTGGAAGGTGATGGTGAGGTCCATGCCCATTGCCTCTCCGAGCAGCCGGCCGGTCTTGCGGCAGTGGCAATGATACGGATCGCCCAGCTCCAGCGTGCGCTGCGGCATGCCGTGGAAGCTCGCCATCACCGCGTCGGGCGTAAAATCGAGCGCGGCGAGACCGGTGCGCACGCTCTCGGCCAGCGCATCGATATAGGCGGGATCGTCGTAGTAAGGCGGCAGCGTGCGGATCGCGGGCTGCCAGCGCATCTTCGCCAAGTGCGCGAACGCCTTGTCGTTGGCGGTCGCAGTCGTCGCGGCACAATATTGCGGGTAGAGGGGGGCGAGCAGGATGCGCTCGCACCCGGCGTCCTTCATCGCCTGCAAGCGATCGGCGATTGCGGGCCGGCCGTAGCGCATCGCCCAGTCGACCAGCACGTCGTCGCCGAACGCGTGCTCGAGCGCCAGCGCTTGGGCGCGCGTGATCGCCGCGAGCGGCGAGCCATCCTCGCGCCAGACCTGGCTATAGGCATGCGCGGATTTCTTCGGCCGCGTGGTCAGCACCACCCCGCGCAGGATCGGCTGCCACGCGATCCGTGGAAGCTCGACGACGCGGCGGTCGGACAGGAACTCCGCGAGGTAGCGCTTGACCGCCTTCGGCTCGGGCGCGTCGGGGGTGCCGAGGTTGATCAGCAGCACGCCGATGCGCGGGCGCGGGATGACGGGATGGCCGGCGGGGATCATGGGCGAATGTCTCAGGCGCGGGGTTGCAGGGGAAGCGAGCGGAGCCGAGTACCCGTTGCGGCACGCAGCGCATTGGCAACGGCCGGGGCGACCGCGGGTATCCCGAGGTCCGATACGCCGCCAGGCTCCGCGTTGCTGGGGATCAGCTCGACCGAAACCTCGGGCGCGGTGGCGAGCGTCGGCAGCGCGAAGTCACCGAACAAACGCGTGGTGGCGAGGTTGCGCTCGATCCGCGTCGCGCAACCGGTCGCGAGCGCGACGCCGAGGATCAGGCCACCCTCGATCTGCTGGCGCACCACGTCGGGGTTAATCGCGCGGCCGCAATCGACCGCGGCGACCAGCCGGTCGACCCGGACGCGCCCGGCCTCGTCAACGCGCGCCTCCGCCATCACCGCGATGAAGCTGCCCGCGAGCGCGTGGCACGCGATCCCCTGTGCGCTGCCCGCCACGCCGCCCTGCCATCCGCCGAGCGCAGCGGCGGTGGTGAGACAACGTGCCAGCCGCGCGTTGCCGCCGAGCATCGCGATTCGGTAGCTCATCGGCTCGTTGCCGCCCCCTTGCGCGAGTTCGTCGATGAAGCATTCGGTGAAGAAGGCGTTATAGCCGTCGGCGAGCCCGCGCAGATGCCCGACCGGAACGCCGATGGCGGCAGGGTGATGATCGATCGCGAGCGCGGGCATCGCGTAGGGCGGCACCGCGCCTGACATGGCGTAGCCGTCGGCACCGCCCGGCAGCGCCGCTGCGGCACGTCGCAAGGGATTGTCCGGCAGCAGGCGTGCGGCCAGTTCGGCACCCGTCGCCGGCGCAGCAATCTTCGCCTGCCAGCCAAGGATCGCGCCGCCGGCACCCAGCCGCGCGCTCATTCGTGCGCGCGCGGGTGCGCGAAAGCGGTCGCGCAGCGCCGTCTCGCCGCGCGACCAGGTGAGCTGGACCGGTCGCTTCAACTCGCGCGCGAGAATTGCGGCCTGTGCGGCTACGCCGGTTTCGAGTGCCTGGCCGAACGATCCGCCGACGAGCATCGCGTGCACGGTAACCTGTGTCGCGGCCACGCCCAGCGCCGCGGCGGCGGCATCGCGCGCGCTGGTCGGCGCCTGTGTCGCGATCCAGAGTTCGAGTGCGCCGTCGCGCCAGTGCGCGGTCGCGGTGGGTGTCTCGAGCGACGGGTGGAGCGCGAGCGCGGCGTGGTAATCGGCGGTGAAGAGGCGCGCGCCGGCGAACGCCGCCGACAGATCGCCCGCGGCGGCGACGCGGTAGCCTTCCCCTTCCAGCGCCTTGTCCAGCGAGCGGTCAATCGACGCCGTATCGATCACACCACCGCGCGTCTCGAACCTTGGCGCGAGCGCGTCGAGCGCGCGGTTCGCGGCCCACCAGTTGTTCGCCGCCACCGCGACCCATGTGTCACGCGCGACCACGCCCGCGACGCCCCGCACCCCTTCGGCTGCGGCACGGTCGAACGAGCGCAGGCGCGTGTCGCCGATCGGACCCTGGCGGACGCTGGCGAACACCATGTCGGGCAATCGGATGTCGGCGGCGAAGTTGGCCGATCCGTCGATCTTGGCCGGTGCGTCGAGGCGCGGCAGCGATCGACCGGTCAGCCGCCCTTCGTCGCCGAAGCGCAAGGGCAGCTCGTCGGGGACCGAATAGCTTGCCGCGGCCTCGGCCAATTCACCGAAGCGCAACTTGCGCCCGTCGAGCACGACGAAGCCGTCGGCGGTGTCGCACGCCTGCCAGTCGGCATCCAAGCGCGCCGCCGCAGCCTTGCAGAGCAGCACGCGCGCGGCCGCGCCCGCTTCGCGCAGGCTCTGCTCGAACCGGCGAACCGAGGTCGACCCGGCCGTCAGCATCAGCGCACCGCGCGTCAGATGTTCGTCGCGCAAGCCAGTGGGCACGTGGTCGAACCCGCCCGCGAACAGTACGTTGGCGGCGACCGGGTTGGCGTAGAGCGGGTTGATCGGCGCGGGCTCGACCGCGACGGCGCGCCAATCGGCGCCGAGTTCGTCGGCAACGATCTGCGGCAGCGTGGTGTAGACGCCCTGCCCGTGCTCGACCTGCGGCACTGCGACGATCACGCGACCGTCGCGCGCGATCTTCAGGAACCCGCCGAACAGTGTTTCATCCGCGGCGACCGGCAGGTTGGGCGCGTAGCGTCTCGGCCACGCGGCCCAGGCGACCACCAGCCCGACGCCTGCGCCGCCGGCGACGAGGACAGTGCGGCGCGAGAGCGTTGGCATCACTCGCTCCTTAGCTGCCCCGCCGAAACGAACAAGCAGCCGCGACGGCGGCTAGACGCTCTCGCTCAGCGCGAGCGCGCGGTATTTGGCGCGCAGCGACACCTTGTCGATCTTCTCCGTCCCTAGCCGCGGCAACGGCTCGTCGGCGATCCAGATTTTCTGCGGCACCTTGAACGCGGCGATGTGCGGCGTGAGGAACGCGATCAGATCCTCCGATTCGATCACGCCGGGGTGCGCGAGGTGGACGACCGCGCCCGGCACTTCGCCGTAGCGTTCGTCGGCGAGCCCGAACACCGCGGCCTCGGCAACCTCGGGATGCTCGTAGAGCGCGGCTTCCACCTCCTGGCAGCTGATGTTCTCGCCGCCGCGAATGATGATGTCCTTCTTGCGATCGACGATGAACAGGTAATCGTCCTCGTCTAGGTAGCCGATGTCGCCGGTGCGGAAATAACCGTCGGCGGTGAACGCGTCGGCGGTCGCCTGCGGGTTGTTCCAATATTCCTCGAAACACGCGGCCGATCGGATGCAGACCTCGCCGCGCTCGCCCTGGTGCACCGGCTTACCCGCATCGTCGAGGATCGCGAGGTCGACCAGCGGCGGCGAGGCGCGACCGGCCGAGTTGGGCTTGGCGACGTAATTGCCGCGCCAGTTGCCCGTGCCGATGCCGTTGGTCTCGGTCAGGCCGTAGCCGATCAGCGGCGCGCCCTCCATCTCGGCATCGATGCGGCGGACGTGCTCGACCGGGCGCGGTGCGCCGCCCGCGGCGATGTCGGCGAGCGTCGACAGGTCGTACTTTCCGCGGTTGGGATGCGTCAGCATTTCGAAGCTCATCAGCGGCACGCCGACGAAATAGGTGACCTGCTCCCGCTCGATCAGCCGCATCGCTTCCTCAGCGTCCCACTTGGGCATCAGCACCAGCTTGCGACCGATCGCCATGCTTTGCAGGAACACCGGCACTTCGGCGGTGACGTGGAACAAGGGCACGTTGAGCAGGGTCGCGGGTTGGAGCGTGCTGGCGGTGCCGTCCTGCGTCGCGATGCCCAGCATCATCAGCGCGGAGGCGAGATAGTTGAAGATGCCCTGCACCACCTGGAAGTGCGTCGACAGCGCGCCCTTCGACTTCCCGGTCGACCCCGACGTGAACAGGATCGTGGCGCGATCATCATCGGTCAGCGTCGGCAGCGCCGCGCCGGACGCGTGATGGATGACGGCGCCGATCGCCTCGTCCAGCGGGCGCAGATCGTCGATCGCCTCGACCCGCACCGACATACCCTCGATCGCCGCCAGCCGCTTGGCGCGGGGCAGGTCGGCGAAGATCAGGCCGACACCGACGTCGCGGATCGCGGCCTCGAACTCCTCGGCCTGCCACCAGCCGTTGAGCAGCGTCGCGGTGCCGCCCGCCATCAGGATGCCCATGTAGAGCACGATCCACGATGGCGAATTGCGCGCGGCGATGCCGACGCGGTCGCCCTTGGCGATGCCGTAATGCCCGACGAGCGCGTCGGCGACCTTCGCCGCCGCGGCGTGCACCTGTCCGAAGGTCAGCCGCTCGTCGCCGGCAATCAGGAACTCGGCCTCGGCGTGCTGGGTGCAGAAATGCGCGAAATAGGCCGGCAGCGTCGGCGGCGCGGCGGTGATGTAGGGCAGCGAGCGACCGAAGCGTTCGATTTGCCCGAGCGGCAACTGCCCGCCCGCGCCCGTCATCGCGCCCATCACCGCATCCATCCGCTGGTCGAGCTCGGTTCGCATCATTCTCTCCGCTTGGCCGCCGTTGACGGCTTGGTCTTGTGCCCTTGGCTCCTTATGGAGACGACGATGTTGAGGGGAAAGCCTTGATCCTGCCGATACTCGCCGATGCCGCCTACGCGGGCACCGGCCACATCCGTTTCGCCGATCTCGGCCTCCACCCCGACGTGTTCACGCTCGGCTTCTTCACGCTGCGCTGGTACAGCCTCGCCTATATCGCGGGAATCGTCGTCGGCTGGTGGTACCTGCTGAAGCTGCTCGCGCAGCCCGGCGCCCCGATGGCCAGGCGCCACGCCGACGACCTCGTTTTCTACGCGACGCTCGGCATCATTCTGGGCGGGCGGATCGGCTACGTGCTGTTCTACGCGCCCGAGATGCTGTCGAGTCCCTTGCGGATCCTCAGATTGTGGGACGGCGGCATGTCGTTCCACGGCGGGGTGATCGGCACGTCGCTCGGGATCATTTGGTTCGCGCGCAAGCACAAGCTCAACTGGCTGCGCATCCACGACTACGTCGCCTGCGTGGTGCCGTTCGGGCTGTTCTTCGGGCGGCTCGCCAACTTCGTGAACGGCGAATTGTGGGGCAAGCCGAGCGACGTTCCCTGGGCGATCGTGTTCGAGCGCACCGTGCCAACCGGCTTCGTCGAGCCCGCGCGCCATCCGAGCCAGCTTTACGAGGCGGGGCTGGAGGGCATCTGCCTGTTCCTGCTGCTGTGGTTCTTCTTCTGGCGGACCAAGGCGCGGTACCAGCCGGGCAAGCTCGTCGGATTGTTCCTGCTCGGCTACGGCGTGGCACGGTTCATCGTCGAGTTCTTCCGTGAACCCGACGCGCAATTCGCTGGCACGTTCTTCGCCAACACGATCCACATGGGCCAGGTTTTGTGCATCCCGATGGTGCTGGCGGGCGCGTTCCTGATCGCGACCGCGCCGGGTCGTCGCCAGCGGATCGAGCCGACCGCCGGGCTGGAGAGCGTCGCCTGAGCGGCGCGCATCCGCTGGTGCCGCCGCCGGGCGCCCCAACCGGCGAGCCGCTGCTCGCCGAGCGGCTGGCGCGCGCGATCACGCTCGGCGGGCCGATCCCGGTCAGCCAGTTCATGGCGGCGGCCAACGCGCATTATTACGCGACGCGCGATCCGCTGGGTGCCGCCGGCGACTTTACCACCGCGCCTGAGATCAGCCAGATGTTCGGCGAGCTGATCGGGCTGTGGGCGGCAGACCTGTGGGATCGCGCGGGGCGTCCCGAGATCGCGTGGGTCGAGCCGGGGCCGGGCCGCGGCACGCTGACCGCCGACGCGCTGCGCGCGATGCGAGCGGCGGGGCTGACACCGCCCGTTCACTTCGTCGAGAACAGCCCGGCGCTGCGCGAGATGCAGGCACGTGCGGTGCCCGAGGCGACGTGGCACGACGACGTGTCCACGCTGCCCGCCAACGTGCCGCTGATCGTCGTCGCCAACGAGTTTTTCGACGCGCTGCCGATCCGGCAATTGGTGCGCGGCGCCGATGGCTGGCGCGAGCGGCTGGTCGCGTGTCAGGACACGTTGTTCCTGCCGATCGCGGGCGGCGCGATGCCGGCCGGGATCATGCCCGAGGCGCTCGACACGGCCGCACCCGGATCAGTGGTCGAGACATCGCCCGCGAGCGTGGCGATCATGGCGGGACTTTCGGCACTGATCGAGGCGCAGGGCGGCGCGATGCTGGTGATCGATTACGGCTACGAGGGGCCGGCAGTCGGCGACACGTTGCAGGCGATCCGGGGCCACGCTTACGCCAATCCGTTCGAGGCGCCCGGTGAGCAGGATCTGACCGCGCACGTCGACTTCGCGACGCTGGCGCTCGCGGCGGAGGCATCGGGATGCCGGCGTTCGGGTCCGGTCGGTCAAGGCGCGTTCCTGACCGCGCTCGGCATCGACGCGCGCGCCGCGGCGCTGGGTCCGCGCGTCGCGGAGGATCGTCGCCGGCTGGTCGAGGAAATGGGCGAGTTGTTTCGGGCGATGGCGGTCAGGCACCGCGACTGGCCAGAGCCGGCGGGGTTCGCGTGATCGTCTACCGCGACGCGATGCCCGACGATGGCCCTGCGATCGACGCGATGGCGCGGCGAGTGTGGCTCGACACGTTCGGCCATTCCGCGCCGGCTGCCGACATCGAGGCGTATCTGGCGGAGGCGTTCGGCCCTGCGGGAGCGCTGATCCGCGACCTGCCCGATCCAGCCTTCGACTACCGCGTAGCGATGAGCGACCAACAGGTGATCGGCTACGCGAAGATGAGCGCGCCGATCTTCACCGACGAGGTCGACGCGACCGGCGCGCACCAGCTGCGGCAACTCTACGTCGATGGGGCTCATCACGGACAGGGTGTGGCGCCCGCGCTGCTCGACTGGTCGCGCCGGATCGCGCAGTCGCGTGGTGCGTCGAGCCTGCTGCTGACCGTCTGGGAGGAGAATGCGCGGGCGCGGCGCTTCTACCAGAAGCACGGCTTCGTTCACGTCGGCGACTACGCGTTTCAGACCGGGACGCAGGTCGATCGCGACCTGATCATGCGGCTGGCGCTGTGAGCGCGGTCGAGGTCATCCGCGCCGATGTGCTGGCCGGTGTGCCGCACGGGTTTCTCGGCCGACGCGGCGGTGCGTCGGGCGGCGTGTTCGCGGGGCTGAATGTCGGCGCGGGATCGAGCGACGATCAGGCGGCAGTCGCGGAAAACCGCATGGCGGCGCTCGCAGCGGTCAGGCCGGGGGCGACGCTGCTGACGCCGTACCAGATCCACTCGCCCGATTGCGTCACGGTACGGGTGCCGTTCGCGAACGGCGTGCGGCCACACGCCGACGCGCTGGTGACCGACAATCCCGCGCTCGCACTCGGCATCGTCACTGCCGATTGCGCGCCGGTGCTGCTGGCCGACGTTGAGGCAGGCGTGGTCGGCGCGGCGCATGCCGGATGGAAGGGTGCGCTGGGCGGAGTCACCGACGCGACGGTCGACGCGATGGAAGCGCTCGGCGCCGTTCGGGATCGGATCGCCGCCGCGATCGGGCCGTGCATCGCGCGCGCCAGCTACGAGGTCGACGCCGCGTTTCGGCTCCGGTTCGAGGAGGCTGATCCAGCGAACGAGCGCTTCTTCGCCGACGGTCGCGCCGAGCACGCGCAGTTCGACCTCGAGGGCTATGTTGCGCATCGGCTAGCCAAGGCCGGCGTACGGCGGATCGAGGCGATGGGGCTCGACACCTATGCCAACGAGGACCGCTTCTTCAGCTATCGCCGCGCGACGCATCGCGGCGAGCCCGATTACGGGCGGCAGATCGCGATCATCGGCCTGCCGGGCTGACGATCAGCCAGCCCGGCGAGCAGCCTTACAGGACGAAACGGCTGAGGTCGGCGTTCCGTGCAACGCTGGCGAGCTGCTGCTCGACGTAAGCGGCGTCGACGACGAGGCTCTCGCCCTTTCGGTCCTCGGCATCGAAGCTGACTTCCTCCAGCAGCTTCTCCATCACGGTTTGCAAGCGGCGCGCACCGATGTTCTCGATCTCGCCGTTCACTTCCGCCGCGATGCGCGCGACCGCGCGGATGCCGTCGTCGGTGAAGCTGACCTCGACGCCCTCGGTCGCGATCAGCGCCTTGTACTGCGCAGGCAGCGATGCCTTGGTGTCGGACAGGATCGAGACGAAATCGTCCTCGGTCAGGCCCTTCAACTCGACGCGGATCGGCAGGCGGCCCTGTAGCTCGGGCAGCAGGTCGCTCGGCTTGGCGACGTGGAAGGCGCCAGAGGCAATGAAGAGGATGTGGTCGGTCTTCATCGGACCGTATTTGGTCGAGACGGTGGTCCCCTCGATCAGCGGCAGCAGGTCGCGCTGGACGCCCTCGCGGCTGACCGAGCCACCGCGCACATCGCTGACTGCGATCTTGTCGATCTCGTCGAGGAAGACGATGCCGTTCGCCTCCGCGTCCGCGAGCGCGGTGCGGCTGACCTCGTCCTGATCGAGCCGCTTGTCGGCTTCCTCCTCGACCAATTTCTCCCACGCGGCGGGGACGAGCAGCTTGCGGCGCTGCTTGGGCGCGTTGTTGCCGAACGCCTTGCCCATCATCTCGCTCAAGTTGATCATGCCGACCGACCCGCCGCCGGGAATGTCGAACGGCATCTGCGGCGTCTGGCTGAGTTCGAGCTCGATCTCGGTCTGGTCTAGGTGACCGTCGCGGAAACGCTGGCGGAAGCTCTCGCGCGTCGCCTGACTCGAGTCCTTGCCGACCAGCGCGTCGAGCAGGCGGTTCATCGCCGCTTCCTCGGCCTTGTCCTTGACCGCCAGACGCCGGCGTTCCTTCTCCAGCCGCACCGCCTCCTCGACCAGGTCGCGCGCAATCTGCTCGACGTCGCGGCCGACATAGCCCACCTCGGTGAACTTGGTCGCCTCCACCTTCACGAACGGCGCGTCGGCGAGTTTCGCCAGACGGCGGCTGATCTCGGTCTTGCCGCACCCGGTCGGCCCGATCATCAGGATGTTCTTGGGCGTCACCTCGTCACGCAGATCGGCGCCGAGCCGCTGTCGCCGCCAGCGGTTGCGGAGCGCGACCGCGACCGCGCGCTTGGCGTCGCGCTGACCGATGATGTGCGCGTCGAGCGCGGCGACGATCGCCTTGGGCGTCAGATTGTCTTGCATGGGAAACTCAGTTGGCCGAGTCGAGCGTTTCGACGACGAGGCGATCGTTGGTGTAGACGCAGAGGTCGGCGGCGATCTTCATCGCCCGCCTGGCGATCGTTTCCGCATCCTGTTCGTAGTCGACCAGCGCGCGCGCGCCGGCGAGCGCGAAATTGCCGCCCGATCCGATCGCGGCGACGCCCGCTTCCGGTTCCAGCACGTCACCGTTGCCGGTCAGGATCAGCGTCACGTCGCGGTCGGCGACGATCATCATCGCCTCGAGGTTGCGCAGATACTTGTCGGTGCGCCAGTCCTTGGCAAGTTCGACCGCGGCGCGCATCAGCTGCCCGTTGTGGCGCTCGAGCTTCGCCTCGAGCCGCTCGAACAACGTGAAGGCGTCAGCGGTCGCACCGGCGAAACCGCCGATGACCTTACCGTCCTTGCCGAGCGTGCGGACCTTGCGCGCGTTGGGCTTCATCACGGTCGGCCCCATCGAGACCTGGCCGTCGCCCGCCACGACGACCTTGCCGCCGCGCCGGACCGAAAGAATGGTGGTGCCATGCCAGACCGGCATGGAATGTGGATCGTTCCCGCTCATGCGCCGCCATGTAGGTAGCGGCGCGGGATTGTGCCAACCCCGCCGGACAAGCGCGCTGCGTCTCGCAAAGCTACCATGCGGATGGTGCATAAAAACCGCGCGTACGATTTCCTATGTTGTAGCAAAGCGGGGGAAACACGCGCATGCGACATCCTCCTCCAAGGAGATGGTGCGTGCGTACCGACGACGACGATCGCGAATATTATAACCGCCGCGCAGAGGCCGAGATCGAGGCCGCGAGCGCGACCGAGAACCCGGCGGCGTGCCGCGCGCATTACCAGATGGCCGAACTGTATCTGGAACGCGCCTATTCGGACGAGAGCGACGAAACGGCCGGCGAGAACGCCGCCGCCTCGTAGTGCGTCAGCGCGGCCGCTTTCCCCATTCGCGCGCGACGGTGTAGCCGAGATAACCGGTGCCGAAGAGCGCATAGAGCGGTTCGGGCAATCCGTTCAGATAGGCGGTCATGCCGCGTGCGATCGCCTGCGCCGCCGCGGGCCGGATCGCGGCGATGAGCCCCATCGGGATGCTCCACAGCAGCAGCGCGTACATGACGTAGAGGAACGACGGACGCGCGCGCGCGGTCCAGCGGTCGGGGCTGTTCGCCTCCGCCAGCACCCCCGCCATCTGCGTACGGAGCGTGCCGAGTTCGTGGGCGCGATCGAGCCGCAGCAGTTCGAGCTTGGCGGCGTCGCGCGCGGCGGGATCGGGGATGATGCGGTCGAGCACGCCCGCGATCGGCGCGACGAGGTCGGTAACGGGCAAGGCCATAGTGCGGCTCCTGAGCAGGATCGGTGAGGCTGGAAGGTCACGAAAGTCACACCCCTACGCATGTGCGCGCGAAGGGCGTGACCTTCGGCGCGGTCAGTTGAGGCGATTGGCGAGCCAGCCGTAAAGGAACGCCTCGTTCGCGGGACGCTGCTCGGCGAGGGCCATGTAGCGTTCGCCCTGTAATGCCTCGATCGCCTTGACGAGCACCACCTCCCCGCTCGCGCGCCGCGTGGCGAGAAAGCGATCGAGCGCGGCGAGCGTCTGCGCACCGATGCGACCGTCGAGCACCACCTCCCCGCTCGCGCGCCGCGTGGCGAGAAAGCGATCGAGCGCGGCGAGCGTCTGCGCACCGATGCGACCGTCGAGCACCACGTCGGCATAGTCGGTCGCACCACGATTGAGCGCGTTGAGCGCACGTTGCAGGAAGGTCACCGCGACCGCCGGCCCCATGTTGACGCCGGTGTCGAACAATTCGGCGGCGAGTGCCGGCGCGCGGGTGGCGACAGAATCGAACTGCGGGCGGAGCCAGTAGAGGCGGCGGTAGATCGCGGCGGCGGCGGCGCGCGAGAAATGCCGCATGTCGCCGGCATAGCCGTTCGCGCGCGCCGTGCCCTCGGTGATGCCGAAGCGGGTGGCGCCACCGCGATCGCTCGGGTGATTGGAATAGCCGCCCTCGCGGTCGATGACGTTGTCGATGAGTTGATCGATCACGTGAAACATTCCCCGGTTGAACCGCGGGAACATTGCGTGAACATGCGCGTGTAGGACAGCACCGAGGCGGTGCCTTGTCGCGTCATCGCTGTGTGATTTGGTCGGGGCGACAGGATTCGAACCTGCGACCCCCACACCCCCAGTGTGATGCGCTACCAGGCTGCGCTACGCCCCGACCGAGCGGCGGCCATTACGCGCGGCGACGCGATGATGCAAGCGACCTGTTGCGCGCACGCCCGCGCGGTCCGCCCGGCGGTGCTCCCGGGGCGGGCAGTTGCGCCGGATGGCGCGCGATGGTAGCGCCGGGAACTTCTTTGGCGTGCGGGTGACGCTCGCGCGCGCAACTTTTCATGCTTGGACACGATGCTCATCTCTCCAGCTTACGCGCAGGCAGCCGGCGGTGCGGGTTCCGCGAACGGTGCACTCGGCGGCTTCCTCGGCCTCGCGCCGCTGTTCCTCATCTTCATCGTCTTCTACTTCCTGATGATCCGTCCGCAGCAGGCGCGGGTGCGCAAGCTGCAGGCAGCGGTCGCGGCGGTGAAGAAGGGTGATTCGGTCGTCACCGCGGGCGGTCTGGTCGGCAAGGTGACGCGCGTCGAGGACGCCTTCGTCGAGGTGGAGATCGCCCCCAACACCCGCGTGCGCGTGGTCAAGGCGACGCTGGCGGAGGTCACTCCGCTCGGCTCCAAGCCCGCCAACGACTGAGCGGACACGCGACGATGCTCGATTTCCCACGCTGGAAGGTCGCCTCGATCTGGGCGTTCCTGGCCGTGCTGGTCGCGCTGGCGATCCCGAGCCTGCCCGGCGTTTCCGAACGGTTGCCGTTCAAGGCGCCAACGATCAACCTGGGGCTCGATCTGGCGGGCGGCAGTTACCTGCTGCTCGAGGCCGACACCAATGACGTCGCGGCGACGCGGGTCGAGGCGATGCGCGAGCAGGTGCAGACCGAGATGCGCCGGCAGGATCCGCGGATCGAGATCGGCGACATCTCCAGCCGCGGCGGACAATTGTCGTTCCTGCTGCGTGATCCGAGCCAGGTCGACGCCGCGCGCGAGCGGCTGCTCGCGATCACCGGTGGTGGAGCGGGCATGACCGGGCAACGCGAGTGGGACATCCAGGTCGTCGACACCAGCCGCTTCGTGCTGACCCCGACGCAGGCCGGCCTCAGCCAAGCGGTTGACCGCGCGATGCAGGATGCGACCGAGGTCGTGCGCCGCCGCATCGACGAGCTCGGCACGCGCGAGCCGACGATCATTCGTCAGGGGTCGAACCGTATCGTCGTGCAGGTACCGGGTCTGGGCAATCCGCAGGCGCTGAAGGACCTGCTCGGCAAGACTGCGAAGCTTGAGTTCAAGCTGGTCGACCAGAATGCCGATCCGGCGCAGCTCGCCAAGGGTCAGGCCCCCGCGGGCAGCCAGGTGCTCCCTTACCCCAACAGCCCGTCGGGCATCCCGTTCATCGCGGTGAAGCGCTCGGCGATCATCACCGGCGACATGCTGTCGGACGCGCGGCAGGAGTTCGATCCGCAGACCAACGCGCCGCAGGTATCGATCACCTTCGACAGCCAGGGCGGTCGCCGCTTCGCGCGCGTGACCCAGGAAAACGTCAACAAGCCGTTCGCGATCATCCTCGACAACAGCGTCATCTCCGCGCCCAACATCAACGAGCCGATCCTGGGCGGTCGCGCCGCGATCAACGGCGGGTTCACGACCGAGAGCGCCAATGCGCTCGCGATCGCGTTGCGCTCGGGCAAGCTGCCGGTCGCGTTGAAGGTGGTGGAGGAATCGACCGTCGGGCCTGATCTGGGCAAGGACTCGATCCGCGCCGGCATCCTCGCCAGCGCGGTCGCGGTCGCGCTGGTGGTCGCGTTCATGCTCGTCACCTACGGCCGGTTCGGCGCCTATGCGAACCTTGCGGTCGTCATCAACGTGTTCGTGATTCTGGGCGTGCTGGCGCTGATCAAGGGGACGCTGACGCTGCCCGGCATCGCGGGCTTCGTGCTGACGATCGGTACCGCGGTCGACGCCAACGTGCTGATCAACGAGCGCATCCGCGAGGAATTCCACCGCGGGCGCAGCGTCGTGCAGTCGATCGAACTCGGCTACAAGGAAGCGAGCCGGACGATCTTCGAGGCGAACGTGACGCACGCAATCTCGGGCATCATCATGTTCCTGCTGGGCTCCGGCCCGGTCAAGGGCTTCGCGGTGGTGCTGCTGATCGGCATCGCGACCAGCGTGTTCACCGCCGTTACGTTTACCCGCATGCTCGTCGCCGGTTGGGTGCGCCGCACCAAGCCCAAGACGATCAACATTTGAGCCGGGCACAGCATATGAAACTCCTCAAGCTCGTCCCCGACAACACCAACATCGACTTCGTGCGGCTGCGCGGCTGGGCGTTCGGCCTGACGCTGCTGCTGAGCGTGGTCGCGGTCGGGCTGACCTTCTACCACGGGCTCAACTTCGGCGTCGATTTCGAGGGCGGGTTGATGATCGAGGAGCGGTTCGCGACGCAGCCGCCGATCGATCAGGTCCGCACCACGATCGAGCAGCAGGAGGTCGGCGACGCCAACATCCAGCCGATCGGCGACGGCACCACCTTGTCGATCCGCCTGCCGGTGCAGTCGGGCGGCGACGAGGGCGCGACCAACGCCGCGGTGAAGAAGGTCGAGGCCGCACTCGCCGCCAGGTTCCCGGGCGCGACGTTCCTGCGCTACTCGACCGTGTCGGGGAAGGTGTCGGGCGAGCTGGTGCGCAACGGCGCGATCGCGATCGTGCTCGCGATCCTGGGCATCGGTCTGTTCGCGATCTTCCGCTTCGAGTGGCAGTTCGGCGTGTCGACGATCGTCGCGATTGTCCACGATCTGCTGATGACGCTCGGCTTCTTCGCGCTGACGCAGTTCGAGTTCGACCTGAACATCGTCGCAGCGGTGCTGACGATCATCGGCTATTCGATCAACGACAAGATCGTGATCGACGACCGCATCCGCGAAAACATGCGCCGGTACCGCAAGATGGACATGCGCGAGATCATCAACCTGTCGGTCAACGAAACGCTGCCGCGCACCGTCATGACCTCGGTCACGATCCTGCTCGCGCTCGCCGCGCTGCTGCTGCTGGGCGGGCACGTGCTGCGCGGATTTACCGCGGCGATGATCCTGGGCATCGTGGTCGGCACCTATTCGTCGATCTACGTGTCGTCGTCCTTGCTGATTTCGCTGGGACTGCGCGCGGAGCCGGAAGGCGGCGCGGCGCGGCCGGGTCGCGGCGGGATGGAGAATGCCGAGCGCGTGGGGCCGCGGAACTGACGCCGTGGTGATGCGCAGATGGTGACACGAGGGGGCGGATCGATGCGGATGGACCGCGCGGGCGCGGCGGGACCGCTGATCCGCGCGATGGGACCGAGCGGGTTCCGCGTCGACGAGAACGTCTACACCGCACTGACGCTGACGCCGACGCGCGCCGACGCGTGGTCGCCGCCCCCGCTCGCGCAACTGGACGAGTCGGCGCTGGCCGCGATCCTGGAGGGTGCGCCCGAGTTCGTACTGCTGGGCACCGGCGCAAACCTGGCGCGACCGCCGCGCGCGCTGGTCGCCGCACTCGAAGCGCGCGGGATCGGCGTAGAGGCGATGGACAGCCGCGCCGCCGCGCGTGCCTGGGGCGTGCTGCGCGCCGAGGACCGTCAGGTGGTGGCGGCGCTCTACCCGATCGACGCCTGAGCGGCGGCGAGCGCGCTATCGATAGCGCGCGATCAACCCTGACAGATGGTCGTGAAGCGCGGCGGTGTTCGCCGCCCACGTAAAGCGTTCGGCATGCCGACGCGTGTCCGTGGCGTGCGGCGGATCGGCGAGGATCGTACGCATTGCTGCGGCGAACGCGTCCGGTGTTCGCGGCACGATGCGCCCGGCCGCACCATCGGTCACCACCTCGCGCGCGCCGCCCGCATCGGGGATGACGATCGGCGTGCCGCAGGCGAGCGACTCGATCCACGCGTTGGCGAGCCCTTCCGACGACGAGGCGAGTGCGGACACGTCGGCGGCGGCGAGCCAGCGTGGAAGCTCCGCGTGCGCGACGCTGCCGAGCAGGCGGACGCGATCGCCAAGGCCGCACTGGTCGATCAGTTGTTGCAGTCGGGCGCGCTCGGGTCCTTCTCCGGCGATCGCCAGCGTCACGCCGGGTAGGCCTGCCAGCGCCTCGACGACGATGTCGTGCCCCTTGCGCGGGATCAGCGCGCCGACCGAGACGATCAGCGCGCCGTCGACGCCGAGCGTACGTTTGAGGCTGGCCCGGTCGCCGGGTGCGAAGCGGTCGAGGTCGACGCCGGTATGGTGAACGCGGATGCGGTCGGCGGAGAGGCCGAGTGCCGCCATGTCGTCGCACATCGCCGTACTGACCGCGAGCAGGCCGTCCGCCCCCTGCCCCGCGCGCCGGACCTGCGCGGCGGTGGCGGGTGCACGGCCCCAGTGATGCACGTCGGCACCGCGCGCCTTGATCGAGACCGGCACGCCGTAGCGCCGCCCGAGCGCAACCGCGGCAGGGCCGTCGGGAAAAAAGAAGCTCGCGTCGATGACGTCGAAGGCGAACGTCTTGCGCAGGCGGTCTAGCACGGGGCGCAGCGTTCGCGTCATCGCGGCGGCGTGAAAGCGTCCGGCGGTCGCCGGCAGCGTAGTGAAGCGCGGTCGCATCACGTCCAAGCCGCGCCATGTCTCGCGCTGCGGCAGCGCCGCTAGCGCGCGATAATGTAGGTGCCTGCTAAGCGGCCACGGAGGCAGGCCGAGCGGCGCGACGACGCGCAGGTCGACGCCGGAATGCGCCGCCAGCCCGCGCGTCTGTCGCTCGACGAAGACGCCGAAGTTCGGCCGAGACGCGTCTGGAAACAGGGTCGAGAGCGTGAGCACGCGCATGCGTAAGCTATAGGCAGGGAGGGTTAACGTTCCCGATCGATCGGATCGGAACACGCGAAGGATCAGGCATCACGACCATGTGACGTAAACCGCCATATGCCAGCATGGTAAGCCTCACGTTTATCGTTGGCAGGCGGTCGCGGTGCTAAGTCGCGTGACTCCCGTTCGGACCGGTCTTCGTCGTCTTCGGTCTGCTGCTCGGCCTCGCACGTTATGAAGTGCTGGCGAGCTTCTCGCGTTTGCTGAAAGCATCGCGCGGGCCGAACTCGGTACGCATCGGATGGCTTGTGCCGCTGCCAGGGCTGGTGGTCGTGCTCGATGTTTCGGCCGACTGCCCCGATGTTGATGCCTGGTACCTGCGCCAGCGGCGTCTGGTGCTCGGCGGAATGCTGGGCGCGAACGTAGCGAGCTGGGTCGGCCAGATCGTGCTGGCGCTGACGCTCGCGGCGCCCGAGCTTCATGCCACCAAATCTGATTCGGTGCTCAAAGCCATCTCCACCGCGACCGGCCTCGCGACTGTATCGGTGCTGATCGCCTTGCTGCTTGTCCGATATCCGCGTTTGGAGGTTGCACTGCTGCTCGTATCCGGGTCGACCGAGACTCCGGGCTGAGCCGCAGATACGAAAAGGCCCGGACGTTTCCGCCCGAGCCCTTCCAGTTACCGGTGCCTCGACGCTTACTTGTTCTGGTAGGTACCAGAGAAGCTGCTGTTGAGGTTCGTGTCGCTGCCGGTCGTCGAGGTCGACGAGGTGCTGCTGCCGCTCGTGGTCTGGCCCGAGGTGCTGCCGTAGCTGCCCGACTGCGACGACGAGCGCTGACCAGCCATGTTGTCGCTGGTGCGATCACCGTAGCCGAACATCGCCTGCTTGTTCTCTTCGTCGCGCCACTGCTTCTTCGCCTCGTCGGCGGTCTTCGACAGCGTGACCTTCTTGTCTTCGACCGACTTGATCCAGCTCGACGGGATCGAGTGGTGCTGGCCGCCCGCGTCGACGTCGTTCTTGGTCAGCAGGATGCGGTCACCGCGCACCTTGTCGACGGTGCCGACGTGGCTGCCGTCCGAACCGACGACCTCGGCGTGCTCCTTCACCTTGTCGAGCGAGTCGCGCTGCGTCTGGCGATTGGTGCGCCACGAGCTGAACTCGTTGTTGAACTTGGTGCGGTTCTCCTGACGGTATTCGTCATAATCACGGTCGAGCGCCGCGATCTGGCCCGAGCGCCAGTGATGGTAATCGGAGTCGCGATCGTGACGGTCGCGCTGGTTGTACTCGCGCTCGTCGTAGCGGTTGTCCATCTCGCGGCGACGCTCGGCTTCCTCGTCGCCGAACCACGAGCGGACCTCGTCACCGGCGCGGTCGAAGAAGCCGCGCTCCTGGTAGTTGTAGCCCTGCGGCGCACGGCCGTAATTGCCGCGCTGCGAGTCGCCGCGGTCATTGCCGCCGTAGCGGTTCTGGTCGCGACCGTAGCTGTTGCGGTTGTCGTCGTCCCAGTGCTTGCGATCGCCGACATCGACGAAGCGACGTCCGTCCGAGCCGTAGCTGCCGTGATACTCGTTGCTACCCGACGAACCGTACTGGCGCGACTGCCCGTAGTTCGACTGGCCATAGCCCGACTGGCCATAGCTCGAGCGGCCATAGTCCGAACCGCCGTAGTTCGAGTTGCCGTAGCCGGAGCGGTTATCGTCGCGGTCGCGGTTGTAGCCGGCGTTGCCGTACTCGCGCTGTCCGTAGGAACCCGACCCGTACGAACCCGAGCCGTAGCGATCCCGGCCGCCGCGATCACCGCGATAGTCGCGGTCGTCGTCGCGGCCCATCATGCCCGCCGACTGATAGTCGCGCGCGCTGGAATAGCTGTACTGACGGCCCGAGCCGTAGTCGCGGCCATAGTCCTGCGTCTCGTCGCGATTGTAGTAATCGCCTTGCGGATTGGTGCCGCGCGGGTAACGTTCGTAGCCCATTAGGTCCTCCTTGCTGGACAGCAACGCGCCGATTGTCTGCGTCGTGTGCGCCCCAATAAAGCGGCAAAGGGCCGATCCGTTCCTATCGTTACGAGGGCGCAACGGGCGCTTCGTCGCATCCACTTCTCCGCTCGCCGGTTTGCATGCGGAAGGCGGTGCTTGCGGGATGTCGCGCCCGCGCCGATGATCGAAGACGAGGAGATGCAGATGACGGAGGCGGGTAACGACGCGAACGGTTCGGATACCGCCATGCGAGCGGTGGCTGACGACGACGCCGGGCTGCCGGCCGCGATCCCGGCGGCGACGCTGGTGATCTTTCGCGAGCGCGCCGGCGCTTCGCCAGAACTGCTGATGGTCGAGCGCGCGCAGAAGATGGCGTTCGCCGCGGGTGCGATGGTGTTCCCTGGCGGGCGGATCGACCCCGGCGATCACGCACTCGCTCGGGCGCTGATGCCCGGTCACGATGGTGGCGTTGAAGATGATGGCGAGGCGGCGGCACGGATCGCAGCGATACGCGAGACGATCGAGGAAGCCGGCGTGCCGGTCGGGCTCGTCGACGTGCCCGCGCCCGCGACGCTGGAGGCGATGCGGCGTGCGCTTCACGCGGGTGTGCCGTTCGGCGATGTCTTGCGCGACGCTGGCGCGACACTCGACCTGGAGGCGCTGGTGCCGTTCGCGCGCTGGCGTCCGGCACACCCAAACATGCGGATCTTCGACACGCGCTTTTACCTCGCGCGATTGCCCGCCGACGCGCCGGCCGCGAGCGTCGACCGGACCGAGAACGTCCAGCTGGCGTGGGCAAGCGCTGCCAGTGTGCTGGCGGATGCCGACGCAGGCCGACTGTCGATCATCTTTCCGACGCGCCGCAACCTGGAGCGACTGGCGCGGTTTTCTTCCTACGACGAGGCAGTCGCGCACGCGCGCGCGACGCCGATACGGGTGGTGACGCCGTGGACCGAGCGGCGCGAGGGAGAAGAACGGCTCTGCATACCCGAGGACCTCGGCTATCCGGTGACATCGGAGGCGATCGGCAGCGCGATGCGCGGCTGATCGGCCGGTTCCGCCTGGCCGAGCGCGCGGCATGAGCGCGGGCGCGCGGCTGATCCGCGGAACACGGCGGTTCACGCGCGTGCTGGTCGTGCTGGTGCTGCTTGGAATCCTCGCGCTGGTCGCGTGGGGCGTGATGCGCGGACGACCACAAGACCTGCCGTGGACGCCGCTTGACCTGTCGGAGCCGATCGGCGCGTTTACCGGGCGCAAACTGACCGCGCTAACCGACGATTTCGGTGCGTGCCGGGTGCTGCTCGAGCGCGCCGGCGTTCGCTACACCGCGCTGCCGCCGCGCAACGATGGTGCACAATGCGGCTACGACGATGCAGTCCGATTGCGCTCAGGCGGTGCGCGCGACGTCGCTTACACCCCTGCGAGCCTGGGCATCGCCTGCCCGGTCGCGGCGGCGCTTGCGAAATGGGAGTGGGACGTGGTGCAGCCCGCGGCCGAGCGGCACTTCGGCACGCGCGTCGCCGCGATCGAGCATTTCGGCAGCTACTCGTGCCGGCGCATCTACGGGCGCGACGCGGGCAATTGGAGCGAGCATTCGACCGCCGACGCAGTCGACATCGCCGGGTTCCGGCTGGCGGACGGGCGCCGCATCACCGTGATGCGCGACTGGAGCGACGGCACAAGCGCGGCGGCGCGGGACGAAGCCGCCTTCCTGCACGAGGTGCGCGACGGCGCGTGCCGGCTGTTCGCGACCGTGCTGTCGCCTGACTATAACGCTGCGCACCGCGACCACTTCCATCTCGATCAGGCGAAACGCGGTGCAATGGGGTGGCGCGCGTGCCGGTGACGGCGATCACGCTCGATGCCGCGGATTGGCAGGATTTCCGCGACATCTACGCGGCCCTGCTGACGGCACTCGGTGCGCCCGACTGGCACGGACCCAATCTGGACGCGGTGTACGACGCGCTGGTGGCGGGACATTACCGCGTCGCGCTGCCCTTCGTGGTGACGGTGCGCGGCGCGGAGAAGGTGAGCGCCGCGATACAGACCTATCTGGCGCGGCTCGTCACCGTCTTCGATGACGCGCGTGCCCAGTACGGAGTCGACGCGCGCCTCGTCATCGCGTGACGATCAGTGAAGCGGCGCACCTGCCTCGACCTTTTCCACCCAGTGCGGGTAAAACCCCGGTTGGCGCGACGACCAGCCCGACGCGGTCGCGGCGGCCTCGCTGATCGATTGCAGCAGCTTGCGACGCAGTTCCGGGTGGAGGTGCGGCAACGCCGCGGCCGAGCAGAAGGCGGCGGGAAGCCACGGTCGCACGCGCGGACCGATCAGCCGTTCGTAGAGGAAGCGATAGGCCGAGAAGCTGAGCAACCGCCCCTGCCCAAGGTCGAACGCCGAGGTGACGACCAGGGGTGAGAGGAAGGGCTCGACCGCGTCGAGCCCGCTATCGTCGGGCACGTTCGCCCGCAATGTATCGAGCCGGCGGTAGTGGCGCGCTTGCGCGCGGATCGACGCGGCCTCGACCACGTCGCGCGACCAGCGCAGCATCGCGTCCTGGCGGTCGAGCCCGACGTCGAGGCTGCGCCGAATGTAGCGCTGCGTCGCGGCCGGAAAGCTCGCGAACTCCTTCATCTCCGCCAGCGTCATCGCGCCTTCTGCCGGCTTCATCCTCGCGCTCATCACCCACCCCGCCCGGTCAATGTCATGTGAGGATCATACGTCAGGATGGTTAACGCCAACCTTAACGAACGCGCCTCACGTCACAAATCCATCATGGAAAATGCCGCAGCGCAACATGAATGCGTTGAATAGCGGTTGGTGAGACTTTTTCTTTCCCGGTCCTGTGTCGCATCGGCCACAATCGGGAGACACGGAAAAAGGGCCGGCGCATGGCCGACCCTCTCACATCAGAACTGCGCTGAGAGATCAGGCGTCGCGCTGGCGTTCGGCCTCCTCGGCAGCGTCAAAGCCGGACGACGCCGGCGGTTCGTCCTTGCGGCCGGGGATGGTGGACGAGATCGGGTCCGACGCGTCCATCGACTCGTCGAGGCCCTCGTCGAGCTTCGCATCCTCGTTCGAGGGGTCCTTCTGCAACCGCTTGTTGATCATCTTGTCCTGACCCGCGTCCTGCCGCGCGTCCTTGCTGCCGCCGGCGTTGCCCGCCTGCGTACCCTCGGGCGCGACCGACATGCTGTCGAGTGCGCGGTCGTCGATCGGATTGTTATCGGGCACCTGAACCTCCATCGATGTTTCGTGCCCATCAACGACGCGCGCGTGTGCCTGTTCCTGCGCGCTCAGTCGAGCAGGCGCGTGACGCTGACGCGCTGCTGCTGGAGCCAGGCGCTGCCGAAGATCGTCATGAATGCGATGTCGGTCGCGTCGCGCCCGACGCAGACGCGTGCGATCTCGTCTGCATGCGCCATCCCGGTCGGATCGACCAAGTGCCACGCGCCGCCCAGCCATAGCTCAACCACCGCGTGAAAATCGGGTGGTTCGACGCCGGGCGCGTAGGCGGCGACGCAGCGCGCCGGGATCTCACCCGCGCGCGCGAGCGCGACGAGCAGGTGCGCGAAGTCGCGGCAGACGCCGCGGCGCTCGGCAAAGGTGTCGAGCGCGCTGCTGCGCCCGTCGCTGCCGACCCCGTCATAGTCGATGTTGCTACGCACCCACTCGCTGAGCGCGACCGCGAGGTCGCCGCCGCGCAGGCCGCCGAAGCTGCGTCGCAGGAAATGATCGAAACGGTGCGACTCGCAGTAACGGCTGGGCAGCAGATAGGGGATCGTCTGCGGCGGCAGCAGCCCGGCGGGGGTGTGCGGCAACGCGGCGAGCGGCGGCGTCGCGCGGCGGATGTCGACCACCGCACGGTAATGCGCGACGAGCCGGTGCTCGGCGGTCGCCCAGGTGCGCTGGCCGATCCCCTCCTCGCCCATGACGGCGCGGATCGGATGGTCGCTCTCGATCACCAGCGACTGCGCCTCCAACCACTGGTCGGGCAGCGCCGCGGCCTCGATCTGGAGCAGCACGTCGGCGGGTTCGGGAAAGCCGTAGTCGAGAAAGGCGTCGATCGAGAGGCGCACGCGGGCGGGTCTTTCGGGCAGGAGGACGGATCAAGAACGCGGCACATACGAAACGGGCCCGGCGGTCGGCCGCCGGGCCCGTGATCTCACACCCTGGTCGCGCTTGCGATCAGTCGCGGCCGGAGCCGAACAGACGCAGGATGAACAGGAACATGTTGATGAAGTCGAGGTACAGCGTCAGCGCGGCGAGCACCACTGCCTTCGACACCAGTTCACCGTGGCCGGCGACCTGGAAATACATGCTCTTGGTCCGCTGCGTGTCATAGGCAGTCAGCCCCGCAAACAGCAGCACGCCGACCAGCGAGATGACGAGGCCGAGCGGGCCCGAGTTCACGAACATGTTGATGACGCTGGCGACCAGCAGGCCGACGACGCCGATGATCAGGAAGGTGCCGAACGCCGACAGGTCACGCTTGGTCGTGTAGCCGTAGAGGCTCAGCGCCGCGAACCCCGCCGCCGTGGCAAAGAATGCCTGCGCGATCGCGACCGGCGAATAGACGAGGAAGATCGTCGACAGCGACAGGCCCATCGCGACCGCGAAGCCCCAGAACATGCCGCGCAGCTGCGACGCGCTGAAGCGGTTCTGCCCGAAGCTCATCGCGAACACGAAGGCGAGTGGGGCGAGCACGATCAGCCACTTGAGCGGCGTCTGGAACACGGCAGCCGCGTAGCCCGACAGCGCGAAGCCCAGCGCAACGATGCCCGTCAGCAGCACGCCCGAGGTCATGTAGTTGTAAACAGACAGCATGTACGACCGGAGACCCGCGTCGTAGGCGGCGTCCCGCGTACCGGCCTGCGCCGCCCCGAAGCGGGCGGTAGAGGACCGAGGGTCCGACCAGTTTGCCATTGTCAAATCGCTCCTTCATCCGGCATGGAACACCGGATCACCGACGAATATCGCGCGGCGCCGATCCGTTTTCAAGCGAGCCGGATGGTTAGCGCGAGCGTGAGCAATTGTTCGTTACACGCCTGACCGCCGCCGATGTGGAGGACGCATGCACCGCCTGTTCGTCGCCCTCCGCCCGCCGCTCTCGATCCGTGACGCGCTGGTCGACGTGATGGACGCACTTCCCGGCGCGCGGTGGCAGGACGACGAGCAGTTGCACGTGACCTTGCGCTTCGTCGGCGAGGTCGAGCGTCCGCAGGCGGAGGACATCGCCGCCGCGCTAGCCGCGGTGTCGGCGCCGGTGATCGAGGCGCGGGTCGAGGGCGTCGGCACATTCGACCGGCGCGGGCGCGTCGATACTCTGTGGGCGCGGATCGTGCCGGCCGAGCCACTCGCCGCGCTCCACCGCAAGGTCGATCAGGCACTCGCGCGCGCCGGCGTAGCGCGCGACGAGCGGCGCTACCTGCCCCACCTGACGCTGGCGCGTTTCGGGCGGGGCAGCAGCGACGCGGGTGCGATCGCGCGCTGGGTCGCGGATCACGCCGGACTGTCGACGCCCGCGTTCACGCTGCCGCACCTGATCCTGTACGAGAGCCACCTGGGACACGAGGGCGCGCGATATGAGCCGGTCGCGCGCTGGCCGCTGGCGTAGCCCTGCCCTGCCCGCTAGGCTCTCGGCTCGGGTGAGGTGAAGGGGACGGGCATGCCGGACGACATACGCCAGAGCGAGACGCGCGCGAGCGGATACGCCTGGTACGTGCTGGCGCTGCTGTTCGTCGTCTACATCCTGAATTTCGTCGACCGGCAGGTGATCTCGATCCTGGCGGAGGACATCAAGCGCGACCTGCACCTTAAAGACGAGGACCTGGGGTTCCTCTACGGCACCGCGTTCGGCGTGTTCTACGCGCTGTTCGGCATCCCGCTTGGCCGGCTGGCGGACAGCTGGTCGCGCGTGCGGTTGATGACGATCGGGCTGGGGCTGTGGTCGGCAATGACCGCGCTTTCCGGGTTTTCCGCATCGGGTGCGCAGTTGACCGCAGCGCGGATCGGCGTTGGCGTCGGCGAGGCGACGGCGTCGCCCTCCGCTTACTCGCTCATCTCGGATTATTTCCCCAAGAAACTGCGCGCGACCGCGCTGTCGATCTACTCGGCAGGCATCTACGTTGGCGGCGGATGTTCCTTGTTCATCGGCGGCGCGATCGTGCAGCGCTGGAACGCGGCCTATCCATCGGGTGGTCCGCTGGGATTGGTCGGGTGGCAGGCGGCGTTCCTCGCGGTCGGGCTGCCGGGGCTGGTGCTGGCGGCGTGGATCGCGACGCTGCGCGAGCCGATCCGCGGCGCGGTCGAGGGACTGCCCGAGCCCGAGCGGCATCCCGCACCGTTTCGCGCCTTCGCCGACGAGTTGCTGACGATCCTGCCGCCGCTGACGCTGATCGGCGCACTGCGCGGTGGCACGCGCGCGCTGATGGTCAATCTGGCGGGATTGGGCGTCGTCGTGCTCGCGGTCGTCGCACTGCTTTCTGCGGGGGAGCCCGCGCCGCAGTGGCTCGCGGTCGGCACCGGTTGCTACGCGGTCTTCTCATGGGCGTGCGCGCTCAAGCGTCGCGACCCCGCCACCTTCGCGCTGATCGTCGGCACCCCCGCATTCGTGTGCACGGTGGTTGCCTACGGGTTGAACGCGTTCCTAGCCTACGCGGCGAGCTTCTGGGCCGCGCCTTATGCGATGCGCGTGCTGGGCGTGGAGCCGGCGATCGCGGGGCTTATTCTGGGCAGCATCGGCGCGCTGTCGGGGTTCCTGGGCGTGACCGTCGGCGGCGTCATCGGCGATCGGCTACGGCAGCAGAACCCCGCGGGGCGGCTGGTAATGGTGGTCGCAGGCGCGATCCTGCCGCTGCCGTTCCTCGCAATCGGCTTCACCACCGGAACGCCGCTGGTGCTCTACCCATGCCTGTTCGCGGCGCAGTTCTTCGCCAGCTGGGCACTCGGCAGCGCGGCGGCGACGACGCAGGATCTGGTGCTGCCGCGGATGCGGGGCACGGCGACCGCGACCTTCTTCATCGGCACGACGCTGCTCGGGCTGGCACTCGGTCCGTATCTGGCGGGGCGGGTGTCGACGCTGACCGGCAGCCTTTCGACCGGCATGCTGTCGCTGCTGCTGACCGCGCCGATCACGATCGCCGCCGCGGTCGCCGCCTATCGCCTAGTGCCCGCCGCCGAGCGCACGCGCGAGGAGCGCGCGCGGGCGGCGGGCGAGCTGATCTAGCTCAGGCCGGCTGGAACACGCCGCAGGCGATCCGGTCACCCGAATTGCCCGACGGGTCGGTCATCAGGTCGTCCGCTTTGGCATGAACGATGAAGGCGGCGCCGTCCGCGTCCATCAGCCCCGCCATCGTCGCACCCGGGATCGTCGCCCCGACGGTGCCGCGGCCGCCCGAGTCGATCACGAGATTGGGCAGGTCGCCCTCGTGGGGACCCTGGGGGTTCATCGATCCGTGCTTGCGCATCGTCGGGTTCCAGTGACCGCCCGCGGTGGTGAACGCGGGCGCGTCGCAGCGGCCGACCGTGTGGACGTGGACGCCGTGCGTGCCGGGCGGCATCGACATAGCGTCGACCGTGAAGCGGAGCCCGCCCGCAACCTCGGTCGCGGTCGCGCGGCCGACGTCGGTGCCGTCCGCGGTGCGCAGCATCGCCACCGCCTTCGCGCCGCCCGCCATCGGCGTACCGGTCGCCATCTCCTCACGCGCGCACGCGCCGAGCGCGAGTACCGCACCCCCTGCCATCAGCATGACCAGCCGCATCCACCTTCTCCCTGTTTGAACCGGATCGGTAGCGAAACGGGTCGGTAGCGTGCGCGTTCCCTGCCAACCGGCGACGCGCTCAGCGTCCGCGCGCGACCAGTGCCGCGATCCGGCGCGCACTCGCCGCCGCCTGCCAGATCGCGAAGGCGAGCACCGCGTTCAACACCACCAGCTCGATCAGGAAGAACCACAAGGGCGACCCTGCGATCATGCTGAGCCCGAGCAGGATCGTGCGCGGGTTGGCGCCGAGCGCGGCGAGCACCGGCAGCGTGCGCGTGCCCGCGGCATGCGCGATCTCGGCGATGCGCGCGCGCTCTACGCGATCGTGCTCGGCGCTGACCACCAACGCGTCGACGCGGCGGGTCGGCCCCGACATCGCGTTCCACGCCCAGAGGTAAACACCCGACAGCGTCGCGCCGATGCCGGTCGCAGGCGCACGCTGGTTCTGCAGCCACGGCACGTCGTAGACCCACCATTGGTAGGTCCGTCGGCCACTCTCCGCGAACACCGACTGCACCGCGCGCGAGACACCGGCGGCGAGCGCGATGACCCAGGCGATCCAGCCGATCCGGTGATCGAGCTGGGCCGCGAGCAGGGCGTAGAGGATGCCGTGGCCGAAATAGTCGCATAGCCCGTCAACCACCTCGCCCGACGGCGACGCGCGCCCCGACAGGCGCGCGAGCATGCCGTCGGCGCCATCGACGACGTGCCACGACAGGTGGAGCAGAAAGCCGATCGCGATCCCCCACGCGCCGCCGACCAGCGTGTAGAACACGCCCGCGGATACGACCATCAGCGCGCCGAACACCGACACCATGTTCGGCGTCACGCGCGTCGGCACCAGCGCGCGCGCCAATGCACCCGCGATCGGGTGGTAGATCGCCGCGTTCAGAAAACCTTGCAGTTCCCGCGGCTTTCCCGCCACAGTGGGTCGAAATTCGTCCACGCTTTCCCTCGTGCAGGCGCGACCGCGATGGTGTAGGATCACCCGTTCGCTTGACAGCCGCAACGGTTCTGTCACGGAGCGGCAAACTTTCTGTCTTGTGCCGGACATGACCGGCAAGTGGGGATCAATGAATACCATCAAGGTCGCGGTAATCGGTGTCGGCAATTGCGCCAGCAGCCTGGTGCAGGGCAAGTACCATTATACCGGCAGCAACACTGCCAGCGGCCTGATCCACGAGGATATCGGCGGCTACAAGGTCGGTGACATGGAGTTCGTGGCGGCGTTCGACGTCGACAGCCGCAAGGTCGGCCTTGACCTCGGCGAAGCGATCTTCGCCAAGCCGAACTGCACCAAGGTGTTCCACGCCGACGTGCCCAAGACCGGCACGATCGTGAAGATGGGCGCGAAGCTCGACGGCGTCGCCGCCCACATGCTGACCGCCGCCAACGACCGCGGGTTCGAGATCAACGACACGCGCGATGCCGAGAAGGCGGAGATCGTCGCCGAGCTGAAGAACTCGGGCGCGGAGATCATGGTCAACTTCCTGCCCGTCGGCAGCCAGGAAGCGACCGAATTCTACATGGAATGCGCGCTCGAGGCCGGTCTCGGCGTCGTAAACTGCATGCCGGTGTTCATCGCCAGCCGGCCTGAGTGGGAGAAGAAGTTCGCCGACGCGGGCCTGCCGATCATCGGCGACGACGTGAAGGCGCAGGTCGGTGCGACGATCGTCCACCGCGTGCTTAGCAACCTGTTCGGCCAGCGCGGCGTGACGATTGATCACACCTACCAGCTGAATACCGGCGGCAACACCGACTTCATGAACATGCTCGACCGCAATCGCCTGGCGAGCAAGAAGGAGTCGAAGACCGAGGCCGTGCAGGCAGTGATCGCCGAGCGGCTGGCGGACGAGAACATCCACGTCGGCCCCTCGGACTACATCCCGTGGCTGGGCGACAACAAGCTGTGCTTCCTGCGGCTCGAGGGCGACCTGTTCGGCGGCGTGCCGATGAACCTGGAACTGCGCCTGTCGGTCGAGGATTCGCCCAATTCGGCAGCGGTGGTCGTGGACGCGATCCGCTGCGTCAAGCTCGGCCTCGACCGCAAGGTCGGCGGTGCGCTGACCGGCCCGTCGGCGTTCTTCTGCAAGCACCCGCCCGAGCAGGTGACCGACGATGTCGCGGCGCAGATGACCGACGAGTTCATCGCCGGCGACGTCCGCATCGCGGCCGAGTAAGAACTCTCTCACAGGAACGCGCGCGTGCACGCCGTGATCGTCGCAGCCGGCTACGGCAGCCGGCTGCGCGCGGTTTCCCCGTCGAAGCCGCTGACCCCGGTCGCGGGCGTGCCGCTAATCGACCGCGTCATCCTGGCGGCGCGGGACGGCGGCGCGAGCGCGTTCACCGTGGTGACGGGGCACGAAGGCGAGGCGCTGGAAGCGCATCTGGCGCAGACCGCGCGTGCCTATCGTCTGCCGATCACCTGCGTGCGCACCGCCGACTGGTCGCGCCCCAACGGACATTCGGTGCTGACCGGTGCCGACCGGGTCGGTCCCGAACGCCACCTGCTGATGATGGCGGACCATTTGTTCGATCCGGCGCTGGTCGCGCGCGTGATCGCGAGCGCGCCTGCCGCGCTGGTGCTGGGTGTCGACCGGCGATTGGACAACGCGCTGGTCGACCTAGACGACGTGACGCGGGTGCGTAGCGACGGCGACCGGATCGTCGCGATCGGCAAGCATCTGCCCGACTACGACTGCTACGATACCGGCGTTTTCGCCGTCGATGGGCGGTTCCACGACGCGTTGCGGCGCTCGATCGCGGACGGCGGTGCGGGGTCGATCTCGGCCGGGGTCGAGGCACTGGCAGACTCGGGCGACGCGCGCATCGTCGATGTCGGCGATGCGTGGTGGCTCGATGTCGACGATCCGCGCGCGCTCGCCCAGGCCGAGGACGCACTCGCCGCGGGCGCGCACGGCCTCGCCGCCTGACCAGCAAGAATATGTAACCGTTCCGGCCGGAACGCGGCTGTCAGCGGGCGATTGAGGTGGCTGTTCCTTTGCAAAAGGCTGCCGTAGCATGAACACCCGTACTGTCCGCGCCCGAACCTTTTCCGGCTGGCCTGTCCTGGCCACGCTCGCCCTGCTGATCGCTGGCGTACTCTACCTGACGCTCGGACGCGAGGAGTCGGCGGTGCGCGTCAAGCCTGCCACCGGATCGGCGCAGGCGATGGCGCTTGCCGCGGCGGACAAGGATGCTGCGTCCAAGCAAGCGGGCGATGCGTCCAAGCAATAGCATATGCGCGTGATTGCGACGCGCGGGTACGCGATCTAGTCAGGGGCAAATCACAGGAGAGCCCCCATGCGCGAAGCCGCGATCGTATCCACTGCCCGCACCGCCATCGGCAAGGCGTATCGCGGCGCGTTCAACGCGACCGAGGCGCCGGTGCTCGCCGGGCACGTCATGAACGCTGCGGTCGAGCGCGCCGGAATCGACCCCGCGCGGATCGACGACGTGTTCTGGGGCGTCGGCAATCAGTGGGGCACGCAGGGCGGCAACGCCGGCCGCATGGCAATCTTCGCCGGTGGGTTGCCCAAGTCGGTGCCCGCGTTCACGCTTGATCGCAAATGCGGCTCCGGGCTGACCGCGGTGGCGCTCGCCGCGCGCTCAATCATCGCGGGTGACATCGACGTCGCGCTGGCAGGCGGGATGGAGTCGATCAGCTATACGGTGACGAAGGATGCGCCGCGTTTCGTCAACGAGAGCGTGACGCGGAACGTCCCCGCGGCCTACATCCCGATGATCGAGACTGCGGAGATCGTGGCCGAGCGCTACGGCATCACGCGGGCCGCGCAGGACGAATATGCCGCGATGAGCCAGCAACGCGCCGCGCGCGGGCTGGAGACGGGTGCGTTCGCGCAAGAGATCGTGCCGATCACGGTCGAGAAGGCGCTGTTCGACAAGGCGGGCAACAGGACCGGCAGCGAGACGGTGACGATCGCGCAGGACGAGGGCATTCGCGCGGGCACGACCGTTGAGGCGCTGTCGGGCCTGAAGACCGTCTGGGCGGGCGGCGAGTTCACGGGTGCGGGCAGCAACGTGACTGCAGGCAATGCGAGCCAGCTGTCCGACGGCGCCGCCGCGCAGATCGTGATGGATCGTGCGACCGCCGAGGGCGAGGGCAAGCAGGTGCTGGGCATCTATCGCGGGTTCCAGGCGGCGGGCTGCGATCCCGACGAGATGGGAATTGGTCCGGTGTTCGCAATTCCGAAGCTGCTGGAACGCGCGGGGTTGTCGGTCGGCGACATCGGGCTGTGGGAATTGAACGAGGCGTTCGCGTCGCAGTGCCTCTACTGCCGCGATCACCTAGGGATCGATCCGGAGAAATATAACGTCAACGGCGGCGCGATCGCGGTCGGACATCCGTTTGGGATGACCGGATCGCGGCTGGTCGGCCACGCGCTGATCGAAGGGCGCAAGCGCGGCGTGCGCTACGTCGTCGTGTCGATGTGCACGGCGGGCGGCATGGGCGCGGCGGGGCTGTTCGAGATCGCCTGAGGCGAAACCCGGGGATCGTGCCGCCCAAGTCGTGCGTTCGGGGTTGATGGACGACAAGATGCGCAACACCGACGAGCGGCGCGCCGACGCCGCGTTCGATCACCCCGGCGTCGATCCCGAGCGGTCGCATCAGCCGGCGCCGTTCAACCGCGCTTCGGGCTATACCGGCGAAGGCTATAGCTCGGAGGACGAGCGCGCGATGGGCGCGAAGGCGCCATCGGGCACGGTCGCGGCACGCCCGGGCGAGCGCGTGGCCGACTCCGCGCCGGTCCCGCCCGACAACGGCCAGCGCGCCTCGTTCGACCCTGCAACCGGCGAGGTGCACGGTAGCGGCAGCGGTGCCGGCGGCGGCAATGCGGGCGAAGGCTTCGACGAGGACAGCACGGGAGAGAATCCGGACCTGTCGGGCGGCGCAGCGGCGGGTCAGCCGAAGCGACGGTGACGTGTGCGGCGGCGGGTCGACGATCCGACGTCGCTGATTTGGGTGAGCCGTAACCACGCACGACGTTGCTCTTGATTGTGGCCGCGCGGTGAAATCCGACGCGTGAGAGGCTGGTTGAAACGTCCGGAGCGGGATCGGATGCGTTCGAACAAGTGGCGGTCAAGGATGACGACTGCTGCTGACAGCACGAATCCAGGGGTGATCGGCAGTCGCTCTACCAGCGCCTTGGTTTCAGAGGCGACCGCGACACCACCCTCTCCTTCTACTCCGACAAACGATCGCTGCCGCGCAATGGGCCGCCTGGCGCTCGGCAGAGATCAACGCACCATGCAGCTGCCTCACGCTTGGTTGCGCGCTAGCACTTGACCATTCCGACGGCTCGCCGCGGAAGGAAACCGTAAAAGGTGGCATGGTGGATCTACGATCACCCGCCGTACTCAGACATGGAAGTCTCTGCGGTCCGCTAGGCCTTCAACTTAACTTGGCATGGTCGTCTTAAGCGCATCACTGCGAGCCGCGAGCCGGGTCGCTCGGCACCCTGACCAAAGCGGAGACGGCCAATCACGACGGGTCGCACGAACGTGAATGGGCTGATCCGACCGTTTGAACGCTTTTCTCACCCCAGCATCGCACTCGCGCGGCGACGGCCCCAGGCGAAATACAGCAGCAGCCCGGCGGCGTTCCACAAAACGAAGTACAGCTGCGTTCGGCTCGGCAGGCTGAAGAACAGATAGACGCACCCGAGCACCCCGATGATCCCAACCGGCCACGCCGCCGGCGCGCGGAACGTGCGCGGTGCCTCGGGCGCCCGCCTGCGCATCACCAGCATCGCGACGCAGACCGCGGTGAACGCCGCCAGCGTTCCCGCATTCGCCAGCGCGGCGATCGCGTCGATCGGCATCACGCCGGCGATCACCGACACCAGCACCGCAGTCATCACCGTGATCCTGACCGGCGTGCCGCGCGACGACACCTTGGCGAGCGCTTGCGGCAACAACCCGTCGCGCGCCATCACGAAGAAGATGCGGCTCTGCCCGAACAGGAAGCCGAGCAGCACCGTCGGCAACGCGATCACCGCGCTCACCGCCAGGAAGGTCGCGAACCCCGGTCGCCCGATCCCGCGCAGGATCAGCGCCAGCGGCTCGGGCGAGTCGGCGAAGCGCGTGAACGACAGTGCGCCGACTGCGGCGACCGCGACCAGCATGTAGATCGCGACACACGCGACCATCGACCCGACGATCCCGATCGCCAGGTCGCGCCCCGGGTTCTTCGTTTCCTCCGCCGCGGTCGAGATCGCGTCGAACCCGTAAAAGGCGAAGAAGATGATCGCCGCCGCCGCCATCACCCCGCGCTCGACCCCGTCGGGCGACACCGACTTGGCGAATCCGAACGGCGTGAACGGGTGGAAGTTGGCAGCGTCGAAATGCGGCAACGCGACCGCGACGAACACGGCGAGTGCGATCAGCTTGACCACCACCAGCACCGCGTTCAGCGTCGCGCTCTCCTTGGTACCGAAACTCAGCAGTGCTGCCACCACCGCGATGATGAAGATGGCGGGCACGTTGACCAGCCCGCCCAACTCCGGCCCCTGCGTCAGCGTCGCCGGAAAGCCGAACGGCGTCAGCAATGGCGCGGCGTAGCCCGACCAACCGACCGCGACCGTCGACACCACCAGCGAATATTCGAGGATCAGCGACCAGCCGATCACCCAGGCGATCACCTCGCCCAGCACGACGTAGCTGTAGGTGTAGGCGCTGCCCGAGGTCGGGATCATCGTCGCCATTTCGGCGTAGGCGAGCGCCGCGCAGGAACAGATCGCGCCCGCGATCACGAAGCTCAGGATCACCGAAGGCCCTGCGCGATCGGCACCGACCCCAATCAGCGTCAGGATGCCCGTACCGACGATCGCGCCGACGCCCAGCGCGACCAGGTGCGGCCACGACAAGGTGCGCGCGAGCACGTGACCGTTCGCGTCCGCCTCGGGCGGCGCCATCGGCTTGCGGCGGAAAAGACTGGACACTGGCAACCCCCTTGTTTGCGCGCGATCGTAACAGATGCGACCGCTCGCGAAAGGGTCAGTGACGCGACTGTCGACGGTTCACCGACGCATGTTGCCCCAGCCGTCGGATCAGCGCGCTAGCCGATTCGTCGACCGGACAGCTCCCTCGCCGAGCAGCATCTCGCCGTCGCCACGACCGCCATCGTCACCCCGGACGTGATCCGGCATTTCGCTTTTAAACTAAAGCAGGAGAGTCAGCCGACCGTCCGCCCAGCACGCCGCGAACGCGAGCACTGCTCCCCGACGAGCACCACGCGAGATCGAGTCGCTCGTCGGTGCAAGGACGGCGCGCCACTCGGTCCTGATCGCCACCCGCCCCGCTATTTCGCGGGCTCGCGCGCCTTGTACCCACCGACGCCGCCCCGCGTGCTGACGCTCACCCCCGCCATCCCGCCGCCGACCAGGAACGGGCTCAGGTCCTGGATCGGGTTGGTCCGGTGGAGCAGCGCCTCGCGCTCGTACGGCACGTCGTCGGTACGGTTACCGTTCGCGCCGCCGACGAACGGCACGCGGAAGCGATCCGCCTGCCGCTTCCCGCACACGGTGATGTCGGTCGCGTTCGGCGACACGACGCAGCGATGCTCCGCTGCGGTGCGGGCGCGATAGGTTTCCATCGCGTCATCGGCACCGGCGAGCAGCAGCAGCAGCGGGATCATGAGGCGGGAGGATGCGCCGCCGCGCCCGATCCGGCAAGTGGGGGTGGAAGGAAAAGCATCACCCCGTCCCTGTCATCCCTCGATCCGCGCCACGCCCAGCCGCGGAATGTCGATCGCGGGGCAGCGATCCATCACTACCTTCAATCCCGCCGCTTCGGCACGCGCCGCCGCGGCCTCGTCGATCACGCCCAATTGCATCCAGATCGACTTGGCCCCGATCGCGATCGCCTCGTCCACCACCGCGCCGACCGCGTCGGAGCGGCGGAACACGTCGACCATGTCGATCGGGTCGCCCAATTGCCCCAGCTCGCGGAACACGAACTCGCCGTGGACATGCTCGCCGGTGATCTGCGGGTTGACCGGGATCGTGCGGTAACCGTGGTCCTGCAGCGTCTTCATGACGCGGAACGACGGCCGGTCGGGGCGATCGGACGCGCCGACCACCGCGATCGTGCGCGTTTCCTTCAGCAGGGCCTTGATCTCGGCGTCACTCGTCAGCGGCATGGGCGAACTCCTTCGGCAAGGGAACGCCCCGCCCCCGCGGTCAGTTGCGCGCCATCCACGCCGCCACCTGCGCCGCGATACCCGCGAAGACGCGGTCGTCGTCCTGCGCCGCGGGCGGTTGCCCCGCGTCCGACGCGGTGCGGATCGCGATGTCGAGCGGCACGCGGCCCAGGAACGGAATGCCCGCCTCCGCCGCCGCTGCCTCCGCGCCGCCGCGCCCGAACGGGTCGGACACCTCGCCGCAATGCGGGCAGGCGTAGCCCGCCATGTTCTCGACGAGCCCGATCACCGGCACCCCCGCCTTGTCGAACAGGTCGATCGCGCGGCGCGCATCGATCAGCGCCAGGTCCTGCGGCGTCGACACGATCACCGCACCCGCCGGGCGATGCTTCTGCACCATCGTCAGCTGCACGTCGCCCGTGCCCGGCGGCAGGTCGACCACCAGCGTATCGGCGATGCCCCATTCGGCATCGACCATCTGGCCTAGCGCCCCCGCCGTCATCGGCCCGCGCCACGCCAGCGCGCGGCCCGGCTCGACCAATTGCCCCATCGACAACAGCGGCACGCCGTACGGCGTCGCGACCGGCATCAGCACCTTGTCGCGCGCTTCGGGCCGCGTCCCCTCCACCCCCATCAGCCGCGGCTGCGATGGCCCGTAGATGTCGGCGTCGACGAGGCCGACGCGCCGCCCTCCCCTTGCCAGCGCGATCGCGAGGTTCGCCGACAGCGTCGACTTGCCGACCCCGCCCTTCCCGCTCGCCACCGCGATCAGCCGCCGTGTCGGTCGCTCGGCGGTGACGACGACGCGCACCTCCGCGCCCGGCACGCTCGCCGCCATCCGCACGCTCGCCTCCAGCGCATCGCGTGCCTGCTGATCGAGCCCGCTCGCGTCCACCACCACGCCGATGCGCTGGCCGTCGATCCTGACCGTCGCGCGCGTGCCCGCCACCGCGGCAACCGCGCCTTTTACCTGTTCTGCGTCCATAGCAACGAGGCGTTACGCCCGCCGTGGCCGCTTGCCACTGTTTTTCGCGCGCGCGGCTCCTATAAAGAATGTCATGACGACCTTGCAGCGCCTGTTCCGGCGCCTTCGCCGCCCGTACATCCTGTCTGCCGAGAACAATGGCCCGTGGGGAAATGGTAGTGGCGGCGGCAACGACGCCGGTGGCGACAAGAGCGGCCCGCGCAATCCCTGGTCGGTCCCGCCCGGCGGCGGCAATCGCGCTGGCGGCAACAAGCCGACCGCGCTCGATGAATTCCTCAAGCGTGCCCGCGGCTCGGGCGGCGGCAGCGGAGGCGGCTCCGGTCCCAATCTGCCGATCGGCGCCAACCCGCGCGCGCTGTGGCTGATCGGCGTCGCGCTGCTGGTCGCGGTGTGGATCCTGTTCACCTCGTTCCACCAGATCGGGCCGCAGCAGCGCGGCGTCGTCACCTTCTTCGGCCGCTACTCGGGGATGCTCGAGCCCGGCATCCGCGTGACGCTGCCCGCGCCCTTCACGCGCGTGACCAAGGTCGATGTCGAGCAGGTCCGGACCGACGAATTCCCGCGTGAAGGCGGGGAGAACGTCCTGACCGGCGATCAGAACATCATCGACCTCGCCTATACCGTGCGCTGGCGCGTGTCCGACCCGCGCAACTACGTGTTCGAGATCAAGGACCCGCAGGAAACCGTTCGCGCCACCGCGGAGAGCGCGATGCGCGCCGTCCTCGCCACCACCACGCTCGAACAGGCGATCGGCGCGGGCCGGACCGAGATCGAGGCGCGCGTGACGCAGGCGATGCAGGAGATCCTCGACAGCTATCAGGCCGGCGTCCGCATCCAGGGCGTGTCGATCAAGCAGGCTTCCGCCCCCGCCAGCCTGATCGACGATTTCAACGCGGTCACCGCCGCGCAGCAGGAAGCGGTCGGCAACCTCAACAACGCGCGCTCCTACGCGCAGCAGGTGATCGCGCGCGCGCAGGGTGAGGCCGCGGCCTTCGACAAGGTGTACGAACAATATCGCCTCGCGCCCGAGGTCACGCGCCGCCGCATGTATTACGAGACGATGGAGGCCGTGCTGGCCAATACCGACAAGACGATCGTGGAGCCGAACGGCGTGACCCCGTACCTGCCGCTCGACCGTGCCAAGCGGCTGCGCGAGCCGGGCGAGGAAGCGACGACCGCCACCCCTGCCGCCCCGCAGGAGGGAGCACGCTGATGCCGCGCCTGCTCCAGCATCCGATCGCTGCGATGTTCGCGGTGCTCGCCGCGGTGATCGTCGCCGCGATGACCTTCGCGATCGTGCCCGAAACGCAGCAGGCGGTCGTGCTCCGGCTCAACAACCCGCAGCGCGTCGTCAACCAGTGGCAGCGCGGACAGACGATCGGCGGATCGGGCGCGGGCCTGATCGCGCGTATTCCGTTGATCGACAACATCGTCTGGCTCGACAAGCGCGTGCTCGACGCCGATCTCGACAACACGTTGGTGCTGTCGACCGATCAGCTGCGCCTCAACGTCGACGCTTTCGCGCGCTTCCGCATCGTCGATCCGCTGCGCGCGGTGACCTCGACGGGCAGCACCTCGAACACCGAGGAGCGCGTGGCCGATCAGCTGCGCCCGCTGCTCGGCACGGCGCTCAGGAACGAACTCGGCAAGGTGCCCTTCTCGCTCCTGCTCAGCCCCGAGCGTGGCCGCGTGATGGACGCGATCCAGAACTCGCTCCAGCGCGACGCGCGCCAGTACGGCGTCGAGATCGTCGACGTGCGGATCAAGCACGCCGACCTGCCCGACGGCAGTCCGCTCGAAAGCGCGCTGCAACGGATGCGTACCGCGCGGCAGCAGGAGGCGAACACGATCCGGGCGCAAGGGCAGAAGCAGGCGCAGATCGTTCGCGCAGAGGCTGACGCCAACGCGGCGCGCATCTACGCCGATGCGTTCAGCAAGGATGCGAGCTTCTACGACTTCTACCGCGCGATGCAGTCGTACCGCCACACCTTCGGTGCCGACGGCGGCCCCAAGCCCGAAGGTTCGACCAACATCATCATGAGCCCGGGCAATTCCTACCTGCGCGAGTTCGAAGGGCGCGCGTCGCGGTGACGCGAACGGGTCTCTTGGGGAGAAAACAACCGCCGCTCGGGCCCGATGCGGGTCGACCGGCGTTGCGAAGCGTTCATATTCAAACCCCGTTCATCGCATGCCCGGCATGATTGGACGGAATTTTTCTCCCTTTTTGTAGATGGGTGATCGAGAGGACATGAAGAAAGTGCGTTACGCCTACGCCCTCACCGGCGCGCTCCTCCTTGGCGGGACGGCGGCGTCGCTGACCTTGCAGAACCCCGCAACCGCGCAGACCGCGCAGAACGAGCCCGGCGCGATCAGCGCGCAGGCCCCGCGCGCCGGCGCCCCGATGAGCTTCGCCGACATGGTCGCGAAGCTTCAGCCCGCGGTGGTCAACATCTCCACCACGCAGAAGGTGACGGTGCAGCAGCAGGCGAACCCGTTCGCCGGCACGCCGTTCGGTGACCTGTTCGGCCAGTTCGGCGGCGGTGGACAGGGCGGCGCGCCGGTTACGCGCGAGGGTCAGTCGCTCGGCTCGGGCTTCCTGATCTCGTCCGACGGTTATGTCGTGACCAACAACCACGTGATCGCGCCCGCTGGCCGCGGCGCGACGGTTGAGTCCATCAAGGTCACGCTGCAGGACCGCAAGGAATATACCGCCAAGCTGATCGGCCGCGACCCGACCTCGGATCTGGCGCTGCTCAAGATCACTTCGCCGACCGCGCTGCCGTTCGTCCGCTTTGGCAACTCGACCGCCGCGCGGGTCGGCGACTGGGTCGTCGCGATCGGCCAGCCGTTCGGTCTCGGCGGCACCGTGACGGCGGGCATCATCTCGGCGGTACACCGCTCGACCGGACAGACAGGCCCATTCGACAGCTTCATCCAGACCGACGCCGCGATCAATCAGGGCAATTCCGGTGGCCCGATGTTCGACATGAACGGCAACGTCATCGGCATCAACAGCCAGATCTACTCGCAGTCGGGCGGCAATATCGGGATCGGCTTCGCGATCCCCGCGACCGAGGCGAAGCCGATCATCGACACGCTGATGAAGGGCCAGTCGATCAAGCGCGGCTATCTCGGCGTCACGATCCAGCCGGTCACCGACGACATTGCCGCCGCACTCGGCCTCAAGAAGAATCAGGGCGAGATCATCGGCCGCGTCGAGCCGGGTGGCCCGGGTGCGAAGGCGGGGCTGCGTTCGGGTGACGTCGTTACCGCGGTCGGCGGCACGCCGGTCACCCCCGACAAGACCTTGTCTTACCTCGTCGCCAACACCGCGCCGGGCAGTTCGACTCGCCTCGACGTGATCCGCGACGGCAAGCCGACGACGCTCAACGCGACCGTTACGGTGCGTCCCGCCGACGACCAGCTCGCCGCTTTGACCGGTGCGGGCGACGATGACGATAACGACGGCATTCCCGATGGCGACAGCGCGGTTGCGCCTGCGTCAAGCGCGCTCGGTGTAACGGTCCAGCCGCTCACGCCGCAGATCGCGCGCTCGATCGGCGTTGATTCGACTGTTCAAGGCGTTGTGATCGCCTCGGTCGATCCCTCGTCGGACGCGGCGCAGAAGCTGAAGCGCGGCGACGTGATTTCGTCGATCAACTCCGCGCCGGTCCGCACCAGCGCCGACCTCGCGCGCGGCGTCGCGGCGGCAAAGGCGGCCGGTCGCCCGCAGGTGCTGCTCAGCATCACGCGCCAGCGCACCGCAGGCGTGCTGCTCGCGGTGAAGATCAAGTAAGCCGATTGCATCGGCGGAACGAGGCCGTCGCGGTAAGCAACCGCGACGGCCTTGTTTGTTTCCGGCGCGCTGTCCTACACGCCCGCTGCTTGCGACAAGCCGGGCATGACAAACCGCCTTCTCACCCGCGACATCGAACAATCCGCGCCGGTCTCAACTTTCTCAACTTCGACCCGGCAGCGATCGCGCGCGCGCGCACGCATGTGCCCGCGCGTGACTGTCAACTTTCTCAACTTCCGCCCGGCTCATCGCCGCTGCTCGGTCTCACGCGCACGCACGCACATGCGCGTGAGTGTCAACTTTCTCAACTTCGGGGCCCTCCCGCTTGGGTCGACGCCCGACTGCGCCTATGAAGCGTTGACGCCCAACCAGCCCGATCAGGAGCGCGCATGACCGATCCCGCAAGCACCCCCGGCAGCCTCTTCGTCGGCGCGCAGGCGGGCGGCGCGAACCCGCAACGGCTCGACCTACGCCGTGCCAATCGCCACGGCCTGATCGCGGGCGCGACCGGCACCGGCAAGACGGTGACGCTCCAAGGGATCATCGAGGGCTTCTCGGACGCGGGCGTCCCCTGCTTCGTCGCCGACGTGAAGGGCGACCTCGCCGGCCTCGCCATGCCCGGCTCGCCCACCGCGAAGATGCACGAGACACTGAAAGCACGCGCGGCCGAGATCGGCGACACCGACTGGCGCTACGCCGCGCTGCCGGTGCAATTCTGGGACCTGTTCGGCGAACAAGGCCACCCGATCCGCGCCACCGTGTCCGAACTCGGCCCTGTTCTGCTCGCGCGGCTGATGGACCTGAACGAGGTGCAGGAAGGCGTGCTGACGATCGCCTTTCACGTGGCGGACAAGGAAGGGCTGCTGCTCCTCGACATCGACGATCTGCAGGCGATGCTGGCGCACTGCGCCGAGCGCGCGGCCGAGCTGACGACGCAGTACGGCAACGTGTCCAAACAGTCGATCGGCGCGATCCAGCGCGCGCTGCTGCAATTGCGCACGCAAGGCGCCGAGCATTTCTTCGGCGAGCCCGCACTAGAGATGCGCGACCTGATCGCCACCGATCACGAAGGCCGCGGCGTCGTCAACGTCCTCGCCGCCGACAAGTTGATGCAGAGCCCCAAGCTCTACTCGACCTTCCTGTTGTGGCTGCTGTCCGAACTGTTCGAAACGCTGCCCGAGATCGGCGACCCCGACAAACCACGGCTGTGCTTCTTCTTCGACGAGGCGCATCTGCTCTTCGATGACACGCCCAAGGCGTTGCTCGACAAGATCGAGCAGGTCGTCCGCCTGATCCGCTCGAAGGGCGTCGGCGTCTACTTCATCACGCAGAACCCGATCGACGTGCCCGAGACGGTTGCGGGACAGCTCAACAACCGCATCCAGCACAAGCTGAATGCCTTCACCCCGCGCGACCAGAAGGCGGTCAACGCCGCTGCGCAGACCTTCCGCGCCAGCCCCGGTGTCGACGTTGCCACCGCCATCACCGAGTTGAAGGTCGGCGAGGCGCTCGTATCACTGCTTCAGCCCGACGGCGCCCCCTCACCGGTCGCGCGCACGCTGATCCGCCCGCCCGGCAGCCGCCTCGGCCCGCTCACCCCCGAAGAGCGCCGCGTGCTGATCGAGACCGACGCGATCGGCGACAAATACGACGAGCCGATCGATCGTGAATCGGCGGAGGAAATCCTGTCGGCAAAAACGCAGGCCGCCGCCGCCGGCGTCGCCGCCGCCAACGCGCGCGACGAAGCGGAGCGCACCGCTGCGCAAAAGGCGAAGGAACAGGCGCGCGCCGACCGCGACGCCGCACGCGCCCGCGCCGCCGACGAGCGTGCGCAGCGCACCGCGGAGCGCGAGGCGGCGAACTCGCCGTGGAACCGTATGGCAACCTCGGCGATGCGCTCGGCCTCGTCGTCGGTCGGGCGGCAGGTCGGCAACGAGATCAGCAAGGCGGTGTTCGGCACCTCGTCGCGGCGCCGGTCGAGCAGCAGCGGCGGGCTGCTCGCCAGCGTGGTACGCAACGTGCTCGGCGGGTTGATGCGGCGATGACGATCTTCACCGCCATCACCCACGCCGATTTGGTTTCTGAAGTCCGGGCGCTCGCCGACGCACTCGCCGCCGACGCCGACTGGTCGCCCGACCATCTGATCGGCATCGGCCGCGGCGGACTGATCCCCGCGGTGTACCTCAGCCACGCCAGCGGCCTGCCGATGCTCGCGGTCGACTACAGCTCGCAGGCCGAGGAACTCGCCACCGACGCGATCGCGCGGCTGGCCGACCGCACCCGCGCGGGCGAGCGGCTGCTGTTCATCGACGACATCAACGATTCAGGCCGCACGATCGGCCACCTGCGCGACATGCTGGCGCGCGCCGGCGCGACACCGGGCAGTGTCCGCTTCGCCACGCTGATCGACAACACCGGCTCGGCGCAGCAGGTCGACTACCGCGCGCGCACGATCGACCGTGCCGTAGTAAAGGACTGGTTCGTCTTTCCCTGGGAGGCGATGGCACCCGATAGCGCGATCCAGGCCGATGCAGACGAGGTGCCCGAGCGGATCGCCTGACCTGCGATCAGGCGCCGGACACCATGCCGGTGACCCGCACGCGACCGCCGCGTTCGATGATGCGCCCGCTCAGCATGCCGCTCAGGTGAACCTCGGCACCCTCGGCGGCGATCAGGTCGCCGCTAACGATCCCGCTCACCTTCACGCGGCAGCCGGCAGCCACGATCACGTCGCCACTGACGATGCCCGACACGGTGGTGTCGCGATCGACGAGCAGGTCGCCGTCGACGATCCCGCCATGTTCGCTCACTTCTTGATCAGCCCGATCTCGACCAGCCGCTGCATCAGGTAATCCTGCGCGCTGATCGGCTCGGGGTAGCGGTTCGGATTCTCGGGCGTGATCGTCTGCGGCAGCGTCTCGATTAGGAAATCGGGCGCCGGGTGGAGGAAGAACGGCATCGAGTAGCGCGAGTGACCGCGGCGCTCTGGCGGCGGGTTGATGACGCGGTGCGTGGTCGACGGCAGCACGTGATTGGTCAGTCGCTGCAGCATATCGCCGACGTTGACGACCATCGCACCCTCGGGCGGCTTGATCGCCAGCCAGCGGCCCGACTGCCGGTCGAGCAGCTCGAGCCCCGCCTCTTCGGCACCCAGCAATAGCGTGATGAGGTTGATGTCCTCATGTGCGCCCGCGCGCACGCCCTCCGCGTCGACCGGGATCGGCGGGTAATGGAGCAGGCGCAGAACCGAATTGCCGTCGCGCACCGCAGGGTCGAACCAGTCGGCGTCGAGCCCCAGGTGCAGCGCGATCGCCGACAGCAACTTGTCACCCGCGGTGTCGAACGCGCTGAACAGCTCGGTGAACGTGTCCTTGAACCCCTCGGGCCGCGCGGGCCAGATGTTCGGCGCCATCTCGCCCGCGAAGCGGTGACCCTCGGGCAGCTCGCGCCCGACGTGCCAGAACTCCTTCAAGTCGACGTGCTTGGCGTCCTTGGCGATCTCGGTCTTGAACGGCGTGTAGCCGCGCGCGCCGCCCGCCCCTTCGACGAAATAACCGCGCTTCTCCTCCTCGGGTAGCGCGAACAGCTGCTGCGTCTCGTCCCACGCGCGATCGATCAGCTCCTGCGGCACGCCGTGATCGGCGACGATCGCGAAGCCGAAGCGCTCGAACGATTGCCCGAGTGCGGCGGCGAACGCGTGCGGATCGCGTGCCTGATCGGCGAGGCTGAGCGTCGGAACCTGGGCGGAGGGCGTGTCGAGCATGGTGAAATCGTCCGTTGATCGTTGCCGCCGACATAAGCCCTCGCGCGCGCCACCGCCAGCCTGCGCGCGCTTACCCGATGCGGATGACGCCCGCGCTCTGCTTCCCTTGCGGCGACAGGTCGATCGTGAAAGTCTGGTCGTCGTCGCGGCCGGTCAGTGTGTTGCCGTCGACCTTAACTTCGGTACCCGCCTGCTTGAACTGCTCGGCGAACCAGGTCCGCACGGTGGCGGGATCGGCCGGGCTGGTGAAGCGCACCGTCACCTTGTCCTTGCCGGTGCCGTCGGCGTTGACCGCGGCAATCTTGCTGTCGGGATAGAGATGGACGCCGTTCAACTCGAAATTTTCGGCCGACAGGTTGATCTGCGGCAGCTTGAACGCGCCCTTGAACGCGGGCGTGTCGATCTTGACCTGCCCGTCGCTGCCCATCGATCCGCCGCTGCCGTTCGCCGTCACCGCGATCTGCGTGCCCTCCTCGCCGCGATTGCAGGCGGCGACCGATAGCGCCAGCGTGGCGGTGAGCAGCATGGCCGAACGGTGCATGATCGATCTCCGTATTAGTGTTGCAATACACTAGGGTGAGTAAGCCACGCCGGTCAAGGGGGTGGCGGAACCCGGCACGCCGCTGCGCCGTTCGCTGCGGGAATGAACAAGGAGGCGAACATGGGCGGTCATCAGGTCACCAGCCACGGCAGCGGCGACGACGGCTACGACGAGGACGGCTACGACGAATCGCAGCGCGCCGAGATCCTGGAGGCGACGCGCGACGGTCCCAGCGACGGCACGATCATGACCGACATCGATCCCGACCTGGGCGTCGAAGAAGATGACGAGGACATGGAGAGCGCCGACGACCTGCAGATGACCGACGCCGAGGTCGGCGTGCAGGACGACGATGCCGACGAGGACGATGCCGACATCGCCGAGGACGAGGCGCAGGACGATTTCGACGACAACACACTCGCCGAGGACGGGGACCTGGACGACGGACAGGACAAGGCACTCAGACCGTAAGTCGATGCAAGGCCAATGTGCGAAGCAACGCTTCGCACAAGGCGCGTCACGCAGGTGACGCCGTCGACCGGCCAGCGCGGTGGAGCCGGCGCACAAGGCGCGGCTTCGCCGCGACTGACACGCCGGCGGGCGGCCGAGCACTGTACGACTGCATCCGATTTCTAGGATGCTAGCCCGGCCGACCCTTATCGGATCACACCCTCACACAGCGATCACGAACCCAGCATATTCGCGATGGCAGCGACATCCGCCATATTCGCCCCCGCATCACCCACATCCGCGACCGCACTCACGTTCGCGCCGCCGCTGCCATCCGGCGCCGCACTCGCGACATCGTAGGCGAACCAGATCACGCCGCCTGCCCACCACAGCGCGGCCCAGCGGCTACGAAAGAGACGCGAGAAGTTCACGCAGCCACGACTAGCATCCGCCGGTTAGCCGAACGTTGACGCCCGCGCCGCACTCGATCACGCTGCTGACCTGATGCTGCTCCTCGCCCTCGCCGTTCAGGCGGCCACCGCCGCCACACCGCTGCCCGCGGTACCCGAGCGTATGTCGATCCTGGTCCCTGTGCCCGATGAGCGATGCACCCGGCATCAGGGCGACGACATCGTCGTCTGCGCCAACGCGCTTCCATCGCAGACACTGCCGTTGCCGCAAGAGGCGGTGTCGGACCGGCCCGTACCCATCAACGGCTATCTGACCGGCCGCGGCGCCTTGAACGCGGAAGGAACGCCGTGTGCCGCACGCTCGGGCGGGTGCCAGACCGGCGTCGACGTGGTCGGACCCGGGGTTGCGCTGGTCCGCGGCATACAGAAGCTCATTTCGCCCGACAGCTGCTGCGAAAACCCGGGCGAGTCGACCAGCGCGGGGCAACTCGCGAGCGATGTGGCCGGCGGCGTGAAGAAACTGTTCCGCGGTAAGCCCGACAAGAGCAATCGCGTCGCGATCCGCCTCGACGACACGCCGCCCGCCACCAGCCGCGTCCTGCCCTGAACCGCGCGGCGAAGGCGCTGCCCACCTCGCCGAGCGCGGTCACTCCTCCGCGCAGTCGCCCGTTCGCCGGGCGACGATCCGCGTCACCATGCCGCCCGCCTGCGCCGCGATCCCGCCTCGCCGCACGGTCGCGGTCAAGTCGACCGCGCTCGCCGAGTAGCGCCCCTTCTGGCTGACGGTCAGCGTCTCGCCGCTCGCATTGCGGCACGCCATCTCGGCGTCGAGCTGCTCGCCCTTGAGCGCGAAGCGGCGGAAGCGACAGTTCGCCCCCGCGGCGGTCGACAGGTCGCCGAACAGCGGCTTGCCCGCTTCCTCCTCGGTCAGGCACGCCTCGGTAGTCGCGGTGTCGCCCACCTGGTCGCGGATCGCAGCGGCGGCGGGCGTCTTGTCCGCGCCCGCGTCAAAACTGACGACGCGCGTGTCGGTACGCCACTGCCCCGCCTCAGGCTTCTCGAGGCTCGCCGTCGCGTCGGCTACTTCCGCGATCGACGCGTTGGTCAGGTCGATGTCCCCGCTGCACGCCGCCAGCGGCAGCGCGGCGGCGAGCAGGAACAGGCGCGGCTTCACGATCCGGTTCCCACACGCGCCGCGCCCGGCTTCGTCAGGTCGAGCACCGCCGCCGTCATCGCGATCGCGCCGGTGGTGATCGCGGCCTCGGGCGCGATGCGGAACTCGGGCGAGTGGTGCGATCCGATTCTCGGCCCACCGCGCGCCGCCGCGTCGATCTCCGCGCGCGTCGACCCGCCGACCGCGAAATAATAGCCTTTCACGCCCGTATCGGGTTGGACGTAATAGGCGAAATCCTCTGCGCCCATGCCATCCTGGTGAAATGCGGGCACGTTCTTCGCACCCAGCGCTTCGGCCATCACCGCGTTCAACCGCCGCGCGAGTACCGCATCGTTGATCGTCGTCGGCGTGCCTTCGCTGACGGTCACGATTGGCATCTTGTCCTTCGGCATGCCGTTCATCACGCCGATGCCGTAGGCGACGCGCTTGATGCCGGCGAGCAGCCGGGCGCGTTCCGCCTCGTTGTTCGCGCGCACCGTCACCTGCAGCTTCGCCGCGTCGGAGATGATGTTGTGCTTGAGGCCGGCGTGGAACGAGCCGACCGTTATGACGCCAGGGTCGAGCGGCGCGCGCTCGCGGCTGACCAGCCCCTGCAACGCGATGACGAGTTGCGACGCCATATAGACCGGGTCCTTGCCCTCGTTCGGGCTGGCGCCGTGCGCACCGATGCCGGGCACGTCGATGTTGACCGAGTCGGACGAGGAATATTGGATGCTCTCTGACGCCGAGACGGTCCCAGCCTCCATCCCCGCCGCGACGTGGAAAGCGAGTGCGTAATCGGGCTTGGGAAAGCGCGTGAACAGCCCGTCGGCGATCATCGCCTTCGCGCCCCCGACGCGCTCCTCGGCGGGCTGGACGACGAACACGATCGTGCCAGACCAGCGGTCACGCAGCGCCGCCAGCCGCCGCGCGGTCGCGACCATCGCGGTTATGTGCGTGTCGTGCCCGCAGGCATGCATCACCGGCGCCTCGACGCCGTCGACACCGACCTGCCGCGCGTGGCTGGCATTGGCGAGGCCCGATTTCTCCTCGACCGGCAGCCCGTCCATGTCGGCACGCAGCAGCACGACCGGGCCGGCACCGTTCTTGAGCACACCGACGACGCCGGTCTGCCCGATCTTCTCGGTTACCGTCATGCCCGGGATCGCGCGCAGCGCCGCCGCCATCTTCGCCGCGGTGCGCGTCTCACGGAACGACAGTTCGGGATTACGATGAAAGTCGTCCCACATCGCGCCCAAGTCGCGCTTGTAGTCGGCGCGCACCGCGGCGGCGTAATCGGGCTCGGCGAGCGCGGGTGCGGTTAGTGCAGGCAGGGCAGCAAGCGTGCCGGCCGCCGTCAGCAGGTGGATCAGGCGCATGACATTTCCCCCTCTTCTTGTTCGCGACCATAGCCGCACGCACCGGGATGCCTAGAGGGATCGCGAACCTTGCCCCCTCGCGCGCGATCGGTCACGGACGGTCCATGTTCGACCTCAATGCCTATCTCGCCCGCATCGACCTGCCCGCGCGTCCGACCAAAGACGCGGAAGGGCTGGCGCGGGTGCAGCGTGCGCACCGGCTCGCGATCCCGTTCGAGAACCTCGACGTGCGGCTCGGGCGCGAGATCGCGATCGATTCCGCGTCGGTGTTCGCGAAACTAGTGACCGCGCGGCGCGGCGGCTATTGCTTCGAGCACAATCGGTTGTTCCTAGACGCGCTGGCGGCGACTGGCTTCGCCGCGCGTCCGCTGCTCGCGCGCGTCTGGCTCGGCGCGACCGCGGTGCCGCCGCTCACCCACACGCTGTCCTTGGTGACCATTGCGGGCGAGCACTGGATCGCCGACCCCGGCTTCGGCGGCAGCTACGCGCCTGTGATGCGGCTGGCGGACGGTGAAACAGCGGAGGCGCCCGATGGCGCGCGCTTCATGCTCGCGCGCGACACGGAGCACGGTTGGGTCCTGTTGCGCGACGGCGACGCGGCGACCACCGACGGGCGCGGCGCTGGTCCGGGGTGGCAGCGTCAGTACAGCTTCACGCTGGGCGAGGTCCACGACAGCGACCTAGCGATGGGCAATTGGTGGTCATCGAGCGCGCCCGCCAGCCGCTTCACCAACGCGACGATCGTGTCGATCGTCCTGCCGCACGGCTTCGCGACGCTGACCGATCGCGATTATCGCCGCCGCGCCGCCAGCACCGACAGCGCCGCCGAGATCACCGACCCGCGCGTCTATCGCATGCGCTTGAGCATGATGTTCGGCATCGACCTGTCGGCCGAGGATGTGGCGGCGTTGGAGCTATTCTGACCTCGCCACGGCACGCTTAACCGACGAAGGCGCGCTCGATCACGTAGGTGCCCGGCGCAGCGTTCGATCCCTCGACGAAGCCCAGCGTCTCCAGCGTCTTCGCCGTATCGCGGATCATGTCCATCGACCCGCACATCATGATGCGGTCGGTTTCCGGGTTGAAGCATTTGTCGCCGGTGATCGGATCGCCGAACATCCGGCCATTCTCCATCAGCGCGTCGATGCGCCCCGTGGTGTGGAACGGCTCGCGCGTGACAGTCGGAATGTAGTGGAACTGGTGCGCCGCCTCGTCCGCCACCAGCGGATCGTCCGCCAGCCGCGCCGCCAGCTCGTCGTGATACGCCAGATCGCTGACCCGGCGGACCGAGTGGACCACGATCACCTGGTCGAACATCGTGTACACGTCGGGGTCGCGCGCCAGGCTCAGGAACGGCGCAAGGCCCGTGCCCGTCGACAGCATGAACAGCCGCTTGCCCGGCAGCAGCGCGTCGGTGACCAGCGTGCCCGTCGGCTTGCGGCCGAGATAGATTTCGTCGCCCGGCACGATCTGCTGCAGCCGACCCGTCAGCGGGCCGTTCTCGACCTTGATCGACAGGAACTCCAACTCCTCGGCATAATGCTGGCTCGCGACCGAATAGGCACGCATGACCGGCTTGCCCACGCTGCCGTCCGCGCCCTCTTCGCCCGGCAGCCCGATCATCACGAACTCGCCCGAACGAAAGCGCAGGCTCGTCGGCCGCTCGACCGCGAAGCTGAACAGATGCTCGTTCCAGTGGCGAACCCAGTTCACCTTGACGCTGGCGAACGCCTTGCTCTCGGGAATGGTCTTGGGTGCGCGGACGTCGGTCATGCCTGTTCTTCCTCGAACCGCGCCCGGACGGCACGGCCTTAAGCCTGTCACTCTGATTGCGAACGCTGCGCAATATGGGGCACCACGGGCGGGGTCAACCAAGCGCAGCTTGTCGCGCGCCAAGCTCCTTCACGCCGCGCCACCGAGCGCCCATATCGTGAACATATGTCGATCCAGATCCGCACCAGCCTGGCCGAACCCGAGACGGGCGACGATTTCGTCCCCCACCGCCCACAACGCCCGCCCAAGGTCGAGGGTGGCCGCCCGTTCAAGCTCGTCAGCGACTATCAGCCCTCGGGCGACCAGCCGACCGCGATCCGCGACCTGGTCGAGGCCGCGCGCGCAGGCGAGAAGGATCAGGTGCTGCTGGGCGTGACCGGCTCGGGCAAGACCTTCACGATGGCCAAGGTGATCGAGCAGATGCAGCGCCCCGCGCTGATCCTCGCGCCGAACAAGATCCTCGCGGCTCAGCTCTACGGCGAGTTCAAGTCGTTCTTTCCCGAGAATGCGGTCGAGTATTTCGTCAGCTACTACGATTACTATCAGCCCGAGGCGTACGTGCCGCGGTCGGACACCTACATCGAGAAGGAAAGCTCGGTGAACGAGGCGATCGACCGGATGCGCCACTCGGCTACCCGGTCGCTCTTGGAGCGTGACGACGTGCTGATCGTCGCCTCGGTGTCGTGCCTCTACGGTATCGGCTCGGTCGAAACCTATTCCGCGATGATCTTCGACCTGAAGAAGGGGCAGAGCGCCGACCAGCGCGAGATCATCCGCAAGCTCGTCGCGCTCCAATACAAGCGCAACGACGCCGCCTTCCAGCGCGGCAACTTCCGCGTGAAGGGCGACAATCTCGAGATCTTCCCCTCGCACTACGAGGACAGCGCGTGGCGCGTGTCGTTCTTCGGTGACGAGATTGAAGAGATCGTCGAGTTCGATCCGCTGACCGGCAAGAAATCGGCCAGCCTCAACTCGATCCGCATCTACGCCAATTCGCACTACGTGACCCCCGGCCCGACGATGAAGCAGGCCGCCGACGCGATCCGCCACGAACTGACCGAGCGGCTGAAGGAACTGGAGATCGAGGGCAAGCTGCTCGAACGCCAGCGGCTGGAGCAGCGCACCAACTTCGACCTCGAGATGATCGCGGCCACCGGCAGTTGCAACGGCATCGAGAATTACAGCCGCTTCCTGACCGGTCGCCTGCCGGGCGAGCCGCCGCCGACGCTGTTCGAATACCTGCCCGAGAATGCGCTGCTGTTCGTCGACGAGAGTCACCAGACGATTGGCCAGATCAACGGCATGTCGCGTGGTGACCACCGGCGCAAGATCACGCTCGCCGAATACGGCTTTCGCCTGCCCAGCGCGATCGACAATCGCCCGCTGCGCTTCAACGAATGGGACGCAATGCGCCCGCAGACCGTCTGCGTCTCCGCGACGCCCGGCACGTGGGAGATGGAGCAGTCGGCCGGTGTCTTCGCCGAGCAGGTGATCCGTCCCACCGGCCTGATCGATCCGCCGATCGAGATCAAGCCGGTCGAGGAGCAGGTGCAGGACCTGATCGTCGAGGCGCGCAAGACGACCGAACTCGGCTATCGCACGCTCGTCACCACGCTGACCAAGCGGATGGCGGAGGACCTGACCGAATATATGCACGAGGCGGGGATCAAGGTCCGCTACATGCACTCCGACGTCGAGACGCTGGAACGTATCGAGCTGATCCGCGACCTGCGGCTGGGCGTCTATGACGTGCTGATCGGCATCAACCTGTTGCGCGAAGGGTTGGACATCCCCGAGTGCGGGCTGGTCGCGATCCTGGATGCTGACAAGGAAGGCTTTCTGCGCTCCGAAACGTCACTCATCCAGACGATCGGTCGCGCGGCGCGCAACGTCGACGGGCGCGTGATCCTCTACGCCGACCGGATCACCGGCTCGATGGAGCGCGCGATGAACGAGACGCAGCGCCGCCGCGAGAAGCAGGAGGCGTACAATCTCGAACACGGCATCACGCCCACGACGATCCGCCGCAACATCGGCGACATCATCGCGCACGTCAGCCAGGGCGATCAGGTCACGATCGAGATCGACGAGGACCGCCCGCACATGGTCGGCCACAACCTGCGCGCCTATATAGAGGAGCTGGAGAAGAAGATGCGCAAGGCCGCGTCCGACCTCGAGTTCGAGGAAGCCGGGCGCCTGCGCGACGAGATCCGTCAGCTCGAGCAGGAGGAACTCGGCCTGCCCGTTCACGAGCAGAAGGCGCCGATCATGGGCCGCTCGAACGAGGGCAAGCCCGGCACGCGCAAGACTCGCTTCGGCAAGCAGCAGCAGATGCGGATGAACAAGCGCCGGTGACGCGCGACGACATGACCCGTGGACGGTTCCTCATCGCGGGCGGGGTGCTTGCAACGGCGTGCGGGATCGTGCTCGTCGCGACGACCGGCAACGGGGCGGATGCGGGGCTGCGGTTCGCGGTGACTACGCTGCCCACCGTATTGCCCTTCGTGCTTGGCACCGCGGCACCGCGTGGTCGGCGCATGCTGTGGTGGGTACTCGCCGCGCTCGTGATCGCCGGCTGGACAGGTGCGGTGATCGGCCTGCGCGCTGCGAACGGCGATCCGAACTTCGCGGGGCTGTACGGCTGGGCGGCGTGCGTGATCGCCAGCATCGGTGCGATCGGGGCAAGTGCCGTGGGTCTGGTCCGCAACCAATTTCGCGGACGATCCCGCCAGCAGTGACCTGACACGGTGATCGCGGCCGCCGGACGATCTGCTCCAACGGACCGCTCTTATCTGACTTGAACGCGCCAGATGGGTGTGCTCCTCGCGCCGTTCAGGCGATCTCGATCATCGCCAGCCACTCGCGGTTCAGCCACCGCTTCCTACATCGGCCGGCATGTACGCGCAGCCTCGACAGGAACGCCTCGGTGCCGCCGCCGCCGCGCTTGGGGTTACGGCAGCGCTCGGCTGGGCGCTGCTGAACGGCCTTGCCGGCGAGGCGATCCGGCAGCGTGTCGATGAAGGCTTACGCTTGTTCGACCTCGCGCCGCCCCCGCCTCCGCCGCGGCCAAAGACCGTGCCAAGACCAAAGGTCAGCAAGCGCGCGGAGGGTCGCGCCGCGCCGCCCAACATCCGTTCGAAAGCAACACAAGTCGTTGCGCCCAAACCGTTTGTCGTCATCCCTGTACCGCCACCCCCGATCGTCGTCGCGACCAAGGCGTTCCAGGGCAATCAGGCGACGCAGGGTGCGGCGCCGCGCGTCGGTCCGGGTACCGGTGCTGGCGGCATCGGCGACGGAACGGGCTCGGGCGGCTGGGGGGATGGCGACGGAGACGGCGGTGACGAGACGCCGCCGATCCAGCGCAAGGGCCGCATCACCGACGGCGACTTCCCCGCCGACATCCGCGACCTCGCTGAGACCGGGTTCGAAGGCACCGTTTCCGTCAAGTTTCTCGTGCAAACCAACGGTCGTGTCGGCGACTGCCGCATCACGCGGTCGAGCGGCTATCGCTCGCTCGACGACGCCACCTGCCGCCTGATCCAGCAACGCTTCCGCTACGAACCCTCTCGCGACGCCGACGGACGTCCAGTCCCGGCGTGGATATTGGAGAATCATACCTGGGCGGTCGAGGGCGACCGGCGCTGATCACGCGTGCGCCGGCGACTTAGTGCGCCACCAGCACCCCGGACACCACGTCAGGTAATCGGCGAACCGAGGTCACACGTAAGTTCGTGAACAGGAAGGCGGCCCCGCAGGCACCGCCTCCCTCACTTGCCGCTTACCGCGCGTCCTTGTCTGCCCGCGCCGGTTCGGCGTCGATCGTCTGCGGCGGGCGCGTGTTGCCCTTCTCCGGCGCATCCGGGTCTTCGAGCAGCTCCTCGGTCGCCTTCTGCACGTCGTTCTGCTTGTCCGACATCGGCTTCAATCCTTCATGCTGGCGGGCACGGTGCCGCCGTTCTTCTCCAGCTCGCGCATCACCGCCTTGTGGAGCCAGATGTTCATCTCGGCCGAGCCGTCCTTCGCCCCGCTGTAACCGAGCTCGGTCGCCAGCTCCTTGCGGTTGTCGAGGCTCGAATCGAGGTCGAGCAGCTTCATCAGGTCGACGATCGATGTGCGCCAGTTGAGGTTCGGGTTACCCTTTTGCGCGGCGATGCTGGTCAGCACCTGCTCGACATCGACCGGCTGCGCCGGGGTCGGCGCGGGCGTTGCAGGAGCCTGCGCCGGAGCCGACTGCGGCTGCTGCGTCGGCGCTGGGTGCGGCGCGCCGCCGGCGGGCGTCGGAGCAGGTGCGGGTGCCGCATCCTTCTTGCCGCCGAACTGCCCGCCGAGCGGACCATTGTGACCGAAGATCACGTCCTTGATCTTGCCGAAAATGCTCATCGTGACAGGTCCTTTCTCGTTCAACCGTTGGCGAGGTTCTCGGCCGGCACTTCGTAGTAGCGCGCAACGCTGTCGGCGTAGGACTGGTTGAACACCGGGGGGTTGTTCGCCCAGCTCGGCCCGCCTTCCAGCATGCGGCGGTCGATCGTGACGACGTACAGGTCGCGCACCGCGTCGAGTGACAGCAGCCCGAACGGCAGCGGGTAGAAGCTCTTCCCCATGCCCAGGAACCCGCCCAGGCTCAGCACCGCATGCGTCACCCGGCCCGATCCCTTGTGCACCATGAAGGCGTGCACAGCGCCGAGATGGTCGCCGTCGCGACTGTCGACCCGCATCGAGTAGGACAGCGTCGAGCGGACCAGCAGCTGGGTCGGCTCGCCAGAGGTCGTTGATGCGGCGTCGTGGTCGGACATGGGGGCTCCTGTGATGGCGCCTGGGGCGCGTGCGCCGGAACAACCGTCTGTCGCGGCGGCGGGTTCCAGCCGCGGTTGAGCCTCCGAGACGCATCCGGCATAGCAGGACGGATGATCGCACCGCGCCACCGCTTCCACTCGCCGCTCCGCCTTTCGCCCGTCGTCGCGCTGCTGTGGGTTGCCGCCTGCGTCGCGCCGCCGCGTGCGCCGACCCCCGTCGACGTGCCGCGTCCAACGCCGACCGCGACGATCGCGCTGCCCGCCCCCGCGCCGGTCGACTGGCAGGACTGGCCGCGAACGCCGGGCACGTGGAGCTACGGACGTGACGCGCGCGGCAGTCGCGCATTGTTCGGCACCGCGGGACGCGACGCGCTGGCGGTGCTGCGCTGCGACCTGGGCGAGCGGCGGCTGTTCCTGTCGCGCGCTGGTACGGCCGCGACGCCATTCACGATCCGCACGACCTCGGCGACCCGCAGCGTCGCGGCGCAGCCGACCGGCGGCACGCCGCCCTATGTCGCGACCGCCTTTGCGCCGAACGACCCGCTGCTCGACGCGATGGCGTTCAGTCGCGGGAGGTTCGTGATCGAACAGGCCGGCACGCCCGCGCTGGTGCTGCCGCCCTACGCCGAGATCGGCCGCGTAATCGAGGATTGCCGCAGCTGAGTGCGGTGTCGCGGCCACGCTGCGGCGGCGGATGTTCGGTCAGACCGCGCGACAATACAAGCCTTGTATATCGCCCGCGACAGGGACACATTGCAGGTGCGATCAACGCAGGTCGCACGTGTCTTCAACCAGCGAAAGGAGGTGATCCGATGTCTCATGGTTCAGCAGTGGGTTCGGTTCAGTTCGTTCGGGGGACGCGCGTCTAAGAGTGCATTGACGGACCGGAGGAGATTGCCTCCTCATTCAACGGTTCGCTGATGCCTTTTCAGAGGCGTTCATGGTCTCCCGGGCTGGAGCTCTCCGGCCGCTGACCATGTCTAGGGGCTGTCGGGTTCGTCGAAAGACGGTCCGGCAGCCTCTTCTCATTTTCGGGCCGGTGGATGCGCGCAGGACATCTGTGTCAGCCTCCGCGGAAGGTCACAAAAGTCATACCTAATGTGCGCGCGCCCGCGCGCAGGCGCGTGGGCGAATTATAGCGTTATCAAAGACGCATCCGGCGTAGCGTCAACGATCGCTGTAGGACATAGCCTGCGCTGGCGGCCCCGCCGACGCGCTCGCCTCATTCGGTCTGCGGCATGCGAAAGTACGGCAGCATGTGCGCGCAATAATCGGCTTTCCCCAGCTCGATGCCCTGCGCGCGCAGGATCGCGTAGGCGGTCACGACGTGGAAATAGAATTGCGGCAGCGCCCAGTCGCGCGCGTAGACGGTCGCGGTCACGTCCAGCACCATGCCGTTGGGCAGTTCGTGGGAGAGCGGTGCATCTTCCGACACCGTGAACCCCTCGGCGGCGGCCGCCTCCACCACCGACAGCGTTTCGTTGATCCGCGCCCGCGCGTCGGCGAGCGTCCCGGGCTGCTCACCTGCATTCCGGGCTTCTTCGAGCAGGACCTGGATGTCGGACGGAAATGCCCGCCCCTGCAGCCGGTAGACCGCCTCCTGCGCCTGCCGGCACGCGAAGCGTACCTGTGCGGCAAGCGGAAACATGTCGGGCGCAAGCCGTGCGCCCAGCAGCGCATCCACTTCATCGCCGCGCGCGGCCTCGGCCTTGTCGAGCCACTTGGCCATCGTGCCGAGCATCTGGGTGTAGGTCGGCAGCAGCAGGTCGGACAGGGTCATGCAGTCGCTCGCTAGGGGCAGTGGAACGGGAACGCACCCATCCGCTGCGCACCGTCGCTCGTCAAGCGGCCGCCGGGCGCGGCGATCGTGTCACCGCGACCGGCGCCGCGTGGGCGTCACGCCGGCTGTAGCAGCCCCTCGCGCGCGATCTTCTCGCGCCAGACCAGCGGGGCGAGCTGGTGGACGTTCTGCCCCTCGGCGTCGACCGCGACCGTGACGGGGAAGTCGCTGACCTCGAACTCGTAGATCGCTTCCATCCCCAGATCCTCGAACCCGACGACCTTCGATCCCTTGATCGCGCGCGCGACCAGGTAAGCCGCGCCGCCGACCGCCATCAGATACGCGCTCTTCGCCTCGCGGATCGCCTCAGTCGCCGCCGGCCCGCGCTCGGCCTTGCCGACCATCGCGAGCAGGCCCTGGTCGAGCATCATGCGCGTGAACTTGTCCATCCGCGTCGCGGTCGTCGGACCTGCAGGCCCCACCACCTCTTCGCCCACTGGGTCGACCGGCCCGACGTAGTAGATAACCCGGCCCTTGAAACTGACCGGCAGTTCCTCACCGCGCGCCAGCATGTCGGCGATGCGCTTGTGCGCGGCATCGCGCCCCGTGAGCATCTTGCCGTTCAAGAGCAGGCGGTCGCCGTGCTTCCACTGCGCGACCACCTCGGGCGTCAGCGTGTCAAGGTCGACGCGGATCGCCGCCGTGTCGGGCTTCCAGTCCACCTTAGGCCACTCGTCGAGCTTGGGCGCTTCCAGATACGCCGGGCCGCTGCCGTCGAGCGTGAAGTGCGCATGACGCGTCGCGGCGCAGTTCGGGATCATCGCAACGGGCTTGCCCGCGGCGTGGCACGGCGCGTCCTTGATCTTGACGTCGAGGATGGTCGACAGCCCGCCCAACCCCTGCGCCCCGATGCCGAGCGCGTTGACCTTATCGAAGATCTCGATCCGCAGGGCCTCCAGGTCGTTGCGCGGCCCGCGGGCCTTGAGCGGCCCCATGTCGATCGGCTCCATCAGCGCCTGCTTAGCCAGCAGCACGCAATGTTCAGCGGTGCCGCCGATGCCGATCCCCAGCATGCCCGGCGGACACCAGCCCGCTCCCATCTGCGGCAGCATCTCGACCACCCAATCGACGATCGAGTCGGACGGGTTCATCATCTTGAACTTGGACTTGTTCTCGCTGCCGCCGCCCTTCGCCGCGACATCGACCGACACCGTGTTGCCCGGCACCATGTCGACGTGGAGCACGCAGGGCGTGTTGTCGCGCGTGTTGCGGCGGGTGAACGCCGGGTCGGCGAGCACCGAGGCGCGCAGCTTGTTCTCCGGGTGCAGATAGGCGCGGCGCACGCCCTCGTCGACCACGTCCTGCAATGAGCGCGACGTGTTGTCGAGCCGGCAGTCCATGCCCCATTTAACGAACACGTTGACGATGCCCGTGTCCTGGCAGATCGGGCGATGCCCTTCCGCGCACATGCGGCTGTTGGTCAGGATCTGCGCGATCGCGTCCTTCGCCGCCGGGCTCGCCTCGGCCTCATACGCGTCGCCCAGCGCGCGGATGTAATCCATCGGGTGATAGTAACTGATGAACTGGAGCGCATCGGCCACGCTCTCGATCAAATCGGCTTCGCGGATCGTCGTCATGGCCGATGCCTGTAGGACGCGATAGCGACCCTCGCAACCGTGTGGCACCGCGGTGCAATCCCGGAATATTCGACTGGTTATCGCCGCGTTAAGCATGCGCGCTAAGCTTCGACAAAGCCGGGTCAGGCTATCTGACCCTTCATGGGAAGAGTACATCGGCCAGAGAGCGAAGCGGCAGCGATCACGCCGGACCCCGATGTCCCGCGCCCTGCGATCCTGACGAGCCTCGGCCTGAGCGCCAGCGACGAGGAGCGCGTCGGTGATTACCGCGATGCCGCCCTCACCCATGTCGCGGACCTGTGGCCCGTCGCGGGCGTCGCGATGCTCGCCGCACCATTGGCGCTGATCGTCGCCGCGCTCGTGTCGGGCGCGCACGGTCTTGCCGCAACGATGGCGCTCGTCGGCTTTCCAGCGGTGATTGCGGCCCTCGGCGTGTTCGTGCTGCTCCGCTTCGTCGTCGCGCAGCAGCTTGCCCCGCACCAGCGCACGCTGCTGCTCGCCGCGGTCGTCGCGACCGGTGCGCTGTCGCTGTTCGCGCTGTCCGCGGTCGCGGGTGCGTTCACCGATCCCGGGTTCCGCGTTGCTGCGAGCGTTGCGCTATTCGGGACCATCATCGTCACCGCGGTGGTGATCCAGCCGGTCGCCGCCGCCACGATCGCCTTCGCCGCCGCACTGGCGTTCGCGACCCTCGTCCAGCACGGCCTGTCCTGGGCAAGCGGCATCGCGGTGATCCTCGCCGCGCTGCTGACCTACGGCGTCATCGGGCGCAGCCGCGCCGGCCTCGCCGAACTCGCCGAGCAGGAGGAGGCCGCGGGTGCCGAGCTGCTCGCCAGCCGGCTGGTCACCGAGTTCGAGAGCCACGGCTCGGGCTGGTTCTGGCAGACCGATCGCGGCGGGCGGCTGACCTATCTGAGCGACAAGGTCGCGCGCGAGGTCGCAGGCTTCGGGATCAAGGCCAAGGGCGAGGCGCTGACCCGCGTCTTCCGCGTCGACACCGCGCTCGCCGAAACCGAGCGGACACTGACATTCCACCTGTCGAGTCGCACGTCATTCTCCGATTATTCGGTCCGCCCCGCGCCCGAGGAAGCGCCGGAGCGCTGGTGGTCGATCTCGGGGCGTCCGCTGCTCGACCAGTTCGGCCGCTTCCAGGGCTTCATCGGCTCGGGCTCCGACCTAACCGAGAAGCGCCGCGCCGAGGCGGAGATCACGCGTCTGGCGCTGTTCGACAGCCTGACCGGCCTTGCCAACCGGCAGCGCATGCGCCTGTCGCTCGAGCAGATGCTGTCGCCGCAGCAGCGCACGCAGGGGTCGAATACGCTGTTCCTGCTCGACCTCGACCGGTTCAAGGCGGTCAACGATACGCTCGGCCACCAGGTCGGCGACGAATTGCTCAAGCAGGTCGCCGGGCGCTTGCAGAAGACGGTCGGCGATGCCGGCATGGTCGGACGTCTGGGCGGCGACGAGTTCAAGGTGATCGTGCCCCGCGAGGGCAATCGCGAGCGGCTGGCGACGCTGGCCGACGCGATCATCGCTGCGCTTTCGCGGCCTTATTACATCGACGGCGCGACGATCTCGATCGGCTGCTCGATCGGCATCGCAATCGCGCCCGAGCACGGCGACGATCCCGAGGCGCTGGTCCGCAACGCCGATCTGGCGCTCTACGCCGCCAAGGGCGACGGCCGCGGCGTCCACCGTTTCTACCGCGACGAACTGCTGGAGGGCGCGCAATATCGCCGCCAGCTGGAGGACGACCTGCGGCAGGCGTTGAAGCAGAACCAGCTCCATCTCGCCTATCAGGCTGTGGTATCGACCAAGGACGAACGCATCGTCGGCTACGAGGCGCTGCTGCGCTGGAGTCACCCGACGCGTGGCTTCGTCAGCCCGGCGGAGTTCATTCCCGTGGCCGAGGAATGCGGGATGATCGAGGCGATCGGCGAGTGGGTGATGCGCACCGCCTGTTCGGAAGCGGCGACCTGGCCCGACCACGTCCGCGTCGCGGTCAACGTGTCGCCGATCCAGTTCGCCAACCCGGCGCTCCCCAGCCTTGTCACCAGCGCGCTCGCGACCTCGGGCCTGCCGCCGCGTCGGTTGGAGCTGGAGATCACCGAAGGCGTGTTCCTGAACGAGGATGCCTCGTCCGAGCGGATGTTCGCGGCGTTGAAGCGGATCGGCGTCCGGCTGGCGCTCGACGATTTCGGCACCGGCTATTCCTCGCTCGGCTATCTGAAAAAGGCGCCGTTCGACAAGATCAAGATCGACCAGAGCTTCGTGCGCGGCGCGATCAACGAGAGCAATCGCAACGCCGCGATCATCAAGGCGATCGTGACGCTCGCCGATACGCTGGGGATGGAGACGACCGCGGAGGGTGTCGAGCAGCAGGACGAGATCGCGCTGATCCGCGAGCTGGGATGCAGCCACATCCAGGGCTACGTCTACGGCAAGCCCGCCCCATCGGCCGCGGTGCACGACCAGCTCGCGCAGCCGGACGGTAAGGCAATCGCGGTCGGGTTCAAGACCAGCCGCGCGCAGCGTCATAAGGTGTTGCGTGCCGCGCGCGCGACGATGGCGGGCGAAACCGCAGAGGTGCGCATCCGCGACGTGTCGACCGGCGGCGTGCTGATCGACGGCGTCGACCTGCCGCCCGAATCGATCGGGTATGAAATGACGATCGAACTGATCGACGGACAATTCGTGCCCGCCACGATCCGCTGGATCGATGACGGCCGCGCGGGGCTACAATTCGCCTATCCGCTCGACATCGACCAGTTGATCCAGTCGACGCAGCGCCGCGCAGCGTAAGGTCGCGCGGACGCTCGCCGCAATTCGGCTTACGCCGCTTCACGCGCTAGTTTAGGTGCGGCGACCGCACGCGCGGACCCGCCCCAATCGGCTAGCGAACTAGCCAGCTGGAGCGTGCGGAGCGTGTAAAAATATTTTCGTTGGCCCCCTTTTCGCTTGTCATCGCCGAACCCCGCGGAAATCCACGCGTCGCGTTCGGTTGAGGCTGCAAGACCCACATTTACACCGATGAACCAGCGCCTCGTCCGCGCATTACCCCCTTGCCCGCCGCGACGGTTTGGCACAATTTGTTGGGGTTCTTACAGGCAAGACGCGCTACCGCTGGTAGGATGACGCCGCACCATCAGGAGCGGCACGGAGTGGTTCGCAATGATGCGGGGCCTTCGTCACCGGCCAGCGGAGCGCGCTTATCAGATCATCGGGGAGCGATCCCCGGCACGCGAAACACGAGATTGAAGGAGCGCCAGGATGAACTTCGGGGATGCCGGCAGCGAGTCGATGATGGACCTGATGGAGCGCGTGGTGAAGCCGGGCGCCGATGCGCCCAAGCCGGCGTCTGAGCGCGGCGCGCCGGGCATGTCGGCCGCGTCCGAGCGTGCGCCGACCAAGAAGGCCGCCGCGCGCGACTTCAAGTTGAAGACCGATGCGTCGCGCGACGCGTTGCTGACCGACTTCGGCAAGGAAACGCTCAACGATCGCTACCTGCTGCCGGGTGAGAGCTACCAGGACCTGTTCGCCCGCGTCGCCGCCGCTTATGCCGACGACGAGGCGCACGCGCAGCGCATCTACGATTACATTTCGCAGCTGTGGTTCATGCCCGCGACGCCGGTGCTGTCGAACGGCGGCACCGGTCGCGGCCTGCCGATCAGCTGCTATCTGAACTCGGTACCCGACAGCCTGAACGGCATCGTCGACACGTGGAACGAGAACGTCTGGCTCGCCAGCCGCGGCGGCGGCATCGGCACCTATTGGGGTAACGTGCGCGGCATCGGCGAGCCGGTCGGGCTGAACGGCAAGACGAGCGGCATCATCCCGTTCGTCCGCGTGATGGACTCGCTCACGCTCGCGATCAGCCAGGGCTCGCTGCGGCGCGGGTCGGCCGCCTGCTACCTCGACGTCTCGCATCCCGAGATCGAGGAGTTCCTCGAAATTCGCAAACCCTCGGGCGACTTCAACCGCAAGGCGCTGAACCTCCACCACGGCGTGCTGATCCCCGATGCCTTCATGGAAGCCGTGCGCGACGGCGCCGAGTGGGAGTTGAAGAGCCCCAAGGATGGCGCGGTCCGCGGCAAGGTCGACGCCCGCGCGCTGTTCCAGAAGCTGGTCGAAACCCGGCTCGCGACCGGTGAGCCGTACATCGTGTTCGCCGACCACGTGAACTCGAACATGCCCAAGCATCACCGCGAGCTGGGGCTCAAGGTGTCGACCTCGAACCTGTGCAGCGAGATCACGCTGCCGACAGGACGCGACCACCTCGGCAACGATCGCACCGCGGTGTGCTGCCTGTCGTCATTGAACCTCGAGACGTGGGATCAGTGGAAGGACGACAAGACCTTCATCGAGGACGTGATGCGCTTCCTCGACAACGTTCTGCAGGACTATATCGACCGCCACGAGCCGGGCATGGAGCGTGCCGCCTATTCCGCCGCGCGCGAGCGGTCGGTGGGTCTGGGCGTCATGGGCTTCCACTCGTTCCTGCAGGCGCGCGGCCTCCCGTTCGAGGGCGCGATGGCGAAGTCGTGGAACCTCAAGATCTTCCGCCACATCCACACGCAGGTCAGCCAGGCATCGATGCAGCTGGCGGTCGAGCGCGGGCCCTGCCCTGACGCCGCCGACGTCGGCGTGATGGAGCGGTTCAGCTGCAAGATGGCGATCGCGCCGACCGCGTCGATCTCGATCATCTGCGGCGGCACCAGCGCGTGCATCGAGCCGATCCCGGCGAACATCTACACGCACAAGACGCTGTCGGGCAGCTTCTCGGTCAAGAACTCGTATCTGAAGAAGCTGCTGGCCGAAAAGTCGAAGGATTCCGAGGCCGTGTGGAGCTCGATCCTCGAGCACGGCGGGTCGGTCCAGCACCTCGACTTCCTGGGGCAGGACGAGAAGGACTGCTACAAGACCAGCTTCGAGATCGATCAGCGCTGGCTGCTCGAACTCGCCGGCGACCGCACGCCGTACATCGACCAGGCGCAGTCGCTGAACCTGTTCATTCCGGCCGATGTCGAGAAGTGGGACCTGCTGATGCTCCACTTCCGCGCGTGGGAGTTGGGCATTAAGTCGCTCTACTATCTGCGTTCCAAGTCGGTGCAGCGCGCGGGCTTCGCGGGCGGCGTCGAGAACGACAACACGATCGAGAAGCCTAAGTACGAGTTCGGCGAGACGACTGACTATGACGAGTGCCTCGCCTGTCAGTAAGCGCGCCGCTCTTTTGAGCAGTCTAAGTGAAGAACCCCGGTGCGCGAGCGCCGGGGTTTTCCATGTCACGGAAACCAAGCGGACCGGGTCACCCGGCCTGCCGGTGCCCGCTCATGTCCGCGCCCGCATCCTCGGCAAAGCGGCGGTTCCATACCAGTGCGGCGAACGAGATGCCCGCCACGGTTAGGAAGGCGGCGGAGAAGGTGCCGAGCGTCGGCACGCCCTTCCCGCCGATCGCCGTGCCAAGTTCGAGGATCGTCGCCGCGGTGCAGATGCCGAGCGACAATGTCAGCTGCTGGAAGGTCGCGTAGAAGCTTGTCGCCGCGCTCATCCGCGTCGCATCCACATCTGCATAAGCGATCGCATTGTAGCCGGTGAACTGGAATGAAGTGAAGAAGCCTGACAGCCCCAGCACCGCAACGATCACCGCTACCGGCCAGTCGGGGCGAAAAAAAGCGCAGATCGCGTAACCCAGACTGCTCGCGATCCCCGACACGATCAGGCTGTCGCGAAAGCCCCAGCGCCGGAGCACGCGCGGCGCGAGCGCCTTCATCGCCAGCGCGCCGATCGCCCCCGCCATCGTGATCAGCCCCGTCTTCGCCGCCGACAGGCCGAAGCCGAGCTGAAACATCAGCGGCAGCAGGAACGGCTGCGCGCCCTGCGTGATCCGCGTCAGCGAGCCTGCGATCACCGACAGGCAGAACGTCGGCACGCGCATCAGCGTCGGGTCGAGGATCGGGTCGGCGACGCGCTTGGCGTGGCGAACGTAGCCTGCCCCAAGCAACACGCCCGCCGCCAGCAGCGCGATCGCGACCCTGCCCGTTCCCGGCCGGCTCGACAGCTCGAACCCGAACAGCAGGCAGCCGAGTGCCACGCCCGACAGCACGAAGCCCAGCCGGTCGAACCGCACGCGCGAGTCGCCGCGCACGTCGGGCACCAGCAGCCAGGCGCCAATCACGCCGGCCACCCCGATCGGCAGATTGAGGTAGAAGATCCAGCGCCAGTCGAGCGTGGTGACGATCAACCCGCCGAGCGGCGGGCCCAGGATCGGTCCCGCGAGTGCGGGCATGACCAGCCACGACAGCGCCTGCACCATGTCCTCCTTGGCGACGCTGCGAAGCAGCACCAGCCGCCCGACCGGCACCATCATCGCGCCGCCGATCCCCTGCACGAACCGTGCGGCGACCAGCATCGCGAGGCTGTCCGCTTGCGCGCAGGCGATCGAACCGAGCAGGAACACGCCAATCGCGCCGCAGAAGATCGTGCGCGAACCGAACCGGTCGGCGAGCGTCCCGCTCGCCGGAATGAACAGCGCCAGCGCCAGCAGGTAGCTGGTGAGCGCCAAGCTGAGGCTGGTGGCAGGCGTGCCGAGATCGCGCGCCATCGTCGGCAGCGCCACCGTCAGCACCGTGCCGTCGAGCTGCTGCATGAAGAGAGCGGAGGCGACGACCAGCGCGGTGACGCGGTACCCGCGCGCCGGCTCCTGCGCGCTCGCCGGTGACTGCGCGGAGGACGCGGCTAGCGTGGCTGGTGGCGCGGTGATCGCCTCGACACCGGGTGCCAAGCCATCGCCCACGTCCGCGCTCATCGACGCCAGATTACGCCGTCGCCATCGCATACACCGTCTACCTATTCGATTTCGTGCGCCCGGCCGGACGCGGGCACGTTCAAGCGAAACACCTCTCGTCGCGGATCGATGCCGGGGGCGCCGACAAACAAGATGAGTCTGTGCACCCGATCACTCGCGCAGCACTATCGTCATCGGCGTCGGCGGTCGCAACTTCGAGGACCCGCATACGCTGGTGGCGTTCATCAGCCCAAGTTCCTTCACGATCGACTCGCGCCTGATCGCCACAGGCCTTACGTCGCGGTGGACAACAGCTCCTTCAGCGGTGTCGCAGCATCGATCAGCTGCGCGGGATCGCATACCGCACGCGCCTCGACCAGCTTGCGGCCCTGCACGTAATCCTTGGTCGCGTTGACGCAGTCTAGCGCGACGACGCGCCCTTGCCGCTGGTAGATGACCGAGAAGCTGCGCGTCACCGGATCGCCGCGCACCAGCGCTGCGTCGTGGCCGATCGAAAGACCCACGGTCTGCAGTTTCAGGTCGTACTGGTTCGACCAGAACCACGGTACTGCGTGATACGCGGCGGGCGTGCCGATGATCGTACGCGCGGCGACGGTGGCCTGATCGTTCGCGTTCTGCACCGACTCCAGCCGGATCGCGGCTCCATCGGCGAACTCATTGGCGTGCAGCGCGCAATCGCCGATCGCGAAGATGTCGGGCAGGCTGGTGCAGCACTGCGCATCGACCATCACGCCGTTGCCCCCCGCCGCGCCCGCTGCCAGCAGCGGCGCGACCGCGGGCACGATGCCGATCCCGACGATCACCATCTGCGCGGGGATCACCTCGCCATCCGCCAGCCGTACCCCGGCCACGCCCGCGTCGCCCAGGATGCAGTCGACGCCGGTACCCAGTCGCACGTCGACGCCGTGCGCGCGGTGCTCCTGCTCGAAAAAGCGCGACAGCGCTGGTCCGGCGACCCGCGCCAGCACGCGGTCCAGCGCCTCGACCAGAACGACGCGCTTGCCTTGCTTGGTGAGCGCGGCCGCTGCCTCCAGCCCGATATAGCCTCCGCCGATCACCACCGCCTGCTCAACCTGCGGCAGTTCGCGAATCATCAGGTCGACGTCGGCGCGGGTGCGGACAGTGTGAACCCCGACCAGGTCATGGCCGGCGCAGCTCAGCCGGCGCGGACTGCCGCCCGTCGCCCAGATCAGGTGCCGATAGCCGTAGCTGACGCCGTCCGCATCGGTGACCCGGTGCGCGGCCGCGTCGACGTTCACGATCTCGCGGCCGGACAGCATGGTGATGTCGCGCTCGGCCCAGAACGCCGCCGGGCGAATCAGCATCCGCTCAAATGCCTTGTCGCCCGCCAGATATTCCTTCGACAGCGGCGGCCGCTCGTACGGCAGCTCTGCTTCTGCCCCGATCACCGCGAGACTGGCCGAAAACCCTAACTGCCTTAACGCGATGGCAGCTTGAGCTCCACCGTGCCCACCACCCACGACAATGACATCGAACGCGTCCATTCAACCTCCCGCGTCCGCGAAACAGACCTGTTACCGGCGGGTAAAACCGTCAACGACGTGAGTCGAGGTGATGCACCAAAAGGCTGACTACAACGGCCCGACGCCTCCAAACCTCTCCAAGCCAATCTCAAGCATGTTCTGACATGGACGGCCTCGCCTAATGACAGACACCTCTTGAACGAGATTATCATTTGCGGATGAAATATGTAGCTGGCAACTGGTACGCGCGTGGCGGCAAGCGGCGCCCCATTCAGCTATCCGGTAACCGGTACCGGATGCTAGCGTTCGCGGAGGGAGCGTGTACGCGAGACGCACGAAAGCCCCGGACCGGGTGGTCTGAGGCTTTCGTGGTATTGTTGGTTGCGGGGGCTGGATTTGAACCAGCGACCTTCAGGTTATGAGCCTGACGAGCTACCGGGCTGCTCCACCCCGCGTCGGCTGGATGTTGGTCCAGCGGGATATGGCCTGCGTGTTGGCAGGGGGTAACATTGTGATGGGTTCTTTGTGTGTGTTTCACCGGCGTCAATGCCTGGCGGCGACCTACTCTTCCATCGCTTGAGCGATAGTACCATTGGCGCAGAAGGGTTTCACGGCCGAGT
>NZ_FNZZ01000001.1 GCF_900109565.1 Sphingomonas palmae | reverse complement strand
GCTTGTTTGAGGAGCGCAGGCGCCGCTTTCACGTCGCTGACATTGCCGGCCGTCAGCATCAGCGCATAGGGACGGCCGATGACATCGGTGAGCGCGTGGACCTTGGTAGTCCAGCCACCGCGCGAGCGGCCGATTGCCTGGATCTGGCGCCCCCTTTTCCACCGAAGGCCGCGCGTTGCGCCTTGATGTAAGTGCTGTCGATCGCGGTACTCTTCGCGACCACACCGGCATCCACCAGCGCGTCGAGCAGCCTGAGCCAGAAGCCACGGCGCGACCAGCGGTTGAACCGGTTGTAGATCGTCGTGGACGGGCCTAATCGGCCGGGCAATCGCACCAGCGGCAGCCGACCTTCAGCACATGCACGATCCCGGAGATCACCCGCCGGTCGTCTACCCGCCGGGCACCGGGCTGGTTCTTCGGCAGATGTGGCTCGATCGCCGCCCACGCTTCATCCGACAACCAGAACAGCGCCATGCCTCACTCCTCCTGATCCACACCACAGTGAATCAGGAAAACCGTCACGCCTCAAGAGGCTGATTGGGTTTGGGCCCTAAGTTGCGAAGAGCCGAAGACGCTGACCTGCAGCGTCATGTTTTTGACCCACAATTAATTGATCTCGGCTGGATGGTTAAGCGGCAGAGAAGCAAGAGCGCACGTCATCCTGTGTTTTTCCGGGCTCGACTTATCGACAGATGTATGCAGCTTGAAGAGAAAGCTTTAGTGGCAAGTTGAAGCAAGGTTGGTTATAGCCGCCAACTACATAGTAGCCGTCGGTGTTGCGGCTGCTACTCATGCACGATTATGCTGCTGCGCGTACGCTTGCGTGCCACGCGTGATAACGTGATCTTCAGAAAGCGTCTGCGCGACCGAAATGTCGGAAAGCTGTTTTAGTTCGTCATATAGGGGCGCAAAGTCAGTTTCTACCGTGACTCGGAGCAGCTCGTCAAAGCTGGGTATGACGAAGTAGTTTTGCTGAAAATCGTCAATCCGATACTCGGTTCGCATAACACGTGCGAGGTCGAAGGCTATGCGGTGAGGGCTCGCGTCCTCAAGCGCGAAGCGGCTTTCAGCTGCGGAGGAAACGATGCCCGAGCCGTAGATGCGTAGGGCGCCATTCTCCTGAACAAGCCCAAATTCGACCGTGTACCAGTAGAGGCGGCCAAGATACTTGAGCGCGTTCATGCCGAGCGCGCGTTGACCACCCTTGCCGTAGGCTTCGAGGTAGTCCGCGAAAACTGGATCGGCGAGCATGGGTACATGGCCAAACACGTCGTGGAAGACGTCAGGCTCTTGCAGATAATCGAGCTGATCGGGGCGGCGGATGAAGTTTCCCGCAACGAAGCGGCGGTTAGCCATGTGGTCGAAGAAGACGTCGTCGGGAACCAGGCCGGGAACAGCGACGACCTGCCAGCCGGTTAGCTTCATCAATCGTTCGGACAGGGCGTCGAAATCGGGGATACCGGGCTTGTCGAGGCGCAATACGTCGAGTCCCCGCAACCATGCTTCGCTGGCACGACCGGGCAGCAGCTGCGACTGGCGGGCGAACAGCGTGTCCCAGGTTGCATGTTCCTCGGGCGTGTAGTTCGACCAGTTCTGCGCGATCGTCCAATCGGCGGCAGCGTCGGCGGGGGGAGCGGTGAGAACGTGCGTTTCCTCGGTCATGAGAGTGTTCTAGCAGCGCGTGGTGCGCCGCCAACCCCGACCTTTGCAAATAGCTGTTCTGGCGATCGCCGGGCTTGTTGCGCTGTATCTGCTCGCGGGGTTGGTAGGCGCAGCGTTGGTTGCGGACCCGGGTTGGCGAGAGCCGGCGCGTGGCGTGACCATCTGGGTCGAGGACAATGGCATCCACACCGATCTGGTCCTTCCAAAGCAGGCGGCGGGAGTGGATTGGCACCCTGTTTTCAAAGCCGATGCTATCGGCGATGCGCGCTTTGCCGGGTACGAATTCGTCGCCATTGGCTGGGGTGAGCGCCGGTTCTTTCTTGAGACGCCGACTTGGTGGGATGTTCGACCTGAGACGTTAGTCGCGGCGGCACTGGGTAGCAACGAGACTGTGTTGCACGTCGAGCATATCGCGCGTCCGGTTGAAGGGGAGCGGGTGCAGCGGGTTGTTTTGCGGCCCACAGAATACCGGCGGCTGGCGGAATTCGTGCGGGCGAGCCTTGCCGAGGGGAGGCCGGTTCGTGGTTACGCGGACTACGATGCGTTTTATCCGGCGCGGCGGCGGTATGATGCGCTGAGGACGTGCAACACGTGGACGGGGCGCGCGCTGAGGGTGGCGGGGGTGCGGGTTGGGCGGTGGACGCCGTTTCCCGCGACCGTCAGCTGGTGGTTGTGAGCGCGCGCTCGGAGCGTCAGTTCGCGGCGCCGGTCTGATTGGCGATCTCGCCGCGGGTGGCGGCGAGGGTCGGGGCGGGGCCGGTGGCGGGGCGGAGCGACTCGCGCTCACTTGGCGGAACGGCGGCGGTGGGGTCGGGGCGGAAGTCGACCGGTGCACGGGTGGTGCCGGGCGTGGGAGCGGAAGGCTTGAGATCGGGAGCGGGGTGCTCACCGGCGGACGGGCGGCTGGCAAGCAATTTGTCGAACAGACCGAAGCGGAGCGCACCGAAGAGTCCGGCGGCGACGGCTCCGATGCCGGCGGCGACGGCGACGCCGCTGGTCTTCTTTACCGGCTTGTCGGCGGGTTTGCGGTTCGCGCTGCGGCGGGTTGCGGGGTTGTTCTGTGCCATCGTCACGTCAACCGTCGGGCGGCGCAGGCGTTCCGTCGACCCGTGTGGGCGTAAGCGTGCCAGCGGGGGCGGGGCGGCAGAGATCGGCGGACGTGGCCGAGCCGTCGAGCCACGCACTCCAGTCCGTCGGATCGAGCACCACCACCTGACGGTCGTGATAAGGGGCAATATCGGGGCCCGGGCGGGTCGTGAGCATGGCGAAGGCCTGCCCGACCGCAGCGTCGTCGCGCCACACGCCGGCAATACAGAACCAGGGTTCGCGCGCGTGGGTGAAGAGCCACTTCGTCTTGCGCTTCTGCCCCGGTTCGGTCGGGGCGGTGAATTCGTAGAAGCCGTCGACGGGGATGAGGCAGCGCCCGCGCGCGATGTTGCGGTCGTCGGAGCGGTAATTGTAGACCGGACGCCCGTGCGCGCCGGGCCAGCTCCAGCGGCGGGTGACGAGCTCGGCCTCGCCCGAGGCATCGAAGCTCGCGCGGACGATGACGGTCGGGTCGGTGATCCGGATCGAGGGAAGCGGAGCCATGTTGGGCGCCCCTTCGGGAAAGCGAAGGGGGATGCGCAGGTCGTGGAAATCCTGTCGCAGGAGGCCGAGTTCGATCCGGCGGGCGGCTTCGTTGCACATGGAGCGATGCTAGAGCGTGCTGATCCGGGAGGCGAGGGGCTGGCGAGCGAATAGCGAGCATGGCGCCGCCGGCGTGGTCTGTGGTCGGAGCCGGGCTGGCTGGAGGCGGGCTGGGCGAGATCGAACGGGCGGTTGGAGCGGCGGTGCGGGTGGCGAGCGTGCCGCCGGTGTCGGTTGTCACGCTCGTCGCGGCGTTGCCCGGTACCTCAAGCGGCATGGTGTGAGCCGCCTGGTGTCGGTCGGGCGTGGGCTGTTCGACGCTGACCGGCGTGGCGGTTCGGGCGGCGGGGGCGGTCGGGATGGTATCGTGCTGTTCGTCGTCCGCCTCGGCAGCGGCGGAGGCGGGGGTGTCGGGCTGTTCGTCGCTGGCGGCCTCGTGCGACGGGCTGGGGGCGGATTGGACGTCGGCGGGGGCGTCGTCGCTTTCTTGCTCGTCCTTGATGCGCGCGCGGGCGGCCTCGGCGAACCATCGGTCGCGCATCCGGGCTTCGGTGACGTGGCGGACGGCGGCGTGGATGCGATGGGGTTTCTCGATCTGGTCGATCTCTTCCTCGTCGAGTTCGCGTTCGTAGTCGGGGTCGCCCCATTCGCCGGACTGCGCGCCTAGGAAGCCGTCGGGCGGGGGGAAGCGGGTGCGCCAGGCGTCGGCGTGGTCGCACCACCAGACGGGGTCGGGGCGATCGGCGGGGCTGACGTAGGGGGCGATCCCGGGCGGAAGTTGAGAAAGTTGACATTCACGCGCGGGTGCGAGCGCGAGGAGGCCGGCGGCCTCGGCGCGCGCCCATTGCTCGGCAGTCCAGGTAGCGCGGGTGGCGGGGTCTAGGTCGGAGACGTCGACCTCGGCAGCGGTAGCGGAGTGGCCGGCGAGCCAGCGGTCGGCGCGGGCGAGGGCGAGGACGGGCTCTAGGTCGGCGGCTCGGCTGGCGCGCGTGTCGAGTTCAAGGCGCCGCGCGACGAACAGGCCGGCGCGCGCGGGCGACGCGTCGGCATCGATCAGGTCGAGATAGGCGTCGAACTCGCCCGCGACGGCACGCGCGGCGGTGCCGTGGGCGCTGCGCTGCGCGGCATCGGAGAAGCGGTCGAGCCGGTGGAGCATGTGGGTGGCGAGGCGATTGTCGAAGCGGTGGCGGGTGACGACCGAGCCGTCGGGGCGGGTGATGACCTCCTCCTGCCCCTCCAGCGCGCGGGTGAGGAGCGTGTCGGCAAGCGTCTCGCGCGCGAGCAACCGCGCGCCGTCCCAGGCGAGCGCGAAGGCGGCACCGGCGGCGCGGCGGCGAAAGGCGTAGGCCGAGGCAGGCGAGAGCGCGACGCGCGCGCAGGCACGATCAACGGTGTCGCCGCCGGCGATCCCCTCCACGAAGAGGCGCTGCCGCTCGGGCGTCCAGCCGTCGGCACGGTGATTGAGGGGGCGGTGGTGGAGCGGGCGGTCGTGGGCGAGGGAGTCGTCGGGGGCCGGGATGGTGGCCGGGGCGGCGTGGCGGGTGGGCTCGTGTCCGGCCGCGGTGTCGGCGGGGGCGGGGAGCGCGGTGGGCGGGTGCGCGGTCATCGACGGCACAGCCCGGCGCGGCGGAACAGCGCCTCCATCGTCAGCGCAGCGGCAATCTCGAGCGCGGGCAGCGGGGCGGCGGCGATGCGGCCGGCATCGACGTGCGCCTGCCACTCACGATGCGCGATCTCGTGCCGCTCGGGCGCCTGATCGACCGGGTAGGCGACGGGGATGTAGGATGGGGTTTGCATGGGCGTGGTCCCGTTGGTTGAGGGACCGGGGTAGTAGGCAGGTTTGCCAAGTGTAGGACAGCGGCCGGCGCAGCAAGGCGCTAGCAAAGCTAGCGACGAGCGCCCCAGCGCCGGCCCGGCCAGCAGCGCCGACTGACGACGCGGCTTCGCCGCGGCGAGCCTTGGTTCTTTTTACTCCTAACAACGTCGCCGCCGTCGCCGCGATCAAAGGCGCTCCGCTGCACCGTCAGTTTAGCGGCACAATGTAAGTGCCTGAGTATGCTCAGCAATTTTATTGCTGAGCTTCCTTTTATTTTATCGAAATCACGCTATGCTTAAAACATTGAATTTTCGAAGGATTGCAGCGGTGAAGCAGTGGTTTCCATCGTTCCATATGGATCGACCTCAAGCGCGTCCGCTCGCGCGTTCGCTGGTTATTGAAGGCGACTGTTTAGACGTGATGGAGTATATTCCAGAGCGAAGCGTCAACATGGTTCTATGCGATTTACCGTACGGTACGACGCAGAATTCGTGGGACAGCGTGATCCCACTAGATGAATTGTGGGAAGCTTACGACCGCATTCTCGCCGCGCGGGGCGTTGTAGTTCTCATGGGGCAAGGGCCGTTCACAGCCCAGCTAATCATGAGTAGAGTTTCACAGTTTAAGTATAAAATCGTGTGGGTAAAATCCAAGGCAACAAACTTTTTAAATGCTAAGAAGCAGCCACTGCGTCGGCATGAAGATATATGCGTTTTTTACCCGGCGCAGCCAATCTATAATCCTGTCATGTCTTCAGGTGATGCGTATAACAAAGGTGTAAGAAAAGATCAGCTCACAGGATCTTATGGTGACTTTAAGCCTGTCGAAGTTAAAAGTAGTGGGTCTAGATATCCGAGTGACGTCTACTACTGTAAGACTGCTGAAAGCGAAGGGACGGTTTGGCACTCAACTCAAAAGCCGGTCGAGCTGGGCCGGTATCTTATTAAAACTTACACAAACGAAGGTGACGTTGTGTTGGACAATGCTTCTGGTTCTGGAAGCTTTTTAGTATCTGGTGCAATTGAAAATCGAAAGGTGCTAGGAATAGAAATAAATCAAGCCGTTCAGGCTTTTAAAATGGAACCGGTCGATCTCATTCATATTACCGATGAACGTCTGTCCGAGTACATCGCTGGCACCAATCGTTATGTCTTGCGCAACGGTGAGTGGGGGCATAACTCACTTACAGAGGCAATGAGTAGCTTTTTCAGTTGATGTCGATTTTATAAGTGCCGTTTACGTACTCAATGCAAAACTCCAAGCCGGCAGTATTAATAGTGCTAAAATCATTCAATGTTGCATTGTCGTAGTGTAGCCAAGTGTTTGGAGTGCTATTGTTTGCCATTCGAGTTGAGTCATGCGTGATATGGAATTTGCGCGAACCCTTGTGTGATCCGCAAATTGTCACATCTATATCAACGTAACATTCTTCAACGGGGTGATTGCCAAAAAAGCCAGCAGTCCAATTTTGTTGGCCGAAAAAAGTCTGCCGAAACCATGTTTGATTGTTCTGAGGATTGTTACCTTTGATAAAACGCAAATAAGGTACAATTCGGCCACTTGTCGGTTGTTGTGCGTCAGTAACCGACAGAATTTTACACCACTTCATTAGCCTCTCCAGCCTAGGTGAAAGGAGAGCCTACAATAGCAACCGACGTGGTCAATCCCAAACTCACGTGGCATTAGCCCACGTCTGTAAGCGGTGGTTTTCGGGTGTCAGGATGACCACCAACCCCGCGGCAGCAGCCCATCTTGCGTTTCGCTCCGGCTGAGGCGGCAATCGAGGCAAGACCGCTGCAGCTGTTATACCTAGTCCGATAACTCAAGCGAAGTCGTCCGAAGCGAAATGGCTCCGAGATGGATCAGCTTCGCCGCTTTCAATAAGTGAGAACCCGGATCAAGTCTGGGTTGACGGTAGGGAAGTTGGCTCGCAGCTACCAGCGTTTGCCGGTCTGCTTGATCGCGGCGAGCAGCGTCTTCTTCGAAGCGGTACGATTGCTGCCGGCGTTCCGCTGCATCTCCGGTTCGCCAAGCGCCGCACGCCGCTCCGCCAGCGCGGCCGCGAAGGCAGCGTGGTCGATGCGGCGGCCCGGCCAATCGTCGTTGGCGTCGCTCACTCCGCCGCTTCGGCGTGAACGGGCGCCTCCGCCACCTTCCGCTTCCCCAAGAGTGGCGCAAGATACCGCCCGGTGAAGCTCCCCTTCACCTTGGCGACCTGCTCGGGTGTGCCTTCGGCCACGACGCGGCCGCCCTTGACGCCGCCTTCGGGCCCCATGTCGATGATGTGGTCGGCGGTCTTGATGACGTCGAGGTTGTGCTCGATCACGACGACGGTGTTGCCCTGTTCGACGAGGGCGTGGAGCACCTCGAGGAGCTTGCGCACGTCCTCGAAGTGCAAGCCCGTGGTCGGCTCGTCGAGGATGTAGAGCGTGTTGCCGGTGGCACGGCGGGCGAGTTCCTTGGCGAGCTTGACGCGCTGCGCCTCGCCGCCCGAGAGCGTGGTCGCCTGCTGCCCGACCTTGACGTAGCCCAAGCCCACCTCGACCAGCATCGCCATCTTGTCGCGGATCGGGGGCACGGCCTTGAAGAACTCGGCCGCGTCCTCGACCGTCATGTCGAGCACGTCGGCGATCGAGTGGCCCTTGAACTTCACCTCCAGCGTTTCGCGGTTGTAGCGTTGCCCGTGGCAGACGTCGCAGGTGACGTAGACGTCGGGGAGGAAGTGCATCTCGATCTTGAGCACGCCGTCGCCCTGGCACGCCTCGCACCGCCCGCCCTTGACGTTGAAGGAGAAGCGGCCGGGCTTGTAGCCGCGGGCGAGGCTCTCGGGCAGGCCGGCGAACCAGTCGCGGATCTGCGTGAACGCGCCGGTGTAGGTCGCGGGGTTCGACCGGGGCGTGCGGCCGATCGGCGACTGGTCGATGTCGATGACCTTATCGAGATGCTGCAGGCCTGAGATCTTGTCGTGCTTGCCCGCGAGCATGCGCGCGCCGTTCAGCGTCCGCGCGGCGGCGGCGAAGAGCGTGTCGATGGTGAAGCTCGACTTGCCCGAGCCCGACACGCCGGTGATGCAGGTGAAGGTGCCCAAGGGGATCGACGCGGTGACGCCGGTCAGATTGTTGGCGGTGGCGTTGTGGACGGTGAGCTTCTTGGCCGAGCCCTTGCGGCGCTTGGCCGGCACCGGAACCTCGCGCACGCCGTTCAGGTAATCGGCGGTGACGCTGCCCTCGGTCGCCAGCACCTCTTCGAGCGTGCCGGCGGCGACGACCTGTCCGCCGTGGACGCCCGCGCCCGGTCCCATGTCGATGACGTAGTCGGCGGTGCGGATCGCGTCCTCGTCATGCTCGACCACCAGCACGGTGTTGCCGAGGTCGCGGAGACGCCGGAGCGTGGCGAGCAGCATGTCGTTGTCGCGCTGGTGAAGGCCGATCGACGGCTCGTCGAGGACGTAGAGGACGCCCGAGAGGCCGGAGCCGATCTGGCTGGCCAGGCGGATGCGCTGGCTCTCGCCGCCCGAGAGCGTGCCGCTGGTGCGGTTCAAGTTGAGGTAGTCGAGGCCGACGTTGTTGAGGAAGCCGAGCCGCTCGACGATCTCCTTCAGGATACGCTCGGCGATGGCGCGCTGCTGGTCGCCGAGATGGTTGGGGAGGTCGGTGAAGAAGGCGAGCGCGTCGACGACCGAGAGGTGGGTGGCGTGGCTGATGTCCTGGTGCGCGATCTTGACCGCGAGCGCCTCCGGCTTGAGGCGGGCGCCGTGGCAGGTCTCGCACGCCTGCGCGGACTGGTATTTGGACAGCTCCTCCTTCATCCACGCGCTCTCGGTCTGGAGCATGCGGCGGTTGAGGTTGCCGATGACGCCCTCGAACGGCTTCTTGACGTCGTAGGACTTCTTGCCGTCCACGAAGGTGAGCGTGACGGGCTTCCCGCTTGTGCCGTGGAGGATGGTCTTCTGCACCTCGGCCGGCAGTTCGCCCCAGGGGGTGTCGAGCGCGAAGTCGAACTCGCGCGCGAGGCTGCCTAGCACCTGCATGTAATAAGGCGAGGGCGGGTTGGATTTCGCCCAGGGGACGACCGCGCCCTTCTTGAGCGACAGCTGGTGGTTGGGGACGACGAGGTCCTCGTCGAAGATCAGCTTCTCGCCCAGGCCGTCGCAGGCGGGGCAGGCGCCCTGCGGCGCGTTGAAGGAGAACAGGCGCGGCTCGATCTCGGGGATGGTGAAGCCCGAGACGGGGCAGGCGAACTTTTCGGAAAAGACGATTCGGCCGTCGGGGGCGTGGTCGCCGAGCACCGCGCTGGTCGGCGTGCGGGGTTCGACCGGATCGGCGGGGTCGACGTAGGCGAGGCCGTCGGCGAGCTTCAATGCGGTCTCGAAGCTCTCGGCCAAGCGGGTGGCGATGTCGCCGCGTACCACGAGGCGGTCGACGACGACCTCGATGTCGTGCTTGAACTTCTTGTCGAGCGCGGGGGCCTCGTCGATCTCGTAGAGCTCACCGTCGATGCGGACGCGGGTGAAGCCCGCTTTCTGCCACTCCAGCATCTCCTTGCGATACTCGCCCTTGCGCCCGCGGACGACGGGGGCGAGCAGGTAGAGGCGCGTGCCTTCGGGCAGCGACATGACGCGGTCGACCATCTGGCTGACCTGCTGCGCGGCGATCGGCTCTCCGGTGGCGGGGGAATAAGGCACACCGACGCGCGCCCAGAGCAGGCGCATATAGTCGTAGATCTCGGTGACCGTGGCGACGGTCGAGCGGGGATTGCGGCTGGTGGTCTTCTGCTCGATCGCGATCGCAGGGCTTAGCCCCTCGATATGGTCGACGTCGGGCTTCTGCATCAGCTCAAGGAACTGGCGTGCGTAGGCGGACAGGCTCTCGACGTAGCGGCGCTGCCCCTCGGCGTAGATGGTGTCGAAGGCGAGGCTGGATTTGCCCGAGCCCGACAGCCCGGTGATGACGGTCAGCGTGTCGCGCGGGATGTCGACGCCCACGTCCTTGAGGTTATGCTCGCGCGCGCCGCGCACCGAAATCGTCGTCAAAGCCATGTGGGCCGTTCTACCTTCGTTCCGCGGCGGATGCCAGTGTGGGCGGATGTAGGAACGCGCGGGAGGCCTTGCGAGGTTCGTGCGGGAACGGGATTTAGTGGAAGATGCCGACCGCGCCCTCCGCCCAGATGAGCGCGACGAGCACGACCGCCGCGGCGACCGCGGCGCGGCGCGCGAGCGGGCGGTGGAGGAGGCGGGTCGCGGCCTCAACCGACAGGCCGAGCAGGGCGAGCAAAGCGGCGGCGGCGGCGAAGTCGAACGCGGTCCAGTTCACCTGATCGGTGAAGCGCATGGCAATAAGCGGGGCGACGAGGATCGCGGCGAAGACGAGCCACATCGCCAGGCGCGGAGCGGTGCGTGGCGCAGGTGCGGCGGAGACGGACATGGGTGAACATCCTTTCCGAAAGGGACGCGAGGGACAGCGTGCCACGAAGCGCGCGCGAAGGAAAGTGGTGCCGCAATGGACCGACTGCGCGGGCGCGGCGTTGGGATGGCAACGGAGTTGAGCGACACGATGAGCGACCTGCCCCCACGCGGCAATCCCGGGCCGAAGAGCCGGAAAACGTTCCTGACGGTGGTGGGGATCGTGCTGGCGCTGATCTTCATCACCTTCATCGGGCTGAACATCAACCACGTGAAGACCGAGCACGACCGCCCGATGGGCGAGGACCGGCCGAGCCCGACCGCGCGACAGGGGTGAGCCGGTCGGGCGCGTAGCCGCATCGGCCGCCCTGCGCGGTTCTTCGCCCGCCGCGCGCAATCAGGCCGGGTCAGGGTCGGACGAGGGCGGTGCGGCTTCGTCGCGTGCGCGACGGCGTGCGACGCGGCGATTCGGGCGCGCGCCGTCGCGGACGAGCGGATCGACCAGCCGCTGGTAGAGCGTGACGAGGTGTTCGACGCGCTCACGTTCGGAACCGAAGGGCACGCGGCGATCGTGATCGAGGTCCGCGAGGGTCAGAAGCGGACTGCTGTCGACGAACTAGGCAGGGAAGTGAATCCCGCAAAGTTTGTTGCCGTCGGGGTCACGAAAATACGCCAACTCGATGGTGCCCATCGAGGCAGTTTCGCGTGGTCCGGGCGGCGCTTCGATCGAGGTTCCGCCAGCGGCAACAGCGGTATCGTGAAGCTGCTTCACCTGCTCGGGCGAATTGCAGGAGAAAGCAACGGTGCTGCCGTTGGCGACGCTTGCCGGTTCGTCGTTGATCGGCTGACTGACGATGAAGTTGGTACCGCTGCCGTTGTTATAGATCAGGCGTGTATGGCCGCTATCGGCGATGTTTCTCGTCCCTTCCCCTGCACCCAGGGTGCCGAGCACCGTGTCATAGAAGCGCTTGGACCGTTCGATGTCGTTCGATCCGACCATGGTGTGAAACAGCATGCATACTCTCCTGAAGGCTGATCGACTTTCGATCGCCATTAGCGATTTCACCTAACCGGCATATTACCCGCGGTCACCCTCAGGCTCTCGCCTCGTGCCCGACGACTCGATCCGTTGAATGTCTGCCTCTGAAAGCGAAGTAGACCTTCGTGCTTCTAGGCTTCAAACACGAAAGGCGCTCCTGCTCGATCTCGCGGTGCTCGACGGGCGAGCCGCAGAGCACGAACAGCCAATCTCGCTTCAGGAGAGTAGACCCGCCATGCTGACGCATCACCGAGTTCGGCGGTGGCGATTGCACGCGCGACAACCTCAATCCGCCGCATAACCGCTCCCGCCGCGTGACCTTAACTGCTCAACAAGGTCGGTCCAAAAGGCCGCTGAGTCCAGGTGCGCTTGCCGGCCCGTCTCGTCGTCAATCGTTGCGTCCGCGAGCTTGCGTTGTTGGTCAGCGTAGAACGCGTATGCCGCTGCTCTGTCGCCCCTCACCGACTGCCGCCATCGTCCGCCCATCTGTCCTCGTTCTCGGTCGGCGCAGCACGAAACGATAATGAAACGGAGCTGCGGTGCGGGAAACTGCTTGCCGCAAGCAAGTGACCATATGCCGTCGCGAGCTGCTCATGTGCTATCCGAGCGGGCGCCGATTGAGCGTGCGCAGCATTGTAGAGCGACGTCTGCTCACGCCCGAGAATATAATTAACGTCCATGACGCTTCCTCCTCTTAGGTACCGCTCAGCATTCGTGTTGGCAGGTGACGTGTGATGAGACGCAAGCAGCTCTAGTTTGAGCCTATCGACCATCCCGCAGAGTAATTCGCAGGCGCATCATCATGTGGCGCACGTCGTCAGATGATCGACCCAACATCGTAGCGAGATCGGTGAGCGGAGCACCTGAGCTTGCTCGCTCGCGTAGGCTGGTGATGTCCGTTTGCGTCCAGCGCGCGTGCGGAAACGCTGCACCGAACCCGTCAGCCATTCCGCACCCATCTGGTTCTCACCACATCGCCCTTGATGAGCGATTGCGAGAACACGTCTCGCATGCGGTCAGCATCCGGCATGTTCATGAACACGACCCGTGTGCCGCCGGACAGGATCGCCTCCATCGCGCTGATCGGTGCCTTGTGGCGCTCGGCCTGCGAGCGAACGACTTGCTGATCGAGCGTTACGTTCATGGAGCGGTTCAATTGAACGCACCCCTTCGAAGGTCACAGAGCCCAATCGGGGCAATCGATAAAACAGATGCAGAGCAAAGACGCATCGCGGCCTCCACGTCGAGCGGGAGCGCCAGGTCTCTCAGCCGCGCAACGCCCAGGAAGAGTGCGCGATTGTACCTAGATCGGGCTTGGCTCAGCCATTTACAAGGTGCGGACGAACAGGAGACTGGCTAGGCGGAGCTGTAGAGGGGAACTCCCCGTACAGCAGCGTGACGAAGCTTGCAGCCGCCGCGTCAGCCACGTCCGTCACAAGCGCATCTGCCACAAGCGTATTCGCTCGACTGCACCGCGGCGACTGCTCAACTAAATAGCCGATCGTCCGGCGAAACCATGCGCCGTCGATCGTAACCGTGTCAGCTTCTACAACCATGTGACATCCTTCCGCCTGCGTAGCAGCCGGAGACGCTTACGGTGCGCGCCGACGCGGTCAGAGCGCAACGGACTTAGGAAAGTTGCCGAGACAACCTGATTTATACAGTCTGGCCTTTGCGGTGGTGACTTCTGGCTGCAGCGGATGTGCGATGCCGGGCGGTTGCGGCATGGCAGCTTTCAGCTCGGACCAGTATCGTCCACCCGCCGCCTACACCAGCGGCGGCGGGGGGCTGTTGAAGCGCCAGCGTTCGAGTTGGGTGAGCACATCGCCGGCGATCTGGTCGGCGGTGCGGCCGGTCAGGTCGCGGGCGCGGCGGTCGGTGCCGCTTAGCGCCACGAGCATCCAGGCGCGGCTGCGGCGGCCCTCGGGTGCCTCGAGCGCGGTGTAGGCGGCGAGCGGACGCGACTGCGCGGCGAGGCGGTAGGTGAAGGTGGGGCGGTCGGGCAGGCCGACCGTCAGCGTCGCGGCGCCGTCGGCCTCGTCGTGGGTGACGTGGCTGTCGGCCCAGCCTTCCTCCACCACCGCGCCCGACACCTGTTCGAGCGCGGGGAGGCCCTGACGCGTGAGCTGGCGCGCGATCTCGTCGCGGCTGGCGGGGACGAACAGGCGCTTCAACCGCTCGGCGACGGCCGGGCCTTCGGTCTCCAGTGCGACGCCGGCGAGGTCGGCCTTGGTCTGGCGCATCAGGCCGAAGGCGAGCATCAGCATGATGAAGCAAAAGGGTAGCGCGGCGAGCAGCGTCGCGGCCTGTAGCGCGCCGAGTCCTCCGATCACGAGCAGCAGCGTCGCGGTGAGGCCGAGCAGCACGCACCAGTACATCCGCTGCCAGCGCGGCGTCTCCTCCGCGCCGCCCGAGGCGAGCGTGTCGATGACGAGCGCGCCCGAATCCGCCGAGGTGACGAAGAACACCGCGACGAGCAGGATCGCGAGCGCGGAGGTGATGCCCGCGCCGGGAAGGTATTCGAGGAACTTGAACAAGGCGGTCGAGAGATTCGCCTGCACCGCGTCGGCGATCGCGCCGTGCGCCGCCCCGAGATCGAGCGAGATCGCGGTGTTGCCGAACACGGTCATCCACAGGAAGGTGAAGGCGGTCGGCACGAACAGCACGCCGGTCACGAACTCGCGCACGGTGCGCCCGCGCGAGATGCGCGCGATGAACATGCCGACGAACGGCGACCAGGCGATCCACCACGCCCAGTAGAAGAGCGTCCAGTCGGCCATCCACGCGCGCGGCTCGTACGCGTAGAGCGTGAAGGTGCGCATGACGAAATGGTCGAGGTAGAGGCCGAAATTCTGCACCAGCGCGCGCAGCAGGAACAGCGTCGGCCCGACCGCGAGCACGAACAGCATCAAGAGCACCGCGACGGTCAGGTTGAGTTCGGACAAGCGGCGGATGCCGCGGTCGGCACCGCTCAGGACCGACAAGGTGGCCGCGCCCATGACGAGCACGATTACCACGACCTTGACGAGCGTCGTGTCGGGGAGGCCGTAGTTATAGGCGAGCCCGGCGGTCATCTGCGACACGCCGAAGCCGAGCGAGGTCGAAACGCCGAAGACGGTGCCGCAGACCGCGAAGATGTCGATCGCGTCGCCGATGGGTCCGTTGACGCGCTTGCCGAGCAAGGGCGACAGGCCGGAGCGAAGCGTGAGCGGCATGTCCTTGCGATAGGTGAAATAGGCGAGGCTCAGGCCCACGAGCGCGTAGATCGCCCAGGCATGAACGCCGTAATGGTGAAAGGTGATCGCCATCGCCTCGCGCGCGGCGAGGATGGTGCCGCTCGGTGCCTCGGGCGGGGAGATGTAATGCTGGATCGGCTCGGCGACCGCGAAGTACATCAGGCCGATGCCCATGCCGGCGGCGAACAGCATCGCCAGCCAGGAGAGATAGGGGAAGTCGGGCTCGGCATCGTCGGGCCCGAGCTTGAGCTTGCCAGCAGGCCCGAAGCCTAGCACGAGCACGACAACGAGGAAGACGGCGACCGCGGCGATGTAGAACCAGCCGAAGGTGTCGATCGCCCAACCCTGCGCGGCCTTGAACGCGTGGTCGGCGCGGCCGGGCATGAGGAGCGTGACCGACAGCATCGCGCCGATGACCGCCGACGCGCCCCAGAAGACGCGCGGGTTCATGTGTGATTTGAGCATAAGCGAAGGCGTTTAACCGAAATCAGCCGCGAAGCTCAAATCGGGCAGGTGTTTCTGCGGCAAGCGCGATTGCACGCCGGGGCAGTCGCGTGGGCGCGCGGGGCGTGCGATGGCGGGCGTATTCGGAGGTTTCATGTCGTTCATTCGCCGCTTCATCGATCCTTACCTGCTGCTGCTGCTCGCCACGGTGGCGCTCGCCGCGGTGCTGCCGGCGCGCGGGGAGGGCGCGCGGGTGGCGGAGGTGGCGGTGACGGTGGCGGTCGCGCTGCTGTTCTTCCTCTACGGAGCGCGGCTGGCGCCGGCGGCGATCTGGGCGGGGCTGACGCACTGGCGATTGCAGGGGCTGGTGTTCCTGAGCACCTTCGCGCTGTTCCCGCTGCTGGGACTGGCGGTGAGTGGCGTCGCGCGCGCGTGGGTGCCGGGGGAGATTGCGGCGGGGCTGCTGTTCCTGACATTGCTGCCCTCGACGGTGCAGTCGTCGATCGCGTTCACGGGGATCGCGGGCGGGAACGTGCCCGCGGCCTTGTGCAGCGCGTCGGTGTCGAACCTGGTCGGCACGGTGTTGACGCCGTTGATCGTCGCCGTCGTGTTCCCGCTGACGGGGTTGCTTCCGGCGGCGGCGGGCGGGGGCGTGTCGCTGCATGCGATCGAGGGAATTGCGGCGCAGATCCTGCTGCCGTTCGTCGCGGGGCAGGTGGCGCGGCCGCTGATCGGCGAGTGGATCGCGCGGCACAAGGGGCCGACGAGCCTGGTCGATCGCGGGTCGATCCTGCTGGTGGTCTATGCCGCGTTCAGCGAGGGCATGGTGTCGGGCGTGTGGCAGGCGGTGAGCGCGGGCGACCTAGCGCTGGTGCTGCTGTGCGATGGATTGCTGCTGGCGGCGGTGATCGCAGGCACGACGTGGATGTCGCGCGCGTTGGGCTTTTCCAAGCCAGACGAGATCGCGATCGTGTTCTGCGGATCGAAGAAGAGCATGGCGAGCGGGATACCGATGGCGACGATCCTGTTCGCGGGGTCCTCGGTCAGCCTGATCGTGCTGCCGCTGATGATCTTTCACCAGGTGCAGCTGTTCGTCTGCGCGGTGCTGGCGCGGCGTTACGCGGCGCGGGGCGCGGGCGGGGTCGATCCGGCGCGCGCGGATGAGCGGGTGGTCGAGGCAGCGGTAGACAGCCGCTGAATAGGTGTGATAGTCAGATAATACAGGGTGGCGAAAACAAGCGTTGACGATAACTGACTACGCTTGTAGTCGAAGCGGCATCGACGGGAGGGGGAGTGCGATGCCGGTGCGGTTTGAATGGGGACGAGCGGCGGCGAGCACGCTCGCGCTGGCGGCGGTGCTGGTTGCGGGCGAGGGAGCCGCGCAGACCGCGCCGGCACCCGCACCGGTCACCGCGCCCAAGCCGGTCGACCCGCAGGGCGCGCAGCCGGCGGGACAGCCCGACCGCGTGACCGGCAGGCGCACCTATGACGCGGCGTGGTTCGCCACCTTCGCGCCCGCGACCGCACTGCAGATCGTCCAGCGCGTGCCCGGCTTCACGATCGAGAGCATCGATCCGTCGTTGCGCGGGTTCGGCGGGGCGGCGGGGAACGTGGTCATCAACGGACAGCGCCCGTCGGCGAAGAGCGACACGCTCGACACGATCCTGTCGCGCATCCCGGCGGGGCGCGTGGTGCGGGTCGAGGTGGGCCCGGGCGACCTGTACGGCGCGGAGTTCACGGGCAAGCCGCAGGTGCTGAACCTGGTGACATCGGCGAGCGGCGGGCTGGCGGGGACGCTGACGGGGACGCTCAGGCGCGACTACACGGGCAGACTGTTTCCCGAAGGAAGCGCGTCGGCGCTGCTGCGGAGCGGCAAGTCGACGTTCAACCTGGCGCTGAACGTCACCAACCAGAACAGCACGCAGGAAGGTTACGACCGGGTCACGTCACTGCCCGACGATCAGCTGGTCGAGTATCGCTACCGCGTGAACCGCTACCGCGAGCCGGGCGGGTCGTTGTCGGGATCGTGGGAGTATAACGACGGCACCAACCGCACCGCGCACCTGAACGCGCGCGCGGCGGTCGACCATTACGCGCTCGACCAGTCGAACCGCGTCGACCGCGTGGGGACGCCGCGGCGCGAGGACGCGCTGATCAGCCGGTCGGACCTGAACGAGTACGAGGTCGGCGGCGACGTGACGCGGCCGCTGGCAGGCGGCGGGATCAAGCTGATCGGGCTGGCGACGAGGCGCAAACGCGAGAGCGACGATCTGTCGCTGGTCGACCTGTTCGCGTCGAATGGACCCGGGCCGACCGGGTTCAGCCAGTCGGTCAACGACCGTGAAGCAGAAACGCTGGCGCGGCTGGTGTGGAGCCGGTCGGGGTGGAACGGCTGGAACGTCGAGGCGGGGGCGGAAGGGGTCATCAACAGCCTGCGCAGTCGCGTCGACCTGTTTGACCTGGCCGTCGGCGGCGCGCGGACGCGGATCGACCTGCCGGTCGACGATGCGACGGTGCGCGAGGTGCGGGCTGAGGCGTTCGTCAACGTCGGGCGCGCGCTGTCGCCGACGCTGCGCGTGGACGGCGGGCTGACGATCGAGGCGTCGCGGCTGACCGTGTCGGGCGACGTGGATGCGAAGCGGACGCTGTCGTTCCTGAAACCCAAGCTGGTGCTCGACTGGCGGTTCGCGCCGGGCTGGCGCGCGCAATTGTCGGCGCAGCGGACGGTCAACCAGCTGCAGTTCACCGACTTCATCTCGGTCGCGGAGCTCGGCAACGACCGCGTCAACGGCGGCAACGCGCAGCTGGTCCCGCAGCGAAGCTGGGAGCTGCTCGGCACGCTGGAGCATCCGATCCTTGGCGATGGACTCGTCCGGCTGGAGGCAGGCTACACGCACATCAGCCTGGTGCAGGACCGCGTGCCGACGCCCGAAGGGTTCGACGCGCCGGGAAACCTGGGCGACGGCACGGTGGTGATCGCGCGCGCGCGGATCGAGGCGCCGCTGAAGACTTTGGGGGTGAAGGGCGGGCGGCTGACGCTGTACGGATCGCTGGTGCCGACGTTCGTGACCGATCCGTACACGCTGAGGACGCGACCGTTCACGGGCAACAGCACCTTCTACGGCTCGGCGGAGTTCCGGCAGGATCGCGGCAGCTGGGCCTGGGGGCTGCTGGCGGAAAATGCGACGAGTTCGACGCAGTATCGCCGCAACGAGACCGATCGCAGCTTTCGCGGCATCTACACGCAGGTGTTCGCAGAGTGGCGCCCGACCAAGACGAGCGTCGTCACCTTTACGCTGGAGAATGCGCTGGCGAAGCCGGCGTATCGCGACCGGTTATTCTACGCGCCCGACCGCACGTCGACCACGCCGGTATCGCGCGAGTTCCGGCGGCGCGACGGCTTCATCGTGCCGGCGCTGACCTTCAAGCGGACGTTCGGCTGATTATATCGGGCACGAAGAGGAGCAACACGCCGTGGCCAAGAAGAAGAAACGCATTCCGAAGACGATCGGCGGCGTGAAGCTGCCCAAGGAACTGCGTCGCGCGGGCGAGCAGATCATCGATCAGGCGGTGACCGTTGCCAACTCGCCGCAGGGCAAGGCGATGATCGCGACAGGCCTGTCAATGGCGGCCGCGGCGGCGATGAAGGCAGCCGAGGCGAAGGCGGCAAAGCCGGCGGCGGAGAAGCCGCCCGAAAAGCCGTCACCGGCGAACGATGCGAGGACCGAGGAAAGCCGGCAGCCGGGTGTCGGCGGGATCGACGGCGACGCGATCGGTCAGGCAGTGGAACAGGTGCTGGGACGATTGTTCGGCCGCCGCGCGTGAGGTGATCGCGGTCGGGTCGGTGCCAGGCGCTGGTGCCCGGCTGCGCGCGGTCGCTTGCCTTCAAGCGTTGGTGCGGCGGTGCTGGTGGAGGTAGGTCGGGTCGTACTCGGCCACCTCGCGCAGCCGGTCGATGTCGAGGATGCGCAAGTTCTTGTTGTGCATCTCGATCAGGCCTTCCTCGCGCATTCGCCCGATGGTGCGGTTAACGTGGGTGCCGGTCAGCCCCATTGTGTCGCCGAGCTGTTCCTGCGTTAGCGGCACCTCCATCTGGTTGCCGTGGCGCAGATTGACCTGCGTCAGCCGGTCCCACAATTCGCAGAACAGGTGCGCGATCCGCGCGTAGGCATCGCGTTGTCCGTTGTTGAGCAGCCAGTGGCGCAGCACCGCCTCGTCGACCAGCGTCGCCCACCACAAGGCGCGCCCGATCGCGGGATGCCGATCGGTCAACTCGATAATCGTGTCCTTCGGAATGAAGGCGAGTTTCGCGTCGGTCAGCAGCGCGATCGAGTGATCCATCCGGTCGAGGATGAAGACGTGCGGATCGCACAGGTCGCCGGGCAGCAGATAGGCCATGATCTGCCGGTTGCCGTCGGCGAGCACCTTGTAGCGGCACGCCCAGCCCTCGATCATGAAGATGACCGCGTCGGGGCGATCGCCTTCGCTGATGATGTCGGTGTTCGCGCGGTGGCGCTCGCAATCCCTGACCATGTCGTCGAGCGCGGCGCGATCGTTGGTGCTCAGGTCGGTGAAGCTGCACAATTTGTCGGCGAGCGGATTGTAGACGGCGTCCTCCATCAAGATCACGGCCGGACCGGAACCGAGATCAATAACATGGGGCAGTCACTTTCGCTAGGCAAGCGGCGCGCAGGTGAGACGCGAGAAGTGACGATCTCGGACAATCCGGTCGACGAGGTTGCCGAGCGTCAGCGGCACCTGGCGTGGCGGCGCGGGTTCCGGGTCGGGCGTGAACCGAGCAACCGAGGCGGCGGTCGCCGGACTGGTTGGCGGGTTGCTGACCGGCACGCGCGGGAACGTTGCGGGCGCAGCGGCGTCGAGCGGGCATGAGCGACGATGACAAGCGGCTGGCGGCCGAGGCGGCGCTGGGCGAGGTGCAGGACGGCATGCTGGTCGGGCTGGGGACGGGGTCGACGGTCGCGTTCCTGATCCGCGCGCTGGGCGAGCGGGTGCGGGGCGGGCTAGGGATCGAGGCGGTCGCGACCAGCATTGCCAGCGCGCGTGCGGCCGAAGCGGTCGGCATTCGGGTGCGCGATTTCGCCGAGGTGGCTCGTGTCGACCTGACGATCGACGGCGCGGACGAGATCGACGCGTGGCTTCACGCGATCAAGGGCGCGGGCGGCGCGATGCTGCGCGAGAAGGTGATCGCGGCGGCTTCGACGCGGATGGTGGTGATCGCGGACGGGTCGAAGCGGGTCGCGGCCATCGGCGCGGCGAAGCTGCCGGTCGAGGTGCTGCCCTTCGCGCGCGCCTTCGTCACCGCGCGGCTGGAGGCGCTGGGCGCGGCGGTCGTGCTGCGCGACGGGGTGACCGACAACGGCAATGTCATCCTGGACGCGCGGTTCGGTGCGATTTCCGACCCGGCGAAGCTGGCGGCGGCGATCGACGCGGTGCCGGGCGCGCTGGGGCACGGGCTGTTCCTTCGCGAAGTCGACGCGGCTTATGTGGCGAGTGCGGGAACGGTTGAGCTGATCGAGCGCGGCGAAGGGTGACGCGTGAAGGGCAGCAGCGGCGGCGCGGTCGGCGCGTGTGCTTCTTGGCGCTGCTCAGTTCGGCGTAGGGTGATCGTGCGCGATCGACGGCTCGGCACACGTTCCCGCTTCTTGTTCGAGCAGGCGTAGGATCAACAGCCAGGAGGCGCGCGCGTTGCCGGTCGCCTGCTGACACTGGGTTTGCGCGACGACGATCGACCGCGCGCCGAACGTCGTCAGGAAGCGCTCGATAAAGGTCGAAACGAGAACTTCCATATAGCGACGTTATGCCTTGATCGGTTTACCCGACATAACATGGGTTAACATTGTAAGGCAATGCGGCGCGATCAGCGCGCCAGCATCGTCCTGACCTGATCTGCCAGCGCGATCGGGTCGAAGGGTTTCGAGATCACGCCGACAACGCCCGGCAGGTCGTAGCGCCCGCGCCGGATCGCCTCGGCGGTGAGAAAGATGACCGGTGTCGGCGGCGAACCATCCGCGCGCGTGATGTGCTCGAGCAGCTCCAGTCCGTCGCGGCCGGGCATCATCGCGTCGAGCAGCACGACGTCGAAACGCTGCTCGCCGGCGAGCGCCGCGATCGCCTCGTCGACACTGCCCAGTGACCATGCGCGAATATCGGGGTCGAGATGCAGCGACAGCTCCACCAGGAGCCTGATATCCGCGTCGTCGTCGACGCACAGAACCCGCAACATGCGGCGCCCCTCACCGCTCAAACGCTGTCTCCCCCTTCGATTATATCGCCCCTTACGCCGGCCCGGTTACTTGTCCCGTAACATGCGTGAAGCGCGCAATTGGTTCCGGGCTACACCGCGTCCTTGCCGAGCGGCGTGGTCGAGGGTGGGGTGCGGAAGGGCTCGAACCCGCTGGGGAGCTTGCCGCCGATCGGGGCGGGCAGGATGCGGCCGACCTTGTTGGCGGCGGCGACCACGTCGGAGCTGGTGCGGACCGCCTCGTGGACGGGGGCGGTCAGGCGCTGTATCGGGACACGCTCCTCGCTGACGAACGGCTGCACATAGCCGAGTGCCCAGCCGCGCGTGTCCTCGTCGGCCAGGCGATCGATGACGTGAGCGCGAAGTGTCGGAGCGTCGTTCATGCAGGCGAGCATGAAAGCGACCGTCGAGGGGTTGGTGGCAGCGGCCAGCATCACCTCGGCTTTTCCGGTCTGCGCCTCGCTCAGGCGGTTGGACCGGAACAGCGCGCACGTCCGATAAGCCTGGATGCTGATGATCGCGCTCCGATTGATGCTGCCGAGCGTCTTTAGTCGTGCGAGAAACGTGTCGGCGCGCGTGATCGCCTGCGGCCAGTCGGCATATTGCGCAGCGAGCGTCACATAAGCGGCGTCGATGTTCAGGACGTTGGCGCCCGCCTCCGCCGGTAGCTGCTGCGCGACGCGGCCGAGTAGCGCCTGGCCGTCGGAGGCGCGCCCGATCGCGGTTAGCGAGCGCGCGACGATCGGCGCGAGTGTCTCGACCCCGGCGTCATAATCCTCCTTCGTAAGGTGGTCAAACAGCGGGAGGAACAGCTTGACCACCGCGTCATACGCCTGAAGGCTGGCGAGTTCGCGCGCGTAGGGCGTTGCCGTTTCGAAGCTCTGCGTCGCGTTCCAGTCGGCGCGGAGCTCTTCGAGATAGCGACGCCGCGGCGCGTCGAAACTGCCGCCGCTCCATTCGGCGATGCGCGGCCAGAGCGGCTCGAAACGGCGATTGATGTACATCGCCGCGAGATCGTCCGCGTCGCCGACCGTGGGTACTGCGGCGATCGCATCGGCGGTGCGGCCGGCCCGCATCGCCGCGCGGATCGTCGCCAGCGCGTAGGTGGAGCGTTCGGGGGCGAGTGCGGTGGCGAAGCCGATTTCGCCCAGCCGCGCCGATACGCGATCGCCGCGGGCATGGTCGCCGATCTCGTACAAGCGGCCGAGCAGCGCGTTCATCGTGTAGCGGTCGCTCTGCCGCGCGAGTTCGGGCGCCTGCTGGCTGACGACGAGCCACAGGTCGGCGGCGCGTTGCGGCGCACCGGAGAAGGTGAAGACCTCGGTCGCGACCATCTTCGGAACCGGATGGTCGGGCAGCAGGCGGAGCGCTTCCTCGACGGCGGCGACCGCGAGCTTGTCGTTGGGCTCTTGATTTAAGACCGAGGCGCGGGCCGATTGCACCATGCCGCGCAAGGGGGTGGGGCGGGGCAGCTTGGCGAGGACGGCGTCGAGTTTCGCCAGACTGGGCGGGCGTTCGGCGACCGCGGCGGCGGCCTCCGCCATCACGGCGCGATCGGCGGGATCGGTGGTGAGTTCGAGCGGGCTCTTCACCTGCGCGGTGGCGGCGAGCGGTGTGAGCGCAGCGATCGGTGTCGTGACGGCGAGCAGCGCGGCGGCGACCGGCAGGCGCATGTGTGTTTCCCTTTTTCGTGACCGGATTGCCGGCCTTTCCCCGACGCGCATCGTGGCGGAGGGGGTGAGGGTGTGCAAGCGTGACGCGCTGCTGGGTCGCTTGGCAGCAGGGTGGGCGAGCGCTCCGGCGATCCGGATACTGGCTTCGATCAACAAGCGAGCGCGCGGTGGCAGAGCACTTCGGTCTGGTGGTCGCGGGAGGCCGGGCGTGCTTGCCAAAGGGACGGTGACACTCGACAAGCGGTCATGCTCCTTCCGCTTCTTCTTGCCGTCGCCGCACCGGCCGCGTGCACCTACGATCGTGCCGCGATGATCGCGCTACCGTTTGAGGCGTTCGATCAGGACATGGCGGCTGGCTGGCGTGGTCTGTCGACGCGCGGGTGCGAGGCAGCGGCGGCGGACCTGATCCGCGACTGGCGCGTGGCCAACGCATCCGAGCGCAACGCCAGCCTCCTTTTCTGGCACGAGGGGCAGTTGCGCGCGAACCTGGGCCAGCGCGCCGCTGCGATCGCGCTGTTCGAACGCTCGCGCAAGACGGCAGCGCAGGACGGGGGCATGGGATGGAACCTGTACGTCGATGGCAGCGTCGCCTTTCTGCAGCGGGATCGGCGCGCGTTCGACCGGGCGCACGCGGCACTCGCGGCGCTGCCGCGGCCGGCCGGGTTCGATCCGCGCGGACCCGACGGCAAGCCGGTCGCGATCCGGTGGCCGATGAACCTGAACGTGCTGGACGGCTTCGCGCGTTGCTGGAACAAGTCGTACAAGGAAGCTTATGCGAGCTGTGCGACGCCGAACAGGGTCGTTCGGCCGGGGTGACGGCGCACGCGGTGCGGCCGCTGCGCAGGGGGGAGCCAGCAGCATGGCCAGTCCACGCTCGCCCGAGTGGAAAAACGCCGCCGGATCGGCTATATGCGCCGGCATGCCTGAGATCGCCGCCGCCATCATGCCCATCGCCGGGCACATTGACCCCGTGCCTGTTCCGCGTGCGGTGGCGCCGCGTGTGGATGGGCGCGTCGATCTGGTCGGGCTGAACAAGGCGGAGCTGCGCGAGGCGCTGCTCGCCGCCGGCATGGAGCCGCGGCAGGCGAAGCTCCGGTCGAAGCAGATCTGGCACTGGATCTACAATCGCGGCGCGACCGAGTTCGCGCAGATGACCGACATCGCCAAGGCGCAGCACCCGTGGCTGGAGGCGCGCTTCGTCATCGGGCGGCCCGAGGTGGTCGAGGCGCAGGTGTCGTCGGACGGGACGCGCAAGTGGCTGCTGCGCTCACCCGACGGGCAGGATTACGAGGCGGTGTTCATCCCCGACGCCGATCGCGGGACGCTGTGCGTGTCGAGCCAGGTCGGTTGCACGCTCAACTGCACCTTCTGCCACACCGGCACGATGCGGCTGGTGCGCAACCTGACCGCGGGCGAGATCGTGGGCCAAGTGATGCTGGCGCGCGATGCGCTGGGCGAGTGGCCGTCGCAGCCCGAAGGGCGGATGCTGACCAACATCGTGATGATGGGGATGGGCGAGCCGCTGTATAATTTCGAGAACGTTCGCGACGCGTTGTCGGTGGTGATGGACGGTGATGGCCTGGCGCTCAGCAAGCGGCGGATCACCTTGTCGACGAGCGGCGTGGTGCCGATGATGGCGCGCGCGGGCGCGGAGATCGGGGTCAATCTGGCGGTGTCGCTGCACGCGGTGACGAAGGAAATCCGCGACGAGATCGTGCCCCTGAACCGCAAATACGGCATCGAGGAATTGTTGCAGGCGTGCGCGGACTATCCCGGTGCCAACAACGCGCGCCGGATCACGTTCGAGTATGTGATGCTCCGCGACAAGAACGACAGCGACGCGCACGCGCACGAGCTGGTCCGCTTGCTCAAGCACTACAAGCTGCCCGCAAAGGTCAATCTGATCCCGTTCAACCCGTGGCCGGGCGCGGCGTACGAGTGTTCGACGCCCGAGCGGGTGCGTGCGTTCAGCGACATCGTGTTCGCGGGCGGCATCTCCGCGCCGGTACGCACCCCGCGCGGACGCGACATCGATGCGGCGTGCGGACAGCTGAAAACCGCGGCGGAGAAGAAGAGCCGTGCGCAGCTCGACCGCGAGGCGGCGGCGGAGCTCGTCGCGGCAGGGTGATCGCGCGCCAGTGGCGGCACTGCTGCTGGCCGTAACGGTCGGCTGGCAGGAATAACGTCGCGGGTTAGCCTGGATCGATGGTCTCTTGCCGATCCGGGTAATAGACCGAGGCGATGACCGACGCTTCGCTGACGCATCCCGTGCCCGAGCCACCCCGGATGGGGTCGGTGCTGAGCCGCAACATCGCGCGGATGCGGGACCGGCGGGCGCGCGAGGAGGTGTCGGCGCCGTGGTCCGAGCGCGTGTCGGACCGGGTGACCGCGTTTGCGGGCAGCATGACATTCGTCGTGATCCACGCGGTCGCGTATGGCGCGTGGATCGCGGTCAACGTGGGCGCGGTGCCGGGCGTGCGCGCGTTCGACCCGAGCTTCGTCATGCTGGCGATGGAGGCGAGCGTCGAGGCGATCTTCCTCTCCACCTTCGTGCTGATCAGCCAAAACCGGATGATGGGGACCGCGGCGAAGCAGGCCGACCTCGACCTGCAGATCAACCTGCTGGCCGAGCACGAGCTGACGCGACTGATCGGGCTGGTCGACCGGATGGCGCGGCACATGGGGATCGACCCCGACGCGCACGGCGAACTGGACGAGATTAAGCAGGACGTGTCGCCTGAGGCGGTGCTCGACGGGCTGGAGGATGCGGCGCGCGAGTGAGCAGCCGCCGACCGGACGCGCGCATGCGCCGGAGCGATGCGGCTGGTCGTGGCCGGCGTGCTCACGTCTGGCCAAAGGCGCGCGCCGGGTGAAGACTACCCCCGGCGCGCGCGATCGATCAGCGCTTGTACATCGCGGTGTGCACGGCCTGGACGAAGTGATCGCCCGGGCGGGCGGTGCAGTCGGCGACGATCACCGGGCGGATACGCTCGACGCCGGACACGGTCATGGTCGGGTGCGCCTTGCCCTTGGGACCGTAATTGGCGGCGTAACGGATCGCCTCGGGCTTGAAGCTCTCGTCAAGGGTGTTGAAGTCGCTGCACATGACGGTTTCGAGGTGGTTGCCGCTCTTGAAGACCTGCACCGTGCGGTCGCCACCCATGCGGCCGGGTACGTTGACGGCTTCGGTAACGTGCGGCGTGGCCATCGCATGGTGCATCTGCGTCGCGGCGGCAGCGACCCCGCCGCCCATCAAAGCGGTGACACCAGCGGCGACCAAAACGATCTTCTTCATGACAGCTCTCCTCTGCTGGTAATGCGAGCGAGACGAGCGTGCGGGCAGGCGCGTTGCAGCGTGAACATCATTTAACCTGGCGCAATCGGGTGCCGAGGGCGGAGGTGAACGGCGTGTCATGCGGTGGCCACTCTATTCCCAGCCACTCGACTCCGTGATGGGCGGCGGGCAAGCGAGGCGAGAAAGGCGGAGCGTGGCAGGATGGCGGTGACGACAGTGGCGCTGGTCGCGCTCGCGGGGGTGGCGGGTGGTGCGATGAACGCGCTGGCGGGGGGCGGCACGTTCGCGACGCTGCCGGCGTTGCTGGCGGTCGGCGTGCCGGCGAATATCGCCAATGCGACGTCGAACGTCGCGCTGCTGCCGGGCGCGGCGACGAGCGCGTGGGCGTTTCGCGGCGAACTGGCGCCGCTCGGTGGGGTCGATCACCGACTGCTCGCGGGCATCACCTTCGCCGGGGGGCTGGTCGGCAGTGCGTTGCTGGTCGTGACGCCGGGGCACGCGTTCGACCTGATCGTGCCGTGGCTGGTGCTCTACGCCTTTGTCGTGCTGGCGTTCGGGCGCGCGGCCTCGGCCTGGCTGGCGGCGCGGGTGACGATCGGCGCGAAGACGCTGGTGGTCGCGCAAGCGCTGCTGGGCATCTACGGCGGCTATTTCGGCGGCGGCGTGGGGTTGATGACGACCGCGACCTATGGCCTGCTCGCCAGCATCACCCCGCGCGCGATGTTCGCGCCGCGCACGCTGATGCTGGCGGTGGCGAACGCGGCCGCGGCGATCGTGTTCGTGGGGGAGGGGATGGTCGCGTGGCAATATTGCGTGCCGATGCTGGCCGGCGCGGTCGTGGGTGGCTGGGCAGGGGCGGCGGTCGGGCGGCGCCTGCCCGAGCCGGTGGTGCGGCTGGGCACGCTGGCAGTGACGGGGGTGACTGCGGCGGTGTTCTTCTGGCGGGCGTATGGGTGAGGGGTGAGCCGTTTTCGTGTAGCCGCTACCCCTCACCCAACCAGTTCCGGGTCAGCATCGCCCCGCGATGTTGAGATCGTGCTGGGAGCACGATCGACCCGGAACTCCCCGGTGGGGAGAGGGCGTTGGCTCCGCCTCAGCGCGGGCGTTTCATCTCGAATTTTGCGGTGTCGGTGATTTCGAAATAGTCGCCGGGGCCGCCGCCGCGCAGGATCGGGTGGGCGCGGGCGGTCTGGTAGACGCCGTTCGACAGCATCGCGCGGTCGATGTGGATGCCGACGACCTCGCCGATGACGAGCCAGGTGTCGACTTGCTCGCCGCTTCGCGTCTCGAGTTTAATCAATTGCGTTAAGACGCACTCGAACGAGGCGGGACTGGCGGCGACGCGGGGTGCGGCGATCTTGCGTGAGGCGGCGGTTTCGAGATCGGCGAGGGTGAATTCGTCGACCTCGCTCGCCACGGTCGCGGCGCTGGCGTTCATCTGTTCGGCCAAGTCGCGGGTGGCGAGATTCCAGGTGAACTCGCGCGTTTCCTGGATGTTGGCGACCGAATCCTTCCAGCCGTTGGAGGAGAAGGCGAGCAGCGGCGGCTTGTAGTTGAGTAGGTTGAAGAAGCTGTAGGGGGCGAGGTTGCGGACGCCCGCGGCCGACACGCTGCCGATCCAGCCGATCGGGCGCGGTGCGACGATCGCGTTCAGGGGATCATGCGCGAGGCCGTGGCCGTTCGCGGGCTCGTAGAAATGCCATTCGGTCATGGCGGCGAAACTGATATGAGTGAGAAATGGACGCATCGCCGATCACGAAACCCGCATCCGGCCCCGTCACCATCCGGCGGCACGCGCTGGCGACGCGGGTGTGGCATTGGATCAACGCGCTGGCGATCTTCATCCTGATCGGATCGGGGCTGGGGATCAGCAACGCGCACCCGCGGCTGTACTGGGGGCGGTACGGCGCGAATTTCGACCCTGCCTGGGCGACGCTGCCGCGCTTCCCGGCGTGGGTCACGATCCCGCAGAACTATAATCTGGCGATCTCACGGCGTTGGCACCTGTTCTTCGCGCTGGTGCTCGCGTTCGGGTTGCTGGGGTATATGATCGCGAGCCTCGCCAACCGGCATTTCCAACGTGACCTGCGGCTGCGCGCGAAGGACCTGAGCCCGGTGCATCTGGCCGCCGATGTGCGCGCGCATTTGCAGTTCAAGTTCCACGACGAGGCGCATCCGGGCGCGTACAATCCGTTGCAGAAACTAAGCTACGCGGGCGTCGTGTTCGTGGCGCTGCCGCTCGTCATTCTGACCGGCCTCGCGATGTCGCCGGGGATGGATGCGGCGTGGCCGTGGTTGCTGGAGCTGTTCGGCGGGCGGCAGTCGGCGCGCTCGATCCATTTCATCACGATGGCGGCGATCACCGCGTTCGTGGTGGTGCACCTGGTGCTCGTCATCCTGGCGGGATGGCGGCGCGAGTTGTGGTCGATGATTTCGGGGCGCTGGCGCGTGGCGGCGATCGAGCGCGGCGTGCCCGACGACGCTGACGCGCGCGCGGAGGCGGTACGATGATCCGGCGCAGGACGCTTATTGCGAGTGGCGGCGCGGGGTTGCTGCTGTCGGGGTGCGACCGCGTGATCGCGCAGCCGCAGGTGCGTGACATCATCTTCAAGGGTGAGGACATGCACCGCGCGCTGCAGCGCGCGCTGATGAACCGCGACGCACTGGCGCCCGAGTTCACGCCCGATCAGCGATCGCCCTATTTCCGCACCAACGGGACGCGCGATCCGGGGACGGCCGAGTATAATGCGCTGAGGGCCGGGCGATTCGCCGACTGGCGGTTGCAGGTCGACGGGCTGGTGGCGCGGCCGTTGACGCTGTCGCTCACCGATCTGGGGCAGTTCCCGCAACGCGCGCAGATCACGCGGCACGATTGCGTCGAGGGATGGAGCGCGATCGGCAAGTGGCAGGGGCCGAAGCTGGGAGACGTGCTCAAGCAGGCGGGGGTACGCGACGCGGCGCGCTTTGTCGTGTTCACCTGTGCCGACCTGTACGGCGGCGCGCCTTATTACGAGTCGGTTGACATGGTCGACGCGTTTCATCCGCAGACGATCCTCGCCTGGGCGATGAACGACCGCTTCCTGGACGTGGGCCACGGCGCGCCGTGTCGCCTGCGCGTCGAACGGCATCTGGGGTACAAGCACGCCAAATATCTGATGCGGGTCACCGCGGTGGATAGCCTGGCCGGCATCGGCAAGGGGCAGGGCGGTTACTGGGAAGATAACGTCGATTACGATTGGTACGCGGGAATTTGACAGTTTCGTTAGTGGGCTAGTGACAGGCAGGCGCGCGATCCGTTAGCGGTCGCCGCATGGCATTGATCGACGTTTTCCTCCGCCGCGCGATCCGTCGCGGCGACCTGACCCTTATCAAACCCGATGGCAGCTCCACCCGCTTCGGCGCGCCCGACGCCGAACTGAAGCCGGTGACCTTCACGATCCACGACAAAAACGTGTACCGGGCAATCCTGGCCGATCCGGCGCTGGGGCTCGCGGAAGCGTTCATGGATGGGCGCGTGACGTTGCAGCAGGGCGACATCCTCGACCTGCTGACGCTCGCCACCGCCAATTCACGCTGGGAGAACGGGACCAGCCACCTGGCGGCGAACCGCTGGCGCGATTTCAAGGGCAAGTTCCGGCACCGGTTCCTTCGGCTCAACAAGGCGCTGGAGTCGAAGAAGAACGTCGCGCATCACTACGATCTGTCCGACCGATTGTACGACCTCTTCCTCGACGCCGACAAACAGTACAGCTGCGCTTACTACACCGACCGCGACAACAGCCTGGAACAGGCGCAGGCGGACAAGAAGGCGCATATCGTCGCGAAACTCAGCATCGAGCCGGGGATGCGCGTGCTCGACATCGGCTGCGGCTGGGGCGGGATGGCGCTGTACATCCACGCGAAGACCGGCGCGGAGGTGCTGGGCATTACGCTGTCCGAGGAACAGTTGAAGGTGGCGCAGCGGCGTGCGGAAGAGGCTGGGGTGGCGGACAAGGTCAGGTTCCAGTTGATCGACTATCGCGCGCTAGACCAGACGTTCGACCGGATCGTGTCGGTCGGCATGTTCGAGCATGTCGGGGTGCGCAACTTTCGCACCTATCTCGAAAAGTGTCGCGACCTGCTCACCCCCACGGGCGTGATGCTGCTCCACACGATCGGGCGCGCCGACGGGCCGGGGTACACCGACCAGTTCACCGACAAGTACATCTTCCCGGGCGGCTACATTCCGGGGCTGTCGGAGGTGCTGGAGGCGAACAATTACATCCGCTGGTTCGTCAGCGACATAGAGGTGCTGCGGCTGCATTACGCGTTCACGCTGCGCGAATGGTACAAAAGGACGGTCGAGCACCGCGACGCGATCGTGGCACTGTACGACGAGCGGTTCTTTCGGATGTGGACCTATTATCTCGCCGGCGCGATCGTGTCGTTCACCAACGGGCCGCTGGTCAATTTTCAGATCCAGTTCACGCGCGACCGCGACGCACTGCCGCTGACGCGCGATTACATGCTGGAGGAGGAGCGGAAGCTGCGGGGATGAGCGTGAAGCGACGGATGGCGACGGCGTTGCTGACGGTGTGGGCCGTGATCGCGGCTGCGGTGCCCGTCAGCGTCGTCGCGCAAACAATTGAGGCGCCGCCGCCGCCACTACTGAACCTGTCGCCTGACCGTTATCCCAATCCGGGTCCGTTTCTCGTCTTCTTCGATGATGCCGGGTTGCTGCCCGAGGGCGACGAAGTGCTGCGCCGGGCGGTCGAGGTTTGGCAATACGGCGACAATGAAGCGTTTCTGCTGTGCAGCAGGACGAGAGACGGTGTGCCCCCCAGGCCAACCCGACACATTGCGCAGGTCGCCGCGCGATTGCGCGAGCACGGCGCCAAAATCGTGGTGACGAGCGAACCTGAGGCGTGCTCGGGGGTGCCGCTTTATCGGGCGCAGCGCACCTATGACAGCGTCGAGATACGCGGCACCTACGCCCATTAGCTCGGCAGCAATGCGGACGACTAGCAGCAAGGAAATAGTGCGCAGCGGGGCGGCTATAACCGGTGGATGCGATCGGTGTCGCGAGCAGTCGAAACATCCGGTCCTGCGACGTACCTGCTGTTCTCCCGCAACTGAACCGCGCTGCCATCGGCGCAGCGATCGACACGCCCGCTTCAGCTTGCCACGCGCTGCTCTTGATCCTCCAGGTTCAAGCGAGCGACTTCGTCATCGCAATAGTCTGCCAGATCATGGAGCGTCGCGCGCAGCGCCGGATCGTCGGTTTCCGCCGCTTTTTGCCTAGCGTCGCGCGCCATATCTATCAGATAATCCCGCAGGTCCATAAGCACCTGCTATCAGGTAACTGGTTGCAATCGCCTTAGTCTTCCCTCCGCAATGGATGAGTGCAGAAGTACTACATTGGTCTAATCGGCCGAGTTCTTCTGACGAGCCGGCGTGTTCGAGATTGGACTTGGGATGTCCATGCCTTCGTCAGGATGCTTGCCAGGCTGCCGATCGGAGCGAGCCGACCGGCCGCCGCGATTTCGTCAGAAGTTCACGCGTGCGCCCAACCGCAGCGTGCGCGGCTCGACGACGCGGCTGAGGCGTCCGTCCGTCGGACCTGCGGTGTCGAAGGCGGGGATGTAGGATTCGTAATAGTAGGCGATGTCCTTGTCGCGGCTGTTCAGGATGTTGAGCAGCTCGCCGTAGACCTGGAAGCGCCCGATCTTGCGCGCCGCGCGCAGGTTGACGACCGTGCTGCCGCTATCACGCACGCTGTTGTCCTCGATCAGCGGATAAGGCCCGAGATGGCGCACGCGGATGCTCGCCTCCCACGGATCGAGCACGATCGATGCGCCGGCCGAAGCGGCATTCTCGAACGCATTGGGGATGCAGTCACCGTTGTCGTAGCGCGAGTGGCTGACGACATAATTGCCGTCGAGCGCCAGCCACGGCAGCGGACGCCAGAAGGCGACGAGCTCGTAGCCGTGCCGCTCGCTCGCCCCGGTCGGTTCGACCGCGTTGGAATCGCCGACGAAGCGCAGCTCGCTGTCGACGTCGAGCCACCAGTAAGTTGCGGTCAGCGTCAGCCCCGATCCCTGCCAGCGCGCGCCGAGCTCGCGCCCGTCGCCGCGCACCAGCACCGGCACCGGCGTGTCGACGTTGACCGCGCCGCGTACGTCGTTGGAGTGAAAGCCGCGGCCCCAATTGGCGTACAGTTCGACGTGCTCGCCAGGCGCCCAGGCGATCGATGCCTTGGGCGAGAGGATCGCGTCGTCGCCGCTGCCCGTACCGGCCGCCGCTGCCGCGCTGTCGCGCGCGCGGACGGCGTAATGGTAATAGTCGCCGCGCAGGCCGCCGATCACGCGCACGCCGGCGAGCGGCGTCCAGGTCGCCTCGCCGTAGAGCGAGGTCGACGCTTCCTCGACGTGGTAGCGACCGAGCGAGAACAGGAACGCGCGCGCGGCGGTGCGGTCGACGCCGACGCTGCCAATGTGGTCGAAGCGGTTCTCCGTGCCCAGCGCCAGCGCGAGCTGTGGCGAGAGCGTCCAGCGCTTCTCACCGCGCGCGCCGACGATCCAGCGGCGATCGAACTGACGGATCTGCGCGCTGGTGCCGTCTGGATCGGTGTAGGTCGGGTTGGAGTACATCGACCAGTCGTAGAACTGGCCGTAGACGTTCGCGCGCCAGTCGCTCTGCGTGACCCCCACGTTGCCGATCAACCGCGTCGTGCGACCGCGCGCGGTCGGGTCGGGCGAACAGAACACGTCCGCGCAGATGGCAGAGCCGATGATGCGTTCGGGGATCTGCTCGGTCGGCCGCCAGGTCGCATGGTAGGCGTGAAGCGAGGCCTGGATCGTTCCCGACCCCGCCGGCGCGCTATACTTCGCGAAGCCGGACAGATGGCGCAGATGCTCGGGCTCCTGCCACGGCCCGTCGTAGACGCGCGCCTGACCGACCAGCGTCAGCTTGCCCGCGCCGACGCCGTCGATCGTGCCGCCCGCGGCGATCCGGCCATAGTCGTACGAGCCGCCCTCGACCGACAGCCACGCCCGGTCGTAGCCGTCGATCGTTGTCATGTAGGCGGCGCCCGCCAGCGCGAAGTCGCCGCCATCAACGCGGTACGGACCTTTGCGGAAGTCCTCGCGCGCGACGATCTCGGGGATCAGGCCGTTCAGATCGAGGTAGCCCTGGCCGTGGCCGTGCGTGCGCAGGTTCATCTGCACGCCGTCGATATAGGTGGTGAAATCGGTGCCGTGATCGAGGTTGAACCCGCGTAGGAAATACTGGTTCGCCTTCCCGCTGCCCGAATGCTGCGCCGCGATCATGCCAGGCACCGCCTCCAGCAGCTCGGCCACGCGCAGCAGCGGGCGGACCAGCAGGTCGCTTCCCGCCACAGTGCCTTCACTGGCGGCGTGAGCGACGCCGATCTTCGACTCGCCCCGGCCGAACACGACGATGTCGTCGCGAGGAGTGCTGCTGGTCTGTCCGATCGGCTCGGCTGGTTGCGTCGTCTGCGCCGCGCTCGGCAGGCTGGTGCCCGCAGCGATCGCCGCCAGGTACCACGCTATCGTCTTCGTCATCAGTATTCTCCGGGCGTCAAGCGACTACCGGCGGAGGCGTGCCGTCACGAACGGTCGCGCGCACCCGCGCGCCGACGCCGATCAGCGTCGCGGGACACGCACGATGCGGCCTCCACCGCTCGTTCGTCGCTCAGACGGGAGAACCGTGCCGCAGCCATCCCCTGGGCCAAGGCAAGAGCGACCCAACGCTGGCAGGTCTCCTGGCTCACGGGTCATCGCCGCGACGTACTAGCCTTCCCAGGTGACGCGATCAGGCGCCCTCCAGTGGCCGGCCCCGTTTGAGGAACCACGCACGTCGTGCTCGCCGCTTACAGTTGCAGGGACAGCCTCGGCCTCGGAGCGCGCGCTCCTCACCGTGTTCCCTATTAAGCCCTTGTCAGGGCACCAGCGCGATCATCACCGGCTGTCGAACAACCGGTGGTCGGCTGGTTAGCCGCTGGCCGGTGGACAGGCAAGATCGTCCGGCAGCGGTGGGCTCGCGTGTGCGAGGCGCTGCTATCGCCCGGTCGGGCCGCTCTTGCCTGCGGCGCGCGCCGCGGCTCGGGCGGCGGCGGCTTCTTCGCCGTCGACGCGGCCGTCGTGGTTGAGGTCGTAGCGTGAGAAGACTTTGGTCATCAGCGCCTGCGACTCCGCTTCGCTGACGCGGCCGTCCTTGTTGGTGTCGGCGCGCGCCATGAACAGGGTGGCGATCTTCTTCGCCTGCGCGGGGTCGAGTTTCTTGCCGCCAGCGACCTTCATGTTGCTCATCCGTGCGAGCACCTCGGCCTGGCTGAGGAACCCGTCGTGGTTGGTGTCGGAGGCGGCGAACTCGCCGTCGAGCTTGGTCTCGGCGCTCTTGCGGGTTTCCTGCGCGGTGGCGGGGAGGGCGAGGGCCGGGAGGACGAAGGCGGCGAAGAAAAGGGCGCGGGTCATTCAGGCAACTTTCCAAGGGAAACGGGCGCCGTGGTGGCGCCCGTCGTTTTTACGGCACATGAACGCGGTGCGCGCCGGCACGGGTCCGACGCGCGCCGCAGAAGGCGCAGCTCAGCGCGCGGCGAGCTCGCGCACCAGCGTGGGCGCGGGATAGACCTTCTCCAGCGCCTGCTGCACCGCCGCCGCAGAGACGACCACGGTGCGGTTGAGTTTCGGATCGTAGCCGAAATTGCCGCCGAGCGAGTGGATGTTGCCGTCGAACGCGGCGCCGATGACCGAGCCGTCGCGCGCGATCACGGGTGAGCCCGAATTGCCGCCGATGATGTCGTTCGTCGTGACGAAATCGAACGGGGTGTTCAGGTCGAGCGACGATTTGGCGCGCGCGTAGGCGGGGGCGAGCTGGAACGGGTCGGCGCCGGTCGCGCGCTCGTAGAGGCCGCCGACCTTGGTCTCGTACGGGATCTCGCGCCCGCGCTCCGTCCAGCCCATCACGCGGCCGTAGCTGATCCGCAGCGTGAAGGTCGCGTCGGGGTAGTTGCCCGCGCCGTAGGCGGCGAAGCGCGCCTGCGCGATCTTCGCCTGCGCGGCAGTAACGGGCGCATCGACCTGCGCGGCATATTGCTGGCGCAAGCTGCGCGCGGCGGCGTCGTTGGCGAGCACGAAGCGGATCAGCGGATCGTCGGAGGCCGCGATCGCCGCGGCGCCGCCGTCGAACAACCGCTTGCGGACCGCGGGATCGGCGAGCTTCGTGCCTGAGACGAGCCGTTTTGCCAGCTGTTCGGGCGACTCGCGGCCGAGCAGCGCCTTCACCTGCGGGTTGTCGGCGGTGAGATACTCGCGCGCCTTGCTGAGCCAGAAGGAGAGGTTCGCCTCCTCCAGCCACGGCTCGATCGGCTTGGCATCGGTCAGCTGCTTCTCGACCAGCGGCAGCGCGCTGTCGGTATAGCCGGGCAGGCGATCGGCATTGGGCTTCTGCCGCTCGGCGGCGGCGCGCACCAGCGCCTTGGCATAGCCGTAGAGGTCGGAGGTCCAGCCCGCACGCGCCTCGAGGAAGTAATAATCGAGGTAGATGTTGCGCAAGCTGCGGTCGGCGGCGGCGATGTCGGCCCAGGGCGTGCCGTAGCGCGTGCCGGCGCGGCGTTGCAGGTCGGCCTCGTTCTTCGCCAGGCTGGCGGCGAAGGCGTCGTCGTCGAGCGCGCGTGCCTGACCCCAATAGACCTTGTAGCTGTTCTCGGTCCCGAACAGCGAGTCCTGCGCCTCGCGGCGGCGCTCCTCGCTCTGCGCGCCCGCGGCGATCAGGCGACCGCGCCATTCGGACAGCAATGTGGTGGTGAGCGGGATCGCGACCTCGCGCTGGAAGGCGAGCTGGTCCTGCGTCAACAGGCGCTGGGTACGGCCGGGATTGCCGACGACGAAGGTCGCTTCCTCGGCGATCGGGCCACGCGGGTTCCAGCGCAGGTGTGCAGGCGTGCTAACCGGGCGACCGTTCTCGTACGCGCGCAGGAACGAGGCATCGAGATTGTAGCGCGGGAAGTTGAAGTTGTCGGGGTCGCCGCCGAAGAACGCCGCGGCGAACTCGGGCGCCCAGACGAGGCGCACGTCCGAATATTTGCGGTACTTGTAGAGCTTGTACTGCCCGCCGCCGTAGAGCGTCACGACCTGGCAGCGCGTGGTCGCCTTGTCGGTGCAGTTCTGCGCCTCGATTTGCGCGATCTGCGCGTCGCGCGCCTTGGTCAGCGCCTCGCCCGACAGCGAGCCGATCGCGGCGGTGACGGGCTTGGTCACGTCGGTGATCTGCGTCACGACCTCGGCCTGCTGGCCCGGGCATTTCTGCTCGCGCGCGCGGTCGCCGGCGATGAAGCCGTCCTTCAGAAAATCCTTGCTGGAGGACGACAGGTCCTGCGCGCATTGCGCGACGCAGTGATGGTTGGTGAGGATCAGGCCCTCGGGCGAGACGAAGGAGGCCGAGCAGCCGCCGGTCAGGCGCACGGCGGAGGCCTGAACGCGGTCGAGCCATGCCTGATCGGGCGCCCAGCCGTAGGCGGCCTTCATCCGCGTGGCGGGAAAGCCGTCGAAGGTCCACATGCCCTCGTCCGCGCTGGCGGTGGCGGCGGTGACGAGCCCGGCGGTGGCGGCGAGCGCGGCGAACTTCCTCATGCGGGCATCCCTGTTCGTTGCATCTGTTACGGGTGCTTGTGTGCGCCGCTTCGTTTCGCGGGGCAAGTGGATGTGACAAGGTATCGTGCGGGAACTCGGCTGGCGGGTTGCGGTTGCGTGGTGGCGCGCGCGCGCATAGGTCCGCGCGCGAATATTCGTATCAGGAGCGCTGCCCGCATGTCCGAGCCCATCAAGAAGGTCGTCCTCGCTTATTCCGGTGGTCTGGACACCAGCGTGATCCTGAAATGGCTGCAGGAAACGTACGGCTGCGAGGTCGTCACCTTCACCGCCGATTTGGGGCAGGGCGAGGAGCTGGAGCCCGCGCGCGCCAAGGCCGAGCTGATGGGGGTGAAGCCGGAGCACATCTACATCGACGACCTGCGCGAGGAGTTCGTGCGCGATTTCGTGTTCCCGATGATGCGGGCGAACGCGCAATACGAGGGGCTGTACCTGCTCGGCACCTCGATCGCGCGGCCGCTGATCTCCAAGCGGCTGATCGAGATCGCGCGCGAGACGGGCGCGGACGCGGTGGCGCACGGCGCGACCGGGAAGGGCAATGACCAGGTGCGCTTCGAATTGTCGGCCTACGCGCTCGACCCCGACATCAAGGTGATCGCGCCGTGGCGCGAGTGGGATCTGAACAGCCGTACCAAGCTGATCGAATGGGCCGAAGCCAGGCAGGTGCCGATTCCGCACAACAAGCGCGGCGAGGCGCCGTTCTCGACCGACGCCAACCTGCTCCACACCTCGAGCGAGGGGCTGGTGCTGGAGGATCCGTGGGACGAGGTGCCCGATTACGTCTACTCGCGCACGGTCAACCCGGAGGACGCGCCCGACACGCCGGAGACAATCGAGATCGAGTTCGAGCGCGGCGACGGCGTCGCGCTGAACGGCGAGCGGATGAGCCCGGCGACGCTGCTGGAGGCGCTCAACGAGCTCGGGCGCAAGCACGGCATTGGGCGGCTCGATCTGGTCGAGAACCGCTTCGTCGGCATGAAGAGCCGCGGCATGTACGAGACGCCGGGCGGTACGATCTACCTCGAGGCGCACCGTGGCATCGAGGCGATCACGCTCGATCGCGGGGCGGCGCATCTGAAGGACGAACTGATGCCGCGCTATGCCGAGCTGATCTACAACGGTTTCTGGTTCTCGCCCGAGCGCGAGATGCTGCAGGCGGCGATCGACCTCAGCCAGGAGAAGGTGTCGGGGACGGTGCGGTTGAAGCTCTACAAGGGGCTGGCGTCGGTGACGGGGCGCAAGTCGCTCAACACGCTGTATTCGGAAAAGGTCGTGACGTTCGAGGACGACCAGGGCGCGTACGACCAGCGCGACGCGGCGGGGTTCATCAAGCTCAACGCGCTGCGGTTGCGCTTGCTCGGGCGGCGCGATCGCTGAGTGACACGGGCGGGTCGCAGCGACCCGCCCGGTTACGACAGCCTTGCAGGCACACCCCTGTCGCCCGTAAGGCGCTGAACATGGACGCGGGGGTGCGGCTTCATTGGTGGCAGACCAGGTGGTTCGTCGTCGCGGCGGCGCTGATTGCGTGCGTGCCGCTGATCTGGCCCGACATCCCGCCGATCGTCGATTTGCCCGGGCACATGGGGCGCTACCGCGTCCAGCTCGACCGCGGCGCGCACGCTTGGCTGGCGGACTGGTACACCTTCCGCTGGTCGCTGATCGGTAATCTGGGCGTCGACTTGCTGATCGAGCCGCTGGCGCCGGTCATCGGGCTGGAGCCCGCGGTCAAGCTGATCGTGATGGCAATTCCCGCGCTGACGGTCGCGGGGCTGTTGTGGATCGCGCGCGAGGTGCAGGGGCGCATTCCCGCGACCGCGCTGTTCGCGCTGCCGCTCGCCTACGGTTACCCGTTCCAGTTCGGGTTCGTGAATTTCGCGCTGTCGATGGGGCTGGCGCTGTGCCTGTTTGCGCTGTGGCTGCGGATGGCGCGGCTGGGTCGGTTGCGGCTGCGCGCCGCGGTATTCGTGCCGCTGTCGTGCCTGTTGTGGGTGTGCCACACGTTCGGCTGGGGCGTGCTGGGCGTGCTCGCCTTCTCGGCCGAGATGATCCGCCAGCATGATCTCAGGAAAGACCGCCAGTCGGGGCATTGGGTCGAGAGCTGGGTGCGCGCAGGCCTCGGCTGCGTGCCGCTGGCGCTGCCGATGATGTTGATGGTCGCGTGGCGATCGGGCGCGGACGTGACCGGGCAGACCGCCGACTTCTTCTACTGGCGCACCAAGATCATGTGGGTGCTGATGGCACTGCGCGACCGCTGGCTATGGTTCGACGTCGCGTCGGTGGCGGTCATCTACCTGGTGCTGTTCAAGGGCCTACGCGATCCGCGGATCACCTATTCGCGGCATCTGGGGCTGTCGGCGCTGTTCATGCTGGCGGTCTTCATCCTGTTGCCGCGGATCGTGTTCGGCTCGGCCTATGCCGACATGCGGTTGGCGCCGTTCATGCTGGCGATCGCGGTGATCGCGATCCGGCCCAAGCCCGGAATGACGTTCCGCCACGCGAGCGTGCTGGCGGCGGTCGGCCTCGCATTTTTTCTGGTGCGGATCGCCGGCACAACGGTGAGTTTCGCGATGTTCGATCGCGATTACGACGAGGAGCTGGTCGCGCTCGATCACGTGCCGGTCGGCGCGCGGTTGCTGTCGTTCGTCGGGCATAATTGCCGCAACGACTGGCGGATGAGCCGGCTGGAGCACATGCCCGCGCTCGCGCTCGAGCGGCGGCTTGCCTACACCGACGACCAATGGTCGATGGCGGGCGGGCAGCTGCTGACGGTCAATTACGACGCGGCGGGCGGTTACGCGCACGATCCGACGCAGATCGTGACGCAGGTTCGCTGCCGCGGCGAGTGGTGGCGGCCGGTCAACTACGCGATCGGGCGGTTGCCGCGCGATGCGTTCGACTATGTCTGGCTGATCCGCCCGCCAAAGTACGACCCGCGCTTCGCGCCCGGGCTGGTGCCGGTGTGGCGCTCGCCGACGAGTTCGTCGGTGCTGTTCCGCATCGATCACTCGGTGCCCGCACCAGAGGCGACCGACGAGGAGCTGGGCATCCCGCACTATATCGTCGAGTTCATGCAGCGGCGGCGCGAGCGGTTGATCGCGACCGGGGCGATCGGGAAGTAGCGGGCGCGGTCAGCCGCGCTTGAACGGGGTCATCTGTTCGAGAAAGTGCTGGTCGCTCTCGACCGCGGCGCGTTCGCGCACGAGGAAGTCGGACACCGCGCGGCGGAAACCGGGATCGGGGATGAAGTGCGCCGACCAGGTGGGCACGGGGGAATAGCCGCGCGCGAGCTTGTGCTCGCCCTGCGCGCCTGCCTCCACCGTCTTCAGCCCGCGCGCGATCGCGGCGTCGATCGCCTGATAATAGCATAGCTCGAAATGGAGAAAGGGCACATCCTCGGTGCAGCCCCAGTAGCGGCCGTATAGCGCGTCGTCGCCGATCAGGTTGAGCGCACCCGCGATTGGCACGCCGTCGCGCTCGGCGAGGATCAGCAGTACGCGGTCGCCGAGTGCTTCACCCAGCAGCGGGAAGAAGGCGCGTTTCAGGTAGGGCGTCCCCCATTTGCGGCTGCCGGTGTCCTGGTAGAAGGTCCAGAACGCGTCCCATTCGCGCCGCCCGATCTCGCTGCCGGTCAGGTGGCGGATCGTCAGGCCCTCTACCGCCGCTGCGCGCTCCTTGCGGATCGCCTTGCGCTTGCGGCTGGCGAGCGCGGCGAGGAAGTCGTCGAAGGTGGCGTAGCCGGCATTCTGCCAGTGGAATTGCGTGCCCTCGCGGATCAGCCAGCCGGCGGCCTCGAACAGCGGCAGCTGATCGGGTGCGACGAAGGTGGCGTGTGCGGATGACAGTTCGTGCTGGCGGGTGACGGCCTCGATCGCGGCGATCAGCGACGGGGCGGCGGCGGGGTCGCGCAGCAGCAGCCGCGGGCCGGGCACGGGGGTGAAGGGAGCGGCGACCTGTAGCTTGGGGTAATAGTCGCCACCGGCCCGCTGCCATGCGTCAGCCCAGGCGTGGTCGAAGACGTACTCGCCCTGGCTGTGGCTCTTGCCGTAGGCGGGGGCGACCGCGATCGGGGTGCCGTCGTCGCCATCGATGACGAGCGGGATCGGTTGCCAGCCGGTGCGCTGCCCGACGCTGCCTGAGTCCTCCAGTGCCTTGAGGAAGGCGTGGCTGACGAACGGATTGGCGGTGCCGGCGCAGGCGTCCCACTGATCGGCGGGGATGGCGGCGACGCCGTCGGCGATCCGTGCGGTGATGGCGGTCATTGCGCGCCAAGATAGGGGCGCGGGCAGGTGAGGGGTAGGGGGGCAAGCGGCGACGCGATGCCGGGCTTGGGTACGATGTGAAAAGGGGCGGCCGCTACGTGCGCGACCGCCCCCTCTTGTTTTCCTGCTCGAACCTAGCGGATCAGAGCGAGCGTTCGATCTCGACGATGGCGTCGACCTCGACCGCCGCGCCGAGCGGCAGGACCGCGACGCCGACCGCGGAGCGCGCGTGCTTGCCCGCGTCACCGAACAGCGCGGTCATCAGGTCGGACGCGCCGTTCGCGACCTTGGGCTGGTCGGTGAAATCGGGGGTGGAATTCACGAACACGCCGAGCTTCACGACGCGCTTGACGTGGGCGAGGTTGCCGAGATGCTGCTTGATCTGCGCGACCAGCATCAGCCCGCAGGCGCGCGCGGCCTCCTGACCCGCCTCAAGGCTGACGTCGTCACCCAGGCGGCCGGTGATGATCTGGCCGTCCTTGAACGGGAGCTGGCCCGAGATGTGGAGCAGCCCGCCTGCCTCGACGATCGGCGTGTAGGAGGCGACGGGAGCGGCGGCCTGGGGCAGTTCGAGCCCGAGGTCGGCGAGTTTGCGGTCGATCTGGTCGGTCATGGCTTCGCGGATTGGGCGCGGCGACACGAGAGGTCAAGTGGTGGCGAGCGCCTCGACCGGCGGCGCGGGCTCGGCGGCGGCGAAGCGCGCCTCGATCCACGCCTGCGCTTGCCTCCAGTCGTCGATGCGCGCGTGCGCGGCGGGGGCGGGTGCGATGCCGGCGGCGAGTTGCGGTTCGGAGACCATGTGGAGCCGCCAGACCTCGGGCGCGTGCTCGGCGACCGATTGGTGATGGACCGGCAGGTCGTCGACGAACACCGCGACGCTTGGGCCATATTCGGCGACGAGCGCGGCGACGGGCGTGCCCTTGCCGCCCTGATTGCAGACGACGCGGTGCGGGATGCCGAAGGCGGCGAGTTGCTCGACGCGGTGCGTCTGGCATTGGTCCTGCAGGTTGGTGAGGATCACCACGTCGGCCTGTTTGCTGAGCGCGGCGATCGCCTCGCGGGCGTGGGGCACGATCGTCTGGCGGTGCATCTGGTCGGGGAAGAAGCCGTGGAGGAAGGCCCACATCTCTTCCTGGGTCAGCGGCTCACCGGTGCGGCGGCGCATGTTCTTGGCGAGTTCCCACGAGTTGTAGGAGAAATCGACCGCGTGCTCCTGATCGAGCCAGTCGGCGAAATGGCGGACCATGTGGACGAGCACTTCGTCGCAGTCGGTGATGAGAAGGGGGCGGGTCATGCATGCTCCAGCGTCGCGCGCGCGGCGACGAGGGTTTCGGGACGGGTGCCGAGGTCGTCGGCGCAGGCGACGAGGTCGGGTTCGTAGCTCTCGAGATAGGTGAGCACCGCGGCGAGGACGGCGGGTTCGCCCAGCCGCTCGCGCAGGTCGCCGGGGGCGAGGCCGGTGAGCGTCAGCAGCCGCCCGGCGCGGTCGTCGTCCGACAGCACCCAGGCGAGCGCGGAGAGCGCCAGCGCGGCGACCGCGTCGGGATCGCCAATCCTATTTGTCAGGGGCGTACGCATTGCCTATCTCTTGAGCGTGTCGATGGGGGTTAATGAACACGTGGCGAAAAGGGTGCTCGTTGTCGAGGACAACGAACTGAACCTGAAGCTGTTCTGCGACCTGCTGCGCGCGCACGAGTTCGCCGCCGAAGCGGTGCGCGACGGGCGTGAGGCGGTGGCGCGCGCGCGCGAGGTGATGCCGGACCTGATCATCATGGACATCCAGATGCCGCACGTCACCGGGTACGAGCTGATCCTGGAATTGAAGGCGGACGAGACGCTGAGGCACATCCCCGTGATGGCAGTGACGGCCTATTCGGGGCGCGAGGACGAGGAGCGCATCCGCGCGGCAGGAGCGGAGGCGTATGTGTCGAAGCCGATCAGCCTTGCGCGGTTCATGCAGGCGGTGGGAGCGCTGGTTTAGTTGTTCCCTTTCTCCGCTGGGGAGAGGGCTAAAGACGCCAAAAACCGCGCTGGATCGCTCCACCGCGGTTTTGCAGCATAGCGTAACCTGCGGCGGCGCGGGGCCGCCGGCGCGATTACTTGATCTTGGCTTCCTTGAAGTCGACGTGCTTGCGCACGACCGGGTCGTACTTGCGGAACGACAGCTTCTCGGTCTGGGTGCGGGGATTCTTCTTGGTCACGTAGAAGAACCCGGTGTCGGCCGAGCTGACGAGCTTGATCTTGACGGTGGTCGGCTTTGCCATGACCGTATCCTGTGCGAATAGAAAACAAAAAGCGGCGAGGCGTGCCCGCTGGGCTGCCTTGCCGCGTCTGGTGGGGCGAATGACGGATTCGTGACCCCAAGTCAAGGCATCTCCGTGGACGGTTGATCGGGCGTCCGGTGGCGCGGTTTAGCCGGGCGTTAACCGCGGCGCGCGCATGATGCGGGCAAGGGGCGGAGAGGATGCCGACATGAGCATGGAGCAGCAGCGGGCGGGAACGGGCGACGCGGGCGCGATCAGGGCCGATCTGGCGCGACGCGTGGCGGCGATCGAGTGGCGCAGCGGTCCGGCGCGGCTGGTGGACGAGGTCGACCAGATCCGCCGCATCGCGCGTGCGAACGGCATGCTGCCCGCGCTGGTGGTCGCGCAGCAGCTGGAGCGCGCGCTGGCACGCGGCGATCACGGTCCGATCGTTCACGCCTGGCTGTCGATGCTGGGCGAGGCGGTGTCGAGCGAGCGGCAGGACGCCGCCGCATCCGATGCCTTTGCCGCGGCATGCCAGGTGCGGTTCGCAGCGTGACGCGCGTGTTCCGCGCTCTGCCCGGTAGCAGCACGCGCTGACGCAGTGGACGCATTGATGGCGGCGATCGTGCTGGGCGCGATCACGCAGATGTCCGACAAGACGCCGTGGCTGGCCGCGATCTTCGCCGACCGGTTCAGGCGGCCTGCGCTGGTGGTGCTGGCCGCGGTGCTGGCGCTCAGCATCAACTACGCGATCGGGGTGGCGGCGGGGCGGGCGGTGACGGCGCTGCTGACGCCCGAGGCGCGTTTGCTGCTGCTGGCGCTTGCGTTGGTGCTGGCGGGCGTGGGAACCGGGTTTCGGATAAAGCGTCCCGACGCGCTGGAGGGGTGGCGGACGGGTGCGGCGTTCACCAGCATCGCGGGGCTCGCCATCATGGCGTTCGGCGACCGGATGCAGTTCATCGTCGCGGCACTCGCCGGGCGCAGTACCTTGCCATGGGCGGCGATGGTCGGCGCGGTGTTGGGCGCGAGCGCGGTCAACGTCGTGGCGATCGCGTTGGGGGAGGAGGCGTGGCTGAGGCTGCCGTTGAAGGGCGTGCGTGTCGCGGCGGCGGCGATCTTGCTGGTCGCGGGCGTGGTGATCGGATTGAACGCGCTACGACTGGTGTAACGGGGCTGGTGTGACCGGCTGACGTGACAGGAAGCGGAGCCATTCGGCGGCGGGCTCGTTGTGGAGGCGAAATCACCTCATCAACGGAGACACAGCGCCGTGGCCGACATCGACCCCAAGCTCGCTACCCCGACCGACCTTGCCCGCAACGACACGATGACCGCGGCCGACGCGCTGAACGTCGCGCTGGCGGACTGTTTCGCGATCTATCTGAAGACCAAGAATTTTCACTGGCACGTCTCGGGCCCGCATTTCCGCGACTATCACCTGATGCTCGACGATCAGGCGGCGCAGATCCTGGGCGTGACCGACGCGATCGCGGAGCGCGTGCGCAAGACCGGCAACACGACGCTACGCTCGATCGGCGACATCAACCGGCGCCAGCAGGTGGCCGACAACGACCGCGAGTTCGTGTCGCCAGACGACATGCTGGCGGAACTGCGCGAGGACAACCTCAAGCTGGTCGAGGCGCTGCGCCGCGCGCGCGAGAAGGCCGAGGAAGCGAACGACACCGCGACGTCGAGTCTGGCGGACGACTGGATCGACCAGGCCGAGGAGCGCGCGTGGTTCCTGTTCGAGGCGAGCCGCAAGGGCTGAGCGCCGCCTGCATTTTCCATTATCTAACTAATTGGGGGCGTTACTCATGTTGAAGCTCGCACTCACGTTTCTCGTCATCGGGCTGGTGCTCGGGTTGCTCGGCTTCGGCGGGCTCGCGGGGACCTTCGTCGGCATCGCCAAGGTGCTGTTCTTCATCGCCATCGCGTTGTTCGTGATCTTCCTGATCATCGCGCTGGTGACGGGAAAGGCGGTCAAGTCGGCGATCGACTGACGCGCGGCTGGCGCGCGGGCCCGAGCGTCAGCAGCCACAGGTCGGGTGGCGCGCGCCAGCGGATCGGCAGGTCGCTGGTGCCGAGCCCGGCGGTGACGAGGACCTGATGCCCGCGGTCGTCGATCATGCCGCAGAGATAGCGTTTGTGGGTGCGCACGGGCAGGATCGGCGGGCCGATGACGGGCAGCCGGACCTGCCCGCAATGCGTATGCCCCGCGATCATGAAGGGCGCGGCGGCCGGCAGCTTGGTCGCCAGATCGGGCGAGTGGGTGAGCAGGACCGCTGCCCCGCCCATGCTGCGCAGGGCCGCCATCGTCGCGGGCAGGTTGTCGGCGTGGCTGTAATCGTCGTCGACGCCGCCGATCGCGAGCGGTCCGCGTCGTAGTGCCTGATTGGCGAGCACGGTCACGCCCGCGCGGGTCAGCGCGGCGCGGACCGCGGCGATGCTGGTGCCGTGGTCGTGGTTGCCCGGCACTGCGACGACGCCGAGCGGCGCGCGCAGCCGCGACAGCGCGGCGGTGAGCGGCGCCTCGACCTTCAGCGCGTCCTCCGCACCGTAGCCGTTGATGAAATCGCCCGCGATCAGCACGATGTCAGGATGGAGCGTGTTGACCTGCGCGACGATGCGCGAAAGCCGCGCCTCGTCCATCGCCATGCTGCCGATGTGGATGTCGCTCAACACTGCGGCGCGGATCGGGGCGGCGCCGGCGGGCCAGTCGCGTAAGGCCACGCGCGCGGTGCGCACCACCGGATCGGCGCGCGCGTTCCACACACCCGCGGCAAAGGCGGCCGCGCCGAGCACGATCACGGCGGTGAGAAGGAGCAGCAGGCGACGACGCATGGCGCGGGGGTGTAGTGGCGGCGGGCGGTGGTGCACGCGCTTCGGCGCTACGCCGTGCTTGCGCTAGGTGGCTCGATCTACGCGGCTGCTGCGCGAACGCCCGCCTGGTGCGCGCCGATGCCCGCGAGTACCCCGGCGGCGGAGGCGAGTGTCGCGTTGTGCATGGGCGTCGCGAGATCGCCCGCCGCCCAGACACCCGGCACCGAAGTCGCGCCCCATTGGTCGACCTTGACAAAGGGACCGGTCGGGCCGTCCTCGAGTTTGCAGCCGAGCCGCGCGGCGAGCGGGGTCGAGGGACTGGTGCGCGGCGCGGTGAAGACCGCCGCGACCGCGACGACGCGTCCGTCCGCCAATCGGACGCCGTCGAGCGCGGGTGCGTCGCCCAGCAGCTCGACCACCGGGGTGCGCTCAACCGTGATGCCGCGCGCGACGAAGGCGTGAAGCTCGGCCGGCTCGGGCTCGAACTGCGCTTGCGTGAAATAGGTGGTCGGCCCCCAGTCGGGGATCAGGACGGCCTGATGCGCCGACATGGGATGCGCGGCGATGACGCCGAGGGCCAAGTCGCGCATCTCGTAGCCGTGACAATAGGGGCAGTGGAGCACGGTCGCGCCCCAGCGCTCGCTCAGCCCCGGGATCGCGGGCAGTTGATCCGAGACGCCGGTCGCCAGGATCAGCCGGCGCGCGTGGCGCTCGCCGCCGGACAGCGCGACCGTGAAGCCGTCGCCTGTTGCCGCGGCGTCTACTGCCTCACCCGACACGATCTCGGCCGTCGGGTAGCGTTCGAGCTGGCAGCGGGCATCACGCATGATCGCTGCGGGTGCGCGACCGTCCTGCCCGAGGAAGCCGTGCGCCTCGTCGGCGAAGCGGTTGCGCGGCGATCCAGCGTCGATGACCAGCACGTGCTGCCGCGCGCGCGCCAGCTGCAACGCCGCCGACAGCCCTGCGAAACTGCCCCCGATCACGATTGCGTCGTACATCAGACCGTCCTTATGTAATCCCATGAGCTACATGACGTGTCCAGGTGTAATAAGCAACACGAGAAGTTACATGACGGACTGCTCGTGATCGGGGATGAGGGCTGATGGACGCGCGCCTGTCGAGAATGCTGCACCTGTTGATCCACATGGGGCGGAGGGATGGTCCGCTGACGTCGGAAGCGGCGGCGGTGATGCTGGGGACGAATCCGGTCGTGGTGCGGCGGACGATGGCGGGCTTGCGCGAGGCGGGGTACGTCCGGTCGACCAAGGGGCACGGCGGCGGGTGGATGCTGACGCGCGGGCTCGACCAGCTCACCATGTTGGACGTGTACCGCGCGCTCGGCGAGCAGCGCGTGTTCGCGCTGGGGCCGGCGGACCCGGCGCCCGCCTGCCTGGTGGAGCAGGCGGTCAACGAGTCGCTGGGTGGCGCGCTGCGCGAGGCGGAGGCGCTGCTGATCCGGCGGCTGTCTGAGGTGTCGCTGGCCGACATCGCGACCGATTTCGAGCAGCGGCTGGCAGCGATGCCGGGGATCGTAGCCGCGGCGGAGCGTCACATCTGACGCCGGCGGAGAGTTCCTGAGCACGGAGCCGCGTCGCGCGCCGATCGTTACGCCCGCATGCACGCCTTTGCGCAGCTTCTCGACTCGCTGATCTATACCCGGTCGCGCAACGCCAAGTTGAAGCTGATCGGCGATTACCTGCGGGTGACGCCCGATCCCGATCGCGGCTGGGCGATGGCGGCGCTGACGGGGGACCTCGACCTGCCGGGCGTCAAGCCGGCGCTGCTGCGCGCGCTGATCGAGGAACGGTTCGATCCGGTGCTGTTCCGGATGAGCCGCGAATATGTCGGCGACACCGCGGAGACGATCGCTTTGCTGTGGCCGACCCCCGAGGGTGCGTTCGAGGCCGAGCCGCTGAGCGTGGCGGCGGTGGTCGACCGGTTGATGCATTTGTCGCGGTCGGACGCGGGCGGGGTGCTGGCGGGGATGCTCGACCGGCTGGACGCGGAGGAGCGGTTCGCGCTGCTCAAGATGGCGACGGGATCGCTTCGCGTCGGTGTGTCGTCCAGGCTGGCGAAACAGGCGCTGGCGGACGCGTTCGGGCTCGACGTCGATGCGGTCGAGGAGGTGTGGCACGGGCTGGAGCCGCCGTACCCGACGCTGTTCGCCTGGGCCGAAGGGACGGGCGAGCAGCCGACGCCCGCCGACGTGCCGGTGTTCCGGCCGTTCATGCTGGCGCACCCGCTGGAGGACCTGCGCGTCGATTTGTCCGACTATGTCGCGGAGTGGAAGTGGGATGGTATCCGCGTGCAGCTGGTCCATGTCGTGGATGCGACAGGGCACGGCGAGACGCGGCTGTACAGCCGAACCGGCGATGACGTGACCCGGGCCTTCCCCGACGTGGCGGCGGCGTTTCGGACGCCGGGTGTGCTCGACGGCGAGCTGATGGTGAAGGGCGACGTGCAGGGCGGCACGCTGGAAGACGGCGGCGGCGCGGCGAGCTTCAATGCGCTGCAGCAGCGGCTGGGGCGGAAGGTCGTGTCGGCGAAGATGCTGGAGGAAAGCCCGGCGTTCGTGCGGCTGTACGACATATTGTTCGACGGCGCGGAAGACCTGCGGCAGCTGGGATGGACCGAGCGGCGCGCGCGGCTGGAGGCGTTCGTGCCCCGGCTCGATCCCGATCGGTTCGACCTGTCGGCGGTGGTCGAGGCGGAGGATTTCACCGCGCTGGAGGCGATCCGCATGGGCGCGCGCGACGCCGCGATCGAGGGCATGATGCTCAAGCGCCGCGACGCGCCGTATGTCGCGGGGCGGCGCGCGGGATTGTGGTACAAGTGGAAGCGCGATCCGCTGACCGCCGATTGCGTGATGATGTACGCGCAGCGCGGCAACGGGCGGCGATCGTCCTACTACAGCGATTATACCTTCGGGTGCTGGACCGGCGGGGCGGCGGGCGAGGGCGAGCTGCTGCCGGTGGGCAAGGCGTATCAGGGGATCACCGACGAGGAACTGCGCCAGCTCGACCGGTTCGTGCGGCACCATACCACCAACCGCTTCGGGCCGGTGCGCGAGGTCGAGCGGTCGCTGGTGCTGGAGATCGCATTCGATTCGATCCACGACTCGAAGCGGCACAAATCGGGGCTGGCGATGCGCTTTCCCCGGATCGCGCGCATTCGCACCGACAAGCCCGCGCACGAGGCGGATACGATCGAGGGCCTGCGCAAGCTGGTGACGTGAAGTGGAACGCGTGGCACGCTGCGATGCTGTGACGCCTTTCACCCTCGCCGCCGTGCTGATGATCGTGTCGGGATCGGTTCACGCGATCGTCAACGCCATCGGCGCCTAAGGTTTTTGGGGGCGGGCGCGACAAGATGTCGGCGCGTGCGCTGACCGATGGCTCGAGCGCGCTGATCCTGCTGCCGGCACTGCCGTTCGTCTCGCCGCCCGCGGGTGCATATTGGTGGTTGGCGGCGAGCACGGTGGCGTATCTGATTTACCTCTACGCGCTGATCCGCGCGTTTGAGCAGGCCGATCTGAGCGCGGCCTATCCGGTGCTGCGCGGGACGGCGCCGCTGCTGACCGCGGTGGTCACGATCGGATTGCTGGGCGAGCCGGTGCGCGCGGCGCAGGTGGCGGGGATCGCGCTGATCGGCGCGGCGATGCTGTTGCTGGTCGTGGGGCGGCATCTGGGACGCGGGGCGCTCGGCTGGTCGTTGCTGACCGGTTGCACGATCGCGCTCTACACGGTGATCGACGCGCACGGCGTGCGCGCGGCACCGGCGACGGCGAGCTATATCGTCTGGTTGTTCGTGGCGATGGGTGTGGGCGTGACCGCGATGTTCGCGATTGTGTCGCGCGGGCGGATCATCGCGAGTGTGGGGACGCAGTGGCGCGCAGGCGTGGTCGCGGGGGCGCTGTCGATCGTGACCTACGGCGCGGCGCTGACGGCGTTCGCGCTCGGTCCGACCGCACCGCTCGCCGCGCTGCGCGAGACGGGGATGGTGACGGCGCTGCTGATCGGGGTGTTCGCGCTCGGCGAGCGAGTGACGGTGCAGCGCGCGGGTGCGGTGGCGGCGATCCTGGGCGGGGCGGCGCTGATCCTGGCGGGATAGCGCCGCGCACCTCGTGCCTACGCGAAGTCGCCGAGGTCTTCGGCCGGTTTGTCGGGGAGGCCGGAGGCGTCGTCGTCGAGCGGCGGTTGTTCGGGGTGGGCGACGGGATCGGCCTCGGTCGGGGTGACGCCGGTCTGGTCCGGGTCATGCTCGCCGTGGTCGGGTAGGGGATCGGGGGTGCTTGCCATGATCTGCTCTCCTGTGTCCGGGTGCGAACGCGTGGGGAGCGGGGAAAGTTACGCCTCTTCCGGTTGTGGCTGACCGAGGCGACGGACGTCGAGCGCGCTGATGCCGATCAGCGTGACGCTGCCGAAGCGGCGGTCGCCTTCGACCACGATGCCCTCGACCGTCTGGCGCAGCGCGGTCCAGGGGACGATGCAGGCGAGCGCGCGTGAACCGCGCAGGCGGACGGCGAGCACCTGTCCCGCAGCGTCGATCGCGAGGCCCGCGCGGCCGTCGTTCGAGACGAGCGCGTCGATTGCGGCGAAGGCGACGGGTGTTTCCGCGATCGCGGCGATCACCTCCCCGGGGGAACGCAGCAGGCGGTTGGGGCGGCCGAACCCGAGCATTACGCGAGCCTCAACGCGGGCGTGGTCACTGCTCGGCGCCACTCCGGTCGCCGCTATTTTGGTCCGGCGAGACCGCGTCCATCAGCGGGCGCAAGCCGTTCAAGTCGTAGCCGGCGGCGGCGCCTTGCCCGACCAGCGTGTCGTGATCCTCGCCGAGCCCGGCTTGCGCGAGCGCCCAGAGATTGCACGAGCGCGTGCCCGAGCGGCAATAGGCGAGGACAGGGCCGTTCGCCTGTGCCATCGCGTCGATCATCGCGGCGACCTGCGGGTGCGAGAAGCCGGCGTGGGTGACGGGAATAGCGGTATAGGCGAGCCCGGCGTCCTCCGCCGCGGCGCGGATCGCGTCGCCGCTGGGCTGCGCGGCTTCCTCGCCATCGGGGCGATTGTTGACGATCGCAGTGAACCCGGCGGCCTTGATCGCGGGGATGTCGGCGGGGTCAATCTGGGGCGAGACGGCGATGCGCGCGTCGATGCGGCGGATGTCCATGCGCGTGGCGATAGAAGATGATCGCGCGATCGTCACGAGGCTTGTGTGGGTTTGATCGGCCGCCGTCACTCCCGATCAAGCTTGGACGGCTGGCCTGTCAGGCATGCTCGCGGATGACCTGGAGGAAGGCGTCGCCGTAGGCGTCGAGCTTGCGCTGGCCGATGCCGGTGATGCGGCCGAGTGCCCAGCCGTCGCGCGGGCGCGCCTCCGCCATCTCGCGCAGCACCGAGTCGTGGAAGATGACGTAGGGGGGCACGCCCTGTTCCTTGGCGAGGTCGCGGCGGCGGGCGCGCAATGCCTCGAACAGCGGATCGTCGCTGGGGTTCGCGCTCGCGCCCGAGCCGCCGCCGCGGCGGCGTTTGGGACGGGCGGGAGCTTCTAAAAGCGCGACGTCGGTCTCGCCTTTCAGGATCGCCCGCGCGGCGGGGCCGAACTCGAGCCCGCCGTGGGGGTTGGTGCGCAGCGCGTCGCGCAGCAGCAGCGCGCGGCCGACCGGCTTGAGAAGTGCGGCGTCGTCGCCCTCGACGATGCCCCAGACCGATAGCTGCTCGTGCCCGTTCATCAGGCTGCGCTCGCTCGACTTCGCGGTCAGCACACTCTCGATATAGCCCGAGCCGAACATCTGGCCCGTGCGGAACACGGCGGAGAGGTATTTGCGCGCGACCTCGGTCGCGTCGGTCGAGCGCGGGGGGGAGAGACAGTTGTCGCAATTGCCGCAGGTGGCGGGCGGGTCTTCGCCGAAGTGACGCAGCAGGATCGCGCGGCGGCAGCCGGCGGTCTCGACCAATGCGCCGAGGCTGGCGAGGCGCTGACGCTCGCCGGCGTGGCGCTCAGGCTCCATCTCGGCGATGCGCTGTCGCGCGCGGGCGAAATCCTCCGCGCCCCAGAAGAGATGCGCGACGCTGGGATCGCCGTCGCGGCCAGCACGGCCGGTTTCCTGATAATAGGCCTCGATCGACTTGGGCAGCCCGGCGTGCGCGACGAAGCGGACGTCGGGCTTGTCGATGCCCATACCGAAGGCGACCGTCGCGCACATCACCATGTCCTCCGACGCGACGAAATCGCGCTGGTTCTTCGCGCGGATCGCGGGGTCGAGGCCGGCGTGATAGGCGCGGGTCGGGCGGCCGGTGGCGGCGAGCGCGGCGGCCATCTTCTCGGTCGCGGCGCGGGTCTGGACGTAGACGATGCCGGGGCCGCGCGTGTCGCGCACCACGTCGGCGATCTGGCGGGTGAGGTTGTCCTTCGGCTGGATCGTGTAGCGGATGTTGGGGCGATCGAAGCCGGCGACGATCATCCCCTCGGCCGGAATGCCGAGCTGTTCGAGGATGTCGGCGCGGGTGTGCGCGTCGGCGGTGGCGGTGAGTGCCAGGCGCGGTACGTCGGGGAAACTGTCGAGCAGCGGGCGGAGCAGGCGGTAGTCGGGGCGAAAATCGTGCCCCCATTCGCTGACGCAATGCGCCTCGTCGATCGCGAACAAGGCGAGCGGGGCTTGCGACAGCAAATCGCGGAAGCTGGCGTTTGAGGCGCGCTCGGGCGCGACGTAGAGCAGGTCGAGCTGGCCGTCGCGGAAGCGGGCAATCGTCTCGGCGCGGTTCTCATCGACGCTGGTGAGGGTGGCGGCGGCGAGGCCGACCGCTTCTGCGGCGCGGAGCTGGTCGTGCATCAGCGCGATCAGCGGCGAGACGACGACGCAGGTGCCCGGCAGCATCGCGGCGGGGAGCTGATAGGTCAGCGACTTGCCCGCGCCCGTCGGCATGACGGCGAGCGTGCGCTGACCGGCGAGGGTGCGGTCGACCACCTGCCGCTGGACGCCGCGGAAGTCGGGAAAGCCGAAGATGCGTTGTAGTTCGAGCCGGGGGTCTTGCACGGCTTCCCTATCGTGATTGCGATGGGCGCGCGCAACAGGCGGGCGGGGCGCGGCGTTGGGGTGCGCGACGAAGCGGGCGCGTGCTCGCGGGCGAAGGGAGTTGGTATGAAGAGCGTGATCGACAACAAGGCCGAGCAGGAATTCGAGCTGACCGTGGACGGTTATCGCGCGGTCGCGGCATATCAGCTGGAGGGCGACACGATTGTGTTCACCCACACCGAGGTGCCGCCCGCGATCGAGGGGCGCGGGGTGGGATCGAAGCTGATCCAGGCCGCACTCGATTCAGCGCGCGATCGCGGGTTGAAGGTGGTACCGCAATGCCCGTTCGTGCGGGCGTACATGGATAAGCACCCCGAGATGCGCGACATGCTGGGGTGAGGTGATCTCCCCTCCCTTGCGCGGGAGGGGTGACCAGTGAGCGTTCTTACTTGCCGATCTTGCCCGGTGCGGCCGGGCGCGGCGCCGGCGCGGTCGGGACCGGGCCGTCGCTGTTCGGGGTCGCGCCGGACGAGGGCGCGATGCGCGAGCCGTCGGCGTTCAGGCCCAGGTCGGCGAGGAGCGGTGCGACCTGCGGATCGGCGCCGTTGAAGGCGCGGAACATCGGCGCGTAATCCATCGTGTGACCCTTCGACAGGATCATGTCGCGGAAACGCTGGCCGTTGGCGCGCGTCATCCCGCCGTGCTGCTCGAACCAGTTGAACGCGTTCGCGCTCAGCATCTTGGTCCAGCTGTAGGCGTAGTATCCGGCCGAATAGCCGTTGCCCCAAATGTGGAGGAAATAGGGCGAGCGGTAGCGCGGCGGTACGTCGGCGACGTCGAGCCCGGTGGCGGCGAGCGCCTTGGCCTCGAACGCGTCGGCGTTCTGCTTGCCCTGAGCCGCGGTCAGCGAGTGCCAGCTCATGTCCATCTCGGCCGCGGCGAGCGCCTCGCCGAACGAATAGCCCGAGTTGAACGTGCCGGCGCGCTTGATCTTGTCGACCAGTGCCTGCGGGATGACCGCGCCCGTCTTGTAGTTGACCGCATAGTGCGGCAGCACCTTGGGATCGAGCGCCCAATGCTCGTTGAACTGCGACGGGAATTCGACGAAGTCGCGCGCGGTGTTGGTGCCCGAGACGCTAGGATAGGTCTGGTTGGCGAACAGGCCGTGGAGCGCGTGGCCGAATTCGTGGAACATCGTCGTCACGTCGTCGAAGCTGATCAGCGCGGGCTGACCGGCGGCGGGCTTGGTGAAGTTGCCGACATTGTAGATGACCGGCTTGGTGCCGTTCAGCTTCGACTGGTTGACGAAGTTCGACATCCACGCGCCGCCGTTCTTGTTGTCGCGCTTCCAGTAATCGAAGTACATCAGGCCAACGGGGGTGCCGTTCTCCTCGTTGACTTCGTAGACCATCACGTCGCTCTGGTAGACGGGGATGTCGGTGCGGCGCTTGAAGGTGAGGCCGTAGAGCTGGTTGGCGGCGTAGAAGACGCCGTCGGTCAGCACCTTGTTGATCTCGAAATAGGGCTTCAGCTCGTCCTGGTTGAGGTCGTATTTCGCCTTGCGAACCTGCTCCGAGTAGAAGTCCCAGTCCCACGGCTTGAGCTGGAAGTTGCCACCGGTCGCCTTGATTTGCGCCTGGAGCTCGGCGGCCTCGCGGCGTTGCTCGGCGGCGACCGGCGTGCCGAGCTGCTGCATGAAGCCGAGCGCAGTCTTCGGGTTCTTCGCCATCTGGTCTTGCAGGACGTAGTCGGCCCAGGTCGGGAAGCCGAGCAGCTTGGCCTTCTGCGCGCGCAGCAGCGCGATCTGCGAAATCGTGTCGCGCGTGTCGTTGGCGTCGCCGCGGCTGGCGCGGGTCCAGCTGGCGTTGAACAGCGCCTCGCGCGTGGCGCGGTCGCGCATGGTGGCAAGTTCGGGCTGCTGCGTCGTGTTCTGGAGCGTGAGGACGTACTTGCCGTCCAGCCCGCGCGCCTTGGCGGCGTCGGCAGCGGCGGCGATCTCAGCGTCGGAGAGGCCGGCGAGCTTCGACTTGTCGTCGATCACCAGCGCGCCCGCCTTGGCGGCGGCGAGCAGCTTCTGCTGGAACGCGGTCTCGAGCGTCGAGAGCTGCGCGTTATACTTGCCGAGCGTCACCTTGTCGGCGGGCGAGAGCTGCGCGCCGGCGCGGACCATCCCCTCGTAGGTGAGGGTCAGGACCTGGAGCTGCTCGGGCGTGAGGTTCAGCGACTGGCGCTGGTCGTAGAGCGTCTTCACGCGCGCGAAGAGTGCGGGGTCGAGGTTGATTGCGTCTTGATGCGCGGCGAACTTCGGTGCGAGATCGGCCTGCGTCTTCTGGAGCGTGTCGTCGGTGTTGGCGCCGACGACGCCGTAGAACGCCATGCTGGCGCGTTCGAGCAGCCGGCCCGAGCGCTCCATCGCGGCGATCGTGTTCTCGAACGTGGGTGCGGAGCGCGCGCGGGTGATCGCGTTGATCTCGGCACGCTGCTGCGCCATGCCGGCGAGAAGCGCGGGTTCGTAGTCGCTGCTCTTGATGCGGTCGAACGGGGGCGCCTGAAACGGCAGCGTGCTGGCTTGCGCGAAGGGGTTCGAGGCGGGGAGCGTCGCGGTCGTGGTGGCCGGGGCGGGCGCGGCGGTTTGGGCGATCGCAGTGGTCGACATCAGCGTCATCAGGGCAGTGGCAGCGAGCAGGCGCATCGTTGTTCCTCTTGGGCGTGTATGGTGCGCGTGATGCACCGCGCGGCGGCGGGCATCAAGGGCGCGGGCGAAACATGGCGTTACATTTAGGGCAGCGGGGCTGACGCGGTGCTGAACGGTGCGGCGCGAGTTCAGGCGGCTTCGGCCTCCGCCTCGGCTTCCTCGCGCTCGCTCGCCTGGCGTTCCCACATTTCGGCGTAGAGGCCACCCAGGCGGAGCAGTTCGGCGTGGGTGCCGCGCTCGACGATCTCGCCCGCTTCCAGCACGACGATCTGGTCGGCGTGGACGATCGTGGAGAGGCGGTGCGCGATGACGATCGTGGTGCGGCCGCGCTCGATCGCCTCCAGCGTGTCCATGATCTCGGCTTCGGTGCGGCTGTCAAGCGCGCTGGTCGCCTCGTCGAGGATCAGGATCGGCGGGTTCTTGAGCAGGGTGCGCGCGATTGCGACGCGCTGTTTCTCACCGCCCGAGAGCTTCAATCCGCGCTCACCGACGCGGGTGTCGTAGCCGTCGGGCTGGCGTTCGATGAAGCCCGCTATGGCGGCGCCCTTCGCCGCGCCCTCGATGTCAGCGCGCGTCGCGCCCTCGCGACCGTAGGCGATGTTGTAGCCGATCGTGTCGTTGAACAGCACCGTGTCCTGCGGCACGATGCCGATCGCGGCGCGCAAAGACGCCTGCGTGACATGCGCGATGTCCTGCCCGTCGATGGTCATGCGGCCGCCGGTCAGGTCGTAGAAGCGGTACATCAGCCGCGCGAGCGTCGACTTGCCAGCACCCGAGGGACCGACGACCGCGACCGTGCTGCCGGGCGCGACGTCTAGGTCGATGCCTTTTAGGATCGGCATGTCGTCGTCGTAGCCGAAGCGAACGCCCTCGAAGCGGACGTGGCCGCGCGCGACCGCGAGCGGGCGGGCATCGGCGGCGTCGGTGACCTCCGACGGCGTGTCGATCAGGTCGAACATCGCCGCCATGTCGATCACGCCCTGGCGGATGGTGCGATAGACCATGCCGAGCAGGTCGAGCGGGCGGAACAGTTGCGACAGCAAGGTCGAGATGAGCACGACGTTGCCCGCGGTGAAGCGGCCCTGGCTCCAGCCCCAGGCGACGTACGCCATCCCGCCGCCGAGCATCAGGTTGGTGATGAGCGCCTGACCGACATTGAGCCACGCGAGGCTGTTCTCCGACTTGACCGCGGCGTCGGCGTAGGCGCGCATCGCGCCGTCGTAGCGGCGCGCCTCGCGCTCCTCCGCGCCGAAATATTTCACCGTTTCGAAGTTCAGGAGCGAATCGACCGCGTGCGCGACCGCGCCGGTGTCGAGGTCGTTCATCCGCTCGCGCAAGGACGAGCGCCAGTCGGTGACGGTGCGGGTGAACCAGATGTAGGCGACGACCATGACGAGCGTGGCGGCAACGAGCGGCCAGCCGAACTTCACCCAGAAGATGCCGACGACGAGTGCGAGTTCGAGGATCGTCGGCGCGATGTTGAACAGGAGGAAGTAGAGCATCGTGTCGATGCTCTTGGTGCCGCGCTCAACCACCTTGGTGACCGCGCCGGTGCGGCGTTCGAGGTGGAAGCGCAGCGACAGCTGGTGGAGGTGGCGGAACACACGCGCGGCGAGGCGGCGGGTCGCCTCCTGCCCGACCCGCTCGAACACGGTGTTGCGCAGGTTATCGAACAGCGTCGAGCCGAAGCGCGCGGCGGCGTAGCCGAGGATCAGCAGCACGACGAGCGATACCGGCGTGCGTGCGATTCCTCCTGATGATCCGGCCATCCCGTCGATCGCGCCTTGGAGCGCGAAGGGCGCGCCATAAACCTGCACCAGCTTCGACGCGATGACGAGCAGCAGCGCACCCGCGACACGCAGCTTCATGCCGGGCGCGTCGCTGGGCCAGAGATCGGGCAGGAAGCGGCGGATGGTGGGGAGCAGCGGGCGATCGGCGCCCGGTGCGATGGTGGTTTGCGGCGGCATTGACACCGATGTCGTGCGCGCGGGTGCCCGCGTCAATGCGGCGCGCGGTGCGGTGAGCTTCGATCCGGAACGACGCAGATCGGGCCGCTTGTCAATAGCCAGCGTGGAACCGGGAAGCGATCCTTACGTTTTGAATCACATAAGGGAGGCCGAAGATGGAAGCTGTCTTCTTCGTCATGGCGATCATGGGCTGCGGTGACGCGAGCACCGCCTGCACCGAGGTCCGAGTCGATCCGGTCCGTTACAGCACAGTGCAGCAGTGCCAGGCGGCGTTGCCCGCGGCGCTCGCACGTAACAACGACCTGTCGTTTCCGGTGATCAGCGGGACGTGCCGCTCGAATGCGCCGCAGTGGGCGAAGTCGTCGCCGAAGGTTGCGACGCGCGGGTAATCTGCGCGGCGTGAGTTAGCCGGGCGGCGTAACCGTCGCGACTTGCTGCAGTTCGGCCGAGTGCGTGCGCGCCAAATCTGCTACTTACTGCGCCTAATCGCGATCTTCCGTGCCGCGGGCCCTCCGATCGCGATGTTTTTCGGCCTTCTTACGCTCTCGCCAAGTTTTTGCCGATCAGAAGCCGGTCGGTTCAAGCATTCTGCGAGGGTAAGGCGGCGGGGTTGGGGAGCGTGACGATCCCGTGATCGGCCTCCGGCGCTTCGGATGGGCGGCGCGCGGTGACGAAATAGTCGAGCGTGGTGGACTGGCCGAGTGCGAAGCCCTTTGCCGACAGCGTCAAGCCGGTGGTGTCGATCACCTCCAGCCCGGCTTGGTGGATCAGCGCGGTGAGTTCTTCGGGAGTCAGGAACTTGTCCCAGTCATGTGTGCCGCGCGGAATGACGCCGGTACGCTCCGCGCCCTCGACCAGCGCGAGGCGGGTGAGCCAGGTGCGGTTGGGGGTCGACATGGCCAACAGCCCGCCGGGTGCGACCGCGTCGGCGAGGCCGCGGACGAACGACGCGGGATCGGAGACGTGCTCGACCACCTCCATTGAGGTGACGAGGTCGAAGCGCTCGCCCGCCGCGGCCTCTACCCCGCCGACGCGGTAGTCGATCGCGAGCCCGCGGCGCGAGGCGTGGTCGCGCGCGACCGAGATGCTCTCCCCCGCGGCGTCGATCGCGGTGACGTGTGCGCCCAGCCGTGCGAGCGGTTCGGCGAGGAGGCCGGCGCCGCAACCGACGTCGAGCACGCGACGCCCGCGCAAGGGTGCGAAGCTGCGGTCGTCGAGATCCCAGTAGCTGTCGACGCGCTGGCGGATGTAGCCGAGCCGCACGGGGTTGAGGCGGTGGAGCATCGCCGACGAGCCCTTGGGATCCCACCATTCCGCCGCCATGCGCCCGAAATGCGCTGCCTCGCGGTCGATCACCGATGCGTGAGGGGTCGCCGAAATGGTCGCGGTTGTTACGGTTGCGGTCGTCATGGGGCGATCCTATCAGGACCGCCCTCTTACCCCAAGGCGTTTGGACCAGCGGCATGGCGCGCATCGTGATGAAGTTCGGCGGCACCTCGATGGCAGGCATCGAGCGCATCCGTTCGGTCGCCGCGCGCGTCAAACGCGAAGTGGAGGCGGGCAACGAGGTGGCGGTGGTCGTCTCCGCGATGGCGGGGGAGACCGATCGGCTGGTCGGCTTCTGCCGCGAGGCGTCGCCGCTTTACGACCCGCGCGAGTATGACGTGGTGGTGGCGTCGGGCGAGCAGGTGACGAGCGGGCTGCTCGCGATCGCGTTGCAGGCGATCGGCGTCAAGGCGCGGTCGTGGCTGGGCTGGCAGTTGCCGATCAACACCGATCAGGCGTTCGCCAAGGCGCGGATCGGCGGCATCGAGACCGAGGCGCTGAACGTGAGTCTGTCGGCGGGCGAGGTCGCGGTGATCCCGGGGTTTCAGGGCGTCAGCGAAGACGGGCGGATCACGACGCTGGGGCGTGGCGGATCGGACACCTCGGCGGTCGCAGTCGCGGCGGCGATGAAGGCGGACCGGTGCGACATCTACACCGACGTCGACGGCGTCTACACCACCGACCCGCGCATCGTGCCGCGCGCGCGCAAGCTCAGGCAGGTGACGTACGAGGAGATGCTGGAGCTGGCGAGCGTCGGGGCCAAGGTGCTGCAGACGCGCTCGGTCGGGCTCGCGATGAAGGAACAGGTGCGCGTGCAGGTGCTGTCGTCGCTGACCGGCGACGACGCGCCCGCGGCGGATACATTGCCCGGCACGATGATCGTGGGCGAAGAGGAGATCGAAGACGTGGAACGCCAGCTCATCACCGGCATCGCGCACGACAAGAATGAGGCCAAGATCACGCTGACGGGCGTGCCGGACAAGCCCGGATCGGTCGCGGCGATCTTCGCGCCCTTGTCGGCGGCGAACATCAACGTCGACATGATCATCCAGAACATCGCGCACCGGAGCAGCGGCTCAACCAGCGCGACCGACGTGACCTTCACGGTGCCGTCGTCCGACCTGCCGCGATCGATCGAGGCGCTCAATCAGGCGCGGGCCGAGATCGGTTTCGGCGAGCTGATCCACGACACGCGCGTGGCGAAGATCAGTGTCGTCGGCGTCGGCATGCGCAGCCACGCGGGCGTCGCGTCGACCATGTTCGAGACATTGGGCGCGCGCGGGATCAACATCCTCGCGATCTCGACCAGCGAGATCAAGGTCAGCGTGCTGATCCACGAGGACGAGACCGAGCTGGCGGTGCGTGTGCTGCACACGGCGTACGGGCTGGACGCGGAGGCGGCGTAGCGGTTTCGCTGCCCTACCTCGCGTCAGCGGGCAAAGGGGGTGCGGACCCACGCGCAGCGGTTGATGATCGCGCGTCGCTGGTGCTGGCGGCTCGTGTCGGTCCGTCATCGCGAACATCGCGACTTGGTGCCGGCGCATACCGGCCGAGCGCTAGTCAGTCGTCGATCGAGAGCACGCGCAGCTGCTTCTCGCGCGCCAGCGCGCGGTCGCGGATGATCGCGATGGCGTCCGCAGCCTGCATGGGAGCGTACATCGTGCCGGTGCGCGTCGCGTACAGTGCCGATTGCGCGTCATCGTCCGCGTCGCGAAAGGTGATCCGCGCGCGTTGCGCGATGCGCAGCCGGGCCGCCGCGGGCGCGGGCGGGCGGCGCATCAGTGCCGAGTAGGCGCGGTTCATGCGCGCGTCGTAGCGGCGAGGGGGGTGTCCTCGCACATCAACTGCCCCGCGGTAGAAGGATCGGAGGCGGCGCAGCGGACGAGCTCGTGCGCGGTCAGGTCGGCGAACGCCGCCGCCACGGCGAGCAGTGCGGTCACTCCCCGATCACGTGGAGCGCGATGCGCCGGCGGTGGGGGGCGGTGCGATGTTCGAAGAGGTAGATGCCTTGCCAGGTGCCGAGCACGGGCTGACCCCGGGCGATGGGGATCGACAGCGACACGTCTGTCAGCGCGGTGCGCAGGTGGGCGGGCATGTCGTCGGGCCCTTCGTCGTCGTGTTCGTAGTCGCGGGACTCGGGCGCTAGCCTCGCGAGATAGCGTTCCATATCGCGGCGGACGGCGGGGGCGGCATTCTCGTTGATGAGGAGCGAGGCGGAGGTGTGTCGGCAGAAGACGGTCAGCAGCCCGGTCGTGATCGCCTGATCGTCCAGCCAGCGCGCGACCTGATCGGTGATCTCGATCAGGCCTTGCCCGCGCGTGTCGATCGTCAGTTCGCCCGATGCCTGCTTCATGCTTTCTCCGCTGGTCTGCCCGCGCTAGGGACGTTCGATGAACGAGATGAACAACACCGGCGCCGATCGCCTGTCCCGCCGCATGGAACGCGGATGCGCCTTTCTCGGGTCCGAGGTCGCGATCATGGCGGGCGCGATGTCGTGGGTGTCGGAGCGCAACCTCGTGTCGGCGATGTCGAACGCGGGCGGGTTCGGGGTGATCGCGTGCGGCGCGATGACGCCCGCGCTGCTCGACGCGGAAATCGCCGCGACGAAGGCGCTGACCGAGCGGCCGTTCGGGGTCAACCTGATCACGATGCACCCGCAACTCGACGAATTGATCGCGGTGTGTGCGCGGCACGAGGTCGGTCACGTCGTGCTGGCGGGCGGACTGCCGCCGAAGGGGTCGCTGGAGGCGATCAAGGCACCAAGAAATGGTGGGGCCGCGAAGGTGATCTGCTTCGCGCCGACGCTGGCGCTGGCGAAGAAGCTGATCCGATCGGGCGTCGACGCGCTGGTGATCGAGGGGATGGAGGCGGGCGGGCATATCGGGCCGGTCTCGACCAGCGTGCTGGCGCAGGAGATGCTGCCCGAGATCGCCGACAAGGTGCCTGTGTTCGTGGCGGGTGGGATCGGGCGCGGCGAGGCGATCGCGGGATACCTCGACATGGGCGCGGCGGGGGTGCAGCTCGGCACGCGGTTCGTCTGCGCGACCGAGTGCGTGGCGCATCCGAACTTCAAGCGCGCGTTCATTCGTGCGTCGGCAAGGGATGCGGTGGCGAGCGTGCAGATCGATCCGCGGCTGCCGGTGATCCCGGTGCGCGCGCTGAAGAACGCGGGCGGCGAATTGTTCACCGCCAAGCAGCGCGAGGTGGCGCAGCGGCTGGACGAGAGTGCGGTCGCGATGGCCGAGGCGCAGCTGGAGATCGAGCATTACTGGGCGGGCGCGCTGCGCCGCGCGGTGATCGACGGCGATGTCGAGCACGGCAGCGTCATGGCGGGACAGTCGGTCGGCATGGTGACGAAGGAAGAGCCGATCGCCGACATCATCGCGCAGCTGATGACCGAGGCAGCGGACGCGCTGCGCGCGCGGGCGGCGTGATGTTCGGGCGGTGAGCGCGCTAAATGCGGTGAGCCGCGCACGGTTCGCCGCATGATTACCGCGCGTTAACCATTAGGCGGCTAGCAGCGAGTCATGCCGGGGGGCCGGAAGGATTCGTGATGCGTAGGTTGCCGCTCCACAAGATCGTCGTCGCGGGCACGCTCGCGATCGTTGCCGGATGCGCGAAGGTCGCGCCGCCGCCCGTCGTCGCGACGCTGCCACCGCCCGCGCCTGTGGTGGCGCAGATGCCGAAGGGCGGGCGTCCGGGCATGGTGATCCCTATCCGGCTGGCCGACGGCAGTTACGCGACGCCCAACCGCGCACTGACCGGGGCGGCGACCGTGTGGCATTTGCGCACCGCGCTGAACGTCGCCGCACTCGCGTGCCGCGACGCCGACGAAGCGCAGACGACGGCGGCGTACAACGCGATGCTGACCGCGCGAAAGGCGGTGCTGGCGAGTGCGGAGACGACGCTGTCGGCTGAGTTCAAGGCGCGCGGCGGCGACTGGCGCGACAGCTACGACGACGCGATGACTAGGCTGTACAATTATTGGTCGCAGGATTTCGCGCGCGCCGGTTTCTGCGCGGCGGCGAAGCAGGCGCTGGCGGCGGCGCCCAGCGTGCCAGAGGCGGAGTTCGCGAGCTTCGCGACGACGCAGCTGGCCGCGCTCGACCAGCCGTTCACCGATTTCTTCCGCGCGTACGATGCATGGCGTACGCAGGCGGCGCTGGTGCCGGTGGGTCCGCGCCCGCTAGCCGCACCGGTCGTCGCAACCGCGGCGACCGTGCAGGCGGTGCCGGGGCCCGAGCCGCGCGCGCAGGTGGTGACGCAGGCTGTGCCCGCACGTGCCACCGCGACGCCGCTGGTCGCGAAGGACCTGCCGAAGATCAACGTGGACGCTTCCGCGCTCAACTAGGCCGCGCGCTAGCTTGAGTGATGGGCCGCGCGCGGGGTTCCGTTGCGCCGCGGTCTTGGTTAAAGCCCGGCGCATGGCGAGTGGCGGACCATTGCCCGCGAGTGGAGGCTTCGAGGGCAGGGTGCACCTGTTCCCGTTGCGCGTCTATTTCGAGGATACCGATCTGTCGGGCGTCGTCTACCACGCCAATTACCTGCGCTACATGGAGCGCGCGCGGTCGGACATGCTGCGCGTCGCCGGCATCGACCAGCGCGCGCATTTCGACGGCGGCGGCGGTGCCTACGCGATCCACGACCTGCAGATCCGCTACGCCGCGCCGGCGCGGCTGGACGATGCGCTGGTGGTCGAGTCCAGCGTCGAGGCGGTGACGCCCGCGCGCGTCGTCATTCATCAGACAGTCAGGCGCAACGCGGTCTTGCTGACGCGCGGCGTCGTCACCGCGGCGCTGGTCGGACCCGACGGCCGCCCGCGGCGGCAACCGGCGGCGTGGCTCGACCTGTTCCGCACGCTGACGCCTATCAACGACATGAACACTGGGGAGCCCGTCACTTGAACCCGATCGTGAACACCGATGCGGCGACGCTGTCGCCGATCGCCCTGTTCCTCCAGGCCGACTGGGTGGTGAAGGGCGTGATGCTGGGGCTGCTGCTCGCCAGCATCTGGACCTGGGCGATCATTATCATGTTCTGGCTAAAGGTCGGGCGGACCAGGAAGGCGACGGAGAAGTTCGAGCGCGATTTCTGGAAGGCGGAGGATATCGACGCCTTCTACAAGTCGAACGGCAATGCCGACCTGCCCTCCGCGCGCGTGCTTGCGGCGGGCGTCGCGGAGTGGCGGCGGTCGACGCAGGGGCAGGTGATCGACCGCGAGGGCACGCGCGACCGGTTGGCGACGACGATGGGCGCGGCGGTCGCGAAGGAGATCGACGAATTGTCCGACCGGCTGAACGTGCTGGCGACGGTCGGGTCGGTCGCACCGTTCGTGGGATTGTTCGGCACGGTGTGGGGCATCATGCGCAGCTTCACCTCGATCGCGAGCCAGCAGAACACCAGCCTGGCTGTCGTGGCGCCGGGCATCGCCGAGGCGCTGTTCGCGACCGCGATCGGGCTGTTCGCCGCCATCCCGGCGGTGATCGCGTACAACCGGTTCAGCCACGGCATCAACCGGATCGAGGCGCGGTTGAACCGCTTCGCCGACGGGTTCCACGCGACCTTGTCGCGCCAGCTCGACCGAGAGCGCTGAGGCAAGCACATGGCAATGCATCTTCCTTCCGGGCGGAGCCGCGGGCGGCGCGCGCCGATGGCGGACATCAACGTCACGCCGCTGGTCGACGTGATGCTGGTGCTGCTGATCATCTTCATGGTGACCGCGCCATTGTTGACCGCGGGCGTCCCGGTGAATTTGCCCGACAGCCGCGCCAAGCCGCTGGACCAGGAAAAGCAGCCGACCGAAATCTCGCTGGACGCGCAAGGGCGTATCTTCATCGCGAAGGAGGAGATGTCGTTCGACACGCTGTCGGCGCGGCTTGATGCGATCGCGGCCGCCGCGCAAGGTGGTGAGCCGCCGCAGGTGTATCTGCGCGCCGACCGCAAGCTCGATTACGGGCAGGTGATGCGCGTGATGGGCGAGCTGAACCGCGCCGGGCTCAACCGCGTCGCGCTGGTGACGGTCGGGGAGGATTGATGGACCGCGCCGAGAAGGTCGGCCTGGGCGTCGCGATCGCGGGCCACGTCCTGCTGTTCGGGTTGATGTCGCTCGGCTTTCTCGACACGCCCAATCCGGTCAAGCTGAAGCAGACGCCGGTCGAGGTCAGCCTGGTGCCCGAAGTGGCGCTGGAGGCGGCGGCACCGGCGAGCAGCGAGGCGCCGTCCGAGCGCGTATCGCCGCAGGAAGGCGAGCCGGAGGATGCGGCGCCGCCCGCGGCCGAACCGGAGCCCGCGCCCGAGCCGGCACCTGCACCGGCGCCCGCGCCCGAACCGAAGCCGGAACCCAAGCCGCAGCCGAAGCCCCAGCCCGCGCCAAAGCCGGCGCCGCCCAAGCCTGCACCGAAGCCCGAACCGGCGCCAAAGCCCAAACCCGCGCCGAAGCCGAAGCCGGTTGCGAAGCCTGCGCCCAAGCCGAAGCCGAAGCCGCCGGTGCGCGAGGCGGCGGAGAAGGCGCCGGCCAAGCCGACCGCGAAGCCAGCGGCCAAGCCCGCGCCGGCCAAGCAGGCGAGTGCGAGCAAGTCGACGTCGAGCAAATCGACATCCAGCAAGTCTGCCTCGACCGCCAAGTCGTCGGGCAAGCCCGCCGCCAAGCCGGCGGCGAAGCAGGGCAGCGGTGCGAGCGAGAAGGCGACCGCGTCGCGTCCGCGCGGCGGCCGATTGGGCGACGATTTCCTGAAAGGGCTGTCGGCCGAGCCGAGCAAGGCGAAGAGCAGCGATGCGCCGCCGTCGGCCGCGCGCGTCGACGGCGCCGCGCTCGCCGCGATCCAGCAGGCGATCGCGCGGCAGATTCAGCCATGCGCCGACAAGCAGGTTGATCCGGGTCCCGGTGCGAACCAGATCGTGACGACGCTGAACCTGCGCCTCAACCGCGACGGCACGCTGTCGGCGACGCCGACGGTCGTGCGCCAGCGCGGGGTCGACGACGACAACCAGCGCTATGCACGCCGCGTCGTCGATCTGGGGATCGCGGCGTTCAAGGGGTGTTCGCCGCTGAAACTGCCGGCCGAATATTATGCCACCGCCAACGGGGGGTGGAGCAACATCAACTACAATTGGAAATTGCGGTGAGGATCAGCGCGCTTCTTCTAGTCTCGGCACTCGCCGCCGGGATCGTTTCGGCTCCCGCATCGGCGCAGGACGTGCCGCCGGTAACGCTCACGCCGCCGGCGGGCACGCAGCCGGCGCAAGGGGCTGTGCCTGCGCAAGCAGCGCCGGGGCAGACGCCGCCGCCGCTCGAGGTCGACGTGACCGGCGGCATCTCCGCGCCGATGCCGATCGCGATCCCCGCGATGCCGACGCCCGCGGTGACGAGCACGCCGGCCGGATCGACCGACGCGCTGGGGCGGCAGTTGGCCGACATCATCGCCAACGACCTGCGCGGATCGGGGCTGTTCACGCCGATCCCGCCGGCGCAGCTGCGCACCGTTATGTTCCCCGAGGTGACCGCGCCCGCGTATGATTACTGGGGCGGGACGGGCGCGCAGGCGCTGGTGCAGGGCTATATCCGCGCCAACAGCGACGGGTCGCTGGCGGTCGGATGTTATCTGTACGACGTGACCGCGCGCGCCGAGCTGGTGCGGCAGGGCTTCGTCGTGCCGCCGTCGCAGTGGCGTCGCGCCGCGCACAAATGCGCCGACGCGATCTATGCAAGGCTGACGGGCGAGGGGCCGTATTTCGACAGCCGCGTCGTCTACGTCAGCGAGACCGGGCCGAAGGGCAACCGGATCAAGCGGCTGGCGATCATGGACCAGGACGGCGCCAACCACCGTTTCCTGACCGCGGGATCGTCGATCGTGCTGACGCCACGCTTCGCGCCCAACCAGCAATCAATCGTCTACATGAGCTACGTCGGCAAGAACCCGGCGATCTACGTCTACGATATCGGCACGGGCAAGCAGCGGCTGGTCGTGCAGAATGCGGCGACGACGTTCGCGCCGCGCTTCTCGCCCGACGGGCGCTGGATCCTGTTCTCGCGCGCGGACGGCGGCAACACCGACATCTACCGCGTGTCGAGTGCGGGCGGAGGCACGCCGCAGAAGCTGACCAACTCGCCCGGGATCGACACCGGCGGCAGCTACTCGCCCGATGGATCGAAGATCGTGTTCGAGAGCGACCGTTCGGGCGGGCAGCAGATCTACGTCATGAACGCGGACGGATCGAACCAGCAGCGGATCAGCTTCGGCGGCGGACGCTACGCGACGCCGGTGTGGAGCCCGCGCGGCGACCTGATCGCGTTCACCAAGCTGGCGGGGTCGTTCCGCATCGGCGTGATGAACCCCAACGGTTCGGGCGAGCGATTGCTGACCGATGGCTATCAGGACGAGGGGCCGAGCTGGTCGCCGAACGGGCGCGTCATCACCTTCTTCCGCACCGGCAGCGGCAGCGGGGGCAAGGCGGATCTGTGGTCGGTCGACCTGACCGGCGTCAACGCGCGGCGTATTCCGACCCCGCTGGACGGGTCCGATCCGGCGTGGGGACCGCTTCAGCCGTAAGCGCTTGGGTCAACCGATAGCGCAGGTTACCACTGGGGGCATCTGCCCGGCACGGGCATCCAGGGGATCATCACGGGAGTTGAAGAGCATGGCACGACTGACGACGACGATATTGCTGGCGACCGCATTGGTGGCGACGGCGGCGTGCTCCAAGAAGCGCCCCGCGGTGCTGCCGCCCGCCGCCGGCGAGGCGCCGCCGCCCGCGTACCAGGACCCGAACGGTGGGATGAACGGTGGCGCGGGTGCGGTGACGCCCGGGTCGGCGGCCGATTTCAAGCGATCGGTGACGAGCGACACGGTGCTGTTCGCGCTCGACATGTACGACATCGACAGCGAGGCGCGGGCGATCCTCGACACGCAGGTGCAGTGGCTGACGCGCTATCCCAACGTGCGCGTCACGATCGAGGGCCACGCCGACGAGCGCGGGACGCGCGAGTACAACCTCGCGCTGGGTGACCGCCGCGCCAATGCGGCGAAGAATTATCTGGCGGCGCGCGGCATCAGCCCGTCGCGGTTGAGCGTCATCAGCTACGGCAAGGAACGCCCGGTCGCGCTCGGATCGGACGAGGCGAGCTACGCGCAGAACCGCCGCGCGGTGACGGTGGTGGTGAACTGATCGCGGGGCAGGCGATCGCTCCGTTGTCCCGGATCGGGTCCGGGGTGGCGCTCAGGCTCTGAGCGCCCAGCGGAGCACGCCGCCCATGCCGTTGGCGCCGAGGCGGACAGCGGGGCGCGCGTAGGCTGGCAGGCTGCGACCGTGGAGCGCCTGCGCCCAGGGCGGCAGCAGATCGACCGCGGCGGCGGCGGCGAGGTTCATCGCCGAGGTCGTCGCCTTGTCCTCGCCGGGTGCGAGCAGCGCGGTCGCCACCTCGCGCATGCGGTGATCGGCGCGCAGGTCGGGGCGGACACGGGCGTAATAGGCATCGATCTGGCTTCGCGAGCGCGGCACCTCGGTGGCGCCGAGCGCTTCGGCGACGGTCGTGGTTTCAGCGAGGTAGCGCTCCTGATCGGCGATGCTCATCTGCGGATCGCGGTAACGGAGATAGGCGCGCAGGAAGCTGTCGACCTCCGCGACATGGACCCAGGTGAGCAAAGCGGGATCGTTGGCGCTGTAGCGCGTGCCATCGGGCAGCGTGCCGCCAACGCGGTCGTGGATGCGGCGGACCTGCGCGATTGCGGCGCGCGCCTGCTCGGTCGAGCCGAAGGTGGTCATGGCGATGAAGCGCGCGGTGCGTTTCAACCGACCGTGGCGATCATCGCGGAACCCCGAATGGTCCCACACGCCCGCTAATGCAGCGGGGTGAAGCATCTGCAGCAGCAGCGCGGAGATGCCGCCGATCATCATGGCGGTAAAGTCGCCGTGCACGCGCCACGCGGCGGACTTGGGGCCGAACAGCCCGTCGTCGCCGAGCGGGCGCGTCAGGTCGACCTCGCCCGAGCCGACCAGCGCGCGCACACGCGTGGCGAGTGCGGCGCGAACGTCGGTCAGGGGCGAGGGGAGATTGAGCGAGGGGATCAGGCCTCGGCGCTGGCGGCGGGCTTGCGGCCGCGGCGCGGCGCGGGAGCGTCGCTGTCGGGGGCCTGCTCGGTCGCCTTCTTCGCGCCGGCCTTGCGGCCTAGACCGATCTTCTTGGCCATGTCGCGACGCGCCTCCGAATAGCTCTCGGCGACCATCGGATAATCCGACTTGAGGCCGTAGCGCTGGCGGTACTCGTCCGGAGTCAAACCCTGACCCGCGAGGTGACGACGCAAGGTCTTGTACGGCTTGCCGTCGATCAGCGAGATGATGTGATCCTTCGATGCCAAGGACTTACGCACCGAAACGGCGGGCGTGTACTCGGCCTGCGGTTCCTCATTGCTCTCGCTCGTGCCAGTACCGGTCAAGTTGCTGACCGCCTGATGCATCTGCTGCAGGAAGGCGGGAACGTCTTCACTGGCGGCGCGGGTGTTGGGATTGGAGAGCCACGCGATGGTCAACTCGGTTGCAAGCTCCACGGTGTTGTTGGTCATCGCGTCATCGGTCACTTGTGCTGGCTCCTTGTTCTTGATCTCCCAGATAACACCGGGCCGTTTATGGTCAACATGCAAGCTTGTAAATTTCAACATAACTGGATCAAAGATTATCGATTAATCATCAATATTCGCCCTGATCGTAAAGTTCGGTGTCAAGTATCGCATCGGCAAGTTGTTCATCGCGCAGGAGCAAGTGCGATCGGCGGCGTGGTTTAGCGCTTGCGCCCGTCCGGGCCGCGCGTCAGGATCGCTGCCAGAATAATCGAACGGGGGCAGGCATGAAGACGGGGCGCGCCGGACGGGCGCTGGGGATGACGGCGGCGCTCGCGCTGGTGCTGCCGGCGTGTACGCAGGCGGGAGCACGACCGCAGACGGCGTCGCGCGACGCGCCGGCGCGCAAGGCGCCACCCAGGCCCTATTCGCGCGATCCGTTTCCCTCGACCTACCACCCCTATCCGGGTGTGCCGACGCTCCTCACCAACGTCACCGTGTTCGACGGCGAGGGCAACCGGATTGAGCGCGGGCAGGTGCTGTTCGCCGATGGCAAGATCGTCGCCGTGGGGCAGAGCGTCTCCGCGCCCGCGGGCGTCACGACGATCGACGGCACCGGCAAGTTCGTGACGCCCGGCATCGTCGATATCCACAGTCATTTGGGCGATTACCCGAGCCCGCAGGTGCGCGCGCTGTCCGATGGCAACGAGGCGACCGCGCCGGTCACCGCCGACGTGTGGGCCGAGCATAGCGTCTGGCCGCAGGACCCGGGGTTCAGCCGCGCGCTGGCGAACGGCGGGGTCACCACGCTGCAGATCCTGCCGGGCTCCGCCAATCTGTTCGGCGGGCGATCGGTGGTGCTGAAGAACGTCTACGCGCGCACGACGCAGGGGATGAAGTTTCCCGGCGCGCCCTACGGATTGAAGATGGCGTGCGGCGAGAACCCGAAGCGCGTCTACGGATCGAAGGGGCGCGAGCCGTCGACGCGAATGGGCAACATCGCGGTCGACCGCGCCACCTGGGCGAAGGCGGCGGCGTACAAGCGCAAGTGGGACAAGTATGACGCCGACGGCGGCGACATGCCCGACCGCGACATCGCGATGGACACGCTGCGCGGCGTCCTGTCGGGCGAGATCCTGGTGCAGAACCACTGCTACCGCGCCGACGAGATGGCCAACGTGCTCGATATGGCGAAGGAGTTCGGCTACCACGTGGAGGCGTTCCACCACGCGGTCGAGGCGTACAAGATCGCCGACCTGCTCCGCGCCAACAACACCTGCGCCGCGGTGTGGGCCGATTGGTACGGGTTCAAGATGGAGAGCTACGACGGGATCGGCGAGAACCTGGCCATCCTGGAAAAGTCGGGCGCGTGCGGGATGATCCATTCCGACGACGAGAACGGCATCCAGCGGTTGAACCAGGAAGTCGCCAAGGTGCTGTCGTCGGCGCGGCACGCGGGGATACAGATCAGCGATGCGGCGGCGTGGAAGTGGCTGTCGCTCAACCCGGCGAAGTCGCTGCACATCGCCGACAAGACCGGCAGCCTGGTCGCGGGGAAGATGGCGGACGTGGTGCTGTGGAACGGCAATCCGTTTAGCGTCTACACCCGGCCTGAAAAGGTGTGGATCGACGGCGCGCTGCTCTACGACGCGGACAATCCGCGGATGCGGCCGGTGAGCGATTTCGAGTTGGGGCAGCCGGGTTCGGGAGATGTGAAGTGAAGCGCGCCCTTCTTCTCGCCGCCGCAGCTAGCTTCGCACTGCCCGCCACGGCTCAGACGGTGGCGATCACCGGGGGCACGGTCGCGATCGGTGACGGCTCCGCGCCGATCGAGGGCGGCACGGTCGTGGTACGCGATGGGCGCATCGTCGCGGCCGGGCGCGGGGTCGCGGTGCCCGCGGGGGCGCAGGTGATCGACGCGACGGGCAAGTGGGTCGCGCCGGGCTTCGTCGCGGGCTTCTCCAACCTGGGGCTCGAGGATGCCGACGGGGTCGAGGAGAGCAATGACGTGACCGCGCGGCAGTCGCCGTTCAACGCCGCGATCGACATCGCGCCGGCGATCAATCCGGCGAGCGTCATCATCGCCAACGAGCGGCTGGGCGGCGTCACCCGCGCGATCGTCTCGCCGCGATCGGCGGGGTCGATCTTCGCAGGCCAGGGCGCGGTGATCGGGCTGGGCGGTGATGCCGACACGGTGATCCGTCCGCGCGCGTTCCAGTATGTCGAGCTGGGCGAGGAGGGTGGGCGCCAGGCCGGCGGCAGTCGCCCGGCGGCATACGCGGCACTGCGCGACGCGTTCGCGCAGGCGCAGGATTATCGCCGCAGCCCGGCGACCTTCGACGGACGTGGACGCGATTCGCTCATCAAGCGCGGCGATGCCGCGGCGCTGGTGCAGGTGCTCGACGGGCGCGTGCCGATGCTGGTGCATGTCGAGCGCGCGAGCGACATCCGCTCGGCGTTGGCGCTGAAGCGCGACTATCCGCAGGTGAAGCTGGTGCTGGTCGGGGTGGCCGAGGGCTGGCTGGTCGCGCGCGAGATCGCGGCCGCGCGCGTGCCCGTGATCGCGCAGGCGCTGGCCGACCTGCCCGCCTCGTTCGAGCAGGTCGCGGCGACCGAGTCGAACGTCGGACGCATGTCGGCGGCGGGGGTGACGGTGGCGCTATCCACGCTCGGCTACAATGACGCGCCGGGCGAGCATGTGGTGAAGCAGTTCGCCGGCAATCTGGTCGCGATCACGCGCGTGCCGGGTGCGACCGGGCTCGACTGGGGCCACGCGCTCGCCGCGATCACCAGCGGGCCGGCGGCGGCGCTGGGGATGGACGGCGAGATCGGTAGCTTGCGCGCCGGGCGGCGCGGCGACGTGGTGATGTGGGACGGCGACCCGCTGGAATTGTCGTCGAAGCCGGTCGCGATCTGGATCGACGGCAAGCCGCAGCCGATGCGGTCGCGCCAGACCGAATTGCGCGATCGTTACCTGACACCGACCGAGGGCGCGCTGCCCAAGGCGTACGAGCGGCGCTGAGGCTGGCGTCGCCGTGCGCGAAGGCGTCCGTGTTGCCTGATCTGCGTCAATTCTCTCCCGCGCGTGACGTTTTGCGTACGCACGGGAGCAGAATGCGCGCGGCGCCGTTCAGGCCGCAGCACGGGGCGTGAAGCGGTTCCGCGCGGCGGAGGTGTTGCATGTCCCGAACGCTCGACCAGCAGGCGCGTTACCGACCCGATGAGCCCGAGGGCGAGCGGATGACCGAGGATGCGGCGAACACGGCCATTCCGCGCCACAGCGAGGCGGAGTTGTTGGAGCAGCAGCCGATCCAGGCGCCGGGGCTGCACCCGACCGCGATGAAAGCGGCGGATGTCTTCTCGACGCTGGAGCTGGAATTGAAACCCGATCCGTCGCGCACCGTCGTGCGGCCGTTCGGCTTCGGCTATCCCGAGGCGTTCGCGGACGGGCGGACGCCGCGGAGCAAGGCGGTGGCCGAGCGGCTGATGGCGCTGGCGCCCGAGATGCGCGCGCGGATGCGCGAGTTGCTGATGAAGCCGATGTGCGAGCGGCATCGCAACGTCCAGCACACCTTTCTGCGCCGATACGATCAGATGCGCGAGGAGATCGGCGATCCGGCGAACGACGAAACCGACCGGCTGCTGATCGGCGCCTATTTCAGCCAGGAATATGCGTTCGAGTCCGCCGCGCTGTTCAACCCCAGCATGGTGGCGCTGCCCGAAGAGGCGAAGACGGAAGGGTCGGTGCGCTTCCTGATGTCGCTGCGCGGGATCGGCGAGGGGCATATTTCCTCCGTCACGTTCCGCACCGGCGAGTGGGACGGCGAGCGCGGGCTGACGCTCGATCCGCCGAGTTCGACCGGCATTCCGCCGCAGGTCGAGCCGCACGACGACGGGTGGCTGCGGCTGATCTGCGAGGAAAGCCAGGATGTGTCGGAGACGGTGATCTTCCCGATGCTGCCGAGCCAGCGGCAGGGGATCGAGGACGTGCGGCTGGTGAATTTCACCGACGACGATGGCACCAAGAGCATTCTGGGCACCTATACCGCGTTCGACGGGCAGAATGCACGGCAGGAGATGCTGCGCGGCGTCGACCTGCGCACGGTCGAGATGCGGCCGCTGACGGGCCGGATGGCGGCGTACAAGGGGATGGCGCTGTTCCCCAGGCGGATCGACGGCGACTTCGTGATGCTGGGGCGGCAGGACAACGAGAATATCTGGCTGTGTCGGTCCAACGACATGGACGTGTGGGAGGAAGGGCAGATCATCATGACGCCCAAATACCCGTGGGAGTTCGTGCAGCTGGGCAATTGCGGGTCGCCGATCGAGATCGACGAGGGATGGCTGGTGTTCACCCACGGCGTCGGCATGGTGCGGGGTTACTGCGTCGGCGCGTGCCTGCTCGACCGCGACGATCCGGCCAAGGTGCTGAAGCGGACGCCGTCGCCGCTGCTGTTCCCGAGCGCCGAGCAGCGCGGTGGGTATGTGCCCAACGTCACGTACAGCTGCGGTGGGTTGCTGCACGGGCGGCGCGTATTGCTGCCCTACGCGATCGGCGACGAGTTCAGCGCATTCGCGGTCGGCTCGGTCGACGACATTCTGGCGGTGATGGAGCCGGCGTAAACGGTCGAAGTCGTCCGTTATCGCGGCGTAAAGTGGAGGGTGCTCAGGCGAGATGATCGCCTGAGCACCCGAGGTGTTACGACAGCCCGACGCGGAGTGACGGGTTGGGATTGTTCGTGCCGTTGGGGAAGAACCCGCCGCCGGTGCGATTGGCGCCGGTCGCGTTGAGGTACACGATGTTGTGCACCTGCTGGCTGTTGCGGCTGTAGGCGAGCCCGTTGACGTTGGCGGGCACGAGGTTCGCCGTGTTGCCAGAGCCGACCAGACCCTGGTCGTCGTCCGATCCGATGCCGCGCACGTCGTCGTTCGCGGGCGTGCCGTCGAGCAGGTCGCGTGCGTCGGAGATCTTGGTCGTCGCGGTGATAAGCGACGTGGTCGACATGCCCTTTGCGTAGAGCACGGTGCGCACGATGCCGGCGTGGTACGATTCCGCCGCCAGGATGCCGGCTGCTGCCTCCAGATAGGTCTTATTGGAGAGCAGCGGCGCTGCGCCCTTGTACGCGGTGACGCCCACGTCCTCAAAGATAAACGCGCCGAGCAGGAAGTTCTCGGGCGAGGAATAGGGGTTGAACGTGTCGGTGGCCCCGATCACCCCGGCCGCGCGCGCGGCGGCCGTGAACGCACCGTTCGCGCCACCGTCGATGTTGATGTTGGGCATCGCGATCGCCGCCGAGCCAAGTACGTTGCGCAGGAACACGACGTGCGCGAGCTCGTCCGCCGCGATCTCGCGCGCGTAGGCGCCGACGACCGGATCGCCCGAGAAGTCGACCTTCGCGCCGCCGGTGACGGTCCCGCCGGCCGTGCCCGAGCCGCTTGCGGTCAGTGCCGCTGTCAGGCCGGTGCCGCCGACCGCGTAGAGGTAGAATTGCGCTTCGAGATATTCGAGGTTGAGCGCCAGGTTGAGGACGTCGTTGTCGGTGACCGCGGTCGAGGTCGGCGTGGGGGTCGGCGACGGGGTCGGCGTCGCGGTCGGCGGGTAATTCTCGTCCTCCTTGCAGGCGGAGAGGAGCGAGGCACCACCCAGCAGCACGGCACCGCCGCCGGCGGCTTTCAGGAACCCGCGTCGCGCCGCGCGCCGGTTTTCGGCCGCAGTCAGGATTTCGATGGCTTTGAAGGGATCAATCATGTGAGCTTTCCTTGGAAACGTCGAAGGGAACATCAGCGAAGCGACGCGTCGCTCAGGTGGTCGATTTGATGTTTCCGTTGACGCCGTTGGGGAAAAAGCCGCCCATCGTGGCGGCGCCGCCATTCAGGTAGACGATGTTGAGCACCTGCCCCGGCGTGCGGCTGTAGGCGAGGCCGTTGCTGTTGAGCGGCGCCAGGTTGGCGGTCAGCGTCCCACCACTACCCGACGGTGCGATGCCCTGGTCGTCATCGGGGCCGATGCCGCGCACGGCGTCGAGCGTCGGGTTGCCGTCCAGCGTGTCGCGCGCGTTAGAAATCTTCTCGGTCGCGTCGACCAGCGCCTGCACGCCCTTGCTGTAGAGCGTCGTGCGGACGATCGCGGCGTGATACGCCTCCACCGCCAGGATGCCGGCGGCGGCTTCCAGGAAGGTCTTGTTGCTCAGCAACGGTGCCGCGCCCTTGTAGGCGGTCACGCCCACGTCCTCGAAGATGAAGGCGCCGAGCAGGAAATTGTTCGGCGACGAATAGGGATTGAACGTATCGGTCGATCCGATGACGCCTGCTGTACGCGCCGCCGCCGTGAAGGGGCCGTTCGCGTCCGAGCTGATGTTGATGTTCGGCATCGCTACTGCCGACCCGCCGAGCGCCGTGCGGAGAAAGGCAACGTGCGCCTGCTCGTCGGCCGCGATTTCGCGTGCATAGGCGCCGACCAGCGGATCGCCTGTGAAGTCGACCTTCGCGCCGCCGGTAACGGTTCCGCCCGCCGCGCCACTGCCGCTGGAGGTCAGGTTGCTGGGCAGGCCGCTGCCATTGACGGCGTAGAGATAGAATTGCGCCTCGAGGTATTCGAGGTTGAGCGCGAAGTTGAGCACGTCGCTGTCCGTCACCGTCGTCTGCGCGAGCGCGGGATCGGCGTAGGCGAAGGCACCGCCGGCGGCGGCGACACCGAGGGCCGCGGTGAAGAATGCGCGTCGGTCGGCGCGGCGTCGCGCGCGTCCGTCAAACGTTTCGATTAGCTGATCCTGCTCGGCTCGTTCGTCCTGCATCGTCACTAGGCACCTCCCAGCCCGCGCAAGGCAACACAAACGCCTTTCTTCATGCGGGCAAATGAAGGTACGAGGTTGATCCGGATTAGGATGCAGGCGCGATCATATAAAATGACGGTCGATCAAACGGAGGCAATGGCGCGGCGAGCGGCGCTGATCACGGCACTGGCGGCGTGCGGCGACGGCGACCGGGCGGCGTTTCGCCAAATCTACGACATGACCGCCGCGAAGCTTTTCGGCATCTGTCTTCGTATCTGTGGCGAACGACAGGTCGCCGAGGACGTGTTGCAGGAGGTTTATCTCATCATCTGGAAACGCGCGCCGACCTATGACGCCGCGCGCGGCAGTCCGATCACCTGGCTTTGCGTCATCGCGCGCAACCGCGCGCTCGACTGGCGCCGGTCGAAGCAGGCGCATTTTGCCGCGGCACATGACGAGGTCGACACCGGTAAGTTCGCCGAGGTCGCGGACGAGGCCGCGCTCGCCGACGACGCGCTGATGCTCGCACAAGAGCGCGAGCGGCTACACCTGTGTATCGATCAGCTCGACGACCGTCCGCGCGCGGCGATACATTCCGCCTTTCTCGACGGGTTGACGTACGTCGAGGTGGCCGAACGCGCGGCCGTGCCCCTGCCGACGATGAAGAGCCTGATCCGCCGTGCCCTGCTCCGTTTGCGGGAGTGCCTGCGCGATGACGGATGACGATCGCGTCACCGCCGCTGAGGTGGCGATCGGCCTGCTGACGGGCGACGAGGCCGCGGACGCGCGTGCCCGCGCTGCGGTAGACCCGTCGTTCGCGCGGGAGATCGACTGGTGGCAGCAGCGCCTGGCGCCGCTGTTCGCGCAAGTCGGCGACGTGGAGCCGCCGTCATACCTGCGCGAGCGGATCGACGCGCGGCTCGACGTGCCGACAATCGGCGCGCACGGGGGCCGAGCTGGAGCGGGGGCGAAATGGCGTCTGCTCGGCCTGGGCGGCGCGCTCGGCGCGCTGGCGGCGTCGATCGTCGCCTTGATGATCCCGGCGACGCCGCCGATCCCGACATCACCCGCGCCGCAGGTCGCGACGGCAACGCGGCCACTCGTTGCATCGCTGCTGCCGACGACCGGATCGACGAAGCAGCCGGTCACGGTCCTGCTCGAGCGCGACGCGGCGCGGCTACGGCTGTCCGCGAGCATCGCGGTGCCCGATGGGCGTAGCGCGCAATTGTGGCGCATTCCGGCCGGTGGCGCGCCCGTGCCGCTCGGCGTGCTGTCGCGCGCGTCGCAGGCGTACGTTCGCTTGCAGCAGTCGAACCTGCCCGCGGCAGGAGACCAGCTGGCGGTGTCGATCGAGCCAGTGGGTGGATCGCCGACCGGCCAGCCGACGGGGCCGGTGATCTTCGCGGGTGTGGTCACCACGGTGTAGCGGCGAGATCGCCACTCGATGCAGCGTGTCCGCGCTGGTTCTCCGACGCGAGCGCGGGTAAGGCGGCGGGCGACGTGAGCTTCGATCCTTTCCCCGCATGACGGCCGAATTCGGCCTTGCCGCCCTTTGGTTCGCCGCGACGCTCGCGGTGTTGCAGATCGCCTTGTCCGGACTCGCGCTTCGGCGTGGACGCGACGACGTGGCGGCGGCGATGCGGCCGGTGGCGATCGTGCAGGGCGCGCTCGTCGCGCTCGCGATGGCGGCGCTGATCGCGTGCTTTCTCGCCTCCGACATGTCGGTGGCGTTGGTGGCGGCGAACAGCCATTCGGCCAAACCGTGGCTGTACAAGTTCGCGGGCGCGTGGGGAAATCACGAAGGCTCGATGCTGCTCTGGGTGACGATCCTTGGGCTGGCGGGTGCCGCGGTCGCGCAGTTCGAGCGGCGATTGCCCGAGCGAACGCTGATCGCGACGCTGGGCGCGCAGGCCGCGATCGCGCTGGGGTTCTACGCGTTCCTGCTGTTCGCCTCCAACCCGTTCGCGCGCGCCGATCCGGCGCCGGCGGACGGCGCGGGGCTGAACCCGCTGTTGCAGGACCCGGGTTTGGCATTCCACCCGCCGACGCTCTACGCCGGTTACGTCGGTCTATCGGTCGCCTTCTCGTTCGCGGTCGGGGCGCTCCTCACGCGCGACGTGGGGCCGGTGTTCGCACGCGCGATGCGGCCGTGGGTGCTGGGCGCGTGGGTGTTCCTGACGCTGGGGATCACCGCGGGGTCGTACTGGGCCTATTACGAGCTCGGCTGGGGCGGGTGGTGGTTCTGGGACCCGACCGAGAACGCGAGCCTGATGCCGTGGCTGGCGGCGACCGCATTGCTCCACTCGGTCAGCGTGCTGGCGACGCGCGATGGATTGCGCGCGTGGACGATCATGCTGGCGGTGGTCGCATTCTCGATGAGCATGATCGGCACGTTCCTGGTGCGATCGGGTATATTGACCAGCGTCCATGCCTTCGCGGTCGATCCGACGCGCGGCAGCTTCATCCTCGCGTTGCTGGTGATCTACATCGGCGGCGCGCTGGCGCTGTTCGGCGCGCGTGTCGGGACGGTTCGGCAGGGCAATCTGTTCGATCCGCTGAGCCGCGAGGGTGCGCTGGTGGTCAACAACCTGCTCTTGTCGGTGATCCTGGGCGTGGTGCTGATCGGGACCTTCTACCCGATCGTCGCGGGCGCGATGGGGGTGCAATTGTCGGTCGGGGCGCCGTTCTTCGACAAGACGGTCGGGCCGCTCGCGCTGCTGCTCGTCGCGGTGATGGCGGCGGGGCCGTTGATGCGGTGGCGACGCGACGAGGTCGGCGCGGTGATCGAGCGGCTGCAATGGCCGATCGCGGCCGCGCTGTTCGCGAGCGTCGGCGTGTTCGTGCTGGGCGGTTGGATCGGCGTGCTGCCGACCGCGGGGATCGGGCTCGCCGCGGGGTTGGCGGTGGCGAGCGTCGCGCCGCTGGCGAAGCGCAACCTGCGCCGCGCGCCGCTGACCTTGTGGGGCATGGTGGTGGCGCATCTAGGCGTAGCGGTGAGCCTCGCGGGAATGGCAGCGTCGAGCGCGTTCACGACCGAGCGGCTGGCGGCGGTGTACGTCGGCGATCCGGTGCGGGTGGCGGGTTTCACGGTGACGCTGGACGGCGTGCGCCCGGTGATCGGTGACAATTGGACCGCGCTGGAGGCCAGGCTGTCGGTCCGCGAGGGCGAAGACGCGCCATTCGTGCTGCGCCCGCAGGTGCGCTATTTCACCACGCCGGTGACGACGACCAACGAGAGCGCGATCGCGACGCTGGCGGGCGGGCAGCTCTACACCGTGCTGGGCGCGCTGGGCGACGACGGGCGCTGGCAGCTCAGGTTGTGGTGGAAGCCGTTCGTGACGCTGATCTGGCTGGGCGGCGCGATGATCGCCGCGGGTGGGGCGCTGTCGATCGTCGGGCACCAGCGGCGCGGGTGGATGAAGCGGCGGCGACGCGCGGAGATGGAGTGGTACGCGTGAGCGGCAAGCGGTGGGTCGTCTGGCTGCCGTTGTGCGCGTTCGGCGTGATCGTCGCGGTCGTGATGTGGGGGCTGTACCTGCCCGCGGACCGCACCGTGCACTCGGCGATGGTCGGCAAGCCGCTGCCCGCGTTCACGCTGCCGCCGATCGTGCCGGGCAAGCCGGGGCTGTCGGACAAGGATTTCAGGCAGGGCAAGCCGCGGCTGCTCAACGTGTTCGCGAGCTGGTGCATCCCCTGCATCGCCGAGGCGCCGCAGCTGATGACGTTGAAGGCGGCGGGCGTGCCGATCGACGCGGTCGCGATCCGTGACACGGGGCCGGCGATCACCGGTTTCCTGCGGCGCAACGGCGACCCGTACGCGCGGATCGGCGACGATGCGACGAGCCGGCTGCAACTGGCGCTCGGCTCGTCGGGGGTGCCGGAGACGTTCGTGATCGACGGCCGCGGCGTGATCCGCATGCAGCACGTCGGTGACATCCGCCCCGAGGATGTCGCGCGGTTGCAGCAGGCGTTGGCCGAGGCTGAGGTTGGGGCCGAGTGAGGAAGTTCGTTCTCGCGCTCGCGCTGATCGCGGCACCCGTGATGGCGCAGCGACCGCCCGCCGCGCTCGCCTATACGCAGCTGCCTGATCCGGCGCAGGAAGCGGAGGCGCGCGCCCTGATGGCGACGCTGCGCTGCCTCGTCTGTCAGGGGCAGTCGATCGCGGACTCGGACGCCGACATGGCTGGCGACATGCGCGCGCTGGTGCGGCAGCGGATCGCCGGCGGCGAGCGACCCGACGAGGTTCGCCAGTGGCTGATCGCGCGCTACGGCGACTACGTGACGTTCGACCCGCCGGTCGGAGGCACGACGTGGCCGCTGTGGGTCGCGCCGATCGTGCTGCTAGGGCTTGGCATGCTGGTCGCGCGCGCGTCGTTCCGCCGTCGCTAGAAAGCGCTTGGGCGCGGCGACGATCGCGCTTAGTCTCGCCAGAACAAAAGTTATGGGCGAGGGAAGTTCGATGCGGCTGGTCAGCGACCATATCGTCGAGGGACGCGCAGGACCGACGTTCGCGCCCGCTTACCCGGTGCTCGAGCAGGTGCGACTGACCGACATTCGCGCGTTCACGCACGGTCAGCCGTGGGATGATTACGCCGCGATGCGCGCGCGCGCACCGGTGATGTGGCACGAGGGACCGCGCACCAGCGGCGGCGGCACGGGCGTCGGTTTCTGGGCGGTGACCGGGTATGAGGACGTGAAGCGCGTCAACGGCGATCCCGAGACCTTCTCGTCGGAGGCGGGCGGCATCCTGATGGGGCTGGGGCCGGAGGAGACGCGGCACCCGACGTTGTTCTCGGCCTCCACCAATTCGATGATCAATCTCGACGGACGCGCGCATCGGCAGCTGCGGCGCGAGCACATGCCGTATTTCACCGCGAGCTACATGAAGGGGCTGCGCGCGCGCGTGGCGGGTGAGGTGGCGCGGTTGCTCGACGGGGTGGCACCGATGGGCACGTGCGACTTCGTCGAGAAGTTCGCGCAGCGGTTGCCGATCTTCACCTTGTGCGAGATGCTGGGGGTGCCGGTGGCGGACCGCGAGCGGTTCGTCGGCTGGATCCACTTCCTGGAAATGGCGCAGCAGGTCGCGGCCGAGCAGATCGAGCAGCTGGCAGGGCTGGCCGCGCCGAGCCCGCAGATCGCGGCGTTCATCCAGTTGTTCAACCACAACGTCGGCGAGATGTTCGAGTATGGGCGCGACATGCTGGCGAAGCGGCGCGCCGACCCGCAGGACGACCTGATGAGCGCGATCGCCAACGCCGAGGTAGAGGGCGAGCGGCTGCCGGGCGAGTATCTCGACGGGGCGTGGCTGCTGATCGTGTTCGCGGGCAACGACACGACGCGCAACACACTGTCGGGCGCGATGAAGCTGTTCACCGAGCACCCCGAGCAGAAGGCGCGGTTGCAAGCGGATGGAAGCCTGCTGACCAATGCGGTGCATGAGATCACGCGCATGGTGTCGCCGGTCATCTACATGCGGCGTACCGCGACGCGGGACGTCGAACTGAACGGTCAGATGATCGCGGCGGGCGAGAAGGTCATCATGTATTACGGTGCCGCGAACCGCGACGCCGCGATGTTTCCTGATCCCGACCGGTTCGACATCGCGCGCACCAATGCGGAGAAGAACATCGCCTTCGGCTACGGCCCGCATCTGTGCATCGGGCGGATGACCGCGCAGGTGCAGCTGGAGGAAGCGTACCGCCAAATCTTTCGGCGCTTTCCCGACATGCACTGGTCGGGCGGGATCGACATCGCGCCGAACAATTTCGTTCATGCGCTGCGGCGACTGGAGGTCGCGTTCACGCCCGAGCGGCGGGCGGCGTGAGCCGCTAGAGCGTGCCGGCCAGGATCGCGCGGGTGCCGGCGTGCAGCGGATCGTATTCGACGATCGTGTCGAGGCTCTGCGCCATTGCGCGGATCAGCTTGGTGCCGACGCCCGTACCCTTCGGCACCGCGTCCCCGATGCCGACGCCGTCATCCTCGACCGACAGGCGGAAGCGCTGGTCGCCGTCGCGGGTGAGCGCGATGCGCACTTCGCCGGGGCCGTGCGGATAGGCGTATTTGCACGCGTTGCTGACCAGTTCGGTAACGATCACGCCCAGCGACACCGCGCGATCGGTCGGCAGGCGGACGGGTTCGGCCGCGAGCTTGAGCGCGCGCGGGGTGGCGGGCGTCGACCAGGTCGCGGTCAGCTCGTCGATCAATGCAGTCAGGTATTCGTGCATGTCGACGCTCTCCACCGCGTCGCCGGTGTAGAGGCGGCGGTGGACCTGCGCGATCGCGGTGATGCGGCGCTGCGTATCCTCCAGCGCCGCACGCGCGGCCGCGTCGGTCAGCGCGCTCGATTGCATGCGGACCATCGCCGAGACGAGTTGTAGCGAGTTGGCGACGCGGTGATTGACCTCGGCGAGCAGCGCCTCGAGCCGGGCATTGCTGGCGCGCAGGTCCTCCTCAGCGCGCAGCGTCGCCTGTTCGAGCAGGCGGCGTTCGATCACCTGTGCGAAGGTGGCGTCGAGCAGGTCGAAGAAATCCTCGCCCGGCGTCTTCACGACGTAGTCGGCGGCACCGGCGCGCAGCGCGGCGATCGCGACGCGGCTTTCCTCCGAGCCCGTCACGTAGACGACGGCGGGCGGGTTCGGCAGCGCGCGCAGCCGCGCGAGCGTTTCCAGCCCGTCGATGCCGGGCATATAATGGTCGACCGCGACGAGATCGAACGGCTCGCTCGCCGCGGCGGCGACGCCCGCCTCTCCGCCGTCGGCCGCGGTGACCGAATAGCCGCGTCTCTCCAGCGCGCGCGACACCAGCCGGCGGATACCGGCGTCGTCGTCGATGTAGAGGACGCGGCGCACGCTCACGCGCCCGTTACCGGCCGTCGTCCAGGTCGGGCACCTGGATGACCGACAGGAACAGGCCGAGCTGGCGGATCGCCTGCGCGAAGCTCTCGTAATTGACCGGCTTGGTGATGTAGACGTTGGCGCCCAAGTCGTAGCAGCGCTGGATCTCGACCTTGTCGTCGGTGGTGGTCAGCACGACGACGGGGGTGCGGCGCACCGGGCCATCGCTGCCCTTGATGCGGGCGAGGATGTCGGTGCCGCTCATGTCGGGCAGGTTCAGGTCGAGCAGGACGAGTGCGGGGCCGTTGCGCTGCGGGCCGTCGGCGGCGTTGAAGAGGTAGTCGAGCGCGGTGGTGCCGTCGGTGAAGTGGCGAATCTCGTTCAGGATGCCGGCGCGGCGGATGTTCTTCTCGATCAGGCGCGCGTGACCCTCATCGTCCTCGATCATCACGATGTTGACCGACTGCGGATTGGAAGAGGCGTTCATTCGGAGCGATCCTGCGGTTCGAGCGAGAGGGGCAGCGTTAGGCGGAAGGTGGCGCCTTCGCCAAGGGTCGAGGAAACCTCGATATGGCCGCCGAGGCGGAAGACGAGCGCGCGGACGGTGGCGAGGCCGATGCCTTCGCCCGGGCGATCCTGCGTGCCGGAGCGGCGGAACAGGTCAAACACGCGCGAATGGTCGCGCGGGTCGATGCCGCGGCCGTTGTCGGCGACCTCGATGATGATGCGCGAGGCCTGGCGGCGACCACGCACGGTGATGCGGCCGGGTACGCCGGGCTTCAGATATTTGACCGCATTGTCGACGAGGTTGGAGAGGATCTGGTCGAGCGAGAAGCGGTCGCTGACCACGTCGGGCATAGGCTGCTCGATCACGATCTCGGCGTCCGCCTCGGTCAGGCGGTGCGTCATCGCGTCGCGGATGTTCTCGACCAGCGCGACGAGGTCGAGCCGTTCGGGCGAGAGCACGCGGCGACCCTGTCGCGACAGCATCAGGATGGCGTTGATCAGCCGGTCCATCTTCTGCGTCGAGGTGCGGATGAAGCCGATCGCCTCGGGCAAGTCCTCGCGCGCGGCGAGGCGCGCGTCCTCGCTGACCAGGTGCGGCGCCTCCTGCTCGGCGCGGTCGACGAGCTGGGCCAGCTGCTGCGTCGAGGCTTCGAGTTCGGCGGTGAAGCCCATGACGTTGACGAGCGGGGAGCGCAGGTCGTGGCTGACGATATAGGCGAAGCGCTGGATCTCCTCGTTCGCGCGCGTGAGGTCAGCGGTGCGATCGGCGACGATCGCCTCCAGATTCGCGTTCAGCTCGTTGAGCGTATCGCGCGACCGCCCGAGATCGCGCGTGTAGGTGAGCACGGCGGCGAGCGAGATCAGCGCGACCACGACCAGCAGCACGCCCGTCAGCGCGAGCATGACGTAGAAGGCGTGCACCGCGTCGCGCAATTCGGCGTCGCGCTGTGCGAGCAGCGTGCGCTCGATCGCGATCATGCGGTTCATCGTGCGGCGCACCGCCATCATGCGGCGCGAGGCGGTTTCGGTATGGAACAGATCGCGCGCCTCGACCACGCGCCCTGCATCGACGAGCGCGATCGATTGCGCGCGCGCGGCGGCGATCGGACCGATCTGAGCGTCGAGTTCGACGACGTTGCGACGTTGCAGTGCATTGTCGGCTACCAACGCGTCGAGTGCGGAGAGGCGAACGGGCAGATCGCGCGCGGTCGCCTCATAGGCGGTGCGCAGCAGCGGCACGTCGGGGGCGAGCAGATAGCCGCGCCTGGTCGTCTCGCCTTCCTCGATCAATCGGCGCAGATCGATGATCGCGTTCTCGACGCGGTAGGTATGTTCGACCCAGCGCGCGTGGACCTGATTGCGCTGCGTCATCCATGCAGCGGCAATCCCCGCGGCGACGAGCGCGAGGAAGCCGATCGACATCAGCGTGGTCAGCCGCTTGCCGATCGGGCTTTCTCTCGGCGAGACGAACAAGGTGGGCGAGCGGGCCATCGCGCCCGCGATAAGCAGCAAAGCGGACCTGTCACAAGTGTGATAGGTTAGGATCGCCGCCTAGCGTGACAATTAGCGCAGCGATTAAAGCAGTAATTCTTGGGCGGTGGCGCGACCGACGTGCCCGCCGCCGCGGCGCCGCGCCATTTCGGTCTCGGCGGTGAAGCGGATGTCGGGATCGCGGTCGGTCATGAACTTGACGAGGCTTTCCTCCTCGATCTCGCGCCATTCCTTGCCGCGGTCGGGGCCGTAGCGGACGCGCGGCAGCAGACCGGGCTCGTTCGACCATTCGACCAGTTGCGCGACGCTCGCCTCGTTCAACTGGTCGCGGACGTGGTGCGCGGTGACATAGGCGTCGGGGAAGGCGCGGTGCGCGGGCAGGCCGCGCTCGTGCTCCAGCCCGTAGGGCTTGCGCCAGTAGCGCAGTACCTGGTTGGAGAAGGACGGGCTGTCGGGCCAGAGCCGCAGCGCGCACTTCCACGTGCAGATCCAGTCGGCGTTGCGCGTGAAGGCGGGAGTGCAGAATTGCTCCTCGAACGCCGCGCGGTGCGCGGCGAGCGCGACGCGGCGCGGGTAGGGGTCGAGCACCTGACGCGCAACATCGTGCCAGTAAGGCGCGTCAGCGACATCCTCGTCGCGGATGTGGTGGATCGCCTGCGTGACGGGCGGCATCAGGCGGCCGGGATTGACGAGGATGTTGCCGCCCTCGCCGTAGAGTTCCCAGCGGCCGTCTTCACCGAGCGCCACGTCCTGCCAGCCGACCTCGCATACCGCATGCGCGGGCGGGGCGGAGCCGGTCGTCTCCAGGTCGATGACGCGAACGATCTGCGGTTGCGGGCGGGGGCGGGTGGTGAACGTCGACACGAAAGATAAATGGGCGTTCAGGCGCGCGAATACCACCATACGCCGTCGCGGGTGGTGCGAACCACGCGGCCGGTGACCTCCAGGTGGCGCAGGTGGGCGAGTGCCTCGCCCGTCGCCATGCCGATCACGTCGGGGCCGATCGGGCGGCGGAACAGCTGTGCGAAACAGTCCACCGCGCGGCGCGGCTCGGTCATGTGCGCGACGAGCGCGTCGAGCCGGTCGCGGTGCTCCTGCTCGAGTGCGTCCAGACGCGCGTGGAGGCCGTGGAACGGGTCGCCGTGGCCGGGCAGGACGAGCAGATCGTCCGGCAGCCGGCGGAAACGCTCGATCGAGGCAAGCCAGTCGCCGAGCGGGTCGGCGCCGGGTTCGCCGGCGTGGAGCGAGATGTTGGAGCTGATCCGCGGCAGCACCTGATCGCCCGCGATCAGGATGCGGCGGTCATAGTCGACGAGGCAGGCGTGCTCGGGCGAGTGGCCGCTGCCCACCACGACGTGCCAGTCGGCGTCACCGATCCGCAGCACCTCGCCGTCGCGGATGCGGGTGTAACCGAGCGGGAGCCGGGCGATCATCTTGGCGAAGCGCGCGAAGCCGCCCTTGCTCGCCTCCGCGATCTGCTCGTCGCTCCAGCCGGCACCGCGCCAGAAGGCGATTTGCTCGTCGGGCACCTCGGGTCGCGCGTCGGACGACAGCATGCGCGCGGTCAGCCACTCGGTGCGCGTCATCAGGATCGGCGCGTCGTCGAAGCGGCGTGAGAGCCAGCCGGCGAGGCCGAGATGATCGGGGTGCATGTGGGTGCACAGGATGCGGCCAACGCGTTCGCCGGCGAGCGGGCCGTCGAGGATGGTGCGCCACGCCTCGGTCGTGCGCGGGCTGGCCGTGCCGGTGTCGATCGTGAGCACGCACGGGCCGTTCGCGTCATGGTCGTCGAGGATCAGCCCGTTGACGTGCTTGAGCGGCCCCGACATCGGCACCCGCCACCAGCGGATGCCGGGCGCGATCGTCACCAGCTCGCCGGGCTTGGGCGCGCGGTCGCCGAACGGATAGGTGAGGCCGGCGGCGCTGGTCGGGGTCAATCCCTCGTCGCCGATCAGTCCTCGCTGGTGGTGTGTCGCCATGCCGGAGACGCTAGCGGGCATAGGCGGCGCACGTCACGCAGATAATGAAGCGGGCGGCTTAAACGTAGGGCGGGTTCGTGCGGTTGGTAGCGCGGCAGGTTTGGCCGAAATTTTGATCCGGCTAGCGGTTCCGGCTGTGCGTCAAAGATAAAGAGCCGCGACCGAGTATTCAGTCGCGGCTCCTTCCATGTCTGACTGCCGGGCAGCGCGGTCGCTTAGCGGCGGAACGGATCCTCGAACGCGGGGCGGGCGGTCGCGCCCTCGTCGTAGCCGTTCTCCGCGTCACGCGCGGCCTGGTCGCGCTCCGCGCGCAGGCTCGCGATCAGCGCCTGACGGTCCCCGTCGAGGCGGGTGTCGGTCTGCTGCTGCTCGATCCCCGCCGCCTTCGCCGCCTTGCTGACCGCGGCGTCGAGCTCGCGCTGGCTGGTGAGGCCGAGCGTGACCGGGTCCTTCGGCGTGATGTTGGCGATGTTCCAGTGGCTGCGGTCGCGGATCGCGGCAATCGTCGTGCGCGTGGTCCCGATCAGCTGCGAGATCTGGCCGTCCGAGATCTCGGGATGGTTGCGGATGATCCAGGCGATGCCGTCGGGCTTGTCCTGCCGCTTCGACACCGGGGTATAGCGCGGGCCCTTGGTGCGGCGGACCTGGTCGGGACCCTTGGTCATCTGCATCCGGTAGTCGGGGTCGGCCTGCGCGCGGTCGACCTCCTCCTGCGTCACCTCGTGCGCGCGGATCGGATCGCGGCCGGTGAGCTTCGTCGCGGCGGTGTCGTCTGCGATCGCCTGCACCTCGAGGATGTGGAGGCCGCAGAAATCGGCGATCTGCTCGAACGAGAGCGCGGTATTGTCGACCAGCCAGGAAGCAGTGGCGTGGGGCATGAGCGGCTGGGCCATGCGGGAACTCCATAAATGCAAAGGGCCGCCCCTTACCGGAGCGGCCACACCATGCCCGCAGACTTAGTGCAGGGGGAGGGCGAGGGCAAGCGGGGTGTGCGTGGCGCTCGGACTGTACGGTCAGGCGGCGAGGCGGGCGGGGGCGATCGGTTGCAGCGCGGCGAGGAACTGCTCGGTCGCGGCGGCCCAGGTGAAGCGCTGTCCGGCGGTGGCGCAGGCGCGGCGGTCGAGCCTTAATGCGGCGCCGATCGCGGCCGACAGGTCTTCGTGCATCGCGCCCGTCGCAGCGGTGAGCACGTCGACCGGCCCGGCCACGGGAAAGGCGGCGACGGGCGTCCCGCAGGCGATCGCCTCGATCATCACGAGCCCGAACGTGTCGGTGCGGCTGGGAAAGACGAAGGCGTCGGCGCTGCGATAGGCGGCGGCGAGCGCGTCGCCCGAGCGACGGCCGAGGAAGTGCGCGGCCGGGAAACGCTGTTGCAGCGACGCGAGCGCGGGGCCGTCGCCGATCACGACCTTGCTGCCCGGCACGTCGGCGGCGAGGAACGCGTCTAGGTTCTTCTCGACCGCGACACGGCCGACGTAGAGTAGCACGGGACCGGGTAGCGGGCGCATTGCGGGGTCGATCGGCCCCGCGGGCGCGAAGCAGGCGAGGTCGACGCCGCGGCCCCACAGGCGTGTGTGGGCGAGGCCGTGCGCGTGCAGCTCGGCGGCGATCGTCGGGGTGGAGACGAGCACGGCCTCGGCCGCGGCGTGGAACCAGCGGACGTAGCGCCATACCCAGTCGGGCGCGACGCCGGTGCGTGCGGCGACGTAATCGGGAAACTGCGTGTGATAGGCAGTGGTGAAGGGGAGCGCGCGCGCGCCGCACCAGCGCCTGGCCGCGAGGCCGAGCGGGCCTTCGGTGGCGATATGGATCGCATCGGGCGCGAAGGTGGCGAGGCGGCGGCCGACCGCGCTGCGCCCGGCGAGGGCTAAGCGAATTTCGGGGTAGGTCGGGCAGGGCAGGCTGGCGAAAGCGTCGGGTGCGATCACCAGCACGTCGTGACCGAGTGCCAGCAGCTGCGCGCGCGTCGCCTCCAGCGTGCGGACGACGCCGTTGACCTGCGGTGCCCAGGCGTCGGTGACGATCGCGATCCGCACGGGACCGCTCAGGCGGCAAGCGTGAGCGGGACGGCGGCGGGCGCGTCGCGGTCGCGCCGCGCGATCTCGTCGGCCCAGTGAAGCAGCTCCATGCGGCCGTCGTGATGCTCGACCAGCGCGGTGCAGCCCTCCACCCAGTCGCCGTCGTTGTAATAAGCGACCCCGGCGATGTCGCGCATTTCCGCGGTGTGGATGTGGCCGCACACGACGCCGTCGACGCCGCGCGAGCCCGCCGCCTGCGCGACCACCTCCTCGAAGCGCGAGATGAAGGCGACCGCGTTCTTGACCTTCGCCTTGGCATGTTTCGACAGCGACCAATAGGGCATGCCGGCGCGGCGGCGGAAAGCATTGACCCAGCGGTTCAGCCCCATCAGCGCGGTGTAGGCGGCGTCGCCGACGTGCGCGAGCCAAGTGTGCGCGAGCGTGATCGCGTCGAACTCGTCACCGTGAAGCACCAGCAGGCGGCGACCGTCGGCGGTCTCGTGGATGGCCTTGCGGCGGATCTGGATGCCGCCGAAGTCGAGCCCGGCGAACTGGCGGAACATCTCGTCGTGGTTGCCGGGGATGTAGACCATCCGCGTGCCGCGCCGAGCGCGCTTCATCAGCCGCCACACGACGTCGTTGTGCGCGGCCGGCCAGTAGAAGCGCTTCTTGAGCCGCCAGCCGTCGATCATGTCGCCGACGAGATACATCGTGTCACTGTCGACATGGTCGAGGAAGTCGATCAGCAGGTCGGCGTTGCAGCCGCGGGTGCCGAGATGCACGTCGCTGATCCAGATCGCGCGATAGCGGCGGCGCTGATTACCCTCTGGCTCCGGGCGGTGCGGACGCGAGGCGGCGAAATCGAACAGGTCGGTGATGTCGGCACCGTTCGGCGGTGCGGTTGTCAGGCGCGCGATCGTCGTGGCGGTCATCGTCGTGGCTCTCCCGGTCGGGAAAGGTCCTACACCGGCCATGTTACGCCCGCGTCTCGGGCGCGTGACGCCGTCGCGACAGCGCCGTGACGCCGCCGCGACAGGGGCGTGACGGTTCGGCGACACGCATCCGGCCGCGCGCCACTGTCTCACGCTTGCAACATCGCCGTGCTTTTACGCGCCCCGCATGCCGCGGGGGCGTGCCGCGTCGTTGACAGGCGTGGCGGCACGAGGGAAGCGGGCACCAACAGGAGGAATTATCATGTCGTTTAAGTCCATGCTGGGTGGCAGCGTCGCCGCCGCGCTGATGACCGTTTCCACCGCCGCCGTCGCAGCGCCCGCGCCGACGAACCCAGCGGCGTCCTTGTCGATCCGCGCGGCGGCGCCGGCGGCGAAGTCGAGCCAGATCGGCGCGGCGGTGCCGACCGGCACGCTGATCAGCATCGGCATCCTGGCGGCGATCGTCGCGGTGGTGCTGGTCGCGACCGACGGCGGCGACGACAACAGCGACAGCAACTGAGCCGAGGCGCTTCGCCGAGCGGCGGAGTGGCAACAGAAAACGGCGCGGCGGGGATGCCCGGCGCGCCGTTTCCCGGCCCGGCTGTGTCGTCGCTCAGTCGAGCGTCAGCACGATCTTGCCGACATGGTCGCCCGCCTCCATCCGGCGATGCGCGTCGGCGGCCTCGGCGAGCGGGAAGGTGCGGTCCATCACCGGCTTCAGGCGGCCCGCCTCGACGTGCGGCCATACCGTCTTGTGCAGCTCGTCGGCGACCAGCCCCTTGAACGCGGCGTCGCGCGCGCGCAGCGTCGATCCGGTCAGCGTCAGGCGGCGGCGCATGATGTCGAAGATCGGGATCGTCGCGTGCGTGCCGCCCTGCACCGCGATCGAGACGTGGCGACCGTCGTCGGCCAGGCACTGCATGTTGCGCGGCACGTAATCGCCGCCGACCATGTCGAGCACCGCGGCGCAGCCATTGCCCCCGGTGATCGACTTCACCTCGGCGACGAAATCCTGCGTCTTGTAGTTGATCGCGTGATGCGCGCCGAGTTCGCGCGCCGCGGCGCATTTCTCGTCCGAGCCCGCGGTCACAATGATCGTCAGCCCGAACAGGTTGGCAAGCGCGATCGCCATCGTGCCGATGCCGCTCGTGCCGCCGTGGACGAGCACGGTGTCGCCCTCGACAGCGAAGGCGCGCTCGAACAGGTTGGTCCACACGGTGAACAGAGTCTCGGGAAGCGCAGCGGCCTCCGCCATCGACAGCGCCTCTGGCACGGGCAGGCATTGCGCTGCGGGGGCGACCGCGTACTCGGCATAGGCACCGCCCGCGACCAGCGCGCAGACCGGCTGGCCGATCATCGCCGCGTCGACCTCGTCGCCGACCGCGACGACCGTTCCGGCGAGTTCAAGCCCGAGCGTCGAGGGCGCGCCTGGCGGGGGCGGGTAGCCGCCCTTGCGCTGGAGCACGTCGGGACGGTTGACCCCGGCGGCGGCGACGCGGATCAGCACCTCGCCCGCGGCCGGAGCGGGCACCGGGCGCTCCACCGGCACCAGCACCTCGGGTCCGCCCGGCGCATCCGGATCGATCGCCAGCATCGTCTCGGGTAGGTCACCCATCACACGAAGTCCCCCATTTCGCCGCGGCCTTATTGACTTCACGTCGGGCAGGGTCAACGTTCGTCATCGTGGACCTGGACGATATCCTCGGTCGCCGCGGCGACGATCCGCTGACGGCGTTGCTGGCCGAGGACCTCGACCGGCTGTCGGTCGGCGAGCTGGAGGCGCGGGTCACGGCGCTAGAGGGCGAGATCGCGCGCTGTCGCGCGAAGATCGCCGGTGCGGTGAGCCACCGCGCGAGCGCGGACTCGCTGTTCAAGTCGTGAGACGCGCGCGCCGATGACCGGGACCGCCCGCCTGCACATGCCGACGACGGCGATGCAGGGGGTGCGTGGCGAGCATGCGCGGGTCCGGCCTTTCCGGAGCCAACCGACCGCCATGAACGTTCAACCCGGTGATGGCGAGAAGGGCGCGCGGCTTGATGCGGGGCGCTCGACTACCGACATAGGTGGAAAGGGCGATGCCTGTTCGGGCAGCGCCCGACAGGAGTAAGTAACCGATGCCTTCTTTCGCCAGCGCTCTCGAGACCACGCTGCACAAGGCGCTCGAGGCCGCGTCCTCGCGTCGCCACGAATATGCGACGCTGGAGCACCTTCTACTCGCGTTGATCGACGACGAGCACGCCAGCCAGGTGATGGCCGCGTGCGGGGTCGACACGGGTGAGCTCAAGACCACCGTCGCACACTACCTCGACACCGAACTCGGCGCGTTGAAGGTCGACGCCGCCACTGATCCCTCGCCGACCAGCGGCTTCCAGCGCGTCGTCCAGCGCGCGATCCTCCACGTCCAGTCCTCGGGCCGCGACGAGGTGACGGGCGCCAACGTCCTCGTCGCGCTGTTCAGCGAGCGCGAGAGCTACGCGGTCTATTTCCTCCAGCAGCAGGACATGAGCCGGCTGGATGCGGTCAGCTATATCAGCCACGGCGTTGGCAAGGGCAACGCCACCCCGGAGGCGACGAGCGTGAAGGGTGCGGAGGAAGAGAAGAAGGAAAAGGCCGAGTCGGGCAAGAAGGGCGAGAGCGCGCTTAAGCAATTCACCGTCGACCTGAACGAGAAGGCGAAGACCGGCAAGGTCGACCCGCTGATCGGGCGCTCGGCCGAGGTCGACCGCACGGTGCAGATCCTGTGCCGGCGCTCGAAGAACAACCCGCTCTACGTAGGCGATCCGGGCGTGGGAAAGACCGCGATCGCGGAAGGGTTGGCGCGCAAGATTGTCGAGGGTGACGTGCCCGAGGTGCTGCTGCCCGCGGTCATCTACTCGCTCGACATGGGCGCGCTGCTCGCCGGCACGCGCTACCGCGGCGACTTCGAGGAGCGGTTGAAGGCGGTCGTCAACGAGCTGGAGAAGATGCCCGACGCGGTGCTCTTCATCGACGAGATTCACACCGTGATCGGCGCGGGCGCGACGAGCGGCGGCGCGATGGATGCGTCCAATCTGCTCAAGCCCGCGTTGTCGGGCGGCACGATCCGCTGCATCGGATCGACCACCTACAAGGAGTTCCGCAACCACTTTGAGAAGGATCGCGCGCTGCTGCGCCGGTTCCAGAAGATCGACGTCAACGAGCCGTCCGTCGAGGATACGATCAAGATACTCGCCGGCTTGCGCTCCGCGTTCGAGGAGCACCATTCGGTCAAGTACACGCCCGAGGCGATCAAGTCGGCGGTGGAGCTGTCGGCGCGCTACATCAACGACCGCAAGCTGCCCGACAAGGCGATCGACGTGATCGACGAGGTCGGCGCGATGCAGATGCTGGTGGCGCCGAACAAGCGCAAAAAGACGATCACCGCCAAGGAGATCGAGGCTGTCATCGCAACGATGGCGCGCATCCCGCCGAAGTCGGTGTCGACCGACGACAAGAAGGTGCTCGAGCATCTCGAGACTGATCTGAAGCGCGTCGTGTTCGGGCAGAATGCCGCGATCGAGAAGCTGTCGTCAGCGATCAAGCTGGCGCGCGCTGGTCTGCGCGAACCGGAGAAGCCGATCGGCAATTATCTGTTCTCGGGCCCAACCGGCGTCGGCAAGACCGAGGTGGCGAAGCAGCTGGCGACGATCCTGGGCATCCCGCTCCAGCGGTTCGATATGTCCGAATATATGGAGCGGCACTCGGTCAGCCGGCTGATCGGTGCGCCTCCGGGCTATGTCGGGTTCGATCAGGGCGGTCTGTTGACCGACGCGGTCGACCAGAGTCCGCACTGCGTGCTGCTGCTCGACGAGATCGAGAAGGCGCATCCGGACCTGTTCAACATCCTGTTGCAGGTGATGGACAACGGGCGTCTGACCGACCAGCACGGCAAGACGGTCGACTTCCGCAACACCATCCTGATCATGACGACCAATGCGGGTGCCAGCGACATGGCGCGCGAGACGGTCGGCTTCGGCAACCTGACCCGCGAGGGTGAGGACGAGCAGGCGGTGCAGCGGATGTTCACGCCCGAGTTCCGCAACCGGTTGGATGCGGTGGTGCCGTTCGGTTACCTGCCCCCCGAGGTGGTCGCGCGTGTGGTCGACAAGTTCATCCTCCAGCTGGAACTCCAGCTCGCCGACCGCGATGTGCACATCAAGCTGGATGACGAAGCGAAGACGTGGCTGACGACCAAGGGCTACGACAAGCTGTATGGCGCGCGCCCGATGGGCCGGTTGATCCAGGAGAAGATCAAGCAGCCGCTGGCCGAGGAATTGCTGTTCGGCAAGCTGGTCCACGGCGGCGAGGTAACGGTGAAGCTCAAGGACAATGCGCTCGCGTTCACGATCGAGCCGGCGGCGCCCAAACCCAAGAAAAAGGGTGGCAAGGCGGCGACCGTCAAGGCGTGAGCCGCGGCTAGCGCTGAGTGACATGGGCCCCGGCCGGGTGACTGGCCGGGGTTTTCGTTTGCGTAGATTTGGCGGCTAGCTGATCAGGTCATCCGCCTCAGGATTTCGTTGCTCTTTGCAGCTCGCCAAGGAACTGGGACCTTGGACCGGGTCTGGGATAACGGGGAAGGAAGGGCAGGCGCGTCCGCTCGCCGCTCAGCCTGCCAGTGCCTCGGTAAAGTGGCGGCGGCATAGCGCGACGTAGCGGTCGTTGCCGCCAATTTCGGTCTGCTGCCCCTGCGCGATTGGGCGACCGGCGGCGTCGACGCGCAGGTTCATCGTCGCCTTGCGCCCGCAGGCGCAGACCGACTTGATCTCGATGAGCGAGTCGGCGAGCGCGAGCAGGCGGGCGGAGCCGGGAAAAAGCTGTCCTTGGAAGTCGGTGCGCAGGCCGTATGCGAGTACCGGCACGGCGAGGGTGTCGGCGAGCCAGGCGAGCTGGTCGACCTGCGCGTCGGTGAGAAACTGCGCCTCGTCGACCAGCACGCATGCGATCGGCGTTTGCGCGTGCTGCGCCGCCACCTGCGCGGCAAGATTGGTCGAGGTGTCGAACGGGGTCGCGGGCGCGGACAGGCCGATGCGTGATGTGATCGTGCCCGCGGCGAAGCGATCGTCGATCGCGGCGGTGAACAGCATCGTCGCCATGCCGCGCTCGCGGTAGTTGAAATCGGCCTGGAGCAGGTTGGTCGACTTGCCCGCGTTCATGCTGGCATAGTAGAAATAGAGCTTGGCCACGGTGCGTAGCCTATTCGTCGTCGTTCAGGTCGCGCGCAACCTCCGGACGGCGCAGCAGCGCGTCGATGTGGCTGCCCTCGTCGAAGCTTTCGTCCGCCAGGAACTTGAGTTTGGCAGCATATTTGTTCTGCACGCGGTGCGCGACCTCGCGCTGTAGGTAAGCCGTGTTGGTGCGCAGCGCCTTGAGCACCGCTTCCTCGTCGCGGCCGAGCAGCGGCTTCACGAACACGGTCGCGTGGCGCAGGTCTGGCGACATGCGCACCTCGGTCACGCTGACCATGTGCTTTGCCAGCGTCTCGTCATGCACGTCGCCGCGTTGCAGGATCTCCGACAGGACGTGGCGAACCTGCTCGCCGACGCGCAGCGTACGGACGGATTTCTCGGGCTTGTCGTCGTTCTTCATCTCATACTCTTCATCGCCACGAGCACAGCGTCGCCGAGCTGTCGCGTGTTCCGGAACCCGCCATTAGCATTGCGCAGGTCAACGCCAAGGGTCGCCGCGAGCATACGGAGCACGGGCATCGCGGTCGCGAGTTCGACACCGTCTTCCAGCACGCGCACGGTTCCACTTTCGTATTGGCGGACCATCCAGCGATCGTAAGCGGCCTCGGCGATGATTGCCTGATCGTCCATGTCGCGCGCGGGGGTACGCGGCGGTCGGATCGGGAATTCGACCTCGCCGTTCGCGAGGGACCGCAGATGGTGATCGAAATCAGCGCGCAGCACATCGAGCAGTGTTTCGATCGCAACACCATTGTCGGCGTCGGTGCTGATCCGCAGCACGATGATGCGGTCGACGAGCGTGAGCGTGCGCGGGTTGAACGTCGCGCGGCCGCTGGACGTGACGGTCTTGACCGCGATGCGCTCGCCATCGAACCCGACCACGTCGTAGCCACGCTGGTTGACCGCGCCCGCCATCTGACGACCTCGGGTCAGCATGGCGGCGTAGAACTCACCAATGCGCCCGGTCAGGTGGCGAAGCCCGGCAAGCGGTGCGCCCCAATCGAGCTCCTTTTCAAGCCAGCCGAGCGCCTCGCCGAGCGAGCGGATGATCTGTGTCTGTGACAGCATCCGCCCGCTCGGGCGCGCTTACAACGTGCGCTCGCGCAGTTCGACTTCGTAGGTCTCCAGGTAGTCGCCCGCCTTGATGTCGGTGAAGTTCTGCGTGAACGTCACACCGCACTCCAAGCCGGCGCGAACCTCGGGCACGTCGTCCTTGAAGCGACGAAGCGACGCGATCTCGCCCTGGTAGATGATGACATCCTGACGCGTGATGCGCGCCTTGAGCGACTTGCGGATAATGCCGTCGGTTACGAGCAGACCCGCCGCGCGACCGTGCTTGCCGGCCGAGAAGACCTCGCGGATCTCGGCGCGGCCGACAACGGTCTCGAACGCCTCCGGCCCGAGTTCACCCGCCATGCCGGCGCGGATCTCGTCGATCAGGTCGTAGATGACGTCGTAGTATTTCAGCGCCACCTTCTGCCGCTCGGCGATCTCGCGTGCCTTGGCATTCGCGCGGACGTTGAAGCCGATGATCGGCGCGCCCGACGCACCCGCGAGCGTCACATCGCTCTCGGTGATACCACCGACGCCCGAGTGCAGCACGCGCGCGCGGATGAGATCGGTCGAAATCTTGTTGATCGACGCGACGATCGCCTCGACCGTACCCTGCGTGTCCGCCTTGACGACGAGCGGATACTCGATCGCCTTGTTGGCGGCGAGCGCGGAGAACATGCTCTCAAGGCTCGCAGGCGCAGTAGTGGTGCGCTTCTGCGTCAACACGCCTTGGCGATACTCCGCCACTTCGCGCGCACGCTGCTCGTTCTCGACCACCTGCAACTGGTCGCCCGCCGACGGCGTGCCGGTGATGCCGAGCACCTCGACCGGCATCGAGGGACCGGCATTCTTGAGCTGGCGACCCTTGTCGTCGACGATCGCGCGCACCTTGCCGCTTTCCGCGCCGACGACGAACACGTCGCCGACCTTGAGCGTGCCGCGTGTGACAAGCACGGTCGCGACCGGACCGCGGCCCTTGTCAAGCTTCGCCTCGACCACGCTGCCCTCCGCATCGCGATCGGGGTTGGCGCGCAGTTCGAGCAGCTCGGCCTGGAGCTGGATCTTGGCGATCAGCTCGTCCAGCCCGATCTTTTTGAGCGCGGAAACTTCGACGTCTTGCGTCTCGCCGCCCATCGCCTCGACCTGGATGTCGTGCTCGAGCAGACGCTCGCGCACGCGCTGCGGGTTGGCGTCGTGCTTGTCGACCTTGTTGATCGCCACGATCATCGGCTTGCCCGCCGCCTTGGTGTGGTTGATCGCCTCGATCGTCTGCGGCATCAGCCCGTCGTCGGCCGCGACCACCAACACGACGATGTCGGTGACATCGGCGCCGCGCGCACGCATGGCGGTGAACGCCTCGTGACCCGGCGTGTCGAGGAAGGTGACCTTCGACTTGTCCTTGAGCGTCACCTGATACGCGCCGATGTGCTGCGTGATGCCGCCGGCCTCGCCGCGCACCACGTCGGTGCCGCGAAGCGCGTCGAGCAGGCTCGTCTTGCCGTGGTCGACGTGGCCCATGATCGTGACCACCGGCGGTCGCGGCTGCAGATCGCCTTCCGCATCGGGCGCGGTGTCGAGCGCGAGATCAATGTCGCTGTCGGACACGCGGACGATGTTGTGGCCGAATTCGGTCACCAGAAGCTCGGCGGTGTCCTGATCGATCGACTGCGTCATCGTGACGGGCATGCCCATCTTGAACAGCGCCTTCACGAGATCGGCACCGCGCTCCGCCATGCGATTGGCGAGTTCCTGCACCGTGATAACCTCGGGCACCTGCACGTCGCGGACCTGCTTGGCCTGCGGCTCGCGCGGGCCGCCGAAGCCACGCTTCTCCTTCTCACGCGCACGCTTCAACGCGGCGAGGCTGCGCGCGCGGGCGCCGTCCTCGTTCAACGCGCGGTTGACGGTCAGCTTGCCGCCGCGACGCTCGTCCGACTTGCGGTCGCGCTGCTGCGGACGGGCCGCGGTTGCACCGCGTGCCGCCATCGTGCCCGCGGGCATCGCGCGCGGCGTGTTGACGCCACCGCCCGATGCGGGCTGCGACGGCGTGGCGGCAGCCGCCGGCTTCGGCTCGGGCTTGGGCTGCGGCTTGGGAATGTCGGGACGCGCGACCGGCGAGAAGCGACGCGGCGCGGGCATCGACGGATCGCGACCGAGTTCGATCGTCGGACGCGGCGCGGGTGCGGGCGTCGGAGCAGGTGCGGGGGTAGGCGCAGGCGTCGGCGCAGGAACGGGTGCTGCCACCTCGACCGGAGCGGGTGCGGGCGTCGCCTCGACGGCCGGAGCCGGGGTCGGCTCGGGTGCGGGTTCGGCCGCCGGCGGCGTCTCACGCACGACCGGGCGGAAGCCGCGCGCGCCCATCGGCGTCGCGACAGTCGGCGCAGGCGCTGCCTCGCGAGCAGGCGCGGGTGCGGGAGCAGGGGTCGGCTCGGGCTCGGGCTCGGGAGCAGGGGCGGGCGGGGCAGCCTGCGCTTCCGCCTCGGCACGGCGCTTCTCTTCGGCGCGCGCGCGCTCGGCCTCGGCGGCGTGCTGACGCTCGCTGTCCTGGCGGCGGCGCGTTTCCTCCAGCGCGTGCATGCGCTGTTCCTCGGCCTCGCGCAGCAGACGCGACTGGCGCTCCTGCGCGGTCTCGTTGCTGACCGGCGCGCGCGGCGGTGCGGCCTGCGGCTGCGGTGCAGCAGGCGCGGGTGCCGGCGTCGGCTCGGGCGCAGGGGTCTGCTCGGCCGCACCCTGCGGACCGAGCACGCGGCGACGCTTCACCTCGACCACTACCGTATTGCTACGGCCGTGGCTGAAGCTCTGCTTCACCTTGCCGGTCTCGACCGTGCGCTTCAGCCCCAGGGGCGCGCGCATTCCGAGTTTCGGCTTGTCGTTGTCGGTCTCGCTCACTCAAATTCCTCGTTCATCGTCACGGCCGTAGGCGCCAGGTTCGAGGCAAGCTCGAGACCGGGCGCCGATGCGCCTTGCGAGGCCGTTTCGCAAGGTGCCGGGATAGGATCAGGGCCGATAAAGTGCAGCCAGCGACCGAGCGCTTCGCCCAGTCGATCGGCCGCCGTGCGGTCGGTGACGCCGATATGTACCACATTTTCGCGGCCCAGCGCCAACGACAATATGGGGCGCGCGACGGGAAGAACCAGACCCTTTAGGTCGCTTCCCTCACGATCGGAGCCGACGCGCCATGCCTGCGCAAGCTTGCGCGCGCCGTCCTCACCCGCGTCGGCGGCGTGATAAAGCGCACGAAGTTGTCCACCGCGCGCTGCATTCTCGATCCGCTCCGCGCCGGTCAGCAGGTGCCCGGCACGTGCCTCCAGCCCCAAGCGGTCGAGTGCGTTCTTCTCCAGAGCGGTCGCGATCTGATGCGGCAGCGTGTCTGACACCTGCACGTCGTTCGACTTGAATGCGCGCGCGAGCGAACCGCGCAAGCGGCCCTTGGCATAGGCCTGTTCGAGTTCGCCACGCGTCACCCCGATCCAGGCACCGCGACCCGGCGCCTTCGCGCGCACGTCGGGGTAGACCAGATTGTCGGGGCCGAGCACCAGCCGCACCAGCGCGTGCTGCAGCGCACGATCGCGGGTCAGGATGCAGGAGCGGGTGGGGCCGCTTATCGCCTCATGGTCGGGGTTCCGCATGCGCGTCTCCCTTGGCGATAAGTGGCTGCGCTGGCGAGTCGCGATCGGCGATCAGCTGCCCGCCCGCACCGTAATTTTCCGTGCTGACTTCCTCGATCACGACCTGCACCGCGGCCGGGTTCTTGCCCAGCCGCGTGACCAGCGAGGATGTGACATCAGCCACGATCCCCGCTTTCTGATCGCGGGTCGCACTGCCCGCCAGTCGGATCAGCACGAACGGCATCAGTCGCGCGCAGCCTCTTCGGCTTCGGGCTCGGCGTTCTCGCTCGCGGATGCCGGCTCGTCCTCGAACCAGTGCGCACGCGCGGCCATGATCATCTCGTTACCCTGTTCCTCGGAGAGGCCATAGGCACCGAGCACGCCGCCCTTGTGCTCCGGACGCTTGGGAGCATCGTCATTGCGGCGGCGCGGCTCCTGACGCTTCTTCTCGATCAGCTCGTCGGTCGCGAGGTCGGCGAGATCGTCGAGCGTCTTGATGCCCGCCTTGCCGAGCGTGACGAGCATCGCCTCGGTCATGTAGGGCAGTTCGGCCAGCGCGTCCTCGACGCCCAGCGCGCGGCGCTCCTCGCGCTGCGCGGTCTCACGCCGCTCGAGCGCTTCCTGCGCGCGGCTCTGCAGCTCCTGCGCGAGGTCCTCGTCGAAGCCCTCGATGCCGGCGAGCTCGTCGAGCTCGACATAGGCGACTTCCTCGAGCTCGCTGAACCCTTCGGCGACGAGCAGCTGCGCGAGCGTCTCGTCGACGTCGAGCTCGTTTTGGAACGTGTCGCTGTTCTTCACGAACTCGGCCTGACGCTTCTCGCTCGAGTCGGTCTCGGTCAGGATGTCGATCGCCTTGGCGGTCAACTGCGAGGCGAGGCGCACGTTCTGGCCGCGGCGACCGATCGCAAGGGAAAGCTGATCGTCGGGCACGACCACCTCGATCCGGTCCTCTTCCTCGTCGATCAGCACGCGCGCGACGTTCGCCGGCTGCAATGCGTTGACGACAAAGGTCGCAGTATCGGGCGACCAGGGAATGATGTCGATCTTCTCGCCCTGCATCTCCTGCACGACGGCCTGGACGCGGCTACCCTTCATGCCGACGCAGGCGCCGACGGGATCGATCGAGGAGTCGTGGGAGATGACGCCGATCTTCGCGCGGCTGCCCGGATCGCGTGCCGCCGCCTTGATCTCGATGATGCCGTCGTAGATTTCGGGTACTTCCTGCGCGAACAGCTTCTTCATGAAGTCGGGGTGGGCGCGTGACAGGAAGATCTGCGGGCCGCGGTTCTCGCGCACGACCTTGAGGATCAGCGAGCGGATGCGATCGTTGACGCGCACCACCTCGCGCGGGATCTGCGCGTCGCGGCGGATCACGCCCTCGGCGCGGCCGAGGTCGACGACGATGTGGCCGAACTCTACGCGCTTGACGACGCCGGTGATGATCTCACCCGCGCGGTCCTTGAACTCTTCGTACTGGCGCTCGCGCTCGGCGTCGCGCACCTTCTGGAAGATCGTCTGCTTGGCGGCCTGCGCCTGGATGCGGCCGAACTCGATCGGGGGCAGCGGATCGACGAGGAAGTCGCCGAGCTGCGCGCCGTCCTGCAGCTTCTGCGCGCCCTTCAGGTCGACTTGCTTGTAGATGTCGTCGACCAGCTCGACCACCTCGACGACGCGCCACAGACGCAGGTCGCCGTTGTTGGGATCGAGCTTCGCGCGGATGTCCATTTCCTGGCCGTAGCGCGTGCGCGCCGCGCGCTGGATCGCATCCTCCATCGCCTCGATGACGATGCCCTTGTCGATCATCTTCTCCGACGCGACCGAATTGGCGATCGCGATCAGTTCCGCGCGGTTCGCAGTGACGCCCGTGGCCATCTTACTGACTGTCCTCTTCTTCGAATTCTTCTTCTTCCGCGCCCTCTTGCGAGAGCGGGACGGTGGCGGCGATCAGCCGGTCGGTGAGCAGCAGCTTCGCGTCGGCGACCTGGTCGAACCCGATCGTCATCGGCTCGTGCTTGCGCACGTCGATCGTGATCCGGTCGCCGTCGGTGCCGACGAGGTCGCCGGTCAGCTGCTTGCGCCCGTCGACCGGCGCGGTCAGGTGGATGCGGGCCTCATGCCCCTTCCAGTCCTCGAAATCCTGCAGCCGCGTTAGCGGGCGGTCGATGCCCGGGCTCGATACCTCGAGCCGGTAGGCGCCGTCGATGTAATCGCGCCCGGCCTCTTCGGCAGCGTCGAGCTGGTCGGAGATGCGGCGCGACAGGTCGGCGCAATCGTCGATCGTCAGCTGGCGCGTGTCGGGACGTTCGGCCATCACCTGCAACGTACGCTCGTCACCCTTGCCGAACAGGCGCACGCGCACCAGCGCGAAACCGAGCGCCTCGGCCTCGGGTGCGATCATGGCTGAAAGGGCGTTTGTATCGTCCAAGCGGGTCATCCGAACATGCGTTTCTTGCCGCCGCGGAGCCGGGCCCCGCAGCCCCTTGCACCTGACGATGTAAGAGAAAGCACGCGTGATATAGACCGATCGCGCCACCGCCGCAAGCCGGCAACGCTTCCGCGCGCTGGCAATAGTTCGTGACAGGCCCGTGCCGGAACAATCGCGCGCGGCTCGCCTTTGTCGCAGTCGGTACTGCAACAACCGGGAAAATGTCCGTGCGCCTGATCGCCTTTACCGCCGCGCTGCTCGCGTCCACCGCCTGCTCGGCCGAACCGCAGCGGCAGGGCGGGGGTGCGACCGCCGTGTCTTCCGACGTGACGAGCGGACCGCAGGGGCCACAGGTCGCCGGCAGCAACGATCCCGTGCCGAAGAACGCGCCCGCGCCGACCGCGCGCAACGTGCCGGCCACGACCGGGCGCGCCAACATGCCCGCGACGCCGCCGCCGGTCGCGATCGCGGAGATGGGGCAGTTCGACGCGCCGTTCGCGATCGCGTTCCTGCCCGACGCGAGCCTGCTGGTGACCGAGAAGGCCGGGGCGCTCAAGCACCGCGCAGCCGATGGCCGCGTGACCAATGTCGGCGGCGTGCCCGCGGTGGCGGGCGGCGGGCAGGGCGGGTTGCTCGACGTCGCGCCCGCGCCCGACTTTGCGAGCAGCCGCGCGGTCTATCTGACCTACGCCGAGCCGCGGCCGAACGGGGGGTCGAGCCTGGCGCTGATGCGCGCGCGACTGGAAGGTGAGCAGCTGCGCGATCAGCGGGTGATCTGGCGCGCGGGGTCGGATGGACCCGGCGGGCAGTTCGGCGCCGTGATCGCGTTCGCGCCCGACGGCAAGTCGCTGTTCCTGACCTCGGGCGAGCGGCAGCGCTTCACGCCGGCGCAGGACCCCGAGCAGTTGCTCGGCAAGATCGTGCGGCTGACGCTCGACGGAAAGGCGTGGCCGGGTAACCCGATGTACAAGGCGGGCGGCGCGCGTGCGATGACGTGGTCGAGCGGGCATCGCAATCCCTACGGCCTCGTCTTCGCACCCGATGGCCGCTTGTGGGAAGAGGAAATGGGGCCGCGCGGCGGCGACGAACTCAACCTGATCGAGCCGGGCAAGAACTATGGCTGGCCGCTGGTGTCGAACGGCGACAATTATTCGGGTGTCGAGATCCCCGACCATCCCTCGCGACCCGAGTTCCAGGCGCCGGTGCTGTGGTGGAACCCGGTGATCTCGCCGGGTGGGATGATCGCCTATACCGGTGCGATGTTCCCGCAGTATCGCGGCTCGCTGTTCATCACCGGACTGTCGAGCAAGTCGCTGGTGCGCGTCGCGGTGAATGGCGCGCAAGCGCGTGCGGCGGAGCGGTGGGACATGGGCGAGCGCATCCGCGACGTGGCGCAGGCGCCCGACGGTGCGATCTGGGTGATCCAGGACGGCGAGAAGGGCGGTGGCGGCAAGCTGCTGCGATTGACGCCGAAGGGTTGAGCCGAGCGGGATGGGGCGGGGCGGGACTCAGTCGCGCTCGATCAGATAGTTCATGCGGGCGGCGGCGATCGGCTTGCTGCGATCATCCTGCCACGCGAACGCCTCCACGTTCGCGACGCGGGTACCGAGCCGCGTGATCGTGCCCGCCGCGCGCGTTTCGCGATCGCGTCCGCCGCGCATGAAGTCGATTGTGACGTTGATCGGCTTGACCCGCCCGCCACCTTCCTCCGCCAGCGCATGGTGAAGCGCGGTGATCGCGGCGACTTCGAGCAGGCCGGAGATCGCGCCGCCCTGCAGGAAGCCGGGGCGGCCGATCACGCCGTCGTGGAACGGCATCATCATGATCGGTGTGCCGTCCGCGGCGCGTTCGAGCACCGCGCCGAGCAGCGCTGCATAGGGTAGCAGTTTCATGCCTGCTGCTCCCTATCGACCGCCTTGGGCGCGAGGCGCGGATATTGCCCGCTCGGGATCATGAAGGTGGCGGCGACGTGCGCGATCGGGTCGTCCAGGTCGCCGTCGTGCGCGATCCCGCGGGTGAACGCGATCGAGCGCGCGACGCGCAGACACTCGGCGCGCCCGATCACCGTATGGCCGGGGCGCGCGGGTCGCAGGTAGTCGATGCGCAGGTCTAGCGTCGCCTGCGGCACGAACGTCTTGATCTGATTCCAGATCGCGAAGCTGGTCGCCATGTCCATCATCGCGATGATCGGACCCGAGGCGATCACCCCGCTCGCCTCGTCACCGACAAGCGCGTCCGAATAGGGTAGCGCAAGCTCGATCCAGTCGGCCGCGCGCGCGTGGAAGCGGATGCCGAGCCGGCCGCCGTGTCCGCCGAACCGGGTGGCGGCGAGCTGGTCGAGCGTCATCGAGGACGGGTCCCATTTCATCCGCGCCTCCTACACCGACGCATCGAAGAGGCAATGTGCGTGCGCGCTGGTTGCAGCGCGCGGCTGCAGTGCGCTAGCCCTTGAACACGAGGCATGGAGAGGCGGCGGACATGAGTGACGCGGTGGTGGATGGCGATCGGGTGTCGATCACGCTCAAGGACGGCGTCGCCGACGTGCGGCTGACGCGCGCGGACAAGATGAACGCGCTAGACCTCGCGATGTTCGCCGCGCTGGTCGACGCGATCGAGCGGTTGAAGGCGATGCAGGGGCTTCGCGCCGTGGTGCTGTCGGGCGAGGGGCGCGCGTTTTGCGCCGGGCTCGACATGGCATCGATGGCGGGGGGCGGATCGGGGCTCAAGCTCGACGAGCGGACGCATGGGATCGCCAATACTCCGCAATATGTCTGCACCGGCTGGCGCGACCTGGGCGTGCCGGTGATCGCCGCGATCCACGGCGTCGCGATGGGGGGCGGGTTCCAGCTCCTGTCGGGCGCCGACATCCGCGTCGCGCATCCCGCCACGCGCCTGGCGATCCGCGAAACCTACTGGGGGCTGGTGCCCGACATGGGCGGGTTCGTGCTGTGGCGCGGCACCGCGCGCGACGATGTGCTGCGCGAGCTGGTCTACACCAGCCGCGAGTTCAGTGCGGCCGAGGCGCAGGAATGGGGGCTGGTCACGCATCTGGACGACGATCCGCACGCGCGTGCGATGAGAATCGCGCGCGAGATCGCCGCGCGCAGCCCCAAGGCGGTGCGCGCCGCCAAGCGCATCTTCAACGCGCTGCCCGACATGGACGCGGCCGCGATTCTGCTGGCGGAGAGCGAGGAGCAACTCGCGCTGATCCGCAAGCCGGAGCAGATCGAGGCGGTGCGCGCCAACATGGAGAAGCGCGCGCCCGTTTTCGAGGACTGACGCGATTGGGGGAGGGCGCGCCGCTTCAATCGGCTGCGGTGGCGTTCATCAGCTTACCCGCGAGCGCCGCGCGGAAGTCGTCGGGGATACCGCCCTCCTTCGGATCGGTCATCACGAGCACAGTGTCGCACGTCGCGATCGCGCGGCCGTGCTGGTGCATCACCGCGTGTATGTCCCACGACCGGTTGCCGATCCGCCCGATCCCCGTCGCGATCTCGACATCGGCGGGAAAGCTGCCTTCCGCCAGATAGTTGACCGCGTTCATCGCCACTACGGCCCGGAAACCATTGTCGCGGTTGATATGGCCGAGCTGCCAGTTGAAGCGCACCCGCGCGGTCTCGAACAGCGCTGCGAAGGCGACGTTGTTGATGTGCCCCATCGCGTCGAGGTCCTGGTAGCGTGTCGGCACGCACTCGCGGACGGGGTAGCTGGCGAGGTCGAGACGGTAGGGGGCGGGGCGGGGCATGGCGGCTTTCTGGGTGGGCGGGGGGGGGTGATCTGATCCCGTCTGCCAGCTCGGCCAAAGGCGGAGCTCTAGGCAGTTTCGCGCCGGGAGCGGTCGGCGGGCAGCGGGTGAGTGGTCGCGGCGGGATCACTTCGGGGCGGCCGACGCGGGAGTTAATCCCGCGTCGTCGGACGGGTTCGGCGGGGCCGACCCGCCGGCCGGCCTTGCGCGTGGGCGGCTTAGGCTTTGCCTATGCCGGTCCCGCGCTGCGGCTCACCGCGGTGCCATCCTTATTCCCCCATCAAGCCGCACGTCCTCGCCGTTGAAATAACCGTTCTCGATCATCGTCAGCGCGAGGCTGGCATATTCGGGCGGGTTGCCGAGGCGTTTGGGGAAGGGGACGGAGGCGGAGAGCGCGTCCTTCACGTTCTGCGGCGCGGCGGCGAGCAGCGGCGTGTTGAAGATGCCTGGCAGGATCGTGTTGACGCGGATCGCCTCGCCCATCAGGTCGCGCGCGATCGGCAGCGTCATGCCGACGACGCCGCCCTTGGACGCCGAATAGGCCGCCTGGCCGATCTGTCCGTCCTCCGCCGCGACGCTGGCGGTGTTGATGATGACGCCGCGGTCGCCGTCTTCGGTCGGATCGAGGCTGAGCATCCCCGCCGCCGACTTGGCGATACAGCGGAACGTGCCGACGAGATTGATCTGGATGATCGCGTTGAACGCGTCGAGCGGGAAGTGCTTGATCGAGCCGTCTTCCTTCGACCGGCTGGCGGTCTTGATCGCGTTGCCGGTGCCGGCGCAATTGACCAGGATGCGCTCCTGACCGATCGCGGCGCGCGCCTTTTCGAAGCCCGCGTCGACCGATGCTTCGTCGGTGACGTTGACCTTGCAGAAGACGCCGCCGAGTTCCTGCGCGACCGCCTCGCCTTTCTGCTCGTTCAGGTCGAACACCGCGACCTTGACGCCCTTTGCCGCCAGCGCGCGCGCGGTCGCCTCGCCCAGGCCCGACGCGCCGCCGGTGATGACCGCGGAAATGGTGTTGTCGAGTTTCATGTCTTCCCCTCTTGCTCCTATGCCGCCGCGTCGACGCGCTCGATAATCGTAACGTTGGCGACGCCGCCGCCCTCGCACATCGTTTGCAGGCCGTAGCGACCGCCGCGGCGCTTCAACTCGTGCACCAGCGTCGCCATCAGCTTGGTGCCCGAGGCGCCGAGCGGGTGGCCGAGCGCGATCGCACCGCCGTTGACGTTGAGCTTGTCCGGGTTCGCGCCGGTGTGCTTGAGCCACGCCATCGGCACCGGCGCGAACGCCTCGTTGACCTCGTACAGGTCGATGTCGTCGATGGTGAGCCCGGCGCGTTGGAGCGCCCTGTCGGTCGCGAACAGCGGTTCTTCCAGCATCACGACGGGATCGCCCGCGGTCACGGTCAGGTTGACGATGCGGGCGAGCGGCTTGAGGCCGTATTTCTCCACCGCCTCCGCGCTCGCGATCAGCACCGCCGAGGCGCCGTCACAGATCTGGCTGGCGGAGGCCGCGGTCAGCACTCCCTGTTCCGACAGCAGCTTGACGCCCGCCATGCTTTCCGCGCTGGCGTCGTAGCGGATGCCCTCATCGGCCTTGTGCGCGACCTCACCCTCGGGTGTTTCGATGTCGACGGGCACGATCTCGTCGTCGAAGCGGCCCGCCTCGGCCGCGGCGACCGCCTTGCGGTGCGAGCCGAGCGAGTAGGCGTCGGTGTCCTCGCGTGAGAAACCGTATTTGCGCGCGATCATCTCCGCGCCGGTGAACTGGCTGAACTGGACGCCGGGGTATTTCTCCTCGAGCCCGGGCGACTTGTTGTTGCCCATGCCGGCGTCGCTGAACAATTTGTAGGTCGAGCCCATCGGCACGCGCGTCATGCTTTCCACGCCGGCCGCGATCACCACGTCCTGCGTGCCCGACATCACCGCCTGTGCGGCGAACTGGATCGCCTGCTGCGACGAGCCGCACTGGCGGTCAATCGTCACCGCCGGCGTCGATTGCGGCAGCTTTTTCGAGGCGAGTACGGCGTTGCGGCCGACCTGCCCGGCCTGTTGGCCACCCTGGCTGACGCAACCCATGACGACGTCGTCGATCGCTTCCGGCGGGATGCCGCTACGCTCCACCAGCGCGTCGAGCACGTGCGCGGCGAGGTCGACCGGGTGGATGCCCGCCAGCTTGCCGCCGCGTCGGCCCCCGGCTGTACGCACCGCGTCGACGATATAAGCCTCGGCCATCTTCCGCCTCTCCATAACAGTTGTTATCCTCCCCCTGATCGCGCAAATCGCGGCGAACGGCAAGAGCGGAGACGAGCGGATGGATGTGTCACAGGCGATCGCGGCGCGACGCTCGGTCCGCGGGTACCTGAACCGCGCGGTCGATGCGGCTTTGTTGAAGGACATCGCGATCAGGGCCGCGCGCGCCGCGACCGGCGGCAATATTCAGCCGTGGCACGTCGACATCGTTCACGACCATACGATGCGGCGATTGAAGGAGATCATGGCGGGCAAGATCGAGCGGCGTGAGAAGGAAGCGCCCGGTTACGACATCTATCCGAAAGAAATGGACGATCGTTATCGTCAGCGCACCTTCGCGATCGGCGAGGAAATGTACGGTCGGCTCGGCATCCCGCGCGAGGACAAGCGCGCGCGGGCAACGTGGTTCGCGCGCAATTTCCAGTTCTTCGGCGCGCCCGCGGCTTATTTCGTGACCGTGGATCGCCGCATGGGCCCGCCGCAATGGTCGGATCTCGGCATGTACCTGCAGAATCTGATGCTGCTGGCGGTCGGGCACGGCCTCGCCACCTGTCCGCAGGAGTGCTGGGCGATGTTCCCGCAGACGGTGGAGGCGTTTCTGGGGACACCGGCGGAGCGGATGCTCTTCTGCGGCGTCGCGATCGGGTATGAGGACACGGACGATCCCGCCAATCTGACGCGCTCGGCGCGCGCGCCGGAAGAGGAGTGGCTGACGGTACGGGGATGAGCAGCGCTGCTGGGCGAACTTGATCGAGGTTAGCAGCCGTCGCGGTTGGAACGCGTCACGGTTGCTGCCATGAGGGGCGCAATGGCTTCTCTCCTGCGCGTCGGCGTTCTCACCTTTCATCGTTGCATCAATTACGGTTCCTACTGGCAGGCGCGCTGCCTGGTAGAGGGTCTGCGCGCGCGCGGGCACGATGCGGTGCTGCTCGACCATCACGACGACGCGGTGGCGCGCGCCGAGTGGCGTTGCGCGTTTCAGCCGAGCCTGCCCGAACGCTCGCGAGCCGACGATCTGCCGCGCTACAAGCAGAAGGGGCGCACGTTCCTCGCCGCGTTCGACGCGCTGCCGCAGAGCGAGCGCTTCCGGCTCGATCAGCCCGAAACGCTCGCGGGCTATGACGCGGTCGTCGTCGGCAGCGACGAGGTGTGGAATTTTCGCCATCCCTGGTACGGGGGGACGCCGATCTTCTTCGGCGAGGGGCTGCGCACACCGCGGCTGATCTCCTACGCGGCGAGCTTCGGCAATCACGACGCGAGCGATGGGATCGCACCGGAATGGGCCGAGCGGTTGGCGCGCTTTACCGCAGTGTCGGTGCGCGACGAGAATGCGCGGCGGCTGGTGGTCGAGGCGCTGGGCGAGGAGCCGGCAATGGTGCTCGACCCGTGCCTGCAATTCCCGGAGATCGCGCGCGCGGCACCGGCCACTGCGGAGCGGCCCTACGCGCTCGTCTACGGCCACGTCTTTCCCGACTGGTTGCAGCAGCAGGTGAGCGCGTGGAGCCGGCGTAGCGGTGTCGAGCTGGTCAGCCTGGGGTACCGCAACGACTGGGTCGAGCGGCACCTGATCGAGGCGGGGCCGCACGAGTTCGCGAGCCTGATGGCGGGGGCGAGCGCGGTGATCACCAATTTCTTCCACGGCTGCGTCTTCGCGCTGGTGAACGACAAGCCGTTCGTCACTTCGCCGAGCGAGTATCGCTTCAACAAGGTGCGCGACCTGACCAACGCGCTCGACGCGCGCGAGCATGTCGTGACCGCCGAAAGCGACGCGACGGCGTTCGACCGGCTGCTGGAAATACCCCCCGCGCCTCGCGTCGGTGAGGCGATCGCAAGCATGCGCGTGCAATCGGCGGCGTTCCTGGATGCAGCGCTTGGGTGAGCTACCCGCGCTAGCGCCGCGCGAGATTGTCCGCTCGGGTCTGTGCATCGGGTGCGGTGGCTGCGCGGCGGATAAGCCGGGCGCGGGCATGGCGTGGGACGCGTTCGGGCAGTTGAAGCCCGATGGTCCGGCTGATTGGTATGACGCGCCGACGCCGTCCTTCGCTGCGCGCTGCCCCTTTTCTCCTTCGGCCATCAACGAGGACGTGATCGCGGCCGAGCGGCTGCCCGATGCGCCGCACGTCGATGCGCGGATCGGGCGGTATGAGCACGCCTGGGTCGGGCACGTCGCGGAAGGCTCGTTTCGCAGCGACGGCAGCTCTGGCGGGATGGTCAGCTGGGTCGCGAACGAGCTGCTGCGCACGGGCCGCGTCGACGCGGTGGCGCACGTGGTCGCGACCGAGCCGGTCGGGGAGGACGCGCGCTTCTTTCGCTATCGCCTGTCACGCACCCGCGCCGAGATCGCCGAGGGCGCGAAGTCGCGCTATTACCCCATCGACCTGACCGAGATCATTCGCGCGATCCGCGCCACACCGGGGCGGTACGCGATCGTCGGCGTGCCGTGCTTCATCAAGGCGGTGCAGCTGCTCCGCCGCAGCGATCCGGTGATTGCCGAGCGCGTGACGCATACGCTGGGGCTGTTCTGCGGCCACATGAAGAGCGCGCGTCTGGTGGAGAGTTTCGCCTGGCAGCTGGATACGCCGATCAAGGAAGTGCGCGGCGTCGATTACCGCATCAAGGACGAAGGACGCCCGGCGAACTGGTACCGCGCGCATCTGACGCTCGCGGACGAAAGTGCACGCGCGCAGGATTGGTGGCATCTGGCGGACGGTGACTGGGGGGCGGGGTTCTTCCAGAACTCGGCCTGCAACATGTGCGACGACGTTGTGGCGGAAACCGCCGACATCGCGTTCGGCGATGCCTGGGTCGAACCCTATTCCTCCGATGGGCGCGGCAGCAACGTCGCGGTGGTGCGTTCGCCCGAGCTGGCGGCGATGGTCGCGGATGCGGTGGCGGACGGGCGGCTGGCGCTGACCCAGGTCGACGCGAACTATATCGTCGGCACGCAGGCGGCGGGGTTCCGGCACCGTCGCGAAGGGCTCGCCTACCGGCTGACATGGTGGCGGCGCGGGGTGCGTCCGGTCAAGCGCGTCGCGCCGGGCGCGGGTACGCTGAGCCCGCGGCGGCGGCTGGTCTATCGCACGCGCGCGGTGATCGCGTGGTGGAGCCACCGCCTTTTCTGGCTTGGGCGACGGACGGGTTGGCATGCGATCTATCTGCGACCGGCGAAGGCGGCGCTCGGCTTCTATCAGGCGCTTGCGTGGTCGCAGGGGAAGCTGGGTGCGTGGTTCGACCGCGCGGAGAAGCGCGGCTAGCGCTCCGGCATAGAGCATTCGTACGCGGCCACTGGGCGCGGCGATGATGTCGTTAGATCGCGAGATCGGAGTGCGAGACCAATACCGTCTACGGCGGCTCAGCTGCCGAGTACCGCGGAGATGCGTGTCAGCGGGATGGTCAGCGCGACGTACAGCTGCGTGACAAGCAGGTAAGCACCGCCGCCGGTCGCCAGCGTGAGCGCGGCGAACTGCATCGCGGAGCCGATCTGCCGGCTTCGCTCCGCCTGGGCGATGGAGGAAGCACGAGCGACGTTTCGCCGCTCGCCGGACGGCGCTCGTCTGGCCGTATGCCGAGGCTCGTCGAGCATCGCGCCAACGCTGACCGAGTTCTGCGTCGCAATGCCGATGCGGCCGTTGCGTATCCACGACACGTGGCCGTTGATCGTCAACGTACCACGGCGTGCCTGCACGTTATCTCCGCGGCGGAGCGACGCCGTCGTCGAAATGACGATATCATTGGGACCGATCTCGTGAATGCAGGCGTCGTACCAGCGCGTATCGACATTGATACGACAGGGGACGAGAACTGCTGTCGTCGTCTTTGTCATCGGCCGCACTCCCATGTCCGGGGTACGTCCACTATGGAGGAAGGTCTACCCGCGAATACTTACAGTGTAGGCGAGGAGCGCTCGGACTTTAGCGTGTGTCTGATGCAGTGCGAGCGGGTGGTGCCCCCGGCGAGATTCGAACTCACGGCCTGCGGTTTAGGAAACCGTCGCTCTATCCGGCTGAGCTACGGGGGCACAGGCGCAATGCGTATCGCGCGACTGGTTCTTAATCAACAGACGTAGGCGCGTAAGGTGGCCATTTAGCGAGCAAGCGCGGTGGCATCGTGCGTGAAGGCAGGAAGGTGGCACGCTCGGCCTCCTCCCTGCCCCCTGCGTCAATCAGGCTTTCTTCAGCGCGTCGGGCTTGTGCGCGGCCTTCGCGCCGCTGTCGGTCTTCACGATATATTGCGGGTCGTCCTTCGATGCCTTGACCTGGTGGCTCTTGATCTTGGTGTCGCTGGTCTGCTTCTTCTCGACCGTGCCGTGCGCCTCGCCGCCGTGCGACTTCCACTTTACCTCGTCGCCCTTGTGCAATTCCTTCGTCATGCGCCTTCTCCTTTGACCTGGATCAGTGCGCGATCAATCGGCGGCGACGGCAAAGGTTGCGCGCGCGGCTGATCCCATGTCGGGACGAGCCGCGCGCGCGTGGATCAGAACTTGAACCCGGCGGCGACGCCGTAGCGCCGCGGCTCGATGGTGAAGATGTTGGTGTACAGCCCCGACGACTGATCGCCCACATAAAGGCCGGTTGTTGCGTTGTTCTTCGTCAGGTTGGAAACGAATCCGCGGACGTAGAAGCGATCATCGGGCGCGTTCAGCTGGATCTGCGCGTTGACGACCTCGTAGCCGGGCAGGCGGTCAATCGGGTTCTTGTTGAAGATCGTGCCCCAGGCGTTGCCGGTGTAGTTGAGGTCGACGCGCGGCACGAGCGTGAAGCCACTGTCGGCGAAATCGATCGTGTATTGCGCGCCGACCGACCATTTGTAGGTCGGCGCATTGGGCAGCTGGTTGCCGCGAACGTTCGTCTCGACGCCCGAGCCGAGCACCTGGATGCCGCCGAACGCCGCACCCACGGTGGCCGCCTGCGCAGTGAGTGCGGAGCAGATGCTGAACGCACCGGTGGTGTTGGTGCCGGGTACCGCCTGCGTGGGCCGCAGCAGCGTGGGATTGCCGAACGAGGTGCCAATCCCGCCGTTGACCGCGTTGACGAAGGCGTTCACCCCAGCAGCGTTGCCTGGCGTCGTCGGCACCACCGCGCAGTTCGCCGCGTTGGTGATATCCTTGATGATGACCGCGTCGGAGCGTCCGCCCGAGGGATCGCGCGGGTTGGCGAGGAAGCGATCGTCGGCAACCTTGGTCTTGAGGTAGCTGGCGTTCATGTTGACGACGAAGCGCGGGATCGGGCTGATCACCGCCTCGGCCTCGACGCCGTAGATGTCGGCGTTGACGTTGTCGTTGACCGCGGTGCGCGCGACGATGCGCGACAGCTGCAGGTTCTTGTACTTGTAGTAGAAGCCGGTCAGGTTGAGCCGGAAGGCGCCGCCGCCGAAGGTGTTCTTCGATCCGATCTCAAAGGCGTCGACGCTCTCGGGCGCGAAGGTGGTCGGGACCGAGAAGACTGGCGACAGCGGCGGGTTGATGCCGCCCGATTTGTAGCCGCGCGAGTAGGATGCGTAGAGCAGATTGTCCGGCGTGATCTTGTAATCGAACACCGCACGGCCCGTGACGCGCGAGAAGTTGACGCTGTCCTCGGCATAGGGCTGCACGCCGGCGCGGGTCGCATCGTAATCATACCGGCCCCCGTCCATCGTCGGGAAGGCGCTGGTGGTGCCGATGGGTACCAGAACGGGTACGCTGGGCGTGCCGTTGTCGACTAGCAGCGAGGTGCGCGCGCGGACGAACTTGTCGTCGTGGTTGTAGCGCAGCCCGAGCGTCAGCTTGGCGCGATCGTTGAACTCGAAATAGGTTTCGCCAAAAATGCCGTAGCTTTTCAGGCGGAACAGCGGCGTGCTGTTGCGGTAAAAAGGTGTCGCCGCGAACGAGGTGCCGCCTGACCGCCCGGCGCCGAGCAGTCCCGAGGCGTAATCGAGGCCGAAGGCGCTGACGTAATAATCGTTGCTCTGTTTGCTGTCGAAATAGATGCCGCCGAGCAGGAAGTTGAACATGCCGTCGAACTTGCTGTCGATGTGCGCCTCGGCGCTATACTGCCGCGCCTTGTTGAACGAGCGGTCGATGTCGAGCGCTGTGGCTGCGCACACGCCCGCGCCGCCGTAAACGCCCGAATTGTTGGCGTCGGGCAGCGACTGGCATATGGTCGCGGTTCCGTTCGGGATCAGTGTCTGGCGGACGCCGTTCAGCACCGCGCCGGGCGCGCCAGGGCGGCCGATCAGGTTGAGCAGGTTGAGCCCGGCATTGTTGGCGTAGCTATTCTCGACCGCCAGCGTGTAATCGGTCGTCGAGTCGACCTTGTTCTTCATGTAGCCGCCGGTGAAGTTGAAGCTGATCTTACCGAAGTCATGGAAGATTTTGGCGGTGTATTGCTGTTCCTCGGCGAAATAGGTCGGCTCGGCGTCGATGCTGACGCGGCGAACGTCGGTCGGGTTGCTCGCGCCGGAGAAGGCGTCGGGCGTCTGGTACACGCTGCCGAGCGCGAACGGGGCGAGCGCGCCGGCGCCCGATACGGTCAGGAATTCGCGGCTGGTGAAGATCGAGGCGAGCGACGAATTGCCGTTGGTGATGCCGTTCGCCAGCCGGTCGGGCGAGCAGCCGAGGATACCGGTCGAGTCGCGGTTGCACAGCTGCTTCTGGATGCGGCTGCGGTCGTCGTTCTCGTGGAAGTAGTAAGCGATCAGGTCGACGCGGGTGTCGGGATTCGGCTCCCACGACAATGTGCCGCGCACCGAGTAGAGGTCACGCCCATCGATGCGGTTGCCGGTATATTCGTTGAGGGTGTAACCGTCGCGCTTGAGGTAGGTGCCGGCGACGCGGATGCCGAGCGTGTCGGTGAACGGCAGGTTGAACATCGCACGGACGCGCTTCGAATCGTAATTGCCGTACTCGAACTCGCCTGCGGCGTGGATGCCCGACAGATCGGGCTTGGCGGTGATGAAGTTGACCACACCCGAGGTCGCATTGCGGCCGAACAGCGTGCCCTGCGGACCACGCAGTACCTCGACGCGTTCGAGGTCGAAGAATTCGCTCTCGAACAGGCGCGTGGCGAGCAGCGGCATATCGTTGACGTGGATTGCGGTCGCGCTGTCGCAGGTCGTGCCGGTGCACAGGTCGCCGACGCCGCGGATGGTGAAGCTGGACGAGGTGAAATTCGTCTTGGTGAAGGTGATGTTGGGCAGCGATTGCTGCAGCGCGACCGGGTTGACGATCTGCTGCTTTTCGAGGTTGTCGGCGGTGAAGGCGGTAACCGCGATCGGAACGTCCTGCAGTCGCTGCGACTGGCGCTGAGCGGTGACGACGATGTCGGGGGCGTAGCCCTGATCGGTCGCGGCCGCCTGGCTGCTCGTCTGCGTGTCCGTCGGGGTGGAGGAGGGGGCCTCCTGTCCGGGGCCGTTTGTAGGTGCGGTATTCTGCGACGAGGTGGTGGCCCCCGTCTGTGCGTGCGCAGGGATCGAGGTCACGAGCGCGAGCGCCGACGCGGCGAGCAGGTCGAACTTCTTCATGGCATCCCCTCCTGGGAACCGCCCCCGCTCTACGGCGGTGTTGCGGTGTTTCGATGAACCGGTATGGAGCAGACGACGAAAAACGAGCGTCGTCAAACGAAATTATTGTTGGATGTTGCGCAGCCAGTGAACGTGGCCGAAAAGAGACAGTTGTCGAATGTCGCGCGACTTCTGCTACCACGCGCGGCGGAAGGACGTTTAAACCGAGATGACGACGATCGAGAGTGGCGAGCCCGAGGACGGCGACCTGGTAGCAGCGGACGGCAAGCTGCCCGTGCCCGACCATGTGGCGGCGGCGATCCGCACGCTGATCGAGTGGGCGGGCGACGATCCCACGCGCGAGGGACTGGTCGATACGCCGAAGCGCGTCGCGCGCGCGTGGAAGGAATATTGCAGCGGTTACAGCGAGGACCCGGGCGTCCACCTGTCGCGCGTGTTCGAGGAGGTCGGCGGCTACGACGAGATCGTGCTGCTGAAGGACATCCCGTTCCAGTCGCACTGCGAGCATCACATGGCGCCGATCATCGGGCGCGCGCACATCGCCTATCTGCCCAAAGACCACGTCGTCGGCATCTCCAAGCTGGCGCGCGTGCTGCACGGCTTCGCGCGGCGATTGCAGGTGCAGGAGCGGCTGACCGCCGAGGTGGCCGACTGCATCTGGAATGGGTTGCGTCCGCAAGGTGTCGCGGTGGTGATCGAGGCGAGCCACGCGTGCATGACCGCGCGCGGGGTGCGCACGCCCGGCGTCGCGATGGTGACGAGCCGGATGATGGGCGTGTTCCGCGACGACGAGCGCAGCCGCAAGGAAGTGCTGGCGCTGATGGGGCTGGGTTGAGCGATCCCATGCGCGTGCTGGTCACTGGTGGTGCGAAGCGGCTGGGCGCCACGATCGCGCGCGCGGTCGCGGGTGCGGGGCACGGGGTAGTGATCCACTACGGCACGTCGCGCGACGAAGCGGAGGCGCTGGCGTCCGAGCTCGGCGGCAGTGCGATCGGCGGCGATCTGGCCGACACCGCGGCGCTGCCCGACCTGTTCGCGCGCGCGGCGGCGGCGGGGCCGATTGACGGTCTGGTGAACAGCGCTTCGTTGTTCGAGTATGACGCGGCGGACGCACTCGACCCGGTGCTCGCGGCGCGATTGTACGCAATCAACTGCCTGGCGCCCGCGACACTGACCGCGGCATTGGCGGCGCAGGGACGCGAGGGCGCGGTGGTCAATCTGCTCGACCAGAAGCTCGCCAATCCCAACCCCGATTTCTTCTCCTACACGTTGAGCAAATACGCGCTCGGGGGGGCGACGACGATGCTGGCGCAGGCGTTCGCGCCGCGCGTGCGCGTCAATGCGGTCGCGCCCGGGCTGACGCTGCCGAGCGGCGACCAGAGCCACGCCGAGTTCGAGAAGGTCGCCAGCCGCAATCTGTTGCAGCATCCGGTCGGCGCGCGGCGGGTCGCCGAGGCGGTGCTGTTCCTGCTCGGCGCGCAGAGCACGACCGGGCAGACGTTGTTCGTCGACGCAGGCCAACGCTTCCTGGCGCGCGACCGCGACGTGATGTTCGAGGACCGCGATGCCTGACTATACCGTGATCCTCGACGACTTGGACGTGGCGATGCGGCTGGGCATCCACCCGCACGAGACGACGCCGCAGCGCGTGCGGCTGTCGGTGCACCTGCGGGTTCGTTATGCGCACCCGCCGAGTGCGGACCGGATCGAGGAAGTGCTCGACTACGACTTCGTCCGCGACGGGGTGCACGCGCTCGCCACGGGGCCGGGCTTCGCGTTGCAGGAAACGCTGGTCGAGGCGGTCGCGTCGCTGTGCCTGGCGGACGCGCGCGTGCGCGAGGTGCGGGTGCGCTCGACCAAGCTCGACATCTACCCCGACGCGACCGTCGGGTGCGAGATCGTCCGCACGCGCGACTGAGCGTCAGGCGGGCTTGGGCTTCGGCTCGCGCATGCGGATCAGGCCTTCCTGCGCGACGCTCGCCACCAGCCGACCGTCCTGCGTGAAGATCTGCCCGCGGTTGAACCCGCGCGCGTGACCCGCCCAGGTGCTGTCGGTCGCGTAGAGCAGCCACTCGTCGGCGCGGAACGGTTCGTGGAGCCAGAGCGCGTGATCGAGGCTCGCGCTTTGTAGACCGGGTGAGGTCCAGTTGATCCCGTGCGGCAGCATCGAGGTGCCGAGCAGCGCCATGTCGCTGGCATAGGCGAGCACCGCGCGGTGCACCGCGGCGTCGTCACCGATCGGGGCGCAAATGCGAAACCAGCTGTGCTGCACCGGGTCGGTCGGCTGCGGCTTGAACCACTTGCGCGGGTAGACCGGCCGAATCTCGACCGGGCGCGGGCGGGTCAGATTGGCGCGGAAGCGTTCGTCGACGTGGACGCTCTCGCGCGCGCGGATCGCAGCCTCGCTTTCCAGCGTCTCGGGGGCGGGCACCTGGGGCATCTGCGCCTGGTGATGATATCCTTCCTCCGGCACCTGGAACGAGGTGGCCATGTTGAGGATCGGCTGTCCGCGCTGCATCGCGATGACGCGGCGGGTGGCGAAGCTGCGCCCCTCGAAATCGCGCACGACACGGTAGATGATCGGGTGCTGCTCGTCGCCCGCTCGCATAAAATAAGCGTGGAGCGAGTGCGCGATCTTGGGCGCGTCGGTCGAGCGCTGCGCCGCCTGCAATGCCTGCGCGATCACCTGCCCGCCGAACACGCGCCCGACGCCACCGCGCGAGCGACGCCCGCGGTACAGGTCGGTGTCGATCTCCTCAACGTCGAGCAGGTCGACGAGGTCCGCGGCGAGTTCGGTCGGGGAGGGGGGCGCTTGGTCGGTCATCTTATCCTCGCCAGAATGGATAAGGGGACCGCCGGCCGAAGGTCGGTGGTGGAGGAGGATCGCCACCTGCGATCCGCCCGTGCTCCCCCTCCACCATGCTGCGCATGGTCCCCCTCCCCGTGCCGGGGAGGATAGTGGCTCGTCAATAGCCCGCCGCGCGCGCGAGCTGGTCGGCGTGGAAGTTGGCGTCGCCGAATATCTCGGCCAGCACGCGCCCGCGCTTCATGTAGAAGCCGATGTCATACTCGTCGGTCATGCCGATGCCGCCGTGCATCTGTACGCCCTCCTGCACCGCCAGGGTGGTCGCGATGCCGGTCATCGCCTTGGCGACCGACACCGCCGCTTCTGCGCGGTTGTCGCCCAGATCGAGCAACTGCTGCGCCTTCAGCACCGCGGCGCGCGCGACTTCCATCTCGGAATAGAGATGCGCTGCGCGGTGCTGGAGCGCCTGGTAGCTGCCGATCACGGTCCCGAACTGCTTGCGCTCCTTGAGGTAGCCGAGCGTCATATCCATCGCGCCGCCGCCGACGCCGAGCATCTCCGCCGCGGCGCCGGTGCGGCCCGCGCGCAGCAGCCGGCCGAGCGGGTCACGGCCAGCGTCGACCTCGCCGATCACCGCGTCGGCGTCGACCTCCACTCCGTCGAACTCGATGCGCGCGGCGAGGCTGGCGTCGGTCAGCCGCTCTGCACGCGCGGACAGATTGGCTGCGTCGCGCGGCACCGCGAACAGCGTCACGCCGTCCTCGTCCTCCGCCGATCCGGCGGTGCGCGCGGCGACGATCAGCAGGTCGGCGACGTGGCCATGAGTCACGAACTGCTTGGCGCCGGTCAGCTTGAAGCCGTTGCCCGAACGCTCGGCCTTCATGCCGACGGCATTGCGATGTTTCGCGCCCTCGTCGATCGCGAGACCGACGACCGTGTCGCCCGCGATGATGCCGGGGAACCAGCGTTCGGCCTGGGCGCTGCCCTTCAATGCCTCGACCGCCGCGACCGCGGTCGACAGAAACGGCGAGGGCGACAGGTTGCGCCCGATTTCCTCCAGCACCACGCCAGCCTCGACATGGCCGAGCCCGAGGCCGCCCTGATCCTCGCCGATCAGCATGCCGGTGAAGCCCATTTCTGCGAACTGCTTCCACAGGTCGCGGCTGAACCCGGTCTGGTCATCGGCGTCGCGGAGCGCGCGCATGTGGCTGACGGGGGCGTGCTCGGCGACGAAGTCCTTGGCGGTGTCGCGCAGCATCGTTTGTTCGTCGTTCAGGAAAAGCGGCATTGTCTAACTCCCTCTCCCTTACGGGGAGAGGGTCGGGGTGAGGGACGCCTCACGCACCGACCCTGATTTGTTGTGTTTGAACGGGGCAGCCCTCACTCCGCAGGGGAGAGGGCTTTAGATCACGCGCCCGGCAGTTCCAGGATGCGCTTGGCGATGATGTTGAGCTGGATCTCGCTGGTCCCGCCCTCGATCGAGTTCGCCTTGGTGCGCAGCCACGCGCGCGCGTGGTGACCGCCGCGGCTGGCCTCGCTCTCCCATTCGAGCTCATCCGATCCGCCCGCCGCCATCATCAATTCGTGGCGGCTCTTGTTCAGCTCGGTGCCGTAGTATTTCATCATGCTCGGCTGCGCGGGGTGCGCGCGGCCGGCCTTCAACTCGTCGATGAAGCGCTCGCTCTGCGCGGTGAAGGCGCGGGCGCGGACCTCGAACATGGCGATCTGCGCGCGCAGCAGCGGGTCGGCGAGGCGACCGTCGTGATCGAGCCCGATCGTCGCCAGCGCGCCCTCGATCAGCGGGTTCTTGCCACCCGCACCCAAGCCCATGCCTGAGATCATCTCGCGCTCATGGCCCAGCAGGTACTTGGCAACCTCCCAGCCGCGGTTGAGTTCGCCGACGAGGTTCTCTTTCGGGACCTCGACATTGTCGAAGAAGGTCTCGCAGAAGGGCGAGTAGCCGCTGATCAGCAGGATCGGCTTGGTCGAGACGCCGGGCGTGCGCATGTCGAACAGCACGAAGCTGATCCCGCCCTGCTTGGTCGTCTTGTCGGTGCGCACCAGGCAGAAGATCCAGTCGGCCTTGTCGGCGTAGCTGGTCCATACCTTTTGCCCGTTGACGAGGAAGTGGTCGCCCTTGTCCTCGGCGCTGGTCGCGAGGCTGGCGAGGTCGGACCCGGCGTTGGGCTCCGAATAGCCCTGGCACCAGCGGATTTCGCCGCGCGCGATCTCGGGCAGGAAGCGCTTCTTCTGTTCCTCTGTGCCGTATTTAAGCAGCGCCGGCCCAAGCATCGAGATACCGAACGAGTAGAGCGGATTGCGTGCGCGGATGCGGGCCATTTCCTCGCGCAGCACCTTGGTCTCGGCCGCCGACAGCCCGCCGCCGCCGTATTCCTTGGGCCAGTCGGGGACGGTCCAGCCGCGCGCGCCCATGCGATCCATCCACGTCTTCTGCGCGGGCGTCATGTCGCTCTGGTCGCGCCCGCCCCAGGCGGTGTCCTTGTCCGAGCGGATCGGCTCGCGCATCCCGGGCGGGCAATTCTCCTCCAGCCACGCGCGTGTTTCTGTGCGGAAGGTGTCGAGGTCGGTCATGTGCGGCTCCTGACGAGGTCGTGCGCGACGCGCGCGACCGCGATGGCGTGATGGTCGGCGTAAAGGTCTGCGATCACCTGCGCGCCGATCGGCAGGCCGTCGGCATCGTGCCCGATCGGCACACTGGTGGCAGGCAGCATCGGCAGGGTGGCGAGTCCGGCCCAGGCGAACTGGTGGAAGAATTGCGTGTCGGCGCCGTTCACGTCGAGCCGCCGCTGGGCGAGCGGCGTGTCGTCGTGCGGGAAGGCGGTGGTGCCGAGCGTCGGCGCGATCACCGCGTCGTAATCCTCGAACAATCGCCGCCACTGGCGTTGGATGCGTGCCTGCTCGTCGTGGAGGTGCAGCCACGTGTCGACCGACACCGTCGGGCGGCTGTCGGGCGGGCCACGCCTGGACATCGCGATGTTGAGCATGTTCCAGTAGGCGTCGTGCTGCCGCGCGAGATCGGGCAGCAGCTCGCTCGCGCGGTCTACGCGCGCGCCGGCCTGCTCCAGCGCGGTGCCGAGCGACTCAAGGCTCGCGACGATCGCGTCCTGCGCGGTTGCGAGCGGGTGGGTGGTCAGCAGCAGGACGCGCAGGTCGCCCGCGCTTCGCACCATCGAGGGCTTGAGCGGGTGGTCGGCGACCACGTCGAGCGCGGCATCGAGGTCGTCGGGGTGCCGTGCGAGCGGGCCGATGACGGACAGGACGCTGCGCGCGCCATCGGTGCCTGGGTGGAAGTGGCCGTCGGTCGGCAGAACGCCCCAGGTCGGCTTGTGCCCCCACACGCCGTTGAAGGCCGCGGGCACGCGGATCGACCCGCCGATGTCGGAACCGAACTCGAGCGGCACCATCCCGCTGGCGAGTGCGACCGCCGAGCCGCCCGATGACCCGCCGGCGCTGCGGTCGGGGTTCACCGCGTTCAGCGTGCGGCCGTAGACCGGGTTGTTCGACTGCAAGTCGGAGAGCGCGGGCGGCACGTTGGTCTTGCCGAGCAGGATCGCGCCCGCCGCCTTCAACCGTTTTACCGCGACCGCGTCGGCTTGCGCCACGAAGTCGCGATGCTCCTCGAATCCGAACGTCGTCGGCAGTCCGGCGACGTCGAAACTCTCCTTGATCGTCATCGGCACGCCGAGCAGGGGCGCGTCGAAGCCCTCCGCGATCCGCCGGTCGAGCGCGGCGGCGGCAGCGCGCGCGCGATCGAAGTCGCGCACGACGACGGCGTTCAGCGCGCCGTCCCGCGCCTCGATTCGCCCGATCGCGGCGTCGGTTTCGGCGAGCGCGGTGGTCTCGTGCGCGCGGATCGCAGCGGCGGTGACGAGGCCGGAGCGTTCAGCCATCATATCCTCCCCAGAATGGGGAGGGGGACCAGCCGCAGGCTGGTGGAGGGGGCGTCCAACGCGATCCGCAAGCGGCGAACCCCCTCCACCACCACGCTGCGCGCGGCGGTCCCCCTCCCCACGAGTGGGGAGGATATGTTGCGCTCCGCCCTCACTTGATCGTGCCGGCCTTGAGCGTATCCGCCACCTTGAAGCCGTGCTTCTCGAGCCCCGCGACGACCTTGTCGTAGCCTTCGCTCTGCGCCCAGAACATCGGGCCACCGCGATAGACGGGCCAGCCGTAGCCGTAGATCCATACCACATCGACGTCGGACCCGCGCTGCGCCTTGCCTTCCTCCAGGATCAGCGCGCCTTCGTTCACCATCGGGTAGAGCGTGCGCTCGACGATCTCCTGGTCGGTGATCTCGCGCTTGGGCATGTTCGAGCGGCTGCGGAAATCCTCGATGATCTCGGCGACGCGCGGGGAGGGGGTGGGGTTACGCTTCTCGTCGTAATCGTAATAGCCCGCCTGCTTCTTCTGCCCCCAGCGCCCTTCGGCGGCGAGCGCGTCGCGGATGCTCTCGATCCGGTTGGGATCGCGGTGCCAGCCGATGTCGACGCCGGCGAGGTCGCTCATCTGGAACGGCCCCATCGGCATGCCGAACTCGGTGTGGACGCGGTCGATCTGCTCCGGCGTCGCGCCCTCCATCAGCAGCTTGTTCGCCTCGACCTGCCGCGGCATCAGCATGCGGTTGCCAATGAAGCCGTGCGTGACGCCCGCGACCACCGCGACCTTCCTGATCTTCTTCGCCAGCGCCATCGCGGTCGCGAGCACGTCGTCCGCGGTCTTCGCGCCGCGCACAATCTCCAAGAGCTTCATGACGTTGGCGGGCGAGAAGAAGTGCATGCCGAGCACGTCCTCAGGTCGGCTGGTCGAGGCGGCGATCTCGTCGATGTCGAGGTAGCTGGTGTTCGACGCCAGGATCGCGCCGGGTTTGGCGATCTTGTCCAGCTTGCCGAAGATCTCCTTCTTGACCTCCATGTTCTCGTACACCGCCTCGATGATGAGGTCGCAGTCGGCGAGGTCTTCGAGGTTGAGCGTCGGCTTGAGCAGCCCCATCGCCTGCTCGGGCGCGTCGGGCTTGATCCTGCCCTTCGCCGCCGACGCCTCGTAATTCTTGCGCATCACGCCGGTGCCGCGGTCGAGTGCCTCCTTCTGCATCTCGACGATCGTCACCGCAATGCCGGCCGACAGAAAGTTCATGCTGATCCCGCCGCCCATCGTGCCCGCGCCGATCACGCCGACGCGGTTGATCGGGCGCAGCGTGATGTCGGACGCGATGCCGTCGATCTTCGCGGCCTGACGTTCGGCGAAGAAGATGTGGCGCTGCGCGGCGGACTGCGTGCCCGTCATCAGCTTCATGAACTGCTCGCGCTCGAACTGGAGCCCTTCGTCGAACGGCTTCTCGGTCGCCGCCACCACGCAGGCGACGCAGGCGGCAGGGGCGTCGAAGCCACGCATTTTGCGACCGTTGGCTTGTCTGAACGCCTCAACCGCCTCGGGGTCGGGCGCGACCTCGCGATCGCGCACGCGCGGGATCGGGCGCTTGTCCGCGATCTCGCGCGCGAAGGCGATCGCGTCGGCTTCCAGACTGTCTTCACCGACGACCTTGTCGACGAGGCCAATCTCCGCGGCTTTCTTCGCCGACACGGGATCGCCCAGCGCGATCATCTCGAGCGCCGCCTTGACCCCGACGACGCGCGGCAGCCGCTGCGTGCCGCCGGCACCGGGGAGCAGGCCGAGCTTGACCTCGGGCAGCCCGACCTTGGCCGAAGGCACCGCGACGCGGTACTGGCACGCGAGCGCGACCTCGCACCCGCCGCCGAGCGCGGTGCCGTGGATCGCGGCGACGATCGGCTTGCTGCTGGCGTCGATCATGTCGATCACCTCGTGCAGCCCGATCCCCTGCATCGGCTTGCCGAATTCGGTGATGTCAGCGCCCGCGAAGAAGGTGCGGCCGTCGCAGCGCAGCACCATTGCGGTGATCGACGCGTCCGCGACGCCTTCCTTGACCCCGGCCTCGAGCCCGCCCCGCACCGCGGCGCCGAGCGCGTTGACCGGCGGCGAATCGGAGATGATGACGAGCACGTCGCCGTGGCGTTCGGTACGGACGGGATTCTGCACGGGCGAGGTCATGTGAGGCGATACTCCGAGAGGATTGGGGAAGCCGCGACAACGCGGCGGGAAGGGGATCAGGTCATCGCGGCGTAGATCATCGTCTTCAACTCGCGCCGGATCGGATACAGGCTCGACGGACTCAGCTGCGTCATGAAGACCATGTTGATGCGCTCGACCGGATCGATGAAGAATGCGGTCGAGAACATGCCGCCCCAGTAATATTCGCCGACGCTGCCCGGCATCATCGAGCGTGCGACATCGATCGTCACCGCGAAGCCGAGTCCGAATCCGGTCCCTGCGTTCTGCGTCTCGCTGAACAGCGACTTCGACATGACCGACAGGTCCGCCTTGCCGGGCAGGTGGTTGATCGTCATCAGCTCGATCGTCTTGCGCCCGAGGATGCGGGTGCCGTCCAGCACGCCGCCGTTCAGGCACATGGTACAGAAACGGTGATAGTCGAGCGCGGTCGAGACGAGCCCGCCGCCGCCCGACACCAGCCGCGGCATCCGGCTCCACGCGCTGGCCGCGCCGCGATCGTAGAGCTGGCGACCTTTTCCGGGCACGAAGGTGTAACAATCGGTCAGTCGGTCGATCTTGTCCTCGGGCACCGCGAAGAAGGTGTCTTGCATCCCGAGCGGCTGGAAGATGCGCTCTGCGAAGAAGCGGTCGAGCGGCATGCCCGAGACCCGCTGCACCACGGCGCCGAGCACATCGGTCGCGACCGAGTAGTTCCACTGCGTGCCGGGCGAGAATTCGAGCGGCAGCTTGCCCAGTTCGGCGACGAAGCCATCGAGGTCGTGTCCGCCGTGCCAGTTCTCCAGCTTCAGCTCGCGGTGCGCGGCATCGATGTTGGAGCGGTTCTGGAACCCGTAGGTGAAGCCCGCGGTATGGCGCAGCAGGTCGACCATCCGCATCGGCTCGTCCGTGGCACGCGTCGCGAACGGCACGCCCGCGCCGCCGCCCGCGTAGACGCCGACATTCTTCAACTCGGGCAGCACGTGGTGGACCGGGGTGTCGAGCGCGACACGGCCTTCCTCCACCAGCATCATGAACGCGACCGAGGTGACCGGCTTGGTCATGGAGGCGATGCGGAACAGCGAGGCCTCGGTGATCGCCGCATCCTCGCCCTCGCGGGCCGAGCCCTGCGACGACAGGTGCACGACCTCACCCTCGCGCGCGACGAGCAACTGCGCGTGCGGCAGCAGGCCGGTGTCGAGGTAGCGCGCCTTCACGAAGCGGTCGATCGCGGCGAGGCGTCCGGCGTCGAACCCGAGATCGGCGGGTCTGGCGTTTGTCATGTCCGCGTCCGTACCCCTGCTTCGAAGAATGATTGCTTCCTACGCCTTGAGCGTGGCGCAAATCAACTCTAACCTCGTTCCCAAGCGAACCCGATGTTCAAGATTCGGGTCGACCTGAGCAGCGGAGACGACGCGTGGCGACACAGGCTATGGCAGATGCGGGCAAGTGGCCGGCAATGACGCTGGATGCGGTGGAGCGCGCGCTGTGCGCGCCGGGCGCCCGCTTCGAGATGGAGACGATCGACATCCGCGGCGTGCCGACTCGCGTGTGGAAGAACGCGCCGCCGCATATGGGTGCGTTGGTGGCGCTGTCGCGCACGCATGGCGAGCGGCTGGCGACGATCTACGAGGACGAGCGCGTCACTTATGAGGCGCAGTTTCGCGCGATCGCGGCACTGGCCGAGGTGTACCGCGCGCACGGCGTGAAGAAGGGAGATCGCGTCGCGCTCGCAATGCGCAACCTGCCCGAATGGCCCGTCGCGTTTTTCGCCGCGACTGTGATCGGTGCGATCGCAGTGCCGCTAAACGCGTGGTGGTCCGGGGACGAGCTCGCCTACGGGTTGAACGATTCGGGCGCCAGGCTGCTGGTGTGCGATGCCGAGCGCTGGGATCGGATCGTGCCGCACCTTTCCGAGTTGCCCGACTTGGCGCAGGTGCTGGTCAGCCGCGCGACCGCGCCACTGTCGCCGCCCGCGACCCGGCTGGAGGACGCGATCGGTATCCCGAACGACTGGCACACGCTGCCCGATCGCGCGCTGCCCGACGCAGGGTTGTTGCCCGACGACGATGCGACGATCCTCTACACCAGCGGCACGACCGGCAAGCCGAAGGGCGCGCTCGGCACGCATCGCAATTTCATGACCAACATCATGTCAACGGGCTTTTCGGGCGCACGGATGCTGCTGCGTCGCGGCGACCCGATCCCCGCGCCGCAGCCGCGCGTCGGGCTGACCGTCATTCCGCTGTTCCACGCCACTGCGCTGTCGGCTGGGTTGATGGGCGCGATGGCTGCGGGACACACCAGTATCTACATGCGCAAGTTCGAGGCGCTGCGCGCGTTCGAGATCATCGAGCGCGAGAAGGTCAATTCGACCGGTGGCGTGCCGACGATCGCGTGGCAGTTGCTGGAGCATCCCGACCGGCACAAATACGATCTCTCCAGCCTGGAGGCGGTCGGCTACGGCGGCGCGCCCTCCGCGCCCGAACTGGTACGCAAGATCGCGGGCGAGATGAAGGCGATCCCGACCAACGGCTGGGGCATGACCGAGACGACCGCGACCGTCACCACCCACGGCGCGGAGGACTACATCCACCGACCCGAGAGCTGCGGGCCACCTGTCGCGGTCGCCGACCTGAAGATCATGGACGCGGACGGCACGACCGAGCTGCCGGTCGGCGAGGTCGGCGAATTGTGGGCGCGCGGGCCGATGATCGTGAAGGGTTATTGGAACAAGCCGGAGGCGACCGCGGCGACCTTCGTCGACGGCTGGGTCCGCACCGGCGACCTCGCGCGCCTGGACGAGGAGGGGTTCTGCTTCATCCTCGACCGCGCCAAGGACATGATCATCCGCGGGGGCGAGAACATCTACTCGACCGAAATCGAGAATGTGCTCTACGACCATCCGGCGGTTACCGACTGCGCGCTGATCGGGCTGCCGCATCGTATCCTAGGCGAGGAGCCTGCCGCGGTGGTCCATCTGGGGCCGGGCGCGAGCGCGACCGAGGCGGAGTTGCAGGCGTGGGTGCGCGCGCGGCTGGCGGCGTTCAAGGTGCCGGTCGCGATCCGCTTCGTGCCCGAGACGCTGCCCAGGAATGCGAACGGCAAGATCCTCAAGCGCGACCTGAAGGGCTTGTTCGAGGATCGCGCCGCCGCGTAAGGAACGGCGAACGGATCGTAAGGAAAACAATCTTGGGGGTCACCGACGATTTCCTGCGCGAGCGCGGGCGGGGTTTGCTGAGCCATGACGAGATCGCGGTGCTGGAAGGCGCGATCGACCGCGTCGAGACGTTCCCGGCGCGCACCGCGATCACGCGTCGCGGCGACCGCGTGCGCGAGAGCACGCTGCTGATCGAGGGGGCGATGTGCCGCTATCTCGACGCCCGCGACGGCTTCCGCCAGTTACTCGCCTATCACGTGCCGGGCGATTTCGTCGACATGCACGGCTACACGCTCCACCGGCTCGATCACGATGTCGCGACGATCGTCGAGTCGCGCGTCGCGATGGTCCCGCACGACCGGATCGACGCCATCATGCGCGACGCGCCGCGCCTGGCAAAGATGCTGTGGCGCTCGACATTGCTCGACGCGGCGATGCACCGTGAGTGGATCTTTCGGCTCGGGCGGCTCGATGCCGCGGGGCGGATCGCGCATTTCGTGTGCGAGGTGCAGGCGCGGATGGAGGCGATCGGCCGCGTCAAGGACGGCGCCTTCGCGCTGCCGCTGACGCAGCAGGACATCGGCGAGGCGTGCGGGCTGACCAGCGTCCACGTCAACCGCACGCTCCGCCGCCTGCGCGAGGAAGGGGTGGCCGACATCGGACGAGGCGAGGCGAGGATCGCGGATCCGCGACAGCTCGCCCGGATCGGCGAGTTCGATGCCGATTACCTGTACCTGGACGACGGCCCGTGGGGTGACACCGACGATTGATCGCGCCCGCGCCGCGTCGGGGATATTCGCGGGCGATAAATGGCGGTACGCGTGGGGAACATGGCTGACCTTCCCGATCCTGTCGTCGCCTCTGCTGCTACCCCGACCGGCCCGGCCGAACCCACGCCCCCGGGCGTGTTCGGGCTGCCCCCGGCGCCGGGCGAGGACGCGCGTATCGCGCAGCGGCGCGACCGCCTGCTCGCGTCGCTGACGCTGACGGCCGGCGTCGGCCTGATGGTCGGATTGCCGTTCGCGCTGAAATCCGGGTCGGAGTTCTTTCTGCCGACGACGGTGGCGCTGGTGGTCTCGCTCGCGCTGATCCCGCTGCTGCAATGGCTCGAGCGGCGGCGGCTGCCGTCGCCGATCGCGGCGCTGCTGTGCGTGATCCTGTTCCTCGTCGCCGCCAACATCGCGATCGCCGCGATCGTCGTGCCCGCGACCGATTTCTTCCGCCTGCTGCCGTCGCGGATCGGGCGCATCCAGTCGAACCTGCAGCCGCTGCTCGATATCTATTCCAACCTCGAGCATTATGTGAACCGCACGCTGCGCCAGGTCGCATCGTCGCCGGTACGCCCGTCGCCCAGCGCCGCGGTGTCGCCGCCCAGCTCGATCGTCGAACTCGCCGCGACCAGCGCGCCGGCGTTCATCGTGCAGGTGTTCTACGCCATCCTGGTCGCGTATTTCTTCCTCAGCGGCTGGACACGGCTGCGCCAGCGGATGATCACCGAGCGGTCGAGCTTCGGCGGCGCGATGGCGACCGCGCGCGTGCTGCAGGACGTGGTCGACGACGTGTCGTCGTACCTGGGCACGATCACCGCGATCAACATCGCGCTCGGCGCGATCATCGCGACCGCGCTGTACCTGATCGGCATGCCGTTTCCGCTGATGTGGGGCGGCATCGTCGTGCTGTTGAACTACATCCCCTATTTCGGACCCGTCATCGCCGCGCTGCTGCTTGCCGTCGGCGGGTTGATGACGTTCAACGACATCTGGACCGCGCTGACCGCGCCCGCGATCATGTACGGCACGCATTTGATCGAGGCGAATGTGGTGACGCCGCTGATTGTTGGTCACCGGCTGACGATCAACCCGGTGCTGATCCTAATCTCGATTAGCTTCTGGGGCTGGGTCTGGGGCACGGCGGGCGCGCTGCTGGCGGTGCCGATCCTGATCATCGTGCAGACGGTGATCGGTGCCGCGGGGCGCCCCGACATCACCGGTTTCCTGTTCGAGCACGGGACGCTCGTGCGCGGGCGCGACCGCGAGGCGAAAAACTACGAAGGCGATACGCGTTCCGGTTGACAGGGGGGCGGGCGCCGCCTAGCAGCCGCGCCTCACGCTTCTACAAGCGGGTGTAGCTCAGTTGGTTAGAGCGCCGGCCTGTCACGCCGGAGGTCGCGGGTTCGAGCCCCGTCACTCGCGCCATTCCCCGGTCGTTAAGCCGGAGCAGGAATGGCTAGAGAGGAGCGTGTTGACTTGGGGGAAGTGCCAGCCTAGTTGGCGCGCCTTCACGCTTTGCAAGCGGGTGTAGCTCAGTTGGTTAGAGCGCCGGCCTGTCACGCCGGAGGTCGCGGGTTCGAGCCCCGTCACTCGCGCCATTGCCGGCGTTTCTCAATGACAGCATCGGATCGGTCGGCGCGCTCACGCGCGCCAACGGCCCGTTTCCATCCAGCGCAGCAGCGGCTTGAGCGGCGTGATCCAGATGATCCCGGCGACGAGGTAGAAGGCGAACTGGAGCGTCCAGTGCCAGCGCCCGACCACGCCCGACAGCGACATGATGACGATTGACCAGATCGCGATCAGCGCGAGGATGGCGAGCATGCCCACGGGTTTGCGCCAGTCGGGTGTCATCGCGTGATCCATTCCTGTTCGGTGACGATCGCGTCGAGCGGCGCGTCCCACGGATCGGCGTCGATGCGGGCGACCTCCTGAACGCTCCACGCGACGCCGATGCGCTTGGCATGAGGGTATTGGGCAAAGGCGCGGTCGTAGTGGCCCGCGCCCTGTCCGACGCGGTTGAGCGCGCGGTCGAAGGCGATGAGCGGGGTTAGTACGAGTTCGGGCGCGATCGGACAGGCATCGCCGGCCGGCTGGCGCAGGCGGAACGGTCCGTCGACGAGCGCCGCGTTCTCATCCCACGGCAGAAACGTGAGCGCGGTCTGACGATCGACGACGTGGGGCAAGGCGACGCGACACCCTGCCACACGCGCCGCGGCGACGAGCGGGGCGGGGTCGGCCTCGCTGCCGATCGGCACGTAAGCGGCGACGATCATGTCGGCGCGGAACATGGCTCGCAGCGCCGCTGGTACGGCGAGTGCACGCGGTGCCGCGGCGACGAAGGCTTCGCGCGCGCGGCGCATCTCGGCGCGGAGCTGTTTCTTGTCGGTCATGCTGGGCGCCGTGGGGCAGGGCGGGTGGCGGGACCGCCGTGGTCGTTTGCCGGTATATCCACTGACGCACGGTACGTCAGGTGGGGATCGTGTACGTCGGACCAGGATCCGGGCAGGGACAACCCCCTTTGGATGATGAATAGCCTCAGGGATAAGTCTGGCTCGTACCGGGCAGAACCCGCCGCTACGTGACTTAGGGCTTCGCCGCCTCGTCCTCAAGGGCCGAGGCGAGGGTTTCGAGCCGTTCGGCGATGCGACCGAGCGCGACGTCGGCCGGCGTCTCGGGCGGGGGTGCCTCGCGCGCCTCGATCAGCGCGTCGGCGAGCATCAGTGCGGTCAGCAGGAAGGTGCGCGGCACCCCGCCGCTGCCCGCCGCGCGTTTCGCCGCGGCCCAGCGCTCGTCGATCAAGGCGCCCGCCTGCATCAGCCGTGCCTCGCCGCCGTCGCGGCACGCGACCTCGTAGGAGAGGTCGCCGATCCTGAGCGTGACCATCGCCATTATTCCGCCCCCTCGCGCGCCATCACCGCGTCGAGTGCGGCGACTGCCTCCGCCATGCGCGATTTCAGCGCGGCGTGACGTTCCGCCACGGCCTCGGCCGCGACGCGGCGGCGCGCAATCGCCGCTTCGATTCGTTCGATCGCCTGTTCGATGCGCGCGAGTGCCGGATGATCCATGACGCCAAGCGATAGGCAGGCGTCGTCGCACGGGCAAGACGCTGGTTTTCGTCTCGGCGTGCGGCGCGCCGACAGGAATACGGCCGATGCGGTTGACGCATGCCCCGCTTGCCCGGCAAAGGCCGCTGCAATTGCGAACAACCGGGTGAGGGATTGAGCGATGACGAAGGTAGCGATCAACGGGTTCGGGCGGATCGGTCGCCTGGTGGCGCGCGCGTTGCTGGAGCGGAACAGCGAGCTCGAACTCGTCGCGATCAACGATCTCGCCGATGCGAAGTCGAACGCCTGGCTGTTCAGCCGCGACAGCGTTCACGGCCGCTACGACGGCACGGTCGAGGCCGAGGGCAACGACCTGGTGATCGACGGCCGCCGCATCCGCGTGACCTCCGAGCGCGACCCCGCCAATTTGCCGCACAAGGAACTGGGTGTCGACATCGTGCTCGAATGCACCGGTTTCTTCACCGACCGCGCCAGCGCGCAGAAGCACATCGACGCGGGCGCGAAGAAGGTCCTGATCTCGGCTCCGGCAAAGGGCGTCGACATCACGGTGGTCTACGGCGTCAACGACGACAAGCTGGAAGCGGGGCACACGATCGTGTCGAACGCGTCGTGCACGACCAACTGCCTGGCGCCGGTCGCGAAGGTGCTGAACGACGCGATCGGCATCGAGCGCGGGCTGATGACGACGATCCACGCCTATACGAACGACCAGAAAATCCTCGACCAGATTCACCCCGACCTGCGCCGTGCGCGGGCGGCCGCGATGAGCATGATCCCGACCACCACGGGCGCGGCGCGCGCGGTGGGTGAGGTGCTGCCCGAGTTGAAGGGCAAGCTCGACGGGTCGGCCGTGCGCGTGCCGGTGCCCGACGGCAGCCTGGTCGACCTGACCTTCACGCCCGCGCGCGACACGACGCGCGAAGAGGTGAACGAACTGCTCAAGGCCGCGGCCGACGGTCCGATGAAGGGCGTGCTGCACTTCTCCGACGAGCCGCTGGTGTCGATCGACATCGTCCACACGCCGTACTCGTCGACGGTCGACAGCCTTGAGACGGCGGTGATCGACGGCAAGCTGGTGCGCGTGGTCACGTGGTACGACAACGAATGGGGCTTCTCCAACCGCATGGTCGACACCGCCACCGCGATGGCGAACTTCGGCTGACAACCTTTCGCGCCGTCGCGGCAGCATCGCGGCGGCGCATAACCTTTACGGACAGACGATGGGTATCCTCCTCGGCATCGCGCGCCACGCTTTTCCCAAGGCGCCGATGGAACTGATCGACCGCGCGGTCGTGACGTGCGAGGAGGGCATCCACGGCGACTATCGCGGGGCGATGAAGCGCAAGCCCTACAAGCGGCAGATGACGCTGATCGAGCGCAGCGACTGGGCGGCGGCGCTGGCCGAGATCGGTGAGAGCATCGGCTGGGAGGAGCGGCGCTCCAACCTGCTGATCGACCAGTTCGACCTACCGCAGGTACCCGGCACCTTGCTGCGCATCGGCGCCGACGTGGTGCTGGAGATCACGCGCGAGACCGATCCGTGCGAGCGGATGGAGGCGCTGGCGCCGGGTTTGAAGGCGGCGCTGCTGCCCGACTGGCGCGGCGGCGCGTGTGCGATGGTGAGACAAGGCGGCGTGATCGCCGTCGGTGACCAAATCAGGATCGAGGAAACATGGACAAGTCCTTCCGAACGCTCGACGACATCAGCGATGTCCACGGCCGCCGCGTCCTCGTTCGCGAGGATCTGAACGTACCCCTGCACGACGGGCAGGTGAGCGACGACACCCGACTGCGCGCCACCGTGCCGACGATCGCGGAACTGTCCGACAAGGGCGCGATCGTGCTGATCCTGGCGCACTTCGGGCGGCCGAAGGGCGTGCCAAGCCCGGAGATGTCGCTGGCGCAGATCGTTCGCCCCTACGAGGCGGTGCTCGGCCGCGCGGTGCGCTATATCGACTGGGAGGGTGCCGAGGCGGCGATTGCGACGATGCAGCCGGGCGACGTCGGCGTGCTGGAGAATACGCGCTTCTTGGGTGGCGAAGAGAAGAACGAGCGCCAAGTCGTTGATCGCTTTGCCGCGCTGGGCGACCTCTACGTGAACGACGCCTTTTCCGCCGCGCACCGCGCACATGCTTCGACCGAGGGGCTCGCGCGCCGCTTGCCGGCGTACGCCGGGCGGCAGATGGAGGCCGAGCTCGACGCGCTGGAGAAGGCACTCGGCAACCCCGAGCATCCGGTCGCGGCGGTCGTCGGCGGCGCGAAGGTCTCGACCAAGCTCGATGTGCTCAAGCACTTGGTTGCGCGGGTCGATCACCTGATCATTGGCGGTGGAATGGCGAATACCTTCTTGGCGGCGCGCGGGGTCGACGTCGGCAAGAGCCTGTGCGAGCATGACCTGACCGCCACTGCCGAGGAGATCCTCGACGCCGCGGACAAGGCGGGCTGCACCGTCCACCTGCCGTACGATGTCGTGGTCGCGCGCGAGTTCAAGCCCAACCCGGAGACGCGCACCGTCAACGTCCACGAGGTCGCCGTCGACGAGATGATCCTCGACATCGGACCCGCCGCGGCCGAGTCGCTGGGCGACGTGCTCAAGAACTGCCGCACGCTGGTGTGGAACGGCCCGCTGGGCGCGTTCGAGACGCCGCCGTTTGATGCCGCGACGGTCGCGCTCGCGCGCACCGCCGCGGCGCTGACCAAGGAAGGGGGGCTCGTCTCGGTCGCGGGTGGGGGCGACACCGTTGCGGCGCTCAACCAGGCCGGCGTGGCGAGCGAGTTCAGCTTCGTCTCGACCGCGGGCGGCGCGTTCCTGGAGTGGATGGAGGGGCGCGAACTGCCGGGCGTCGCGGCACTCGCGCGCTAATCTCGTGAGCGCGCGGTCGGTCCGGCCGCGCTCAGCCGGCGGGGGCGGGTTCCTGCAGCAGCGGCACGATAATCTTGTTGAGCGTATCAAGGTCGAACGCGCCTGCAGTGGCGTAGCGGATGCGCCCGGCGCGATCGATGACGTAGTTCATCGGCACCGCTGACACTTCCGAATACGGACCCTTCGACCGCTTCACCGCCGGGATCGCCATCGCGGCGAACAGCGGCTTCATGCGGTAGAGCGGCAGCGAGTCTTCGGTCGTGACCGCGAAGGCGCGGAAGCCGTGCTTCTTCTGAATGTCGTAATAGCGATCGATCAGCGGTAGCTCGGCACGGCATGGCACGCACCACGTCGCCCAGAAGTTGAGTAGCACGACTTGTCCTTTCAGGTCGTCTCGCGACACCTTGCTGCCGTCCATCAGCGTGAAGGTGAAGTCGGGCGCGACCTCGCCGACCTTGGGCAAGCGCGCACTCGCCGGCGCGGCACAGAACATTGCCGCCGACGCGGCGATCAGCCAGTGTTTGATCATTGAGCAGTCCCCCCTGACGCGATGCTGCGACGGGATGCGACCGGCGTCAACGTGGCTTGCTTACGGCAACGCCGACGCGTAATGCCGTGTTTAACACGTTAAACAAGGGGTGCGCTGATGCTCGGGGTGCGGCTGGACGAGGAGCTGGAACAGCGTCTCGCCGCGGTCGCGCGCTCGCAGGGGCGCAGCAAGAGCGACATCGCGCGCGAGGCGGTGCGGCGCTACGTCGACCTGCACGACGAGGCGTTCCGGCGCGAGGCACGACGTCAGTCGCTGCGCGCGTCGCGCCGCGAGACCGAAGGCGATCACCTTTTCTGGGAAGCGGCGGAGGTGACTGATGCCGCCGACGCGGGGGGTGCCGGGTGAGCGTGCCCGAGATCAGGCACGGCGCGATCGTGATGGTGTCGCCGTTACAGGGCGAGGCCGCGCCGCGCGCCAGCGTGGTCGTGCAGGCCGATCTGTTCAACGACACGCACGCGACGATCACCCTTTGCCCACTGACCGAGATCATCGGTGGCGAGTCGCTGTTCCGCGTCGCGATCTCGCCGCAGGAACACACCGGCCTGTCTGTCGAGTGCGAGGTGCAGGTGGATCGGATCACCTCGGTCCGGCGTCATCGCATCGTCGAGGTGATCGGCCATGCATCACCGACGCGGATGGAGCAGGTCGATCAGGCGCTGCGGCGCTGGCTTACCTTATGATTACAACGAACTAGGAGCTGAACATGACCCCGATCGTCAAGAACATCCTCGACAAGTACGAGGGCACCAGCCCGGCGGTGAAGGCGAACCTGGCGCGCATCCTGATGCACGGCAAGCTGGGCGGCACCGGCAAGCTGGTGATCCTGCCGGTCGATCAGGGGTTCGAGCATGGCCCCGCGCGCTCGTTCGCAGTCAACCCGGCGGCGTACGACCCGCACTACCATTACCAGATCGCGATCGACGCCGGCCTGTCGGCCTATGCCGCGCCGCTCGGCATGCTGGAGGCGGGCGCCGACACGTTCGCGGGGCAGATCCCGACGATACTGAAGGTCAATTCGTCGAACAGCTGGGCGACCAGCATCAACCAGGCGCAGACCGGCAGCGTCGAGGACGCGCTGCGGCTCGGCTGTGCGGCGATCGGCTTCACCATCTACCCGGGTTCCGACCACATCTTCGAGATGATGGAGCAGATCCGTGCGCTGCGCGAGGAAGCTGAGGCGGCGGGTCTCGCGACGGTGATCTGGTCGTATCCGCGCGGCGGCGACATTTCGAAGGACGGCGAGCTCGCGCTCGACGTCGGCGCCTATGCCGCGCACATGGCGGCGTTGCTGGGTGCGCACATCATCAAGGTGAAGCTGCCGAGCGCGCATATCGAGCAGAAGGACGCGAAGAAGGCGTACGAGAAGCTCGATGCCTCGACCCAGGCGAAGCGCGTCGCGCACGTCGTGCAGGCGAGCTTCGCCGGGCGTCGCGTCGTGGTGTTCTCGGGCGGTGCGTCGAAGGGCGCGGACGCGGTCTATCAAGACGCGCGCGACATTCGTGACGGCGGCGGCAATGGCTCGATCATCGGGCGCAACACGTTCCAGCGCGAGCGCGGCGAGGCGCTGGAGATGCTCGCCAAGCTGATCGCGATCTACAAGAACGAGGAATAAGGCGTTGTGATCGCGGCGGCTCTGGTATGAGCCGCCACGACGAACACAGGTCGGCGTTGGCGCTTTCGTCCCGAGGGGCGAAGCGCTAGTGCGGTTCGATGGATATCGAAGACCCGCTCGGCCCGCTCGACCCCGGTTTCGCGACCGCTTTCCGGCGCGACGATCGGCGACCGGCCTGTCAATTGTACCTTGTCTCGCCATTGAACGTAAGCGGGGTATTTCCCGACCGTTTGCGCCGAGCACTGGGCGCGGGGCCGGTCGCGGCGTTTCAGTTTCGGGTCAAGGATGTCGACCAGCACGCCGCCGCGAAACTGGCCGAGCCGTTGCAGGCGATTTGCGCCGAGCACGACGTTGCCTTCATCGTCAACGACAGCGCGAGCCTGGCCAAGCGGCTGGGTGCGGACGGCGTGCACTTGGGGCAGGACGACGACGATCCGCGCGACGCGCGCGCGTTGCTCGGCCCGGACGTGCAGATCGGCGTGACGTGCCACGATAGCCGGCATCTGGCGATGGAGGCCGGTGAGGCGAATGCCGATTACGTCGCGTTCGGCGCTTTCTACCCGACCACGACCAAGGAGGTGAAGCACCGTCCCGAGCCGTCGATCCTGTCGTGGTGGTCGACGCTGTTCGAGCTGCCGAGCGTTGCGATCGGCGGGATCACGCCCCAGAATGTCGCGCCACTGGTCGCGGCGGGGGCGGACTTCGTCGCGGCGTCGGGATCGGTGTGGAACGGTGATGAAGCCGCGGCAATCAAGGCGTTCGAGGCGGCACTGGCCGACGCGCATCGGCGCTGAACACCGACGGTTCGCTTGACGGGCGGGCCGGTCCGACGTTCATAGTGACGCCATGACCCGGCTCGGCGCCATCATCCTGCTGATCATCGTCGTGGCTGTCGTCGGCTTCGCGTCGATGCTGTCGTTCGGTTCGGCGCCGGTGAGACCTGCACGGATCGAGCGCACGGCGCCTCAGGCGAGTGTCGCTCCTTCCCGGTTAAGCAGCGACGTGAACCTGAGCGTGCCGGTCGCGGGCGTCGGACGCGGTGCACTGCGCGACAGCTGGGGTGACGCGCGCGAGGGCGGCGAGCGCGGCCATCACGGCATCGACATCATGGCACCGGGTGGCACGCCGGTGATCGCGACCGCGGACGGTCAAATCGAGAAGCTGTTCGAGAGCGGGCGGGGCGGCACCACCCTTTACCAGCGATCGGCGGACGGGCGCTGGATGTATTATTACGCGCACCTGGCCGGCTATGCTTCGGGCCTGCGCGAAGGCTTGCGCGTGCGGCGTGGGCAGTTGCTCGGCTACGTCGGTGACAGCGGCAATGCGGGGGCTGGCAATTACCACCTGCATTTCGGCCTGTCGCGGATGACGTCGAGCGAGCGCTGGTGGCAGGGCGAGAGCGTCGACCCGTATCCGCTTCTTGCCCGGCCGCGCTCCGAGCGCTAAGTGGCGCGCACCGGCTTCCCGCGCGTGCGGCGAGGCCCCAGCTCTTTTCCATAGGCGAGATCCATGAAGATCAGCGGCGTGGACATCCGTCCCGGCAACATCATCGAGTATGAAGGCGGCATCTGGCGCGCCGTTAAGATCCAGCACACGCAGCCCGGCAAGGGCGGTGCGTACATGCAGGTGGAGTTGAAGAACCTGCGCGACGGGCGCAAGAACAACGTCCGCTTCCGCTCGGCGGAGTCGGTCGAGCGCGTGCGGCTCGACACCAAGGACTTCCAGTTCCTGTTCGCCGACGGTGACGGCCTCGTCTTCATGGACAAGCAGACCTACGATCAGGTGACGCTGCCGCGCGACCTGCTGGGTGATGCCGCTGCGTTCCTGCAGGACGGCATGGACGTCGTCATGGAGCTGTACGACGACGAGGCGATCAGCGTGCAGCTGCCCGACACGATCGAGGCCGAGATCGTCGAGGCCGACGCGGTAGTGAAGGGGCAGACCGCTTCGTCGAGCTACAAGCCCGCGATCCTTGACAATGGCGTGCGCGTGATGGTGCCGCCGCATATTTCGGCGGGCACGCGGATCGTGGTCGATGTTTACGAGCAAACGTATGTTCGGCGCGCCGACTGAGACGATTAGCACCTGCTGATCGCACAGTCGGCCGCCCGGCCGGCGCGCGACAAGTGCGACCGACGACGCGGGCCGCCGTTTCAGAAGCCCTCGACGAAGGGCCGGGGAGGGGCCGCCGGGGCGACCCTCTCCCCCATGCGACACCGCGTGGGGCTCCCCTCTCCCAAACCCTCTCCCCGGAGGGGCGAGGGCTTTTGTCATGCCATCCCATTCCGGCCTGTTTACGATCATCGAGCGCGCGGCGCGCAAGGCGGCGCCGCGGCTGCGTCGCGACTTCAACGAGGTTCAGCAGCTGCAGGTCAGCCGCAAGGGGCCGGCCGATTTCGTCAGCCAGGCCGATCAGCGCTGCGAGCAGACGCTGTACGAGGAATTGTCGAAGGCGCGGCCCGACTGGGGTTTCCTGATGGAGGAGCGCGGCGAGGTCGAAGGCGATCCGACCAAGCCGCGCTTCATCGTCGATCCCTTGGACGGCACGTCGAACTTCCTCCACGGTATCCCGCACTTCGCGATCTCGATCGCGGTCGAGGAGCCGCTGCCCAACGGCAAGCGCGAGATCACCACCGCGCTGACCTATCAGCCGCTGACCGACGAGAGTTTCTGGGCGGAGAAGGGGCGCGGCGCGTGGTTGCAGGACCAGCGGCTGCGCGTATCGGCGCGTCGCGAGCCTTCGGAAGCGCTGATCGCGACCGGCATCCCGTTCATGGGCCACGGCGATTTCGTGCAATGGACGCGCATCTTCGGTGCCGTAGCACCGCAGGTCGCCGGCATCCGCCGGCTGGGCGCGGCGACGCTCGACCTCGCTTGGGTCGCGGCGGGGCGCTTCGACGCTTATTGGGAGAGCGACCTGAAGCCGTGGGACGTGTCGGCCGGCGTGCTGCTGGTCAAGGAAGCGGGCGGCTTCGTCACCGACTTCCGCGGCGGTGACCGTTACATGGAGCGCAACGAATTCCTGGCGTCGAACGACAGCATGCATTCCAAGCTGCACAAGATGGTGGCGCAATCGCTACGTTGAGTTGCTGAGGTCGAACGCTTCACCCGCCGGTGCGCCGGCGGGCTGTGTTGCGATTCATTCTCACACTCCCTGCGCCTTGCCCGGTCATGCCCGGAGGCCTAAAGCGTCGGGTAATCGTTCGCACATGCGGTACGAACCCGTGCAAGCCATATTGAGAGTCTGACATTGGTCGACCTGTCGCAATATCTGCCGATCCTGATGTTCCTGGGCGTCGCGCTCATCCTGTCGTCGGCATTCGTATTTCTGCCGATGGCGGTGTCGCGGATCACCGGGTCGCACAAGCCGACCGCGGAGAAGCTGTCCGAATATGAGTGCGGCTTCCCCGCGTTCGAGGACAGCCGCAGCCAGTTCGACGTGCGTTTTTATCTCGTTGCCATTCTGTTCATCATCTTCGATCTCGAGGCGGCGTTCCTATATCCTTGGGCGGTAAGCGTTTTCTCGCTCGGATGGACGGCGTGGATCAGCATGATGGTATTTATCGCGGAGCTGGCGCTCGGGCTGGTGTACGCGTGGAAGAAAGGAGCGTTGGAGTGGGAGTAGAAGTGCACTCCGGTCCTGTCGGACTTGTCAACGCGCCGGAAACCGATCGCTCGGTCGTCGCGCCCGATCAGGGCTTCTTCGACAGTTTGAATGGCGAGCTGACCGACAAGGGTTTCCTGGTTACCTCCTCGGAAGAGTTGTTCCAGTGGGCGCGCACGGGCTCTTTGTGGTGGATGACGTTCGGTCTCGCGTGCTGCGCGGTGGAGATGATTCACGTCAACATGCCGCGCTACGACCTGGAGCGCTTCGGTGCCGCGCCGCGCGCGAGCCCGCGTCAGTCGGACGTGATGATCGTCGCAGGCACGCTGTGCAACAAGATGGCGCCGGCACTTCGCAAGGTCTACGACCAGATGTCGGAGCCGAAGTACGTCATCTCGATGGGCAGCTGCGCCAATGGCGGCGGTTACTATCACTACAGCTACTCGGTGGTGCGCGGTTGCGACCGCGTTGTGCCGGTCGACATCTACGTGCCGGGCTGTCCGCCGACTGCGGAGGCGTTGCTCTATGGCATCATGCAGTTGCAGCGGAAAATCCGCCGCAGCGGGAGCATCGAGCGATGAGGGCGCCGGCACCGGCTTTCGCCTACAGCCTGAACGACGAGACGATCGCGGCGGCGCGAGACGCGATCGGCGGCGGGCTGACCGACGCCTTCGCGCGCGCGGGCGAGGTGCAGCTGCACGTGACGCGCGAGGCGCTGATCCCCGCGCTGACCGCGCTGCGCGACACGCCCGGGCTCGAGTACCAACAGTTGATGGAAATCGCGGGCGTCGACTATCCCGATCGCGGCGCTGAGCGGTTCGAGGTCGTCTACTGCCTGCTGTCGCTGACGCGTAATCACCGGCTGCACGTCCACGTGCGCGCGTCGGAGGACATGCCGGTGCCGAGCGTGACGGGGCTGTGGCCGGTCGCGGGCTGGTTGGAGCGCGAGGTGTACGACATGTACGGCGTGCTGTTTGCGGGCAACCAGGACCTGCGCCGCATCCTGACCGACTATGGCTTTCGCGGTCATCCGTTCCGCAAGGACTTCCCGCTCTCCGGCTTCGTCGAGATGCGCTATTCGGAAGAACAGAAGCGGGTGGTGTACGAGCCGGTCAAGCTCGCGCAGGATTTCCGCAGCTTCGACTTCATGAGTCCGTGGGAAGGCGCCGAATACGTGCTGCCGGGCGACGAGAAGGCCGGCGACGCCGCGCTGCCGCAGGCAAAGGGCGCGCAGACGCCCGCGACCGCCACGCAGGTGCAGAACGCCGGCGCGAGCGAGAGCGACAAGCAGCCGCCCGCCGCGTCGAGCGAACCGTACGCGAAGAAGGACGCGCCCAGCACCGCCGAGACTGGGGCGGGCAAGAGCGATCCCGATTCCAAACCTGAGCCGCGCGACCCCGATGTCGTGCCCGGCAAGGGAGGGCAGAACCAATGACCGACACGCTCGTCGACAAGGACATGGCCGTTGATCGCGAAGTCGATCCCGCGGTCGAGAAGATCGTTCACGCCACCGACGCCTCACACCCGAGCGAGGGCGATGTTGCGATCCAGAACTACACGATCAACTTCGGCCCGCAGCACCCCGCGGCGCACGGCGTGCTGCGGCTCGTCATGGAGCTGGACGGCGAAATCATCGAGCGGATCGACCCGCACGTTGGCCTCCTCCACCGCGGCACCGAGAAGCTGATCGAGTACAAGACCTACGCGCAGGCGATCCCGTATTTCGACCGGCTCGATTACTGCTCGCCGATGTGCATGGAGCACACCTTCGTGCTCGCGATCGAGAAGTTGCTCGACCTCGAGGTGCCGCTGCGCGCGCGATACCTGCGCGTGCTGTTCGCCGAACTGACGCGCATTTCCAACCACATGCTGAACCTTGGCAGTCACGTGATGGACGTCGGCGCGATGACGCCGAACCTGTGGCTGTTCGAGATCCGCGAGGATTGCTACGGCTTCTTCGAGCGCGCGTCGGGCGCGCGCATGCACCACAATTACATGCGGCCGGGCGGCGTCCACCAGGACGTGCCGCTTAAGCTCCTAACCGACATCGCCGACTGGCTCGACACGCGGCTGCCGCGCTTGTTCGAGGACGCGATCAGCCTGGTCGCGGACAACCGCATCTTCAAGCAGCGCAACGTCGACATCGGCACGGTAAGCCGCGATGACGCGATCGCTTGGGGCTTCTCGGGCCCGATGATCCGCGCGGCGGGTGTTCCGTGGGACCTGCGCAAGTCGCAGCCATACGACGTCTACGACCGGATGGACTTCGACGTGCCCGTCGGCACGCGCGGCGACTGCTATGACCGGTTCATGGTGCGCGTGGAGGAGGTGCGTCAGTCGGCGCGCATCATGCGCCAGTGCCTGAACGAGATGCCCGAGGGCCCGATCGCCAGCCTCGACCGAAAGGTGGTGCCGCCCAAGCGCGCCGAGATGAAGCAGTCGATGGAAGCGCTGATCCATCACTTCAAGCTCTATACCGAAGGCTATCACGTCCCCGCTGGCGAGGTATATGTTGCGACCGAGAGTCCCAAGGGCGAGTTCGGCGTGTATCTGGTCAGCGACGGCAGCAACAAGCCGTACCGCTGCAAGATCCGCCCGACGGCGTTTTCGCACCTGCAGGCAATGGACTTCATGAGCCGCGGCCACATGCTGGCGGACACGACGGCTATTCTGGGCGCGATGGATATTGTTTTTGGTGAATGTGACCGCTGATGGCTGACGGACCGCAGATCCCCGACGAGGCCGAGACCCGCGCGCGCTGGGGTGCGTTCGCGTGGGACGACGACAGCCGGAGCAAGCGCAACGCGATCATGGCGCGCTACCCCGCGGGGCGTGAGCAATCGGCGTCGATTCCGCTGCTCGATCTGGCGCAGCGTCAGGTCGGCCGCGAGACGCACACGCAGGGCTGGTTGCCCGTGCCGGTGATCGAGTTCGTCGCGCGTGAGATCGGCGTGCCGTACATCCGCGTGTTCGAGGTCGCGACCTTCTACACGATGTTCAACCTGGCGCCGGTCGGGCGTTTCCACGTCCAGGTGTGCGGCACGACGCCGTGCGTGCTGCGCGGGTCGGACGACGTGTTCGCGGCGTGCAAGAACAAGGGGCTGATCAAGGGGCGTACCACCCCTGATGGCCTGTTCACGCTGACCGAGGTCGAGTGCATGGGCAATTGCGCGTCGGCGCCGATGGTTCAGATCAACGACGACAATTACGAGGACCTCGACTACGATCGCACCACCGCGATCCTCGAGACACTGGCGAACGGCGGCACGCCCAAGCCCGGATCGCAGGAGCCGGGCCGTCACACGGTCGAGCCCTACGGCGGTCCGACGACGCTGACCGCAATGGTGAACGAGAACCACGATTACCGCGACGAATGGGGGCAGGTAGCGCAGCCCGAGGCGGTGGAGCAGCAGGCATGAGTCTCGCCGACAAGGACCGTATCTTCACCAACCTGTACGGCTTTCAGTCGTGGCGGGTCGACGCCGCGATGCAGCGCGGTGACTGGGACAATACCAAGGACCTGCTGGCGCTCGGCCAGGACAAGATCATCGACGTGATCAAGGCGTCCGGCTTGCGTGGGCGCGGCGGCGCGGGTTTCCCGACCGGCACGAAGTGGAGCTTCATGCCCAAGGAGCCCAAGCCCGATCGTCCGAACTTCCTGGTCATCAACGCCGACGAGTCCGAGCCCGGTTCGTGCAAAGACCGCGAGATCATGCGGCACGATCCGCACAAGCTGATCGAGGGCGCGCTGGTTGCGGGTTTCGCGATGCGCGCGCGGGCGGCCTATATCTACATTCGCGGCGAATATATCCGCGAGGCCGAGGTGCTGTTCGCAGCGGTCGCCGAGGCATACGACCGCGGCCTCGTCGGCAAGAATGCGTGCGGGTCGGGCTATGATTTCGACGTGTTCGTCCACCGTGGTGCGGGCGCGTACATCTGCGGTGAGGAAACCGCGATGCTCGAGAGCCTGGAGGGCAAGAAGGGCCAGCCGCGCCTGAAGCCGCCGTTTCCGGCCGGTGCGGGCCTCTACGGCTGCCCGACGACGGTCAACAACGTTGAATCAATCGCGGTCGCGCCGACGATCCTGCGTCGCGGCGCGGCGTGGTTCTCGAGCTTCGGCAACGAGAACAACAAGGGTACCAAGCTGTTCCAGATCAGCGGCCATGTCGAGAAGCCGACCGTGGTCGAGGAAGCGATGAGCATCAGCTTCCGCGAGCTGATCGAGAAGCATTGCGGCGGCATCCGCGGCGGGTGGGACAATCTGCTCGCGGTGATCCCGGGCGGATCGTCGGTGCCGCTGGTGCCGGCGAAGGACATCATCGACTGTCCGATGGATTTCGACGGGTTGAAGGGCGTCGGCTCGGGCCTGGGCACCGCGGCCGTCATCGTCATGGACAAGTCGACCGACGTCGTCCGCGCGATCAGCCGTATCTCATACTTCTACAAGCACGAGAGCTGCGGTCAGTGCACGCCGTGCCGCGAGGGCACCGGCTGGATGTGGCGCGTGATGGAACGGCTGCGTACCGGCGACGCGGAGATCGGTGAGATCGACATACTCCAGCAGGTCACCAAGCAGGTCGAGGGCCACTCGATCTGCGCACTGGGCGACGCCGCGGCTTGGCCGATCCAGGGGCTGATCAAGCATTTCCGCCCCGAGCTGGAGCGCCGCATCAACGAGCGGACAGGAACGACCGGGAGCCTCGCTCCCATGCAGGAAGCTGCCGAGTAATGCCGAAGCTTAAAGTAGACGGGACCGAGGTCGAGGTACCGCAGGGTGCCACGGTGCTCCAGGCGTGCGAGGCCGCGGGCAAGGAGATCCCGCGCTTCTGCTATCACGAGCGGCTGAGCATTGCGGGCAATTGCCGCATGTGCCTGGTCGAGGTGAAGCCTGGCCCGCCCAAGCCGCAGGCGTCGTGCGCGCTGCCCGCCGCGGACAATCAGGAAGTGTTCACCACCACGCCGATGGTGAAGCATGCCCGCGAGGGCATCATGGAATTCCTGCTGATCAATCACCCGCTCGACTGCCCGATCTGCGATCAGGGCGGCGAGTGCGACCTGCAGGACCAGTCGGTCGCCTACGGCCGCGGGCGCTCGCGCTTCGCCGAGAACAAGCGCGCGGTGACCGAGAAGTACATGGGTCCGATCGTCAAGACGATCATGACCCGCTGCATCCAGTGCACGCGCTGCGTCCGCTTCGCGGAGGAAGTCGCGGGCGTGGAGGAGATCGGCGCGATCTACCGCGGCGAGAACATGCAGATCACCAGCTATCTCGAGGAAGCGGTGACGAGCGAGCTGTCGGGCAACGTCGTCGACCTGTGCCCCGTCGGCGCGTTGACCAGCAAGCCCTACGCGTTCGAGGCGCGCCCGTGGGAGCTGCGCAAGACCCTGTCGATCGACGTGATGGACGCGGTCGGCACCAACATCCGCCTCGATGCGCGCGGTCGGCAGGTGCTGCGCGCGGTGCCGCGCGTCAACGACGACGTGAACGAGGAATGGGCGACCGACAAGACGCGTCATGCGGTCGACGGCCTCGTGCGCAAACGACTCGACCGCCCGTACGTGCGCCGCGACGGCAAGCTCCAGCCGGTTACGTGGGACGAGGCGTTCGCGACGATCGCCGCGGTCGATCACGGCGGCTCGGTTGCGGCGGTCGCGGGCGATCTGGTCGATTGCGAGACGATGTTCGCGGCGAAGGCGCTGCTGCGCGAGCTGGGCGATGCCAAGTTCGAAGGGCGTCAGACCGGCATGGACTATGACACGTCCAGCCTCGCGGCGGTGAACTTCAACACCACGATCGCGGGTGTCGAGGAAGCGGACGCGATCCTGCTGGTCGGCACCAACCTGCGCTGGGAAGCGGCGCTGGTGAACACGCGCGTGCGCAAGGCGATCAAGCGCGGCGCCAAGGTGTTCGCGATCGGACCCGAGACCGAGCTGACCTACCAGGTCGAGTGGCTCGGCGACGATCTGTCGATCCTGGGCGACCTGCCCGAGGCGGTCACGGACGCATTCGGCAAGGCCGAGCGGCCGATGGTGATCGTCGGCGGTGCGGCGCTGAAGGGCGCGCACGGCGCGGCGCTGGGACTCGCCAACAGCCTCAACCTGGTGCGCGACGGCTGGAACGGCTTCAATGTCGTTCACATGGCGGCGAGCCGCATGGGCGGGTTGATGCTCGGCTACGCGTCGAAAGGTGGCATCGCCGACCTGCACAACGCCAAGCTCGCCTTCTTCCTCGGCGCGGACGAGTGCGATTTTACCAAGTTCACCGGGTTCAAGGTGTTCGTCGGTCACCACGGCGACCGCGGCGCGCACCACGCCGACGTGATCCTGCCGGGTGCGAGCTACGCCGAGAAGTCGGGGACGTTCGTCAACCTCGAAGGCCGCGTCCAGCGTGGCGAGCGCGCCGGCTTTCCGCCGGGCGACGCGCGCGAGGATTGGGCGATCTTCCGCGCACTGTCGGACAAGCTCGGCAAGACACTGTCGTTCGACACGCTCGAGGAGCTGCGCGCGGCGATGGCGCTCGACTGCCCCGATCTCGCGACGCTCGGGCTCAAGATGTTCGCGTGGAATCCGCCGTCGCTGGGCACCACCGCGTCAGGGCGGATCGAGGGCTATCCAATCAAGGACTTCTATCTCACCAACGCGATCTGCCGCGCGTCGCCGACGATGCAGCGCTGCTCGGCGGAACTGATCCACGGTGAGAGCTTCGCGGAGGCAGCGGAGTGACCGGCTTCTTCAACACAACGCTTGGCCTGTCGTACGGCTGGTCATGGTTCCTGGCGACGATCATCGGCATTCTGGTGATCGCGCTGCCGCTAATGCTGGCGGTCGCGATGATCATTTACGCCGATCGCAAGATCTGGGCGGCGATGGCGCTGCGTCGCGGGCCCAACGTCGTCGGCCCGTTCGGGCTGCTCCAGAGCTTCGCCGACGGGTTGAAGGTGTTCCTACAGGAAACGATCGTTCCCTCGGCGGCGAACCGCGGGCTGTTCCTGCTCGCGCCGATCATCACCTTCACGGTCGCGCTGATCGTCTGGGCGGTGGTGCCGTTCCAGCCGAGCGTGGTGCTCGCCGACATCAACGTCGGGCTGCTCTACGTGCTCGCGGCGTCGTCGCTGGGCGTTTACGGCATCATCCTGGCGGGCTGGTCGTCGAACTCAAAGTATCCGTTCTTCTCTGCGATCCGTGCCGCGGCGCAGATGGTCAGCTACGAGGTCGCGATCGGGTTCGTGCTGATCTCGGTGGTGATGTGGGCGGGGACGTTCAACCTGACCGGGATCGTTGAGGCGCAGAAGGGGCTGTACGGCTTCATCAACGGCTTCGCGTTCAATCCGCTGCTGTTCCCGATGGCGGTCGTGTTCCTGATCTCGTCGCTGGCGGAAACGCAGCGCGCCCCGTTCGATCTTACCGAGGCGGAGTCGGAACTCGTCGCCGGTTACCAGACCGAGTACAGCTCGATGAGCTTCGCGCTCTACTGGCTGGGCGAGTACGCCAACGTGCTACTGATGTGCACGTTGAACGCGACGCTGTTCTGGGGCGGATACCTGCCGCCGTTCGACTGGGCGCCGTTGTACATGGTGCCGGGCATCATCTGGCTGTTCGCCAAGATCCTGTTCTTCTTCTTCGTGTTCTCCTGGATCAAGGCGACGGTGCCGCGCTACCGCTACGACCAGCTGATGCGGCTGGGGTGGAAGGTGTTCCTGCCGCTGTCGCTGTTCTGGGTGTTCCTGGTGTCGGGTGTGCTGATGTTCATGCGCGTGGGAGTTTGAGATGAGTATCGCGCAGACGATCAAGTCGTTTACCTTGTGGGAGTTCGTGAAGGCGCACGCCCTCACACTGAAGTATTTTTTCAAGCCCAAGGCGACGATCAACTATCCGTTCGAGAAGAACCCGCTTTCCCCGCGCTTCCGCGGCGAACACGCGCTGCGCCGTTATCCGAACGGCGAGGAACGCTGCATCGCGTGCAAGCTGTGCGAGGCGGTGTGCCCGGCGCAGGCGATCACGATCGAGGCTGAGCCGCGCGATGACGGCAGCCGCCGCACGACGCGCTACGACATCGACATGACCAAGTGCATCTACTGCGGCCTGTGTCAGGAAGCGTGCCCGGTCGACGCGATCGTCGAGGGGCCGAACCTCGATTTCGCGACGGAAACGCGCGAGGAGCTGATCTACGACAAGGCCAAGCTGCTCGACAACGGCGACCGCTGGGAACGCGCGATCGCCGCGAACCTTGCCGCCGACGCACCGTACCGTTAAGCGCGCGGCAAAGACCGACAGCCGCCAGAACAGACCGGCCAAAAGGGGCTCGTAGAATATCGTGATACAGGCGCTCGCCTTTTACCTGTTCGCGCTCGTCGTGCTGCTCTCGGGCGCCATGACGATCCTGTCGCGCAACCCGGTCCATTCCGTGCTGTGGCTGATCCTCGCGTTCTTCAACGCCGCCGGCCTGATGGTGCTGGTGGGGGCGGAGTTCATCGCGATGCTGCTCGTCATCGTCTACGTCGGTGCAGTCGCGGTGCTGTTCCTGTTCGTCGTCATGATGCTCGACATCGATTTCGCCGAGTTGAGAGCCGGGTTCGTGCGCTACGCTGCACTCGGGCTGCTGCTCGCGGTCGCGCTGGTTGCGGAAATCCTGATCGGCGTCGGCGCGTGGAGCGCAGGCGGGATCAACTTGGCACGGCGCGCGGCGCCGACCGATGCGGCGGTGCCCAACATCGAGGCGATCGGGCAGCTGCTCTACACGCGCTACCTGTTCATCTTCGAGGGTGCGGGGCTGGTGCTGCTGGTCGCGATGATTGGCGCCATCGTGCTGACGCACCGCGAGCGGTCGGGTTCGCGCTATCAGAACATCGCGCGGCAGAATGCGCGCCGTCCGCAGGACGCGACGCGCAACGTGCGGCCCGAGATCGGGCAGGGAGTGCAATTGTGAGCGGCGAATTTGCGGGCGGCGTCGGCCTGATCCATTATCTGGTCGTGGCGGCGCTACTGTTCACGATGGGGGTGCTGGGCATCTTCCTCAACCGCAAGAACATCATCGTCATCCTTATGGCGATCGAACTGATCCTGCTGGCGGTGAACATCAACCTCGTCGCCTTCTCGGCCGCGCTGCACGACCTGGTGGGTCAGGTGTTCGCGATGTTCGTGTTGACGGTGGCGGCGGGCGAGGCTGCAATCGGGCTTGCCATCCTGGTGATCTTCTTCCGTGGTCGCGGCTCGATCTCGGTCGACGATCCCAGCCGGATGAAGGGATAAGACGTCCGTGCACTCGATCCTCTTCATCGTCTTCCTGCCGCTGGTCGCGGCCGCGATCGCCGGGCTGGGCAACCGCTCGCTAGGCGTCGTGCCGGCCAAGGTCATCACGACCGGCGCGCTGTTCGTGTCGTGCCTGCTGTCGTGGCCGATCTTCATCGGCTATCTGAGCGGCAGCGCGGAGGCGACCGTCACGCCCGTGCTGCACTTCATCACCTCGGGCACGTTCGACGTGTCGTGGGCGTTGCGCGTCGACGCGCTGACCGCGGTCATGCTGGTCGTGATCACCAGCGTCTCCGCGCTCGTGCACCTCTATTCCTGGGGCTACATGGCGGAGGACCCGGACCAGCCGCGCTTCTTCGCCTATTTGTGCCTGTTCACCTTCGCGATGCTGATGCTCGTCACCGCGGACAATCTGATCCAGATGTTCTTCGGCTGGGAAGGCGTCGGCCTCGCCAGCTACCTGCTGATCGGTTTCTGGTTCCGCAAGCCCAGCGCCAATGCGGCCGCGATCAAGGCGTTCGTCGTCAATCGCGTCGGTGACTTGGGCTTCATGCTCGGCATCTTCGGCACCTACCTGGTGTTCAACACCGTCTCGATTCCCGCGATCCTCGCCGCCGCGCCGTCGATGGCAGGGTCGACCATCGGCTTCCTGTGGTTCCGCGCCGACACGATGACGGTGTTGTGCCTGCTGCTGTTCGTCGGTGCGATGGGCAAGTCGGCGCAGCTAGGCCTCCACACCTGGTTGCCCGACGCGATGGAGGGGCCGACTCCGGTGTCGGCGCTGATTCACGCCGCGACGATGGTAACCGCGGGCGTGTTCATGGTGTGCCGTCTGTCGCCGATGTTCGAGACCAGCCCGACCGCGCTCGGCTTCGTTACCTTCATCGGTGCCGCGACCTGCCTGTTCGCGGCGACGATCGGGACGACGCAGACTGACATCAAGCGCGTGATCGCTTATTCGACCTGTTCGCAGCTCGGTTACATGTTTTTCGCCGCGGGCGTCGGCGCGTACGGCGCGGCGATGTTCCACCTGTTCACGCACGCCTTCTTCAAGGCGCTGTTGTTCCTCGGTGCGGGCTCGGTGATCCACGCGATGCACCACGAGCAGGACATGCGTTACTACGGCGGCCTGCGTAAGGAGATTCCGGTCACCTTCTGGGCGATGCTGCTCGGCACGCTCGCGATCACCGGTGTCGGCATCTACGGGATCGGCGGGTTCGCAGGCTACCACTCGAAGGACGCGATCATCGAGGTGAGCTGGGCGGCAGGGTCGCCGGTCGCGTCGATGGTGGGCGTGTTCGCGGCGCTGCTGACGAGCTTCTACTCATGGCGACTGATGTTCCTGACCTTCTGGGGCAAGCCGCGCTGGGCCGCGTCGAAGCATATCCAGCACGCGATCCACGACGCGCACGGCCACGGTCACGATCACGCCGGCGATCAGGCGCACGCGGCCGATCACGAGGTGCACGAGCACGGCAAGCAGGCTGAGCATCATCACGGCGATGTCGCGCACGAGGATGCCGGCCATACGCCGCGCGTCGAGACGCGCGGATTCAACGAGATCCCGGTCGGTACCGGCGGGTACCACCCGCACGAGAGCCCGTTGCCCATGCTGATCCCGCTGATCGTTCTATCGATCGGCGCAGTCGCGGCAGGCTTCACCTTCCACGGGTGGTTCATTGAGCCGGACGCCGGCGAGCGTTTCTGGAAGGGCGCGATCGCGTTCAACGAGCATCTGATGCACTCGATGCACGAGGTGCCGCTGCTGGTGAAACTGTCGGCGACGATCGTGATGCTGACCGGGCTGCTGATCGCCTGGGCGAGCTATATCCGCTCGCCGTCGACGCCGGCGAAGGCCGCGGACACGTTCCAGCCGATCTACCGCTTCCTGTTGAACAAGTGGTACATCGACGAGCTCTACAACTTCCTTTTTGTCCGACCCGCGTTCGCGATCGGGCGGCTGTTGTGGCACAAGGGTGACGAGGGGACGATCGACCGCTTTGGTCCGAACGGATCGGCGTGGCTGGTCCAGGTCGGCAGCCGCGTGGCGGGCCGCGTCCAGACGGGATATGTTTACACCTATGCTTTTGTCATGCTGATCGGGCTGACCGCCGCGGTCACCTGGGCGATCGCGGGTTGAGGGCGGCACGATGAACGGCTTCCCCATCCTCTCCGTCATGCTCGCGGTGCCGGCGATCGCCGCCGTCGCGTGCCTGTTCCTGTCCGCGCAGACCGCGCGGACGACCGCGCTCGCCGCGACGCTGGTCAATCTGGCGCTCGGCGTCGTGCTGTGGCTCAATTTCGATGTCGGCGGCGCGCAGTGGCAGTTCGTCGAGAATGCGCCACTGTTCGGCCGCTTCGGCTGGGCGCTCGGCATCGACGGCTACGCGCTGCTGCTGATCGCGCTCAGCGTGTTCCTGATGCCGATCTGCATTGGCGCCAGCTGGCACGCGATCGAGAAGCGCGTGCCCGAATATATGTCGGCGTTCCTGTTCACCGAAGTGCTGATGATCGGCACCTTTGCGGCGCAGGACATCTTCCTGTTCTACATCTTCTTCGAAGCCGGCCTGATCCCGATGTTCCTGATCATCGGCATCTGGGGCGGGGCGAACCGCATCTACGCGTCGTACAAGTTCTTCCTGTACACGCTGCTCGGCTCGCTGCTGATGTTCATCGCGATGCTGTACATGAGCATCACCGCGAACACGACCAGCATCCCGGTGCTGATGGCGTATGATTTCCCGGCGCATGTACAGACGTGGCTGTGGCTCGCGTTCTTCGCGTCGTTCGCGGTCAAGATGCCGATGTGGCCGGTTCATACCTGGCTGCCCGACGCGCACGTGCAGGCCCCGACTGCCGGCTCGGTGATCCTGGCGGGCGTGTTGCTTAAGCTCGGCGGCTACGGCTTCCTACGCTTCAGCCTGCCGATGTTCCCCGAAGCCTCGGCGCAGCTGACGCCATTGATCTTCGGCCTCAGCGCAGTGGCGGTGATCTACACCAGCCTCGTCGCGCTGGTGCAGGCCGACATGAAGAAGCTGATCGCTTATTCGTCGGTCGCGCACATGGCGATCGTGACGATCGGCCTGTTCGCGTTCAACGCGCAGGGGATTGAGGGCGCAATGATGGTGATGCTGGGCCACGGCCTGGTGTCGGGTGCGCTGTTCCTGTGCGTCGGCGTCATCTACGACCGGCTGCACACGCGCGAGATCGCGCGCTACGGCGGTCTGGCGATCAACATGCCGCGCTACGCGATCTTCTTTCTGCTGTTCACGATGGCGTCGATCGGCCTGCCTGGCACCAGCAACTTCGTCGGTGAGATCCTGAGCCTGATGGGCGCATATCAGGTCTCGACCTGGACTGCGCTGCTGTGCACCACCGGCATCATCCTGGGTGCGGCGTACATGCTGTACCTGTATCGTCGCGTCGTGTTCGGTGAGATCAAGTCGGACGAGGTCCGCGCGATGTCTGACCTGTCGGGCCGCGAGCTGTGGCTGCTCGCGCCGATCGCCGCGGTCGTCCTATGGATGGGCGTCTATCCCGAAAGCTTCCTTGCGCCGATGCGTAAGGACACGCAGGTGCTGCTCGCACGCATCAACCGCGCGCAGCCGGCGGGCGACAGCAAGCCGACGCGCGGCACCGGCATCATCCCGTCGGCGCACGCCGAACCTGCTCACGACAATCCGGCGTCCGGGGAGGCGCACTGATGGACTATGCTTCCCAACTCGCGATGACGCTGCCCGAGGTGATCCTCGCGGTCGGCAGCATCGTGCTGATGCTCGTCGCCGCCTGGGGTGGTCCGGCGTCGACCAAGGCGGTGTCATGGGCCGCGGTCGCGGTGCTCGGGGGTGCGCTGATCGCGCTCGTCGGCCCGGCAACCTCGGGTGGAGAGGCGTTCGGCGGGCTCTATCGCGCCGACGATTTCGCCGGTTTCGCCAAGGTCCTGATCTTCATCGCGGCCGCCGTCGCGATCGTGATGGCGCCCGATTTCTTCGCACGCACCGCGGGCGACAATCTGCGCCCCGAATATCCGGTGCTAATTCTGTTGTCCGCTGCCGGCATGGGAATGATGGTGTCGGCGGCCGACCTGCTGACGCTCTACGTCGGGCTCGAGTTGCAGAGTCTGTCAGCATACGTGCTCGCTAGTTTCATGCGGCAAGATGCGCGTTCGGCGGAAGCCGGGCTCAAGTATTTCGTGCTCGGCGCGCTCGCCTCGGGCATCCTGCTCTACGGCATCAGCCTGGTCTACGGCTTTACCGGATCGACGATGTTTAACGAGATCGCGGGCGCTTACGCTGCGACGCCGCTGTCCGGCGACGCCAAGTCGTACGGGCTGCTGTTCGGGCTGGTGTTCGTGTTCGCCGGCCTCGCGTTCAAGATGTCGGCGGTGCCGTTCCATATGTGGACGCCCGACGTGTACGAGGGCGCGCCGACGCCGGTAACTGCGTTCTTCGCCTCCGCACCCAAGGTCGCATCAGTTGCGCTCGGCGTGCGTGTCGCGGTCGAGGCGATGGGCCCGGCCGAGGGGCAGTGGCGGCAGATCGTGATCTTCGCCGCACTCGCCTCGATCCTGCTCGGCGCGGTCGCGGCGATCGGGCAGCAGAACATCAAGCGCCTGCTCGCTTATTCGTCGATCAACAACGTCGGCTTCGCGCTGATCGGCCTCGCCGCGGGCACGCCCGAGGGCGTCGCCTCGGTGCTCAACTACATGGCGATCTACATCGCAATGACGCTGGGCAGCTTCCTGGTCGTGTTGCAGATGCGCGACGTAGACGGTCAGCCGGTCGAGACGATCGCGAGCCTGTCGGGGCTATCGCGCACGCGCCCGGCGCTCGCCGCCGCGCTGGCAATCTTCATGTTTTCGCTCGCCGGCATCCCGCCGCTGTTCGGCTTCTACGCCAAGTTCGAGGTGTTCTACGCCGCGGTGCAGGCAGGGCTGTTCCCGCTGGCGGTGTTCGGCATCGCGTTCAGCGTGATCGGCGCTTATTACTACCTCCGCGTCATCAAGACGATGTACTTCGACGAGCCCGTCGCCGAGTTCGGGCGCGGCGATGCGTTTGAGGGCGGGTTGATCGCGGTGGCGGCGGTGATCGTCTCACCGCTCGGCTATCTGGCTATTCCCTTGCTGTCGGGTTGGACGTTGGCCGCGGCGCGAGCCTTGTTCTGATCTCCACGCTGACCGGCCCCCGCATCATCTCGGTGCCGGAAACGGGATCGACCAACGCCGACCTGCTGCGGATGGCGGAAGCGGGTAGCGTTGGCGAGGGCGTGTGGCTGCGCGCCGATCGGCAGTTGGCGGGGCGCGGGCGGCTCGGGCGGGACTGGTCGTCGCCGGTCGGTAATCTGTATGCGAGCACGATCGTCATCGTGCACGCCGACGACCCGCCCGCACCGAGTCTGGCGTTGGTGGCGGCGGTTGCGCTCGACGAGGCGATCGATGCCGTCCTGCCCGACACGGCTCGTCGTAAGCTGGCGATCAAATGGCCGAACGATCTGTTGATCGGCGGCGCGAAAGTGTCGGGCATCCTGCTGGAGCGTGCTGGCGCGCACGTCGTGATCGGCATGGGCGTGAACATCGCGCATTATCCAGACCTGTCCGACCGAGCGACAACGAGCCTGCATGCTCAGGGCGCAAACGTCGAAGTCTCGGCGTTCGCGGAGCGGCTGGCCGGGTTGATGTCCGCGCGGCTGTTGCTGTGGCGCTCACAGGGTCTCGCGCCCGTGATCGCGCGCTGGTGCGAGCGGGCGCATCCGATCGGTGCGCCGCTGCGCGTGCGTCTGCCGGATGGCGCTGAACAGGCAGGCGTGTTCGACGGGCTCGACGCGCAGGGTGCGCTGCGGTTGCGCTTGGAGGATGGCGAGACCCGTGTCATCCACGCCGGCGACGTGTTTCTGGTGTAGGAGAGGGAAGCCATGCTGCTCGCGATCGATGCCGGCAACACCAACGTGGTCTTCGCCCTGGTTGAGGTGAGCGGTCAAGCGCGCGAGATCCGCGCGCGCTGGCGGATCGCGACCGATCCAAGGCGGACCGCAGACGAATATGCGGTGTGGCTGAGCCAATTGCTCGCGCTCGAAGGCTTCGCGCGCGATGACGTGTCGGCGGTGGTTATCTCGACGGTGGTCCCGCGTGCGCTCCACAACCTGCAGGTGCTGGCGAGCAAGTATTTCGGCGGTGACGCGCTGATCGCCGGACGCGCGCCGCTGGAATGGGGCGTGTCGATCGACGTTGACGAGCCCGCGTCGCTGGGTGCCGACCGCGCGGTGAACACGATCGCGGCGCACGCGCTGCACGCGGGCGACCTGATCGTGATCGATTTCGGCACCGCGACGACGGTCGACTTCTCCGACTACAAGGGTGCGTACAAGGGCGGGATCATCGCGCCGGGCATCAATCTGTCGCTCGACGCGCTGGTCGCCGCCGCCGCCAAGCTGCCGCGGATCGCGATCGAGGCGCCGGCCGTGAACAGCGTGATCGGGCGCAACACGGTCGATCAGATGAACATCGGCATCTACTGGGGCTACCTCGCGATGATCGAGGGGCTGGTCGCGCGAATGAAGGCGGAGGTTGGCCGCCCAGTAAAGGTGATCGCGACCGGCGGACTCGCCACGTTGTTCGAACGGCACACGGCTGTGTTCGACGCGATCGAGCCCGACCTGACGATCCAGGGGCTGGCGATCATGTGGCAGGGCGCCCATATAGGTTAGTGAGATCGGCGCCGGGGCCGCAGCCCGGAAATCAGCGAAAACCGCGCTTTGGAGCTACCGTTCGACCACGCGTCCGAGCGGAGCGGCGCGTGAAGGACAAGAATGACACCGAAGAACAACGAACTACTTTTCTGCGCGCTCGGCGGATCGGGCGAAATCGGGATGAACGTCAACCTGTACGGCCACGCCGGCAAATGGGTGATGGTCGATTGCGGCGTGACCTTCGCCGATGCCGGCTTCCCGGGGATCGACGTGATCCTGCCCGACCTGCGCTTCATCGAGGAGCAGATCGACAATCTGGTCGGACTGGTGCTGACGCACGGGCACGAGGATCATATCGGCGCGCTGCCGTATCTGGCCGAAGATCTGGGCGTGCCGCTCTACGCGACGCCGTTCACCGCCGGGCTGATCCGCGGCAAGCTTGAGGAAGAGCGGATCGACGACCGGGTCAAGATCAAGCTGGTCGAGGCGAACAAGGCGTTCGACGTCGGCCCGTTCAAATTCACGATGGTGCCGCTCGCGCACTCGATCCCCGAAGCGAACGGCCTGGTGATCGAGACCAAGTCGGCGCGGGTGTTCCACACCGGCGACTGGAAGCTCGATGCGACCCCGCTGATCGGCAAGCCCTCGACGCCCGAGGAACTGCGCGCGATCGGCGATAAGGGCATCGACGTGCTGGTGTGCGATTCGACCAACGTGTTCAACGCCGAGGCGTCGGGCAGTGAGGCGGACGTGCGGCGTGGTATCGCCGAGACGGTGGCGAAGGCGAAGGGGCGCGTGCTCGTCACCTCGTTCGCGTCGAACGCGGCGCGGATCGCGACTCTCGGCAAGGTGGCGGAAGAGACCGGGCGCAAGCTGGCGGTGGCGGGCCGCTCGCTCGATCGCATCATCCGCGTGGCGCAGGCGACGGGGTACCTCAAGGACCTGCCGAACCTGATCGACGCCGAGACCGCGATGCGGTTGCCGCGCAACAAGGTGCTGGTGATCGCGACCGGCGGGCAGGGTGAGCCGCGCGCCGCGCTGGCGCGCGTCGCCGAGGGCACGCACCCGATCAAGCTCGACGAGGGCGACACGGTGATCTTCTCGTCCAAGCAGATCCCCGGCAACGAGGTCGCGATCGGGCGTATCCAGAACCAGCTCGCCGCCAAGGGCGTTGAGATGGTGACCGAAAAGCAGGCACATGTTCACGTCTCGGGTCACCCAGGTCGGCCCGAGCTCAAGTCGATGTACGAGTGGATGCGCCCCAAGGCGCTGATCCCCGTGCACGGCGAGATGCGGCACCTGAAAGAGCAGGCGCGCTTCGGCTTGTCGAACGGGATCGCGCACGCGTTGGTGCAGACCGATGGCGACATCGTGCGGCTGGCGCCGAACGGGCCGGAGAAGATCGGTAACGCGCCCGTGGGCCGGCTGGTGCTCGACGGCGACGTGATCCTGCCGTCTAACGGCAGCACGATCAACGAGCGGCGCCGTATTGCGGTGAACGGCCAGATCTCGGTCGGGATCGCGGTCGACCGCAATGGCCGCGCGGGCGGCACGCCGGACGTACGCGTGCAGGGCGTCCCGGTCGAGGAAGAGCGTGACGCGTTCCTCGAAGACGCGATTGCGGCAGCGAGCGAGGCGATGCGGGGCGCGCCGCGCGATCGCGAGCGCCTGCGTGAGCAGGTCCGGCTCGCGGTGCGTCGCGTCGCGACGCGCTGGACCGGCAAGAAGCCGGTGATCGACGTGGTCGTCGTTCAGGTCTGACGCACGATGCGCTGGACCTCGATGCTGGCGATCTACGTCCTGTTCTGGGCGTTCTCGGTCTTTCTAGTCCTGCCGTTCGGGGTGAAAACCTCGGCGGAGGCGGGGGCCGAGCACGTGCCGGGCACCGCCGAGAGTTCGCCGCACGAGTTTTCGATGAAGAAGGTGGCGGTGCGCACGACGATCGTCGCAACGATCATGTTCGCGCTGTTCATCGCCAATTATGAGTTCGGCTGGGTCGACGCCAGTTCGCTCGACTATTCGGATGCCGCCAACGCGGTCTGACCGCTGCGGGGCGCTCTATGCTCCGTCCATGTCTTAGCGGGTAGCGCGGGCCAGTAGGCCGTCGTGTCAGCGCAGCCGCTCGATCGCCTGTGCCAATGCGACGTAGAGCTTGCCCATGTCCGACGACAGCAGCGTCACGCCGAGCGGCGAGGAGTCGCGCTGGGTCAGGATCGTGCGCAGCATCGCCTCGAAATCGTGGATGTAGCGATTGACCTGATCGCGGAATGCCGGCTGTTCGTCGTAGAGATGCGCGATGTCGCGCTGCTCGGCGGCATCGAGCAGGCGCACCGCGCGGCGCGTGAAGACGCCGCGGTCACCCTTCAGATACGCGGCCCAGGCGCTGTCGGACACGTCGGGGGCGAGCGTGCGGGTGAGGTCGATTGAGGCCGAGTTGAGCTGTTCGATCAGCAGCGAGGCACGGCGCGCGAAGCTGTCCTGCTCGACGCGGTCGCGCTGCTGCTGCTCCTCGGCGAGCCGCGTGTCGACGCGCGCGGCGGCAGCGTCGATGACCGCGATCTGCTGCTCAAGCCGCTGCGTCGCGCGTGCGGCCGCTTCGACCGCGGTCTCCGCCACTGCCGAGACCTGCGCGATCTGCGCCTCGACCCCGTTGGTGACCGAGCGGTGGAGCGCGTCGTTGCTGGCAGCCTGCAGTGCCTCGGCCGCCTCGGGAATGACCTGCGCCAGCGTGTCGCGGGCGTGGTCGGCAGCGGCCGCGGCGGTGTCGCGGACGCGCATCAGCGCCTCGATCAGACGCGGCGCTGCTTCTTCGGCCAGACGGTGCGCGCGCTCGGTCGCCTCGTCGACGGTGTGGCCAATCGCGTCGGCCTTGGCGCGGCCGCTGGTGAGCGCGTCGAGCAGGGTGCCGGTGAGTGCGTCGACGGTGCGGCGCTGTTCGGCAATGACCTGCGCGATCGCCTCGATCGCGTCGTGCGTGCTCTCCGCCGCGGTGACGAGCGCGAGCAGCTCGGGGCGCGCGGCGACGACGACCGACTGGCTCGCGGCGATGCGGGCGTCGAGCCGATCGATCGCCTCGGGCAGCGTTTCGTCGATCTCGCGCGTCGCGGCGTCCAGCGCGGTGAGCAGCGTCTCGGTGGTCGCGATCGTGCGCGTGGCGAGCTGGTCGCCCGATTGCAGCGCGTCGCCCATCGCCTCGGCCGAGCTGGTCAGGGCGCTGATCGAGGCGGCGAGTTGCTGCGAGCGTTCTGTCCCACTGAGGTGCAGCGCCTCGATGCGGCGCTCGTTGCGGCCGAGGCTGTCCTCGAGCGTGGAGAACAATTCCTCGCCAACGCCGCGCTGCGCGTCGAGACGGCGTGCGATCCGCTCGATCACCATTTCGACCAGCTCGATCCGCTGCGTGAGCGCTTCCGCACTCTCGCGCGCGGCCTGATCGAGCGCGACCTGGCTGGTGCCGATCAGCGCGAGCATCGCCTCGCCCTGCGCCGCGATCCCCTTGCGCGATTCGTCGATTGCGTCGGCGGTTCGGTCGAGCAGCGCATCGACCGCGCCCGCGGCCTGTGAGGTGACCGACTCGAGCCGGGCGCCGGCGGTTTCGCTGGTCGCCTCCATCCGGCGGATGTGCGCGGCGAGCTTCTCTGCTGCACCGCCCGCGACCGCCTCGGCCTCGCGCCCGCGCGCGGTCAGCGCGACGATTTGCGCGTCGAGGGCGGCGGCGCGCTCACCCGCGGTGAGGCCGGTCTGCTCGATCGACTGCGTCAGCGCGTGCGTCTCCGCCTGCGCATGCGGCAGGCTGTTGAGCAGCGTCGACAGGCTCGCCCGCGCGGACGACGCGGCGTCGGCGAGCGCGCGGGCATGAACGTCGGCCTGATCGATCTCCTCCGTCAGGCCACGCCCAATCGAGGTGAGCCGCGCAGTCGCGGCGTCGCCGGTCGTCGCGAGCATGCGCAGCTGTTCGGCAAGCTGCGCGCGCTGCTGATCGATCACGAGGCCGAGCGAGCCAACGGTCGATTCGAGCGCCTCCGCCTCCAGCCGCATCGCGCGTGCACTGGCGCCGAAGCGCTGCGCCTCGGCGCGGCTGGTCCTGAGCGCGAGCAGCCACGCGACACCGGCGGCGAGCGGGCCGAGCAAAGCGGCAGCAGCGATCTGCGCGATCTCGAGCGGGGTCGAGACCCGCCCCCAGGCGAGCGCCACCAGTGCCGCGACCCAGAGAAACGCGAAAGCGACCAGCAGCCACGGCATGATCGTCCGCCACGCCGGCTCTGGCTCAACCCCGTCGCGCGAGGTCCAGTCGCCGCTGCTTGGAGTATATGGCTCGTGCCAGTCGGCGTCGCCGAACGACGCGACCGGCATCGCCGGCTCGTCCCCGAGCAGGTTGCGCTGCTGCATGTCCTCGGACACGCGTATACCGACGATTGACGGCCCCCCGTTCATGACGATCGGCTTACCACGTTTGTGGGGATGCGAAAGCGGTTCGCGACGGAGCGTGCGGCGGATCGCATGCCGTGGGCGCCAACGCGGCGTTAACCAGCCGCGGCTACCATCGGTCGCATGGCCTATGATCCCGGAGCGATCGATCACGCTTTATCCGCCGCGGTCGGCGACGATCCCGTGCTGATCGCCGATCTGCGCGCGGCGTTCATCGACAGCGCGCGCGGCGTCTTCCGCGCGCTGGAGTTGGCCGGCGACGATGTCGCCTGGCGCGACGCGTTGCTGCGGCTGCGCGGGCTGGCGGCGAGTTTCGGTGCGGTCCGGCTCGCCGCGCTCGCGCTCGATGCGGTCGAAGCGCCGGTCGGTGATGCGCGCGCGCTGCGACTGATCAGGCGGAACATGGAACGCCTGTGACCTGATCGACGCCGGCCGGTGGCGGCTGGCGGGTTGCCCGCGCCTGGTTGCCGCCGTAAGCGCCACGGATGCTGGCAGGGCTGCTATTTGCGACAAGAGAAGCGGTTGATCGGCCGGGCACGCTGACGGCGACGCTGCCGTTCGCGGCCGCGACGCTGATCGAATATCAGGCGCGCCTGCTGATTGCCGCTGGTGCGTCGCAGATCGTCGTGATCGTGTCGCGGCTGACGCCCGAGCTGATCGGTGCGCTCGCACGGATCGGCAAGCGCGGCGTCGCGGTCGACGCGGTGCGCAGCGCGACCGATGCGCTGGGCAAGCTCCACCCGCTAGCGCGCGTGCTGCTGATCGCCGACGGACTGGTGACGAACGAGCCGGTGGTGAATGCGCTCGCCGGTGAAAAGGACGACACGCTGCTGGTCGTGCCCGATGCGGCGGCCGGAACGGAGTTCGAGCGGATCGGGGGCGGCGTTGCCTGGGCAGGGCTGGCGCGGATGGATGCGCGGCGCTTGTCCGAGGCCGCGGGGATGCCCGCCGATTACGACCTGCAATCGACGCTGCTCCACGTGCTGGCGCAGGCGCGCGCCGAGCGGGTCGAACTGCCCGCTCACGCGATCGCGCAGGGGCACGGGATCGAGCACCGCGCCAGCGCGCTCGATCAGCGCGGGCGCGCGGTGCTGTCGGCAACGATGGCGGCGCGGCCGGGCTGGTTCGACCGCGTGGTCCTGCGCCCGCTCACGCGGCTGGCGGTGCCAGAGGTGGCACGACGCGGCGTCGCGACGATGGCGGTGGCGGGCGTCGGTGGTGTGCTCGCGCTCGTCGGGCTCGCGGGCGTCTACGCGGGATGGCGCGCGTCGGGTCTGGCCGCGGTGCTTGCCGGCGTGATCCTCGCCGAGCTGGCCGGATCGCTGGCGCTGTTTCGCGACGAGGCGGAGGTTCAGCGTGGGATCCACGTCGCCTCGCTGGTGGCGCCGGCGCTCGCGATATTGCTGTTGGGGCAGGGGCTGGGTGCGGTCGCGTTGCTGCTCGCGGTGCAGACGGTCGCACTCGGCGGCTTGTCCGAGCGTGCGGCACGCCCGTCACTGCGGCGCCGCTGGTGGGGCGGCGCACCCGCTTACCTGGCTGTCGTGACGGCGGGGACGCTGCTGGGCCTGCCATTGTGGGGACTGGCGGCGGCGGCGCTCTACGCCACGGCGACGCTCGCGGGCACGATCGAGGCGCTCAGGCCTGAGGCTTAGCGCCCCTTTAACGAAGCCGCGCTACAAGCGAACACCATGTCGCTTCCCCCTTCCTCTTCGTCGGACGTGTCGGCCGCGGATCTGGCGTTGCGCGCGGCGGCGGCCGAGCGGCGCGCAGGGCGCCGGCTCGGCGCCGCGATCGAGGACTTCTTTCGCGTCGAGCAGGATCGGCTCGACGACCGTGCACGCGCGCTGATCAGCGCGATGGTCGAGGCAAGCGTGGCGGCGATCGAGTACGATGTCGGCAGTGCCGCCGCACGGCTGCTCGCCGCGCGCGGCGACGGTGCGGCGGCGAAGGCGCTGGCCGCGGGCAACGCGGGCGTCCTCGCGCGATTGATCGATTCGGGGCTGCTCCGCGACCGCGCGCTGATGGACGAGATCGTGACGCAGGCGCGCGTCGACCTGATCGACGAGGCGTTGATCACCAACCGTGCCCCCGGCGTCACGACCGGGCTGCTCGCGAGGCTGCGCGATCATGCCGATGCGATGGTGCGCGATGCCGCGATCGATTACCTGCTGGCCGACAGTCGCCGCCGCGCGCCGATCGAGGAGCGCCGCGCCGAGCTGCCCGCCGAGTTGCACCATCAGCTGGTCTGGTGGGTGGCGGCGGCGTTGCGCGAGCGGTTGGGCGGCGTGTCCGCCACCGCCGACCGCGCGCTGGTTGACGCGGCGATGCAGCGGATCGCGCATTTCGATGGCGCGGCGGGAACGATCGTTGCGGCGCACCGGCTCGCAACCGCGATCGACGCCGATGTCGAGCGTCTGCCCGGACTGCTGATCGAGGCGCTGACCGAGGGGCGATTGACGCTGTTCGCGGCGTTCCTGGCACATGCGCTGGGGATTGAGATGGACGAGGCGCGCGCGCTGGCACTCGAACCCGACGGCGAGCGGCTGTGGATCGCGCTGCGTGCGCTCGGCATGGACCGAGATGTGCTGGCGCGTGTCGGCTGGGCGCTGGGTGAGGCGGACCGCTCGCGCGATGTCGAGGCCTTGCCCGAGGCGATCGACGCCGCGGCCGGGGTGCAGCCCGAGCAGGCGGGGGCAGTCATCGCACCGCTGATGCTGACGCGTGACTTTCGTCAGGCAGTGCGCGCGCTCGCGATGGGCAGCGCTGCGTGAACGATCCATTGATTTTGCACGCGCGGCTCGACCGCGAAGATCGGCTGATCGACGCCGACGAGGGTTTCGGTGCGATCAACGAGCGCGCCGGCGGCAGTCGCGGTCAGGTGCTGGCCGTGCCGCAATTTGCGACCTTGGTCCGGCTCGCGCGGCGACTTCGCATCCTGATCACGCGCGGCGTGACGATCGCCGACGGCGAGATCGATCTCGATTGCTGGATCAAGGCGACGCCGGGTGACGGCGGCACCTCGCTTGCGGTCTCGGTCCTGCGCGAGCGGCCGGCGTGGCGTACGCCGACGAGCGCGAACACGGTCGCCGCACTGCCGCCACCACCCGGTGCCGATTGGCAGTGGGAAGTCGATGCCGAGCTTCGCGTCACGCGGATCGACGAGCAGGCAGGCATCCGTCAGGGTTTTGACGCGGTTGCGGCGCTGTCACGCCCGCTGACGCGGTTGTTCGCGATGGAACCCGACGAGGACGGCAATGTCGTGATCCTCGATGCGGTGGCGGAGCGGGTCGACTTCGACCGGCAGGTGGCGACGATCCGTGAGAGCGGCGTGCGCGTGTTCCTCGCCGGATCGGTCCGGCGCGATGCGCTGGGCGGGTTTGACGGCTTCGTCGGCGGCACCTACCTGCTCGATGAAGCGCCGCCCGAGCCGGTCAGCGAGACGTTCAACGCGCGCCTCGATCAGGTGCTGCGCGGTCCTTTGGGCCGGATCGTCGCCAATGCCGACACGATCAACGCCGGGATGGATGGCGCACTCGATTCGCATTACGCCGATTACGCCGCCGACATCGCCAGCGCGGGACGCCATCTGCTCGGGCTCGTCGACGATCTGGTCGATCTGGAAGCGATCGAACGCGACGATTTCACGGTCGAGGACGAGGCGATCGACTTGGCCGACGTGGTACGACGCGCGGCGGGGCTGCTGCAGGTGCGCGCGGCGAATGCGGGCGTGTTGATCGACCGCGATGGGCTCGACGATGCGCTGCCCGCGCGCGGAGAATTCCGTCGAACGCTGCAGATTCTGGTCAATCTGATCGGCAATGCGGTGCGCTATTCGCCCGAAGGCGCGACGATCTGGCTGCGTGCACAGCGCGACGGCAACCGCGCAGTGGTGATCGTCGCCGACCAGGGCAAGGGCATCGCGCCGGACGACCAGGCGCGCATTTTCGAAAAGTTCGAGCGCGTCGACGCGAGCGAGGCGGGCGGAAGCGGCCTCGGGCTCTACATCGCGCGGCGGCTGGCGCGGGCGATGGGGGGCGACCTGACCGTCGACAGCGACGTCGGGATGGGCGCGCGCTTCCTGCTGTGGTTGCCGGCGGGGGCGTAGCAAGGGTCAAGCGGTCTCAACGGTCGGACGATTTCCGACGCGCCACAATCAATCGCTAAGCTCTTCAGTTATCCCGATATCGGTGAAGTTCGTCACAACGTTCTTATTTGCGGCGGTTGCTGCCCGAATGTCCTTATGCCCTTCCGCATCGCCAAGCCGAATGCGAGCGATGCCGCGACCGAAGGCGGCATCTGCAAGAAAAGGGTGGGCTGCGAACTGCTTGTCTCCAAGCGCCTCGTCAAAGTCGCGAAGTGCCTCGATGTTCAATCCCAATTGGAGCTCAGCCAGTCCGCGGAAGAGTAAAGTGTAGCCTTTACGATCCGCGGCGATGGCGAGATCGCAAACAGAAATAGAATTTTCTAGATCGATCCCGCGCGCGGCACGTGCCCAGCAAGCGGTGTTGAGCCGAGTCTTGTCTTCTGGATGGTTCAGGGCATTATCATCGTAGAAGGAGATGATCGCTTCAGGATGACCGGCTGCGGCATCAACCCACATGCTCTGCTCGCTAACGTCGTCCAAGGATCGACCAGAATGAGCTAGCGCATCCTTCAGCTGCTGGGCCTGCCTCTCGTTCGTGGCGGCTAGTTTTAACTCATGCCAACTCAGTGCTGCATACGGACGATTCTTAGCCGCTCGGATAAGCCTTCGCAGAGCTGCGTTCTGTTGCTGATCTTCCGGTTGTGCTTGGGCTTGAACGGGCGCAGTTGACGCGATGAGCATAGCGGCCGCGAGCCATCGGCCGATAATCCTCAACGCACGCATGTCTATCTACTCCGCGCACAACGAATATTCGGCCTCATTGTAACGTCTTTGTTAGTTCGGCACTAGTAAGAGGCGCCAAGTCCAGCGGTAGCAAAAAGTGTCTGACCGGCGGAACTATCAATCAAACTGCTTAACAGCGCGCCTTACTGCCGCAATCGCCGCGCCAAGAGGATCATCAGCAGTCCCGCGACCGCCAGTGCGGCGCCGTAGTCGCCCCAGACGCGCTGGTCGAGCATGAAGCTCGAGGCAGGCCAGTGGATCAGGCCGCGGCCCTGGCCGATCCACAGCACGCCCATCAGTGTGCAGAGCACTCCGAGGACGAGGAGGACCGGCCGGAGCCGCTGCATGTCAGATCAACGCTCGCCGACGGGGACGTAGCTGCGCTGCGTCGGCCCGGTGTAGAGCTGGCGCGGGCGGCCGATCTTCTGGTCGGGATCGGTGATCATCTCGTTCCATTGCGCGACCCAGCCGACGGTGCGCGCGAGCGCGAACAGCACGGTGAACATGCTGGTCGGGAAGCCGATCGCCGAGAGGATCACGCCCGAATAGAAGTCGACGTTCGGGAACAGCTTCTTTTCGATGAAGTACGGATCGTTGAGCGCGATCTCTTCCAGCTTCAGCGCGGTCTCAAACACGGGGTCGGAGACGTTGAGCGTCTCGAACACCTCACGCACGGTCTTCTGCATCACGGTCGCGCGCGGGTCGTAGTTCTTGTACACGCGGTGACCGAAGCCCATCAGGCGGAACGGATCGTTCTTGTCCTTCGCCCGCGCGATGAACTCGGGGATGCGATCGGGCGTGCCGATCTCGTGCAGCATGTTGAGCGCGGCTTCGTTCGCGCCGCCGTGCGCCGGACCCCAGAGACACGCGATGCCCGCCGCCATGCACGCGAACGGGTTGGCCCCCGACGAGCCGGCGAGGCGGACGGTCGAGGTCGAGGCGTTCTGCTCGTGGTCGGCGTGGAGGATGAAGATACGGTCCATCGCGCGCTCGATCGCCGGGTTTACCTCATAAGGCTCCGCCGGCACGCCGAAGGTCATGCGCAGGAAGTTGCCGGTGTAGGACAGTGAATTGTCCGGGTAGAGGAACGGCTGACCCACGCTGTACTTGTACGCCATCGCCGCGATCGTCGGGATCTTGGCGATCAGACGGTGCGACGCGATCATGCGCTGCTGCGGATCGTGGATGTCAGTCGAGTCGTGATAGAAGGCCGACAGCGCGCCGACCACGCCGCACATGATCGCCATCGGGTGCGCGTCGCGCCGGAACCCACGGAAGAAGGTCGCCAGCTGCTCGTGCACCATCGTGTGGCGGCTGATCGTGTGGTTGAAGCCCGACAGCTCGTCCGCCGACGGCAGCTCGCCGTTTAGCAGCAGATAGGCAACCTCCATGAAGCTCGACTTCTCGGCCAGCTCGCCGATCGGGTAGCCGCGGTGAAGCAGCACGCCCTCGTCACCGTCGATATAGGTGATCTCCGACCGGCACGACGCGGTCGAGGTGAAGCCGGGGTCGTAGGTGAAGGCGCCGGTCTGGCCGTAGAGCTTGCGGATGTCGACCACGTCGGGGCCGACCGAGCCGGAGAGCACGGGATAGTCGAAGTTCTTGCCCGCCAGATCGAAGGTAGCTGTGTCGGTCATGATCGTCTCCTGTCAGGCCCAAGGGCTCATGCGTTGCCGGGTGTGTGATCCGCGATGCGCGCCAGGCTTTCCTCGCGTCCTAGAAGGACGAGTACGTCGAAGATGCCCGGCGACGTCTTGCGTCCGGTTAGTGCGACGCGAAGCGGCTGGGCCACCTGTCCGAGCTTCACGCCCGCATCATCGGCGACCTGCCGCACCGCGGCCTCTGCCGTCTCCGTATCCCAGTTGTGCACTGCGTCAAGCGCTGCGTGGAGCCGTTCGAGCAATGCCGGCGCCTCACCGCCGAGCAGCGGGGCTGCGGCGTCGTCAATCGCTAGCGGGCGTTCGGCGAACAGGAACGCGGCGCCGTCGGCGAGCTCGTTGATGTTGGCGGCGCGCGGCTTCAACGCCGGCATTGCCGTTTCGAGTCTGGCGCGCCGCGGATCGTCCTGTGCCAGATCGAGCTTGTCCGCGACCAGTCCGGCGAGACGCGCATCGTCGGCGGCGCGGATGTAATGGCCGTTCAGGTTCTCGAGCTTCTTGAGGTCGAAGCGCGACGGGCTCTTGCCGACGCCCGACAGGTCGAACCAGCGGACCGCGTCGTCGCGCGCGATGATCTCGTCGTCGCCGTGACCCCAGCCGAGCCGGAGCAGGTAGTTGTCGAGTGCCTCGGGCAGGATGCCGAGTTCGTCGCGATACGCCTCGATCCCGACCGCACCGTGTCGCTTCGAGAGCTTGGCGCCGTCCGATCCGTGGATCAGCGGGATGTGCGCGTAGACCGGGTCGGGCCAGCCGCCTTCTATGGCGTCCATCGCGCGGTAGATCGGCAACTGGCGGAAGGCGTTGTTGAGGTGATCGTCGCCGCGGATGACGTGCGTCACGCCCATGTCGTGATCGTCGACCACCACCGCGAGCATATAGGTCGGCGTTCCGTCGGAGCGGAGCAGGACCATGTCGTCGAGCTCGGCGTTCTGGACGGTCACCGCGCCCTGCACCTGGTCGTCGATCGTGACCGCGCCCTCGGTCGGCGCCTTCAGCCGGACGACGAAGGGCTGGTCGGCAGGACCGTCGCTGCGCTCGCGCCAGGGGGAACGAATACGCAGCGGCTTCTTCGCCGCCTGCGCCTCGGCGCGCATCGCGTCGATCTCACCTTGGGTCATATAGCAGCGGTAAGCGTGGCCGTGCTCCACCATCTGCTGCGCCACGGCGGCGTGGCGGTCGGCGCGCGCGAACTGGTAGACTTCCTCGCCGTCCCAATCGAGCCCGAGCCAGCGCATTCCGTTCAGAATCGCGGCAATCGCGGGCTCGGTCGAGCGCGCGCGGTCGGTATCCTCGATCCGCAGCCGGAACGTGCCGCCGTGGTGGCGCGCGTAGAGCAGGTTGAACAGCGCGGTGCGCGCGCCGCCGAGGTGGAGAAAGCCGGTCGGCGATGGCGCGAAGCGGGTGACGACCTTGGACGGGTTCTGAGTCGCGTCGGCGGGCGCCGCATGGGCGTCGGAGTTGGTGGTTGCGCTCAAGCGCGCTTGCTCCCAGGCTGCGAGGAATGTGATGGCCAGTTCAGCCGCGACCGCCCCTAGCAAAGCACAAGCGTCGCTTCAAATCGCGGCGGCGTGGTCGGGCGCGTGGGAACGCTGGCTCGAGGCGGAGCGGCACCAGCTGGTGCTGTGGCTGCCGATCATGCTGGGGGCGGGGATCGCGACGTGGTTCGTGCTGCCGGACGCGACGGGCTGGACCGCGGCGTTGCTCGGCAGTGCGGGGATCGCTGGCTCAGCACTGGCGCTGGCGCGTGGTGGGCGCTGCGGCGTGACGATTGCGGCGGGCGCGATCGCTTTCGCGATCGGTCTCGCGCTGGTGTGGTGGCGGGCGGAGGCGGTCCGTGCGCCGGTGCTCGCCCGCCCCGCGATTGTCGAGCTGGTCGGGCGCGTGACGCGGGTTCAGGCCCAGCCGGCGCGTGACCTGACGCGCGTGTGGATCGCGGTGGAGCGCTGGGATGGGCAGGTGCGCGACGACGTGCCGCGACGCGTGCGGGTCAATGTCGCGGACGATGACCTGCCCACCGGCGTCGTCGAACAAAGCCGGGTGCGGGTGCGCGCGCGGTTGATGCCGCCTGCGCCGCCGGCGGTGCCGGGCGCATATGACTTCGCGCGGGTGGCTTGGTTCGAAGGGCTCGGTGCCACCGGACGCGCAATCGACATCGCCGTGATCGCGCGCGCCGGATCGGATCGGGAGGGTATTCGTGCGCGGCTGACGCGCCATATCGAGGCGCAACTGCCTGGCAGCGCCGGCGGGATCGCGGCGGCGCTGGCGACCGGCGATACCGGCGCGATCGCGGACGAGGACGCCGAGGCGATGCGCCGCGCGGGCCTCGCGCATCTGCTGTCGGTCAGCGGGCTGCACATCACCGCGGCGGTCGGGATCGTGATGGCGCTCGCGCTGCGGCTGCTGGCGTTGTCGCCGAGACTTGCGTTGACGGGGCGCGTTCCGCTGCTCGCAGGCGGAGCCGCCGCATTGGCGGCGATCGGCTACACCTGGCTGACGGGCGCGGAGGTGCCGACGATCCGCAGCTGCGTCGCCGCGCTGCTGGTGTTGGCGGCGCTGGCGATGGGGCGCGAGGCAGTGACGCTGCGGCTGGTGGCGGCGGGCGCGCTGATCGTGCTGGTCGCGTGGCCCCAGGCGCTGGTGAGCGCGAGTTTCCAGCTGTCGTTCGCGGCGGTGACCGCGATTGTCGCGCTCCACGAACATCCGCGTGCCCGCGCGCTGTTCCTGTCGCGCGAGGAGGCGTGGTGGCGGCGCGGATTGCGGGAAGGCGGCTCGCTGCTCACGACCGGCTTGCTGGTTGAGCTCGCGTTGATGCCGATCGCGGTGTTCCACTTCCACAAGGCTGGCGTGTACGGCGCGTTCGCCAACATCGTCGCGATCCCGCTGACAACCTTCGTCGTGATGCCGGTGGAGGCGGGTGCGTTGATGCTCGATGCCGTCAGGCTCGGCGCACCATTATGGTGGGTCGCGGGTCAGACGTTGCGCTTGCTGCTATGGATCGCGCACGCGGTTGCGTCCGCACCGGGATCGGTCGCGGCACTGCCCGCAATGCCGCGCGGTGCGTTCGCGCTGATGATCGCGGGTGGATTGTGGGTCGCGCTGTGGCGTACGCGTGCGCGCTGGGCCGGACTGGTCCCTGTTTTCGTCGGCGCGTGCTGGACGATTGCGACACCCACACCCGACCTGATCGTGACGGGCGACGGACGGCATCTGGCGTGGCGCGGCGAAGACGGCAGCCTGGCGCTGCTTCGCGACCGCGCCGGCGACTATACGCGCGACACGCTGGCGGAGAATGGCGGGTTTGACGGCGAGATGGCCGCGCTGTCGGAAACGCGGAGTGCGCGCTGTAACCAGGATTTGTGCTGGGCCACGCGGCAGATCGGCGAGCGGCGGGTCACCTTGCTCGCGACGCGCAGCGGCTATCTGGTACCCGCCGGCGCCTTCATCGACCTGTGTCGCCGCGTCGACATCGTCGTGAGCGAGCGCCGTGTCCCCCGGCGATGCCGCGCTCGGTGGCTGACGCTGGACCGTGCGTCGCTTCGGCGCACCGGCGGTGTCGCGGTGAGTTTCGAGGATGCGAGCATCACGACGGTGCGCGTCGCGAAAGACGCGCACCCGTGGATCACGCGTAGCGGCGGAGAATACCGGCCAGCTTACCCTGAACGCGCACCTGCGCGGGGGCGTAACGCTGCGGATCATAGGCGCGGTTGGCGGGATCGAGCCGCACCATCGCACCTTCGTGACGGAAATATTTGAGCGTCGCCTCGCTGTCGTCGATCAGCGCCACCACGATCTCGCCGTCGCGCGCGACCTCCTGCTTGCGGATCAGTGCATAGTCGCCGTCTAGGATACCGGCCTCGACCATCGAGTCGCCCGAAACTTCCAGCGCGTAATGCTCGCCCGCGCCCAGCAGCGCCGCGGGAACGGGCAGGCTGGTCGAGCCTTCGAACGCCTCGATCGGCACACCGGCCGCGATGCGGCCGTGAAGCGGCAGCTCGACCACGTCGTTCGCCGGCTGCGGGGCCACGCGCGAGGCGGGCCGCTCGTTTCCGTCGGCATCGACACGGTCGGGCGTGCGCAAAATCTCGAGCGCGCGTGCGCGGTTGGGCAACCGCCGGATGTAGCCGCGTTCCTCGAGCGCGCTGATCAGGCGGTGCACGCCCGACTTTGACTTGAGCTCGAGCGCTTCCTTCATCTCCTCGAACGAGGGCGACACGCCCGTCGCGGCGAGCCGATCTTCGATGAAGCAAATCAGCTCATGCTGCTTGCGGGTGAGCATCGCGCGGCTCCTTTGGTGAACAGATGCAGAACCTTTATGGAACAGCAGGTGTTCCGTCAAGCGACGCGGTCAAGCGATGGTCAGGATTTCCGCCGAGTCGCCGGCTCGGGCCGCAGGGGCGTGAGGTGGGCGGATCACGAGGCAGGTCGAGCGCGCGAGCGTGCGCAGCATCGAGCTGTCCTGGATCGTCGAAGCGTAGACGCGACCGTCGCGCATCTCGGCACGCAGATAGTCGGTCCGGTTGTTGTTGGCCGCGAGCGGCTCACCCAGGATCGCGCTGCTCGCGCGCGGAAACGGGTCGGCGGCGCCCGACAGGTGCGCCACCAGCGGGCGCACGAACAGGAGCGCGGTGACGAAGGCGGACACGGGATTGCCGGGCAACCCGACCACCGCGGTCGCACCGCGGCGCCCCGCCAGCATCGGCTTGCCCGGACGCAGTGCGATGCGCCAGAAATCGAGCGAGAAGCCTGCCGCGTCGAGCGCGGGACGGACAAGATCATGGTCGCCCACGGACGCGCCGCCAGTGGTGACGAGCACGTCCGCCGCTACCTTCGCGAAGGCCGTCGTCATCACATCGAGACGGTCGGGCAGAATGCCGAGATCCATGAACGTGACCGGCAGGTCGGCGAGCAGTGAGCGGAGCAGCAACCGGTTGGACTCGGGCAGCGCGTCCAGTCCGGCCGAGGTGCCGGGTTCGACCAGCTCGTCGCCGGTCGCCGCGATGGCGACGCGGATCGGGCGTGCGACGGCGACGCGCCCGACGCCGCCGGTCGCGCACACGGCGAGCCGGGCAGGGGTCAGCCGCTCGCCCGCGTCGACCAGCAAGTCGCCCTCGGCGAAATCGAGGCCGCGGCGGCGCACGTTGCGCGCCAGATGCGGCGGCCCCTCACCGGCGAGCAGCAGGCGGTCGCCGTCTCGCGTCGCCTCTTCCTGCACCAGCACGGTGTCGCCGCCGTCGGGTATCGCCGCCCCGGTAAAGATGCGCACCGCTTCGCCCGCGCCGATCCTGCCCGCGAACGGGCTGCCGGCCGCGCTCTCGCCTGTGACGCGCCACGGGCCCGGCATGTCGGCGAAGCGGATCGCGTAGCCGTCCATCGCCGACAGGTCGCGTGCCGGCTGGGTTCGCTGCGCGACGACCGGCTTGACCGCCCAACGCCCGAGGGCGTCGTGGATGTCGACTTCCTCGTGGGCGGCAAAGGTGCCGAGTGCCAGAACACGCGCCTGCGCTTCGTCGATCGGGAGCAGGCTCATGCGGAATTCCATCGGTTCATACGGCCAAGCACGATCGCGAGCGCGGCGACGTGAACCGCTTGCTGCACCTCGTCCGCCATCGCACGGCGGACAACGTCGGCGATCGGCATCCAGCGGCGGCGCACGCGTTCGCTCGGCTCGTCCTGCGGCTCGGCGATGCAGCGCGTTCCGAGCGCCAGCACGGCGTGGCACTGGTTGGTGTGGATCGCCGGATTGGGGCTGAGCGAGGCCATCACTTCCCACGTGTCGGCAACGCAGCCGGTTTCCTCCAGCAGCTCGCGCCGTGCCGCCGCGAGCAGGTCGGCGTCGCGCGCGTCGACACCGCCGCCCGGCAGCTCGAGCGAGACGATGCCGCGGGCGTGGCGATATTGCTCGATCATCAGCAGATTGTCGGCGTCGTCGATCGCGACGATTAATACCCAGTCGGGATAATCGGTGACGTAGAAGGGGGCGATCGTCGCACCGTCATCGGTCACGCAGGTGTCGGCGTGGAGCGTCAGCCAGCGGTCGTCGATCAGCGTCTCACGCGCGGTCGTCCGCCACGGCACGATCGCCGGATCGTCGAAGTCGTTCAACGCTGCCAGTCGCCGGATCGGCCACCGCTTTTCGCGACGACCTGAATATCCTGCATGATCATCGCCTTGTCGATCGCCTTTGCCATGTCATAAACGGTGAGGAGCGCGACCGAGACGGCGGTCAGCGCCTCCATCTCGACGCCCGTCTTGCCGTCGGTTCGCACGGTTGCGGTCGCGGCGACGCCGGCGTCTTGTATCTCAAGGTTGAGCGAGACGCGCGTGATCGGCAGCGGGTGGCACAGCGGCACCAGGTCACTGGTCCGCTTGGCCGCCATGATCCCGGCGACGCGCGCGACCGCGATCACGTCGCCCTTCTTCACCGCACCGGCGCGGATCGCCGTGACGGCCTCGGCCGACATCAGCACGCGTCCGGTCGCGGTCGCCTCGCGCCGTGTTACCGCCTTGTCGCCGACATCGACCATGTGCGCCGCGCCATCGGCGTCGAGATGGGTGAGGTCGCTCATCCGACCAGCGCGAGGGTCGCTGCCTCGACGTCGGGCTGGCGCATCAGTGCTTCGCCGATCAGGAAGCAGCCGATGCCGTGCTCGGCCATCGCGTCGAGGTCGGCGCGCGTCGTCAGACCACTTTCCGCAACAAAGGTGCAGCCGGCTGGCGCGTGCGCGACGAGGTCGTAGGTGCGGCAATAGTCAACGGTGAAATCGCGCAGGTCGCGGTTGTTGACGCCGATCAGCCGCGATTTCAGCCGCGCGGCGCGCTCCATCTCGCCTGCGTCGTGGACCTCGACCAGCACGTCGAGCCCGACCTCGATCGCGGCCGCCTCGCACTCGGCGAGCGTCGCGTCGTCGATGGCGGCGACGATCAGCAGGATCGCGTCGGCGCCGAGCGCGCGCGCCTCAATCACCTGGAAGGGGTCGACCGTGAAGTCCTTGCGGATCACCGGCAGATCGCACGCGGCGCGCGCGGCCTGCAAGTAGGCGTCGGAACCCTGAAAATATCGCTCGTCGGTCAGCACCGACAGGCAGGTCGCGCCACCGGCCGCATAGGCGTGCGCGTGCGCGGGTGGATCGAAGTCGGCGCGGATCAGCCCCTTCGACGGGCTGGCCTTCTTGATCTCGGCGATCAGCGCGTGGCGACCGGCGGCGACGCTGCGATCGAGCGCGGCGCGAAAACCACGCGGCGGCGATTGTTCGGCGATGCGCGCGTCGAGCTCGGCGCGGGTGGCCGCGGCCTTGCGCGCGGCGACTTCCTCGCGCTTGGTGGCGATGATCTGGTCGAGGATGGTCATGCGTAGGCGATCCAGCGGTCGAGCAGCGCGTTCGCGTCGCCGCGGTCGATCGCCTCCGCGGCGCGCGCTGCGGCATCAGGGAGCGTCGACTGCGTACCCGACAGGACGAGCGCGGCAGCGGCGTTGAGCAGCACTGCGTCGCGATACGGCCCGTGCTCGCCGAGCAGCAGACGGCGGAGCGCCACCGCATTGAAGGCCGCATCGCCGCCGCGGATGGCGCTGGTCGGGTGGCGCGGCACTCCCGCATCCTCGGGCGTGATGCGCGCTGGCAGCGTCACCTCGCCGATGCTGACCACCACGGTCGCGCCGGCACCTGAAATCTCGTCCAGCCCTTCCTCGCCCGAGACGACGAGTGCGCCCTCGCTGCCCAGTTGCGCCAGTGCCTCGGCGTAGACCGGCGCATAGTCGGGCCGTGCGATGCCAATCAGCTGCCGGGTGACGTGCGCTGGATTGGCGAGCGGCCCCATCAGGTTGAAGATCGTGCGACGCCCGATGCGGCGGCGGATCGGCGTGATCCGCTTCATCGCCGGGTGATGGTTGGCCGCGAAGAGGAAGCAGATGCCGAGGTCGGCGAGCGTTGCCTCGGCCTGCGCGCCGGCGCGGTCCATGTCGAGGCCGAGCGCCTCCAGCGTGTCGGCGGCACCCGCCTTCGACGAGGCGGCGCGGTTGCCATGCTTGGCAACCGGCACGCCGCAGCTCGCGACCACGAGGCTGACCGCGGTCGAAACGTTCAGCGTATGCTGTCCGTCGCCGCCGGTGCCGCACACGTCGATGGCGTTCGCCGGCGCGGTGATCGGGATCAGTCGCTCACGCAGTGCGCGGGCCGCCTCCGCAATCTCCAGGCTGGTTTCGCCGCGGATCGACAGCGCGACCAGGAACTCGGCGATCGCCTCCTCGCTCGCGTGTCCGTCGAGGATGTCGGCGAAGGCCTGCGCCGCGCTCTGCCGGCTGAGCGGCGAGACGGGATCGGGCAGCTGCGCGAAGCTGGTCATGCCGGCATGCTCGCGGGCATCCCGGCGATGCGCAGGAAGTTGGCGAGCAATGCATGGCCGTGCTCGGTCGCGATGCTCTCGGGGTGGAACTGCACGCCGTGGATCGGCAGCTCGCGGTGGCGAAGTCCCATGACCGACGCGTCGGCGGCGGTCGCGTTGACGACGAGGCTGTCGGGCACGTCGGTGACGATCAGCGAATGGTAGCGCGTCGCGGTGAAGGGCGAGGGCAGATCGGTGAACAGGCCGGTGCCGTCGTGCTCGACCGGGCAGGTCTTGCCGTGCATCAACCCGCCGCGGCGCACCGTGCCGCCGAAATGCTGACCGATCGCCTGATGGCCCAGGCAGACACCCAGCAGCGGGCGCCGCGCCTCGGCACAGGCCGCGACCAGATCGAGGCTGACCCCGGCCTCGTTGGGCGTGCACGGTCCAGGCGAGATCAGGAACGCGCTCGCCCCGCTCGCCAGCGCGTCGGCGGCGGACAGCGCGTCGTTGCGCACCACCCGCACTGGGGCGCCCAGCTCCATCAGGTAATGGACCAGGTTCCAGGTAAAGCTGTCGTAATTGTCGATCACCAGGATCATGCCCGCCGCCATAGCCGATGCGCGGGCGCGCGCAACGTGTCCCGCTCACGTCACGCGCGGGAAATCGCCGGGACACACGATAGCGGCTAGGAAGTAAGGAGATATTCAGGCGCGCACGCGTTTGTAGCTGTACCCAAGGAGCGTTTTCCGCATGCTGCGTCTGTTATCCGCCATCTCCCTCGTCCTCGTGCCCGCGGGTGCGCTGGCGCAGACCGCCCCCACGAGCTCGACCGCGCAGGCGCAGGCGGAGACCGGGCGCGCGCCGAGCCGCATCCGCAACGTACAGCTGACCGGCAACGATAAGTGCCCGACCGCGCAGGGCGACGAGATCGTGGTGTGCAGCCGGATCAACCCGGACGAGCAATATCGTATTCCCAAGCAGTTGCGGAACACCGCGGAGCCGGCAGCGCAGAACCAGAGCTGGGCCAATCGCACCGCGGTCGCCGACGAGGTCGGACGCGTCGCGGGCGGATTGCCCGACACATGCTCACCGGTCGGTACGGGCGGGCAGTCGGGCTGCACGCAGATGTGGGCGCGCGCCTATGCCGCGGAGAAGAAAGCGGCCGAGAAGAATGACGCGATGATGCCGGGCGCTACGCCGCGGTAAGGCGCAGGATCGGCAGACGCGGGTAAATAGTCTCGAATGGCCGGTTCGAGCGTCGTCGGCTCGCAACTGGATTACTGCGCGAACCCCGATTCGCTCGCCTGCCGGATCGCCTCGCGCGCGGCGGCGAGGAGCGCGCCCGATTTCGCCTCGCACTCGCGCTGTTCGTACGTCGGATCGCTGTCGGCGACGATGCCCGCCCCCGCTTGGACATGCATCAAACCGTCCTTCACCAGCGCGGTGCGCAGCACGATGCACGAGTCCATGCTGCCGTCGGGCGAGAAGTAACCGACTCCGCCGGCGTAGGCGCCGCGCTTCTCCGGCTCCAGTTCCGCGATGATCTGGCACGCGCGTACCTTGGGCGCGCCGCTGACGGTGCCGGCCGGGAAACCTGCGAGCAGCGCGTCGACCCCGTCGTGTGCGGGGTCGAGCCGGCCGACCACGTTCGACACGATGTGCATCACGTGGCTGTAGAATTCGACCGTGTAGCTGTCGGTCACGGTGACGCTGCCCGCCTGCGCGACGCGGCCGACGTCGTTGCGGCCGAGGTCGAGCAGCATCAGATGCTCGGCGCGCTCCTTCGGATCGTCGAGCAGCGAGGCACGATTGGCGGCATCCTCCGCAGCGGTGCGCCCTCGCGGACGCGTGCCCGCGATCGGGCGGATCGTCACCTCGCCGTCGCGCGCGCGCACGAGGATCTCGGGACTCGATCCGGTCAGCGAGAAGCCGGGCAAGTCGAGATGGTAGAGGAACGGCGATGGGTTGATCCGCCGGAGTGCGCGGTAGAGCTCGAACGCGGGCAGGGTGAACGGCGCGGTGAAGCGCTGCGCGAGCACAACCTGGAAGATGTCGCCGGCGAAGATATATTCCTTCGCCGCCGCGACCATCTCGGCGTAGCGGCCAGCGGGCAATGTTGGGGTAAGCGTGATGTCGCTCGCGTCGGCGCGCACGCGCGGCGGCAGCGCGGCGTGCGCCAGCCGCGCCTCGGTCGTGTCGAGCCGCTCTTCGGCAGCGGCGATCAGCGCCTCGGGCGTGCGCGCTACATCGGGCCAGACGGGCGCGACGAGGAATAGCGCGTCCGCGAGACGATCGAACACCAGGATCACGGTCGGGCGCACGAACATCATGTCGGGCACGCCGAGCGCGTCGACCTTGGGATCAGGCAACTGCTCGACCAGTCGGATCGTGTCGTAGCCGAAATAGCCGACGAGGCAGGCGAGCGCGCGCGGCAGCTCGGGCGCGACCGTCATGCGGCATGAGGCGACCAGTGCCCGCAGCGCCGCCAGCGTCGGCTTGCCGCACGGCTCGAACGTGTCGCGGTCGTCGAGCCAGTGTGCGTTGATTGCGGCTTGCTTACCTTCGGCACGGAAGACGAGGTCGGGGGCGAGCCCAAGCAGGCTGTAGCGTCCGCGCACCGCGCCGCCCTCAACCGATTCGAGCAGGAAGTCGCCGCGACCCGGCTCGATCAGCTTGAGCGCGGCGGCGACCGGCGTCTCGGTGTCGGCGATGCGGCGCCGCCAGACGAGCGCGGGGCGGCCAGCGGCGAGTTCGACCCGCGGATCGACGGGGGCGTCTGCCCCATCGCCCGCGCCGGCGGCGTTACTGGTTGCCACCCTGACCCGCCAGTTCGCGCTTCAGCTCGGTAATCGCGTCGGGCTTGCGCTTGACGCCCACCGTTTCGACCGCGGCGCGGGTGAATTGCTGCGCATATTCTTGCCCGATCACGCGACCGAGGTCGGCGCGCGTCGCGGCGATCACGCCCGGCTTGGTTTTCGCATCGCCCGGCGTCACGCGGTCGAGCTTGATCAGCAGCCAGCCCATGTTGTTGGGCGCCGCCAGCATCTTGGCGCTGCCCTGCTTCATCGAGAACAGCAGCGCCAGCGTCGGCTCGACGCCGCGGCGGTCGGCGTTCAGCTGCGCGCGGGTCGTGTCGATCCGCTGCGGCGCCGGACCGCGCACGCCGGTCTGCGACAGCACGGCCGCGAGCGTCGCGCCCTTGTCGAGCTTGGCGAGCGCCTGCGTCGCGATCTGCTTGGCAGCGTTGCGCTGCCGCTCGGCGATCACGTCCTTCACCACCTGTGCGCGGACCTGCGCGAGCGGACGCGGTGCGGCACGGACGATGCGGTCGAGCGCGACCACCGCGAAGCCGCCGTCGGTCCCGAGCGCGACGATCGTCGGCGTGTCGCCTTCCTCCGCGGCGAAGCCCGCCTGCATGATCGGGGCGAGGCGCGGATCAGGTTTGGTCGCGGCATCGTCGGGATCGATGCCCGAGGCGAGCAGCGGCTTGGTCGTCGAGACCGCCAGCTTCTGATCCGACGCGACCTCGTTGATGTTGGCGTTGTCCGACAGCGCGTCGTCGATCTTGTTCTGCATCTGCGACAGCGCGTCGGTCGTCTTGCTGCGGGTCAGCGTCTGGACGATCTCGTCGCGCGCCTGCGCCAGCGAGCGGCCGGCGACCTGCGTGACGCCGTCGACCTGCGCCACGACGAAGCCGATCGTGCCCTTGATCGGGCCGACAACCGCACCCTTCTGCGCCGCGAACAGCGCGTCGGCGACCGCGGCCGAGGTCTGCGTGGCGAGCGCGGTCTTCTCGACCTTCTCGATCGTGCGCGGCTCCAGCCCCGACGCGCGGGCGGCGGCGGCGAGCGCGGTGCCCGACTTCACCTTCGCGGCGAGCGCGTCGGCGGCTTTCTGATCGAGCACGGTGACGATGCTGACGGTGCGCTGCTCGCGCGGCTGATAGGCGGCGCGGTTGCCGTTATACGCCTGCTGGATTTCCGCGTCGGTGGGCGTCGCCTGCGCCTTGACGCTGTCGGGGGTGACGACCGAGTAGCGCACCACGCGGCGTTCCGGCACCGTGTAGCGCGGCAGGTGGCTGGCGTAGAATTTCTGCACCTCGGCGTCGGTCGGTGCGGGGCCGGTGGGGACGGCCGCGGCGGGGATCAGCGCGATCTGGCCCTCGCGCCGCTCGAGCAGCAGGGAGGCGTAGGGAAGCGTGAGCTTCTCCGACACCTGGCTCGCGCCGATCGTCGGGGTGACGAGGAACTGGGTCATGATGCTGCGCGCGAATTCGTCCTGCACCTGCGCGTCGTTCAGCCCGCGCTGCGCGATCAGCCGCTCATAGGTCTGCTGGTCGAACTGGCCGGTCGGCCCCTGGAAGGCGGGGATGGCCTTGATTTCGCTGCCGATCAGCGCGCGGCTGACGCGCAGGCCCTGGTCATGGCCGAACTTCTCCAGCCCGATCGCGTTCGCCAGCCGCTCGATGATCGACTCGATCCCGCCCAGCTCGATGAGCTGCGCCATGTCGAAGCCGGGCTGCTGCGTTTGCGCGAAGCGGACCTCGTCCTGCGCGCGCTTGCGCACGTCGGCGGCGGTGATCCCCGAGTTGCCGACCGTCACGACCGAGTTGCCCAGCAGCCCGCCGCCGCCCGACGACAGCCCGGTCACGTCACCGGCCGCGAACGACAGGGCGATAATGCCGAGCAGCGCTAGCGTGATGACGACGCCGGCCTTTGAATTGACGATGCGGCGAAAGAAGCTGAGCATGGACCCGGAGCCGTGGAGACGAAGATCGGGCGGCTTTAGGCACCGCTCCGCGTGGAGGCAATGCCGCGTCGACGCGCAGCGGTGATGGCGGACCGGCGCAACCGCGGCTATCGCGCCGAACGAACGAGATCGGATCAGGGGGAGGATGGCATGACGCGGCGCAAACTGGTGGCGGGCAATTGGAAGATGAACGGCAGCCATGCCGCGCTGTCGGAGCTCGACGCGATCGCGGAAGCAGCGGCGGCGCATACGAGCATCGACGTGGCGGTGGCGGTGCCCGCGACGCTGATCGCTCCTGCTGCGACGCGCGTGCCGGCGCTGTCGATCGGCGCCGAGGACGTTCACGCCGCCGACCACGGTGCGCATACCGGCTGCGTTTCCGCCGCGATGGTCAAGGAAGCCGGCGCGCGCTTCTCGATCGTCGGCCACTCGGAGCGCCGCGCCGATCAGGGCGAGCGCGATGCCGACGTGAAGGCCAAGGCGGAGGCGCTGCACCGCCACGGCCTGAACGCGATCGTCTGCGTCGGCGAAACGCTGGACGAGCGTGAAGCGGGGCGGGCCGAGGCGGTGGTCACCGCGCAGATCGCGGGATCGCTGCCGGATGGGGCCGCGGCCGAGTGGTGCGCGATCGCCTACGAACCCGTTTGGGCAATCGGTACCGGGCGGACGCCGACCGCGGCTGATGTCGCGGCGATGCAAGGCGCGATCCGTGCGAAACTGCGCGCGATGATCGGTGAGGAAGCCGACCGCTTGCGCATCCTCTACGGCGGGTCGGTTACGCCCGACAATGCGCGCGAGCTGCTCCACGTCGCCGACGTCGACGGCGCGCTGGTCGGTGGTGCCAGCCTGACCGCGGCGAAGTTCGTGCCGATCATCGCCGCGGCAAATTGACGCCTCAGGCGGGGTAGCGGCGGCGCAGCAGCTCGAACGCGGCGCGCAGGCCGTACGCCTCGCCGCCCTTCGGACGACCCGGCTTCGCCGCCGGGCGCCACGCGAACGTGTCGAGGTGCGCCCACGGCGTGCCCGCGTCCACGAAGCGACGCAGGAATAGGGCCGCGGTGACCGCACCCGCGAAGCCACCATCGGGCGCGTTGACCATGTCGGCGACGTCCGATTTTAGCATGTCGTCGTATCCGTCCCACAAGGGCAGGCGCCACAGCGGATCCTTGACCGCGTCGGCGGCGGCGAACAGGTCGGCGGCGAGCGCGTCGTCGTTGACGAAGGTCGCCGGGAGGTCAGGCCCGAGCGCGACACGCGCAGCACCGGTCAGCGTCGCGAAGTCGATGATGAGCGCGGGATCGCTCTCACCCGCCTTGGTCAGCGCGTCGGCGAGGATCAGGCGTCCCTCCGCGTCGGTGTTGGTGTTCTCCACGCTCACGCCCTTGCGCGTCGGCAGCACGTCGCCGGGGCGGAAAGCATCGGCGGAGATCGCATTCTCGACCGCGGGGATCAGGAGGTGAAGGCGGATCGGCAATCCCGCCTGCATGACGACGCTGGCGAGCGCCAGCGCGTGTGCGGCGCCGCCCATGTCCTTCTTCATCAACCGCATGCCGGCCGAGGGCTTGATGTCGAGCCCACCCGAATCGAAGCACACGCCCTTGCCGACGATCGCGACGCGCGGGTGGCTGGCGTCGCCCCATTCGAGTTCGATCAGGCGCGGCGCGCGGTGCTCGGCGGCGGCGCGGCCGACCGCGTGGATCATCGGGTAACCGGTCTTGAGCGCGTCGCCCGTCGTCACTGCAAGCGTGGCCGAGTGGCGGTCGGCGAGCGCGGCGGCTTCGGCCTGCAACTCGGCCGGGCCCATGTCGTTCGCGCCTGTGTCGACCAGATCGCGCAGGTAGGCGGTAGCGCGCGCGAGGCGTACAGTCTGCTCGATCCCGGCGTGATCGTCCGTCAGCAGCACGCGGTGCGGCGCCGGCTCGCTCTTGCGATAACGGGTGAAGCGGTGCTGAGCGAGCAACCAGCCGAGCGCCGCCGCACCGACCGGCGCATTGCCCGCCAGACGGTAGGTCCCCTCCGGCAGACCATCGCCCAGCGAAGCGATGCGCCACGGCGAGTCAAGGCTCTCGTTGCAGATCAGCAGCATCGACCAATCGTCCGCGTCCTCGCCAGGCAGCATCGCGCGGTTGCCGGGTTTTCCGGTGACGCGATTGGCGGCGAGCGCGGCGCGTATCCGCGGCCCCTGCTCGGCCGCCCATGCCTCATACGTGTCGGGGTGGACGACGTGGATGTCGCGCGCGGGCTGGCCGCGGTCGGGCTGGAGCAGGAAGGTGAAGTCGGTCATGCGCGCGACCAAAGCAGGACTTGGGGATGCACGCAACGAAGCTGTCGCGGCCGATAGTTTCCAAGCCGCGCGGCGCGCCCTACATCGCGACCCATGACGACACATTCGACTCGCATGCTCGTGCTCGGCTCGGGCCCGGCCGGGCTGACCGCCGCTATCTACGCCGCGCGCGCCGGCATGAAGCCGATCGTGGTGCAGGGCATCCAGCCGGGCGGCCAGCTGACCACCACCACCGACGTCGAGAATTATCCTGGCTTCGCCGACGTGATCCAGGGTCCGTGGCTGATGGAGCAGATGCAGAAACAGGCCGAGCACGTCGGCACGCGCATGATGTGGGACACGATCGTACAGGTCGACCTGTCGACACGGCCGTTCCGCCTGATAGGCGATGGCGGCGACGTGTACGAGGGCGAGGTTCTGGTGATCGCGACCGGCGCGCAGGCGAAGTGGCTCGGCCTCGACAGCGAGGACGCGATGAAGGGCAAGGGCGTCAGCGCGTGCGCGACCTGCGACGGCTTCTTCTATCGCGGCAAGAAGGTGGCGGTGATCGGCGGCGGCAATACCGCAGTCGAGGAGGCGCTGTACCTCACCAACCACTCGGACGATGTGACGCTGATCCACCGTCGCGACTCGCTTCGTGCCGAGCGCATCCTGCAGGAGCGGTTGCACGCGCACCCGTCGATCAAGGTGCTGTGGAACAAGGAAGTGCGCGAGTTCGTCGACGGCGGCGGCAACGCTGGCCTAGTCGCGCTCGAGTTGGAGGACACGCAGACGGGCGAGCATTCGCGCATCCCGGTCGACGGCGGGTTCGTCGCGATCGGGCATCATCCCGCGACCGAGCTGTTCCGCGGGCATCTCGCACTCGACGACGACGGCTATATCGCGGTCGAGACCGGCACCACCAAGACGAGCGTCGCGGGCGTGTTCGCGTGCGGCGACGTGATGGACAAGTCGTACCGGCAGGCGGTCACCGCGGCGGGCACCGGCTGCATGGCCGCGCTCGACGCCGAGCGCTTCCTGGCGGCGGTCGAGTTCGAGGAGTTCAAGGAAGCGGCGGAATAACGCCGCTCAAGCGTCCAGCCAGCGCGTGATGATCTCGGCGAGCGCCTGCTTGTCGGCGGCGCGCGCGAAGCTGTGCGACGACGTGTCGATCGTTAGCGTTTGAAAATCATGCGAGCGCGCCGCGTCGGCGAAGGCGCGCGCCGTGTTGTCGTCTCGCGCGAGCAGCACTGTTGCGGCGTCGCCCCATTGAGCGATCGCGGTCGTCACCTTCGTTGCCAGGGTGTTCGGCTGTGATCGTGTGCGAGCGATTTTCCATAAGCCTTTGAACACCTTGTCGATATTGATACCGCCGCCGAGCAGTCGACGCCATTCCGCCGGGTCACGCAGCTGCTGCGCGTAGCCCGCGCGGATCGCTGCGGCGGGGGGCAGGTCGTCGGCCTGCTCGATCGTCCACGGATTGGCGAGCAGCACCCGCTCGATTTCCGCACTGCGCCCCTCCAGCGCGAGCAGCGTCGCCGCATCGCAATTGCCGAAGGCGTAGAGACGAGTGACGTGTGGCGCGGCTTGGCGGAAGGCGGCGGCGGCGGCGCGCAGATCGTCGCCCGCGTGAGCGAAGCCGCGATTGTCACCCTCCGAGTCGCCGATACCGCGGCGATCGTAGCGGAACACCGGCGTCCCGCGCGAGGCCAGACGTTGCGCGAGCATCGCCATGCCGCGATGCGCGCCGTGACGCACCTCGTTGCCGCCGGAGACGATCAGCAACCCGGTGGTCGCGTCGCCCGTGTCGAGCGTGCCGGCGAGCATCGCGTCGGCGCAGCGGAAGCTGATCAGGCAGCGCATGATGCCTTGATGCCGGGATGGCAGCTGACGCCGAGTCCCATCAACACGTAGTAACGTACTGATGCGCTGCGCCATTCAACTACCAAGCTTGGAATCGGCGTTCGGCGGGTGTGTGAATTCATGCGAGCCACTCCGCGATGTCGTTGGCGAGTGATGCGACGAGCATCGGATCGCACGACGGCTCGCTCGCGCGCCACGGCGCGGCGCCGGCGACCTTCCGGTCGGCGAGGCGGGGATCTCTTTCCATGCGGACGACGCGCGGCGGCGGGGTGATTGTCGGCTGCGCATCGCGCAACTGCGCGAGCAACGCGTCGGAGAGGTCGTTCCCGGCGTAGCCGTCGCCGTCGCCGAGTGCGCGCTGACGGGTGAGTTCGCGTACCTGCTCCTCACCCGTGATCGGCGACCAGTACCAGCGGCTCGCCGCTGCGACATCCGCGTCGACCAGCGCACCGGCGCGGATCGCGACGACGTGGCTCGGTGACGAGAGCACCCCGGCCGCAGCGACGGCTGCCTCGCGCCACGCAGCCAAGTCCACCTCAACAACGGGTGTCGTGCTCTCGCCTTGTCCGGGCAGGTCGGGCAGCGCGACCGACCAGCCTGCCTGCGCCAACCGTCGCAGGACGCGGACGAGGATCGCGCGTGTACGGTTCGCTTCCTCGAACAGGGCGGGAAAGGAGAGGATCGTCGGACCCTCGTCCGGCCCCATGCGCAGCATCGCCTCGCGGCCGCCGCGCCAGTGATAATCGACGAAGCGCAGGTCGCTCAGTTTAGGACCTTGGTCTGGGCGAAGGTGGTGAGCGCACCAAAGGTTTCCAGCATCTCGCCGTCGACCTCGTCATCCTCAATCACGATGCCGAGCCGATCCTCGAGTTCGGTCAGCACGCCCGCGACCGCCATCGAATCGAGTTCGGGCAACGAACCGAACAGCCCGGTCTCGGGCGTGAAGGTGGCGACGCGCTCGGGCGAGAGGCTCAGCACGTCGGCCAGCACCGCGCGCAGCGTCTTCTCGATCTCGTTGGTGCCTTCCGGAATCACGCAAACTCTCCCGTGCTTTGCTGCGGTGCGATAGGCGCGGGGGGTGAAATGCGCAACGGGCGCGCTATGGAGGCGGGATGGTGCCGCTCGACCGCCACGCCCGACCGATCGATCACGTGCTGCGCGGCGCGCCCGATGCGCCCGCGCTGATCGACCGTGCGGGAGCGATGACGTTCGCCGAGGCCGAGCAGAAGGTGGCAAGGCTCGCAGGCTGGCTGAGGGCGCAGGTGCCCGACGTTGGCGCGCGCGTCGCGACGTGGCTGCCGAAAACGCGCGAAGCGTGCCTGATGCCGCTCGCGGCGGCGCGCGCGGGGCTGGTGCACGTGCCGATCAACCCCGCACTCAAGCGCGCGCAGGTGGCGCATATCCTCGCCGACAGCGGCGCCGCGCTGCTGCTGACGCAAGCGGCACGCGCAGCGACGCTCGAGGCGGGTGACGTGCCCGCGGGAGTTTCGGTCCATGTCGCGGCAATTGAGGGTGACCCGCTGCCGCCATCGAGCGCCGACCCCGACGCGCTCGCCGCGATCCTCTATACGTCCGGGTCCACCGGGCGACCCAAAGGCGTAATGCTCAGCCACGCGAACCTGTGGCTCGGCGCGGTGTCGGTCGCGCATTATCTGGCGCTCGAGCCCGAGGATCGCGTGCTCGGCGTGCTGCCGCTGTCGTTCGATTACGGGCAAAACCAGCTTTTCTCGACCTGGCTGGCGGGCGCGGCGGTCGCGCCGCTCGATTATCTGGCGCCGCGCGACGTGGTGAAAGCGGTCGAGCGCGTCGGGGCGACGACGCTCGCGGGCGTGCCACCTTTGTGGACGCAATTGCTCGAGCCGGAGTGGCCGGCAGAGACGGCGGCGCGGCTTCGGCGACTCACCAACTCGGGCGGTGCGCTGTCGCCGGCGATGGTGCGCGCGCTGCGGGCGCGCTTTCCGGCGGCCGATCTGTACCCGATGTATGGACTGACCGAGGCGTTCCGTTCGACCTATCTTCCGCCCGCGCTGGTCGATGCCAACCCCGATTCGATCGGGCGCGCGATCCCGTTCGCGGAGGTGATGGTGGTACGCGGCGACGGTACGCAGGCGGCAGCGGGTGAGCCGGGTGAACTGGTCCACGCCGGGCCTTTGGTGGCGCAAGGGTATTGGCGTGACGCTGAACGAACTGCGCAGCGCTTTCGCCTCGCACCCGCCTTCTCGCGCGAGGGCGGGGTGACGGTGTGGTCGGGCGATACGGTGGTCGCCGACACAGCAGGATTGTTGCGCTTCGTCGGGCGCGACGATGAGATGATCAAGACCTCGGGCAACCGCGTCAGCCCGCAGGAGGTCGAGGAGGCGGTGACCGCCGGCGACGAGGCGCGCGAGGCGGTCGCGATCGGTGTCGACGATCCACGGCTGGGGCAGCGGATCGTCGTCGTCGCGCGCGGGCATGCCGATCTTGAGCCGGCGCTGCGCGCGCGGTTGAAGCGCGATCTGCCGACCTACATGCAACCGGCCGAGATCGTGTGGCGCGCAGAGCTACCGCGAAACGCCAATGGCAAGCTCGACCGCGCCGCGCTCGCCGCCGAGATACGGGGAGCACGCGCGTGAAGCCGATCGGACCAATCCCGCCCGCCTTTGCGGAGCAGCACGGCATGCTGACGATCGCGGGGCATAGTGCAGAAGCTTGGGTGGCAGAGCACGGCTCGCCGGTGTTCGTGTACGATTTCGGCGTGGTGCGCGGCCAGGTTGATCGCTTCCGTGCCGCGATGCCGGACGGCGTGCGGTTGCACTACGCGGTCAAGGCGAACCCCTATGTACCACTGGTGCGCGCGATCGCGGCGTTGGTCGACGGGCTCGACGTGGCGTCGGCGGGCGAGTTGTCCGACGTGCTCGCGTACAAGCCTGGCGGGGCGATCAGCTTCGCGGGACCGGGCAAGCGCGACGCGGAGCTGGAGGCGGCGGTGCGCGTGGGCGTGACGCTGAACGTCGAATCGGAGGGTGAGGCACGCCGCGCGATTGAGATTGGAACGCGGCTGGGCATCGCGCCACGGCTGGCGGTGAGGGTCAATCCCGACATCGAGCTGCGCGGGTCGGGCATGAAGATGGGTGGGCGCGCTTCGCCGTTCGGGGTCGATGCCGAGCGCGTGCCGGCGTTGGTGCGCGAGATCGTAGCGAGCGGAGCCGAATGGCGCGGGTTCCACATCTTTGCCGGATCGCAGGCGCTCGACAGCGACGCGCTGATCGAAACACAGGCGGCGACGCTCGCGCTCGCCACGCGGCTTGGGGAGGAGAGTGGTCATGCGCCGCCGCTGGTCAACCTGGGCGGCGGCTTCGGCATTCCGCATTTCGCGGGCGATCGACCGATCGAGGTCGAGCGGATCGGCGCGGCGCTGGCGAAGGCGCTGGATGCGCGCAATGCGGTGCTGGCCGACACGACCTTCGCGATCGAGCTCGGCCGCTGGTTGGTTGGGGAGGCGGGGGTGTACCTGACGCGCGTGGTCGACCGGAAGGAGAGCCGCGGCGAGACGTTCGTCGTGGTCGACGGCGGACTGCATCATCAACTCGCCGCCTCGGGCAATTTCGGCACGGTGGTTCGGCGTAATTATCCAATCGCGCTCGCCCACCGGATGGGCGCGGCGGCGGACGACGCTGTGTCGGTCGTTGGGTGCCTCTGCACGCCACTCGACCGGCTGGCCGATCGCGTCGTGCTGCCGCGCGCGGACGTGGGCGACGTGATCGCGATCTTCATTGCGGGCGCCTATGGTCTGACCGCCAGTCCCAGTGCCTTTTTGGGACACCCCGCACCCGCGGAGGTGCTCGCGAACGCGTCCTAAACGCTATCTTCACCTCTACCGCACATAGCTGACCACCGACGCCACCAGTCCGCCTGACGCGAGTCACGTAGGCTGGTCGGTCGGCGTGTACGGAGGGTTGAATGCGGTTCGCGACGGTTTCCAAGGGTTTGATCGCTGCGCTGATGGCGTCGACGACGCTCACCGCCTGCGCGGGCGGCGGCGCCGCGCGCCCGGAACTGCCGCCCGCGACCTTCGTCGCCAGCAAGGAGCAGCCGGGCGAGGAATATGTCATCGGCCCGCTCGATTCGCTCAGTATCTTCGTGTGGCGCAACCCCGAGCTGTCATCGAAGGTGCAGGTGCGCCCCGACGGTCGCATCACCACGCCGCTGATCAGCGACATGCCCGCGGTCGGCAAGACGCCCGCGATGCTCGCCGCCGATATGAAACTGGCGCTGGGCGAATATATCAAGGACCCGATCGTCTCGGTGATCGTGGACAGCTTCTCCGGCACGTTCAGCCAGCAGGTCCGCATCGTCGGCGCGACGCAGAAGCCCGCCAGCCTGCCGTACCGCGCCAACATGACGCTGCTGGACGCGATGATCGCGGTCGGCGGGCTGGGCGAATATGCCGCCGGCAACAAGGCGCGACTGATCCGCTACGATCGCGCGACCGGCAAGCAGACCGAATATGCGCTGCGCATCAACAAGCTGCTGAAGGACGGCGACCCGAGCGCGAACGTCCGGCTCGAACCCGGCGACGTCATCATCATCCCCGAGAGCATGTTCTAAAAGGAAGCGCGGGTGGGCGGTCTCTTCAACGAAGCGCGTATCGCGCTGCACGCGATCTGGACGCGGCGCTGGATCGCGCTGGCGGTCGCGTGGGGCGTGTGCATCGCGGGCTGGCTGGTCGTCAGCCAGATCCCCAGCCGGTACGATTCAAAGGCGCGCGTGTTCGTGCAGATGCGATCGGTCCTGCCCGCGGGTGCCGATTCGATGCAGGCGGCGAACGACGACGCGCGCGACATCGACACGGTGCGCCAGACGCTGACCAGCGCGGTGAGCCTCGAAAAGGTCGTACGCGGCACCGACCTTGCCAAGACCGTGTCGAGCGACCGTGACGTGGCGGACCGCGTCGCCGGCTTGCAGAGCGCGATCAAGATCGTCGCGCAACAGGACAATCTGTTCGAGATCACCACGACCTCGTCGAGCCCCAAGCTCGCCGCCGCGATCACGCAGAAGCTGATCGACATCTTCGTCGAAACCAATTTGTCGTCCGACCGCTCGCAGAACACGCAGACGCTCGCCTTCCTCGACGGGCAGTTGCAGGCGCTCGGCACCAAGCTGCAGGACGCGGAGGCGAAGCGCGCGTCGTTTCAGAACAACTATCTCGGCGCGCTGCCCGGCACGGGATCGATCAGCGACCGGATCGGCGCGGCGCGCACGCAGATGAGCCAAGTCGACGGCGATCTGGCGGCGGCGCAATCGAGCATGGCGGCCTTGTCGGGCCAGATGGCGGCGACGCCGAAGACGATTGCGGGCGCGGGTATTGCCCCCGGCGTCGGCCCGGCGCGCGCGAGGTTGGCGGCGATCCAGGGCCAGCTTGCCGACGCGCGCGGTCGCGGTTACACCGAGGAACACCCCGACGTGATCGCGCTCAAGCGGCAGCTGGCGCAGGCGCAGGCGGCGGCGCGTGGTGAGCCGCTGACCGGCGGCAGCGACGGCGGCGTCGCCAACCCGGCCTATTCCTCGCTTCAGGCGATGATGACCGACAAGGGGTCGACGGTCGCCGCCTTGCAGGCGCGCAAGCAGCAGTTGCAGGGCGACCTCGACCAGCTGAACGCCAAGCTTGCCGGCGATCCCGCAGTCGCCGCCGAGCAGGGCGAGATCGACCGCAACTATGATGTGCTGAAAGGCCAGTACGACCAGCTGCTCGCCCAGCGCGAGCAGGTGAGCTTGCGCAGCCAGGCGCAGACGCAGACCGACGCGGTCAAGTTCAGCGTGATCGATCCGCCGACCGTACCGCGCACGCCGACCGCGCCCAATCGCCCGTTGCTGCTGACTGGCGTGCTGGTGGCCGGGTTGATCGCGGGCGTCGGCGCGGCCTTAGCGCTGGGTCAATTGCAGGGCACGTTCCCGACCGCGCAGAAGCTCGAGAAGGTCACCGGCATGGCCGTGATCGGCTCGATCGGTGAGATGGTGACGCGCCAGCAGACCGAGCTGCGCCGCCGCCGGCTGACGTGGCTGGCAGGCGGGTTCGCCGCGCTGGGCGTCGCGTATGTGGCGCTGCTCGGCGTCGAGATGCTCCAGCGGGGACTTGCCGCATGACCCAGTATCCGAAACGCGCGACCGAGGAGTCGCTGATTGAGCGCGCGGCCAAGGTCTACGACTTCGGCGCCCACCTGCGCGCACGCGACATCCCCGCATCCGAAGATCCCGCACCGCCGATGGCGGACGAGCCGCTCATCGATCAGCCTTCCGTCGCTGAGCAGGTCGCCGCGGCTCCGCAGCCGGTGTCGCCGACGCTCGCCGCGATCCCGGCGGAGTTCTTGTCAAACACCGACGACGATGGCCTCGACAAGTGGGAAGCACCCGAGAGCGACGTGGCGCAGATCGATCGCACGATGCTGGCGGAGGCTGGCATGCTGGTGCCCGGCGCTCCCGTCGGCGCGCTCGCGGAGGAGTTCCGGCTGGTCAAGCGGCAGCTGCTGCTGACCGCACGCGACATCGCCGAAGGGCCGATCGGGCAGCGCGCGCGCACGATCATCGTCGGATCGGGAAAGCCCGGCGAGGGCAAGACCTTCTGCGCGATCAACCTCGCCATCAGCCTCGCGGCCGAGCGCGATGTCGAGATCCTGCTGGTCGATGCCGATTTCGCCAAGCCCGACATCATGCAGCGGCTGGGGCTGGAGGACAGTGTTGGGCTGCTCGACATTCTGGGGGACCCGCGGCTCGATCCCGAGACGTGCGTGGTGCGCACCGACGTGCCGCAGCTGTCGCTGCTGCCCGCGGGCAAGCGGAGCCATGCCGACACGGAGCTGCTCGCCTCGCACCGAACCGAGGCGGTGATCGATCGCCTGCTCGCGGCCAATCCGCGCCGCATCATCGTCTTCGACACGCCGCCGGCACTCGCCGCGTCGCCCGCCTCCACGCTCGCGCTGCTGGTCGGGCAGGTCATGCTGGTCGTGCGCGCGGATCGCACGACCGAGACGGACGTGCGCGAGGCGGTGCAGCTGCTCGACGGGTGCGAGCAGATCCATCTCGTCATCAATTCGGTGTCGTTCGAGCCGGGGCGTGGGCGCTTCGGCAGCTATTACGGTCAGGAGAAGTAATCGTGACCCGGTATTCTTTGGGTTCGACGGGTGCGCTGCTGGCGTCGGCGGCGGTACTCGCCGCATCGCCGGCCGATGCGCAGTCGCGGTCGCACTACGTATCGCCCTATATCGAGGCGACGCAGGCGGTCGCGGCCGACCTGTCGAACGGCGACGACGTCGTCACCTACACCGCGCTTGCCGCCGGCGTGGATGCGGGGATCAGCACCGGTCGGACCGACGGGCAGATCAGCTACCGCTACGAGCGGCGCTTCTCGTGGGAGGACAATACCGAGGACCTGAGCGTCCACAGCGGCCTCGCTCGCGTGACGACGCAGGTGGCACCCTGGCTGTCGCTCGACGGCGGCGCGCTGGCCACCCGGCAGCGCAGCGACATCCGCGGCGCCGCACCGATCAATCTCGTCGGCACCAGCGACAACCTGACCCAGGTCTACTCGCTGTTCGCCGGGCCCACCGTCGCGACGCGCGCGGGACCGTTTGACGTGAATGGCAGTTACCGCTTCGGCTATACGAAGGTCGAGGGCAACGACGACATCGTGCTCGCGCCGGGCTCGCCGCGGCTCGACGGCTACGACTCGTCGACCAATCATGTCGTGCAGGCGAGCATCGGCGTCCCCGCCAACCGGATCGCGCCGTTCGGCGTGACGCTGAGCGGCGCGTACGAGCGAGAGGACGCGAACCAGCTCGATCAGAATTACGAGGGCTATTACGCCCGCGGCGACGTGGTGCTGCCGGTCAGCCGTACCGTCGCGCTGCGCGCCGGTGCGGGGTACGAACGGATCAAGGCGACGCAGCGTGACCCGCTGGTCGATACGGCCGGCAACGCGGTGGTCGACAATAATGGCCGCTTCGTCACCGACCCGAACTCGCCCGAGCGGATCGCCTATGACACCGATGGGCTGATCTACGATGCGGGCGTGATCTGGCGTCCGTCGCCGCGCGTCGAGTTACAGGCGACCGCGGGCTATCGCTACGGTGGGGAGACCTACACCGGCGCGCTTTCGTGGCGGATGTCGGAAGCGTCGGGGTTGCAAGTTGTCGTCTACGACGCGATCGAGACGTTCGGGCGCCAGCTGCGCGACGGGATCGCGGGCCTGCCGACCAGTTTCCAGACGCAGAACGATCCGTTCGGCCAGCTGTTCGGCGGTTGCGTGTTCGGTCGCCAGGGCGGCAGCCGCGAGAGCGGCGCGGGCGGATGCCTGAATGACGTGTTCCAGTCGATCTCGACAGCCAGCTACCGCGCGCGCGGGATCGACGGCGCGTGGACCGTGCAGCAGGGACGGACCGGCTACGGCATTGGCGCGGGCTACGCCAACCGCCGGCTCTACGCGCCGCGCGTCGCGGTCGGCACGCAGGTGTTGGGGAACGAGGACCAGAGCGCCTACGCGCAGGTGTTCTACTCGCGGGCCTTGAGCCGCGTGTCGCAGTTCGACGCCAACCTCTACGCCAACTGGTACTCCAGCGATCTGGTCGGCGCACAGGACGTGTACGGCACCGGGCTGAACGGCACCTACAGCCGCAACTTCGGGCGGCTCGGCACGTCGCTGTCGGCGGGGCTCTACGCCTTCGACCAGGGCGATTTCGACAAGCAGGTGTCGGCGCAGGCGCTGCTCGGCGCGCGCTACAATTTCTGAACGGATACGGCCATGTACGAGACGTTCTTCGGATTTCACGACCGCCCGTTCCAGCTGACGCCCGACCCGCGTTTCTGGTTCGATACCGCCACGCACAAGAAGGCGATGGCGTATCTGGGCTACGGTCTGGCACAGGGTGAGGGTTTTATCGTCATCACTGGCGATATCGGCGCGGGCAAGACGACGCTGGTCGGGCACCTGATGGATCAGATCGATCCCGCCAACCTGAAGGTCATCAAGATCGTGTCGACCGCGATCGAGGCGGACGATCTGCTGCGCATCGTCGCAACGGGGCTCGGCATCGATCACGCGGGCAAGAACAAGGCCGAGCTGCTGCTGCTGATCGAGCGCGGGTTGCACGCAGTTGCGCGCACGGGGCGGCGCACGCTGCTGATCGTCGACGAGAGCCAGGCGTTGCCGACCTCCGCGCTCGAAGAGCTGCGGATGCTGTCGAATTTCCAGGCCGGCGGTCACGCGGTGTTGCAGATCTTCCTGCTCGGCCAGCCCGAGTTTCGCGAGCGGTTGAACGGATCGGCGCGGCTGGAGCAGTTGCGCCAGCGCGTCATCGCGGTGCATCACCTCGATCCGATGGAACCCGACGAGGTCGCCGATTACGTCGGCCACCGTTTGCAGATTGCCGGCTGGACCGGGCGACCTAACTTTACCGAGGACGCCTTCCCAGTCTTGTACCGCGCGAGTGAGGGCGTGCCGCGCCGGTTGAACCAGCTGATGAGCCGCGTGCTGCTCCACGCCGCGGTGGGCGAGATCGAGATGATCGACGCCAAGGTGGTGCGCGCGGTCGTGAACGATCAGCGGCGCGAGATGCCCGCGGTCACCGCATCGACGCCGCCCGCGCCCGAGCGTCCCGCCGCGGCGAACACCAATCATGACGAGGTCGAGGCCGTGCAGGTGTCGCCGACGACGATCGACGACGAACGCCTGGCGGTGCTGGAGGAGCGGATCGCGGAGCAGGATGCGGCACTCAGGCGCGTGCTGACGCTGCTGATTGACTGGGTCGAGCGCGACGAGTTGCGCGACGTGCCGGTGCGCGGAGCCGCCTGAGATGGCGAACGCGCGCGTTCTGAACGGCATGTCGGTCGACGTGGAGGAATGGTTCCAGGTCGGCGCGTTCGAGCGCACGATCGACAAGGCCGACTGGGCGACGCTGGAGAGCCGCGTCGCCGACAACACCGCGCGCGTGCTCGACCTGTTTGCCGAGACGGACACCAAGGCGACGTTCTTCACGCTCGGCTGGGTCGCGGCGCGACAGGGCACGCTGATGCGGCGCATCGTCGACGAGGGCCACGAGGTCGCGAGCCACGGATGGGACCACCAGCGCGTCTTCACGATGGATGCCGTCTCGTTCCGCGCCGATTTGCGTCGCGCGCGCGGAGCGCTGGAGGACGCGACGGGGGCGGCCATCGCCGGTTATCGAGCCCCGAGCTTCTCGATCGATCAACGCACGCCCTGGGCGCACGCGGTGCTGGCGGAGGAGGGCTATCGTTATTCCTCCAGCGTCGCGCCGGTCGCGCACGATCATTACGGCTGGCGCGACAGCCCGCGCTATGCCTGGCGACCGCTGCGTGACGACGCGCTGGTGGAGGTGCCGGTGACCGTTGGCGAGGCGGCGGGACGACGCTTCGCGACTGGCGGCGGCTTCTTTCGCCTGCTGCCCGCGGGTGTGACCGACTTCGCGCTGCGACAGGTCAATGCGGCAGCCCAGCCCGGCATGTTCTATTTTCACCCGTGGGAGGTCGATCCCGGTCAGCCGCGCGTCGCTGCGGCGCCGCTCAGGTCGAAGCTGCGCCACTACAGCCGCTTGGGGGCGATGGCGGGCAAGCTGCGCGGGTTGCTCGAGCGCCACGAGTGGGGCCGCGTCGACGCGGTGGTGAAGCGGCTGGCGGTGTGACGATGCCATTGCTCGAACGGCCGGTCGGCGTGCGTGCTGCCCGCGCGAAGGACCGCGCGGCGATCGACCGTTTCGTACGCGCGCACCCGGACGCGACACCCTTTCATCTGCCTGAATGGGGCGAAGCGATCGCTGCCGCCTGCGGACAGCGCGCGCACCTGCTCGTGGCTGAACATGCGGGCGGTAGCCTCGCCGGCGTGCTGCCGCTGACCGAGATGCGCTCGCCGCTGTTCGGTCGCGCATTGGTATCTAGCGGCTTTGCGGTCGAAGGCGGTATGCTGGGCGACCCATTCGCGATCGAGCCGCTCGCGTCGGCGGTGCGCGACCTGGCGGCCCGGCTGGGCTGTCCGTCGGTCGAGCTTCGGGGCGGCGCGCATCCGGCCGGCTGGGCAGTCGATGCGGGCAGCTACCTCGGCTTCGCACGCCCGCTCGCCGCCGATGACGACGCTGAACTGCTCGCGATCCCGCGCAAACAGCGCGCCGAGGTTCGCAAGGCGCTGGCGAACGATCTGACGGTCGATGTCGGCAGCGACGCGGCGGCACTGCGCGATCACTACTACGTCTATGCAGAGTCGGTGCGCAATCTGGGCACCCCGGTGTTTCCGCGCGCCTTGTTCCGCGAGGTGGCAGCGCGAATGGATGCCGACGTGCTGACGGTGCGGCACGGGCTTGAGCCGGTGGCGAGCGTGCTGAGCCTCTACTGGCGCGGCACTGTCTATCCGTACTGGGGCGGAGGCACCGCGGCGGCGCGCGGGCTGCGCGCCAACGACCGGATGTATTTCGCATTGATGGCGCACGCGCGCGCGCGGGGCTGCACGCGCTTCAATTTCGGCCGTTCCAAGGTCGGCACGGGCGCCGCGGCGTTCAAGAAGAACTGGGGCTTCACCGGCGAGCCGCTCGCCTACGCATCGTGGAGCGAGGGCGAGCGGCGCGAGGTCAATCCGCTCAACCCCAAATACGCGCTGATGGTGCGGACCTGGTCGAAGCTGCCGCTGCCGATCGCCAATCTGGTCGGCCCGTGGATCAGCCGCGGGCTCGGCTGACGATGGAAATCCTGTTCCTAGCGCACCGCGTGCCGTTCCCGCCCGATCGCGGCGACAAGATCAGGAGCTTTCACGTCCTGCGCCACCTGGCGAGGCGCGCGCGCGTGCATCTGGTCGCGTTCGCCGACGATCCGCGCGATCTGACGCCACCGGCCGAGTTCCGCGACCTGCTGTCCGAGTGCGTGGTGGTGGAGCGAACAAAACCGCGCTGGCGGGCGGGATTGGAAGCCATCGCGAGCGGGCGACCGCTGTCGCTGGCGGCGTTCGACGACCCGCGCGTACACGCGCCGGTCACGCGGATCGTGCGCGAGCGGTCGATCGATCGTGTCTACGCCTTTTCGGGGCAGATGGCGCAGTATCTACCCGAAGGTTTGCCGGCGGTGATGGACTTTGTCGACGCCGACTCGGCCAAGTTCGAGGCATTTGCCGGGGATGCAGCCGGCGTAGCGCGCTGGATGTACCGCCGTGAGGCGCGGCTGCTCGGTGCCTATGAGCGCGCGGTGACCGCCCGTGTCGAGGCGAGCCTTTTCGTCAGCGCAGAGGAAGCAGCTCTGGTTCCGGGCGCGCGCGCGCTGGAGAACGGCATCGATATCAGCTTCTTCGATCCAGCTGCCAGCTTCGTGCCGGTGGTCGGGCAGGGGCGGTTGATCGTGTTCACCGGGCAGATGGACTACAAACCAAACGTCGACGCGGTGGTCGGCTTCGCGCGCGAGGTGCTGCCCCACGTCCGGGCGCAGCACCCCGACGTGCGCTTCGCGATCGTCGGTCGCGCGCCGGTGCGCGAGGTGCGAGCGCTCGCGGGTGAGGGCGTGATCGTGACCGGGGAGGTGCCCGACGTACGCGGCTGGCTCGCCGCCGCCGACGTCGTGGTGGCGCCGCTCGGGCTCGCGCGCGGAATTCAGAACAAGGTGCTGGAAGCGATGGCGATGGCGCGCGCGGTGGTCGCCTCGCCAGCGGCCGCAGAGGGGATCGACCACGCCGGCACCATCCAGGTGGCGGCGGGCGAGGGGATGGCGGAAGCCGTGAACGCGCTGCTCCACGACCGAGCCACGGCAAGGTCGCTGGGCGAGGTAGCGCGCGCAAGGGTGCAGGCGCGCTACGCGTGGGATGCGTGTCTCGCCCCGCTCGACGCGATGATGAACCTTCCGGCGCAGACCCGGGTGGCGGCGTGACGATCGCCTTGCCGCGACGCAGCTTCGTCGCGACCGCCTGGACGCGGCATCTGGTCGTGCTGGGAATGTCGGCGGCGGCGCTGCTGCTGATCTTCCGCTCGGACGTGCGCGACATCGTGCATCTGTGGTGGACCAGCACGACCTTCGGCCACTGCCTGTTCATCGCGCCGGTCGTCGCCTGGCTCGTCTGGGCGCGCCGCGCGGAGCTGGGTCAGGTGCGACCCGACGCCTGGGCGCCGGGACTGCTCGTCGTGGCAGCCGGGGGCATGGGTTGGATGCTCGGCGAGATCGCCGGGGTTGCGCTCGCGCGGCAACTCGGCCTCGTGCTGATGCTGGAGGGCGCGGTCGTCACCACGCTCGGTCCGAACGTGGCGCGCGGGCTGCTGTTTCCGCTCGGCTACGCCTTCTTCATGGTGCCGTTCGGACAGGAGCTGGAGCCGCCGCTGCAGGATGTGACGGTCGCAATCACGATGCCGCTGCTCCATCTGTTCGGCGTGCCGGCGGTGGTCGACGGCGTGCTGATCCACGCCGGACGCTACTATTTCGAGGTGGCGGAGGCGTGTTCGGGCGCGAAGTTCGTCATCTCGATGATCGCGTTTGGCGTGCTGGTCGCGAACCAGTGCTTCACCTCCTGGGCTAGGCGTGCGCTGTTCATGGCGGTGTGCGTCGTCGTGCCCGTCATCGCCAACGGCGTTCGCGCGTTCGGTACGATCTACGCCGCGCACCTGACCAGCGTCGAGGCCGCGACCGGGTTCGACCACATCGTCTACGGCTGGGTGTTCTTCGCGATCGTCATGGCAGGGGTGATCGCCATTGCGTGGCGCTGGTTCGACCGCTCGCCCGACGATCCCGCGTTCGATCCGGCCGCGTTGCAGGCGCGGCCTCGGCTGACGATGGAGGTGATCGCGGCGGGGGTATTGGTCCTCGCGGGCGCGAGCGTGTTCCCGGCCACCGCAGCAGCGATCATGGCGCGTGCGGCACCCTTGCCCGCGCGGATCGGACTGCCCGATGTCGCCGGATGGCACCGCGTTGATCTCGACCCGCGCTCCGCCTGGTCGCCTTATCATCCCGGCGCCGACCATTTCCTGCTCGGCCGCTACGCCAATGCCGCGGGCGACGCGGTCGACGTGAGCGTCGCGGTGTACGCGTCGCAGCAGGAAGGACGCGAGCTCGTCTCCTACGGGACCGGCGTCCTGCGTGAGGACGATCGCTGGGTACGCGTCGCCGACCTGCCAGCGATCGATGGCGGGCGCGCAGTGCGGATCGTCGCCGACGCGGCCCCGGGCAACGGCGGCGGAGAGGTGGAGCGCGTCGTCGCGACATGGTACCGCGTCGGCGACACGGTGACGGGGGATGACGCGGCGGTGAAACTGGCAACGGTGAAGATGCGGCTGTTCGGCGCGCCCCAGCCCGGGATCGCGCTGCACCTGTCGGCGGTGGCGTCACCCGGTCGCGATCCGCGTGGCGTGATCGAACGTTTCATTGCCAGCCTGGGCGAGCCGGGCGACGCGATGCTGCGGATCGCCGAGACCCCCCGCTGATGTGCGGCATCGCGGGGCTGTTTTATCCTGCCACGCCCAAGCCGGTCGACCCCGCACGATTGCGCGCGATGGCGGACGCGATCGCGCATCGCGGCCCCGATGGCGCGGGCGTGTGGACCGTGCCCGGCGTCGGGTTCGCGCATCGACGGCTGTCGATTATCGACCTCGAAGGGTCGCCGCAGCCGATGGCGACCGCCGACGCGCGGTTGACGATCGTCTTCAACGGCGAAATTTACAACTATCGCGAGCTGCGCGAGGAATTGCAGCGGCGCGGCCACGTCTTCACGACCGACGGCGACACCGAGGTGCTGCTCCACGGCTACGCCGCCTGGGGTGCGGCGATGCTCCAGCGGCTGAACGGCATGTTCGCGTTCGCGATCCACGATGCCGCGACGCAGACCCTCTTCCTGGCGCGCGACCGGATGGGGGTGAAGCCGCTCCACTATGCCGAGCTGTCCGACGGCGCGGTCGCGTTCGGGTCCGAGCTGAAGGCATTGCTCGCGCATCCGCTGCTCAGGCGAAAGCCCGACGTGCGCGCGGTGGAGGATTATTTCGCCTACGGCTACGTGCCGGATGACGCCTGTCTGGTGGCGGGCGTGAGCAAGCTCGCCGCGGGGCACTACATGCTGATCGAGCGCGGCAAGGGTACGGTCAAGCAGCGGCAATGGTGGGACATATCGTTCGCCAATCGTGCGCGCGGCTCGGCAGCGGCGCTGGGCGAGGAGTTGATCGAGCGGATGCGCGACGGCGTGCGCTCGCGGATGGTCGCCGACGTGCCGCTCGGCGCATTCCTCTCGGGCGGGGTCGATAGCTCGGCAGTGGTCGCGCTGATGGCGGAGGCGAGCCGGGCCGCGGTCAAGACCTGCACGATCGGATTCGACGAGGCGGGGCATGACGAGCGTGCGCACGCCGCCCAGGTAGCCGAGCGGTTCGCGACCGATCATCACGTCCGCGTCGTGCGTCCCGACGATTTCGGGCTGATTGACACGTTGGTCGCGGCGTTCGACGAGCCGTTCGCGGACGCCTCCGCGCTCGCCACCTATCAGGTCGCGGCGCTCGCCCGCGAGCACGTCACGGTTGCGCTCTCGGGCGACGGTGCGGACGAGGCGATGGCGGGATATCGCCGCTACCGCTTCCAGGCCGCAGAGGAGCGTGTGCGCGGGATGCTGCCGCCCGATCTGCGTCGGCAGGTTTTCGGCACACTCGGGCGTGTCTATCCCAAGGCAGACTGGGCGCCGCGCCCGCTGCGCGCCAAGACGACGCTGCTGGCGCTCGCCGATGATGGGGCGGAGGCGTACGCGCGATCGGTGGGGGTCACCACGCCGGCGCTGCGCCGCGCGCTGTTCAGCGACGCCGCGCGGGCGGCGCTCGGCGGTCACCGCGCGGAGGAACGCTACATCGCCGCCATGCGCGATGCGCCCGCACGCGACGCGATCGACCGCGCGCAATATGCCGATATGAAGATCTGGCTACCCGGCGACATCCTGACCAAGAGCGACCGCACCAGCATGGCAGTGGGACTGGAGGCGCGCGAGCCGTTGCTCGACCACCGGCTGGTCGAGTTCGTGGCGACGCTGCCGCAGGCGATGCGGTTGCGCGGCGGCGAGGGCAAGTGGCTGATGAAGCGGTCGCTCGAACGCTATCTACCGCGCGATATCCTGTACCGGCCCAAGATGGGATTCGTGACGCCGGTCAGTGCGTGGTTCCGCGGGAGCCTGTCGGGTGCGGCGGCGGGGCTGGCGCGCTCGCGCGTGCTCGGTGACAGCGGCTGGTTCGACATGAACGAGATCGCGCGCATCGCGGAGGCGCATCGGACCGGGCGCGAGGAGCATGGGCGGACGTTGTGGCAGTTCGTCATGCTTGAACGCAGCCTCAAGCGCCTGTTCGCCTGAACGCTTCGCCTAACCCAGCAACGTGCTCAGCACATCGGGGTGAAAGCCCCAGCCGGCGAAGCCGCACAGCGACAGGAACAGCCCGAACGCGCCGAACACCCAGGCGGCGGCGAGCACCCACGGCGCCTCAACCAGCGCCGCCACCGCCGCGACCGAGATCGCGGTCGAGAGCGCTGCCTCGCTCGCGTCGAACTGGTCGTCGTGCACATTGAGCGCGTCGTATTGCGCTTCGAAGCCTTGTGCCTGCTTCTTCAATAGCGGCGTTTCGGCACGATAGCGCGAGAGGTCGGCGGCGAATGCGGGTGGGGCGGTGCGGTTCGCGGCGCTGACCTCGGCCATGCTCGTCTCGATCACGCGCGCCTTGACCCGCGTCGCCTGATATTCGTTCCAGCGATCGACGCTGTGTGCCTCGGCACGGTCCATCGCCTGTACGATGTTGCCGTCCTTGATGTTGCCGAGCCCCATCGCGACCGACAGCACGACGACGGTTATCGCGACCCCGCGGTTGAGGCGCTTGTCCTTCGCCTCGGCGCTGACTTCGATCTCCATGCGCGCGGATATGCGCGGGCAGAGATGACCGCGCCAATTAACTCGCGGTCATGATCTCAGCGCAGCTTGGCGATCGACAGCCCGTCGGCCTTGGCGCGGTCCTTGGTCGATTCCTCCGACCGCTTGAGTGCCTTGGCGATTGCCTTCAGCGCCATGCCCTTCTTCGCGAGCGTATGAAGCTTCTGTATCTCGTCCGCGGTCCAGGGTTGGCGGTGCCGCTCGAACGTTTCACCTTTTGCCACTATAGCACCGCCAACGCAGCGCGCACTGTTAAGGCAGCAAGGGTGAGGCTTGAAGCAAGGAAAAGCATGAGTCTCGGCACTACCTTGTTGCGGGTTACCTGCACCAAAGAGTGCGCGATACGAAGCGCCACGTAAATCCACGCAAGATACAGGTCGATCGCGCGAAATGTCAGCGTCAGAGCGAGTACGCCGCAAATTGCGTAGAAAAGCACTGGCTGCTCGAGCAAGTGATTGTAGTTATGCGCCTTCCATTGAACATGAGGCGGGATAACCCGGTCGGCATCGGAAGCTTTCGTGCCAACCAGCGTGCGCAGTTCGACGCCAGCGTTCTTCAAGGCCGGAAGGCGCGTTGCGAGCATCCAGCCCAGCATCACAAGGGTCCAAGCAACAAGCGCGACGACCGGCCTGAGCATTTCGTGCGGCATCATCATCAGCGGTTCATCCATAACCGAGACGTTAGCGGCGGCATCTGGCATGACAAGGTCACGTCACGGGGATGAACCCCGTGACGTCGGACGCGAGGCTATGCCCCGCGCCGGCCGGCCTTTCGCCGTCTCGCGAGTAGCGTGGCTACTCGCGTGCGGCTCAGGCGAACAGTTTCGCCCAACCCCGCTTCGCGCGATCCTTCCAATGGCCGCGATGGTACGCATCAGACGCCAGCAGCGGCATCACCGAGCCCGCTTCGGCGAACACCATCTGCTCGATGCCGGTGTTGACCTTGCCCCAGCTCGCCGCCTCTTGCAGCGTCGAGGACGAGCAGGCGCCGTCGCGCACGTCGGCGACGGTGATCTGCACCGCGTACTTGTGGACCTCGACATCCTCGTGGCCGAGAATCTCGGCGCAGACGACCGTGTCCTGAATGAAGTTCTTCGGCACGCCGCCGCCGATCATCAGCAGGCCGGTGGTACCCGCCTCGATCTTGATCTGCGTCAGCTCGCGGAAGTCGGCGATCGCGTCGAGCACCATGTACGGGCGACCTTCCTTCGCCGCGTCGACCTGATGCTTGACGAGGCCGAAGCCTGCGGACGAGTCGACGAAGGCCGGGCAGAAGATCGGCACGTCATGCTCGTAGGCGAGCTTGACGAGGCTGTTGTCCTTCTTGCCGTGCTCGACCAGATACTTGCCCATCTCGCGGATGAACGCGCGGCTGCTGTACGGCTTGGGCTCCAGGCTCTCTGCGATCTTGTTGATCGTGAAGTCGCAGTCCTGCAGCTGCTCCTCGTCGATGTACGTGTCGTAGATGCGGTCGATGTAGAGCGAGCGCAGCGTGTCGTCGTCGGGCACCTCGAGCGCCTGGTAGTGCTTGTGGCCGAGCCCCTCGAAGAAATCCATGTCGACGATGGTGGCACCAGTGGCGACGATCACGTCGACCATCTTGTTGCGCACCAGCTCGGCGTACAGGTCCATGCAGCCGCCCGCCGATGTCGAGCCGGCGATGACGAGCACCACCGTGCAATCCTTGTCGGCGAGCATGTCGTTGTAGATCTTGGTCGCGCGGCCGAGATCGCGGCTGGTGAAGCTCATGTCGCTCATCGCGTCGACGATCGGGCGCGCGTCGAAGCTCTTGATGTCGATGTGCTTGACCTGCTTGGACAGCAGTTCGGCCTTGCGATTGTCGTTGATCGGCGCGTTGGCGCCGGCGGTCTTGTTGAGGGTGTCAGTCATGGGATGCTCCCCGCATGATCGGCGCGACGTCGTTCAAATGGGGACGCGCAAACCCGTAAGTGGCGGCACGTCAATGCGCGCCGCCACCGGTTCGTTGCAGGCTGTGGGTTACAGCTTGACGACGTTCGAGGTTACTTCGGCATTGTCCTGCTCGATCGTCTCGTAGAGCGAGACCATCGGCTCGTCGGCGACGACGACGGTCTCGTCCGAACCGAAGCCATTGAACGCGGTGCGCATCGCCGAGCCGTACGCGCCGAGCATGCCAATCTCGATATAATCGCCGGCCTGCACGTCCGCCGGCAGCAGGAATGGGCCTGCCATATGGTCGAGGTCGTCGCAGGTCGGGCCGTAGAAGGAGAACGGATGGTCGCGCACGGTCGATTCCGGCTCGCGCAAAAGCGTCACCGGAAAGCGCCAGCCGATGTGCGCGGCGTCGAACAGCGCGCCGTACGCACCGTCGTTGATGTACAGCTCGTTGCCGCGGCGACGCTCGACGCGCACGACGACGCTGCTGTACTCGGCGCACAAAGCCCGACCCGGCTCGGCCCAGAGCTCGGCCGAGTAGGAGATTGGCAGGCTCTCGAACGCGCGGTGGATCGTCTCGAAATACCGCTCGAGCGGGGGCGGCTCCATACCGGGGTAGCTTGACGGAAAACCGCCACCGACGTCGATCACGTCAACCGTCACCGCCGCATCGACGATCGCGGCGCGCACGCGCTCCATCGCATCGGCGTAGGCGTCTGGCGTCATCGCCTGGCTGCCGACGTGGAAGCAGATGCCGAGCGCGTCGGCCGCCTGTCGCGCGGCGAACAGCAGCTCCTTCGCTTCGTGCGGCGCAACGCCGAACTTGGACGCGAGGCTAAGCTTCGAATGCTCCGACGACACGCGCAACCGGACGCAAAGCGTCAAATCGGTCGCGTTGCCGGTCGCGCGCATGATCTTGTCCAGCTCCTCGATCGAATCGAGGCTGAAGGTGCGGACACCGTGGGTCACGTACGCTTCGCGCACGGCTTCCTCGGCCTTGACCGGGTGCATGAAGCAGAGCGTCGCCTGCGGCAGCGTACGCGCGACGAGCCGGACCTCGGCGAGGCTGGCGACATCGTAGTGCGTGATGCCGTTATCCCACAGGATCTGCAGGAGCTCGGGGCTAGGATTCGCCTTTACCGCATACATCGAGCGGCCCGGAAACTTCTCCGAGAAGAAGCGGGCCGCCCGCGCCGCGGCGTGGGGACGAACGAGCGTGACCGGCTGAACCGGTCCACCCTTGGCGATGTCGATGCCGCCACGGACGGCAGTCGATTGGGACGCTAGCCCCAGCGCGCGATGATGGTTGTGCAATTCAAGGGACCTCCGTGCCACGGCGGCGCCGCGGACTTGTTGTTCGACAGATCACTGCCTTGCGGTGGAAGTCCCTTGGGGCAGCGGAGGGGTCACATAGGAGTGAGATACCCCCCTGTAAAGCGTTTCGCCGACCCATGTTTCGTGCCATTCCACGAGCTGTGACGATTTTACGACAGCCCACACGCGCAGGGGTTCGCGACGCCGCCGCGAAGGTCGCCGCGATCCTGCCGCCGACGCCCTTGTACGTGGTGACGATCGACGGCGTGGCGGTGGCGATGAAGGCCGAATCGCTCCAGCCGATCGGCGCATTCAAGATACGCGGCGCGTGGCACCGGCTGACCGCGATGGACGAGGAAGCGCGCGCGCGCGGCGTGGTCGCTTTCTCCAGCGGCAACCACGCGCAGGGGGTCGCCTGGGCGGCGAAGCGGCTCGGCATGGCGGCGACGATCGTGATGCCGTCGGATGCGCCGAGGGCAAAGCGCGAAGCGACGCTGGCGCTCGGCGCGGAGGTGGTCGACTATGACCGCATGAGCGAGAGTCGCGAGCTGATCGCTGCGCGGTTGGCGGAGGCGCGCGGCGCCACATTGGTGCCGAGCTTCGACGATCCGTGGATCATCGAGGGGCAGGGCAGCGTCGGGATCGAGGCGGCGGAGCAAATGGCCGCGGCGGGACTTCCACCGTGCACGCGCGCGGTGATCCCGTGCGGTGGCGGCGGCCTGGCCGCGGGTGTCGCGCTGGCGTTGAAGGATGCCGCGATCACCGTGGTCGAGCCCGAGGGCTGGGACGATATGCGCCGCAGCCTGGAGGCGAGCTGGATCGAGCCCGTCGGGCCGAACCCGCCACCGACCGCGTGCGACGCGTTGCAGACGAAGGAAGTGTCGCCGCTCACCTTCGACGTGCTGAGCCGGCGTGATGCGACCGGCAAGGCGGTTAGCGAGGCGGAGGTGCGCGCCGCGCAGCGCTGGGCGGCGGAGCGGTTGCGGCTGGTGGTCGAGCCGGGCGGTGCGGTCGCGCTCGCCGCACTGCTGGCGGGGAAGGTTATGCCGGAGCCGGGGCTGCTGGTGATCCTATCGGGCGGGAACGTCGATGTCGACGCTTATGCGCGGGCGATCGCGTGACCGGGGGCGTGTACGGATCGATCGCGAGTGCGGCGCCCGCGATCGCGATGCTGGGTATGTTCGCTTGCGTGATCGGGGGTGTTCAGCTGATCAGAAGCGGGCGGGATCGGCGCAAGGGCGTGCTGATGATTGCGGTGGCGCTGGTGTTGCTGAGCAACGTGCTGATCTGGACGCTGTAGTCGTGGCGCCACGGGCGAAGCCCGTGTCGTCGGTCGGCGCGTGCGCGCCGCCGGCCGGGCTCGCCGGCGAGACGCGGAATAGCGAAGGCTATTCCGCTCCGGCGAACTCACCTGATTGGCGAGTTCGGGTCGAGCCGCATATCCAGGTAATTGTCCACGCTCTTCATCAGGTCGGGCATTTCATGCTCGAAGAAGTGGTTCGCGCGCGGGATCGTGTCGTGGTGGATCGTGATGTGCTTCTGCGTGCGCAGCTTGTCGACCAGCTTCTGCGTCGCGGGCGGAGTCGCGACCTCGTCCTCCGCGCCCTGGATGATGATGCCAGACGAAGGGCAGGGTGCAAGGAAGGTGAAGTCGTAGAGGTTGGCGGGCGGCGCGACCGAGATGAAGCCGCGGATTTCCGGCCGGCGCATCAGCAGCTGCATGCCGATCCACGCGCCGAAGCTGAACCCCGCGATCCACGTCGTCTGCGCCTCGGGGTGGAAGCTTTGAATCCAGTCGAGCGCGGCGGCGGCGTCGGACAATTCGCCGACGCCGTTGTCGAACACGCCCTGGCTTTTCCCGACACCGCGGAAGTTGAAGCGCAGCGTCGCGAAGCCGCGGCGCTGGAAGGTTTTGTACAGCTCCTGCACGATGCGGTTGTTCATCGTGCCGCCCGCGTTGGGGTGCGGGTGAAGGATCATCGCCACCGGCGCGCGCGGGCGTGGCGCAGGAGCGAAGCGGCCTTCGATGCGACCTTCGGGACCGGGAAAGATGACTTCGGGCATGGTCACTCGTACTAAGAGTCTGGGACGCGCGAGCGCCCGGAATGGCGCGCTATATAGGCGCGGGCGTCAGGAATGGAACGTTTTGTGTCGGATCGTCTCTATCTGGATCACGCAGCGACGACGCCGATGACCGCGGCGGCGCGTGATGCGGTGCTCGCAGGCATGGCGATCTGGGCCAATCCGTCGTCGCCGCACCGCGAGGGTCGGGCGGCGCGCCACGCGCTGGAGGAAGCGCGCGCGCAGGTGGCGCGGGCTTATGGCTGGGCGGGAGAGGTGCTGTTCACCAGCGGCGCGAGCGAGTCGCTTGGGCTCGCGCTCAACCGCACGCACGCGGCGGGGCGGTACGCGAGCGCGGTCGAGCACGACGCGGTGTGGCGATCGGGCGCGAACCCGCAGATGTTGGCGGTCGACGCGAACGGTGTCGTGACGCGCGACGCGCTCGATGCAGTGACTGGCGGGCTGGTGTGCGTGCAATGGTGCAACAGCGAGACGGGCGTGCACCAGCCAATCGCCGTGATCGCCGAGGCGGTGCACGCGGCCGGCGCGCTGCTGCTGGTCGACGCGGCGCAGATGCCGGCGGGGGCAGGGGCGGAGGTGTCCGCCCATGCCGACATGGTGGCGCTGTCGGCGCACAAGCGCGGTGGACCGCCGGGTGTCGGCGCACTGCTGGTGCGCGATCTGGCGACGCTCGCGCCATCGGGCGGGCAGGAGCGGGGCTACCGTGCGGGCACGGAGAATTCGCCGGGCGTGCTCGGCTATGCCGCCGCACTCGCCGAACCAGAGCCAGTCGACCGTTGGAAGACGATGCGCGCGCGGCTCGATGACGCCATCCGCCGTTCGGGCGGTGAGGTCGTGGGTGAGGGCGCCGAGCGTCACCCCGCGATCGGCAGCTACCGCATGCCCGGCGTCGCCGCGAATGCGCAGCTGATCCGCTTCGATCTGGGCGGCATCGCGGTGTCGGCGGGAAGTGCGTGCGCGAGCGGAAGCCTGAAACCCAGCCACGTGCTGCGCGCGATGGGGTGGAGTGAGGAGCGCACACGCGAGGTGGTGCGCGTCAGCTTCGGGCGCACGACGAGCGAGGCGGGTATCGAGCGTTTCATCGCCGCGTGGCGCGGTGTAGCGCGCGAGACGCGGACGTTCGCCGCGTGATCTACCTCGATTATCAGGCAACCACGCCGCTCGCGCCCGAGGCGTTCGACGCGATGCTGCCGTGGCTGCGTGACGGGTTCGCCAATCCGCATTCGCCGCACCGCGCGGGCCGTGCCGCCAAGGCGGCGGTCGAGGTCGCGCGCGACGAAATCGCTGGCCTGCTTCCACCCGGCGGGCGGGTTTCGTTCACCGGCGGCGCGACCGAGGCGCTCAATTGGGCGATCAAGGGTACGAGCGGCGGCATCGTCACGCTCGCGACCGAACACGCCGCGGTACTCGACACGGTTGCAGCAGAGGCGGCACGCGGGAGATCGGTGACGGTGCTGCCGGTCGGGTCCGATGGGCTAGTCGACCTGGAGAGGGCGCGCGCGGCGATCGTGCCCGGCACCGGTCTGGTCGCCGCGATGCTGGTCAACAACGAGATCGGTGTGGTGCAGCCGGTCGCGGCGCTGGCGGCGATGGCGCATTCCGTGGGCGCGGTGATGCTGTGCGACGCGGTGCAGGGGTACGGCCGCGTTCCGATCCCGGACACGGTCGACCTGGTCGCGGTCTCGGCGCACAAGGTGCACGGTCCCAAGGGCATCGGCGCGCTGTGGCGGCGTGACGGCGTGGCGCTCACCCCGTTGCTGCACGGCGGCGATCAGGAGGATGGGCGCTCGGGAACGCTCAGCCCGGCATTGTGCGCCGGGTTCGGCGCGGCGGCGCGACTGATGCGCGAGTGTCGCGACCAGGACGCCGCGCACGTCGAGAGGCTCTGGCAACTCGCGACCGAACAGCTGCGTGACTGGACGATCAACGGCGCGCGCGACCACCGCTATCACGGTAATCTGAACGTGCGGCGCGACGGGCTGGATGTGAATCGGTTGATGAGCGACCTGCGCGATCTCGCTTTCTCCGCCGGCAGCGCGTGTGCGAGCGGATCGGGGCGCGCGAGCCACGTCTTGCGCGCGATCGGGCTCGATGAGCGCGAGGAGCGCGGCTCGATCCGGCTCGGCTTCGGGCGCTACACGAGCGAGGCGGAGCTGCGCGACGGGCTCGCGCGGATCGCCGCCGCCGCCGATGCGCAGAGGGTCGCGGCGTGAAGCTGTACGTCGTCGACGGCGACGCCGTCTCCGAATTCGCGGGCGAACCGGGCGAGCGGTTGCTCGATGCCTGCCAGCGCGCGGGATTGCCGCTGGAGGGAACCTGCGGCGGCGACATGGCCTGCGCGACCTGTCACGTCGTCGTCGCAGCGGAGGATTTCGGCCGACTGCCGCCCGCCAGCGACGAGGAGGAGGATATGCTCGACCTGGTGCCCGACGCGCGCCGCACCAGCCGGCTGGCATGCCAGGTGCTGCTCACGGCTGCACTGGAGGGGTTGCGACTCCGTCTCCCCGCCGCCTGACTCTCGGCTGACCGGCCGGTTCACGGAACCAGCAGCATCGCTGGCCTATTCTGCGCAGCATGGGGGCCAGTAGAGGAGTAAAGGGCATGAAGCTGATGATGTTGAGCCTGGCTGGCGTGGTCGCGGCCAGCGCGATGACGCCGGTGGCGGCGGACGCGCAGCGCTGGCGCGACGGTCGTGGCTGGCACTCGGGCCGCTACTACCACAACGGTCGCTATTACGCGCCGCCGCGCCGCTTCCGTGGACGTGGCTATCGCTACGATCGCCGCTGGCGCGGGCCGCGCTTCCGCACCGTCTGCCGCTATCGTCCCGCCCGCTACGGTTCGGTCCGTCGCTGCTACCGCGTCCGCTACTGAGGAGAGAAGATCATGAAGAAACTGATGTCCATGCTCGCGCTCGGCGCGCTGTCGCTCACCGGCGTGGCCGCAAGCGCCGCTCCTGCCGCTGCGCAGCAGCGCGTGGTGGTGCGCGAGCGGACCGTCGTCCGCCACGACGGCCCGCGCTATCACAATCGCTGGCGCACCAAGCGCGTGTGCGAGAAGCGCTGGCGCAATCATCGCCGCGTGACGGTCTGCCGTACGGTGCGCTACCGCCGCTAATCGCTTGATCCCACCGCCCGGCTCCGCCATATGGCGCGCGAGAGTCGGGCGGACGTGGTCGTCGCCAACCTGGTCAGGTCCGGAAGGAAGCAGCCACAACGATTTCGCCGCGGGTCGTTCCGGCTCTCACCGCGCAGCGTGCGCGTGCGCAGCCAAGCTGCGCCACGCCCGCAAGCGCGGCCGGCGATGCGAAGGCATCGTCCGACGACGCGGCTTCGCCGCGGCGCCGCCCGTCGCATCGAACGAGCTCATCCGCCTCCACGCAGCATTCGCTTCGACAAACGCGCCCCCGCGTCCTACATCGGTCGGCAATGTCCGACTCCTTCGACCTCGGCTCTCCACCCCAGCCGGCGGCATCCGCCAAGCCCGAGACGTACCGTGTCCTCGCGCGCAAGTACCGGCCGCAGACCTTCTCCGCGCTGATCGGGCAGGACGCGATGGTGACGACGCTCGCCAACGCGATCCGCCGCGGACGGCTGGCGCACGCGTTCCTGCTGACGGGCGTGCGCGGGGTGGGAAAGACCTCCACCGCGCGACTGATCGCGAAGGCGCTCAACTGCATCGGCCCGGACGGGCAGGGCGGACCGACGATCGACCCGTGCGGGGTATGCGAGCCGTGTCGCGCGATCGCGGAAGGGCGCCACATCGACGTGATCGAGATGGACGCGGCGAGCCACACCGGCATCGACGACGTGCGCGAGATCATCGAGGCGTCGCGCTACGCCGCGGTGTCGGCGCGGTTCAAGATCTACATCGTGGACGAGGTCCATATGCTGTCGAAGGCGGCATTCAACGGCCTGCTCAAGACGCTGGAGGAGCCGCCCGCGCACGTGAAGTTCCTGTTCGCCACGACCGAGGTGAACAAGGTGCCGATCACCGTGCTGTCGCGCTGCCAGCGCTTCGACCTGAGGCGTATCCCGGCCGAGAAGCTCGCCGACCATTTCGCGCGCGTGTCCGAGGCGGAAGGGGTCGAAGCCGAAGCTGAAGCGCTGGCGCTGATCGCGCGCGCCGCGGAAGGATCGGCGCGTGACGGTCTGTCGATCCTCGACCAGGCGATCGCGCACGCCGATCTGGAAGGCGGGGGCGTGCGCGCCGACGCGGTTCGCGAGATGCTGGGGCTGTCCGATCGCGGCGCGGTGCGTGATTTGCTCGCGTTGTTGCTCGAGGGGAATGCGCCCGACGCGCTCGTGGCGCTCCGGCGGCAATATGCGCTCGGCGTCGATCCGCAGACGGTGATGCGCGGGCTATTGGAGGCGGTGCACGGCATCACGCTGATCAAGGTCGGCGCGGCGGAGGACCCGGCCCAGCCGGTGGAGGAGCGCGCCGCCTATCGCGATTGGGCGGGGGCGATGTCGTTTCCGGTGCTGCACCGGCTGTGGCAGCTGCTGCTCAAGGGATATGAGGAAGTGAGCGGCGCGTCACTGCCGATCGAGACGGCGGAGATGGCGCTGCTGCGCGTGATCCATGCCGCCAGCCTGCCCGATCCGGGCGAGCTCGCGCGCCGTGGCCCCGATACGGGGGCATCCCGTCCTGCCGCTCCCGCTACTCCTGCCGTGCCGCCGACGCCGACACCGCCGGCCGATCGAACCCCGCGCGAGTTTGCCGACGCGCTCGACACCGTCGAACAGGCCGGGCAGATCGCGTTGGTCGCGCGGTTGCGCCACGCGGCGCGACTGGTCCGCTACGCGCCGCCCGAGATCGAGTTCAGCAACACCCGCCCGCTGCCGGCCGACCTGCTGGTCGAACTCGCGACCGCGTTGAAGGACGCGACCGGGCGGGTGTGGAAGGTCGCGATGGTCGACGCGCCGGGTGAACGATCGGTGCGCGAGGCGGAACTCGACGCGGTGCAGGCGCGTCACGATGCTGTTGCGCAGAGCGCGGCCGTACTGGCGGCGCTCGACGCTTTCCCCGGGGCGGAGCTTATCGATCCGCCCGCAGCCAAACGGAGTCTCTCGTGAAGGATTTGAACGACATTCTGGCAATGGCGCAGAACGTCCAGGCCGAATTGCAGAAGGCGCAGGACGGGCTCGACACGATCGAGGTCGACGGGACCGCGGGCGGCGGACTGGTCAAGGTCAAGGCGTCGGCAAAGGGCCGGATCATCGCGGTCTCGATCGACGAATCGCTGCTCCAGCCGAGCGAGAAGCAGATGGTAGAGGATCTGGTGGCTGCCGCGCTGAACGATGCGCGCGCGAAGGCTGATGCGGCGTCGTCGACCGAAATGTCGAAGATGACCAGCGGTCTGCAGCTGCCGCCGGGTTTCAAACTGCCGTTCTGATCGACTGAAATCGTCAGCGACACGCGGCGGGGTAGCGGAGACGCAGCCCCGCCGTTCGCCTGTCCGGCGTTCGTCACGCACGCGGAACAAGTGCTGTCCGGCTCGGTTTTCGCCATCACCAATCACAGGAGGATGGCATGGACGAAGATCGCATCACGCAGACCCCGCACACCACCGTGATCGAGCGTCGCGGATCGAGCAGCGGGCTGATCATCGGGATCATCGCGCTCGTCGTCATCTGCGTCGGGGCTTATTTCCTGTTTGTCGGAAGCAACAGCGAAGTGGCGAAGAACAACGCGATCACGTCGGCGGCGAAGAGCGTCGGGTCCACTGCCGACAAGGCCGGCGCGGCGATCGACAAGAATAGCTGAACCATAAAAAACGGGCGGTGAAGTGGTGCTCATGCCGCCGCCCCGATTACGCTCGTTGCCGCGCTGATGCCTCACTCACTTGAGGCAGGCATCTAACCCGTCGCGGCGTACCACGCCGATCCGTGCGGCGAGCGTGTTGCCGTGACGGCGAACGAACCCGCGTGGGTCGACCGCCTCGCGCTTCTTGGGTAGCGGTAGCACCGCGGCGATCCGTCCCGCCTCGGTCGGCGTCAGGCGCGCGGCCGAGTGGTTGAAGTAGCGGATCGATCCCGCCTCGACGCCGTAGGTGCCGATCCCTGTCTCGGCGAGGTTGAGGTAGACCTCCATGATCCGGCGCTTGCCCCAGATCAGCTCGATCAGCATGGTGAACCATGCCTCCAGCGCCTTGCGGAAATAGCCGCCGCCCTGCCACAGGAATGCATTCTTCGCGGTCTGCTGGCTGATCGTCGATCCACCCCTGATCCTGCCGCCTTGCGCATTGCGCGCCGCGGCCCCTGCGATCGCGCGCCAGTCGAACCCGTGGTGCAGGCAGAAACGCGAATCCTCGCCCGCGATCGCCGCCCGCGGCATGTCGGGATCGATGTCGACGAGCGGGATCCAGTCTTTCGTAATCGAGCGCCCCTGCAGAAGGTCGCCCGCCATCGTGAAGGTGAACGGCGGCGGGACGAGCGCGTAGATGCCGACCCACAGGACCGACACGACGACGAACCACAGGGCCGCCTTGAAAGCGAGGAGAAGCACGCGGGTCATGGTGGGACGGAACCTACGCGGTCGGGCGGGCGGGGTGAAGGGTGATCGCGCGGATGAGCGATGGTCATTCCGGCAAGCGTGCGCCTCAGCGCGCAGTCGTCAATGCGCGTATGGCTGCCGCCGCCGCGGCGAGGCCGGTGTCGCGCGCGCCATGCGCGGTGGAAAAATCGTGCGGCGAGCAGGCCTCGCCCGCGAAGAACAGGCGATCGTCGATCGGCTGCGACAGCATCGCGCGCTGGTCCGCCTTGCCGACGCGCGCGTGCGAGTAGCTGCCCTCGATCCACGCCTCGTGCCGCCAACGCGTCGCGGTGATCGGCGTAAAGCGCGTGCGCCAGTCGCTGCCGAGCAGCGCGACGAGTTCGTCGATCGCGAAGGCTGCGGCGTCGCCGTCTTCGAGCTGGTCGGCGCAATCGCCGCCGAAGAAGCTTTCGACCACCGGCCAGCCGAACGGCGACAGGCGGTGGCTCGCCGTGCAGGTGCGATAGGGGTTGCCGATCAGGTGCGCGTCGTGCGGCCAGGTCGCGCCGTCGACGGCCAGAAACGCCTTGTCGGCGACGCCGAGTGGTAGTGCTGCCGCGGCGTGGCGCTTGTCGGGCAGCGCGGGGGTGAACGACAGCCGCTCGTCGGCGAGCACCGTGGTCGGCACCGCGATGATCGCCGCACGCGCGGTGATCGTGCCGGCGTTGGTGGTGACGCGCAGGTGCGGCCCGGCGTGATCGACACGGCTCGCCGCTACGCCCGTGCGGATCGGCACGGTGCCGGCGTGGTGCGCGACGAGCGTGCCATATCCCTCGCGCACTGCCCAATTGTCCTCAGTCGCGGTATCTTCGTAGGCGAGCCAGTCGTGCAGCGACACGTCGGACAGGTTCGCGCCGTTGGCGTAGCCCGAGATCGCGTCGAGCATCGGGCACCAGCGATCGTCGGGCGCGACGAACGCCGACAACGGCTGGTCGGGATCGCTCGCCGCTGCCCGCGCGCGTGCTTCCCACGCGTCCCATGCGCGGCCGAACGCGCCCTGTTCCTCGGGTGGGTAGCCGAGGTCGCGCCACTGCTCGCCCCAGCGCGCGGTATCGGTGGCGATGGTGAAGCCAGCCCCGCGCGCGACATCGGTCCAGCTGTTGCGCCGCGCCGAGTGGAGCCAGCCGCAACCGAGATCGAGCGCGGCGTCGCCGTGATGCACGGTACGCGCGCGGCCACCGATCCGCTCTCGCGCATCGATCAGCAGCGTATCGACGCCCGCATCGTGCAGGCGCCGCGCGGCGGCGATCCCGGCCGCGCCCGCGCCAATGACGAGGACGTCGGGGCTCACTGGAAAGACGGCACCGGCTGCGGCTCATGGTCAGGCAGCAGCGAGACCTGCTTGCGCCTCGCCGCATCGCGGGCGGCGACGTATTTGGCGGCGCTCATCGTCAGCGCGAGAAAGCCGACCGCAATGGCGTCGAGCGCGAGCATGACCCACACGAGCGCGGGTGCGCGGCCGATCGCGCCGAGCCCGAGCGCGTAGTGGAGCGCCATCAGCGGGATAACACCTGCGAGCAGGTAGACGACCGCGCGCCAGAAGCTGCCCGCCATGACGACGCACGAGCGAAGCGGGCCGAGGCTGGTGTTGCCGAGCGGCCAGGCGACGAACCAGGCGGTCAGATAGATGCCGAGCACCGATTGCGCGACCGCGAGCGCCGCGGTGACGAACGATGCCGAGCGCGCGTCCAACCCCAACAGTGCACCGAGCGAAGGGCCGAACAGCATCAGATACTGGACACTGCCCACTAGCACGAACTGGATCGCGAACAGCCCGAGTGCGCGCGCGTCGAAGGCGAGCATCCGCCGTGTGTCACCGTCGAACGCGAGAAAGCGCACGAACCAATAGCCTGGCAGCAGCAGCGCCAGCGTCTTGGCGAAACCGAACGCCATCCGCACCGGATCGTTCGCCACCGCGCGCGCCACGTCGCGGCTGACGTACATGCCGGATTGAATTTCGGCGACGTGCTGCGCGAATTCGACCAGCACCGGCACCAGAAACAATAGCGGCGCCGCCCGCGCGAACCGGACGGCGCCGCCGTACATCTGCTTGATCGATGGCCACATGGTCAACTCCCCCGTTTGCGCAGGAGAAGACCGGTCGGCCGACGATCCGTCAAGCGGTCAGCAGTCGCTTCTCGCCCGCCAGTCGCATCATCGCGCGCTGCAACTTCTCGAACGCGCGCACCTCGATCTGCCGCACGCGTTCGCGGCTGACGCCGTAAACCTGGCTCAGTTCCTCCAACGTCTTGGGATCGTCGGTCAGGCGACGCTCGGTCAGGATGTGCTTCTCGCGGTCGTTCAAATCCTCCATCGCGTTGACCAGCATGTCGTGGCGCACGTCCGCTTCCTGCTGATCGGCGACGACCTTGTCCTGCAAGGGCGCGTCGTCCTGCAGCCAGTCTTGCCACTGACCTTCACCGTCCTCGCGCATGGAGACGTTTAGCGAGGTATCGCCGCCCATCGCCATGCGACGGTTCATGCTGACGACGTCGGCCTCGGTCACGCCGAGATCAGTCGCGATCTTCTGCACATTCTCTGGGCTGAGGTCGCCGTCCTCGAACGCATCGAGCCGCGCCTTCATGCGACGCAGGTTGAAGAACAGCTTCTTCTGCGCCGCGGTGGTGCCCATCTTCACGAGGCTCCACGAGCGCAGGATGTATTCCTGGATCGAGGCGCGAATCCACCACATCGCGTAGGTGGCGAGGCGGAAGCCGCGATCGGGCTCGAACTTCTTCACGCCCTGCATCAAACCGATGTTGCCTTCGGAGATCAGCTCGGACGTGGGCAGGCCGTAGCCGCGATAGCCCATCGCAATCTTCGCAACCAAACGCAGGTGGCTGGTGACGAGCTGCGCCGCCGCGTCGGTGTCGCCGTGCTCCTGGAACCGCTTGGCGAGCATGAACTCCTGCTCGGGTGCGAGGATCGGAAATTTCTTGATCTCGGACAGGTAGCGGTTGAGGCTCTGCTCGCCGCCGAGCGCCGGGATCGTCGCCGGGACGTTGCTGCCTTTTGCCATGATCCTTTGTGTCTCCCTTTCTCGCGGAGAACGCGCCTTCGCTGTCCCATTGCGGTGCAGCACGCGTGGTCCGATCCTATACGTCAAGCCGCCTGAACAGTTCCTGCATGTCGGCGGGCATCGGGCTGTCAAACGCCATCGTGGCGGTTGAAATCGGGTGAACGAACCCCAGTCGCGTCGCGTGCAGCGCCTGCCGACGAAAGTTCAGTGTGTCCAACACGCCCTTGTGAGCCTGTTTGGTTCGGCCATACACCGGATCACCCAGCAAGGAATGGCCGAGCGACGCCATATGGACGCGGACCTGGTGCGTGCGGCCGGTTTCCAGCCGACACTCGACCATCGCCGCCTCGCGTAGATTGTGGAGCGTGCGGTAGTGGGTGACTGCGCGCTTGGCGCCCGAATAGTTGGCGGCGACGATCGCGACCTTCTTGCGGTTCTGCGGGCTGCGCGCGAGCGGGGCGTCGACGCTTCCTGCCGCCGGCATGGGTCGCCCCGCGACGATCGCATAGTAGCGCCGGTCGATCGAGTGCGCGGCGAACTGCTTTGCCAGCCCCTCGTGCGCGCGGTCGGTCTTGGCCGCGACCATCAGTCCGGACGTGTCCTTGTCGATCCGGTGGACGATCCCCGGACGCGCGACGCCGCCGATCCCCGACAGGCTGCCGCCGCAGTGATGCAGCAGCGCGTTGACGAGCGTCCCGTCGAGATTGCCCGCGGCGGGGTGGACGACCAGCCCGGCAGGCTTGTCGACGACGATCAGATGCTCGTCCTCGAACGCGACGACCAGCGGGATGTCCTGCGCCTCGTTGTGCGCCGGGGCGGGGGCGGGCACGGCAACGCTGAACCGTTCACCGCCACGCGACTTGCGCGCCGGATCGCGCACCAGCGCATCGCCTTGCGACACCTGTCCGGCGTTGATCAACACCTTCAGCCGCTCCCGCGACAGAGTGGGGACCGCGTCCGCCAGCGCACGGTCGAGCCGCCAGCCATCCGCGGCCGGCGCGATCGTCGCTTCAATTATGGAAACCCCCCGGTCCATGCTGCATCCTAGATGGCGATGAAGGTGGAAATTTCAATTACGCTTAGACAACGAATTCTCGATCACGCGCGGTCGTCGCAGACGGAGGTATGCGGGCTGTTGCTGGGCAACCGAGAGCGAATCATCGCAGTCGAACGATGCGCGAACGTCAGCAGCGAGCCGGCGACGCGGTTCGAGCTCGACCCTGCCGCGCTGATCGCGGCGTGGCGCGCGGCCCGGTCAGGCGGGCCTCAGGTGATCGGCCATTACCACTCCCACCCGACCGGCAACCCACGACCTTCGCCGACCGACGCGGCGGAGGCGGCGCCCGACGGTGCGATCTGGATCATCGTCGGGGCTGGCGAGATGGCGGCGTGGCGCGCGGTGGAGTGCGGCGCGCTGCACGGGCGCTTCGATCCGGTCGAACTGATCGTCACGGCGGAATGAAGCCGCGTTAACCCTGCTTGCGCCGCTTTCGTGCAGCGGTCACAACGCCCGCATCAGTTCTGCGCATCCCGAGGATCATTCATGGCCATCAGTCCGGTCGATTTCGCCAGCCTGCTCTGCTCGCGGCTGTGCCACGACCTGCTCTCGCCGGTGGGCGCGCTCAACAACGGGCTGGAACTGCTCGCCGACGAGACCGACCCTGCCATGCGTGCGCGCTGCATGGAATTGCTCAACGAGAGTGCGCGTGTGTCGGCCAACAAGCTCAAGTTCTTCCGCCTCGCCTTCGGTGCTGCCGGCGGGTTCGGCGAGCGGGTCGACACGCGCGAGGCGCAGGTCGCGATCGAGGGATTGCTCGGCGACAACAAGCGGTTGACGCTCAACTGGGTGGTCGAGCGCGCCGACCTGACCAAATCCGCGATCAAGGTGCTATTGAACCTGTCGATGATCGCTGGCGATGCGCTACTGCGCGGTGGCCGGTTGACGATCGGGGCGGAGGACAGCGACGGCTTGACCGAGATCGTGCTCCACGCGGAGGGGCCGCGCGTCGTGCTCGATCCCGAACTGCGCGCCACACTGGTCGACGGTGCCGCCGACGAAGCGATCACCCCGCGCGCGGCTGCCGCTTACATGGTGCACGCGATCGCCGAGGAGGCGGGCGGCTCGGTCGTGGTCAGCGACGGCGATGACGGGTCGCTGATGTTCGGCGCGACGCTGCCGTCTTCGCGCTGAAGGATCGTGAGGATAGCGCCGGCTCCTAAGCCGCTCTTAACCTAATCGTGCCATGCCGGCGGCCGGGGACATCGAGGCCGCATGGACGATCTGCTGCAGGAATTCATTGCCGAGACGCGCGAGACGCTGGAAGCGCTCTCGGGCGAGATCGTCGGCTGGGAGCGCGACCCGAGCGATCAGGCGCGGCTGGGCGCGATCTTCCGCTTCGTCCACACGATCAAGGGAAGCTGCGGCTTCCTCGACCTGCCGCGCCTTGCCCGGTTGAGCCACGCGGCCGAGGACGTGCTGTCGGCGGTCCGCGCGGGCGACCGTCACCCGGATGCGGCGACCGTGTCGGCGATCCTCGCGATCGTCGACCGGATCGGCGAGATCGTCGAGGCGATCGACGCGGGACAACCGCTCGACGACGGCGACGAGGCGGCGTTGATCGCGCTGCTGGAGCCTGGGGCGCGGGCGGAGGTCGAACCGGTGATCGATGTCGAGGCGGAAGTTTCCCCTGCCGGAGCTTCGCTTCAGCCCAGCCACTCAGCGCGCGCGCCGAAACGGACTGTTCGGCTATCGATCGACCTGCTCGACCGGATGATGAGCGGCGTGTCCGACATGGTGCTGGCGCGCAACCAGGTCGCACGACAATTACGCGACGCGGGCGACCCGCAGCTCGAGGCGACGCTCGAGCGATTGTCGATGACGGTCGCGGAACTACGCGACACGGTGACGCGCACGCGGATGCAGCGGATCGATGCCCTGTTCCAGGCGCTGCCGCGTATGGTGCGCGACACGGCGGCGGCGGTTGGCAAGACGGTGTCGCTGGTGATCGAGGGCGGCGATGTCGAACTCGACCGCGAGATGATCGAGATGCTGCGCGATCCGCTCGCGCACATGGTCCGCAACGCGATCGACCACGGGATTGAGGCGCGAGCCGACCGTGTCTTCGCCGGCAAGCCTGTGTCGGGCACCCTGCGCGTCGCAGCACGGCAGGCGGGCAATCTGATCGTCATCGAGATCGCCGACGACGGGCGCGGCATCGACACGAACCGGCTGGTCGAGAAGTTCGTCCGCAACCAGCCGGCGCGCGCGGCCGAGATCGCAGGATGGAGCGAAACGCGCCGGCTCGAACTCATTTTCGAACCCGGCCTGTCGACGCGCGAGGAAGCCGGCGACATCTCGGGTCGCGGCGTCGGGATGGACGTCGTCAAGGCGAATGTCGAGCAGATCGGCGGGCGCATCTCGCTCAGGAACGAGCCCGGCCGCGGGCTCGTCGTGACGATCGAGGTGCCGCTGACGCTCGCGATCCTGAACGCAGTCATCGTCGAAGCGGCGGAGACGCGGTTCGCGCTGTCGCGGCAGGTGGTCGAGGAAATCGTCGCGGTCGACAAAAGCGCGTTGCGGATCGAGCGCTTCGGGGCGCACGCGATGGCGGTGGTACGCGGCCGTCGCATGCCGATGGTCGATCTGCCCGCGCTGCTGGGACTTGCCAGCCCCGAGACGGTCGCGCTGATAGCGATCCTGACGCTGCGCGAGGGCGTGTTCGCGCTCGGGCTCAGCGGCGTGGTCGAGACGCAGGAACTGGTGGTTAAACCCGCCGCGCCCGCGGTCATGTCGGCGGGCATCTATGCCGGGCAGATGCTGCCCGACGACGGCGTGCCGATCCTGCTACTCGACGCGGCGGGCATTGCTGCGCGGGCCGGCCTTCGGTTCGAGCGGCAGGAGGTCACGGTCGAGAGCGAGGCGGTCGTCGAGGCCCCGCGTGCGCTGCTGTTCCGCGACGCGGACCAGCGCCGCCGCATGATCGCGGCCGATGCGGTCGGACGGATCGAGCAGGTGCCGGCGGACGCGATCGCGCCGGCGGGTGACCGCTGGTGGGTGACGCGTGAGGGTGCGGCGGTGCCGCTGTGGAGCGCGCGTGTCGCCGACCCGGCGCAGGTCAGGACGATCCTTCGGCTGCAACTGGATGGCCGCGAGATCGGCTACCCGATCGCCGAGGCAATCGAGATCGTCGATCTGCCAGCCGAGGTCGTCAGCGAGCCTGGCGGAGCGACGTTGGTGATGCTGGGTGACGAGCCGGTCGAGCTGGTCGATCCGCTCGCGCTCTTCGACCCGGAAACGACGAGCGGTGCACGGCCGTTGTGCCTGCTGCACGGCAGTGAGAGTGGCTGGATGGAGGCGTTCCTGCGCCCCACGATCGAGGCGGCCGGCTACCGCGTCGTGCGCGAGGCACGGCCGGGTACGGCCGTCGCCGTCGCACTGGCGATGGAGGAGGAGGCGAGCAGCGCACCGGGACACGTCATTCGCCTGAGCCGCCACGCCGGCACTGGTCTGTACCGCGGCGATCGTGCGGCACTGGTGGCAGCCCTGCAGGAGTATCGCGCATGAGCGAAACCAGATTGCACCTCGTCGCGCATGTCGCGGGACGGGGCGTGCTGTTCGACGCGACGCAGGTCGATTCGGTCGTCGATCTGCCCGAGATCGTGCCGACACCCGGTGCGCCCGCAACGATCCGCGGACTGGCGGCGCTGCGCAGTCGTGTCGCGACCGTGATCGAGACGCGTCGGGTGCTCGGGCTCGCCGACGACCGCGAGGCCGGCAGGCGCGGCGTGGTGACGATGGTCGACGGCCACCTCTACGCTGTTGCAGTGGACACGCTGGAGGACGTCTCCACGCTGGCGATCGCGCCGACGCCCGCGGGCATGGCGCTGGACGGTGGCTGGTCGGCGGTACGCGGCATCGCCGACGGAGACGGCGAGACGCTGATGGTGCTGGACCTCAAGCGCCTGATCGAACTGGCCGGCGAACAGACGGCGGAGCCTGCCCGTTAACGCGACACTTACGCCTGTCTGCCAAGGTGTTAGCCGAACCACGATGCGAGTCGAGTAACAGCATGAAAACCTGCCTGATCGTCGACGATTCAAAGGTCATTCGCAAGGTCGCACGCCACATCCTGGAGACGCTCGACTTCGCGGTGGTCGAGGCCGCGGACGGTCGCGAGGCGCTGGGGCAGTGCCACGCGCACCAGCCCGACGTGGTGCTGCTCGACTGGAACATGCCGGTGATGAGCGGGATGGAGTTCCTGCGCGCGCTGGGCGACGAGACGCTGGCGAAACGGCCCAAGGTCGTGTTCTGCACCACCGAGAATGGCATGGCACACATTCGCGCCGCGATCGAAGCGGGCGCGGACGAATATGTCATGAAGCCGTTCGACCGCGAAACGCTGGAAAGCAAGCTGCAGATCGTCGGCGTCGCCTGAACCCCAATCCGGCTCGCGAGATGGCGTCGTCACCCTCTCTTGTACGCCCGGCGGCGCCTGCCGTGCCGAGGCCGCGGGTCATGATCGTCGACGATTCGGCGGTGGCGCGCGCGGCGCTGTCACGGACGATCGTGGAGAGTGGACGTTATAGCATGGTCGGAGCTTGCGCGAGCGCTTCGGCGGCGCTGGTGCGCTTACGGGAAACTTCCGTCGACCTGATCCTGCTCGACATCGAAATGCCGCGCACCAGCGGGCTGGCGGCATTGCCCGATCTGCTGCACGCGTCGCGCGGGGCTAAGGTATTGATCGTCTCGGGCTCGGCAACGGCGGGTGCGGCGCACGCGATCGAGGCGCTGGCGCTGGGTGCGGCCGACACGCTGGTGAAGCCCGCTGCCGCGATGGGGTCGCGGTTCGGCGACATGCTGCTCGCGAAACTGGACGACCTCACCGCCACGGAGAATGCGCCGATCCCGGCGTCGGGCGCGCTGCCGAGGCCCGCGTTTCCGTTCGACGTGGTCGCGATCGGCGCCTCGACCGGCGGCATCCACGCACTGACGAGCGTGCTGCGCGCCATCCCGCCTGCCATGCAGCGGCCGATCGTGGTGACGCAGCACCTGCCGAGCAGCTTCTCCACCTTCTTCGCCGCGCAGATTTCGGCCGTATCCGGCCGAGCATGTGCGGTCGCGCGCGAGTGTACGCGACTGGTGCCCGGCGAGGTCGTCGTCGCACCCGGTGACGCGCACGTCGTCGCCAAGTCGCTGGGCGACGGTACCGCGGCGCTCCGCCTGTCACGCGATGCCGCCGCGACCGGAAACCTGCCCGCGGTCGATCCGATGTTTGCGACGCTTGCCGGCGTCTACCGCGAGCGATTGCTGGCCGTGGTGTTGAGCGGGATGGGTCGCGACGGATTAGAGGGCGCAAGACAGGTGCGCGAAGCCGGCGGCACCGTGGTGGTGCAGGACCGCACTTCCTCGGTCGTCTGGGGCATGCCGGGCACGGTGGCCCGCGAGGGGCTGGCGCATGCCGTTCTTTCGCCGGAACAGATCGCCGCTTTCATCGCGGCGAACGGCCGATCATGAGCAGCGCCGTTCGTACACAGCCGCCGAGTGCCGGTGCGACGACCGTCCTGTCGGCGTTGCTCGAGGCGCGCACCGGGCAGCAGCTCGCCGCCAACCGGACGTGGCGGCTTGAGGCGGCGCTTGGGCCGCTGCTCGCCGAATTGGCGCTGCCGCACGCCGACGCGCTGGTCGCGCGATTGCTCGACGGGCAGGATCATCGCATCGGCGATCGGATCGTCGACGTGCTGCTCAATCACGAAACGTCGTTCTTCCGCGATGCCGGCGTGATCGAGAGCGCGGTGGAGGCGGTGCGCGCCGCCGTGCCGCTAGGGACGCGACCACGTATCTGGTGCGCGGCGTGCGCGACGGGTCAGGAGCCGCTGTCGCTCGCGATGCTGTTCGCCGAGGACGGCGGCACCGCGCCCGACATCCTCGCCACCGACGTGTCGGCGAGCGCGATCGCGCGTGCGCGGTCGGGCAGCTATTCGCAATTCGAGATCCAGCGTGGGCTGCCAATCCGCCGCATGATGCGCTGGTTCGAGAGTGATGGCGGCGATTGGATCGCGAACAAGGCTTTGCTGTCGGCCGTCAGCTATCGCCGGCACAATCTCGCGACCGATCCGGTGCCCGGGCGATACGACCTGATCCTGTGCCGCAACGTGCTGTTCTACCTGACGCCCGTGGTGCGGCAGATAGTGCTGGAGCGACTGGCGCAGGCGCTCAAACCTGGCGCATTGCTGCTGTTGGGCGCGGGCGAGACGGTGATCGGCCAGAGCGAGCTGCTGCGGCCGAGCACGGCGCATCGCGGTTTCTACGAGCGGGTGGCGACAGGCGCGGCGGGTCTCTAGCCCACGCTTCCCTCTGTTCGACACGCGCCCTATAGGCCGGCGTCGCAGCCACGGGGACAAGCGCGATGATGCAGGTGTGCGGGTGAAGGTCGTCGAGGCGCCATCGCCCAATTTCAACGCGCGCACGCTGCCGATCACGATGCTGGTACTCCATTACACCGGCATGGAAAGCGCCGAGGCGGCGGTTACGCGATTGCAGGACCCGGCAGCCGAGGTGTCGTGCCATTATCTGGTGCACGAGGACGGCCAGATACTGCGCATGGTCGCCGACGAGCATCGCGCCTGGCACGCGGGCAAGTCGCACTGGCGCGACATCGAGGACGTCAATTCCGCCTCGATCGGGATCGAGATCGTCAATCCAGGTCATGAGTGGGGCTATCGCGCCTTTCCCGAGGCGCAGATCGACGCGGTGATCCGGCTGGTTGCGCACCTGAAGGACAAATACGAGATCACGCGCGGCAACGTCGTCGGTCACTCCGACATCGCACCGACGCGCAAGCGCGATCCGGGCGAGCTGTTCCCGTGGGGGAAGCTCGCGCGGCTGCGGCTGGCGCTGCCGCGTCCAACGAAGAACCTCGCCGATCCGTTCTGGAGCGAGGCGGGCTTCTGCCTGGCGCTCGAACGGTTCGGCTACGACGTATCCGACCGCATGGCGGCGATCATGGCGTTTCAGCGGCGCTTTCGCCCCGAACTGATCGACGGCGAGATCGATGCCGAGTGCCGGATGATCCTGCTCGCGTTGCTGCTTCCCAAACCGCAGGGCGACGACTAGAGGCACAACCCGTCAGAGGGTCGGGCGGCCGCGTCGTGGAAACGTCGAGGAAAGTCCGGGCTCCGCGGAACAACGGTGGCGGGTAACGCCCGCCGGGGGCGACCCCAGGGAAAGTGCCACAGAGAGCAGACGGCCGCGCTTCGGCGCGGTCACGGTGAAAGGGTGCGGCAAGAGCGCACCGCGCGCCTGGTAACAGGGGCGGCACGGCAAACCCCACCGGGAGCAAGATCGAATAGGGGCGGCGCGGTACGTTCGCGTGCCAGGGTGTGTTCCCACCCGCTGCCCGGGTTGATTGCTGGAGCCCGCGTGCGAGCGCGGGCCGAGAGGAATGGTCGCCTATCCTTGCCCGCGAGGGTGGGGTGGACAGAACCCGGCTTACAGACCCTCTGACATCCACCTTCGCGGTTGCCCTCCGCGCCGCGCGGCCTATCTCGGACCCTTCATGGCGCGTCACACCACACGATCGAACGACTGGGGCTTTCCACGCTGGCGCGGCTACGGCAGCGGGCGCGAGGCGCAGACGGTGCGATTGTGCGACCGGCACGGTTGCGAGGAAGCGGGCAACTGCCCCGCACCCAAGAGCCCGAACAGCCCCGAGCGCTGGTATTTCTGCCAGACGCACGCGGGCGAGTACAATCGCGGCTGGAACTATTTCGAAGGATTGTCGGCCGAGGAGGCTGCCGAGCGCGAGGCGAACGAGCGCCGCGACGCGGGCGGCTTCGCGCAGTCGAAGCACCAGGCGTGGGCGGGACCGGGCGACGGCACGCGCTCGCGCGACGAGATGCGCGCGCTCGACGTGCTCGAACTGGAGGTCGACGCGTCGATGGACGAGGTCAAGCTCGCGTGGCGGCGGCTGGCGAAGTCGAACCACCCCGACGTGCGGCCGAACGATCCTGAGGCAGCGAAACGCTTCCAGGCGATCCAGGCAGCGTACGAGGTGCTGCGCAGCGCCGAGGACGCGCGCACGTGGAAGCCGAGCGAGGCGTGAAGGACGACGGGCTGGGACCGGCATGAAGGACCACGTCCGCGCGCACTGGTCGGGCGCGATCCTGGTGTGCGGCAAATGCTCGAAGAAGCTGGACGGCGGGTTCGGCGACAAAGGACGCACGTCGCTCGCCAAGGCGCTAAAACGCGAGCCGGGCTTCGGCAAGGGACGTAAGGCCGGCATCGGCGTGGTCGAGACCAAGTGCGTCGGCATCTGTCCGAAGCGCGGTGTGGTCGTGGTCGACACGCGCACGCCGGATCGCTGGCGGATCGTGGCCGAGGGAGCGGACGTGGCGCTGCTCGGCGACGAGTTGCACAGTAGCGGGCGCTAGTAACGACCACGATCAGGTTTTCTTCGCGCGCGGCGATTGCGGACGGGGCTGCCCTCGCACATGATCACGCCCGGGTGGGGAGATCGGAAAATGCGCGGACGGTTGCGAGTTTTGAAAGGGGCGATTCTGTTCGTCGGCGCGGCGATGGTCGGGGCCGCCGACGCGCCGCGCGATTGGTCCGCGACGCTGCGCACCGACGCGCAGGCCTTCCACGATCAGGTCGTCGAGGATCACCCCGGACCCTACAACCGGCTCGATCCCGGCTTTGTGGCGGCGAACGACCGCGCACTCGCGCTGACGCTGACACGCGCGCGGCAGGTGCGCGACTATCCGGGGTATCTGTGGGCGATGCGCGGTTATGTCGCGCACTTCGACGACGGCCATGTCGCGCTCGACATCAAGAAGCCGGAACCGATCGCGCTCGAATGGCCGGGGTTCCTGACCGGGTTCGACGGCGCGGGGCGGCAGGTGGTGCGGACCGTAGCCGAAGGCGCGGGATTGCCGCCGGTTGGCGCGATGCTGGTGGCGTGCGACGGCGTTCCCGCCGATGCGCTCGCCGCGCGCAACGTCGGCGCGTTCCGGGGGCGGTGGCAGCTCTCCAGCCAGCGCGCGACGCAAGGTGGACGGCTGTTCATCGACGCGCACAATCCGTTCGTCACGCGCCCGGCGCGCTGTACTTTTCGCAGCGCTGGCCGGCGGCAGGACGTGACGCTCGCGTGGCGGCCACTATCCGATGACGAGTTCGACACGCGCTTCGCCGCGACCGCGCCACGCGCGCGGCCCGCGATCGGCGCGCGCGTGCTGGCGGACGGCACGCGCTGGTATTCGATCAGCGATTTCGACGGCGATCCCGAGGGCGCGACCGCCAAGGCGCTGCGGCCGATGATCGCGGAGATGACGCGCGACCGTGCCGGGGTCGTGGCGGCGCCGCGGATCGTGCTCGACCTGCGCGGCAATGGCGGCGGCTCGTCCGAATGGTCGCAGCAGATCGCGCGCGTGATCTGGGGGCGGGCTGGGGTCGACAAGGCCGACGTCAACTCAGACGCGGTCGACTGGCGCGCGTCGGCGGGCAATCTAGCCGTGCTGCAGGAATACAAGGCGCAGTGGCAGGCCTCGCCCAACGGCTCACCCGAGGCGATCGCCTGGGCAGGCAAGATCGCGAACGGCATGGCGCGGGCGCGCGCGGCGGGCGAGCCGCTGTGGCGCGATGACAGCGACGAGACGACGGTCGAGCCGGTCAGCGATGCGGCCGTCGAGCCGCCCGCGGCACGCGTGTTCGTGCTGACCGACTGGGGCTGCGGATCGGCATGCCTCGACGCGGTCGACCTGTGGACCGCGCTCGGCGCAGTGCAGGTGGGGCAGGATACGTCAGCCGACACGCTCTACATGGACGTGCGCGAGAAGCCGCTGCCGAGCGGGATCGGTGAGGCGGTGATCCCGATGAAGGTCTATCGCGGGCGCAAACGGGGATCGAACCAGCCGGCGATCCCGCGCTATCGCTTCACCGGCGACATGCGCGACGACGCGGCGCTGGAAGGCTGGATCGCCGGCCTGCCGCGAAGCTGATCCCAAATGCTGTAATCGACCGCACGCGCTCAGGCGTAGCGCGCGGCGGTCTCGCGGATCAGCGCGATCATGTTGGGGATGCCCTGCGTCCGGTTGGAGCTGAGCTGTGCTTTCAAATTAAAGGGTGCGAGTTCGGCGTCAATGTCGGTCGCGAGGATCGCGGTGGGCGTGCGGTCCTGCACGGTCAGCAGCACCAGCGCGATGATCCCCTTGGTGATCGCGGCGTTGCTGTCGGCGAGGAAGTGGAGCGTGCCGTCGTCCTGCACGGTCGGGTAGACCCACACCGAGGCGGAGCAGCCGCGCACCAGTGTCGCCTCGGTCTTGAGTGCTGCCGGCATTTCCTCCAGCTCACGACCCAGTTCGACCAGCAGGCGGTAGCGGTCATCACCTTCGAGGAATTCGTACTCGTCGCGAATGTCGGCGAGGGCGGCAGGAGCGGCATCGGTCATGCGTCGGGCGCTATCGTGTGCGCGCGCGTGCGGCAACCGTTGCGCGAAGCGGCGGGGAGGGCACCCGCCGCGATCGTCACAGGTCGACGCCCGCCGCGATCGCCTCGAGCTTGCGGATACGTTCCTTGAGGTCCGCGATCTCGATCCGCGCGCCGGCGCTCGGACCGGCGGGCGTGGTGGCGAGGTGGTCCTGCGCCATCTGCTGGTGCTTGAGCTGGAGCCAGCCGCGCCAGCCGTTCAGCGCGGCGAGCGTGAGCATGGCGAGCCCCGCGAGCGCGGCGGCGGCCATCAAGAGGTAGAAGTTCGGATCGGACATGGTCTTCCGGTCTCCCGATTAAGCGTCAAGTGCGTCAGCGGTCGCGCAGCCGCGCGATCTCGCGGTCGAGGTCGAGGCTGTGGTGGTTCTCGGTGATCACGCGCTCGAGCACCTGGACGCGCTCCTTGAGCTGCCGGATCTCCTCCTGCGCGTGCGTGACCTCTTGCGGCGCGGCCTGCGAACCGCTCAGCATGTGGTGGTTGCGGTGGCGGGCGGTCTTCGCGATGGCCGTGATCATCACGATCATCACCACCATGAAAGCTACGGACCAAGGCATCGTGGTTCTTTCCTGAAAAGATTGGGTTCAGTTGAGCGCGGGCGGGGCGGCCGGAGTGCGCAGCTGCTCGATCTCGCGCGACAGGTCGTTGCCGCCGTCGGTTGCGATCCGTTCGAGCACGCGGACCCGCGCCTCCAGCCGTTCGGTCTGCGCGGCGTACTGCGCCGCCTTCTCCGCAGCCTGGGCATTGAGCGCTGTTGCCATCACTTCCTTGTGCTGCAGCCAGCGCTTGAACATCTCGCTGCCGATGCCGAGCACCACGATGCCGAGCATGATGAGCGCGAGGAGAAAAACGAGTGCGGAGTTCTGAGCGACGAAATCGGACACGGTCTGGTCCTCCTTCTAGCGATCGCGCAGCGCGTCGATCTCGCGCGCGGTGCGGGTGGCGGGGTCGGTGGCGATGCGTTCCAAGACCGCGATCCGCTCTTCCAGGCGGCTGACCTGCCCGGTCAAGCGCTCGTTATCGCTGGAAAGCAGCGCGATGTTGCGGTTGGCGCCTGCGTCACCCTTGTCGATGTTGCGACCCCAATCGTCGCTGATCGAGTAACCGTGCCAAGCGCGTATCCAGTTGTTGATGACCCATGCCGCCATCGACATCGCGATGATCGACAGGACGAACCACGGACCGTGCATTGTTCTTCTCCCCTTCGTGCTCGCAGTCGATCAGCGCAGGCTGTCGATCTCGTTGGCGAGCGTGCTGTTGCGGCTGGTGTAATGCAGCTCGATGTCGGCCAGCCGCCGGTCAAGTTCGCGGAATTTCGAGCGGACCTCGGCGGTCGAACGCGTCGGGTTGCTGCGCACGCCCTGCCAGAATTTCTGGTCGGCGCGGTCCTGATACAGGTTGATCGGCTTCGCTTCCGCCATCCAGGCGATCAGCGCGTAGGCGATCAACGTCCAGGGGAAGCCGCCGGCGAGCGTCAGCAGGATCATCGCGATACGGACCCATATCACCTCGATCCCGGTATAGTCGGCGATCCCCGAACACACGCCCTTCCACTTGGCATCCTGTTTATCGAGGTAGAATTTGGTGCGGCTGTCGGACATCAGTTCCTCCGCTCAAACGAGGGACGCTGTTGGCGGCTGGTGTCGAAGCGGGCGTCGCCGCCTTCGAGCCGATAGTCGGGCTGGTTGCGATAATCGGCCAGGCCGGGGCGAAAGTCGGGATTGTCGGCAGCGACGATCCGCTCGACCGTGTTGACCCGCTCCTCAAGCCGGCGCGCGAGATTGTACATCTCGTCGAGCAGCCGCTCGTCCTCGTCGGTGATCCGCGGCGCGGTCTTCCACTTCGTCACATAGTGGAAGATCAGCCACGGCAGTCCGATGAAGAGGATTGCGCAGACGAAGACGGGTGTCAGAATGTCTTCCATATCAGCGGTCCTTGTTCATGCGCGCCTTTAGCGCGGCGAGCTCGGCGTCGATCTTGTCGCTCGAGCGCAGTTCGTTGAATTCGTCTTCCAGCGTCTTGGGCGTCAGCCCCATCGCCTCGGCGCGGCCCTCGGCCTCGTCGGCGCGGCGTTCGAGCAGTTCGAAGCGGCTGAATGCCTCGTGCGTCTTGGGACCGTTCCACAGTTCGCGCAGGCGCGCCTTGGTGTTGGCACTCTCCAGCCGGGTCGCGATCGCATTCTGCTTGGTACGTGCCTCGCGCAGCTTCGACTGGAGCTTGGCGATGTCGTCCTCGCTTGCGCGGAGCGTGTCGTCGAGGAGCTTGACCTCGTCGCGCAGCTGCTGCGCCATGTCGCCTGCCTTGCGGCGCTCGACCAGCGCCGCCTTGGCCAAATCCTCGCGCTCCTTGCTGAGCGCCAGCTCGGCCTTCTCGGTCCAGCTATGTTCCAGTTCGGACAGGCGCTCGATGTGGCGGCGCATTTCCTTGCTGTCGGCGATGGTGCGCGCGGCGGAGGCGCGAACCTCGACCAGCGTGTCCTCCATCTCCGAGATGATCATCCGGATCATCTTCGCCGGGTCGTCCGCCTTCTCGAGCAGCTCGGCCATGTTGGCGGCGACGATGTCGCGGGTTCGGGAGAAAATGCCCATGTAGTTTGGACTCCTGGTGATACGCGCTTCTTACTCGGTTCCGGCGGGGGCGGAAACGGGCCTGCCGCCGGACCGGAGCGTCAGGCGACGCGAGAGATGGGGGCGGTGTGCCCGATCGCGGTAGCGGGGCCGACCGCGCCGAAGAGCATGGTGGCGCTGACGACGATGGTGCAGGCGACCGCGGCGAGCTTGCTGGTGATGCTGGTCATTGGTGTAACTCCCTGTGTGCGTTGTTGTCCCATGCTTTGCAGAGAGCGTGCCAAATCAGAAAACTGTTTCCCGTCAGGGGCTTGACGCAATCGAAGGCTATTGTGAGGATTTGGGGATTGCCAAGACTTGGCGAACTTTGCCAAGCATTGGTTCATGCGCAGGACCACGCAGGTGATCGGGCAATCGGGTGCCTTTCTCGACGCGCTCGAACGCGCCAGTCGCGCTGCCGCGCTCGACCGCCCGGTGCTGGTGATCGGTGAGCGCGGCACGGGCAAGGAACTGGTGGCGGAACGCCTCCACCATCTGTCGCCCAGGTGGAGCCAGTCGCTCGTCACGATGAATTGCGCCGCGCTGCCCGAGACGCTGATCGAGGCGGAGCTGTTCGGGCACGAGGCGGGCGCGTTTACCGGAGCGACCAAGGCACGCACCGGCAGGTTCGAGGAGGCGGACGCCGGGACATTGTTCCTCGACGAGCTCGGTACCTTGTCGATGGGCGCGCAGGAGCGATTGCTGCGGGCGGTCGAGTACGGCGAGGTGACGCGGATCGGATCGTCGCGCGCGATGACGGTCGATGTCAGGATCGTCGCGGCGACCAACGAGCATTTGCCCGACCGGGTGGAGGAGGGCACCTTTCGCGCCGACCTGCTCGACCGGCTGTCGTTCGAGGTCGTCACGCTGCCTCCCTTGCGTGCGCGACGCAGCGACATTCCGGTGCTCGCCGACCATTTCGGGCGGCGGATGGCGTCGGAGCTGGGGCATGATGAGTTTGCGGGGTTCGGCCCCAAGGCGACCGAGGCGCTGATGGATCACCGCTGGCCCGGCAACGTGCGCGAATTGCGCAACGTGGTCGAGCGTGCAGTCTATCGGTGGGAGGATGCGGGGCCGATCGACGTGATCGAGATCGATCCGTTCCACTCGCCGTACCGGCCCGCGACAGCGCGATCGGCGCCGCGTGGGGAGGTCGCGCCGGACACGAAGCCGCGCGACTTGCCCGACGAGGACGCGCCAGTCGTCGCGTGCGAGGAGGGGCCATCCGACTTCAAGTCGCGCGTCGCGCGATTCGAGCGCGAGCTGCTGGCGCGCACGCTCGCCGAGCATCGCTTCAACCAGCGCGCGACCGCGGAGGCGCTGGGGCTGAGCTACGATCAGCTGCGCCACGCGCTGCGCCGCCATGACCTGATCGGAGCGGTTGCGTAACGACCTAGCCGGAGCCATTTGACGGCGGTCGCGTTCTCGTCGCGAGCCCCATCAGGAGGATATATTCATGGCTTTCGAACTGCCGCCGCTGCCGTACGCTTATGACGCGCTGGAGCCGGTCATCTCCAAGGAGACGATGACGTTCCACCACGACAAGCATCACGCGGCCTACACCAACAAGCTGAACGAGGGCGTCGCGGCCGATCCGAAGCTGGAGGGCAAGTCGATCGAGGAAATCCTCGGCATGATCTCGCAGCAGCCGCCGCTCATCCGCAACAACGGCGGCGGCTACTGGAACCACGATTTCTTCTGGAAGATCATGGGGCCGAAGGGTTCGACGCAGCCGTCGGGCAAGCTCAAGGAGGCGATCGACGCCTATGGCGGGCTCGACAAGCTGAAGGAGGACTTCAACACCAAGGGCGCGGGCCAGTTCGGCTCGGGCTGGGCCTGGGTAATCGCGGACAAGGACGGCGCGCTCAAGGTCACGTCGACGCCGAACCAGGACAACCCGCTGATGGACGATGCCAAGGAGCCGGGCACGCCGATCCTCGGTAACGACGTGTGGGAGCACGCTTACTACCTGACCTACATGAACGATCGGCCGGGCTATCTGAAGGCGTGGTGGGACGTGGTGAACTGGGACGAGGCCGGACGCCGCTACGAGCAGGCGGCGGGCTGAACGCCTTGTTGATGTGAGAAAGGAGGGCGCGTCGGGTGACGCGCCCTTTTTCGTGTCAGCCCGCGCTTTCAGCCTTCTGGCGGCAGCGGCGGCTCCTGCCCGAGTTGCGCACCGTGGCGCAGCAGCATCGGCACGTTCGCGATCGCGAAGATCAGGGTGAGGGGGATTACGACCCACAATTTGTAGATCGCCCACAGGTCCCAGCCACGCGATTTGCCGTATAGCGCATAGGCGCCGCGCCAGACGGCCTCGTTCGCGACCGCCATCGCAGCGAAGAACAGAATCCAGTTGATCGTCAGCCGCCGCCAGCCCGCTTCGCTCAGGCCGGGATAGGTGCTGCCGAGCAGGTCGCGCAGCAGCGGCTTGTGCGCCAGCAATCCGCCGAGCAGCACGCCCGACAGCAGCGCGTAGACGATCGTCGGTTTCATCTGGATGAAGCGCGCGTCGCGAAAATACATCGTCAGCCCGCCGAAGACGAGCACCAGCCCACCCGAGATCAGCAGCAGCGGTGGCACGCGGCCTAGCTTTACCTTGGCGAGTACCAGCGCGGCGGCACTCGCGATCACGAAGGCGGCGGTCGCCAGGATCACGCGCGCCATCAGCAGCATCTCGACCTGCGCCATGCCGTCGAGCGCGCGGGTGAAATGCGACACGATCCCGCGCGCCGCGGTCGCGGGGACGAGGAAGTTGACCAGGAAGAACACGACCAGCGGACCGTAGTCGACCAGATGCTTGATGCCGCTGCTCGCCTCGGATGCCCGCGCAGGCGCCGATGTGGTGCTCACTTGCGCGGCCCCGTGTCGACGCCGGCGATGATGCGGCTGACCTCGTTGGCGTTGAACGGGCGCAGGTCGTCCATCTGCTCGCCGACGCCGATCGCGTGTATCGGCAGGCCGTAGCGCTCCGCCGCCGCGACCAGTACGCCGCCGCGCGCGGTGCCGTCGAGCTTGGTCATCACGAGGCCGGTGACCCCCGCGACCTCCTTGAACACCTCGATCTGGTTGAGCGCATTCTGCCCCGTGGTGGCGTCCAGCACGAGCAGCACGTCGTGCGGTGCGGCCGGGTTGAGGCGACCGAGCACGCGACGGATCTTGGCAAGTTCATCCATCAGCTCGCGCTTGTTCTGCAAGCGGCCCGCGGTGTCGACGATCAGCACGTCGGTGCCGATCTCGGTCGCTTTCTTGACCGCGTCCCATACGATGCCGGCGGCGTCGCCGCCTTCGGGGCCGGTGACGATCGGCACCCCGATCCGCTCGGCCCATGTGCGCAATTGCCCGATTGCGGCGGCGCGGAAGGTGTCGCCCGCCGCCAGCATGACCGCGTAATCCTGCTCCATGAACAGGTGCGCGAGCTTCGCGATCGTGGTCGTCTTGCCCGACCCATTGACGCCGATGACCAGGATCACCTGCGGGCGCGGGAATGCCTCGATCTCGATCGGCTTGGCGACCTCAGCCAGCACCTTCTCGACTTCCTCCGCGACGACGACACGAATGCCGAGTTCCTCCATGTTGCGCTCGAACGTGCCCTCGGCCAAGCGCGCGCGGACGCGGGTGGCGGTCTCGGGCCCCAGGTCGGAGGCGATCAGCGCTTCCTCGATCTCGTCGAGCGTGTCGTCGTCTAGCCGCGCGCCGCCCAGCCCCGCGAGGTTGCCGACGAGGCGGTCGGAGGTGCGGCGAAAACCGCCGAGCAGCTTGTCGTGCCAGCTGGTGCTCATTCAGGAGTCCCGATCAGGTGAGTAGAAGTCGCCGCGGTAACGCGGGCGTTGACGATGGTGCCGACCGGCGCGGCAGTGCTCAGGTGCAGGTCGGCGAAGGCAGGGGTATGTCCACGGTCGCCCGGCTGCTCGACGAGCACTGGCTGCACCGTGCCGACCTGCGTCGCGAGCCAGTCGGCGCGGCGTGCGGCACTCGCCTGGCGAAGCGCTGCGGCACGCGTGCGCGCGATCTCTGGCGCGACCTGCGGCATCCGGGCGGCCGGCGTGCGGTCGCGCGGGGAGTAGGGGAAGACGTGCGTGTGGGTGATGTCGGCGTCATCGATCATCGCGAGCGTGTTGGCGTGCGCAGGCTCGCTCTCGGTCGGGAAGCCCGCGATCAGGTCGGCGCCAATCGTGATCTCTGGTCGCGCGATCTTGAGCCTCTGCGCCAGCGTGATCGCCTGCGCGCGGCTGTGACGGCGACGCATCCGCTTGAGGATCAGGTCGTCGCCCGCCTGTAGCGAGAGATGCACGTGCGGCATGACGCGCGGCTCCTCGGTGAGCAGAGCGAAGAGGTGGTCGTCCACCTCCGCCGGGTCGAGCGAGGAGAGCCGCAGCCGCCCGAGCGCCGGCACCGCCGCTAGCAGTCGCTCGATCAGCACGGGAAGGCGCGCACCGTGATCGTCGTAGCTAGTCAGGTCGACCCCGCTCAGCACCACCTCGCGCTGTCCACGCTCGATCAGCTCAGCAACGTGTTCAACGACCGCGCCGATCGGGTCGGAGCGGCTGCTCCCGCGGCCCTGCGGGATAGCGCAGAAGGTGCAGGCATGGTCGCAGCCGTTCTGCACCCCGACGAAGCCGCGCGTGTGGCGGCGCGGCGGCGGCATGTTGGCGCGCGGTCCCCAGGTGGCGGGCAGCAGCTTGGCCGCATTGCCGACGACGCGGTCGACCTCGGGCATCGCCTCGAAGGCGGCGCGATCCATGTCGGAGGCGCAGCCGGTGACGATCAGCTCGACGCCGGGACGGTCACGACGCAGGCGGCGGATCGCGGCGCGCGTGTCCTTCACCGCCTGGTTGGTCACGCCGCAGCTGTTCACCACCGCCACGTCGCGGCCGTGCGCGGGCAGGAGCTGGCGGATTGCCTCGCTCTCGGCGATGTTGAGGCGGCAGCCCAGCGTGATGACGGGCCGGGGGAAAGCGGACATGCCGGGCGATCTAGGGGCCGGGGCGGATCAAGTCCACGGCAGGAGCGCGCCGGACGCGAAAAGGGCGCGAATGGCAGACACCACCCGCGCCCCTGGAAACGCTGCCGTATGGCGCGCGCCGATTACTCGGCCGCGACCGCCGCGGTACGGGTGTCGCGACGCTCGGCGATACGTGCCGACTTACCCGTGCGGCCGCGCAGGTAGTACAGCTTCGCACGACGCACCGCGCCCTTGCGCACGACCGTGATCGATTCGATATTCGGCGAGTAGAGCGGGAACACGCGCTCCACACCCTCGCCGAACGAGATCTTGCGAACGGTGAAGCTCGAGCCCATGCCCTTGTTCGAGCGCGCGATGCACACGCCCTCATAGTTCTGGACGCGGGTACGCTCGCCCTCGACCACGCGAACGCCGACGCGCAGCGAGTCGCCGGCGCGGAACTCGGGGATCTCGCGCTTGGCGACGAGCTTGGCGATCTGCTCGGCCTCGAGCGTCTGGATCAGGTTCATGTGTGTTCAACCTTCGTCTTCGTGCCGCGCGCCAGAGGGCGACTGGACCCGAGCGCCGGTGTGACGCTCCCACAGGTCCGGCCGCCGTAGCCGTGTGTCGACCTCCGCCCGATGCTTTCGCCAGGCAGCGATCCTCGCATGATCCCCCGATCGCAGCACTTCGGGGATCGTGCGCCCTTCCCAATCATATGGTCGGGTATAATGCGGATATTCGAGGAGGCCGCTCTCGAAGCTTTCCTCGTCTCCGCTGGAAGCCGCGCCCATTACGCCCGGAACGAGCCGGACGCAAGCGTCGAGCAGCACCATTGCTCCCATCTCTCCGCCCGAGAGCACGTAGTCGCCGATCGAGACCTGCTCGATCTCACGCGCGTCGAACAATCGTTCGTCGAACCCCTCGAAACGGCCGCACAGGAGAATCGTGCCGGGGCCGGCGGCAAGGCTGCGGACGCGTGCCTGGGTAAGGGGTGCGCCCCGCGGCGTCATGGCGAGGATCGGTCGGTCGTCGGCAACCGCGTCGAGGGCGCTCGCGACCACGTCGGCGCGCAGCACCATGCCCGCGCCGCCGCCCGCAGGTGTGTCGTCGACGGTGCGGTGGCGATCGGTCGCGCTGTCGCGGATGTTGACCGCCTCAAGTGACCACAGTCCGTTCGCGAGCGCGCGCCCGGCGAGCGCGTGGCTGAGCGGCCCGGGGAACATGTCGGGGTAGAGCGTCAGGACGGTGGCGTTAAAGGACACGGGCGAAGGGACTTCCGATCGGTGATCTTCGGTCCCTTGAGGATGCCGCGTCGCGGGTCAACCGCGAGGTTACGAGCGGGTGAGCGGGGCCTCGGAAGTCCTCAGTGTAGCGGCGTGCCTTCCGCCTCGGTGACGAAGGACAGCTCCTCGGCCGGTCCGACCTTCTGTTCGCCCGCAAAGATACGATCAATCCGCGCTTCGACGTCGCAGCGCTGCTCGCGCGAGCAATAGCGGCGGTTCTGCCCGATCAGTAGCTCGTCGGCGATCGCCTTCTTGACGTTCGACAGGCCTTCCTCGCTCAGCGCATTGGTCTTGCGCAGTTCGATGCACAGTTGGATCAGCCCGACCGCCGTCACTTGCGCGCGGAGACCAACGTTGGTGACGTCGTGATGAAGCTGTTTCTGCTTCTCGGAAGGCTGGCCCACGCATCGTCTCCTTCGATCAACGCCACATTGGTTCAGTGGCTTAAGCGAACTAAAGCATGAAAGCCGATCGGTGTTCAATGCGGCCGTTACGTCCCTTTGCGTGTTGTTGACACGCGCGACCTTGCCGGCAGGGCGGCATTGGGCTACAGGCGCGTCCACGTTCCACCGTGAACGCTTGAGCAACGCGTCCATCTGCGGCGCACGCTGGCCGGCGAGGTTTCGCCCGCCGGCGCTTTTGCGTTTGGCGGCAGACGGATTTAGTCGGGCGCGCTGCTGCGACCGGCGGAAGGGATTTGAATGTTCGAGAGCCTCAGCGATCGTCTTGGTGGAGTGTTCGACCGGCTGCGCGGCCGCGGCGCGCTGACCGAGGCCGACGTGCGCCAGGCGATGCGCGAGGTTCGCATCGCGCTGCTCGAGGCCGACGTGGCGCTGCCGGTCGCCCGCCAGTTTGTCGACAAGGCGACCGAGGCCGCGATCGGGCAGAACGTGCTCCGCTCGGTCACGCCGGGGCAGCAGGTCGTCAAGATCGTCAACGACGCGCTGGTCGAAATGCTGGGCGGCGATGATTCCGAGGGCGCCGAACTCGACCTGAACGTCGCGCCGCCCGCGGTCGTGATGATGGTCGGCCTGCAAGGTTCGGGCAAGACGACCACCACCGCCAAGATCGCGCGGCGGCTGTCGAAGGGTTCGATCACCGGGCGCCCGACCAAGAAGGTGCTGATGGCGTCATTGGACGTCAATCGCCCGAACGCGCAGGAGCAGCTGGCGACGCTCGGCACCCAGGTCGAGGTGGCAACGCTGCCGATCGTCGCCGGGCAGCAGCCGGTCGACATTGCGCGGCGTGCGCTCCAGGCGGCGAAGCTGCAGGGCTTCGACGTGCTGATGCTCGACACCGCGGGCCGCCTCCACGTCGATCAGGCGCTGATGGACGAGATGAAGGCGGTGGCCGAGGTCGCGACGCCGAACGAGATCCTGCTCGTCGTCGACTCGCTGACCGGTCAGGACGCGGTCAACGTCGCGCAGAACTTCTCCGACCAGGTGCCGCTGACGGGCGTGGTGCTGACCCGCATGGACGGCGACGCGCGCGGTGGCGCGGCGCTGTCGATGCGTGCGGTGACGGGCAAGCCGATCAAGTTCGCGGGCGTCGGCGAGAAGATGGACGCGCTGGAAGCGTTCCAGCCGAGCCGCGTCGCCGGCCGCATCCTGGGCATGGGCGACGTCGTCAGCCTGGTCGAGCGCGCCGCCGAGGCGATCCAGCAGGAAGACGCCGAGCGGATGACCGCGCGGCTCGCCAAGGGGCAGTTCGACATGAACGACCTGCGCGCGCAGCTGGCGCAGATGCGGCGTATGGGCGGGCTCGGCGCGCTCGCCGGCATGCTGCCCGGCATGAAGGGCGCGCAGAAGGCGATGGCGTCGGGCGCGGTCGACGAGAAGATCCTGTTGCGCATGGACGCGATGATCACGTCGATGACGGTCAAGGAGCGCGCCAAGCCCGAGCTGATCAACGCCAAACGCAAGATCCGCATCGCCAAGGGGTCGGGCACCAATGTTCAGGAGGTCAACAAGCTCCTGAAGATGCACCTCGAGATGCAGACCGCCATGAAGAAGATCAAGAAGATGGGCGGGATGAAGGGGCTGCTCGGCATGCTCGGCAAGGGCGGGCTGGGCGGGCTCGGCAACGCGCTGGGCGGTGCGGAGCTAGGCGACATGATGTCCAAGGCCGGCGGGCCGGGCGGAAGCCTGGCCGGCATGCCGGGGCTGCCGGGCCCCGGAGGCATCCCGGGCGGGCTGCCGGGAATGCCCGGCGGGTTGAAGTTCAAGAAGTAAGTTTCACGTGCCCGCCTAAGGCGGGCGATCCAAATTGAAGAAGGAAGAAGACTAACATGGCACTGAGCATTCGTCTGTCGCGTGGTGGCTCGAAGAAGCGTCCCTACTACCGCATCGTCGTCGCCGATGCGCGCAGCCCGCGTGACGGCAAGTTCATCGAGAAGATCGGCAACTACAACCCGCTGCTCGGCAAGGACGACGAGAAGCGCGTGATCCTCGATGCCGAGCGTGCGAAGCACTGGATCGGCGTCGGCGCGCAGCCGACCGACCGCGTCGCCCGCTTCCTCGACAAGGCCGGCGTGAAGGAGCGCGCTGCGCGCAACAACCCGACCAAGGGCAAGCCCGGCGAGAAGGCGACCGAGCGCGCTGAGGAGCGTGCCGAGAAGCTGAAGGCCGCTGAGGAAGCCGCCAACGCCCCCGCCGAGACGACCGAAGCCGAGACGGCGGAGGCCTGAACCCGCTTCGCCGGTCGGTGATCTGTACCGGCCGGCGCCCTGCGACGCCGGTCCCGATCGGGTCGGCACTCAATCGGTTACCGCGCGTTTTCCTCACATCATGAGAGGAGAACGCCGTGACCGACCCCAACCAGCCCCCGCGCGAGCATGACGACCAAGACGCCACGAACCAGGGGGCATCGTCCACCAAGCCCGTCGAAGGGGCCAACGACACCCCCGGCACAAGCGACGGCTCACCCGAGCCCGCGTGACCGGGTTGTAGCGGCGTCGCCAGTGTCGCCGGGGCAGGTCGTGCTCGCCGCGATCGCCGGCGCGCACGGCGTGGGCGGCGAGGTCAAGCTCAAGGTTTTCGCGGAGCAGCTGGAGGCGCACCGGTCGTTCAACGACGGTGCGCTGACGCTCCAGTCGCTGCGCAACGGCAACATCGCTCGTTTCAAGCAGATTGCCGACCGCAATGCGGCCGAGGCGATGCGTGGCACGGTGCTGACCGTGCCGCGCGAGGCGCTGCCCGCGCTGGATGAGGGCGAATATTACCACGCCGATCTGATCGGACTTGCCGCGGTATCGACCGATGGTGACGCGCTCGGTTACGTCGTCGCGGTCGAGAATTTCGGCGCAGGCGACGTGGTCGAGGTCGAACGCCCCTCGATCGACGGCCGGCCCGGCAAGCGCTTCATGGTGCCGATCAGCGCGGTGCCCGAGTGGAACGACGAGCGGCTGATGATCGAAGCCGCGTTCGTCGACTGAGTTCGCCCGTTACCGCCACAGCGGCTGCTGCTCGCTCAGCATGTTGCGGATCGTCGTTGCGGCAACGCCGGCCTCTCCCATCGCGTGGCTGATCTGATCCAGCCCCTTCACTACATCACCCGCGGCGAACAGGCCGGGGATGCTGGTACGCTGGTGGTCGTCGACCTCGAGGCAGCCGACATCGGTCGCGCGCGCACCCGCCTCGATCGCCAGGTGCGATCGGATGCGCGAGCCGAGCGCGGGATAGACGCTGTCGAACGCCATGCGACCGCGTGCGGTATCGAAGGCTAGCTGCTCCCGTTCGATCGCGTAGTTGCCACAGGGGCCGTTAACGCGCGCAATCCCGGCCTCGTCCAGTTTCGCGGCGCACGCGGGGTCGAGCGCGTGCTCGACCTCGGGCGCGATCAGCGTCACGTCGCGTGTGAAGCTGCGCAGGAACAGCGCCTCGCGCGCACCATGCTCACCGGTGCCGATCACGCCGACCTTCTTATCCGTCACCTCGTACCCGTCGCACACCGGGCAGTAGCGCAGCAGCCCGCGCTCCAGTGCCGGATCGTGCACCTCGGGCAGCAGGTGCGCCGGGCGATGATTGACCACGCCGGTCGCGAGCAGCACGGCGCGTGCGCGGAAGCCGCCTTGTGCCGTCTCGATCACGAAGCCGTCGTCGTCGCGGGCCAGCTTGTCGACGCGTACCGGCTGCCGATGCACGCCGTATTTCTCCGCCTGCTGGAGCATCAGCGCGAGCAGATCCTTGCCCGCGACTCCCTCGGGATAGCCGGCGTGGTTGCGCGTGCACGGGATCATCGCCGCGCGGCTCGAGCCTGAGTCGAACAGCCGCACCCGCAGGTGGTAGCGCGCGAGGTAGATCGCGGCGGTCAGCCCGGCGGGGCCGCCGCCGATGATGATGCAGTCGTCGGTCGTCATCGCGCGGGCAACACTGTGCAACGTTTCCGGTTCCGCGCGAGCGGCAATGCAGGCGGGTGGTCTATCGACGCTGCGCCCGCTAATCGAGGGCGCGACAAGCCGCAGCGGCGCGGTGTGGAGAGTGAGATGCGGGCATGGTTGAGCGCGGGTGTGGCAGCGGTGGCGATCACGTTGGCGAGTGGAGCCGGCGCAGTGACCGCTGATCGCACGGCGGCGCCTCGGACGAGCAAGGCCGAGGCGAGTGCGCCCGCGCTGACGCTCCGCCGCGTGTTCGGCAGCCCCGACCTCGCCGGTCCGCAGCCGCAATCGCTCAGACTGTCCCCGGACGGCACGCTGCTCACCTCCGTGCGCAACCGGGCCGACGAGCGGCAGCGCTACGACCTGTGGGCGCTCGACACGAAGACGGGCGCGGAGCGGATGCTGGTCGACAGCAAGAAGCTGGGCAGCGGCGCCGAACTGTCCGAAGCCGCCAAGATGCAGCGCGAGCGCGACCGTTCGCTGACCGGCAAGACCGGCGTGCTGCAATATGACTGGTCGCCCGACGGGCAGAGCCTGCTGGTGCCGATCGACGGCGAGCTGTTCCTGGCAGGCCGCGACGGGCAGGCGCGCAGGCTGGACGGAACCAAGGGCGCGCTCAACCCGACGATCAGCCCGCGCGGGCGCTTCATTGCGTTCGTGCGCGACCAGAATTTGCAGGTCGCGTCGCTCGGGCAGGGGGTAGCAAAGGCGGTCACGACCGGTGGCGGCGGCACCGTCCATTGGGGCGAGGCGGAGTTCGTCGCGCAGGAGGAAATGGATCGCCGCACGGGTTACTGGTGGTCGCCCGACGAGCGCTACATCGCAGTCGAGCGCTTCGACGACGCGCCCGTGCACGTCGCCACGCGCGCCTCGATCGGTGCGTCGGGCACCAGCATCTACCAGCAGCGTTACCCCGCGGCGGGTACGCCCAACGCGCTGGTCGAGCTGTACGTGATGAAGCCCGATGGTACGGGCCGCGTGAAGGTCGACCTCGGCACCGATCCCGACATCTATCTGGCGCGGGTCGACTGGACGCCTGACGGCGCCGCGCTCCTCGTCCAGCGCGAGAACCGCGCGCAGACCCGCCTCGACATGCTGCGCGTCGACCCGGCGACCGGCAAGTCGAGCGTCATGTTCACCGAGCAATCGGGTGCGAAGAGCTGGATCAACCTGACCGACGCCTATCGCGTCATGCGCGACGGCAGCGTGCTGTGGCGGTCGGAGCGCGACGGCTTCGGTCACCTGTGGTTGTGGCGCGCAGGGGCGTGGCAGCAGCTGACCAGCGGGACGTGGGTCGTCACCGGGCTGGTCGCGGTCGATGAGGGCGCGGGCAAGGCGTATTTCCTCGCCAACAAGGACGACGTGCTCGAACAGCAGCTCTACGCGTTCGACCTGAAAACCCGCGCGATCACGCGGCTAACCGAGCGCGGATGGTGGAACTCGGCCACCGCCGACGGCACGGGCACGCGCTTCATCGTGACCCGCTCCAACCCGCAGCAGCCGCCGCAGACGTACCTCGCCGACGCGAGCGGCAAGCGCGTCGCGTGGATCAACGAGAACCGCATCGCGGGTGACCATCCCTATGCGCCATTCATGGCGGCGCATCGCCCGACCGAGTTCGGCACTATTCCGGCGGCGGACGGTACGCCGCTCTACTGGCAGATGATCACGCCCAAGCTGGTAAAGGGACGCCGCTACCCGGTGTTCTTCCAGCATTATGGCGGGCCGCACAGCCAGCAGGTCATGCGCAACTGGAACGGCGCGATGGCGCAATATCTGGTCAGCCAGGGCTGGATCTTCTTCCAAGTCGACAACCGCGGCTCGATCAACCGCGGCAAGGCGTTCGAGGACACGATCTACCACGCGATGGGCACGGTCGAGGTCGAGGACCAGAAGGCGGGCGCTGATTACCTGAAGACGCTGCCGTTCGTTGATGCGGGCAAGATCGCGACCTACGGCTGGTCGTACGGCGGGTACATGTCGGTCAAGATGCTGGAAAAGACGCCGGGCGTCTATGCGGCCGCGGTTGCGGGCGCGCCGGTGACCGACTGGCAGCTGTACGATACGCACTACACGGAGCGCTACATGGGCGATCCGCGACAGGTGCCCGAGGCTTATGCCGCGTCAGGTGCGGTCGGCGACGCGTCGAAGATCAGCGATCCGTTGCTGCTGATCCACGGCATGGCGGACGACAACGTCTTTCTCGACAATTCGACCAAGCTCGCCGCCGAGTTGCAGAAGACCGCCACTCCGTTCGAGATGATGATGTATCCCGGCCAGACGCACCGCGTCGGCGGACCGGGCATCAGCGAGCATCTGTGGACGACGATCCTCGGCTTCCTCAATCGCGAGGTGAAGGACAAGCCGGCGAGCAGCACGAGCGCGGCGAAGTAAAGCTTCGTTGGCGTGGGATACCGCGCGCGGCTAAGGCCGCGGCGGATCGATAAGGGGTTGTATTGATGGGTTACCGGGTGGTGGTCGCGGGCGCGACCGGGAATGTCGGGCGCGAGATGGTCAACATCCTGGCCGAGCGGCAGTTTCCCGCCGACGAGATCGCGGTGCTGGCATCGTCGCGCAGTCAGGGCGACCAGATCGAGTACGGCGATACCGGCCGAATGCTCAAGATACAGAACATCGAGCATTTCGATCCCGCCGGCTGGGACATGGCGCTGTTCGCGATCGGCAGCGAGGCGACCAAGGTCTACGCGCCCAAATTCGCCGCCGCCGGCTGCACCGTGATCGACAATTCGTCGCTCTACCGGATGGACCCCGACGTGCCGCTGATCGTGCCGGAGGTGAACGCGGACGCGATCGACGGGTATCGCGCGAAGAACATCATCGCCAACCCGAACTGCTCCACCGCGCAGATGGTAGTGGCGCTGAAGCCGCTGCACGATGCCGCGACGATCAAGCGCGTCGTGGTTGCGACCTATCAATCGGTGTCGGGCGCGGGCAAGGCAGGGATGGACGAGTTGTTCGAGCAGAGCCGCAACATCTTCGTCGGCGATCCCGCCGAGCCGAAGAAGTTCACCAAGCAGATCGCGTTCAACGTCATTCCGCACATCGACAGCTTCCTCGACGACGGGTCGACCAAGGAAGAGTGGAAGATGGTCGTCGAGACCAAGAAGATCCTCGATCCCAAGATCAAGATCACCGCGACCTGCGTGCGCGTGCCCGTCTTCGTCGGCCATTCGGAGGCGCTCAACATCGAGTTCGAGGACGAGATCTCGGCCGAGGACGCGCAGCGCATCCTGCGCGAGGCGCCGGGGATCATGCTGATCGATAAGCGCGAGGACGAGGGCTACATCACCCCGATCGAGGCGGCGGGCGACGACGCCACCTACGTCAGCCGCGTGCGCGAGGACCCGACGGTCGAGAACGGCCTGTCCTTGTGGTGCGTCAGCGACAATCTGCGCAAGGGCGCCGCGCTGAACGCAGTGCAGATCGCCGAGCTGCTCGGGCGCCGTCACCTGAAGAAGGCGGACTGATCGCGATGGCGCGCAACGTGGCGGCGCTGGTCGTGCTCCTCGCCGCGTCCGCGTGCCAGCCGAACCCGCGCAACGAGATCGCGCAAATCGCTGACGTGGCAATGGCGGAGGTGGCGCGAACCGCCAATGCGCAGGTGTTCTCAGCGCCGCTCTGTGTCGACCGCATCATCCCCCCGTGGCAGCCCGCGCAACATGCGCGGCGCATCGATCCACCGGCACCACCAGGTTTCGCTGACCTGTATGCCCCTGACACCTTCCGCGGCGGCGGTGGCGTAAGGGGCGCAATCATCGGCGGAATTCCGGTGGCGTCGCGGGTCGAGTGCTTCACACTGTACGGCCCACTGATACGTGGGGACCGAGCGATGATCGAGGTGCAGTTTCCCGGCACCGGGCTAAACGTGTGGGAGCGACGAACCGGCGGCGTGTGGCGCGTGGTGACGACGACGACTAGCGTCTATCCGGACTGACGGGCACGATCGCGTGACGGTCACGAGAGGAGATGCGAGTGGGCGAGCGGATGTCGGGCGGATGCCAATGCGGGCGCGTCCGCTACGCGGCCGAGGTCGAGGACGACGACGCCTATCTGTGTCACTGCCGCATGTGCCAGCGCGCGACCGGCGGCGTCGCGGCGGCGTTCAAGCAGGTGCTGCGCGACGCGGTGACGTGGACGTGCGAGCCCGACCGCTTCGCCTCGTCGCCGATCGCGCGGCGTGGCTTCTGTTCGGCGTGCGGCGCCCCGCTGACGTTCGAGTACGTCGATCAGCCGGCTGACGGGAAACCTGCGAAGACCGACCTGACGATGGGCAGCTTCGACGATCCGTCGCGGTTTTGCCCCACCTCGCATTTCGGGTGGGAAAGCCACCAAGAAGCCTGGCTCGACACCGCAGGCTTGCCACGGCTGCGCAGCGACAAATATCAGCCGCTCGTCGCCAAGTGGGAGAAAGCGCGTGACGCGTAACGAGATCGAACCGCACTTCTTTCACAGCTTCGACGGCGCGCGGATTGCGTGGCGTGAGCTGGGAGAGGGCCGGCCGGTGGTGCTGATCCACGGCTATTTCTCCGACGCGAAAACCAATTGGCTTCGCTACGGTCACGCCGCGGCGGTGGCGGCGAACGGCTTTCGTGTCATCATGCCCGACCTGCGCGGGCACGGCGACAGCGCGAAGCCGCACGATGCGGGCAGCTACCCGCCCGACGCGCTGATGCGCGACGGTCTGGCGCTGATCGAGCACCTCAACCTGACCGACTACGACTTGGGCGGCTACTCGCTCGGTGCGCGCACGACCGTCAGGATGCTCGCGAACGGGGCCGCGCCCGCGCGCGTCGTCCTGTCGGGCATGGGGCTTGCGGGGATCGTCGCGACGGCGGGGCGGGGCGGGTACTTCCGCAACGTGCTGACCAACCTCGGCTCGTTCGAGCGCGGCAGCCGCGAATGGCTGACCGAGGCGTTCCTGAAGACGACCAAAGGTGATCCCGAGGCGCTACTGCGCGTGCTCGACACCTTCGTCGACACGCCGCCGGGCGTGCTCGAGCAGGTCACCCAGCCGGTGCTGGTCGTCGCTGGCGCGGAGGACGACGACAATGGCTCCGCGCAGGACCTGGCCGACGCGTTGCCGGCAGGTCGCTACGCAGAGGTTCCGGGCAATCACATGAGCGCGGTGACCAAGCCCGAACTTGGCGAGGCGATCGCGACATTCTTGGCACGATAGCCGCCCGCCCGATCAGGATCGCACGGGCGGGCTCGCGGTACCGTTCAGCGCGTCGCTCAGGAGGCCTTGGGCGTTCCTGCTTCGGGAATGGTGTTCTCGTCCGCGATCCCGGCCTCGAACGACTTCGACGCGTCGGTGCCGTCGGGCTGGTGCGCGCTGACGCTGGGCGTCGCGTCACCGGGTTGCTTCTCGCCGCCGGGCAGCAGTGCTGGCTGATAGTCCTTGGTCGACTTGGCGGACGAACTGCGCAGCGACAGCAACGCCGCCGTCGCCGCAGCACCGATCGCGGCGACACCACCCGCAATCGCCGCGGCACCCCATTTGCCGCCGACCTTGTCGGTCGCCTTGCTGACGGCGGTGCTGGTCTTCTTCGCGGTTGTTCTGGTGCGGCGAGCGGCGGTCTTCGCGACCTTGGTCGCGCGCTCCTCCGCCTGGATGACGGCGTCGCTTACCTCGTGCGCCGCTGTCGCGACGCGCGAGCGCGTAGCAGGCTTGGTGGCGGAGCGAGGAGCACTACGCTTGGTCGAGCGCGGCTTGGGCGCAGCCTTGGTCGCCGTTGTGGTAGTCGGCTTGGTGTCGACCTTGTCCGCCGCTGTCTTCGGCTTGGACGGTGTCTTCGCAGCCGCCGTCTTGCGCGCCGCGCGGCGACGGGGTGTGGCGGGAGTTGAGCCGCTCGCCGGCGGGGTCGGGGTGTCGCTCTCGTCGGCCATCGTCAGCTCCCAGCAGAAATGATTCCGCTTGCGTAACGCATGGCCGGACGTTGGTTTCCTGCGCAGACCCCGCCCCGGACTTACCGGAACGGAGGCTCGTTGAACGCGCGCAGCTTGCGGCTGTGAAGTCGGTCGCCCTCGCGGCGCAGCTCCTCGCACGTCTCGATGCCGATCCGCATATGCTCGCTGATCGCGCGTTCGTAGAAGCGGTTGGCCTGACCCGGCAGCTTCAACTCGCCGTGCAGCGGCTTGTCCGACACGCACAGCAGCGTGCCGTAGGGAACGCGGAAGCGGTAGCCCTGCGCCGCGATCGTCGCCGATTCCATGTCAATCGCGACCGCGCGGCTGAGCGAGAAGCGCAGCGCCGAGCGCGCGTAGCGCAGCTCCCAGTTGCGATCGTCGGTGGTCACGATCGTCCCGGTGCGCAGCCGCCGCTTCAATTCCTCACCCGACTGGCCCGAGATCGTCTCCGCCGCGCGCGCGAGTGCCTGCTGCACCTCGGCGATCGCGGGGACCGGAATTTCTGGCGGCAGCATGTCGTCGAGCACGTGATCGTCGCGCAGATACGCGTGCGCGAGGACGTAGTCGCCGATGCGCTGCGAAGGCCGCAGGCCGCCACAATGCCCGATCATCAGCCATGCCTCGGGCCGCATCACGGCCAGATGGTCGCAGATCGTCTTGGCGTTCGAGGGACCGACACCGATGTTGACCAGCGTGATGCCGGTGCGGTCGTCCGCCATCAGGTGGTACGCCGGCATCTGCAACCGCCGCCACGCGCTGTCGTCGAGCATCGCGGGGTCGTCGCCGGCGCGGAACATGACCCCGCCCGGACCCGACAGCGCAGTGAAGCGCGAATCGCCGCCGACCTGCGCCGCTGCCCAGCGGACGAACTCGTCGACGTAGCGGTGATAGTTGGTGAACAGCACGTAGCGCTGGACGTGCTCGGGCGGGGTGCCGGTATAATGCCGCAGCCGCGCGAGGCTGAAATCGGTGCGCAACCCGTCGAACAAGGCGAGCGGGCGCGTGCCGTCGAACGAGGCCCAGAGACCGTCTGCGATCTCGTCGCCGATGTACGCGAGCTCGGTCGTCGGGAACCAGCGCGCGAGTTCCGCCGCCGATACCTGGTCGAGGCTAAGGGCGCTGCCAGCGTCGAGAACGTAGGGGAAGGGGATTTCCTGCTTGCCGGGAACAGCGTCGACCTCGACCTCGTAATCCTCGATCAGGAAGGTCAGCTGCTCGACCAGGTAATCGCGGAACAGGTCGGGCTTGGTCACGCTGATACGATACTCGCCCGGTGTGACGAGGCGACCGAACGAGCGCGGCGGCGCGGTGCGCGACGGCGCGCCGTTGAAGCGGATGCGGATCTCAGGGTAAGCGAACGACCCGTCCTTGCGCCACGCCGGATCCGGTTCGGTCCGATCGGCGATATAGGCGGCGACCGCGGTCTTCAGCCGATCGACGGAGGTGGAGTAGAGGCGATCGAGTTCGCGTACGATGTCAACAGCAGCCATCACCAGCGATTATGCCTGCCGTGTTGCGCTTTCAAGTCCGTGCGCGGATGAAAGCGGGCGGCACCGATGTGCCGCCCGGCTGCGTGTCAGAGTTGACCGAGCATGTGGTCGGCGGAGCTGACGTTGAACTCGCCCGGCCCCTCGACGTTCAACTGCTCGACCACGCCGTCGTTGACGACCATCGAGTAGCGCTGGCTGCGCTTGCCCATGCCGAACTTGCTGCCGTCCATCGTCAGCCCCAGCGCCTCGGCGAAGTCGCCGTTGCCGTCCGCCAGCATCGTCACGCCGTCCGCATTCGACGATTTGGCCCACGCGCCCATGACGAAGGCGTCGTTGACCGAGGTGCAGGCGACCTCGTCGATGCCCTTCGCCTTCAGCTCGGCATCCTTCTCGACGAACCCGGGCAGATGCTTGGCCGAGCAGGTCGGCGTGAACGCACCCGGCACCGCGAACAGCGCGACGCGGCGGCCCTTGAAGTAATCGCCCGTGTCGACCGGCTCAGGTCCCTGCGCGGTCATCTTGGTGAGTGTCACCTGCGGCAGTTGCTCGCCGACGCTAATCGTCATGTTCGTGGTGCTCCTGTGGGATGGATTGCGCGCGCTGTCGCAAGCGCGGGCGCTTAACACAAGTCTTGGCGCTTCCCCGCGCGCGTGCCTAGATGACGCGCGATGGAAGAGACGCGCTACCTGACCGGGCAGTTCCTGCTCGCCATGCCGGGGATCGGCGATCCGCGGTTCGAGCATTCGGTGATTGCGATGTGCAGCCACGACGAGGAGGGCGCGCTGGGCATCGGCGTGGGCGCGACGATCAATGGCCTCGGGCTGCATGACGTTCTCGAGCAGCTGGAGATCGCGCCGGGCGTCGCGCCAGACGCGCCGGTGCATTTCGGTGGTCCCGTCGAGGCGCGGCGCGGCTTCGTGCTTCATTCGACCGACTGGGGCGGGCAGGACACGCTGTCGGTCGCCGGGCGCTGGTCGCTGTCGAGCACGCTCGACGTGCTGCGCGCGATCGCGGGCGGTACCGGGCCGTCCAGTTGGATCGTCGCGCTCGGCTATGCCGGTTGGGGCGCCGGGCAGCTCGACGAGGAGCTGACGCGGCACGGGTGGCTCAACGTCGTCGACGAGGATGCGATGTTGTTCGAGACGCCGGCAGAGGAGCGCTGGCGGCGCGGGTTCCGGGTCGCGGGGGTCGATCCGCGCATGCTGGGGTTTGAAGCGGGGCGGGCGTAGCTTCGTGGACGCGGGGTGACGCGGGGAGTTAATCCCCGCGTCGTCGGTCGGCGCTATGGCGCCGCCGGCCGGTCGCGTAGGTGAGTCTGGCCAAAGGCCGGCTCACCTGCGCGACATATAAAGATATCTTTATATTTGCCCCGGCGTGCTCGCGCCGCTACATGGCCGCGCATGTCGTCCGGTGCGCGTGTTCACCTTGGGCGGCCTCACACGACTGGAGAAACGCCGTGGCTACCGCCCCCGTTTTGGACAACAACGATTACGTCATCGCAGACATCGGCCTCGCCGATTTCGGTCGCAAGGAGATCGAGATCGCGGAAACCGAGATGCCGGGCCTGATGGCGCTGCGCGAGGAGTTCGGTGCGTCGAAGCCATTGAAGGGCGCGCGGATCACCGGCTCGCTCCACATGACGATCCAGACCGCGGTGCTGATCGAGACGCTGACCGCGCTCGGCGCCGACGTGCGCTGGGCGACGTGCAACATCTTCTCGACGCAGGATCACGCGGCGGCGGCGATCGCGGCGGCGGGCATCCCCGTGTTCGCGATCAAGGGCGAGAGCCTGGCTGACTACTGGGACTATGTCGGCTCGATCTTCGATTGGGATGACGGCAACGGGCAGACCGCCAACATCATCCTCGACGACGGCGGTGACGCGACGATGTTCGCGCTCTGGGGTGCAAAGCTCGAGCGCGGCGAGAGCTTCGGCGAGCCTGAGAACGCGGAGGAAGTCGAGTTCCAGCGCGCGCTGAAGGCGTTCATCGCCAAGAAGCCGGGCTACCTGACCGAGACGGTCAAGAACCTGAAGGGCGTGTCGGAAGAGACGACCACCGGCGTCCACCGCCTGTACGAGATCGCGAAGAAGGGCGAGCTGCCGTTCCCCGCGATCAACGTCAACGACTCGGTCACCAAGTCGAAGTTCGACAACCTGTACGGCTGCAAGGAATCGCTGGTCGACGCGATCCGTCGTGCGACCGACGTGATGCTGGCCGGCAAGGTCGCCTGCGTCGCGGGGTTCGGTGACGTGGGCAAGGGTTCGGCGCAGTCGCTTCGCAACGGCGGCGCGCGCGTGCTCGTGACCGAAATCGATCCGATCTGTGCTCTGCAAGCGGCGATGGAAGGCTTCGAGGTCGTGACGATGGACGAGGCGGTGAAGCGCGCCGACATCTTCTGCACCGCGACCGGCAACGCCGACGTCATCACCGCCGATCACATGAAGGCGATGAAGCCGATGTCGATCGTGTGCAACATCGGCCACTTCGACAGCGAGATCCAGATCGCGGCGCTCGACAATTACGAGTGGACCGAGGTCAAGCCGGGCACCGACCTGGTCAAGTTTCCGGATGGCAAGCAGATCATCATCCTGGCGAAGGGTCGCCTGGTGAACCTGGGCTGCGCGACCGGCCACCCGTCGTTCGTGATGTCCGCGTCGTTCACCAACCAGACGCTCGCGCAGATCGAGCTGTGGACGAAGGGCGAGAACTACAAGAACGAGGTCTACGTCCTGCCCAAGCACCTGGACGAGAAGGTCGCGGCGCTCCACCTCGAAAAGCTGGGTGTCCAGCTGTCGAAGCTGACCGCGAAGCAGGCCGGCTACATCGGCGTGCCGGTCGAAGGTCCGTTCAAGCCGGATCACTATCGCTACTGATTATCAGTCGATCGGCTGATGCAGGGAAGGGCGGGGCTTCGGCTCCGCCCTTATTCTTCTACCTATGTTGCGCCGCCTCAAAAGCGTTGCAAATTTACGACAGGAAATCTGTTTAATTAAGCAAAGCTGACCCAGTCATTGCGTCTCGTTCATGTTGTTGCAAAGGAAACGACATGTGCCGCCCGCGGCACGTCGAGACGCCCGAACCAACGGGTTCAGGGACTTAGGGGATCACGCTTGACTAACAAATTCCGCTTGAAGCTGCTGTCGACCTCGTTGCTGGTCACCGCCGCGCTCGGGTCCGCACCCGCCTTCGCACAGACGACCGTCGACCCACAGACCACGCCGGACGCGGCCAGCCCGTCGCCGGAGGCTGCCACCGCCTCGCCCGACACCTCGTCGACCGCCGTAGCCGATCCGACAACGACGCCCGACCAGGCGACCACCGCCGAACAGTCGCGCAGCGACGAGATCGTCGTGACCGGCTCGCGTATCGTCAGCCCGAACGTGGTCTCGACCAGCCCGATCACCTCGGTGTCGGCGACGCAGTTGCAGGCGACTGCGCGCGTCTCGGTTGGTGACACGCTGAACCAGTTGCCGCAGCTGCAGAGCACGTTCAGCCAGGCGAACTCGACGCGCTTCCTGGGAACCGCCGGCCTCAACCTGCTCGATCTGCGCGGTCTGGGGACGCAGCGTACGCTGGTGCTCGTCAACGGCCGCCGCCACGTCGGCTCGGACATCTTGAGCAATGGCGTGTCGGTCGACGTCAACACGATCCCGACCGACCTGATCGAGAACGTCGAGGTCGTCACCGGCGGCGAGTCGGCCGTTTACGGTTCGGACGCGATCGCGGGCGTGGTCAACTTCAAGCTCAAGCAGGATTTCGAGGGCCTGCAGGTCCGCGGGCAGGGTGGCGTCAGCCAGTATGGCGACGCGGGCTCCTATTTCGTCAGCGGCCTCGCCGGCAAGAACTTCGCCGATGGTCGCGGCAACCTGGCGGTCAGCGTCGAATATGCGCGCCAGAACAGCCTCTATGCCTCGCAGCGCGATTACCTGCGCCAGAACAACACTTTCGTCACGGTCGATACCGATCCGGCCGGGGTCGCCGCCGGTCAGACGCTGCCGAACTTCGACGGCAACCCTGACAACATCTTCTTCCGCGACGTGCGCTCGGGTACGATCGGTGCGGGCGGCCTCGTGACATTCAACAGTCCGAACGGTCTGTGCGGCGCTGACGCATCGGGCCGGCGTTTCTCGTGCAACTACCTGTTCCAGCCCGACGGCACGCTGATCCAGCAGACGGGTACGCGCGTCGGTGTCGGCACCAATGGTGCGTCACCCAGCGGCTCGGCCTTCATCGGCGGCAACGGCGACACCCGTCGTGAGGGCCAGCTGGTGCAGGTGCAGCCGCAGCTCGACCGCTTCTCGGCCAACCTGCTCGGGCACTTCGAAGTGTCGAACGCCTTCGTTCCGTTCATCGAGGCGAAGTACAGCCGCACGCAAGTCGTGGGTCAGGGCACCTCAGGTCCGGCGTTCTTCACCGGCGGCACGATCGACGGCCTGTTCGAGCAGCCGAGCCTCAGCAATCCGTACCTGACCGATCAGGCGCGTGCGACGATCACCAACGCGCTGATCGCGGGTGGTGCCGACCCGGCGACGATCAACGGTGACACGCGCTTCGTGCTGCGCAAGAACCTGGTCGATCTGGGCGTGCGTACCGAGGAGTCGCGTCGCGAGACTTACCGTATCGTCGGCGGCGTCCGCGGGGACTTCAACGGCGACTGGCATTACGAGGTATCGGCCAATTACGGTGAATTCCGCGAGCGTACGCGCGTTCTGGGCAACCTAAACGTCCAGCGCGCCAGCCTCGCGCTCGACGCGGTGCGCAATGCCGCCGGCCAGATCGTCTGCGGTTCGCAGATCGATGCGACGCGCGCAGGTTCCGACCTGGCGGGTAACGCCGCCAACCTCGCCGCCGACATCGCGGCATGCCAGCCGCTCAATCCGTTCGGGCAGGGCAACATCTCGCAGGCCGCGCGCAACTACCTGCTGCAGGACACGACGTCGGTCGGCAAGATCACGCAGACCGACGTGAACGCGTTCCTGAACGGCGACACCAGCGGCTTCTTCAACCTGCCGGGTGGGCCGATCTCGTTCGTGCTCGGTGGTGAGTATCGCCGTGAAACCAACGACTTCACGCCCGATCCGCTCGTCTCGGCCGGCTACACCTTCTACAACGCGCTGTCGGCCTTCAACCCGCCCGCGTTCGAGGTGAAAGAAGGCTATGCCGAGGTGCTGGTGCCGGTCCTCGCCGACCTGCCGTTCGCAGAGAAGCTGTCGTTCACCGCTGCCGGTCGCGTATCCGACTATAACAGCTCGGCCGGCACGGTCTGGACCTACAACGTCGGTGGCAGCTACTCGCCGATCCGCGACATCACGTTCCGCGCGAACTATGCGCGCGCGGTGCGTGCGCCGAACCTGAGCGAGCTTTACTCACCGCAGGGGCAGAACTTCGCGACCGTCAACGATCCGTGCTCGGCGAACTTCATCGGTACGGGCACGCAGTACCGCGCCGCAAACTGCGCTGCGGCCGGCATCCCGGCGGGCTACAACTACCTGTACCAGTCGTCGATCGAGATCCTGAGCGGCGGTAACCCCGACCTGAACGTCGAAAAGTCGGACTCCTACACCTACGGCGTGCTGCTGACGCCGACCGCGGTGCCGGGTCTGTCGCTGTCGGTCGATTACTACAACATCAAGGTCAACAACGTCATCACGGCGCCGTCGGCGCAGCAGATTCTGAACAGCTGCTACGACGCACCGACACTCAGCCAGAACTTCTGCGGTCTGTTCCAGCGCGTCGGCGCGGGGCAAACGGGACCGAACGGCGAGCAGGCGTATCGCGTGATTGAGGGTAGCCTGCAGCAGACGCTGCTGAACTACGCCAAGCTCCAGACGCGCGGCATCGACGTCAACCTGGCGTACAGCCACAACATCGGCGACGTTCGTCTGTCGTCGACGCTGGCCTACACGCACCAGCTGCAGAACGACGCGTTCATCGATCCGGCGCAGCCCGGGTTCGCCGATACGATCCTCGGCGAGGCGCCCTCGCCGAAGGACCGGGTGACCTGGAACATCAACAGCGACTTCGGTGCGGTGAACCTGAACTACCAGATCCGGTATCTGAGCAAGCAGTCGGTCGGCGCGATCGAGGATCTGACCACGTTCCAGGGCCGTGCGCCGCAGAACGCCGACGTGTACGACATCCCCTATTATCCGGATGTCCTCTACATGGACGCGCGTCTGGGCTTCGACATCCAGGGCGGGTCGCAGTTCTACTTCGGCATCGATAACCTGACCAACCGCGTTCCGCCGCTCGGCGCGACGGGCACGGGTGCCGGCTCGGGTATCTTCGAGCCGATCGGTCGTCGTTTCTACGCCGGCATCACTGCCCGCTTCTGATCAGTGTCGCGCGGGTCCGCCCGCGCGATGTCTGACGGCCCTCGGCCCCTCACCGACCACGCGGGTGGTTCGGTGAGGGGCCTTCTTTTTGCCGCTCGCGCGCTTCCGCTCCGGCGCATCGGGCGATAGGAATCATCCATGCGGGCGAGGCGATCAGTGCAGCGATGGTGAGCGAGGGTATCCTGATCCTCGCCGGTGTGCTGCTCGCGCTCGTGCTGGCGGGGTCGTGCTGGGCGTTGTATCGCGGTCTCGCGCTCAAACAGGAGGCGGCGGACGCAGTAATCGAGCGTGACCGGCTGGCGCGCAGGCTGGCGGACTCGCCGGCGCAGGTGCTGGTGATCGCGCCCGATGGCCGCATTGAGGTGCCGCAGCGGCTGGCCGAGTGGCTGGCGCTCGACAAAGGTGTCCGGTCGCTGGCGGAGCTGTCGAGTTCCGGCTGGGGGCTGACCGCGGAGGACGCAGGCGCGTTACAGCGCGACGTCGAGGCGACGCGGCGCGCGGCACGCACCTTTACCCGCGTGGTGCGAACGCGCGACGGGTCGCGTGCGCTGCGCGTGACCGGCGAGCGCCGCGGTGACGAGACGATGCTGTGGTTCGCCGACGTAAGCGCGAGCGAGCAACAGCTGGCGGGCTTGCGCGACGATGCGGTGGAATTGAACGAGGCGTTTGCGGCGCTAAGCGCGCTGATCGAGGCGGCGCCGCTTCCGATCTGGTACCGCGACGCCGACCTGCAGCTGGCGATGGTCAATTCGGCCTACGTCTCCGCGGTCGAGGCGCGCGACGCGGCCAGCGTCATGACTCGCGGGCTGGAATTGATCGAGGGGTCGGGGCAGGGCGGCCCGCGTGCGGGCGCGATGGCGGCGCGCGACAGCGGGCAGGCGCAGGCGCGGGTGCTGCCCGCCACGATCGGCGGCGCGCGCCGCGCGCTCCGGCTGCACGACGTGCCGCTGCCGGTGGGCGGGGTCGCGGGCTTCGCGATCGACATCGAGGAGCTGGAACAGGCCAACGCGCGCGAGAAGCGCTTCGCCGAGGCGCAGCGCGCGATGCTCGACCGGCTATCCGCGGGCGTGGTGCAGTTCGGCCGCGACCGCGCGCTGATCTTCTGCAACCAGCCGTTCCGCCGCATGTTCGCGATGCGGCGCGAGTGGTTGTCCGATCGGCCCGAATTCGACCGCGTGCTGGAGCGGATGCGCGAGGCCGGGCGGGTGCCCGAGGTGCGCGATTTTCCCGGCTGGAAGGCGGAGCGCCGCGGCTGGTTCCTCGCCACCGACGGCGCGGCGGAAGAGAATTGGCACCTGCCCGGCGGCACGCACCTGCGGGTCGTCGCCCAGCCGTTGCCCGATGGCGGGCTGCTGCTGATTTTCGAGGATCGGACCGAGCAGGTTCAGCTCGCCAGCGCGCGCGACACGCTGCTGCGGGTACGCACCGCAACGTTCGACAATCTGTTCGAGGCGCTGGGCGTGTTCGCCGCCGACGGCCGGCTGCAATTGTGGAACAATCGCTTCCGCGCGCTGTGGAATTTCGAAGAGGAGTTCTTGGCCGGCCACCCGCGCGTCGACGCGATCGCCGAGCGGCTGGCGCCGCAGCTCGCCAATCAGGCGCGCTCCGCCTTGGTACCCGAGCTGGTCCGCTACGCCACGGTCGAGCGCAAGCAGCGCGGTGGGCGCGTCGCTTTGGCGGACGGGCGACATTTCGAATTTGCCGCGGTGCCGCTGCCCGATGGCAACGCGCTGGTCACCATGCTCGACATCTCCGACAGTCGCCGCATCGAGCAGGCGCTGCGCGACCGCAACGAGGCGTTGGAGGCGGCCGACCGGGTCAAGACCGCATTCGTCGCCAACATGAGCTACGAATTGCGCACCCCGCTGACCTCGATCAGCGGATTCGCCGAGATGCTGCATGGCGGCTACGCGGGCAATCTGTCGGGAGAGGCGATCGCCTATGTCGACGCGATCCTCGATTCGGTCGAGCGGCTGGGCGTGCTGATCGACGATGTGCTCGACCTGACGCAGGCGGACAGCGCGACGCTGGAGCGTGAGGATGTCGACCTGGGCGCCGTGGTTCGCGCCGCCGCCGACGCGCTTACCGCCTCGGCACGTCGCCACCGCATCGAGTTCGTGGTCGAGGTGCAGCGTACCGCCGGGCGGATTCACGCCGATCGCCGGCGCATCCGCGAGGCGGTCGAGCATCTGCTGCGTCACGCGGTCGGCGCGACGCGAGCGGGCGGTCGCGTGCTGCTGCACGTCGACGGCAATTCGAAGCGCGCGCGCATCGTGGTGTCCGACGACGGCGCGGGCATGACCGCCGACGAGGCCGCGCGTGCCTTCGACCGCTTCGCCCAACCGGGCATCACGCCGGGGCAGGAGCGCGCGCTGGGGCTCGGCCTGCCGCTCGCCAAGCAGTTCGTCGAGGCGCACGGCGGCACGATCTCGTTGGTGAGCGAGCCGGGGCAGGGCTCGCTCGTCACGGTCGAGCTGCCGCGGCGATGAGCGGCGAAATCTACCTGCCCGATGCCGCGGCGACCGAGGCGCTCGGGCGCAGCCTCGCCTCCGTGCTGCGTGCGGGTGACGTCGTTTTATTGTCGGGTAGCCTGGGCATGGGCAAGACCAGCTTCGCGCGCGGCGTGCTGTCGGCACTCGGGCTCGCGGGTGAAGCGCCGAGCCCGACCTTCGCGATCATACAGCCCTACGCGCCGCCCGAGGTGCGCCTGCCGGTGGTGCACGCCGATCTGTACCGGATCGAGGACGCCTCCGAGCTCGAGGAACTTGGGCTCGACGACGCGCTGTACGACTCCGCGTTGTTGGTCGAGTGGCCCGAGCGGGTGCCGGCAAGCTACTGGCGCGATCCCTTGCGGCTCGCCTTTGCCAACGCACCGGCGGGCGGGCGCGCCTTGACTTGGGACGCGTCGGCGGCATGGAAACGGCGATGGCGACCGACATGACACCGCCGGCCTATGCCGGAGCCTTTCTCGACGCGGCCGGGTGGATCGGCGCGCGCGTTGAACCACTTGCCGGCGATGCCTCATTCCGCCGCTATTTCCGCGTCGAGGCGGGTGATCGCCGCGCGGTCCTGATGGATGCGCCGCCGCCCCACGAGGACCCGCGCCCGTTCATCAGCGTGGCCGGGTGGCTGAACGAACGTGGTTTCGCTGCGCCGGCGATCCACGCGGTCGATCTTACGCGCGGCCTCGTCCTGCTGGAGGATTTCGGCGACGCGCGGATGCGCGAAACCGTCGACAGCGACGCCGACGCGCTGGTGCCGCTCTATTCCGCCGCGGTCGACGTGCTGGTCGACCTCCACCGCCACCCCGCGGGTGCGTGGCGCCTGTACGACCTGACCGAGTTGCAGCGCGAAGCGGGGCTGCTCGTCGACTGGTACTGCCCGGCGATCGGACTCGCTGTTGATGCGGCGGGATACCGCGCGGCGTGGGACGAGGTGCTGCACCACGCGCTGACCGAAGCGCCGGTCACGGTCCTGCGCGACTATCACGCCGAAAATCTGATGCTGGTCGGTCCCGAGCGCTCGCTTGGCCTGCTCGACTTCCAGGACGCGCTCGCCGGCCACCCCGCCTACGACCTCGTCTCACTGCTGCAGGACGCGAGGCGCGATGTGGAGCCGTCGATCGAAGAGGCGATGCTGGCGCGCTACACCGCGGCGACAGGGGCAGGTTCGACGTTTCTGGACGCGTACCACGTGCTCGGCGCGCAGCGGAACGCGAAGATCATCGGCATCTTTACGCGGCTGTGGCAGCGCGACGGCAAGCCGCGCTACCCGGCGCTGTGCCCGCGTGTCTGGGCGTATCTGGAACACGACCTGAGTCACCCGGTGCTCGGCCCGATCGCGCGCTGGTTCGACGCGAACATTCCGCCCGAATTGCGCGGCGATCCGATGCTGGTCCGCGGGCAGCCGGCGTGACGCGCCCGCGCTACATCCGCCCGGTTCCCGACGCCGGCGTGCCGAAGACCGCGATGGTGATGGCGGCGGGACTGGGCAAGCGGATGCGCCCGCTGACCGCGCTGCGTCCCAAGCCGCTGATCGCGGTGGCGGGCAAGCCGCTGATCGATCATGTGTTCGACCGGCTGCGCGATGCGGGGGTCGAGCGCGCGGTGGTCAACGTCCATTATCTGGCCGACGCGCTGGAGGCGCACGTGACGCACCGCGTCCGTGGGATAGACGTGATCGTGTCGGATGAGCGCGCGCAATTGCTTGAAACCGGTGGTGGACTGGTCAAGGCGCGTCAGGCGCTGGGGGACGCGCCGTTCCTGGTCGTCAACAGCGACAATCTGTGGCTCGACGGGCCGACCGACGCGATCCGGCTGCTCGCCGCGCAGTGGGACGACGCGGCGATGGACGCGCTGCTGCTGCTGGTACCGTACGCGCGCGCGCACAACCACCGCGGGCAGGGTGACTTTCACCTCGATGCCTCGGGCAAGGTCACCGGTCGGCGTCGCGCCGGGCGGGTGGCGCCGTTCGTCTACACCGGCGTGCAGATCCTGTCGCCGCGCGTGATTGCCGACTGGCCCGAGGGACCGTTCTCGACCAACCTGTTCTGGGATCGCGCGATCGCGGCCGGGCGCGCGTTCGGCGTGGTGCACCAGGGTTTGTGGTTCGACGTCGGCACGCCGGGCGCGATCGCGCGGACCGAGGCGATCCTGTCGGATGGCTGAGGAGCGCGGGCTCCACCTTTACACTATCCCGGCGCACCGCGCGATTGCCGACGCGGCGGTCGCGGGGCTGCTGAGGCGGTTCGGTAGCGATCGGCTGACGCTGGCGCGCGGGCTGGTGCTGGTACCAAACAATCGCGCCGGTGTGGCGATGACGCGCGCGTTCGTGCGCGCGAGCGGCGGCGCGCTGCTGCTGCCGCGGATCGTCAGTCTGGCGGGCGACGATCTGGGCGAAGCGCTGGGCGCGGCGCTCGATCCCGCCGGCGTCACGCCGTTGCTGCCGCCCGCGATCGACCCACTCCAGCGTCGCATGGTGCTCGCGCGCATGGTCGAGGAGGAGCGCGCGCGTGCCGGTCACCCGGTCGACGCGGCGGAGGCGGTGCGGCTGGCGGGCGACCTCGCGCGCACGCTCGACCAATTGATCGTCGAGGAAATAGACCCGGTGCGACTGGCCGAGATCGATCCGGGCGAGGGGCTGACCGAGCATTGGCAGCGCGCGCTGGAAATGTTCCGCATCGTGCTCGACCGCTGGCCGGCCGAGCGCGAGCGCTTGGGGCGGATCGAGGCGGGCGTGCGGCGCATCGCGCTGCTCGACGCGCAGGCGGCGCGGTGGCGCGCTGCGCCGCCCACCGGGTTCGTCTGCGCGGTCGGCATCACCGATCCCGCACCCGCGATCGCACGGCTGCTGCGCGTGGTGGCGGGCTTGCCGCAGGGGATGGTCGCGTTCGCCAACCTCGACACGCGAATGCCGCAGGAGGAGTGGGATGCGCTCGGTCCGCACGACCCCAATCCCGTGACCGGCCTGCGCCGCCGCTCGATCGAGGTGCACCCGCAATTTCACCTCAAGCTGATCCTCGACCGCATGGGCGTCGGGCGCGGCGAGGTGCGCACCTGGGTCGGCGGCAGCGACCACGACGCGAGCGCCGTGCGCGGTCGCGCGATCGCCAACGCGCTCGCCCCCGCCGATTTCACCGGCAAGTGGACCGAGCTGGACGCGTCCGAACGGCGTCTGACCGGGGTCGAGGCGGCCGAGCTCGCCACCCCGGCCGAGGAAGCGCAGGCAATCGCGCTCGCGATGCGCGAGTGGATCGAGCAGCCGGGGCAAACCGCGGCGCTCGTCACCCCCGACCGGTCGCTCGCGCGGCGCGTTGCGGCGCATTGCGCGCGCTGGGGGATACCCATCGACGACAGCGCCGGACGCGCGCTGTCGATCCTGCCGCCGGGCACGCTGCTGACCGCGATCGTCGAGGCGGCGGCGCAGGATTTCGCGCCAATGGCGCTGCTGACGCTGCTCAAGCACCCGCTGGTTCGGAGCGGCGAGCAGCGCGGACGCTGGCTGGAGGGCGTGCGCCGGCTCGACCGCGCCCTGCGCGGCCCGCGTCCTGCACCCGGACTCGCCGGGATTACCGCGCATCTGGAGGGCGGTCCCGAGCGCGAGCAGGAGCTGCGTCGCGCCGTGTTGCCGTGGTGGGCGGAGGCGCGCGCGCTTCTGGAGCCGGTCGCGGCGGTGTTCGGACGCGGCACGTCGAGCCTGCCCGAACTGGTCGCAGGCCTGCGCGAGTCGGCGCAGGCGCTCGCCGGCGACGAGGTGTGGCGCGGTCCTGCGGGGCGCTGCGCGGGCGAGTTGCTGACCAACCTTGAGCGACAGGCGCCACTCGGGCCGGCGAATGCTTCCGCCGCGGGGTTCGCGCCGCTGCTACGATTGCTGATGGACGAGGTCGCAGTCCGGCAAATTCAGGGTGAGCATCCGCGGCTCGCGATCTACGGCCTGATCGAGGCGCGATTGCAGACCGCTGACCTGATGATCCTGGGCGGGCTGAACGAGGGCGTATGGCCGGGCAACCCGCCGCCGGACCCGTGGCTCGCGCCGCGTATCCGCGCCGAACTGGGCCTGTCGGGATTGCAGCGCGCGATCGGCACCGCGGCGCACGATTTCGGACAGAGGCTGGGCGCGCCGCGCGTGCTGATCACGCGCAGTCGCCGCGATGCGCGCAGCCCAGCACTCGCGTCTCGTTTCTGGTTGCGGCTTGAGGCGATGGCGGGCGAGCGGTTCGTCCGTGCGCATCGGCTGGAGCGGTGGACGCGGCTGCTCGACGATGGCGCGACGCCGAAGCCGGCCGAGCGGCCTGCGCCGGTGCCGCGGGCGGAGCTTCGGCCGAAAAGCATCTCGGTCACCGAGGTCGACCGGTTGAAGGCAGATCCGTTCGCCTTCTACGCACGGCGCATCCTGAAGCTGATGCCGCTCGACGCGGTCGATGCCGATCCGAGCGCGGCGTGGCGCGGCACCGCGGTTCACGGCGTATTGGAGGAATGGGCGGAGCACGACGCGTGCGCGCCCGACCGGCTGGTGCCGCGCGCGCTGGCGATGCTCGATGATCCTGCCGCGCATCCGCTGCTCCGCGCGCTCTGGCAGCCGCGGCTGATCGCCGGGATTGAGTGGATCGCGGCGACGATGCAGGCGAACCGTGCCGAGGGTCGCGATATTCTCGCCGCCGAAGGGCAGGGCAACGCGATGCTGTCCGGCATCAAGCTCACCGGCCGCTTCGACCGCGTCGACCGCCAAGCCGACGGTTCGATCGTGGTGGTCGATTACAAGACCGGCAAGGCCCCGTCGGTCGCGGCGGTGCGTGGCGGGTTCAACCTGCAGCTGGGTTTGCTCGGCGCGATGGTAGAGGAGGGCGCGTTCAAGAACGTCGAAGGCCGCGCCGGCGGCTTCGAATATTGGTCGCTCGCCAAGGGTCGCGACGGCTTCGGCATGGTGACCAGCCCCGCCGACCCGGCAGGCAAGAACGGGCGCATCATGACCGACGATTTCACCCGCGCCGCACGCGACAGCTTCGCCGACGCCGCTGCGAAATGGCTGACCGGCGACGAGGCGTTCGTCGCCAAGCTGCATCCGGAGTTCGCGCCTTTCGCCGAGTACGATCAGCTGATGCGCCGCGACGAATGGTACGGCCGTGAACGCTGACGCGCTCGCACCGCTCCCCGCACTTCAGGGTGATCAGCAGCGGGCGAGCAACCCAGACGCGCACGTCTGGCTCTCGGCCTCGGCGGGGACGGGCAAGACGCAGGTGCTCGCCGCGCGCGTGTTCCGTCTTTTGCTCGGCGGGACCGATCCCTCTGCAATCCTGTGCCTGACCTTCACCAAGGCGGGTGCGGCGGAGATGACCGCGCGGATCAGCCGGCGCCTGGCCGCGTGGGTGCGGATGGACGATGTCGCGCTGTTCGCCGACCTGCGCGCACTCGGTGAGCCCGGTAACCCCGCGCAGATTGCGCGCGCACGCACCCTGTTCGCGAAGGTGCTCGATGCGCCCGGCGGCGGCCTGCGCATCCTGACCATCCACGGCTTCTGCCAGAGCCTGCTCGCATCCTTCCCGGTCGAGGCAGGATTTGTGCCCGGCTTCCGTCCGATCGAGCCGCGCGAGGAGGCATTGCTCCGGCGACAGGCGCTGTCCGACCTGCTGGTCGCGGCCGAGCGCGACGGACGCGAGGGGCCGGTCGCAACCATCGGCCAGCTGAGCGTTCGGCTGGGCGAGCAGGGCGCGGAGCAGTTCCTGCACGAATGCGCGCGTGCCGGCAGCGCGCTTGAGGCGCTGCCGAGCGGGATCGGCGCGTTCATCCGCGTTGCGCTAGGCGTTCCGCTCGGCGACGTGGACGCGCACGTACGCGAGCGGTGCGCCGGTCTGGACGAGCGCGCGATCCGTCGCATCGCCGCTGCCAATGCTGCGTGGGGCACGGCGACAGGCTTGAAACACGCCGACGCGATCGCCGCCTGGCTCGCCGCCGATGGAGCTGACCGTGTCGAACGGCTGGGCGCGTTGATGGCGGTGGTGCGCACCGGCACGGGCGAGCCGCGCAAGGCCTCGGCGAAGCTGATCGCGGCCGAGGCCGACTATGTCGCGCTGGCCGAGGAGCTCGGCAGCGCCTGCGCCGATCTGCTCGGATTGCAGGTGCGCGCCGCCTACGCCGACTTGCTGGGCGCCGCACTGGAGGTCGGGCGCGATTACGCGCGCGGCTATGCAGCGGCGAAGCGGCGCGCTGGGGCGGTCGATTTCGACGACCTGATCCGTGCGACCGTAAACCTGCTCCGGCAGGACGGCATCGGCGAGTGGATCCGCTACAAGCTCGACCAGATTACCGAGCATGTGCTGGTCGACGAGGCGCAGGACACCAACGTCGCGCAGTGGACGATCATCCGCGCACTGGTGGACGAATATTTCGTCGGTCGCGGCGTCTACGCGCCCTCGGTCCGCACGCTGTTCACGGTCGGCGACACCAAGCAGGCGATCTTCGGCTTCCAAGGCACCGATCCGGTCAACTTCATGGCGGCCGAGCGCTATTTCGAGGCGCGCGCCGCGATGGTCGCGGGCGACGACGACATGGAGGCGGGCGAGCGCGGGCTGCCGTTCGATCGGTTGTCGCTGGTCGACTCGTTCCGCTCGACCGCGCCGGTGCTCGAGTTCGTCGATGCGGCGATCGGGGAGGTCGGTGCCACGCACTTCGCGGGCGAGGACATGATCCCACCGCACGGCAGCCGCATCGCAGGGCCGGGGCAGGTCATGCTGATCCCCGCCATCGCTGCAGGTGCGAGTGAAGCGGAGGAAGGCGGCGAGGAGGGCTGGATCGACGACGCGGTGCGCGCCAATGCAACGCGGATCGCCAAGCTCGTGCGCGGCTGGCTCGATGGCGGCATGGTTCTGGAGAGCAAGGGCCGCGCGCTCCGGCCCGAGGACGTGATGATCCTGGTCAAGCGCCGCGGTGAGCTGGCGCAGTTGCTGGTCGCGCGGCTCTATGCCGAGGGAGTGCCCGTCGCCGGCGTCGACCGATTGCGGTTGAGCGCGCCGCTCGCGGTGCAGGACCTGCTCGCCGCGATCCGCTTCGTGCTGCAACCCGACGACGACCTGAGCCTCGCCAGCCTGCTCGTCTCGCCGCTGATCGGCTGGACGCAGGACGATCTGCTCGCGCGCGCGGTGCCGCGCAAGGGAACGCTGTGGCGGCACCTGTCGGAAACGGTGCCGACGCTGCTCGGCGACTTGGAAACGATGCTGGCACGCGCAGACTTCCGCACGCCGTACCAGTTCCTCGAGATGATCCTGTCGGGGCCGATGCAGGGGCGGCGCAAGCTGCTGTCGCGGCTGGGCGAGGAAGCGCGCGATCCGATCGAGGAACTGCTCAACGCCGCGCTCGACTTCGAGACCACGACGACGCCGTCGCTGCAGCGTTTCCTCGACTGGTTCGAGCGCGATGAGGTCGAGATCGTGCGCGACGCCGCCGCGCCGCTCGACGCGGTGCGCGTGATGACCGCGCACGGGGCAAAGGGATTGCAGGCGCCGCTCGTCATCCTCGCGGACGCGACCGCGGACCCGGACTCCGCCCCGCGCTCAACCGTGCTGTGGCAGTCGGACGGGCTCGACGAGCCGATCCCGGTGTTCCGCCCGCGAAAAGCGGAGCGCGCAGGCGAGATCGACGCCGCGCTCAATGAGACCGAACGGCGTGAGCGCGAGGAGCACTGGCGGCTGTTCTACGTCGCGGCAACGCGCGCGGAGGAGCGGCTGGTGGTAACCGGCTCGCTCAGCGCCAAATGGAAGGGCGAGGCGCCGCCCGCTAGCTGGTACGCGTTGACCGAGCGAACGCTCGACGCGTTGGGCGTGGCAAAGGCGGAGAGCGAGCCACGCGTGTTTCGCGGCACGGAGCCCCGTGCGCCCGTGCCGCTGCGTCGCGCCAGAACATCGGAGGCGTCCGACGAGCTGCCACTGCCCGCCTGGGCGCGCGAGATGGCACCCGAGGAACAGCGGCCGCCGCGCCCGCTCGCGCCCTCGTCACTGGGCGAGGACGACGCCGGTGACGCGCCGCCCACGCCCGAGATGCAGGCCGCGGCCGAGCGCGGCACGTTGATGCACGCCTTGTTCGAGCGATTGCCCGCACTCGCGTCGCCGGCTCGTGCCGAGGCGGCCGATGCGTGGCTCGCCTCGCGCAACGTGCCAGCGTCGGATCGCGCGGCAATCGTCGCACCGGTGTTGCGGGTGCTGGACGATCCGGCGTTCGCCGACCTGTTCGGGCCCGACGCGCTGGTCGAGGCGCCGATCAGCGCGGTCTTGCCGAACGGGCGCGTCGTCTCTGGCACAGTCGACCGGCTGCTGATCGGCCAGCGCCACGTTCGCGTGATCGACTACAAGACCGGGCGACAGGTACCGCGCGGGGCGCCGGACGTGCCCGACTATCACCTGAAGCAGATGGCGGCGTACCAGGCGGCGCTGGAGATCATCTTCCCCGATGCGACGGTCGATGTCGCGCTGCTCTATACCAGCGGCCCGGTGCTGATCCCGCTCGATGCCGCGGCGCTGGCGCGCGGGAAGCGCGGCTTGGCGGCGGCGGAGCAAAGCTTGGCCGCGGATGGTTGAGCGCGCGAACACCGCATCCTAGATCAGCAACGACACCTAAATCGGCAACAACACAGGAGTTTACGATGGCTACCAAGAAGATCACCGACGCCAGCTTCCAGAACGACGTGCTGTCAGCCGACAAGCCCGTGCTGGTCGATTTCTGGGCCGAGTGGTGCGGCCCGTGCAAGATGATCGGCCCGAGCCTCGAGGAGCTGTCGGACGAGCTCGGCGAGCAAGTGACGATCGCCAAGATCAACATCGACGAGAACCCCGACGCGCCGGGCCAGTACGGCGTGCGCGGAATCCCGACGATGATCCTGTTCAAGGGCGGCGTGCCCGCGGCGACCAAGGTTGGTGCCGAGCCCAAGGGCCGGATCAAGGCCTGGCTCGAGGGTGAGCTCGCGTGATCCTCGCGGCGCTGCTGCTCTCGGCAGCAGCGCCGGCTGATCCATGTGCGTGGAGCGCACCATCGCCTCCACGTCGCATGAAGGGCGTGTTCGTCAACGAGTTCGAGGCGCAGCGCTTCTACGAAGTTACAATCGTCGGCGAGATCGCGCCGCGCACGCCGTTCTCGTGGCTCGATCGAGATGCTGCGGAACAGCCTGCGACGATGTCGCCGTGGCCTCGTGGGCATGTATTCGAGGTCGAACTGATCGGCGTGGAGCGTTTCGCCCCTGCCTCAGCTAGTGATCTTTCCCCACCCTGTGCACCGACCAATGGCGAGCGAAGCGCGATCCGCGCGATCCGCGCGATCAGGATCGTGTCGCAGCGCGATCTTGGTGTGGTCAACGAGATCCTGCCGACCCGGCGGTCGCACCTCAGTCGGTAATCGCGCCCAGCACGCGCGCTCCGCGTTTCCAAAGCGAAGGGGACGCCGCCGCGAGTAGGCCCTTGCCGGTGTCGGTCAGCGCGTAGGGGTGTCCGTCCGGCCGCGCGACATGGCCGCCCGCTTCGGTCAGGAACAGTGAACCGGCGGCGTGGTCCCACGGGTAGATGCGTTCAAACCGCGCGATGTCATGCGAGCCGTCGACCAGCGCGGCATATTGCGCCGCCGCGCAGCGCAAACCGTGGCGCAGGTCGAGTACGCCCGCTGCCTTCCGCTCGATCGCGGCACCGTCCGCATCGGAGAACCAATAGTTCGAGTAGGTCGCGATCGGCTGGCGTACCGGGCGCTCACTGCACGTCACGCCCGTGCCGTCGATGAACGCTCCCTCGCCCCGCGCCGCGAAGCAGAGGCGCTTCGTGACCGGCGCGTAGATCCAGCCGCGCTGCACCACGCCGTCCTCGACCAGCGCGACCATCATCCCGAACGGCTCGCGTCCTTCGGCGAAGTTGTTCGTGCCGTCGAGCGGATCGACCAGCCAGACGCGGCCCTGCGCGACCGTCTCGATCAGCGAAGGATCGATCGATGCGGCTTCCTCACCAACGACGCGCGCATCGGGGTCGAGCCGCAGCAGCGCGTCGGTGAGGATCGCCTCGCTCTCGCGATCCGCGATCGTGACCCAATCGCCCGGCGTCTTCTCTTCGGACTGGCCTGCGTTTAACCGGCCGAAGCGTGGCAGTATCACCTCGCCCGCCACCCGCTCCAACAGCGCGGCGACGGCCTGATCGAGCGTGCTCATCCCCGGCCGCTCAGCTGCGGTAATCGGCGTTGATGCTGATATAGCCGTGCGTCAGATCGCAGGTCCACACGCGCGCGCCGCCGTCGCCCAGCCCCAGGTCGACGCCGATCTCGATCTCCTGACCCTTGAGGTGTGCGGCAACCGGCGCCTCGTCATAGCCCTCTACCGCCAGGCCGTCTCGTGCCACCTGCGTCGCGCCGAAGCGGATCGACAGGCGATCGCGCTCGGCCGGCTCGCCCGCTTTGCCGACTGCCATGACAACCCGGCCCCAGTTCGCGTCCTCTCCCGCGATCGCGGTCTTCACAAGCGGCGAGTTTGCGATGCTCATCGCGATGCGGTGCGCCGACCGGTCGCTCTCCGCGCCCTCGACCGTGATCTCGATCAGCTTGGATGCGCCCTCGCCATCGCGCACGACGAGCAGTGCCAGCTGGCGGCACACGTCGGCGAGCGCGGCGCGGAACGCGTCGGCCCCCGCATCCTCGTCGCTGCCGATCGGCGCATTACCCGCCGCGCCGGTCGCGAAGGCGAGCACGGTGTCGCTGGTCGATGTGTCGCCATCGACGGTGATGCACGAGAAGCTACGCTCGTTCGCCGCCGACAAGGCGGCTTGCAGGTAGCCCGGCGCGACCGCCGCATCGGTGAAGATGAAGCCGAGCATCGTCGCCATGTCGGGGGCGATCATGCCCGACCCCTTGATGATCGCGGCGATCGTGATCGTGCGGCCGTCGACCACCGCGGTCGCGCTCGCGCCCTTGGCGAACGTGTCGGTGGTCGCGATCGCGTCGGCGGCGTCGCGCCAGCCGACCGGCTCAGCGGCGAAGGCGGCGTCAAGCCCGGCCTCGGCCTTGCCGATCGGCAGCGGTACGCCGATCACGCCGGTGGAGGCGACGAACACGTCCGATGGCCGACACCCGAGCTGCGCGGCGGTACGCGCGGCGATCGCCTCCACCGCTGCGCGGCCGCGATTACCGGTGAAGGCGTTGGAATTGCCCGCGTTGACGACCAATGCGCGCGCTTCGCCCATCACCAGCGCGCGGCGGCACCACTCGACCTCGGGAGAGGGGCACTTCGACTGCGTCAGCACGCCCGCCACGCTGGTCCCGGGCGCCAGCTCCGCGAAGGTCAGGTCGCAGCGATCCCACGCCTTGTAGCGCGCGCGTGCGGTGCGGATCGTGACGCCGGCGATCGGCGGCATATCGGGGAAGGGCTGCGCGAGCGGAGAGGAGGGCGTGGCGTCGGACATGATGGACTGGGACATGAGCGCGCCATAAGCTGCCGCGACGGCGGGGGGTAGGGCGATTGATCGACGATCTGGAGGATCTGGCACGACGGCAGGCGCGCGCGCAGAACGGGCTCGATCCCAGCCACATGCGCCCGCAGCCGTGGTTCGTCGGCTCGGGCAAGCGGCTGACGTGGCTGATCGTCGCGATCGTGGCGGTGCTAATCGCGCTGCGCGGTGTCACGACATTGTGGCTCGCGCAGGATGCGTGGAACTGGTGGACGCATCGCAAGCCCGCACGGGTCGTCGGTCCGCCGCCTGTCTATGTGCCGAAGTCCGTTCGCTCCGAGCCGCCGCCACCAACGATCGTGCTGCCGCCGCGCGCGACCAAGCCGAAGGGTAGTCCTGCCGGATGGTTCGGGGCCGACTCTTATCCCCCTGCCGCAATCAGGGCGGAAGAAGAAGGTCGCACCGTCGCACGCGTGCTGATCGGCACCAACGGCCGCGTGGAGTCGTGCGGCATCGTGACATCGAGCGGCAGTAACCAGCTTGATGCAGCCACGTGCCGCATCCTCGTCAGCCGCGGGATCTACGAGCCTGCCCGCGATGAGTCTGGCTCTCCGATCCGGTCGACCATGCAAATGCCGGTACGCTGGGTGCTGCCGCGCAACTAAGCAATGAGCCTGCACGCCGATGGTGGACGCGTGCCGCCCGCCGCCTTATGTCCGCACGCGTGAACCTGTTCCTCCTCCTGTCTGCCCTGCTGTCGGCCCTGACCGGCATCGGCGGCAGCGCGCGCCAGCCGCAGCTCGCGCAGGCGGTGGCGCAGGAGAAGGTGGCGCGCCCGGTCGCCGCCGCGCGCGTCGTGCTGCTCGCACGTCCCGTACAGGCGCTCGCGTCGCTCGTGCACGCCGCCGCTGCGCCGATGACGCGCGGCTGGGCGCTGCTCCCGGCCGAGCCCGCCTTCGCCGGGCGTCGGCGCGAATAAGCGCGTCGCGGCGGACTTCCCGCCGCTTTCCTGCCGTTTTCCTTTGCGCGCGGGCAGCCGATCGACGGTGCCCGCGCTCGTTCAGATACAGGATCCACACCCATGTTCGGTGGCATCGCCAAGTCGCTCTTCGGGTCGTCCAACGACCGCTACGTCAAGTCGCTCAACCCCATCCTCGCCAAGATCGCCGCGTTCGAGCCCGCGTTGCAGGCGATGGACGACGCGACGCTCGCCAACCAGACCGTCCTGTTCCGCGAGCGGCTGGCGAACGGCGAGACGCTCGACCAGCTCCTGCCCGAAGCGTTCGCGACGGTACGCGAGGCGGCGAGCCGCGTGCTCGGCCAGCGACATTATGACGTGCAGATGGTCGGCGGCATCGTGCTTCACCGCGGCGAGATCGCGGAAATGCGCACCGGCGAGGGCAAGACGCTGGTCGCGACGCTCGCGACCTATCTGAACGCGCTGCCGGGCGAAGGCGTCCACGTCATCACCGTCAACGATTATCTCGCCGCGCGCGACGCCGACTGGATGAGCCGGGTGTACGGCTTCCTGGGCCTGACCACCGGCGTGATCGTGCCCAACCTGTCGGACGAGGAACGACGTCAGGCGTATGCCTCCGACATAACCTACGGCACCAACAACGAATTCGGCTTCGACTACCTGCGCGACAACATGAAGTACGAGCGCGCCAGCATGGTGCAGCGTCCGTTCGCGATGGCGATCGTCGACGAGGTCGACTCGGTGCTGATCGACGAGGCGCGCACCCCGCTGATCATCTCCGGCCCGACCGACGACAAGAGCGAGCTGTACATCAGCGTCGATGCGGTGGTGAAGCAGCTGGGCGAAGAGGATTACGAGAAGGACGAGAAGCAGAAGACGATCGTCCTGACCGAGGACGGCACGGAGAAGGTCGAGCGTATCCTGGAGAGCGCGGGGCTGCTGGAGGGCGCCAATCTCTACGATTTCGAGAACACGCAGGTCGTCCACCACCTCAACCAGGCGCTGCGCGCGAACGTGATGTTCAAGCGCGACGTCGATTACCTGGTCAAGGACGACAAGGTCATCATCATCGACGAGTTCACTGGCCGCATGATGGACGGGCGCCGCTGGTCCGATGGCCTCCACCAGGCGGTTGAGGCGAAGGAGGGCGTGCAGATCGAGCCCGAGAACCAGACGATGGCCTCGATCACGTTCCAGAACTACTTCCGCATGTACCCGAAGCTGTCGGGCATGACCGGCACCGCCTCGACCGAGGCGGCCGAGTTCTTCGACATCTACAAGATGAACGTCGTCACCATCCCGACCAACCGGCCGATCAACCGCGTCGACGAGGAAGACGAGTTCTACAAGGACACGCACGACAAGTTCCGCGCGATCGCCAAGAAGATCCGCGAGCACGCCAGCAAGGGCCAGCCGGTGCTGGTCGGCACCGTCTCGATCGAGAAGTCGGAGCTTCTGTCCGAGTTCCTGCGCCAGGAGGGCGTCGACCATTCGGTGCTGAACGCGCGCTATCACGAGTCGGAGGCGCACATCGTCGCGCAGGCCGGGCGGCTGAGTGCCGTCACGATCGCGACCAACATGGCGGGCCGCGGCACCGACATTCAGCTCGGCGGCAACCTCGAGTTCCGAGTCGAGGACGAGCTCGCCGGCATGGCCGAAGGGCCCGAGCGCGAGGCGGCGATCGAGCAGATCCGGCAGGAGATCGCAGCGGAGAAGGCGCGCGTGCTGGAGGCGGGCGGGCTGTTCGTGCTCGGCACCGAGCGGCACGAGAGCCGCCGTATCGACAACCAGCTGCGCGGTCGTTCGGGCCGTCAGGGCGATCCGGGTCTCAGCCGCTTCTACCTCAGCCTCGAGGACGATCTGCTGCGCATCTTCGGCCCCGACACGCTGTTCGCGCGCATGATGCGCTCGAACCTGGAGGACGGTGAGGCGATCGGCTCGAAGTGGCTGAGCAAGGCGATCGAGACGGCGCAGAAGAAGGTCGAGGCGCGCAACTACGACGTACGCAAGCAGGTCGTCGAATACGACGACGTGATGAACGACCAGCGCAAGGTGATCTACGAGCAGCGCGCCGACATCATGGACGCTGACACCGTCGGCGACGTGGTCGAGGACATGCGCGCGGAAACGGTTAACGCGATCGTCGGCGATGCCTGCCCGCCAAACTCCTATCCCGAGCAGTGGGACATTGCGGGAATGAAGGAGCAGCTGGCCGAGGTGCTCAACATCCAGCCGCCGGTCGACGACTGGCTGACCGAGGAAGCGATCGATCCCGAGATCGTGACCGAGCGCGTTCAGGCAGAAGCCGACGCGATGGTCGCGGCCAAGGCGGCCGATCTCGAGCCTGAGACCTGGACGCAGGTGGAGAAGTCGATCCTGCTGCAGAACCTCGATCACCACTGGAAGGAGCATCTGGCGACGCTCGACGCGCTGCGTCAGGTCGTTCACCTGCGCGCCTACGCGCAGAAGACGCCGATCAACGAGTATAAGCAGGAGGCGTTCTCGCTGTTCCAGCGCATGCTCGACAGCATCCGGGTCGACGTGACGAAGACGATCGCCAAGGCACAGTTCCGCATGGAGCCGCTGCCCGAGCTGCCCGAACTGCCCGACTTCATCACGACGCACTTCGACCCGTTTACCGGGGAGGATAACTCGTCCGACATCGACGCGGGCACGTTGGGCCTGATCCAGACGCAATTGCCGCCGATGCAGATCGTCCAGCCATCGCCGGTCGACGTCGGCGACGATCCCGCGCAGTGGGAAGGACAGGTCAGCCGCAACGCGCCGTGTCCGTGCGGGTCGGGGCGCAAGTACAAGCACTGCCACGGCGCAGTCTGAACTGCTTGGTCGATAGGGGCCTCCGGAGCGATCCGGTGGCCCTTTTTCGTTGTCGGTGCCGGAAGGCGATCTCGCCTTGTGACGCCATGCCGTCGATGGTCGAGGCAAAGAAAAAGGCTCCCTGCATCGCGGCAGGGAGCCTTTTCGTTCTTTCTACGCGGTCAGCGCGCCTGCGGCAGCTTGATCGTCGGACCCAGCGTGTCGATCACCTGGCGCGCGTCGAAGGCGCGGACGTTGCCGGGCTGCGGCTTGCCGCGGAACATCACGATCTCCGCGCTCGCCTCGTAGCGGTCGACCGTGCGGATGTCGGCGCCGCCGCCCCAACCGCCCCACGGCCCGCCCCAGAACGGATCCCACGAGCGATAGCCGAAGCTGCCGTAGAAGCCCCAGCGTGGACCCCACAGACCGCTATATGGGCCAAAGCCCGGGCCCCAGGCACCCGGCGTCGAGTAGGTACGTGCCTGACGGTCGGTGTCACGGTCGGCCATGACGAAATAATCATAGCCATTCTGTACCGTCAGTTCGGAGGCGCGGAACAGCAGGTAACGCTCGACCACGTCGCGATCAGTAACCGAATTACCCGCGAAGGTGACGCGATACCGATTCGGCGTAATCCGCGTATCGCTGTAGCCGGTGCGGTAGAAGCCCGATCCGGTCGCGGGACGATAGGCGGTTTCGGTCGCGCAACCCGCGACGACGGTCGTGCTCGCAGCCAACGCAACCACCAGCGCCCTGCGACTCAGTCTCCTCAACATCTCACATCTCTCCGCTCACGCCCGACTAGGCGCGATAGGCGCCGTGTAGCCGACCCGAGTGGAACGTGCGATGAACGGAATGGCTCCGCGCGGAGCCAATCGCTTTCAGAGTTGATTTTTCTCGATTTTCATAGCCACCGCCGGCTTGCCGAACGTCGCGAGCGCGACCGGTACGGCAACGAACGACGCGGCAACGATGCCCATCACGACCTCGATCATCAACATCTGCAATCCTCACCTAAATTGTACTTTTATGTTTCGAATGCGCAGTGTGGCGCCAAGACAACAACGTGGCAAGAAAAAGCGACACTGGCATTAATTGACAACGATGACGGGCACCAATTCCGGCTTGCGTGGTTATCGGTTGCACGACACCTATGTGTCGTCGGGACCGTCAGTAGTGTAACCACGCAGCCGGGCCGATCATCGAAGGAGAATTGACCATGCTGAAGAAGTTCCTGGCGGCTGCCGCCGTCGCATCGCTTTCCGTTTCGCCGGCGCTCGCCGCCACCGCCAATCCCGCTGCCAGCCTGTCGGTCGCCAAGAGCGTCCGCGCGAGCACGCCGTCGGCGAAGCAGAGCGACCTGGCCGGCTTCGGCTTCGTCGGTCTCGCGATCCTCGCGGGCATTGTCGCGATCGGCGTCATCGCGATCGTCAACGACGACAACGCGGACAGCAACTGAGATCGCGGCGCCCGGTGCCTCGTGCACCGGGCGTTCTTAGAGCGCCAAATCGCGCTCGTTGAATTGAAGGGCCGTCGCGTTGACGCGCGCCGGGCGCGTATCTGCGTCCGCGCTCACGCTCGGATGATCAGCGCATCTGCGCCGACGTGACGGTCCGATCTACTTGCTGACCCCGCGGCCTCATGATGATCTCACGAGGTAGAAAATGGCTCCCTGAGTAGGATTCGAACCTACGGCCGCTCGATTAACAGTCGAGAGCTCTACCGCTGAGCTATCAGGGAACGCTGCGCGGAGCCGCGTCTATAAACGCTGATTTTTTGGGTGCAACCCCTTTCGATCAGCGCGTCGTGAGTTTTCAGACGACGAACTGTTCCATCGAGATTCGGTCATCCAGTGCGTGTTCGGGATCGAACAACAGCGTCAACTCGCGCGCGCGGTCCATGCACACTTCGACGCACGCCACGTCACGGATCTCACGCTGGTCAGCGACCGCAGAGACCGGCCGCTTGGCGGCATCGAGGATGCGCAGCTTGACCCGCGCGCGATCGGGCAGGATTGCCCCGCGCCAGCGTCGCGGTCGAAAGGCGCTGATCGGCGTCAGCGCGATCATCGCGGAGCCGAGCGGCAGGATGGGCCCATGTGCCGACAGATTGTACGCGGTCGACCCAGCGGGCGTCGCCACCAGGATGCCATCGCACGACAACTCTTCCAGCACGACGCGGTCGTTGACCGTGACCTCCAGCTTCGCGGTCTGCCGCGTCTCGCGCAGCAGCGACACCTCGTTGATCGCGGGAAGCGAATGGACGCGGCCATCGATCCCCGTCGCCGTCATGGCGAGCGGCGTCACCTTGAACGCCTTCGCGCGCCTGATGCGCTCCTCCAGCCCGTGCTGCCGCCACTCGTTCATCATGAACCCGACGGTGCCGAGATTCATGCCGAACACCGGCACGATCGGCTTGCGACGTTCGAGCAGCATGTGAAGCGTCTGGAGCATGAACCCGTCGCCGCCGAGCGCGACGACGAGGTCGGCGTCCTCGACCGGCACCCAGTCCCACGCGTCCGCCAGTTCGGCGCGGGCGGCCTGCGCGGGCGGCGTCGGCGAGGCAACCAGCGCCCGCCGCGGATAGTCGGTCATCCGCCCGTCACGCTCATGTGGCGCGCGACCGCAGGGGCCGCGTCGCGCTCGATGCGGAAATCATGCCGCCGCGGCTTGGTAGTGAGCGCACTCTCAATCGCCGCGTCGAGCCCAGCGGTGCCGCCCTCGCGCAGCGCCGCGCGCAGGTCCCGTTGGTCGTCGTGGCCGAGGCAGGTGTAGAGCTTGCCCTCGGTCGTCAGCCGCACGCGGTTGCACCCGTCGCAGAAGTTCGCGGTCAGCGGCGAGATCAGGCCCAGCCGCGTGTCAGAACCATCGACTTGCCAGTAACGTGCCGGGCCACCGGTGCCGTTCAGATCGCGCGACAGCGTGAAGCGCGCTTCGATCATCTCCTTGACCGCGGTCAGCGGCACGAAGCGGTCGGTACGATCCTCCTCGACCTCGCCGAGCGGCATGGTCTCGATCAGGGTCAGGTCGTGGCCCTGGTCGACGCACCAGGCGAGCATGTCGCCGATCTCGTCCTCGTTGAAATCCTTCAACGCGACCATGTTGATCTTGACGCGCAGGCCGGCCGCGGTCGCCGCCTCGATGCCGTCCAGCACCTGCGCGACATCGCCGTGGCGGGTGATGAAGCGGAACTTGTCCGGATCGCGCGTGTCCATGCTGACGTTGATGCGCCGCATGCCCGCGCCAGCGAGCAGATCAGCATATTGCGCCAACCGCGTGCCGTTGGTCGTCATCGTCAGCTCTTTGAGGCCTTCACCGACGTGACGACCGAGCCGTTGCACGAGGTCGATCACGTCGCGGCGCACCAGCGGTTCGCCGCCCGACAGCCGCACCTTGTCGACGCCGCGCGCGATAAAACGCTCGGTGATGACCGCCAGTTCATCGAGCGTGGCGATCTGTGCGCGCGGCAGGAACGTCATGTTCTCCGCCATGCAATAACGACAGCGCAGGTCGCAGCGATCGGTCACCGATACGCGCAGGTATCGGATCGTCCGGCCGAAGCCGTCGACCAGCGACGAATCCGCACGGTTCGTAATCGTTGTCATGGACAAAGAGCTAAGCGGGGTCACGACGGGTCACAAGAGCAGGACGAACGATTGGCGGCTTGGTTGCGTCGCGCTACACGGGCGAGGTCGGAGGAAGAAGTCGTGGGGCAAGTCAATCGAGAGCGTCGTCGCGACGGCGGCGAGGCAAGCCCAGCGATCGGCGCGTGGCTGACGCAGGGAAGCGAGGTGACAATCGCGATCGTGGCGCTGGCCAGCTTCGAGATCATCAATGCCGCATACGGACGCGAGACGGGCGACAGGCTGGTCGATCTCGCGCTCGAACGCTTCGACCGCGTGTTGTCGGCGACCGACGAGTTCGACCTGAGCCGTGCGGGGCCGGTGTTCACGCTCGCGCTGCCGCTTTCGTTCGAGGCGGCGCATCCGCTGATCGCCGCGACCGAGTTCGCGCTGGCGCAGCCGTTCGTGGTCGGCGCGACGACCGTACACGTCGGCACGCGGATCGGCGTCGCGGCCGGGCAGGGCGAAGAGGCCGAGGAACTCCTCGCACGTGCGCGAACCGCACTTGCCGACGCGCGGGTGCTCGACGGCGCGACGACGCGGATCGCGCCGCCCGCGCCGCATCGCCCGATTGCGCAGCTCGCCGCCGACCTGCACCGTGCGATCGAGCGCGACGAGATCGCCGTCCTCTTCCAGCCGCAGGTCGCGCTCGGCAGCAACCGTATCACGGGGGTCGAGGCGCTGGCGCGCTGGAACCATCCCGAACTGGGCGAACTGGGGGCCGAAACGCTGCTCGCTGCGTCCGACCGCGCCAATCTCGGCATCGCCTTGTCCGACCACATTCTCGCGCGCGCGCTGGCGAGTGCCGCGACGTGGCCGACCGAGTTGAGCTCGCTGCGCGTCGCGGTAAACGTCACTGCCACCGATCTGTCGCGTCCTGACTTCGCCGAGCGCTTCCTGGCGCGCGTCGACGAAAGCGGTGTTGCCCGCGCGCGCGTCACGGCCGAGATTACCGAGGGTGGGTTGATCGACGATCTCGACGGCGCGACCGAGCTGCTGACGACGCTGCGCGACGGCGGATGCCGCGTCGCGATCGACGATTTCGGCACCGGTTATTCGAGCCTGGCCTATCTGACCGCACTGCCGGTCGATTATCTCAAGATCGATTTGCGGCTGACGCAGAGCATCGTCGGCGACCGGCGCCACCGCGTGGTGGTCGAGGGGATCATCGCAATCGCAAACGCGCTGGGGTTCGAGACGATCGCGGAAGGCGTCGAGACCGAGGAGCAGCGCGCGCTGCTCGAAGCACGCGGCTGCACCTATTATCAGGGCTTCCTGTGCTCGGGCGCGATCGACAGCGCAGGTCTCGCGCGGCTGATCGGCGCGGCGTAGCGCGTTACCCCGCCGCCTTCGCCAACCCCTTCGACAATTGCAGCGCGCCGTTCAGCCGCGCCTGCGGGTCGCCCCAGGCGCGGCTGACCGCCAGCTTGCTGTCGGGACGCAGCTTCGCGATCGGCCCAAGCTTGTCGACATAGGCAAGAAGCCCTGTGACATTGGGCGGCGTGTCGTCGTGGAACGCGACCAGCGCGCCCTTCGGTCCGACATCCAGCTTCGCGACGCACGCCTTCTTGGCGTTGAGTTTGATCTCCATGATCTTGACGAGGTTGTCCGTCGCCTCGGGCAGTGGGCCGAAGCGGTCGATCATCTCGGCGGCAAACGCGTCCAGTCCGGCGCGCTCGTCAACCTCGTTCAGCCGGCGGTACAGCCCCATGCGCAGGTCGAGATCGGGGACGTACTCCTCCGGGATCAGGATCGGCGCGTCGACGGTGATCTGTGGGCTAAAGTCGCGCGGTGCGTCGCGCAGGCCACCCGCCTTCGCGTCGATGATCGCTTCCTCTAGCATCGACTGATAGAGTTCGTAGCCGACCTCCTTGATGTGTCCCGACTGCTCGTCGCCAAGCAGATTGCCCGCGCCGCGGATGTCGAGGTCGTGGCTGGCGAGCTGGAACCCGGCACCCAGCGTGTCGAGGTCGGACAGCACCTTCAGACGCTTGTCCGCCGCCTCCGTCATCTGCCGCTCGGGCGGGCTGACCATGTACGCGTAGGCGCGCGTCTTCGATCGACCGACCCGACCGCGCAGCTGGTAGAGCTGCGCGAGGCCGAAGCGGTCGGCGCGGTTGACGATCATCGTGTTGGCGGACGGAATGTCGATGCCGCTCTCGATGATGGTGGTGGAGACGAGCACCTCGAACTTCTTGTCGTAGAACGCGCTCATCCGCTCCTCGACCTCGGTCGGGCTCATCTGGCCGTGCGCGACGACGAAGCGAATCTCGGGCACTTCCTTGCGCAGATAATCCTCGATGTCGGGCAGGTCGGCGATCCGTGGCGTGACGAGGAAGCTCTGCCCGCCGCGGTAATGCTCGCGCAGCAATGCCTCGCGCAGCACGACCGGATCCCACGGCATGACGTAGGTGCGCACCGCCAGGCGATCGACCGGCGGGGTCTGGATCACCGACAATTCGCGCAGCCCCGACATCGCCATCTGCAGCGTGCGCGGGATCGGCGTGGCGGTCAGCGTGAGCATGTGCACGTCGGCACGCAGCGCCTTCAACCGCTCCTTGTGGGTGACGCCGAACCGCTGTTCCTCGTCAACGATGACGAGGCCGATGCGCTTGAAGTCCAACCCCTTGGCGAGCAGCGCGTGGGTGCCGATGACCATGTCGATCGTGCCGTCGGCGAGCCCCTCCTTGGTCTTCTTCGCCTCGGCCGCGGGAACGAGGCGCGAGAGCCGCCCGATGTTGATCGGAAAGCCCTCGAACCGCTGAGAGAAATTGGTGAAATGCTGTCGCGCGAGCAAAGTCGTCGGGCAGATCACCGCCACCTGCATTCCCGCCATCGCGGCGACGAACGCGGCGCGCAGTGCCACCTCGGTCTTGCCGAACCCGACATCGCCGACGATCAACCGGTCCATCGGCTTGCCCGCCGCCAGATCGGCCAGCACGTCGCCGATCGCGCGGTCCTGATCGTCGGTTTCCTCGTAGGGAAAGCGGTCGACGAAGGCGGGGTAGCCGGCGCTGTCCGGTTCCGCGACCTCGCCCGGACGCAGCGCGCGCTCCGCCGCGGTCTTGATGAGCTCGCCCGCAATCTCGCGGATGCGCTCCTTCATCCGGCTCTTGCGCCGCTGCCACGCCTCGCCGCCCAGCTTGTCGAGCGTCGCCCCGTCCTCGCCGCTGCCGTAGCGCGAGAGGACTTCCAGGTTCTCGACCGGCACGTAGAGCTTGTCGCCGCCGGCGTAGCTCAAGGCGACGCAGTCGTGCGGCGCCTTGCCGACCGGGATCTGCATCAGCCCTTCGTAGCGGCCGATACCGTGGTCGCTGTGCACCACCAGATCGCCGGGCGAGAGCGTCGCCAGCTCGGCGAGGAAAGCGTCGGCGGACTTGCGGCGGTTGGCGCGGCGCACCAGCCGGTCGCCCAGCATGTCCTGCTCGGTCAGCACCGCGACGCCCGGCGCGGTGAAGCCGTGATCGAGCGCGACAACGGTCAGCGCGACGCCGCGCTCCGCCGCGCCCAGCGCCTCTTGCCACGTGTCGGCGAGGCGCGCGCCGATCAGGTCATGGTCTTCGAGCAGGCTCTTCAACCGCTCGCGCGCGCCGACCGAGTAGCTGGCGAGGATGGCTTTTCGGCCTTCCTTTTTCAGCCGGGCGACGTGCGCGACCACTGCCTCGTAGACGTTCGTCTGGTTCGCCCGCTCGGGTGCGAAATCGCGCGGGCCGTCGACCTCGAAATCGAGCACGCGCGCCGACGGCGGCTCGTGGAACGGCGAGACGAGGTGTGCGGGCGCGGCGGTTACCTCGGCCTGCCACTCCTCGGCGTCGAGGTAGAGCGTCTTAGCGGGCAGGGCGCGATAACTGCCCGGCTCGGCCGCCTCGGCGCGCTTGCGGTTTTCGTAATAGTCGGCGATCGCCTCCAGCCGCGCCTCGGTCGCCGCGGGCGCACCGCTGTCGCGCACGACGACGGCGTCGCCGAGGTGATCCCAGAGTGTCGCCAGCTTGTCCTCGAACAGCGGCAGCCAATGTTCCATGCCCGCCAGACGCCGCCCGTCGCTGACCGCCTGATACAGCGGGTCGCCGGTCGCGGTCGCGCCGAACTTCTCGCGGTAGCGGGTGCGGAACCGCTTGACGCTTTCCTCGTCGAGCAGCGCCTCGGACGCGGGCAGCAGCACGAAGCCGTCGACGCGGCCGGTCGTGCGCTGGTCGGCGGGGTCGAAGGTGCGGACGGTCTCGATCTCGTCACCGAAGAAGTCGAGCCTGAGCGCCTGTTCCTCGCCGCTCGGGAACAGGTCGACGATGCCGCCGCGCACCGCATACTCGCCCTGATCGTGGACGGTGTCGGTGCGGACGTAGCCGTTCGCCTGCAAGAGCGCAGCGAGCTTGTCGCGGTCGATCCGCGCGCCGGGCTTCAACTCGGCGACCAGCTGCCGCATGCGGAACGGGGTCAGCGTGCGCTGCGTCGCCGCGTTGACGGTGGTGAGGACGAGCTGCGGGCCCTTGGGGCTAGCCTGCAATCGGTGCAGCGCGCCGATCCGCTCCGCCATGATGCGCAGCGTCGGCGAAGCGCGGTCGTACGGCAGGCAGTCCCACGCCGGCAGCTGCACGATCTCCAGCTCGGGCGCGAACCACGTCGCGGTTGCCGCCACCGCGCGCATCTGCGCCTCGTCCGCCGCGACGTACACGGCGCGCAAGTGCGCCGCACGTGCGATGTCGGCCAGCAGCGAGGGCAGGAACCCCGACGGCACGCCCGACAAGGTCAGCGGCACGGTGGCGTCGAGGATCGTCTTCAATTCGGGCAAGTGGCGGCTATCCGTCTGTAGTAAGGTTTGGCGGTCAGGGCAGGGGCACGAAGTCGAGCGAACGCATGCCCTGCATCATCGGTCCGTTCCACTGCGGCGGGCAGGGGATCGACCCGATCGCCCAGCCCATGATGTCGACGTCCTGTTCCTCCAGCAGTGCCTCGAACCAGTCGAGTTCGTCCGCCGACCACGATGCGTGATGCGCATCGAAATAGCCGCCGATCATCAGGTCGGCCTCGCGCGTGCCGCGGTGCCAGGCGCGGAAGCGCAGGCGCTTGATGCGGATATCGGGATCGGTCATGGGCGCGCTCCGCGGCAAGGGGTTGAGGCGCCCAACCCGACACGCTTTTTCTGGCAAGTCGGGGGGCGGCTGACTAGGTCAGCGCATGTAGTCATGCGTCCCGATATCCTCAATCCGCTGTTCGCCGAGGTCACGTCGCTGAAGGGCGTCGGCCCCTCGCTAGCGCGGCCGCTCGAACGATTGCGGATCGCGCGCGTGATCGACCTGCTGTTCCACCTGCCGACCGGATGGATCGACCGGCTGCCGCGCGACGAGCTGATGCAGGGCGATGTCGGCCGCACGATCGTCATCACGCTAACGGCGCGCGAGTACCGCAGCAGCAGCTCGCCGCGCGCGCCGACGCGGGTGCAGGCGACCGACGCGCACGGCAATTACGTCAGCCTCACCTTCTTCGGCGGCTCATCGGGCTGGGCAAAGAAGCTGTTTCCGATCGGCAAGGCGAAGCGCGTGTCGGGCAAGCTGGAGCAGTACGGCGAGCAGCTCCAGATGGTGCATCCCGAGCAGATCGAGGACGGCGACGGGTTTCGCGAGCGCGAGGCGATCTACCCGCTGTCGGAAGGGATCACCTCCAAGCGGATCGCGGCGCTGGTCGCGCAGGCGCTGGCGCGCGTGCCGGTGCTGCCCGAGTGGATCGAACCGAGCCTCAAGGCGAAGCACGACTGGCCCGACTGGCACGACGCGATCGCGCGCGTCCACGCCAACCCCGCGGACGCGAAGGCGCGCGCGCGGCTCGCCTACGACGAGGTGTTCGCCAACCAGCTCGCGCTCTCGATCGTACGCGCCGACACGCGGCGACGACGCGGACGTGCCCTCGCGGGCGACGGGCGGCTGCGCGACCTGCTGCGGCTGCCGTACTCGCCGACCGGTGCGCAGTCGCGGACAGTACGTGAGATCGAGGGCGATCTCGCGCAATCGGCACCGATGCTGCGGCTGCTGCAAGGCGACGTGGGTGCGGGCAAGACGCTGGTCGCGCTGATGGCGTTGCTGATCGCGGTCGAGGCGGGCGCGCAGGGCGCGATGCTGGCGCCGACCGAGATCCTCGCGCGACAGCATTACGACTCGCTCCGTCGCCTGCTCGCCGGACTGCCGGTCGAGATCGCGGTGCTGACCGGCCGCGACAAGGGGCGAGCGCGTGAGGCGACGCTGATGGGGCTCGCCGACGGATCGATCGACCTGCTCGTCGGCACCCACGCGATCTTCCAGGAAGCCGTCGGGTACAAGGACCTGGGGCTGGTCGTAGTGGACGAGCAGCATCGCTTCGGCGTCGCGCAGCGCCTGCTATTGCAGGACAAGGGCCGCGTGCCGCCGCACGTGCTGGCGATGACCGCGACGCCGATCCCGCGCACGCTGACGCTTGCGCGCTACGGCGAGATGGATCAGAGCCAGTTGGACGAGATGCCGCCCGGCCGCGAGCCGATCGAGACGCGCGTCATGTCGGAGGAGCGCACCGACGAGGTCGTCAACGCGCTAGGCCGGCATTTGTCGGAGGGCAAGCAGGCCTATTGGGTCTGCCCGCTGGTCGAAGAAAGCGAGACGAGCGACCTGCAAGCCGCCGAGGCACGCGCGGAAACATTGGTGTCGCGCTTCGGCGCACGCGTCGGGCTGGTCCACGGCCGCATGAAGCCGGCGGAGAAGGACGCGGTGATGGCGCGCTTCTCTGCCGGCGAACTCGGCGTGCTGGTCGCGACCACGGTGATCGAGGTCGGCGTCGACGTGCCCAACGCGACGCTGATCGTGATCGAGCACGCCGACCGCTTCGGCCTCGCGCAACTTCACCAATTGCGCGGGCGGGTGGGGCGCGGCGGGGGCAAGTCGGTGTGCCTGCTGCTGCGCGGTTCGGCGCTGAGCGAGACGGCGCGCGCGCGGCTCGCGCTGATGCGCGAAACCAACGACGGCTTCCGCATCGCCGAGGAGGATCTGCGGCTTCGCGGTGGCGGCGAACTGCTCGGCACGCGCCAATCGGGGGAGGCGGTGTTCCGGCTCGCGACGCCCGAACTGCTCGGGGAACTTCTGCCGTCCGCGACCGATGACACGCGGCTGCTGATCGACCGCGACGGTGGTCTCGCCGGCGCGCGCGGGCAGGCGGCACGCGTCGCGCTCTACCTGTTCGATCGTGATCAGGGGGTGCAGCTGCTTCGATCGGGTTGAGGAGAAAACATGCAGGCGTTGTTCCCGATCCTGGCCGTGCTGATCGCCGGGATCGGGGTCGCGCTGCAGCCACCGACCAACGCCGCGCTCGCGAAAGCGTCGGGATCGGTGTGGCTCGCGGCGCTGATCTCGTTCGCGGTCGGCACCGCGGCGCTGCTCGTGATCTGGCTGGCTGATCGCACACCCTTGTCGGCCGCACGGGGCGCGCCGTGGTGGGCGTGGCTGGGTGGCTTCTACGGCGCGGCGTTCGTCGCTGCAATCGCCTTCGCGACGCCGCGACTTGGTTTGGCGGTGACGCTCACCGCGGCGGTCGCGAGCCAGCTCGTCACCGCGATGCTGATCGATCGCTTCGGGCTGTTGGGTCTGCCTCAGCAGCCGATCACCCCGGCGCGGCTGATCGGCGTTGTGCTGGTGATCCTGGGCGTGATCGTCGTCCGCCGCGGCTGAGCGCGCGCTCAGCCCGGATTGACGAGCCCGTGGTGCTTCTTGCCCGCCGACACGCGCACCGGCTCGGCGCCGATCGTCACCACCGCGGCCTCGTCGCCGACCTTCTCGCCATCGACGCGCGCGCCGCCACCCTTGATAAGGCGGCGTGCCTCGCCCTTCGAGCCTGCGAAGCCGAGCGCGACCAGCGCGTCGACCAGCGCAATCTCGCCCGACGCGGTGATCGACGGCAGCGCGGCCCCGCTCGCACCCTCCTCGAACGTCCGCCGCGCGGTCTCCGCCGCCTCGTCGGCCGCGGCCCGCCCGCGGCACATCGCGGTGGCCTCGTTGGCGAGCACCTTCTTCGCCTCGTTGATCTCCGCGCCGCCCAGCGCCTCCAGCCGTGCGATCTCGTCGAGCGGCAAATCGGTGAACAGCCGCAGAAAGCGACCGACATCGCGGTCGTCGGTGTTGCGCCAGAACTGCCAGTAATCGAAGTGCGGCAACTGGTCCTCGTGCAGCCACACCGCGCCGTCGACCGACTTGCCCATCTTCGACCCGTCCGCCTTGGTCAGCAGCGGTGTGGTGAGCCCGTACACCTCCGCACCGTCCATCCGCCGCGCCAGGTCGACACCGTTGACGATGTTGCCCCACTGATCCGACCCGCCCATCTGTAGCCGCACCCCGCGGCGACGGTTGAGCTCGGCGAAGTCGTAGCCCTGCAGGATCATGTAGTTGAACTCGAGGAAGCTCAGCGACTGTTCGCGATCGAGCCGGAGCTTGACCGAGTCGAACCCGAGCATCCGGTTGACCGAGAAATGCTGGCCGACCTCGCGCAGGAACGGGATGTACTCGAGTTGATCGAGCCAATCGGCATTGTTGACCATCACCGCGTCGGTCTCACCCTCGCCGAAGGTCAGGAAACGCTCGAAGATGCGCTGGATGCCGGCGATATTGGCGTCGATCACCTCCTGCGACGACAGTTTGCGCGCCTCGTCCTTGAAGCTCGGATCGCCGATCTTGCCGGTGCCGCCGCCCATCAGCACGATCGGCTTGTGCCCGGTCTGCTGCATGCGCCGGAGCATCATGATCTGCACCAGGCTGCCGACGTGGAGCGACGGCGCGGTCGGATCGAAGCCGATATAGCCCGGCACGATCTGCTTCGCCGCCAACGCGTCGAGCGCGGCGGCATCGGTCATCTGGTGGATGTAGCCGCGCGTCGAGAGCGTGCGGAGCAGGTCGGAAGTATAGTCGGTCATGTCGGCGGCGCGCTTAGCATCAACGCGGACGTATTCGCTAGCGTGCCGGCAGCTGCCGGACTGGATCGACCGGCGTGCGCCCCTTGCGCAGCTCGAAATGCAGCTCGGGCCGGTCGGCGAAGCCGGTGTCACCCGACAACGCGATCGCCTGCCCCTTCTTCACCGCCTGTCCGCGCTGCACCAGCAATTTGCTGGCGTGGCCGTAGACCGAGGTCCAGCCGCCGCCGTGCCGGATGATGACCAGCCCGCCCAGCGCGGCGATGCCGTCCCCGACATAGGCGACGGTGCCGTCCGCGGTCGCCTTGATCGGCGTCTGCAAGGGCAGCGCGATCTTGATCCCGTCGTTGCGCTCGCCCGATCCGCCGGGGCCGAAACGGCGGATCAGCTGCCCGGTCGCGGGCCAGGCGAACTGGCCGGGAGCGCCGAGCGGGGCTGCAACCGGGGTCGTCGCGGCGAGCACGCGGCGCGGCGTAGCGACCGCCTTCGCCGGCGCCTGATTGACCGCGACCGCCGGCTCACCCCCGGTCAGGATCGAATCGACGTCGAGCGTGAAGGCGGCGGCACGCTGCGCCGCGGACACGCTGCGCGTCGAGGTGCCGGGGATCAAAACGCGCTGCCCGGTGCGCAGCGTGTACGGCTCGGCCAGCTGGTTGGCGGCGATCACCTGCGACCACGGCACGCCGTAGGCGCGCGCGATCGCGATGCCGGTCTGACCCGCGCGGACGAGGTGGTAGCGTCCGCCGGGGATCGTCAGCCGCTCGCCGACCTGGATCGTGTACGGCTCGGCCAGATTATTCGCGCGCGCGATTGCGTCGGCGGCGACTCCGGCGCGGTCGGCGACGCGGCTCAGCGTGTCGCCGGGTGCGACGGTATAGTCCTGCGTCTCGACCTCGCGCGCGTCGGCCTCGACCGGACGCGCCTCCCATGCGGGCGCAGGGGCGGGAAGTCGCGCGACGCCGGTCTGGCGATCGACCACGGTGCGCGCGGCGACGCTGCGGTCGGCGGCGGGCAGGTCGCGCGGCGGGGCCATGTCGGCGTTTCGGCGCGGGCGCTCGGCGCGGCGGGGCGGCGCTTCCTCGCCGCGATCGTAGGGCCGATCCTGCTCCTCGGGCGCGCGTGACCAGCGACCGGCATCGCGCGGCGGTGGCGGCGTGTCGTAACCCCGCTCGACCCCGTTCGGGATACAGCCCGCCAGCGTGCCGCCGAGCAGCAGGAGCCATCCCGTCGCCGCGACCCGCCTCATCGCCTTATTCCTCGCCGTACACGCGCGCGAGCGCTGCCATCGACGCCTCATGCGTCAGGTCGAGGTGCAGCGGGGTAACGGTGATCCAGCCATCGGCGACGCGCGACAGGTCGGTGTCGGGCGCGGGCGGCGTCTTCATGCTGCCAAGCGACATCCAGCGATAATCGTAGCCGCGCGGGTCGCGCCGCGTCTCGAACCGCACGCGGCCGTAATCGCGCAAACCCTGTCGCACCGTCGTGATCCCGCGCACCGCGTCCGGCTCGACTGCGGGAAAGTTGACGTTGACCACCGTGCGCGGCGCCCAGTCCATCTCCAGCAGCGGACGGATCGTGCGAACGCCCCATTCTTGCGCCACCGCGAACGACACGTCGTCGCCTGGGCCAACCGCACCGTAACGCTGGCTCAATGCAACCGAGCGGATGCCGGCGAGCGCACCTTCCATCGCGGCGGAGACGGTGCCCGAATACATCACGTCCTCGGCCAGGTTGCCGCCCCGGTTGACGCCCGACAGGATTAGGTCGGGCGCACCGTCCATCAACTCGGCGAGCGCGAGCATCACCGCGTCGGTCGGTGTGCCGCTAACGGCGAAGCGCCTGTCCGCGAATTTGCGCACCCGCAGCGGCCGGGTCAGCGTGAGCGATCGGCCCGTCCCCGACTGCTCCTCCGCCGGCGCGACCACCCACACGTCATCCGACAGCTCGGCTGCGATCTTCTCCAGCACCGCAAGGCCGGGCGCGTGATAGCCGTCGTCGTTGGAGAGCAGGATGCGCATCAGCGCGGGCTCAGCCGGTCGACGCCGCCCATGTACGGCTGGAGCACCGCCGGCACCGCGACCGAGCCGTCCGCCTGCTGGTAATTCTCCAGCACCGCGACCAGCGTCCGCCCGACCGCCAGACCCGAACCATTCAGCGTGTGGACGAAGCGCGTGCCCTTCTCGCCCTCGGGGCGGAACCGCGCGTTCATCCGCCGCGCCTGAAAATCACCCGTGGTTGAGCAGGACGAGATCTCGCGCCACGCATCCTGACCCGGCAACCACACCTCCAGGTCGTAGGTGCGGCGCGCACCGAACCCCATGTCGCCGGTGCACAGCAGCAGGCGGCGGTAGGGCAGGTCGAGCGCTTCGAGCACGCCTTCCGCGCAAGCCGTCATCCGCTCATGCTCGGCGTCGCTGTCGTCGGGGCGGCAGACGGTGACCAGCTCGACCTTCTCGAACTGGTGCTGGCGGATGAACCCGCGCGTGTCGCGCCCGGCGGCACCCGCCTCGCTGCGGAAGCACAAGGTATGCGCAGTCATCCGCATCGGCTCGGCCAGATCGCCGAGGATGCGGTCGGCGACCGACGCGGTCAGGCTGACCTCGGATGTCGGGATCAGCCAGCGGCCGTCGGTCGTCTTGAACGAGTCGTCGGCGAACTTGGGCAGTTTGTCGGTGCCGTACATCGCGGCATCACCGACCAGCACCGGCGGGTTGCACTCGACATAGCCGTTACCCTCGACGTGGCGATCGAGCATGAACTGCGCCAGCGCGCGGTGCAGCCGCGCCATGCCGCCGCGCAGAAAGGTGAAGCGCGCCCCCGACAAGCGCGCGCCGGTCTCGAAATCCATGCCCAGCGCCGGGCCGAGATCGGCGTGTTCCTTCGGGACGAAGTCGAACGCACGCGGGGTGCCCCAGCGTTTCAGCTCGACGTTGTCGCTCTCGTCCTTGCCCTTGGGCACATCGTCCGCCGGCAGGTTCGGGATCGTCGCCAGTCTGTCGATCAGCGCGGCGGCGACCGCCTTCTGCTCCGCCTCCAGCACCGGCAGGCGTTCTTTCAACGTCGCGACCTCGGCCATCAGGTCGGTTGGGTCGTCACGCCGCGCCTTGGCGGCGCCGATCGCCTTCGACGCTTCGTTGCGCCGCGCGAGCACCGCCTGCACCTCGGTCGTCAGCGCGCGCGCGCGTTCGTCGATCGACAGCACCTCGGCCGAGAGCGGCGCCAGCCCCCGCTTGGCAAGGGCGGCGTCGAAGGCGGCGGGATCGTCCCGGATCAGGCGGATGTCGTGCATGGTGAACGGGCTATGGCAACCGCCCCCGACCGGTGCAACCCGCCCGCGCGCCGACGGGCGCAACCCGGAAGAGGGAGGCGGCGTTAGGTCGGGGCGAAACAAAGGAGAACGCGATGCAGGTCCCTCACAAATCCGTCGTGCTGGTGGCGGACGGACGCAAGCTCTTGTTCCTGCGCAACGAGGGCGACGCGGAATATCCCAATCTGGTCGTCGAGAGCGCGCAGGAGAAGCCGAACCCCGCGGACCGCGACCAGAAGACCGACGCCGCCGGCGGTGCCTCGTCGACGCAGTCGGGCGCCGGCGCACCGCCCGCCGCGCAGGGTGGATCGGGCAATGCGGGCGGCGGCGGCGCGCAGTTCGCGGCCAATCGCGGCAGCATGGGCGAGACCGACTTCCACCAGCTGGAAGAGGACCGCTTCGCCGCCGAGGCAGCCGAGCTGCTCAAGAAGCGCGCGCTCGCCAACAATTACGATTCGCTGATCGTCGTCGCGCCGCCCAAGACGCTGGGCGAGCTTCGCAAGCACTACCACAAGGAGGTCGAGAACCGCCTGACGGGCGAACTCGACAAGGATCTGACTGGTCACCCGATCGACGAGATCGAGAAGGCGCTGCAGGCAGCCTGACGCTCGGTTGCGAGAAAAAAAGAAACGGGGCCGGTGCATCAGCTGCACCGGCCCCGTTTCTGTTCGGGCGATTGAGCGCGACTTCAGGCCGCGGCGGTGTCGCGCTTGGCCAACCGCTTGCGCGCGACCAGCGCGGCGGCGGCAGCGCCGAACAGCAGCATCATCGGCGGCGCTGGGACGGGGGCAGGGGTGCCGTTGCTCGATCCCGGCGGAGGCGCGCAATGCCCGCCCTTGCATCCGTGATCCCAGCCGTTGTTCGATCCCCAGCCGTGGCTCGATCCCCAGCCCTTCGAACTGGAGCCGTAGGACGACGAAGAGGTCGAGGTGCTCGTCGAGCTGATCTGCCCCTGGCCCTGACCCTGCTGCTGGCCTTGCTGCTGCCCCTGTTCCTGGCCCTGGCTCTGTTCGTTGTTGTTGTGGTTGTTGTTCTGATTCTGGTTGTTGTTGTTGCTCGAATTGTCGTTGTTGTTCTTGCTCGAGTTATCGACGTTGTTCTCGTTCTTGTTCGAATTGTCGATCTCGACCTTGGCGCCGCCGGTCGAGGTCGAGGTGGACGACACCACGATCGCGCCGCTGCTGCCGCTGCTGCCGCCCGATCCGCCGAAAAACCCGCCGGCGAAGAAACCGCCGCCACCACCACCGTAGAAACCGCCGCCACCGATCGGGGCCGCGACCGCGCCGCCGCCACCGACGAAGGCGGGAACCGGTTCGGGCAGTGGCACGGGGACGGGCGCGCCGGTGCTGGCGATCGTCACCGTCGTTGCCGCACAATTGTTGCCGGCCTGGCGCACGATCCGGCGGACGCTGCCCTTGCTCGCGTAGCTGCGGCGCACGACGCGCTTGGTCGCCTTTTTCGCGTACACCGTGCGGTGCTTGGCCGTTTCCGCCACGTGCACCGCACCACCGCCGATCAGTGCGCCACCGCAGGTGCACGCGCAAAGTTTTGCCAACGCCATCCGCACAGACATGCCATCACTCTCTCGTTGGCGACGAAGCGAACCGTCGCGGAAATCCAAAGCAGCGCTATTGCCCTGCCCATGCCTCCAAAGTGCAAAACAAAGGCTTAAGTGCAACGCCGTTAACCACCAATGTCACGGCCACGACGCTTTGTATCGGCCTGCGAGCGGCTGGTTTATGGTTAACGTATCACGCTGGGACTGAATCGATTTGGGTGAGCCGATTTCGTTCAGGACGGCGTCATCGACACGATCGTACGGAAAACGTGCTGTTCGCTTGTCGTTATGTACGAACGCGGTTATAGGCCCCGGCAGGGGGCGCACCAGCGGTGTTGACGATCATTCCTGGCGCGCAGGCGGGAGAGTGTCGATGGCTACGGTGTTGAATCGTATCGAAGAAGCCGCAATCGCGGTTGATGACAATAATGGTTACCGGCCGAGTGCCGACGAACCGTTCATGAACCCGCGCCAGCAGGCGTATTTCCGGCAGAAGCTGTACGATTGGAAGGAAGCGATCCTGCGCGAGAGCCTGGGCACGCTGTCTCAGCTCCAGGTCGATTCGCTGCGCGAACCCGATCTGACCGACCGCGCGTCGAGCGAGACCGACTGGTCGATCGAGCTTCGCACCCGCGACCGGCAGCGCAAGCTGGTGTCGAAGATCGACGCCGCGCTGCGTCGGCTCGAAGAGGGCGAATATGGCTATTGCGAGGTGACGGGCGAACCGATCAGCCTGCAACGGCTCGAAGCACGCCCGATCGCGACGATGACGGTCGAGGCGCAGGAGCGGCATGAGCGCAACGAGAAGGTCTCGCGCGACGATTGAACAGTCGCCTGATCGAACCGACCGCATGGTAAGCGGTTCTTTACTGCCGGGCGGCTAGGCCGGCGATCGGACCGACAGCGGTGGGGTTGATGGAGCATTTGGGAAAAGGCGTTTTCGAACCCGACACCGGCGTGAACGCCGGGGTCGATGCGACGCGCGGCCGCGACAGCCTGTTCTTGATGGCGAAGATGCGCATGGCGGGCAGGCAGCCCGTCGACGTGCGCGTGCGTAACCTGTCTGCGGGCGGGCTGATGGTCGAGCTGCCTTATCCGGTCGCGCCTGAGGGCGATGTCGAGGTCGAGGTGCGCGGGCTAGGCTGGATCGCCGGTCGCATCGCCTGGCAGATCGAGGGTCGCGCCGGCGTCGCATTTGACCGCGAGATCGACCCGCAGCGCGCGCGCAAGACGCCCGGGGATGCACAGCCGACCGTGAAGCGCTTCGGACGGAGCGCGTTCAAGCGGTAACGCTGCCGCGAGGTTGGCCGGCGCTCGGTCACAAAGCGTCTGGACGCGCGCGAAATTGCCTGCCACAGGGGCGACATCCACGCGGGCGTGGTGGAATTGGTAGACGCGCTAGACTCAAAATCTGGTTCTGGAGACAGAGTGTCGGTTCGAGCCCGACCGCCCGTACCACCTTCGGTGGCTTGCTTACATTTTGACGCTTGATCGATCGTCGACTGCCTCGTCGGTGAGGACGACGTTCGCCCGTCGTGTCCGATTTCGCGTGAACTCATAACGCTATTACCGCGCGGCATCTGACCCGCATAAGATCGGCCTGTCTTCGGTTTGCGCGCGCTTCACCTGCCGCTGTCCTACACGCCGTCAGGCTGTCACAGCGATCGCGTTCTTTATCATCGTCGTTCTCGTGCGCGCCCGCGCGCAGGCGCGCGCGCACCTGCGTTGGGCCGTGACCTTTGTGACTTTTCAGCCGATGCCGAGATCGGCCGGCCCGAACGCTGCGGGGAGCAATTCGGACAGGCGGTAGCGCGCGATCTCGTCGCCCTCGGCGCCGCCGCAATAGACGGAGACGTCGCGACTGCCCATCTGCGCGGCCTCGTTGATGACTTGGCGGCAGCGCCCGCACGGGCTGACCGGGGCGCTTCCGGTTGCTTGTCCCTGCGCGTCCATCGCGCCGCCGATCACGCCGACTGCGACGACCTCGCGCAGCCGCCCCGCCGCACTGACGCTCGCGATCGCGACGGTTTCGGCGCACAGCGACAGGCCATAGCTCGCATTCTCGACGTTCGCGCCCGTCACCACGCTGCCGTCGGTCAGCAGCACCGCCGCGCCGACCGCGAAGCGCGAATAGGGCGCGTGCGCGTGGTGCGCGGCCTCGCGCGCGGCGGCGATCAGCCGGGTTGCTTCATCTGACATGGTTCAGGCCTTGATGTGGAGGACGCAGATAAGGGTGAACAGGCGGCGCGCGGTGTCGAAATCGATCTCAATCTTGCCGTCCAGCCGCTCTTTCAGCAGTTCCGCCGCCTCGTTGTGGATCCCGCGCCGCGCCATGTCGACCGTCTCGATCTGCGCCGGCGTCGATTGCCGGATCGCCTGAAAGTAACTGTCGCAGATCGCGAAATAATCGCGGATCGGGCGGCGAAAACGCGCGAGACCCAGGATCAGCGTCTCAATCGGCGAGTCGTCGGCGCGCTTGATCTGGATGACCAATCGGCCTTCCTCGACCGACAGCAGCACCCGGTATGGCCCGGCGTAATCGTCAGGCGTGGCGCGCTGCGGCGCGAAGTGATTTTCCTCGATCAGGTCGAAGATCGCGATCCGCCGTTCCTGCTCGATATCGGCCGATCGCCACAGGATCGTGCCCTCGTCGAGTTGGATGTCGATGATCCGCGGATCGGCCATATTCGCGTCGATAGCCACGAAGCGCCCCCACGACAACGTGTCGGCGGCAGGCGGGTTATCACCACCATTCACCGCTCGCGCGGTTTCGATAATCGCTGCGAGCGGGTATGACGCCGCGATGGCGACATTGGCATTTCCGCAGCCGACTCCGGTCGAACCCGTTCAGCTTCCGCGCAACGTCGAGGCGGAGGCGGCGATGCTCGGCGCGATGATGATCGACAATCGCCTCGCCGACGATCTGGTCGACCGGCTTGAGCCCGCGCACTTCTACGAACCCGTCCACGGTCGCGTCTTCGCCGCGATCAAGACGCTGCGCGCCGCCGACATGCTGGCGACACCGGTCACGCTGCGCCCGATGTTCGACGCCGACGAAGGCATGAAGGAGCTAGGCGGCCCCGCCTATCTCGCCAGCCTGACCGGTTCGGGCGCGGGACTGATCGGCGCGCGACAGTTCGCGCAGCAGATCTACGACCTCGCCATGCTGCGCTCGCTCGTGTCGGTCGGGCGCACGCTCGTCGACCGCGCGATGGACACCTCGGAAGAGGTCAACCCGCGCGCGCAGATCGAACTGGCCGAAGAGGAACTCTTCAAGGTCGCCGCCGACGGTGCGACCGAGAACAGCATCAAGTCGTTCGCGCAGGCGAGCACGATGGCCGTCAAAATGGCGGAAAAGGCGCTCAACTGGGGCGGCAACCTCTCGGGCGTCACGACGGGCCTCGACAGCGTCAACCAGAAGATCGGCGGCCTCCACCATTCCGACTTGATGATCCTCGCCGGGCGGCCCGGCATGGGCAAGACCTCGCTCGCCACCAACATCGCGTTCAACGCGGCGCAGCGCTGGATGCACGACATGCGCGATGGCATTCCGCCGTCGAAGTCCGTCGGCGCCAAGGTCGCGTTTTTCAGCCTCGAAATGTCGGCCGATCAGCTCGCCACGCGTATCCTCGCCGAACAGTCGCGCATCTCGTCGGAGGCGCTGCGCATGGGCAAGATCAGCAAGCAGGAGTTCGAGCAGCTCGCCGCTGCCGCCGCCGAGCTGGAGAATCTGCCGCTATTCATCGACGACACCGGCGGGCTCTCGATCGGCTCGCTTCACACCCGCGTCCGCCGCCTGCAACGCCGCCACAACAACGAGATCGGGCTGGTGGTGATCGACTATCTCCAGCTGCTGTCGGGATCGGGCAAGTCGTCCGACGGCAACCGCGTGCAGGAGATCTCCGAGATCAGCCGCGGGCTGAAGACGCTGGCAAAGGACATGAACGTTCCCGTGCTGGCGCTCTCGCAGCTCAGCCGCGCGGTCGAGCAGCGCGAGGACAAGCGCCCGCAATTGTCCGACCTGCGCGAATCAGGCTCGATCGAGCAGGACGCCGACATGGTCTGGTTCGTGTTTCGCGAAGACTATTACGTCGCCGCCAAGGAGCCGAAGCGCCCGGTCGAGGGCGACAATGCCAAGATGTTCGAGGATCACGCCGCCTGGGCGGCCGACATGGAGCGTGTCTATGGCCTCGCCGAGCTGATCGTCGCCAAGCAGCGCCACGGTGCGACGGGCAAGGTGATCCTAAAATTCGACCCGACAATCACGCGCTTTTCGGATTACGCCGGCTACTGAGCGGGATCAGCGCGGGCGATAGGCGATGTTGGCCTGCCCGGTGACCGCGACCGGCATGAACAGACCGGCGCCGGTCGCGGAAATGCGGCCGTTGCGCACGCCGGTCACGCGGGTGCGCAGCACGAAGTCGCCTTCGCGCCGCTCACCGATCGCGCGCTCGACCTTGCCGATCAGCTCGCGGTAATCGGGTGCGAAATCGTGCGCGAGCCCGTCCGCGATCCCTGCGCGCACTGCCGGATCGGCGAACAGAGCGGCGAGCAGGTCGACCAGCTGCGAGTTGGTCTTGGTCGCGAACTCAAGGTTGCGGAACTGCACCCGCTGCGATCCCGGCTGGTTGAACGGCTGCGCGGCGAGCCAGACCTCGCCCTCGGCGTCGGCGATCGGGCTCGACCGCGCCTTTACCTTCGCGTGGACGCCGACTGCGATGCGGTGGTTCGATGTGGCGTAGACGGTCACGCGACCGAATGCCGCATCGACGGCACCGATGCCTTTCAGCTTGATGCCGCGCCCGGCAAGCTTTCGGAGCGTACGCTGAACGACGGGTTCGAGCTCGGCATAGTCGGCGAGCACAGGGATGAAGAAGCTGAGGCGCGGCGCGCCGACCTGCGTCGATGGCGGCGGCAGCGCGGTGGCGATCGGATCGGCCGGTCGATGCCCGACGAACGTCTGCGTCAGCGCGTCCGCGCGCAGCGTCAGGCGGAGCACGCGCCCGTCGACACGGTAACCGCCATAGCCAAGCCGGCGCGGCGCGACGCGCATCCACACCGGCGGATTGCGCCGGCTGAGCTGGAGCGTGGTGAACGACTGCTGCCAGGCCTGTTCCAGCTGTTGCCGCAGGTGCAGCCGGGACAGCTCCTGCGGCAGATCACGCTCCAGCTTGGCCAGCACCGGCCGCAGCTTCTCGTCGGCCTTGTCGGTGAAGGTAATGCGCTGGCCGAGCAGGTCGACGCCGGGCGGCTGCGTCCAGTCGTATGACAGCTGCATTTTCGCGGTCGGCTGCCAGTCGCCGTGGATCGCGATGCGCCCGGTCGCGCGTACGATCGCGCTGCCGGTCGCGGTCTCGCTCGCCACGCCGCCAACGTCCTTTGCCGAGATGCGCGCGTGGATCGGCAGCGTCACGATCAGCCGGTCGCCGCTCCCTCCGATCTGCATGGGTCCGCGCGTCACCGTGCCGGTGATGCGGCAGCCGAGAGCGGGCGTGACCTTTACCTTGGCGATGCCGAGATCGACCCGCTTGGCCTTGATGCAGGTGTTCAGGTGACGATCGACCGTCCACAATTCGCGCGGGGTGCGCTGATCGAGCCCGCGCTCCAGTTCATCCAGGCTCGCCCCGACCGGCACGACCACGGTGGACGGCTGCTCAGGCATGGTGATGCCGCCCGTCACCTTGGGTGGTGCGGCGTTGCCGACCTGCCGGCTGCATGCGGCGACCGCGAGGGTGGTGACCAGAGCCAGGCAGGTGAGCGATCGTTGCACCTGCGCTCAACAATGATCGGTCCGGTTCGATCCAGTACCGAAACGAGCTCAGTTCAGAATGCGGGTTCCTCGCCCGGCTTCTCGGGCAGGTGAATACCGCACTCGATCTTCTCCCAGCCGCGCCAGCGGCCCGCGCGCGGGTCCTCGCCAGGCTGCACGCGCGAGGTGCATGGCGCGCAGCCGATCGACGGGTAACCCTGCGCCTCCAGCGGGTGGCGCGGCAGCTCGTGCTCGGTGAAATAGGCGTCGAGATCGGCCTTGGTCCAGGCGGACAGCGGGTTGATCTTCAACCGCCCGTCGTCCTCCTCGAACCGCGGCATCGCGCGGCGCGTCGACGCCTGAAAGCCCTTGCGTCCCGAAATCCACGCGTTAAACGGCAGCAACGCGCGCCGCAGCGGCTCGACCTTGCGCAACTCGCAGCAGCCATCGGGATCATAGGACCAGCGCAGGCCCTTGTCGTCCTTCAGCCGCAGCAGGCGCGGGTCGGGGCGGAACACGCGCAGGTCGGTGAAGCCCAGCCGCTCGGCGAGCTCGTCGCGGTAGGCGAGCGTTTCGCCGAACATCTTCTGCGTGTTGGTGAACACGACGGGCACGTCGCGGTCGACCTCAGCAATCATGTGGAGCAGCACCGCCGATTCGGCCCCGAACGACGAAACCGCCGCAATGCGACCCTTGAGCTCACCGGTAAGCAGCTCGCGCAGCATCTCCTGCGCCGACACCCCCGCAAAGCGCGCGGCGTAATCGGCCGCGTCGACCGCGGTATAGACGCGGCCGGTGTCGATCGTGTCGAGCTGGCGCGCGGGCTCACCCATGACGAAGCTTCCACACCGGCACCGCCGGATCGGCGGCTTTCTGGTAGTGGTATTCATAGCGGTCGAGCGCGCGGCGGAGCGTCGCGCCGTCGATCGGCGCTTCGGGCGCGAAGCTGTCGAAGCCGCAGCGGCGCATCAGCGGTATCTGGTCGACCAGCACGTCGCCCGACGCGCGCAACTCGCCCTTGTAGCCCGCCTCGCGCAGGATACGCGCCACCGAAAAGCCGCGCCCGTCGCGAAAGCTCGGGTACGACACCTCGATCAGCGCAATGCGGTCAAGCGAGGGCAGCAGCGCGCGTGCGTCGTCGCCCGGCTCGATCCGCACGGCGGTCGCGTTCGACTGATCGACGAGGAACGAGTCGAGCGTGACCGCCGGTTCCTCGCGCACCTCGTCGTCGCGGAAGCGAAGCTGCACGCCGCCGCCGCTGTCAGTCATCGTCGTCTGGTCGGGATCGAAGCCGTCAGCCACGTGCATCTTCCTTCGACAGTTGCGCAACGACCTTGATCTCGAAATTGAAGCCGTAGAGCCAGGTCACGCCCACACCGGTCAGCGTTGGATGAGGCGCGTCGCCCCAGAACTCGGCCAGCACCTTCCATACCGTGTCGATGATGCCTTCGGGGTCGACTAGGAAAAGTGTCACGTCGACGACGTCGTCGAACGTGCATCCGGCGGCGGAGAGTATCGCATTCAAATTCTCGAACGCGCGCCGCACCTCGGACTCGAGTTCCGGCTCGCGCGAGCCGTCCTCGCGGCTTCCGACCTGTCCGGAGACGAACAGCATGCCGTTGGCGCGGACCGCGGGCGAGTAGCGGTTCTGCTCGTACAACGCCTGCCGCCCCGGCGGGAACACCACGTCACGCTTGGTCATAGATCGCCTCCTTGAACGGCTCCATGCCGACGCGGCGGTAGGTGTCGACGAAGCGCTCTCCGCCCTCGCGCACTCGGATGTAGGTGTTCGTCACGCGCTCGATCGCGTCGACCACGCCGTCCTCGCTGAACCCAGGACCGGTGATCTTGCCGAGGCTCACGTCCTCAGCGCCCGATCCGCCGAGCAGCAGCTGGAAGTTCTCCACACCCTTCTTGTCGACGCCAAGGATGCCGATGTGCCCGGCGTGATGGTGGCCGCAGGCGTTGATGCAGCCGGAAATTTTAAGCTTCAACTCACCCAGATCGCGCTGCCGCGCCAGATCGGCGAACCGCTCGGCGATCTTCTGCGCCAGCGGGATCGAGCGCGCGTTGGCGAGGCTGCAGTAATCGAGCCCAGGGCAGGCGATGATGTCGCTGATCAGGTCGAGGTTCGCCTCGGCCAGCCCCGCCTCGACCAGCTTCTCCCACACAGTCTTCAGGTCGGCGACGCGTACGTGGGGAATGACGATGTTCTGTGCGTGCGTGACGCGCAATTCGTCGTGGCCGTACCCCTCTGCGAGATCCGCCATCACGTCGATCTGATCGGCCGATGCGTCGCCCGGGATGCCACCGAGCGGCTTCAACGACACGTTGACGATCGCGTAGCCCGCCTGTTTGTGCGGCTTCACGTTCTGGTCGAGCCAGACGGCGAAATCGGGATCGCTGCGATCGATCTCGGTCGGCGCATCCGCCTCGAACGCAGGGCTCGCGAACATCGCGGTGATCCGCTCCAGCTCGGCGCGTGGCGGGTCGAGCCCGAGCTGCTTGACCGCGGCGAATTCCTCCTCGACTTGGGCACGATACTCGTCCGCGCCCAACTCGTGGATCAGGATCTTGATCCGCGCCTTGTAGATGTTGTCGCGACGACCGTAGCGATTGTAGACCCGCAGACACGCCTCGAGGTAGCTCATCAGGTCGTCGGCGGTGACGAAGTCGCGGATTTCATGCGAGATCATCGGGGTGCGGCCCATCCCGCCGCCGGCGAAGATCTTCGCGCCCAGCTCGCCGTCGCGCACGACCAGCTGGATACCGATGTCGTGCAGCCGCATCGCTGCGCGGTCCTCGTCCGCTGCGATCACCGCGATCTTGAACTTGCGCGGCAGGTAGCTGAACTCGGGGTGGAAGGTGCTCCACTGACGCAGCAGCTCGGCCCAGGGGCGCGGATCGGCGACCTCGTCCGCGGCGGCGCCGGCATACTGGTCGCACGAAATGTTGCGGATGCAGTTACCGCTCGTCTGGATCGCGTGCATCTCGACTTTGGCGATCTCGGCCAGGATGTCGGGCGCGTCGGACAGCTTGATCCAGTTGAACTGGATGTTCTGCCGCGTCGTGAAATGGCCGTAGCCACGGTCGTATTTGCGCGCGACGTGGGCGAGCATCCGCATCTGCCGGCTGTCCAGCGTGCCGTACGGCACCGCGATCCGCAGCATATAGGCGTGGAGTTGGAGATACAGGCCGTTCATCAGCCGCAGCGGCTTGAACTGATCCTCGGTTATCTCGCCCGACAGGCGGCGCTGCACCTGGTCGCGGAACTCGTCAACGCGCGCGTCGACGATCGCCTGGTCGTATTTGTCGTACTTGTACATCAGATTACCCAGCTTCCAGCCGCAGGATCGGCCGGCTTCAACGTCAGGTCGGGGCGAACGGTCGGGCCGAGCGCGCGGATGCGATCCTTGATGTGTGCGGGACGGGGCCCCTCGGGGGTCGCCACCCCCTCGATCACGTAGGGCACGTTGACGCGGCGCGATGCTTCTTCCGCGCGCGCGATCGCCTCGGCGTGATCGCCCGCATCGACCGCTTCCTCGATGTGGCGCGACCAGCCTTGGCCCGTCCACCAGATCACGTCGCCGCTCGGCAAATCGTTGCCCGTCACCAGTTTCACGCCACCACCTTCACGCAAATGTCTCCGCGGCGCGGGCATAGCCCGCCAGCCTGTTCTCGGCATCCGACAATTCGACCACCTCGCCGACGACGATGATCGCCGGGCTCGCCACATTCTCGCGCATCATCATCGCGCCCAGATCGGCGAGCAGGGTGCGCAGCGCGCGATGACCGGGCTGCGTGCCCTTTTCCAGCACCGCGACCGGCATGTCGGGCGCGACGCCGTCCGCCATCAGCTTGTCGGCGATCTGATCCGCGGTGGCGACGCCCATGTAGATGACCAGCGTACGGCCTTGCCCTGCGAGCCCCGACCAGTCCTGCTCGGAGAGCCCCTTGCACTGCCCGGCGACAAAGCTGACCGCGCTGGCATGATCGCGGTGGGTGAGCGGCAGCATCGCCTCCGCCGCGCAACCGAGCGCCGCCGACACACCCGGGATCACCTCGACCGGCAGCCCGGCCGCGCGCACCGCCTCGACCTCCTCGCCGCCGCGTCCGAAGATGAACGGGTCGCCGCCTTTCAGCCGCACCACGACCGAGCCTGCGCGGACGTGCGCGACGATCAATGCGTTGATCGCCTCCTGCGGCAGCGTGTGCCGTGCCCGGCGCTTCGCGACCGAGATGCGCTGTGCCAACGCGGGCGCAATGTCGAGCACGCGAAGGTCGATCAAGCCGTCATGAACGACGACATCGGCGGCTTTAAGCGCTTCCACCGCGCGGACGGTCAGCAGGCCGGGATCGCCGGGCCCTGCACCGACGAGGATGACGCGACCGCGCGCGTCGGGATCGAGCAGTGTTGCCATAACTTGCCAGATGGGCTGCCCGGCGGCGCGGCGCAAACCAGCAAGGCTTGCGCCGCGCGTAGTCGAGGTTTCAGTGCGCCGCGCCGTGCTTGCCACGCGCTTTCTGCACTTGATGCACGATCAGCGCGACGACTGCGCCGACGATCAAGCCGACCACGCCCGACAGCGCCGCGGTGACGACCCAGGCGACCGCCGCGCCGAGTGCACCAGTCGCGCGGCCCGCAACCTCCGACGCGTGGTGTACGACGTGCGCCGGCACGGCGAGACCCAGCTCCTCCGCACCGTGCAGCAGGATGCCGCCGCCGACCCAGATCATCGCCGCGGTGCCGATCACCGCGAGCCAGCGCATCATGACGGGCACACCCTTCACCAGCCCGCGCCCGATCGCCTGGAGCGCGCCCGAGCGCTGCCTGGCGAGGTGAAGCCCGACATCGTCCGCCTTCACGATCAGCGCGACGACGCCGTACACGCCCGCGGTGATCGCCACCGCGACGAGGATTAGCGTAATCGCCTGCGTCACGATCGGCGTATCGCTGACCTCGCCGAGCGCAATCGCCATGATCTCCGCCGATAGGATGAAGTCGGTGCGGACCGCGCCCGACACTTTCTGGTTCTCCAACTCAACGGGATCGGTCGTGGTCGCTTCTTCCGCTTCGCCGTGCCCGCCGGACACCGCCTCGATCACCTTCTCCGCGCCCTCGAAGCAGAGGTAGAGGCCACCGACCATCAGCAGCGGGGTGATCGCCCAGGGCGCGAACGCGCTGAGGATCAGTGCAGCCGGCAGCAGGAACAGCAGCTTGTTGCGGATCGAGCCGAGCGCGATCTTGCCGATGATCGGCAGCTCGCGCTTGGGCGAGAGCCCGACGACGTAGCGCGGGGTGACCGCGGTGTCGTCGACCACCACGCCCGCCGCCTTGGTGCCCGCCTTCGCCGCGGCGCCCGCCACGTCGTCGAGCGAGGCGGCGGCGAGCCGCGTCAGCCCGGCGATATCGTCGAGCAGTGCGACCAGCCCGCTAGCCATGTTGTCAGTCCCCCCCGGTTGTGTACTTCTACGCGTCGGCCAAGCCGATGCCGATCGACGCGCGCGCCGCCTCCGCCTCGTTCGAGACGACGGGATAGGCGCAGTAATCCGCCGCGTAATAGGCGCTCGGCCGATGGTTGCCCGACCAGCCGATGCCACCGAACGGCGCCGACGAGGACGCGCCGTTGGTCGGCTTGTTCCAGTTGACGATCCCGGCGCGCGCGCCCGCCCAGAAGCGGTCGTAGAGGATCGGCGTCTGGCTGACGAGCGAGGCGGACAAGCCGTAGCGGGTGTTGTTGGCCTCCGCGATCGCGGCGTCGAAATCGTCGACGCGAATTACCTGCAGCAGAGGTCCGAACAGCTCGATGTCGGGGCGGTCGGGCAGGTCGGTCACGTCGATGATGCCGGGGGTGAGCAGCGGCCGCTCGGGATCGGGGCGCGCCATGTGGCGGATCGGGCGCCCGCCGCGCATCATCAGCGCGAGGAAGCTCTCGGTCAGCCCGTCGGCGGCCTCATTGTCGATCACCGGCCCCATGAACGGCTGCGGATCGTCGTGTGGGCGGCCGACGATCAGGCGACCGGTCAGCCGGTTGAGCTCGGCCAGGAACTCCTCGGCCAGACTTTCCTGCACGATCAGCCGGCGCGCGGCGGTGCAGCGCTGCCCCGCGGTCGTGAACGCCGATTGCGCCACCAGCACCGCCGCGGCGGCTAGGTCGGGCGTATCCCACACGATGATCGGGTTGTTGCCGCCCATCTCAAGCGCGAGGATCTTCTCCGGTTTCTCGGCAAACGCGCGGTTGAGCGCGAGGCCGGTGCGCGCCGAGCCGGTGAACAGCAGCCCGTCGATCCCGTCGTGCGCGGCGAGCTTGCGCCCCTCATCGGGCCCACCGATCACGACGCGCATGCATTCGTCGGGTACGCCCGCCGCGTGGATGCACTCGCACAGGAACACGCCGGTCGCGGGCGTCTTCTCCGAGGGTTTGAACACCACCGCGTTGCCCGCGATCAGCGCCGGCACGATGTGGCCGTTGGGCAGATGCGCCGGGAAATTGTACGGCCCCAGCACCGCCAGCACACCGTGCGGCTTGTGCCGGAGCGCCATGCGGCTGCCCATCGGCGCGTCCATGCGGCGTTGCGCCGTGCGCTCGGCATAGGCGCTGACTGAGATGTCGACCTTGGCGATGACCGAATCGACCTCAGTCTTCGCCTCCCACAGCGGCTTGCCCGTTTCGCGCGCGATCACGTCGGCGAAGGCGTCGGCGCGCTGGCGCACGACATTGGCGAAACGGCGCATCGTCTCGATACGAAAGGTGACGGGACGCGCCGCCCAGGCGACCCAACCGTCGCGCGCGGTAGCAACCTCGAGATCGACGTCGCTCGTCGCACCGCGCCACAGTTCTGCACCCGTCGCGGGCTCAAACGAGATCAACTCACCCATTTCGGTTCCTTACCGCAACGGCGGGCGAGCGAAAGGGGTCAGTCGCTGAGCGCTTGTCCCATTTGGCGGATGTGTGCCACCTTGGCGTGGAACGGTGACCAGTCGTCGTCGCGGTCGATCGCGGCCCAGATCGCCTCGACCTCGTCGATCAGCATGGCGCAGGGTTCGCCCGTCCAGAAGGCGTGATCGCGCGCGCGACGGGGTTCGTAGCCGTCGAGCGCAGCGCGCACGTCGTCCCACTCCGCGCCGTAGCTCGCGGGCAGTGCTTGCGCGAACACGTCGAAGAAGAAGCGCTCGATCGGGACGCCGGTGCTGCGCAGCGCGCGCTCGACGGACTGCACCAATGCACGGTCGCGCTCGTGCTCGCGCTGGGCGCGGCCGAGCCGCCACAGGATCGCGGCGGTGACCGCACGCTGATAATAATCGGGAAAACGATCGAGCGCGGCGATCAGCGGGTCGGCATCGCTGATCTGGCGCAGCGAGACCGCGAGCTGCATCGCGTCCCAGTGAATCGCCTCGGGCTGGCGACCGAAGGCGTAGAGCCCGGCATGGTCGAAATAGGCGGCGACGATCGCCGGGTCCCACGTGGGCGCGAACCGCCACGGGCCATAGTCGAAACTCTCGCCGGTCACGTTGATGTTGTCCGAATTGAGCACGCCGTGGACGAACCCCGCTGCCATGTAACCAGCGGCGAGCGTCGCGGTGCGTTGGACGACAAGGTCGAGCAGGCGGATAGGATCGTCGCTGTCCTCACCGTACAGGTTGCGCAGCACGTAAGCAGTCAGCGCGCGCAAACCCTGCTCGTCGCGGTGGTAGGCGAGCCGCTGGAAGGTGCCGATGCGGATGTGACCGTGGCTGAGGCGCACCAGCACTGCCGAGCGCGTCGGCGACGGCTCGTCGCCGCGCTCCAGCGCCTCGCCGGTCTCGATCAGCGAGAAACTGCGCGAGGTCGGCACGCCGAGCGCTTCGAGCATCTCGCTCGCCAGCACCTCGCGCACGCCGCCTTTCAGCGTCAGGCGACCGTCACCGAAGCGGCTCCACGGCGTCTGTCCCGAGCCCTTGGTGCCGAGATCCAGCAAGCGGCCGCTCCGGTCGCGAAGCTGCGCGAAGGTGAAGCCGCGCCCGTCGCCGAGTTCGGGATTGTAGGTGCGGAACTGGTGACCGTGATAGCGGAGCGCGAGCGGTTGGGGTAGCGTGCCGGGCAGCGCCTCGAAACGGCCGAGGTGCACCAGCCAATCCTCGTCGCTCAGCGCGGCCAGCCCGACCTCGTCCGCGGCGCGATCGTTGCGGAAGCGCAGCACCGTCTGCGGGAAGTCGGCGGCCTCCACGGGGTCGTAAAACCCGCCGCCGAGCGCCAGGATCGTGGTTTCGGGGCGGTACGCTTGCGGGTCGATCGGCATGCGTCGATATGGGGGCGCAGGCGATCGGGGTACAAGCGTGACGGGAAATCGGGCAGCGTTCGACGACTTCTACTGGTGGTCGGCCGACGGGCTGCGGCTCCACGCGCGCGACTACGGCGGCGACGCGAACAGACCCGCGATCCTGTGCATGCCCGGACTGACACGCAACGCGCGCGACTTCGCCGATCTGGCAGAGCAACTGTCGCCCGAATGGCGCATGCTGGCGGTCGAATTCCGCGGCCGCGGCGAGAGCGCCTACGCCAAGGACCCGATGAGCTACGTGCCGCTCACCTACGCGCAGGACATGGCGGCGCTGGTCGAGGCGGCCGGGATCACGCGCTTCGTCGCGGTCGGCACCTCGCTCGGCGGAATCGTCGCGATGCTGCTCGCGGGCATGATGCCCGAGCGGATCGCGGGTGCGGTGCTGAACGACATCGGGCCGGAGATTGAGGCGGCGGGCCTGGCACGGGTGCGCGGCTACGTGGGGAAGTCGAGCAACCATCCGACCTGGATGCATGCCGCGCGCGCGCTGCAGGAATCGAGCGGGGCGGTCTATCCCGACTGGGGGATCGAGGACTGGCTCGCGATGGCGAAGCGCGTCTATCGCTTGAGCAGTGCCGGTCGGATCGTGCTCGATTATGATGCGCGCATCGCCGAGCCGTTCCGGCTGCCGGGCAACGAGGCGGGACCGGATATGTGGCGTGCCTACGCTGCCCTGTCGGAGGTGCCGGTGCTGGTCGTCCGCGGCGAACGATCGGACATGCTGTCCGCCGCCACTGCCGAGCGGATGATTGCGGCACCGCCCAAGGCTACGTTGGTGACGGTACCGCGGGTCGGCCACGTACCCACCCTTGCCGAGCCGCAGGCGCTCGCCGCGGTTCGGCAACTGCTCGGCGAGGTCGCGGAACCCGGCTGATCGCTCGGGCGTCTCGCGGCTGAACCGACGGGACGATCCATGACGCAAACGAACATCGCCGACGCGCATACCGCCGTGCTGCCGCTGAAAGGCAGACGCGCGGTTATCAGCGGCGGCTCGACCGGAATTGGTCGCGCGATCGCGGTGCTGCTCGCCGCGGAGGGCGCGCAGGTCTTTATCGGCGCGAACACGCCCGAGCATCTGGACGACGCGCTTTCGCGCATCCGCGAGGTCGGCGCGGGCGACGGCGTGGTGCTCGATCTCGCCGAGCCGGACAATGTCGGCCGGTTCCTGGGTGCCGCACACAATGCGTTGGGCGGTTACGACGTGGTCGTTGCCAACGCCGCGATTGGGGCGCCCGGATTGACCGAGCTCGACGAGCCGGTGCTGCGTCACGCGATCTCGCTCAACTTCACGCACTACCTGCTGCTCGCGCATCAGGCGGCGGCTGCAATGGGGGAGGGTGACATCGTGCTGGTCGGATCGATGAGCGCCTATGTTCTCGGCCCGCACTCGACCGTCTACGCCGGGATCAAGGCAGGCATCCAGGGCTTCTCGGTCGCGCTGCGGCGCGAACTTGGACCGAAGGGTATTCGCGTCGCACTGGTCGAGCCCGGCATGACCGGCTCCGACATGCAGCAACCCGACATTTCGCCCGAGGAACAGCGCGAACAGATCGGCGAGGAGAAGATGCTCCGCGCCGAGGATATCGCCGCCGGTGTTCACTATCTGCTGACCCAGCCGCGCCGCACCGTGATCCAGCGGCTGACGATCAGCCCGCGCGTGCAGGACGGGGAGTAATGCAGCGATGACGCAGCCAGCGCCGGCCTTCGCGCACGACGCGCTGATCCTCACGCCCGGCGACATCGACCTGTCGCGCTCGCCGCTCGCGGGCAGGATCGATGCCGAAACCTACGTGCTCGGCGCGTTCAACCCCGGCATGACGCGGCTGTCGAACGGCAATCTGCTGATGATGGTGCGCGTGGCGGAGGCGCTGCGCCAGCCAATTCAGCATGACCACGTCCACGCGATCCGTTGGGAAAACGGTTTGTACAAACTTGACGCCTGGCCGCTTGCGCTGGTCGACACCAGCGACCCGCGCAAGTTCATGATGCGCGGTGGCGGGTGGAAGGTGATGGCGCTCACCTCACTGTCGTGGTTGCTGCCGGTCGAGCTGGATGCAGAAGGCACGCGGATCGAGGCGATCCACTACGATCGCGCGATCGCGCCGCGACGACCGTACCAATGCTACGGCGTCGAGGATGCGCGGATCAGCCGGGTCGACGGGCGCTATTACATGACGACCTGCTCGGTCAGCCCGGAGCGGCATTCGACCACGCTCTACACCAGCGACGATGCGCTCGACTGGCGACTCGAGGGGATCGTGCTCGATCACCAGAATAAGGACATGCTGGTCTTCGAGGGGCAGATCGGCGGCAAGTTCTGGGCGCAAACACGGCCGCTCGGCGACCTGTATTTCGCCTATCCGCCCGACTCACCGTGGCGTGCAGGGCCGTCGATCAATCTCGCCACCTCGCCCGACGCCCTGCATTGGAAGCCGCACGACGAACCCGGCATTCGCCCGCACGCGGCGACCGTGGCGACCGCGCGGATGGGCGGCGGCGCGCAGCCCGTGCGCGCGAGTGTCGAGGGGCAGGAGGGCTGGCTGACGCTGTGGCACGGCGTCGAGCCGAGCGGCGTCGTCGGCATCTATCGCACTTATTGGACGCTGCTCGACCTCGACGACCCGTCCAAAACGATTGCGACCTGCCACACGCCGCTGCTGGAGCCGGCACCCGCGCTGACCGCGCCGCTCGCCGCGCAGATGTACCTCGACAATGTCGTGTTCACGACCGGCATCGTCGACGGCGGCGACCATTGGATCGTGGCGAGCGGCGAGGCCGATCTCGCCTGCCGGATCACGCACATACCCAAGGGCGCTCTGCGCGCGTCTCCGCCCGCGTAGGTAGGTGCGCGTTAGCGTGTCGGCGGCTATGCCATTCCGCATGACGCGGCCGATCTCGATCCTGCACCTTCACTCGACCTTCGATCTGGGCGGGAAGGAGGCGCGCGCGGTCCGGTTGATGAACGCATTCGGCGACCGCGCACGACACACGATCGTGTCGGGGGTGCCGGGCGCGCTGGGCGCCCGCGCGCGGATCGATCGCGGCATCGCGTACGAGATCGCGCAGAATGCGCCCCCGCTCACCGGGCGGCCATCGGTCGCGCGTTACGAGGCGATCGCGCGCTACATGCGCGGGTTCGATCTGGTGCTGACGTACAATTGGGGTGCCATCGATGGTGTGATGGCTAGGCGGGTGTTCGCCAAAGGCGCGCCGCCGCTCGTTCATCACGAGGACGGCTTCAACGCCGACGAGGCGGGCGGGCTGAAGCGCGAGCGCAACATCTACCGCCGTCTCGCCCTCGGCGCGGCGCACGCGCTGGTGGTGCCCTCGACCAGCCTGGAGCGCATCGCGCTGGAGACGTGGAAGCAGCCGCGCGCGCGCGTCCACCGCATCCTGAACGGGATCGCCACAGGGCTGTACGCGAAGGATCCCGACGCGAAGGCTATCCCCGGCTTTGTCCGCCGCGCCAACGAAGTGGTGATCGGATCGGTCGCGGGCTTGCGCGCGGTCAAGGACTTGCCCCAACTCATCCGCGCGGTCGGCGGCGTGTCGGCGCGGTTTCGCCTGGTGATTGTCGGCGAGGGACCGGAGAAGGCCGCGATTGAGCAGGCCGCGATTGCGATGGGGATCGACGACCGGCTGGTGATGCCCGGCTTTCTCGACCGGCCGTATCGCTTCATGCGCCATTTTGACCTGCTCGCGCTGTCGTCCAAGTCCGAGCAGTTTCCGATCAGCGTGGTAGAAGCGATGGCGGCGGGGCTGCCGATCGTCGCGCCGCCGGTCGGCGACGTGCGCGCGATGGTGGCGCAGGAGAATGCGCCGTTCATCACCGAGCATCACGGCGAGGTCCGCCTGCGCGACGCGATCCAGGCGCTCGCCGCCGATCCCGACCTGCGCGCCCGCGTCGGCCGCGCCAACCAGATCAAGGCGCGCGCGCTCTACGACGAAGGCACGATGATCGCGCGCTACGCCGCGCTCTACAATGAGGCGATGGGGCGGCCGGGGGCGCTTGCCTGACGCAACGCTATCGCCTTGTCGCGACATTAGTTTATAGCGGGCTTAATTACCAACGTCGGGAAGTGACAGCAGCGTGTTCAAGGGCCTGAACCCCATCGTCTATGCCGGTCGCGAAGTGTGGCCGTTGGTGGAGGGCGGAAAAGGCGTCGCTGCAACCAACCATGCCTCGGCTGGTGCCTGGGCAGCGGCGGGCGGCATCGGCACGGTGTCGGCGGTCAACGCCGACAGCTACGATCCCGACGGCAAGATCATCCCGCAGGTCTACCGAGCATTGACCCGTCGCGAGCGGCACGAGGAACTGATCGCCTACGCGATCGAGGGCGCGGTGCAGCAGGTTCAGCGCGCATGGGAGATCGCGGGCGGGAAGGGCGCGATCAACATCAACGTGCTGTGGGAGATGGGCGGCGCGCAGCGCGTGTTGCAGGGCGTGCTTGAGCGGACCCGCGGCATGGTCGCGGGCGTCACCTGCGGCGCCGGCATGCCGTACAAGCTGTCCGAGATCGCAGCGTCGTACAACGTCAATTATCTGCCGATCGTCAGCTCGGGCCGGGCGTTCCGGGCGCTGTGGAAGCGGGCGTACTCCAAGGTGTCCGAACTGCTCGGCGCTGTGGTGTACGAAGATCCCTGGCTGGCGGGCGGGCACAACGGCCTGTCGAACGCCGAGGATCCGCTTCGTCCCGAGGACCCATATCCGCGCGTCAAGGCGCTGCGCGACACGATGCGCGAGGGCGGTATTCCCGACACCACGCCGATCGTGATGGCAGGCGGTGTCTGGTACCTGCGCGACTGGAACGAGTGGATCGACAATCCCGAACTCGGCCAGATCGCATTCCAGTACGGCACGCGCCCGCTTCTGACGCGTGAGAGCCCGATCCCCGACGATTGGAAGCAGCGGCTGATGACCGTGGAGGAGGGCGACGTGCTGCTCCACCGCTTCTCGCCGACCGGTTTCTATTCTTCTGCGGTACGCAACCCGTTCCTGCGCAGCCTTGAGGCGCGGTCTGAGCGGCAGATCGCCTTCTCGACGCAGGAAGCGGGCGATCACGTCTTTCAGCTCGACGTCGGGGTGAAGGGCAAGAATTTCTGGGTGACGCGGAACGACCTGCTGCGCGCGCGGCAGTGGTTCGGCGAGGGCTTCACCGACGCGCTCAAGACGCCCGACAATACGTTGGTGTTCGTGACGCCGCTGGAGAAGAGTGAAATCCGCAAGGATCAGGCCGACTGCATGGGCTGCCTGTCACAGTGCCTGTTTTCGAGCTGGGCGGATACCGAGACCAACTCGACCGGTCGTCTTGCCGACCCGCGTAGCTTCTGCATCCAGAAGACGCTGCAGGAGATCGCGCACGGCGGCGACGTCGAGCAGAATTTGATGTTCGCGGGGCACGCCGCGTACAATTTCAAGCGCGATCCGTTCTACTCGAATGGTTACGTGCCGAGCGTCAAGGAACTGGTCGACCGCATTCTGACCGGCGACTGAGCGCCAGCGGGGCGCGCGACCGTGGTCGCGCGCCCCGCCACGTCGGATCAGTCGACGACGGTACCGACCACCGCGCCGCCGACCCCGCCGACCGCCGCGCCTTTCTCGACGCTGCCGCCGGTTGCGGCGGCGACACCGGCTCCACCAGCACCGCCGATCGCGGCACCCTTCAAGGTCGAGCAGGCCGAGGTGGACAGAGCGGCGAGGCCGAGAACGGTGATCAGGGCTGCGTTGCGCATCGTGTTAGGCTCCGATTGAAGTTAGGAGCCGGATGAATGAAGCGGGTTGGGATGGGTTCCGCTACGTAAAGCTTTGTCACAAAGCTGCGATCGGGTTGCAATGGGCGCTTGGCTCAGGCCCAGCCCTCCAGCACCTGATCGGGCGGGCGATGGCCGTCGGCCCACATGCGGATGTTGGCGATCACCTTGTCGCCGCTCGCAACCCGTCCCTCGTAGGTGGCCGAGCCCATGTGCGGGGTCATGACGACGTTGGGAAGTGCCAGCAGCCGCGGATCAATGCGCGGTTCGTGCTGCCACACGTCGAGACCGGCACCCGCCAATCGTCCGTTCTCCAGTGCATCGACCAGCGCGTCCTCGTCGAGAATGCCGCCGCGGCTCGCGTTGATGACGAAGACGTGCGGACGCAGCAACGCGATCCGTCGCGCGTCAATCAGTCCGCGGCTGTCGTCGTTCAGCGGCGTGTGCAGCGTCAGGATGTCGATCGCGCCCAGCATCTCGTCGAGGTTCGCGTGCCACTCGGCACCCAACTCGCCCTCTAGGACCTTCGGCAAGCGATGACGATTGTGGTAGTGTATCGATAGCCCGAACACGCTCGCGCGCCGCGCCACCGCCTGGCCGATACGACCCATGCCGACGATGCCGAGCGCCTTGCCGCCGATCCGGTAGCCAAGCATTCCGCCGGGGCTCCACCCCGTCCACGCGCCCGAGCGCACCAGCTTCTCGCCCTCTGCAAGCCGGCGCGGGACCGATAGGATGAGCGCCATCGTCATATCGGCGGTGTCCTCGGTCAGCACGCCGGGCGTGTTGGTGACGATGATCCGCCGTGCGCGCGCCGCCTTCAGGTCGATGTGGTTTACGCCCGCACCAAAGTTGGCGATTAGCCGCAGCCGCTCGCCCGCTCCCTCAATCAGCGCGGCGTCGATCGTGTCGGTGACGGCAGGAACCAGCACGTCGCAGTCGGCCATCGCGGCGGCGAGCTGATCGCGCGACATTGCCACGTCGCCGCGATTGTTGGTGGTGTCGAACAGCGCCTCCATCCGCGCCATCACCGTGTCGGGCAGTTCGCGCGTGACGATCACGCGCGGTTTGGCGACGCGACCGGTGGCAGGGGGACGGGCAACACGTGGCGTGTCGGACATGAATGACGGAGTGGCGCAGCCACGCGCCAGCGTCAACGCTTGAAGCGGGCGCGTCTGAACGGTTGAAGCCGCCGCCGAGCCGGGGCAAGGTGCATGCGGTCGGGCGTAGGGGGATCGGTTAAGTGAACAGGCGTTTCAGGGTCGTCATCGTCGGTGCACTCGCCGCCTTGTGCATCGTCGATGGCGCGCAGGCGGCCGAGCCGAAGCAGAAGCCGCCTTATTATGCCTCGATCGCGCCGGCGCGCGCGCGGATGCGGAGTGGCCCCGGACGCACTTACCCCGCGACGTGGCTGTACATTCGTCGCGACCTGCCGGTCCGCGTCATCGACACGTTCAAGGAATGGCGCAAGGTCGAGGACCCGAGCGGGACGCAGGGCTGGTTCCTGGGCAATCTGATCAGCAGCACGCGCACCGCGATCGTCGAGGACGGGCAGCCGGTCGAGATGCACGAGCGGCGTGGCGGCGGAAAGCTGCTGTGGCGCGCGGCGCCCGGTGTCGTCGGGCGCTTGAGCCAGTGCGGATCGGGCTGGTGCCGCTTCGACGTTCACGGCCAGGCGGGATGGGTCGAGAGCAGCCGCTTGTGGGGCGTCGAGCCCAATGAGACATTGCCGTGACCTTCGTGCTCGACGGCTTCGATCTCGACGCGTTCGTGTCAGCGACGCTGGCCGAGGACATGGGCGAGGGGGGTGATGTCACCTCCGCCGCGGTAATCCCTGCCGATGCGCGCTTCACCGCGGTGATGGACAGCCGCGACGCGATCACCGTTGCCGGGCTGGAGATCGCGGCGGCGCTCTTTCGCCGGCTCGATCCCGACGCGCAGATCGAACTGCTCGTCAGCGACGGCGACCGGGTTGCAGCAGGCGCGAACCTGATGCGCGTCGAGGGCAATGCGCGCGCGCTGCTGACGGCGGAGCGATCCGCGCTCAACACGGTGCAGCATCTCTCGGGGATCGCGACGCTGACCCGCAGCTACGTCGACCGGATCGAGGGCACCCGTGCGACACTGCTCGACACGCGCAAAACGATCCCGGGCCTTAGGCGATTGGAGAAGTACGCGACCCGCATGGGTGGCGCCACCAACCACCGCATGGGGTTGTGGGATGCGGCGATGATTAAGGACAACCATGTCGCGGTCGCGGGCGGGGTCGCAGAGGCCGCGGCGCGCGCGAAGGCGGCGGGCGTGGCGCGCATCATCGTCGAGGTGGACCGCGTCGACCAGATCGAGCCAGCACTGGCGGCGGGCGCGACGCACCTGCTGCTCGACAACATGACGCCGGCCATCCTGCGCGGTGCAGTGACCCTGGTCGGTGAACGCGTTCCGACCGAGGCATCGGGCGGAGTCACGCTGGAGACGATCCGCGCCATCGCGGAGACGGGCGTCGATTTCGTCAGCGTCGGTCGCATCACGCAATCCGCGCCAGCCGCCGACATCGGGCTCGACTTCGCGCTGGCCTAGCGGCACCATCAACAATCCACCACCGGACCACAGGACCTATGCAGCGACCGGCTTCAATCATCACCTTTGAGCGGCTTTACCTGTCCGGTTTCGCGCTCTCGCTGGTCAGCTGGGTTGTCGATTGGCCCGCGATGCAGGCGAAGCTCGCCGCCAACCCGCAAACAAAGCCGTTCGGCTGGATGCTGTTCGTCATGCTCGGGCTGAACATCGCGATCACGCTGCTGCTGTGGTTCTTCACCGCGCGGCGCGCGAGCGTGGTCGCCAAGTGGATCGTGGTGGTGCTCGCCGGGCTTTCTGCGCTCCGCTTCCTGTTCAACCTGCCCGCGGCGCTGGGCGGCGCGATGGGTGCGCCCTCGCTGATCCTGTCGGTGCTGACGACCGCCCTGGGCGTCGCGGCGGCGGCCATGCTGTTCCGCTTCGACGCTCGCGCGTGGTTCGGCGAAGATGTGACCGACGAGTTGGTGGAGGACGGCGAATGACGCGGCTGGCAGCGATACTGGCGGCCGGCGCGGCGTTGCTGGCGCCCGCGATCGCGAGCGCGCAGGCGAATGTCTGCCGCATCCCTTCGACGATAGAGCGGCCGCGACCCGATCTGCCTTCGGCGAGCCAGCCGGTGCGGCGCCTGCCGATCGGCAGCTACACGCTCGCGATCAGCTGGAGCCCGGAATATTGCCGCACCGGATCGCGTGATCGCGGCGCGCGCAGCAACGTGCAGTGCGGCGGCGGTAACGATTTCGGCTTCGTGCTCCACGGGCTCTGGCCGGACGGCGTCGGCAAGGAGTGGCCGCAATATTGTCAGGCGACGCCGATCCTGCCGACGCGGCTGATCCGCCAGCATCTGTGCTCGACGCCCTCGGCGCAGCTGATGCAGCACGAATGGTCGAAGCACGGAACCTGCATGCCCGGCACCTCGCCTGAAGCCTATTTTGCGCGCTCGACCGCGATGTTCGAACGGCTGCGCTTCCCCGACATGGACGCGCTGTCGCGCACGTCGCTGACCGTTGCCGACTTCAAGCGCCGCTTCGCCGCGGTGAACGGCTTGCCCACGGGTGCCGTGCGGGTCACGACCAAGAAGGCGGGCTGGCTCGACGAGCTGTGGCTCTGCACCGACAAGCGCTTCCGTTACGTCGCCTGCGATGCGGAGCAGGGTGGCGGTGCGCCAGCGGGGCAACGGCTGAGGATCTGGCGCGGGCACCGCTGAGCGCGCGTCTCACCGCTTGCGGGTCAGCTCGCGCATCGCCTCGTCCAGGCCGTCGAGCGTTAGCGGGTACATGCGGTCGTTCAACAGCTCGCGCATGATCTTGGTCGATTGCGAATAGCCCCACTGTGCCTTGGGTGTCGGGTTAAGCCACACCGCGGCGGGGTAGGTGGTGGTGAGGCGCTGCATCCACACCGCGCCCGCTTCCTTGTTGAAATGCTCGACCGAGCCGCCGGGATGCGTGATCTCGTACGGGCTCATCGCCGCATCGCCGACGAAGATCAGCTTGTAGTCGTGCGGGAATTTGTGGAGCACGTCCCACATCGGCGTGCGCTCGGCGAAGCGACGCTTGTTGTCCTTCCACACGCCCTCATACGGGCAATTGTGGAAGTAGAAGAACTCGAGGTTCTTGAACTCGGTCGTCGCGGCGGAGAACAATTCCTCGCACAGCTTGATGAAGGGGTCCATTGATCCGCCGACATCGAGGAACAGCAATAGCTTGACCGCATTACGGCGCTCCGGGCGCATGTGGACGTCGAGCCAGCCCTGCCGCGCGGTGCCCGCAATCGTGGCATCGATGTCGAGCTCGTCCGCCGCGCCCTCGCGCGCGAACTTGCGCAACCGGCGTAGCGCCACCTTGATGTTGCGCGTGCCGAGTTCGCGCGTGTTGTCGAGGTTCTTGAACTCGCGCTGGTCCCACACCTTCAACGCGCGCTTGTGCCGGCTCTCGCCGCCGATCCGCACACCCTCGGGATTATAACCCGAATTGCCGTACGGGCTGGTGCCGCCGGTGCCGATCCACTTGTTGCCGCCCTGGTGGCGTTTTTCCTGCTCCTCTAGCCGTTTCTTGAGCGTTTCCATGATCTCGTCCCACGAGCCGAGCGACTTGATCGCCTCCATCTCCTCAGGCGTGAGATATTTCTCGGCCACTGCCTTCAGCCAGTCGGCGGGGATCGCGGCCTCGTTGGTCGCGAAGCTGGTTTCCAGCCCCTTGAACACTTTGGCGAAGACCTGGTCGAACTTGTCGAGCAGTCCCTCGTCCTTCACGTAGACCGAGCGCGAGAGGTAGTAGAAATCCTCCGGCTTGCGCTCGATCACCTCGGCCTCGAGCGCTTCGAGCAGGATCAGATGCTCCTTCATGCTGGCGGGGATGCCGGCGGCGCGGAGCTCGTCGAGGAAGTGGAGGAACATGCGGCGGAGTGTGCCGCGCCCGGTGACGTGTGTCGAGCAGGTCTGTTGCGCTCAGTGCCCGCCCGCGCCCGGCACATAGGCGTCGATCAGCGCACCGACGTAATCGGGATTGCGCCCGGTCAGCTCGCGCGCGGTGTCACCAGTGCCGTAGATGAAGCCCTTTACCGGATAGATGCTGCCGCCCAGCCCGTTCGAGTCGCGGTACCACACCTTCACCCGGCTCCAGTCATTGTCGTCGGACACGTCGTACAGCGTCACGTCCTGCTCGGCGTGGCCGCGCTCGCCGTTCTGACGCGACCAATTGGCGTGGGTCAGCATCAGCACGCGGTTCTCGACGACGCGACTGACCACCGCGACATGACCGAGGCGAAGCTGGCCAGTCTTCGCGAAGACAATGACCGCGCCGACCTTCGGCTTGTGCCCGCGCTTGTAGCGACCGTCCGCCTGATCCCACCACGTCCATGCATCGCCGTAGATCTGGATACCCGATGCCTGACGCGCGAAGGGCACGCATTGCCCGACATAGTCGAGCAGATTGGCGGAGGCCGGTGCTGCACCGAACAGGGCGGCGACAGCGGCGGCAAGGGCGATGCACGTGGGGGGAACGCGAACCATGACCCTTTGGTATCGCGTTCATTGTAAGGATGCGTTTGACGGGCGTGGTTAGCGAGGCGTTACCGGGAGGTCGGCCGCCGCTGCAACTGCACGCGCCACGTCGCGGCGTGCGCGCAGGATCCCCAGGACGTAGGGGTTGCTGCGCTGCATGAAACGCCTGGGCGTGGTGTCCAGAAAGCGGCGGGCGTCGCGCAGGAAGTGCGATTTGTCGAAATAGGTCGGCTCGATGGCGGAATAGTCGGCGCATTCACCTGTCAGCATCATGCGCAGCAAAGATCGCATGAAGCGCGCGCGGACCAGCAGCAGCTTGGGTGGATAGCCGAAATAGCGGGCCGAGAGGCGCCTGAGGGCCGCGGTCGACAGGCCGAGTTCGTGGCTGGCCGATCCGATATCCTCGACTTGCTCATCGGCGATCATACGACTGAGTACGCGGATCGCATCGTCGCACGGGCTCGCCGGCAACAGGTGTGCGCGCAGGAACGTATCGAGGATCGCGGACAATTCCGTCGTTAGATCGGCCGTGCGCAACGCGTCCACCAGCGCGGTCACGGCCGGGGCAGGAAGCAGCTCCCATAACGGCACGACCTGATCGCGCACCTTGTCGGCGGAGACTGAGAACAACCGTGACCAGCCGAGTGGAGTGATGCCGACGCCAACGGTCACGCCGCCGTGCGTGGTCGTCTGCATCGCGCGGGTCGTGGTGCCGTAGAGCGCCGCCGCCGGCAGCGGATCGTAGCAGCGCGGGCCTAACCGCAAGGAGATCGGATCGGCCGAAACGCGGATGCGGATCATCGGCCATGACGGCATCGGATAGCTGACCGCACCGGCGTGAACGTCGGGATCGGAGTCGAGCAGATAGTAGTCGGTGAAAAACGGGCGGAGGTCCGGCGCCGGCAATTCGATGCGAAATGCCGTCGCGGGCGGCAGCCCCCAACGCCCGGGGTCAACCCCGACGATACTCGATCCGCTCTCAATCATCCAAGCCCCCGCCCGATCGGTGAAGGCTAGCAGGCGAAAGTGGGTGAGAAAAGCGGCCGCGTCAGCCCTTGTTCGCCTGCCGCCGCGCCATGAAGGCGAGGCGTTCGAACAGCATCACGTCCTGCTCGTTCTTGAGCAGCGCGCCGTGGAGCGGCGGGATTGCCTTGGTCGGGTCGCGGTTCTGCAGCACCTCGAGCGGCATGTCCTCGTGCAGCAGCAGCCGCAGCCAGTCGAGCAGCTCGCTGGTCGACGGCTTCTTCTTCAATCCGGGCACTTCACGCACGTCGTAGAAGATGTCCATTGCGCGGCTGACGAGCATCTTCTGGATGCCGGGAAAGTGAACGTCGACGATCGCCTGCATCGTGTCACGGTCGGGAAACTTGATGTAGTGGAAGAAGCAGCGACGCAGGAACGCGTCGGGCAGTTCCTTCTCGTTGTTGCTGGTGATGACGACAATCGGCCGCTCGATCGCGCGCACCGTCTCCTTCGTCTCGTAGACGTGGAACTCCATGCGATCTAGTTCCTGCAACAGGTCATTTGGAAACTCGATATCCGCCTTGTCGATCTCGTCGATCAGCAGGACCGGCGGCGTGGGACGGGTAAACGCTTCCCACAATTTGCCGCGGCGGATGTAATTGGCAATGTCGTGAACGCGCTCGTCACCTAATTGCCCGTCACGCAGGCGCGCGACCGCGTCATATTCGTACAGGCCCTGCTGCGCCTTGGTGGTCGACTTCACGTTCCACTCGATCAGCTCGGCGTTCGCCGCCTTGGCGATCTCGTGCGCGAGCACGGTCTTGCCGGTGCCGGGCTCGCCCTTCACCAGCAAGGGGCGGCGCAGCGTGACGGCGGCATTGACCGCGACCTTCAGATCGTCGGTCGCAACGTAGCTCTGCGTTCCCTCGAAGCGCTGCATGGGCAATCCCGTCCTGTTCGATCGTTCGGCCACGGACGTAGCGGAGAGCCGCGCCGCGATGCAAGCGGGCGACTTAGTTCAAGGTGTGATCCTCGCTGCGGCTCAGGCGCGTTCGCGCGCTGAGGCGCGCGCCTCCAGCAGGTGCCAGAGCCCACGGTGCTGCCCGAGCAACTGTTCCGCGCCGAACAGCATCGCGCGCTCGATCCCGGCGGGCAGCGGCGCCTGCGCGAGCAGTGCGGTGATCTGTCGCGCGAACTCAGGCGTCGCCGCGGGGCCAGTTCCGAACAGCCGACGCGCGGCGTTGTCGAGCACTGTACGCACCGCAACCCAGTCGAGCGTCAGCGCGACGGCCGCTCCCAGCGCACAGCCGGCGCGGTCGGAGGCGGACAGGCGATCGAGCACCTGGCGCTGCGTAATCAGCGCTGCCTCGGTCGCGGCATGGCCGGGTGTCGATGGAATCGGGCCGACATCGGCAGCGAGACGCGCCATGAACGCGCGCTCATCGGCGCGGATGTCGGGAACGCGCGCGATCCAGTTCTGCAGCGCGGCGTCGTCGGTGGCGAGCGTCGGCGGCCGGCGGTCGGCCGAGCCGTGGACGGTGCACAGCGCGTGAACCGCGTCCGCCAGGTCACGCATCGAGGCGGCCGGACGGGCGAGCAGCATCGCGTGCGTCTGCGCGGCGGTGCCGTCGGTCGCGACGAGTGACGCGAGCGTGCGCGTGCCGTCCGACCATGCCTCGCTCGATGCAACAATCACGCGCGCCTCCACCTCCGTTGATGATCGCCGACCCCCCGGCTCGCTCGGGATAGCGCGCGAGTGTGAAGGTCGCGTTTACATGCGGTCGCGCCGATCGTCCGAGCGGCCGTTTCGGACCGAGCGGTCGTGCAATGCGACGATCCGAGTGGAGGGCGCGTTCAGGTTGACGTGGGCGTCAGCACGATGGTGACTTCCTCGACCCTGCCACCGCGCTCGACCGGCGCCAGACCGAGCGCGACGGGTGCGGCGGTCGCGCCGCGCACCAGCAGCTGCGCGCGCGTGCCGACTGCGGCGGCGTTCGCGAAGACGTATTCGATCATGTCTCCGACGCGGGCGCGGTCCGCGACCGCGACCAGCGTCAGGAAGCGCGCGGCGGCGAGCTGTTCGGGCGTCGTGCCTGTCACGCGCGCGAGCGCGGCGTCGGGGTCGAGCAGATACCCGCGCGGGTTGACGCGTGCGCGCGCCGCCACGTTCGACACCTCGATCGCGCGTTCGAGTGCACGCAGCTCGGCCGCGCGCGCGCGCGCCTCTTCCGCTGCAGTCGCGTCGCGTGCGACGAGCAGGCAGCCGTCGCCGAGCGGATCGATGCGCGCGTGCAGCCGCCGGGCGGGGTAGGGATCGGGCACGAGGTCGAGCGTCTCACCCGTTCCACTGGCGAGCACGCGCGCGATCGCGTCGTCGAGGAACATGCCGCTCACCTGAGACAGCTGCCTGGCGGTCCGGTCGACCTGCGCACCCTTGCCGAAGCGGGTGTGTGCGGCGGCGTTGGCGTGACGGACGCGTCCGCTCGCGGTGAAGACGATCAGCGCTTCGTCGAGGTGGTCGATTAGGCCGGAGAGCTGATCCTGCTGGTCGGCTGAGCCGCCCAGATGCGGGGCGCAGATCGAGTCCATCAGCTCTAGCGACAGCAGCACCAGTCGCAATCGGCCGCGATGATGCACGTAGACCGGCGCGCGTGCGGCGCGGTCCTGCCATAGCCCGAAGTGGCGGACGAGCTCCGACGCGGTCACCTGCTGCTCGGGGCTGAGTTGCGGAAGCGATGCGTTTTCCATGACTTGCACGTTGCCGTGCTGACTTGGTCACGCATAGCAGGCTGGTGCAGAACGGAGCATTTCTACTCGGCGCTCAATGTACGTGAACATGCGCCGGAATGGAGCAACAAGCGTCGGAACTGAGTGCTTCCGCATCGCGCACGCGAACAAAAACGCCGGCGAAGAAGGACTTCGCCGGCGCCGATTTGCTGGCGTTTGAGGTTACTGGTCGAGGAAGCTGCGCATCTTGCGGCTGCGGCTCGGGTGCTTGAGCTTGCGAAGCGCCTTTGCCTCGATCTGACGGATACGCTCGCGCGTGACCGAGAACTGTTGCCCGACCTCCTCCAGCGTGTGGTCGGTGTTCATGCCGATACCGAAGCGCATGCGCAGCACGCGCTCCTCGCGCGGCGTCAGGCTGGCAAGGACGCGGGTGACCGTTTCCTTCAGGTTCGCCTGAATTGCCGCGTCGACCGGAATGACCGCGTTCTTGTCCTCGATGAAGTCGCCCAGATGGCTGTCTTCCTCGTCGCCGATCGGCGTCTCGAGGGAGATCGGCTCCTTGGCGATCTTCATCACCTTGCGCACCTTCTCGAGCGGCATGCTCAGGCGCTCTGCCATTTCCTCGGGCGTGGGCTCGCGGCCCTGTTCGTGGAGGAACTGGCGGCTGGTGCGGACCAGCTTGTTGATCGTCTCGATCATGTGGACCGGGATGCGGATCGTGCGCGCCTGATCGGCGATCGAGCGCGTGATCGCCTGCCTGATCCACCACGTCGCGTAAGTGCTGAACTTATAACCGCGGCGATACTCGAACTTGTCCACCGCCTTCATCAGGCCAATGTTGCCTTCCTGGATCAGGTCCAGAAACTGCAAGCCGCGGTTGGTGTACTTCTTCGCGATCGAGATCACGAGGCGCAGGTTTGCCTCGACCATCTCCTTCTTGGCGATGCGCGCCTCACGCTCGGCCTTCTGCACCATGTTGACGATGCGGCGGAACTCGGCGAGCCCCATGCCGGTCTGCTGCGAGATCTCGGCGATCTCGCTGCGGATGCGCTCCACGGCGCCCGCCTCGTTGGTCGCGAACGCAGTCCACTTCTTGTCAATGCCGCTGACGCTCGCCAGGAACGTGTCGTCGAGCTCGTGGCCCATGTAGCGCTTGAGGAAGTCGGCGCGGCTGACCTTGTGGCGCTCGGCCAGACGCAGCATCTGCCCGCCGAGCGCGGTCAGGCGACGGTTGTACGAGTAGAGCTGATCGACCAGGAACTCGATTTTCGCCTGATGGAACTGGACGCTTTCGACCTCGGCGGTCAGCTCCTCGCGCAGCTTCTGGTACTTGCGCTCGTCGGCGGCAGACAGCTCGTTGCCGCCGCCCATCGCACCCAGCCGCGTCTCCTGCATCTTGGAGAACTTCTTGTAGAGCGCGGTAATGTTGGCGAACTTCTCCAGCGCCTGCGGCTTGAGCGTTTCCTCCATCTGCGCGAGGCTGAGCGTATTGTCCTCGTCCTCGTCGTCGCTGGGACGCGGGGTGCGCGGCTCGCCCGACTCGTCGTCTTCGTCGGCCGACGGCTCCTCGGCGACGTCCTCTTCTTCCTTGAAACTGGTGCCGGCGTTCTTCTCGCTGATCTCGCCGTCGTCGTCCTCGGCGCCCTCGACCTGCTCGGCCGACGGACCCTTCGACAGCATCGCGTCGAGATCGAGAATCTCGCGCAGCTGCATCTGCCCTTCGTTGAGCGCCGTCGACCAGTCGATGATCGCGTTGAAGGTGATCGGGCTCTCGCACAGCCCCAGGATCATCGTGTCGCGCCCGGCCTCGATCCGCTTGGCGATTGCGATCTCGCCTTCGCGCGACAGCAGCTCGACCGCCCCCATCTCGCGCAGGTACATGCGGACCGGATCGTCGGTGCGATCAACGGTTTCCTTCTTCTTCTCGACGACGGGCGCGCTGCTGTCGGTCTCGGCGTCGGTCGCCTCGACCTCGTCCTCCTCCGCGCGTTCCTCGGTCTCGCCTTCCTCGCCCTGCTCGTCGTTCTCGACGATGTTGATGCCCATCTCGTTCAGCGCCGAGGTAATGTCCTCGATCTGATCGGACGACATCTCGCCCTGCGGCAGCGCGTCGTTCAGCTGGTCATAGGTGATGTAGCCGCGCTTCTTGGCGCGGGCGATCACCTTCTTGATGTTCGCGTCGTTCAAGTCGATCAGCGGCGCATCCCCGTTGTCCTGAGCCTCGGGTGCTTCCGCTATATTCGCCTTCGCCATCAATTGTCCTCGGTACCTAGCGCGCGGGCGTCTTCGTTCGCCTGCACGAGATTTGCAAGCCGCACGTCCAGCGCCCGTTGTTCGTTGACCAATGCCACCTGTCGTTCAAACGCTTCGTCGGTGAAGTGGCACTGCATCGCGGAGGTCGCGTCCGCCAGCGCTGCATCCACTTCGGGGCGGGAGACAAGAATGGCGATCGCCTCGTCGAGGTCCTCGCGCGCCTTGTTCTCGTCCGCCGTCTTGCGCGTGAACGAATAGGGCATCGTATCGGCCCTGAGCAGGTCGGACGCGACCTGTTCGAAGCCGGATCGCGTCAATATGGTGACGAGGCGCTGGCTATCAAGCGCCCCCTCCCGTCGCGATCGGTCCTCTAGCGCCACGTCGACCACTGCCTCGAACAATCGCCCAAGCGCGCCGTCGGCGAGCTTGAGGCTGCCGAGCACTTCCATATGCGTCGCGATCTCGGCCGGATGGCGGATCAGCCCGGCGAGCACCGCTTTCGCGAGCACGCGGTCGATCCCGCCCGCCGCGCGCACCGCCTTTGCGTCGTCGGTCACGGGGGCAGGGGGCGGCGACCATTTCTGCCCAGCGCGGCGCTGCTGATAGGGGAAGAAGGGGGTGCGTGCCTGAAAGCCGCCTGCCTGCCGCCCGCGTGCGAACTGCTGGTCGAAGCGGTGGCGGAACTCGGCGACATACTCCGACTTGACGCTCGGGTCGGCGATGGTGTTGGCGAGGTCGGACAGGCGGCGCTTCAAGCCGGCGCGCTGCTCGGGCGTGTCGAGCGGTTCGGCGGCGAGCTCGTGCTTCCACAACCGTTCGACCAGCGGCTCGGCCTCGCGCACCAGCGCCTCGAACGCGCGCGCGCCGCCTTGTTGCATCAGGTCGTCGGGGTCCTGTCCCTCGGGCAGCGTGATGAAGGACAGGCTGCGACCCGGCGCCAACATCGGCAGCGCACGCTGTGCGGCGCGGATCGCGGCCTTCTGCCCCGCGCCGTCACCATCGAGGCAGACCATCGGCACATCGACCATCCGCCACAGCCGTTCGAGTTGCGCCTCAGTTAGCGCCGTACCGAGCGGGGCAACGACCTCACCCACGCCACCCTGCGCGAGCGCGACCGCGTCCATGTACCCCTCGACCACGAACACGCGGTCGGCCTTGCGCGCCGCCGCCGACGCGCGATCGAGATTGTAGAGCGTGCGCCCCTTGTCGAACAACGGCGTATCGGGCGAGTTCAGGTACTTCGGCTCGCCCTCTCCGATGATGCGCCCGCCGAACGCGATCACGCGACCGCGCTGATCGCGGATCGGGATCATCAGCCGGCCGCGGAAACGGTCGTATGGCTCCTTGTTGTCGACCTGGATTAGTAGCCCGGCCTCGACCAGCATCGCGTCGCCGAAATCCTTCAGCGCCGCGCGCAGCTTGCCGCGGCTGTCCGGCGCGTAGCCGAAGCCGAAGGTACGCTGCGTCGACGCGCTCACGCCGCGGCGGTCGAGCAAGGCGCGTGCCTCCGCGCCGTCGAGCCCGCCGAGTTGGCTCACGAACCAGTCGGCGGCGGCCTGCATCACGTCGTGGAGTGACTTGGCACGCTCCGCCTTCTGCGCCGCGCGCGGATCGGCCTGCGGCACCTCGAGCCCGGCGGCGGCGGCGAGTTCCTTGACCGCATCGATGAACGGAAGGCCCTGGTGGTCGGTCATCCAGCGTATCGCGTCGCCGTGCGCCGAACAGCCGAAGCAATGATAGAAGCCCTTCTCGTCGTTGACGTAGAAGCTGGGCGTCTTCTCGTTGTGGAACGGGCAGCAGCCGCGCATCTCACGGCCCGCGCGCGTCAGCTTGACGGTTTTTCCGACCAGCGCCGACAGATGCGTGCGCCCGCGCAGTTCGTCGAGGAAGGCGGGCGAGAGCGACATCGCGCGATTCTACTTATGCCGCATCGGCTGCCCCGCGACAATGTGGCGAAAAGGTAACGCTTTACCACCCTTCGGCCAGGTGACGCCCTGAAGCCTGCCAGCCAAGAACCGCGTTACGGCTCCCGACGCGCGCTGACGATACGGATCGTTGGTGCGAGCATCTGCCCCTTCATCACGCCCTGCCCTTCCGTCGGTGACGTGGGCGATCCGAGGATGCGGCGGATCACGTCCATGCCCTCGACCACGCGGCCGAACACCGCGAAGCCGGGCTCCGCGTCGTGCGCGTCCATCGATTTCAGGTCGCCGACCACGACGAAGAAATCACCCGCCGCGGTGCCCGGCTTCGCCATCGCCATCGAGATCGCGCCGTCGACGTGGCTCAGACCCGTCTTGCTCGTCGGCTCGAACGCGACCGGTGGCAGTGTCCGCTTGGGATCGTTGCGCGTGCCGAACTGCGCGAGGCCGTAACCATCGCCGACCTTCACCGCGCGGTAGAAGGCGACGCCGTCGAGCTTCTTGCCATCGACGTAGCGCAGGAAATTGGCGGCGGTGAGCGGCGCGTGCTCGCGGTCGACCGCGATGACGATCGGACCCGCCGCGGTGTCGAGCCGGACTTTGACGGGTGCGATCGCCGGATTGCTGACGGCAAGCGCGGGTGTCGGGGCAGGGGCTGGAACCGGCGCGACGGCTTGGGCGAGCAGGGCGAGGAACGGCAGCATCATGTCACTTCACCCGAACGATGGTGGCGGGAAGGGTCTGCGCCGGAGCGCCCGTCAGCTGGAGCACGTAGCGACCGGGCCGCAATCGGAAATCGACCAGCTTGGCGACGCCGGTGCAGCGCGGCCCCATCGTGTGCGCGCTCGACGGCACGCCCGAGCGGCCGCGGATCACGTCGATCCATGCCCTCTGCCCCAGCGCGACACGGTAGGTACCGGGGAGCGCCACCTGGAACATGGCGAGGCCCGCGTAGCTTCCCGGCGTCGGCGTTTTGCCGGGCGCAATCCGCGGCTGCACCTCGCCGAGCGGTGCGAGCCTGAGGTCGGCGGCGCGACCGATCGCGAGCACGGGGGCGTTGCGCGGCGCATTGCCCGCGGTCAGCGGGGAGCGCATGCTCCAATGCGACAGCTCGGCCGGAATGGCGACGCGAACGTTGGCGCAACCCGGGTCGGTCGCCGGATCCTGCATCGCGGCATTGGCGGGATGCGTCACCCCCACCGCAGCGGCGATGCCGGCGACCAGCGGTTCGAGCATGGAGGGCAGGAAGCGGACCATGCGCGCCTTCTATCCGTGGCCGCGCCGCGCCGCCAGCCTGCCGTTGCGGCAACTTGCGCGCGGCGCCAAGCCTGTGTTTGGGAGCTAGCACGCGCAACGGAGCAACGGCGATCATGGCTAGCAAACCCAACGACATACCCGCCGCGCCGTCTGCACCGGTGCCGATGCCACGCGCGCTGCCCGTGATCGGCCACCTGCACCAGATCGCGCGCTCGGGACTTGTCGGCCACCTGCTGAGCGTCAGCCGTTCAGCGCCGCAGGGCATCTTCAAGCTGCGCTTCGGCAGCCGCGTGTCGATCTTCGTCACCGATCCCGATCTGGTCGCCGAACTGTCAGATGAAACGCGCTTTCGCAAAATGCCGGGGCCGGCGCTGCGCGTCGTGCGCAAGTTCGCAGGCGACGGGCTGTTCACCGCGTTCAGTGAGGAGCCGAACTGGGGCAAGGCGCACCGCATACTGCTGCCCGCCTTCTCGCAGCGCGCGATGCGTGGCTATTTCGATATGATCGTCGAGGTGTGTGATCAATTGGTCGCCAAGTGGACGCGCGCGGCGGGAACCGACGTCCACGTCGCCGACGACATGACGCGCCTGACGCTCGACTCAATCGCGATCGCGGGGTTCGGTCACCGCTTCAACTCGTTTGAGCGCGAGGAACTCGACAGCTTCCTCGTCGCGCTCGGCCGTGCGCTGTCGGAAGCGCTCAACGTCATCACGCGATTGCCGGTGCAGCAACGCTTCGCCCGCCGTGCGGCGGCGCAGTACGAGGCCGACATCGCCGAGATGAACGCGCTGGTAGACGGCATCATCGCCGACCGCAGGGTCAACCCGAACGAGGGTAAAGACCTGCTCAACCTGATGCTGACCGCGATCGACCCGGAAACGGGCGAGGGGCTCGACGACCTCAACATCCGCTATCAGGTGCTGACCTTCCTGATCGCCGGGCATGAAACGACGTCGGGGATGCTGACGTTCGCCTTCACCTACCTGCTGCGCAATCCGGCGGTGCTGGCACAGGCTTATGCCGAGGTCGACCGCGTGCTGCCGGGCGACGCGCGGCCGGACTATGCGCAGGTCGCCAAGCTGGAGGTGATCGAGCGTGTCCTGAAGGAAGCGCTGCGGCTCTGGCCGACCGCGCCCGCGTTCAGCGTCGCGCCGTTCGAGGATCAGGTGATCGGGGCAGTCGACGGCAAACCCGGCTGGCGGATGCGCAAGGATCGGCCGGTCAACATCTTCACCCCCGGCCTCCACCGTGCGCCCGACGTGTGGGACTCGCCCGAAGAGTTCGACATCGATCGCTGGCTGCCCGAGGCGGAGGCGGCGCGTCACCCGCACGCGTACAAGCCGTTCGGCAATGGCGAGCGCGCCTGCATCGGGCGGCAGTTCGCGATGGTCGAGGCGAAGATCGCGCTCGCCATGCTGTTGCGCGCCTTCGCGATCAGCGATCCGCACAGCTACACGCTGCGCGTCAAGGAAACGCTGTCGATCAAGCCTGACGACTTCACCATGCGCGTCCGGCTGCGCGGGAGCCACGAGCGGTTGCAACTGGGCGAAACCGCGTCGGGGCAAGAAGCGGTCGAGGTCGGTGCCGTCGCTGGATCGGGCCAGCGCTTCGTGCTGCTCTACGGCACCTCGCTTGGCACGGCGCGCGACGTGGCCGAAGAGATTGCTGAGCGCGCGCGCACCGACGGGTTCGACGTCGTGGTGCGGTCGATGGACGAGGGGCTCAGGGGCGGCGCGGGGCCTGCCGACAAGGTGATCGTGATCGTCACCGCGACCTACAACGGCCGCGCCCCCGACAGCGCGGTCGAGGTCGAGCGCGCGCTTGATGCCGGCGCCTTCGACGATTCGGACTGGTCGGGTGCGCGCTACGCGGTGCTCGGCATCGGCAACAGCCAGTGGCCTAATTTCCAGGCGTTCCCGAAACGTGTCGATGCTACGATCGCGGCGGCGGGCGGCGAGCGGCTGGTGCCGCGCGGAGAGGCGGACGGGCAGGGCGACTTCGACGGCGCGATCGCGGCCTTCGTCCGTGACCTGTGGCAGGCCTTGGGCGCAGAGGCGGAGCCGGCGGCGAACACCGCGACGCTCTCGCTGGTGCCGGTCGACACCGTCGAGACCCGCGCGCGCGCCTTGCCCGAGCATGCGCAGCGGCTGGAGATTGTCGCCAACGACGAACTGGTGCGGCCGGCGGACGGCTTGTGGGACTTCGCGAAGGAACCGCCGCGCCCCTCGACGCGGCTGGTGCGCGTGCGCCTGCCCGAGGGCCAGCACTACGCCGCCGGCGATCACCTCGCGATCTACGCACGCAATCGCCCCGACCTGGTCGCGCGTGCGCTCGACCTGCTCGGCATCCACGGCTCGGCGCAGGTGCGCGTCGACGCGCAGGGCGGCCGCTTCAAGCACCTGCCGCTCGGCGCCACGGTGACCGTCGAGCAGTTGCTGACCGACTTCGTTGAATTGTCCGAGACGGTGTCCAGGCGCGCGCTGGCGGGTCTGCGCAGCACCACGCGGTGCCCGCATACGGTCGAAATGCTCCAGGGGCTGGAGCGCGACTACGATGCCGAAGTGACCGAAAAGCGCGTGTCGCTGCTCGACCTGATCGAACGACACCCGGTCGTGTCGGTGACGCTCGAGCAGCTGATAGACTGGAGCGCGGCGATCCAGCCGCGCTTCTACTCGATCGCCTCGTCGCCGCTCGTCTCGCCCGATGTTGCCGACCTGATCGTCGGAACGATCGCCGCACCCGCCTGGTCGGGCCTCGGCGAGCACCGCGGCTTCGCGTCTGATTACATGAAGGCGCTCACGCCGGGTGAGCACGTCTTCGGCCACGTTCGCCGCCCCAATCCGTCGTTCGCGCCGCCGGCTGACGCCGCGCAGCCGATGATCCTGATTGGCCCCGGTACTGGGTTCGCACCCTTGCGCGGTTTTCTGCAGGAACGCGCGGCGCAGGCGGCGGCGGGCGAGGAGGTGGCGACCAGCCTGCTGTTCTTCGGCTGCCGTCACCCCGATCACGATTGGTTCTGTCGCGATGAGATGGAGGCTTGGGCGGCGGACGGCTTGATCGACCTGTACCTCGCCTTCTCCGCGGTGCCGTCGCACCCGTGGCGGTTCGTGCAGGATGCGCTCTGGGCCGAGCAGGAGCGCGTTTGGCGCGCGTTGGAGGCGGGCGCGAGCGTGTTCCTGTGCGGCGACGGCCGCTACATGGCGCCCGCGGTACGAGACACTTTAGTACGCATCTGGATACAACAGGTAGGCGGCGAGCACGCGCAGGGTTCGGCGTGGCTCGAACAGATGATCGCCGGCGGCCGCTTCCATCAGGACGTGTTCGGCTTCGGCAAATAGCGCGGGTGCAACCGCTTAGCGCCCGCTCGGTTAAGCCGGTGCAAGCGGTCCGGTAACCGGCCGCGGAGAGGAGCATGATGATGGCGGACGAGAACACGAACAGCGCGACCGGCGCGGCCTTCGAGGGCGCGCAGCGCGCGGGCGAGGCGATGCGCGCGTCGGGGCAAAAGATGGCGAACAATTCGTCGAGCCTCGGCATCGCGATGATCGATCAGGCGCAAACGAACGCCGAGCAGGCGTTCGCCGCGATGCGCGCGGCGGCACAGGCCAAGGACTTGGGCGACGTCATGCGCATTCAGGGCGATTACCTGCGCGAGCAGAGTCAGCGCTCGATGAACCAGGCGCGCGAAATCGGTGAGTTGATCATGAAGTTCGGTCGTGAGGCAGTCGCGCCGATGCAGGGCGGCGGCAAGTCGGGCTGAGCCGGACGATCGTCACCTTTACGCCTTCGTCGTAGAGGTGACGATCCGCTCGGCGTTACGGGCGTGGTTGCGTCGGTGTGCTGCCTGGCAGCATCGGCCCCTGCGCCGTAGCCTCAAGCTGTGAATCGCCACCTAGCGTCTGGTAGAGGGTGACGAGGTTCGATGCGCGCGTCAGCTGCGTCTGCACCACCGTGCGCTGCGCGGTGTAGAGCGAGCGTTGCGCGTCGAGGCTGGTCAGATAGGTGTCGATTCCGCCCTGGTATCGCGCATTGGCGAGTTGCAGCGTGTCGGCCGCTGCGTTGAGGAAGCGCTGGTTGGCGGCGAGCTGGTCGGTGATCGTGCCGCGCCGCGCGAGTGCGTCCGACACCTCCCGGAAGGCGGTCTGGATCGTCCCCTCATAAGTCGCCAGCGCGGCGTCGCGTTGCGCCTTAGAATAATCGACCCCGGCGCGCCCGGCACCGGCGCGGAAGATCGGGTAGCTGACGTTCGGCGCGACCGAATAATTGAACGCGCCGCCGGTGAACAGCGTGCGAAGCGCAGTGCTGGCGAAGCCGACCACGGCGGTCAGTGCGACGCGCGGAAACAGCTGCGCGCGGGCGGCCCCGATCTCGGCATTGGCGGCACGCAGGGAATATTCGGCCTGCACTACGTCTGGCCGGCGTAGCAGGATGCCCGAATCCAGCCCGGCGGGTAGCTCACCCAAATTCTTCGCTGCGTCGTCGATCGACGCAGGCAGCAAGCTGCCGTCGACCGGCGCGCCGACGAGCAGTTGCAGCGCGTTCACGTCCTGCGCGAGCAGGCTGCGCTGCTGGGCGAGGTCGGCCTGCGCCGTTTCAAGTACCTGTTCGGCCTGGCGCACATCGCTGCGCGGCGAGACGCCGCCCGCCAGTCGCGCGCGGGTCAGCTGGACGCTGCGCTGCGCGCTGGTCGCGGTGTCCTGCGCGATCTTGAGCAGGCTGGCATCCGAGCCGTAGGTGACCCAGGCGTTGGCGATGTCGGACACCAAGGTCAGCCGCGTCGCGCGTGCCGCCGCCTCCTGCCCGAAATAGCGGTTGAGCGCCGCGCTGGTCAGCGAGCGGACGCGACCGAACAGATCGATCTCGAACGCGGTGACGCCCAGCTGCGCGCTGAACGTGCTGCGGTTGTTCGAGAAATTGCTCGTTCCGCCTGTCCCGCCACCCACGCCGCCGTTGCCGGTCCCGCCGTTCCCGACCCCGGTTCCGCCATTGCCGACGCCCGTGCCGCCGTTGCCTACCCCCGTTCCACCGCCTCCCGCATTACCGCCGGTGCCGATCGGCACGCCGGTGGTCACGCCCGAGCTGCCGGTGCGGCGATAGCTGTACGATCCGGTCGCATCCAGCTGCGGGAACAGGTCGGCGCGCTGGATGCGATATTGCGCGCGCGTTGCCTCGATATTGGCGACCGCGACGCGCAGATCGCGGTTGTTGACCAGCGCCTGGTCGATGATCCGCTGCAATCGCGCGTCGCGGAAGATGTCGCGATAGGTGACGCTGGGTAGCGGTGCCTCGCTCTGGCGCAGGTATGCGTCGCCGACCGGCCACGACGGCGGCACCGGCAGCTCGGGCCGGACGTATTTGGGCGCGAGCGAGCAGGCGGTGAGCGCACTCGCCGTCAACAGCGACACCAGCGGGCGGAACGTCGGGCGCATCAGGCGTGGTCCGGTGCGGGAAGGGCGGGGTGGCCGGCGGGCGCGGGCAGCTGCGGCGTCGGCGGCTGATCCTTCGGCCCGTCGTCGCCCCCCTCGTCCGGGTGGCTCGGGTCGGCGTCGCGGCGCAGCCCCTTGATGCCGTCGCGCGTGCCGCGGCGGACCAGCACGAAGAACAGCGGAATGTAGAAGATCGCCAGCACGGTCGCGGTGATCATGCCGCCGATCACCGCAGTGCCGATCGCGATACGGCTGTTGGCGCCCGCGCCGGTCGAGATGGCGAGCGGCAGCACGCCGAAGATGAAGGCGAGGCTGGTCATCAGGATCGGGCGCAGACGCAGCCGGGCGGCCTCCAGCGCGGCATCGATGATCCGCGCGCCCTTCTTCTCGGCCTGCTCGGCGAACTCGATCATCAGGATCGCATTCTTCGCCGCCAGTCCCATCGTCGTCAGCAGGCCGATCTGCAGGTAGACGTCGTTGGTCAGCCCACGCAGCGTCACCAGCGCGACCGCCCCGATCAGGCCGAGCGGGATGACCAGCAGCACCGCGATCGGGATCGTCCAGCTCTCGTACAAGGCGGCAAGGCACAGGAAGACGACGATCAGCGACAGTCCGTAGAGCAGCGGCGCCTGTCCCGAGGACAAGCGCTCCTGATACGATAGCCCTGCCCAGGCGATGCTGGTGCCAGGGATTTCGCCCGCCAGCTGCGCGATCCTCTCCATCGCCTCGCCCGAGCTGACGCCCTCGGCGCCCTGGCCCTGGAATTCGTACGAGGAGATGCCGTTGAAGCGCGACAGCGTCGTCGGCGCCTGCGACCAGCTGAGGCTCGCGAACGAGCTGAACGGCACCATCGTGCCAGAGCTATTGCGGACGAACCACTGATACAGGTCCTCGGGCTCGGCGCGGTAGGGCGCGTCACCCTGCACGTAGACTCGCTTCACGCGCCCGCGATCGATGAAGTCGTTGACGTAGCGGCCACCCCAGGCGGTCGAGAGCGTGGTGTTGACGTCACCCTGCGACAGGCCCAGCGCCGCGAGCTTCTGCGCGTCGGCGTCGACCTTCAGCGTGCCGATGTCAGGAAGCTCGGTCAGGCGCACGCCGGCGAGCTTCGGGTCGGCATTGGCCTTCTCCAGCAGCGCGTCACGAGCCTCGTTGAACTTCTCCTGGCTCATGCCGCTCGCGTTCTGGAGCTCCATCGTGAAACCCTCCGACTGGCCGAGGCCGCGAATCGCAGGGGGGACAAGCGCGAACACCTGCGCGTCGCGAAGCCCGCGGAACGCGGCCGACGCGCGTGCAACAATCGCGTCAGCCGCGTCCGCCTTGTCGGTGCGGTTGGCCCAGTCGACAAAGGAGATGAACGCCTGGCCGGTATTCTGCCCGCTGGTGCCGCCACCACCGCCGCCCGCAACGCTGAACAGCGTGCGGATGTTGTGGCCTTCGTTCTTCGCGAAATACTGCTCGACCTGACGCTGCACTTCCTCGGTGCGGCCACGCGTCGCGCCGGCGGGCAGGCGAAACTGCACGATCGCGCCGCCCTGATCCTCCGTCGGCAGGAACCCGGTCGGCAGCCGCAGGAAGAGGAAGGCGAGCAGTGCGAGGATCCCGCAATAGATCAGCACGAAGATCCAGCGGTGATCGATCACCCGCTCGACCGCGTGGGTGTAGCGCTTCACCATGCGATCGAAGCTGTCGTTGAACCAATTCTTCGCCGCCTCGAGCTTGTCGGCGACCCACGGTGCCTTCCGACCCAGCCACGTTTCGTGCAGGTCGCCGTTCTCGTCATGGCGCGCCTTCAACACGTGCGAAGTAAGTGCGGGACTGAGGATCAGCGCGACGAGCACCGACAACACCATCGCCGAGATGATGGTGAGCGAGAACTGGCGATAGATGACCCCGGTCGAGCCGCCGAAGAACGCCATCGGCAGGAACACCGCGGACAGCACCAGTGCGATTGCGACAAGCGCGACGGTGATCTCGTTCATCGACTCGATCGTCGCGTCGCGCGGGCTCATGCCCGGGTTTTCCTCCATCAGGCGCTCGACGTTCTCGACCACGACGATGGCGTCGTCGACGAGCAGGCCGATCGCGAGCACGAGCCCGAACAGCGTCAGCGTGTTGATCGAGAAGCCGGCGAGATAGAAGATCGCGAACGTGCCCAGTAGTACCACCGGAACCGCGATCGTCGGCACCAAGGTGGCGCGCCAGCTCTGCAGGAACACGAACATGACGATGACGACGAGGATGATCGCCTCGACCAGCGTCTTGATCACTTCCTCGATCGACAGCTTGATGAAGTCGGTGGTGTCGTTGGCGTAGGCGATGCGCAGGTTCGGCGGGAACGTCTTCGCAACGCGCGCGATCTCGGCCTTGACCAGCTCGGCGGTGGCGAGCGCGTCGGCGCCGGGTGCCAGCAGCACCGCGATACCCGCACCGGGATGCTGGTTGACGCGGCTGAACGCGGCGTAGCTTTCGCCACCCAGCTCGATCCGGCCGACATCCGCCAGCCGCACCGTCGCGCCGCTGCTCGTCGTCTTCAGGATGATGTTGCGGAACTGTTCGGGCGTCTGCAGCCGCGACTGCGCGGTGACGGTCGCGTTCAGCATCTGCGACGAGGGCATCGGCTGCCCGCCGATTTCACCCGCCGCAACCTCGGTATTCTGGTTGGTGATGGCGGTGACGACGTCGCCCGGCATCAGCTGGTAACTCGCCAGCCGTGCGGGATCGAGCCAGATGCGCATCGCATATTGCGCGCCGAACACGTTGGTATCGCCAACACCCTGAACGCGGCCGAGCGGGTCCTGCAGGTTCGACACCAGGTAATCGGACACATCCTGGTTCGTCATCTTGTCGCTGATGTCGTAGACGCCCGCGATCAGCAGGTTGTCCGGGTTCGACTTGCGGACGACCAGGCCCTGTTGCTGCACCTGGCTCGGCAGTCGGGAGACCGCCTGCTGGACCTGATTCTGCACCTGAACCTGCGCGATGTCGGGATCGGTGCCCTTCTCGAACGTTACGGTGATCGTCACCGAGCCGCGCGAGGAGGAGGAAGAACTGAAATAGAGCAGCCCGTCGATGCCGGTCAGCTGCTGCTCGATCACCTGCGTGACCGAATTCTGAATCGTCTGCGCGTTGGCGCCGGGGTAGGTCGCGCGGATCGAGACCTGCGGCGGCGCCACGTCGGGATATTGCGCGATCGGCAGGCCCAGGATGCCGCCGACGCCCGCCATCATGACGATGATCGCGAGCACCCAGGCGAAGATCGGGCGATCGATGAAGACGCGTGACAGCACTCAGCCGGCCTTGCTCTGGCCGCCCTGGCCGCGACCGGTGGTGTCGCCGCCCTGACCGGCCTTGCCGTCCTTCGACGGCGGTGGTGCGACCTTCTGCGGCGTGTTGGCGGGAACGGGGCGGATCGGCGCGTTCGCCTTCAACGTGCCGGTTCCCTGCGTGATGATCTTGTCGCCGTTCTTCAATCCATCGGTCACAACCCAGTAGACGCCCTGTGCCCGCTCGGCGGTGACGGTACGCTCGACCGCCTTGTTGCCGGGGCCGACCAGCCACACGGTCGCGTTGCCCTTCGGGTCGCGCGATACCGCCTGTTGCGGCACCAGGAAGGCGTTCTGGTCGATCGACTGGCTGAACTGCGCGCGCACGAACATGCCGGGCAGCAACAGGCCGCGCGGATTGGGAAAGCGCGCGCGGAGCGTCACCGTGCCGGTCGACTGGTCGACCACGACCTCGGCGAACTCGACGCTGCCGACAAGACCGTAGTCGCTGCCGTCCTCCAGCATCAGCCGCACGTCGGCGCGCGCGGGCACGGCGCCGCCGCTGGCGAGCGCACGACGCAGCGCGAGCAGCTCGGCGCTCGACTGCTGGATGTCGACGAAGATCGGGTCGAGTTGCTGGATCGTGGTCAGTGGGTCGGTCTGCGTCGCGCTGACTAGCGCGCCGACCGTGAACAGCGACCGGCCGATCCGACCGGTGATCGGCGCCGGCACCGTGGTGAAGCGCAGGTTGATCCGTGCGGTGTCGAGCTGCGCCTTGTTGAGCGCGATCTGCGCCTGCGCTTGGCGCTGCGTCGCGACCGCGTCGGTGTAATCCTGCTTGCTGATCGCCTCGATCTCGGCGAGCGGGCGATAGCGATCGGCGCGGATGCGCGCGGCCTCGGCGTTCGCCTGCGCGTTGGCGACGCTCGCCTGCGCCTCGTTCGCGGACGCGCGGTAGAGCGAGGGGTCGATCTGGTAGAGTGGCTGGCCCTTTTTGACGATCGACCCTTCGGTGAAGAAGCGGCGCTGGATCACGCCCGACACCTGCGGTCGCACCTCCGAGCTCTGGAACGCCACCACGCGCCCGGCGAGCTCGGTCGTCATCGGCACCGAGGTCGGCTGGACCACGACATAGCCGACCTGCGCCGGACCGCCGGCGCCACCACGTCCGCCCGCGCCGCCCTTGCCCTTCTGCTGCTCGCCGCCGCCACCACAGGCAGCCAGCGCCAGGACGGCGGGAGCCACGGCGATGCCGAGCAGCAGGCGGCGGTACCGCCCTTGGTCACGCTTGATCAATCTTTCACCCGCATGCCTGTGGTGCCGCGCACGCGCCTCGCGCTCGTGCCAGCCTGTCTGTCCCAGATGCGCTTATCCGGGGTTTGTCGCAAATGTTTCCCAGCGGCTGCGGTTATTTTCCCGCCGTTCGGCAACAACACCGAAGCGCGCATGGTCACCCGCGTACGAAATCGCCTTTCCGCCGCTCGCCGACTGCCTTGATCCCCTCTCGGAAATCGGCGGTTTGCATCAGCCGGTCCTGTTCGGCACGCTCATGCTCGGTCCGCGTCCGCACCGCCTCGGCCAGGTCACCGCGCAACGTCGCGCGCGTCGCCTCGACCGCGAGCGGCGCGTTGGCCGCGATCTCGCCCGCAAGCCGCTCGGCCGCGGCGCGAAGATCGGCGAGCGGCGCGATCTCGTCGACCAGCCCGAAGCGCAGCGCATCCTCCGCCTTCACGCGCCGCCCGGTTTGCAACATCAGCGACGCGTGCTGCTCGCCGACGACGCGGGGCAGGGTGGCGGTGATCCCGAACCCGGCATGAAAACCGAGCGTAACGAAATTGGCCGAGAAGCGCGCTTCAGGCGCCGCAACACGGAAATCGCCGACGAGTGCCAGTCCCAGCCCGGCGCCGACCGCCGCACCCTGCACGGCGACGACTACCGGCTTCGTCGCCGCGAACAGGCGATAGGCGCCGCGATAGAGCGCGGGCGTCTCGCTCTCGCCGCTCTCGTCCGCCAGCGGCTTGTCGCCGGTCAAATCGGCACCGCCGCAGAAGACTTTGCCGGCGGTCGCGAGCACGATCGCGCGCACGTCGTCGTCGCGGCCCAGCTCCTCGAACACGTCGGCGAGCGCGTTCACCAGCACCGCGTTGACGTGATTGTGCGGCGGGCGGTCGATCACGACCGTCGCGACGTGGTCGGCCTTCGTTACTGTGATATGTTCTTTCATGCCCGTGTCCCCAGCAGGTTGCGCGCGACGACCCAGTTGTGAATTTCGGTCGGCCCGTCATAGATCCGCATCAGCCGGATCCGCGCCGCCATCTGCTGCAACGGCATCTCGCGGGTCATGCCCATCGCGCCGAAGCACTGCATCGCGTGGTCGAGCACCTCCCACGCGGTTTCGAGCGCGAAGCTCTTGATCATCGAGACCTCGGTGCGCGTGTCGCGACCCTGATCGAGCTTCCAAGCGCAATCATACGTCATCAGCCGGGCGGCGTGCAGCTTGATCGCGGCGTCCGACACCCAGTTCTGGATCGTCTGCCGCTCCGACAACGGCTTGCCGAAGGTGGAGCGTTGCGGCGCATAGTCGATCATCATGTCGAGCGCGCGCTGCGCCATGCCGATCGCGTTCGCCGCCATTTCCGCGCGCCGCGTAGCGAGGCGAAGCTGCATTGGCGCGAAACCCTGCCCCTCAGTGCCGAGCAGCTTCCACGCGGGGACCCGACAATCCTCCAGCACGACCTCGTACAAGGTCTCGCCGCCGATCACCGGGATCGGGCGGACGACCTGGAAACCGGGCGCGTCCTTGTCGACCAGGAACGCGCTCATGCCGCCGCGCGCGCCTTTCTCGCGGTCGGTCACCGCCATCAGGATGGTGAAGTCGGCCCGGTTCGCCTTGGTGATCCAGATCTTGCGGCCGTTGATGACCCAGTCGTCGCCGTCGCGCACCGCATGCGTCTTCATGCCGGCGGGGTCTGCGCCTGCGCCAGGTTCCGATATACCGATCGCGCTGATCGTCTTTCCCGCAACGTACGGGGCCAGATACGCCTCCCGCTGGCGATCGTTGACGGTTGCGGCGAGCATGCGCAGATTGGGCGAGTCGGGCGGCAGCGTATAGGGTACGATCGTCCGGCCCATCGCCTCGTTGACGCCGACCATCGCGACCGCGGGCAGGTCGTGCCCGCCGACATCCTCGGGCGCGTCGAGGCCCCACAGGCCCAGTTCGCGCGACACGTCGTTGACCCGTTCGGTCTCCTCGGCGGTCAGCTGCACTTCCTCGCCCGCGATCGCGCGGTCGAGCACGCCCGCCTCCAACGGCACCAGCTCGTCCTCGACGAAGCGCCGCACCAGGTCGGCGATCATGCGATGGTCTTCGTCCAACTCGAAGTTCATGTGCTCTCCCGCTTGATCGTTGTACCGCCCTTACGCGCGCGGCAGATAGGATGCCACATGGCGAGGTCGAAAAGTCATGCCGGGGTAGAGGCAACCCATTGGCGTGTCAGACGTTGCAGGTGGGACGGGGGTGTAACGGTAGAGCCGACATCTCGCGCAAAGGGGCGAGTGCGTGGGTTTATCGACGAGAATGGCATTGCTGGCGGCGTCGTCCGCCTTCGCGCTGGCGGCGGTACCGGCCGCAGCGCAGATGAACCAGCCGGGCAGCGCACCTGCTCGCGGCCCCGATGCGCCGAAGTCTGCGACGCAGCCTCCCGCCGATCCGCAGGGCGACGCCGCGATCATCCCCGACGCCGAATTTAACAGTGCGCTGCCGCCTCTCAGCAACGACATCAACGCCCCGCTCGAGCCGATGCCGCTCGACACTACGCCAGTGACGTCAAGCGCGAGCAAGCCGGCCGCCAAGGCCACGCCAACCGTCGCACCGGTCGCGCAATCGGCGGCGCAGACGCCGATCGTGCCCGGCGCGCTCCCCGCACCCGCGCCGATCGACCCGCAACTCGCACAGCCGATCGAGCCTCTATCGACCTTCAACACCGAGCCGTTGCAGACGGTCGCCGACGTGAAGGGCCGCGACGCGCCCGAAGTCGCCTACGATACCGTGGTGCGCGGGCTCGATCCGCTCAACCTCACCGACGAGTTCAATTCCTTGTCCGCGCTCAAGGAGGGCAGGGGCAAGGCCGCCAACGCGACCCAGGTATCGGCGCGCGCGCGCGAGGACGAAGGGTTGGCGGTGCGACTGATGAAGTCGCTCGGTTATTACGACAGCACCGCGGTGTCGACGATCGAGCAGCCCGCGGCCGGCTCGGGCGACAAGCTGCGCGCGATCGTCAGCGCGACGCCCGGCAAGATCTACACGCTCGGCTCGATCGAGGTGCAGGCTGGGCCGACCGTGCCTCCCGGTCTGGTGCGGCGCGAACTGCCGCTCAAGGTCGGCGATCCGGTCGAGGCCGCGCGTATCCAGGGCGCAGAGGCGAACGTCAGCCTGAAACCGCCGCAACAGGGCTATCCCTTCGTCAAGGTCGGACAGCGCGACATCCTGCTCGACGATGCGACATGGAAGGGTGCCTACACGCTGCCGGTCGATACCGGACCGCGCTCCTCCTTCGGCGTGCTGCGCACCGAGGGCGATCCCGTCTTCTCGGTCGATCACCTGAACGTCTTTCCCCGGTTCGACCAGGGTCAGCTCTACGACATCCGCCTTACCGACGACCTGCGCCAGGCGCTGGTCGCGACGGGTCTGTTCTCCAACGTCTCGGTCGAGCCGGTCCGCACCGGACAACCCGGCCCCGACGGAACCGAGCAGGTCGACCTGTTGGTGCGCCAGACCAAGGGACCGTTCCGTTCGCTGTCGGGCAGTGCGGGCTACGGCACGGGCGAGGGCGTCAAGGTCGAGGCCGCGTTCACGCACCGCAACCTGTTCCCGCCCGAGGGCGCGCTGATCGTGACGGGCGTCGGCGGCACGCAGCAGCAGGGCGCGTCGGTCACCTTCCGCCGGTCCAACGCGGGCAAGCGCGACCGCACGGTCAACCTGCTCGGCAGCGTGCTCAGGCAGGATTACGACGCCTTCAACGCGGTGACCGCGACGATTTCCGGGCGGATCAGCTACGATTCCACCCCGATCTGGCAGAAACCGCTGACCTATTCTTACGGTTTCGAGCTGGTCGGCACCAACGAGCAGAGCTACGATTTCGACGCGGGCGGACGCCGCCGCCGCAACTACGGGATCGTCGCGCTGCCGGGACAGGTGTTGTTCGACAAGTCGGACAGCCTGCTCAACCCGACCAAGGGCTATCGCCTGAAGCTCAATTTCAGCCCCGAAGGCTCGGTGTCGGACGGGGTGCGCCCCTACGCGCGCACGATGGTGGAGGCGACCGGCTATTATCCGGTCAACGGCAGCCTGGTGATTGCGGGCCGCGCGCGTGCCGGCGCGATCTTCGGGATCGACCGCGACGATCTCGCGCCATCGAGGCGTTATTACGGCGGCGGCGGCGGATCGGTGCGCGGCTACGGCTACCAGCGGCTCGGCCCGCTCGATCCCGAGGGCAACCCGGTCGGCGGGCGCAGCATCAACGAATTCGCGATCGAGGCACGTTACCGTTTCGGTGATTTCGGTATCGTGCCCTTCTTCGACGCGGGCAACGCCTATGAGGGCACGTTTCCGACAGCCAAGAACCTGCGCTACGGCGCGGGGATTGGCGGGCGTTTCTACACCAACTTCGGGCCGATGCGCGTTGATGTCGCGACGCCGCTTAACCCACGTGAGGGTGACGGCAAGATCGCGCTCTACATTTCGATCGGGCAGGCGTTCTGATGGCTGACGACACGCTTCCCGCCGACGAGGTGGTCGTCGTCAAGCGCCCGCTGTGGCAGCGCGTGCTCAAATGGCTCGCGGTTGCGGTAGTGGCGATCCTGCTGCTGCTCGTCGCAATCGTGCTGGGTATCAACACCGATCCCGGCCGCCGCTTCGTTGCCGACCGGATCGGAGATTACACGACTGAGTCGGGGCTCAACATCCGCGTCGGCCGGATCGAGGGATCGCTGTACGGGCAGATGTCGCTGGTCGATGTGCGGGTGAACGACCCGAAGGGAACGTTCCTGCAATCGCCGCGAATCGACGTCGACTGGCGCCCATTCGACTATCTCAACAACCACATCGACGTGCGCCGCGCGTCGAGCCAGCTGATTACGCTGCGCCGCAATCCCGAGCTCAAGACCGTTCCGCCCAAGCCGGAGGACGCCAACGCCCCGATCCTGCCCAACATCGACATCGACATCGGGCGTTTGCAGGTCGCGCGCTTCGTGATGGAGCCGCCGGTCGCGGGGCAGTGTCACATCGCGCGCTTCGACGGGCAGGCGCACATCGCCGACCGCCGCGCGCAACTAACCGTCGACGCGGTTGCGTTGCGCGCGCCCGGCGTCGCCGGCGGCGATACCGCGCACGTCAAGATCGACGCGGTGCCCGACGACAACAAGCTCGACATCCGCGCGCGGATCGCGGCACCCGCGAATGGCGCGGTCGCGCAGGTCGCCGGACTGAAGGCGCCGCTCAATGCGACGATCGACGGGCGTGGCAGTTGGAAGGATTGGCGTGGCAAGCTCGTCGCGACGCTCGGCGGCGGCACGCTCGCCGACCTCGCGGTGCAGGCGAACGACGGGCGCTTCCAGATCAACGGCACGACGCGCCCCGGCTTTTACCTCGAAGGTCCGGTCGAGCGGCTGACCGCGCCGGGATTGCAGGTCGCGATCGATGCGCGCCTGAATGAGCGCCGTATCGACACGCGCGTCAAGCTCAAGTCGAACGCGCTGGCGGTTGACGCTGGCGGTCTGGTCGACCTTGCCAACTCGCGGCTCGGCAATTTCGCGGTCGATGCCGCGCTACTGACGCCGGGAGCGATCGCGCCCAATTTGCGTGGTCGCAACGTGCTGGCGCGCGTCGTGCTGAACGGCGCATTCGCGACGCCGACGGTCGATTACAAGCTGCGCGCGACCTCGCTCGGCTTCGCGGAAACGACGCTCGAGAACGTCTACGCCGAGGGTCTGGCCCGCGTGAACGCCGACCGCATCCTCGTGCCGGTCCACGCCCGCGCGCGCCGCATTACTGGACTCAACCCGGCGCTCGGTGGGCTCACCACCAACGTTCGCGTCGACGGCGACCTCGCCATCTCGATGCCCAACATCCTGTCGGACAATCTGCGTATCCGTTCCGACAACATCGACGCGACTGCCGTGATCGCGGCGAACGTCGCGACCGGTCGCTACACCGGCGGGTTGAAAGGACGCGTCAACAATTTCCGAGTCGAGAGCGTCGGGATCATCGACCTGACCACTGACGCCAATCTGGTGCCGGGGCCGAACGGCGGCTTCGGCATCAACGGCCGTGTCGCTTTGCGCACCAAGCAGTTGTTCAATGAGGGCGTGCGTAACTTCCTCGGCGGCAACGCGACCGCCAGCACGCGCTTCGGCTATTCGCCCGAGGGGATCGTCACCTTCACCGACCTGCGGCTGAACGCGCCGCAGTTTCGCGTGACGCGGGGCCAAGGTCGTTACGATCCGCGCGGCGGGTTGCTGGTCGATGCCGACGCCTATTCAACGCAATATGGTCCACTCTACGCGCGCGTCACCGGTTCGACCGACGCGCCCGTCGTCCGGTTGCGCGCGCCTCGACCCGGCGTTGGTATCGGGCTCGCCAACCTCGACGCACGCGTTGTCGGGCGCGGCGGCGCGTATCAGGTCAACGCGATCGGCGGGACCAATTATGGTGCCTTCACCGCCGATGTGCTGGTCACGCCCGGCAACCAGCTGGCGGTCGACATCCGCCGCGTGGTGTTCGCCGGCATCAACTTCGCCGGGCGTGTGGTGCAGACCGCGGCGGGACCGTTCGCTGGTCAGGTACGCTTCGCCGGATCGGGGCTGACCGGAACCGCCGACCTCGGCGCACAGGGCAAGTACCAGCGCGCCAGCGTCAACGCGCGCGCTTATGCAGCGACGATCCCGGGTACGACCGACTTCACGATCGGACGCGCGATAATCAACGGCACGGTCGTTCTCTACGACGACGCCCCCTCGGTCGTCGCTGACGCACAGGTCGCCGATCTCCGCTACGGTCCCACTGTGATCCAGTCGGGTCGCGTGAAGGTGAACTACACCGGCGGACGCGGCACCGCGCAGGCGCTGCTGACCGGGTCGAACAGCGTGCCGTTCCGCGTCGCGGTCAATGCGAAACTGTCACCGGGCGAGTATCTCGCCGCGTTGCAGGGGCAGGCGAACGGGATTGCGTTCCGCACTGCCAACCCGGCGCGGATCGTCGCAGCGGCGGGTGGTTATCAGCTGCAGCCCACCCGGATCGACTTCAGTCAGGGCAGTCTGCGGCTCGCGGGCCGCTACGGTGGTGGGCAGACGAGCGCGCAGGCGCGGCTCGACCGGCTCGACCTCGGCATCGCCAACGCCTTCGTGCCCAACATCGGCCTGGGCGGGCAAGCGACCGGAAGCCTCGATTATGTGCAGCGCTCCGGCAACGCGGTGCCCGAGGCAGACGTCCGGCTCAACATCACCAACTTCACGCGTTCCAGTCTGACCGCGGTGTCCGAACCGGTCGACGTGGTGTTCCAAGGCCGACTCGACGCCGCGGCGGGCGAAGGGCGTGCGCTCATCAAGCGCGGGGGCACGACGGTCGGGCGGATGGTCGCGCGGCTGACCCCCGCGGGTAGCGGCAGCTGGTCGACCCGGCTGATGCAGGGGCCGCTCTCGGGCGGCATCCGCTACAACGGACCGTCGGGCGTGCTGTTCAGCTTCGCCGGTCTCGCCGAACAGCAATTGTCCGGGCCGATCGCGGTCGCGGCCGATTTCGGTGGCACCGTATCGGCGCCACGCGTCAACGGGCTGATCCGCGCCGACAACCTGACCTACGACAACGAAACCTACGGTACGCGGCTGTCGCAGATGCGGATCGCAGCGCGGTTCAACAACGACCGACTGGAACTTACCAGCCTGTCGGCCCGCGCTGGCGACGGCACGATGCAGGCGCAGGGCACAGTCGGGTTGGCGGCGGCACAAGGATTCCCGATCGATATCACGGCGCGGCTCGACAATGCACGGCTCGCCAAGTCGGACGCGCTCGGCGCCACGGCGACCGGTACGGTGCGGGTGCAGAACGGCGCCAACGGCGGCTTGATCAGCGGCGACATCAACATCCCCGAGGCGCGCTATCAAATTATCCGCCAGGGCGCGGCCGAGGTGCCCGAGCTGACCGGGGTGAGAAAGAAAAGCGAGATCCGCGTCGCGCGGCCGACCGATCGTCCGACGCCGCCATCGGTGGGGTTGTTCAAGCTCGACCTGCGCGTTCACGCCGACAACCAGCTGTTCGTCTCCGGCATGGGGCTGGAGAGCGAGTGGGAGGCGGACATGCGGATCGGCGGCACTTCGGCTGCGCCGACGATTGCGGGCGGACTCGACATCGTGCGCGGTACCTATTCGTTCGCGGGCAATCGCTTCGAGGTGACGCGCGGACGCATCCGCTTCCGCGGCGGTGCGCTGACCGATCCCGACATCGACATCCTCGCGACCACGACCAAGAACGGCGTCACGTTCAACATCGCGATCACCGGCACGGGCCAGCGTCCGCAGGTTGCCTTTACGTCAACGCCGGCGCTGCCGCAGGACGAGGTGCTCAGCCGGCTGCTGTTCGGGACGAACCCGGCCAATCTGTCCGCGACCGAGGCGATCCAGCTCGCGTCCGCGCTTAATTCGCTGCGCGGCTCGGGTGGCGGGCTCAACCCGCTCGGCAAGCTGCGTGCGGCGACCGGGTTCGACCGGTTGCGCGTGCTCGGCGCAGATGAGGCGACCGGGCGCGGCACCTCGCTCGCCGCGGGCAAGTATCTGACCGACGATATCTACATCGAGATCGTGACCGACGCGCGCGGCTTCACCGCGACCCAGCTGACGATCGCGCTGACCAAGGCGATCAGCCTGCTGTCGCAGGCGGGATCGTTCGGCGGGTCGAATGTGCAGCTGCGTTACTCAAAGGACTTCTGATCGGTCTTCCCGCGCAACTGACATCCGTGTAAGCCGGCTTTTAGGAAGAGGAGCCGGCCATGACCGAGCAGTTCGACGTGATCATCGTGGGAGCGGGGCTGTCGGGTGTGGGCGCCGCCTATCACCTGCAGAAGAACTGTCCTGATCGGACATTCGCGATTCTGGAGGCGAGAGCGGCCATCGGCGGGACGTGGGATCTGTTCCGCTATCCCGGCATCCGCTCCGATTCGGACATGCATACGCTCGGATACGATTTCCGGCCTTGGACCCATGCGAAGGCGATCGCCGATGGTCCGTCGATCCGCGAATATATCGAGGACACCGCGCGCGAACACGGGATCGATCGCCGCATGCGCTTCGACCATCGCGTCAAAAGCGCCGCCTGGTCTACCGCGGACGCCGCATGGACGCTGGAGGTCGAGCACGACGGCGCCATGCTCCAGTTACGGTGCAACTTCCTCTACATGTGCTCGGGCTATTATGATTACGCGAAGGGGCACGCGCCCACCTTCGCGGGAACCGAGCAGTTCGAAGGCTGCATCGTCCACCCGCAATTCTGGCCAGCCGACCTCGATTACAAGGGCAAGAGGGTCGTCGTGATCGGCAGCGGTGCGACGGCGGTGACGCTCGTACCCGAAATGGCCAAGCAGGCGGCGCACGTCACCATGCTGCAGCGTTCCCCCACCTACGTCGTCTCCCGCCCGGCGGAGGACGGCCTAGCCAATCGTCTGCGTGCCATGCTGCCCCCGAAAGCCGCCTACGGGATTACGCGGTGGAAGAACGTCCTGTTCGGCATGCTGTTCTACAATCTGGCGCGGAAGCGACCGACGCGCACCAAGGAGCGGCTGCTCGGCATGGTGCGCGAGCATCTCGGTCCCGATTACGACGTCGAGACGCACTTCACGCCGCGCTACAATCCCTGGGACCAGCGGCTCTGCCTCGTCCCGGACGCCGACCTGTTCGACACGATCAAGCGTGGCCAAGCCTCGGTCGTGACCGATACGATCGAGACGTTCACGGCGACCGGCATCCGCTTGGCGTCAGGAAAGGCGATTGAGGCGGATGTGGTGGTCACCGCGACGGGGCTCGAACTGGCCTTGATGGGTGGTGCCACGTTCAGCGTCGATGGCGCGTCGGTGCGGCTGGCCGATACATTGCAGTACAAGGGGATGATGTTCTCCGACGTGCCTAATCTCGCCTTCACGTTCGGCTACACCAATGCATCGTGGACGCTGAAGGCCGATCTGGTCGCGCGTTACGTCTGCCGGCTGCTCAATGCGATGCGTCGCAAAGGGGTTAGGCAGGCAACACCGCGAATTGGCGTCGCGACAATCGAGCCGCAGCCATTCGCGGATTTCTCATCGGGGTATATCCAGCGCGCGATTGACAACCTGCCGCGACAGGGGAACCGGAAGCCGTGGCGGCTTAATCAGAATTACGCACTCGACGTAATGGCGCTGCGATTCGGATCGATCGAGAACGAAATGGAGTTCGGCAACCCGACGCGCCGATCTGAGATAGCGGCTGCCTGAGCCAGCTTGATAATCAGTTTCGATGAGGTGGTTCGGACGGCCACCGGTCTCGAGAGACCTAAGCGGACGCCCGAACCGGTCGTGATTACCAGGGGCGAACGATCGGCCCGGTGATCAGCGCGAAAATAAACGCGAGCATGATTTTCTCCCAGAAACGCCTTCCCGTCGGAAGGCTGTTCTTGGTTAAGCGATCTTAAGGTTTTCATCAACGCGGTTAACTGGTCATTAACCATCTATTTTGGTCTTAAGCCATTCTTCAGTCCTGCGCGCCTAATTCCGGTGCATGGACGCGTCCGCCAGCACCGCCGAGCTCATCCACGCCGTCGCGCACACGCGGTCGCCGTGCCGGTTCCACGTCTTGGTGGAGGCGGCGAACTTCACCTATCTGCGCCGCTACCTGGGCTGCGCGCGTGCCGACGTGCTCGTCCAGGACATGGTGGACCGGCTACGCCTGACCTTGCCAGAGGCGCGTGCACGCGCGATCGGCCGCAACCTCGTCGAGCTGGATGTCGAGGGCGACGTGCCCGAACAGCTTGAAACGCTGATGGCATCTGCCTGTCGCGGGTTCGACGAGCCGCTCGACCTCGACGGTGAGCCGCACCGCGTCAAGATCGTGATCGCGGGCGCGGTTGGGGGCTGGCACACCGACGAAGTCACGCTGGCCGAGGAAGCCGAGCGCGCGCTCGCCAAGGCACGCGAATACGACAAGCCCGTTACGCAGGCGATCGAAGCGCTCCCGCACGATGCGAAGAAACTGGCGGAAGAGCTCGATCTCGCGATCGATCGTGGCGAGCTGGTGCTGTTCTACCAGCCCAAGGTGCATGCGCGCCGGCAGGAGATCACCAGCGCGGAGGCGCTGATCCGCTGGCAGCATCCCACCCGCGGGCTGATCCTGCCAGGCGACTTCATTCCGGTGGCGGAGCAGGCGCAGCTGATCCGGAGGCTGACGCTGTGGACGATCGAGCAGGCGATCGCCGATTCAGCCAAGCTGCACAACGCCGGCCATGATTTACGGCTGTTCGTCAACATCTCCGGTCAATTATTGTCAGACGACCTGTTCGTGGCGAATGCCTGCCGCATGGTGGCGGGCAGTGACGCGGCGCTCGGCTTCGAGGTAACCGAAACGTCAGTCATCCGTGATCCCGAGAGTGCGATCGCGAACCTGCAACGCTTCGCCGACATCGGCATTCGTGTCGCGATCGACGACTATGGCGCGGGTCTGTCGAGCCTTGCCTACCTAAAGCAATTGCCCGCTCGCGAACTCAAGATCGACAAATTGTTCGTCACGCAGCTGACGAGTTCAAACCGCGATCCGCTGATCGTCCGCTCGACCATCGATCTCGCACACGCGCTTGACATGGAAGTTGTCGCCGAGGGCGTAGAAACGCACGCGGCGCTCGCGCTGCTAACGGTGATGGGGTGCGACATGATCCAGGGTTTCCTGATCAGTCGGCCGATCGCGTTCGATGCTTTTGTCACCTTCCTGCGCGAGGATCGCCACCGCCGCGCACCTGAGGTCACGCGAGACAGCTTCAACCGACTGGCGGCAACGTGGAAGCGCGGCTGATCGCTCGGCTTCAAAAGCCGCTGCTGATCGCGAGCTGTTGGCTCTGCTTATCGGCAGCAAACACAGATGATCAAAGGGCGGTCAACATAGCGTTTGATCGGGCTATTGGCGCTGCGAAGAACGCGATGCTGGTTTCTGCAAGCGAGGCGGAGTCGGCGGCTGAACAAGCTGGGTCGATTGCAAGTCGGTTCACCGATGCTCGTACCCGCGACATCGCTATCGCCACAGCGCTGTGGTTGCGCGGAGAAGCGGAAAGCCGAGATGCGAAACCCTTGGCGGCTATCGCGCTACTCGAGCGAGCCGATCGGCAGGTCTCCTCCATCAAGCCTGCACCGCCCGTCTATGCCGACATCCTGCTCTCCAAGAGCGGATCGATGATCGAAGTAGGGCGTACGGCGGCGGCACTGCCGACACTTCTGCATGCGCATGACCTGTTCATCGAGCAGGGGAACAGGCGCGGACAAGCGAAGGCGCTGATCACGCTAGCGCTCTTGTACGATGGAGCACGTGATCAGGCGTCGGCGCTTCGCTATTTCGGCCAAGCCATTGACGTGTACACCGCCGACCCGGGCCTTCTCGTGTCTATGTATTTGGGCCGGGGGGATTCTTACACAGAGGCGCGTGAGTATGACAAAGCCGTACGTGACTTTGCGCGCGCTTATCGTCTCGCGGCGAAGCTGGACAGCGCCAGCATTTCGGGCATCACTCTTGGTAACATCGCCAACGTCCGCCTGCTGCAGGGACGGTTATCGGACGCAGATGTTGCGATCGCACGCGGCTTGTCGATGTCTGCTAGCCCCGAAGGCCGTTCGGTCCGCCCGACCTTCCTACGGCTTGCCGCTCAATCGGCATTGCAGCGCAGCAATCTGACGCGCGCGCGGGCGCTGATCGACGAGCGTTTCGCCGGTGTCGATCTGACCCGTACGATCCTGACCGAACGCGACGATCACCAGACGGCCTATTCGATCTACGCCGCGCTACACGAGGATCATCTGGCGCTTCAGCATCTCGCGGCGCTCAAGCGGCTCGACGATCAGGCAACCGAGGTCGCGCGCTCGAACAGCGCCGCGCTGGCCGCGGCCCGCTTCGATTACGCCAACCAGGAACTGCGCATCGCCAAGCTGAAAGCGGACGAACTGCAGACCACGGTGTCGCACGAGCGCGAGCAGGCGCGGATGCAGCGCACCGTCTTCGTCATCGCCGCGCTCGGCGTGGCACTGGTGATCGGATTGCTGACGTTCGGCATGTGGACGCTTCGGCGCAGTCGCGACCGGCTGCGCGTCGCGCGCGACAAGGTGGCCCGCGCGCTCGCGGTCAAGACCGAGTTCCTCGCGGCCACCAGTCACGAGATCCGCACGCCGCTGAACGGGATATTGGGCATGACCGAGGTCATGATCGCTGACCGGCAACTCGACCCCGAGACACGCGACCGCCTGTCGGTGGTGCACGGCGCTGGCGTGACGATGCGCGCGCTCGTCGACGATATCCTCGACGTGGCGAAGATCGAAACCGGCAAGATGACGCTCGAGCAGGCGCCGCTCAATCTCAAGCGCACCATCGACGAGGCATGCCGGCTGTGGCGCGAGCAGGCGCAGGCGAAGCGGCTGTCGTTCGACGTGCAGATCGATGATTGCCCGGGCTGGATCGTCGGCGATGCGGTCCGCTTGCGGCAGATCGTGTTCAACCTGCTCTCCAACGCGGTCAAGTTCACGCCGGCGGGGTCGGTGAGCGTCGCGGTTGCCTGCACCGGCGACTGGTTCCACGTCACGGTCGCCGACACCGGGATCGGCATCGCGCCCGAGGCACACGAAGTGATCTTCGACTCGTTCCGGCAGGCGGATGCAGGGACGACTCGACAGTTCGGCGGAACGGGGCTCGGCCTCTCGATCTGCCGCAGCCTGTCGCGCGCTATGGGCGGCGACGTAACCGTGGTGAGCGCGCTGGGGCAGGGAGCGGTGTTTACGCTCGACCTGCCGTTGATCCCAGCGGAAGCGCTCGCCGACCTCGTCGAAGCGCCGCCTATCCTGCTGGTCGTCCGCAGCCCGATCACGCGTGCAATGCTCAAGACCCTGTTCGAGGAACACGGCAATCTGGTTTGCGCGGCCGATCTGACCGAGGCGCGCGAGATCGCAGACGACCGCACCCTCGATCGCGTCCTGATCGATGTGGACGAGGGTCTGCTCGACGACTCAGAAATGCCTTTGGGACTTGGCGCATTGCGAGACGCCGCACCGATCGCGCTGCTCACGCCCGCGCTCAGCGCCGATAGCCGCGCGCGCCTGCTCGCCAGCGGGGTCGATGCGGTGATCGAGCGTCCCATCGGCAAGAAGATACTCGTTGATCGCGTCATGCGGCTTGAACGGGTGCTTGTGCGCGGCGCGGCTTAGGCTAGGGTGTGCTAGTGAAACGAAACACGAGCATCACTACGTCGAAACGGACGACCGGTACATGAACGTTCTCTTCATCGAGGACGATCGCATGAACCGGCGCGTCGTGCGCGACATGCTCGATGTCGCCGGCGCGCATATGGAAGAGGCCGAGAGTGCGGAAATCGGCCTTGACCGGATCGAAGCCGAGGAGTTCGATATGATCCTCGTCGATCTACGCATGCCCGGCATGGACGGGCTGACCGCGATACAGCACATTCGCGCGCGCGATGATGCCAAGGGCAGGCTGCCGATCATCGTCGTCACCGCCGATCGCGCGGTCGACCTGCGCGAACGCTGCCTTGCCGCGGGCGCCGACGACGTCATCTTCAAGCCCGTCGCGATGGACTCACTCTTCGACGCGATGGGCCGCCTGCTCGCCACCGGCGGCGACGACGAACTAATCTAGCCGAACTGCTTGGCAGGTCGCGGCAGTGCGGAGCCCGCCGGCTGCGGTGGGCCGCGGCGCCCGGCGTCCTGCTCTGGCGAGGGTGCCCAGCCGGTCAGAAACATGATCTCGAACCGCTCCGACGTGCGACCATCCGCGTCGGCACGCGCTGCAAACGCGGCGGCCGCGCGTGCCACCGTCTCGCGCCTGAGTGGCGAGCGATGGTTCAGAACGTTCGCTCCGCCCATGCCGCGCACGTCATCCAGCAACCGCATCAGCGAGCCGTAGCGCACGGTCAGCGTTTCCGCATCGGCGACCGGCAGCCGAAAGCCCGCGCGCAGCAGCAGGTCGCCCGCGGATCGCACCTCCACTTGCGGGTGGATGCGCACCGCCGGCCTGTCGGCTTCTGCCTCACGCAGCACTGCGCGCAGCGTTGCGAGCGATCCCGCGCCGAGGAAAGCGCCGATAAAAAGCCCCCCGGGGCGCAGCACGCGGCGGATCAGCGACAAGGCGCCAGGCAGGTCGCTGACCGTGTCGAGCGTGCCGGCTGCGACAATCAGGTCGAAGCTCGCGTCGGCGAACGGCAGCCGATCCTCGTCCCCCTGCACGCCGCCCGCCGCGACGGCGAAGGCGTGACCTGGATCGAAGCGTGCGATTCGCGTACCCGCGGGCGGCGCGAAGCTCGCATCGAAGCAGCCGAGATCGAGCACGTCGTCGAACTTGCGCAGCACCGCGCCGAGCCGCTCCTCGATGCCGTCGAGCATTACCGCGCGAATGAAGTCATGGTCGCGAAAAGCGGCGGCGGAGCGATCGCGCTGGCGCCGCCGCGCCGACCGGTCGAAGATTTCGGGAGGCGAGGTCACCCGATCGCTTGTGGCGACGGGCCAAAGCCACGACAAGGGGGCGGGCGGGCAGGATCGGGGCAGCGAGCGCGATGCGGGCGGTGATGACGATGCTGGCGACGCTGCGCGACCTCGCATTACCTCCGCGCTGTCCGGGATGCGGAGAGATCGTCTCGGCCGCGCATCGTTTCTGCGCATCCTGCTGGTCGAGCCTGCGTTTTATCGGTCCGCCGTGGTGCGCCGGATGCAATCTTCCGTTTGACCATGATCGCGGGCAAGAGGCGCGATGTGCGGGCTGCTTGTCCGATCCGCCGAAGCACATGGGCGTTCGCGCCGCGGTGGCCTACGGCGCGGTCGCGCGAACAGTGGCGCTGCGACTCAAATATGCGCGACGCGTTGCCTATGCCGAGACTGCCGCGAGGCTGATGATACGGCATATGCCGCCGCAGGCCGATGTGCTGGTGCCGGTTCCACTCCACCGCTGGCGGCTGTGGACCAGGGGCTACAATCAGGCGGCGCTGATCGTGGATCATCTGTCGCGTCTCGGCAACGTGCCGGTTGATCGCACGACGCTGGAGCGTCACCGCGCTACCGCACCGCTTCGCGGCCACTCGCGCAGGGCACGGTTGCAGGCAGTACGCGCAGCATTTCGCGTACGCGGCGAGGGCGTAAAGGGGCGCAACGTCGTACTCGTCGACGACGTTTACACCAGCGGTGCAACGACGGACGCGTGCACTGCGGCGCTGCTCCGCGCCGGGGCAGCGAACGTGACCATTCTTGCCTGGACACGCGTGCTCGACGACGGTGGCATTTAGAATAGCCTGCGGATTGACAAGCCGGGTATGCAACCACAGGTCAGGCAGATGGCACAGGTCGAAATCTACACCAAGGCGTTCTGCCCGTATTGCGCACGCGCGCTGCGGTTGCTCCGCGACAAGGGTGCGCAAGCCAGCGAGACCGACATCACGATGGATCGCACCAAGCGCGAGGAGATGATCGCGCGCGCGAACGGGCGGACCACGGTGCCGCAGATCTTCATCGACGGCCAGCATATCGGTGGATGCGACGACCTCGTCGCGCTCGACCGCGCGGGCAAGCTAGACCCGCTGCTCGCCGCGTGAGCGTGCGCGGCTGGGCAAAGGACCGATGATCGTCTTCGACCTTCGCTGCTCGGGCGATCACGTCTTCGAGGCATGGTTCGGATCTACCGCCGCGTACGAGGATCAGCGTGCGCGGGGGCTGCTCGCCTGCCCGACCTGCGGTTCGGACGAGGTCGAGAAGGCGGTGATGGCGCCGCGTGTCGGCGCGAAGGGCAACAGTGTCGCGGCGAGCGGGAAGCCGGACATCAAAGCGCTGCTGAACGCCATTGCCAGCGCGCAGGCCGCCGCGTTGAAGAATTCAAACTGGGTCGGTCAAAATTTCGCCACCGAAGCACGCGCGATCCACGACGGCGAGAAGCCCGCTCGCCCGATCCACGGGCAAGCGACGCCGGCGGAAGCGCGCGCACTGATCGACGACGGCGTGCCGGTCGCGCCGTTACTCGTCCCGATCGTTCCACCGGAGTCGCTGAACTAGGCTGGCGCACCCGACAGGATTCGAACCTGTGGCCTCTGCCTTCGGAGGGCAGCGCTCTATCCAGCTGAGCTACGGGTGCCTGTCCCTGCGGTTAGCGCAGCTATTCGCGGGGCGCCACCACAAATTGGCTCAACGTGCGCGGGCGATCGTCACCGGTTGCAACGGCGCCAGGCCGCAGCTCGCGCCGCGTGTCGGTCCGCTGCCTTGGTAGAGCACGGTGATGATGTCTTGCGCGCACAATTGGCCGATCGACGTCGCGTAGCTGAAGCGGCGTTCGAACCCCAGCCCCGGGCAAGACTGCGGCAAGGTCACGCGGTAATATCGGTCGCGGCCGCCGGTCGTGCGAAAATCGACGACGCGGTCGCTGCGCACCAGGCTGTCGCGCAACTGCGTGATCGGCACGCAGTTGCGCGCAGGCCCGGTCGGCGTCGCCTCGGGAACGGTATTGCGGTCGTGTGCAGCGCCGGGTGCGGCGAGGAGGACGAGGCAGCAGGCGAGGGCGGCGTAGCGCATGGTTACTCTCCGATCGCCGCCTTGTTGCTTTCCGTCTTAGCAGCGGGCGCTTTTGTAAGGGGCGGCGTCTTGGGCTTGAACGCGCACAGGTCCGATACGATGCACCGCCAGCACTCGGGCTTTCGCGCCTTGCAGGTGTAGCGTCCGTGCAGGATCAGCCAGTGATGCGCGTGCAGGCGGAACGGTTGCGGCGTCGCGTTGTCGAGCTTGAGTTCGACCGCGAGCGGAGTCTTGCCGCGGGCGAGGCCGGTGCGGTTGCAAACGCGAAAGATGTGCGTATCGACCGCGAAGGTTTCCGCGCCGAAAGCCGAGTTCATCACCACGTTCGCAGTCTTGCGCCCGACACCGGGTAGCGTTTCGAGCGCGTCGCGGTTCGCAGGCACCTCGCCGCCGTGATGGTCGATGAGCATCTGGCTGAGCGCGATGACGTTCTTGGCTTTGGTGTTGTACAGCCCGATCGTCTTGATGTGCTCCTTCAACCCATCGAGCCCGAGCGCCACCATCTTTTCGGGCGTGTCGGCGATGCGGAACAGCGCGCGCGTCGCCTTGTTGACGCCTGCGTCGGTCGACTGCGCCGACAGCGCCACCGCGACCAGCAGCGTGTAGGCGTTGACGAACTCCAGCTCGGTCTCGGGATGCGGGTTGGCCTCCGCCAGCCGGGCGTAGAATTCGACGACGTCCGCCTTCTTCATCGCTTACAGCCCGAGCACCTCTGCCATCTGATACCGTCCCGGCGTTCGGCCGGCGAGCCACAACGCTGCCTTTACCGCACCGCGTGCGAAGATGGTGCGGTCCTCGCCGCGGTGGCCCAGCTCGATCCGCTCGCCCTCGCCAGCGAAGATGACGTGATGGTCGCCCACGACGCTGCCGCCGCGCAGCGAGGAGAAGCCGATCGTCTCCTCCGTCCGCGCGCCAACCAGCCCAGCGCGACCGTCGACGCGCACTTCGGACAGTGTCGTGCCTCGCGCCTGCGCCGCCGCCTCGCCGAGCAGGATTGCCGTGCCCGACGGCGCGTCGACCTTGTGGCGGTGATGCATCTCGACGATCTCGATGTCCCAGTCTCTGCCGAGCCGTGCCGCCGCTTCGCGCACCAATATGCCCAGCAAGGTGACGCCGAGCGACGTGTTGCCCGTCTGCAGCACCGCAATTCGCTGCGCCGCCTCGTCGATCAAGGCGTGATGCGCGCTCGACAGACCGGTGGTGCCGATCACGATCGGCGTTCCCGCGGCGACGGCGGCGGCGAGATGCGGCTGGAGCGCGGCGGGCGTCGAGAAATCGACCAGCACGTCGGCTGCCTGCGCCAGCGGTACGGGATCGCCGCCCGCGTCGACGCCGCCCGCGATCCTGCCGCCTTCGTCGCCGACGATGGTGGCAATCGCGCGACCCATGCGGCCGTTGCTGCCGTAAATTCCGATCGCGGTCATCGTGCGGTGCTCCAAGTAGGGCGGGCGTCGGACGGGCGCTGCGGCAGGTAGGACGGCGTTGTCATGCAGGGCGCTATGGCACAGCGATGTGACAGGGGCGACCACGCGAACAGGTAAATTTGCGCTTGCTGCGGCTGGTCGGCTGGAGCGTGCCACCGCCTGACGCTTGCACCGCGGCGATCATCCGCTAGGCGCGGCTCCATGCCGCCCGAGGTCCTCCTGCCCGTCTTCGCTCCCTGGTTCGACATCGCGGGCCTGGCGGTCTTCGCCGCCTCTGGCGCGCTCGCCGCGGCGCAGCGGGGGCAGACGTTCGTGACGCTCGCCTTCTTCGCGCTGATTACCGGGGTGGGCGGGGGAACGGTGCGCGACCTGCTGATCGGCGCGCCGGTGTTCTGGGTCCATGACGCACGCGTCGCGGCGGTATGCCTGGGGGTCGCGGTGCTCGTATGGTTGACACCCGAGCGCTGGTGGCGGGGTGCGGCGCTCGACTGGTTCGACGCGATCGGGCTCGCCGCCTACGCGGTCTACGGCGCTGCGAAGGCGATCGGCTACGGCGTGCCGCCGCTGCCCGCGGCGTTGATGGGTGTCGTGACGGGCTGCGTCGGCGGGATCATCCGCGACGTTTTGGCGGGCGAGCCGTCAATCCTGATGCGACCCGAGCTGTACGTGACCGCGGCGGCGCTCGCTTCGGGCATGTTCGTCGGTTTGCGCGAATGCGGTGCCGATCCGCGCACCGCCGCGATCGTTGCCGCGCTGATGGGGTTTGGCCTGCGCGCCGCGGCGATCCGCTGGCACCTCGCATTGCCGGCCTATCGCGGGCGCCGCTGAGCGCTCAGTCCGATCTCGGCTTCGTGTAGGGTACGAATTGTCCTAGCGCGACAAAGCCGTGCGGGATCGTGGACGTGCGATCGAGCAGCCGAATGATATCGCCGCGACACAGGTTGGAGCCGAACGTCCGCGTGACGATGATATCATCGCGGTTGAGCTGTTTGGCCCCCTCCGGCGGCACGTTGACGTACAATCGCGTGCCGATCCGATAGACGACTGCGCGGCCGGTGACGATCGTGTTGCCGGTCACGTTGGGGAGCGAGATACAGTCGATCGGCTTCCCCGCGGCGCGCCCTTCGAGCAGCCTCTGCAGCTCGGCGTCGGGATCGGCGCGAGCCGCGGTCGCGGGCGACGTTGGTGTCGTCGCCACCAGCGTGAGCGCCGCGGCACCGAACAGCATCTGGAATATTTTCGGCATGGCAGGCCTCGTAGCAGAGGCCTGTTGAACGCAGACTGACCTGTCCGGCTCCGCGCGCCAGTGCGGCGCGCAGAGCCGGTTAGATCACAGCCCCAGCTTGGCGAGCAGCAGGTCTAGCAGCCGCATGTCGCCGGCGCGCGCGACAAGCGGTCCCGATCCGGCGCACTCCAGGCACTCGGCGCGCACGGCCGAACCCGACAGGAGCCGACGCGCGTCGCCGATCGCTAGTGCGGCCAACTGGCGCTGCTGCCACGCCATCCGCGACATCACGTCCGACCCGGCGTTCGCGTCATCGTCCTCGTCCCGGTTCCACTGCTTGGCGACCGTTGCCGCAAAGCCGGGCTGCTTTTCCAGGTAGACGATATCGGTCGGCTCCACCTTCGCGCGTTTCGCGGCTTCCGCCACCGCGTCGGACAGCGAGCCGAAGCGGTCGACGAGGCCGAGCTGGCGCGCCGGTCCGCCGAGCCAGACGCGACCCTGGCCGATCTCGTTGACGCGCGCGACGGGCAGATGACGTGACTGCGACACGCGGGTCAGAAACTGCATGTAGCCATGCTCGATCGTCGATTGGATCACCGTGTCGATCACCGGGTTGGTGCCCGCGAACACGTCCGGCTGGCCCGACAACGGCGTGGTGCGCACGCCGTCGCTGGTGATGCCGACCTTGGCGAGCGTGTTCTCGAATGTCGGGATCACGCCGAAGATCCCGATCGAGCCGGTGATCGTGTTCGGCTCGGCGAAGATCACGTCGCCCGCCGTCGACACCCAGTAACCGCCCGACGCGGCGAGCCCGCCCATCGACACCACGATCGGCAGACCGCGGCGCTTCGCCTCCAGCAGCGCGAGGCGAATCTTCTCCGACGCCAAGACCGATCCGCCAGGCGAGTCGACGCGGAGGACGAGCGCCTTCAGGTCGTTCTTTGCCAAACCCTTGTAGATCGCGTCGGACACGGTGTCGCCGCCCGCGGTGCCCGGACCCGCCTTGCCATCGACGATCGTGCCCGCGACGGTGACGATGCCGATCTTGCCCGTCTTCGGCAGCGGCTTTGCATCGACGTAAGCGTCATAGTCGATCGTGTTGAAGAAGCCGGCGGGCTTCTTGTCGTCGCCGCCCGCGATCTGCGCGACACGGCGCCCGAACGCGACGCGGTCGCCCAGGTGATCGACGATACCGCTGCGAAGATTGGCCTGCGCGACGTCGCCGCCCGCGGCTTGGACGACCTGCGCCGGATTGGCGAGCAGGCCTGTGATCTGTGCCTTGGGTCGGGCCTGCTGCACCGCGCTGCGCCATTGCTCGAACAACCCACCGTACAGCGCCTCGGACGCGGCGCGCGCCTCGGGGCTCTGGTCGGCGCGGATGTACGGCTCGACCGCCGACTTGAACTTGCCGACGCGGTAGACGTGCGCGTTGACGCCCAGCTTGTCGATCAGCCCTTTGTAATACATCTGCGTCCCGCCGGGCCCCTGGAACAGCGTGCCGCCCTGCGGATCCATCCAAATCTCGCTCGCGGCGGCGGCGAGGCGGTAGCCACCGTCGGTGTAGGCGATGCCCCAGGCGAGCACGGGCTTGCCCGCGCGGCGCACCTCGGCGAGCTTGTCGGCCACCTCGCCGAGCGCCGCCGGATAAGCGCCACCGAACTTCTCCAGATCAACCACCACCGCTTTGACGCGGTCGTCGCTCTTGGCAGTATCCAGCGCGCGGATGATGTCGCGGAGGCGATACTGCCGGCCGACCTGCTGGCCGCTCAGCAACTGGGTGAACGACACGTCCTCGGGCTGTTCAACGATCGGGCCATTCAGGTCGAGCACCAGCGCGCCATCCTTGATCGCCGGCGCACGGCTGCGCGCGTTCAGCGCGGCGAACAATGCACCGAAGAACAGCAGCAGCAGGACGAGCACCAGCGCGTCCTTGATGCCGACCAGCAGTTTCCACGCGCCCCGTACCAACTTCATGCGCACACCAGCTTCATGATCGCTATCCTCGCGGGCGAGTTCGCCCTTTGCGCACGGTGTTAGCGCGCCGTGTATGGCGTGAGCAATACGCTTCTATGGTCAACAGCCTTCCGACCGCCTAACGGCGACGGCGATGCACGCCGGCCCGACCACTCCCTCACCGCTCGACGAGCCGCGCCCGACGGGCTGGCGCGACGAGCTGTTCGCGCTCTCACGGCTCGCAGGACCGCTCGTCGCGGCAAATCTGTTGCAAATGGCGGTCGCCGCGGTCGACGTGATCTTTCTGGGGCGCATCGGCACGCTCGAGCTCGCGGCTTCGACGATGGGCGTGTTCCTGTTCAACCTGCTGCTCTACGCGGTCATCGGGCTGACCAGCGCCGCCGCACCGCTGATCGCGGCCGAGTTGGGGCAGCGCGCGCACGCGGTACGCGAGGTGCGGCGCAGCGTGCGCATGGCCTTGTGGGTCGGCGTCGCGGCATCGCTCGTCATCATGGCGATCCTCGCCAACGGTGAGCGGCTGCTGCTGCTGGCCGATCAGGACCCGCGCGTCGCCGCCAGCGCCGGACGCTTCCTCGACATCCTGTTGCTCGCGACGATCCCCGGCGTGGTCGCGGGCGTGTTGCGGACGGTGGCGGCGGCGCTCGGTCGACCTGGCTGGGCGTTCGTGGTGACCGGTCTCGCGCTGGTGCTCAGCATCTTGGTCAACTGGCTGCTCGTGTTTGGCAATGCCGGCTTCCCACGATTGGGACTCGAGGGATCGGCGATCGCCAGCGTGGTCAGCACGACGGGCATGGTCGCGGCCTATCTGCTGATCTTCTTCACCGACCGTCGCTTGCGGCGCTATCGCCTGTTCGGGCGCTGGTGGCGCCCAGAGTGGCCACGCGCGCGCGACATCGTGCGGCTGGGCATGCCGATCATGCTGACGTGGCTGTTCGAGGGCGCGCTGTTCGGCGGCGCCGCGATCCTGATGGGATTGATCGGGGTGACCGAGGTGGCGGCGCACGCGGTCGCGCTCAACATCGCGGCGGTCGCGTTTCAGGTGCCGTTCGGCGTCGCGCAGGCGGCGACAATCCGCGTCGGGCTGGCGTTCGGCGCGCAGGACGCGGTGTGGGTGGCAAGGGCAGGGCGCACCGCGCTCTCGCTCGGCATCGGCTTCATGGGGGTGAGTGCGATCGCGATGTGGCTCGCGCCGCGACTGTTCATTTCCGCCTACATCGATGTCGACGCGGCGCAGAACGCGGCGGTGGTGCCGCTCGCGCTGCGCTATCTCGCCGTCGCCGCGGTGTTCCAGCTCGTCGATGGTGCGCAGGCGGTTGCGGCGGGGGTGCTGCGGGGGTTGCAGGACACGCGCGTGCCGATGCTGGTGGCGCTGTTCGGTTACTGGGTGATCGGCTTCGGCACGGCGGCCGCGCTCGGCTTCGGCACCGCGCTCGCGGGTACGGGCATCTGGATCGGGCTGGCGGCGGGGCTGTCCGCCGTATCGGTGCTGCTGCTGTGGCGCTGGCGCGCGCGCGAGCGGCTCGGCCTGCTCCGCCCACGTTCGGTGTGATAAAAGGTTCCGAAAAGCTCATTCGCCCCCATTGACGCTGGATGAGGCGCCACACATATGCCGTCCCGCTGGCACTCGCCCTGTGGGAGTGCCAAAAAAGTGTCATCAATCGAAAAAGGGTTTCAGCAATGAACTTTCGTCCGTTGCACGACCGCGTTCTCGTCCGCCGCGTCGAGGCCGAGGAGAAGACGGCCGGCGGGATCATCATCCCCGACACCGCCAAGGAAAAGCCGCAGGAGGGCGAGGTCGTCGCCGCCGGCACCGGCACCAAGGCCGAGGACGGCAAGGTCACCCCGCTCGACGTCAAGGCCGGCGACCGCATCCTGTTCGGCAAGTGGTCGGGCACCGAGGTCAAGGTCAATGGCGAAGACCTGCTGATCATGAAGGAATCGGACATCCTCGGGATCGTCGGCTGATTCATCGGTTCGTCGCAACCCTCGCGCACACATGCGTAGGGGTGTGACTTTTGTGACTTTCCAATCCAACTGAAAGGGTAGCCAACATGGCAGCCAAGGACGTGAAATTCGGCCGCGACGCGCGTGAGCGCATCCTGCGCGGCGTCGACATCCTCGCCGATGCGGTCAAGGTGACCTTGGGGCCCAAGGGCCGCAACGTCGTCATCGACAAGAGCTTCGGTGCGCCCCGCATCACCAAGGACGGTGTGACGGTCGCCAAGGAAATCGAGCTCAAGGACAAGTTCGAGAACATGGGCGCGCAGATGGTGCGCGAAGTGGCCTCGAAGACCAACGACACCGCCGGTGACGGCACCACCACCGCGACCGTTCTCGCCCAGGCGATCGTGCGCGAGGGCATGAAGTCGGTTGCGGCCGGCATGAACCCGATGGACCTGAAGCGCGGCATCGACATCGCCGTCGCCAAGGTGGTCGAGGACGTGAAGGGCCGCTCCAAGCCCGTCTCGGGTTCGCAGGAAGTCGCCCAGGTCGGCATCATCTCGGCGAACGGCGATCGCGAAGTCGGCGAGAAGATCGCCGAGGCGATGGAGAAGGTCGGCAAGGAAGGCGTCATCACCGTTGAAGAGGCCAAGGGTCTCGACTTCGAGCTCGACGTCGTCGAGGGCATGCAGTTCGACCGCGGTTACCTGTCGCCCTACTTCATCACCAATCCGGACAAGATGACGGTCGAGCTGACCGATCCGTACATCCTGATCCACGAGAAGAAGCTGTCCAATCTGCAGGCGATGCTCCCGATCCTGGAAGCCGTCGTTCAGTCGGGTCGTCCGCTCCTCATCATCGCCGAGGACATCGAGGGCGAAGCGCTCGCCACGCTCGTCGTCAACAAGCTGCGCGGCGGCCTGAAGGTCGCAGCGGTCAAGGCACCGGGCTTCGGTGATCGCCGCAAGGCGATGCTCGAGGATATCGCGATCCTGACCAAGGGCGAGGTGATCTCGGAGGATCTCGGCATCAAGCTCGAGAGCGTCACGCTCGGCATGCTCGGCACCGCCAAGCGCGTCTCGATCGACAAGGACAACACCACCATCGTCGACGGTGCGGGTGAAGCCGACGCGATCAAGGGCCGCACCGAGGCGATCCGCCAGCAGATCGAGAACACCACCAGCGACTACGACCGCGAGAAGCTGCAGGAGCGTCTGGCGAAGCTCGCCGGCGGTGTCGCTGTGATCAAGGTGGGCGGTGCGACCGAGGTCGAGGTGAAGGAGCGCAAGGACCGCGTCGACGACGCGCTGCATGCGACCCGCGCCGCGGTTGAAGAGGGTATCGTTCCCGGTGGCGGCACGGCGCTGCTGTACGCGTCAAAGGCGCTCGACGGCCTGACGGGCCAGAACGAGGACCAGACGCGCGGCATCGACATCGTTCGTCGCTCGCTGACCGCGCTGGTGCGTCAGATCGCGCAGAACGCCGGTCACGACGGTGCGGTGGTCTCGGGCAAGCTGCTCGACGGCAACGACACCTCGCTCGGCTTCAACGCCGCGACCGACACCTACGAGAACCTGGTTCAGGCCGGCGTGATCGACCCGACCAAGGTCGTGCGCACCGCGCTGCAGAACGCAGCATCGGTCGCCGGCCTCCTCATCACCACTGAGGCGACAGTCTCCGAGGTGCCCGAGGACAAGGCAGCGCCGGCGATGCCGGGCGGCGGCATGGGCGGCATGGGCGGCATGGACTTCTGATTTTCGACCGGGGCAGGGAAGCCTGCCCCGGACAGAAAATCAGAACGGCCGGCGGGTCGGCGAAAGCCGAACCCGTCCGACGCCCAGCAGCGGCTCCGCCGCTGCCATCCTGCACGAAATGAGGGCCGAGCGGAGCGATCCGCCCGGCCCTTCTTTTGTTGGAGCAGACGCGTTATCTTGAGCGTCATGCGAAGCCATGCTGCCTATCAGCCGATCACGGTCGAGCAGTTCCTCGACATCGATTTCGGCACCGATCGCAAGTACGAGCTGATCGATGGCGTGATCGAGATGATGACCGGCGGCACGCCCGCGCATTCACGCGTGGCAGTGAACATCTTGGCTTTCTTGCACCGCAAACTGCGTGGTACCGGCTGCCGCGCCTACAATGCCGACATGGGACTGCGCGTCGATGACGTGAACTGCCGCTACCCGGATGTCAGCATCTACTGTGGCGACCCCGCCAGCCGCGAGCGGGAACAGGCCGAGCGCATCTATTCCGACCCGGTTGTCCTGTTCGAAGTGCTGTCACCATCGACGTCTAAGATCGATCGCGTCGACAAGCTGGAGCAATATCGCTCGATCGCCTCGGTCGACACAATCATCTTCGTCGATCCCGAACGCGAACTCAGCCGGGTGATTCAGCGGCTCGGCCCCACGTCGTGGCGTGACGACCTATTTGCGCAGCCGCACGACATCGACTTACCCGCGCTCAACCTGTCGATTCCGCACGACGAGATTTTTGCGCGCGACTGAATGTCCGCTCGTGCGTTCGGGCGGGAATGAGCAATGGTATACCCCTGGACGGCAAGATCCTCGGCTTCGGTCCTATGCTGCCGCTCGTCGCTGCGGGAATTGGCGCGTGGACGCTGCCCATCGATTGGAAACTCACTGCGCTTACCTGCGCGATCGTTTGGGGTGCGTTAATCTTGGCCTTCGTTGCCGGCGTGCGGCGTGGCTACGGCTTCGGCAACCCAAATGCGTCAAAGCCGACAGAGATCGCGGCAGCCTTGTCCTATTTCTCGATCGCCGGCCTTTCGCTGATCGTGCAGAACGTATCCACAGCGCTAGCGATCTTGACGGCAGGCTACGCGTTCGTCGCGCTGCTTGACCGACGCGCGGGACGCCGCGGCAACGCCCCAGCGTACTTCGCCAAGTTACGCGGGCCGCAGTTCCTGCTCGGCGCCGCAGGGTTGGCGGCATGCTGGGCGTGGTTGATGCACTGAGCGGCAGCCACGCCGCATAGGATCACTTCCGGTTCATCTCTTCCTGCAGCAGCTTGACGTCCTGGCCGCGGCCGCGTGGCAGGATCAGGATGTCGTTGCCACTCGCGACGACGATCAAGTTCTCGACGCCCACCATCGCGATCCGAGCGCCGTCGCTGCGCACCAGGCAGTTGCGGCTGTCGAGCACGATTGCGTCGCCGTTCACGACATTGCCGTGCTCGTCATTGTCGGCGATTGTATGAAGTGCGTCCCAGCTGCCGACATCACTCCACCCCATCGCGACCGGCACCACTGCCACGCGCTCGGCCTTCTCCATGACCGCATAGTCGATCGAGTCCGACGGCGAGGCCTCGAATGCAGTCTTATCGGGGTGCACCCGCACGCCATCGCGTTGCGCCCCCTCGAGCGACGCCTTCGCGGCCGCGAAGATGTCGGGTCGGAACTGCTCCAGTGCCTTTAGGTACGCGTCGGCGCAGAACAGGAAGATGCCACCGTTCCAGGCATGATCGCCGCTCGCGATCATCGCCTCCGCCACATCACGCTGTGGCTTTTCAACAAACCGAGCGACGCGGTGAACACCGGCAGCGACCTCATCACCCACCTTGATGTAGCCGTAGCCCGTCTCCGGTGCGTCGGGCGTGATCCCGAAGGTGACCATCCAGCCATCCTCGACCAGCGGCAATGCAACGTGGATCGCGGCGTGAAACGCGTCCGGATCGGCGATCACGTGGTCGGACGGCATGACGAGCAGCGGCGCCTTGCCGTCCGCCTCGAGCGCCGCCAGCGCGATCGCCGGCGCGGTGTTACGCCCCGCAGGCTCCAGGATGATCGCCTGCGGCGAGGCGGTGATCTCGGCCAATTGCGTCTCGACCTGATCGGCATGCGCCGCATTCGCGACCACGATGGGTGCTGCAAAGGCGTCGCCGTGCGCACGCGCCGCGGTCAGTTGCAGCATCGTCTCGGCCGCGGTCAGCGCCAGGAACTGCTTGGGACGCTCCGGCCGCGACATCGGCCACAAACGCGTTCCCGATCCGCCGGACAGGATCACCGGCACAATGGCTGACAAATGTATTCTCCTCAGTCCCCCCGCTGCCGCTCAAAACGGCAACGCAGGCGTAACGACCCGGCTGCTACAAAGCTCCACGTTCAGGAAATCTTTGCCAATTTACGCGAAAGCCTGTCGGAAAGGCTTACAACGCGAGGGCGCGGCCTCCATGACGCGGGTGTTCAAACATTACGTACCCAATGCGGTACTGCTGCTCGGGCTGCTCGACTTCATGCTGCTGCTGCTGGCAGCGGAGGCGGGGTGGCAGGTGCGTGCCTGGCAGATCGGCATGGACGTCGAGGGCGTCGCTACCCGCATCCCGCAATTGCTGTCGTTCGCGCTGCCGCTCGAGATCGCGATGGTCGCTGTCGGCGCTTACGGGATGCACGCGTTCGAGTCGTGGCGCTTCGCGACTGCCCGATTGCTGGTCGCCATATCGCTCGGCATCATTTTCCTGTCGCTGCTGTTCTTTCTAACGCCCGCCATTACCTTTTGGCGATCGAACTTGTTCTTCGGCATGATCTTTGCCATCGCCGGCCTCGTCGGGGTGCGTTTCGCGATTGGCAGTTTCATTCGCGGCGATGCGCTTCGCCGGCGCATCCTTGTACTGGGTGCGGGGCGTCGTGCGGCGAAACTCGCCCAACTGGCCGCTCGGCCGCGGGCAAGCTTCAAGATTGTCGGCAACGTCGCGATGGGGGAGCCGAGCACGGTCATCGACACCGCCAAAGGTCGTGACGCGATCGACAATTTGGCCGACTACGTGCTCGCCCTGGACGCGACCGAAGTTGTGCTGGCGATTGAGGAGCGTCGCAACTCGCTGCCGCTGCGCGACCTGTTGCGTGTCAAGACGACGGGTGTCGGGGTGATCGATTACTCCACCTTCCTTGAGCGCGAGACCGGACGCATCGATCTCGACAGCGTCAATCCGTCATGGCTGATCTTCTCCGACGGTTTCTCATCAGGCCGCATGCTGTCGAGCATGTTCAAGCGCGCGTTCGACGTCGCGGTCAGCCTGCTGCTGCTGGTCTTCGCGCTGCCGGTCGTTCTCGTCACTGCGCTGGCGATCAAGCTGGAGAGCCGCGGTCCGGCCTTTTATCGTCAACGTCGGGTCGGGCTCTACAACCAGCCCTTCGACATCCTCAAGCTGCGTTCGATGCGCCAGGACGCGGAGTTGGCCGGGACCGCGGTATGGGCAGCGGAGGACGATCCACGGATCACGCGTATCGGCAAGCTGATCCGCAAAGTGCGGATCGACGAACTGCCGCAATGCTGGAGCGTGCTGAAGGGCGAAATGAGCTTCGTCGGGCCGCGCCCCGAGCGCCCGCAATTCGTTGCCGACCTGGAGCGTGAACTACCATTCTACGCCGAGCGTCACATGGTGAAGCCGGGTATAACCGGCTGGGCGCAGATCAATTATCCTTATGGTGCGTCGACCGAGGATGCGCGGCACAAGCTCGAATACGACCTTTATTATGCGAAGAACTATACGCCGTTCCTAGATCTGCTGATCCTGTTGCAGACGCTGCGCGTCGTGCTGTGGCCAGAGGGCGCGCGCTGAGATGGCGGTCGCGGCGTTCATCATCTGGCTGCATGGATTGGCGGCGCTGCTGTTCGTCGGCGCTGCGCTGGCTGAGACGCGATCGCCGGTCCGCACGATACCGCGCTGGCTGCTGCTGTTCACGCTTGGAGCGAGCGCGCTTTGGTCGCTGAGCGTGGCAGGTATCGGTGACGGCGAATCGGTCGCGCGAGTGCTGGTGATCGTGCGCAATGCAGGCTGGCTGGCAGTGCTTTTCGCGCTGTCCGCGAACGTCGCTGGCGAGTCGCGCTGGCGTGTCGGCGTGTACGTGTCGGTTGCGCTCTGCCTCCTGTTGGCAGCAGCACTGGTCGTGGCGTTCGCGGCGCAGCTGCGCGGTGACGCGCGAGCCGAAGTCGAGCGGCTATGGCTGATCCTGCGTCTGCTCGCCACCATCGGAGCGCTCGTATTGCTGCACCAGCACGTGATCGCACGTGCAGGCCGCTGGAGCGAGGCAACGGCGGTGTTGACCGCGGCGATGGCGGTCATGTGGGTGAGCGATCTGTTTGTGCTCGCGGTCGCTTATGCTGCGGGTACATGGGCCGACTGGCTGACGACCCTGCGCGGCGTGGCAAATGTGCTGGTGGCAACGACGGCGATCGTCGCGGTCCAGCGCCCAACGGGTCGTACGCTCAGCGTGTCTAGAGCGGCGGCGGCGCAGATGATTTTAGTTGCGGGCGGGGTGATTTACGTCGTTGTCGCGACCGCCGTCACCGGGCTTCTGGGCGAGATCGCGGGAGCGCATGCGCGGAAGTTCCAGGCCGCGTTCGTTATCGGCACCGGCACCGCATTGTTCACCTTTGTCGCGACGCCGTGGCTGCGCGCCTGGTTGAAGGTGATGATCGCCAAGCACCTGTTCAGTCACCGCTACGATTATCGTGCCGAGTGGATGCGCTTCACCGACACGCTGGGGGTTTCCGGCGCGGACGTGCCGTCGTTGCCGGAGCGAGTCGTCGAGGCGATCGCCAACCTGACCGGGTCCCCCGCGGGCCTGCTGCTCTATGCCGAGGGTGACGAGATGGTGAGCGGTCCGGCCTGGCGCTGGGAAGAGCCGCCGTGCGGGGGTGCCGCAGCGTTGATCACGTATCTGGCAGCGACCGCCCGGATCATCGACCTGGATAGCTGCCGGCAGGGAGAGGCGCCGGAGGACGAGATCGGCGCGATCCCATCGTGGTTGCTCGCGCGCGACGATGCCTGGGCGGTCGTGCCGCTGCTGCGCGGGACCACGCTGATCGGTGCGGTCGTGCTCGCGCATCCGCCGATCCCGCGCGCGCTCGACTGGGAGGATTTCGACCTGCTCGGCGCGGCGGGGCAGCAAGCGGCAAGCTTTCTGGCCGAAGAGCGCGCGCACGCCGCACTCGCCGACGCGAAACGCTTCGACGAATTTCACCGCCGCCTGGCCTTCATCATGCACGATCTGAAAAATCTCGTCAGCCAGACCGCGCTGGTGGCGCGCAACGCGGAGCGGCACGCCGACAATCCAGCGTTTCGAGCCGACATGATCGCGACGCTGTCCGACACGTCGCAGCGGATGACCGCGCTGCTCGCCCGATTGTCGCAGCACCAGGCACCCGCGACCGACACGCTGGAGACGGTCGACCTGCTCGCGCTCGCGCGCGACATCGCCGCTACGCGCGCCGCGCAGTATTCGATCGAGGTGACGGGGACGCAGGTATTCGGCCACGCCGATCTGCGCGGCTTGCGCACCTTGCTCGACCATCTGGTGCAGAACGCGATCGAGGCGGGCGCGGCCGATCAGGCGGTGCACCTGCACGTCGACTGCGACGCGAGTTCGGCGGCGATCACCGTGATTGACCACGGCGGCGGCATGTCGGCGGCGTTCGCGCGCGATTCGCTGTTCAGACCATTCGTATCGACCAAGACCGGCGGGTTCGGACTGGGGGCGTACGAGGCGCGGCAGATGGCGGAGCAGATGGGCGGCAGCGTCAGCGTGGTCACGCGAGAGGGCGAAGGGAGCCGTTTCCGCGTCGGGCTTCCGCTCGCCCCGACGGCTACCGCGCCGAGCGCCCCACCGCTTGCGCCGGCATGGGAGCAGGCAGCATGACCGAGACGAAGACGCTGCTGGTCGTCGAGGACGATCCCGGACTGCAACGCCAGCTGCGCTGGGCCTATGACGGCTACGACGTCGTCGTCGCGAGCGACCGTGTGAGCGCGATCGATGCGGTGCGCGCGTCCGAGCCCCAGGTGGTGACGCTCGATCTCGGACTGCCGCCCGATCCCGACGGTGCGTCGGAAGGATTGCGCGCGCTGGCCGAGATCCTCGCGCTCAAGCCCGACACCAAGGTCATCGTCGCATCGGGCAACAGCGCGCGCGAGGCGGCGCTGGCGGCGATCGCGGGGGGCGCGTGGGATTTCTACAGTAAGCCGATCGACATCGACGCGCTGGGATTGATCGTGGCGCGGGCATTCCACGTCCACGCGCTGGAAGCGGAGAACCGCCGGCTGGCGGCGCGCGCCGACGCTGGTCCCGCCCTCGGCGGCCTCGTCACCGCGTCGCCCGAGATGCAGCGCGTTACCCGGACGATCGAGCGCGTCGCTCCCGCCGACGTGTCGGTCATGCTGTTAGGGGCGAGCGGAACGGGCAAGGAACTGCTCGCGCGTGGGCTTCACGATGCCGGTCCGCGCCGGGCACGGCCGTTCGTCGCGATCAACTGCGCCGCGATCCCCGAAACGCTGCTGGAAAGCGAGCTGTTCGGCTATGAGAAGGGCGCCTTCACCGGCGCCGGCAAGACCACGGCGGGGAAAATCGAGGCCGCGGACGGCGGCACCCTGTTCCTCGACGAGATCGGCGACGTGCCGCTCGCGTTGCAGGTGAAGCTGCTGCGTTTCCTGCAGGAGCGTGTGATCGAGCGGATCGGGGGACGCCGCGCGATACCGGTCGACGTGCGGATCGTCTCCGCGACACACCAGGATGTCGACGCGATGGTCGCGGACACGCGCTTCCGCGAAGACCTCTACTATCGTCTGGCGGAGATCGTGGTGCGTATTCCGACGCTCGCCGAGCGGAGTGGGGACGCGGCGCTGCTCGCGCGGCATTTCGTCCAGCAGCACCGGCAGACGCTCAACCCGGCGGTGCAGGGGCTGAGCCCCGACGCCGTCGCCGCGATCGATGGCTGGGGATGGCCGGGGAACGTCCGCGAGCTCGAAAACCGCGTCAAGCGCGCGATCATCATGGCGGACGGCAAGTACGTGACGGCCGCCGACCTCGACCTGCCCGGCACCGCGCAGGCGCTGCCGATCAACCTGCGCGCGGCGCGCGAGCGCGCGGATCGCTGTGCGATCACGCGTGCGCTGGCGCAGGCGGACGGCAACATATCGGGCACGGCGCGCCTGCTCGGCATCAGCCGCCCGACGCTCTACGACCTGCTAAAAAGCTACGATCTTCATGCTTGAAGGGCCGGCGACCTACCCCCTGCTGCGCGGGCGTCGTCAGCGGCGCTCGCCGCTGCGCCGTGTCGTGGCATGGTCGCGCGGGCGCAACGCGCGGATCGTGCTGGGATTGCTGGTGCTCCTCGCCCTGGGGGCCGGCATCGCGACGCTTGCGCGACGCGCCGACGTACCCGACGCACGCGTGTCGATCGCGCGCGGGCAGGCGGCGCTCGCGCGGGCGAACTATTCCGCCGCGCGCAACCACTTCGTCTCTGCGACCCGCGCCGAGCCGAACAACGCGGCGGCGCAGATCGCACTCGCGCGCAGCTACCTGCTGCTGGAGGACGGCGTCGCCGCGGGGGGCGCGATCGACCGCGCGCAGAGTGCGGGCGCGCCGCCATCGCGGTTGCACGCGCTTCGCGCCGCCGCGCTGCTGCTGCAAGGGGACGAGGACGGGGCAATCGCGGAGGCGGATCGCGCGAGCGGCGCCGACACGGCGTTCGCGCAACGTGCGAAGGCACGTGCGCTCGCCGAAAAGGGTGATCGCGCCGCGGGCGCCGCGCTGCTGGAGCAGCTGACCGGACGCTTTCCTGAAGACGCGGGCGCGTGGCTCGATCTGGGGCGCGTCCGGCTCGACATCGGTGATGTCGGGGGGGCGAACGTCGCCGCGCAGCGTGCGCTGTCGCTTGATCCGAACAATCTTGCCGCGCTGGTGCTACGTGGGCAGCTGGTGCGCAGCCAGTACGGGTTGAACGCCGCTTTGCCGTGGTTCGAGGCCGCGCTGACGCGGGACGCTTATTACCACCCGGCGCTGATCGATGAGGCGGGAACGCTGGGCGACCTGGGCCGCAATGCCGACAGCGTCGCGGCAGCGCGTCGCGCGCTCGCGGCCCGGCCGGGCGACCCGCAGGCATTGTACCTGATGGCGGTCGTCGCGGCGCGTGCCGGTGACCTGTCGCTCGCGGGCGACCTGCTCGATCAGAGTGCGGGCGGGCTGGACGGCCTGCCCGGCGGGCTGCTGCTGTCTGGCGCGATCAATTACGCCAACGCGCGGTATCAGCAGGCGGCGGTCAAGTGGCAGGCGCTGATCGGTGCGCAGCCGATGAACCTGGTCGCGCGCCGCTTGCTCGGTGCGGCGCTGCTCCGCTCGGGCGATGCCAAGGCCGCGCTCGACGCGCTGCGCCCCGCGGCGCTCAGGCTCGACGCCGACAGCTATACGCTGACGCTCGTTGCGCGCGCGTTCGAGGCGCGCGGCGAGCGCGATTGGGCGGCGCGCTTCCTTGATCGCGCGGCGCGCCCGCCCGCGATCCGCGCGGTGCCGTTCGGGCAGGACGACGACGCGGGCGTGCTCGCCGAGGCGATGGCCGACGCGCCGAGCGATCCCGCCGCGGCAGTGGACAACATCCGCGGGCTGATCGAGCGCGGGCAGTTCGCCGATGCGATCGCCCAGAGCGAGCGGGTCGCGCGCGCCTCACCCGGCGCACCGCCGGCGCAGCTCCTGCTGGGCGATACGTTGGCGGCGAGCGGCCGGTTCGCGCCGGCCGCGTCCGCCTACGCGCGAGCGGCAGACCTCCGCTTCGACGAGCCTGTGCTGCTGCGGTTGATCGAGGCGTGGTCGCAGACGGGCAATCGCGAGGGTGCCGCCAATGCGCTGGCATTGTACCTGGCGCAGAACCCCGCATCGGTGGTCGCGCGGCGATTGCTGGCGAACGTGCAACTGGGGGCGGGTGACGATCGTGCGGCGATCGTGACGCTGGAGCAACTGCGTGGGCAGATCGGCGACGGCGACGCGCTGGTGCTGGCGCAGCTCGCGCGTGCCTATACGCAGGCGGGCGACCCACGGAGCGCGCTGCCCTACGCGCGTGCCGCCTACCGGTTATCACCGATGAGCGCGGGCGCGAGCGACGCCTACGGCGCGGCGCTGTTTGCCGCTGGGAACACCGACGGCGCACTGCAACTGCTGACCAAGGCGCTGAAGCTCGCACCCGGCAGCGCCGAGGTTCGCTGGCATTACGCGCAGGCACTCGCCGACGCAGGGCGCACGGCCGCGGCGCGGCAGGCGATCGCAGCGGCGTTGAAGGACGCTCGCTTCAACGAACGAGCCGCAGCGACACGGTTGTTGGCGGCACTGCCGCGCTGACTCAGCGTGACGCGCGCGCTTGAGGACCCGCAGCAACGCCGTATAGCGCGCGGATGGACGACGCCCTGACCCGCATCGCCGCCGCGCTGGAGCGGCTCAGTCCGCCGCCTGTTACCGCCGCCGATCCGCTCGCGCATCCCGCCTATGTCTGGCGCGACGACGTGCTGGTGGCCACGCGCGATTTTCGGCCCTTGCCGCTCGCCATGCTCCACGGCGTCGATGCGCAGAAGGGCGCGTTGCTCGCCAACCTCGATCGGCTCGCCGCGGGGCGTGCGGCGCAGGACGTGCTGTTGTGGGGCGCACGTGGCACGGGCAAGTCGGCTCTGGTCAAGGCGAGCGTCGCGGCGGTGCAGGGCGCGGGCGGGGCGCTGGCGCTGGTAGAGGTCGCGGCCGACCGCATCGACACGCTGCCGCGATTGTTCGACGCGATCGTCCGCGTGCCGCGCGCGTTCGTGCTGTTCCTCGACGATCTGGGGTTCGATGCGGCAGCGGACGCGCGCTCGCTGCGCTCGTTGTTGGAGGGCGGAGCGGAAGCGCGGCCCGTGAATGCGCGATTGGTCGTTACCTCGAACCGGCGGCACCTGCTGCCGCGCGACATGGGCGAACAGGAGCGGGCGGTGAACGCACGCGACGTCGCCGACGATCAACTCGCGCTCTCCGACCGGTTCGGCCTGAGCCTCGGCTTTCACGTCGTTGACCAGGAGCATTACCTGCAGATCGTGCGAGGCTATGCCGACGCCTATGCGCTGCCGTTCGATGCTGCCGATGCGGTGCAATGGGCGACGCGGCGCGGCAGTCGGTCGGGCCGGGTCGCGTGGCAATATATGGTGGACCTCGCCGGACGCGAGGGCCGGGCGCTCTAGCCGAGCGCCTCGACCTGTTCGGCGAGGTCGAGCCAGCGCAGCTCGGCCGTGTCCTTTTCGTCGCGCAAGCTGCCGATTTCGCGCGTCAGCCGATCGAACGCGGCGGGATCGCGCGTGTAGAGCCCGGCGTCGGCGAGCAGATCCTCCTTGCCGGCGATCTGATTGTCGATCTCCTCGATCCGGCGCGGGAGCAGTTCGTAGTCGCGCTGGTCCTTGTAGCTGAGCTTGGCCCGCGTCGGCGGCGGGGGCGGGGGTGTAGTCGCGGTCTTCGCGGGCGCGCGCTTCGCCTCGGTGCGCGGGCGACGCTTGGCGACCCAATCCTCGTATCCGCCCGCGACGACATCGACGTGACCGCTGCCGTCGAGCCCGAGCGTCACCGTCACGGTACGATCGAGAAAGTCGCGATCGTGGCTGACGATCAGCACGGTGCCGTCATAGTCGGCGATCACTTCCTGCAGCAGGTCGAGCGTTTCGAGGTCGAGGTCGTTGGTCGGCTCGTCCATCACCAGCAGGTTCGACGACCGCGCGAACTCGCGTGCGAGCAGCAGCCGCGAGCGCTCGCCGCCCGAGAGCGTGCCGACCCGCGCGTCGACCATGTTGGGGTCGAACAGGAACTCTTTGAGATAACCGTGGATGTGCTTGCGCGTGCCGAGCACGTCGATCCACTCGCCACCGTCGGCGAGCACGTCGCGGACCTTCTTCTCGGGCGCCATCAGGCTGCGCTGCTGGTCGATGACGATGCCGTCGAGCGTCTTGGCGAGCTTGACCGAGCCGGCGTCGGGTTGAAGCTCGCCGGTCAACAGCTTGAGCAGCGTCGACTTGCCCGCGCCGTTGCTGCCGACGATGCCGATCCGATCGCCGCGGGTGACGCGCAGGGAAAGGTCGCGAATGATCGTGCGGTCGCCGAACGACTTGGAGACGTGCTCGGCGTCGATCACCACCTTGGTCTTCACGTCGTCGCTGCCGACCGACAGCGCGGCGGCGCCCTGCGGACCGATCATCGCGGCGCGTTCGGCGCGCATCTCCTTCAGCTTGGTGAGCCGGCCCTGGTTGCGGCGGCGGCGGCCCGTCACGCCGCGCTGGAGCCAATGCTCCTCCAGCTTGAGTTTCGCGTCGAGCTTCTGAGCGGCGCGTTCCTCCTCGGCGTAGACCGCCTCGGTCCAGGCATCGAACCCGCCGAAACCGACCTCGTTGCGGCGCAGCGACCCGCGCTCGAGCCACAGAGTCTGCTTGGTCAGCCGGGTCAGGAAGGTACGATCGTGGCTGATGACGACGAACGCGCCGGTGAAGCGGTTGAGCCAATCCTCCAGCCACTCGATCGCGCCGAGGTCGAGGTGGTTGGTCGGCTCGTCGAGGAGCAGCACGTCGGGGTCGAGCGCCAGCGCGCGGACGATCGCGGCACGGCGGCGCTCGCCACCCGACGCCGAGGCACAGGCGCGCGACAGGTCGATGCCGAGCTGCCCGGCGATCGCGTCCGCCTGATACGCCTCAGGCGCGCGCTCGCCGGAGAGGACATAGTCGGCGAGCGTCTCGAACCCGGCGAGATTCGGTTCCTGCTCCAGCATGACGACGTTAGTGCCCGGCACGATCGTGCGGCGTCCCTCGTCGCTGTCGATCGCGCCGGCGATGAGCTTGAGCAGCGTCGATTTGCCCGCGCCGTTGCGCCCGATCAGCGCCAGCCGGTCGCGCTGCCCGATGAACAGGTCGAGGTGGCGGAACAGCCACCCCGCGCCCTGAACGAGGCCGAGGTCTTCATACGCGAGGATCGGTGCTGCCATGCCCGCGCACCTAGGGAACCGACCGCCAGCGGGCAAGTTACCGAGGGCTGACGGCGTTATTCACAGGGTGTTCAATCCATTGGCCTTATGCGACCACCCGTGAAGATGTTGCCGATCCTTTTGCTGCTGACCGCCGCCGCCCCCGCGGTCGCCGAACCTGCGGAGCAGGAGAGCGAGCGTGCGTTCGCGTGGCGGGCGACGCGTTCGGGCAAGCTGCTGCCGATCAAGGAGATCGAGCGGCGCGTCATACCGACGATGAAGGGCGCGCAATATATCGGTTTCAACCTCGATCCGCAGTCGGTCGTCTACACGCTCAAGTTCCTGCGCGATGGCGAGGTGATCTGGGTCGACGTCGATGGCCGCTCGGGACAGGTGCTGGGCCAGACCGGCCGCTAATCATTGATCTTGCCGAACGCGCACCGCAAAGCGGGCGCAGACGTGCCGCAGGGAGACATAGATGCGTGTTCTGATCGTCGAGGACGAGCCCAACCTCGGGCAACAGCTCAAGTCGACGCTGGAGGGTGCGGGCTACGCGATCGATCTCGCGACCGACGGCGAGGAGGGGCATTTCCTCGGCTCGACCGAGAGCTACGACGCGATCGTGCTCGATCTGGGCCTGCCGGAGATCGACGGGCTGACCGTGCTCGACCGCTGGCGCAAGGAGGGGAAGGTCACGCCCGTGCTGGTGCTGACCGCGCGGGACAGCTGGTCGGACAAGGTCGCCGGGTTGGACGCGGGCGCCGACGATTACGTCGCCAAGCCGTTCCAGACCGAGGAGCTGATCGCGCGGCTGCGCGCGCTGATCCGGCGGGCGTCGGGCAACGCGTCGTCCGAGCTGACCGCGGGCGACGTGCGGCTCGATACGCGTTCGGGCAAGGTCACGCGCGCGGGCGAGCCGGTCAAGCTGACCGCGCAGGAGTACAAGCTGCTCAGCTACCTGCTCCATCACAAGGGCAAGGTGGTCAGCCGCACCGAGTTGATCGAGCACATCTACGATCAGGATTTCGACCGCGATTCGAACACGATCGAGGTGTTCGTGACGCGTATTCGCAAGAAGCTGGGTCAGGACGTGATCACGACGATCCGCGGGCTGGGTTACAGCCTGGAGGATCCGGACGCCTGACGCGTGGTCGCGTATCTACAATTCGCGTCGACCGACCTGCGCGGCGTCCACGTCGGCGGCGATGCGCTGGATCGTGGTCGGCTCGGGAAGGCTCGCGCTTTCCTGCGCGATCCGCGTCTGGTGAAGCGCGGGTTCGGGAAGGTAGGACGGGCTTACTCCTGCGACCGCGTAGGAGGCGAGCAGCAGCCCCGCGAGCATCGACACGAGCACGCCGCCCAGCACGGCGACGATCATCGCGGGTATGTTTCTACCCTTTCGCATGATTATTCCTCCGTTGCGGCGGTGAACCGGTCGGCACCCGCTTGGTTCCGGGGCGCGGTCGCGTGAAGCCGCCGTTGCGCGTGCGCGGATCGCTGTCGCGGCGCATGATCCTGATCGCGGCGGCGTGGATCTCGATCCTGCTCGCGGGCGGCGGTTTCGCGCTCGACCGCGTGCTGGTGGCGGCGGTGACGCGCAACGCCGACGATCAGCTCGGCTACGTGCTGCGCTCGCTGCTCGTGTCGGCCGAGATCGACACCGCCGGCGAGGTGACGTTCAATCGCGAGCCGGCCGACCAGCGGTTTCTCGAGCCTTATTCCGGGCTCTACTGGCAGGTGTCGGCGCCGGGGCACGAGACCTGGCCGTCGCGATCACTGTGGGATCGCCAGCTCGCCTACGGCGCACCGCACAACGATCGCAGCGTCCACAGCTACGACAGCAAGCAGTTCAAGGACGAAAAGCTGCGCGTGGTCGAGCAGGACGTGAAGCTGCCGGGATCGCCGGTACGCTGGCGTTTCCAGGTCGCCTCCAGCCGCGAGGCGCTCGACGCGCAGATCACCATCCTGCGCCGCACGCTGATCCGCAGTTTCCTGCTGCTCGGGATCGGCTTGGTCGTGCTCGCGGCGTTGCAGACGTTCTACGGCCTGCTGCCACTCCGGCGCGTGCGGCTCGCGATCGCGCGGATGCGCGCGGGCAAGGCGAACCGTGTCGAGGGCAGCATGCCGATCGAGGTGCTGCCGATGATCGACGAGCTGAACGCGCTGGTCGAGCACAACGAGCGGCAGGCGGAGGAAGCGCGACGCCACGCCGGCAACCTCGCGCACGCGCTCAAGACACCGCTGACCGTGATCATGAACGCGGCAACGGCGAACTCGGACGATCTCGCCGATACGGTGATCCGGGAGGCGCGGACGATGCGGCGGCAGGTCGACCACCATCTGGCGCGCGCGCGTGCGGTCGGGCGGCGCGGCTCCGCGCACAGTCGCGCCGACGTGTGGCCGAGCGTCGAGTCGGTCGAGCGCGCGGTCCGTCGCCTCTACCCGCACGTTCGCGTCGACATGGACGGGCCGAAGGATCTGGTCGCGCATATCGAGCGGCAGGACCTGGACGAGATCATGGGCAATCTGGTCGAGAATGCTGCCAAATATGGCGGCGGCAGCGTGTTCGTGACCGTCGGCGCGCACTCGGGGTTCGTCGAGATACAGGTCGAGGACGACGGGATGGGGATACCCGAGGCGGACCGTGCGCGCATCTTCGATCGCGGTGTGCGGCTCGATTCGGGCAAGCCCGGCACCGGGTTGGGACTCGCGATCGTGCGCGACGTGGCCGAGATATATGACGGGACGGTCAGCCTGGAGGAGAGCGAGGACTTGGGCGGACTGCTGGTCCGGCTGCGCCTGCCGGCCGCCTCGTCGATCGAGCCGTAAAAGGGCCGCTCTTGTCCTAGTATCACCTGTTCCTGCTACGCTAACGCGCGCGGCATGGGTCACGGACATCACCACGGTCACTCGCACGGGCACGCGCACGCGCATGGCCACGGGCACAGTCATGGACATGGTCACGCCCATGCCGCGCCGCCGGAGCGCTGGGATCGCGCGTTCGCGATCGGGATCGGGCTCAATCTCGCCTATCTGATCGTCGAGGCGGGGGCGGGGTTGATCTACGGCTCGGTCGCGCTGCTAGCGGATGCCGGGCACAATCTGTCCGACGTGCTCGGCCTGGCAATCGCGTGGGGTGGTGCAGCGCTAGCTCGTACGCCGCCGTCTAAACGCTTCACCTACGGGTTGAAGGGGTCGACCATCCTCGCCGCGCTCGCCAACGCGCTGCTGCTGCTGGTCGCGCTCGGCGCCATCGCGACCGAGGCGGTGGAGCGGTTCTCGGCCGCGCCGCGCGTGCCCGGCCTGTCGGTTGCGGCGGTCGCGGCTGGCGGCATCGCGGTCAATGCGATCACCGCATGGCTATTCGCGCGCGGGCGCAAAGGCGACGTCAATATCCGCGGAGCGTTCCTGCACATGCTGTCCGACGCGCTCGTGTCGGCGGGCGTCGTCGTCGCGGGCGTGATCATCTGGGCGACGGGCGCGGCGTGGATCGACCCGCTCGTCAGCCTGGTCATCGCCGGCCTGATCTTCTGGCAGACCTGGGGGCTATTGCGCGAGACGGTGGAGATGTCGCTCGCCGCGGTGCCGCGCGGGATCGACTATGACGGCGTGCGTACCGCGCTCAGCGATCTGCCCGGCGTCAGCGAGGTGCACGACCTGCACATCTGGCCGATGTCGACGACCGAACCCGGGCTGACCGCGCATCTGTGCGTGCCGGCGGGGCACCCGGGCGACGCGTTCCTGCACGAGATACAGGACATGCTGCACCACCGCTTCGGGATCGGGCACGCGACGATCCAGGTGGAGACGGGCGCGCACGCGTGCGAATTGGCGGACGAGCGGCGGGTCTGACCCGCCGACTCGGTCAATAGGCGCGCGCCACCGCGAATTCGACCGCCTCGACCATCGCGTCCTTGGCCGCGCCACCCGCGAACGGTCCGAGCGCGTCGATCGCGCGCTGGCCATAATGACGCGCGCGCGCCAGCGTATCGTCGACCGCGCGCGTGGCGCGGACAAGCTCGATCGCCTGCGCGAAATCGGCATCGCTCGACCGGCGTCCTTCGATCGCATCCTTCCAGAAGGTGCGATCCTCAGCCGAGCCGCGCGCGTAGGCGAGGATGACGGGCAGGGTGACCTTGCCCTCACGGAAATCGTCACCGGCGTCCTTGCCCATCGTGCCCGCGTCCGAGGTGTAGTCGATCGCGTCGTCGACGAGCTGGAACGCGATGCCGAGATAGCGGCCATAGGCGTCGAGCGCCTCTTCCTCCGCGTCCGGGCGCTCGGCCACCACGGCAGAGATGCGGCACGCGGCGGCGAACAGCGCCGCGGTCTTCGCGCCGATGATGTCGAGATAGCGGTCTTCGCCAAGGTCGACGCGGCGCACCGCCGTCAGCTGGTTGACCTCGCCCTCAGCGATCACCGCGGAGGCGTGGCTGAGGATCTTGAGCGACTTGAGGCTGTCGGCCTCCACCATTAGCTCGAAGCTGCGGCTGAACAGGAAGTCGCCGACCAGCACGCTCGCCGGATTGCCCCAGATGATGTTGGCGGTGCGCTTGCCCCGGCGCAGGTCGGACCCGTCGACCACGTCGTCGTGCAGCAGCGTCGCCGTGTGGATGAACTCGACCGCGGCCGCCAGACGGTGGTGGCGTGTGCCGGTGTAGCCAATCAGCTTCGCGCTCGCGAGCGTCAGCATCGGGCGCATCCGCTTGCCGCCCCCCGCAATCAGATGCCCGGCAAGCTTGGGGATCAGCGGTATCTGCGACTGCATTCGGTCGAGGATCACGGCGTTGACCGCGTTCATGTCGGCGGTGACCAGATCGATCATCGGATCGAGCGAAGGGGTGCGGCCCGAGAGCCGGTGGATCGATGCACTCATCTCCCCGCGCCTGTACGAGCGGTCGACCGGGCAAGGCAAGCCGCGATCGAACCTTGCAGCGGCGTCTCCCTTGCGCAACAGCGGAACGCGGGAGGACCGCATGACCGACGACGTGTTGAAAGGCTATCGCAAGAGCATCGACAACATCGACGCGGCACTCGTCTGCCTGCTCGCCGAACGGTTCAAGGTGACCCAGGCGGTCGGACGCCACAAGGCGGTCAGCGGGTTGCCGGCAGCCGATCCGGGGCGAGAGGAGCAGCAGATCGCGCGGTTGCGCCAGCTCGCGCTCGATGCCGAACTGGACCCCGAGTTTTCCGAGAAATTCCTGCGCTTCATCATCGACGAGGTGATCCGCCACCACCGCGCCGCGGCGACATCGTGATCGTCTCGACTTCGTAACATGGATTAGCTAGTAGCGGCAGATGACCGAGCAACAGGATGCGCGTTTTCGGCGCATCGTTTATTCAAGCATTGCGACTGCGCGTACCGACGATGACACGCAGATCGAGATCCTGCGACAATCGCGCGCGAACAACGGCCTGAACGGCATTTCAGGCGTGCTGCTATCCGACGGGCGGCGTTTCCTGCAGGTGCTGGAAGGGACGCCGGAAGCGATCACGCACGTGTTCGGACGGATCAGCGCCGACCCGCGGCACGCCGAGGTGAAGACGCTTCACGACGAACTCGACACCCGCCGCATCTTCAGCGGCTGGACGATGGCGAGCATGTCGGACAATCGCCAGACGGAGGCGGTTCGCGAGCGATTGCAGGTGTTGTTGCGCAGTGCCCCCGACGAGATCCGCGAGGAGTTCGAGGATGTCCTGCGCACGGTCGGTTCAGCGACGTAAAGGCGAGGGGACTGCCGCGACGAGACAGCCGCCAGGCACCATGCCTACGCGAATATTTCTCTCAGAAAATCTTTCATCGCCTTCCAGCTTCGGCGGTCGGCGCGCTCCTCATAGGCGACGCCCGGGATCGTCGAGCCTTTCATGCTGCGATCGGTGAACGCGTGACCGGCATGACCGTAGGCGTGGAGCTGCCAATCGGCGCCGCTTTCGGTCAGCTCCTGCGCCAAGGCCACGACCGTCTCGGGCTTGCCGAGCGGATCGTCCCAGCCGTGGCAGATCAGCAGCTTGGCCGCGATTGGTGACACGGTGTCGTAGTCCGGGCGATCGTAGACCCCGTGGAAGCTGACACCGCCGAGCACGTCCAACCCGCTACGCGCCATGTCGAGCACGCACTTGCCGCCGAAGCAGAAGCCGATCGCGGCGGTCCGGCTTTCCTCCACCTCCGGCTGTGCCTTGAGCGCGGCGAGACTGGCGGCGAGCCGATCGCGTAGCAGCGCCCGATCGGCGTTCATCTCGTCCATGTAGCGTGACGCGCCCGGCCCGCGCTGCGTCCGCTTGCCCTGGCCGTACACATCGCACGCGAAGGCGGCGTAGCCCAGCGCGGCGAGTTCCTCCGCCTTGACGTTATCCTCTTCCTTCTGACCCAGGATGTTCGGGATCACCAGCACCGCTGGCCGCGCGCCGGATTGTGCATCGTCCCATGCGAACACGCCTTCGAAACGGCCACCCGGCCCATCGTGGATCAATGCCCTGCGCTCGACCGCCATCTACCTTCTCCCTGCTTGTCCGCCTGCCACGGCGCGCTAGACCTGTACAAACACGCCGACAGCGGAGCGCGCAAGTGCAGGTTCGACGCGATACACCGACCAACCCCGCGGTGGCGCCGTTGCTCGCCGCGCACGTCGCCGAGCAGCGTGCGGGCACGCCGCCCGGCTTCTCCTTCGCGCTCGACGGTGCGGCGCTGTCCGCGCCCGAAGTGACGTTCTTTACCGCGTAGGAGGGCGCGACGCTCACCGGCATGGGGGCGTTGAAGCGGCTCGACGACGCGGCGGGCGAGGTCAAGTCGATGCGCAGCACGCCCGAGGCGAGGGGACGCGGCGCCGGCCACGCGATCCTGCGCGCGATCATGGCCGAGGCGCGCGAGCAGGGACTACGCACGCTGTACCTGGAGACCGGGACCACGCGGGCCTATGACGCCGCCGCCCGGCTCTACACGCGCGTCGGGTTCGTGCCGTGCGACGCCTTCGCCGATTATCAGCCCAGCCCGCACAACCGCTTCTTCCGCCTGGCGCTGTAAGCGTCGCGGCTTGCCCGGCGGGCCCGCTTTCCCGTAGCGGAGCGGTGATCGCCGCCGCCGCGCGGCCACGCAGGAAGGTTCAACCATGCCCACGCTCGTCCTTATCCGTCACGGCCAGTCGTCGTGGAACCTGGAGAACCGTTTCACCGGCTGGTGGGATGTCGACGTGACGGAGAAGGGCGCAGCCGAGGCGCGCGCGGCGGGCGAGTTGATGGCGGCGAAGGGCCTCGACTTCGACCAGACCTTCACCTCGCTGCAGACCCGCGCGATCAAGACGCTCAACCTCGCGCTGGAGGCGATGGGGCGTTTGTGGCTGCCGGTCGAGAAGCACTGGCGGTTGAACGAGCGCCATTACGGCGGGCTGACCGGGCTCGACAAGGCGGAGACCGCGGCGAAGCACGGCGACGAGCAGGTCCATATCTGGCGTCGCAGCTTCGACGTGCCGCCGCCGCCGATGGAGGCGGGCAGCGACTACGATTTGTCGGGCGACCGTCGCTACGCCGGGATCGACGTGCCTGCGACCGAGAGCCTGAAAGACACGATCGCGCGCGTGCTGCCGTACTGGGAGGAGCGGATCGCCCCCGCGCTGAAGGACGGTCAGCGCGTGCTGATCTCCGCGCACGGCAATTCGCTGCGCGCGCTGGTCAAGCATCTGAGCAACATTCCCGACGACGAGATCACCGGACTGGAGATCCCGACCGGGCAGCCGATCGTTTACGAGCTCGACGACGCGCTGAACGCGACCGATCGCTATTATCTGAGCGAGCGGTAAGCGACGGCCGGCGCGTCGCTCAGGCGGGTTCGAGTAGTCGTTCCGCCTGCGCGCGCGCCTCATCGGTGACGGTCGCGCCCGACAGCATGCGCGCGATCTCCTCGCGACGCTCGTCAGGGGAGAGCGGGCGGACGCCGGTGCGGGTGACCTTACCGTCGTTGCTCTTGGCGATCAGCAGGTGCGCGGCGCCGCGCGCCGCCACCTGCGGCGAGTGGGTGACGACCAGCAATTGCGCGCGCGTCGCCAGCCGCGCGAGCCGGTCGCCGATCGCGCTCGCCACCGCGCCGCCGACGCCGCGATCGATCTCGTCGAAGATCATTGTCGCGGCACCGCCCTGCTGCGCCAGCGCGACCTTGAGCGCGAGGATGAAGCGCGACAGCTCGCCGCCGCTCGCGATCTTGGCCAGCGGGGCGAAGGGGGCGCCCGGGTTGGTCGAAATCTCGAACTCGACGCGGTCGCGTCCGGCGGGCGACCATTCCCCTTCGCTCAGGGGCGCGACGATCGTCCGGAACCGTGCTGCGTCGAGCTTCAATGGCGCGAGCTCACCCGCCACGGCCGCGTCGAGCCGCTTGGCGGCGGCGGTGCGCTGCTTCGTGAGCGCGTCGGCCGCGGCGACATAAGCCGCACGCGCCTTGTCGACACGTGCTTCCAGCCCAGCCAGACCTTCCTCGCCGGCGTTCAATCGCTCGAGTTGTGCGCGCTGACGGTCGGCCAGTGCGGCGAGGTCATCGGGTTGGACGCGGTGCTTGCGCGCCATCGCGCGAAGCTCGAACAGACGTGCCTCGTCTTCCTCCAGCTGACGCGGATCGTGCATCAGCGCGGCGGCGGCGTCACGCAGCTTTTCCTCCGCTACCGCTCCTTCGATCACTGCACGGTCGATCGCGGCGAGTGCCTCGGCTAGCGCGGGGTGATCCTCCGCGATGCGTTCCAGCACGCGGGCGGCCTGGCGCAGCTGCGTCAACGCGCCGTCGCGACCATCGACGTGTCCGGTCACGTCGTTCAGATCGTCGGCGATCTTCTCCGCGCGCTGCATGCCGCGGCGGCGCTCGGCCAGCGCTTCTTCCTCGCCCGGCTCGGGCGCGAGCTTGTCGAGTTCGGCGACCGCGTGTTCCAGCCACTCGCGGTCGCGCTGCGCGGTGGCGATCTCGGCCTGCGCGTCCTCCAGCGCTGACGTCGCGTCGCGCCAGGCGGTATGCGCGGCGGACACCTTGGCTACATCGGCCCGTGCGAAGGCATCGAGCAGCGCGCGGTGCCCCGCGGGTGCCAGCATGCCACGGTCGTCGTGCTGGCCGTGAATCTCGACCAGCAACTGCCCGATCTCACGCAGCAGCGCGGCGGACGATGGCTGATTGTTGACGAACGCGCGGCTGCCGCCGTCCGCCTTGACGATGCGGCGCACGATCAGCGGCTCGCCCGGCTCGGCGTCGATGCCGTTCTCCTCAAGCACCGCGTCGACACCGGCGGGGCGATCGAAGGTCGCGGTAACGCTTGCCTGCGCTGCGCCGTGACGCACCAGCCCGCTGTCGCCGCGACGACCGAGCGCGAGGCCGAGCGAGTCGAGCAGGATCGACTTGCCCGCGCCCGTCTCCCCGGTCAGCACGCCGAGACCTTCGCCGAAGTCGAGGTCCAGCGCCTCGATCAACACCACGTCGCGAATGGAAAGCGCAGTCAGCATGAGTAACCAACGCCTTTAGCGCAGATCGGGCGCGACGTTACCCCCTTTTGTTCCACGCTGATCCACCGCCCGCGCGATTACGGCGTCGGCGTGCTCGACGTCGGATTGGGCGTGTTCGCGGGCGAGGTGGTGTCGGGCGGCAGCGTGCCTGCGGGATCGCCGCCGGTGGTCGCGGGCGTGACCGCATTGGGCGCATCGGCCTTGGCGGGGACGCTGGTGGTCGCTTCGCCCGCGATCGTCGTGGTGCGGGTACCCGGCGGAACGACCTGCGCGCCGGGCGCGAGCGGTGCGATCGGCGTGGAGGGATATTCGCGCATCAACTTGTAAGCGCGCTGATACCAGTCCGAGCCGGGGTAATTGGCACCGAGCACCGCCGCCGCCTTCTCCGCCTCGTTGCGGACGCCGAGCGCGAGGTACGTCTCGGTCAGCCGCATCAGCGCCTCGGGCGCGTGCGTCGTCGTCTGATACTCGTCGATCACCTTGCGGAAGCGCAGCGTCGCGGCGAGCCACTGGCGGCGACGTTCGTAGAAGCGGCCGACCTCCATCTCCTTGCCCGCGAGGTGATCGCGAACGAGGTCGAGCTTCAACCGTGCATCGGCGGCGTAGCGCGTGTTGGGATAGCGCCGGACGAGTTCGCCGAGCGCATCCTGCGCCTGCGTCGTGATCTTCTGGTCGCGCGTCACGTCGCTGATCTGCTCGTAATAGCTCATCGCGACGAGGTAATAAGCGTAAGGCGCGTCGCGGTTGCCGGGGTGAACCGACAGGAAGCGCTGCGCGCCCTGGATCGCGTTGGTGTAATCGCGCGCGAGATAATAACTGAACGCGCCCATTAACTGCGCGCGACGCGCCCAGACCGAATAAGGATGCTGACGCTCGACCTCGTCGAACAGCGCGGCGGCTTCCTTGTAGCGCCCCTGATCGAGCCGGGTCTTGGCCGAGGTGTACAAGGTGCCGACATCGCGCGCGACATAGGGCAGATCGCTGCCGGCGCGGTTGCGCGCACAGCCGGCGATCGGAAGCGCTAGCGCGGCGATGAGCGCGACCGAGAGGCCGCGGACAGGAAGGTTACGCATCGGTGGTGGCCTTAGCGCAAGCGAGCGCGTGCGAACAACGGCTTTCGCACAGGCGCGGGCCGCAGGTGCGACAGCTTTGTTGCTTGGCGCGCGCAACGGACCTGTTATCGCGCGCGTTGCGACCCTTTGTCGCTCATCATCAGGAGTTCCCATGCCCGCCACCCTGCTTGCCACCAAGCGCGTCGAGAAGCCGTGGGGCCGGCACACGCTCTATCCCGGCTTCCCCGATCCCGCGCCCGACGCGGAGCCGATCGGCGAGGTGTGGTTCCAGTCGCCGCACCCGGAAGAATCGGAGCTGCTGATCAAGTACCTGTTCACCAGCGAGAAGCTGTCGGTACAGGACCACCCGTCCGACGAGGAAGCGCAGAAGCGCGGGCTGCCGCGCGGCAAGGACGAGTGCTGGACGATCCTGGATGCCGAGCCCGATTCGACGATCGCGATCGGGCCGCTCGCGCCGATGACCGCTGATGAATTGCGCCAGAGCGCGCTTGACGGGTCGATCGAGCACAAGCTGGACTGGAAGAAGGTGAAGAAGGGCGACTTCTTCTACTCGCACTCGGGCGTGATCCACGCAATCGGTGCGGGGCTGACGCTGATCGAGGTGCAGCAGAATTCCGACACGACCTACCGCCTGTACGACTATGGCCGCCCGCGCGAACTGCACCTGGACGACGGGGTTGCGGTTGCCGAGTTGACGCCCTGGACGCCGCCGAGCGCGCCGGGCGAGGTCGAGCCGGGTCGCACGATCCTGGTCGAGGGGCCGAAGTTCGTGCTGGAACGCTGGACCGGCGGCGATCGGCAGATCGATCTGCCCGAGGGCAAGACCGGCTGGCTGGTGCCGATCAAGGGCGAGGGCGTGGTCGCAGGCGTGGCGTGGAAGGCTGGCGAGTGCGTGACCGTCACCGGCGCGGAGAAGCTGCACGCGTCGAACGATGCCGACCTGCTGTTCGCCTATGTCGGCGATCGTCGACTCTGACCTGACGACATGCTGAGTGGAGGGGCGGGGTGCTGCGTGCACCTCGCCCCTTCTTGCATCAGATCGCGCCCGAGAAGGTGTCGCACGCCGCGGGATCGCCGCTCTCCATCCCCTTGCGCAGCCAGAACTGGCGCTGCGCCGAGGTGCCGTGGGTGAAGCTGTCGGGCACGACGCGACCCTGCGCCTCGCGCTGCAGCGTGTCGTCGCCGATCGCCTGCGCGGCGCGCATGCCTTCTTCCACGTCGCCGGGCTCGAGCCGGTCGCGGTTCTTCGCCGCCCACACGCCGGCGTAGCAGTCGGCCTGCAGCTCGAGCCGCACCGAGGCGGCATTGCCCTCGGCCTCGCCGCTGCTGCGCTGGATCTGCTGCACCTTGTCAGACGTGCCGAGCAAGTTCTGGATGTGGTGGCCGAATTCGTGCGCCACGACGTAATATCGCGCGAAATCGCCCGGCGCCTTGAAGCGGTTGGTCAGTTCGTTGAAGAAGTCGGTGTCGAGGTAGATGTCGCTGTCGGTCGGGCAGTAGAATGGACCCATCGCGCTCTGCGCCGCGCCGCAGCCTGATCTACCCTGTCCATTGAAGAAGCGCAGGCCAGGCGCGCGGAAGCGCTCGCCCGACTGCGCGAAGATCTGCTCCCACGTATTCTCGACGTTGCTGAACGCGTTGCAGGTCGCGCGTCGCTCGGGGCTGGCGTCGCAGACCTGCTGCACGCTGCCGCCGCCCGATTGCTGGCCTACCTGGCTCGACGGTGCGCTGCCGCCGCCGCCGAGCAACCCGCCGAGGCCGCCAAGCCCTCCGCCGAACACCGCGAACAGGATCAGCACGACCACGATCCCGCCGCAGCCGAAGCGGCTGCCGATCAGCGGCAGCAGCCCGAAGAGCAGCCCTCCGCCGCCGCCTCCGCCGAAGCTGCCGCGCGACGTGGCATCGCCGACGTCGATGTCATTGTCGTAATCGTCGAGCCGCATCGGCCCACTCCCTGCCAATCGTTTCTGTTGCGGCATGAACCCGGCGGCGCGCTTCGGGTTGCAAGCGGCGCGCGTCTGCCCGATGCAGGCGGGGAGGAGAGTGAGCCGATGTTCCTGCAAGGTAAGAGCGCGATCGTCACGGGGTCGACGTCGGGCATCGGTCTCGCGATCGCGCATGCGCTCGCCGCGGAGGGCGCGAGTGTCATGCTGAACGGGTTGGGCGAGGCAGAGGCGATCGAGGCGACCCGCGCCGAGCTGGAGGCGTCGAGCGGCGTCCGCGTGCTCCACGATGCCGCCGACATGACCAGGCCCGACGAGATCGCGGCGATGGTAACGCGCTGCCACGCGGAACTGGGTGGACCCGACATCCTGGTCAACAATGCCGGTACCCAGCATGTCGCGCCGGTTCACGAGTTTCCGGTCGAGAAATGGGACGCGATCCTCGCGATCAATCTGTCGAGCGCGTTCCACGCGATCCGCGCGGCGGTGCCGCTGATGCGCGAGCGCGGCTGGGGCCGGATCATCACGACGGCGAGCGCGCACAGCCTCGTCGCGAGCCCCAACAAGGCGGCGTACGTCGCGGCCAAGCACGGCGTCGCCGGGCTGACCAAGGCGGTGGCGCTGGAAAATGCGACGCACGGCATCACCGTCAACTGCATCTCGCCCGGTTATGTCTGGACGCCGCTTGTCGAGAGCCAGATACCCGACACGATGAAGGCGCGCGGGATGACGCGCGAGCAGGTGATGAACGACGTGCTGCTCGCCGCTCAGCCGACCAAGGAGTTCGTGACGCCCGAACAGGTCGCCGCCTTCGCGCTGTTCCTGTGCCGCGAGGAAGCAAAGGCGATCACCGGCGCCAATCTGTCTGCCGACGGTGGCTGGACCGCGGCGTGACGATTGCGCGCCTCGCCTGCGCCGGTCTCGCGCTGGTGGCGCTCGGCGGATGCGGCGGCAAGGACGTTGGTACATCGGTTCGCTCGGTAAGTGAGCAGGCAGCGGCAGAACCCGCAACCGGCGTGCAAGATTGGCGTGCCATCGCGACCGTCGCCGACCGGCAGCGACTTCGCGAATGGCGGACTGCGTGGATCGCTGCCTTGCAGAAGGCGCGGGCTGGCGGGGCAGGCGCCAAGATCGATGCCGACCCGGCGCTATACGCCTATGACGCGGCGCTGTCCGATCCGGTGCCGCCTGCGGGCGATTACCGCTGCCGAACGGTCAAGCTGGGTGCCAAAACAGCCGCCGGGCTCGACTATGTCGCCTATCCGTTCTTCCGCTGCCGCATCGCCTCGGATGAGAACGGCGTGTCGCTCGCCAAGCTGACCGGATCTCAGCGCATCAGCGGAACGATCTATCCCTCGGACACATCGCGTGCCGTGTTCCTGGGCACGATCGCATTAGGCGATGAACGCAGTGCGATGCGCTACGGCCGCGACACGACCCGCGATGTAGCCGGCTGGGTCGAGCGGATCGGTCCGCAGCGCTGGCGGTTGGTGCAGCCTTACCCCGCCTTCGAGTCGACGCTGGACGTGCTCGAGCTGGTGCCAGCCTGAGCTAATGCCCTTATTCTGCGGAAGGCTTCTTGCCCTTCATCGTGCCGGGGTCGGAAACCGGCGCGTCGATCGGCCGGATACCATCGATCGGGGGCAAGGAGGCGAGATATTCCTTGCCGATCTTGTCGATAACGATGACGTGCCCGGCATTGGCGCTCTCCACCGCGGACAGGAAGCTGGTCGGCTTCTTCATCAGCTTGGGATGGTCGAGCCCCTCGAGTCCGCTCGCACGCGCCGCCTCGCGGACGAAGTGCACGCAGTTGCGCTTGCCGAGGTTGTAGGTGCTGTCGCCCGTCTTCTCGCTCCAGCCGGCGATCAGGCGAAGGATCGCGTCATATCCCGCGTCGGTCAGCGTGACGGCGAAGCGGGCGTGGCTGCCCTGCATGTAGGCGAGCTTCGGTGTCTCGACGCGGCCTTTGACGTTGCCGAACAGCAGTGCCGGGCTGACCGACTGCGCGGTGAAGCCGTAGCTGCCGTCCACCGCCGGCCCGCCGCGATCGGGCGTGCCGCGCAGCGTGAAGAAGGCGTGCGGGAAATAGATGCCGAAATCGCGGTTCCAGAAGGTGATTGTCACCGCCGCCCGAGCGGGCAGCGCAGTGACGAGCAGCAGCAGCGCCGAGAACGTGCCGACCAGTCGTTGCATCGTCCTCACTGGCCACCTGCTCCGTCGCTTACTGCCTCGCTCGCCTTCTCGGGACGAATGTAGATCGACGACAGCCGCGGTTCGGCCTTCTTCAGCGCCTGCTCGATTTGCTCGATCATCGTCTCGCCCTCACCCATCGTCAGAGTGTCGTCGAAATCGGCGCTGATCGCAACGAAGATGCTGTCGGGCGCGGTGTGGATCGTGCGGACGTGATTGACCGCGGTGATCGCGGGATAGGTCGAGACGATCTCCCGCACACGGGCGACCACGCGCGGATCGGCGCGCTCGCCGATCAGCAGTCCCTTGGCCTCGCGCGCCAGCAGCACCGCCACGATGCCGAGCACGCCGCCGATCGCGATCGAGGCGTAGCCATCGATCCGGGGTTCGCCGAGCGCGTGGCTGGCGAAGACGCCGATCGCGGCGATCAGCAACCCGGCGAGCGCGGCCGAATCTTCGAACAGGACGATGAATCCCGGCGGGTCCTTCGACTGGTGGATCGCTTCCCACCAGCCGAGATCGCCCTTCGCCTCCTTGAACTCGCGCCGCGCGATCCACCACGACGAGCCTTCCATCGCCGCTGACACCGCAATCACGATGTAGTTGATCGTCGGGTCGGTCAGCTCCTCGGGCTCGACGATGTGGAGGTAGCCCTCGTATACCGACACGCCCGCGCCGACCGCGAAGATCAGGATCGCGACCACAAAGGCCCAGAAGTACAGCTCGCGCCCGTAGCCGAACGGGTGCGCCGCGTCCGGCGCGCGCTTGGCGCGTTTCTGTCCGTAGAGCAGCAGCACCTGGTTGCCGCTGTCGACGACCGAGTGGACGCCCTCGGTCAGCATCGAGGACGAGCCGGTGATGCCGGCCGCGACGAACTTCGCCACCGCGATGCCTAGGTTGGCGGCGAGCGCGCCGAACAGGACGATGTTCTCGCGAATGCGCGCGGTAAGGTCGGACAGCGTCGTGGTTCCCGGTGCAGTGTGGCCACGTAAACAAATGTGTCGCAAAGTCGTTCATCGCCGCGTTGCGGGGGCGCGGGCGACGCGATACGCCTGCACCATGACGCTTCGCCTCCCACTCGCCGCGCTCGCGCTCTCTGCCGCCCCGATCGGGCTCGCCCACGCGCAGGAGCGGGTGACGCCGATGACCCCCGACGTGGTCGCTTCCTACGATCAGGTCAGGCCGGAGGCGGACTACATCAAGCGCGTCGTTATGGTGCCGATGCGCGACGGAACGAAGCTGTACACCGTTATCCTGATGAAGAAGGGGACGCGGAACGGCCCGATCCTCTTGTCGCGCACGCCCTATGACGCGGCGGGATCGACCGCGCGCACCGCCAGCCAGCGGCTGGTCGACATCCTGCCGGTGATGGACGCGGAGTTCGTCGACGACGGCTATGTCCGGGTCTATCAGGACATCCGCGGGATGCACCATTCCGAAGGCACGTTCGTGATGACGCGCCCGCTGTCGGGTCCGCTTAACTCGACCGGCATCGACGAGTCGACCGACGCGTACGACACGATCGACTGGTTGGTGAAGAACGTGCCGGAGGGGAACGGCAAGGTCGGCGTGATCGGCAGCAGCTACCTTGGTTTCACCACGCTGATGGCGGAGATCAACCCGCACCCGGCGCTGAAAGCCGCAATGCCGCAGAGCCCTATGGTCGACACCTGGATCGGCGACGACGATTTCCACAACGGCGCGTTCCGCGTCGGCACGCTCGATTACGCGGTGGAGATGAGCACCGGCCACGGCGACGCGGGCGCCAAGATCGCGCGCGGGGCGGGGGACGATTACACCACCTATCTGAACGCAGGCTCGATCGGCGATTACGCGCGCAAATGGGGGATCGAGAACTACCCGACCGTCCGAAAGGTGATGGAGAACCCCGCCTACACCGATTTCTGGTCGTTGCAGGCGGTCGACAAGTGGATGGCGGCGCGCCCGCTGACGGTGCCGACGATGCTGGTCGTCGGGCAGTGGGACCAGGAGGACAGCTACGGCGCGCCCGCGGTCTATGACGCGCTCGAGCCGAAGGACACGGGCAACAACATGGTGTCGCTGGTGATCGGGCCGTGGCGGCACTCGGGCGTCAACCATTACGGCTACGATCTGGGCGCGCTGACCTTTAATGGCGACACGGCGCTGCAATTCCGCCAGCGCTACATGAAGCCATTCTTCGACCATTATCTGCGCGGCGCCCCCGCGACGATCCCGCCGGTGCTGACCTATGCCACGGGTGCGAACCGGTGGGAGGTGTCGCCGAAATGGCCGATGGGCACGCCGACGCCGCTGTACCTGGGCGCGAACGGCGCGGCATCATTCGACAAGCCGGCAGCCGCGGGCAGCACCAGCTACGTGTCCGATCCGTCCAGCCCGGTGCCGTTCCTGCCGCGCCCGATCGACATCGGCGATGGCGACCAATGGAAGACGTGGCTGGTGCGCGACCAGCGCTTCGTCAGCGGGCGTCCCGACGTGGTCAGCTGGCAGACGGGTGCGCTCGACAAACCGGTTCACATCATGGGCGCGCCGCAAGTCAATCTGTTCGCCGCCACCAGCGGCAGCGACAGCGACTGGGTGGTCAAGGTGATCGACGTCTACCCCGATACGCTGCCCGAACCCGCAAGCCAGGGATCGAAGCCGGCGATGACCGGGTACCAGCTGCCGCTCGGCATCGAGATCTACCGCGGGCGCTACGTCCACGAGCGCGCGACACCGGCGAAGCTGACACCGGGTAAAGTCGAGAACTATCGCTTCGCGCTGCCCAACGTCGATCACGTGTTCCTGCCCGGACACCGGATCATGGTGCAGGTGCAGTCGAGCCTTTTTCCGCTGTACGATCGCAATCCGCAGACGTTCGTGCCCAACATCTTCAACGCTAAGCCCGGCGACTACAAGGCGGCGACGCAGCGCGTGACGTGGGGCGGCGCGCAGGCGAGCTCGGTGCTGCTACCAATCGTCGACGATGCGCAGGCGGCACAGGTGACACCGGCGCGGTGACGTTCAGAACCGCCAGGCGAGCGTCACGGGAATGATGTTGTTCACGTAGATCCGCCCGGGCCGGAACACGTGCTCGTTATAGTAAGCCACGTCGAGCGTCGCCTGATCAGTCAGTTTGGTCGACACCGTCGCGGTCAGTCGTAGCTGGTCGAGCGTGCGCGGCGCGTCGCTGTTTCGGTTGATCGTGACGAACGGCTCGGCCGCGGCGGACAGGTCGATCCGCTGGCCGACCGGCAGCGTCAGGCGGACCTGCTGGCGCAGTCGTCCTGCGACGTTTCCGCTGTTGCGGAAGAAGCGCGCTTCGGCACGCGTGCGCAGCCTGAGCTCGAACGGCCCGATTGTACCCGCCCGCCAGTCGAGCTGCCCGGTAGCGCGCTGTTCGAGCCCGTTACCACGATCGTCGTTGAATGTCTCCGCGCGAACGTAGCCGAGCCAGACCGTCACCTCGTCCGACAGGTCGCGACCGGCCCGAAGGCGGACGAGCAGCTGGCGTGCACGGTTATCCGTCGCGGTACGCGCGGACACGTCGCTCGCCAGCGACCAGCCGTCGCCGAGTCCGCCGGTGAGTTGCAGCTGCGACCACGCCTGCACCCCGCGCGCGGCGGCAGGCGACGCGATGAAGGCGGCGAGCAGCGCGGCGCCGCCGGGCGCGGCCCGCGGGGTCAAACGCCGGCGTCGGTCAGCCGCGCGAGCTGATGGTCGCTGAGCCGCAACTCCATCGCGGGCAGCAGGTCGCGCACCTGCTCAGCGCGGGTGGCGCTCGCGATCGGGGCGGTGACGCCGGGCTGCGCCATCAGCCAAGCGAGCGCGATCTGCGCGTGTGTCGCGCCCGTCTCCTCCGCCACGCCGTCCATCGCCGCGAGCATTGCCTGACCCTTGCCCTCCAGCAGCTCGGTCATGCGCCCGCCGCGAACGCTCTTGTTCAGGTCGTCGGCGGAGCGATATTTGCCGGTGAGGAACCCCGACGCGAGCCCGTAATAGGGCACGACGCCGACGTTGAACTCGACGCAGTAATCCTGCAACTCGCCCTCGAACTTGGTGCGGCTGACGAGGTTATATTCGGGCTGGAGCACCTGATAGTGCGGCAGCCCGGCGGCGCGCGCGCCCTCGATCGCCGACTTCAGCCGCGCGGCGCGGAAGTTCGAGGCGCCGAGTACGCGGACCTTGCCCGCCTCGACCAGACGGGCGAACGCCTCCGCGACCGCGTCCTGCGGGGTGTCCTCGTCGTCCTGATGCGCGAAGTAGAGATCGATATAGTCGGTGCCGAGCCGCTTGAGCGAGGCCTCACACGCCGCCGCGATCCGCGCGGGTGCGAGCTTTTCGCCGCCGTCGCCCGGCAGCATGCCCACCTTGGTGGCGATCTGAACCTGATCGCGTTTGCCGCTGGTACGCAGCCAGTCGCCGATCATCGTCTCCGACTCGCCACCGCGGTGGCCCGGCACCCAGGCGGAATAGACGTCGGCGGTGTCGATCATCGTGCCGCCGCCGTCGACGAAGGCGTCGAGTACCGCGAAACTGGCGTCGCGATCGGCGGTCCAGCCGAACACGTTGCCGCCGAGCACCAGCGGCGCGATCTTCAGGTCGGATGCGCCGAGCCGGCGAAGTTCGGTCATTGCTGATTCTCCACGGTGTCGGTCACGTTGTCGGACGCGTCGTCGAACGCCACGCTGTTCGCGTCGAGCATTTCCGCCGCACTGTTCAGGCGCGCGTCCTGATCGGGCGTCAGCTGCCCCGACTGATCGGGCGAGGAGCAGGCGGCCAGACCCAGCAGCCCCGCCGCCACCAACGATTGCCGCATCAGCGCCGCATCGCGTTGCCGGTGTCGGTCAGCGCCTCGCCCGTCGCATCGGTCGCGGCGTCGGCGGTGTTCGCGGCGGCATTGCCGGCACGATCCATCGAGTTCGCGGCGCGATCGAGCGCGGCATCGCTCGCCGCCTGAACGTCGTTCACCGCGTTGGCGGTCGTCGCGCTGGTGTCGGCGGCAACGGCGTTGGCGGCTTCCGCGCTCTCGTTCTGCGCCTTCTGACTGCAGGCGGAAAGCGAGAGGGCGGCGGCAGCGACCGCGATGACGAACTTCATGATATTTCCCCTTCGTTGTTCGGGTGGCTCAACGTCGCGTCGGTGCGCTTGGCTCCCGCGCCCGCGCAACTCCGCGCTACGTTGACCGCATATAAAGATATCTTTATATCTTGAGGTCATGGACGCCGCGCTCGACATCTTTCGTGCCCTTGCCGACAGTTCGCGACTGCGGATCGTCTGTCTGCTGCGCGCGATGGAGCTGTCAGTCGGAGAACTCGCGCAGGTGCTGGGGCAGAGTCAGCCCCGCGTCAGCCGCCACGTCAAGATCCTGACCGACGCAGGCCTTGCCGAGCGGCGCAAGGAAGGCAGCTGGGTGTTCGTTGCTTTGGGCGAGCAGGCACGTGTCGCGCCCGTGCTCGCCGCGCTCGACGCGTGGGAGGCGGGGGCGCCCGACCGGCAGGCGAGCGCCGACGCGGCGCGGCTGGCGGCGGTGCGTGCCGATCGCGCGGCGGCGGCGGCGGGCTGGTTCGAGAGCCACGCGCGCGAGTGGGACGCGATCCGCTCGCTCCATATCGCGGAGGAGCAGGTCGAGGCGGCGATGATCCGCGTCTTGTCGGGCGAGCCGATTGGACGCCTGATCGACATCGGCACTGGCACCGGCCGCATGATCGAGCTGTTCGCCCGCTCGGCGACGACTGCGCTCGGGATCGACCGCAGCTCGGAGATGCTGCGGCTCGCGCGCGCGAAACTGGGTGAGCAGGGGCTGGGCAATGCCGAGTTGCGACAGGCCGATCTCTACGCCTTGCCGCTGGGTGACGGCGGCGCGGATGTCGCGATCCTGCACCACGTGCTCCATTTCGCGCAGCAGCCGGGCGCGGCGATTGCGGAGGCGGCGCGCGTGCTGTCGGGCGGCGGGCGGCTGCTGATCGCCGATTTCGCGCCGCACGACCGCGAGGAGCTGCGCACGCAGGACGCGCACACGCGATTGGGCTTCTCCGACGCGCAGATCGAGGGCTGGTTCGCCGCCGCCGGGCTGATGCCGGCGCGGATCGAGACGCTTGAGGGCGGCGAGTTGACGGTGAAATTGTGGCTCGGTCGCAAGGCGGCCGGGCGTGCGGGCGAGGTGAAGGCGGCATGAGCACGCAGGCAAAAGAATTCAGGCAGGTGAACGAAGCGGTGCTGGCGCACGACGGACCGCTCTACGCCGATGTCGGCGGCGACGTCGACGTGAGCTTCGAGTTCTCTCCGCCCAAGACCGACAAGGCGGAGGAGAATTTATGGCAGTCGATCGCAACGCTCCAGCCGCTGTCGCCGCGATTCCTCTCGGTGACCTACGGCGCGGGCGGGTCGACGCGCGACCGCACCCACGCGACGGTCGCCCGCATAGCGCGCGAAACCGACGTGCCGGCGGCGGCGCACCTGACCTGCGTCGAGGCGACGCGCGAGGAACTGGACGCGATCGCGCAGGAATATTGGGCGGCGGGCGTGCGCCACATCGTCGCGCTGCGGGGCGACGCGCCCGCGGGCGCAGACGGCTACGCGCCGCATCCGGGCGGGTATGAGAATGCGGCGGCGCTGGTCGCTGGCTTGCGCCGGCTCCACCCGTTCGAGATTTCGGTCGCGGCATACCCTGAGTGCCACCCGGACTCGATCGATGCCGCGGCCGATCTCGACAATCTCAAGCGCAAGATCGACGCCGGTGCGAACCGCGCAATCACGCAGTTCTTCTTCGAGCCCGACACGTTCTTCCGCTACCGCGATGCAGCCGCCGCGGCGGGGATCACGGCCGAGATCGTGCCCGGCATCATGCCGATCGCGAGCGTCGCGGGGGTGATGCGGATGGCGGCGATGTGCCAGACCGACGTGCCGGCGTGGCTGACGCGGTTGTTCGAGGGACTGGACGATCGCCCGGCCGCGCGCCAGCTCGTCGCGGCGACGGTCGCGGCCGAACTGTGCCGCAAGCTGTACGCGGGCGGGGTCAAGCAATTCCACTTCTACACGATGAACAAGGCCGAGCTCAGCTTCGCGATATGCCACCTGCTGGGCGTGCGTGCCGGTGGCGCGGCGCAGGCGAAGGTGGCGGCATGAGCGTTCGCGACATCTTCAATGCGGAAGCCGCCAAGCGCATCCTGATCACCGACGGCGCGTTCGGGACCGAGATCCAGAACTGGAAGCTGTCGGAAGCCGACTATGCCGGCGCGCTTTCGCTCGGCCACGATCAGAAGGGCAACAACGACATCCTTGCGCTGACCAAGCCCGAGGTGCCCGCCGCGATCCACCGCGCCTATTTCGAGGCCGGCGCGGACATTGCGGAGACGAATACGTTCAGCGCCAATCGTATCAGTCAGGCCGACTACGGAGCCGAGGGTTTGGTGCGCGAGATCAACGTCGAGAGCGCGCGGCTCGCGCGCAGAATCGCGGACGAGTTTCAGGCGCGCGATGGTCGTCCTCGCTTCGTCGCGGGCGCGGTCGGGCCGACCAACAAGACGCTGTCGCTGTCGCCCGATGTCAACGATCCCGGCTATCGCGAGATCGACTTCGATTACCTGAAGCAAGTCTACCGCGAGCAGATCGACGCGCTGGTCGAGGGTGGTGCGGACTTAGTGCTGATCGAGACGGTGTTCGATACGCTGAATGCCAAGGCAGGCGTGATGGCGGCGATCGAGGCAGGCGAAGCGCTCGGGCGCGACCTGCCGATCATGCTGTCGATGACGCTGACCGACCTGTCGGGGCGCAATCTGTCGGGGCATACAGTCGAGGCATTCTGGCACGCGGTGCGCCACGCGCGGCCGCTGACGATCGGGCTCAACTGCTCGTTCGGCGCAGAGCAGCTTCGCCCGCACGTGAAGACGCTCAGCGAGATCTGCGACACGCTGATCATGGTCTATCCCAATGCCGGGCTGCCCAACGAGCTCGGCGCCTATGACGAGGCGCCCGCGACAACGGCGGGGCTGGTCGGGCAGTGGGCTGAGGCTGGCCAGGTCAATGTGCTGGGCGGCTGCTGCGGCTCGACGCCGGCGCACATCGCGGCGATCGCCGACGGCGTGCGCGGCCTCTCCCCGCGGCAGGTGCCGGCGCCGCCGGTGCGTACGCGGCTGGCCGGGCTGGAGCCGTTCTTCATGGCGGCGTGATTTTTCCTCCCCGTAAACGGGGAGGGGGACCAGCCGCAGGCTGGTGGAGGGGGAGCGACGCGGACGCTCTCCTTACGGCGACCCCCCTCCACCATGCTTCGCACGGTCCCCCTCCCCGTGCCGGGGAGGATAGAGAAGGCACAATGACCAACACCTCCGCCAATTTCGTCAACGTCGGCGAGCGCACCAACGTCACCGGGTCGGCGGCGTTCAAGAAGATGATCATGGCCGGCGACTACACCCGCGCGGTCGAGGTCGCGCGCAGTCAGGTTGAGAACGGCGCGCAGGTCGTCGACGTCAACATGGACGAGGGCTTGCTCGACGCGGTCGAGGCGATGACCACGTTCCTGAAGCTGATCGCCGCCGAGCCCGACATCGCGCGCGTGCCGATCATGATCGATTCGTCCAAGTGGGAGGTGATCGAGGCTGGGCTGAAATGCGTGTCGGGCAAGCCGATCGTCAACTCGATCAGCATGAAGGAAGGCGAGGAAGCGTTCCTCCACCATGCGCGACTATGCATGAACTACGGTGCCGCCGCGGTCGTGATGGCGTTCGACGAGACGGGGCAGGCCGATACCAAGGACCGCAAGGTCGAGATCTGCGAGCGCGCGTACAAGCTGCTGACCGGCATCGGCTTTCCGCCCGAGGACATCATCTTCGACCCCAACGTATTCGCGGTCGCGACGGGAATCGAGGAGCACAACAATTACGGCGTCGACTTCATCGAGGCGACGCGTGAGATCAAGGCTCGCTGCCCGCACGTCCATATTTCGGGCGGGCTCTCAAATCTGAGCTTCTCGTTCCGCGGCAACGAGCCGGTCCGTCGCGCCATGCACTCGGTGTTCCTGTACCACGCGATCCCCGCGGGCATGGACATGGCAATCGTCAACGCGGGCCAGCTCGACGTGTACGACACGATCGATCCCGAACTGCGCACCGCGTGCGAGGACGTGGTGCTCAACCGCGATCCTGAAGCCGGTGACCGCCTCGTCGCGCTCGCCGAACGCTACCGCGGCACCGATGCGGTCGCGGAGAAGCAGGCGGCGGAGTGGCGCGGGCTGCCCGTCACCAAGCGGCTGGAGTACGCGCTGGTGAAGGGTATCGACGCGCACGTCGTCGACGATACCGAGGAATGCCGGCAAGCGTTCGCGCGGCCGATCGAGGTGATCGAGGGCCCGCTGATGGACGGCATGAACGTCGTCGGCGACCTGTTCGGGTCGGGCAAGATGTTCCTGCCGCAGGTGGTGAAATCCGCGCGCGTGATGAAGAAGGCGGTCGCGCACCTGCTGCCCTTCATCGAGGCGGCGAAGGAGCCGGGCGCGAAGGGCAAGGGCCGTGTCGTCATGGCGACCGTCAAGGGCGATGTGCACGACATCGGCAAGAACATCGTCGGCGTCGTGCTGCAATGTAACGGCTTTGAGGTGGTCGACCTGGGCGTCATGGTGCCGTGGTCGAAAATCCTGGAGGCCGCGAACGAGAATGACGCCGACATGATCGGCCTGTCAGGCCTCATCACGCCAAGCCTCGACGAGATGGTGACCGTTGCCGAGGAGATGCAGCGCGCCGAGATGACGATGCCGCTGCTGATCGGTGGTGCGACGACGAGCAAGGTCCACACCGCGCTTCGGATTGCGCCGGCGTACAAGGGACCGGTGGTCCACGTGCTCGACGCGAGCCGCGCAGTTGGAGTCGCGACGACGCTCGTCTCCGACACGCAGCGTGATCCTTATGTCACGCAGGTCGCCGCCGATTATCAGGCGGTCCGCGATGCACGCGAGGGCAAGGGGCAGAACGCGCTGCTGCCGATCGCGGAGGCGCGGCGACGCGGGTTCAAGGCCGACATGGCGTTGAAGGCACCCGCGGTGCGGCAGCCCGGCGTGCACGTGTTCGACGATTGGGATTTAGCCGACCTCGCCGACTATATCGACTGGACGCCATTTTTTCGCGCGTGGGAACTCGCCGGTACCTACCCTGCGATCCTGTCGGACGAGGTGGTCGGGGAGAGCGCGACCGGGCTGTACGCCGACGCGCGCGCGATGCTCGACCGCATTGTGGCGGAGAAATGGCTGACCGCGCGCGGCGTCGCCGGACTGTGGCCGTGCCACCGCCACGACGACGATATCTGGGTGCACGATCGACACGCCGAGGCGCACCGCAGCCCCGACGGCGGCGCGATCCCGGCGGGGTTCAGCGTTCCCAATCTCGACCGCCGCGACGAGCACTCGACGCGCCTGCCGTTCCTGCGCCAGCAGATCGCCAAGCGTGAGGGGCGCGCCAACATGTGCCTCGCCGACTTCATCGATCCCGCGGGTGACTGGATCGGCGGCTTCGCAGTCGGCATCCACGGAATCGAGCCGCATCTGGCGGCGTACAAGGCCGCGCACGACGACTATAACGACATTCTGCTGAAAGCGCTGGCGGACCGGCTTGCCGAAGCATTCGCCGAGCGGCTGCATCAGCACGTCCGCACCGATCTGTGGGGTTACGCGCCTGACGAGCAGCTGACCAACGAGGCACTGGTGCGCGAGCAATATTGTGGCATTCGTCCGGCGCCGGGTTACCCGGCCTGCCCCGAACATTCGCTCAAGCGGACGCTGTTCGATCTGCTCGACGCAGAGGCGAACGTCGGGCTGGAGCTGACCGAGAGTTTCGCGATGCTGCCGACCGCGGCGGTCAGCGGCTTCTATTTCGGGCACGCACAGGCGGAGTATTTCGGCGTCGCGCGTATCGGCGAGGACCAGCTGGAGGACTATGCCCAGCGGCTCGGCGTGGATCGCGAGCGCGCTACGCGGTTGCTGCGTCCGAACCTCGACTGACCCTCGCGCGTTGAACGCCCGAGATGGCGCACAAGAAGCTGAACCTGCCGACCAAAACCTGCCCGGTCTGCGAGCGTCCGTTCGCCTGGCGCAAGAGATGGGAACGTGACTGGGATCAGGTGATCTACTGCTCCGACCGGTGCCGACGCGATGCCGCTTCTGCGAGGCGTTAGCAACAGAGGAATGGCAGTTGCGCTTTTTGCATGCTGACAACGATGACATTGCACTTGCAAGCGTCGCTGCTGCGATGCACAAGGATCGGGCCTTTCAGGCATCCTCTCCTAAAAACTTTCACAGGCCGGGCCTTCCCGGCCTTTTTTTTGGTTTCGCGCTGGTCTAGGCGATCAACTTAGCCGCAAGCCATAATAATGCGCGCAGGAGGATGTCGCCGGTCGGACCGGCGTTGCAAAGGGGGTGAGCGGCACGCTGGCCGCTCACCCGGAAGGCTCTGGTCCTATAGAGCGGTGGGGATCACACCCGCAGGTAGCGGAAATACCAGACTTCGTGTCCGTAGCGACGTGCCTTGCGCTCGTAGCGCGTCTCGGGCCAGTCGGCCGGGCGATCGAGGAAGTCGCGCGAGGTCTGCGCCTGCCAGACGAAGTCGCGGCGCTGGTTCATGATCATCATCGCCCAGCGGCAATAGATTTCGTCGTCGGTACCGAGCCGGAACTCCGCGCCGGGCTTCAGCTTCGCCGCGATCAGGTCCATCGGGCCGTGATTCATCATCCGACGCTTGGCATGGCGCGCCTTGGGCCAGGGATCGGGATGAAGCAGGTAGACGCGATCGAGGCTGGCATCGGGCAGGCGCTCGATCACCTCCAGCGCATCACCCATGTGGACGCGGACGTTGTCCAGACCGCCATCACGGATATGTCCCAGCGCGCCGACGACGCCGTTCAGGAACGGCTCGCATCCGATTAAGCCGGTGTCCGGCGCCGCCTTCGCCTGTTCGGCCAAATGCTCGCCGGCGCCGAAGCCGATTTCTACCTGCATGGGCCGGGCGTCTCCGAACAACCGCTCGGCGGTGAGCGGACCGTCAGCCGGAACCGCGACGCGCGGCAGCATGTCGTCGATCAACGCGGCCTGTCCGGCGCGCAGCACGTGGCCTTGCCGGCGCCCGTAGAGCCGGCGGATCGTTGTGGGGTCGTTCATCTGCGCGCGCGTAACCGCTGCCGCGTCAAAACGAAACGGAAGAGAAGCATGCGACGGGCGAGGGTAGCGATGTTTTCCGCGGCAGCGGCCGGCGGGATAGCGATCGCAGCGTGCGTGGCAGCGCAACTCGCACCTGCGCCCTCGATCTCCATGTTCACGCGGACAGGTGCCGGATGGGCGCAGGCGGCGTTCGTGTGCGATGCGACCAACAGCGACCGCGTGCTGGTGCTGTCCACAACAAGTCGTGACCGGCGCGTTCAATTGTGGAGCCTCGACAAGCCGGGCCTGACCGCAACGCGCAATGACGCAACGCTCGGGCGTGGCGAGCCGGGCATGAACCAGATCTATTATCCGCTGACCGGGGCCGGTGGGCAGCAGCTCGGCTGGGTCCACGCGCTCAATCCCGGGATCGTCGAGCCGGGTGCGACGACGCCCGCGGTCACGTCGATCAAGTGGGGGCAGCAGACCACCAACTGCCGCTTCGCGCCGCAGACGCGCGTGCTCGGCGTCACCGCGCGCCGTTCGGTGCAGGTCACCGCGACGCCGACCAAGGGTTACCGATACCGCAGCTACAACGACGACACCCGGCTGCCCGAGATCGAGCAGCCGTGGGGTGGCAGGGACACACGCGCGTCGCTGACGATTGACGGCGGCCGGCTGATCGACCGTCGCGGCACCCGGCGCGTCTACCAGTTCGAGAACGCAGGCTACACCTTCCGCGTCTTCGTTTCGATCGACCCGGCGCGTGGCGGCGGCGGCGTGCAGGTGCTGCGCAATGGGCGGGTGCTGCTGGTCGAGCCGTTCGGTGCCTATACGGCGGCGCTGCAACCCTGAACCCCGTCGCTGGTTCAGGAGCAATGTCACAGCCAAGCGGGTCCACGTCCAGCCGCGACGAGGAAGAGATCGAGGAACTCAAGGCGGCCGACGCCAAGGAGGTCCACCGTGCCGTGCGCGAAGAAGGCGAGGAGGAAGTCAATCGCCCCGCCGCTTCGCTGCTGTGGTCGGGATTGGCCGCGGGCTTCGCGATCAACGCGTCGTTGCTGGCCGAAGCCGCGCTCCACACCGGCATCGGCGAGACACCGTGGCGGACGCTGGTCGTCTCGCTCGGCTACCCGCTCGGCTTCGTCATTGTAATCCTCGGGCGGATGCAGTTCTTCACCGAGTCGACGATCACCGCGATGCTGCCCCTCGTCACGCGACCGTCGATGTGGACCTTGAAGCGCACCTTGCGCCTTTGGGCACTGGTCATCCTCGCCAACCTGGCGGGCACTGCGCTGACCACGCTCGCGCTCACGCATCTGCCGATGCTCGACGCTTCGCTGCGCGACGGCATGGTGAGCGTGTCGGAGGCGATCCTGCACCACGACGCGATCGCGACCTTCTGGACTGCGATCCCGGCGGGGTTCATGATCGCGTCGATCGCGTGGATGCTGCCGAACGCGCGTGAGCAATCGTTTCTCGTCATCTTCGCCGTGACCTACGCCGTGGGCGTCACCGGGCTCAGCCACTCGGTTGTCGGATCGGCGGAGGCGTTCACGTTGGTCTGGGCAGGCAAGATCGACATCGGACGTGCCCTGTTCGTGCAGATCGCGCCGGCCGTGATCGGCAATCTCGTTGGTGGCGCAGGATTGTTCGCGGTGCTGGCGCACGGACAGGTGCGGCCTGAAATGCCCGACGGCGGCTCGGATCAATGAGCACGAAGGAGATAGTCAGGCAGGTGGCGGTCGCGGAGCACCGACTGATCGAGCCTGTGCTCGCGTGGCAGGACGGAAAGCTCGTCCGCGCGCTGACGCCGCTGTGCAAGCTCGCGGACGAAACGCCATTGATGGTGCTGAGCGGCGCAACGCTGACTGCGGGCTTGGTGCTGCGTCGTCCCGGTACGACCCGCCTCGGCGTGCGCATGTTCGCCGCGCACCTGGTCGCCAACGCCGCCAAGACGGTGCTGAAAGGAAGTGTCGATCGGCTGCGCCCAAACGCGGTCGATCATGAGCCCGAGATCAAGCCCGGCAGCGGCACCGACAACAAGGCAGCGAACGCCTTTCCATCAGGACATACCGCCGGTGCGGTCGCGGTCGCCCAAGCGGTCGCGCACGAGTTTCCGCGTGTTGCTGCTCCCGCACGCGCGGTCGCGGTGGTTGCGAGCGCCACGCAGGTACCTCGCGGCGCACATTACCTGACCGATATGCTGAGCGGCGCGGCCGTGGGTTGGGCGTCGGAGCGAATCGCCGGCTACGTGCTCGCGCGGCTCGAACCGATTATTCTCACGCGAACAACGAGAAAGCCCTCCGCCACATCGGTGTAGCGGAGGGCCGGTTGTCGTCGAAATCAGATCAGATCAGGCGACGGCGGCCTTGAGCTGATCGACCAGATCGGTCTTCTCCCACGTGAAGGTGTCTCCCTCGGGCTCGCGGCCGAAGTGACCATAGGCCGCAGTCTTGGAGTAGATCGGCGCGTTGAGCTTCAGATGCTCGCGAATGCCTTTCGGCGTCAGGCGGACGAGCTTGGGCAGCGCTTCCTCCAGCACCGCCTCGTCGACCTTGCCGGTGCCGTGCAGGTCGACGTAGACGCTCAGCGGCTCGGCGATGCCGATCGCGTAGGAGAGCTGGATCGTGCAGCGCTTGGCGAGGCCGGCTGCAACGACGTTCTTCGCCAGATAGCGTGCGACATAAGCGGCTGAGCGGTCGACCTTGGTCGGGTCCTTGCCGCTGAACGCGCCGCCGCCGTGCGGCGCCGCGCCGCCGTAGGTGTCGACGATGATCTTGCGACCGGTCAGCCCGGCGTCGCCGTCGGGGCCGCCGATCTCGAACGTGCCGGTCGGATTGATGTAGAGCTTGGTCTCGTCCGATACGAAGCCGTCGGGCAGCACGTCGGTGAACACGCCCTTCACGTAGTCGCGCAACTCGCCGTACTTCGCGGCGTCGGCCTTGTCGCCGATCTCGCAGTAACCGGGCTTGTGCTGCGTCGAGACGACGAGCGCGGTCGCCTTGACCGGTACGCCGTTCTCGTAGTGCAGCGTCACCTGGCTCTTCGCGTCGGGCTCCAGGAACGGCGCCGCGCCCGAGTGGCGGTCGGCCGCCATCCGCTCGAGGATCTTGTGGCTGTAGTAGAGCGTGGCGGGCATCAGCCCGGGCGTCTCGTCGGTAGCGTAGCCGAACATGATGCCCTGATCGCCCGCGCCCTCGTCCTTGTTGCCGCTCTCGTCAACGCCCTGCGCGATGTGAACCGACTGGCCGTGCAGGTTGTTCGAGAAGTCGAACGTCTGCCAGTGGAAGCCGTCCTGCTCGTACCCGATCCGCTTCACGGTTTCGCGCACGGTGCGCTCGATCTCTTCCTCGATGCCCGGCGCCCAGGCATCGTTCTCGTACACGCCCTTGCCGCGGATTTCGCCCGCCAGCACGACCTTGTTGGTGGTCGTCAGCGTCTCGCACGCCACGCGCGCCTGCGGGTCCTTGGACAGGAACAGGTCGACGATCGCGTCGGAAATCTGGTCGGCGACCTTATCGGGATGGCCCTCGGACACGGACTCGGAGGTGAACAGGAACGACTGGCGCATGATAGCTCCGCAACAGATAACGATATAAAGATAGCTTTAAGTCACCCCTATCGCGCACGGCGACGCAGGACAAGGGCCGCGGCGATCAGCAGCGCGGCGACGACAAATGCCATCCAGTTGCCGACACGCGAGAACAGCGTCGGAGCCGCCGGCGCCGGCAGCGCTGCCTCGATCGCGCCCGCTTCCATGTGCGGTACGGTCGCCAGCAGCGCACCGTCGGCGGCGATGACCGCGGAGATGCCGTTGGGGGTCGCGCGAACGATCGGCAACCCTTCCTCGATCGCGCGCATCCGCGCCTGCGCCAGATGCTGCGGCGGTCCCCAGCGGCCGAACCACGCATCGTTCGACGGATTGAACAACAGGCGCGGGCGGTGCGCCGGATCGATCACTTGCCCCGAGAAAATGATCTCGTAGCAGATCTGCACGCCGATCGCGCCGAAGGTGGGGGTGTCGAGCGTGCGCGGCCCCGGTCCGGGCAGGAAGTCGACATCGCCCGGCACCAGCCGCGCCAGACCCAGCGGCTTGAGCAGCCACGGCATCGGCAGATACTCGCCGTAGGGGACGAGGTGCGCCTTGTCGTAGCGCGCGGCGATCCGCGCATCGGGCGTGATCGCGAAGACCGAATTGTAGCCCGACGCGATATCGCCGTCGGCCTTGAAGTTGAGCGCCGTCCCCCCGGTCAGCAGCAGGTCGCGCGGGCCGAGCAGCGCCGCCATTCGCTCGCGAATGACGTACGGGCTGCGATTGCCATAGACCCATAAGGGATAGCCATCCTCGACGAAGTCGCGGATCACGCCCTCTGGCCATAGTACTAGTCTGGGCGCGGCACTGGGCCTGCCGGACAGCGCGGACAGGCGGCGCAGCATCATTTCGCCGTCGCTCTCGCCGCGCTCGTCCTGCGCGACATTCGGCTGGACGACGACGAGGCGCGGAGTGGTCGGAGCGAGTGGAAGGGCCACGTCGCGGTAGCTGAGCGCCTGTGCGACCAGCAATGCTACAACCATGCCGCCGCCCGCTACGACCTTCATGCGCTGCGGCAACACCAGCAGCGTTCCCGCGAGCGCGACCGTCAGCCCCGATAAGCCGTAAGTACCGGTCACGCGCGTCAGCGCCGCGACTGGCTGTACCGGTACCCAGATGACGCCGAGCGGGTCCCAGGCGTAGCCGGTGAACAGCCAGCTGCGCACCCACTCGGTCGCGATCCACGTCGCGGCGAACAGCAGGACCCACGCCAGGTCTACGCGCGATCTGCGAAACCGCCACGCGATCCCGGCCGCGACCATCGGGAACATCGCGAGATAGAGCGCCAGCGCGAGCGGCGCGACATAGCCGAGCACCGGCGGCATCTTGTCCTGAAAGTCGAACGCGTGCTGGAACCAGTTGTCGTTGATCGTGAAATGCCCGACGCCGAACACCCAGCCTCGCCACAACGCCGCCTTCCACGTCGGCGCGTCGTGCACCAGCCACATCCACGCGGCGAAGCAGGCGAGCGTCAGCGGCCAGAGTTGCAGCGGCGCGAACCCGCACGCGGCCGCGGCGCCGAGGAGCAGCGCGACGGGGGCAGGGTAGCGCGTCAGTAAGTGGGACAAGCAGGCTTCCTTGGGCCACCGCGCGGACGGCGGTGCATCGACGGCTGTTTGGGCGAGCGATCGTGCGCGCACAAGCGCGTCGTGCTTGCGGCAACAAGCGGGTGACGCGCTGCGCCCAGCGCTGTATCATGCTGGCATGACACTAAGACCGTTTCACCTCGCGTTCCCGGTTCACGACCTCGCCGCCGCGCGCGCCTTCTACGCCGGTGTGCTCGGCTGTGCCGAGGGGCGGTCGAGCGCCGAGTGGATCGACTTCGATCTGATGGGGCATCAGATCGTCGCGCACCTTGATCCGAGCGCGAAGCCGGTCGCGGTCGAGAACACGGTCGACGGTCACCACGTCCCCGTGCCGCACTTCGGCGTCGTGCTGACCATGTCCGACTGGCGCACGCTCGCCGACCGGGTCGAGGCGGCCGGCGTTACGTTCGGGATAGCACCGCACATCCGCTTCAAGGGGCAGGTGGGCGAACAGGCTACGATGTTCTTCCGCGATCCGTCGGGCAACGCGCTGGAGTTCAAGGCGTTCGCCGACGACGCAATGCTGTTCGCGACCGAGGAGGTATCCGCATGACCCAGCCGATCGAAGTCGACCTGCCGCATCGCCTCGGCAAGGCGGCCGCCAAGCAGCGGATTGAGGGTGGCTTCGGCAAGCTCGCCGGCTTCATTCCGGGCGGGCACGTCGCCGAACACCACTGGAGCGGCGATACGCTCAATTTCGTGGCGGAGGGGATGGGACAGCGTGTCGCGGTACGGCTCGATGTCGGCGACAGCAACGTGCACGCCTCGTTCGAGCTGCCCGGCTTTCTCGCGATGTTCGGCGATCAGCTCCGCGCCAAGTTGCAGAAGGAGGGGCCAAAGCTGCTCGAGTAAGAAATTACCTCCGCATTGGAGGTACATGCAACCGCAGGGGTGATCGCTCGCTGTCGAAGTGGAGGAACTTCCTGTATGCGTATGACGACGATCCCGGTGCTCGACGCGCCGATGGTAGACTTGCCCGTGGCGAGTGGCGGGGATGAACCGACGCTTGTGACACTGCACCGCGACGTGCTCAGGACCATCAGGCAGACGATCTCACGCTGCGAGCATCCCAGCTGCCTGTCGTGCCACGAGCTCGCCATCGTACTGGATGACTATCTGCTCGGCTGACCGCCAGTCTTATCGATCAGCCCGCTGCGCTGCGCCCACCGGCGGACGATCGCCGCTGCGACGACCACCGGCGCGGCCCCGATCAAAGAGGCCAAGGTGAAGCCAAGCGCTCCGCCTAGTTGATCGACCGCCGCATATTGCGCGACCTTGGCCAAGGTCACGGTCGCGCCGATGAAGATCAGCGCTCCCAGTACCGAGCGCAACAGATGAAGCGGAGAACGTTGCTTCACCGAAGCGATTAGCGCGCCGCGGCGATCGGCTGCGGCGCGCTGACGCGCCAGATCGTGTTGCCGACATCGTCCGCGATCAGCAGCCCGCCGTGCGCGTCCGCCTTGACGTCGACCGGGCGACCATGCGCCTCACCGTCGGCGTTGACGAAGCCGGTGACGACGTCGATCGGCTTGGCGCCCTTCGCCGGCCAGCCCTGCGGCGTGAAGGGCACGAACACGACCTTGTAGCCCGACAGCGGCTTGCGGTTCCACGATCCGTGCTCGCCGACGAAGGCGCCGCGCGCGAAGCGATCACCCAATCGCAGCTCGTTCGCGAACGACAGCCCCAGCGCCGCGACGTGCGGCCCGAGCGCGTAGTCAGGGCGCTTGGAATATTGCTGCAATTCCTGGTTCTTCGGCTCGACGCGCGTGTCGGGATAGCCACCCCAATAATACCACGGCCAGCCGAAGTGATCGCCGAACTCGACCGCGGTCAGGTAATCGGGCGCGAGATCGGAGCCGAGCATGTCGCGCTCGTTGACGACGGTCCACAAGGCCCGCGTGTCGGGGTTGAGCGCCATACCGTTCGCGTTGCGCAGGCCCGCGGCGTAGATGCGGAACGTCTTTTCCTTGGGATAGACCTGCAGGATGACGGCGCGGTTTCTTTCCTTGTCGATGCCGTTCTCGGCGATGTTCGACGACGATCCGACCGACAGATAGAGCGTGCGGCCATCCTCCGACTGGATGACGTTGCGCGCCCAGTGATTGCCGCCGCCGGGATAACGGACGACGAGCTCGGGCTTGGCGGTGATCTTCGTCTGTCCGCTCGTATAGGGCACGCGCACCAGCGAGTCGGTGTTGGCGACGTAGAGCTGACGATCGAACAACGTCATGCCCGAGGGCGAGTTGAGCCCGGTCATGAACACCGTCTTCATCTCGGCCACGCCGTCGCCGTTCGCGTCGCGCAGCAACGTGATGCGATTGGCCGAGGGGACGCCCGCGCCGACCTTGCCCAGCAGGTGCTTCATCACCCAGCCCTGAATGCCGCCGCCCTCGCGCGGGGGCGAGTTAGTCTCGGCCACTAGCACGTCGCCGTTCGGCAGGCGGTAGAGCCAGCGGGGATGCGAGAGGCCGGTCGCGAACGGCTGTACCGTCAGCCCGGCGGCGACGGTCGGCCGCTCGCCGTTCTTCCATCCGATCGGGTCGGCGGTGCCGACGGTCGGGATCACCTGCTCGCGCGGGGCGGTGATGTCGGGGCGTCCACCCGCGACCGCGTTGACGTCGAGCCGCGCCTTGTCAGGCCAGGCGAGGTAAACCAGGATGCCAACGGCGACGAGGGCGATCAGGCCGAAAACGGCGAGCACGTGCTTGAGCATGATCGCTATGTAAGCGCGATCTTCGTCGGATGCACGCGGTTGTACGCCGTGCGATCACCGCGGCGCAAAAGAGTGGACCGCCGACATGGGGGGCATGCCGGCGGCCCCCGACGGTTCAGCGTCCCCGGTGCGACCCGAAGGGCTTGTTCCGCCGGTCCGACGGGCAGGGGGAGAGGCGCCTGTGCACCTCGCCCCCAACCGAGCTTGTGTCCGTTGCGCTGCCGGGCGAACCCGGCAGCGTCAACGGGTAACGTCAGGCGGTGAGCAGGTCGTAGCGATCCGCGTTCATCACCTTGTTCCACGCCGCCACGAAGTCGCCGACGAACTTGTCGCCCGCGTCGTCCATCGCGTAGACCTCGGCCACCGCGCGCAGCTGCGAGTTGGAGCCGAAGATCAGGTCGGTCCGCGATGCGGTCCAGCGATGCTCGTGGCTGAGGCGATCGGTGCCGACATATTCCTGATCGCTCTTCTCATCGACCTGCTTCCACGCCGTCTTCATGTCGAGCAGGTTGACGAAGAAGTCGTTGGTCAGCTGACCCGGACGATCGGTGAACACGCCGTGCTGCTTCGCCTTCGAGTGGTTGGCGCCCAGCACGCGCAGACCGCCGATCAGCACCGTCATCTCGGGCGTCGACAGCCCGAGCAGCTGTGCCTTGTCGACCATCAGCTCTTCGGTCGGCACGGTGAAGCGCACCTGCAGGTAGTTGCGGAACGCGTCGGCCTTGGGCTCCAGCACGTCGAAGCTCGCCTTGTCGGTCTGCTCCTCCAGCGCGTCGGTGCGGCCCGGGGTGAACGGCACATCGATCGACTTACCCGCCGCCTTCGCCGCGGCCTCGATCCCGACGTTGCCGCCGAGCACGATCAGGTCGGCGATCGAGACCTTCTTGTCACCCTTGCCGTCGAACTCGGCCTTCAGACCATCGTAGACCGAGAGGACGCGGGCGAGTTGCTCGGGCTCGTTTACCTCCCAGTCACGCTGCGGCGCGAAGCGGATGCGCGCGCCGTTTGCGCCGCCGCGGTGATCCGACTTGCGATAGGTCGAGGCAGATGCCCACGCAGTCGTGACCAGCTCGCTGATCTCCAGCCCCGAGTTGGCGATCGCCTGCTTGAGCGAGGCAACGTCCGACTGGTCGATCTGCGCGTAATCGGCCTTGGGGATCGGGTCCTGCCAGATCAGCTCTTCCGACGGCACTTCCGGGCCGATGTAGCGCTGCTTCGGACCCATGTCGCGGTGGGTCAGCTTGAACCACGCGCGCGCCCAGGCGTCGGCGAAGTAGGCCGGATCGGCGCGGAACTTCTCCATCACGGCGCGGTAAGCAGGGTCCTCGCGCAGCGCCATGTCGGCCGAGGTCATCATCGTCGGGACCTTCTTGCCCTCGACGTGCGCCGAAGGGGCGAGCGTGTCCTCGGGATCGCCGACCGGATGGTACTGGTTCGCACCCGCCGGGCTCTTCGTCAGCTCGTACTCGTGGTCGAGCAGCATGTCGAAGTAGGTCATGTCCCAGGTGATCGGCGTCGGCGTCCACGCGCCCTCGATCCCTGAGGTGATCGTATCGTCGCCCATGCCGGTGCCGTGCGTGCTGGTCCAGCCGAGACCCTGCGCCGCGATGTCCGAGCCTTCCGGCTCACGACCGACCTTGGACGAGTCGCCGTTGCCGTGCGCCTTGCCGAAGGTGTGGCCGCCCGCGGTCAGCGCGGCGGTTTCCTCGTCGTTCATGCCCATGCGCGCGAACGTCTCGCGCATGTCGCGCGCCGAGCCCATCGGGTTGGGCTTGCCGCCCGGGCCTTCCGGGTTGACGTAGATCAGGCCGTGCTGGATCGCGGCGAGCGGGCTCTCGAGCGCGAGGCCCGCTTCCTCGTCGATGCGCGTCTGGCCGAGCCACTCTTCCTCGGTGCCCCAATAAATGTCCTTCAAGGGCTCGAACACGTCCTCGCGGCCGCCGGAGAAACCAAAGGTCGGCCCGCCCATCGACTCAATCGCGACGTTGCCCGTCAGGATGAACAGGTCGGCCCAACTGAGCGCACGGCCGTACTTCTGCTTGATCGGCCACAGCAGGCGACGAGCCTTGTCGAGGTTGCCATTATCCGGCCACGAGTTAAGCGGGGCGAACCGCTGCGCGCCCGACGAGGAACCGCCGCGACCGTCTCCGGTGCGATAGGTACCGGCCGAGTGCCACGCCATGCGGATGAAGAACGGGCCGTAATGTCCGTAATCGGCCGGCCACCACGGCTGGCTGTCGGTCATCAGCGCCTTCAGGTCTTCCTTCACCGCGGCGTAGTCGAGCGTCTTGAACGCCTCGCGATAGTCGAACTCCGCGCCCATCGGATTGGCGGGCTGACCATCGGTCTGCAGGATTTCGAGCGGCAGCGTGTCGGGCCACCAGTCGCGCGCGGTGCGACCCAACAGCGAGCGCATCGCGGCGGGCTGCTTGTTGGGATCGTTGATGGGGCTGCCTTCGGTAATCGCGTCCATGTGCTTCTGGCTCCTCGTCGGCGCGTTCAGGCCACTTGGCTCCGCTCATCGCGGAACGTGGCTCGGGATAATGGATGTGCGTGTCTAGCGTGTGACGATTGATCGGGGAAACGCTAAATCACGCCCGGATTGATCGGCTCACTCGATCATACGTGAGTCGATCAGTCGTCATCGCTGTCCGGTGGCGTGACCGGCGGATGGAGCCGCACGCGATTGACCCGGCGTTCGTCGGCATCGATCACCTCGATCTTCCAACCGCTCGGATGGTCGAGGCAGTCGCCCACAACGGGCACATGCCCCGCGAGCACCGCGGTCAACCCGCCGATCGTGTCGACGTCGTTGTCGACCTCGGCGAGGCGCGGATCGATCGCCTCGGCCACGTCCTCCAGCTCGACGCGCGCGTCGGCGTCCCACGCGCCGCCGTCGATCGGCACGAGCAGTGGGGCAGGCGCCTCGTCATGCTCGTCCTCGATCTCGCCGACAATTTCCTCGATCAGATCCTCGATCGTGACGAGGCCTTCGGTACCCGAATATTCGTCGAGCACCACCGCCAGATGAACGCGCGTCTGCCGCATGTCGGCGAGCAGGTCGAGCGCGCCGCGCGACATCGGCACGTACAGCGGCTGGCGGATCAGCGCGGCGATGTCCGCGGGCTTGTCGGCCGAGCGCGCCAGGATGTTGAACACGTCCTTGATGTGAACCATGCCGATGATCGTATCGAGGTTCTCGCGGTAGACGGGCAGGCGGCTGACGCCGGCCTCAGCGAATACCTGCACCAGATGGTCGAAGGTGGTGCGTTCCTCCACCGCGACGATGTCCGCGCGCGGCACGCCGACGTCGCCGGCATCGCGCTCGCCGAAGTGGAGCAGGTTGCGCACCATCTGCCGCTCGAGCGGGGTCAGGTCGCCCTTCGCGTCGGGGCCGGGATCGTCCTCGTGCCGGTCGATCACCTCTTCGAGCTGATCGCGCAACGTTTCTTCGCGCTGTTCGCCGAAGATCAGGTTGCGCAGACCGCTCCAGATATTCTGTTCATTGGGGTCGCCGCCGTGCGCGGCGCTACTTCGGTCCTCGGCCATGATGGCTGCGTCATTCCTCCCGGATCAGATACGGATCGGCGATGCCGAGATCGGAGAGCGCCGCGCGTTCGATTTCCTCCATCGCGTCCCCCTCTTCATCGGTGCCGTGATTGTAGCCTAGCAGATGCAGCGTGCCGTGCACCATCAGGTGCGACAGGTGCTGCTCCACCGTAATGCCGCGTTCTGCGGCTTCGGCCACACAGACGCCGTGCGCGAGCACGATGTCGCCCAGCAGCACCTCGCCGTCGTCGCTGTTCTGCGTCACCGTGTCGATCAGATCGGGCTGCACCATCGGGAACGATAGCACGTTGGTCGACTTGTCCTTCCCGCGGTACTTAAGGTTGAGCGCGTGGACCTCGTCGTCGCTCGTCAACCGAACGCTCACCTCGACGTGCGCGGGCGTGGTCAGCAATTCCCCGTGCGGCGTGCGCGAGACGGCAGCGCGCGCGGCGGCGAGCGTCAGCTTTTCCCAATCGGCGCTATCGTCCCACGGTTCCTCGCAGGTCAGCTCGACGTGGATCATCCCTCGACCCCTTCGTACGCCTCGACGATTCGACCGACGATCGGGTGGCGCACCACGTCGGCGGCGCTGAACCGGCACAGCGAGATGCCTTCGACCCCGTCCAGCCGCTGCGTCGCGTCGGCGAGCCCGCTCGCGCGCACGCCACCGGGCAGGTCGGTCTGGTTCGGATCGCCGCAGATCACCATGCGGCTGTTCTGCCCGAAGCGAGTCAGGAACATTTTCATCTGTGCGGGTGTGGTATTCTGCGCTTCGTCGAGGATCACGAACGCGTCGGCGAGCGTGCGCCCGCGCATGAACGCGATCGGTGCGATCTCGATCTCTCCGCTCGCGATCCGCCGCTCGACCTGCTCGGCGGGCAAGCAGTCGTGCAGCGCATCGTACAGGGGGCGGAGATAGGGATCGACCTTCTCCTTCATGTCGCCGGGCAGGAAGCCTAGCTTCTCGCCCGCTTCGACCGCGGGGCGCGACAGGATCAGCCGTTGGACGCTGCCGGTGATGAGCTGCGCCACCGCCTGCGCGACCGCGATATAGGTCTTGCCCGTGCCCGCAGGCCCGAGCGCGAAGATCATGTCGTGCGTGGTCAGCTCGCGCATGTAATGCGCCTGCGCCGGTGTGCGCGGGACGATCGTCTTCTTCCGCGTACGGATCATGACGGACGGCGCGCCTTGCCCGGCATCGGCGCGGATGATGCCGCTCAGCACCGGTTCGGCCGCCATCGCGATCGAGGCGTCGACGAGGCCGGTGTCGACCTCCTCGCCGCGCTGGATCCGCTGGTACAGGTCGTTCAGCACGTCACGCGCGAGCGCGACCTGCTCGGCGGTGCCCTCCAGCCCGACGCGATTGCCGCGTGCGGTGATGTAGACACCCAGCCGGTTCTCCAGCGCGACCAGATGCTGATCATATTGGCCGAACAGCTGTACCAGCAGTTGCGGCTTGTCGAACAGGAGTTCGACGCGGGCACGTTCACCCATCTGGGCGGGAGCAGGCTTGCGACTCATGCGGTCCTTTCACTTACCTGCACAAGGTGAGCACTCGCGGGCGCGCGCGCAACTGCCCTGTCGTCGCCGCACGAGAATTCGCTTAGGCTGCGACTGCCACACGAGCCTCGCCCGTCAACGAGTTCGGTCCAGCCTGCGTCAGCACGACGTCGATCAGGTCGCCGATGGCGTAATCGCCGAGCAGGTGGACCGATTGCAGCCACGGCGACTTACCGAGCCACTGGCCGGGCAGCTTGCCGCGCCGCTCCACCAGCACACGGCACGTGCGTCCGACCGCCTGCGCGTTGAAGGCTGCCTGATCGCGGTTGAGCGCGGCCTGTAGTCGTTGCAGGCGATCGTCCATCACCTCCGCCGCGACCTGTCCATCCATGTCGGCGGCGGGGGTACCGGGGCGTGAGCTGTACTTGAACGAGAACGCCTGCGCGTAACCGACCGCGTCCACCAGGCTCAGCGTCTCGGCGAACTCCGCCTCGCTTTCGCCCGGAAAGCCGACGATGAAGTCGCCGGATAGCGCGATGTCGGGACGCGCCGCGCGGATGCGGTCGAGCAGTCGCAGGTAGCTGTCGCGCGTATGGCTGCGGTTCATTGCCTTGAGCACGCGGTCGGCGCCCGCCTGCACCGGCAGGTGAAGGAACGGCATCAGGCTTTCCACGTCGCGGTGCGCGTCGATCAGGCCCTGCCGCATGTCGTTGGGATGGCTGGTGGTGTAGCGGATCCGCGACAGACCGGGGATGCGGTCCATCGCGCGGATCAGGTCGTGCAGGCCGCGGCCGTCGGCATCTTCCCACGCATTGACGTTCTGTCCCAGAAGCGTGATCTCGCGCGCGCCCGCGTCGACCAGCGCCCTTGCCTCATCGAGCACCTGTGCGAACGAGCGGCTGACCTCCGCGCCGCGGGTGTACGGCACGACGCAATAGGTGCAGAACTTGTCGCACCCTTCCTGCACGGTCAGGAACGCGCTTGGACCGACTTTTCGCCGGGCGGGCAGCGCGCCAAACTTGGAGGCGAGCGGCATGTCGGTGTCGAGCGTGGCGGTGCCGGAGGCGGCATCGGCGACGAGGCGCGGCAGATTGTGGTACGCCTGCGGTCCGACCACCACGTCGACCTTGGCGCGGCGCACGATCTCCGCCCCCTCGGCCTGTGCGACGCAGCCCGCGACGGCGATCATCGGCGCGCGCCCGTCCTTGCCGGCGTGCTTCCTGATGCGGCCGATGTCCGAATAGACCTTCTCGGTTGCCTTCTCGCGAATGTGGCAGGTGTTGAGCACGACGAGGTCGGCGGCGTTCGGGTCGTCGGTTGCGGTCATGCCATCGGCCGCCATCAGTTCGGCCATACGCTCGCCGTCGTAAACGTTCATCTGGCAGCCGAACGACTTGACGTGAAAGGTTTTCGGGGGCGACTTCATGCGTGCGCCCATAGGGCAAAGTGCCGGTAATCGCTACACTTGCCCTGCTACCGGGCGGCTGCGGCGATCCGCGCGCGTGCCTCGGCCGCGATCGCCTTGCGATTGCCGTTTGGAGCGAAGGGTTCAAGGAAGTGGAGCGTCGCGGTGAAGTGACCGGGGCGCGCCAGCACGCGGCGCGCGTGATCCACGCCGGGCTCGTCGCCCACCCAGGCGAGCTCAGGCGTCGCCGTGCCGTAGTCGATGCCGACCGGCTGGATCATCAGTCCCGCGGGCGCGGGGTCGAGCGCGCCGAGCAGCGCCGCCTTGAAGGGAAGAAGCGTCGTACCGTCGCCGGTCGTGCCTTCGGGAAAGATCGCGACCGACCACGCTTGTGCGAGCGCCTCGCGCAACGAGGCGACCTGCGCCGCCACGTTCATGCGGTCGCCGCGCGCCACGAAGATCGTGCGGTTGAGCGTGCACAGCCAGCCGATCAGCGGCACATCGCGAAGCTCCGACTTGGCGACAAAGGCAGTGCCGTTCGCGCCCGCGAGCAGCGGAATGTCGATCCAGCTGAGATGGTTGGCGAGCAGTACGACATCGCGTCGCAGCGGGCGCCCGATCACGCGCACGCGCGCGCCGACGATCCGCGCGACGCTGCCGAGGAACAGCCGCGGCCACGGCGAGGGCGCGCGGACCAATCGCCACAATCCGTGCAACGCCAATGCGAGCAGCAGCGTAACGACCAGCATCGCCAGCCGCGCGCCCATGCGCAACGCGCCGGTCACAGGCTCGGCCTAGTCCTTGCGGCTGAGGCTGACGCCGTACAATTCCATCCGATGATCGACCAGGCGGAAGCCCAGCTTCTCCGCGATTGCTTTCTGCAACTGCTCCAGCTCGGGATCGACGAACTCGATCACCTTGCCCGTCTCGACGTCGATCAGGTGATCGTGATGCGCTTCCGGGCTGGGTTCGTAGCGCGCACGGCCGTCGCCGAAATCATGACGGTCGAGGATGCCGGCTTCCTCGAACAGGCGGACGGTGCGATAGACGGTGGCGATCGAGATACCCGAATCGATCTTGGACGCGCGCTCGTACACCTTTTCGACGTCGGGGTGGTCGTCGGCTTCGGACAGGACGCGAGCGATGACGCGGCGCTGCTCGGTGATGCGCAGGCCCTTCTGGTGGCAGAGGGCTTCGAGATCGATATTGCGAGGCATGCTGCCGCTCTTAAAGGCTAAGGCTTGTTGCGAAAAGCGCTAGCGACTCGCAAAAACGGCTACAGGTCGCGCGCGTAGGTGTGCGCGTCGAACGTCTCACCCGATTTCGCACGATAGTAATCGCGGCGCTCACCCGCCTTGGTGAAGCCCTGCGCGGCGTAGAGCGCGGTAGCGGCGTTGTTGGCACGCACCTCGAGATGGACGCGCTTGACGCCGCGCCCGCGACATTCCGCCAGCATCGACCGCATCAGCGCGCCAGCGACCCCGCGACGGCGCGCAGAGGAGGCAACCGCGATCAGCAACAGTTCGGCCTCGTCCATGATCGCGCGGACCAGCGCGAAACCGACCACCTCGCCATCCATCCTGGCCAGTGTGAGCCAGACGCCGGGCATGGTAAGGATGCCGACGCATTGTGCCCGCGTCCACGCCTCGCCGTAGCGCGGATCGAAGGCCGCCTGCATCACGCGGTCGACCGCGTCGGCGTCGCTGACACGGCCGCTGGCGAGTTCGACCTGGTGAAGCTGCGTGCTCACCGCGGCGCCTTGGATGTCGGCAGTTTCGCATCGGGCGCACGGCCGTAGAGCGGCGCAGGCGGAAGCGCGCGCATATCGGATGGCAGGAGAAGCGCGTCGGCGGCATCGGGCCATGCCTCCGCAATCTCGAAGTCAGGGTTTAGGTCGGCGAGCCAGCGCGTGCCGCTGCCGATCGCGCGGCGCCCGTTCAGCGCGGCGAGCGCCGCCTCCGGGCGCAGTGACTGCACCTCGTCTAGCGCGTGGAAGGGAGCGGCGAACGCCTGCATGAAGACCTCACCGTGCCCGCCTTCGGTCACGACGGCAAGCGCGTCGTCGTCGCCCTTCGCCAGCGCCGCGGCGGCGATCAGCGCGAGCGCGCTGTAGCCGCGCGCCTCGGCACCCCAGCCGAGCGCCAGCGCGCGCGCCGCGGCGATGCCGACGCGGATCCCGGTGAAGCTGCCCGGCCCGACATCGACCAGGATGTGCTGCGCACGCCCGCCGTCGGGCAGATCGGCGATCATCGGCAGCAATCGCTCGGCATGGCCGCGCCCTACCACGTCATGGCGCCGCGCCAGCAAGGTCTCGCTCTCGAACAGCGCGACCGAGCAGGCCGCGGTCGCGGTATCGATGACGAGCAGGCGTTCAGCGTCGCTCACGTCAGCGGCTCTGGGCATAGGCACGGAAACATCGCGCAGGCTTTCGCCGCCCGCGCGGCTTCATGCAACCGTGTTGAACTTCTCGAACGCCGGACGCGGACTGCGGTCGAAGATCGACGCCGGATCGCCGTGGCCGATCGTCATGATGAAGTTGGTGCGCACCGCCGGCTGGTCGGCGAAGAAGGCCTTGTCGACTGCACCGCCGTCGAACCCCGACATCGCGCCGGTGTCGAAACCGAGCGCGCGCGCCGCCATCAGCAGGTACGCGCCCTGCAACGACGAATTACGGAACGCCGACGCCTCGCGCAGCTCGCGATTGCCGTCGAACCAGCTCTTCGCGTCGGTGTGCGGGAACAGTTCGGGCAGATGCTCGTGAAAATCGGTGTCCATGCCGACGATCACTGTCACCGGCGCCTTCAGCACCTTCGGCTTGTTCGCCTCGGAGCAGCAGTCGGCGAGCTTGGCCTTGGCCTCATCCGACGTGCACCATACCAATCGCGCGGGCAGCTGGTTGGCCGAGGTCGGCCCCATCTTCGCCAGCTCCCAGATCGCGCGGCAATCGTCCTCGCTGACGGGCTGGTCGGTATAACCGTTGTAGCTGCGCGCGGTGCGAAACAACTGGTCGAGCGCGGCGTCGTTCAGGGGCTGGGACATGGAGGCTCCGGGTCAGGGCTGAAGTGCAGGGCGTGCGGTGATCAGACCGCGCGAACCTCGCTCACCTCGGGAACGTAATAACGCAGTAGCTGCTCGATGCCGTTCTTGAGCGTCGCACTCGACGACGGGCAGCCCGCGCACGCACCCTGCATCCGCAAATACACCTTGCCCTTGTCGAACCCGCGGTAAACGATGTCGCCGCCGTCGTTCGCCACTGCCGGGCGGACGCGGGTGTTGATCAAATCCTTGATCTGCGCGACGATGTCGGCGTCCGCGGGATCGTCGGCGAACGCCACCTCTTCCGCCGGAACCGAGAAGCCGGCCGAGGCGGGGCGGAACAGTGGCATCTGCGCCGCGAAATGATCCATCAGGATGCCGAGCACGTCGGGCTTGAGCGTGCTCCAGGCGACACCCGGGGCCGCGGTCACCGACACGAAATCGCGCCCGAAGAATACGCCGATCACGTCGCCCAGATCGAACAACGCCTGCGCCAGCGGGCTGGCCTCGGCTTCCTCCGGGGTCGCGAAGTCGCGCGTGCCCGCGTCCATGACGACGCGTCCGGGCAGGAACTTCAGGGTCGCCGGGTTCGGCGTGGCTTCGGTTTCGATCAGCATGGCGGCGATGTGGCCCGGAGCGGCGGCGGGATCAAGCGGGCAGCGCGAAAGCGATCGTTTCAGCGCGCGTGCCCGGCCTTCACACGTCGAGCTGCTTCACCGCCGCGTTCCACTTGGCGACATTGCCGCGCGCTTCCTGTACGAACGCGCTGCGCTTGACGAAGCCGAGGAACAGGTCGGCGAACCACTTGCCTGGCTGCCTGAGCGGGCGCTCGAACTGGATCAACAGCACGACACGCGTGCTCTCGGTGTCGTTCCACACTTCGTGATCGTAGGTGTCGTCGAACACCAGGGTCTGGCCTTCCGACCAGCGCACGACCCGGTCGTCGACGCGCATTCTGACATCCCCGTCGCGTGGTACGATCAGGCCGAGGTGGCAGGTAATCAGCCCCTTGGTCACGCCGCGGTGCGCGGGGATGTGCGTGCCCGGCGCCAGGATCGAGAAGAAAGCCGAGTTCAGCCCGGGGATCGCCTCGATCGCCGCTTTGGTGCGGGGGCAGCGTGCCAGGTTGTCGTCGATCGGATAGCCGTAGCCCCACAGGAAGAACGAGCGCCACTTGTTCACCTCCGCGATCGAGCGATGGTCGGGCGAGATCGTGGCGAGGCTGGGCGCGGCGTGGCCGACCAACGCGACCGCCGTCGCCTCGGCCCGGATCGCCTCCCAGTGATCGCGCAAGCCTTGCGTCCAGGCGAAGTCGCGCATGTCGAGCACCGGATCGTTAGGCACCAGCGACGATCCCGCGATCAGGCGATCGAACAGTCCACGCAGATGCTTGCCGACGCGGATGATCAGCGGGCGATTGCCCTCGGCCTTCATCGCCGCGCCCGCGGTCGGCGCTCCCGCGATGATCGTCGGGTCGGGCATGACCGCGCGAACCGCCGCCGCGTGCTGCGCCGGCGTGTCGCTTTGCCACTGTCGTGGGTGGGCGACCTTCTCTGCAATCATTGCCTGTTCTCGTCTCCGCGCTTCGTCTTGCTGGTCGAACTCGCCAGAAACACGTCACTATTCAGGCAAGGCGACGAAATGATGGCATTGATGCGGCGAAGCGGGCGCCGCTCGACCCGGTGCGTGATCAAGTGTTGCCGTCGTCGCAGGACCGGTTGGCGATCCACCGCGCTGCCGTTGCGGAGCCGCGGCTGGACGCCTACAAGCCGCCGCATATGGTTTCTTCCGCACGCGCGCTGGCCAAGCCGCTCGTCGCCTTTCTCCTCGCCACCGCGCTCGTTCCGGCCGCTGCCGGGCAGCGCGTCGGGAACGGCAAGCCTGCTCCGGCCGCGAAGCCGTCGACACCTGACGCGACGCCGGTCGATCCCGCCTCGGTCAAGGTCGACACCGCGCCTTGGCTGTTCAAGGGTTCGGACATCCCGCCCGACCCGGCTTGGTATTTCGGGCGCCTGCCCAACGGTCTGCGCTACGCGGTGCGCAAGAATGGCGTGCCGCCGGGTCAGGTCGCGGTGCGCGTCCGCATCGACGCGGGCTCGCTGTACGAGAAGGATTCCGAGCAGGGCTTCGCGCACCTGATCGAGCATCTGTCGTTCCGCGGCTCCAAATACGTACCCGACGGCGAGGCGAAGCGCGTGTGGCAGCGTTTCGGTGCGACCTTCGGATCGGATTCGAACGCGTCCACCACGCCGACTCAGACGGTCTACAAGCTCGACCTGCCCGGCGCGACGCAGGCGAACCTCGACGAGAGTTTGAAGATTTTCGCGGGCATGATGCAGGAGCCCGCGATCACCGCGCAGGGGCTCGCCGCCGAGCGGCCCGCCGTTCTCGCCGAGCAGCGCGAGGCACCGGGGCCGCAGGTCCGCTACGGCGATGCGCTGCGCGAAACCTTTTTCGCGGGGCAGCCGCTCGCCAACCGCTCGCCAATCGGTACGATCAAGACGCTGGAGGCGGCGACGCCCGCCGCGGTGCAGGCGTTCCACGATCGCTGGTACCGGCCGGAGAACACCGTGGTGATCCTGTCGGGCGACATCGATCCAACAACGGCCGCGTCGCTGATCGTCAAGAATTTTGCCAGCTGGGCTGGGCACGGTGCCGCGGCGCCTGCACCCGATTTCGGCAAACCCGATCCCGCCGCCGCGCCGACCCGCACGCTGGTCGAACCCTCGCTGCCGCCGATCGTCGCGACCGCGGTGCTGCGTCCGTGGGAGTACCGCGACGACACGATCATCTTCAACCAGAAGCGGCTGGTCGATTTCGTCGCGCTGCGCGTCATCAACCGCCGGCTGGAAACGCGCGCGCGGGCAGGGGGCAGCTTCCTGCAGGCCTCCGTCAGCCTCGACGACGTGTCGCGCTCGGCGAACGGCACCTTCACCAACATCGTGCCCTTGGGCCACGATTGGGAGGCGGCGTTGAAGGACGTGCGTGCGGTGATCGCCGACGCGATGGCGACCGCGCCGACCCAGGTCGAGGTAGACCGCGAGCTGACCGAGTTCGACGCCGCGATGAAGAACGACGTCGCCACCGCGCGCGTCGAGGCGGGGTCGAAACAGGCCGACGACATGGTCGGTGCGCTCGACATCCGCGAGACGGTCGCTGGGCCGGAAACCTCCTACAAGATATTGCAGGACGCGCGCGCGAAGGGGTTCTTCACGCCCGCGGCGATGCTCGAATCGACCAACCGGCTGTTCAAGGGTGACGCGACGCGCGCACTGCTCAACACGCGCACGCCGGACGCGGGCGCCGCGGCCAAGCTCGCCGCTGCCCTGAAGGCCGATGTGTCGAAGCTAGCGGGCAAGCGCAGCCAGCAGGCCGCAGTCGACTTCTCCAAGGTGCCGAAGCTGGGAACGCCGGGCAAGGTGACGGCGCGCGCGACCGTTTCCGCCGATCCGGGCATCGAGCAGGTGACCTTCTCGAATGGCGTCCGCGCGCTGCTGTACCCGAACACGTCGGAGACCGGGCGCGTCTACCTGCGCGTGCGCTTCGGTCGCGGCAATCTGGCGTTGCCGGGCGACAAGCCCACGGTTGCCTGGGCCGGCGACAACGCGCTGGTTGCGAGCGGGATCGGCAAGCTCAAGCAGGGCGACCTCGACCAGCTGACCGCCGGACGTCGGATGGGGCTCGACTTCGACATCGGCGACGACGCGTTCACGCTGAGCGCGATCACGACGCCGGGCGATTACGCCGACAATCTGACGCTGATGGCGGCGAAGCTTGCAGCACCTGGCTGGGACCCGCAGCCGGTCGCGCGCGCGCGCGCCGCCGCGCTCGCGGGCTATGCCGGGCTGTCGTCGTCACCCGACGGCGTGTTGTCGCGCGATCTGGAGCGCCTGCTGCGTGACGGCGACCCGCGCTGGGGCACGCCGACGCTTGGCCAGATCGAGTCGCTGAACGCCGCCGACTTCCGCAAATTGTTCGAGCCGCTGCTCGCGACCGGGCCGATCGAAGTCGACGTGTTCGGCGACGTGAAGGCGGACGAGGCGATCGCCGCAATCGCCAAGAGCTTCGGCGCGCTCAAACCCCGCACGCCCGCTCCCACCAGCGCTGCGCCGGTGCGCTTCCCCGCGCACGACACGGCGCCGGTGCAGCTGACGCACGACGGAGCGGATACGCAGGCCGCGGCGGTGATCGCGTGGCCGACCGGCGGCGGTTCGGCCGACCATGCCGAGGCGCGCCGGCTCGACGTGCTCGCCGCTGTCTTCTCCGATCGTCTGTTCGAGCGGCTGCGCTCGGTCGCGGGCGCCAGCTACTCGCCGAGCGCGCAGAGCCAATGGCCGACGGGGCTTCCCGGCGGCGGGCGACTGATCGCGCTGGGGCAGGTCGCGCCCGACAAGGTGCCGTTGTTCTTCCAGCTGTCGCGCCAGATCGCGGCCGAGCTGGTGTCGACGCCGATCGGCCCGGACGAGCTCAAGCGTACGATCGTGCCGATGCTCCAGTACATGGCGCGCGCGTCGTCGGGGAACCAGTTTTGGCTGATGCAGATGCAGGGCGGCAGCTACGATCCCAAGCGGGTCGAGGCGACGCAGAGCATCGTCACCGACATGACGAGCATCACGCCCGAACTACTGCAGGCAACCGCGGCCAAGTACCTGCTGCCGTCCAAGGACTGGACGCTGGCGGTGATGCCGAAGAAGGCGGGAGCGCCGGCAGCAGCGGCCGGCTCCAAATAAGGGATAAGGGGAGCGTCGCGATGTGGTGCTCCCCATGACACGGCCGACCGGGCGAGCATCGCCCGCGACTACCCGCGATACAGCCCTTCCAGCCGATCGCCGTAGATCTGGCGAAGCACGTGGCGGCGAATTTTCAGGCTCGGCGTCAGTTGCTCGTTCTCGATCGTGAACGGCTCGTCGGCGACGATCCATCGGCGGACGCGCTCGGTCACCGACAGGTCGCGGTTGGTGCGATCGACCGCCTTTTGCAATGCGGCGCGGTAATCCTGATGATCGGCCAGCGCCTTGTAATTACCCGCCTGACCGTTGGCGCGCGCCCAATCCTGGGTCCATTCGGCTTCGGGCACGAGCACCGCGACCATGTGCGGCTTGCGGTCGCCCGCGATCATGGCCTGCGCAATCTCGGGCTGTAGCGTCAGCATGCCCTCGACCTTCTGTGGCGCGACATTGTCGCCCTTGTCGTTGATGATCAGGTCCTTCTTGCGATCGGTGATCCTGATACGGCCCTGCGCGTCGATCTCGCCGATGTCGCCGGTGTGGAGCCAGCCGTCCTTGAGCACGCGCGCGGTCTCGGCATCGTTGCGCCAATAGCCGTGCATGACGAGTTCGCCGCGCACCAGGATTTCGCCGTCGTCGGCGATCCGCACCTCGGTATCGGGGAGCGGCGGGCCGACGCTGTCCATCGTCACCCCCGCGCTCGGCCGGTTGCACGAGATGACGGGCGCCGCCTCGGTCTGGCCGTAGCCCTGCAGGAACGTGACGCCGAGCGATTGAAAAAAGATGCCGACCTCGGGCGTCAGCGGCGCACCGCCCGAAATCATCGCCTTCATCCGGCCCCCGAACTTTTTTGCGATCTTCGGCTTGAACAGCGTGTCGACGAGCAGCGCCTTTGGACGATCGGCGAGCCGCAGCTTGCCCGCGTAGCGCTTCGCCCCGACGTCGAGCGCGGCGGCGAGCAGCTTTGCCGAGACACCGCCCTGCTTCTCGATCGCTTTCGAAATGCGCGTTCGCAGCACCTCGAACAGGCGCGGCACGACGAACATGATCGTGGGGCGGGTTTCCTCCATGTTGCCGGCGAGCTTCTCGATACCCTCGGCATAATAGATCTGCCCGCCGAGCCCGATGGGGACGAACTGCCCGCCGGTATGCTCGTACGCGTGGCTGAGCGGCAGGAACGAGAGGAATACCTCGTCGCCCCAGCCGAGGTCCTCCGAAATCACGTCGCAGCAGCCCTTGACGTTGTGCAGAATCGCGCCGTGGTGCTGCACCACCCCGCGCGGCGCGCCGCCCGTGCCGCTGGTATAGATGATGCAGGCAGGGTCGGCCCGCGCGAAATCGGCCTGGGCGCGCACGTCGTCGATGCTCGCGGGATGCGTGTCGATCAGCGTCTGCCAGTCGTAGACATCGAACGGCGTCTGGCCGAGCCGGACGGGATCGATGCCGATCAGGATCTGCGGCTGAATCGAGCGCAGGATCGCGGGCATCAGCGTCTTGGCGAGCTTGTCGGTCGAGACGATCACCGCCTTCGCGCCCGAATTCTCGATGATGTGGGTGTGATCGCGTTCTGTGTTCGTCGTGTAGGTCGGCACCGTGATCGCGCCCGCCGCCATGATCGCCAGATCGGATAGGCACCATTCAGGGCGATTCTCGCTCACCAGCATGACGCGGTCTCCGCGCTCGACCCCGATCGTGTTCAGGGCGGCGGCGAGCCGCGCGACCTTCTCCGCGGCGTCGCGCCAGGTGATCGAAGCCCAAGCACCGTCGCGCTTCGCCCACAGGAACGGCGCGTCGCCTTTCTCCGCCGCGCGGGTGAAGAACATCGCGACCAGATTGGGGAAATGCTCGAGCCTGCGCGTCACCACGATCCTCCCGTGCGCGGTCTTCGATGTTCCGCGCATTCGCCTTGCTCTAGGGGCAGGGGCGGGACGGCGCCAGCCTGCAAGGGGTGGGTCGGAGCGTGACGAAACGTTGCCGCGGCGCCAGCATGGCCGCCGCGATCGGGACCGGTCGTGAGTGGTGGTACACTCGACCGGGCGAAGTCACACGCTCGTGGACGCACGGACAAGTGCCCGTTATCTCCGACCCATGCGCTCTCGTCTGCTCGCCGCCGCGACCCTCCTGCTCGCTTCCTGCGCGCAGCTGCCTTCACAGGGAAGCGGCGTCGCGCGCGACGTCGCCACAGCGCCGCGCGCGCCCGGCTTTGTCGTGGCCGCGAACCCGCTGGCGGTCGACGCCGGCATGGCAGTGCTGCGGCGCGGCGGAAGCGCGGTCGATGCGGCGGTGGCAGTGCAGGCAATGCTGTCGCTGGTCGAGCCGCAGAGCTCGGGCATCGGCGGCGGCGCGTTCATGACCTATTACGACGCCGGCAAGCGCGACGTGACCGTCTACGACGGGCGCGAGGTGGCGCCGGCGGGTGCCACCGCGGACATGTTCCTTGATCCAGCCACCGGCCAGCCGCTTCCGTTCGCACGTGCGGTTCTGTCGGGCCGCGCCACCGGCGTGCCCGGCGCGGTCGCGATGCTGGCGCAGGCGCAGCGGCAGCACGGCGCGCTCGCGTGGAGCAGCCTGTTCGACGATGCTGAACGCACCGCGCGCGACGGCTTCATCGTGTCACCTCGGCTCGCGCGCATGCTGGGCGGCAGTTACGCCGAATTGTCCGCTCCCGATGTGCAGCGTTACTTTGCGCGTCCGGGTGGCGGCTTGGTGCAGGCCGGCGACCGGCTGCGCAATCCCGCTTATGCCGCGTTCCTGTCGCGCCTGGCGACTCAGGGTCCGGCCGCGCTCTACCGTGGCGACACCGCGCGGCGGATCGTCGACCGTGTCCATGCCGCACCGATACCGGGGTCGCTGAGCGAAGCGGACCTGGCCGCTTACAAGCCGATCGCGCGCACGCCGGTGTGCGGTGCGTGGCGCGTCTACCGCATCTGTGCCGCGCCGCCGCCGGCGAGCGGGGTCGGCCTGATCGAACTGCTCGGTCTGCTTCAGCGCACCGACATTGCGAAGCGTGGCCCGAACGATCCGCAAGCCTGGTACCTGTTCGCTGAGGCGAGCCGGCTGATGTACGCCGATCGGGACCGCTATGTCGCCGATCCCGCGTTCGTGCGCGTGCCGGTCGCCGGTATGATCGATCCAGCCTATCTCGACGCGCGCGCGCGGTTGATCGGCCCGCGCGCCGGTCCGGCACCCGTCGCCGGCACGCCGCCGGGCGCAACCGCTGCCGGTCCCGATGCGACGCACGAACCCGCGGGTACCTCGCACTTCATCGTCGGTGACGGCGCAGGCAATGTCGTCTCGATCACCACGACGGTTGAATCGATCTTCGGGTCGGGGCGGATGGTCGACGGCTTCTTCCTCAACAATCAGATGACCGACTTCTCGTTCAGCCCGCGAGATGCGAGCGGGCGTGCGGCGGTAAATGCGGTCGCGCCGGGCAAGCGCCCGCGCTCGTCGATGACGCCGCTCGTCATGCTCGACCGCGACAACCGGTTCGCCGGCGCGATCGGTTCGGCCGGCGGCAACGCGATCCTCGCCTATGTCGCGAAGTCGCTGGTTGCCGCGATCGACTGGAATTTGCCGACGCAGGCGGCGCTCGCGCAGCCCAACCTCGTCGCGCGCGGCGACGCGTTTCAGGGCGAGGTAAGCAAGTTCGCGCCGCAAGTGCTCGCCGGCCTTGCTGCGCGCGGCGTCACGGTACGACCCGGGCAGGGCGAGGATTCGGGTGTGCACGCGATGATCGTGCGGCCGGGCGGACGCTACGACGGGGGTTACGATCCCCGCCGCGAGGGGAAGGTGGTGGTGGAGGCGGTGCCTGCACCGCGCATCAGGTCAGCCGTTATCCGCTCCGATCGCGTCGGCGACGCACGCGAAGCCGTCGCGGCGCAGTAGCGCGTCCAACTCGCGCAGGATGTATGCGGGCAGCCCCGGCCCGCCGTAGACCATCGCTGAATAGACCTGCACCAGGCTCGCCCCGGCGCGGATGCGCGCGTAGGCTTCCGCACCCGTGTCGATGCCGCCCGCGGCAATCAGCGGCAGCGCACCGCCGGTCGCGCGGCGAAAATCGACCAGCCGCGCACGCGCCAGTTCGCGAAGCGGCGCCCCCGACAGCCCGCCCGTCTCACCCTTGTGCCGTGACGCGAGTGCGGGGCGCGAGATCGTCGTGTTTCCCATGATGAGCGCGTCGACCCCGCCGTCGATCGCGGCGCGCGCGATGTCGTCGATCTGCGCGGGGCTCAGATCAGGCGCGACCTTGAGGAACAGCGGCGTCTTGCCCTTGGCGCCAAGGCAGGCGGCGAGCAGGTCGCGCAGCGCGGTGCCTTCCTGCAGGTCGCGCAGGCCCGGCGTATTGGGCGAGCTGATGTTGATCGTGACGTAATCCGCCACGCGCGCCGCGGCGGTGACCCCGGTGACGTAGTCCGCCACCCGGTCGCTCGCGTCCTTGTTCGCGCCGACGTTGATGCCCAGCACACCGGTGCGTTTCGCGGCGGCCGCTCGCGCGATGCCCGCGGCCTGACCGCCGTTGTTGAACCCCATGCGGTTGATCACCGCGCCGTCCTCCGACAGCCTGAACAGCCGCGGCTTGGGATTGCCCGCCTGCGGTAGCGGGGTCAGCGTTCCCACCTCCACCATGCCGAAGCCGAGCGCGAACCAGCCGGGGATTGCGCGCGCGTCCTTGTCGACCCCGGCGGCGAGCCCCACCGGATTGGCAAAATCGAGCCCGGCGACACGCACCGGCAGGTTCGGCACGCGCGGACGCATCGGCGCACCCGTTGCCGCCCATCCGGCGAGCAGGCGCACCGCGGCAACATGCGCGCGTTCGGGGTCGAGCAGGTGGAGCAGGCGCGTGGTGTCGGGCATAAGGTGCTCCTTCGCCGATCGCGTACGCACGGGCAAATTTCGATTTGCTCGCGGACTTGTAAGGATCGGTTTAGGCGTTGGTGCTTCTTTCCAATACATTCACTGTATCACGTGCTCGAAGGTGGGTGCGACCCGAAGGGCTTTGTTCCGCGAAGCTCTTGCACTCAGGCCCGACGCTCCCGTCGGGCCTTTTTTCGTGTCGCGTGCGATCGATCGCCCTGATTGGCCTTTCCGCGCTGCAGCACGTGCTTGATTTCCGCGACCGAGCACGCCATCTGCCAATCGGAACGATCTGATCCGATTTGAGAATTATTCGCAACATGCGCCTGTCATCGCTCACCGACTATGCCGTCGTGCTGCTCACCGCGGCCGCGCGTCATTGCGGCGGCGTCGCGCGCTTGAACGCGACGATGCTGGCGGAGGAAACCGGCGTGCCGCTGCCGACTGCGCAGAAGCTTGTCAGTCGCCTGTCCGCTGCCGGCCTGATCGACAGCGTGCGCGGCACCGGTGGCGGGTTTCGCCTCTCGCGGCCGCCGTCGGCGATCACGATTGCCGACGTGGTCGAGGCGGTCGAGGGGCCGATCGTGATGACCGCCTGCGTCGATGCGGGTGATCACGACTGCAATCTTTCCGGCAATTGCCGCGTCAAGCCGCACTGGAATGCGGTCAACGAAGCGGTGCGCGGCGCGCTCGCGGGCGTCACGCTCGCGCAGCTTGCCGTCCAACCTGGCACTCAGGCCGCTTCATCTGAAACTCCGACAAGGGTGCTGGCATAATGGCCACCAAGAACGCCGAAGCCTATGCGGCCGTATCCAAGACGTACGAGTGGGGCTTCTTCTCCGATATCGAGCAGGACTTCGCGCCCAAGGGGCTGAGCGAGGACACCGTCCGCTACATCTCGGCCAAGAAGAATGAGCCCGAGTGGATGCTCGATTGGCGGCTGAAGGCGTATGCGCGCTGGCTCGAGATGGAGACGCCCGACTGGTCGAAGCTCAACATCCCGCCGATCGATTATCAGGACGCCTATTATTACGCCGAGCCGAAGGCGAAGCCGAAGCTGGGCAGCCTCGACGAGGTCGATCCTGAAATCCTGCGCGTTTACGAGAAGCTCGGCATCCCGATCGCCGAGCAGAAGATGCTGGCGGGCGTCGAGGAACGTGACGAGAACGGCGAGCCCAAGCGCCGCGTCGCGGTCGACGCGGTGTTCGACTCGGTGTCGGTCGCGACCACGTTCCGCAAGGAACTGGAGGCCGCCGGCGTCATCTTCCGCTCGATCTCCGAGGCGATCCGCGAGTACCCCGACCTGGTCCGCAAGTGGCTCGGCAAGGTCGTGCCGCAGCACGACAATTACTTCGCGACGCTCAACTCCGCGGTCTTCTCCGACGGGACGTTCGTCTACATTCCCGAGGGCGTCCGCTGCCCGATGGAGCTGTCGACCTATTTTCGCATCAACGCGGAGAATACCGGTCAGTTCGAGCGCACGCTGATCGTCGCTGACAAGGGCAGCTACGTCTCGTACCTGGAGGGCTGCACCGCCCCGATGCGCGACGAGAACCAGCTGCACGCCGCGGTGGTCGAGCTGGTCGCGCTGGATGATGCCGAGATCAAATACTCGACCGTGCAGAACTGGTATCCGGGCGACGAGAACGGCGTCGGCGGCATCTACAATTTCGTCACCAAGCGTGCGCTCTGCCAGGGCAAGAACAGCAAGGTATCGTGGACGCAGGTCGAAACCGGCTCGGCGGTGACGTGGAAATACCCGTCGTGCGTGCTCGCAGGCGAGAACAGCGTCGGCGAATTCTACTCGGTCGCGGTCACCAACAACCGTCAGCAGGCCGACACCGGCACCAAGATGATCCATCTGGGCAGGGGCAGCCGCTCGACCATCGTGTCGAAGGGGATCAGCGCCGGGCGCAGCGACAACACCTATCGCGGGCTCGTTCGCGTTGCCCCGACCGCCGAGGGCGTACGCAACTTCACGCAGTGCGACAGCCTGCTGCTCGGCGACCAGTGTGGTGCGCACACGATTCCTTACATCGAGGTGCGCAACCCCTCGGCGCAGATCGAGCACGAGGCGACCACGTCGAAGATCAGCGAGGACCAGCTCTTCTACGCGATGAGCCGCGGGCTCGACCAGGAAGCCGCGGTCGCGCTGATCGTCAACGGCTTCGCGCGCGAGGTGCTTCAACAGCTTCCGATGGAATTCGCCGTCGAGGCGCAGAAGCTGCTGGGGATCTCGCTTGAGGGGAGCGTCGGATGATCGCCCCGGCGCTCGCTATCGCGGCGAGCATGCAGACAATCCCGGCGATGCCCGAACATTCGCTGTCGATGGCGACGGGCAAGCCGTTGATGCCGTATCTCGCCTGCCTGTTCGATCCGCTGACCAAGCCGGGGCAGACTGTGCCCGGTGCGGTCGCGGCGCGCGAGCGGCTGGTCACCTCGCTGTTGCAGACGTGCACCGCGGTCAGGGTCGATGCCCGCCGCGCCGCGCGCGAGGCCGCAAAGACCGACGCCGATCGCGCCGAGATCGACCGCACGCTGACCGCCGCCGACGACCGGCTGCGCTTCGTCGTCGTACATCATGAACAAGCCGTGGCGGCGGACGCATCGTTCTGCCGCACGCGGGGAGAAGAACCCGGATGCTAAAGATTGAAAACCTTCACGCCGAGATCGACGGCAAGCCGATCCTCAAGGGCCTGTCGCTCACCGTCAACGCGGGCGAGATACACGCGATCATGGGGCCGAACGGCGCGGGCAAGTCGACGCTCGGCTACGTGCTCGGCGGTCGCCCCGGCTACGAAGTGACCGAAGGCTCGATTACCTTCGACGGCCAAGACCTGCTCGAGATGGAGCCGCACGAGCGCGCCGCCGCGGGCGTGTTCCTCGGCTTCCAGTATCCGGTCGAGATCCCAGGCGTGTCGAACGTCCAGTTCCTGCGCGAGAGCCTGAACGCGCAGCGTGGCCAGCGCGACGAGAAGCCGCTGTCGGGCGCCGAGTTCCTGAAACTGGCGCGCGCGGAAGCCGCGCGGCTGGAGATGGACGCCGAGATGCTCAAGCGGCCGGTCAACGTCGGCTTCTCGGGCGGCGAGAAGAAGCGCAACGAGATGGTGCAGATGGGCATCATCAGCCCGAAGTTCGCGATCCTCGACGAGACGGACAGCGGCCTCGACATCGACGCGCTGCGCATCGTCGGCGACGGCATCAACCGCATCATGCGGCAGCCCGACAAGTCGGTGCTGCTGATCACGCACTATCAGCGGCTGCTCGACTATGTGAAGCCCGACGTCGTCCACGTCCTCGCCGATGGTCGCATCACTCGTACGGGCGGGCCCGAGCTCGCCCAGCAGCTGGAACGTGAGGGCTACGCCGAGGTTGCCGCGTGAGCGTGCTCGAACTTCCCTCGACCCGCGCTGAGGCGTGGCGCTGGGCCGATCTCGGGGCGCTATCCGCCGCCGCGGCGATGGCGCCGGTGGTGCGGACCGAGCATGAGTTCCTCGACCTGCCCGGTGCGCGGCTGCTGTTCGTCGACGGCGTGCTTGACGAGGCTGCGTCGACGCTCGGCGCGGTGACTTTTGGCGAGGTCGCGGGCAGCGACCACGCGCTCGGCCGTCATGCGCGCGCCGGCTGGTCGCTCCGGCTCGACTCGCGCACCGCCGCTGACCCGGTGCAGATCGTCCACGTCGCGACGGGCGCCGAGAATCATCTCGCCGCCGAGATCGTGCTCGCCGACGACGCGGTCGGCGAAGTGGTCGAAACGTTCGTCGGCGCCGGCTGGGCCAACCGCTACACGCGGACGACGCTCGGCCGCGGCGCGCGGCTGATGCGGAGCGTGCGGCTGCTCCAGCCTGCCGGCTTCGTGTCGCTGCGCGAGGAAGCCGACATCGGCGAGGCGGCGAGCCTCGTCACCACCTTCCTCGGCGCGGGCGGGCAGGGCAGCCGTATTGACGCGCAGCTCAACTTGACGGGCGAGGGCGCCTTCGCCGAATACGGCGGCGCGCTGCTCACCAGCGACACCCAGGCGCAGGAATGTGCCGTTCGCGTCAACCACGCGCAGCCCAATGGCTCATCGCGGCAGGTGTGGCGTGCGGTCGCGGCCTACCGGAGCCGTGCCAGCCTCGCCGCCGCGGTCGAGGTCGCGCGCCACGCGCAGAAGACCGACGGCGAGCAGTCCCTGCGCGGTCTGCTGCTTCACCGCACGGCGACCGTGAATCTCAAGCCCGAGCTCGAGATCTTTGCCGACGATGTGAAGTGTGCGCACGGTGCGACGGTCGGCGAACTCGATCAGCGCGCGTTGTTCTACATGCAGAGCCGCGGCATCCCGCGCAGCCGCGCGCAGGCGATCCTGACCCATGCCTTCGTCGCCGACGTGCTTGAGCGGATCGGGAACGAGACGGTGCGTGCCGCTTTCGAGGGCGATGCCGACGCCTGGCTCGACGCCGCGCTGTGACGATGCCGGTGCCCGTCCTGTCCTACGCCGATGTCGGTGACTACGCGGTGCAGGTGGGTGCGCACCCGAACGTCGTCGCGCGCGCGCACATGCGTAGGGGTGTGACTTTTGTGACTTTCCAGCAGGTGCCGGCATGACCACGACCCTTGACCAGCGCCCGCTCGACACCGTTGCCGATTTCCCGGCGATACCCGACGGCTGGGCGTATCTCGACACCGCCGCCACGTCGCAGAAGCCGCAGGCGGTGATCGATGCGATCGCGCGCGGCTACGGCGAGACCTACGCCACCGTTCACCGCGGCGTGTATCAGCGCAGCGCCGACATGACGCTCGCCTATGAGGCAGCGCGCAACCGAGTTGCCTCCTTCATCGGCGGCTCGGCGGACGAGATCGTCTTCGTCCGCGGCGCGACCGAGGGGATCAACCTCGTCGCGCACTCGTGGATCGCGCAGCAGTTGAAGGCAGGCGACCGCATCCTGCTGTCGCAGCTCGAACACCACAGCAACATCGTGCCGTGGCAGATCGCGGCCGAGCGCGCCGGTGCCGCGATCGACGTGATTCCGCTGACCGAGGATCACCGCATCGACCTCGACGCGATGGCGGCGATGATCACGCCTGCGCACAAGTTCGTCGCGCTCGCGCACGTCTCCAATGTGCTCGGTTCGGTACTGGACGCGACTAAGGCGACCGAGATCGCGCACTCGGTCGGCGCGAAGATCCTGATCGACGGGTGCCAGGCGGTTCCGCGGATGGCGGTCGACGTCGCGGCGATCGGCTGCGACTTCTACGTCTTCTCGGGCCACAAGCTCTACGGCCCGACCGGTATCGGCGTGCTGTGGGGCAGGGCGGAGCTGCTGGAGGCGATGCCGCCGTATCAGGGCGGTGGCTCGATGATCGACCGTGTGACATTCGAGCGCTCGACCTACGCGCCCGCACCGACCCGTTTCGAGGCGGGGACGCCGCACATCGTCGGCGCATTGGGGCTTCATGCCGCGATCGACTATGTCGACGCGATCGGGCTGGAGCGCATCCACGCGCACGAGGCGGCGTTGGTCGCTGACACGCGCACGGCGCTGGCGCACCTCAACTCGGTGCGCGTATTTGGCCCAGCAGACTCCGCCGGCATCGTTTCCTTCGCGATGGAGGGGGTGCATCCGCACGACATCGGCACCATCTTGGATGAGAGCCGGGTCGCGATCCGCGCCGGGCATCACTGCGCGCAGCCGCTGATGGCGAGCCTGGGTGTCGAGGCGACCGCGCGCGCCAGCTTCGGCGTCTACAACGGTCCGCGCGACGTCGAGGCGTTGGTCGCCGGCATGGAACGGGTGAAGAGGATTTTCGGATGAGCGAAGGCTCCGACAAGATCGAGGTACAGGAAGTCGCCGCGGTGACCGCTCCTCCGCGGGCGCGCGTCGAGGACGCTGCCGAGGTGCCGCGCGAGCGCGACTATTTGACCGGCTTCCTCCAGCAGAAACCCGCGGGCGACAAGCCCGGTGAACCCGGCGGCGCGCTGTACGAAGGCGTGATCGATGCGCTGAAGGACATCTTCGATCCCGAGATCCCGGTCAATATCTACGATCTTGGCCTGATCTACGGCGTCGAGGTGACCGACGAGGGCCAAGCGATCGTCACGATGACGCTGACCACCCCGCATTGCCCCGTCGCCGAGTCGATGCCGGCCGAGGTCGAGATGCGCGTGGCGGCGGTGCCCGGCATCGCCTTCGCCGACGTGAACCTCGTCTGGGACCCGCCGTGGGATCCGCAGAAGATGTCGGACGACGCCAAGCTCGAACTCGGCATGTTGTGAGGATCGCGCGATGACCGACATCAAGACACGCGTTCGCCCTGCCGCGCTGAACCTCACCCCGACCGCCGAGGGACGGATCGGGGCGCTGATGGCGCGCGCGCCCGCGGACGCGATCGGGGTCAAGCTGTCGACCCCGCGCCGCGGCTGCTCGGGTCTCGCTTACTCGGTCGATTACATCACAGAGGCGAAGCCATTCGACGAGCAGATCGAGACGCCTGGCGGCACGCTCTGGGTCGATGGTGGCTCGATCCTGTATCTGATCGGCTCGACGATGGACTGGGTGGAGGATGATTTCACCGCCGGGTTCGTGTTCAACAATCCGAACGCCAAGGGCGCGTGTGGGTGCGGCGAGAGCTTTACCGTGTGATCGGTACGCTCCTGTAATTTCCTTGACGGTTGATGCGACCGGACGTGACAAAGGGGCGTTGACGCTCCTAATCCTGTCTCAAGCATTAACCGGGGGTCCTGCTTGAACGCTCCAACCGTCGTCGCCGCGTCACCAACGTCGGAGCGTGGACCGCTCGCCGGCGCGATCTTCGACACGCTCGTCCACCGGATCGGCAAGGATGAGCACGCCGCACGTCCGCACGATTGGCTGGCTGCCACCATCCTGACCGTGCGCAACGAGATCATCGAGCGCTGGATGGTTTCGACCCGGGCCGCACATGCCGCGGGCGCCAAGCGGGTTTACTATCTCAGCCTCGAGTTTCTGATCGGTCGATTGCTGCGCGACACGCTTTCCAACCTGCTCAAGACCGATGAGGTCGCCGACGCCTTATCAGAATTGGGCGTGATGCTCGCCGAGCTGGAGGAGATAGAGCCCGATGCCGCGCTCGGCAACGGCGGTCTCGGCCGGCTCGCCGCCTGCTTCATGGAGAGCATGGCGTCGCTCGATCTGCCCGGCTACGGCTACGGCATCCGCTACGTCAACGGCATGTTCCGCCAGCGGATCGACAACGGCTGGCAGATGGAGCTGCCCGAAACCTGGCTCGCCAACGGTAATCCGTGGGAGTTCGAGCGGCGCGAGAGCGCCTATTTCATCGGCTTCGGCGGCGAGGTGACCGGCAATGAACAGGGTGCGGTCCACTGGCACCCGGCGGAAGCGGTCGAGGCGGTTGCGGTAGATACGCCGATGGTCGGCTGGCGCGGTCGCCGCGTCAACACGCTCCGCCTCTGGACTGCCCGCGCCTTCGATCCGATCAAGCTGGACGCGTTCAACGCCGGCGACTTCCAGGGTGCGCTCGCCGACCAGCTGCGCGCCGAGACGCTGACCCGCGTGCTCTATCCGAACGACAGCACGGCAGCGGGACAAGAGTTGAGGCTCAGGCAGGAGTATTTCTTCTCCTCCGCCTCGATCCAGGACATCGTTCGACGTCACGTGCAGTATTTCGGCGACGTCCGCACGCTGCCCGACAAGGCCGCAATCCAGCTCAACGATACGCACCCCGCGGTGTCGGTCGCCGAATTGATGCGGCTGCTGATCGACCATCACGAGCTCGGCTTCGACGAGGCGTGGGAGATTACCCGCGCCACCTTCGGCTATACCAACCACACGCTGCTGCCCGAGGCGCTAGAGAGCTGGCCGCTGCCGCTGTTCGAGCGGATGCTGCCGCGGCACATGCAGCTCGTCTACGCGATCAACGCGAAGCTGCTGCGCGAGGCGCGCGCCACCAATGGCATCGACGACCGCGCCATCGCGGCGATCAGTCTGATTGACGAAGGGGGCGAGCGGCGCGTCCGGATGGCCAATCTCGCCTTCGCCGGCTCGCACAGCGTCAACGGCGTCGCTGCGCTCCACACCGATCTGATGAAGCAGACGGTGTTCGCCGATCTGCATCGGCTCTATCCGACGCGGATCAACAACAAGACCAACGGTATTACGCCCAGACGGTGGCTGCAGGAGTGCAATCCTGCGCTCGCCGCGCTGATCCGCGAGGGCGTAGGTGACCGCTTTCTCGACGACGCGACTGCGCTGTCCGAGCTCGCGCCGCTGGCCGACGACGCCGGCTTTCGCGATCGCTTCGCCGCGGTGAAGCGATCCAACAAGGTCGCGCTCGCCGAGCATTTGCGCGCCGAAATGGGGCTCAGGCTCGATCCCAATGCGATCTTCGACGTGCAGATTAAGCGCATCCATGAGTACAAGCGCCAGTTGCTCAACCTGATCGAGACGGTCGCGCTCTACGACCAAATCCGCTCGCACCCCGATCGCGACTGGACCCCGCGGGTCAAGCTGTTCGCGGGCAAGGCGGCGTCGAGCTATTACAACGCCAAGCTGGTCATCAAACTCGCCAACGACGTCGCTCGCCGCATCAATGCCGACCCCGCGATCGGCGACCTGCTCAAGGTCGCGTTCGTGCCAAACTACAACGTCAGCCTGGCCGAGAAGATGGTGCCCGCGGCCGACCTATCCGAGCAAATCTCGACCGCCGGCATGGAAGCGTCTGGTACAGGCAACATGAAGTTCGCGCTGAACGGCGCGCTGACGATCGGGACGCTCGACGGTGCCAATGTCGAGATCAGGGATCATGTCGGCGCGGACAACATCGTCATCTTCGGCATGACCGCCGACGAGGTCGCGGCCAAGCGGAGCGGCGGCTACGATCCGAGGGCCGTGATCGAGGGGTCGCGCGAGCTGTCGCAGGCGATTAACGCGATCAGCTCCGGCGTATTCTCGCCCGACGACCCCTACCGCTACCGCGACCTGATGCAGGGTTTGTACGACCACGACTGGTTCATGGTTGCGGGCGATTTCGACGCCTACGCCGCCGCGCAGCGCGACGTCGACGCGCGTTGGCGCGACCGCGACGCCTGGGGTCGCTCGGCCGTGCTGAACGTCGCGAACATGGGTTGGTTCTCGTCCGATCGTACCATCGCCGAATACGCGCGCGACATATGGGGCGTGATGTGACGCCGCCTAGCGAGGCGATCGCCGCGCTGCTCGATGGGCGGCACGACGATCCCTTCTCGCTGCTCGGCCCGCACACGGGGCCGGAGGGCACGTTCGCGCGCACCTGGATACCCGGCGCCGACCGCGTCATTGCATATTCGCTCGCGGGCGAGCCGCTCGGCGGGCTGGCGCGCGTCGATGATCGCGGGCTGTTCGAGGGGGTGATCGCGGGTGACCCGCAGCCGCTGCGCTACCGCGCGAGCGGGGCGGGCGGCGACTGGTGGGTCGGCGACCCCTACAGCTTCGGCCCCGTGCTCGGCCCCGTCGACGACCTGCTCATGGTCGAGGGCACGCACATGCGGCTCTACGACAAACTCGGCGCGCACGAGATCGAGCACGAGGGGGTGAGCGGCATTCATTTCGCCGTCTGGGCACCCAACGCCCAGCGCGTCAGCGTCGTCGGCGACTTCAACAACTGGAACGGCGCGCGCCATACCATGCGCCGTCGCGGCGACGCGGGCGTGTGGGAGATCTTCGTGCCCGACCTCGGCGCCGGCCGCGCCTACAAGTACGAGATCGTCGGCCCCGACGGCCTGACGCAACCGCTCAAGGCCGACCCGTTCGCCTTCGCTGCCGAATTACGCCCCGCGACCGCCTCCATCACCACCGCCGCCCCGACGCACATCTGGGGCGACGATGCGCACCGCGAGGCATGGGGCAAGGTCGACGCGCGCCGCGTGCCGATCAGCATCTACGAGGTCCATGCCGGATCGTGGGAGCGTGACGAGCACGGCTGGTTCCTGACGTGGGACGCGCTCGCCGACCGGCTGATCCCCTACGTCGTGTCGATCGGGTTCACCCACATCGAGTTCATGCCGATCAGCGAATATCCCTATGATCCCAGTTGGGGGTATCAGGCGACCGGGCTCTACGCGCCGTCCGCGCGGTTCGGCGATCACGAAGGATTCGCGCGCTTCGTCGACGGCGCGCACCGCGCCGGGCTCGGCGTCATCCTCGACTGGGTGCCCGCGCATTTCCCGATCGACGCGCACGGCCTCGCACGCTTCGATGGCACCGCGCTCTACGAGCACGAGGACCCGCGGCTCGGCTTCCACCCCGACTGGAACACCGCGATCTACAATTACGGTCGGCGCGAGGTCGCGTCGTTCCTGACCAACAACGCACTGTTCTGGGCCGAGCGCTACCATGTCGACGGCTTGCGCGTCGATGCGGTAGCCTCGATGCTCTACCGCGACTACAGCCGCAAGTCGGGCGAGTGGGTGCCCAACCAGTCCGGCGGGCGGGAGAATTGGGAAGCGGTCGAGTTCCTGCGCGGCGTCAACCGCGCGGTCTACGCCGAGCACCCCGGCGTGTTCACGGTCGCGGAGGAATCGACCTCGTGGCGCGGCGTCAGCCAGCCCGCTTACGCAGAGGGCGCGCGCGAGAACCTGGGGTTCGGGTTCAAGTGGAACATGGGCTGGATGCACGACACGCTGCAGTACATGGCGCGCGAGCCCGTGCACCGGAAGCACCATCACGACGGGCTCACCTTCGGGCTGATGTACGCGTTCAGCGAGAATTTCGTTCTGCCGCTCAGCCACGACGAAGTGGTCCACGGCAAGGGATCGCTGCTGACCAAGATGTCGGGCGACGACTGGCAGCAGTTCGCCAATCTGCGCGCCTATTACGCGATGATGTGGGGCTATCCCGGCAAGAAGCTGCTGTTCATGGGGCAGGAGTTCGCGCAGCGTCGTGAGTGGAGCGAGGAGCGCGCGCTCGACTGGCACCTGCTCAAATCATCGGCGCACGACGGCGTGCGCAAGCTGGTGCGCGACCTGAACCGCCTGTATCGCGAGAAGCCTGCGCTGCACGCGCGCGACTGCGAGGCCGAGGGGTTCGAGTGGGCGGTTGCCGACGACGCGGAGAACTCGGTCTTCGTCTGGTTGCGCAAGGCGCCGGGCGCGCCGACGATCGCGGTGATCGCCAACATGACGCCGGTCGCGCGAATGCCGTACCCGGTGCCATTGCCGAACGATGGGCGGTGGCGCGAAATCCTGAACTCCGACGCGCATGATTACTGGGGGTCAGGGCTCGGTAATCTGGGCGGGGTGGTGGCGAAGGACGGCATCGCGCAGGTCACGCTGCCACCGCTCGCGACGATCATGCTCGAACAGGTAGGATAAGCGCGTACCGCGACGCGAAGGGGAGGAACGGGATGACGCAGCACGATCCACGACGCAGCCACCCGCTGGCGCGAGACGCGATGGCCTATGTGCTGGCGGGCGGACGCGGCAGTCGCCTGGCGGAACTGACCGACACCCGTGCCAAGCCGGCAGTCTATTTCGGCGGCAAGAGCAGGATCATCGACTTCGCGCTGTCAAACGCGATCAATTCCGGCATCCGCCGCATCGGCGTCGCGACGCAGTACAAGGCGCACAGCCTGATCCGCCACCTGCAACGCGGCTGGAACTTCCTGCGCCCCGAACGCAACGAGAGTTTCGACATTCTGCCCGCGTCGCAGCGTGTCAGCGAATTCCAATGGTACGAGGGCACCGCTGACGCGGTGTACCAGAACATCGACATCATTGAGAGCTACGCGCCCGAGTTCATGGTCATCCTGGCGGGCGACCACATCTACAAGATGGATTATGAGGTAATGCTCCAGCAGCATTGCAACAGCGGCGCCGACGTAACCGTCGCCTGCATGGAGGTGCCGCGAATGGAGGCGGTGGGCTTCGGGGTTATGCACGTCGACGCCGACGACCGCATCGTCGACTTCGTCGAAAAGCCCGCCGACCCGCCGGCGATCCCCGGCCAGCCCGACGTTGCGCTCGCCAGTCTGGGTATCTACGTCTTCTCCACGCGTCTGCTGATCGACGAGCTGCGCCGCGATGCGGATACCCCAGGTTCAAGCCGCGACTTTGGCAAGGACCTGATACCCTATCTGGTAAAGCACGGCCACGCACAGGCGCACAGGTTCGGTGACAGCTGCGTCCGCACTGCGGAGGAGCCCGCCGCCTATTGGCGCGACGTCGGCACCGTCGATGCTTACTGGGAAGCGAACATCGATCTGACCGATGTCGTGCCGCAGCTCGACCTCTACGATCGCAGCTGGCCGCTGTGGACCTATTCGGAGATCACGCCGCCGGCGAAGTTCGTCCACGATCACGACGGGCGGCGCGGCTCGGCGGTGTCGAGCCTGATCGCGGGCGATTGCATCGTGTCGGGTTCGACGATCCATCGCTCGCTGCTGTCGACTGGCGTGCGTGCGCACAGCTATTCCTGCCTCGATGAAGCGGTGGTGCTGCCGTACACTCACATCGGGCGCGGTGCGCGATTGAGCCGCGTGGTGATCGATCGCGGTGTTCACATCCCCGACGGGCTGGTGGTGGGCGAAGACCCGGTTGCCGATGCGCACCGCTTTCGCCGCACCGACAAGGGCATCTGCCTCATCACGCAGCCGATGATCGATCGGCTGGGCTGAAGCACGTGACGATCCGCGTTCTCTCCGTCGCATCCGAGGCCTATCCGCTGGTTAAGACCGGTGGGCTCGCCGACGTGGTCGGTGCGCTGCCGGCTGCGCTCGCTTCGTACGGTGTCGAGGTGACCACGCTGATCCCCGGCTATCCCGCGGTCACGGCGACGCTGGGCAAGACGCGCGCGGTGCATCGCTGGCCCGCGCTGCTCGGCACGCCGGCGCGGTTGCTCGCGGGAGACATCGAGGGGCACCCGCTGCTTGTGCTCGATGCGCCCGATTTGTTCGCGCGGGATGGCAACCTCTACACCGATCCGGGCGGGAAGGACTGGCACGACAATTGGCGTCGCTTCGCCGCACTCGCGCGCGCGGCGGCCGACCTTGGCTCGAGTGGCGTCAAGGGACGCGGCTACGACGTCGTCCACGCGCACGACTGGCAGGCAGCACTCGCTCCCGTCTATCTGCGACACGCACCCGCGGGCGAGCGCGCCGCGCGATCGGTCATCACCATCCATAACATCGCGTTCCAGGGCTGGTTCGATCCCGGCATCTTGCCGTGGCTGGCATTGCCGGACGATCTGTTCACCGTCGACGGCATCGAGTTCTACGGCGGCGTCGGCTATCTGAAAGGCGGTATGCAGGCCGCGGACGCGATCACCACGGTCAGCCCATCCTACGCGCAGGAAATCCTCTCGCCAGAGTTCGGGATGGGGCTGGAGGGGCTTGTCGCCGCGCGTCGCGATCGCGTGTCGGGTATCGTCAACGGCATCGACCCTGCGATCTGGAACCCCGCCACTGATGCAGCGCTGCCCGCGCGCTACACCGACCGGACGCTTGGCAAACGCGCCGCCAACAAGCGCGAGATCGAGGCGCGCTTTGGGCTCGAACAAGGCGATGGTCCGATCTTCACCGTCGTCAGCCGATTGACGTGGCAGAAGGGCATGGACGTGCTCGGTGAGTGCGTCGACGATCTGGTCGCGATGGGCGGGCGGCTCGCGCTGCTCGGCTCGGGCGACCCGGCGCTGGAGGATGCATTCCGGCTCGCCGCAGACCGTCATCCCGGTCGCGTCGGCGTCATGATCGGCTATGACGAACCGGTCTCGCACCTGCTGCAAGGCGGTACCGACGCGATCCTGATCCCGTCGCGGTTCGAACCGTGCGGCCTGACCCAGCTCTACGGCCTCGCCTACGGCTGTGTGCCCGTCGTCGCGCGAACGGGCGGGCTCGCCGACACGATCATCGACGCGAACGAGGCCGCGCTGGCGGCAGGCGTGGCAACGGGCATTCAGTTCGCCGGCGTCTCACGCGACGCGCTTACCGCCGCGATCGCGCGCGCGGTGCGCCTCTACGCCGATCGCAAGACCTGGACGACGATCCAGCAGCGCGGCATGCGCAGCGACTTTTCCTGGGATCGTAGCGGGTTTCGCTATGCCCAACTCTATCGGGGACTTCTCGACCAATGATCCGTGCCGTCAAGACGACTCCCTACCCGGACCAGAAGCCCGGCACCTCCGGCCTGCGCAAGAAGGTGCGTGTTTTCCAACAGCCGGACTACGCTGAGAACTTCATCCAGTCGGTCTTCGACGTGATCGAGCGCGAGCGTGCCGGCGCTACGCTGGTAATCGGCGGCGATGGCCGCTTTCTGAACCGCGAGGTCATTCAGGTCGCGATCCGCATGGCGGCGGCGGCGACGTTCGCGCGCGTCGTGGTGGGGCAGGGTGGAATCCTCTCGACCCCTGCCGCGTCCAATCTGATCCGTCGTCGCGGCGCTCTGGGCGGACTGATCCTCTCCGCCAGCCACAATCCCGGCGGGCCTGAAGAGGATTTTGGCATCAAGTACAACGTGTCGAACGGCGGCCCCGCGCCGGAGGCGATCACCGACGCGATCTACGCGCGTACGAAGGCGATCGACACCTGGTACGCTGCGGACACGCCCGACATCGACCTCGACGCGCTCGGTGAGGTGCAAGTCGGCGGCATGACGGTCGAGGTGGTCGACCCCGTCGCCGATTACGCCGCGCTGATGGAGACATTGTTCGACTTTGACGCCATCCGCGCGGCCAATCTGACGATGGCCTTCGACGCGATGAGCGCGGTGACCGGCCCCTACGCGACCGAGATCCTCGAACGCCGGCTCGGCTTCGCGCCCTGCACTGTGCGCAATGGCACGCCGCGGCCCGATTTCGACGGCAACCACCCCGACCCCAATCTCGTCCACGCGCGCGAGCTGTACGACACGATGATGGGTGACGACGCACCCGATTTCGGCGCGGCGTCGGACGGCGACGGCGACCGCAACCTCATCATCGGGCGGGGCCGCTTCGTGACCCCGTCGGACAGCCTCGCGATGCTCGCCGCCAACGCGCATCTGGCACCCGGTTATGCCGGCGGGTTGAAGGGTATCGCGCGTTCGATGCCGACCAGCGCCGCCGCTGATCGCGTCGCAGCTGACCTCAACATTCCGGCGTATGAGACGCCGACCGGCTGGAAGTTCTTCGGCAATCTGCTCGATGCCGGTCGCGCGACGATCTGCGGCGAGGAAAGTGCCGGCACCGGCAGCGATCACGTGCGCGAGAAAGACGGGCTGTGGGCGGTGCTGCTGTGGCTCAACATCATGGCGGTCACCGGCAAGAGCGTCGACCAGATCGCACGCGATCACTGGGGACGGTACGGCCGCAACTATTATGCGCGTCACGACTATGAGGGTGTCGACAGCGCCGCCGCCGACACGCTGATGCAGGAACTTGGCAGCAACCTCGCCTCGCTGTCGGGCAAGAAGATCGGATCGCTGGTGATCACGGAGGCCGACAATTTCGCCTACACCGATCCGACCGACTGCTCGGTGAGTACGAACCAGGGTATCCGCATCCTGTTCGACGGCGGCAGCCGCGTCGTGTTCCGACTGTCGGGCACGGGCACCAGCGGCGCTACGCTGCGCGTCTACCTTGAACGCTACGAACCCGTAGGCGGCGACCTAGACGCGGAGACCGGCGCGATGCTCGCCGACATCGCCGCCGCCGCGGACGAGCTCGCCGGTATTCGCCGGCACACTGGCCGTAGCGAGCCCGATGTCGTCACCTGAGCTCGGCGCGAAGATCGGGCCGAACGGGACGAGCTTTGCCGTTCGTGCGCCGAAGGCGCGTGCGGTATGGCTCTGCCTGTTCGATGGCGAGGTGGAACGACGCATTGCGATGTCCCGCGACGGCGCCATCTGGCGTACTGAGGTGCCGGGAGCGGGCGAGGATACGCGCTACGGTTACCGCGCCGAGGGCGAGCCGCCGCACGACGTGTCGAAGCTGCTGGTCGACCCATACGCCACGGCGCTAGACCAGCCCTTCGTCTATGACCCGAGGCTTGCCGAACGCGGTGTCGACACCGCTGCGCTGGTGCCCAAGGCGGTGGTGAGCGCTTCGACCGAGGCTGCGTTCGCCCCGCCGGTGTTTCGCCACGGCGGGCTGATCTACGAGGTCAACGTTCGCGGGTTCACGATGCGTCACCCCGATGTGCCCGAGCATCAGCGCGGCACGATCGCGGCGCTGGCGCACCCGGCGGTGATCGCGCACCTGACGAAGCTAGGTGTTGACGCGGTCGAGCTGATGCCGGTCGTCGCCTGGATCGATGAGCGCCACTTGGGACAGCACGGCCTTGCGAACGCGTGGGGTTATAACCCGGTCGTGCCGATGGCGCTCGACCCGCGTTTCGCGCCCGGCGGCGTGGCCGAACTGCGAGAAACCGTCGCAGCGCTCCGCACCCACGGCATCGGCGTGATCCTCGATCTGGTGTTCAATCATACCGGCGAGAGCGACGAAGTCGGCCCGACGCTCTCGCTGCGTGGATTGGACGAAGCGGCTTATGCGCGCGGCTCCGATGGCACGCTGATTAACGACGCGGGTACCGGCAACACGCTGGATTTCGCCCAGGCGGCGGTACGCGAGCTGACGCTCGCCACCATGCGTCACTTCGTCGCTGCCTGCGGCGTCGATGGGTTCCGCTTCGATTTGGCGACGGTCATGGCGCGCGGACCAGGTTTCTCCCCTGATGCCCCGATCTTCGCCGAGATCGCGGCCGATCCGTTGCTCGCCGACCGCGTGCTGGTCGCCGAGCCGTGGGACATTGGGCCGGGCGGCTATCAGCTCGGCGCCTTTCCCTCTGATTGGCTCGAGTGGAACGACCGCTTCCGCGACGACGTGCGTCGCTTCTGGCGCGGTGACGGGAGCAACGGCGCGCTCGCGACGCGGTTGGCCGGATCGAGCGACATCTTCGGCGATCACGCGACCCGCAGCGTCAACTTCGTTGCCGCGCACGATGGCTTCACGCTCGCCGACACGGTTGCTCATGCCGAACGGCACAATCACGCGAATGGCGAGAACAATCGCGACGGACACGCGCATGAAGTGTCATGGAACAACGGTGCGGAAGGGGCCTGCGACGACGCCTCCGTAACCGAACGGCGCCACGCCGATCAGCGTGCGCTGCTCGCGACGCTGTTTGCCAGTCGCGGCACGATCATGCTGACTGCCGGTGACGAATTCGGCCGATCACAGGCCGGCAACAACAATGCCTATGCGCAGGACAATGCGTTGACCTGGCTCGATTGGTGTGGTCGCGACCGGCAATTGGAGGATTTTGTCGCCGAGCTCGCGCATCAGCGCCGCACCGCGTCAGCCTTGTTCGATCCCGCGATCCGGCATGATGCGGTGTGGCGGTGGCTCGACGGCGGCGAGATGACGCAGGGCGATTGGGATGGAAGCGCCGGGTTCGAAATGCAAGTCGGTGACCTGGTTGTACGCGTCGATCGCTCGGCTCGATCGGTGTCGATCAGCGGCGCGCGATATGGCGGCAACGAGTAAGGGCTGAGCTGGCCGCACGGTTATTCCGTCATGATCAGCGGCAATCCGGGTTGTACCTGCTCGTGACCCCTGACTATGCTGGACAGCGTCAATCCCAGCAATCGGATGCCCCCCGCGACCGGCAGTTCCGGTGCAATCAGCAAACGACCGATCGCGAGCATCTCCGCCTCGCTGGCGACCGGCTCGCCGAGCGAGCGCGCTCGGGTGATGGTGTGGAAATTGCTGTCGCGCAGTTTGAGCGTCACCGTACGACCGCGCGCCTGCTTTCGCTCCGCGCGTGCCCAGGCCGTGGTGGCGACGTGCGCCAGCGCGGCATCGATCTCGTCCGGGGTGAACAGATTGCGCTCGAATGTGCGCTCCGCTCCGATCGATTTGCTCGCGCGGCTGGAGCGGACGGGGCGCTCGTCGATCCCGCGAGCGGCGCGGTGAAGATATTCGGCGTAGCTGCCGAACTGCGCACGCAGGAACTCGATCGATTGATTGCGCAGGTCGGCGCCCGTCTCGATCCCGAGCCGCGACATCTTCGCCGCAGTGACCGGTCCGACGCCGTGGAAGCGCTTGACCGGCAGGCTGGCGACGAAGGCTGCGCCCTTGCCGGGCGGGATGACGCACAATCCGTCCGGCTTGTTCTGGTCCGACGCGAGTTTCGCGATGAACTTGTTGTAGCTGACCCCGGCAGAAGCCGTCAGTCGCGTTACCGACTTAATACGCGCACGAATTTCCTCCGCGATCGCCTTCGCCGAACCGAGCTCGCGGTGGTCGACTGTCACGTCGAGATAGGCCTCATCCAGGCTCAGCGGCTCGATATCGGCGGTGTAGTCGGCGAAGATGGCGTGGATCTGCCGGCTGACCGCGGCATACACCTCGAACCGTGGTTTGACGAACAGCAGTTCCGGGCAGCGTCGCCGCGCTACCGACGATGGCATCGCTGAGCGGACGCCGAACACGCGCGCCTCGTAACTCGCCGCCGCCACGACGCCGCGAAGGCTCGATCCGCCGACCGCCAGCGGGCGGCCGCGCAGCGCCGGATCGTCGCGCTGCTCCACCGACGCGTAAAAGGCGTCCATGTCGACGTGGATGATCTTTCGGACGGGTGCCTCGGTCACCGAGCGAGTATAATCGCCTGCGACGCTTCCGTGTACCCGTTTCGTTCGCCAGTCGCTCGGACAGTTTTCGCTCGTCGCACGATCCGCTAAGGCAACCGGCATGACTGAGCTTCAACGTCCCGTCCTCGTGCCGCCCAACGGCGAGAAGAAAGTGCTGCTTCACTCGTGCTGCGCGCCATGCTCGGGCGAGGTGATGGAAGCGATGACCGCGAGCGGGATCGACTATACGATCTTCTTCTACAATCCAAACATCCACCCGAAGGAAGAATATCTGCTCCGCAAGGAGGAGAACATCCGCTTCGCGCGCGAGCACGACGTGCCGTTCGTCGACGCCGATTACGACACGGTGAACTGGTTCAAGCGCGCCAAGGGGATGGAGTGGGAGCCCGAACGGGGCGCGCGTTGCACGATGTGCTTCGACATGCGCTTCGAGCGTACCGCGCTCTACGCGCACGAGCACGGCTTTCCCGTCATCACCTCGTCGCTCGGTATCTCGCGCTGGAAGGACATGAACCAGATCAATGGTTCGGGCGAGCGTGCCGCGTCGCATTATCCCGGCATCGACTATTGGACGTTCAACTGGCGCAAGGGGGGCGGAGCCGCGCGCATGATCGAGATATCGAAGCGCGAGCGCTTCTACCAGCAGGAATATTGCGGCTGCGTCTACTCGCTGCGTGACAGCAACGCGCATCGCGTGGCGCAGGGCCGCGAAGAGATACGCATCGGTGAACTCTACTACAGTGACGAGGTGAAAGGCTGAAGCTGCGCGCCGTGCCGCTCATCTGACGAGCGGCTTTTACTCGGCGAGGCTGGCGCGTACACGCTGAGACCTAAAGCGCGGGAAAGTTGGTCGGGGAAAGAGGATTCGAACCTCCGGCCCCTGCCTCCCGAAGGCAGTGCTCTACCAGGCTGAGCTATTCCCCGACCATGTGCTTACCCGACCAGGTCGGGGGCAGGCGGCGGCTTATATCAGCGAAATCAGCGGCTGCAAGCGGGTCGTCGCGCAAATTTCCAGCGGAGCTGATCGAGCTTGAAGATGGCGTCGCGCCCGCCTGCGAAGTAGCAGGCGCTACGGGCGGCATCGATTGGATCGCGACCTTGCTGGGCCTCGCCTGCGTCGCGTTTGCTGCGCGGCGAAGTGTGTGGACGTTCCCGTGCGGCATCGCTTCGGTCACGTTGCTCGGCGTCGTGGTGTTCGAGCACCGGCTGTACAGTGACGCGCTGTTGCAGGCGTTCTTCGTCGTCGCGAACGTCTACGGCTGGCTCAACTGGTCTCGCAGCACGGACGCCGCGGGTGCGGTGCGAGTAACGCATATGTCAGCGTCCACTCGCTTGCGCTGGTTGGCCGGGACCCTCGTTGCTTCACTCAGTTGGGCGACGCTCGTTCATCGCTTCACCGACGCCTCTTATCCGATCTGGGATGCGCTGATCGCCGGCACCAGCGTCGCGGCGCAGTTGCTGATGGCCAAGCGGCGCGTCGAGCAATGGTGGCTGTGGATTGCAGTCGATGTCGCCTCGGTACCGCTCTACCTCGCCAAGCAGCTGTACCTGTTTGCCGCGTTCTACCTGCTTTATCTTGCCTTGTCGGTGTGGGGGCTTATCGACTGGCGCCGCGCCGTATGTCGATCGGCGCCAGGGATCATCGCCACCTGATGTTGCGCACCATCTGTCTGCACGGACCCGAGAGCACCGGCAAGTCGACGATGGCGCCCCGGCTGGCACGCCACTTCGATGCCCAGTGCGTCGCCGAGTTCGGCCGCGCCTATTGCGAGCAGCACGGCACCGACCTGACAATGGCGGACCTGGTTGCGATCGCGCGCGGGCACGACGCCAAGACGCGCGCGGCGGTTGCGTCGGGTGACCAGCCGGTGATCCTCGACACTGATCCGCTGATGACGGCGGTGTGGGCGGATATGATGTTCGGGCGCCGCGACCCGTGGTTCGCACGCTGGACCAACACCGCCGATCTCTACCTGTTGTTCGACATCGACCTGCGGTGGGAGGCAGACGGCACGCGCATGTTCGGCACGCAGGCCGAGCGGCAGCGATTTTTCGACCTGTCACGTCTCGAGCTTGAGCGTCGCGGGGTACGCTGGACATTGGTGTCGGGGCAGGGAAGCGCCCGCTACCTGTCGGCGCTCGCCGCGATCCGCGCGGCGGGCTGATCGGCAAGCGCGGCGCTTTGGCTTTTGCCGCGCGCCTGCTAACGCGCGCGGATCATGGCTACCCCGCTCTCGCACATTCGCAATTTCTCGATCATCGCGCACATCGATCACGGCAAATCCACGCTCGCCGACCGGCTGATCCAGGCCACTGGCGGCCTCACCGATCGCGAAATGAGCGAGCAGGTGCTCGACAACATGGATATCGAGCGCGAGCGCGGCATCACCATTAAGGCGCAGACAGTGCGCCTCGCGTACAAGGCGAAGGACGGTGAGACCTACACGCTCAACCTGATGGACACGCCGGGCCACGTCGATTTCGCCTACGAAGTGTCGCGCAGCCTAGCGGCGTGCGAGGGCGCGCTGCTGGTGGTCGATGCGGCACAGGGAGTGGAGGCGCAGACGCTCGCCAACGTCTACCAGTCGATCGAGCACGACCACGAGATCGTGCCCGTCATCAACAAGATCGATCTGCCCGCGGCCGAGCCGGAGAAGGTTCGTGCCGAGATCGAGGATGTGATCGGCCTGGACGCGTCCGAGGCGGTGCTGGCGAGCGCGAAATCTGGGATCGGCATTGCCGACATCCTGGAGGCGGTCGTCACCAAGATCCCAGCGCCCAAGGGTGACGCGAGTGCACCGCTGAAGGCGATGCTGGTCGATTCGTGGTACGACCCATATCTCGGCGTCGTGATCCTGATCCGCGTGATCGACGGCACGCTGAAGAAGGGGCAGCAGGTCACCTTCATGCAGGCGGGAACGCAGCATCTGGTCGACCGCGTCGGGTGCTTCCGCCCGAAGATCGAACAGCTGACCGACCTCGGCCCGGGTGAGATCGGCTTCATCACCGCGCAGATCAAGGACGTGGCACAGGCGCGCGTCGGCGACACGCTGACCGACGCCAAGAAGCCGACCGCCGAACCGCTGGAGGGCTTCAAGGAAGTGCAGCCGGTGGTGTTCTGCGGGCTGTTTCCGCTCGACGCCAACGATTTCGAAAAGCTGCGCGAATCGATCAGCAAGCTGCGGCTGAACGACGCGTCGTTCAGCTTCGAGATGGAGACCTCGGCCGCGCTCGGCTTCGGCTTTCGTTGTGGCTTCCTGGGACTGCTTCACCTGGAGATCATTCAGGAGCGGCTCATGCGCGAGTACGACCTCGATCTCATCACCACCGCACCGAGCGTGGTGTACGAGATCGAGTTGACCCACGGCGCCGGCTCGATCGAGCTGCACAATCCTGCCGACATGCCCGACCCAAACAAGATCGCGACGATCAGCGAGCCGTGGATCGAGGCGACGATCTATGTGCCCGACGAATATCTCGGCAGCATCCTGAAGCTTTGTCAGGACCGCCGCGGTATTCAGAAGAACCTGACCTACGTCGGCGGGCGCGCACAGGCGACGTACGAACTACCGCTCAACGAGGTGGTGTTCGACTTCTACGATCGGCTGAAATCGCTTTCGAAAGGCTACGCAAGCTTCGATTATCACCAGATCGGCTACCGCGAGGGCGATCTCGTCAAGATGAGCATCCTCGTCAACGAGGAGCCGGTCGATGCGCTCAGCATGATCGTCCACCGCGGCACCGCCGAGACGCGCGGCCGCGGGATGTGCGAGCGGCTAAAGGAGCTGATCCCGCGTCACCTGTTCAAGATCCCGATCCAGGCTGCAATCGGTGGCAAGGTGATCGCGCGCGAGACGATCAGCGCAATGCGCAAGGACGTGACCGCGAAATGTTACGGCGGCGATGCAACGCGTAAGCGCAAGCTGCTGGACAAGCAGAAGAAGGGCAAGCTCAAGATGCGCGAATATGGCTCCGTGCAGATCCCGCAGGAAGCATTCATCGCGGCATTGCGGATGGGCGACGAGGGCTAATTTAGCGGCGCGACCCGGCCGTCAGGTCCGCAGCTTGCCGGCCGTGCTCTTCAACATCCACGCGCGTGCGGCATGCTGGACGCGTGGCAGGATAACCCATTGCAGGAGCGACGTCAGGACGAGCGACGAGACAGCGACCTGGAGCGGCGCCGGCAGGAACGGCAGCAGCTTGCGCGCCGCAGTGCTGACGACGAGCAGGACCGGCAGCACAGATAGCCATGTCACGACGAAGCGCTTCCACGGTGATGCGCTGGCGTCGCTTGGCAGCTCGATCTCAACACGGCACCCATCCTCGACCTGATCGAGCCCGGTCGCGAGCTTCTCGCCCTCTGCTACGAGCGTCTTGAAAGCCTCGCTTGCGCGAAAGGCGTCAAGCAACGCGCGCGAGCGGAAGCGATAGAGCAGGTGTTGGAGCGCGTTGGTCTGTCCCAGGCGGACCGATCCGGCAAAGCCCCCTGCCGCTGCTGCCGCGGAGGTCACCTCTTCCATCCACTGACGCAGCGCGTCCGCCTTTCCAGGCTTCACCGCGCGGCTGAGCACCAGTGTTGCAGGTCGGGGATCGTCGGTCATCGAGCTGCAACGTCCGTCCTAGTGCCGTGTTGCGCCTATTGAGCATGTTGAGCCGCAGATCAGGCACGGCTGGCGTCACGGTATCTGGCGCGATACAGTAAAGCGCATGATCCGTCGGCTGATCGTCATCCTGTTCGCCACCTTGCTCGTGGCTCCTGCTGCGGCGAAGACCCCGGCTCCGATCGTGCTTGCCGCCGCTAGCATGCAGGAAGCGATGATTGATGCGGCGGATGCTTGGGCGCGCGCTGGCCACCCGCGGCCGGTGCTGGCTTTTGCCGCCTCGTCGGCGCTTGCACGGCAGATCGAAGCCGGCGCACCCGCCGACCTGTTCGTGTCCGCCGACAGCGAGTGGATGGATCAACTGCAACGCCGCCATCTGATCGCACCGGGTTCGCGCACGGTGCTCGCGCGGGGGCGGCTGGTCGTCGTGGGACAGGCGGGAGGCCGCTCGCTCGGCGGTTTGCGTGGCGAAGCGCTCGCGCGTGTGCTGGCTGCCGGACCGCTGGCGATGGCCGATCCGAGCGCGGTGCCCGCCGGCCGCTATGGACAACAGGCACTGACCCACATGGGCGCGTGGGCGATCGTTCAGCCGCATGTCGTCAGAGCCGAGAACGTGCGCGCCGCGCTCGCGCTGGTCGAGCGCGGCGCAGCGCCCTTCGGCATCGTCTACGCGACCGACGCGCGCGCCTCGGCTAAGGTCCGATTGGCTGGCGTGTTCCCGCCGAACAGTCACGCGCCGATCATCTACCCGATCGCGCGAGTGGCCCGGTCGAGGAACATGGAAGGCGAGCAGTTCCGTCGTTTTCTGCTCTCCCCAGCTGGGCAGGCCATCCTCGCGCGGCGTGGTTTCGCGACGCGGTGACTGACTTCGCAGCAGGTGAGCTCGGCGGGATCGTACGCCTGTCGCTCCTGATCGGCGGCACCGCGACGCTCGCGTGCCTGCCCTTTGCCTTCTTGCTCGCCTGGATTCTTGCGCGGTGGCACTTCCCAGGCAAGGTGCTGCTGGATGGCATCGTGCATCTGCCGCTCGTCGTGCCGCCCGTGGTGACGGGCTGGATGCTGCTGCTGGCCTTCGCGCCGGCCGGACCGATCGGGTCCGTGCTCGAGGATTGTTTCGGTGTCAGCGTGTTGTTTCGCTGGACCGGCGCGACGATCGCGGCGGCGGTCATGGCATTGCCGCTGATGGTGCGAGCGATGCGGCTCTCGATCGAGGCGGTCGATCAGCGGCTGGAACAGGCAGCGCGAACGCTCGGCGCGTCGCGGTGGCGCACTTACGCCACGATCACGCTGCCGCTCGCACTGCCCGGCGTCTTGGCCGCGGCCGTCCTCGGCTTCGCGCGCTCGATCGGGGAGTTCGGCGCGACGGTCACCTTCGTCAGTAACGTGCCCGGCGAAACGCAAACGCTGCCGCTCGCCATCTACGCCGCGCTCCAGCAACCCGGAGGCGAGCAGCAGGTGTGGCGGCTGGCCGGTATCTCGGTCGCGCTGTCGCTCGGCGCGCTGATCGCATCGGACGCGTTGGTGCGCCGCGCGGGCAGGGGAATGCATGTCCTTTGACGTCAACGTAACCGGCCGCGGCGGGCAGATCGCTGCACGCTTCGCCGTCCCCGGTGGCGTCACCGTGCTGTTCGCGCCATCAGGTGCCGGCAAGACAAGCATGCTCGACATGATCGCCGGCCTGGTCACACCTGACCGCGGCCATATTCGGGTGGGGGGCCGCACCTTGTTCGACGCAGACGCTGGGATCAACCTTGCTCCGGAGCAGCGCCGCGCGGGCTACGTTTTTCAGGACGCTCGACTATTCCCGCACAAACGTGTCCAAGATAACCTGCGTTATGGTGGAAGCGACACTCGTCAAGTCACAGAAATTGCGAATCTTCTCGACATTGCTCACCTGCTCGATCGATGGCCGCGGAGCCTTTCGGGCGGTGAGGCGAAGCGCGTTGCGATCGGCCGCGCGTTGTTGAGCAAACCAGACTTCCTGCTGCTCGACGAGCCGCTCGCCTCGCTCGACGCAGCGCGTCGCGGCGATGCCATGAACGCTGTCGCGACCATTCGGCACGCCACCCGATTGCCTATCCTGCTCGTCACGCACGATCGCGGTGAGGCCGAACGATTGGGTGACCGCATCATCGGCCTTCTCGGCTAATCGCGTGTCGTTACACTCGTGGCGGCGACACAACGGTCATTCCTGCTTAGCGCATCCATGACAGGTTATCGAACCGACGATCCTCGACAACTCCGCTAGGATTGTGGTTCGACCGCTGCCGAGACGGGAGCAGCTCCGACCTCTGGCTCTGAAGATGCCGGCGGCTCAAGCGTCGCTGAGGTGCCGTCTAGCTGCGCCGTTGCAGCAGTAGGTGAGGGCGCTACCGCGGGTATGTCGATCGTCTTCACCAGAGGTGGCGGCGCCGGATCATAATAATTGCGCCAAGCATCATAGGCCGCGAAAAAATCGACGAACGGACGATCGAGCCGGAGCAGGGCCGCACGCGCGAAGGTGGGCAGATCGTCATCCGCCACTTGACCGACCTGCACAACCTCTTTGCGCGCCGCCGCGCAGAAGGCAGTCCTGATCGCAGGCTGCGCGTAGAAGTTGTAGATACGCGTCTGATTGTCATCATAAACACGTTGCCAGTCCCACCAACCTGCCGCCTGCCATTCGCGAAGCAAGGCTTGGTAGTAGCGGTCGATCACGGTGGCGTGGGTTTGAAGCCACTCGTTATACGGTGCGAGCACACCTCCCCCCGCCTGATCGCAGCCGAGCGCCGCGACGTTCAAGGCATTGCGCAAGTGCCAGACGGCCGCCTGGTCGGTGTTGTCGAGATTGGGCGTGAAGTAGCGACCGTCCGCGCGCTTGGTCGGGCTTTTCATGCCGATATAGCCACCGGCGGGCATGACCGGCGGCACCGCGGGCGGAGGGGGCAGCGTGGCAACTACCGGCGGTGGTTGGATCGACGCCTGTTGCGTGGTGCAACCGGACAGCGCGAACGCTGCTGCACAAAAAAGCATGCTGGCGATGTTCGCGCGTGTTTTCATCGTCCACTCAGCCAATTCCGACGCCAGTACGTCACGCCGGAAGGATAAAACTAGCATGGTCAACGCCACTGGTGCGTACAGGGTTCATTTGTCCGGCGACTGGTAATGACCACCAGCGGTTTGCTGCTCGGCAGCCGACGATCGGTTTCACCCAGCACAATCCAGTGGCGCGCCCGGCTGGATTCGAACCAGCGGCCCCAAGCTTAGAAGGCTCGTGCTCTATCCAACTGAGCTACGGGCGCGCGCAGGAAGTCGATTAGCGCGGATTGCGAGTGCGCGAAACTGTCGCGTATAAAACTGTCATGACCCAGCCAGCATCGCGTCCATCAGACGCGCCACTCGCAGTCGTGGAAGCCGATGCACTGGCCGGACGATCGCTGCGCTACTACGACTTCGTCATGGCCGCGTTCGTCGCGATCCTGCTGTTGTCGAATGTACTGGGTGCAGGTAAGGTCGCGGTGGTGACGCTGCCGGTCGTCGGTGCGTGGCCGTTCGGCGCAGGGATACTGTTCTTCCCCGTCAGTTATGTGCTCGGCGACGTGCTGACGGAGGTTTACGGATACGCACGCGCACGCCGCGTCATATGGGCCGGGTTCGTGGCGACGGTGTTCATGGCGTTCATGGCCTGGGTCGTGGTCGCGCTGCCGCCCGCACCCGATTGGACCAACCAGACGGCATACGAGACAGTGTTCGGGCAGGTGCCCCGGATCGTCTTCGCGAGCATGTGCGCGTTCTGGGCGGGCGAGTTCGTCAACTCGTACGTGCTCGCGCGCATGAAGGTATGGAGCGGCGGGCGGCACCTGTGGATGCGGACGATCGGATCAACCGTTGCGGGACAGGCGGTCGACAGTCTGATTTTCTACCCGCTGGCGTTCCTTGGCGCGACCGGATGGACCGGCCGGCTGGTCGTCACGGTTCTGTTCACACAATGGGCATTGAAGGTGGCGTGGGAGGTGCTGCTCACGCCCGTCACCTACGCGGTCGTCGACGGGCTGAAGCGCGCCGAGGGCGTCGACGTGTTTGATCAGCGCACCGACTTCTCACCCTTCCGCGCACGCGTATAGGGCTGTGCTCGACGCTGCTGCGCGTCAGGCCACGCGTTCGAGCAATCCTTCGAACAGGCGACGACCGTCGGTGCCGCCATGCGCGGGTTCGATCCGGCGCTCCGGGTGCGGCATCATGCCGAGCACGTTGCCGTCCGCATTGACGAGGCCGGCGATATCGCGCGCGCTGCCGTTGACCGGCTCGGCGTAGCGGAAAGCAACCTGGCCTTCGCCTTCCAGTCGGTCGAGCGTTTCGACATCCGCGACGTAATTGCCGTCGTGATGCGCGACGGGAATCCGTATCGTTTCCCCAGCGGAATAGCCGTTGGTGAACATCGAACGCGTTTCGTTAGCCGTCAACGCCACGTCACGGCAGACGAAGTCGAGCCCGGCGTTGCGCATCAGCGCGCCCGGCAGCAACCCGGCTTCGGTCAGTACCTGAAAGCCGTTGCAGATGCCGAGCACCGGTAACCCCTTGCCCGCACGGTCGACCACGTCGCGCATGATCGGAGACCGTGCCGCGATCGCGCCCGAGCGGAGGTAGTCGCCGTAGGAGAAGCCGCCCGGCACCGCCACCAGCGCGATGTCATCGGGCAGAGTGGTGTCGCGGTGCCACACCATCACCGGTCTGGTGCCCGTCACCTGCTCCAGCGCGACGGCGATGTCGCGGTCGCAATTGGAGCCGGGAAAGACGACCACGGCGCTCTTCATGCGCGTTGGATCCGGTAGTTCTCGATCACGGTATTGGCGAGCAGCTTGCGGCACATCGCATCAAGGTCCGCATCGCTGGTGCCCTCATCGACATCCAGCTCGATCAGCTTGCCGACACGCGCGCCGTGAACTCCTTCGAAGCCCAGACCGGAGAGCGCGTGCTCGATGGCCTTGCCCTGCGGGTCGAGAACACCCGGTTTCAGCGTGACGTGAATGGTAAGCTTCATGGGCGTCGCCTATGCCGTGATGCTCGATGAGGAGCAAGGTTTTCGCATGCCCTGGCGGGGCTGGCGCAGTTGTTACTTGCCGCGCTTCTTGCGGTGCGTCTCCATGTCAAGCACGGCGTTCTCGCTACCTTCGGGCAATAGGCCAAGCCGACGCGCAACCTCCTGATAAGCCTCGACCTCGCCGCCAAGATCGCGGCGGAAGCGATCCTTGTCGAGCTTCTCGTCGCTTTCCATGTCCCACAAGCGACAGCAATCGGGGCTGATCTCGTCCGCCAGGATGATCCGGCTGTAGTCGTTATCCCAGATGCGGCCGAACTCGAGCTTGAAGTCAACCAGCCGGATGCCGACGCCGGCGAACAGACCGCACAGAAAGTCGTTCACGCGGATCGCCAGATCGGCGATGTCGTGCATCTCCTCCTGGCTTGCCCACCCGAACGCCGCGATATGTTCGTCGGTGATCATCGGATCGCCGAGCTCGTCCGACTTGTAGGCATATTCGATGATCGTGCGGGGAAGCTGAACGCCTTCCTCGATCCCGAGCCGCTTGGACAGCGAACCGGCAGCGACGTTTCGGACCATCACCTCGACCGGCACGATCTCAACCTGCCGGATGAGTTGCTCGCGCATGTTGAGACGGCGTATGAAGTGCGTCGGTACGCCGATATGGCCAAGGAGCGTGTAGATGTGCTCGCTGATGCGATTGTTGAGCACGCCCTTCCCGTTGATCGTGCCCTTCTTCTGCGCGTTGAAGGCGGTGGCGTCGTCCTTGAAATATTGGATCAGCGTGCCCGGTTCAGGACCCTCGTACAGGATCTTGGCCTTGCCTTCGTAGATCTGCCGCCTGCGCGCCATCGATCGCCCTTTCGCGAAATAAGGACGCCCCGGGAGCGCGGACCTGTTGTCGCGCAACCGGGGCGATGATGTGCGGCGCTATAGGGGAAAGCCGAGCTTGCGAAAAGGGCTTGTGCTGCGGCGCGGCGATCAGCGCGCCGTGTCGAGCTGTCGATCGGGGACACCGAGTTGTTCGAGCAGCAGGCGCTTGGCTTGCCGCCAAGCCGCGGTATCCGGCGTGACGAGTTCGACATGCCCGGTGTTCGGCACAGTGTGGAGGGTGACGTGGTCGCCCGCCGAGCGTGCTCGCGCGACATAATCGGTGGCGAACCGGAACGGGATGATTCTGTCCTCACGCCCGTTCACCAGATCTTGCGCGACGCCGAGTGGCAGCAGCCGAGGCACCGACGTGTCGGCGTAGGGATCGGTGCGGCCGGTGCCGACGAGCTTCGTGACAACGGTGGTTCCGCACCCGTTGTCGGGACTTTTCGCGGTCGCCTCAAGGTTAGGCAGCCCGCCCAGGCTGGTGACGTGCGTGATCGGCAGCGGATGGGCGCTCCACAAAGGGCTGCCCTTCGGCAGCCGGCCACGTGCCGCCAGCCACAGAGCAAGGTGACCACCCGCGGAATGGCCGACCGCGACGATCCGCTTCGTATCGAGGTGGAATTTCGGCGCCGAGACAAGGAGTTGATCCGCGGCCTTGGCAGCATCGCTGAAGGTACCCGGGTAGCCGCCACCCGCACGATCGACGCCGCGATAGTCGATGTTCCACACAGCGACGCCCGATCGACGCAGATCGTCGGCGACCCAGTTCATCAGCGTGCGGTCGGCGATGGCGGTGGTCCAGCAGCCGCCGTGGACCATCAGCACAGTCGGGAACGGGCCTTTTCCCCGCGGCAGCCAGACGTCGATCTTCTGCATTTGGCCATCGCCGTAGCTGACGGTCGCATCGGGGGAGGGGCGCGGGCGCTTAGTCAGATCGTCCCAGGTCAGCGGTTTGAACGCGGCTGGGGCCGCCTGGGTCGGGTCCGGCATGGTCAGCGCGCTTCCTGTGATGGCGCAGGCGAGGGTGGCAGCGAGAAGACGACGCGGGATCATGCCGTCAACCTGCCACGCAGCGGCGCGGGCGTCACGCGGGCGATCGCGTGAAGGACGTGGCGCAACAGTCCGGCCTCGTCGTGGCGAATATTGTGTCCGCCCGGCATGCCGATGATCCGCGCGCCCGGCAGGCGCAGGTGCGGGCACAGGCTGTCGTCCTCCTCCACACCGTAGATGCAGGTGAGCGGTGCCCAGGTAAGCGTCCGTGCCGTCTCGATCCCATAGGCGTCGGGGGTGCCGTGATACTCGATGCTGCTAGGGTCAGCGCGGAAGAACACGGTCTCGCCCGGAAGGATCAGGATGATCGCCGCGACCCGTGCGCGAAGGTCGGGCGGCAGATCGGCTAGCCCGGTCTGAACGATGTCGGCGCCGTACGATTGGCCGATCACGACGATCTTTTTGGCGCCGGTGCGGTTTAGTGCGGTGCGGACGCCGTCGGCGACGATCGTGTCGGTCTCGGCACGCGTGCGATAATGGCGGAACAGTGCCGGGGTGACCACTGCCATCGTCGTAACGCCGTGCTCGGTCAGCCCGCGCATGGTCGATGCGCCGAGCAGGAAGCGAACGCCCATGTCGCCAGAGAAATTGACCGCAGCGATCGGCAGTGCGCGCCCCTTAGCCGGATAGAGTTCGTACGGATCACGATCGAAATATCCGGCGAGGCCGACCAATCCGCAGATGATGGCGGAGATCACGGCGGTCACGATGACGCCGCGGCGAAGGCGGCGGGTGGAAGAAGGCGTCACGGCTTTTCTCACGACAGGCGATGGGAAGCTATAACCCGGACGGGGTCGCAAGCCCATGCGGTGCTGCCTCTTAACGGCGGGCAACAGGACTGATAGGTACGGCCGGGACGATGCCGACCAAGATCACCGACCTTCCCGACAATCCGCCCGTCGGCGTGCTCGATGCGCCGTTCGACAGTGCATTGTCCGAGCGTTACCTCGTTTATGCGCTTTCGACGATCACGGCGCGGTCGTTGCCCGACGTGCGCGATGGTCTGAAGCCGGTGCATCGACGTTTGTTGTGGGCAATGAGGCTGTTGCGGCTCGATCCTGCGGCCGGGTACAAGAAGTGCGCGCGCGTCGTCGGCGACGTGATCGGCAAATATCACCCGCACGGTGACCAGTCCGTCTATGACGCGATGGTGCGCCTGGCGCAGGACTTTGCGCTTCGTTACCCGCTGGTCGACGGGCAGGGCAATTTCGGCAATATCGACGGCGATAATGCCGCCGCCTATCGCTACACCGAGGCACGGCTGACGCAGGTCGCGATCGACCTGATGGATGGTCTCGACGAGGACGCGGTCGAGTTCCGTCCCACCTACAATGGCGAAGAACAGGAGCCGGAGCTGTTCCCGGGCGCGTTCCCCAATCTGCTCGCCAATGGCGCGGCAGGGATCGCGGTCGGCATGGCAACCGCGATCCCGCCGCACAACGCGGCCGAACTGCTCGACGCGGCAGTGATGCTGGTCGACACGCCCGAGGCGAGCGACGCTGACGTGCTCGCGCTGGTGAAGGGACCGGACTTCCCGACCGGGGGACTGGTGGTCGATCCGCAGGCGGCGATCACCGAGGCCTATGTCACGGGTCGAGGCGCGTTTCGCGTGCGGGCGCGCTGGAGCGTGGAGCGGGAAAAGGGCGGCACCTGGCAGATCGTTGTCTCGGAAATTCCCTACGGCGTGCAGAAGGGCAAGCTGATCGAGCAGATCGCCAGCCTGATCAACGACAAGAAGCTGCCGATCCTCGCCGACGTGCGTGACGAGAGCGACGCCGAGGTTCGCCTGGTGCTGGAACCGCGCAGTCGCACGGTCGACGCGCAGGTGTTGATGGACGGGCTGTTCCGCCTGTCCGATCTCGAAACGCGCGTGCCGCTCAATTTGAACGTGCTCGACAAGGACCGCACGCCGCGCGTCATGTCGCTGCGCGATGCGCTCGCCGCCTGGGTCGAGCACCAGTTCGTCGTGCTGCGGCGCCGGACCGAGCACCGACTGGGCAAGATCGCCGACCGGCTGGAGTTGGTCGGCGGCTACATCATTGCGTTCCTCAACCTCGATCGCGTGATCGAGATTATTCGCACTGAGGACGAACCGAAGGCGGTGATGATTGCGGAGTTCGCGCTGACCGATCGGCAGGCCGAGGCGATCCTCAACATGCGGCTGCGCAGCCTGCGCCGGCTCGAAGAGATGGAACTGAAGCGCGAGCAGGCCAGTCTCGAGAAGGAACAGGCCGACCTGACGCTTCTGCTCGGCAGCGAGGCGCGGCAGCGTACGCGGCTGAAGCGCGATTTCGGGCGCGTTCGCGCGCGCTACGGCCCGGACACGCCACTCGGGCATCGTCGCACCGCGATCGAGGAAGCGGCTCCCACGCGCGACATTCCACTAGAGGCGATGATCGAGCGCGAGCCGATCACCGTAATCCTGTCGGAGCGCGGCTGGATCCGCGCGATGAAGGGCCACGTCGACCTCTCCGCGCCGGAGACGATGAAGTTCAAGGAAGGCGACGGCCCTGCCTTCGCCTTTCATGCGCAAACGACCGACAAGCTGCTGCTCGCCGCGGCGAACGGACGCTTCTACACGCTTGCCGCCGATAGATTGCCGGGCGGGCGCGGTTTCGGCGAGCCGGTGCGTGCGAGCATCGATCTCGACGGCAGCGTCGGCATCATCGCTTTGTTCCCAGCGCGCGGCGCGGACCGCCTGTTGCTGGCGGCGACCGACGGGCGTGGGTTCGTCGTCAGCACCGCGGATACGGTTGCGGAAACCCGCAAGGGAAAAAATGTCATGACGCCGCGCGCGGGCGCGACGCTGTCGGTCGTGCGCGCAGTGGCGGCAGACGACGATTACGTCGCGGTGATCGGCGATAATAGAAAACTACTCGTCTTTCCGCTCGCCGAACTGCCGGCGATGGCGCGCGGGCAGGGCGTTCAATTGCAGCGTTACCGCGAGGGGGGGCTGGCCGACGCCAAGACCTTCGTCTTCGCGCAGGGGCTGAGCTGGACGATGCGTGGCGAGGCCAAGCGCACGCGGACCGAGGTCGATCTGAACGCGTGGCGAACGGCGCGTGGGGCTGCGGGTCGCATGCCGCCGAACGGCTTCCCCCGCGACAATCGATTCTGACGAACCAGGGTCCGGCATAGAGGCGGGATCGGCTCCTTATCTTAAGGTAAGTCGGTCTTAATCGTTGCCCTATATGAACATCGGTGATGGTCCGCGGTCTGTCATCTGTTGCGCGAAGCGGGGTGCTTCACCTCACGCCGCCTGGCCTTTCGCCCGCGGAAGGCGCGCTGGAACTCGTCCCCGTGCCATTGCTGATGGCGTCGTTGCGCGGAACGCAGGTCGTGCACGAATCGGCGAACAAAGCGTTTGTGCGGGCGCAGATCGGTGCACGCAGCAGCCTCGACCCAATCATCCGCGAATTCCTGCTGAGCGAGGCAGCGAAGGCGGAGCACGAGTGGCAGTCGGGAGGCGAGGTCGAGCGGCGGTATTTCCGGGTTTGCCTGTCGCGCGTGACGCTGCGTAACGAACCGGTTTGTATCGTTTCGCTGGTCGATCAGACCGCGGAAGTCCGTACTGAAGAGACGCTACGGCGTGAGATGACGACCGACTCGCTGACGGGACTGCCAAACCGCAGCGGGTTTACCGACGCGCTCGACGGCACGATCGCGAGCGATGGTGCGCGATGGGCAGTGTTGATGGTCGATCTCGAGCGGTTCAGTCGCATCAACGCGTGCCTCGGCAGCATGGCGGGCGACGAGTTGCTGATCACCGTTGCGCGCCGGATCAAGGGTGCGTTGCGCGCGCGCGACGTGCTGGCGCGTACTGGCGGTGACGAGTTCGGCATCCTGCTCGCGATCGACGAGCGCGACGACGAGGCGCAGCATGTCGCCAAGCGACTGCAGGCAGCGCTCGCCACGCCGTTCCGGCTGAGCGAGTACGAAATACGCGTGACCTCCGCGATCGGTATCGCGTTCGGCGACGCGCAGGTGCGCGAGCCCGAAGACGTGATTCGTCACGCTCAGGTCGCGATGAAGAAGTCGAAGTCGAGCAAAAAGGCCGAGGCATATCAGACCCGGGCCCTCGATTCGGCGCGCGCCGAGTTCGCGATGGAAACGGCGCTTCGGCGCGCGATCGACAATGCCGAGCTGACGCTGCGCTACCAGCCGATCTGCAATCTCGCGACCGGCCGCGTGGAGAGTTTCGAGGCCTTGGCGCGCTGGACCGACGAACATGGCGTCCAGCACCAACCGTCCGACTTCATCCGCGTGGCGGAGGAGTCGGGGCTGATCGTGCCGCTCGGCCGCTGGGCGATCGATGCGGCACTAGCGACGCTCGCCGGATGGGACCGCCGCGGTGACGCGAGCCTGAGCGTCAAGGTCGGCGTCAACGTGTCGCCGATCCAGCTTCAGCGCGACTCGGTGCCCGACGTGGTCGAATACGCACTCGCGGCCTCCGGAATGGCGGGCGACCGCTTGAAGCTGGAATTGACCGAGAGCGCGCTCATCACCGAACCCGTGCGGATGGCGCGGATGCTCACCGCGCTGAAATCACTTGGCCTGACGATCGCGATGGACGACTTCGGCACCGGCTTCTCGAACCTGGCGTCGTTGCAGAAATTGCCGATCGATGTGCTGAAGATCGACCGCAGCTTCATCACCGGGATGTTGGCTGACCGCGACAAGATCGCGATCGTACGCGCGATTCTGAGCCTGTCGCAGGCGCTGAGCATGCGAACCGTGGCCGAGGGAATCGAGACGCACGACGTCGCGCAAACGCTCGCGGCGCTCGGATGCCACTCGGGCCAGGGTTATGCCTTCGCGCATCCGCTGGAGGCCGAGGACGCCTACGCGTTTCTGCTGACGCGCAACGGCTAGCGCTGGTCGGCGAGGACCGCCGCGACCTCCTCGTCGGCGATCAATGCCGTGCGCGTGCGGTCCGGGAAACCTTCCGCGATCCAGCGCGCCTCGATCCGTTTCAGCGTCCGCGCGACCAGCGGTCCCTTGCTCAAGCCTCGCGATACCAGTTCACCTCCGCCGATGGGCAGTGCGGGCGCGTTCCATCCTACTAGAGGCGAAACGTCGTCGCCGGCGAGCAGCAGACGATCGAGCGCGCTCTGCGCGCCGTGGCGAAAAGCGAGGCCGTGCGGTCCCTCGTGTCCTACACCGGCGTTCGCAAGCACCAGTCGCTTGCGGTCGTTGTTGCTCAGCTTCAATCGGGCACCGACGCTCTCGGCTGCTTCAGCGGGCAACAACGCTGCCAGACGGCGGATCGCATCGGGCGCGACACCGTTCGCGCGCTCGCGATCGGCGAGCTCAGCCAGTCGCCGCACGCCCGAGGCGTTGATCTCGGGCAGAATGGGGCGGAAGATGCCGCGTTCCTGCATCAGTTCAATTACCGGAACCGCCGAACGCGCAACCAGCAGCTTGACCAGCTCTGCCGCGACACGCTCTCGGCTGAGCGCCATGAGGTCGTTGGCACGCGCGACACAGGCATTCAGGTCTTCCTCGGCGATCTGATCACCGAAGCGGGCATGGAAGCGGAAGAAGCGCAGGATGCGAAGATGATCCTCCGCAATCCGGCGGTAGGGATCACCGATGAAGCGAACCCGGCGTTCTGCTAGATCGGCTAGCCCGCCAAACCAATCGTAGACCCGACCATCGAGCGGATCGGCGTAGAGCGCATTGATCGTGAAATCGCGCCGCGCCGCATCTTCCCGCCAGTCGTTGGTGTACGCGACCACCGCGTGGCGACCGTCGGTAGACACGTCGCGGCGCAGGGTTGTCACTTCCACGACCGTTCCCGACGACACCGCGGTCACTGTTCCGTGTGCGATGCCGGTCGGGATCGCCTTGATCGCCGCGGCCTCAAGGCGCCGCACCACCTCGTCAGGTGAATGCACGGTCGCCAAATCGAGATCATGCACGTCGAGGCCGAGCAGCGTGTCGCGCACGGCGCCACCGACGAAGCGCGCCTCACCGGCCTGGGCACCCAGGACGCCAGCGAGCCGATCGAGCCCCGGACGCTCCCGCCACTGGGCAAGAGGCAGGACCAATCCCGTCATCCCGTCCATCGCAGCCGCTGCATCAGGTTGACGATCATCCCCGCGGTCGCGCCCCAGATCCGTCGATCCTCCCACGTCATCTCCCAATAGGTTCGCTGCTCCCCCTGCCACTCGACCGTTCGTTGCCGGTGGTTCGAAGGGTCGAGCAGGAATCTCAACGGCACCTCGAACACGCTCGCGACTTCGCCTTCGTTAGGGTGCAGCGGCAGGTCCGGCGCGACGACGCCCACTACCGGCGTGATCGAATAGCCGGTGCCGGTCCGGTATAGATCGGTCGGGCCGATCACCGAGACCGCCGAACGCGGTAGTGCTACCTCTTCCTCCGCCTCGCGCAGTGCTGCGGTGATCGCATCTTCGCCAGGATCGAGCCGACCACCGGGAAAAGCGACCTGACCCGCGTGCTTGCGCAGCGTTTCGGTACGCTGGGTCAGGATCACGCCCGGCTGCGCACGATCGGTAACGGCGATCAGCACCGCCGCGGCCGTCAGCATGTTGTGCGCTGGCAGGTCGTCGCGATCTCCCGACAGCAGCTCGACCGTGTGCGATGATACTAGCGCCTTCGCGAGCCGGGTAGCCAGCGACGGCAGGACAGGGGCGCTGCTCACTTTACTGTTCAGCGGGCGCGATCGGGAAGAACGCGCCATTGCTCCATATCCCCAGCGGTTTGCCGTCAACGGCGAGTGCGAGTTCCGCGAGCTCATAGTAGATCGCGCGCGAAATCAGCGCCTCCAGCCCGCCGCGAACGTGGATGTAGGGGTGGGGTCCATCGGCGCGTTCTTCGATCCGCAGCGGGTGTTCGGTAGAGGCGGTGACCACATCGCCGGTGTTGAGGCGGAAGGCGAGCACCTGCGCATTGCCCGAACCTTCGACCTTCATCTCCACCGCGACGAACGGCGCGTCCTCGACTTCGATATCAAGCTTCTCGACTGGTGTGACGAGCACGTATCCGCCATCCGGCTCGCGTCGCAGGATGCGGCTGAACGCGCGCACCATCGCCGCGCGCCCGATCGGCGAGCCTTGATGAAACCAGCTGCCGTCGCGCGCGATGCGCATCTCGCTGTTGCCGCAATGGTCCGGGTTCCAGCGCTCTACCGGCGGCAGACGATCGCTGTCCGCCAGTCGCGCGATGTCGGCGACGGTCAGCGTATCGAAGTCGGGGAGCGGGGCCATCGGCATGATCGATCAGGTAGGGGTACGCCGCCTGCTGGTAAAGACACGCGTGTGATCAGCTGTTCGTCAACGCCCGCGGCATGATTGTTCCGCTGGCGTCGGGTACGCTCAACCCGCGTGCGAGCAGCCGGTGGCGCTCGACCGGCCCGGGCAGGCGCCACGCCGCGGTGCGCTCCGCCGAGAAGCCGAAGAAACGCGCGTAATATTCCGGGTCGCCGATCAGCATCAGCGCGGCGCTTCCGGGCACCATGCCGGCTTCGTTCGCATCAAGCGCGGCGTTCATCAGTCGGCGGCCAATACCTTCTTGCTGGTATGCGGGAGTGACCGCGACCGGACCCATCAGTGTCATCGGAACGCGCTCGCCGTCCGGCAGGTCGGGGACGAACCAGATTGGCCAGCACTGAATGGTGCCGACGAGCGAGCCGTTGTGGATCGCTGCAAAACTTATTCGAGGAAGCGCGACGGTCCCTGAACGGAGCGCGTAAGCAGTGCGGCGATGACGATCGGTACCGAAGGCGCGGTCGAGCAGTTGCTCGACAGCCTCGGGCTCAACATCACCAATCGGCACCAGTTCAATCATCCGCTATCCCTTGATCCCCCGTGTAGGCAGGCGCCGCGCCCCTTACTCAAGCGCCCGGCGGAGGCAAGTGGTGCGCGCGCGTCGCGCCGGGGCAAGACCCAACTGGCGCAATCGGGACACGTTGGCTAACGGCCGCTGCCATGAACGACACGCTCGAACTCGAGGTTCACGACCTCGAAGTGCCCGTCCTGACCGGCATCTATTCCGAAGAAACGCACCTGCCGCAGCCGCTGCGGATCTCGCTTACCGTGCTGCTCGACGCGCCCGCGCATTTCTCGCCCGACACACCGCTGTCGGCGTCCAAGAACTATCTCGACCTCAAGCACGCCGCGACGGCGGCGCTGGAGAGCGAAGGGCATTTCACGCTAATCGAGGCGGTGGCTGATCACATCTGCGAGACGCTGTTCCTGCAGGATACACGGGTGCAACGCGTCAAGGTCAAGATCGTCAAGCTCGCGATCGCCGAGGCCGGCGAGGCGATCGGGATCACGCTGGTACGTCACCGCCGTTAACCCGCGCCGCCGCACCGGCGCGACAGGCGCCGAGCTGCTGCATGACAAAGGCGTAGTCCTCGCGCGCGTGCGCCGCTTCGCTCTCCTCGAGCGCGGCAGTGGCGTTGTCGGGCAGCGCTCGCGGCAGGAAGCAGGCGAGGCGATACCACAGGAGCGTATCACGCGCGGGTGCGGTCGCGTTCTCGTCGATGACTTCGCTCAGCGCGATCGACCATCGCGGCTGTTCACCCGGCCGCCGAAGGACCGAGATCGCGGCAGGGCGATTATTCTTCGTCAGTAGGAAAACCTGCGTTTCACCTTCTCCGGGCAGGCTGCCGGGCACGTAGAAGGCGCTTTTGACGCCCGTGACGATCGGCGGCGCGTCCGCGCTCACCGCATCGGTCGCGATGCGGCGGGTCAGCGCGTCGGCCGCGGGCGACCACGGCCGCTGCGCGTCCTTGGCCACCAATTGCACCTGATCGGGACGATTCGCGACCGGGCGCGCGAAGGCGAGCACGCGCTGCTTCTTGAGCGCGGGCGCGCGTCCGCGCGCGTCGAGCGGTACGTCGACCAACCATCCTACCCGCGCCGGTATTGCACCGCTGCCGCGCACGAGTGTGCCGACATCGCCCTCGACGTAGAAGCGTGCTGCGTTCGGCGCGGCGCCGGCTGCCTCTTCACCCTTGATTCGCGTCGCTGACCGGATCGTCGCGTCGAGGATCAGCGGACTGTCCACGATCAGGTCGGCGAAATCGGCGTAGGACAGGCCCGATGATACCGCGACTCCGACAACGTTGACAGGACCGGCGGAACCGGGTGTCTGTGTGGTCGCGGGTGCGAGCGTGCTTAGAACGAGCGGAACGGCGAGGAGGTTGAGTGGCTTACGGACAAACATGGCCCATCAATACGCCTGCGGTGATGAACGAAACAGAAATTAATCTGTCATCGCACGCTTGTACGTTTCTTGCGCCCGACAAAGCGTTTGCGTCGCTTCCGGTGCCGCGATAGAAACCGTGACGCTACGGCCTTCCCGACAGGGGAGTGTCGTGGGGTGTTTTCGACGGTCGGGTTTGTCCGACCGCCCAACAGGGCCGCAGGATGAGGGAGTTTCGTTGCTGAATGGCCTATTCTGACCAGAAGATGAGCGGGAGCAAGGTCACCGCCTTGGTGATCGTGGCATTGGTCCACCTTGCTCTCGGCTACGCCTTCGTGACCGGCCTAGCGACCAACTTCGTGAAGAAGCAGGTCGAGAAGCTGAACACGTTCGACGTGGAAGAGCCGCCGCCCCCGCCGCCGGATGAGCCGCCGCCCCCGCCGCCCGACATTCCCATGTCGCCGCCGCCGGTCGTCTCGCCGCCGCCGATCGTTCGTAACCCGAACCCGCCGCCGGTCGTGATCAACACGACGCCGAACCCGCCGCCGGTTTACGTGCCGACGCCGGTCGTCGCACCGCCTGCGCCGCCTGCTCCTGCTCCTGCTCCGCCGGCTCCGCCGGTCGTCAGCAAGGCTGCTGGTGCAAAGGGCAACCCCGCGGACTGGATCTCGACGGACGATTATCCGCCGAGCTCGATCCGTGCGGAGGAAGAAGGCACGTCGGTGATCGCGTGGACGATCAACGCGCAGGGTCGCGTTGAGAATTGCCGCACGACCTCGTCGAGCGGTTCAAGCGCACTCGATCAGGCAGCATGCCGTGCGATCACGCGGCGCGGACGCTATTCGCCCGCGACCGATGCTGCCGGCAATCCCATCGCGACCACGGCGACGCGCCGCGTGGTGTGGAAGCTGCCGCAGAATTGATAGCGTTCAGGACAACCGAGCTTAGCTAGTTAGAGGGAATACCACCGCATGATCATCAACATCCTGGCCGCGGGTGGAACCGCGGCCGCAGAGAACCAGTTCGGTCTTCAGCAGGCGCTGAAGGAAGGCGGCATCATCTCGCAGTCGGTCTTCACCATCCTGGTGCTGATGTCGGTTGTGTCGTTCTACATCCTGTTCTCGAAGCTGTTCGAGCAGCAGAAGATCATGAACCAGGCCAAGCGCATGCGGCAGGGTTTCTGGTCGTCGAACTCGCTGCGCGAAGGCTCGGCGAAGCTGGAGAAGAACTCGGCCTACAAGCAGCTGGTCGACGACGGCCTCGCCGCACAGGACCAGCACGCACAGCTGACCGACCCGGTCGAGGCGCATGACTGGCTGCACGGTTCGCTCGCGCGTTCGGAAGCGGCCATCAACTCGAAGCTGGGCGGTGGTCTGGCGTTCCTCGCGACCGTCGGCGCGACCGCACCGTTCATCGGTTTGTTCGGCACCGTGGTCGGCATCTACCGCGCGCTGATCAAGATCGGCGCTTCGGGCGATCCCTCGATTGACAAGGTCGCGGGCCCGGTCGGTGAGGCGCTGATCATGACCGCGCTCGGCCTGGTCGTCGCGGTTCCGGCCGTGCTCGCCTACAACTGGCTGCAGCGTCGCAACAAGTCGATCGCGGAGGACCTGTCGGCCTTCTCGAACGACGTGCTCGGCTTCCTCGCCTCGAACGGCAAGGTTCGTCCGTCGATCGGCAACGCCGCTGCCACCAAGGCGCCGGTGAAGCCGGCTGGTGCGACCGCCACCGCCGGTCAGGCAGGTGGCGTGCAGACTCGCGCGTAAAAGAAAGAGGGTGGGGGATCGTGCCGGTGCGGCACGGTCCCGCCGCCTGTCCGGCGGGCCTATTGCCCGAACGGACGGAGAATAGGAAAGCCTGACATATGGCGATGAGCGTTGGTGGCGATGCCACCGAGAAACCTCTTTCGGACATCAACACGACGCCTCTCGTGGACGTCATGCTGGTGCTCCTCATCATCTTCCTGATCGCGGTTCCGGTCGCGATCCAGACGGTCAAGGTGAAGCTGCCGAACGTCCGGTTCGATCCGACCACGACCAAGCCGGAGAACGTGTCGCTCTCCATCACCTCGGACGCGTCGGGCGCGTGCAAGGTCTACTGGGGCGTCGCGCCCGTCACGCAGCAGGAACTGCTCGACCGTGCAGTCGCCAAGCTGAAGACAGAGATCGCGCGTCAGGGTGGCCCGAACGCCGCCGGCTTGGAACTGCCGGAAGCGCACATCCGCGGTGACGTCGACACGCCGTGGCACTGCATCGGCGGCGCCATCTTCAACATGCAGCAGGCGGGTTTCGCGCGCGTCGGCTTCATCTCGCAGCCCGGCGTCGGCGCCGGCGCCTGACACCCGGCAAGAGGAGTAGCTTTTATGGCAATGAGTGCTGGGAGCGACGACGGCGAACCCATGATGGACATGAACACGACGCCGTTGATCGACGTCATGCTCGTGCTCCTCATCATGTTCATCATCACGCTGCCGATCCCGACGCATGCGGTGAAGGTCGATCTGCCGGTCAACGATCCCAATGCGGTCAAGCCGCCCGTCGACCCGATCAAGAACAAGATCGCGATCGACGCAGCCGGCACGATCACGTGGAACGGTGCGCCGGTGAACGACACCACGCTGCGTCAGTATCTCGATACGTCGGCGGCGATGACCCCGGAGCCGGAGCTTCAGTTCCAGCCCGACCGCAATTCGCGCTACGAGGTGGTCGACAATACGCTCGCCATCATCAAGCGCTCGGCGGTGACCAAGCTCGGCTTCGTCGGCAACGAGCAATATTACAAGGATTTCTGATCGCGGCTCTCGCCTGATCGGATGATCTGGACAGGGCGGGTACTCCAAACAGGAGTGCCCGCCCTTCGTTTTTTCTACGGCACGTAGAACTACTTGCGAATTGGATTTAGAAAGGTGCTTGCGGCGACAATCGTGTCGCACGCATCCCCGATAAGAGGCTTTTCCGATCGGGTGGAGCGCCTTAGATCGAACCGCAGACGGGCTGGGGTGTCCTCAGTCGCTTTGCAGAGCCGCATATCAGCTTTCCGCTGACCCGCATAAGTGCGCATCAGAGCTTCTGATATTGGTCAGTGCAGCCAACCTCCAGGCACTCGCGGCAGGCGAAGACCGCATCGTCTTCGCCATCACGCGTAACGCTGCTCAATCTGGCCAGATGATGCTCGATTAACCGTGCGCCACGACTGCCGCCTGAGACGGTTCAGGAAGCGACGGCGCTGCTTTGCCGCATAGCGCAGGGCTTAAATGCCCCTTCTATCGGTGCGAGATGATGCTTCTATCTCACCGAGTCTGTTCTGCACTGTTCCTCTCCTTGACACGATCACAAATGTGGCTTGCTTGCCCGTCGCAAAAGTGAAATGAAGGTGTCACAAAAGTGAAACGCTTAGGAGACGGTCATGCGCAGTTGCTCGATGTTCCTCGCGGCCTTGATGGTGGCAACCCCGGCGCTCGCGAAGGATCGCACCGGCTACACGGCAATCGCAGCGGGAAACCTGTCGCAGGCGGAAGCCACCCTGTCTGCAGAACGCGCGATCTTCCCGCGTCGTCCGGAAGTGCTGCTAAACCTTGCAGCCGTTTATGCGCGGACCGATCGGGTTGCGCAGGCACGGACGCTCTATAACGACGTGCTCGCATCCGAGCCGGTGTCGCTCGATCTCGCGAATGGCGGCGCTACCTCTTCGCACGAGGTTGCGCAGCGCGGGTTGGCGAGGCTCAGCACGACGGTCGCATCGCGCTGACACGTAGTTTTTAATCTAGCCGTCGTTTTCGGCCGCGGGACCGAGCGGCAATCGCGTCAGAGTCGCGGCAGTGTCACGCCGCGCTGACCCATGTATTTACCGGCGCGGTCGGCGTAGCTGACCTCGCACGGTTCGTTGCCCTTCAGGAATAGGAACTGGCACGCGCCCTCGTTGGCATAGACCTTCGCCGGCAAAGGCGTAGTGTTCGAGAATTCGAGCGTTACGTGGCCCTCCCAGCCGGGTTCCAGCGGCGTCACGTTGACGATGATGCCGCAACGGGCATAGGTCGATTTGCCGAGGCAGATGACCAGCACGTCGCGCGGCACTCGGAAATACTCGACCGTCCGAGCCAGGGCGAAGCTGTTCGGCGGAATGATACAGACGTCGGTCTTGCGATCGACAAAGCTGTTCTGCGCGAAGTCTTTCGGATCAACGATCGCATTGTCGACATTGGTGAAAATCTTGAACTCGTCGGCGACGCGAGCGTCATAGCCGTAGGACGACAGACCGTAGCTGATGCACGCGTCTCGGCGCTGCGCCTCGACGAACGGCTCGATCATGCCATCCTCGATCGCGCGCTCGCGAATCCAGCGGTCGGATTGGATAGACATGGCGTGACACTCCCGAAACGTCCGCTCTGTCGCGTGCCCCGCTAGGCGACGCAAGGGGGAGTTGTGGATAGAAACCCCGCGGGTCGGCATCACTCAGGCGCTACGCCGGTGGCTAGTCAGAGCCTGAGATCGGCACTTCCGAGTTGAAGCCGTCGGTGCAGGATTGCGTAATGCTGATCAGCGATCGCTTCGGCCAAATTGTTGGTGCTAACGATACACTGCGAAGAGCGGCGGCCTCGCGCTTGATGCAAAGCTCAGCGCTTTGTGCGAGGATACCGGATTAGTGCTGAGAGCCCGCTTCTCGACGTACGCTGCCCAGCGATTGCTGATCCGCACCGTGATACAATCGACTTCTTGGTGCTGCAGGTTTCGAGAGAGCGTGAGGCAGACGGTGTGAAGGTATGCGAGATATACCACTTTGAAGGGGCTGCACTATGCAGCGGCATTTTGTCGGCGATGTTGCGACGTAGTGGCGATTGGCAAGGACATGCGGACCCGGATGGCAGGTGCGCTTCATCGCTCTCTCAATAGTTTCAACGCTAATTCGTGTTGAGTGCTAACGCCCGCGCGGCAGCGTGATCTCTGCGCAGAGGCCTCCGCCATCGCGATTGCTGAGCGCGATCTGCCCTCCGGCTTCCTCCACGATCGCGCGTGCCAGCGCGAGGCCGAGACCGATGCCGCCCGTGTCACGATTGCGTGAAGTTTCCAGCCGCGTGAATGGAGCGAATACGTCAGCGAGGCGCTCGGCCGGTATGCCGGGCCCGCGGTCCGCGACCGAGATCACGATCAGCTCGGGGCCGGGCCGGAGCGTTACCTCCGCACCGTCGGCGTATTTGATCGCATTCTCGATCAGGTTCCGGATGGCGCGGCGGATCAGCGACGGGCGCAGGCGAATGCGCAACCGCTCCGCTTCCTCGAAGTTCACGTCGGCGCCGAGATCGCGAAAATCCTCCACTACTGCGTCGACTAGCGCGGCGAGATCGACCTCGGTCACCGGCTCGCTGGGACGACCGAGGCGAGCAAGCGACAGAATGTCGTCGAGAGTCCGGTTCATTTCCGCGATCGTGTCCACCATCCGCGCGCGATCCTGTTCGTCCTCGACCGACTCAATGCGGACGCGAAGGGCGGCGAGCGGGGTGCGAAGGTCGTGGCCAATCGCGCCGAGCATGCGATCCTTCTCATCGAGCATTGCGGTGACGCGAAGCCGCAGGCCGTTGAATGCCGCGGTGACCGCACGCACGTCGGAAGGGCCGTGCTCGACGATCGGCGTCGGAGACACGCTGGGATCGAAATCATGCGCGGCGGAGGCGAGCGCGCGCAAAGGGCGTGAAATGCGGCGCGCGATCCACAGCACCGCCGCGAGCATGACGATGTAGAGGATCAGCGTCTGCGCGAACAGGCGCCAGAAGATGTAGCCGCCGCCGCCCGGCCACGGCGCCACCACCGACAACCAGCCGCGGCCCGGTTGCTCCACCGCGATCAGCAGGCTCTGACCATCGCGACCAAGCCGCAGGTCGCGCTCATCCGGATGAAGCGGCGCTGGCTGCAGTCCGGTGTCGATCCGGCCGACGCGCAGACCCAATTCACTCAATTGCTCGCGCAGCTCGCTCGAAACTTCGGGATGGCGGGGCAGGTCGGACGGGATCGGATTGGCGGCGACGCGGCGCACGCGACCTCGGTCGGGGCTGAGCGTCCGTCCGGCCTGCTCGCGTTCCAGCGCGTCGACGATTCGCGTCGCTACCGGGCGAGTCGCCTGCGCCAGACGAAAGTTCGCCCGGTCGCGGAGCACCAGCGTGAAATTGATCGCCTGCGCGAGGAACAGCGCGATTGCCACCAGCAGCGCCATCTGCCCCGCGAGACTCTGCGGCCAGCCCGGCCGCCAACGCGCGCGTGCGATGCTCAAAGCCGGGTGACTTCGGCCGACAGCGCGTAACCGCCACCCCACACCGTCTTGATCAACTCGGGATTGCGCGGGTCGGGTTCGATCTTCTTGCGTAGCCGGCTGACCTGATTGTCGATCGCGCGGTCGAACGCGGCCGCCTCGCGCCCTTGCGTGAGATCGAGCAACTGGTCGCGCGTCAGCACCTGTCGGGGACGTTGGACGAGCGCGAGCAGGAGATTGTATTCGCCGGTCGACAATGCCACCGACACGCCTTCGCGGTCGACCAGCGCGCGCTCGCCCGTCTTGAGAACCCAGCCGGCAAAGGCGTAGGCGCCCGCGTCCGGCGCGTGCTGCCGCGTTCCGCCCGCAGCGGTACGCCTGAGCACGACTTTGATTCGCGCGGCGAGTTCGCGCGGGGAGAACGGCTTCACGACGTAATCGTCCGCGCCCATCTCCAATCCGACGATCCGGTCGGTTTCCTCGCTCCGTGCGGTAAGCAGGATGACCGGGGTCTCGCTCGTCTCGCGAATGTGGCGGCACAGCGACAATCCGTCCTCTCCCGGCATCATGATGTCGAGGATGACGAGGTCGATCGCGTAAGCGGTGAGGCGTGCACGTGCTGCCTCTGCCTCGCCCACCTGAGTGACGCGGAAGCCCTGCTTGGTGAGATATTGTGCCAGCGGCTCGCGGATCGAACGTTCGTCATCGACGAGCAGCAGGTGAGGGATGTCGGCCATATCCGCGACATCTGACATGTTTGGCCGCTCCTGTGAAACGCGGACGCGCCGGGTGGCACGAAGCGCCCGGCCCTCTTGCTTATTGCTGCTCGTCGCTGGGAGGTGCACCCGGTCGATCGTCGCCGCCACTCATACGTGCTCGCATGAGCAGGCGCATGGCCTGCATCTCCTGCGCATCCACCCGCCCGTCATGATTGGTGTCGGCACGGTCGAACATCCTGAGCGCGCGGTCGCGGAATGCCTGCTGAGTGAGTGGTGGCCGTGCACCACCTCGGCGGTCCGGTGCGCCGGTGGCCGAGGTCGGGGGCGTGCGATCTGACCGACCTTCTGCACCGTCGCCTCGGCCGCGAGCTTGTTGGGCGGCGCGCATCTCATCGCGGCTCACCGTGCCATCGCCGTTGGTGTCCATCGCGGCGAAGCGCCGATCCGCGTCGGCGATGACCTCCTCGCGTGTCACGATCCCGTCGTGATTGGCATCGGCGCGCATCAGGCCACCGCCGCGCATCCCGCCGCCAGGCGGGGGTGGCACGACGCCGGCAGCCGGCGGAGCAGGGGGCATCTGCTGCGCGACGGCTGCCGCACTCGCTCCGGCGCAAATTATCGTTGCACCGAGCACGGCGGCACCAATACGGTTCTTCATCGATCGACCCTCAGACGCGGGCGGCCTGCCCGCCCCGTGCTGATCACCTAAGTTGAGCGTGTCGCACCTCTTTGTCGCGCCGGCCCTGTTTTGTCGCGAAATATGTCGGCTAACCGAACAGCGCGACTGACTGCATCTGCTCGGCCACCATCTCGCCGTGCGCGTTCCAGATGCCCATCTGCTGCGACGATGACCCCGCGCGGGCATAGTCGGCGTCGGAGCGGAGCAACCACCAGCCATCCTCGGTCGTCGGGGCCGGGCCGAGCACGTTGAGCATCCACGTCATCGAACTCATCGGCACGTTGCGGCCGAGCAGCCGTAAGGCGGCGGGCGGCAGACAGTCTCCGACCGCGATCAATTCGACCATCGGATCGATCCCGTCGCGCTCATTCAGGCGGGTCCAGCGCAGCCATTCGGCGGGCTTTAGGTCAGGCGCCTCGCGCTGGTCGAGGAACTCGAAATTCTGCGTGAACGGCACCCGCGGATGACCTTTGAAGGTCGTGTCATCGGGGTTGGGTCGGGCGAAGTCGGGAACGGTGGTCGTCTGGTAATCGACCTCGCTTTCGATCGCGCGCATGAACACGAAGGTACAGCGCAACCCTAGACCCGCCTCGCTCTCGATGTCGGCCTGGATGAAGGCGGCGTTCTTGCCCCGACGCAGCTTGTGCGTGGTGACCATGATCGCACCCGACAGCGGCCCGATGAAGCTGACCTGCGCCGAACGCAGTGGCGGCAGATCCGCCTCCGACTGCATGGCGCAGTGAAGCGCGATCGCGGCCGACAGTCCGCCGTAAGCGGTTCGCCCCTGCAACCAGCCGTCGGGGATCGTGCCCCGCCACGCCGTGGCGTCGTTCATCGGCTCGAGTGCAGCGAGTACCTGTTTGAGCGTCGTCATGCGAAGTCCCCCGCGGCGAGCCGGTCGCGCAGCTCGCGCTTCAACACCTTGCCGATCGCGCTGCGCGGCAGTTCGTTGCACTGGTACAATGCCGACAGCCGTTGCGTCTTTCCGAGCCGCGCGTTGACCGTGGCGAGCACTTCCCCCGTGCCGGTTTTCGCGTTTTCGCGGGGCACGTAGAAGCCAACCGGTGTCTCGCCCCATTGCTCCGACGCGACGCCGACGACGGTACAGTCGGCGACCGCGGGGTGTTCCGCCAGCTCCGCCTCGATGTCGGACGGAAAGATGTTGAAGCCCCCCGAGATGATCATGTCTTTCTTGCGGTCGGTCAGGGTGAGGAACCCGTCGGCGTCGAAGCGACCGACGTCGCCGTGGCGGATGAAGCGCTGACCTTCGGGCGAGATCCACGTCGCGTCGGCCGTGGCCTGTTCGCGCCCGTGATAGCCGCTCATCATCGCGCCCGAACGACCGACGACCTCGCCCATCTCGCCCGCGGCGACCTCACGACCATCATCGTCGATCAGGCGAATGTCGTGTCCTGGCAGCGGTCGCCCAACGGTGTGGAGCTTGTCCGGATGCTCACTCGCGTTCAGCGCGCAGGTGCCTCCACCCTCGGTCATGCCGTAATATTCCACCAGCAGTCCCGGCCAGCGCGCGACGACATCGCGCTTCAGCGCTGCGCTGAATGGTGCTGAGGTGCAGGTCTTGAACCGGAACGACGACAAGTCGAACCGGTCGAAGTCGGGCAGCGCCATGATGCGCTGGTACTGTACTGGCACCAACATGGTGTGGGTCGCGCGGTAACGCTCCGCGAGCGTGAGGTAGGCGTTCGCGTCGAACTTCTTCATCAGCACGACGCTGCCGCCCCAGCCGAGCGTCGGCAGAAAGCTGACCAAGGTCGTGTTCGAGTAGAGCGGCGTCGCGATCAGCGTCACGGCAGTGTCGAACCCGGCGACTGCGTTGCGCGACAAATGCTGCCAGCGCATCGCGTGGCTCTGCACGATCCCCTTGGGCGTGCCGGTGGTGCCCGACGAGTAGATGATGTTGAAGCCGTCCTCGGGGCCGACCTCGACCAGCTGCGGCTCGTTGTCAACGGATGCGAGCCAGACTTCGAGATGATCGAGCAACACCACCTCGGCAGCCAGCCTCTGCTCGATGAGCGCGTCCGCATTGGCGGCGTCTAGGAAGACGGTCCGCGCACCGCAGTCCGCGATCATCGCCGCGATCTGATCGGGTGTCGCCGAGGGCTGGATCGGTGCGGCGACGGCACCGGCGCGAAGTGCGCCCAGGAAGACCAGTGCCTGCCCGACGCTCGGGTAGGCAACCGACGCCACCGCCTGTCCGGGCCGTGTCCCGCCGTGCTGCAACGCGGCCGCCACGCGGTCCATCAAGCGATCGAGCTCGCCGTAACTGACCTGCGTCTCATCGTCCGCGATCGCCAGCTTGTCAGGCTGGCGCCGCGCGTGAACGCGGATCAGGTCACTCAGCGTGCCGAACTCCTGTGCAAGCAGGCTAGCGGTATCTTGCTCTTCGCTCATACGCGCATGCGCTAGGCGAACCGGTTGACGAATGCCATACGCGTTGTTCGAAAACGCGGTGGAGGCAGATGTGATGCAGGGTTCGGTGGCGATCGTGACGGGTGGTGGTACCGGGATCGGAGCGGCGACGGTGCGGCGGCTGGCGGCGCGCGGTGTGTCGTGCGTGATCAACTACGCCTCCAGCCGCGATGATGCCGAAGCATTGGCGTACGAGGTCGGGCATGGCGCAATCGCGGTGCAGGCGGACATCGTGGAAGACGCAGCGTGCCGCGAGCTTGTCGCCGCTGCGATCGATCGCTTCGGACGCGTCGATTTCCTCGTCAACAACGCAGGCCGCACCAGGTTCGCGGCCCACGAGGACCTCGACGCGCTCGACGCCGCCGACTTCGTCGACGTCTATCAGCTGAACGTCATTGCCGCGTTTCAGATGATCCGCGCTGCCGCGCCGGCGCTGCGCGGGAGCGCGCAAGGGGCGATCGTCAACGTCGCCAGTGTCGCGGGCGTGTTCGGGATCGGCTCGTCGGTCGCCTATGCAGCCTCCAAAGGCGCGCTGATCACGATGACGAAAAGCCTGGCACGGGTCCTGTCGCCAGTGATTCGCGTCAACGCGGTGGCGCCGGGCTACGTCGGCACGGGCTGGTTCGAGAAGCGGCTTGGTGAGGAAGGCTTCGCGAAACTCAACGCCAAGGTGGCTGCCGCGACGCCGATGGCGCTCGCGACTGGTCCTGACGAGGTCGCGACCCCGATCGAGATGCTGCTCGACCCGGCGATGCGCGCGATCACCGGCGAGGTGATGCTGGTCGATGCCGGCGCGCACCTCGACGTAGGGCTCAGTCGACGACCGGGTCGGGAGAACTGACCGATCGCGCGCTTCGCGCTTTGCACTACGCCGCGATTATGGCATGAGCACGAGCATACCGTTTATTCAGAACGTGGAGACTGACGCGATGGCGAGCGCCGCCGAACAGACCCGTCCCGCCGACATGGGCGACGACTTCCGCCAGGAAGCACGCGAGTGGATCGCCGCCAACTTCCCCGCGTCGCTGCGTGGAACCGACAATGCCATGTCCGCAATCGAGGGTCCGGGCGACGAGACACCCGATCAGCGCAAGTGGCGCGAGGCGATGGGGGGGAAGGGCTGGGGCGTGCCGACCTGGCCGAAGGAATATGGCGGCGGCGGTCTCGACCGCGCTCAGGCGCGCATCGTGCAGGAAGAGCTCGCGCGCGTCGGCGCCTATAATCCGATCGGCGGCATGGGTGTTATGATGTTCGGGCCGACGCTGCTCGAATACGGCACCGAGGAGCAGAAGCGCGAGCACATTCCCGGCATCGTCCGGGGTGAGGTGCGCTGGTGCCAGGGCTATTCCGAACCGGGCGCCGGTTCCGACCTCGCGAGCTTGCAAACCTTCGCCGAGGACAAGGGCGATCACTACCTCGTCAACGGCCAGAAGACTTGGACCAGCGGCGGACAATGGGCTGACAAGTGCTTCGCGCTGGTGCGCACCGACAAGACGCAGAAGCATGCCGGGATCAGTTTTCTGCTGATCGACATGGATGCCGAGGGCGTCGAGACCAAGCCGATCCGCTTGATCAGCGGGCAGTCGCCGTTCTGCGAAACCTTCTTCACCAACGTTCGCGTGCCAAAGGAAAACCTTGTCGGTCACGAGGGGCAGGGCTGGACGATCGGCACGCGCCTGCTCCAGCACGAGCGTAGCTCTCTGTCGGGCGGCAGCGGGTCGGCCAGCCGGATGAACGCCGGCAACAGCGTGCCCAGCATCGCGAAGAAGTATCGCGGCATCGACGCGGACGGGCGCCTCTCCGACGCCGACCTGCGCACCCGCATCATCAAGCACGAGATGGACCAGCGCGCGTTCGCGCTGACGCTTCGTCGTGCCGCGCTCGAGGCGAAGGGTAACGCGGGGCCGTCTGCCGCGACCTCGATCATGAAGAACGTCGGCGCGCGGATCACGCAGGACCGCGCCGAGCTCAACATCGAGATCATGGGGATGCAGGGGCTCGGCTGGGAGGGCGAAGGCTTCAGCGAGGAAGAGCTGACGCAGACGCGTACCTGGCTGTGGGGCAAGGCGGTGTCGATCTACGGCGGTTCGTCGGAGATTCAGAACAACGTCATCGCCAAGCGCATCCTGGGCATGCTCGACCACCAATAAACACGAGGTAGGCGCGGCGGCATTGTACCGTCAGCGTCCGGAGAGGGCCGGGTCGAGGGGGCAAGTGCGGCAGAACACTTCCTCCTCCCCGGCTTAACTCCCCGACCTTCCATTCAGCGCTGCGACCGCAATCGAGGAACGACACATGGCCGCTTTAAACGACGAACAGGTGATGTTGCGCGACATGGCGCGCGAGTGGGCCGACAATGAGAGCCCGGTCACTGCGTTTCGCAAGTTGCGCGACGCAGCGCCTGCGACGGGCTTCGATCCCGAGGCATGGGGTGCGATCGGGCAGATGGGTTGGGGCGGGATCGTCATCCCGGAAGAATTCGGCGGATCGGCGTTCGGTTATCTGTCGCTCGGGCTCGTCGTCGAACAGCTCGGCCGCAATCTCGCCGCCTCGCCGCTGTCGTCGACCGCGGTGGCGGCGAGCGCGATCGTGATGGGCAAGTCCGACAAGGCGAAGCAGGAGTGGCTGCCCCGGCTGGCGAGCGGAGAGGCAGTGGCGACGCTCGCGATCGACGAGGGGCCGACGCATAATCTTTCGGTGCAGGCCAAGGTCACGGACGGAAAACTGAGCGGTACCAAGGCCTTTGTCGCGGAAGGTGACGGGGCCGACGCGTTCGTCGTCGCGGCTGAAGACGGGCTCTACCTCGTTGCCAAAGGTGACGGCGTGACTGTCACCTCGCGCCACATGGCGGACAGCCGCAGCCATGCCGAGGTGCGCTTCGATAATGCTGTTGCCGAAAAGCTCGGCGGTATCGAGCTGACCGCGGCGGTCGCCGATCGTGCGGCGGCGGTAACCGCGGCCGAGATGCTGGGCATGGCGGACAGCGCGTTCCATCAGACGCTCGACTACCTCAAGCAGCGGGTTCAGTTCGGACAGGTGCTGTCGACCTTCCAGGCGCTACAGCATCGCATGGCAAAGATGCTGACCGAGCTCGAACTGATGCGCTCCACGGTCGAGGGCGCGCTCGAAGCGATCGACGCCGGTCGCTCCGACATCGATCAGGCGGTCAGCCTTGCCAAGGCGACCGCGGGCGACACGCTGCGGCTCGTGACGCGCGAGATGGTGCAATTGTATGGCGGCGTCGGCATGACCGACGAATATGACGCCGGTCTGTACCTGAAGCGCGCGGCCGTGCTGGAGGCGATGTGGGGCAACGCCGCCTACCATCGCGACCGCTTCGGGCGTCTCAACGATTACTGATCGTCAGTTGAATAACACCGATCAAGCAATCGGTACGCGAATAATCACGTTATAGCAGCCAAACTGTCTTGATCTGATTGGCCCGATCCGATCTACTCGAACATACGGTACGGCGCGCAACAGCGCCGGCCTGAGGGAGAGGATCAGATGACAAAGCACGTGCTTTTGTCGGCGTGCGCGGCTGCCGCCTTCGTCGTCACGGGGCAGGCCGGCGCGCAGACCACGCCCGCGGGGGCGGCGGAGGCCGCGCCGGCACAATCGACCGACAACGTCGATTCGACGCCCGCGGACATCGTTGTAACCGCGCAGGGGCGCGCGCAGGTGCTCGCCGACGTTCCGGTCGCGATCTCGGCGGTGAATGCGGACAGTCTGGCGCTGTCGGGTGCGAATGACATCCGGCAGTTGAACCAGCTCGCCCCGTCGCTGCTCGTATCCTCGACGGGGTCGGAGGCGAACGGGTCGCCGCGTATCCGCGGCATCGGCACCGTCGGCGACAATCCCGGACTCGAAAGTTCGGTCGTCGTCTTCGTCGACGGCGTCTATCGGTCGCGCGCGGGCATTGGCCTGAACGAACTGGGCGAGATCGACCGGATCGAGGTGCTGCGCGGACCGCAGGGCACGCTCGGCGGCCGCAACTCGTCGGCCGGCCTCATCAGCATTGTCAGCGTCAAGCCCGCCTTCACCTTTGGCGCGAACGGCGAGGCGACGTACGGCAACTATAATTTCGTGCGATTGGCAGGCGGCGTCACGGGACCGATCGCGGGCGACAAGCTCGCCGCGCGGCTGGATGGCGTCTACGTCAAGCGCGACGGCTTTTACCGTGATCGTACCAACGATACGCGCATCAACGACCGCGACCGCTACTTCGTGCGTGGGCAATTGCTGTTCGAGCCGACCAGCGACATCTCGCTGCGGCTGATCGGCGACTATACCAAGCGCAACGAGGCATGTTGCGCCGCGACCTACGTCGATGCGTCGGTCAACCAATATATCGGCAACCTCAACAATCCCGCGACGCCGCTGACGACCGGTCTCCCAACCGGCAACAACATCGTCAACGTGCTGCGCGATCTCGGCCAGAACCTCGGCGCGCTCAACCAGGGCTACAGCCGCAACGTGTCGGTATCGAAGGGCCGCAGCTACGAGGGCGAGACGCAGGATTACGGCTTTTCGGGGCAGCTCGACTGGAAGTTTGGCGACACCAACCTGACCTCGATCACCGCCTATCGCGATTACTACAACACGCAGGGAAGCGACACCGACTACGGCACGGTCGACATCCTGTACAACGCTGCCAACGGCAACAACCGCCGCGGATTCAAGACCTTCACGCAGGAAGTGCGACTGAACGGAAGCCTGTTCAACGACCGGCTCGACTGGCTGATCGGCGGCTTCTACATCAACGAGAAATTCCGGGGTAAGAGCAACCTGCGCTTCGGATCGCAATATGGCCGCTTCGCGACATGCCGCATTATCTCGGGCGGCGGGCTGGCAGCGCTATACGCGCCCAACAGTGCCGGCTGCGTCGCGCCCGGCGTCGGCCCGGCGACGCTCGCCGCGGTCGGTGGTGCGGACGTAGCGAACGGGTTTGTTACGCTCGACGGGATTAACGACCGCGGATCGACGGTCGATCGCTACCGCCAGAACATGGACAGCTTCGCCGCGTTCACGCACAACATCATTCACGTCACCTCAAACGTCGATCTGACGCTGGGCCTGCGCTACACCACCGAGCGCAAGCGCTTTTCCGCCACGTTCGGGAACGACAACACCGGCTGCGTGGCGCTCCAGCAGACGTTGACGGACGAGGCGAACATCACCGCGGCGCAGATCGCCGCGACGCCCGCGCTCGCCACGCGCCGAGCGCTGGCACAGGCGCTGATCGGGCTGGGATGCCAGGGTAACTCGACCGCCGAACTGAATGGTGTCAGCATCCGAGATCGCCGGTCGGAGGACCAGCTGACCGGTACCGCGATCCTGTCGTGGAAGCCGATCGACGATCTGCTGATCTATGGCAGCTATTCGCGCGGGTACAAGGCGGGAGGCTTCAACTTCGATCGCTCCGCGCTCAAGGCGCCGCTGCAACCGGCCAACGGGCAGATCACGACGAGCTTCGCCTCGCTCGGCGGCGCGCAGGCGCTGGTCGGCAATCTCCAGTTCGACCCGGAGAAGGTCAATGCGTACGAGATCGGTGCCAAATACGCGACCGGTCCGTTCTCCTTCTCGATCGCGGGGTTCCGGCAGGAGTTCAGCAGCTTCCAGCTCAATACGTTCGACGGCACGGTGTTCATCGTGCAGAACGTCAACGGTTGCTCTCAGAGCCTGAACGGCGCCGATCGCGACCAGAGCACCTTTGCCGCGGCGCCGAACTATAACGCCGCTGCTGCCTCGACCGGGGCATGCGCCCGCGACAACGTCGGCTACGGCGTGGTGTCGCAGGGCGTCGAATTGGAAGCGACGTTGGTACCCGCGCGCGACTTCCGCTTCACCGCTGGTCTGACGTACGCGGACACGAAGTACCGTGATAATCTGGTCGGATCGAACAGCGGTGCCCCGCTCAACCAGGCGCTGCGCAAGCTGCCGGGCGACAATCTGTCGAACGCACCGAAGGTGGTCGTGACCGCATCGGCCGCGTGGACGCCCGACATCGGCAGCAGCGGATGGTCAATGCTGTTCTACGGCGATACACGTCTGAGCAGCGACTATAACACCGGGTCCGACCTGTTCCCGCAGAAGGAGCAGGATGGGTTCGCGCTGGTCAACGCGCGTGTTGGCGTGCGAGCCCCTGACCAGCGTATCTCGATTGAGTTGTGGGCGCAGAACCTGCTCAACAAGAATTACGCGCAGGTCGCCTTCAATTCGCCCTTCCAGCAGGGCGCCAGCACCGCCAACTTTCAGGATCCGATCTATCCGGGTGGTCGCCAGCTGTTCTCGCAGTTCCTGGCCGAGCCGCGCACTTACGGAGTAACACTACGCGGTCGCTTCTGAAAAATCGACGTATAGTCTTCATCGTAACGCCGTGTACGAAAGTGCACGGCGTTATTAGCGTATTTAGAAGCGAGAACAGAATAAATTAGGTTATCGTGTTTGTTTGTTGCTATCGGGTAACATCGCTGGATCGATTGACTGCTGATCGCTAGCGTGCGGTCGAAAGAGCAGGAGAGCAGCGCGGTGGAATTCAACCGTCCGGAAATCGCCGACACGCTGGCGTTGAAACGGCGTGGGCTGACGCTGGCGTTGCTGACGCTGACCTATTTCTTCAGCTTCATGGATCGACAAATCCTCGCCATCCTGCTCGAAGCGATCAAGGCGGATCTGAAGTTGTCGGACACGCAACTGGGCCTGCTGTCGGGACTGGTGTTCGCGATCTTCTACGCGACGCTGGGCATTCCGATCGCGCGGCTGGCCGATCGGACCAGCCGCAAGCGGATCATCGCGATCAGCCTGGCGGTCTGGAGCGTGATGACGGCGATGTCGGGTTTGGCGCAGAACTTCACGCAACTGATGCTCGCCCGCATCGGTGTGGGAGTCGGCGAGGCGGGCGCGGGGCCACCCAGTCACTCGATCATCGCCGACCTTTACCCGCCCGAGAAGCGCGCGTCGGCAATGGCGATCTACTCGCTCGGCGTGTTGCTCGGCGGAGGACTAGGCATGATGATCGGCGGTGTCGTCGCGCACGCGTATAACTGGCGCGTCGCGATGATGGTGGTCGGTCTGCCGGGCGTGATCCTGGCTGCCATCGTGTGGCTTTTCCTGGCAGAGCCGCGTCGCGGGCTGTCCGATGCGCAACGCGCAATGGAGACGCCCGCCATGCCCTCGCTAGGCGAAGGCATCGCCGCAATGTGGCGCAATCCCGCCGCGCTCTACCTGGTTGTCGCGGTGACGCTCACCTCGCTGGTCGGCTATGCGTTGACAGGATGGGGGCCGAGCTACATGCAGCGGTCACTCGGCATGTCGATGTTGGATGTGTCAAAGTACGTGGCGTTGCCGGCCGCGATCATCGGCTCGTCCTCGGCGCTGCTCGGCGGGGTTGCGGCCGACCGCGCGGCGAAACGGCACGGCTTGCATGCGCAGAGCTGGGTCGTGGCGGTGTTCAAGCTGATCGCCTTTCCCTTCGCAGTGGGCTTCTATTTCGTCGATGATCCCAGGATCGCACTGGCTAGCTACTTCATCGCGGCGTTGTTCGCGGGCGCCTACCTCGGGCCTTCCTTCGCGCTGATCCAGCATCTCGCGCCGATCAAGCTGCGTAGCGTATGGGCGGCGCTGACGCTGCTGGTGATCAATTTGGTGGGGCTCGGGCTGGGTCCGTTCCTGGTAGGACGGTTGAGCGATGCGATGCAGCCGACCTACGGCGCACAATCGCTGCGCTGGGCGATGCTGTGCGTGGCGCTTCTAACCCCGGTCGCCATCTTCGCTTACTGGCGGGCGGGCGCGTTGATGAAGCAGGCCGTTGACAGGAAATGATTGGCATCACGCCAAATTGATTATTTCATTTCGGGAAAGGTAATGTTAGCGTACCTGTTCATCACTGCTGGGGGGCGGGGGCGATGAGCGAAGCAATACTACCGGTTCAATATTGGCGACCAAGCGCGGCGCTGGCGCCGTATGTCACGGGATATCACTCCTACCATGCGGCCCTGCCGCCGGGGATGGTTCTGCAGGACGTGTTTCTGCCGGGCTGGGCATCGATCCGCATTTCGCTGCACGAGAGCCCGCCGTGGTCGCTGCGCATGGGCGCGCGCACGTTCAATCCGGTTCCAAGCGCGGCCCTCGTCGGTCCGACCAACTGCGCTGGTCATCTTTCAACGCACGGAGGGACGATCGTCGGCGTCAGCCTCAAGCCGCTCGGCTGGGCGCAAATCTTCGGCGGCGACGTGTCCAAGCATGCGAACCGGGTAACGCCGCTCGCGCAGATCGACGCCGGTGCCAATCAATTGCGCGAGCTGCTGCAGGAGAGCGACCGTCCCAACGAGGTGTTCGATCGCTGGCTCGAAGCGAGATTGCACCGCCGTGCATCCGCCGATCCGCGCATCGGCAAGTTGTTCGACGTGCTCGAAGAAGGGCGCGAGAGCCGCATCGACGTAATCGCGGAGATGCTGGACACCAGCCCGCGTTCGCTCGCAACGATGACGCGGTACAATTTCGGTTTCACGCCCAAGTTGCTGCTGCGCCGGACCCGCTTCTTGCGCGCGCTCAGCGCGATGCTGATCGATCCAAGTTCGAGTTCGGCGGTGTTGCAGGCGACGGGTTATTACGACCGCTCGCACTTCCTGCGCGACAGCCACCTGTTCCTGGGATCCTCAGTTCGGGATTTCATGCGGCGACGCGGCCCGCTCAACCAGATTGCGCTGCGCGTGCGCGAAAAGGTGCTCGGTTCTCCCGTCTGATGCAGGGGACCAGTGATACGCCAGCATCGATAACCGACAAGTGGTGTTCGAAAGAGGTTGAGCGGAGGAGTCGCTAGCCTGAGCGGCACCGCGCCGGCTCGTTAGGCGCGAGTCACGCCCCGCGTGCGTCTAACCTTCCAAGGCGCGGTCGTCGAACATGCCGAACATTAGTGTCGACGCGTATAGGGCGACGGCGCGATCGCGAGGCATCGACCAGGCCCATTTGCGCATGTCGAAGGCGGCGTTGAGGAACGCCATCATCGATTGGGCCGCGATCAGGCTGTCGACCGAGCGGATTGTCCCTTCGGCGATGCCGTCGGAGATCGTTCCCGCGAAACGCCGCGCGATCCGGTTCGAGCGTTCCACCATCGCGTCGCGCGTCTCGTACGGCAGTCCACTAAGGGCCGTCGTCCGCAGCAGCGAGCCGTGCTCGGAAAACTGAACGTCGAGCAGCGCCGCAACCGTATCGGACAACCGTTGCCACTGCGAACCGCCGCGCTCGTCAGCTTGGCGCTGCGCCGCCGCGATTGTGTCGAAGCTGCGCCGGTAACAGGCGGCGACCAGATCGTCTTTCGCGTCAAGGTGATGGTAGAAGCTGCCCTTGGTGACGTTCAGCTCCGATGCGATGCGCTGGACGCTGGCGCCACGATATCCCAGTTCGTTAATCAGGCGCGTCGCCGCGAGCAGGAATGCTTCGCGCCCCGGCATTGAGTCGTCGTGGGTGAGCGCGATCGGCTGCGGCGACCAGCGCGCGTCCGGACCCGCGATCCCGTGGCGAAATATGTCGATCAGGCGATCGCACGCGCGCGGCCATTGGTCGGCGTCGTAGCGCGGCAACCACACCGGCATCCAGAACGTGTTCTCGAGCAGTACGTGCGCACGCGCGCTCGCCAGATCGGTGTGCGCGCGACTGCTCGGCTGACCCCACAGGTTGCGTGTGCGTCGGAATACCTCGCGCCACCCCGCCATCAGCCTGGTACGCACCGGATCCTCGGTGGCGCGCAGGTCGGAGAGGACGGCGAACGGTTTCTCCTCGTCCTGCTCGATCCGCTCGAGGCGCGCCATGTTGAGCCTCAGATATGCCTCGACCCGCTCGGCGGGCGTGTCGGCGCGCATCGCCTCGTCGAGCATGCGCAGGAGGTAGTCGAGCGTATATTCGAACGCGGCAGCGGCAAGGTCTTCCTTGCGCTTGAAATAGTAGGTGACGCTGGTCGTGTTGAGCCCAACCCGGCGCGCCACGTCGGCGAAGGTCATGCCCTTCGCGCTTTGTTCGTTGATCGCTTCGGCAGCGGCGGCCAGGATCGCGTCACGCTTCTCGCGGAAACGGCGCGTGCTGGTGGTTTCTTCGGCTCTGGCGTCCCCCATCTTGCGGAGTGTAGCAAAAGCTTTTCGAAGAAACAGTCCCTTTATGCGTGCCCGACCGATGCCCGTACACGAGGGTGCATTTGTCTCAAAGAGGCGCTTTACCGAATAAGCGGTATGGCCTAAGCCCGCGTTAAACGGCACCACGGCGGAGGGACGAGATGGATTTCACCCTGAGCGAGCGCGAGACCTATTTTCGCGATCGCGTGAAGGCGTTCATCGACGCCGAGATCGCGCCGCGCAATCACGAATACCACCAGCAGGCGCACGAGGGCGATCGCTGGAAGGTCATTCCCGTGATCGAGGAGGTCAAGCAGAAGGCGAGAGCCGCGGGACTGTGGAACTTCTTCATGCCGCCGCACTCGGGCCAGAGCCACGTCGACGACACGTTCGAGTTCGAGGGCACGCAGCTGACCAACCTCGAATACGCACTCTGCGCCGAAGAGATGGGTAAGATCGGCTGGGCGAGCGAATGCTTCAACTGCTCCGCGCCCGATACCGGCAACATGGAGGTGCTGCACCGCTACGGCACGCTGGAGCACAAGGAGCGCTGGCTCCGCCCGCTGATGAACGGTGAAATTCGATCGGTCTTCCTGATGACGGAGCCGCAGGTCGCGTCGTCGGACGCCACCAACATCGAGACGCGGATCGAACGCGATGGCGACCATTACGTCATCAACGGCCGCAAATGGTGGTCCTCTGGCGTCGGTGATCCGCGTTGCAAGATCGCGATCCTCATGGGGAAAACGAACTTTGAGGGCTCGCGTCACCAGCAGCAGAGCCAGATCCTCGTGCCGATGGACACGCCGGGTGTCCGCATCGAGCGGATGCTGTCGGTGTACGGCTATGATCATGCACCGCATGGCCACGGCGAAGTCGTGCTGACCGACGTGCGCGTGCCGGTCGAGAACGTGCTCCTGGGCGAGGGACGCGGGTTCGAGATCGCGCAGGGGAGGCTGGGGCCAGGGCGCATCCACCATTGCATGCGCACGATCGGTGTCGCCGAGACGGGCATCGAGGCAATGGCCAAGCGCCTCGTCAGCCGCGTTGCGTTCGGCAAACGGATCGCCGATCACAGCGTCTGGGAGGAGCGGATCGCGCGCGCGCGGATCGACATCGAGATGACGCGGCTCCTCTGCCTCAAGGCCGCAGACACGATGGACAAGGCGGGCAACAAGGCCGCGCAGCTCGATATCGCGATGATCAAGGTGCAGGCGCCCAGCATGGCGCTGAAGATCCTCGACGACGCGGTGCAGGCGCACGGCGGTGCGGGCGTGTCGGACGATTTCGGGCTCGCGCACGCCTGGGCGAACCAGCGCACCCTGCGGCTGGCGGATGGTCCCGACGAGGTTCACGCCCGCTCGATCGCGCGCAACGAGTTCGGCAAATACGCCGAGTGGAAGATCGACCGTCCGTCGAACGATGCCGCGCCGGCCTTCTCGAGCGGCGACGTCGGGGTCAGCCGCTGAACCTCAACACGCCCGCGCCGATAGGGCGCGGGCACGTATCTGCGACCGGACGTATGCCGGCGCGTCACAGGAGAGGGTGAGCCGTGAAAGCCGCCGTTCTGTTCGAGACCAAATCGCCGCTCCAGATCGAGGACGTCGACGTTGCCAAGCCGCGCGCGCACGAGGTGCTGATCCGCACGCTCGCGTGCGGGGTATGTCGCTCCGACCTCCACTTCGTCGACGGAGCCTACCCGCACCCGCTGCCCGCCATACCAGGCCACGAGGCAGCGGGCGTGGTCGAGGCGGTCGGCGAGGAAGTCCGCACGGTCAAGCCGGGCGACCACGTCGTCACTTGCCTGTCGGCGTTCTGCGGACACTGCGAATTCTGCATCACCGGGCGCATGTACTTGTGCGTCTCGGGCGAGACGCGGCGATCGTCGCGTGACGAGCCGCGGCTTCGGCTGGCGAACGGTGGTACGGTGCAGCAGATGCTCAACCTGTCGGCCTATGCCGAGATGATGCTGGTGCACGAGCATGCCTGCGTGGCGATCGACCGCGACATGCCGCTAGACCGCGCCGCGCTGATCGGGTGCGCGGTGACGACAGGGGCAGGCGCGGTGTTCAACACCACCGACGTGTCGCCAGGTGAGACGGTCTGCGTTGTGGGCTGCGGCGGCATCGGGCTCGCTGCGGTGAACGCCGCCAAGATCGCGGGCGCAGCCAAGATCATCGCGCTCGATCCGGTGCCCGAGAAGCGCGCCGTCGCTGAAAAGCTGGGCGCAACCCACACGCTCGATCCGATGAACGAGAATACGGTCGCGGCGGTGGTCGAAATCACCAAGGGCGGCGTTCATCACGCGATCGAGGCAGTAGGGCGCCCGCAATCGGCCGCGACGACCGTAGGCGTGCTGCGCCGCGGCGGGACGGCGACGATCCTGGGCATGATGCCCTTGAACGAGAAGGTCGGCCTGTCGGCGATGGACCTGTTGTCGGGCAAACGGCTGCAGGGCGGGATCATGGGGTACAATCGTTTCCCGGTCGACATCCCGCGGCTGGTCGACTTCTACATGCGCGGGCAGCTCGATCTAGACACGATCATCGCCGATCGTTTGCCGCTCAGCGAGATCAACCGCGCGTTCGACGAACTGCGCAAGGGCGACACGACGCGCAGCGTGATCGTGTTCGATCAGTGAGAGAGCTGCAGACCGACATCGCCGAACGCGACCGGCTCGACACCGAGCGGCTGTCGACGTGGATGCGCGATCACGTGCCTGGTTTCAACGGAACGCTCGACTATGCCAAATTCTCCGGTGGGCAGTCGAACCCGACCTATAAGCTGACGACGCCGACCACGACCTACGTCTTGCGGCGCAAGCCGATGGGCGACCTGTTGCCGAGCGCACATCAGGTCGACCGTGAATATCGCGTCATGGCGGCGCTGCACCCAACCGGCTTCCCCGTGCCGCTCCAATACGGTCTGTGCGAGGATGCGAGCGTGATCGGCTCGGCATTCTACGTGATGGAGATGGTGGAGGGGCGGACGATCTGGGATGGCGGTATGCCCGATCTTTCTCCGGATCAGCGACGCGAGCATTATCACGCGATGATCGACACGCTCGCCGATCTCCACAACACCGACTACGAAGCGATCGGGCTCGGCGACTTCGGTCGTCCCGGCAACTATTTCGAGCGGCAGGTCGGACGCTGGACCAAGCAGTACCGCGGCGCCGAGACCGAGCACATGCCGGCGATGGAAACGCTGATCGAGTTCCTGCCGCGCACGGTGCCCGAGCAGACGCGTACCTCGATCGTCCACGGTGACTACCGCGTCGACAACATGAAGTTCGCACCTGGTACGGACGGCCGCGTCGTCGCGGTGCTCGACTGGGAATTGTGTACCCTCGGCGACTCGACGGCCGACCTGACCTATTATCTGATGAGCTGGGTGACCGAACCCGAGGGGCGGTCGGGCGTAAAGGGGCTGACCGGACCCGAGACAGGCATCCCGACGCTGGAGGAAATGGTCGAGCGCTATTGCGCGCGTACCGGGCGCGACGGTCTGCCGCAGCTCGACTGGTATTTCGCCTTCAATCTCTTCCGCCTTGCCAGCATTGTACAGGGAATCAAGAAGCGCTTCCTGATCGGCACCGCGTCGAGCGCGCGCGCTGAGGAGATGAGCGCGCGTGTGCCCATGCTCGCCGATGCGGCGCTGACGTTCGCGCGCCGGGCGGGCGCCTGACCCACGAGGAGATACCGATGTCGCTGTTCGATCTGACCGGCAAGGTCGTGCTGATCACCGGTTCCTCGCGCGGGATCGGCAAGGCCTCCGCGATCGCCTGCGCCGAGCAGGGTGCGAAGGTCGTCATCTCCAGCCGCAAGCAGGACGCATGCGACGCCGCGGCCGCCGAGATCAACGCGCGCTTCGGTGAGGGCACCGCGATCGCGCTCGCCGCCAACATCTCCGACAAGGAGGGATTGCAGCATCTCGTCGACGAGACACGGTGCGCGTTCGGGCGGATCGACGTGCTGGTCTGCAACGCGGCATCGAACCCCTATTACGGTCCTCAAGCCGGCATTGCCGACGATCAGTTTCGCAAGATCCTCGACAACAACATCATTTCCAACCATTGGCTGATCGGCATGGTGGTGCCCGAAATGCGGGAGCGGCGCGACGGCTCGATCGTCATCGTCTCCTCGATTGGCGGCCTGCGCGGATCGACCGTGATCGGCGCTTATTGCATCAGCAAGGCGGCCGACATGCAGCTCGCGCGCAACCTGGCGCACGAGTACGGCCGCGACAACATCCGCGTTAATTGCATCGCGCCCGGCCTGATCAAGACCGACTTCGCCAAGGCATTGTGGGAAGACGAGGCGATGGTTGCCGAGCGCAACGCGACCACGCCGCTCCGGCGCATCGGTGAGCCGGAGGAGATTGCGGGGGCAGTCGTCTATCTCGCCAGCGCGGCTAGCGCCTTCATGACCGGGCAGACGATGGTGATCGATGGCGGTGTCACGATCTGAGCGGGGCAGGGAAGGACAGAGAGATGGCACGCTTCACCGACAAATCGATCATCGTCACCGGCGCGGGCTCAGGCATCGGCCGGGCTGCTGCCATGCTGTTCGCGACGGAGGGCGCACGCGTCGTCGCCGCTGACGTGAGCGAGGGTGCCGAGGAGACCGCGCGGCTGATCCGCGACGCCGGCGGCGTGGCGGAGGCGATCCGGATGGACGCGGGCAACGAGGACGACGTGATCCGCACCGTCGCGCTCGCCTGTGATCGGCACGGCGGGCTCGACGTCATGTTCGCCAACGCCGGCATCTCTGGCGGAATGGCCAATATCTTCGACACCGACGTATCGCTCATCACCGAGGTACTACGGGTCAATCTGATCGGGCCCTACCTGGCCGTAAAACATGCCGCGCCGAAGATCGCCGAGCAGCGCGGTGGCGCGATCATCCTGACCGCAAGCGTCGCCGGCATTCGCTCGGGCGCCGGATCGCCGGCCTATTCGGCGTCGAAGGCGGGCGTGATCAACCTGGCGATGGTGTCGGCGCAGCAGCTTTCCGGCTCGAACGTCCGCGTCAACGCGATCTGCCCTGGCCTGACAGAGACGGGCATGACCAAGCCGACGTTCGATTATGCGCGTGACGCGGGAAAGGAGGATCGGCTTGGTCGGCTGAACCCGCTGCGCCGCGGTGCACAGCCGGAAGAACTCGCCAAGGTCGCGCTGTTCCTCGCCAGCGACGACGCCAGCTACGTCAACGGGCAGGCGATCGCGGTCGACGGCGGTCTGTCGTCGAGCCATCCGGTGACGAAACAGGAATACGGTCGCACCGCGGTATAGGCCGGAACGGGCGCGCAATCGGCGGGTTAACATGGGTGAAGAACAAAGGGGCTTCACGCATGACCGATCCGATCCGCTACTCGCCCGATCTCGAAGATGTGAAGCCCGACGAGGGCGAGACGGTTGAGCAGCTCAACGAGCAGTTCGATATTATCCTGAAGACCACGCACGAGGACTATGGTCACGCCGTCCGCTCAGTACACGCGAAGGCGCACGCGATCGTCGAAGGAACATTGACCGTACACCCGGACCTGCCGCCCGAACTGGCGCAAGGCATGTTCGCTAGCGCCGGGGAGCACTCGGTGTTCATGCGCTTCTCCACTAATCCTGGCGATATCCTGAGCGACGAGATCTCGCTGCCGCGCGGGCTCGCCATCAAGGTCCTGGACGTGGAGGGTGCACGACTGCCGGGTGCAGAGGGACGGACACAGGATTTCGTCATGGTCAACGGACCCGTCTTTCAGGCCAAGACCGCCGAGAAGTTTTTGGGCAACCTGAAGCTGCTCGCGCGCACGACCGACAAGGCCGAGGGAGCGAAGATCGCGCTGTCCGCGGTGCTACGCGGCGTTAACACCGCGTTGACCGCGGTAGGCGTGGAGAGCGCGGCGATCCGGTCGCTGGGCGGCGCGCCGAACGTCGATCCGATCGGCGAGACCTATTTCAGCGCGACGCCGTTCCGCTACGGCGATTATGTCGCGAAGTTCAAGCTGGTGCCCGTCGCACCGGGATTGAAGGAGCGTACCGGGGCGATCATCGATGCGTCCGGTCGGCCTGACGCGATCCGCGAGACGCTGCAGCAGGAGTTGCGCGATATCGACGGTGAGTGGGAGTTCCGCGTTCAGTTACAGCGCGACACGGAGAAGCAGCCGATCGAGGATCCGACGGTCGAGTGGACGGAAGAGGACGCGCCGTCGGTGACGGTCGCGACAATTCGTACCAAGGCGCAGGACAGCTGGGACGAGGCGCGGGTGCAGCGCGTCAACGAGGAGCTGCGGTTCAGCGTCTGGACCGGACTTGCCGCGCATCAGCCACTCGGCAACATCAATCGCTCGCGAAAGGACGTGTACAAGCACAGCGCCGATTTCCGAGCCCGCGCCAACGGTTGCCCGATCCACGAGCCGACGTAACCGGCGCGACCGGCGGGGCGGATATGCCCCGCCTGCCTCAGGCGCGGTTCGCTGCCGACAGGACCGCCCGCACGCTGGCAGTCGCGATGTCGGTGTCGATACCGACGCCCCACACAATCTGACCATCGGCAGTGCGGCACTCGAGATAGGCCGCCGCTTGGGCGCCCGCGCCGTGTCCTATCGCGTGCTCGGCATAGTCGACCACGTCGAGATTGGGCCCGGTCGTCTCCGCCAGCGCGGCGATTACGCCGGAGATCAGGCCGTTGCCGCGACCGGAGATCGACTTCTCCTCGCCATCAACCGCGACGTGCCCGACGAAGAGCCGATCGCCCGAGGCTCCCGTCTCCTCGTAATCGCGCAAGATAAAGCGGTCGGCTGCGCCTGGCAGATAAGTCGCCTCGAACCGACGCCAAATGTCGGCGGCGTTCAACTCGCGGCTGGTCTCGTCGGCGAGCGCCTGGACGTGGCGGCTGAAGTCGGCCTGCAGGCGCTTGGGCAGGCGCAGGCCCTTGTCCTGCTCGATCACCCAGGCGACGCCGCCCTTGCCCGACTGCGAGTTGACGCGGATTACCGCCTCGTAGCTGCGCCCTAAATCGGCCGGGTCGATCGGCAGGTACGGCACCTCCCAAAAATCATCGTTGCGTGCCGCCTGCGCGGCAAAGCCCTTTTTGATCGCGTCCTGGTGCGAGCCCGAGAAGGCGGTGAACACCAGGTCGCCCGCATAGGGCGTGCGCGGGTGGACGGGCAGGTTGGTGCAGTAATCGACCGTTTTCACCACTGCATCGATGTCGGACAGGTCCAGCCGCGGGTCGACGCCCTGCGTGTACATGTTGAGCGCGACGGTCACGAGGTCGCAATTGCCCGTCCGCTCGCCATTACCGAGCAGACAGCCCTCGACCCGATCGGCACCCGCCATCATTCCCAGTTCCGCCGCCGCGACGCCGGTGCCTCGGTCGTTATGCGTGTGGAGCGAGATGACAACTGCGTCGCGGTTCGGGATGTTACGGGCAAACCATTCGATCTGGTCGGCATAGACGTTGGGGGTTGCGCACTCGACGGTCGCGGGCAGGTTGAAGATGATCGGGCGCTCGGGCGTGGGTTGCAGCACGTCCATTACCGCAGCGCAGACCTCGACCGAGAAGTCGAGTTCGGCGGTCGAGAACGTCTCGGGACTGTACTCGAACTGCCAGTCGGTGTTCGGGCGTTTCGCCGCTTCGTCGCGCAGGATCCTCGCGCCGTCGACCGCGATCTGCCGCACCTCGTCGCGCGACATGCCGAAGACGATCCGCCGCCACGCCGGGCTGACCGCATTGTAGAGGTGAATGATTGCCGTCTTGGCTCCCTCCAGGCTGCGGAAACTGGTCTCGATCAGGTCGCGGCGAGACTGCGTCAACACCTGCAACGTGACGTCATCGGGTACGCGGCCGGACCGCACCAGGCCGGAGATGAAGTCGAACTCGGTCGCGCCAGCGCTGGGGAAGCCGACCTCGATCTCCTTCAGACCGACCTTGACCAGCAAGTCGAAGAAGCGGGTCTTCTTTTCCGCGTTCATCGGATCGATCAGCGCCTGGTTGCCGTCGCGCAGGTCGGTCGACAGCCAGCGCGGCGCATGGCTGATTGTCTTGGACGGCCATTGCCGGTCTGGCAGGTCGATGGTCGGAAACGGTCGGTACTTGGTCGATGGATCGCGCAGCATGGCTCGGCTCTCTTGCAGGGGAGTGTCGGCTGGCCCTTAGGCGCGGGGTGCGCGAGCAAACGCGCACGGTACGGTCGCGCCTAAGGGCGCGTAAGTCGAAGAAGGAGCGCCGTAACGATCATCTCATCTTATCTTGCCCGCCGCGCGGCACGGTGTCCAGCCCGTAGATTGCGGCGGCGCGCTTCGGGGAAGGTCGGCGACGCTGTCGCAAAACTGCTTAACATGGATGCAAACGTTGAGGTTTGCGCAACACCTGCGGGCTAGGCAAGAGGACTAAGGAGCCGTCGCCATGTTGCAACTCGTTTACATTTCGTCAGTCGCGCAGCGCGCCGACCTACCCAGCATCCTGGCCAAATCGCGGATCAACAACCGCCGGGATAACATCACGGGGCTGCTCTACTCGGACGGTGTGCGCTTTCTGCAGGCGCTGGAGGGGCCGGCGCTCGCGGTGGAGACCGCGTATGAGCGGATCAGGCAAGACCCTCGGCACAACGCGCTTGTCATCCTGTCGCGGCGCGAGGTCGAGGCGCGCGAGTTCGGCGACTGGGCAATGGCGGAGCGACGCGTCGGCGAGGAGGCAGATCAGTTCTGCCTGCGCGTCGATCGCCTGCTGGCGAACACCGGCCCCAACGTACGCGCGACCTTCGACAGCTTCATCAAGCTGCGCCACGCGGCATGAAGGAAGCGGGCGGCGCAGGGCCGCCCGCACGCTCGATCAGGCGGTGAAGGCGGCGTGGATCGTCAGGTTGACCGTGTCCGACACGACGGGCGCGTAGGCACCGACGCCGAAGTCGCTGCGCTTGATCTGCCCCTTGGCGGTGAAGCCGAGGTTGAGCTTCTTGCTCATCGGATTGTCGCCCGCGCCGACGAAGGTCACATCGAGCGTCACCGGCTTCGTCTGATCCTTGATCGTCAGATTGCCCATCATCGTCGCGCTGTTCGCGCCCTTGGGCACGATGCGGGTCGAGACGAAGCGCGCGGTCGGATATTGCGCCGCGTTGAAGAAGTCAGCAGACTTCAGGTGCTTGGCAAACGGTGCCGCAGTTACTGACAGGTCGTCGATGTTGAAGGCGACGTCGACCTTGGTCGCAGCGGGCTTCTTCGGATCGATCGTGATTGAGCCGCCGCTCGCGCCAAACTGTCCCTCGAGCATGGAGAAGCCCATATGGTTGACCTGCCAGCTGACCTGCGTGTGTGCGGGATCGACCTGATAGGTGCCGGCGGCGACGCGCGACACGATCGGCTGCCCGGGCTGCTGCGGCGTGGTGGCAATTTGCGCGAGCGCGGGAACGGATACGAGGGCCAGCGTGGCGGCGGCGAAATGGCGGATGCGCATGGTAAAGAAACTCCCTGTTGCTGCGTCGATCCAACCACAAGCCGGCGTCTTGGGGAATATGGCGCGTCCGAAACGATCTGTTTCAGCGACGATCAGTCATCGTCCAGCTCCTTGGAACCGGCGGGCAGGATATCGTACCTGATCCGCACCCAGACGCCGAGCATCGGCTGACCGCCCTTTCGCGGCGGGCGTATCAGAAACTGCCACGCCGCCTGCCGCACTGCGCCCGCGATGCGCGAGCCGGGCGTCTCGCCGAGTTCGCGGCAATCTTCGACGTGAAAGCGCGCGATCGTGCGGCACGCGATCACGCCCCAGCCGAGCTTTCCCGCGGGCAGGTAGGTCGCCATCTCGGCGCGCGTCGGCTTGCGATACCATTCGGCCGCGTACATCGGCTCACCACCCGGACCCGTGCCGATGCTGGGATCGCCGCCCTCTTCACCCGCGGAGGCAACCTGCGTACCGCTGCCCGAACCAGCGGTACCCTTGATCTTGCCGATGTTCGACGCGGCATAGTCCGACTGGCTGAGGACGAGCACGCCCGGCAGATGGAGCGTGACCGGAGGCGGCGGTACGATCGGCGCGTCACGGGGCGGCGTGACGGTGCGCGACGGTGGAGAGGCGGCCGTCGGAGCCACTGCGCGCGTACGTTTGACCGTCTGTTTGCTCGCCCGCGACGAGCCGAGCGGCGTGACGTTGAAGGTCGCAAGCCGGCGCCCGTCGCCTGGCTCGCTGCGCCGGTACCCACCCATTCCGAGCAACGTGAGTATGATGGCGGCGGCGATGCCGAGCGCGAGCGCCCATGACGCCGCGCGCCCGCTGCGCGAGGCGCGAGCGTCGTACGAAAATGAACGGTACGACGCCGCACTCATGACAGGCCGCCCCTACGCCCGCACGTCCGCCGCGGCAACGGGGCCGCGGCGGCTTTTTACCTCAACTTGCCAGCCAGTTCAGTTCTTTGCCTTGTCGACCAGCTTGTTGGCACCGATCCACGGCATCATCGCGCGTAACTCAGCGCCGACCTTCTCGATCGGATGCGCGGCGGCAGACTTGCGCGCGGCCTTGAGTTCGGGCTGGCCGGCACGGTTGTCGAGGACGAAATTCTTGACGAAGCGACCCGCCTGGATGTCGGCGAGCACGCGCTTCATCTCGCGCTTGGTCTCGTCGGTGATGATGCGCGGACCGGTCGTGATGTCGCCGTATTCGGCGGTGTTCGAGATCGAGTAGCGCATGTTGGCGATCCCGCCCTCGTACAGCAGGTCGACGATCAACTTCGTTTCGTGCAGGCATTCGAAATAGGCCATTTCGGGGGCGTAGCCCGCCTCGACCAGCGTCTCGAACCCGGCCTGGATCAGGTGAGTGATGCCGCCGCACAGCACTGCCTGCTCACCGAACAGGTCGGTCTCGCATTCTTCCTTGAAGTTGGTCTCGATGATGCCCGAGCGACCGCCGCCGACTGCGCTGGCATAGGCCAGGGCGAGATCGTGCGCGTTGCCGCTCGCGTCCTGCTCGACCGCGATCAGGCAGGGCACGCCGCCGCCGCGAACGTATTCGGAGCGGACGGTGTGGCCTGGCCCCTTTGGCGCGATCATGATGACGTCGATATCGGCAGGCGCCTCGATGAGGCCGAAATGCACGTTCAGCCCGTGAGCGAACGCGATTGCCGACCCTGCGCGCATGTTGCCCTTCAGGTCGTTTTCCCAAATGCCGGCCTGATGCTCGTCAGGAGCGAGGATCATGACGAGGTCGGCCCAGGTCGCGGCGTCCTTGTTGCTCATCACGGTGAAGCCGGCACCTTCCGCCTTCTTCGCCGTGGCCGAGCCTTCGCGCAGCGCGATCGCCACGTCCTTGACGCCCGAATCGCGCAGGTTCTGCGCGTGCGCGTGGCCCTGGCTGCCGTAGCCGACGATGGCGATCTTCTTGCCCGTGACGAGGTTCAGGTCGGCGTCCTGATCGTAATAGACACGCATGATTTGCTCCCTTTGATCGTGATGGCGACACTCGAACCGAGCACCGCGAGAAAATGGTCAGGCGGCGTCCTTGCCGCGCGAGATCGCGACCACGCCGGTACGTGCGACCTCGATCAGGCCGACCTCGCCCATCAATTCGACGAACTTGTCGATCTTCTCGACTCCGCCGGTCACCTCGAACACGAATGACGAGGTGGTCGCGTCGACGACACGCGCGCGGTAAACGTCGGCGAGGCGTAGAGCCTCGATCCGGTGGTCGCCGGTGCCGCGGACCTTGACGAGTGCCAATTCACGCTCGACGTGCGCGCCCTCGGCCGTCAGATCGTGAACACGGTGGACGGGGATCAGCCGATCGAGCTGCGCGACGATCTGTTCCAGCGTCGCGGGGCTGGCGCTGGTCACAATCGTGATGCGGCTGACCGCCTTGTCCGCGGTCACTTCGCTGACGGTCAGGCTCTCGATATTGTAGCCGCGCGCGGTGAACAGCCCGGCGATGCGCGCCAGGATGCCGGGTTCGTTGTCGACAATGACCGCCAGCGTGTGCCGCTCGGCCGCTTCTTCACGAATGTGCATGTTGGTCCTTCTGCGCTCCCGTGACGGGAGGAAGCAATGGTGGGCGGAGGCGAGATCAGACGAGCGCGCGTGCCTCGTCGTCCATCGTCCCCGATACCTCGTTCGCTTGCAGGATCATGTCGGTGTGCGCCGCACCCGACGGGATCATCGGGAAGCAATTGGCGAGCTTCGCCACGCGGCAGTCGACCATGACCGGTCCGTCATGCGCGAGCATATCGGCGATGCCGCGGTCAAGCTGGTCGGGTGCCTCGATGCGGATGCCCTTCCACCCGTACGCCTCCGCCAGCCGGACGAAATCGGGCAGCGAGTCGGAATAGCTCTCGGCGTAGCGGCTCTCGTAGGTAAGCTCCTGCCACTGGCGCACCATTCCCATATATTCGTTGTTGAGGATGAAGACCTTGACCGGTAGGCGGTACTGCGTCGCGGTGGCGAGCTCCTGGATGTTCATCTGGATCGACGCCTCGCCCGCGATGTCGATGACGAGTGCGTTCGGGTTGCCCAATTGCGCGCCGATCGCGGCGGGCAGACCGTAGCCCATCGTGCCGAGACCGCCGCTGGTCAGCCACTTGTTGGGCAGATCGAACCCGAAATATTGCGCCGCCCACATCTGGTGCTGGCCAACTTCGGTGGTGATGATCGGCTGGCGCCGGTGCGTCGCCTCCCACAAGGCACGCACCGCGCGCTGCGGCATGATCTCGCCGCGGAAGCCGTTCGGCTCGTCCTCGGGAAAGGCGAGGCTGTCCTTGGCGCGCCACTCGGCGATGCGATCCCACCATGCGGACAGGTCAGGCTTGGCGTACTGCCGCGATTTCCAGACGCGGATCATGTCCTCCATTGCGCGGCCGGCGTCGGCGACGATGGCAAGGTCGATCCGCACCGTCTTGTTGATGCTGGACCGGTCGATGTCGACGTGGATCTTGCGGCTGTTAGGCGCGAAAGCGTCGAGCCGCCCGGTGACGCGATCGTCGAAGCGCGCGCCGATGTTCACGATCAGGTCAGCCTGGTTCATCGCCCAGTTAGCCTCATAGGTGCCGTGCATCCCCAGCATGCCGAGGAACTGCGGCGACGAGGCGGGGAAAGCGCCCAGCCCCATCAACGTCGAGGTGACCGGCGCGCCGGTGATCCGTGCCAGCTCGACCAGCAACTGCGCCGCCGCCGGCCCCGAGTTGATGACGCCGCCGCCGGTGTAGAGCACCGGGCGCTCGGCCGCGGCGATCATGTCGACCGTCTGCTCGATCGCGGAGCGGTCGGCCTTCGATGCCGGGCGATAGGTCTTGTGCTGGATCGGGCCGGGCTTGCTGTAGCCGGCGGTGGCGACCTGCACGTCCTTGGGGATGTCGATCACGACGGGCCCGGGGCGACCCGATGTAGCGATGTGGAACGCCTCGTGGATCGTCGGACCGAGCTTCGCCGGATCCTTCACCAGATAATTGTGCTTGGTGCAGTGGCGCGTAATGCCGACCGTGTCCGCCTCCTGGAACGCATCGGAGCCGATCAGGTGCGAGGGCACCTGACCCGTGATGACGACCATCGGGATCGAATCGAGCATCGCGTCGGTGATGCCGGTGATCGCATTGGTGGCACCCGGACCCGAGGTGACGAGGACAACGCCGGGCTTGCCGGTCGAGCGCGCGTAGCCCTCCGCTGCGTGCGTCGCTGCCTGTTCGTGGCGGACGAGAATGTGCTTGATCTTCTGTGCGCGAAATAGGGCGTCGTAGATCGGCAGCACCGCGCCGCCGGGATAGCCGAACACGATTTCCACGCCGAGATCGACCAGCGCCTCGACCAGGATATCTGCTCCGCTTCGCTCAACCACGACCTTGCTCCCACGTTGGTGCGAGCCGAAGCCCGCTGAACGGCGGCGCGCTAAGCCATGTAAAGTTGCGCGTCAACCAAGCTAAACGAAATAAAATTGCAGATCGGGTTGGTTTTGACGCTTCCACCTGGGGGGTGGCTGATTGCGGAACCAGGTGTACTGCCGCTTGGCGTATTGCCGCGTGGCGAGTTGCGCGCGCACGATCGCCTCTTCGCGACTGATCGCGTCCGCCAACATCGCTGCAATCTCCGGCACGCCGATCGCACGGCGCACCGGCGCGTCAGGCGACACGTCTGCGCGGCGAAGCAATGCGGCAACTTCCTCGACGGCGCCGTCGCCAAACATTGCTTCGAGCCGGCGATCGCAGCGTGCGAACAGCGCTGCGCGGTCGGGGAGGAGCACCGCCGCCGAGAGCGCGACGCGGTCGCCGATCCCGCCGGTACGTTGCTGCTGCCAATACGACAGCGCCTTGCCGGTCGAGCGCACCACTTCCAGCGCGCGCGCAACACGCGTCGTGTCGGCGGGAGCAAGGCGGGCGGCGGCGGAAGGGTCCTCGCGTTCGAGCGCCTCGTGCGCCTCGGTGACGGGAAGCGCGCGTACCCCGGCACGCACCTCCGGGTCGATCTCTGGCACGGGCGCGATGCCGTCGAGCAACGTGCGCAGGTAGAGGCCCGTGCCGCCGACCAGCACCGGCACGCCACCACTCGCATGAACCGCGTCGATCGCTGCGGTGGCATCGCCTGCCCAGCGCGCGGCGGAGCACGCCTCCGCCCCGTTGACGTAGCCGAAGAGGCGGTGCGGCACGCGCGTCTCGTCCTCCGGGCTCGGACGGGCGCTCAGCACGCGCAGGTCGCGGTAGACCTGGCTCGCGTCGGCGTTGACCACCGTGCCGCCGATCTGCTCCGCCAGTTCGATCGCCAGCGCGCTCTTGCCGCTCGCAGTCGGCCCTGCAATGAGCGCGACCCTGGGCCGCGGGGTAGGGGACGACAGGATGTTCACGGCAACGCTGATAGCAGCGGGGCGGCTGTCGCCCAACACGCTGGCGGACGCGCGCGATCGTCTCGCCGCGGCAGGGTGTACGCCGACAACGGTCGCCTGGATCGACGAGGGTGACGCGGCTGACGTGACATTCGGATCAGCGCCAGAGGCAGCGCGCGCCGCGTTGGAAGGCGTGTTCGATAGCGTCGACGTCGTCGTTCAGCGGGTCGAGGGGCGGGGCAAACAGCTGCTCGTGGCCGATATGGATTCGACCATGATCACGGTCGAGTGCATCGACGAACTGGCCGACTACGCCGGGATCAAGCCGCAGATCGCCGAGATCACCGAGCGCGCAATGCGCGGCGAGCTAGATTTCGAGGCCGCACTAGACGCTCGCGTTGCGCTGCTCGGCGGGTTGGACGAGGCTGCGATAGACCGCTGCCGAGCCGAGCGTGTCGAGCTGATGCCGGGCGCGCGCGCGCTGGTCAGGACGATGCGCGCGCGGGGCGCGACCGCGGTGCTGGTATCGGGTGGCTTTACCCGCTTTGCCGAGCCGGTCGCGGCCGAGATCGGCTTCGATCGCGCGATCGCGAATGTGCTCGAAATTGCGCGCGGACAGCTGACCGGCACCGTCGCGCGACCAATCGTCGGTGCCGCGACCAAGAAGGCGACGTTGCTGGAGTACCGCGCGAAATTGGGCGTCAGCGAGCAGGCGACGCTGGCGGTGGGGGACGGCGCCAATGATCTCGCGATGATCGAGGTCGCCGGGCTGGGTGTCGCCTATCATGCCAAGCCGATCGTCGCCGCGGCGGCCGGTGCGCGGATCGACCACAATGATCTCTCCGCGCTGTTATGGGCGCAGGGGATCCCACGCGCCGAATGGGCCGACTAAGCGGAAAGATCAGCCAGCCAGCGCGGCCTTTACCAGCCCGCTCGCCTTGCTCATGTCGAGGTTGGCGGCGTGGCGCGCCTTCAACTCGGCCATGACGCGGCCCATGTCCTTCATGCCCGACGCGCCGAGGTCGTTCTTGATCGTCAGGATCGCGGCGCGGGTCTCGTCCTCGCTCATCTGCTGCGGCAGGAAGCGCTCGATCACCGCGACCTCGGCTTCCTCGTTCGCCGTCAGCTCCTCGCGACCGCCTTTGCGGTACATGTCGATCGACTCGCGGCGCTGCTTGACCATCTTTTGCAGCACCTCGACGACCAGCGCGTCGTCGGCCGCGGTGCCGGGTTCGGGTGCGCCGCTGGTGCGCGCCTCGATGTCGCGGTTCTTTACCGCCGCCTGGATGAGGCCGATCGCGGCGCGGGCTTCCTTGTCGCCCGCCTTCATGGCGGCGATCTGGGCTTGCTTGATGTCGTCTCTTATCATGGCGCCTGCGATAGCGCGCGGCGGCGGCGGAGGCGAGAGGGCTGCGCGATCGGTTGACGGACCGCGTCGCTGGCACTAGCGGGCGGGGCTTAGCGACATCGCAGACTTTTACCCAGGAGTGCCCGCCGATCATGGCCGACGCCAAGCCTTCGCACGCGCCCAAACCAGAAGGGGCGACCGGCGTCCTCGTGCTCGCCTCGGGCGAGGTCGTCTGGGGTCGCGGGTTCGGCGCGGAAGGGCAGGCGGTCGGCGAGGTGTGCTTTCACACCGCGATGACCGGGTATCAGGAGATCATGACCGACCCGTCGTTCGCCGGGCAGATCATCACCTTCACCTTCCCGCATATCGGCAACGTCGGCGCGAACCCTGACGATATCGAGGCCTATGCGCCGCACGCGCTCGGCATGATCGTGCGCGAGGACGTGACCGCGCCGTCGAACTTCCGCGCGGTCGAGAACCTCGACGGTTGGATGCGCCGCCACGCGCGCATCGGCCTATCGGGCATCGACACGCGCGCGCTGACCAGGCGTATCCGCGCTGGCGGCGCGCCCAACGGCGTCATCGCGCATTCGGTGGCGGGTGAGTTCGACCTCGACGCGCTGCTGGAGATGGCGCGCGCGTGGCCGGGGCTGGAGGGCATGGACCTGGCGAAATCGGTCTCGACCGAGACGCACTACGCCTGGGGCCAGACGCGCGAGGGCGGGCCGTGGCGGCTCGGCTTCGGCTATGGTGGCGGGGAGGGCGACGAGCGCCCGCACGTCGTCGCAATCGATTACGGCAGCAAGCACAACATCTTCCGCAATCTTGTTCACGCCGGCGCAAAGGTAAGCGTGCTGCCCGCGACCGCGACGTTCGACGAAGTGATGGCGCTACAGCCCAACGGCATCTTCCTGTCGAACGGCCCCGGCGACCCTGCCGCGACCGGCGAATATGCCGTGCCGGTGATCCGCCAGCTGCTCGAGACGAACAAGCCGCTGTTCGGTATCTGCCTCGGTCACCAATTGCTCGCGCTCGCGGTTGGCGCGCGCACGACCAAGATGTTCCAGGGCCACCGCGGTGCCAACCACCCGGTCAAGCGCGTTGGCGCGGACGGCGCGACCGAGCAGGTCGAGATCACCAGCATGAACCACGGCTTCGCGGTCGAACGCGACAGCCTGCCGGCGAATGCGCGAGAAACGCACGTGTCGCTGTTCGACGGCAGCAACGCGGGGCTGGAGCTGACCGATCGCCCGGCATTCTCGGTGCAGTACCACCCTGAGGCGAGCCCAGGGCCGCAGGATAGCTTCTATCTCTTCGAGCGGTTTGTGGGATCGTTGCGGTGAGCCTCACATTATTTGATGAGCTGACGCCGTATATCCGGGCGCTATTACTGCTGAACGTCTCGTCGTTGGAGATTTCCGGAGAAGCTAAAAAGCGGAGTGAGGTTGTTAGTGATGTTCACTACGCTCTTACGAAGGGAATGAACGGATACGACATCCCATCAAATTATAGCTTTTGGCCACTTACAGAACAATTGCTTGAAGAGCTCGCAAAGGCAAAGGTCATTCACTCTGAAACGATACGCTTTGCTGGCGAATATTACACCTATATAAACTCGCGATACCCGGCTTTTCGTAAAACAGCTTTGGAGACTAATGCAATCGCATCTGCGGCCGGGAGGATAGGAGGAAGACTTTTTCCTGATGTCTTTGCTGGATATACGCAAGAGGCGATAAATAATACGACTCATGCAGAACAGTTGGAGGAGCGCGAGCCTAGTATTCCGGTTTCTTTATCTGAAAATAAGCGAATTTCCCTGATTAACGAGATTGGTGCTGTTGAGGCACGCCTTGATGATCAAGATTTGTCGAATGCGGACAAGGCTCAGGCACGAGCGTTTCTAAACGCGGCTAAGGCTTTGACTGAGGCTCCTGAGCCACCTGCTGATCTGATATGGGAAATTCTAAACAGAGCGAATTCGATCGCGGGAATAGCGTCATTATTTGTGACGATCATAGCAATCTTCTTGGCGAACTAACATGCCTAAACGCACCGACATCTCTACCATCCTCGTCATTGGCGCGGGGCCGATCGTCATCGGTCAGGCGTGCGAGTTCGATTATTCGGGCACGCAGGCGATCAAGGCATTGCGCGAGGAGGGCTATCGCATCGTCCTGGTCAACTCGAACCCGGCGACGATCATGACCGACCCCGATCTGGTCGGCAGCGACGGCGCGACCTACGTCGAGCCGATCACGCCCGAGGTTGTTGCGCACATCATCGAAAAGGAGCGCCCCGACGCGGTGCTGCCGACGATGGGCGGGCAGACCGCGCTCAACACCGCGCTCGCGCTGTTCCGCGACGGCACGTTCGAGAAGTTCGGCGTTCAGATGATCGGTGCCGACGCCGACGCGATCGACAAGGCGGAGGACCGCCTAAAATTCCGCGACGCGATGGACAAGATCGGGCTGGAGAGCGCCCGCTCGGCGATTGCGCATACCGAAGGCGAGGCGCTCGCAGGGCTAGAGAAGGTAGGTCTGCCCGCGATCATCCGCCCGAGCTTTACGCTGGGCGGCACCGGCGGCGGCGTCGCCTACAACCGCGAGGAATTCCTCGACATCGTCCGCAAGGGGCTCGACGCCTCGCCGACGACCGAGGTGCTGATCGAGGAATCGCTGCTCGGCTGGAAAGAGTATGAGATGGAGGTGGTCCGCGACCGCGCGGACAATTGCATCATCATCTGCTCGATCGAGAACGTCGACCCGATGGGCGTCCACACCGGCGACTCGGTCACGGTCGCACCCGCGCTGACGCTGACCGACAAGGAATATCAGATCATGCGCAACGCCAGCATCGCGGTGCTGCGCGAGATCGGCGTTGAGACGGGGGGCTCGAACGTCCAGTTCGCGGTCAATCCGAAGGACGGTCGCCTGATCGTCATCGAGATGAACCCGCGCGTGTCGCGATCGTCTGCGCTCGCGTCCAAGGCGACGGGCTTCCCGATCGCGAAGGTCGCGGCAAAGCTAGCGGTCGGCTACACGCTCGACGAGATCGAGAACGACATAACCGGCGCGACACCTGCGTCGTTCGAGCCGACGATCGATTACGTCGTGACCAAGATCCCGCGCTTCGCGTTCGAGAAGTTCAAGGGGGCCGAACCCGTGCTGTCGACCGCGATGAAGTCGGTCGGCGAGGTGATGGCGATCGGCCGCAACATCCATGAATCGATGCAGAAGGCGTTGCGCGGACTGGAAACCGGATTGTCGGGGTTCAACCATGTCGATCACCTGATCGGTGCGCCGCGCGCGGAGATCGAGGCGGCGCTCGCCGTTGCCACGCCCGACCGGCTGCTCGTCGCGGCGCAGGCGCTGCGCGAAGGCTTCACCGTTGCCGAGGTTCACGCAATCGCGAAGTACGATCCGTGGTTCCTGGAGCGTATCGCCGAGATCGTCGCCGCCGAGGCCGAGGTGATGGAGAACGGCCTGCCGATCGATGCGGCGGGTATGCGGCGGCTGAAATCGATGGGGTTCAGCGACAAGCGGCTGGCGTGGCTGGCGCTGCAATCGGCGAACCTGCGCGGGATGAGCCGTGGGATCGCGCGCGGTTCGGGCCTGATCCACGAGGCGGTCAAGGCGATGACCGGCGGCGTCACCGAGGACGAGGTGCGCGCGCACCGCGTCAAGCTGGGCGTGCGTCCGGTGTTCAAGCGGATCGACACCTGCGCGGCGGAGTTCGATGCCAAGACGCCGTACATGTACTCGACCTACGAGGCGCCGTCGTTCGGCGAGCCCGAGAACGAGGCGATGCCGTCCGACCGCCGCAAGATCGTCATTCTGGGCGGCGGACCCAACCGGATCGGGCAGGGGATCGAGTTTGATTACTGCTGCTGCCACGCGTGCTTCGCACTCGCCGACGCCGGGTTCGAGACGATCATGGTCAACTGCAACCCGGAAACGGTCAGCACCGACTATGACACCTCCGACCGGCTCTATTTCGAGCCGCTGACCGCCGAGGACGTGCTGGAGATCCTCCACGTCGAGCAGTCGCGTGGGCAACTTCTCGGCGTGATCGTGCAGTTCGGCGGGCAGACGCCGCTCAACCTCGCGCGCGCGCTTGAGGCGGCTGGCATCCCAATTTTGGGCACCGCACCCGACGCGATCGATCTGGCGGAGGACCGCGAGCGCTTTGCGGCACTCGTCAACAAGCTCAAGCTGTCGCAACCCTCGAACGGTATCGCGCGCAGCCGTGACGAGGCGATCGCGGTCGCGCACCGCATCGGTTACCCGGTGCTGATGCGGCCGAGCTACGTGCTGGGCGGACGCGCGATGGAGATCGTCGACAGCGATCAGCAGCTCGACGATTACATCCAGACCGCGGTGCAGGTGTCGGGTGACTCGCCCGTCCTGATCGACCAGTATTTGCGCGACGCGGTCGAGGTCGATGTCGACGCGATCTGCGACGGTGATGACGTGGTCGTCGCGGGCGTGCTGCAGCACATTGAGGAAGCGGGCGTCCACTCGGGCGACAGCGCCTGCTCGATCCCGCCGTACAGCCTGGGCGACGAGATCATCGCCGAGATAGAGCGGCAGACCGAGGCGCTGGCGCGCGGTCTGGGCGTCGTTGGCCTCATGAACATCCAGTTCGCGGTCAAGGACGGCCAGGTTTACCTCATCGAGGTCAACCCGCGCGCCAGCCGCACGGTGCCGTTCGTCGCCAAGGCGATCGGCGCGCCGATCGCGAAGATCGCGGCACGCGTGATGGCGGGCGAGAAGCTGCGCGACCTGCCGCCGATCGATCGCCGCATCGACTATGTCGCGGTCAAGGAAGCCGTGTTCCCGTTCAACCGCTTTCCGGGCATCGACCCCGTCCTAAGCCCGGAGATGAAGTCCACCGGCGAAGTGATGGGAATTGATCGCGATTTCACGACCGCGTTCGCGAAGGCGCAACTGGGGGCTGGCACCGTGCTGCCGGATAGCGGCGCGGTGTTCGTCAGCGTCAAGGACAGCGACAAGCCCTTGATCGTGCCCGCGGCGAAGCAGTTGGTGGAGGCGGGCTTCACGATCGTCGCGACCGGCGGAACCGCCGATTACCTGTCGCGAGCCGGATTGCTGGTCGAACTGGTCAACAAGGTTGCGCAGGGACGGCCGCATATCGTCGACCGCATCAAGGACGGGGGCATCGCGCTGATCTTCAACACGACCGAGGGATGGCAGAGCCTCAAGGACTCGCAGCCGATCCGCGCAAGCGCGGTTGCGGGACGCATTCCCTATTTCACGACCGCGTCTGCTAGTGTCGAGGCCGCGAAGGCGATAGCGGCGAGTGCCGTCGCCGGGCAACAAGCCGCCGCACGTCGCGCGCTTGAAGTGCGCCCGCTGCAATCCTATTATTCGCAATCGCACAACTGAACCTCGGACATACAGTTGATCGTGCGTGCGGCCTTGCAGGGAGGGCCGCTCGGGGGCGTTTGAAGGAAGTGATGCATGGCGACCGTTGAAAAGATGCCGATGCTGCAGGAAGGCTATGAGAAGCTGAATGCGGATTTGAAGCGTCTGAAAACCGAGCGCCCGCAGATCGTCGACGCGATCGAGGAAGCGCGCGCGCACGGCGACCTGTCGGAGAACGCCGAGTACCACGCTGCGAAGGAGCGTCAGGGACAGATCGAGGCATCGATCGCCGACATCGAGGACAAGCTCAGCCGCGCGCAGATCATCGATCCGCGCGACCTGTCGGGCGACAAGATCGTGTTCGGCGCGACGGTGACGCTGCTCGACGAGGATGACAAGCCGATCCGTTATCAGATTGTTGGCCAGACCGAGGCGGATGCGAAGGGTGGTCGAATCAGCTACAATTCGCCGCTCGGTCGCGCGTTGATCGGCCGCAGCGTGGACGACGAAGTCGAGGTGACAGTGCCGTCGGGCGACCGCTATTATCTGGTGTCGAAGATCGAATTTATCTGAACCCGGTTGCTGGCGCGAACAGCGCGCAGCAGTGGGATAGGTGAGCGTCTCTGCGCGGAGTTGCGGCAGGTGGCGCCTGTATTCTCCGTGCCGACCTGCTGGTCGGCACGACGGCGGATAAAGTCAGCGAGCGCAAGACAAACGCGCGAGTTCAGCTATTCTCTCTGACGCTATGGTAAGCAACGTTGCCGACACCGCGACAACGTCGCCTCAATATCACGCCTCAGACGTAAGCGACGGCTCGAGCAAGCGGTGCAGATGCACCACGACATACTTCATCTCGGCGTCGTCGACGGTACGCTGCGCAGCTCCGCGCCATGCCTTCTCTGCACTGGCATAGTCGGGAAAGACGCCAACGACGTCGATCGATTTGAGATCATTGAATTCCAGCGTGCGCGGGTCGCTCACGCGCCCGCCGAAAACGAGATGAAGCTTGCTCATGCGGGCTCCTCTAGCGTCGTCGGCGGGATAGGTGAAGGGTCAGGCTGCGCTCGTCTACGCAGCCGGTTGATCGTCGGCGTGGCGAAGCTCCTGCTTCCCGGCCGAGGCTGCCGCCTTGCCGGCCGTCGCCGCCGCACCGGCGACGTTCTGGAGCAGCGTTTTCACCTGATCCTTCGCGGCACCCTTGGTAAAGCCAATGTTCTGAAGCTCGCTCTTCCCGCTGTCGCGCGCTGCCGCGAACGCTGCAACGGCAGTCGCGCCGAGCCGCTTGCCTACGGGGGCGAGCAGTTCCTTCTCCTTCGCGCTGCGCGGTACGATCGCACCAACGAGCGCGCCGAGCGCGATACCGCCAGCGACGATCGCGAGCGGGTTGGTCTCGGCCGCCTGCGCGGTCTGGTGCGCGAATTCACGCGTCTTCTCCCGCGTCGTTTCGACAGCATCGGTCACGGCGGATTTGGCGGAGTCGAGGCTGTCGCGGAGTTTGCCGTGGTCGTCCGCATGATTGTGGTCGGTCATGTCGTCGTTCCTTTCGCGAACGGATAAGTATTTCAGCGAACGCGCCGGAGATGAGGCGGTTTCGCCGGAGATGGTGGGCGCTTGGCGAGGCCGAGCGCGCGGGCGAGTGGCTTACGGCACAGGAAGAGAACCACGGCTGCGATGCCGCCGGTCACCGCACCAGGGTGCATCATCGCGGTCTTGATCGACGCGCGCGCTGCACTCTGCGCACCCTCGCTCACGCTGTCGGCTGCGGTGCGAGCGAGCTTGCGCGGCGCAAGCTGCCCCTGCAATTGCTCCACCGTTCCGTTCAGCCGCGCTCGTGCCTCGGCGGCACGCGCCTCAGCAGCGGCAACGTCGGCAGGCGTGCTCACGCGTCAGCCTTGGGTGAGAGGCGATGCTTGCCGATGATGCCTAGGATCGCGGCGATCAGCAATGTGCCGCCAACCACTATCAATGTGGCCAGACCGGGGCCGATCAGCGTTGCCAGGGTCTCGATCGCGCCGACGAGTAGCGCAATCAGTCCGGCGAGCGCGAGCACGGCCGCGACCGCGAAGAAGATGATGGCGTTCTTGTATCGTCCGACCGCCTCACCGACCTTCGCCTTCTGCAAGTCGAACTCGGCGCGCGCCAGGTCCTTCGCGTCTCCGGTCAGTCGAGATACCAGATCGGTCAGGCCGGGCTCCGGCGTCACTCGGTCGCGAACTGCCTCAGCCGCGCGCCTGATCGGCGTGACGTTGCTCGGGTCACTCATCGCGTCAGGCGCCGCGCTGCTCGACACCGGCGGAGACGAGGCGCGCCACAACGAAGCCGACCGCGGCCGCAATTCCGACGGCAACACCCGGGCTCTTCTTCACCAGCTCGCGCGCTTCGTCGAAGATTTCGTCGACCGTCGTGTCGTCCAATTTGGTGCCGAACGCCTGCACCTGATCGGCAGCGCTGCGGGCATATTGGCCATATTGCTTGCCGAGCTTGTCATCGACCTGCGCCGCGGCGTCGTTGAGAATTTGTGTCAGCTGGCCGAGCGCGTCGGTTGCCTTGGACTTGCCGTCCTCTGCGAAGAGGCGCACGCGGTCGGTTGCCTGACCGCGCAGGTCGGATGCGCCCTGCTTGATCGTCTCGCCTGCCTCGCTTGCCTTGGACGACAGTGTGTCAGCAGTGCCTGACGTGCTGTTAGAGCCTGCGTTCTTCAGCGGTGCCGACTGCCGGAACGATGCGCTGCCGCTCGCTGTCTCCGTGTCGCCGCTGGTCATCGGGGCCAAATCGTTGCGATCGGTCGGGTCGGCCATCGTAATCATGTCCTTCATGGTTTCGTCGTGAACCCCGTGCGTCGCCGCCGGTTCCCTCGCGTTGCGGCATCACCCGCCGCTCGCTACAGCCGCCCACGACATTGCTTTGCCCGAACAGCTAAGGGGATCGTTACGTGACCGCAATCATCGACATTCACGCACGCCAGATCGTGGACAGCCGCGGCAATCCGACGGTGGAGGTCGATGTGTTGCTGGAGGACGGCAGCTTCGGCCGCGCCGCCGTCCCCTCGGGCGCGTCGACCGGCGCGCATGAGGCGGTCGAGCGGCGTGACGGCGACAAGGCGAAATGGGGCGGCAAGGGAGTCGATCAGGCGGTCACCGCGGTGAACGAGGAGATCGCGGGCGAAATCGTCGGCATGGACGCCGAGGATCAGCTCGAGATTGACCACGCGATGATCGCGCTCGACGGCAGCGATAACAAGGGGCGGCTTGGCGCCAACGCGATCCTGGGCGTCAGTCTGGCGGTCGCGAAGGCCGCGGCGGACGCGCGCGGCCTGCCGCTCTACCGCTACGTCGGCGGCGTCGCGGCGCACGTGCTGCCGGTGCCGATGATGAACATCATCAATGGTGGCGAACACGCCGACAATCCGATCGACTTTCAGGAATTCATGATCATGCCGGTCGGCGCGCCGTCGCTCAGCGAAGCGGTGCGCTGCGGGTCGGAAATCTTCCACACGTTGAAGAAGGGCCTGCACGACAAGGGCCTGGCGACCGCGGTGGGCGACGAGGGCGGCTTCGCGCCCAATCTCGCCAGCACGACGGACGCGCTCGACTTCATCATGTCGAGTATCGAGAAGGCGGGCTACACGCCGGGGGACGATGTGATGCTGGCGCTCGATTGCGCCGCGACCGAGTTCTTCAAGGATGGCAAGTACGTCATCTCGGGTGAGAATTTGACGCTCGAACCCGGCGCAATGGCCGAATATCTCGCCGATCTCGTCGCGCGCTACCCGATTTTGTCGATCGAGGACGGCATGGCCGAGGACGATTTCGAGGGTTGGAAGGCGCTGACCGACGCGGTCGGGGGCAAGGTCCAGCTCGTCGGCGACGACCTGTTCGTGACCAACCCGAAGCGGCTGCGCGACGGGATCAGCCGCGGGCTCGCCAACTCGCTGCTGGTCAAGGTAAACCAGATCGGGACGCTGTCGGAAACGCTGGAAGCGATCCGCATTGCCGAGCGTGCCGGCTACACCGCGGTGATGAGCCACCGCTCGGGCGAGACCGAGGACGCGACGATCGCCGATCTGGCGGTTGCAACCAATTGTGGGCAGATCAAGACGGGCAGCCTGGCGCGCTCGGACCGGCTCGCCAAGTACAACCAGCTGATTCGGATCGAGGAAGAACTGGACAAGGTCGCGCACTACGCGGGGCGCGACGTGCTCCGCACGCGCTGAGCCGTCTTGCAAACGGGGCGCATCTGCGCGATTCTTTCGCGCGATGCGCCGCAAGCCGACCCCTCCGCTCGTTCTTCTCCGCCGTGCGGCAGTGCCGGCCGCGGCCCTGTCGGTCATGGCATTCTTCGGCGCCTATGCCTTCACGGGGTCGAACGGCATCTTCGCACTTGGTGACTACAAGCAGCAGATTGCGGTGCGTGAGCGGCAGTACCGGCAACTCGATAAGCGGCGGACGATGTTGCGCAATCGCGTCGCGCTGCTCGATCCGCGCCACGCCAATCCCGATCTCGTCGACGAACTGGTGCGCAAGGAATTGAACGTCGCGCATCCGGACGAGGTGATCGTTCCGCTGAAATGATGCGGAGCCGCATCGAGCGGCCCCGCCTTTTATTCGTTAGCGCAGGAAGGTCAGCAGATCCTGCGTCAGCCTATCGCCCTCGGTCGCGAACAAGCCGTGCGGTGCGCCGTCATATTCGACCAGCTGACTGTTTGCGATGCCTGCCGCTGCAGCACGACCCGCAGCATCGATCGGTACTGTCTTGTCCGACGTGCCATGCAGCACCAGCGTGGGGACGCGAAATGCGGGCAAATCCGGGCGGAAGTCGGTGTGGCCGAAACTCTCGGCGCAGGCGAGCGTCGGCTTCAACCCAGCCTGCATAGCCAGGCGCCACGCCCAGTCGATCGTCGCACTGCTGACCGGGCTGGTGAGATAGCCTTCGCCGAAGAAGTCCTTGAAGAACGACTGGAAGAAGGCGGGTCGGTCCTTCTTGATGCCGTCGGCGATCTCCTGCAGCTTTTCCGCGGGCGTGCCGTCGGGATTGTCGTCGGTCTTGAGCATGTACGGCACGACCGACGAGATCAGCCCGGCCGAGACGACGCCGCGGCCCTCATGCCGGCTCATGTAGCGCGCGACCTCGCCGCCACCCATCGAGAAACCGACGATGCTCGCGTCGCTGTCGGCGCCGGTCGCCTTCATCACGTCGGCCAGATCATCGGCCAGCGTGTCATAGTCGTAACCCGACCACGGCTGTCCCGAGCGTCCGAAGCCGCGGCGGTCGTAGGCGATGACGCGGAAACCGGCGTCAGCGAGCGCCATCATCTGCGGGTCCCAGCTGTCCGACGACAGCGGCCAGCCGTGGATTAGCACGACCGGGCGACCGGAACCCCAATCTTTGACGTAAATGTCGGTACCGTCGCGCGTTTTGACGTAAGGCATGCGGGATAGCTCCAGCCCGTTGTTGCGCGCAATCAACGTGGCGCCGGCTCCGCTGTTCCTGCGGCTCTCACCGCGCCTCGTCGTTCAGGAACTGCTCTACCCGCTCGAGCGTGACGGTCTTGTCGAGGAACGCCTGCCCGATCCCGCGCGCGAGGAGGAAAGGGAGCGTGCCGGCCGCCATCTTCTTGTCGTGGCGCATATGATCGACGAGCCGTGCGGCTGGCGCGGTGATGCCCGATGCAGAAAGCCCGTCGGGCAACCCGCCCTCGCGCCAGTGCGCCTTAACGCGTTCGGCGTCCGTGCGGGCACACAGCCCGACCGCCGCCGAATAATCGAAGGCGAGCCCACATCCGGCCGCAACCGCCTCGCCGTGTAGCAGGCGGTCGCTGAACCCTGCCTCTGCCTCGAGCGCGTGGCCGAACGTATGGCCCAGGTTCAGGAGCGCGCGACGGCCGGTCGTCTCGAACTCGTCTTCACCCACGATCCGCGCCTTGGCCGCGACCGCGTGCGCGATCGCGTAGGCGCGCGCCGCAGGATCGCCGGCGAGCAGCGCAGCACCGTTCGCCTCGCACCAGCCGAAAAAGTCGGCGTCGTCGATCAGCCCGTATTTGACCACCTCGGCATAGCCGGCGCGAACCTGCCGTGCGGGCAGGGTATCGAGCACGTCGGGGTCGATCAGGACGACTGCCGGTTGGTGAAATGAGCCGATCAAATTCTTGCCCGCGCGCGCGTTGATGCCGGTCTTGCCCCCGACCGAACTGTCGACCTGCGCCAGCAAGGTGGTGGGTAACTGTATGAAGCGGCAGCCGCGCTTCAGGATCGCGGTGGCGAACCCGACCAGGTCGCCGATCACCCCGCCGCCCAGCGCGATCACGTGGTCCTGCCGCTCGACACCGTGGTCGAGCAACGCGTCGCACAAACGTTCGAGCACGGCCCAGCTTTTCGTGCCCTCACCCGAGGGAAGCACGATCGCACGCGCGGTCACGCCGGCCGATGCGAGCGAGCGTTCGAGCGTGGCCAGATGCGGCGCCACACACTCGTCCGCAACGATCACCACCGGTCGCGTGCCCACCAGCGGGGCGAGTTCGTCGCCCGCCCGCGCGAGCAGTCCGCTCGCGATCCTGACCTCGTAACTGCGCGCACCGAGCGCGACGGGCACCACCTTCATCGACCGATCGCCTCCAGGATCGCGCGCACTGTATTCTCGTGCGGCGCATCTGCACTCGCGACGCGCAGGTGCGCGAGGCTGTAGAATGGGGTCCGCTTGGCGGCGAGGTCGCGCAGCACGGCGCCCGCGTCACGCCCGCGCAGCAGCGGCCGCGTATCGCGACGGCGCACGCGATCGACCAGCACATCGACAGGTGCATCGAGCCAGATCGACAGCGCATCGGCCAGGATCAGCGCGCGGGTCTGATCGTTGATGAACGCACCGCCGCCGGTCGCGATAACCTTGGGTTTGCCGTCGATCAGCCGCGCGATCACGCGGCGCTCACCATCGCGAAAATACGCTTCGCCGAACCGGTCGAAGATGTCGGCGATCGTCATGCCCGCCGCGTCCTCGATCTCGTGATCGGCGTCGACGAAGGGCAGCTTCAGCCGATTGGCGAGTCGCCGGCCGACGGTCGATTTGCCGACGCCCATCAACCCGACCAGAACGATCGGTCGCCCCGTCCAGGCGGGGATCACGGGCGGGCTATGCAACATGACGCGGCGGGCTATACAGCGCACTTCGACACCGACGCCAGACCTAGCGCCCGGTGAGGTCACCCGTTCATGTTTAAGGTCCGGATATGCGTTTCATCGTCTCGTTCGTGGTGCTGATCGTCCTGGTCGTGGGTGCTCTGTTCTTCTTCGCCGGGCGCGCGACCGAGCGGCCGGTGACGCAGATCGAGAAGCCGGTCGAGCTCGGCAACCTTGCCAATTAAGCACCTGCTGATCGGGGTCGCGGCGGCAGCGGTCGCGGCGACCGCGCTCGCGCAGGAGCGGCCGGAGTCGCTGCTGCCCCCCGGTTTCGGGCAGACACCGGCCCCCGCGCCTGCGCCGACGCCGACACAGGGCAGCACTGGAGACGGCGGAACGACGCCGAGTCCGGTCAGCACCGCCGCCGCGTTGCCGGCATTGCCGCCGCTGGTGCTGCCCACGCCGACGCCCACGCCGTCGCCGACACCGGATGCGGCGCAACTCGCGCTCTACGAAATGCCCGCCTTCGCGCGCCGGTCGCTCGCCCAGGTCGGCCCGGTAGCAGCGGGCGAGGGTGGGGTGAGTGCCGATGCGTTCGGTCGCGCCGATGGACGTTATCTCGAAGTTTTGATGCGGCGCCTCTCTGCGCCGCTGCCGTCGCGCTGGATGTCGATCACGCTGCGTCGGCTGCTCGCCTCGCGGCTGAACACGCCGGCACGGGTGAACGGCGCCGATTTCGCCGCCGAGCGCGCGTGGCTGCTACTGCGCATGGGGGAGGCCGTCGCGGCACGCGCGGTGGCGCAATCGGTCGACCCCGGCAACGTCACGCCCAAACTCGCGCAGATGTGGATGCAGGCGGCACTCGCGATAGCCGACCCCGCGGGGCTGTGTACGCTGGCGCAGTTCCCGCGCGTGGCGGAGAGCGAGCCGGGCTGGATCGCCGCGCAGGCGATGTGCGCGGGGTTGACGGGTGAACCGACGCGACCGCTCGTCCAGAAGCTGCGCCGGCGCCGCATCGCAAGCGGCGTCGACCTGCAACTGGCACAGAAGGTGATCGGCGCAGGCGCCAACAGCGGGCAGGCGATCACGATCGAGTGGGACCCGGTATCGCAGCTGACCGCGTGGCGCTGGGGCTTGGCGACCGCGACCGGCGTCGCCGTACCCGACGCACTGTACGAGACGGTCGGGCCGCAGGTCACCGGGTGGCGCGCGCTCGCCCCCGCAATCCCGCTCGCCGACCGGGCAGTGCCGGCGGAGCGCGCGGCGTCGATGGGCATCCTCTCCAATGCCGCCTTAGTCGACCTGTTCGCCGCCTCACGCGAGCTGGAGGAAGCGCCGGCCGCGCTGGCGCAAACCGCGAACGATCTGCAGGACGCTTATGTCGGCAGCGACCGCGCCACCCGGTTGAAGGCGATGACGGCGTTGTGGAACGGCGGCGACACGCCCGACCTGCGCTACGCCCGGCTGATCCTGACGGCGCGCGCGGCGGGGCGTCTGACCGTCTTCGCCGGTGTCGAGCAGACGAACCAGTTGATCGCGTCGATGCTGTCGGCCGGTCTCGATCGCACCGCGATGCGCTGGCAGGGGCACGTGCCCGCCGGCAGCGATGCCTGGGCAATGCTGCACATCGCCGATCCGGACCGCTCGGGCAGCGGGTGGGGCAGCGTCGACGATTACGCGCCGACGGGCGCGAACGCGCAACGCAAGAAGCAACTGTTCTTCGCGAGCATGGCAGGGCTTGGCCGCATCGGCGCAAGCGATGTCGAGGGAACGGCGCAGTCGCTCGACGTGCGCATCGGCGCGGCGAACGCCTGGACGCGCGCGCTCGACCGCGCCGCGGCAGAGGGTCAGGCCGGCACTGTCGTGCTCCTGTGTGCAGTCGGCATGCAGACGAACGACTGGGCAGGCGTTCCCCCCGCGGCCTTGTACCGGATCGTCGGCGCATTGCGCGCCGTGGGGCTGACGGGCGAGGCGCGGATGATTGCGGTCGAGGCGCTGACGCGCTTGTGACGCAAGCCCCATCCGTCAGCGATCGCGACGCGATCGATCGCTTTGTGGAGATGATGGCGGCGCAGGCCGGCGCGGCTCGCAACACGCTGGCCGCGTACCGCACCGACCTGCGGCTCGCGTCCGAGCTGCTGGGCGGCAAACTCGCGGCCGCGCAGGCTCCGGAGTTGGAGCAATTGGCAGCGAACTGGCGCGATCTGTCTCGCGCTACCGTGGCGCGCAAGGCCGCGGCACTCCGGCGCTTCTACGGTTTCCTGGTCGAAGAGGGTGACCGCGGCGACGATCCCTCGCCCGCGCTTCCCCGGCCGGGGACCGAACGCGGGTTGCCACGCACGCTGTCGCGCGATGATGTCGACCGGCTGTTCGCGGTTGTCGCCGAACGGCTTAGGCGCGATCCGCCGCTCGCACCCGACCTGCGGCTGTCGGCGCTGCTCGAACTGCTCTACGGCTCCGGCCTGCGCGCGAGCGAGTTGGTCGGCCTGCCGCGCGGAGCGGTGCGGACGGACAAACCGTTTCTGATCCTCCGTGGCAAGGGTGGGCGCGAGCGCTTGGTGCCGCTGTCCGGTCGTGCCCGCGCCGCGGTCGCCGCTTGGCGGGTGCAAGTGCGGGTCGATCAAGCGTTCCTTTTTCCCTCGGGAAAGACGCACCTCTCGCGCGTGCGACTGTTCCAGATCATCCGCGCCGTAGCGGCGGAGGCGGGGATCGCGCCCGATCGCATCAGCCCGCACGTACTGCGTCACGCCTTCGCCACGCATCTGCTCGAAGGCGGCGCCGACTTGCGCGCCTTGCAATCCATGCTGGGGCACGCGGACATCGCCACGACTGAAATCTACACCCATGTCGACCGGCGTCGGCTGGTCGAGCTGGTGAACGAGCGTCATCCGCTGCGCGAGGCACTCGTTGACGCTGGCGCGCGCGCGTCCTAACCGCGCGCGATGTACAAATTCCTCGATTTCGAGAAGCCGATCGCCGAACTGCAGGCGCGCATCGACGAGCTGCGCGACACCGGCGCAGAGGGCGGCGTCGACATCGCGGCCGAGGTGTCGCGACTGCAGGCCAAGTCGGACAAGCTGCTGAAGGATACCTTCGCCAAGCTGACGCCGTGGCAGAAGACGCAGGTTGCGCGTCACCCTGAGCGACCGCATTTCAAGGATTATGTCGCCGGGCTGTTCAGCGACTTCATGCCGCTCGCGGGCGATCGCGCCTTCGGTGACGATCAGGCCATCCTGGGCGGTTTCGCGACGTTCCGCGGTCGCCGTGTGCTGGTGCTAGGCCATGAGAAGGGCGACGACACCGCGACGCGTCTCAGACACAATTTCGGGATGGGGAAGCCGGAAGGCTATCGCAAGGCGATCCGGCTGATGGAACTCGCCGACCGGTTCGCGCTGCCCGTCGTCACGTTGGTCGACACGTCGGGTGCGTTCCCGGGCATCCAGGCGGAGGAGCGCGGACAGGCCGAGGCGATCGCGCGCTCGACCGAGACGTGCTTGTCGCTCGGCGTTCCATTGGTGTCGGCGATCGTCGGCGAGGGCGGCTCGGGGGGCGCGGTCGCGCTGGCGAGCGGTAACAAGGTGCTGATGTTCGAGCACGCGGTCTATTCGGTTATTTCGCCCGAGGGCTGCGCCTCGATCCTGTGGCGTACCGCCGACAAGGCGGCAGATGCGGCAGAAGCGATGAAGGTGACCGCGCAGGACCTGCAAGCGCTCGGCGTTGCCGACTCGATCGTGCCCGAGCCGATGGGCGGCGCGCACCGCAATCCGGCGCGGGCGATCAGCGATTTGGGTGACGCGATCGAGCAGGCGCTGGGCGAGCTCTCTCCGCTGGATGCCGCGGCGCTGCGTCAGGCACGGCGGGCAAAGTTCCTGTCGATGGGGCGGGTGGCCTGACGCTAAGCGCTTTCACGAGAAGGGCGACGGATTACTCCGTCGCCCTCTTTAACTGAGTTGCTGATAGCTAATTACTGCTTCGAAGTGCCAGCAGTCGGAGCGGTCGTGGCGCTGTCGTCCATCTTCTTACCCACGGTCGCGAAGGTGTTCTTGATCGAGCCGCCGAGGTTGGACATTGCCGTCATCGCGGCGACAGCGATCAGCGCGGCGATCAGGCCATACTCGATCGCGGTGGCACCCTTGTTGTTTTTCAGGAAGGCGAGAATCTGCTGCATATCGATCTCCGATGTCAGAAAGAGGAGTTTACCCGGCTGAACGACCGGGAGCCGGTATCCAGCAGTGCCGTTCTACACGCTCGGCAGTTGCGAAATGTTTAAGAGCGTTGGTAAATCAATCTGCCGGCATCGATGCGGCGAAACTGGTACTCACATTGGCCCAGATCGCAGAGTTAACCCCGGCTGTCTGCGAGATAGCGGCTGCTACTGCGAGTACGATTACGGCGACGATCATCGCGTACTCGACCGCGGTGCCGCCGCGCTGTGAACGTGCAAGCAGCCGGGCTTGGCGACTAAGCTTGGCGGCCGCGGACCGAACCTTCTTCATAAACGAGAGGATTAGCAGCTGAGCCTTAACGATTCGCTCACCCATGTGCCCTCAACCAGCCACGCGCCGCTGCTCGTCGTCGCGGCGGCGTTGCAGGACGCGCGTGGCCGCGTGCTGATGCAGCAGCGTCCTGTGGGCAAGGCGCATGGCGGTTTGTGGGAGTTTCCGGGCGGCAAGGTCGAACCCGGCGAGACGCCGGCGCGCGCGCTTGCGCGTGAGTTGCGGGAGGAACTCGCGATCGATGTGGCGGAGGACGACCTTATACCGCTCGGCTTCGCGACCGATGATGCCGGTGAGCGTTGCGTGATACTGCTGCTGTTCTCATGCCGGCGCTGGTCGGGCGATCCACGCGCGCTCGACGCGTGCGAGCTATATTGGGACCTTCCGCACGACCTCACGCACCTGCCGATGCCGCCGCTCGATATTCCACTGCTTGCCCAATTGATTGATCGTCATCTTTAACAGCGCGGCGTCTCGTCGCGATGGCCGGCGAGTCGTGACACACTCCGGATACCCCGCTAGGCGAGGCGCGTGAGCCTGCTCCGCCATCTTCTCGCGCAACGGCACCTTGCCGCGCTGATTTTCGCGGCGGCGTTGCTGATGAAGGTCGCGGTGCCAGCCGGCTACATGGTGAGCAACGTGGCCGGCTGGCCCGCCATCACCCTGTGCCCTGAGGTCGCGCCAGCCACATCGGCAATGGATGAAACGATGCACGCGGGCATGGCGCACGACATATCGGCGGATCATGGCAAATCGCATGATCGCGGCAAGGCGGAAATGCCGTGCGTCTTCACCGCGCTGACCGCCGCAACGCTCGCCGCCACCGATGCGGTAATACTCGCCGCGCTGATCGCGTTCGTGATGGCACTGGCGGTCATCGGCATCTCTCAACCACGCCGAGCAGAGCCGGCGCGATCGCGCCCGCCGCTCAGGGGACCACCGGCACTTAGCTGATTTGAGCGCGGCTGCGTCGAGGCGCGGCCGTTCCAATCAGATCACGGCGCAGGCTGATGCCTGTCGCCGGTCACAGGTGCATTCATGATCCGACTCAGATTTTTCGGCGCGGCGCTGCCGTGCCTGTTCCTACCTGCCCAGCTTCCGGCACAGACGCGGGACGGCGACATCGTCGTCGAGGGCGCGCGCGATCCCTTGAAGCTCGATCAGCCCCCGCAGGCGAGCAGCCGGCTCGGGCTCACGATCCGCGAGACGCCTGCTAGCGTCGAGGTGCTCGACCAGGCACAGTTGCAGGCGCGCGGCCTGCGTACTGCGCGTGAGACGTTCAACGACGTGGTCGGCGCGGTCGCCGGCAACGTGCCCGGCAACCCGGCGGTGGTGTCGCTGCGCGGGTTCGCGGGCAACACCGTCTCGATCCTACAGGACGGCGTGCGTGTCGCGGCCTCCACCATCGTGCAGCGCGACACCAACAATTGGCACTATGACCGGGTCGAGGTGCTGAAAGGACCGGCGTCAGTCCTGTACGGTGAGGGCGCACTCGCGGGTGTCATCAACAGGGTCACGCGCAAGCCGGTGCTCGGGGAGCGTCACCTCGACAGCCTCGTCTCCGTCGGCAGCTTCGACACCGTTTTTGTCGCGGCAGGCGTCAACCTGCCGGTGACCGGCGACCTCGCGGTCCGCGCCGACGCCAGCTATCAGCGCTCGGCGAGCCTGTACGACGTCGACAACAACGACACCTTCTCGGCCGGCCTGACCGCCAGCGCCTTGTGGCGGCCGAGCGCACAGCTGTCGGTGCTGGTCGCGGTCGATCATTTCGAGGATCGCTACGACGCCACCTATCAGGGGCTGCCGCTGATCCCCGCGCGTTACGCGCTGCGCCCGAGTGACGCGGTCGAGAGTGCGTCCGGGCTCGTCGCAGACCGCGCGCTCAGGCGGCGCAACTATAATCCGTTCGGTGCCTATTCGGGGTCGAATGAGACGACGCTGCGCTCGCGCGTTGATTGGGAGATCGGCAAAGCCTGGACGGCTGCGCTCGACGTGACCGGTTACACGGCAGACCGGGCCTTTCTGCTCGCGGATACGCAGACGTTCGTAGCGCCGGGTGGCGCGTTCCCGAACGGCAGCTTTCAACAGAGCTATCAGGATTTCCGCCACGATCACCGTTTCTGGAACGCACGAGGCGTCGTCGCGCATGATGGTCGTCTCGCGGGATTGCGGAATCGAGCGAGCCTCGGCATAGAGCATAACGCCACCGACTTCATCAGCCTTCGCCAACAAGCCCCGGCGAGCGCGCTACCCGCGGTGGACGTGCGCAATCCGGCGGTGCTAGCGCTGCCGACATCGCCTGCGATCTTTACCAGCGGCAACGTCACCTTCGACTCTCGTCTGCGGCAGACCTCGCTGTTCGCCGAGGATGCGGTGAACATGACCCCTGAATGGCTGCTAGTCGGCGGACTACGCTGGGATCACATGGCGCTCCGTCGCGCCACCATCCAGAACGCGACCGGCGCGACCGATCGCAACGATCCGGTGTTCGATCCGGTGTCATGGCGGGCGGGGACGACGTGGGTGGCGTTGCCGGGTGTGACGCTGTACGCGCAATATACCACCGCCGTGTCGCCGGTATCGTCGATCCTGCTCGCCTCGATCGCGAACAGCCGTTTTAAGCTGACCTCCGGTCGTTCCTATGAAGGCGGGTTCAAGGCGAGCACATCCGACGGGCGGGTCAGCGTGACGGGCGCCGCCTATCATATCGGACAGCGCGACATTATCACCCGCGATCCGGCTAATCCGTCGCTTGCGGTGCAGGGCGGACGGCAGTCCTCGCGCGGTGTCGAGCTGATCGCCGCATTCGCGCCCGCCAAGTCGCTGCGATTATCGGGCGGCGCCTCGTATACCGACGCGCGCTACGATGAACTGAACGAGGTTGTGGGCGGCGCGGCGGTCAGCAGGCGCGGCAATCGCCCGATCAACGTGCCTTCGACAACGCTCAACGCGTCCGTGCTCTACATGATCGCCGACGCAGTGACGCTCGGCGGTTTCCTGCGCCATGCGAGCGCCTTCTACACCGACACGGCGAACACGATGCGCGTCGCCGGGCACAGCACGCTGGATGCGAGTATCTCTGTCCCGGTCGCGCGCGGCGTCACGCTGACCGCGCGCGGACGCAACCTGACCGACGCCTTCTACGGTGAGTACTCGGGATATCCGACCACCAACGTCTATATCGGCGCGCCGCGATCGTTCGAGATCGCACTGGCGTCGCGGCTGTGAGGGCGCCCGTCATGACCAAGAAGGGGGGCGCCGCTGCGTTTCACCGTGCCGTGTGGCGCTGGCATTTCTGGGCGGGGCTGATCGTCGCCCCGTTCCTGCTGATGCTGAGTGCGACCGGTGCCATCTACCTGTTCAACGACGAGTTGAACGACCTGATCTATCCGCAGCTGCGATTGGTGCAGCCGCACGACCGCAGCGTGCCGGTGTCGCGCATGATCGAAGCGGCGCTGGTGGCGCATCCCGGTGCGGTGTCGCGCATCGACGTGCCGGCGACGAATACGCGCGCGGCGGTGGTCTATGTGGCACCACGCAACGGCGCGCCGCTGCGCGTCCACGTCGATCCGGGAACCGGGCGCGTGCTCGGCAGCCTGGTGTACGAGCGTACCCTGGTCGGCATCGCGGACGAGCTGCACGGATCGCTGATGATCGGTACTGTCGGCGACCGGCTGGTCGAGCTGGCGGCGTGCTGGGCGCTGGTGCTGCTGGTTACCGGCACGATCCTGTGGTGGCCGCCCGGAGCAGGGCCTCGGCGTTGGCGCGGAGCGGGGGTGTTGTGGCCGCGCTTCGATCTGCGCGGGCGGCGTTTCTGGCGCGCGCTGCATGGTCCCGTTGGCGTATGGAGTGCCGGCCTGATCGGCTTCCTGATCGTCACCGGCCTGCCGTGGGCGGGCGTGAGCGGGGATTTGCTCCAGCGCGCGAGTGCGGCGACGGGGGTCGGCTACCCACCATCGTTCCGCACCCACAATGCGCCGCACAGCGTTCCAATGAAGGCGGCGCTCGGTCACGTTCCCTGGACATTGGAGATGGCACCGATGCCGAAGTCGGCCGCGCCCGATCAGCACGTCGGCCATGCAGGGCATGAGGCGCCCGCGGCGACGAACGATGTGGCGGCAATCGCGCAGGTCGATCGCGTGACGCGGCTGCTGGCGGCACGTCATCTTTCCGGCGGATACTGGCTCTACCTGCCCAGCGGGCGGGCGGGCGTCTATACGGCGATCACCTATCCCGATCAGCCACAGGGTCAGCGCACGATCTACGTCGACCGTTACAGCCTGCGCCAGATCGGGCCGGAGGTACGCTTCGCCGATTACGGGATCGTCGGAAAAGCGGTCGAGCTCGGCGTGCAGCTGCACATGGGCAATTACTTCGGTCGATTGAACCAGCTGCTGATGCTCGTGCCATGCGTGGCGATCTGGGTCCTGACGATCAGTGGTGTCGCGATGTGGTGGAAGCGACGACCGCGGGGCGCAATCGGCGCGCCGCCGCCGATCTCGGGCGCGCGAGCGACCGGACTGCTGGCGGCGCTCGTAGTCGGCGGACTGGTGCTGCCATTGTTCGGCGCGTCGCTGCTGCTGGTCGCGACCGCCAACCTGCTGCTCGATCGCGTCCGCAGCTTGGGAAGGCGGGAACCGGCATCGGCGCTGGCGCGCTAGGCGATACGAAGGGGAGGGGCGCCGTTTGCTGATGCATCGAGAAGAGAGCGGAATGAGGAAAGTTGTGGAGCGGCTGCGCCCGGTCGTCCGAGCCTGGGATCAGGCGAACGGCGACGAAGATTTCCCGAAGGAGCGGCTGCGGGCGCTGGTAGCACTCGGCGCGACCACCGCCTTTGTCTCGTTGGGTGACGAGGGCGCGGTCACCGATCTGCTGACGACGCTACGTCTCATCGGTGACGCCGACCTGAGCCTCGGGCGCATCTACGAGGGACACGTCAACGCGGCGCAACTCGTCCATGCCTACGGTTCCGCCGCACAGCGCGAGGCGCTCGCGCGCGATCTGTCGGTGGGGCGCATCTACGGCGTGTGGAATACCGAGCCGGCGCCCGGCATGCGGATCGAGCAGGTCGCGGGCGGGCACCGTTTGTCGGGTGCGAAGAGCTTCGCCACCGGTGCCGGGCATATCGACAAGGCGCTTATCACCGCCAGCCGCGGCGATGGCGGCAAGCAGATGGTGCTCGCCGATCTGTCCGACACCGCTGCGCGCGTCGATAACAGCGCGTGGCAGGTCCGCGGCATGCGCGGCACCAGGAGCGGAACGCTCGATTTCGACGGCATGGTCGTCGGTGATGACGCGCTGATCGGACAGGCGGGCGATTACGAGCGGGAACCGCGCTTCTCCGCCGGCGCATGGCGCTTCACTGCGGTGCAACTCGGCGCGGTCGAGGCGCTGGTGCGGCACTGGCGCGATCACCTTATCGCGACAAGCAAGGCGAACGATCCGATCCAGCGCGCGCGTATCGCCGCCGTAATCGTCGCGACCCGCTCTGCCGGGTTGTGGGTCGAACGCGCTGCACGGCTGGCGGAGAGCGGCTCGCCTCACGCGATCGCTCACGTGCTGATGACGCGCGGCGTGGTCGAGGAGGCGGGACTGTTGGCGATGGAGGGCGCCGCGCGCGCGATCGGCACCGCGTCGTTCTTCGCGAACAGCCGGGTCGACCGGATCACGCGCGATCTCGGCCTGTACCTGCGTCAGCCGGTGCCCGATCAGGCGCGCGACCGCGCGGCGGCGGCGTGGATCGAGGCGGATCGCTGGGTCGACGACCCGTGGTGGTGACACCCGGCCAGGCGCACTGGCGCCGCACAGTGCTGCGCGCGCGAAGGCTGCCGATCGCGCAGGCCGCGCGTGACGGCTGGCTGATCCTCGCGCCCCATCCCGACGACGAAGCGCTGGGCGCAGGCGGGCTGATCGCCGGTCTGTCTAGCGCCGGCGCTAGGCTGCGTGTCGCCTTCCTGACCGATGGTGCCGCGAGCCACGTCGGTGCGCCGGGGTGGAGTGCGCGACGCGTTGCCGCACTTCGCGCTGGCGAGGCGAGGGCTGCGCTCCGCGTGCTCGGCGCCTCCGCGCCGCCGGTATGGTGCGGCTGGCGCGACGCAGCGCCGTTCGCCGTCGAGGACCCGCGTTTTGCACGCACAGTCGACCGGCTGGTCGCGATGTGTCGCCGTCACGGTCTGACCCGCATCGCAACGACCTGGTCCGCCGACCCGCATTGCGACCATCAGGCGGCGGCGGCGGTGGCGCGCGCCGTAGCGCGGCGTCTCGGCATCGTGCCGCTGTTCTACTGCGTTTGGGGTTGGACGCGCGGAGACATCGCGGAGCAGCTGGCGACGGTGCGGCCAATCGTCATCCTTTCGCAGGGGCGTCGCGGCGTTGAGCGACGCGCGCTCGCGTGCCACCGCAGCCAGTTGGGTGGGCGGATCACGGGCGCACGCGACCGTTTCGTGCTGCCCCGCGCGATGCGTCGCCTCGCCGATCGCCGGCTGACGCTCTTGCTGGTGGAACGCGATGCGGCGTGAACGATCGATCGAACCCGCTTGGTTCGAGGCGCTGTTCGAGCAGCAGGGCGACCCGTGGCAGTTCGAGACGAGCGATTACGAGCATGCAAAATACGACCACACGCTCGCAAGCCTGCCGCGCGCGCATTACGGGTCCGCGCTCGAGGTAGGCTGCGCCAACGGCGTGCTGACGCAGCGACTGGCGCCGCGCTGTGACGCGTTGTTGGCGATCGACGTCTCTCCGACCGCACTCGCCGCTGCGCACGCGCGCTGCGCCGATCTGCATCAGGTCCGGTTCGAGCAGCGGCAGATGCCGGGCGACGCGCCGGCGCAATCCTTTGACCTCATCGTGTTGTCGGAGGTGATCTATTACTGGGATCAGGGCGACCTGGCCCGCAGCGCGGATTACCTGCGCGATCATGTGAACAAGGGTGGCGACATGCTGCTGGTCCACTGGACCGGCGATACCGATTATCCGATGTCAGGTGACGACGCTGTCGAGGGGCTCAGGTCGCTGCTGGGCGATGCGGTCGAGGTGATCAGTGCGGAGCGGCGCGAGCGCTACCGTCTCGACCTGTTCCGCCGCCGCTGATCGCCGCGCACGCACCATCGCGCCCGCGCATCGAACCGCGTCGGGCAGCGTCTCGAACGTGAGCCGGTCGTGCGCAGTCGCTCGCGCGGGATCGAGCGCGGCGGGGAAGGCGTAGGTTTCGTGCAGCGGCTCATCGATCGGCTGCGCGATCCAGCGCGCGAACGCGTCGGCCATGCCTCCCGGCGCCCGCCCGTCAAGCCGGCTGGAGGTGAAGACGCGAACGTCGAGCGGATGACGTACCATGCCGCCTGCGTCGCGCACGGCGGCGAATAGCGCCCGGTCCTCCGCGATGGTAGGCGTCGGGGCGCCGCCGATCCGACGGTAGGTGCCGAGCGTCAGCGCAATGCTCGCGCCCCCTTCGTAGAAGTGACGCGGCCACGGATCGTGCGGCAAGGGCGCCGCATCGGCGCGCAGCCAGTCGAGCGCGGTATAATAGCGACCGAGCAGATTGAGCCGCCGCATCGCCTCGACACCTAGCGAGCGGCGATCGTCGCGACGCGTCAGCGCACGACCCGCAACCGCGTCTATCCCGCCGCTAAGATGCCCGACCGCCCGCACGATCCACTCGGGCGACACACGGGTATCCGCGTCGGTCGACATGAGGACGTCGTCGGGCACCGTCAGTGTCGCGGCGGCGGCGTCGAAGGCCAAGCGGCGCGCCCAGCCAGCGTGGCGGAACGCCGGCAGCAATGAAACAGAGATCGGCAGCAGCGCGGCGTTGCGCATGCGCGTTTCCTCCAGCACGCGCGCGGTCGCGTCGGTGCAATTGTTCGCCACGATTACGACGGACACCTTGCCGGCGAAGCGCGCGGCGGCGCAATCCAGCGCGTCGAGGCAGGCGGGCAGGTCGCCCGCCTCGTTCTTCGCCGGCAGTGCAACCGCGACGCGTGGCGACAGATCGCTCATGGCAGACAAGCTGGCATTGCCGACCGGCCTAGAGCGGCGACGTAATCTCGACAATAAACTCGGATCAAGCGTCGCACTTGTCGCTGACGCTCGGGATCGTCATAGCGCGTCGCTCTCTGACGGGCTTTTCCTCATGACGAACCTTCGCGCCGTCGGGCTGGATTTCGGCACCACCAACACGGTCGGCGCCGTGGCCGACGGCGCCAAAGGGGCTGCAAGGCTGCTGACGCTCGATCGTGACGGTGGAAGCGAGGTGTTCCGCTCGGCCCTGTGTTTCTGGCAGGATGAGGACGCGCGTGGTGGCTTGATGGTGGAGGCCGGACCGGCCGCGATCCGCGAGTATTTAGAATATCCGGACGGCAGCCGGTTCCTGCAATCCTTCAAATCGGTCGCGGCGAGTGCCTCCTTCGACAGCGCCCCCGTCTTCAACAAGCGCTATCGCTTCGAGGAACTAGGGCACGCGTTCCTCGACCGGTTTAGCGAGCATGCCGGCGATGCCTTCTCGCGCCTCGACCGTTTGGTGGTGGGACGGCCGGTACGCTATGCCGGTGCGAGACCCGATGAGGCGCTCGCACGAGAACGCTACGACGCGATGTTCGGCGGACGCGCCGCCGACATCCATTACGTCTACGAACCGCTCGCTGCCGCTTATAGCTACGCTGCGCGCTTGGCCGATCCCGCCACGCTGCTGGTGGCTGATTTTGGCGGCGGCACCAGCGACTTCTCGGTCGTGCGGATCGAGCCTGACGGAGGCGGGCCTCAATGCCAGCCACTAGGCCATGCTGGCGTCGGCATCGCGGGCGACCGGTTCGACTATCGCATCGTCGATCGACTTGTGCTGCCGTTGCTCGGCAAGGGTGGAACCTATCGCTCGTTCGACAAGATCTTGGAAATCCCAGGCGGCTATTTTGCCGATTTCGGCGACTGGTCGAAGCTCGCGCTGATGCGCAATCGCCGCACGCTGGCGGAGCTTGAGCGACTGCAACGCAGCGCAGTCGACGCGCAAGCGATCGGACGTATGATCGCGATCATTGAGCATGAACTCGGCTTTCCGCTTTACGACGCGGTTGGTCGGTTGAAGCGCGCGCTGTCGTCCGCGGACGCAGCCGAGTTCCGCTTCGCGGGTGGCGGGCTGGATATCGTGGCGAGCGTCGAACGCGTTGAGTTCGAACGCTGGATCGCCGATGATGTCGCCCGCATGGCGGCCGCAGTCGATGAGGCGCTGGTCGATGCGAATATAGAGGCAGGCGCGATCGATCGCGTGTTCCTGACCGGCGGCACCTCGCTGGTCCCCGCGGTGCGACGGTTGTTCGAGCAACGTTTCGGTGCTGACCGGATTGACGCGGGTGGCGAACTCACCTCGATCGCGCATGGCCTCGCGCTGATCGCGCAATTGGACGATCTGTCCGGCTGGACTGTCTGAGGCGGCTATGAGGGAAGTTGGAGGCCCGACCGGGAATCGAACCCGGGTGCAAGGATTTGCAGTCCTCTGCGTCACCACTCCGCCATCGGGCCTCGACGTCGGGAGGCGCGGCAATGCGCAGGGCAGAGCGCGCCTGTCAAGCCTGCGACGGCATGGACGCTCGGAAGTGTTGGCGGCGCGCGGTGGGTTCGGTACATAGCGTGATCGAAGAAGTGTGTTGTCTTACTATGACAGCTCTGGCACAGGAACCGCAATGACCGCGACAACGCTCCATTCCGACCGATTCGAAGCCATGCGCATGGCGATGGTGGCGAGCCAGCTGCGCCCCAGCGGTGTCATCGACGCGCGCGTGGTCGCCGCGATGGCGGAAACCCCGCGCGAACGCTTCGTGCCCGCCGGCATGGAGGCGCTCGCCTACCGTGACACGACGATCGATCTGGGCGAGGGGCGCCGCGCCAACACGCCGCTCGCGACAGCGCGATTGCTGGTAGAGGCACGGCTGCGGGCCGATGATCGCGTGCTGCTGATCGGAGCAGGGACCGGCTACACCGCCGCGATCATCGCGCAAATCTCGCGGGAGGTGATCGCGGTCGAGAGCACGCCCGCGCTGGCCGCGGCCGCGCGCGAGAACCTGCGCGCCTACATCAATGTAACGGTGGTCGAGAACCCGCTAGAGCACGGCCACGCTGCCGGCGCGCCCTACGATGTGCTGATGATCGACGGCGCGGTGGAGCAAGTTCCGGCCACGCTCTACACGCAATTGATCGAGCGCGGTCGCGTGGTGACCGGTCTGGTCGACCGCAGTGTGTCGCGCCTGGCCGCGGGCGCGCGCGATGCCGACGTGATCGGGCTGCTGCCGTTTGCCGATTACGACAGCGTTCGTCTGCCCGGCTTTGCGAAACCGCGTTCCTTTACCTTCTGAGGATCACTTCTTGCGCGCTTCCCTTCTCCTTCTCGGGACGATCCTTGCCGGCACGAGTGTCGCCGCCGCCTCGGCCGAGACGCTACAGGAAGCGCTGCTGAAAGCGTATCAGACCAACCCGACGCTCACCGGCCAGCGCGCCGGGCAGCGTGCGGCGGATCAGAACGTGCCGATCGCGCGCGCGGCGGGACGCCCGACCGTTGCGACCTCGGGCGGGCTGAACGAAAATTTAATCCGCGGCGGTAACAGCTTCACCTCGCCCGAGCGGTCGCTGAACGGCACGATCGGAGTCACCGTGCCGGTGTATCAGGGCGGCGCGGTGCGCAACTCGGTGCGCGCAGCGGAAATTCGCGTCGAGGCGGGGCAGTCAACGCTTCGTCAGACCGAGGCGCAGCTGTTCACCGCGGTGGTCAGCGCGTACAACAATGTGCTGCGTGACGAGGCGATCGTCGGGCTGAACGCGCAGAACGTGCGCGTGCTGGAAACCAACCTGCGCGCCAGTCGCGACCGGTTCGAGGTCGGCGACCTGACGCGCACTGACGTGGCGCAATCGGAGGCGCGCCTGAGCCTGGCGCGGGCGCAGATGCAGACCGCGCAGGCGAATCTGATCACCAGCCGGGAAAATTACGTCAGCCTGGTGGGTGAGGCCCCCGGCACGTTGGCGGCTCCCCCTGCGCTGCCGCACCTGCCGACCTCCCCGGATGCGGCAGTCGAGGTGGCGTTGCAGGACAATCCGCAGCTGCTGGCGGCTCGCCGGAGCCGCGACGCGACCGACTATGACATCAAGGTCGCGCGCGCGAGCAGGCTGCCGCAGGTCGGCGTGACGGTAGGGCAGAACTACTCCAACTTCCTCGGTACCTTGGGGGCGGGGCAGGGCTATCAGGGCACGCAGTCCGGCACCTCGACCGCGGCGGGATTGTCGCTCAGTCTGCCGTTGTTCCAGGCCGGTCGCCCGGCCGCGCTGATCCGGCAGGCGCAGGAACTGCGTTCGCAGGCGATCGAGCAGGCGACGCTCGCCGAGCGGCAGGTAATCGCGCAGACGCGCTCGGCCTATGCCGTCTGGCGCTCATCGCAGGAGGTGATCGCCTCCGCCGAAGCCGCGGTCGCCGCAAACAAGCTGAGCCTTGAGGGCGTACGCGCGGAGAACAGCGTCGGGACGCGCACCATTCTCGACATCCTGAATGCCGAACAGGAACTGCTCAACAGCCAGGTGACGCTCGTAACCGCCAGGCGCGACGCCTATGTCGCAGGCTTCGCGTTGCTCGCCGCGATGGGCGAGGCGGAGGCGCGGGATTTGGGGCTAGACGGCGGTGCGCTCTACGACCCCAGCGTCAATTATGCGCGCTATCGCGGCAGCATCTCCGATTTTGATACTAGCCTTCCGACATCAACCGCGGCGTCGTCGACCAGAACCGTGCCGGCGCAGAATGCTACGGTTACGCGGCCGCTCGAGCCGATGTTGCAGAGCAATGTTGACAGAAGCACGCGGTTAACCACAGGTGCGGATACGCGGCGTCCCTGACAGGTGCCGAACGGCGGGATAGACGGGGTTACGATGGGCGACATGAGCGCGGAGCCTTCGATGGAGGACATCCTTTCCTCGATCAAGCGCATTATCGCGGAAGAAGGCGACACCGGCGCCCCGCGTCAGCGCCGCAACGGTCAGGCGCGGCCCGCGCCGCTGCCGATGAGCCGCGACGAGGATGATGAGGACGAGGTGCTCGAATTAAGCGACCCGATCTCGCCGCCCGCGCCGCCTGCAGCGTCAGCACCGACGCCGTCCAGCTACGAACCTCGGCCCGCGGCTCCCCGCGTCCACGCATCGACGCAGCAGGCACACGCGACGGAGCAGCACGGCGCGTCCGCCGCACATGTGTCCGCCGCCACCGTAGAGGCAACGCGCGGCGCGCTCGACTCGCTATCGCGGCTGCTCGTCAAGCCGGAGCCAGAGAGCGACGGCACGCTTGAGAGTCTGGTGCGCGAGATGCTGCGGCCAATGGTATCGTCGTGGCTCGATCGCAACCTGCCGAGCATCGTCGAGCAACTGGTCGCGCGCGAGATCGCGAAGATCACCGCGGGCCAGCAGTAACGACGCCCGCGTTCGCGCGATTGTTTCGCGCGCGACGATCTGCTTAACCGGGCGCATGAAGAGGATCATCGCGGCGACGCTGCTCGCCACCACCGCTGCCCTGACGCTCGGCACCGCGCCGGCGAGTGCGCGCCAACTCACCATCAACGACGTGATCGCGCTGTCGCGCGTTGGCGCGCCGACGATGTCGAAGGATGGTCGCTGGCTCGTTTGGGCGGAGCGGGTGGCTGATGTCGTGGCTGATCGTGGGCATTACGATCTGTGGCGGCTCGACCTGTCGCGCAGTAGCGCGGTACCCGAGAAGCTCGCGGCCGACCCGAAGCTAGACGAGAACGATCCGCAGATCGTCGGCACCACCGTCTATTTCTCCGCCGACGATGCGATCTGGTCGGTGCCGGTGACCGGCGGCACGCCGCGGCGGCTGACCAACTTCAAGGGCGGCTTCAACGGCTTCAAGGTCGCACCAACCGCCGATCGGCTCGTCGTCTGGGCCGATCGCAAGCCGGGCGCGCCGAGCCTCGAGCAGCCGATGGTCAAGAAGGACCCGCTCGCTGGATCGGGTCGCACCTATGATCAACTCTTCGTGCGGCACTGGGACACCTGGGCGGACGGCACGCGCTCGCAGCTGTTCGTGCTGCCGCTGACGAGCGCAGGCGCGCCGGGCAACGGCGTCGCGATCGAGGGGGCGCTGGTCGGCGACACGCCGTCCAAGCCGTTCGGCGGCGGCGAGGAAGTCAGCTGGAGCCCGGACGGTCGCACGATCTATTTCGCGCTGCGCGAGGCAGGGCGGATCGAGCCATTGTCGACCAACCTCGACATCTTCTCCGCGCCCGCGGACGGGTCCGCCGCGCCGACCAACCTGACCGCGGCGAACAAGGCGACCGACACGCAGCCAAGCGTCTCGCCTGATGGGCGCAAGCTCGCCTATCTCGCGATGCGCCGCCCGGGGTTCGAGGCCGACCGATACGTCCTGACGATTCGCGACCTGACGACAGGCAATACGGTGTCGCTGACCGAACGTTGGGATCGCTCGGTCGGATCGATCGCCTGGGCGCCCGATTCGCGCAGTCTCTACGTGACGGCCGAGGACACGCAGGAGAACCCGTTGTGGCGCGTCGATGCGGCGAGCGGACAGGTGACGCGGTTGACGCAGGCGGGCAATGTCTCTGGTGTCGCGGTCGGGCCACGCGGCGCGGTCGTGTCAATGAACAGCTTGACCGCACCGGATGACTTCTACCGTGTCGCGGGCGGTGCGCCGCAGCGGCTGACGCAGGTGAATGCGGCCAAGCTCGCCGGCATCGACATGCCGACTGTCGACCGCTTCAGCTTCAAGGGTGCGAACAACGACACCGTCTGGGGCTATTCGGTCAAGCCGTACGGAAGCAGCGGCAAGGTGCCGATCGCGTTCATGGTCCACGGCGGACCGCAAGGATCGAGCAACAACAGCTGGTCGTACCGCTGGAACCCGGCGGTGTTCGCCGGCGCTGGCTACGGGCTGGTCGCGGTCGATTTCCACGGCTCGACCGGATACGGGCAGGCGTTCACCGACTCCATCAGCAACAATTGGGGCGGCTGGCCGCTCGAGGACCTGCAGAAGGGGCTCGCCGCCGCGACCGCCAAATACCCGTGGCTCGACGCCGACAACGCCTGCGCGCTCGGCGCCTCCTACGGCGGGTACATGATGAACTGGATCGAGGGGCGCTGGCCCGACCGGTTCAAGTGCATCGTCCAGCACGACGGCGTGTTCGACGCGCGCGCGATGGCGTACGAGACCGAGGAGCTGTGGTTCGACGAGTGGGAGCACGGCGGAAAGGCCTATTACGAGGACCCGCAGGCGTTCGAGCGCTGGAATCCGGTCAACTATGTCGCCAAGTGGAAGACGCCGCAGCTCGTCATCACGAGCGAGAAGGATTTCCGCATTCCGTACACGCAGGGGATCGCCGCCTTTACCGCGCTCCAGCGTCGCGGCATCCCGTCGCGTCTGCTGGTGTTCCCGAACGAGAACCACTGGGTGTTGAAGCCCAAGAACTCGCGGCAATGGTACGGCGAAGTGCTCGGCTGGATGGATCGCTGGACGAAGGGCTCTGCCGAGCGCTGAGCTAGCACAACTGAAACGTGACTTGGGCGGGGTCGGTTGGCTAAGGGCGGTCGCATGAGCGAACTCCCCCAGAACACGTTGGCGAAGACCTTCGACCCCGCCGCGATCGAGACCCGCTGGTACCGCCACTGGGAAGAGAAGGGGTTGTTCCGCCCCGAGCGGCCGAACGCCGAGCCGTGGACGATCGTAAACCCGCCGCCCAACGTGACGGGCTCGCTCCACATCGGACACGCGCTCGACAACACGTTGCAGGACATTCTCGCGCGTCACGCTCGGTTGAAGGGCAAGGACGCGCTATGGGTCGTCGGCACCGATCACGCCGGCATCGCGACGCAGATGGTGGTCGAACGGCAGATGAACGCCGCGGGCGAGAAGCGCACCGACCTGTCACGCGATCAGTTCGTGGAGCGCGTCTGGAACTGGAAGGCGGAAAGCGGCGGCGAGATCACGCGCCAGCTGCGCCGGCTCGGCTGCTCGATGGACTGGGCTAACGAGCGCTTCACGATGGACGAGGGCTTCTCGAAGGCCGTGCTCAAGGTCTTCGTGGAGCTGCATCGCGAAGGACTTCTCTACCGCGACAAACGGCTGGTCAACTGGGACCCGGGTCTCGGCACCGCGATCAGCGACCTGGAGGTCGAGACGCGCGAGACGCAGGGCAAGTTCTGGCACCTGCGCTATCCGCTCGAGGATGGCATGGGGTTCATCTCGGTCGCGACGACTCGGCCCGAGACGATGCTCGCCGACATGGCGGTCGCGGTTCATCCGGACGATGAGCGTTACCGCGAAAAGATCGGCAAGTACGTCCGCCTGCCGATCACCGGCCGCACGATCCCGATCATCGCCGACGAGCACGCTGATCCTGCGCTGGGTTCGGGCGCGGTGAAGATCACGCCGGGTCACGACTTCAACGATTTCGAGGTCGGTCGCCGCGCCGGGATCGAGGCACGTGACATGCTCAACATGCTCGATGCGCAAGCGCGGATCACGCAGACCGCCGATGGCCTCGTCCCCGACTATTTGCTCGGCATGGACCGGTTTGAGGCGCGGCGCGAGATCGTCGAGGCGTTGCAGGCGCAAGAGTATCTGGAACGCGTCGAGGACCGCGTGATCCAGACCCCCTACGGCGACCGCTCGGGCCAGGTGATCGAGCCGTGGCTGACCGATCAATGGTATGTCGACGCGAAAACGCTGGCGCAGCCGGCGATCGAGGCGGTCCGCGACGGTCGCATCAAGATCGTGCCGAAGACGTGGGAGAAGACCTTCTTCAACTGGATGGACAACATTCAGCCTTGGTGCGTCTCGCGCCAGCTCTGGTGGGGACACCGCATCCCGGCGTGGTTCGCCGAGGACGGGCATGTCTTCGTCGCCGAGACGGCCGAGGAAGCGCAGGCACAGGCGGGCGAGGGTGTCGAACTGCGCCAGGACGAGGACGTGCTCGACACGTGGTTCTCCTCCGCTTTGTGGCCGTTCGCGACGCTCGGCTGGCCCGAGGGCGAGGACCGCACGCTCGCCGGCCGCTATCCCAATAACGTGCTGATCTCGGGCTTCGACATCCTGTTCTTTTGGGATGCGCGCATGATGATGCAGGGGATGCACTTCATGGGCGATGTGCCGTTCCGCACGCTCTACCTGCACGGCCTCGTCCGCGCGGCGGACGGCGCGAAGATGTCGAAGTCGAAAGGTAATACGGTCGACCCGCTCGGCCTGATCGACAAATACGGCGCCGACGCGCTGCGCTTCTTCATGGCGGCGATGGAGAGCCAGGGCCGCGACATCAAGATGGATGAGAAGCGGGTCGAGGGTTATCGCAACTTCGCGACCAAGCTGTGGAACGCCAGCCGCTTCGCGCAAGCGAACGGCATCGGCGGCTCGACCACGCTCGACCCGCCGGTCGCGACAAACGCGGTCAACAAGTGGATCGTCGCGGAGGCGATCGCGACCGTGCAGGCGGTCGATCTCGCGCTCGCCGACTATCGCTTCGACGCGGCGGCGAACGCGATCTACCAGTTCACCTGGAGCCGGTTCTGCGACTGGTACCTCGAGCTGATCAAGGGTTCGATCGACGACGAGACCAAGGCGGTTGCGGGCTGGGTGCTCGACCAGATCCTGGTGCTGCTCCACCCGTTCATGCCGTTCATCACCGAGGAGCTGTGGCACGCGCTCGCCCCGCGCGAGCACGAGCTGATCGTCGCGCACTGGCCGATGGCGGACGCGCGCGCGCTCGATCCGGCGGCGGGCGCGCAAGTCTCGGGGCTGATCGAGCTGATCGAGGCGGTGCGCGCCGCGCGTGCCGAGCTGAACGTACCGCCGGGCGCGCGGATCGCGCTTCACACCGGCAACGGCGTGCTACCGGTCGAGATCGTTTCCTACGTGGAACGGCTCGCGCGCGTCACTGTGACGGCGGGTGAGGCGGAGGGCGCGCGCGCGCCGATCCTGTGGGGTGCGGAAACCTTCGCGCTGGCATTGGAGGGCGTTATCGACCTCGACGCCGAGCGCGCGCGACTGACCAAGTCGCTCGCCGCGGCAGAGAAGGAGCGCGACGCGCTCGCCGGTCGCCTCGGCAACGCGAGCTTCGTCGAGCGCGCCAAGCCCGAGGCGGTCGAGAAGGCCAAGGCGGATCACGCGGAGAAGTCGGCCGACGCCGAACGGTTCGCGGCTGCGCTGGCGAGGCTCGCCTGACGAGTTGGACGGCGGGGCTTTTCACGTCCGCGCCGTCCGCTCGCTGACAGCTACGTTACGGGTTGATCCGGTACGTGACGCGGGCGGTCGCCTGCGTCTCGATCGGGGCTGGAGCGACGTTTACGTCGATCGGTGGCGGAGGTGGGGGCGGCGGCGCAGGGAGTGCCATCGCGGCGCCGGTCACCTCGATTTCGTCGGGCGTGTCGCGGTTGCCGCTGTCGGAGGCGTAGAGGATCGGGCCGAGTGTCACCCGCGCGCCCTGCGCGATTGTTTCTGCCCGCGTGCGCGCGTCGGCCAGCGCCGCGGCCATCGCGCGGGCTTGTGCCGCGCGCGGATCGGCGAGCGCGAACGACGAAACGCGCGGATCGCGTGCTCCGAGGCGCCCGATCAACCCCGTGATCGTGCCCGCCTTCGAAACCTGATCGGTGCGCAGCTCGAGCGAGAGGTCGGCGACATAGCCGACGATCGCGCACGCACCGGCATCGAGCTGCGGCGGACCGTAGCTGTTCGCGTTGCAGTCGCGGCTGCGAACCGCCCGGATCGATACGTTGCCGCCCTTGGGCGTGGCGGTGGTCAGCGAGCGCACACCGCCGTCGATCGCCCGCCGCGTGGCGTTCAGCTGCGTCAACGCCGCATCGGACGTCGGCCCTTCGCCGTGGACGGTCCAGGTGACGGTCGCGACATCGGGCGGCGTGAAGACGCTGCCCGTGCCCGCCACGCTGATCTGCGGCGTCGGCGTGTCGCCGCCTGTGGCCTGAACCAGCAGCAACGCGCTCAACAAGGCGGCATCGAACGGCATGTCACTTCCCCTTCGCGTCAGGTCGTAACGCGTGTCGCAGGATGATCCAAGCGCCGCTCTGGACGTCGCGTGCGAATAGCGGCACGGTTGAGGGAACGGATCGGACCGACGGAGGTAGGGCAGCGACATGGACGAAGCCTCCCCTACCGCGGCGCACGGCCCGCAGCGCGACCTGACCCGCGGACCGATTGGCGCGACGTTGCTCGCCTTCGCAATACCGACGCTCGGCTCGAATGTGCTGCAATCGCTCAATGGTTCGATCAACACGATCTGGGTCGGGCGCTTCCTGGGCGAGAATGCACTCGCCGCGACCAGCAACGCCAACATCATCATGTTCCTGATGTTCGGCATGGTCTTCGGCTTCGGCATGGCGGCGACGATCATTGTCGGACAGGCATGGGGACGGCGCGACCACGACGCGGCGCGGCGTGCATTCGGCTCCGCGATCGGCCTCGTCCTCGCTGGATCGATTGTGACCGGTGCGCTCGGCTGGATCTTCGCGCCGCAGATCCTGACGCTGCTCGCCACGCCGGGCGACGCTTATGGCGAAGCGCTCGCGTACCTGCGCGTGATCTTCCTCGGGCTGCCCGCCTCGATGCTGCTGGTGCTGATGTTCATGGGGCTGCGCGGGATAGGAGATTCGCTCACGCCCTTGTGGTTCATGGGGCTGTCGGTCGTACTCGACGCCGGGCTCAACCCGGTCTTCATCCTGGGCCTCGGCCCTGCGCCCGAGCTGGGGATTGCCGGTTCGGCGACTGCGACGCTGATCGCCAACGTTGTCGCGTGCGCGGTGCTGATCGGCTACATCTACCTGCGTGACCTGCCGTTGCGCCTGATCGGCGAGGAACTACGCTACATCCTGCCCGAGCGCGACTTGATCGGCACGATCGTCGGCAAAGGGTTGCCGATCGGCGCGCAGATGCTGGTGATCTCCAGCGCGGGGCTGGCGATGGTCGGACTGGTCAATCGCAACGGCGTCGACACGACCGCCGCCTACGGCATCACGCAGCAGCTGTGGACCTATATCCAGATGCCCGCGATGGCGATCGGCGCGGCGGTCAGCGCAATGGCGGCACAGAACATCGGCGCGGGCCGCTGGGACCGCGTCGGTGCAATTACACGCAGCGGCATCATCTATAATCTGGCGATCACCGGCGCGATCATCGTCGTCGCACTGCTGTTCGACCGGCCGCTGCTCTCGCTGTTCGTGCCGGAGGACTCGGCGGTGCTCGGCATCGCGGAGCACGTGAACCTCGTCTCGACCTGGGGTTTCGTGCTGTTCGGCGTCACGATGGTGTTGTTCGGGGTCGTACGCGCGAACGGCGCGGTGTGGGGCCCGCTCGCGATCCTGTTCATCGCAATGTTCCCGGTGCGGCTGGGCGTGGCACTTGCGCTCAGGCCGACGCTGGGCGCGGATGCCTTGTGGTGGAGCTTTCCGCTCGGCTCGGCGACCACGGTGGTGCTCGCCGCGCTCTATTATCTCCACGGTGGCTGGCGAAAGGGCGCGTTGCTCACCCCCGAGACGCATTGCGACGAACGTAGCCACGCCGACGTCGAGCCGGGCGGCAATATGCGCCCGGCGAGCTGACGTAGCCGCTTGCGTCTAGCGCGGTACCATCACCTCGATCACCGCCGCCGCAATGTGCGCGGTGACCGGCGTTCGTGCCAGAACCTCGCCATCGATCGAGATCGGCATGCCCGATGGCTCGGTGTCGAGCCGAATGCTCTTGCCCGAGAATGACGTGGTATGTTCGCGCCGTGCCTCGTGGCGGAAGAACGCTGCGGCCCAATTCTTGACCAGGTTGCGCTTGAACGGACCCTTTACCGCCTGGACGACGATCTCGCCGGAGTCGACCTCGGCACCCTCGACCACGTCGGTGCCGCCGTGGAACGGGCCGTTCGAAATGCGTACCTCCACCGCCTTGATCCGCGCGGCGGACGCGCCCTCACCGACGATCAGGGTGAAGGAATGAAAGCGCAGGAATTGCAGCGTCGCCCAACCGAGATAACCGACGCGCCCGGCAACTTTCTTGAGCGCATGCGGCACGGTCGCGGCGATCTGCGGACTGATCCCCATTGCCGCGCAATTGGCGTAATAGTCGCCGTCAATCATGCCGAGATCGATCCGCCGCGGCTCGCCATCCGCAAGCACTCGGACCGCGCCCGCAATGTCGAGCGGCAGCCCGAGCGAGCGCGCAAAGCTGTTGGCGGTGCCGAGCGGCAGCACACCGAGGATGACATTCTTTCCCACGAGCAGGTCGACTAGCCCGCTGATCGTACCGTCGCCACCGCCGAGCACGACCAAATCGGGCTTTTTCGCCAGCGCGCGCGTGACAGTCGCCTCGAGCTCCTCCGGATCCTCAACCGCGTGCGCGTCGACCGGGAAGGGGAGCGCGCGCATTTCCTTGCACGCACGCGCGAACAGTTTTTGGCCGCGACGCGATTTGGCGTTCACGATCAGGGCGGCGGACGCGATGCGCGTGTGTGTCATGGAACGTCGAACGCGCCGGCGTCGCTTTCGCTTCCGTAACGTCTGCGAGCGGGCAAATACTTGCACCGGCACCGGGCATGGCCGACATGGCATGAATGCATGCTCCCTATCCCGCGCTTCGCCTCCGTCGTACCCGCGCCACAGCATGGAGCCGCCGGCTGCACGCCGAAAACGTCCTGACCCCGGCCGATCTGATCTGGCCGCTGTTCGTCACCGAAGGTGAAGGCGTCGAGGAGCCGATCGTGACCTTGCCGGGCGTGTCGCGCTGGTCGGTCGACCGAATCGTCGCGAGTGCGAGGGAGGCGCGCGATCTCGGCATCACCTGCCTCGCGCTGTTTCCCAACACGCAGAAGGAACGACGCAGCGACGATGGGGCCGAGGCGCTCAATCCCGATAATCTGATGTGCCGCGCGATCCGCGCGATCAAGCAGGCGGTGCCCGACATCGGCGTGCTGACCGATGTCGCGCTCGACCCGTATACCGCGCATGGTCACGACGGGATCGTCGACGACGCGGGCTACGTGCTCAACGATCGCACGATCGAACTGCTGATTGGTCAGTCGCTCAACCAGGCGGAAGCGGGTGCGGATATCATCGCGCCGTCGGACATGATGGACGGCCGCGTTGGGCTGATCCGCGAGGCACTGGAAGGCGGCGGGCACGTCAACGTGCAGATCATGGCCTATGCCGCCAAATATGCTTCCGCCTTCTACGGTCCGTTTCGCGACGCGGTTGGAAGCCGCGGGCTGCTGAAAGGCGACAAGACGACCTATCAGATGAACCCGGCCAATCGCGAGGAGGCACTGCGCGAGGTAGCGCTCGACCTAGCCGAGGGCGCGGACAGCGTCATGGTCAAGCCGGGGCTGCCGTACCTGGACATCGTGCGCGAGGTGAAGGACGCCTTCGCGGTGCCCGTCTTCGCCTATCAGGTGTCGGGCGAGTACGCGATGATCGAGGCGGCGGTGGCGGCCGGGGCTGCGGACCGTGATGCAATGGTGCTGGAAACGCTGCTGGCGTTCAAGCGGGCGGGATGTTCGGGGGTGCTGACCTATCACGCCCTCCACGCTGCCCGGCTGCTCGCTCGGTGAGGCGGTCGTCATGATCGTTACCGAACGGCTGATCCTGCGCACGCCGCAACCCGCCGACCGTGCCGCGCTCCACGCGATGTGGGCCGATCCGGTCGCGATGGCAGATTTGGGTCCGGTGAACACCGCCGAGCAGAGCGACGCCGCGCTCGCGCGTCACGCGTCCTACGGACCCGATCTGGGGTTTCGATCCGTCGTGCGACGCGCCGATGATGCGGTGATCGGCTTTTGCGGGTTGAAGATCGCTGGCGACGATACACCGGTCGCGAACGATCTGGAGGCCGGTTGGATGATCGCGCGGGCGCATTGGCGGCAGGGTTACGCGCTTGAGGCAATGCGCGCGGTGCTCGACTGGGGGTGGCTCAACACCGCCGCGGCGCGGGTGGTCGCGATCACGGCACGGCGTAATGAGAAGAGCCGAGCTGTAATGCAGCGGCTCGGTATGAGTCATCAGCCAGCGCTCGACTTCGTGCATGGTAAGTTCGCGCCCGACGATCCGCTTGCCGCCGCGGTCATCTACGTGCTCGATCGCCACCAAGCATGACAGGGCCGTGCCGCAGTTGCGCCGCCGCAGCTAAGTTTGGAAGCTTAACCTGCGCCGTGCACGTGGTCGCATCGGGCATCTGAGCGGACGCATGATGGCTGATCCCGCGCGCGGCCGGCGTTGGTTGTTCGTCGCCACGATCCTGACTGGCTCGTTCCTGCTGTTCCTCGTCCAGCCGATGATCGCGCGCATCGCGCTGCCGCGTCTAGGCGGCGCCGCAGCGGTCTGGAACTCGGCGATGCTGGTGTATCAGGCGTTGCTGCTGGGCGGCTACGCCTACGCGCATCTGCTCGGGCGGTTGAGCGCGCGGCGGCAGGGCCTGATCCACCTGAGCGTGCTCATCACGGCGGCGACCTTCCTGCCGATCGGACTGGCCGCGCGTGCGATGCCGGCGAGCGCCGAACCCGCGCTCTGGGTGCCATATCTGTTCGCGATCTCGATCGGACCATTGTTCTTCGCAGTGTCGGCACAGGCGCCTTTGGTCCAGCGCTGGTTCGCACTGTCGCACCCGCGAGAGGATCCTTACGCACTCTATGCGGCATCGAACCTCGGCAGTTTCGCCGGGCTGCTTGCCTTTCCGCTGCTAGTCGAGCCGTTGCTGACCGTGCCCTCGCAGCGATGGTTGTGGAGCGCCGGCTACGTGGTGCTGATCGCTCTGGTGCTGGCATGTACGCGGCTGCTGCCGCGCGTAGCCAGGCGGCAGGATGGCGTCGCAATCGCACCCGACACGCGCCAGGGCTGGCGAGCCGGTCAATGGCTGACATGGATGGTACTCGGCCTGGTGCCCTCCGGCCTGATGCTCGCCACCAGCACCTTCATCAGCACCGACCTGCTGGCGATGCCGCTGTTGTGGGTGCTGCCGCTCGCGCTCTACCTGCTAAGCTTCTCAATCGCCTTCGCCGCGAACCGCACCGCCGCGGACGCGATCACACGCTATGCGCCGGTCACGTTGGTCGTGTTCGGCGGCATGTTGATGGGCGGCTTCACCAATGCTTCCCCGCTGGCGCTGGTGGTCGCCGCCGCAGTCCTGTTCGTCGCCTCCGTCGCGCTGCACACGCGATTGTACCGCCTGCGCCCAAACCCGCGGCATCTGACCGGCTTCTACCTCGCGATGTCGACGGGCGGGGCGCTTGGCGGCGTATTCGCCGGGCTAATCGCACCGATCGTATTCGATTGGACGTGGGAGTATCCGATCCTGATCATTGCGACGGGTGTGCTGATGCCGCAGACCTTCCTCGCGCAGCAGATCGCGCAGCTATGGTTCGCGCGTCGCGGTCGCTACGTGGTGCCGGCGTTGATCGCGATCGTGCTGGTCGTGCTCGTCATCCTGAGCGCGCGCGAACTAGGCGGCTCGGACGAGGGCCGCTACCTTGGCGTCTCGTTTCTGGCGGTCGCGATATTCGGCATCATCAGCGTTGGTCGACGCGCCGCGTTCGTCGGCGTGCTCGTGTCGGGTCTGTTGCTGTTCGGCGGGCTGCAATCGCTGGCGCTCTCGCTCGAGCCCGGCGCGCGCGTGCGCAGCTATTTCGGCGTCTACACGCTTGCCGAGGCGCCGCGGCGGCGCAGGCTGGTCCACGGCACCACCGTGCACGGTGTGCAGCTAGCCGGAAGTCCGAAGCGCGAGCGGACGCCGACGACCTATTACGTGCCCGGGTCTGGTATCGGTCAGGTAATGCGGCTCGCGCCCATTTTCTACGGAGATGCGGGGCGGGTCGGAGTTGTCGGGCTGGGTACGGGCACGCTCGCCTGTTACCGCCAGCAGGGGCAGCGCTGGCGCTTCTACGAGATCGATCCCGCGATGGTTAGGATCGCCACCTCAGGCCATTTCACCTTTCTGCGGCATTGCGCGCCGGGCGCGAGCGTGGTGATCGGCGATGCGCGGGTGAGCCTATCGAAAGAGCCGAGGGCTTCGCTCGACGTGCTCGCGCTCGATGCCTTTTCTTCCGACGCGGTACCGATGCACCTGCTGACGCTGGAAGCGTTCGACACTTATGGTCGCGTGCTGGCACCCCGCGGCGTGCTGGCGGTGCACGTGTCCAATCGCTACCTCGATCTGGTGCCCGTCGTCGCCGCAGCCGCGCGGGCGCGTGGATGGCACGCCGCGATCCTCAACTTCACGCCCGACCCGTTCGAGGAGGACGCGAGCAAGTCGTCCTGGATCATGATGACGCGCGACGAGGCGGTGTACGACGCGGTGACGAGCCGCGCCTCCAACTGGAAAGCGATCCGCCCGCGGGACGGGTTCCGCCCCTGGACCGACGATTATGGCTCGATCCTGCCGCTGCTGCGCTTCTGACGCGTCACGCCGGCGCGAGGCTGGCAGCGATCGAGTCGATGCGCCGCGTTTGTGCCGCGCTGGTGGCGCGCGCCGCCTGCAAGGCGGTTTCCAGCGCCGGATAGGCCGGCAGCAGCGCCTGCGCGCGTGAAGAAGCGAGATCCTCGAGCACGCCCAGCGCGTCCTGATGCCGCGCCCGCAAGGCATCCAGCTCCGCCAGCGCGGTTTGCGCGTCGAGCCAGGGTTCGCTGCCCGCCTTCGCGCCGCGCGCCGCGCGCGCCAGTCGTTCGGCCCGGTTCGCACCGGCATCGAACGCCTTCGCCGCCTCGATCCGCTCGCGCGCATTGTCGGCCAGCCGTTCGTCGAGCGCGGGATCGGGTGCGACAGGGGCAGGCGGGGGTGCAGCCGGCTCGGCGAACCCCAGCTTCTCCACGGCACGCGGCGCCAGCGAAGGGAAGGGTCCCTCCGGCACGGCGCAGCCGGCGAGAGGAGCGAGCGCCGCGCAGAGCAGCAGTGGAAGATGTGCAGGACGAGGCGGCATGATGCTCGCGATAAATTCTTCGGGAAAAGTGCGCAACGGACTTGCGCGATCAGAAAAGCCCTCGTATCAGCGCGCCTCCACAGGGCGCCCGTAGCTCAGCTGGATAGAGCATCAGACTACGAATCTGAGGGTCGGACGTTCGAATCGTTCCGGGCGCGCCACTCTTCTTCGAGAGAGTGGGTGGAGAAACCACCATCTGGGTGGATGGAGCCGGGTCAGCAATGACCCGGCTTTTTCTTGTTTGAGGCACACGCGACGAGCACTTTTGTCGGCCAGCGCTAATCGCTCGCGCTTCGTTCAACCGCCTCGATGATCTTCGCGCCCGCCATGAACACGGCGATCGTGCACGCGCCGAACAGCACCCATCCCTGCGGACCCGGATAGAGCGCGCGGTAGTGCATGCCGCGCTCGACCGCACCGCAGCCAAGCCCGTAGATGACGAGGAAAGCCTCGAACTTGGTCTTGATGACGAACAGACGTGCGATGCGGCTCAACATGGCGAAACGTTACGCAAAACGCGCGCCAACGGCTGAGTTCAGCCGTTCCGGCGTTACCGAGCTTGGTTAACTGTCAAGTAACTCGACAAGGTCGAGCGCTCGTAGCAGCGCCTCGCGTGCTCGTTCGACCTGCGCGATCATGGCGGCGTCGCCGATCTGCTCGGGCCCGATCGTCTCGGGCCAGTAGCGCGTCACCACATCCGCGATGACATCGAGACGCGCGTCGTCGACGAGGAAACGACGATCAACCGTGGCCGGATCGCAGACGACACGCAGGCGAAGGCACGCGGGTCCGCCGCCATTGGCCATCGATTCGCGCACGTCGACCACCTCGACGCGGCGAATGGGTCCGTTGCCGGCGACATGCTGCTGCAACCAGTTCCAGACCCGCGGCTGCTCGCGCGCCTCCTGCGGCACGATCAGCGTCTGATCGCCGCTCGGCGTGCTCACCAATTGGGCGTTGAACAGGTAGGAGCCGATCGCGTCTGCGAGGCTGACCGCGGAGGCTGGTACCTCGACGATCTCGACCTCGGGCATGATCGCGCGGAGCTGCGCGTAGAAGCCGTCGCGATCAGCGAACGCTTGTTCGTGCGCGAACAGCGTGCGCTCGTTGGCGACAGCGACGACATCGTTGTGGAACGCACCGGCGGCGATCGCCGCACTTGATTGTTCGATGAACAGCGTTCGTGCGGGGTCGAGCGCGTGAGCACGCGCGATCGCCCGGCTTGCCTCCAGATGCTGTCGCGCCGGATAGGGGCCTCCGGTCACGCCGTAGACGAAGATCTCGACCCCGCCGGCATCGTGCGCTGGCGCCAGGCGCATGTGATTCGCCGCGCCCTCATCACCGAACGGAGGCGGGACGGGGGCGTGAACGCGAAAGGCTGGGTGCGCGAAGGCGAGCCGAAGCTGCGCCAGCGTCTCCGGCCATTCGTGACTGCGGTGCGGCATCGTCACCAGATTGGCGACGCTCAGGTGGCATCGCCCGTCGGTGCAATCGGGAGCGGGGGAGACGGTCGCCGCGTTCGCCGCCCACATCGCCGACGCGGACAGCGCGCGCGCCTTCAGATGCGGCTCGGCTGCCGCGTAATCGGTGTGCAGCGCTGATAGCCAGCGTTGGTCCGGGCGGCGATGCGGCAGCAGCACGCCCTGAACCAGCCCAAGCGAGAGATTGGCCCGCATCTTCGCGATCCCCTGCAACGCCGCGGCGCGCGGGTGTGCGACCGCCCCGGCATTGTGCGTGGCGGCGAGGTTACCTGGGCTCAGCCCCGCGTAATTGTGCGTCGGGCCGATGATGCCGTCGAAGTTGATCTCGCGCATGTTGTTCACAGCCGCCCGACGTGGCTGATCATCGCGTCTTCACCGATCCCCAGGACGTCTGCGCACGATTGCGCGAGGATGACGCCGTCGCCGCACTCGCGCACGTTGCCGTACGCGCAGCGAAAGTCACTGAGCGTACCGGTCGCGATCAATGCCTGCTCGCCACCCTCGCCGTCCAGCGCCACGACACGCGCTTGCCGAGCGTCGCGGATGCTGCGGACCGCGTCGGTGCGCGCGGTCATGGTCGGACCTCCGTCGAAGATGTCGACGTAGTTCTCGAATGCGAAGCCTTCGTTCTCCAGCATCCGCATCGCTGCGCGCCCGCTCGGGTGCGGCTTGCCGATCGCGGCGCGCGCGCTGTCGGACAGCATCGCGGTGTAGATCGGATGCTTGGGCATCAGATCGGCAATAAACTGGTGACCGTTGATCGCATTGAACTCGTCCGCAGCCTGGAAATTCATGCCGAAGAAGCGTCCCGCGAGGCCATCCCAGAACGGCGATCCGCCGGCCTCGTCGATGATTCCGCGCAGTTCCGCGAGGATTCGCGGCGCGAAGCGCGCGCGATGCGCTGCGATGAACAGGTAGCGTGCCCGCGCCAGCAGCATGCCGAGCCCGCCCGCGCGCTCGCCCGGGTGGAGGAATAGGCCGCCGACCTCGCTCGATCCTTCGAGATCGGTCGCCAGCGTCAGCATCTCGGCGCGGAACGTCCGGTCGAGCTCGCGACTGTGCTGCGTCAGCGTGCCGATGCGATAACTGTAGAAGGGGTGCTGCTGACCGACCATCGTGAACAGCTGGCAGGTGCCGCGAACCTCGTGCGTGGCGGTGTTTTCCAGCACGAGCACGAACAGCTCGTCCGCCATCGGCCCACCCTCACGCCGGAACGCCTCGCGGCTGCGGGCGAGTTTAGCCGATAGCGCCTTGCGGTCGGGCGGCAGATTGGTGAAGCCGCCACCGGTCAGTTTCGCCATCTCGTACAGGTGCGGCAGGTCGGCCTCGGTCGCCGGACGAACGACAAACGTCAAAGAAGGACTCCTTCGGCAATCCGTTGGATAGTCAGGGCGGAGAGCGCCGCGCGCTCGGCCAGACTATCGACCAAGAGATATTCGTCCGACGAGTGGATCGCGCCGCCGCGCACCCCCATCGTGTCCACGACCGGCACGCCCGCCGCAGCGATATTGTTGCCGTCGCACACGCCGCCGGTGTCGCGCCAGGCGATGTCGAGGTCGAGCGCGGTGCCGACGTGCTTCACCAGCGCGAACAGGCGCGCCGCCGCTTCGTCGATCGGCTTTGGCGGGCGATTGAAGCTGCCGTGCACTTCCACCTGAACGTCGTGGCGCATTGCGGTGGTCTTGGTGACGTCGTCGATTAGAGCACGTGCTCGCTCGATTTCGCTCGTGTCGCCGGGCCGGAAGTTGACGCGTAGCACGGCCAGATCGGGGACGACGTTGTTGGGTCCGCCGCCATCGATGCGCGCCGGATTGACCGCCAGTCGCGGTGCCCGCGCGTCGTGGAGCCTGAGCGCGATCTCGCTTGCCGCGACCACGGCGTTGCGTCCGTCATCTGGATTGCGCCCCGCGTGGGCCGCGCGTCCGCGCACGACGATCGAGAAGTTGCCGGTGCCGCCGCGGGCGCCAGCGAGCGTGCCATCGGGCAGCGCGGGTTCGTAGGTCAGCGCCGCATGCTTGCCGCGCGCCGCTTCCGCGATCAGTCGTGCGGAGGAGAACGATCCCGTCTCCTCGTCCGAATTGATGATGACTTCATAGCCGAGCTGAGGGGTGCCCGCCGCTTCCACGACACGCAAGGCTTCCAGCATGACCGACAGGCCGCCCTTCATGTCGGCGACGCCGGGGCCGTTCAGCGTATTGTCGTCGAGCCACGTAAGCTGCTGGAAGGCGTGATCGGGCGGGTAGACCGTGTCCATGTGGCCGGTGAACAGCATCTGCACCGGTGCGTTCGGGCGCACGATCAGGCGCAAATGCCGGCCATGTTCCAGGCGTGCGACTGAACCGTCGGCTGCGACACTCTCGGCCGCATCACCGTCGACCATCGCCACCTCGCCGGGCAATGCTGAGAACGCGTCTGCCAGCAGCCCGGCGACGTGCGACAATCCGCGGAGATTGCGCGTGCCGCTGTTGATCTCGCTCCACGCCCGCGTCCGCGCGAGCATCGCCGCCGGATCGATCCGGTCGATCAGCGCCTGATGCATTTGTTCAGCTTTCGTCACACCGACAGCCTAGCGCGAACAAGTCACAATTGCGACCTTCCTCAACCCAGCGTCAGTAGCTAATCAAGTTGAGGTAGTTTCAATGACCTGAAGAGTGAGGTGCAGGCAGATTAGAAACTATACACCAGCGACGCGCGACTGGTGGTGTCGGTCGACACACGCCCTTCCGGCGGCGCGCTCTCGTACTGGACGGTATAGGACACCTGCGCCGACAAGGGGCCGATGAGCTTGGCGGCGAGGGCGGTGTTGCTGCTAACAGTGCTGTTGAACCGTTCGGCATAGGCGGATGCGTTCTGTTTCATGGTCACGCCCGACGACAGCTTCCACGCGAGATCGAGGCTGCCGCGGGCCGCCGGGCTGCTTTGCAGCCGGCCATCGGTGAAGCTGGTATAGCGGAACGCGGGACCGAGCTCGACATCCAGCGTCAGTGACGGCGAGCGCAGCGCATTGTACCCGGCGCCGGTCGATGCCGAATAGCGCTGCCGATAGCCGAAGAAGCGGTCGGCCTCGAACTGCGCGCTGCCGTAGAGGTACAGCCGGTCGTCGATCTTCCAATTGGGTTCGTAGGCGGCGAGGTAATGCTCGCGGCTGGTGACGCCGGCGTTGCGCTGGTAATCGGCCTGCAGCCGCAACTTGTGCCGCCAGTTCAGGCTCTCGCGCTGCAGATTGGCGGCACCGGTGATCCCGGCCACCTGCGTGTTGCCGGTGGAGGCGAAGCCGCCAGCCTCGATCCGTCCGGTCCAGAGTTCGAGCGCACTGGCTTCGCGCAAGCGCTCGTTGCGTTCGCGCGCGCGGACCTCCTTCCACTCGCTGGCCAGCTTGAGCGACGCGTCGCCCGACGCGGGATCGGCGACGCGGGCGTATTTGACGATCGTGTTGACCGCATTCTCGTCGCCCGACGCCATCGCGGCGTCGAGCATGGCGCGGATCGTCGGCGGGATCGCCATCGGATCGGGCGCATCCGCGGCGACGGCAACGGTTGAGAGAAGCAGCGCTGCGATCATGGAGCAGGCGTTCCTAGTCGAGGCACGGCAGCCCTTGAACCCGCCGCCGGACGTGGCCGCGACGAAGCGAAGCTCAGTTCAGATGATCCGCGAAGGCGGCGAGGACATCCTCGTACAGCTTGCGTTTGAACGGCACGATCAGGCGCGGAAGGTCGACCGGGTCGGCCCAGCGCCAGGCGCGGAATTCCGGGTGCGGGGTGTCGATGCGGACATCGCTGTCCTGCCCATTGAAGCGGAACAGGAACCAGCGCTGCCGCTGCCCGCGGTACTTGCCCTTCCACACCTTGCCGACGAGGTCGGAGGGAAGGTCGTAGAACAGTTCGTCGGCTGCTTCGGCAATCAGCGACACCTGGTCGGCATCGATCCCGGTTTCCTCGCGCAGTTCCCGAACGGCCGCCGCGTGCGCGTCCTCGCCCGGATCTATCCCGCCCTGCGGCATCTGCCACGCCTCCAGCGTGTTATCGATCCGCTGGCCGACGAACACGCGGCCCTCATGGTTGACCAGCATGACGCCGGCGCACGGGCGATAGGAAAGCGTGGAGGGGTCGGTCATGGCGGCTTCCCTATCAGCGCGGGCGCGCCGACTCCACCGCCCGCGCGCAAGAAGGCAGCGTCAGTTTGCCGCCTGCGTCATCGCGCGCTGTCCCTCCGCTTCGTTGATCGCACCCTTCACCGCCGTGAGGTAGGCCGCGACATCGCCCGCGCTCGACGGCACCGCCTGTCGCAAGGTGATGAAGCCGTGGATGTTGCCACGCGCCTCGCGAAAGGTGACGGGCACGCCCGCCTGGATCAGTGCGGCCGCGTAAGCACGACCCTGGTCGCGGATCGGATCGAGGCTGGCGGTGATGATGACCGCTGGCGGCAATCCGGCGAGCGACCCGTTCATCGGCGAAGCCTTCGCGTGCTCAGGGTCGGGCGCGTAATGCTCTCCGAACCACATCATGCCGTCGCGTGTCAGCAGGAAGCCGTCGGCGAAGTCGTTGAATGACGGATATTCCTTCATCATGTCGGCGGCGGGATAGATCGGCGCCTGCACGATCACCGGCACGGCCGCGGGTTCGTCGCGGAGCGCAATCACGGTCGTGATCGTCAACGTGCCACCGGCACTGTCGCCCGACAGGACCAGCGCGGTGGCAGTGCGGCCGAGGTCGGAGGGGCTGGATGCAACCCAGCGCGCCGCCGCCTCGCAATCGTCGGGCGCCGCCGGCCATTTCGCCTCCGGAGCCAGACGGTAATCGACCGAGACGACCGGCAGGTCGAGCTGCCGCGCCATCTCGGCGGCGAAGCTCGCGTGCGTGTCGATGTTGCCGATCACGAACCCACCGCCATGAAAGAAGACCACGACGGGACCGGGTTCACGCGTCTCACGCGCGTCGAACAATCGGGCGGCGATGCTGCCGCCATCGATCGGGATCGCCACGTCGCGGATCGTCGCCAGCACGCCGACCGGCGGATCGGCGATGTCCTTCATGGCGTAGAACACCGCGCGCGCCTCGCTGGGCGTCTGCTGGTGCATCTTGGGTCCGGGTATACTGTTCAGGTAATCGAGGAAGTTGCGCACGTCGGGCCGGACGAACGGCTCGCTATCGGTCTGGGCAGGACGCTCGATGGTCGTGTCGGTCACGTACGCTCTCCTGTGGTCGCGCCGATGTGGCGCGTCGTTCTTTGCAACCTATCTTAGCTGCATGATCGCGGTCGTCCACCATCCCGATTACGTCACCGAGGCGCCGGCGCGCAGCACCTATCGATGGGGCAAGAACGGCGCGATCCGCGACCTGCTGCGGGAGCATGGCGATCGCATCGACTGGCACGAACCCGACGCGATGCCGCTCGAATGGCTCGAGGCGGCGCACGACCCCGACTACGTCGCTGAGGTCCTGTCCGCGCAGGTCCCGCGCGAGAAGGAGCGGCGCACCGGCTTTCCGATCACCCCGAGCGTGGCGCGCCGAGCCGCCGTCGTGCCCGGCGGCACCTACCTTGCCGCGCTGCTCGCGCTTGAACGCGGGTTCGCCGCCAATACCGCGGGCGGCAGCCATCACGCGCTCGCCAATACCGGCGCGGGTTATTGCATCTTCAACGATCTGGCGATTGCGGCGCACCGTCTCGTCGGCGAGGGTCGCGTCGACCGCGTGGCAGTGGTGGACTGCGACGTGCACCAGGGTGACGGCACCGCGGCACTGACTGCCGGCCATCCGCAGATCGCGACCTATTCCATCCACGCGGCGAAGAATTTTCCGGTGCGAAAGGCGCAGTCGACGCTCGACGTCGCGCTAGTCGACGGGATCGGCGACGACGAGTATCTCCAAACGCTGGAGGCGACGCTGTCGAGCTTCCTCGACGCGCACCGCCCCGATCTGATCCTCTACCAGGGCGGAGTCGATCCGTTCGCCGGCGATCGCCTCGGGCGCCTGTCGCTCAGCGAGGATGGGCTGGTCGGGCGCGACCGCCTGATCGCGCGGCTAGCTGTGGCGCGCACGCTGCCGGTCGCCTGCACCGTCGGCGGGGGGTATGGAGACGATGTGATGGCAATCGCTGCTCGCCACGTCCGCGTCATCCTGACGCTCGGTGCGGCGTTAGCGGGTGCGGATGTTGCGGGTGCGGAACAGAAAGGAGGGGCCGGCGTAGTCGCGGGGTGACGAGCATCCTGTGGTTCCGCCAAGACCTTCGCCTCCACGACCAGCCCGCCTTGCGTGCAGCAGCGGCGGGCGGCGCTATTATCCCGCTCTACATCCTCGATGACGACACGCCGGGCGACTGGCGGATCGGCGGTGCGCAACGTTGGTGGCTCCACGCGAGCCTCGCCTCGCTCGACGCCAGTCTGCGCAAGCATGGAAGTCGGCTGATCATCCGCCGGGGCCGCGCGGACGAGGTGCTTCGCGACATGCTGGAGGAAAGCGGGGCGACGCAGGTGCACGCGGTCCGCCACTACGAACCCTGGTGGCGCAAGGTCGAGCAGTCGCTGGGCGAGCGATTGTGCCTGCACGACGGCAACCACCTGACCCGCATCGAGGACGTGCGCACCGGCGGGGGCAAGCCATTTCGCATCTACTCGTCGTTCTGGAAGGCGTTGCAGTCGTTCCTGCCGCCCGAGCAGCCCGTCGCCGCGCCGCGCAAGATCGAGGCGCCGGCGAAATGGCCGACCTCGCTCAAGCTCGCCGACCTCGACCTGTTGCCGACCAAGCCCGATTGGGCGGTCGATTTCGACGGCACGCCGGGCGAGGAGGAGGCGCGAAAGAAAGCGCGCGCGTTCGCCAAGCGCGTGGACCGATACGAGGCGCTGCGGAACCTGCCGGCCGAGGAGGGTACGTCGATGCTGTCGCCGCACCTCCACTTCGGTGAGATCTCCGTACGCGAGGTGTGGCACGCGGTCAGCGACCATCCCGATGCGGTCAAGTTCCAGAAGGAGTTGGCGTGGCGCGACTTCACCGATGGGGTGGTGCTGGCGCTGCCCGACTATGCCGACAAAAACGGGCGCCCCAAGTACGATGCCCTGCACTGGCGGACGGGCAAGCAGGCGAAGGCAGACCTGCGCGCGTGGCAGCGTGGCCGTACCGGTTACCCGATCGTCGACGCGGGCATGCGGCAGCTGTGGACCAGCGGCTGGATGCATAACCGGCTGCGCATGATCACTGCCAGCTTCCTCATCAAGCATCTGCTGATCGACTGGCGCGAGGGTGAGCGCTGGTTCTGGGACTGCCTGGTCGACGCCGACTATGGCAACAACTCGGTCAACTGGCAGTGGATCGCGGGCACCGGGGTCGATGCCAACATGTTCTCGCGCATCATGGCGCCGCTGACGCAATCGGAGAAGTTCGACGCCGGCGACTACATTCGCCGCTGGGTGCCCGAACTGGCCGACGTGCCCGACGCGGCGATCCACGATCCTGAAGCGGCCGGGTGTTGTCCCGACGATTACCCAGCCAAGATCATTGGCCACCGCGAGGCACGCGAACGCGCACTGGCGGCAGCGGCACGGTTGCGATAACCGCCGCGTCCTATGGACGCTTCCGTTCGACAGCCTTCGCGCGCGAGCCGCTTTTCCGGGCTGACCGCGCCCTTGTTCCACCGCGTTCTCGACCGCATCGATGCCGGGCTGGTCGAAGGTGCGATCGAGGCGACGCTGCCCGACGGCACGCATCGACTGCTCGGCGGGCGTACCGACGGTCCGGTCGCGATCGTTTCGGTTCACCGCTGGCGTGCGCTGTGGCGGCTCGTCTCGGCAGGGTCGATCGGCTGGTACGAGGGCTGGGAAGCGGGCGACTGGTCGAGCCCCAACCTCGTGCCGATCTTCGACCTGTTCATGCGCAATCGCGTCGCTCTGGGCGACACCGCGCGGGCCAAGCGTGGGGCGAAGCTTGCCGCGCGTGTATTTCACACGGTGCGCCGCAACGATCGCCGCGGCGCACGTCGCAACATCGCCGCGCATTACGACCTCGGCAACGATTTCTACCGCGAGTGGCTGGACGAGACGCTGACCTACTCGTCGGCAATCTTCGCCCACGCCGACGAGCCGCTTGCCCGTGGCCAGCAGCGCAAGCTCGACGCGATCCTCGACCGGACGGGTGCGAAGGCGGGCGAGCGGGTGCTGGAGATCGGCTGCGGATGGGGCTCGTTCGCCGCCACTGCTGCGGCGGCCGGGGTGCAGGTTCACGCGCTGACGCTGTCAACCGAGCAGCAGGAGCATGTCGCGGCGCGCGGCTTGCCCGGCGTGACCGTGTCGCTGACCGACTATCGCGACGTGACCGGTACGTTCGACGCGGTGGCGAGCATCGAGATGGTCGAGGCTGTGGGCGAGGCGTACTGGCCCGCCTATCTGCAGACGATCGCGCGCGTGCTGAAGCCAGGTGGCCGCGCGGCGATCCAGTACATCTCAATTGCCGACGACGTGTTCGACCCCTACGCGGGTGGTGTCGATTTCATCCAGCGCTATGTTTTCCCCGGCGGCTTGCTGCTGTCGGAATCGCGCTTTCGACGCATCGCGGAGGCGAACGAGCTTGAGTGGCGTGACCGGCACGCGTTCGGGCTCGACTATGCCGAGACGCTGCGGCAGTGGCGCGATCGCTTCGACGTGGCCGCGCGCGGAGGTCGCCTGCCGCCGCGCTTCGATGCGCGTTTCCAGCGGCTGTGGCAATTCTACCTGATGTACTGCGAGGGTGGCTTTCGCGGCGGCGGCATCGACGTCGCGCAGGTGACGCTGGTCAAGCGTTGAGCGTCACGCCTCTACCCGCTCGCGGTGACCGGCGGGAAAACCGTCGATCGCCAGCCGCACGATCCGGTCGGCCACGGCCTCGGGCGGCTTGACCGAGGCAGGGTCCTCACCCGGATAGGCGCGCGCGCGCATCTTGGTGCGCGTGGCACCGGGATCGAGGATCGCGGTGCGCACCTTGCTCACCTCGACCATCTCGTCGCCGTACGCGCCGAGCATCGTGTCGAACGCGGCCTTCGACGCGCCGTACGCGCCCCAATAGGCGCGCGGCTTGGCGCCGACCGACGAGGTGACGCCGATCACCCGTGCACCGTCCGACCGCCGCAACAGCGGGTCGAAGGCCTGGATCATCGCGACTTGCGCTGACACGTTGAGCGTCAGAACCTGCGCCAGTTCCTTGGGATCGATCGCCGGTACGGCGGCAAGCTGCCCGAGCATGCCTGCGTTCAGCACCAGTACGTCGAGCGCGTTCCACCGGTCTGCCACGGCCGTCGCCAGTCGCGCGATCGAATCGGTCTGCGTCAGGTCGAGCGGTGCGATCGTCGCCGACCCGCCCGCGTCGAAGATGCGCTCCTCGACCGCTTCCAGGTCCTTCGCGGTGCGCGCGGTGATGACGACGTGCGCGCCCTGCGCCGCCAGCGCGATCGCGGTGGCCGCACCGATACCGCGGCTCGCGCCGGTCACCAGCGCGAGCTTGCCTTCCAGTCCCTTGGTCAAATCAGTTCACTCGTTCTGCCAGTAGCGCGAATTGATCAACGGCCGTCGTGTCGTCGTGATCGGTCAGGCTGGTGGGATAGTCGCCGGTGAAGCACGCGTCGCAGTATTTCGGACGAATGTCGGCGCGGTGCGTCTCACCCAGCGCCTTGTACAGGCCGTCGATCGAGACGAAGGCCAGGCTGTCGGCGTGGATGAAGTCGGTCATCCCGCCCAAGTCGTGCTTGGCGGCGAGCAGCTTGGCGCGTTCGGGCGTATCGACGCCGTAGAAGCATGAGTGGCGCGTCGGCGGGGAGGCGATCCGCATGTGCACCTCAGCCGCACCGGCTTCGCGCATCATCTGGACGATCTTCAGGCTGGTCGTTCCGCGTACGATCGAGTCGTCGATCAGCACGACGCGCTTGCCCTTGATCAGCGCGCGGTTGGCGTTGTGCTTCAATTTTACGCCCAGGTGGCGGACCTTGTCGCCCGGCTGGATGAAGGTGCGTCCGACATAGTGCGAGCGGATGATCCCGAGCTCGAAGGGAAGCCCGCTTTCCTGCGCATAGCCGATCGCGGCAGGTACGCCGGAATCGGGCACTGGAATGACGAGATCGGCCTCGACCGGCGCCTCGATCGCGAGCTGCGCGCCGATGTTCTTGCGCACCGAATAGATCGACTGGTCGTCGACGATCGAGTCGGGGCGGGAGAAATACACCCATTCAAAGATGCACGGGCGCGGCGACAGTGGCGCGAACGGATGCACCGAGCGTGTCTCACTACCCTGTACGATGACGAGTTCGCCGGGTTCGACTTCGCGCACGAACTCCGCGCCGACAACGTCGAGCGCGACCGATTCGGAGGCGAAGATGACCGCGTCGTCGAGCTTACCCATGACGAGCGGGCGGATGCCGAGCGGGTCGCGACACGCGATCATCCCCTCGGGCGTCATCACGATCAGCGCGTAGGCGCCCTCGATCTGCTTCAGCGCGTCGATGAAGCGGTCGAGCAGCGTGCGATAGCTGGACGTTGCGACCAGGTGGATGATCGTTTCGGTGTCCGAGGTCGATTGGAAGATCGAACCGCGCCGAACGAGTTCGCGGCGCAGCTTCATCGCGTTCGACAGATTGCCGTTATGCGCGATCGCGAAACCGCCCGACGACAGTTCGGCATAGAGCGGCTGCACGTTGCGCAGCGCGGTCTCGCCAGTGGTCGAGTAGCGGACGTGCCCGCAGGCGACCTGGCCCGGCAGCGAGCGGATCACGTCGTCGCGGTCGAAATTGCCTGCCACGTGACCCATCGCGCGGTGCGTGTGGAACATGGCGCCGTCGAAGGTGGTGATCCCCGCTGCTTCCTGCCCGCGATGCTGGAGCGCGTGAAGGCCGAGTGCCACCAGTGCCGCGGCGCCTTCGGTTTGCGACACACCGAATATGCCGCACTCCTCGTGCAGATGGTCGTCGTCGAACGGATGTGTGGTCAGCATGGGGCTGAAGCTCGCGTTAGGGGGCTCGCGGGGTGCGCGGCCGCATATAGCGGTTGTCGCGGGAATGTCATCCTACACCGCCGCCCTGTCGCCTGAGCTCGAACACCGCTATCGCTCGGGGATGGACGATCGAGAGCAGGGCACCACCTTTCAACCCAAGTTCGACGCCAGCGGACTCGTCACGGCGGTGGTGAGCGACCGCAGCGGTGCGCTGCTGATGGTGGCGCATATGAACGCGGAGGCGATTGCGGCGACGCAGGCGAGCGGTGAGGCGACGTTCTGGTCGCGCAGTCGCGGGCGATTGTGGAAGAAAGGCGAGACCTCTGGCAACGTCATGCGCGTAATTGAGATGCGCGTCGACTGCGATCAGGACGCATTGTGGCTGATCGTCGAGCCCGCGGGTCCTGCCTGTCACACCGGTGCGACCAGTTGCTTCTATCGCCGCGTGTCCGATGACGTGCTCGAGCGGGTTGGATGAAGCGGAATGCCATCGCCGTCACCCTGCTGCTGTGCGCGTGCGGGCGGCAACCCGCGGCCGAGCAGGAGAGCGGGGCGGGTGCGGCGCTCGAACGCGCAGCACGCGCGAGCGGTATGGTCGCCGATCCAACACGAGTGGTGCCAACCGGCGTGTACGGCAGCGGCGAGGACAAGGTGTGTTTGGTTCCGCAAGGCGAGGGGCAGTACCGTGTCGGGGCATCGGTCGATCTCGGCGAGCAGCAACGTTGCGCCGGGCGCGGCATCGCACGTGGACGCGACAAGCTGGACGTGCGGATGGGCGGCGGGTGCGAGTTCGTCGCCTCGCTCGATGGCGACACGATCGCGTTTCCTGCCGTATTGCCGGGTGCGTGCGACACGATGTGCGAGGGTCGTGCGACGCTCGCCGCATTGTCCGCCGCCCGGTTGAGCGAGAGCGTGTCGGAGGCAACGCGGGTCGTCGGATCAGATGGAAAGCCGCTTTGCGCAGGTTGACGTTCACGTAAAGGGAAGGTAAGTGGATTGGCATGAGCGCTGTTGCCCATGCCGTCGTTCCGCCGCGCGATGATCGCGAGCAGTTCAGTATCTCGGACCTGTCGACCGAGTTCGGCATCACGCCGCGGGCGCTGCGTTTCTACGAGGATGAAGGGCTGATCAGCCCGGAGCGTCGCGGGCTCGCGCGCATCTACTCGCAGCGCGATCGCGCGCGGCTCGCCTGGATCCTGCGCGGCAAGCGCGTCGGGTTCAGCCTGGCCGACATTCGGCAGATGATCGACCTCTATGATCTGGGCGACGGACGCCGCGCGCAGCGTGCGATCACGATCGAGCGCTGCCGCGAACGCATCGCAACGCTCCAGGCGCAGCGCACCGACATCGACGCCGCGATCCTCGAACTCGAGGAGTTCGTCGCGGTGATCGAAACCTCTCATCCGATACCCGATCTGACCAAGGAAGCCTGACATGCCGCAATATACGCCCCCCGTCCGCGACACGCGCTTCGTGCTGGAGCATGTCGTCGGGCTCGATCGCTACGCCAACGTGGCAGGCTTTGCCGCCGCGACGCCCGACACCGTCGACGCGGTGCTGGAAGAGGGCGGCCGCTTCGTCGCAGAGGTGCTGTTCCCGCTCAATCAGTCGGGCGATCTGGAAGGGTGCACGCGTCACGAGGACGGATCGGTCACGACGCCCAAGGGCTTCAAGGAAGCCTACGACAAGTTCGTCGAGTCGGGCTGGGGTACGCTCAGCGCGCCCGAGGCGTTCGGCGGACAGGGGATGCCGCACGTCGTCTCGACCGCGTTCCAGGAATATATGATCAGCGCCAACATGGCGTTCGCGATGTACCCCGGCCTCGCGCACGGTGCGATCGCCGCGCTGGTGGTGAAGGGCAGCCCCGAGCAGCAGGAAAAGTACCTGCCGCGGATGATCTCGGGCGAATGGGGCGGCACGATGAACCTGACCGAGCCGCAGTGCGGCACCGACCTCGGTCTGATCCGCACCCGCGCCGAGCCGCAGGCGGACGGCAGCTACCAGATCACGGGTACGAAGATCTTCATCTCGGCGGGTGAGCACGACCTGACGGACAACATCATCCACCTCGTGCTCGCCAAGACGCCGGGCGCGCCCGACACGTCGAAGGGCATCTCGCTGTTCGTCGTGCCCAAGGTGCTGGTCAATGAAGACGGCTCGTTGGGTGAGCGCAACGCGGTCTCGTGCGGCTCGATCGAGCACAAGATGGGCATTCACGGCAACGCCACCTGCGTAATGAACTATGACGGGGCGACCGGCTGGCTGGTTGGCGAGGAGATGAAGGGCCTGGCCGCTATGTTCATCATGATGAACGCGGCGCGGCTAGGCGTCGGCTTGCAGGGGCTGGGCGTTGCGGAGACCGCGTACCAGAATGCGGTGCAATATGCGAAGGACCGTCGTCAGGGCCGCGCGCTGACCGGACCGGCCGAACCGAACGAGAAGGCCGATTCGCTGTTCGTCCACCCCGACGTGCGCCGCATGCTGATGGACGCGAAGGCGTGGATCGAGGGGTTGCGTGCACTGTGTCTGTGGGGGGCGCTCCAGGTCGATCTGGAGCACAATGCGGAGAGCGAGGAGGAGCGCCAGCTCGCCGGCGACCTGATTGGTCTGCTCACCCCGGTGATCAAGGGCGTCGGCACCGACAAGGGCTATGAGATCGCGACCAACGCGCAGCAGGTCTATGGCGGGCACGGCTACATCCAGGAATGGGGGATGGAGCAGTACGTCCGCGACGCGCGGATCGCGCAGATCTACGAAGGCACGAATGGCGTGCAGGCGATGGATCTCGCGGGGCGCAAGCTGGCGCAGAACGGTGGCCGCGCAGTAATGGCGTTCGGCAAGATGGTGACCGAGGAGATCGCCGCGGGCAAGCAGGACGAGGCGACCGCCGATTTCGCCGCGCGTCTGGAGAAAGCGGCAGGCGAGCTGCAGGGCGCGACGATGTGGTTCATGACGAACGGCATGAAGAACCCGAACAACATCGGTGCAGGTGCGGTGCCGTACATGCACCTGGTCGGCGTCGTCGCGGTCGGATTGATGTGGCTGCGCATGGCGTCGGCCGCGGCGCGGTTGAAGGCGGCGGGCGAGGGCGACGCAGCCTTCCTCGACGCCAAGCTGGTGACCGCGCGCTACTTTGCCGAACGCGTCCTGCCCGAGGCGGGTGCGCTGCGCCGCAAAATCGAGGGTGGGGTCGAGGCGATCATGGCGCTGCCGGTCGAAATGTTCGCGGCAGCCTGAGGGTATCACCGCCGTTCGGTGCGCGTCACTGAACGGCGGTCTGACCTGCTGTTGCATCGGCTTTCGCCGCCGGTGGCGCTGGTGCCGCCGCCGGCGTGGAGCTGCGGCGAACACCGGGGAGCGCGGCGGGGCCACGAGGCGGCGTGACGTCATTTGACGCGGGGCGGCTAACCGGGACCGCAGTCAAGGCGCCGCGCCCACGCATGCACTGGGTCGGATCGGCGCGCCTGAACTGGCTGCAATTCCACAAGGCACGGTCGAAGCCGTTGGCGCGGTCGCGCAGGTAGCTGAACCCCATCGTGGCATATTGCTGCGGCGCGATCGTCGCCGAGGCGGGAACGAGCCGCGCGTCGGCCCAGCCCATCAGCTTGCAGTGCGGGCGATCGCCGCAGGCGCGCTGCGCCAGCGCCGGCCATGCGTCTGCCTGTCGCGGGTCGATGACGACCAGGAACGTGTCGGTATCCTCTATCACCGGCTTCAACGCGCCGGGTTGCGCGAGCGGCAGGGGAGCGGCGGCCGGCTGTGCGCCTGCGGGCAGGTCGGCGAACAGCGGCATCGCCGCGGCGAGCGCGTCTTCCGCTTCGTCGATCGCGTCGGCCAGCCGGTGGGCGTCGGAGATCGCGGCGAGCTTCGGGATGCTCGGCTCGACCGAGCCTACGGTGCGGTTGAACGCGGGCGGCGTGCCCCACCAGCCTGCCCAGCGGAAGAACAGGTGGCTGTGGACGGCCGCAACCTTGTCGAGGCTCGACTGCCAGTACGGCACCACCCAGTCGGTGTGATAGTGCGTCGAATAGCCGACCGGCTTGTACACGCGCCCGCTCAGCGCCTGCGTGGCACGCGCGCGGGCATCGCGCAGCATCGTCTCGCTGGGTGTCCAGCGCGTCAGCGCACCGTCGCAGGTGAAGGTGAACTGGCAGCCGGTGGCGCGCTCCTGCCCCTCGAACACGACGCCGCACACCGTTTTCGGAAAGGCGGGGTGGCGCAGCCGGTTGAGCACCACCTGCGCGACCGCGCGCTGTCCCTCAGGGTCGTTGCCCGCTTCGTAGATTTCTGCGGCAGCCAGGCAGTCGGTCGCGCGCGCGATGCTGGCGGCGTCGCCGGCGATGCGGAATGGCCGCGCGGCCGGGTTCGGGCCGGTGACGAACGGCACGCCGTCGTTGAACGCCTTCGCGTCCTGCGGGGTCAGGTCGACGAGTTCGACCGGCCCGACCGGCGGGAGCACGGTAGCAGGCACCACCTTGCGCTTGGCGAGCGCGCGCAGCGCCGCGGGACGGTGCTGCATCGCGGGCGGGTGCGTCACCACCCACGCGGGCACGGCCACCGCCGCGATACCGACGAGTGAGAGGATGGCGCGCAGGCGAGGGCTAACCTGCGCGCTCGATGGTGGCGGGGTCACTGTTCGGGCAGGAAGTCCGGCACCGATAGGTAACGCTCGCCCGTGTCGTAATTGAAGCCGAGCACGCGAACGTTGTCGGGCAGGTCAGGCAGCTTCTGCAGAATGGCGGCCAGCGTCGCACCCGACGAGATGCCGACCAGCATGCCTTCCTCGCGCGCCGAACGCCGCGCCATGTCCTTGGCGACCGCGGCGTCGACCTCGATCACGCCGTCGAGCAATTGCGTGTGGAGATTGGCGGGAATGAAGCCCGCGCCGATGCCCTGGATCGGGTGCGGACCCGGCTGACCGCCGCCGATGACCGGCGAGGCGGCGGGCTCGACCGCGTAGACCTTGAGGTCCGGCCACTCTTTCTTCAGCACCTCGGCGACACCGGTGATGTGCCCGCCGGTACCGACGCCGGTGATAATCACGTCGATCGGCGTGTCGCGGAAATCATTCAGGATCTCCTGCGCGGTGGTCCGGACGTGAACGTCGACGTTGGCCGGGTTCTCGAATTGTTGCGGCATCCACGCATTGTCGGTCTGCTCGACCAGCTCGAGCGCGCGTTCGATCGCGCCCTTCATGCCCTTCTCGCGCGGGGTGAGGTCGAAGGTCGCGCCGTAGGCGAGCATCAGCCGGCGACGCTCTAGCGACATGCTCTCGGGCATGACGAGCACGAGCTTGTAGCCCTTGACCGCGGCAACCATCGCTAGGCCGATGCCCGTATTGCCGCTGGTTGGCTCGATGATCGTGCCGCCGGGTTTTAGCTCGCCCGACTTCTCCGCCGCCTCGATCATCGCGAGCGCGATGCGGTCCTTGACCGAGCCGCCGGGATTGCCGCGCTCCGACTTGATCCACACTTCGCTGTCGGGAAACAGCCGCTGTACGCGGACGTGCGGGGTATTGCCGATCGTGTCGAGGATCGTGTTGGCCTTCATGGCTGTATGCCTCCGTTCTGCGGTCCGGGCTCTAGCGCCTCGGGCGGGTCAAAGGTCCGTGCATTCTTGAGTTCGGGGAAAAGTCGCGCCCAGACAAGCGTGATCGCGATGGCGCCCACGCCGCCTGCCACTACGGCGCCGACCGGTCCCAGCAACGACGCGAGAAAGCCGCTCTCCGCCTCGCCGAGCTCGTTCGAGGCCGAGATGGTCAGCTGCGACACCGCGCTGACGCGGCCGCGCATCGCGTCGGGTGTGTGCAGCTGGATCAGCGAGGTGCGCACGTAGACAGACACCATGTCGGCGCCACCGGCGATGATCAGCGCGACCAGACTGAGCCAGAACGAGCGCGAGACGCCAAACGTCAGGATCGCTGCGCCGAACACGACGACCGCGATCAGCATCTTGACCCCGACATTGTGCTTCATCGGATTGAACGAGAACCACAAGGCGGTCGAGGCGGCGCCGATCCCCATGCCGGCAGCGAGGAAGCCCAGGCCGGTCGCGCCGACGTGCAGGATGTCGCGCGCGTAGATCGGCAGCAGTGCGGTCGCACCCGCCAGCATGACCGCGAAAAGGTCGAGCGTGATCGCGGCGAGGACCAGCCGGTTCTGCCGCACGTACTGGAACCCGTCGAGGATGCGCTGCATCGGGCGGCGATCCCTCTGTGCCGGCGGCTGCGGCACGCGCCCGATCAGAAACATGAGACCGAGTGCGAGCAGCAGCATGCCCGACACGATCGCGTAGGCGAGGTCGGGATGCAGGCCGTAGAGGAACCCGCCGACGCTCGGCCCCACGATCGTGCCGGTCTGCCACGCGATCGAGCTGATCGCAATCGCGGTCGGTAGACTTTCCTTTGGCACCAGATTGGGCGCGAGCGCGGAATAGGCCGGGCCAGAAAAGGCGCGCGCGACCCCGACCAGCACGGCGGCGCCGAACAGGGCGGGTAGTGTGAGCGCGTCCGTGTAGGTGAGGTAGCCGAGCGTCGCCGCGACGGTGCAGAGCAAGGCGGTGGTGCCGCGCACGATCCAGCGACGATCGACGCTGTCAGCGACGAGCCCGACAACCGGCGTCAGCAAGAAAAGCGGCACGAACTGGACCAACCCGATCATGCCGAGCAGGAACGCCGCCTGCTCGACCGCCATCGTCTGCCGCGCAAGGCCGTAGACCTGCCAGCCGATGATGATCGCCTGCGCGCTGATCGCGATGGTGCCGGCGAAGCGCGACAGCCAATAGGCGCGGAAATTGGCAATGCGCAGCGGGTGCACGGTCTGTTCCATCTGGGCCGCGGCTTAGGCGGGGGGGCAGCTTGAGGCAACCACCCACACCGGCCCGCAAGCCTGTCGTAGCGGCAAGCGTTGCAGCCGCCGCGCAATCGCGCCTATAGGCCCGCATCCCTTTCCCCAGGTACGAGGTTTTTGTCCGTGGCCAAAGCCCCCGCCCGCGCACCCGCGCCAAGCGAGCCACCTACGTCCAATCGCGAGCGTCCGAACGAGCCGCAGCCCTATGCGGCGTCGAAGGACGAGCTGCTGAAGTTTTACGAGCAGATGCTGCTGATCCGCCGCTTCGAGGAGAAGGCGGGACAGCTCTACGGCCTCGGCCTGATCGGCGGTTTCTGCCACCTTTACATCGGCCAGGAAGCGGTTGCGGTCGGGCTGCAATCGGCGCTGTCGGGCGATGACTCGGTCATCACCGGCTACCGCGACCACGGCCACATGCTGCTGTGCGGTATCCCGCCCAAGGACGTGATGGCGGAGCTGACCGGGCGTCAGGCCGGCATCTCGAAGGGCAAGGGCGGCTCGATGCACATGTTCAGCGTCGAGCATAAGTTCTACGGCGGGCACGGCATCGTCGGCGCGCAGGTGTCGCTCGGCACGGGGCTCGCGTTCGCGCACAAGTACCGGAACGACGGCGGCGTCGCGCTCGCCTATTTCGGCGACGGTGCGGCGAACCAGGGCCAGGTGTACGAGAGCTTCAACATGGCCGAGCTGTGGAAGCTGCCGATCATCTACGTGATCGAGAACAACCAGTACGCGATGGGCACCAGCGTCAATCGCGCCTCGGCCGAGGACCAGCTGTATCGCCGCGGCGAGAGCTTCCGCATCCCGGGCCTGCAGATCGACGGCATGGACGTGCTGGCGGCGCGCGGTGCGGCGGAAGAGGCGCTCGCCTGGGTGCGTGCGGGCAAGGGGCCGATCATCCTCGAGATGAAGACCTATCGCTATCGCGGCCACTCGATGTCCGATCCCGCCAAATATCGCTCGCGCGACGAAGTGCAGGCGGTGCGCGACAAGTCCGACCCGATCGAGCACGTCAAGAAGCTGTTGTCCGAGCAGGGCGTCGCCGAGGACGAGTTGAAGAAGATCGAGCAGGACATCCGCCGCCAGGTGAACGAGTCCGCCGACTTCGCCGAAAGCACCCCCGAGCCGGAGCCTTCCGAATTGTACACCGACGTTCTGGTGGAGAAGTACTGACATGGCGATCGACATCAAGATGCCGGCGCTGTCGCCCACGATGGAAGAGGGCACGCTGGCCAAGTGGCTGGTGAAGGAAGGCGACACGGTCAAGTCGGGCGACATCATGGCCGAGATCGAGACCGACAAGGCAACGATGGAGTTCGAGGCGGTTGACGAGGGCGTCGTCTCCAAGATCCTGGTGGGTGAGGGTACCGACAACGTAAAGGTCGGCACCGTCATCATGCAGCTCGACGGCGAGGATGCCGGCGCTGGTGGCTCGACCGCGTCCGAGCAGGCGGCACCTGCCGACAAGAACGCGGCGACCAAGGACGACAATCCCGCCGCTGACGCTAAGGCCGACGAGAAGAAGTCGGACAAGGTCGAGGACTCCGCGCACCCTGCGCAGGAGAAGGTCGAGACCGGCGCGCGGCAGATGTTCGAGGCCGCGAAGCACGACGCCGAGGTGCGCGATCCGGCCGTGCCCGAAGGTACCGAGATGGTGAAGATCACCGTTCGCGAGGCGCTTCGCGACGCGATGGCGGAGGAAATGCGCGCCGACGACCGTGTGTTCGTAATGGGCGAAGAGGTCGCACAATATCAGGGCGCGTACAAGGTCACGCAGGGGCTGCTCGACGAGTTCGGCGAGCGCCGCGTCATCGACACGCCAATCACCGAGTACGGCTTCGCCGGTATCGGTTCGGGCGCGGCGATGGGCGGGTTGAAGCCCATCGTCGAGTTCATGACCTTCAACTTCGCATTGCAGGCGATCGATCACATCATCAACTCGGCCGCCAAGACCAATTACATGTCGGGCGGGCAGATGCGCTGCCCGATCGTGTTCCGCGGCCCCAACGGCGCCGCGAGCCGCGTCGGCGCGCAACACAGCCAGAACTTCGGTCCGTGGTACGCGAGCGTGCCGGGCCTGATCGTCATTGCGCCGTACGATGCGGCGGACGCGAAGGGGCTGCTCAAGGCCGCGATCCGTTCGACCGATCCGGTCGTGTTCCTGGAGAACGAGCTTCTCTACGGCCGCTCGTTCGAGGTGCCGAAGCTCGACGACTGGGTGCTGCCGATCGGCAAGGCGCGCATCATGCGCGAGGGCAGCGACGTCACGATCGTCAGCTACTCAATCGGTGTCGGGCTGGCGCTAGAGGCCGCGGACAAGCTGGCCGAAGAAGGCATCGACGCGGAGGTGATCGACCTGCGCACGCTGCGTCCGCTCGACAAGCAGACGGTGCTCGCCTCGCTTGCCAAGACCAATCGCATGGTGGTGGTCGAGGAAGGCTGGCCGACCTGCTCGATCGCGTCGGAAATCAGCACGATTGCGATGGAGGAAGGATTCGACGACCTCGACGCACCGGTCATGCGCGTGACCGATGAGGACGTACCGCTGCCCTATGCCGCGAACTTGGAAAAGCTGGCGCTGGTGTCGGCCGACAAGGTGATCGCGGCGGTGAAGAAGGTTTGTTACCGCAGGTAAGGCCAACGCCTGCGATCGCTCACGTCGCGGTGTAGCGATCGCAGGTGTATTTCGTCGCCTCGGGCGACGGATTGAATATTTGGCTGAACGTGCGCTTGTCGCGTACAACGAACGCCGAATTGTAGTGCATCAGCGTGGAACTGGTCGGCACCCAGGCGGCGCCGACGACGGGCTGATAATCGTAGTTGATCTCGACGAACATCACACCTGAATCGGGTGGAGCAGTCACAATCGCGCCCGCGTCACCCATGCCGGTGACCTGCTTGCCCGGCGCCGCGGGCCACGGCTGCAGACCGGAGTCGGTCGTCGCGACACCGTAGCGCGAGTCGTAATTGGCGCCTTTTTTCAACCCGATACAGCGTTGCCAGCGGATGTACTGCTTGCCGCCGTGCTCCTCCAGACTGGATACGGTGATGCGCGCATTCTGCGTCACCTGCCATCGCTCACCCTGAATGCGCGCCGCGGTCAGCGCGTCGTTGATGTCGATCTCACGCAATTGCGATGAATTGTCGCTCTGCATGTTGCCGACGCGCGACGCATTGTCGGCCAGCGCGAGGCCGATCTGATTGATCCGCTCGTGCATCAGCACGAGGTTCGCCGTCTCCGTGCCGTAGCAGCCGATTGCGAGAACAATCGGTAGAGAGATCGCGAACTCGATGAGGGCGACCCCCGATCGATCGCGCCGTAGCCGTCGGCCGTTGTGACGTACGCACGACTTCATGATGTTGAGAGCGCGGGTCGTGGTCACGTGCATATCGACTCGATCGGTTGAACGGTCTGCGTTCTGTAAGGCTGGTTCTTCAGGAATGTTTCGGCACTGATCGTCTGCGTTGTCGGCATGCCCAGCAGCCCAGCGACGGGAAACAGTCGTTGGTAAGTCACGGTCATGGTGTACCGGGTCACGTCGTTCGCGCCGCCCTGCGTCTGGACTCGTCCGGGGTCGGCGTCCCACTGCTTGTTGCCGTTGACGTCGTCGTAGCATTCGCCGGGGTCGCGAACGCCGTTGCCGTTCTTGTCGGTGAAATTCTCCGGTTTCGCCAGAAGGTAGCTCGAATAGCTACGGCGCATCGGCTGGAAGGTCATGCCCGAGCCGACCGCGCTGACCATGCCGATGACCTTGGCGTCCATTGCCGCGGCGGACGCAGCGTTGTTCTCGAGCGCGGAATCGCGGCCCGCCTTGTACATCGCGCCGTCGAGCACGTTCTGTACGTAGGTCTGATAGATAAGGTCGAAGGCGCCCATCAGCAGCGTCAGCAATACGGGCGTGACGATCGCGAACTCGACGATGGTCACGCCGCGATGGTCGCGGCGAAGGCGGCGGAGGAAGGCGCGGATCACTGCTGGAGCCTCAACATCGCAACCTGTTTCGCAATCTTCTGAAATAGTGCCGAGAGGCCGCTGCCGGTGGTGGTGTACAGCGCCTGTGCCGGGCTGCTCGCGCACTGCGTCAGCTCGTTGGTCGTGTTCGCGCCGATCGCGACCGTCCACACGTCTATCTTAAGTTGCGACGCCTGCGCGCACTCGTAGAGGAAGCGGGCATTGTGGAAGTCCTTTAGCGATGGCGAACTAGCGCCGCCGCTGACCCGCTGGTCGTAATATTCGATCCCGTACTGACCGTAGATGTTCTGGCTCGGCGCCATGTCGCCGTCGGTCAGGAAGACGATGACCTTCTTTGGTAGTGGCTGGCCCGTGCGGCCAGTGTTGTCGGCGGCGAAGATGCCGTTTGGCGCGAGCAGGCGCACACCCCAGATCATGCCCGTGTCGTGATAGGTGCCGCCGAGCGGCTTGAAGTCGGCCGCGTCGACGTAGTTTGCGATGTCGGCCGAGGACATCTCCTTCAACCGTCGGATCGGCTTGCCGCAAGAGTAGAAGCCGGAGTCGCGCTGATCGTCGGATCCCAAGTTAACGGCAGCCCGATAGGGGAAAAAGGTCTCGTCGTTGCTCGTCTGAGTCGCGGTTGATCGGTAATTGTACCTAGCCCAGCTGACCGCGGGCCACGCTGGACGCCAGCGCGTCGCTGCGTTTGCAGTCGGGATCAACGATGGGTCGAGATCATAGGCGCTTGCGTTGAAGCTGGTGGTGCCAGACTGGGTCTGACGCTCCTCGATGCAGCCGTCCCATGCCGTGGCCGTGGCCTTAACGTAGGTCGGATCGCTGACGGTGCCGCCCTTGATGAACTGCGACACGTCCTGCGGATACTGGCCGTAGGTCCAGACAGGCCCGAGCGTCCTTGTAACCGTTGAACAGCCTTGAAAGGCGTCCCATTCCTGCGTCACGAGCGTAGCCCGCCCGTCACTTGGGCGAAATGGGTACTGATTGGCGCTGGTCCGAGCGGGATCGCGTTGCGGTGCAGGAGCACTGGACGTGCATCCTTGCTGACTCTTGTTGTTCTTCTGACCATCGGTCTGACGGCTGATCTCATACTCGCCGGTGACGACGCGGGTCTGATAGTTGACCGTCTCCCCGGCAGAATTGCCGATCAGATAGGCGGGGTTGACGTCGTAGATCGCCTTTCCGGCGTTGATGATCGAGGTGTAGCTGACGAAGCCGTAGCGAACGCGGGTGTTCGCATCGACGCTGCTCGCGACCGTGCTGTAGAAGTCCTTTACCGCCTGTCGCAGCGCCTTGATGCGCGAACCGTTGCCGGCGGTCGTCTCGGGCACGCCGAAGCCGTTCTGCGCGCTGTAGCCGGGCATCGCGTACGAGTCGCTCGGCCGGGTGTATGAGACCGCAGGGTTCGCCTGCACGTAGGCGTTGCACTGTGCGTCGGTGTCTTCGGGACGGCAGGCCATCGAGCCGGTCGTATCGAGCACGAAGATCACATCGGTGTCCGAGATGTCGTATCGCGCCATGCACGAAACGGTGACGGTCGCGTCTTTCGCATCGATGATCTTGGTGATGCTCATCGGCACGGTGACCGAGGCGGTGCCAGACACCTGCTGATCGCTGGTCTTGACCGGCGAGAAGACGGGGTTGGTGGTTGCGATCCACCCGGCTTGAAAGTTGTTCTTGAAGAACTGCTGCGCCTGAGTGGCCGCATTCTGATCGAGCGTGTTCGTGCCGTCGACCTTCATGAACTTGCGTCCGGCCAGTACGCCGGCGTCGCAAGCCTGCTGCAATCGCGACTTGACCGCGTACATGCGGCCGATGTCGATCGCAGACCCCGCCATCGCGGTCAGCGGGATGAGCGAGGCGGCCACGATGATGAGCGTATTGGCCGCGCGGTCGCGCAGCAGCCGCACCAGAAAACCGGCACGCTCGCGCGTCGGGCGCTTGTCGGACAGGGTCGATCGACGGGTCACCGCGCCGCGATGGCGCAGAAACGTCCAATATCGCTTCAAGGAAGTCAGTTAACGCGTCGTTAGTCACACTTGTCGAAGTGGGCTGGTGCGGCCATCTGACCGCGGTGTCAGGTAGCCAATCGCTCAGCAGTCCGTCACGCGTCTTCGCCTGGTGCGGTGCGCGGTTCGTCGGCACCGGCGTAGACACGTTGTTCGCGCTCGACCGGCAGCTCGGTAACATCGTTCGCACGACCGAGCAGCCGATCGTGGGGCAGATGCGGCTGACGTGGTGGTACGAGGCGCTCGAGAAGCTCGACCATGCCCCGCCGCCGGCTCAACCGCTTCTGCAGGCGCTCGCAGGTCATATCGGTAAGGGACGCGTGGCGGGACGCGATCTGGCGATGATGACGGAAGGATGGGAGGCTCTGCTCGACCATGAGCGAGCCAACGCTGATATGCTCACGCAATTCGCGCATCTGCGCGGCGCGACGCTGTTCCGCGCCGCCGCGGCGCTGCTAGGTGAGGATGATCCGCAGGTCGCGCAAGCCGGTGCGCTTTGGGCCTTCGCGGATCTTGCGGCAAACGTCAGTCAGGACGCCATTCGACAGCAGGCAATCACGGCGGCACTTGACCTGGCCGACCCCGTCTTCCGCGCTCGATGGCACGGCGCGCGGCCGTTCGGTGCACTTGCGGTCGACGCGTATATGGCAGCGGCAGGGCGGGGCGTTGCCGATGGGCCGAGGCGTGCCGCGCGCGTCGTGCAATTCCGTATGATTGGACGCTGACGCCTTTCGTCCGCTTCCGCGCGTCGCTAGCCTTCCGCAAACGCTGGGGGGCATGAAGCGATGTGGCGCTATCTGGTGGGTGGACTGGCGGCGTTGCTGCTGGGTGGGGCCGGGTGGCTGATGTTGTTCGGCGACACGGAGGACGGCGCGACCGCGCGCGCCGCGACGATCCTGCCGGCCATGCCGCAGAGCGGTACTGCTCCGGTCGAGGACCCACCGGCGGACCTGCCCGAAGCGCCCGAGCGGACGCGCGAGCAGAAGCGGTTCGATCGATACGACAAGGATCGCGACGCCAAGATCACGCGCGAGGAATATCTGCTCAGCCGACGCAAGGCTTTTGCGAAGCTGGACCTGAACGGTGACGGTCAGCTGTCGTTCGACGAATGGTCAGCGAAAACGGCGAAGAGGTTTACCGACGCCGATGCTGACCGTTCAGGCGCGCTGAACGCGAGCGAATTCGCGACGACCAAGCCCAAGCGCAAGTCGAAGCGCCCGGCGTGCGCGTGCACGCCCACGCCAGCGCGCGACGACAATTAGGCCGCGAGCCAGCCTGCTAGCGCCGCACGGCCACGATCGGTGTACATCCGCTTGCGATCGGCCTTCTTCGTCTTGCCCTCAATCGGCGGGAACAGCCCGAAGTTGACGTTCATCGGCTGATACGTCTCCGCCACCGCCTCGCCCGTGATGTGCGACAGCAGCGCGCCGAGTGCAGTCTCACGCGGCGGGGAGGGAAGGTGGCGACCGGCAAGCTCGGCCGCTGCGAAGCGACCGGCGAGCAGGCCGATCGCGGCGCTCTCGACATAGCCTTCGCAACCGGTGATCTGCCCGGCGAAGCGGATGTTAGGACGCGAGGCCAGCCGCAACGTGCCGTCGAGCAACTCGGGCGAGCGCAGGAAGGTGTTGCGATGCAGCCCGCCCAGCCGCGCGAACTCGGCGTTCTCAAGCCCCGGAATGGTGCGAAAGATGCGGACCTGCTCGGCGTGCTTCAGCTTGGTCTGGAAGCCGACGATGTTCCACAGCGTTCCCTGCGCATTGTCCTGCCGGAGCTGCACTGCGGCGTAGGGCCAGCGACCCGTGCTCGGCACATCGAGACCGACACCCTTCATCGGACCGAAACGCAGCGTTTCCGGTCCGCGCGACGCCATCACTTCGATCGGCATGCAGCCTTCGAAATAGGGGACGTTCTCCCACTCCTTATACTCGGTCTTCTCACCGTCGAGCAGCGCCTGGACGAAGGCGTGGTATTGCTCCTTGTCGAGCGGGCAGTTGATGTAGTCGGTGCCGTCGCCCTTGTTCCAACGCGACTGCGCCCAGGCGACATCCATGTCGATCGAGTCACGATGCACGATCGGTGCGATCGCGTCGAAGAAGGCGAGCGAATCGCGACCGGTTTCGGCGGCGATGCTGTCGGACAGCGCGGGCGCGGTCAGCGGGCCAGTCGCGATGATGGCGGGACCTTCTGGCAACACGTCGACGCGCTCGCGCACAATCGTGACGTTCGGATGTGCCTCAAGAACCGCTGTGACGCCTGCCGAGAAGCCGTCGCGGTCGACTGCCAGCGCGCTGCCGGCAGGTACGCGGTGGGTGTCACCCGTGCGCAGGATCAGGGAACCGAGCGCGCGCATCTCCTGGTGCAGCAACCCTACTGCATTCGACTCGGCATCGTCTGAGCGAAAGCTGTTCGAGCAAACGAGCTCGGCGAGATGATCGGTGTGGTGCGCGGGCGTGTTCTCGCCGCTGCCGCGCATCTCGGACAGGCGTACCTTGAAGCCTGCCTCGGCGAGCTGCCACGCGGCCTCCGAGCCTGCTAGTCCGCCGCCGATCACGTGAATGTCATGGGTCATGCGCGTGGCAGATAGCGGCTGAGCACCGCGCCGCAAGCGGTGCATCAGCGCGAGGCGACGTTCACCAGCGCATCAATCGCAGCCTGCAGGATGTGCGCGGCGGCGGCGGAGTCGATCCGCTCGGCGCGCTTGGCGCGGCTCATATCCTGCTCGATCAACGCGCGTTCGGCCGCGACGGTCGACCAGCGCTCGTCCCACAAGAGGATCGGCAGGTTGATGTCGGCGCAGTTACGCGCAAACGCACGCGCCGACTGGCTGCGCGGGCTGACGCTGCCGTCGAGGTTGAGCGGCAGGCCCATGACGAGGCCGACGACGTGCTGCGCCTGTACCAACCGGATCAGCTCAGCCTTGTCGGCGGTGAACTTCGTGCGGCGGATCAGCGGGGCAGGGCTGGCGAAGCTCCACCCGGCGTCGCACAGCGCGGTGCCAATCGTCTTGGTGCCGAGGTCCAGTCCGAGCAGGCGACCGCCGTTCGGCAGCGCGGCGGCATATTCGCCTGCGTTCGTGGTGATCATCGCGCCGCCCTCCGACGTGCGGCGTCGGCGCGGACGTTGGCCCAGAACAGGCTATAGTCATAGACGTGGTAGTTGTTGCCCGGCAGCACGTAAGGGCCGACGTCGGGCGGCGATCCGATCAGCAGCAATCCGCGGGCATCGCAGCGCGCGCCGACGGTGCCGGGGCGAAGCTGCGCGGTCGACAGGTCCTCGCTCGGGTAAAGCGTACCCAGATTGGCGCTGGCCGGAGCGGCGGTAAACGGCGTGCCGGTGATCGGATTGGTGCACAGCATCCGCGTTCCCTTTCGCGGACGACCATCGAAGCCGGTGGTGCGGTCGTAATTGTCGGTGATCAGCGACGGATCGGCGGGCTCGGCGAAGCTCTGCCACGACAGGATGCAGCCGCGCTGGTCGGCGCGCGCGCAGGCGGGCAGGCCGAGTGCCGCGAGGTCGGTTACGGTGGAAACCGGCCAACCGACGACATAAGCCGCGACGATGCGGCGGGCGAGCGGCTTTCCGGCGACACGGTCGCGCAGCAGGTGGGTCAGGTGCAGTCCGCCCTGGCTGTGACCCGCGAGGATGATCGGCCGGTCGGGGCCGACCTGCGCCACGAAGGCGTCAAACGCGGCGAGTACGTCACGATAGGCCTGATCGAGCGCGCGGTCGGCGTTGGCCTGATCGGTCAGGAAGGCGCCGAACGTCGCCTGATGATAGCGCGGCGCCCAGATTTCGCCCACCGCGTTGAAGGCGCTCGCCTGCCCGCGCAGGAACAGCGCGGCGCGGTCGTTCGCCTCCTTGTCGTCGAGCGGCGCGTTCCAGTGCGCGCGGTTGAGGTAGGAGGTCGGGTGGATGAAGAACACTGCGGCGCCGCCCGGCTGACGGCGCGGCTGCTCGCCCCCGGGTGTCCATAGCGCAGGGTTGTTCGCGATGTCTGGCCGCGCAAGCCAAAGCTTGGCGTCTCGGTAATCCGCCGGTGTCAGGCCGCGAACGGCGCGGAAATCCTCGCCCGGTACCATCGCCGCGCGCATCAGCTCTACGCCCCAGATCCGGTAGGCGAGCAGCCCGGCAAGCACGAGGACGATCAGCCCGGCGACGATGTAGAGGAATTTGCGAACCAAGGGTGTGGTGTCCGGACGAAAGCGGGAAACATAACCGATCCTTCCGCTCTGCCGCAGCGCCGGCTCGCGCGCAATCGTTGCGGTTGCGCGCGGGCGGGCGCTGGTGGTAGCGGCGCGGTCATGTCCGTAGACACAGCAACCGTTAAACGCGTGGCCAAGCTCGCGCGGATCGCGATCCGTGACGAGGAGGCCGAGCGCCTTGCGCCGGAACTCGGCAACATTCTGGGCTGGATCGAGCAACTGGGCGAGGTGGATACATCGTCGGTGCAGCCGATGACCGCGGTGATCCCCAACCACCTGCGGCTGCGCGACGACGTGGTGACCGATGGCGGCATCCGCGCAAAGGTGCTCGCCAATGCACCCGAGGGCGAGCACGGCTTCTTCACGGTTCCGAAGGTGATCGAATAGTGAGTGACCTGACCGACCTGGGTATCCGCCAGATCCGCGATGGCGTGGCAAACGGCGACCTTTCCGCGCGCGAGGTGGCTGAGGCGTTCAACGCAGCGGTCGCCGCCGCCAAGCCGCTCAACGCCTTCATTGTCGAGACGCCGGAACACGCGCTCGCCGCTGCCGACAAGGTCGACCAGGCGCGTGCCGCGGGCGAGACCTTGCCGTCGATGGCGGGCGTGCCGATCGGGATGAAGGACCTGTTCTGCACCAACGGCGTACAGACCACCGCGGCCAGCCACATTCTTGAAGGCTTCAAGCCCGAGTATGAGTCGACTGTTTCGCAGAAGCTGTGGGACGCGGGCGCCGGGATGCTCGGCAAGCTGAACCTCGACCAGTTCGCGATGGGGTCGTCGAACGAGACGAGCTATTTCGGCAACGTGGTCAGTCCGTGGCGGCGGAACGACGGCGGCAATGCGCCGCTCGCCCCCGGTGGATCGTCGGGCGGTAGCGCCGCGGTCGTTGCGGGGCGGATCGCGCCGGGCGCGACGGGTACCGACACGGGCGGCTCGATCCGGCAGCCGGCGGCGTTCGTCGGCATCTCTGGCATCAAGCCGACCTACGGGCGCTGCTCGCGCTGGGGTACGATCGCCTTTGCCTCCTCGCTCGATCAGGCCGGGCCGATGGCGCGCGACGTGCGCGACTGCGCGATCATGCTGGAGGCGATGAGCGGGTTCGACGCGAAAGACGCGACCTCGCTCGACGTGCCGGTCCCCCAGTGGGAGGCGGGGCTGAACGCCAGCATGGCGGGTAAGCGCGTCGGCATTCCGCGCGAGTACCGCGTCGACAACATGCCCGAGGAGATCGAGGCATTGTGGCAGCAGGGCATCGCGTGGATGAAGGATGCCGGCGCCGAGATCGTCGAGGTTTCGCTGCCGCACACGCGCTACGCGCTGCCGGCCTATTACATCATCGCGCCGGCGGAGGCGTCATCCAATCTCGCGCGCTACGACGGCGTACGTTACGGTCAGCGGGACCTGCCCGAGGCGGCGAATCTTCAGGACATGTACGCCGCAACGCGCGCGGCAGGGTTCGGCGACGAGGTGAAGCGGCGCATCCTGATCGGCACCTACGTGCTGTCGGCGGGCTTCTACGACGCGTATTTCACGCAGGCATCGAAGGTCCGCGCGCTGATCGCGCAGGATTTCGAGCGCGCGTGGGAGAGGTGTGATGTGCTGCTCACCCCAACCGCGCCATCGGCCGCGTTCGCGCTGGGCGAGAAGAGCGCCGATCCGCTTGCGATGTACCTGAACGACGTCTTCACCGTGCCGTCCTCGCTCGCTGGTCTGCCGGCGATGAGCGTGCCGGGCGGGCTCGACAAGGCGGGGCTCCCGCTCGGGCTACAGGTGATCGGTCGCGCGCTCGACGAGCAGGGCGTGCTGAACGCGGCGCTCGCGATTGAGGAACGCGCAGGCTTCAACGCGCGGCCCGAGCGTTGGTGGTGATGTGCGAGGGCGCGGCGTACGTGGAAGCGGAATGACGAACATGGAAACATCCTATCGCATCAAGGGCGCAACAGGTGACTGGGAGGTCGTGATCGGCCTTGAGGTGCACGCGCAGGTGACGAGCAACGCCAAGCTGTTTTCGGGCGCCGCGACCGCGTTCGGTGCGGAGCCGAACAGCCAGGTCAGCCTGGTCGACGCGGCGATGCCGGGCATGCTGCCGGTGCCAAACCGCGAGTGTATCCGCCAGGCGGTGCGCACCGGGATGGCGATTGACGCGCAGATTAACAAATGGTCGCGGTTCGATCGCAAGAACTATTTCTACGCCGATCTGCCGCAGGGGTATCAGATCAGCCAGCTCTACCATCCGCTGGTTGGCGAGGGCGCGGTCGAGATTGAGGACGACGGTCGTTCAAAGACGATCGGGGTAGAGCGCATCCACGTCGAGCAGGACGCGGGCAAGCTGATGCACGATCAGCACCCGAAGCGCTCCTACGTCGACCTGAATCGCTCGGGCGTGGCGTTGATGGAGATCGTGTCGAAGCCCGACATGCGCTCTCCGGCGGAGGCGGGCGCGTACCTCACCAAGCTGCGTTCGATCCTGCGTTACGTCGGGTCGTGCGACGGGAACATGGACCAGGGTTCGATGCGCGCGGATGTCAACGTCAGCGTGCGCAAGCCGGGTGACGAGTTCGGCACACGTACCGAAACGAAGAACGTCAACTCGATCCGCTTCGTGATGGCCGCGATCGAGCATGAGGCCAAGCGCCAGGTCGCGGTGCTGGAAGACGGCGGTACGATCCAGCAGGAAACGCGGCTATTCAATCCCGACACCGGCACGACGCGGTCGATGCGGTCGAAGGAAGATGCGCACGATTATCGCTACTTCCCCGATCCCGACTTGTTGCCGCTCGAACTCGACGACGAGTTCCTCGATGAGTGTCGCGCGTCGCTGCCGGAGCTGCCCGGTGCGAAGCGCAAGCGGTACGAGGCGCTGGGGATCAGCGCCTATGCCGCCGATGTAATCACCGCCGAGGTCGAGAGCGCGCGCTGGTTCGACGCACTGCTGGACGCGGGTGCGAAGCCGGTCGCAGCGGCGAACTGGGTTACGAGCGAGCTGTTCGGTGCGCTCAATCGCTTGGGCAAGTCGATCGGCGAGAGCCCGGTGCAGCCGGGTCAGGCGGCGGAACTGCTCGCGCTGGTGGCTGATGGAACGCTGTCAGGCAGTCTCGCCAAGCAGGTGTTCGAGGCGATGCTGGAGACGGGCGATGCACCCGGAAAGATCGTCGAGGAACGCGGGCTCAAGCAGACCAGCGACACCGGCGCGATCGAGGCGGTGATCGCCGACGTGCTGGAGAAGAACCCCAAGCAGCTGGAACAGTATCGCGGCGGCAAGGAGGCGCTGTTCGGCTTCTTCGTCGGGCAGACGATGAAGGCAATGGCGGGGAAGGCCAATCCGCAGGTGGTGAACGATTTGCTGAAGAAGGCTCTGGCGGGCTGATCTTCCTCGTAATGCTAAGGCAAAGAGTAGGGGCAGTCACCGCGTGGTGGCTGCCCCTGCTTCGTCACTGCTGCGTGTCGTCCTGGTTCTTCACCTCGCCGCCGATGCCGCTATTGCCGTCGAACTCTCCGGTGTCGGTGAACGTCGCAGGCTCGGATCCGCCTTCGCCGCGGGCGACCGCATCGCTGCGCGCTTCGACCGCCTGTTGGATGTCGGCGCGATCATCGTCGGGACTGGGGACGGGATCGATGGTCTTTGGTTCGCTCATGGTGTCCTCAGATCGTCGGGTTGGCAGGTGCGGGCGTCTCGTTCGGCGCGCCGGGACTAGGCATGTCGATGTCGGGTCCGGGGGGCGACACCTCGGGCGGCGGAATGTCGGGCTGCGCGGGCTGGGTTGGCTGCGGCACGTCGGCGGGCAGGTCGCCTGGGTTGGTCGCCATGATCTCTTCTCCTTCAGATGCTTGAACGCGGGCGGCGAGGGTTCGGTTGCCGCCGCGCTTGCTCCCGCGGTTTCGACGGTATAGAGGCGCGCGACCGACGGTGTCCTGTGCGGGCGTGGCGGAACTGGTAGACGCAGCAGGTTTAGGTCCTGCCATCGCAAGATGTGGGGGTTCGAGTCCCTTCGCCCGCACCAGTCCCGCGCTGCCTGCGCGGGTGCCACCATCTACGATATTCCTAGAAGCGAAGGCGTAACATGCAGACTGTGGAGACGTTGAACGAGGGGCTGAAGCGCGCCTACACCCTCACCATCCCCGCCGCCGACATCGCGAAGAAGGTCGACGCCGAGTTGAAGCGCGTCGCTCCGCAGATCCGCATGCCCGGCTTCCGTCCCGGCAAGGTGCCCGCCAACCTCGTGCGCAAGATGCACGGCCCGGCGCTGATGCAGGAAGCGCTCAACACCTCGATCCAGGACGGCGTGCAGTCGCTGATCGCCGAGAAGCAGCTGCGTCCCGCGACCCAGCCCTCGGTCGAGCTGGCCGACGGTTACGAGGAAGGCAAGGATGCCGAGCTCAAGGTCGAGCTGGAAGTGCTGCCGCAGGTGCCGACGCCTGCGATCGACGCGCTGAAGCTCGAGCGTCTGACCGTGCCGGTCGCCGACGAGGCGGTCGACGCGCACCTGCAGAAGTTCGCCGACCAGCAGAAGAAGTGGGACGATGCCGGCGACAAGGCCGCCGAGCAAGGGGACCTCGTCACCGTCGATTTCGTCGGCAAGACGATGGACGGCGTCGCGTTCGAGGGTGGCACCGGCGAGGACATGGCGGTCGAGATCGGCTCGGGTCGACTGATCCCTGGCTTCGAGGACCAGGTCGTCGGCGCGAAGGCCGGCGAAGAGCGCCAGATCAAGGTCACCTTCCCCGAGGATTACCCCGCCAAAGAGCTGGCCGGTCAGGACGCGACGTTCGACCTCAAGATCAAGTCGGTGAAGACCGCGGGCGAGAGCGTGATCGACGACGAGCTCGCGACCAACCTGGGGCTCGAGAGCCTGGAGCAGCTGCGTGGCTTGCTCAAGGGTCAGATCGAACAGGAGCACAACGGGCTCACCCGCACGCACATGAAGCGCAAGCTGCTCGACCAGCTGGCCGAGGGCCACGACTTCGAAGTGCCGCCGTCGATGGTCGAGGCCGAGTTCAACCAGATCTGGGCGCAGTTGCAGCACGAAGCGACGCACGAGCCCGACCAACAGGCCGCACTCGACGAGATGGAAGCCGAGCGCGACGATTACCGCAAGATCGCGGAGCGCCGCGTGCGTCTGGGCCTGCTCCTGTCGGAAATCGGTCAGGCGAACGGCGTGGAGGTCAACCAGCAGGAAATGCAGCGGCTGATCATGCAGGCGGCGCAGCAATACCCGGCCGAGCAGCGCCAGCAGTTTGTCCAGTACGTACAGCAGGAGCCGATGGCGGCCGCCCAGCTGCGTGCACCGCTCTACGAGGACAAGGTTGTCGACTTCCTGTTCGACAAGGCCGAGATCACCGACCGCGAGACGACGCGTGAGGAGCTGGAAGCCGCGATCGAGAGCGAGGACGGTTTCGCGACCGGCACGCACACGCACGATCACGACAACCACAAGCCCAAGCAGAAGGCCAAGAAGGCTGCGGCCGAGCCGGTGGACGACGCCAATGCTGCTGCGTCCGAGTCGACCGACGCAAAGCCGGCGAAGAAAAGCGCCAAGAAGCCGGCTGCAAAGGGCGCCGACGCGGCGGTAGAGCCGAGCGACAGCGACGCGGCCGCATCCGCGAAGAAGCCGCGCGCCAAGAAGGGTGCGCCGGTTGAAGCCGAGACGCAGGTGCTCGAGGCTGACCCGGTTGCGGCCGAGGCAGCGGAGGGCACGGTCGCGGCGGACGAAGCTGCGCCGGCTGCGAAGAAGCCGCGCGCGAAGAAGGCGCCGAAGACCGAAGCGTGATATTAATGGGTGGGCACTAGGAAGTAGCGCTCACCCGCGGCGTCGCCGTGGGCTGTCGTTCATCAGTCTATGGCGCCGCGCCGGCGTCGCTCGTACGGGTGCCGTGTGCCGCAGTTGAACATGTTGCAATCCAACGCTCCGACGATCGCCGTCCTGCTTCCCTGCTATAACGAGGAAGCCGCGATTGCGCAGACGATCGCCGGGTTCCGAGCGGCGCTGCCTGACGCCGCCATCTACGTGTACGACAACAACAGCCGCGACCGGACGGTCGAAGTGGCACGTTCCGCGGGTGCGATCGTGCGAACCGAGCGCATTCAGGGCAAAGGCGCGGTCGTTCGCCGCATGTTCGCCGACATCGATGCCGATGTCTATGTTATGGCCGACGGCGATGCGACCTACGATGCCGCCTCGGCGTCGGCGCTTGTCGCGAGGCTGCTCGACGAGCAATTGGATATGGTGGTCGGTAGCCGGGTTCACGAGGCGGTTGAGGCTTACCGACGCGGCCATCAGTTCGGCAACGCGATGCTGACCGGAATGCTCGCGCGGCTGTTCGGGCGCAGCTTCAGCGACATTTTGTCGGGATATCGCGTTTTTTCCCGGCGCTTCGTGAAGAGCTTTCCGGTGCTGTCAGTCGGCTTCGAGATCGAAACCGAGATCAGTGTTCATGCGCTGGAATTGAAGATGCCGGTGGCCGAGGTGAGCACACCCTATTTCGCGCGTCCGGAAGGGTCTGCATCCAAGCTGTCGACCTATCGCGATGGCTGGCGCATCCTCGGCACGATCGTTACGCTGTACCGGATCGAACGACCATTGTGGTTCTTCGGAGCGCTCGGTGCCTTTCTCGCTGCCCTGGGCGTGATTCTCGCTGTACCGCTGGCAATCACCTACGCACACACCGGGCTTGTGCCGCGCGTGCCCACCGCCATTCTGGTAACCGGATTGATGATCATCGCGACCCTCGCGTTCTTCGCCGGGTTGATCCTCGACACGGTGGTACGCGGCAGGCGTGAGGTTCGCCGGCTCGCCTATCTCGCCCATTCGGCGCCGCATCGACCGTCCTGACCTCGGCGGCGGTTGGGGCTTGAACAAGCCAGCGCTAGCGCCGATGTTGTCGGTCTTCCTTTCAAGAGAGTTTTTCCATGCACAATCCGTTCGACAACGGCGATTTCGCGGGCAAGTTGGCGAGCGCCGGCGTCGGTATGCAGCAGACCCAGGCGGGGCTTGTTCCGATCGTGATCGAGCAGTCGAACCGCGGTGAGCGCAGCTTCGACATCTTTAGTCGCTTGCTGCGCGAACGTATCGTGTTCGTGACCGGCGGGGTCGAGGACGGCATGGCCTCGCTGATTACTGCGCAGTTGCTGTTCCTTGAGTCGGAGAACCCGAAGAAGGACATCTTCATGTACATCAACTCGCCGGGCGGTGTCGTGACGGCGGGCATGGCGATCCATGACACGATGCAGTACATTCGGCCACGCGTCGGCACTGTGTGCATCGGTCAGGCGGCGTCGATGGGCAGCTTCCTGCTCGCCTCCGGTGAGCCGGGCATGCGCGTGGCGCTGACCAACGCGCGCATCATGATCCACCAGCCGTCGGGCGGTGCGCAGGGAATGGCGTCGGACATCGAGATCCAGGCCAAGGAAATTCTGCGCATCCGCAAGCGGATGAACGAGCTCTACAGCCAGTACACCGGGCAGCCGATCGAGGAAATCGAGCGCCGCATGGACCGCGACACCTTCCTCGAAGCGAACGAAGCGAAGGATTTCGGTCTGATCGACGAGGTGTTCGACAAGCGGCCGGCACCGGCAGACGATGTGGCTGCGGCAGCCTGAGGCGCGTAAGCGCTCCTACGGCATTGCCCAATGAACATGGGGCAGGCTAAATGTCTGCCCCACCATACCGCCGGGCGGCGGGAAGGATGATTGAATGACGAAGCTCTCCGGCGGCGACTCCAAGAGCACTCTTTACTGCTCGTTCTGCGGCAAGTCGCAGCACGAGGTGCGCAAGCTGATCGCCGGTCCGACGGTCTTCATCTGCGACGAATGCGTCGAACTGTGCAACGACATCATCCGCGAGGAAACGAAGTCCGCGCTGGTGTCAAAGAAGGACGGCAGCGTTCCGACGCCGCAGGAAATCTGCGACGTTCTCGACGACTACGTCATCGGGCAAAAGCAGGCCAAGCGCGTGCTCTCGGTTGCGGTGCACAACCACTACAAGCGGCTGAACCACGGGGCGAAGGGCGCAGATGTCGAACTTGCCAAGTCGAACATCCTGCTCGTCGGGCCGACCGGCTGCGGCAAGACGCTGCTGGCTCAGACGCTGGCGCGGATTCTCGACGTGCCGTTCACGATGGCGGACGCGACGACGCTGACCGAGGCGGGCTACGTCGGCGAGGATGTCGAGAACATCATCCTCAAGCTGCTTCAGGCATCGGACTACAACGTCGAGCGGGCGCAGCGCGGCATCGTCTACATCGACGAGATCGACAAGATCAGCCGCAAGGCCGAGAACCCGTCGATCACGCGCGATGTGTCGGGTGAAGGTGTGCAGCAGGCGCTGCTCAAGCTGATGGAAGGCACGACCGCCAGCGTACCGCCGCAGGGTGGCCGCAAGCACCCGCAACAAGAGTTCCTGCAGGTCGACACGACCAACATCCTGTTCATCTGCGGCGGCGCTTTCTCGGGCCTCGAGAAGATCATCGGCGATCGTTTGCAGGGCAAGTCGATCGGGTTCGGTGCTTACGTCGCTTCGCCGGAAGAGAAGCGCACGGGCGAGATGCTGCGTCAGACCGAGCCGGAGGATCTGCTCAAGTTCGGGTTAATCCCGGAGTTCGTCGGTCGTCTGCCGGTGATCGCGACGCTGGAGGACCTCGACGTGCCCGCGCTGGTCAAGATCCTGAGCGAGCCCAAGAACGCACTCGTAAAGCAATATCAGAAGCTGTTCGAGATGGAGGAAACCAAGCTCGGCTTCACCGACGATGCGCTGACGACGGTCGCCAAGAAGGCGATCGAGCGTAAGACGGGCGCGCGCGGGTTACGATCGATCTTGGAAGCGATCCTGCTCGACACGATGTTCGACCTGCCGGGCATGGACTCGATCGACGAGGTGATGATCGACAAGGACGTGGTCGAGGGTCGCAAGGAACCGATTTGGGTCTATGCCGAGAAGAAGAAGGTGGCGGACGGCGCCGCCTAACTCTCGAACCCACTTCCTTTGCGAAGGGCGCTGCCGGCTTGACCGGTGGCGCCCTTTCTTTTGGCGTTCGGGTCGGCGGGGAACGAACGCCGGTGCGTGCGATTGACGTTGCGGATAACGGGAGCACGATACGTGGACGACAATCGCGTGTGGAGTTTCGAGGAGAGCCTGTGGACGGCAAGCCCGGAGCATTATGAAGAGTCGATCGATGACGAGTGCCTGATGGTGCTGCCCGAGCCTCCATTCGTGATGAGCGGGCAGCAGGCGATTGAGGCGGTGAAGAAGACACCGCGTTGGGAGAAGGTCGAGATCAGCGAGCGGCAGGTGGCGCGGCCGCAGGAAGGGCTGATCGTTGTCGCCTATCACGTCGAGGCGTCGCGCGGAGAGGAGCAATACGCGGCTTATTGCACGTCGACCTATCGCTGGCTGTCGCACGAGAACTGGCGGGTCGTGCAGCACCAGCAGATGGTTCCGCTGAAATCGAACGGCTGATCGATTGGGCACCTCGCGCGCTGCGGGGTGCCGTCTCCTCAATCCTTTTTCGGGCGCAAGGCCGCAGCGAGGGCGATGCCCGCGGATAACTGGACGAGGCCGTAGAGACGGCGCCGTGTCGGCTTTCCTCCGAACGGTGCCACCAAGGCATCGACGACCCCGACCTCCGATCGCCACAGATCGACGTGGCGGGTGGGTTGGAGGATGCCGAGCAGACCGTCACCGATCATGAACACGGCCGCCATTTCGCCCGCTCGTTTCAGGCCGAGAACCGTATTGTCGTCGCCGGCATTGACGGTTGTGCGATCATTCATTTGCGTGACCTCTGCTGGTTCGTCCAGGCACGGAACGCCTCAACGGCCGGATTGCGCCGCAACACACGCGCCTCCGGATCGATGACGAGGTGCGTGCCGGGTGGTGTGGCGATGGTGGCGACGCCGTCTGTCATTGCGAGACGCTGTACCTTGCCGTTGAGGCTGACCTCAATCGGCATCGGGAACGCACCGCCCCCGGGGGCTTTCCAGCGCAGCTCGGTGCGGGCGTCGGGCAGGGGTGTGGCGACCAGATCGGGTAGTGCTGCCTGGCGCAAATAGGCGTCGAAGAACCAGTCGTAGTTCTTGCCGGTGACCTGATTGACGATCCGCTGATACTCGCGGGTCGATCCGTAGCGCGGGGTGAAGTTGCCGGGCTTCGGATCGTCGCGGCCATAGACCTCCATCCGCATCGCCTTGAAGAAGGCGGCGTCGCCGATCAGCCAGCGCAAGGTGTGGAGCATCCACGATCCCTTGTAGTAGATGTCGGTGCCGGGACCGCCGAGCTTGGGTTCGTAGACCTCTTCCTCGGTGAGCACCTTGTCGCGCACGATGGGATGGTCGTTCGCGATCAGGTTCCGCTGCGTATCGAGCATGACGTGGTAGCGGGCGTCACCCTCGCGCCAGCGGCCGTAGAGGGGCTGCATGTAGCTGCCGAAGCCTTCGTGCAGCCAGTAATCGTCCCAGTTGGCGGCGGTGAGTTGGTTGCCGAACCATTCGTGGCTGAGTTCGTGGTGGAACAGCCAGTCGAACCCCTCGGGTGCCTTGGCATAATTGTTGCCGTAGGCGTTGATCGTCTGGTGCTCCATGCCCTTGTGCGGGGTTTCGACCACGCCGACTTTCTCGTCACCGAAGGGATATGGGCCGACGGTCGCCTCGAAGAAATCGAGTGTCGGGGCGAACTCGGCGAACAGCGCCTCTGCCTTCACCTTCTCGCCGGGCAGATACCAGTAGCTCATCGGGATCGTGTTGCCGAAGCGGCTTTTGTACGTGCCCGAAATCTCCTCGTACGGACCGACGTTGAGGGCGATGGCGTAGGTATTCGGCTGGCGTGCGCGCCAGTTCCAGCGGGTGCGACCGTCGGGAAGCCGGTCGATGCCGACCAGGCGACCGTTCGACGGTGCCTTGAGCCCCGCCGGTACGGTGATGTGGAGGTCGACCGAGGCCGGCTCGCCGGTCGGGAAGTCGAGACAGGGCCAGAACAGGTCGCAGCCGTAGCCCTCGGCCGTGGTGGCGAACCAGGTGCGGCCATCGGGTGTCTTCGACCACACCATGCCGTCGTCCCACGGTGCATTGACGGCGACGTGCGGGGTGCCGCCGTAGCTGATCCGGGCGACGACCCGTTTGCCGGCCGGGAGGGCACGGGGAAGCGTGATCGTGAGGCGACCATCCGGGTTGGTCCACGCAGTGCGGGCGAGCGGTCGTCCGTCGATGCTGATCGCAGAGATCGGCAGGTTGCGGTCTAGGTCGATCAGCAATCGGGTGAGGGCTGCGCGGGCGGTGAAGGTGAGCGTGGCGACGCCGTTCAGTGCCTGACGCTCGGGCAACACCTCGAATGACAGGTCGGCGTGATCGAAGCGTAGCGCGGTTTGTTCGGGCAGCAGCGGGCCGCCGGAGCGCTGTGTTTGCTCCGAGATCGGCGGGCTGCCCTTCGGCGGTGGGGCGAGTGCCATGAGCGGGAGGGCGAGGAGGGCAGCAGTCAGACGGGGCATCGGGTTCTCGGATGATTGAGCGATTGCAGAAATGACAAGTTGAGGAAGTTGAGAATGGCGGAGGGTTTTGTTTCTCGTATCAACTTACGCGTCCAAGGCGGCAAGCGGGATGAAAATGGCAAGGGAAGCTGCTGTTCTAAAACACTTTCCTGAAAGCTGCGAGCCTTTCAGTGGCCTCTTAGCCAAGTTGAGACGGGGCTGAACTATCTGCGAAGTTGATATCAAACCGGACCTTTTTCGCAGAGCGACCCGGAGCAAGCGGTCGACAGGGCAAGCCGAGACCATTGGACGTGGCGGACGATCGGGGAGAGCGGCGGCATCGTGCGCAGCATGACACGTGCGGGGCCGCTTAGGACAGCCCGGGCGTACCGCAGCCGCAACGATTGATGGAAATCGCCGGCGCACCATATAGGATCGTGAACGTCGCCGCTGTTCGGCGACCCCGGAGTTTTCATGACGCTTACGCTTCCCGTCCTGCCGCTTCGCGACATCGTCGTCTTCCCGCACATGATCGTTCCGCTGTTCGTCGGACGCGACAAGTCGGTGGCGGCGCTGGAAGCGGCGATGGCCGCCGACAAGGAGATCTTCCTCGTCGCGCAGCTTGATCCCGCCAACGACGACCCGACCCGCGACGACCTGTATTCGATGGGCGTCACCGCGTCCGTGCTGCAGCTGCTCAAGCTGCCCGACGGCACGGTGCGCGTGCTGGTCGAGGGCAAGCAGCGCGCGACTCTGGAAGCGCTGAACGAGCGCGACGGCTATTTCGCGGCCGACATTGCGCTGATCCAGGACAAGCCGGTCGAGGGGCCGGACGTCGCCGCGCTGATGCGCTCGGTCGTCAAGCAGTTCGAGGCCTATGCCAAGCTGCACCGCAAGCTGCCGGCGGAAACCGCCGCGCAACTGGGCGAGATCACCGAGGCGGCGCTCTTGTCCGACTCGATCGCGGGCAACGTGCAGATCAAGGTGGCCGAGAAGCAATCGCTGCTGATGGAGACCGATCCCGTCAAGCGGCTGGAAATGTCGTTCGCGCTGATGGAGGGCGAACTCGGCGTCCTGCAGGTCGAGAAGAAGATCAAGAGCCGCGTCAAGCGTCAGATGGAGAAGACGCAGCGCGAATATTACCTCAACGAGCAGTTGAAGGCGATCCAGCGCGAGCTGGGCAACAGCGACGACGAGAGCAACGGCGACGAGATCGCTGAGCTGACGCAGAAGATCGCGACCCTGAAACTCAGCAAGGAAGCGCGCGCCAAGGCGACGAGCGAGCTGAAAAAGCTGAAGACGATGGCGCCGATGAGCGCCGAGGCGACGGTCGTGCGCAACTACCTCGACGTGCTGCTGGGGCTGCCGTGGGGCAAGCGCAGCAAGATCAAGCGCGATCTGGTCGCGGCCGAGGGCGTGCTGAACGAGGACCATTACGCGCTCGACAAGGTCAAGGATCGCATTCTCGAGTATCTCGCGGTGCAGGCGCGCACCAACAAGTTGAAGGGCCCGATCCTGTGCCTCGTCGGCCCGCCCGGCGTCGGCAAGACGAGTCTCGGCAAGTCGATTGCGAAGGCGACGGGGCGCGAGTTCATCCGCCAGTCGCTGGGCGGCGTGCGCGACGAGGCCGAGATCCGCGGGCACCGGCGAACCTATATCGGGTCGCTGCCGGGCAAGATCGTCACCAACCTGAAAAAGGCTGGTGCGGCGAACCCGCTGTTCCTGCTCGACGAGATCGACAAGCTGGGACAGGACTTCCGCGGCGATCCCGCGTCCGCGCTGCTCGAGGTGCTTGATCCGGAGCAGAACGCGAAGTTCAACGACCATTACCTCGAGATCGATATCGATCTGTCCGACGTGATGTTCGTCTGCACCGCCAACTCGCTCAATCTGCCGCAGCCGCTGCTCGACCGCATGGAGATCATCCGGCTGGAGGGGTACACCGAGGACGAGAAGGTCGAGATCGCCGAGCGGCATCTGGTCGCCAAGCAGATCGAGGCGCACGGCCTTAAGGACGGCGAGTTCACGCTGACGACCGAGGGGCTCCGCGCGCTGATCCAGCGGTATACCCGCGAGGCGGGCGTCCGCACGCTGGAGCGCGAGATTGCCAAGCTGGCGCGCAAGGCGCTGAGGCAGATTCTGGAGGGCAAGGCGACGAGCGTAACGATCACGCCCGACAATCTGGCCGACTATGCCGGTGTGCAGAAGTTCCGCCACGGGCTGTCCGAGCAGGAGGACCAGATCGGTGCGGTGACCGGGCTCGCCTGGACCGAGGTCGGCGGCGAACTGCTGTCGATCGAGAGCGTGACCGTGCCGGGCAAGGGCCAGGCGAAGGTAACGGGCAAGCTGGGCGACGTGATGAAGGAGTCGGTCCAGGCCGCCTACAGCTTCGTGCAGGCACGCGCGCCGTCGTTCGGGATCAAGCCGAGCCTGTTCCATCGCAAGGACATCCACATCCACCTGCCCGAGGGCGCGGTGCCGAAAGACGGTCCGAGCGCCGGCATCGGCATGGTGACCGCGATCGTCTCGACGCTGACGGGCGTGCCGGTGCGCCGCGACGTGGCGATGACGGGCGAGGTGACGCTGCGCGGGCGCGTGCTGCCGATCGGCGGATTGAAGGAGAAGCTGCTCGCGGCGCTGCGCGGTGGCATCACCACCGTGCTGATCCCGCAGGAGAACGAGAAGGACTTGGCGGAGATCCCGGCGAACGTGAAGGCGGGGTTGAAGATCATTCCCGTGTCGCACGTCGACGAGGTGCTACGGCTGGCGTTGACCGCGCCGCTGGAGGCGATCGACTGGACCGAGGCGGACGAGCTCGCCGCACTGCCGCCCGCGCCGATCACGCCGGTGGGTGCCGAGGTGCACCACTGAGGTAACGTCACGGCTGCATAACGAGCGTCGCCGTGACGACGCGAGCGTGGTAGCGACAACACGGACCGTCGCGCATCGGTACAGGTGCGCGGCGGTTTCGTTTGACTCGGATCGGGCTCACGGCCTTACTGGGGAGATGCGGGTCGCCGGTCGGCGAATCCGCGCGCCATTTTCTTACTGCAACACCGAAGCGTAACACGGGGGTTCTCGGGGATGAACAAGCAGGAACTGATCGCGCAGGTCGCGACCAACGCGGGGCTGGGCAAGGCCGAGGCGGTGCGCGCGGTCGAGGCGGTGTTCGACACGATCTCGACTTGCCTGAAAAAGGGCGAGGAAGTGCGGCTGGTCGGTTTCGGCACGTTCGCGGTCAGCAAGCGCAAGGCGTCGACCGGGCGCAATCCGCGCACCGGCGAGCCGATGACGATCGAGGCGAGCACGCAGCCCAAGTTCAAGGCGGGCAAGGTGTTGAAGGACTCGCTCAACGTCGCAAAGTGAGCCGGGTTCTCGGACGAGCGCTTTTGCGCTGGACAGGCAGGCGGTGCTTGCCTAAACGCGCCGCTCCGACACGGATCGGGCGCGTAGCTCAGCGGTAGAGCACACCCTTCACACGGGTGGGGTCACAGGTTCAATCCCTGTCGCGCCCACCATTTCAGGCCCGCAGCCAGCGATGGCGGCGGGCCTTGTCGTATCTGCCGCCGGTCGGGGCGGGGATCGCTCACGATGGTCGTCCGTTGGCGCTGTCCGAACCAGCGGAGCAAGACACGCCATGACCGACCAGACCCCCGATCAGACGGTGGCCGACCAGCACCAGCCGCTCGTCCCCAATCGAACCGTGTGGATAGACCATTTCGGCGATCTCGACGTGATCGCGCTGTCGGAGCGGCCAGTACCGCAGGCGGTCGACGACGAGGTGTTGGTGCGCGTGGCCGCGGCGAGCATCAACCCGGTCGACTGGAAGACCGCGGCGGGCGAGTTTCCGCCAAAGGGCGCGGACCAGTTGCCGTTCGCGCTCGGGCGCGACCTTTCGGGACGGATCGAGGCGCTGGGGACGCGCGCGCACAATATGCGGAGTGTCGGTGACCGCGTGATAGCGTTCATCGGCCAGGATCGCGGTGCGCAGGCCGATTACGTGGTGGTGAAGGCGGTCGAGCTGGTGGCAACGCCCGAGCAGATCGACGACGCGACCGCGGCAGCCTTGCCGCTCGCCGCGATGACCGCATGGCAGGGACTGTTCGATCATGGAAAGCTGGAGGCGGGGCAGCGCGTGCTGATCCACGGCGCAGCCGGCGGGGTCGGGCACCTGGCGGTGCAGTTCGCGGTGTGGAAGGGGGCGACTGTCTTCGCCACCGCGAGCGGGCGCGACCTCGACTACGTCCGATCGCTGGGTGTCGAGCGCGCGATCGACTACAAGAACGAGCGGTTCGAGGATCACGCAACCGACCTCGACCTCGTCTACGACACGCAGGGCGGCGAGACGCAGGCGCGGTCGTTCACCCTGTTGAAGAAGGGCGGGACGATGGTGTCGACGCTCGGCCCGGACGAAGAGAGGGGGCGCGAACTCGGCATCCGCACGGTGCCGCGCTGGCATGCCGAGCCGAACGGCGCGCAGTTGGCGCAAGTCGCCGAACTGGTTGCGGCGGGGACGGTCAAGGTTGCGGTCGACCGGACGTTCGCGTTCGATCAGGTCCGCGAGGCTTACGCCTACACGCACGACGAGCATCCGCGCGGCAAGGTCGTGCTGTCCATGCAGGGCGAATGAGAAAAGATTGCTGACCTAAGTCGCGTCTCCTGCGATTGTCACGGAACCGAAACGCTACCGTCACTCCCGTGTCTCTGAACCTCCATGCCGCTGTCATCCACGACGCCTAGCGCGGCGTGGAGGCCGGCACGGGGGAACGAGTCGGCCGGGCGCCCAACAAGCGCCCGTCATCAACGGTTCGGGAGTGTTCAATGCAGAACTTCAAGCGCGCTTCGCTCATGCTTATGCTCGGCTGCGCGACCGCGGCGCTGAGCGCGTGCGGTGCCGACGACATCGCCTCGCCGGGCGAGGGCGTGATCGTGCTGCCGTCGCCGACGCCCGCGCCTGCTCCCACGCCGACCCCGACGCCGGGCACCGGCACCGGGCTGGTCACCGCGGCGGCGAGCTGCCCGACGATCGCGGGCCCGAACCCGCTGGTCGATCGTGGCACGATCTCGGGTCCGACCGGCACGTACCGCAATTGCGCGCTGCCGACCCGCTTTACCGCCTCGACGCAGCTGGCGAAGACCACGGGTGTGATCTACTCGCTCGACGGGCGCGTCGACGTCGGCACCGACCAGGGTGCGACCTCGACCGGGTATCAGGTCACGCTGGGCATCGATCCGGGCGTCATCATCTTTGCTTCCACCGGCACCGCGTTCCTGACGGTCAACCGCGGCAACCAGATCAACGCGGTCGGCACGCCGACGCAGCCGATCATCTTCACCAGCCGCGCCAACGTCGTCGGCACCAACGACGCGACCTCGCAGGGCCAGTGGGGCGGCGTGGTGCTGCTCGGCCGCGCGCCGATCACCGACTGTTCGGAGCCGTCGGCGACGCCGGGTAGCGCGAACTGCTCGCGCGACACCGAAGGCACGTCGGGCGCGCTCTACGGCGGCGCGCAGCCGACCGACAGCTCGGGCCGGATGAGCTACACGCAGATCCGCTACTCGGGCTACGCGCTGGCGCCCGATCGCGAGCTCCAGTCGCTGACCCCGTCGGGCGTCGGGTCGGGCACGCAGATCGACCATTTCCAGTCGGTCAACTCGTCCGATGACGGGATCGAGGTGTTCGGCGGTCGCCCGAACATGAACTACCTCGTGATCTCGGGCGCGGACGACGACTCGCTCGACACCGACGTCGGCTACAAGGGCTTCATCCAGTACGTCATTGCGATCCAGCGGCCGGGCGGCAGCTCGGGCGACGCGATGATCGAGCACGACTCGAACGGCAACGAGGACGCGACCCCGCGCTCCAACGTGCGCCTCGCCAACTTCACCTTCATCCACCATTCCAAGATCGGGTCGGACGCGTCGGTGATGCTGTTCCGCGGCGGCGCCGATTACTCGCTCTACAACGGCGTGGTGGTGACCGACTCAGGCTTGCCGTGCGTGCGCATCAACAGCGCGACGACGGTGGCACCGGCGAACGCCGCGACCGATAAGGCGGGGCCGCCGAGCTTCACCTCGGTGCTGCTGTCGGGTTGCAATCCGGCGTTCAGCGGCACGGGCGGGGTCACGACCGATCAGGTCGCGGCGATCTTCAACGGCGGGCGCAACAACAACGCGGCCTTCACCTCGACGCTGACCAGCACGTTCATTAACGGCGCCAACGAGACGGCGGCGACCGCGGTCGACCCGTCGAGCACGAGCGTGGTGAACTCGGGCGGCTTCTTCCAGTCGGCGCCGTACGTCGGCGCGGTGCGCAACGCGAGCGACACCTGGTACCGCAACTGGACCTGCAACTTGAGCTACGCCGATTTCGGCAGCTCGAACGGTTCCTGCCTGAGCTTGCCGACCACCTGAGACCCGCGGGTCACGCAAGGGGGCGGCAGCGATGCCGTCCCCTGATTCGCATCTGAGGATTTTGGGGGAATGAAGATGTCCAAGCGGCTGCCGTTGGCGAGCGCCTTGTTGTTGACCACGTGCCTGTTCGCGCCTGCCACTGCCTTCGCGCAGGCGTCGGGCTCGAACACGCCGACCACCGGGGCGCCGGGTGCCACGCCGTCGAGCCCGTCGGGCAGCCCGACGCAGGACGAGGCGGAGACGAGCGGCGAGACGCAGAGCGTCGGCCCGCAGGTGTCGATCCCGGGCGGCGGAGACGACATCGTCGTCGTAGGGCGCACCCGCGCCAATCCGACGCAGACCGCGCCGCAGGTGATCTCGGTCCTGTCGACCGAGGATATCGCGCGGACGGGCGAGGGCGACATCGCGGGTGCGTTGCAGCGCGTGACCGGCCTGTCGGTCGTCGGCAGCGGGTTCGTCTACGTCCGCGGTCTGGGCGATCGCTACAGCCTCGCACTGCTTAACGGTTCGCCGCTGCCGAGCCCCGAGCCGCTGCGCCGCGTCGTGCCGCTCGACATCTTTCCGACCGACGTGATCGCGTCGAGCCTGGTGCAGAAGAGCTATTCGGCCAATTTCCCCGGCGAGTTCGGCGGCGGTGTCATCAACCTGACGACCAAGACGACACCCAACGAGCCGTTCCTGAGCGTGTCGGGATCGATCAGCGGCGACAGCTATACGACCGGCAATCTCGGCTACGTTTATTACGGCAGTCCGACCGACTGGACCGGGTTCGACAACGGCACGCGCGACGTGCCGGGACCGCTCAAGGCTGCGCTCGACAGCGGATCGCCGATCGGCGAGAACGCGACGTTCACGCGCGCGCAGCTGGGCGAGATCGCGACCAGCCTGGTTAATTCGCGCACCTCGGTGTTGCAGACGCAATATCAGATGCCGATCAACTTCGCGGGCAATCTGACCGGGGGCACGAGCTTCGACATGGGCGGGGTGCGTCTCGGCGTGCTGGCGTCGGCGGGCATCGGCAACACGTGGCGCACGCGCCAGACGTTGCAGCAGTTCGCAAATGGTGTCGGCGAAGAGGGCACGCTGCAGAACAGCTTCAACCGCGTCATCACCGACAACCGCGTGGTGGTGAACGGGTTGTTGGGGATCAACGCCGAATTCGGCGACAACGTGATCCGCTGGACCAACCTGTACGTCCGCGACACGATCAAGCAGGCGCGGCTGGGGCTCGGCTTCGACCTCGACCGCGCGGGCCAGGACCTGCTGCTCCAGAACACCGGCTGGTACGAGCGCCAGCTGATCGACACGCAGCTGACGGGCGAGTTCAAGCCGACCGACGACCTGAAGGTCGACCTGCGCGGCAGCTACGCCAATTCGCAGCGCGAGGCGCCGTACGAGCGCGAGTTCCTGTACGTGCGCACCAACCTGCCGCTCGATCCGATCGGCAACAAGTTCACCAACAATCTGGGCACCGGCGGCAAGGGCGGCGCGAACGTCGCGTTCAGCGACCTGAACGAGGATCTGTGGTCGGGCGGCGCCGATCTGGTTTATTCGCTGACCAGCGCGATCAAGCTGGGCGTCGGTTACGCCTACACCGATACCAAGCGCACGTCGGTGCGGCGCGCGATCAGCTTCCTCGCCAATTCACTGCCGATCGCGGTGCAGCAGTTGCGGCCGGATTACCTGCTCGCCGACCAGACGATCCAGGCGTACGGCATCTACCTGCAGGAAACGACCGCGCAGGACGGGACGGCGGCGTTCGACGCGGCGCTGCGCACCCATGCGGGCTATGGTCAGGTGATCGCGCAGCTGACCCCGGCGCTGAACGTGACCGCGGGTGTGCGGTACGAGACCGCCAAGCAGACGGTCGACGCGGTCGACGTGTTCAACACCGGACTGCCCGGGCTGGCGGGGCAGCTTAATACGCGGCTCAACAAGGATTATTGGCTGCCGTCACTGACGGTGACGTACGAGTTGCAGCCCGGCATGCAGCTGCGCGCGAGCGGATCGAAGACGATCGCGCGGCCGCAGTTCCGCGAGCTGATCAGCCAGGTGTACATCGACACCGACACCAACCGCCTGTTCCGCGGCAACAACTCGCTGGTCGACAGCCAGCTGTACAATGCCGAGGCGCGCTACGAGTGGTTCTTCGGGCGCGACCAGCGCTTCACGCTGTCGGGCTTCTACAAGAAGATCGACAAGCCGATCGAAACCTATTCGGCGATCGTCGGCCAGGTGCAGACCAGCTTCGCGACCGCGCCCGAAGCGCAGCTGTACGGTGCCGAGGTCGAGTTGCAGAAATACTTTCCGCTCGAGGGGCTCGGCGGCGACTTCTGGGCTTCGCGCCGGTTCCTGACCATAGCCAATTACACCTACACCAAGTCGAAGCTGAAGGTGCAGGACGGCGATCAGACCGTGATCAACGGCGTGTCGCGCGACGCGAACCTGTTTTTCCGCGACGGTGCGCCGCTGACGGGGCAGTCGGATCATCTGGTCAATTTGCAGCTGGGGCTGGAGGACACCGATCACCTGTCGCAGCAGACGCTGCTGCTCAACTACGCGTCGAAGCGCGTGACGACGCGCGGTCCGAACGCGCAGCCCGACGTGTACGAATATCCGGGCTTCCGGCTCGATTTCGTCGCGCGCGAGGGCGTTCGGATCGCGGGCGTGGACACCGAGATCAAGTTCGAGGCGCGCAACATCACCGCGACGCCGTACAAGGAGTACCAGCAGTTCGACGCGCAGCGGATCTACTACAACCGCTACGACGTGGGCGCCTCGGTCTCGCTGGGGCTGGGTGTAAAGTTCTGACGCGGCGGGCGGGTGCCGACGTGGCACCCGTCCTTTACTCGGGTTAGCAGGTGGGCGTGGACGAACCCGCGCTCACCAGCCCCACGGTAGTTCGCGGTACCATTTGGTGATGACGTATTTGGTGCCGGCGCGCACCTTCATCCCGTGGTGGATCGTCGCGGGGTTGAGCGAGCCGTCGGGGCGATGATTGTTCCAGCAGACGAGCTTGCCCGTCTCCGGCTGGATCGTCTTGTCAACCGCCTTGAACCGCGTCGCGCCGCCTGCCTCGGGCTCGTTCAGGTAGACCATTGCGGTCCAGGTGCGGTTGCCCGCAACCGAGCAGTAACGGTGAAAGTCGACGCCGTTCGGCTCGAAATAGTCAGTGTGCGCCTTGAACTCCTGACCCACCGCGTAGCGCTGTCCCTGTAGCGGCTCGCCGTGGAGCGGGTCGAGGCCGGTGAAGGCAGCGAGGGCAGCGTCAACGCGGGCGACGAGCGGGTCGGTGGCGGGCAGGTCGCATGTCTCGCTGGTGCGGAATGCCGCGTCGCCATTGTGATCGGAAATGGTGGAGGGACGGCGCTCGGCATCGATCATCGCGCACAGCGCCGCGCAGGTGTCGGCATCGAGGAACGCGCGGCGGACGAACAGCGTCAGCTTGGGGCTGGGCAGCTTCTGGATGCCGGGCTGCTGGGCGAGGTGGGCGGTGATCGCGTCGGTGGCCATGATTGCTCCTGTACCGCGGACGGCTAAGCTCCCCCAACAACAGAAATATTACACAAGTCTGCAACGGCGCTGTAACATCGCCGACCTAGCGCCGCCGTGGCGGGGAGTTGGCCAAAGCGCATGCGATTGAAGTTCGACGCCCGGGCGCGGGCGATCCTGCGGCGGGTGCCGGTGGTAAACGTCTATTCGGTAGCCGAAATCGCGCTGCTGGGCGTGCTGGCGGTGCAATGCGCGCGGTTGGTGTGGACGGTGGTGACGCCGATCGCGCCGCTGGGTGCGTGGGCGCCGGCGGGACCGGTGCTGCCGGGCGATCCGGCGGGCGTGTTCGCGAGCTTCGATCCGTTCTACCGCGTGAGCGGCGTGCAGACGCAGGCGGCGACGGTCACCTCGTTGCAACTGACGCTGTTCGGCACGCGGATCGACGAGGCGCAGGGTCGGGGATCGGCGATCATCGCGGGACCGGATGGGGTGCAGAAGAGTGTCAGCGTGGGTGAGGAAGTGGCGCCGGGCGTGAGGTTGAAATCAGTGGCGTTCGATCATGTGACGCTCGACCGCGGCGGGGCGAGCGAGGACCTGTTCCTGCCGCAAGGCGAGGGTGGCACGGCGCCGGCGGCTGGTGCGGCGGCGACGCCGGGTGCTCCGGTTGGCGCCTCCGGTGGCGCATCGCTCGCAGAGCTGCGCGCCGACGTGTCGGCGATCCCGCGGATCGATGGCGGCGCGATCAACGGCTTGACGCTGCGCGGGCAGGGCAAGGGTGTGTTCCAGTCGGCTGGGCTGCAGGACGGTGACGTGCTGGTCGCAATCGGAGGACGACCGGTAACGGGCGCGTCCGATCTGGAGCAACTGGCGACCGGCGGAGCGACGAGTGTGACGATCGAGCGCGGCGGGCAGCGCCTGCCCGTGACGCTTTCGGGCGGAGTGCGGTGATGCGGCGGTTCGTATCCGCGGTGCTGCTGGCGTCGTGCGCGCTCTCCGCCACGCCGGCGATGGCGCAGACGACGCTGAACGTGCGCGACGCCGACATCCGCGCCTTCATCGCCGACGCGGCGAAGGTGACCGGGCGCACGTTCATCATCGACAACCGTGTGCAGGGCAAGGTGACGGTGGTGACCGATCGGCCGCTGTCGCGCTCCGAATATTTCGAGGTGTTCCTGTCCACGCTGCGAGCGAACGGGCTGGTGGCGGTGCCGACCGCCAACGGCGCGCTGCGCGTTCAGCCGATCGACAATGCGGCGAGCCAGCCCGGGCGGATCGGGCTGCGCGGCGCGGCGCGCAACCAGCTGGTGACGGAGATCATCCGGCTGCGCTCGACCGACGCCACGCAGGCGGTCGACACGGTGCGTCCGCTGGTGAGCGCACAGGGATCGGTGACCGCCAACCGCGGCGGCAACAGCCTGGTCGTGGTCGACTTCGCCGACAACGTTCGCCGCGTGCGCGAGGTGATCCGGCGTATCGACACCGATGTCGCGTCGACGCGGATCGTGGCGCTGAGGAATGCCAACGCGAAGGAGGTCGCCGCCGCGCTGACCCAGCTGATCGGCGGCGGTGCGGGCGGGCAGGGCGGACAGGCGGCGGCGACGCCGGGCGGCGCGTCGGCGGTGGCGATCGAGAGCTCGAACGCGGTGGCGCTGCGCGGCGATCCGGCGACGGTCGCTAGGCTCGTCGCGGTCGCGCGCGATCTCGACACGCGCGCGCGCAACGCCAACGAGATCAAGGTCGTGTTCCTGGAGAATGCGGACGCGGCGCAGCTGCTGCCGGTGCTTCAGCAGCTTGTGGGGCAGCAGCCCGACGCGGTGCAGGAGGAGTCGCTCAGCCGCGCGAATTTCGGCGCGAGCAGCACCGGGCCGACCAGCGGTGGGGCGATAAGCCAGCAGTCCAATTCGTCGAGTTTTCAGCGCTCGACCGCGCCGCAGAGCACGACGACGCAGGCGGGCAGCCAGCCGCAGCAGGCGGCGATCACCGGGCAGGGAGGTCGCACCGCCGCCGTCGTGACACGCTTCGCGGGCGCGAACGCGATCGTGATCGCGGCGCCGGGCGACATCCAGCGGCAACTGGCCGAGGTGATCCAGCAGCTCGACACGCGCCGTGCGCAGGTGCTGGTCGAGGCGATCGTGGCGGAAGTGTCCGACTCGACAGTCAACCGGCTGGGCGCGCAGTTCATCCTCGGCAATCTGTCGGGCGGGGCGTTCGGCGCGTCGACCTTCTCCAACTCGGCGCCCAACATTCTGCAGATCGCGGGTGCGATCGGCGCGCAGCGGCTGGCGACGACGACGACCACCACGGTCAACACCGATGGCAGCACCACGACCGTCCGGGCGACTTCTCCCGCGGCGGACCAGCTGACGCAGTCGGCGATCAACTCGATCATCCAGTCGTCGGGCGGTTTGGCAGGCTTCGGGGGCACGATCGGCAACACGCTGTTCGGTGCGATCATCAGCGCGGTGAAGAGCGACAACCAGTCGAACCTGTTACAGGTCCCGCACATCATGACGCTGGACAACCAGGAAGCGCACAGCCTGGTGGGTCAGGAAATCCCGATCACGACGGGGCAGGCGCTGTCGAACAATTTCGACAATACCTTTCGCACGACGCAGCGGCAGAACGTCGGCATCGGGCTGGACGTGCGGCCGCAGGTGAATTCGAGCGGAACGATCAAGCTCAACCTCCACATCGAGGTCAGCTCGATTGCGGGGCCGGTGTCGAGCGACAATTCGGACCTGATCCTCAACAAGCGCGAGGTCGAGACGGTGTTGACGGTTGACGACGGCGCGATCGGGGTGATCGGCGGGTTGCTGTCGGACGAGGAGCGGCGGACGATCGAGAAGATCCCGCTGCTGGGCGACATTCCGGTGCTGGGCAACCTATTTAAGTCGAAGGCGAAGTCGCGCGCCAAGACCAATTTGATGATCTTCATCCGCCCGACGGTGATCCGGTCGGCCGCGGACAATCGTCGCGTGACCGAGCAGCGTTACGGTTACCTGCGGTTGCAGCAGGGATTGCAGGACCCGGCGGGCGAGCCGTCGATCGACGCGCTGGTACGCGACTACATGGGCGCGGCGCCGCCGATCCCGCCCGCGGGACAGCCGGGCAGCATCGAGGACCCGCGCGTCGGCGTGCCGGTGTACCGCAATTCGGTGTCGACGATCCCGGCGCGACCGAAATGATCCGCACCGGCGCCGAGGTGCTGGTCGACCCGACGCTGTCGAGCGGTGTCGTGCCGGTCGACGCGGCGGCGGTGCTGGACGAGGTGCCGCAGGTCGTGCCGCCGATGGTGCCGGTACAATTACCTTATGCGTTCGCGCGCAAGTTCGGTGTCGCGCTCGATGGTGATCGGGTGGCGCTGCGCGAGGGGAGCGATCCACGCGCGCTGATCGAGGTGCGCCGCGTGCTGGGCCGCGCGTTCGACGTGGTGGTGATCGAGGCGCCCGCGTTCGACAGGCTCTTGAGCGACAATTACGCGATGGACGGTCAGGCGACCGCGGCGGCGGCGGTGGGGATGGGCGACGAGCTCGACCTGTTGGCCGAAGGTCTCCCGACGGCGGACGATCTGCTCGATACCGCCGACGACGCGCCGGCGATACGGCTGATCAACGGCGTGATCGCGGACGCGGCGCGTAACGGCGTGTCGGACATCCATATTGAACCGTACGAGACCGGGCTGGTCATCCGCATGCGGATCGACGGCGTGTTGCGCGAGACGCTGCGCATGCCGCCGCACGTGGCGCCGGTGGTGGTCAGCCGCATCAAGGTGATGGCGCGACTGGATATCGCCGAGCGGCGCGTGCCGCAGGACGGGCGCATGGGGCTGACGCTGGGGGGCAAGTTGCTCGACGTGCGTGTCTCGACCTTGCCGGCACGCGCGGGTGAGCGCGTGGTGCTGCGTATTCTCGACAAGGAGAATGCGGGGATCGACCTCGACGCGCTGGGCATGAGCGCGGAAATGAATGCGCTGCTGCGCGAGGCGATCGCGGTGCCGAACGGGATCGTGCTGGTGACCGGTCCGACCGGCAGCGGCAAGACGACGACGCTGTACGCAGCGCTGCGCCTGCTGAACGACGGCAGCCGCAACATCCTGACGGTCGAGGACCCGGTCGAGTACGCGGTCGAAGGTGTCGGGCAGACGCAGGTGAACGCGAAGGTCGGGCTGACCTTTGCCGCCGGTCTGCGTGCGATCCTGCGGCAGGACCCGGACACGGTGATGATCGGTGAAATCCGTGACCGCGAAACGGCCGAGATTGCGGTGCAGGCGTCGCTGACGGGGCATCTGGTGCTCTCCACCGTCCACACCAACGACGCGGTCGGCGCGATCACGCGTATGCGCGACATGAAGGTCGAGCCGTTCCTGCTCGCCTCGACATTGCGCGCGGTGATCGCGCAGCGACTGGTCCGGCGGCTGTGCCCGACGTGCCGGCGCAGCGTTCCGGCGCGCGAGACGGTGGCGCCGTTGCTCGGGATCGCGCCCGAGACCATCGTGTACGAGGCAGTCGGGTGCGACGAGTGCAACCGCACCGGCTTTCGCGGGCGCATCGGTGTGTACGAGGCGGTGCGGGTCGACCCGACCATTCGGCGATTGATCAACGACGGCGGCGACGAGGACGCGATCGCGCGGCACGCTTTCGCCGATCCGGCGCGCGACACGCTGGCGGGTGCGGCGCGGCGGCTGGTCGAGGAAGGACGCACCACCGCAGAGGAAGCGATCCGCGTCAGCCGGGCAGACGCGACCGACACTGTTGCGGCCGATGCGGCCGAGGCGGCGATCGCGGATGCCTGAGACGCGGCGTGGCTGATTTCGACTATGTCGCGATCGACACGCGCGGCAACGAGGCGCGCGGGCATGTCGCGGCGGCATCGGTCGAGGCGGCGCGCGCGGTGCTCGACCGGCGGCGGCTGTTCGTCGTTCGCATCGAGCCGGGCAGCGCACCGGCGAGCAAGGGACGCCCGCTCTTCGGGCTCGAACTCGGCCGCGTCAAGATGTCGGGCAAGCAGCTGACCCTGTTCACGCGGCAATTGGCGACCTTGAACCGCGTCTCGCCGCTGGAGGAAAGCCTGCGCACCGTGTCGCGCCAGACCGAGCAGGAGCGCGTTCGCGTGATCGTGCAGAACGTTCACGCCGGCGTGACCGAGGGGCGCCGGCTGGCGGACGCGATGGCGCGCGAGCCGAGGAGTTTTCCGCCGCTCTACCGCGCGATGGTCGCGGCGGGTGAGAGTTCGGGCTCGCTGCCGGAGATCATGGAGCGACTGTCGCTGCTGCTGGAGCGGCAGGCGGAGATCAGGGGCAAGCTGTTCACCGCGATGGCGTACCCTGCGGTACTGGCAACCGTCGCGATGGGTGTGGTCATCGCGCTGATGGCGTTCGTGGTGCCGCAGGTGGTCGAGCAGTTCGACACCGTCGGGCAGGAGCTACCGTTTCTGACCCGCATGGTAATCGCGCTGTCGGCGGCGATCACGGATTACTGGTGGGCGATGCTGCTGGTGATGGTGCTCGTCGGGCTGGGCGCCTGGGCGGCGCTTCGTCAGCCGCCGATCCGGTTGGCGTTCGATACCTGGCTGCTACGCGTGCCGCTGGTTGGGCGGTTGCTGCGCGATCTGCACGCGGCGCGAATGGCGCGGACGCTGTCGACGATGGTGGCGAGCCGGTTGCCGCTGCTGGAAGGCCTCAACCTGACCGCGGGCACGATTCACAACCGACGGCTGAAGGCGGCGTCGGACGAGATCACCGACGCGATCCGCGGTGGCGGAAGCCTGTCGGCGGCGATGCGGCGCACCGCGGTGTTCCCGCCGCTGCTGGTCTATCTGGCGGCGTCGGGCGAGGCGGCGGGGCGGCTGGACGAGATGCTGGAACGCGCGGCGGATTACATGGAGCGCGAGTTCGACCGCTTCACCGCGACCGCGCTGTCGCTGCTGGAGCCGCTGATCATCGTCATCATGGGCGGCATCGTCGCGACGATCGTGCTATCGATCCTGCTGCCGATCCTTCAGCTCAACACGCTTGCGGGCCAGTAGGATGAGGACAGTGAGAGAATATATGCGTATCGAACAGAAGAAGCGCCGCAAGAAGAACGGCTTCACGCTCGTCGAGCTGATGGTGGTGATCGTCATCATCGGTTTGCTCGCGACGATCGTGGCATTGAATGTGCTGCCGTCGGGCGACACCGCGCGCATCCAGAAGGCGAAGGCGGACATCGCGACGATCGAACAGGGACTGGAGATGTACCGGCTGCAGCAGGGCAGCTATCCGACGACGTCGCAAGGATTGCAGGCGCTGGTGAGCGCACCTGCCGGCGCCGACGCTTCGCGGTACCAGGCCGGCGGCTATATCAAGCGGTTGCCCGAGGATCCGTGGAACCGGCCGTATCTGTACGCGTCGCCGGGGCAGCATGGCGCCGCCGACGTCTGGACGCTGGGCGCCGACGGCAAGGACGGCGGCGAGGGGATCAATGCCGATATCGGTAGCTGGCAGTAACGGCCACCCTCGCGCGGCACGGGCGGCAAACGGCTTCACGTCGGTGCTGCGCCCGGCCGAGCGGGGCTTCACGCTAATCGAGCTAATGGTCGTGGTGACGATCATCGGGCTGGCCTCCGCGGTCGCGGTGCTGGCGATGCCAGATCCGCGCGGGCGGTTGATGGACGAGGCGGCCCGCTTCGCGACGCGGGTGCGCGCGGCGCACGACAGCGCGATCATCGATGCGCGGCCGGTCAGCGTATGGGTGACGCCCTCGGGATATGGGTTCGACCAGTGGCGCGGCGGGCGCTGGGCGGCGATGGTCGAGAAGCCGCTGCGAGTCGAGCGGTGGAGCCAGGGAACGGGCGCGACGGGTCTGGTGCGCGAGCGGGTGACGTTCGACACGACGGGGCTCGCGGACAAGTCGCTCAACGTGTCGCTCAGGCGTGATGGGACGAGCGCGAGCGTCGCGATCGCGGCGGACGGGAGCGTCCGTGTCGCGGGGTAATCAGCGCGACGGCGGATTTACGCTGATCGAGATCATGGTCGCGCTGGCGGTGTTCAGCCTGGCGGCGCTGGCGCTGATCCGGCTGGAGGGCGCGACGATCCGGTCGACTGCGCTGCTGCAATCGACGTTGCTGGCGCAGATCGTCGCCAGAAACGTGGCGGTTGAGGCGGTGAGCGACGTGCAGCCGCCGACGCGTGGGCGCGTGACGGGCGCGGAGCAGAACGGCGGCCGCGCGTGGCGCTGGGTGCGGGACGTGCGCGCGATCGGCGACGGTGACGTGATGCGCGTCGACGTGGCGGTGGCGGACAGCCAGGGCGCGGTGCTGGGGCGCGCGACGATGATCCGCCCGCCCGCGCAACTGGCGAGCGTGCAGCAGTGAGGCGCGCGCCAAGAAGAAGTCAGGGGCAGGCCGGCTTCACGCTGATCGAGGTCATGATCGCGCTGATGATCTTCGGCATGATCGCGGCGGCGGGCGTCGCGCTGCTCGCGTTCAGCGTGCGCGCGCAAGGAGCCTCGGGCGCGGCGCTGGACGACATCGGCGCGATCAACCGGCTTTCGTCGATCCTGACCGCCGATCTTGCGCAGGCAGTGAACCGCCCGACGCGGGATCAGAACGGAACGCGGCTGCCCGCTTTCACCGGCGGTGCGGGGCAGGTGCCGATGCTGCGACTGGTACGTGGCGGGTGGAGCAACATCGACCAGTCACCGCGCGCGACGTTGCAGAAGGTCGAATATCAGCTGACCGCGGGCGGGATCGAGCGAGTCGGATACCCGGCGCTCGACGGGGCGGCACCGCTGCCGGCGGCGCTGATCGTCGAGGGCGTGCGTCAGGCGACGTGGCGGTTCCGCTACGCCGGCGCGTGGAGCGACAGCTGGCAGGGCACGCCGCTCGCCGCGCTGCCGCAGGCGGCGGAGCTGACGCTGGTGCGCGAGAATGGCACCGCTTATCGCATGCTGTTCCTGGTCGGCACCGGCGCGCCGCGCCCGCGTCGCGGCGATGCGCCCGGTGCGCGACCGTCACCCACTCCCACGCCGACACCCAATGCGCGGCGATAGGGGCGAGCGCGGCGCGGCGCTGCTGACCGTGCTGCTGCTGGTGGCGGTCATCGCGGTGCTGGCGGCGACCGCGCTGGAGCGATTGCGCGTGTCGACGCGGCTGACCGCCAACGCGGGCGCCCTCGATGCCGCGCGTGGTTACGCCTACGCCGCAGAGACGCTGGCGACGACGCGGGTGACAAGTTTGCTCAGGCAAGCGGGTGACCGCGTCGCGCTCTTGGGCGGATGGAGCGATCGGCCGTTCGGACTACCGATCCCGGGCGGCGTCGCGACGGCGCGGGTGCGCGACGGGGGCAATTGCTTCAACCTCAACAGCCTGGTGGTCGAGGCACCCGATGGCAGCTACGCGGCGAACAACCAGACGCTGCTGCAATTCCAGCGGCTGATCCGGTTGCTGCGCGTGCCGGGCGGCGAGGCGATCCCGGCGGCTACGGCGGATTTCATCGACTCGGATGACGCCGCGCTGCCCGGCGGGGCGGAGGATGGCGCATATCGAGGCTATCGCACCTCGGGCACGCTGATGGCGGACGTGAGCGAGCTGCGCGCGGTGTCGGGTGTGACGGCCGAGCAGTATCAGCTGCTGCGCCCGTGGTTGTGCGCGCTGCCGACGGTCGATCGCGCGGTGATCAACGTCAACACATTGCTGCCCGAACAGGCGCCGCTGCTGGCGATGCTGCTGGAGACGGGCGGGGGCGTAGAGGCGGCGCGCGGGGTGCTGCTGAGGCGGCCCGAACAGGGCTATGGCTCGACCGATCCGGTGTGGAACGCGCTGTCGCTGGGCGGTGCTGGCACGCCGGCGATGGATGCGAAAGCGCAGACGCGGGTGAAGTCGGTGTGGTTCGCGCTGACGATCGACGTGGTCGCGAATGGCGCTGAATTGCACGAACAGGGCCTGATCGACGCGCGGACCCTTCCCGCGCGGCTCGTCTCGCGGCAATGGGGCGACGTATCATGACCGCGACGACGCTCCTTTTCGTGCCGCCTGCCGCGGATCAGCCGTGGCGCTGGTGGCGTATGCGCGACGATGTGCTCGACGAGGGCGAGGGCATGCCGCCCGCCGAGGCGGATGCGAACCTGCCGGTCGTGGCGGTCGCACCTGCCGACGCCGTGACGCTGCACTGGGCGGCGCTGCCCGCGCGGTCGGCGGCGCAGGCGGCCGCGGCGGCGCGGATCGTGGTCAGCGACGCCACCGCGACACCGGCCGACTTGCACGTCGCGGTCGGGGCGGCGCGCGAGGGCGCCGATGGCGAGGAACGCGCGATTGCGGTCGTCTCGCCCGAGCGGATGGCGGCGTGGCTCGCCGAGATGAACGCGCGCGGCATCGACCCAGTCGCGATGCTGCCCGCGCCGCTGCTGCTGCCGACACCCGAGGAGGGCTGGCTGCGCGGCGATGTGGCCGGACAGGCGGTGGTGCGCGGACGCTCGGCCGGGTTCGCCGACGAGGCGCGGTTGACCGAACTGATCCTGGGCGACGCCGAGCCGGTGGCGCTGGCGCGCGACGAGGTGTTGCGCGCGGCGGCGGATGCGGCAGCCACGTGGCCGCTCGATCTGAGGCAAGGACCGTTCGCGCGGCGGACGCGGCGCGCGATCGACTGGGCGACCGTCAGGCGGCTGGGGCTGCTGGTCGCGGCGATCCTGCTGGCGACGCTGGCGATCGATCTGGTGCGGATCGCGCGCTACTCGCTGGAGGCGGACACGCTGGAGGCGCACGCGGACGCGGTGGCACGGCAGGGATTGCCCCGCGGCGCCGGCGAGGGCGATGCGGCGCGGATGCTGGGCGAGCGGCTGTCGCGGCTGCGGGGGCCGGGATCGGGGTTCAGCCGCACCGCGGCGGCGATTTACCAGATCGTGCAGGCGGTGCCCGACAGCGAGGTGACCGCGCTTGATTTCCAGCCGACGGGTGCGCTGCGCGTGTCCTTGTCGGTGGCGGGCGAAGGGCAGGCGAACAGCGTCAAGACGCAGCTTGAGCGGGCAGGGTTCACCGTGACGAGCGGTGTGTTCCAGCAATCCGGTGGGCGGTTGACCGGCGATCTGACGGTCGCGCCGTGACGGGGGAGCAGGACGCATGAACGAACTGCGTGGATGGTTCACGGGGCGGTCGTTGCGCGAGCGGCGCCTGATCCTCGTCATGCTGGGGCTGCTGGCGGTGACGATCGTATGGGGGCTGGTGATCCGCCCGGTGCGCAACGGGCTGTCGTCGACGCGCGAGCGCTACGCCGACGCGGTGGTGCGCGCCGGGAGCGCGGAGCGCGAACTGGCGGCGGTGAAGTCGATCCAGCGGCGGCAATTGCGCCCGGTACAGCTGCCGCTGGCCGACGAGGTACGGACACGTGCGGAGGCGGCGGGATTTGCACTCGCGACGCTGGAGCCCGAGGCGAACGACCGCGTGCGCGCGTCGATCGCCACCGCCAAGGCGGGCGCGCTGATGGCGTGGATCGGTAATCTGGAAAACGACGGCGTGCTGGTCGACGGGCTGAGCGTGCGCGGCAACGGCGACGGCACGGTGACCGCGCAGATGACGCTGAAGGCGAGGGCGGCGTGATGCGGATACGGCTCGCGACCGATCGGCGTACGTTGTTCCTGGCGATGTTCGTCGCCGCGCTGCTGGTGCTGCTGCCGCTCAGGCTGGTGCTCGGCTGGGCGGGGCTCGATGAGCAAGGGTTTGCCGCGCGCGAGGTGCGGGGCAGCGTGTGGTCCGGGCGGCTGACCGAGGCGCGCTTCGGCGATCTGGCGCTCGGCGACCTGAACGCGCGCGTCTCCCCGCTCGCGCTGCTGATCGGGCGCGCGCGCGTCGCGCTGGAGAGCCGCAACGGTGACGCGGCGCAGACGCTGTCGGGAACGGTTGAACTGTCGCGCAACCGCGCGGGCGTGATCGGCGCAACCGGGCCGATCGAGCCGGCGGGCGCGTTCGCGCCGCTGCCGGTCACCGCGCTCAACCTGGACGAGGTGAGCGTGCACTTCGTCGATGGCGCGTGCGAGGCGGCCGAGGGGCGCGTGCGGGCGGAGATTTCGGGCACGTTCCTTGGTGCGGCGCTGCCGGGCGCGGTGAGCGGAACGGCGCGGTGCGACGGCGGCGCGCTGCTGCTGCCGCTGGTCAGTGCGGCGGGTACCGAGGGTGCGGCGCTGAGGCTGTGGGCAGACGGGCGGTACCGTGCCGAGCTGACGCTGGTCCCAAGTGATCCGGCGATCGCGACGCGGCTCGACACCGCCGGGTTCGTCGCCAACGGAGCGGCACGGATGCTGGCGATCGAGGGGCGGTTCTGACGCGATCTGCACTTTGCCGGTTGACGGAATGTTGCGCGGGCGACTAATGCGCGGGCCTTCGCGGCGACCGTAGTTCAATTGGTTAGAGCGCCGGCTTGTGATGCCGGAAGTTGCGGGTTCAAGTCCCGTCGGTCGCCCCATCAATCTACCCGGCTGGAGCGTTATGGCGAACTGGGGTTTCCCTGATTTCGACGACCACGAGGGCGTCCACCTGTTCACCGATCCCGCGTCGGGGTTGAAGGCCGTGATCGCGATCCACTCGACCGCGCTCGGCCCGGCCGCGGGCGGCGCGCGTTTCTGGCATTACGCCGACGAGGCGAGCGCGATCACCGATGCGCTGCGTCTGTCGCGCGGCATGAGCTACAAGAACGCAATGGCGGGGCTGGAGCTGGGCGGCGGCAAGGGCGTGATCCTGGCCGACAAGCCCGGCGCGGTCATCAGCGAGGCGCAGCTGCGCGCGTTCGGCCAGAAGGTCGAATCGCTCGGCGGACGCTACGTCACGGCCGAGGACGTCGGCATGTCGGAGGCGCGCATGAAGGTGATCGCGGGCGAAACGCAGTACGTCTCGGGCCTGCCGGTCGCAGAAGGTGCGGCGGGCGGCGATCCGGGGCCGTACACGGCGCACGGCGTTTACCTAGGCGTCAAGGCGGCGGCGAAGCGTGGGCTGGGCAGCGACGACATGCGCGGCGTGCGCGTCGCGATCCAGGGTGTCGGCTCGGTCGGCGGCGGGCTCGCCAAGTTGCTGGCGAAGGACGGCGCGGTGCTGACCATCGCCGACGTCGATACTGCGCGTGCCGAGCGGATGGCCGCCGAGCTGGGCGCGAAGACTGCGTCCGCCGACGAAATCCTGTTCGCCGACGCCGACATCGTCAGCCCCAATGCGCTGGGTGCGATCCTGACCGAACAGTCGATCGGGCGGTTGAAGGCGAAAATCGTCGCCGGCGGCGCGAACAACCAGCTCGCAACCGCGGCCGAGGGCAAGCGGTTGCACGACGCGGGCATCACCTACGCACCCGATTACGTCATCAACGCGGGCGGCATCATCAACGTCGGGCTTGAGTATCTCGGCCACGGTGACGAGGTCGAGGTGATGGCGCGGATCGCGCGCATCCCCGAGCGGCTGCACCAGGTGTGGGACGAGAGCGAGGCGACGGGCGATCCTGCGGCCGAGGTCGCCGATCGCATGGCGCGTCGCCTGATCGGACGCTGAGCCCGAGTGTGTGACGCGTGACGCGCGCGGTCGGCTGATCTAACGGTAGCGACGTGCCTGCGCTTCACGCCTTTGCCAATCCCGCGCGCTTCCTCAAAGTCGCGCGGCCGCTGACGCCGGTGTTGTTCTGGCTCGGCGCCGCGTTGATCGCCTTCGGTGCCTTCGCAGGCCTGACGATGACACCGCCCGATTACCTTCAGGGCGAGAGCGTTCGCATCATCTACCTGCACGTACCCGCCGCATGGCTGGGCATGGGGGGTTGGAGCGGGATCGCATTGTCGAGCATCGCGTTTCTCGTCTGGCGTCATCCGCTGGCGGCCATCGCTGCGCGCGCGATTGCGATGCCGGGGGCGGTGTTCGCCGCGATCTGCCTCGTTACCGGTGCGATATGGGGGCGGCCGACCTGGGGGACGTATTGGCAGTGGGACGGGCGGCTGACGTCGATGCTGCTGCTGCTGTTCGTCTATCTGGGCTATATGGCGCTGTCGCGCGCCGATCGCGAGCGCGGCGGCGCGGGTGAGATCCCGGCGTTGTACGGGATCGCCGGGTCGGTGCTGCTGCCGATCATCCGCTATTCGGTGGTGTGGTGGAACACGCTGCACCAGGGCCCGAGCATCGGGCTGACGCAATCGACGATTGATCGGTCGATCCTTTGGCCGCTGCCGATCACGCTGATCGGGTTCACGTTGCTGTTCGCCGCGATCGTGCTGATGCGCATGCGCGCGCTGCTCGCGACCGCGAAGGCCGAGGCGCGGATGCGTCGGAAGGCGGCGGCGTGAACGCGTGGCCCTTCGTCTGGGCGGCGTACGGCGTGACGCTGGGCGGCGCGGCGGTGCTGGCGCTCGTCAGCTATCTCGCGATGCGGCGCGCGGAGAAGTGACCGCGAAGAACCAGCGAATGGCGCTCGCAGGCGCGGGTGTGCTCGCGATCGTGCTCGCGGCGGTGCTGGCGCTGTCGGGGTTGAAGGATCAGGCGGCGTTCTTCTACGCGCCGTCCGATGTCGCGGGCGCATTGCCGTCACCTGACAAGGCGGTGCGGCTGGGCGGGATGGTCGCAAATCACTCTATCCGGCGCGCGGCGGATGGCGTGTCGATCGACTTCGTGGTGACCGACGGCAAGGCGACGACGCCGGTGCGCTTCACCGGCATCGCGCCCGACCTTTTTCGCGAGAACTCCGGCGTGGTCGCGGAGGGGCATTTTAACCCCGATGGCTCGTTTACCGCGACCAATCTGCTCGCCAAGCACGACGAGAGGTATATGCCGCCCGAGATGAAGGGGCGGATGCACGAGACGAAGACGCTGGAGCGATGAGCCGATGGGCTATCTGACGCTCGCGCTGCTGGGTGGTGCCGTGTTCGCGGCGCTGGTCGCGTTGCGGGTTGCGCGGCCGCTGTGGTCGTTGATCGGCGCGGCGTTGTTCTTGGGTGCGGCGGGCTACGCGTGGCAGGGGCGTCCGCTCCTGGCGAGCGCCGATGCACGCCCGCGGGTCGACGCCTCGCCGATCGAGCCCGAGATGATCGCGCTGCGCGCCAGCCTGCTCGGCAGCTACACGCAGGACGCCGCATACCTGATCGCGTCGGACGCGATGGCGCGCAGCGGCGATCCGCAGGCGGCGGCGCAGGTGATGCTGGGCGCGGTGCGCAAGTTGCCCAACAGCTTCATTGCCTGGACCTGGCTGGGCACAACGCTGGCGGGCATTTCGAACGAGAACGGCGCGGGACCGGTTCAGCCGCCCGCGCTGCTCGCCTTCCGCCGCGCGGCGCAGCTTGCGCCCGAGCATCCGGCTCCGCCGTTCTACGCAGGACTCGCTTACGTTCGCGCAGGCGATTTCACGACAGCGCGAGCGTATTGGCGTCGCGCGTACGCGCTGTCGCCGCAAGGGACGGACTACCGGCGAGAGATCGGTCTGCGTTTGGCGCTGCTCGAGCGGCTGGTCGCCACCGGCGCGCTGCGCTGAATGAGGCTTAAGGCGCGATCAAGCTGGCTGATCGCGCCTGCGTCACCGGATTACTGCCCGCGACCGGTCTTTGCCTGCAGCTCGTCGATCTTCTTGGACGCGTCCGCCTTGGTCAGCGAGTCGTCGAACTCCTCGCGCGCTTCCTCGCTCAGCGTCTTGAGATAGCTTGCCTGCGCGCCGGTCATCGGCTCGTCGCCGGTCGTCCAGTCGTCGGGGTTCTTCTCGGCGTTGCTGAATGGTTCGGACTTGGGATTGGTGTCGCTCATCGGGTGATCCTTTCGCCCGCTCGAACGCGCCATGTTCGCTTCCTGTTCCGCGTTGCGGGCGCATAGTGAGAGTGCTAGGCGCGGCAACGATATGGGGACCAAAACGGACGCAGCCGTGACCTCGGGCCGATCGGCGCAGGAGTGAACACCGCGAACAGCGCCATACCGGTGCAGCCGGGCGGGCTGCCGCACACGCACGCGCGCGACGGGTTGATGAAGCTGGCAGTCGGCGCGATCGGCGTCGTCTACGGCGACATCGGCACCAGCCCGCTCTACGCGATGAAGGAGGTGTTCGTCGGGCACCATCCGCTCGCGGTCGATCAGCTGCATATCTTTGGCGTTGTCAGCCTGATGTTTTGGTCGCTGATCTCGATCGTGACGATCAAGTACGTGCTGATGATCCTGCGCGCCGACAACAACGGCGAGGGCGGCAGCCTGGCGCTGTTGGCGCTGATCCAGCGGCAGTCGAAATCGGGCAAATGGGGCACCAGCCTGGTCATGCTGGGCGTGCTGGCGACCGCGTTGTTCTTCGGCGATTGCATGATCACGCCCGCGATCTCGGTGCTGTCGGCGGTCGAGGGGCTGGCGACGGTCGAGCAGGGATTCGACTCGTTCGTGCTGCCGATCGCGGTGACGATCATCATCGCATTGTTCTACCTGCAATCGATCGGCACCGCGAAGGTCGGGCGGCTGTTCGGCCCGATCATGGGCGTCTATTTCGTCGTGCTGGCGGTGATGGGGGTGTACCACATCCTAGCGCGGCCTGACATCTTGTGGGCGCTCGACCCGTCATGGGCGGTCCGATTTGCGATGAACGACGGTCGGCTCGCATTCCTCGCGCTCGGCTCGGTTGTATTGTGCGTGACGGGTGCGGAGGCGCTCTACGCCGACATGGGGCATTTCGGGCGGCAGCCGATCTCGCTCGCGTGGCTGGTGTTCGTGTTCCCGGCGTTGATGCTCAACTATCTGGGCCAAGGCGCGTTGCTGCTGTCGACCCCGGCGGCGGCGGAGAACCCGTTCTTCCTGATGGCGCCCGAGGCGTGGCGTCTGCCGCTGGTCATCCTGTCGACGATGGCGACCGTCATCGCGAGCCAGGCCGTCATTACCGGCGCCTATTCGGTCGTGCAGCAGGCGGTGCAGCTGGGCCTTATGCCGCGCATCCGCATTGAGCACACCAGCGCGTCGGAGGCCGGGCAGATCTATATCCCGAGCGCCAACTGGGCGCTGCTGGTCATGGTGCTGCTGCTGATCTTCGGCTTCGGCGAATCGTCGAACCTGGCGGCGGCCTATGGCATCGCGGTGACGGGAACGATGTTCATCTCGACCTGCATGGTCGGCGTGCTGATTTATCGCGTCTGGAAGTGGCCGGTGTGGCTGGTGGTCGCGTTCGAGGCGGTGTTCCTGACGATCGACGGGCTGTATTTCGCATCCAACCTGACCAAGGTGCCCGATGGCGGCTGGTTCCCGCTGCTGATCGCGAGCATCGTGTTCCTGCTGCTGACCACCTGGTCGACCGGGCGCAAGCTGATGCTGGAGCGGATGCGCGAGGCCGCGATGCCGATCAAGATCTTCATCACCTCGGCGGCGAACTCGGCCACGCGCGTGTCGGGCACGGCGGTGTTCATGACCTCGACGCCGGAGGGCGTGCCGCCGGCGCTGCTGCATAATCTGAAGCACAATCGCGTGCTGCACGATCGTGTTATACTGCTGACGGTCAAGGTGACCAACATCCCGTATTTCCCGGAAGCAGACCGCTTCCTCCACGAGGATCTGGGGCAGGGATTCCACCGCGTCGTGCTGCGTTACGGCTTCATGGAGGAACCCGACGTGCCCGCGCACCTGAAGGATTTCGATGGCTGCGGCGCGGAGTTCCGGATGATGGAAACGAGCTTCTTCCTGTCGCGCCAGACACTGCTCGCGTCCGAGCGGCCGGGGATGGCGATCTGGCGCGAGAAGCTGTTCGCGTGGATGCTGCGCAATGCGGAGAGCGCGATGGAGTTCTTCCGCCTGCCGACCAACCGCGTCGTCGAGCTGGGCAGCCAGATCGAGATATGAGCGGACGCGAGGATCAGGCGGGCGGGCAGGGCGGCGGGTTGAACGCGCCGATCATCGTCACCGCGATCTTCGCGAAGCCCGATCAGGCGTGGTTCGACGCGCAGCGCCGCGAGTATTTTCCGCCCGAGCGCAACCAGCTCGATGCGCATCTGACGATGTTCCACCACCTGCCGCCGAGCGTGGCGGCGGAGGTGAAGCGGCGGTTGAACGAGGAAACGCGCGGGGTGCGCGCGCCTGATGCGCGTATCGGCGGGCTGTTCTCGCTGGGGCGCGGCGTCGCTTATCGGATCGAGAGTCCCGACCTGGTGGCGCTGCGCGCGCGGCTAGCGGACGCGTTCACGGGGCTGCTGACGCCGCAGGATCAGGCCGGGTGGCGCCCGCACGTGACGATCCAGAACAAGGTCGAGCCGGCGGAGGCCAAGAAGACGCTGGCGGCGTTGCAGGCCGGCTTCAGCCCGCGCGCGGTGCAAGTCGCGGGGCTGGCGGCGTGGTGGTATCGCGGCGGTCCGTGGGAGCAATTGTCGGTGCACAAGTTCAGCGCTTGACGGCGTTTCGATGGCTGCTATAGCCCGCGCCTCGCAGACGCTCCGGTGCCTTATGGCGGAGTAGCTCAGCTGGTTAGAGCACGGGAATCATAATCCTGGGGTCGGGGGTTCAAGTCCCTCCTCCGCTACCATGCCGGAGCGTCTGCGAGTGCATCCTGACATCGTCGTGGCCAAGTGAAAGAGCTGACGCTGGCGATCGTCGGGATCGACTTTCCCAACAACGATCGCGCGCGGTCGAACCGCCGGTCGGAGCTGATGCTGCTGACATCCGGCGCGCTGATGGCGCTGGTGCCCGAGCCGCGCAACCCGGTCGATCCACAAGCAGTCGCCGTGTTCAGCCCGAGCGGGTTGCAGGTCGGTTACCTGAGCGCCGAGCGCGCGCCGTGGATCGGTGCGCGGATCAGGGCGGGCGACGAAGTGGTTGCGGTGTTGCAGGGCGTCGTAGGGGGCGCAGGGTATCTGCGCGTGCGGATCGGCGGTGGCGCGCCGACGCTGCCGGCTGTGCGCGAGCGTGACGAGGAAGATGCGGGCGAGGTGGACTTCTGGCCCGATCCTGACGGGCCTGAGTTCGGCGCCTGACGCCTCAATCGCGCCCTGACCTGATCCACCAAGCGGGATCAGGTCAGGAAAACGCTCAGGCGGGCACGCCGTAGAGGTCGTGGTCGTCGGCGTCCTCGATCAAGACAGGCACGATGTGGCCGAGGCTCAGGTGCCCGGCGTCGCGGAGCTGGACCTCACCGTCGATCTCGGGCGCGTCGGCGTAGGAGCGGCCTGTGGCACCCCCGCTCTCCGCGTCGACCGCGTCGATGATGACGTCGAGCGTGCGACCGACCTTGCGCTGGAGCTTGGCGGCCGAGATCGCGGCAGTCTTCTCCATCACGCGCGCGTAGCGCTCCTCCTTGACCTCGTCGGGCACGTGGTCGGGCAGGAGGTTGGCGGTGGCACCCTCCACGGGCTCGAAGCGGAACGCGCCGACGCGATCGAGCTGCGCTTCACCCAGCCAATCGAGCAGATACTCGAAGTCGGCCTCGGTCTCGCCGGGAAAGCCGACGACGAAGGTCGAGCGGATCGCGATGTCGGGGCAGATATCGCGCCACGCGCGGATGCGGTCGAGCACCTTGGCATCGTTCGCCGGCCGCTTCATGCGGCGCAGCACCGACGGGGCGGCGTGCTGGAACGGAATGTCGAGGTAGGGCAGCACCAGCCCCTCCGCCATCAGCGGGATGACCTGATCGACGTGCGGGTAGGGGTAGACGTAGTGGAGCCGCACCCACGGCGCGATCTGGCCCAGTTCGCGCGCGAGGTCGGTCATGTGCGGGACGACCTCGCGGCCCTTCCACATGCGCGGCTCGCGGCGGATATCGATCCCGTAGGCGCTGGTGTCCTGGCTGATGACGAGCAGCTCGCGCGTGCCCGCCGCGACCAGCTTCTCCGCCTCGCGCAGAATCGCGTCGGGACGGCGGCTGACGAGGTCACCGCGCAGGCTCGGGATGATGCAGAAGGAGCAGCGGTGATTGCAGCCTTCCGAAATCTTTAGATAGCTGTAGTGGCGCGGGGTTAGTTTCAGCCCCGCGTCCGGTATCAGGTCGACGTAGGGGCTGATCGAGGCGGGCGCGGCGGCGTGGACCGCCTCCACCACCTGCTCGTACTCGTGCGCGCCGGTGATTGCGAGCACTTGGGGAAAGCGCGTGCGGATCGCCTCGGCTTCCTTGCCCATGCAGCCGGTGACGATCACACGGCCGTTCTCCGCGATCGCCTCGCCGATCGCCTCAAGGCTCTCCTCCTTGGCGGAATCGAGGAAGCCGCAGGTGTTGACCAGCACGACGTCGGCGCCCGAATAATCGGCGCTCATCTGATAACCGTCGGCGCGGAGCTGCGTCAGGATGCGTTCGCTGTCGACCAGGTTCTTGGGACAGCCGAGCGACACCATGCCCACGCGGGGCGGGGAGGGAAGTTGCGTTGCCATGAGAGTGCGCGGACATAGCGATTTGTCGCGCGTTTTCCTAGGGTGCGGGGATGACGCGCTATTCGCTGGTACCGCATCCCGACCACCCGCCGCTCGCCGTGCGCGGGGTGACGGTCGACTTGCGCATGACCGATGAAGATGACGTGCTGTTGACCTACGTGGTGGACGGCACCGAAGGGGTGGTGTGGCCCGAGTGGGCCAGCCCGGTTCGCACTGACGGATTGTGGCGCGCGACCTGTTTCGAGCTGTTCCTGATGTTCGACGACGAGGAGCATTATGTCGAGTTCAACTTCTCGCCGTCCGGCGCGTGGGCGGCGTACGCGTTCGACGGCTACCGCGACGGCATGGCGGACCTGCCGCGCGAGGTTATGCCGCACGTCGGGCGGATCGCGGATGGCGTGGGGATCGATTGCGATCTCGGCGGATTGCCCCACGGCGAGTTGCTGATGTCGCTGACGGCGGTGATCGAGGAAGCGGGCGGGCGGCGCTCGTTCTGGGCGCTGCAGCATCCGCCGGGGGCGCCCGACTTCCATCATCGCGATTGCTTTGCCGCGCGGCTGACGGCACCAGCGGGCCCATGAACTTCGGGATCGATCGCCTGCTCGCCGATGCGAGCCTTCGCCAGCAACTCGAGGGCAAGCGCGTCGCGCTGCTGGCGCATCCCGCGTCGGTGACCGCCGACCTGACGCACTCGCTCGACGCGCTGGTCGCGGCTGGCGTGAACGTCTCGGCGGTGTTCGGGCCGCAGCATGGCGTGCGCGGCGACCTGCAGGACAATATGATGGAGTCGCCCGACTTCACCGATCCGACCTACGGCATGCCGGTATTCAGCCTGTACGGCGAGGTGCGGCGGCCGACGGCAGCGTCGATGGGCACGTTCGATGTCATGCTGGTCGATCTGCAGGACGTGGGCTGCCGCATCTACACCTTCGTGACGACGTTGCTCTACGTGCTGGAGGCAGCAGCCGAGCATGGCAAGGTGGTGTGGGTGCTCGATCGCCCGAATCCGGCAGGGCGACCGATCGAGGGGCTGACGTTGCGCGAGGGCTGGGAGAGTTTCGTCGGGGCGGGGCCGATGCCGATGCGGCACGGGATGACGCTGGGCGAGTTGGGACACTGGTTCATCGCGCACTATCGGCTCGACGTCGATTACCATGTCGTGGCGATGGAGGGCTGGCGACCCGAGGCCGCGCGCGGGTTCGGCTGGCCCGAGACGCGCGTGTGGATCAACCCGAGTCCCAACGCGGCCAACGTCAACATGGCGCGCGCCTACGCCGGCACGGTGATGCTGGAGGGCACGACGCTGTCGGAAGGGCGTGGCACGACGCGGCCGCTCGAGCTGTTCGGCGCGCCCGACGTGGACGCGCGCGCGCTGATCGCGGAAATGCGCGCGCTCGCGCCCGAGTGGCTGGCGGGCTGCACATTGCGCGACATCTGGTTCCAGCCGACGTTCCACAAACATGCGGGCGAGCTGTGCGCGGGCGTCTTCATCCATGCCGAGGGCGCAGGTTACGATCACGCGGCCTTTCGGCCGTGGCGGTTGCAGGCGCTGGCGTTCAAGGCGCTGCGACGCCTGCACCCCGATTACGCGCTGTGGCGCGACTTTCCGTACGAGTATGAGTTCGACAAGCTGGCGATCGACGTGATCAACGGTGGGCCGGGGTTACGCGAATGGGTCGATGACAAGGGTGCGCAGCCGGGTGACCTGGACGCACTGACGATCCCCGACGAGCGCGCTTGGGCGGAAACGCGCGCGCCGTTTCTGCTCTATTAGCGGTCGACCGTCACCGTGGCGGGGTGATGCTTGTCGAGGTGCCGCAGGATCTGCTTCAGGTTGCGCGTGTTCGAGCGATAGTAAAGGTCGGCCGCGTCGCCGACGAAGGGCACGAGTCCGATCAGCGCGTCGAAGCCGACGCGTCCGGTCATCCGCATGAGCGCGAGCTTGCTCATGCCGAGATTGCGCGCCTCCCACACCAACCAGCCACCCAGAGCGGCGGCGATCGCGTCACCCGCGACGGGCACCAGCCCGAGCACGAAGTCGAGCCCGACGCGGCGATTGATGCCGGGGATGACGAACAGCCCCTCGAGCATCTGCTCCATCGCGACCAGACGACGGCGGACCGAGGCGGGATCGCGACCGAGCGGCAGGTTGGCGGCGGCAAAGCCGGACGGGATGGCGGAAGGACGAACGCTCATGCTCGTTCATCTGGTGTCGCGACGCAGGTGGTTCAACGGATGCCACGCGCGCGCGTTCGCCTGCCATTGCACCAGTCGGACCGAAACCAGCGACCAGCGGAACGGTCGCGCGAGCGGGATGAACGCGGCGTCTGCGGTGAGTGCGGCATCGGCGCGCGCGATCGTCGCCGCGCGCGCATCCGCGGTCGGCGCGACGCGCGCGTCCTCGATTGCCTGCTGTGCTTCCTGCGAGCACGCGACGCATGCCTCAGACAGGTACCAACGCGCGCTGTCGTACGGGGCGACCAGGTCGACGAGGCGCAAGTCGGCGACGGGATCGTCGGGGGCGAGGCGGACCGGCCTGATCCCCATCGCGTAGAGGTCGGCGGCGAGCCGCGTCCACAACATGGTGCCGCCGGTCCCCGCGGGCAGCGCGAGCCAGAGTGAAGGGGTGCCCGCAGTCGCCCGCCACGCGGCGACACGCGCGCGGATCGCGGCGAGACGCTGCTCGCGTGGCAGGGCGGCCCATGCGGGTTGCGTAGGGGGCGAGAGCGAGTCGAGCTGGTCGGGCAGCAATGTCTCGACGGCGGTCCAGTCGGGCGACACGGCGGCGACGAGGCTGGCGCGGTCGAACGCCGCGGCGAGTGCGGCACGGGTTTCCGCGTCCGCGAGGAGGCCGTCGCGGCGCAGGATGGCGAGGCCGAACAGCCCCGCGGCGGGGTCGATCCGCAGATTGGCGGTGGCGATACCCGCGCGCTGAACGAGCGGCCAGTCTTTGATCGTCCCGCCGCTGACCAGATCGGCCTGCCTGTTTGTGAAGCGGACGATCGCGCGCGCGGCGCGTTCTCCGATCAGCCGGACGTTATCCTCGGCAGTCGGGCCTTCATCGTCGGGATCGCGGTCGGGATCGTCGATAGGTCGCAGCAGGGTCGCGTGCTTGCCCACAGACGTGGCGCGGAACGGGCCGGCACCGCCGGCCGACGCGCTGCGAACGAGCGCGAGTTCGGGTTGCGCGAACAGCTTGAGCAGGTCGGGACGGGGTCGCGCCAGATCGACCTCGATCACCTCGGGCGTCATCTCGACCACGTCGTCGATCGCGCTGAGGTACGGCGCGAGGCTGTTGCGCGCGCCGCGGGCCAGCTGGCGTTTGAGGAGGTTGACGACCTGAGCGGCGCGGACCGGCTGCCCATCGGCCCAGCGCGCCTCTCGTAGACGAAAGATGAAGCTGGTGCCGTCGTCGGTGACGGTCCAGCGCTCGGCCAATCCGCCTTCGATCTGGCCGGCGGCATCGAAGCGGACGAGTCCCTCGGCGACCGAGTCGGTCAGGATGCGATCGGGTGTCGACAGCAGGAGCCGATCGGCACCGGCGACTGCCGGTGCCTCACCGATGACGCTGACCACGACCGGCCCAACGTCGGCGCGGCGATCGCACGAGGTGGTGAGCAGCAGCGCGGGCAGGCTCACGCTAGTAATGATGGTGCGGACGGCGGGACTCGAACCCGCACGCCAAGGGCAGAAGATTTTAAGTCTCCAGCGTCTACCGATTCCGCCACGTCCGCGCATCAGCTTCGCGCTTGAGCGCGCTTCGCAGGTGCGCGTCAAGCAGGGAAGCGATGAGAGCGCGTCGATCAGACGTTCAGACGCTGGCGCATTTCCTTGCCCGGCTTGAAGTAGGGTACGCGCTTGGCGGTCACGTCGACCGTCTCGCCGGTCCGCGGATTGCGTCCGGTACGCTCGTCACGCTGACGGGTCGAGAAGGCGCCGAAGCCGCGCAGTTCGACGCGACCATTCGCCGCCAAGCGATCGACGATCTGGTCGAAGAAGGTGGACACGATCGCCTCGACGTCGCGCGGGGTGAGTTCCGGATTTTCCTCCGTGAGCCGGTTGACGAGTTCCGACCGAATCATTTGCTTCCCCACCATCGCAACACGCACCGCGCGTATCATCGCGGCGGGTAGTTGATACAGATAAATGCGCTTCCGCGATAGGACCGACGCGTTGCCGTTTCGGCAAACGAAAAGGGGCCGGCATGGCCGACCCCTTCGCGTGCGGTGTTCCGCGGCGAGACGAAGACTTACTTCTTCGAGTCGCGGGCCTTGAGCGCCTCGCCCAGGATGTCGCCGAGCGACGCACCCGAGTCGGACGAGCCGTACTGCGCGACGGCCTGCTTCTCCTCGGAGATCTGCATCGCCTTGATCGAGAAGGTCGGCTTCTTCGAACGGTCGAAACCGGTCACCATCGCGTCGAACTTCTGACCGACCTGGAAACGCTCCGGACGCTGCTCGTCACGATCGCGGCCGAGATCGGTGCGCTTGATGAAGCCGGTGGCGCCGTCGTCGCCCTGCTGCACTTCGAGACCGGCGTCGCGGACCTCGAGCACGGTGACGGTGACGACCTGGTTCTTGCCCAGGCGATCGCCCGCACCGGCCGACACCGGGCCGCCACGCTCGAGCTGCTTCATGCCGAGCGAGATACGCTCCTTCTCCGAGTCGATGTCGAGCACGACCGCCTGAACGGTCTCGCCCTTGCGATGCAGGTTGAGCGCGTCCTCACCCGACACGCCCCAGGCGATGTCCGACATGTGGACCATGCCGTCGACGTCGTTGTCGAGGCCGATGAACAGGCCGAACTCGGTCGCGTTCTTGACTTCGCCTTCGACGGTGGAGCCGACCGGGTGCGCGGCGGCAAATGCCTCCCACGGATTGGCCTGCGCCTGCTTGAGACCGAGCGAGATGCGACGCTTCTCGGCGTCGACCTCGAGCACCACCACGTCGACTTCCTGGCTGGTCGAGACGATCTTGCCCGGGTGGACGTTCTTCTTGGTCCAGCTCATCTCCGAGACGTGGACCAAGCCCTCGATGCCCGGCTCGAGCTCAACGAACGCACCGTATTCGGTGATGTTGGTCACGCGGCCCGACAGCTTCGCGCCGACCGGGTACTTGACGCCGGCGCCGTCCCACGGATCGCTCTCGAGCTGCTTCATGCCGAGCGAGATGCGCTGCGTGTCCTTGTTGATGCGGATGATCTGGACGCGCACGGTGTCGCCGATGTTGATCATCTCCGACGGGTGCTGGACGCGCTTGTACGATAGGTCGGTGACGTGGAGCAGGCCGTCGATGCCGCCCAGGTCAACGAACGCGCCGTAATCGGTGATGTTCTTGACCACGCCTTCGATGATCTGACCCTCGGCCAGGCTCTGGATCAGGCCCGAACGCTGCTCGGCGCGGGTTTCCTCGAGCACCGCGCGACGCGACACGACGATGTTGCCGCGCTTGCGGTCCATCTTGAGGATCTGGAACGGCTGCGGAATGTCCATCAGCGGCGTGACGTCGCGCACCGGGCGGATGTCGACCTGCGAACCGGGCAGGAAGGCGACGGCGCCCGACAAGTCGACCGTGAAGCCGCCCTTGACGCGGCCGAAAATGGTGCCCTCAACGCGCGCGGTCTTCGCGAACTCGATCTCGAGCTTGTCCCAGGCGGCTTCGCGGCGGGCGCGGTCGCGGCTGAGCATGGCTTCGCCGTGCATGTTCTCGACGCGATCGACGTAGACCTCGACCTCGTCGCCGACCTTCAGCTCGGCCTTCTGACCCGGCGCCGGCGCGAACTCGCGCAGCGGCACGCGGCCTTCGCTCTTCAGGCCGACGTCGATGACGGCCAGGTCGTTCTCGATGCCGGTAACGGTGCCGAGCACCACGCGGCCCTCGAAGCTGTCGGCGCCGCCGAACATGTCATCGAGCATTGCCGCGAAATCGTCGCGTGAGGGAGCTGCCGTAGAGGCCATAAATCCGTAAGTCCTAAACGTTGTCGTTTCCGGCCAAGCGGTTGGTTCCGCTGGTCTAGGGGGCAACCCCCAGGGCCAAAACACCACGCCGGCCTCATGCCGGACGCGGTATCCGCGCGCGCCGAGGGAATGCAGAGACACAGAACGCTGGTGCGAAAAGGGCGCGGACGGATCAAACCGGTGCGCCAAGCCTCCGCGAACCCAAGGCCCGCTGGACCGCGCGCCCTTAGCCGAAGCGCAGGAGAGAAGCAAGCTTCGGCGGTGGCGATCAGCCTCGGGGGCGGCGGGCCTCGACGAGCGCAATCGCCTTGGCAATTGAGGCTTCAATCGACAGGAAGCTGGTGTCGAGCAGCGCCGCGTCGGCGGCGGGGACGAGCGGGGCGGCCGAACGGCTGCTGTCGCGTTCGTCGCGTGCGCGGATGTCGGCGAGCACCTGATCGTAGCTGACGGTGCTGCCACGGTTCTTGAGTTCAGCGTGGCGGCGCTGCGCGCGGATCGTCGGGGTGGCGCGCACGAACAGTTTGGCGAGCGCGTCGGGCGCGATCACCGTGCCGATGTCGCGTCCGTCGAGCACGGCGCCGCCCTCCTGATGCGCGAAGCGCTTCTGTCGCTGGAGCAAGGCCGCGCGCACCAGCGGGTGCGCCGAGACAACCGAGGCGAGCTGCCCGACATCGTCGTCGCGCAAGCCCGGATCGGCGAGGGTCAGCTCGTCGAAGTCGCAGGCGGCGACCGCGTCGGCCTCCTTCTCAGGGTCGAGTTCCATACGGCGGACGGTGGCGGCGACCGCGCGGTAGAGCAGCCCGGTGTCGAGGTGGGGCAGGTGATAGTGGCGGGCGAGCGCCTTGGCGATCGTGCCCTTGCCCGAGGCGGCGGGGCCGTCGACGGCGATGATCATGCGGCTTCTCCCGAAAGCTGCGCCAGTTGGTCAAAGAAGGTCGGATAGCTGGTCTGCACCGGCGACGCGTCGTCGAGCGTAATGGCGGCGCGGGCGTGAAGCGCGGCAACGGTCATGCTCATCGCGATGCGGTGATCGAGCCGGGTCGTGACCGTACCGCCCCCGGGAATTGCGTCGCCCCCAGTGCCGTCGATCGACAGGCCGTCGTCGTGCTCTGTTACCGACACCCCGTTCGCCTCCAGCGCTGCGCGCATCGCGGCGATGCGGTCGCTTTCCTTGACGCGCAACTCGTCGGCGCCGCGCGCGACGGTGCGGCCGGCGGCGAAGGCTGCGGCGACGAACAGCACCGGATATTCGTCGATCATCGCGGGCGCGAGATCGTGCGGCACGGTGATGCCCTGCAAGGCGGCGTGGCGGACGCGCAGATCAGCGACCGGCTCGCCGCCGACGGTGCGCGGATCGAGCTCGGTGATGTCCGCGCCCATCATGCGCAGCGCGGTGACTAGGCCGGCGCGGGTCGGGTTGAGCCCGACATTCTCGATCACGACGTCGCTGCCCGGCACGATCGACGCGGCGACCATCCAGAAGGCGGCGGACGAAGGGTCGCCCGGTACGGTGATCGACTGTGGGCGGAGCTCCGCCTCGCCGGTGATCGAGATGACGCGGCCGCGGCTCGTCTCCTCGACAAGCACCTCGGCGCCGAAGCCCGCGAGCATTCGTTCGCTGTGGTCGCGCGTCGGCACCGGCTCGATCACGCGGGTGACGCCCGGCGTGTTGAGCCCGGCGAGCAGCACGGCCGACTTCACCTGCGCCGAGGCGACCGGGAGTTCGTACTCGATCGGAACCGCGGGACAGAGACCGCGCAGCATCAGCGGCAGGCGGCCACCGGGCGAGGCGGTGATGTCGGCGCCCATGCGCGACAGCGGCGTGATGACGCGCTCCATCGGACGCGCCGACAGCGACGCGTCGCCCGTGAACGTCGCGGTGATCGGGTGCGAGGCGATCAGGCCCATCAGCAAGCGGGTCGAGGTGCCGGAATTGCCCATGTCGAGCGCGGCCGCGGGTTGCAGCAGGCCGCCGACGCCGACGCCGTTGATCGTCCACACGCCGGCCGCATCACGCTCGATCCGCGCGCCCATCGCGCGCAGCGCCGCGGCGGTGGCGAGCACGTCCTCGCCCTCCAGCAGCCCCTTGACACGGCTTTCTCCGACCGCGAGCGCGGAAAGCATCAGCGCGCGGTGGCTGATCGACTTGTCGCCGGGAACACGGATACGGCCGACGAGGCGCGCGGCGGCGGGAACGGTCAGACGGGTGGGTTCGGGATGCGGCATGCGCGCCGCTTGCCAGCCGGGTTGTGCTATGGCAAGGCGCGCCCCACTTCGCAGGGCTTACCTGCAGAACCACCCATCCGAAAGGCTTTCACGGCATGATCCAGCCGGAATGGGGCACGAAGCGTACGTGCCCGAAATGCGCGACGCGTTTCTATGACCTCACCAAGGACGACCCGATCACCTGCATCAACTGCGGGTACGCTTGGGCGCCCGAGCCGATCCTGAAGTCGAAGCAGCCGCTGCCGTTCGAGGCGACGAAGACGACCAAGCAGGACGCCGATAACGATCTCGCCGGCGACGACGAGGATATGGATCTGGCGCCGAACGAGGACGAAGAGCCCTCGGCCGACGACGAGGTCGATCTGGGCGGCGACGACGACCTGGGCGTCGAGGCGAGCAAGGACGACGACGAGAACTGACTTTTTCTGCCGCGGCTTGGCAAATGGTGCGATACACCGCTTGCCAAGCCCGCAGCGCCCGGTTAGTGGGCGCTTCCCAACGGGAATGGGGCCGTAGCTCAGCTGGGAGAGCGTCGCAATGGCATTGCGAAGGTCAGGGGTTCGATCCCCCTCGGCTCCACCATTTCCTTCCTGCATCCTGTGAAATCTTTTGATGCACCTGCCCGGATGTGGGTGCATTGGCGCACAATGGCTTTGAGCTGCGCTCGGCCAGTCCAGTTGCTTCGAATGAGTCGGTCATTCGCGAAGGCGGAAGATTGCTCATGCTGACGCAATCAAAGCGCGAACCGATGGTTCATTGGTGCCTCTGATCACAAGCGGATTGCTTCTACCCGCCACGGCATGATTGTGTTCTAATGCTGTGCAGCAAGTCTCTCGCTCTTGGCGAAGACCTGTCAACAGAAGGGAGCAAACATGCTGAACGATTTCAAAGCCTTTATCATGCGCGGCAACGTGCTCGATCTCGCGGTTGCGGTGATCATCGGCGCGGCGTTCAGCAAGATCGTGACCTCGCTGACCGAGGACGTGCTGATGCCGATCATCGGCAAGATATTCGGCGGTCTCGATTTCTCGAGCTATTTCCTCGTTCTGTCACCGGGCAAGGTGCCGCCGGCATTGGTCGGGTCGACCGACTATGTCGCGCTGAAGAAGGCGGGCGTGCCGCTGCTGGGATATGGCGAGTTCATCACGCAGGCGGTCAACTTCCTGATCGTCGCTTTCATCATCTTTCTGCTCGTCCGCTCGGTAAACCGCGTGCTGGCGTTCCACCACAAGCCGGTCGAGGAAGCACCCAAGGCTGAGCCCGCCGATCTGGTGCTGCTGCGCGAAATCCGCGACGAACTGCGCCAGCGTCCGCCGGCGGCGTAATCCTGACGCGAGTGGACCGGGCACCGCCGACGCGGTGCCCGGTCCTGCGATTTACAGGCCGAAGCGCAGCGTAGCGCGCAGGTCGCGTCCGGCGAGCGGCGCGAAGTCCTTGAGAAAGCTCGACGCGCGGCGGGCATTCACGTCGAAGATGTTGTTGGCGCTCAGCACCAGCTGCGTCTTGTTGTCGCGGCCGAACGGCGAGAAGGCGAGGCTGGCGTTGACCAGCGTATAATCGTCGGTCGCGGTCTCAAACGGGGCAGTCCGGTTCTGTTCGAACAGGTGCTCGACCTCCGCGCGCGCGGTGAAGGCGTCGCCCTGCGCCTCGACGCCGCCGAGCACGCGCGGCGCCGGGATGCGCGGCACCGGCCCCTGATCGACGACATTGGCGTGGACGTAATCGCCGAGCACGTCGGCGTTGATCCGCGTGGTGCCGATCGTGAAGAGGTTGGCGGAGAGATCGGCCTCGAAGCCGTAATAATGCGCGTCGGCCTGATTGTACTGGAAGCAGGGCAGCTCGACCTCGCGCCCTGCCGCGCCGTACTGTACCGCCGCAGCTTGGCAGATGCCTTGGTTCACCTGGTTCTCGTAGATGAAGTTGGTGATCCAGTTGTAATAGGCGGAGGCGTCGAAGTTGACGCGGGCGCTGTGCGCGTGAAGCGTGGCCTCGAGCCCCCAGCTGCGTTCCAGCCGGAAGTCGGGATTGCCCAGTTCATAGGCCTGCGTGCCGGCATGGCCGCCATTGGCGAACAATTCCTCGGCCGAGGGTGCGCGTTCGGTGTAGGAGCCGTTCACGCCGACGCGCAGCGCGTCGGTGAAGCCGTAGCTGGCGCCGAGCGAGCCCGAGAACGCACCGTAGCTCGCCTTGCCGACGAAGAAGCGCTGGTCGGCGTCGGTCTTCGCCGCCTGATCGGTCCATTCGTAGCGCGCGCCGGCTTCCGCCTTCAGCTTGCCGAAATCGAACTGCTGGAGCGTGAAGAGGCCGGTCTGGTTAGTCTCGTTGCGCGGCAGGAATGCCTCGTCACCGACGACGTTGAACTGGCGGTTGAAATACTGAACGCCCGACGCGCCCGACCAGACGCCGCGGCGTGCCTGGACCAGCTCGAGCCGACCCTCGAGCCCGTTGTTGTAGAAGGCAGTGCCGACCGAGCCGTCCTCTTCGAGTTCGAAGTGGCGGTAGGTCGCCTGGCCCGCGCGGATGCGGATGCGGTCGAGGAAGCCGCCGCCGGTCTCGACCTCGCCGCGCAGGTCGACACGGTTCTGAACAAGGTCGAGACGCGGCGCCTCCTGCTCCTGACCCACTTGCGTCGCGTAGCGGATCGGGATGCCGTAGAAGCTGTCGTAGTGGCTGTAGCTGATGCCGAGCTGCCCAGTGTCGGTGATGATGCTGGCACCGACGCCCGCGGTCCACGTCTCCGACTGGCTGTTGGGCAGCTTGCCGCGGATCGCGGCGCTGGCGGCGAAGTCGATCGGCTCCTCGCCCGGCTCGACATCCTGCGGGACTCCGACCTGGCTGAGCGCGGCGGCGCGGGCTGCACGCGAGAGCGCGTAGCCGCCGATGCGCAGATTGTCGGTCTTCAGATACGATCCGTCGGCGTGGAGGACGAGATGCTGCCCGACCGCAACGTCGCCCGCCATCTCGGCCGAACGCTCGTTCGCGGCCGAGCCGTAATTGGCGATGCCACTCAGGCGGTAGCCGTTCTCTGGCACGGTGCGCGGAATGCGCGTGTCGACGACGTTGACGACGCCGCCGACCGCGGACGAGCCGAACAGGAGCGCGCTTGGACCACGTAGCACCTCGATCCGTTCGGCGAGCAGGGGATCGACGACGACCGCGTGGTCGACGCTGGTGTTCGACACGTCGATCGCGCCGATGCCGTCGGTCAGCACGCGGATACGCTCGCCCTGGAAGCCGCGCAGGATCGGGCGCGAGGCTGAGGGGCCGAATGAGGTCGCCGATACGCCGGGCAGCCGCGACAGCGTCTCGCCGATCGTCGGGCGCAGATCGCGGGTCAGCGCCTCGCCCGAGAGGACGGAGGTGCCCTGGAGCACGTCGCGCTCGCTCCGCTCGACCGGCGCGGTGACGATGATGTCGCCGACGCTCGGCTGGCGCGCGGAGGTCGCCACGGTTGCGGAACCGGAATCCTGCTGCACGTTGGTGACGCCGGTACCGCCGGAGGACGATTGCGCGAGCGCCGGGCTGGCGATCGCGACGGCAGCGAGGCTGACGGTTGCACGCAAGAACTTGGTCATCACTGTTTCCCTGAACACCTGCAGTGCCGCCTAGGAGCAACATTGTGACATATCAAGCGCAATGTTACATCATCGCACCAACCTCGCGCTGCTTCGTCGCGTATCTCTCGGGGACAAAATGCGCGGCTGGCGCTATCGGGCGATCCAGACGAGCTCGCTGCCGCGCGCGGCGGACACGTAGCTTTTGGAGACGTGATGATCGATCGTGAAGAAAGTCGGCTGGCAATCGTCGCGAGGCACGACAGGTGGCGTTGAAGCCAAGCGCATCTGGCGTGGCGGTGGTCGCGTGCAACACCTGTCGCCACTCGGCCGAGGTGCGAGATGATGCGGATGGCAAACGTGGCGGCGCGCGGATGGTCGAGGCGCTGCGGCAGGTGGCCGCGGACGATCCCGCCTTCGCGAGCATCGCGATCGAAGAAATGCCGTGCCTGTTCGCCTGCCAGGACTTCTGCACGGTGCATCTGCGCGCGCCGGACAAGGTCGGCTATGTCATGGGACGGTTCGTGCCCGGTGAGGAAGCGGCACAAGCGATCCTTGAATATGCGCGCGCCTATGCCGACAGCGATTGGGGTCAGGTGCCGTTCAAGCAGTGGCCGCAGGGCGTGAAGGGACATTTCATCACGCGCACGCCACCCGCCGGCTTCGTGGTCGAATGATCCGGTTCGAGAGCGTTGCCGCCTTCGACGAAGCGTTGCGGAGCTTGCCGGCGACGGACGCACAGGCGTGCGAAGCGGCGGCGTCACGGCAGGCAATGTTGACCAAACCTGCGCGGTCGCTGGGGCGGCTTGAGGAGATCGCGATCTTCATGGCCGGCTGGCAGCAGCGCGAGCGCCCGCGGATCGAGCGCGGCCGGGCGGTCGTGTTCGCGGGCAACCACGGCGTGGTCGCTCAAGGGATCAGTGCCTTTCCGGCGAGCGTGACTGCGCAGATGGTTGCAAACTTCGAACGCGGGGGCGCGGCGATCAACGCATTGGCGGCGAATGCCGGGCTGACGTTGCATGTGGTGCCGCTCGATCTCGACCACCCGACCGAAGATTTCACAAGCGCGCCGGCGATGAGCGAGGCCGAGTGCCTGCACGCGCTGATTGCGGGCGCAGCGGCGATCGGCGACGCCGACCTGCTCGTCCTCGGCGAGATGGGGATCGGCAACTCGACCGCGGCAGCAGCGCTGGCGGCGGCGAGCTTCGGCGGTGAGGGGCGCGACTGGGTCGGACCGGGCACGGGCGTCGACGGCGCCGGCGTCTCGCGGAAGGCGGCCGTGGTCGACGCGGGGCTGTCGTGTCACGGGAGCAGCCTGGACACACCGTTCGAGATCCTGCGGCGGCTGGGCGGGCGCGAGATCGTTGCGATTGCGGGCGCGGTGATCGCGGCACGTCACGCGCGCGTGCCGGTCGTGCTAGATGGCTTCATCGCCTCCGCCGCGGTGGCGCCGCTTGCGCGGGCAGTGCCGGAAATCGTCGATCACCTGATCGCGGGGCATTGTTCGGCCGAGCCGGGGCACCAGCGCCTGCTCGATCGCCTGAACCTGCGCCCCTTGCTGTCGCTCGACATGCGGCTTGGCGAGGGGAGCGGCGCGGCGGTGGCGGTGGGCGTGATCCGCGCCGCGCTCGCCGCGCATGACGGGATGGCGACCTTCGCGGAAGCGGGTATCGGCGGCGGATGAGGTCGTTCGCGCTGCACCTGATGCGGCACGGTGAGCCGGTGCTACCCGGTCGCATGCTGGGCCGCACCGATTGCGCGGCGACGCCCGCGGGGATCGCGGCTTGCGTCACGCAGGCGGGACGACTGACGGAGAGCGGGCAGGAAGTGGCACACCGTCTTTCGTCCGACCTGCGGCGCGCGCGCGAGTGCGTCGAGGCGCTGGGCGGCGGCGAAATCGATCCGCGCTGGCGCGAGCTCGATTTCGGTGGATGGGACGGGCAGTTCGCTCGCGAGCTCGATCAGGACGCGCTCGCCCGATTCTGGAACGATCCCGACGCCTTCCCGCCGCCGAGCGGAGAAACATGGTCGGCGCTGGTGGCGAGAGTCGGCGAGGCGTTGGCGGCGATCCCGACCGAGCCGACGCTGGTGGTGACGCACGGCGGGCCGATCCGCGCCGCACTTCACCTGTTGTGCGGGTTCGATCGCGAGCAGGTCTGGGTGTTCGATCTGCCATACGCCGCTGTCGTGTCGCTGCGTGTCTGGGAGGGCAGCCCGCGGCGGGCGCAGGTGACGGGGTTGGTGCCGTGCGTCGCCTGATCGTCGCGCTGTCGTTCCTGACGCGGCTGCCGATGCCGAGGCTTGCCTCGCGCGACGGCGACTTCGCGGCGGCGGTGCGGATGTACCCGCTCGTGGGTCTTGTCGTTGGGGCGGTCGTGGCAGCGGCTGCGTGGTCAGGAGCGCTGATCGATCCCTGGATGGGGGCGCTCGCCGCGCTGCTCGCATGGACGTGGGTGACGGGGGCGCTCCACCTCGACGGGCTGGGCGACCTGGCGGATGGTCTGGGCGCCGCGCACGGTGATCGCACGCGCCTGCTGTCGGTTATGGCCGACCCGCACGTCGGCAGCTTCGGCGTGATCGCGATCGTGCTGCAACTGGCGGCGAAGCTCGTCGCGCTGCATCTGATCGTGCCCGCGGGCTGGACGGCACTGCTGCTCATCCCGGCGGCGGCGCGGGTCGGACCCTTGTGGTGGGCGCGCGCGGTGCCGCTGCTCAAGAACGGCGGACTGGGTGCCGCGATCGCGGGCGCAGTACGGTCGCGTGACCTGATCGGGTGGGGGCTGCTGCTGCTGGGCGGGTCTGTTGTGGCGCCGGTGTTGCTGGCGGCGCCGGTCGTCCTCGTGCTGCTCGGCCTGATGTTCACGCGGCGGGTCGGCGGGATGTCGGGCGACGTTCACGGCGCGGGGATCGAGCTGACCGAGACGGCGCTGCTGCTGATGCTGGTGATCGCTCAGCGGGTCTGAGCGATGTCGAGCAGCGCGTCGACGTCGATGTGCTGTTCGAGCTGTTCGGCGATTTCGTCCAATGCCGCGTCGACGTCGGCGCCGTGGTCGACGCCCGACGCGGTGGCGCCCATTCGCGCCAACCACGCGCGACGCTGCGCCGGATCGCCGAGCAGGCCGTGAACGTAGCTGCCCGCGACCAGCCCGTCGGCGCGGATCGCTCCTTCTGGTGTACCGTCGTCGAGTCGGCCGAGTGGGCGCGCGGTGTCGGGGCCGCTCGTCTGTCCGAGGTGAATTTCGTAACCGTTGAAGCGCGCGCCGAGCGCCTCTCCGCCGACCTGCCGAACGGTCTTCGCACCCGTCAGCACCGTGTCGATGTCGAGCAGTCCGAGGCCGGCAGAGGTGCCGGCGGGTCCTTCAATACCGTCCGGATCGCTGACCGAGCGGCCGAGCATCTGATATCCGCCGCACAGTCCCAGCACCGGACGGCCTTTCCGCACGTGCGCGTGGATGTCGATGTCCCAGCCCTGTTCGCGCAGGCTCGCGAGATCGGCGCGGGTCGCCTTCGATCCGGCGAGGATGATCATCGCCGCGTCGGCAATGGGGCGGCCGGGCGGCACCATGACGAGGTCGACGTCCGGTTCAAGGCGGAGCGGATCGAGATCGTCGAAATTGGCGATGCGCGGCGTGATCGGGCAGGCGATGACGCGGCGACCTGCGGCGGCCGGCGAGGCGCGTTCCAGCACGACGGCGTCCTCGCTTGGCAACCGTCGCGCGGCGTGGATCCACGGCACGATGCCGAGCGTGGTCCAGCCGGTCCGATAGGCGACCGCGGACATGCCATCGGCGAACAGCGCGGGATCGCCGCGAAACTTGTTGACCATGAAGCCGCGGATCATTGCCGCATCCTCCGGCGCGATCACCGCGTGCGTGCCGACCAGCGAGGCGATGACGCCGCCGCGGTCAATGTCTCCGACGAGGACCACCGGAACGTTTGCGGCGCGCGCGAAGCCCATGTTGGCGATGTCGCCCGCGCGCAAGTTGATCTCGGCCGGGGAGCCGGCGCCTTCGACCACGACGATGTCGGCGTCACCGCAGAGGCGTTCGAAGCTCCCCAGCACGTCGTCGAGCAGTCCGATGCGCCCCTCGCGCCAGTTGCGGGCGGCGAGCGTGCCGCGCACCTGACCTCGCACGATCAGTTGCGAGGTGCGATCACCCTGGGGTTTGAGCAGCACCGGGTTCATGTCCACGTGCGGCGCGACGCGGCAGGCGAGTGCCTGGGTTGCCTGTGCGCGCCCGATCTCGCCCCCGTCGACAGTGACTGCGGCGTTGTTGCTCATGTTCTGCGGCTTGAAGGGGCGCACGCGCAGCCCGCGGTTGGCGAGCGCGCGGCACAGGCCGGCGACGAGTACCGACTTGCCGACATCGGACCCGGTGCCCTGCAGCATTATTGCGCCCATGCGACAACTCCCGCGATCACCCACAGCAAGGCGCACCCCCGCAGGTAGATCGCCAATGCGCGGTTGAGGTCGCGCGGCGTGGCGGCGCGACCATCGTGACCTATCCAGGGTTTGGCGTGCATGCGACCGTCGTAGGCGATCGGCCCGGCGAGCGCGATGCCGAGCGCACCGGCCATCGCCGCCTCCGGCCAGCCGGCGTTGGGTGAAGCGTGGCGGCGGCAATCGCGCCACATCACGCGCCAGCCGCCCAGGCCCGCGGTGCATAGAACGGCGCCCGACAGGCGCGCGGGCACCCAGTTGGCGGCGTCGTCGATCCGGGCCGCCGCCCAGCCGAACGCGCGCCAGCGCGGCTCCTTGTGACCGATCAGGCTGTCGGCGGTGTTGATCGCCTTGTAGCACCACGCGCCGGGCAGGCCGGCGACGATCAGCCAGAACAAGGGCGCGACGACGCCGTCGCAGAAACTCTCGGCAAGGCTCTCCACCCCGGCGCGCGCGACGCCGGCTTCGTCGAGCGTATCGGTGTCGCGGCCGACGATCATCGCGACTGCGCGGCGCGCGGCGGGCAAGTGACCGGCGGTGAGCGCGACGGCGACGCGGCCGACGTGGTCGAACAGGCTGCGCTGCGCGAGCGCGGGCCAGGCGAGCGCCGCGGTGCCGATCCATGCCCAGGACCCAAGGCATGCGCGCAGCACGCCCTCGAGCAGGATCGCGAGCAGCGCGGTGCCGGCGAGCAGGAGCAGCATCGTCGCGACGCCGAGAAGGCGACGTGTGAGATCGCTGCGCCGGGGCGTGTTCCAGTGCCGCTCGCACGCGCCGATTACGCGGGCGGAGGCGCCGACAGGGTGGCCGACGACGTGGTAAAGACGCTCCGGCCAGCCGATCGCGGCGTCCAGGAACAGCGCGGCGAGCGCGATCGGATCAGCCACGCGCGAGTGCACGGTCGAGGCGGTCGAAGGCCGCGTCGTCAGCGGGAAGACCGAAGCGCAACCAATTCGGCTGTGCGTCGAAAGGGCGCGTCAGGATGCCGGCGCGGGCGAGCAGGTCGAAGATGTCCCAGGCACCGGGATGCTCGACCAGGCGGAACAGCGGGCAGGCGCCGCCGGCCTGGAGCCCGTGTGCGGCGAGTAGTGCGTCGAGCCGTGCTGCCTGCGCGCGGAGCCACGTGCGCGTCTTGGTAATCCATGCCGCATCGCTGTAGCCGGCAGTGCTCCAGATGATCGCCTGCGTGCTGACGGGCCAGTCGCCGAGCAGCGCGCGCATCCGGTCGATCACGGTAGCATTTCCCACAACGAAACCGAGACGCACGCCGGCGAGCCCGAAGAATTTGCCGAACGAGCGCAGGACCGTGACGTTGGCGGCTTTACGGAGATGCGGGACGATGCTGATCGAAGGGTCGACGTCGGCGAAGGCTTCGTCAATCACGACCGCGCCACTCGCCGCGCTCGCCCGCGCGGCGAGGGCGAGTAACTCATCGTGGGTGCGCAGCAGGCCGTCGGGGTTGTTCGGGTTCGCCAGCAGCAGCGTGCCACCACTGTCGGCCTGCTCCGCGAGCGCGGCGTGGCTTACGGCGTGCTCGGCAACCTCGCGATGCGTACCGTAGGTCGGCGAGGCGGCTACCAGCGGCCGGGGCAGGCCGATGAATGGCAACAGCCTGAGCGCGACTTCGCTGCCCGGCACCGCGGCGACCTGTTCGGGCGCGCAGCCGAAGAACGCTGCCGCAGCGCGCTCCAAGCGTCGCAAGCTGCTCATCTCTGGAAGCGGGCCGCTGTCGAAATCAAATGACGCGGGTACCCACGGGCGCGGGTTGATGCCGGTCGACAGGTCGAGCCAGGGCGTGGGCGCGTCGGGATAGTGCGACCGCGCGTCGTCCAGTCGGCCGCCGTGCCGTGCGAAACGGGGTGATTCTGCTTGCGTCACGGCGTGCGCCTTCGCCATTCACGCGCCCGTGGGCAAGTCGGCAGCATCATGAGCGGGCACGCGAGGACGACCTTGGTGCTCGGCGGCGCGCGTTCGGGCAAGAGCCGGCACGCGCAGGCGATTGCGGAGGCGTGTGCGGGTGAGCGGGTGTTCGTCGCGACCGCGCAGGCGTTCGACGGCGAGATGGCGGAACGGATCGCGCTGCATCAGCGTGACCGCGACGCGAGCTGGCGGACGATCGAAGAGCCGGTGGATCTGCCGGGCGTGATCGCCGCGGTGGCGGGCGGGGGGCGTGTGCTGCTGGTCGACTGCCTGACATTGTGGCTGTCCAACCTGCTTCTCGCGGAGGCCGACCTCGACGCGGCGAGTGATGCGCTGGTCGACGCTATTCAGCGAGCGGAGGCGAATATCGTATTCGTCAGCAACGAAGTCGGCTTCGGCATCGTCCCCGACAACGCGCTGGCGCGGCGGTTCCGTGATGCGGCCGGACGGCTGAACCAGCGTGTCGCGGCTGCGTGCGACGTGGTCGAGCTGGTGGTCGCCGGCTTGCCGCTGAGGATCAAGGGCTGAGCGGCTGCGCGGCCGTGAACAGACGATCGACATAGGAGTGCGCCATGCGCAGTGACGAAGAACATGCCGCGAAGATGGCGAAAAAGAAGGTGGCGCACGACAAGATCGTGGCCGCCAAGCAGGTCGAGAAAGGACTGCTTATCGTTCACACCGGCAAGGGCAAGGGCAAGACCTCCGCTGCGCTGGGCATGGTGGTGCGCGCGGTCGGACACGGAATGAAGGTCGGCGTGGTCCAATTCGTCAAGGGCGCGATGGAGACGGGCGAGGCCCCGGTGTTCCGTCAGCTGGGCGTCGAGTTCAAGCCGATGGGCGAGGGGTTCACCTGGGACACGCAGGACCGCGCGCGCGACATCGCGACCGCCCGTGCGGCGTGGGACGAGGTCAAGCGGATGATCGCCGACCCGAGCTACCGCATGGTGCTGGCGGACGAACTGAACATCGTGCTGCGCTACGACTATCTGCCGCTGGACGAGGTGCTGGAGGTGCTGCGCGCGAAACCGGAGATGACGCACGTGATCGTGACGGGGCGCAACGCGCCCGTCGCGCTGATCGAGATGGCGGACCTGGTCACCGACATGACGCTGGTCAAGCACCCTTTCCGCGAGCAGGGCGTGAAGGCGCAGGCCGGAGTGGAATTCTGATCGAGCGGTGACGCCGACCGCTTCCGGACGGTGGCCTAGCGAGCCAGACGCTGATCGTAGCCCATCGCCTGCGCGGCGACCGCGACCTGTGTCCTGTTGCGCACGTTCAGCTTGCGCATCAGCGCGGTCATGTGCGCCTTCACGGTCGCCTCCGCGATGCCGAGGTCATAGGCGATCTGCTTGTTGAGCAGGCCGGAACGGACACCGTCCATCACCTTCAGTTGGGTCGGCGTCAGTCGCGCCGCGGGCGGCGCGAACGGTGTGATCGTGCCTGCAGCGATGGCCGACGATTCACTTGCTTGCTGGATGTTCATTCCCGGACCCTCCCCGATGCGACCATTCTGCCGCTGTTCTCGGATCGGTTTACATCAGGTAGTCAGACAGGTTCAATCCCCGGCAGTACGGAAAACGAGCAATTTGCTTGATTAGGCCGAAAGCTGTCCTACAGCCTGAGCGAACAACGGACCGTGAACGTGCCGGGCGGGGGAGAGGTGAGGTGACGAACAGGCAAGAAGCGTCTCGGGCCCGGATTGTCTGCGCGTGACGGCGGCCGACCTAGACCTTTTGGCTGCCGCTTTCGCCGGCATCGCGCTCTCAGTCGCGTTGATCGTGAAGGCGCGGCTGCATCCCTTCGTTGCCCTTCTGTGCGGCGCGTTCGCGGTCGGGACGCTCGCCGGATTGCCGGTGGCTGACACGGCCAAGGCGATCCAGAAAGGCGCGGGTGACATTCTGGGCGGCACTGGTCTGGTGGTCGCACTGGGGCTGGCGCTGGGCGCGATGCTGCAATTGTCGGATGGTGCGGCGGGAATAGCGCGGGCGGTGCTGCGCTGGTCGGGGCCGGCGGGGGCACCCTGGGCGGCATTGCTGACCGCGCTGGTGATTGGGCTGCCGTTGTTCTTCGAGACCGGGCTGGTTCTGCTGCTGCCGATCGTCGTGGCGGCGGCGGCCGCGATGCCGAATGCTGGCGACGCGACGAGGTTGCGGCTGATGCTGTCCGCGATCACGGGTTTGTCGGTCGTGCACGCGCTGGTGCCGCCGCATCCGGGGCCGCTGCTGGCAGTCGAGGCGCTCGGTGCGGACCTGGGTCGAACCATGTTGTACGGACTGGTCGTGGCGGTACCGACCGCGGTGATCGCGGGTCCGCTGCTCGCGCGGTTTACCACGCGAGGCGTTCAATTGGGTGCGCCGACGCTCGCGCCTGCGCTCGTAGCGACTGCCACACCGTCGATCGGCCGGGCGCTCGCGGCGCTGCTGCTGCCCGTGGCGCTGATTACCGCGGGGCAGTTGCTCACCTTGCTGCCCGGTAATCTGGCCGCGCACGCCGGGGCGCTGGCGTGGGCGAGCAGCCCGATCGTGGCGCTGCTGATCGCCTGCCTCGTGGCGCTGCCGCTACTGTTCGGCCGCGCCGCGCTGGACGCGTCGGTGCAGGCGGCGATCTGGAAGGAGACGATGGCGCCCGCGGGCGCGATCCTGCTGTCGATCGGCGCGGGTGGCGCGTTGAAGCAGGTATTGGTCAGTGCAGGGCTGTCCGACCTGCTGGTGCGTGCGGCAAGCGGCGCGGCGCTGTCGCCGATCGTGCTCGCCTGGGGCGTCGCGGTGTGTATCAGGCTGGCGACGGGTTCCGCGACGGTCGCCACGATCACCACCGCGGGCGTCATGCCCGGCGTGGTCGCGGCGAGCGGGGTCGCGCCCGAGTGGATCGTGCTGGCGATCGGGGCGGGGTCGGTGTTCTTGAGCCACGTCAACGATCCGGGCTTCTGGCTGGTGAAAGGCTATCTGGGTACCGACACCGCGGGTACGTTCCGCACCTGGTCGGTGCTGGAGACGGTCATCTCCGTCACCGGCTTGCTCTTGGTGCTGGCGGCGAGCGCGTTATTCTGAGCCGGAAAGGGGAGGGGTGCGCATGGCGCAGGAACGACTGACCGACCGCGCCTACACGGCGATCGTCGAGATCATCAACGACGACGATCTGCGCGTCGGCGATCGATTGCCGTCGGAAGCGCGATTGGCCGAGATGTTCGGCATGTCGCGCACGATCGTGCGCGAGGCGCTGGCGCGGCTGGCATCGGATGGCATTACCGAACCCCGACGCGGGGCGGGATCGTTCGTAAAGAACCGGCCGTCCGACCGCATGTTCGCGTTCATGCCCGCAACCGACCTGCCCGCGACGCTCGGCACCTACGAGGTCCGCTTCGTGCTGGAGGCGGAGGCGGCGCGGCTGGCGGCGGTGCGGCGATCGGGCGAGGAGATGGCAGCGATCGACGCGGCGCTGGCGCGATTGCGCACCGCGCTCCTGTCGGACGCGCCCGCGCATGACGAGGACATGGAACTGCACCGAAGCATCGTCGCCGCGACCGCCAACCCTGCGTTCCCGGCGGCGTTCGACGCGTTGGTCGGCGAGGTTGAAAAGGTGATGCGTGCGGGCGTCGACATATCGCGGTCGCGCCCGCCCGAGGTGATCGGCGCGATGATGCGCGAGCATGAGACGATCGTCGACGCGATCCGCGCGCAGGACGCCGATGGCGCCGCGCTGGCGATGCGGTGGCATTTGTCCGAGGGGCGGAAGCGGTTGATGCCCTAGGCGTTGGCCAGCCACGCGACCGCGGCGTGGCAGAGCTCGGGCGGGCTATGGTGCGAGTCGAGGGCGAGCACCGCCTCGTCGGAGGTGGGACGTTCCAGCGTGTCGAGCTGGCTGTCGAGCAGACTGGCGGGCATGTAATGCGCCGCGCGATGTTCGAGCCGCTGGAGCAGTTCGTCGCGATCATTGTCGAGCAGGACGAAGCGCACGCGCCCGCCCGCCGCGGTAATCAGGCGGTCGCGGTAGCGACGCTTGAGCGCGGAACAGGTCGCGACCGCGCGGCCGTTCGTGCGCGCCGCCCCGCCGAGCGCGTGGCCGAGCCGGTCGAGCCACGGCCAGCGGTCGGCATCGCTCAAGGCGTGGCCGGCGCGCATCTTCGCCACCGCCGCGGCGGAGTGGAAGTCGTCGCCCTCGAGAAAGGGACAGCCGAGCGCGCGCGCGAGCAAGTTGGCGAGCGTCGACTTGCCCGATCCGCTGACCCCCATGACGATGATCGCGAGTGGTGCCGCCGCCTCATCATCGGTTCGGGTCACGCGGTCAGGTTCCTTCTTGCTCGGGCCGGGGCGGCTGTAGATGGCGGTGTGATAACGCGTAAAGCGGGACCAAGGTCGCAGGTCCGGAGCTCTCGTGAACGCGGCTTCTACGACCATCACCCGGTCGCGACGGCGCAGGCCGCGCGCTATCTGCCCGGCGAAAACTGGGGAGACGTTGATGGCCGGGCAGGTGCGGGTGAACCGTCGCGACGTGATGAAGGCGACTGCGCTCCTCACAGGCTATGCCTGGGCGCCCGCCGCTTTTGGGCGTGTCACCGCCGATCACGCGGCGCGTATCCGCGACCTGCTGTCGCGCATGACGCTGGCTGAGAAGATCGGGCAGATGAACCAGATTGCGGGAGGGCGGCAGCGTGCGCTCAACTCGCGGCTGGACGCGGGCATGCTCGACCGGGTGCGGCGCGGTGAGATGGGGTCGTTCCTGCACGTCGCCGGTGCGGAGGCGTTGCGGCGATTGCAGAAGATCGCGGTGGAGGAATCGCGGCTCGGCATCCCGCTGCTGTTCGCGATGGACGTGATCCACGGTTATCGCACCACCTTGCCCGTACCGCTGGCGCTCGCCGCAAGCTGGGACACGGGGCTGATGGAGCAAGCCGCCGCGCTCGCGGCCAGCGAGGCGTGGGCGGCGGGGCTGCACTGGACCTTTACGCCAATGGTCGACGTGGCGCGCGATCCGCGCTGGGGGCGCGTGGTCGAGGGCGCGGGCGAGGACGCGTATCTGGGTAGCCGCATGGCGGAGGCACAGGTGCGCGGGATCGAGGGACCGGTATCCGCCAAGGACGCGCCGCTGGCGAAGGGGCACGTGCTATCGTGCACCAAGCATTTTGTCGGCTACGGCGCGGTCGCCGGCGGGCGCGATTACGACAGCGCCGACGTGTCCGAACGAACGCTGCACGAGGTGTATCTGCCGCCGTTCCACGCCGCGATGCGCGCCGGGTCCGGCAGCTTCATGACCGCGTTCAACGACGTTGCGGGCGTGCCGATGACCGCGAACGAGGCGCTGGTCCGCGGCGAATTGCGCGACCGTTGGGGTTATCAGGGGCTGGTCGTCAGCGACTGGAACGCGATCCGCGAACTGATCAACCACGGTGTGGCGGCGACCCCGGCGGAGGCAGCCGCGCTGGCGCTGCGCGCGGGCGTCGACATGGACATGGCGAGCAGCACCTACGCCGATCATCTGCCAAGCGCGGTCGCCGCAGACCCGTCGCTCGTCGCGCTGATCGATCAGGCGGTGACGCGCATCCTGACCACCAAGGCGCGGCTGGGGTTGTTCGACGATCCGTACCGCTTCGGTGACGCGGCGGCCGAGAAGGCTCCACTCGCCCGCAGCAAGGCGCGCGACGCCGCGGCGCGGTCGATCGTGCTGCTGCGCAACGATGGCGGGGTGCTGCCGATCAGGTCGGGTGCGAAGATCGCGCTGATCGGCGCGCTCGCCGACGATGCGGCGTCGGCGCTCGGATCATGGCGCGCGCGGGGCCAGGTGGAGGACGTGGTCACGCTGCGTCGCGCCTTGCCGCAGGCGACGTACGATCCCGGCACCGATCCCGAGGCGGCCGCGAAGGTGGCGGCGGCGGCGGACGTGGTGCTGCTGGCGATCGGGGAGGATTACGATCTGACCGGCGAGGCGCGCAGCCGCTCCGACCTGGGTCTGCCGGGCACGCAGCAGGCGCTGGTCGATGCGGTGCGCGCCGCGGGCAAGCCGGTCGTCGCGATCCTGATGGGCGGACGCCCGCTGGCGATCGAGCGCGCGCTCACCGGGATACCTGCGGTACTGGAGACGTGGTTGCTCGGGCTGGAGAGCGGGCCGGCGATCGTCGAAGTGCTGACGGGCAAGGTATCGCCTGCGGGACGCCTGCCGATCGCGATGCCGCGCACGACCGGGCAGTTGCCGATGAGCTACGCGCACGTGCCGACCGGGCGCCCTGCCAACCCCGATCTGTCGGTCGACAGCGCGCGCTATCACGACTTGGCAATCGGTCCGCTGTTCCCATTCGGGCATGGGTTAAGCTACGCGCGGTTCAGTTATGCCCCGCTGACGATCGAGCGGCGGGGAGACGCGACGATCGTCGGTGTCGCGGTGACGAACGATGGCAGCATGGTGGCCGACGAGGTGGTGCAGCTGTACCTGCGCGATCCGGTCGCCTCGGTCGCGCGCCCGGTTGCCGAGCTGCGCGGCTTCACGCGCCTGACGCTGCGGCCCGGCGAGCGTCGCGTGGTGCGTTTCACCGTGTCGGACGCGCAGGTGGCGTTGTGGAAGGCGGGCAAGTGGGTGATGGAGCCGGGCGTGATCGAGGTCATGGTCGGCAGCTCGTCGGCCGACATCCGGGCGCGCGGGCGATATACGGTGGCAGCGGGTGAGGGGACGATGCCGGCCGCCTCGATCGCGACGGCCATCGAGGTGGTGGAAGGATGAGTGCGATGGTGACGATGACACGCCGGACCGCGCTGGCGGGCGGGATGACGATGCTGGCGGCGGCTGCGGCTGCGCGCCCGTCGCGAGCGGCAGAGAGCGCCGCCACGATCACGCGCTTCGACCCGGCGCTCGACCGGTTGCTCGATCCGGCGAGCCCGGTCGAGGTGATCGCACGCGGTTATCAGTGGGCGGAGGGCCCCGTGTGGGTCCACCGGGACGGTGGGTACCTGCTGTTCTCCGACGTGCCCGCGAACATTGTCTATCGCTGGACCGCGCGCACCGGTGCTCGACCGTTCCTGAAGCCGTCGGGTCTGAGCGGTGTCGTGCCCGCGGGCATTCGCGAGGCTGGGGCGAACGGGCTGGCGATCGACGCGACGGGTGCGCTGGTGATGGCCGATTCGGGCACGCGTGCGATCGCGCGGGTCGACCTTCCGACCAGGCGCAAGACGATCCTCGCCGATCGGTACGACGGCAAGCGGTTCAACAGCTGCAACGACCTGACGATCGCGCGCGACGGTACGATCTACTTCACCGATCCGCCCTATGGGCTGACCGATGGTGACGCGTCGCCGCTGAAGGAGCTGCCGTTCGATGGCGTCTACCGGCTGCGGCCGGGCGGGGCGGTGGAACTGCTCGATGCCGGTTTGAAGCGACCCAACGGCATAGCGCTGTCACCAGCGCAGGACCGACTGTACATCGGCTGCTCGGACGAAGCAGCGCCCGAGATCCGCGTCTATGACCTGTCGGCCGACGGCGCCGTCGTCGGCAAGGGACGCCAGCTCGTCGACTTCATGCCCGAGTTCAGACGCGGGCTGCCGGGGCTGCCCGACGGCATGAAGGTCGCGCGCAGCGGGCACCTGTTCGCCACCGGCCCGGGCGGGCTCTACGTGCTGGCACCAGACGGTCGCAAACTGGGGCTGATCGCGCGCGGCAAGCCGATCGCGAATTGCGCGTTCGGCGAGGACGGCCGCACCTTGTTCATGGCGAGCAGCGACGCGATCCTGCGGCTGCGGCTGCGCGCGAAGGTGGCCTGAGGTTCAGGCGGCGAGCCGCCAGGTTCCGCGGCCTGCCGCCTTCGCCTGATAGAGCGCGCGGTCGGCGCGTGTCATTACCTGGCGCTGCGTCACGAATGGGGTGGCGGACCATGCCGCGCCGACGCTCGCGCCGACGCTTGGCCCGCTGTCGCCGCATGCGGCAAAACGAGGCTGCATCGCGGTAACGGTGCGTCCGGCTAGCGCCTCCAGCTTCGTCACGTCGGTGCCGACCAGCACGATCGCGAACTCGTCGCCGCCGATCCGCGCGACCAGATCGTCGTGGCGCACGGACTGACGCAGACGCGCCGCGACCTCGACCAGGATCGCGTCACCGGCGTCGTGGCCGAGCGTGTCGTTGACCTGCTTGAACCCGTCTAGGTCGACCAGCATGACGCCGCAGGGAAGATCGGGCGGGAGGGTTCCAAGGCGCTGTTCGAGCCCGCGGCGATTGAGCAGGCCGGTCAGCGGGTCGGTCGTCGCCTCCAGTTCGGCACGGATGCGCCGTTCGTGTTCCTCGGTCAGGTCGATCGTCACGCCGACGAGCTTCTCGGGTCGGCCGTGTTCGTCGCGCAGCAGGCGCCGGTCGCAGCGCATCCAGTGCACGCCGCTGGCGGTCTGCAGGCGGTATTCGACCGAGGAGCGGTCGCGCTTGCCCTCGATGAGCTCGCTCAGGTCGGCCTTGGCGCGATCCTCGGGCAGGATGTGCGCGCTGAAGCCGTCCAGGTCATAGGGTTTGGTGTCCGGGCCGGCGACGAATTGCGCGAGTTGCTGCGAGGTCTCGAACGTGCCGCTCGCCACGTCCATGTGCCACGATCCGCCGCGCACCGCGTCCGAGATCAGCGACAGGCGCGCATTCATCTCTTTGAGGTGGCGCTCGGCCTCCCGCTGCTGCGTAATGTCCTCGGCGTGCGCGAAGAAGCAGGTGACGCGGCCCGAGTCGTTGCGCACCGCCGATACTTCAATCCGCGCGTGGAAGATGCTGCCGTCGGGCCGAACATAGCGCTTTTCGAGGCTGTAGCCGTCGCTGTTGCCGCGCAGGATCTGTTTGAGCTGACGCAGGTCGGCTTCGTAATCGTCGGGGTGGGTGATTTCGGAGATGCTGGCGCCGATCAGCTGTTCCGCCGACCGTTCGAGCATGGCGGCGAACTTCGGGTTTACCCGCACAATATGGCCATCTGGGCTGACGATCGCGCGGCCGAACGGCGCATTCTCGAACGCTTCGGCGAACATCGCCTCGCTGCGCGCGATTTCCATCTCAAGGTCGGTGCGCCGGCTGATCTCGGTCACCAGCACGATGACGCCGGTGACGCGGCCCGACGGGTCCATGTCGGGTACGTAGCTGCCCTGGACTAGCCGCTGATCGTCGTCGTCGAAGATGTGATATTCGTAGGTGATCGTCTCACCGGCGAAGGCACGGCGTAGCTGCTCGGCGATCACCGGGTAATTGCGATGGCCGACGATCTCCCTGACGTAGCGCCCGACGATGCGGTCGGGTGTCACGCCGCGCCAGCGCGCGTAAGTCTGATTGGCGTAGAGATAGCGCAGGTCGGCCCCGAAATAGGCCACCAGCCCGGGGAGCAGGTCCAGGATGTGCTGCGGCGCGATCGCCTGTTCCGGCGCGACCGAGCCCGCGGCAAGGATCGACGAGGTCATCGCCGACCGATACGCCGGTCAGGTTAACAACGTTTTTCGGTCACGCGGCGATTGCGACGAACCGTTGCCGACCGGTTCGTCGCGATCGGACTAGAGCAGCTTGTCGAGCGTGATCGGCAGGTCGCGCACGCGCTTGCCGGTGGCGTTGAACACGGCGTTGGCGACCGCGGCCGCGACGCCGGTGATGCCGATCTCACCGACGCCGCGCGCGCCCATCGGTGCGTGCGGATCGGGGATGTCGGTCCACATTACCTCGATCTCGGGCACGTCCATGTGCACGGGGACGTGATATTCGGCGAGGCTGGGGTTCATGATCCGCCCGCTGCGCTCGTCGTACTGCGTTTCCTCCATCAGCGCGAGGCCGAGCCCCATGATGATGCCGCCGCGAAACTGGCTCGCCGCGGTCTTGGGGTTGAGGATACGGCCGCAATCGAACGAGCCGAGAAAACGCGAGACGCGCAGCTCGCCCGTCACCGCATTCACGCGCACTTCGCAGAACATCGCGCCGTGCGAGTGCATCGACCAGTGCGTCGTCTCGAGCGGCGAGGGCGGCTCAGCCTCGACCACCAGCTCGTTTCGCTGCGCGCGGGCGAGGATGGAGGCGTAGCTCTCATGTGCCGACGCGTCGTCGATCTTCGCCAAACCGCCGTTCACGCCGACCACTTCGTCGGCATCGAGTCCGGCGAGCGGTGAGTCGTTGCCCGCCAGCTTGAGCAATTCAGTGACGAGCGCGCGGTGCGCGGCCATTACCGACGCGCCGATCGCCGCGGTCTGCTGCGACCCGCCCGCCATGACGACACCGGGCAGCGTGCTGTCGCCGTAGTTGAACGTCACCTGCGCCATGTCGAGGCCGAGCCGGTCGGCGGCGACCTGCGTCTGCGCGGTGGCGGTGCCCATGCCCATGTCGTGTGCGGCGATGTCGATCGCAGCGCCATTTGGCGTGAGCGTGATCCGCGCCGCGCCGCCGGGCATGCGGTAATAGGGATAGGTTGCGGTGGCGACCCCGGTGCCGATCAGCCACTCACCCTCCCGGCGCGTTCCCGGCGCCTGGCGGTTCGCCCATCCAAACCGCTCGGCGCCGTCGCGGAACGCTTTCTCGACCTCGCGCGAGGAGAAGGGCGCACCCGTGGTCGGGTCCTTGTCGGGTTCGTTGCGCAGGCGCAGCTCGATCGGGTCGACGCCCATGTCGTGCGCCAGCTCGTCGATCGCGCTCTCCAGCGCGAAGGTACCGACTGCTTCGCCGGGCGCACGCATGAAGGTGTTGGCGACCATGTCGAGGTAGGCGACCTCGACGTCGAGCTTCATCGTCTTGGTCGCATAGGCGCTGCGCGCGGGCAGGATGAAGGGTTCGGGCAGCACGTTGTGGTGGCTCATCGCCGTCGTGCCGGTGTGGATCAGCGCGTCGAAGCGCCCTTCCGCATCGGCGCCGAGTGCCACGCGCTGTTCGGTGATCGTGCGTCCGCCGACGATGCGGTAGACGCCCTCGCGCGACAGCATCAGCCGGACGGGGCGCCCGGCGAGCTTCGCGGCAGCGGCGGCGAGCACCTGATGCTGCCACAAGCCCTTGCCGCCGAAGCCGCCGCCGACGAACGGCGAGGTGACGTGGACCTGATCCTCTGCGATCCCGAAAACGTGTCCGAGCGACCAGGCGCTGTGCGCCACCATCTGCGTCGCGTCGTGGACGCGCAGGCGATCACCCTCCCACGCGACCGCCACCGCGTGAAGCTCGATCGCATTGTGGCTGTGCCGCGGTGTCGTGTAGCGCTGATCGACCTTGTGCGCGGCGTCGGCGAGCGCCTGTTCCGCTGCGCCGTTCTCGAATTTGAGCGGCTGCCCCATGAATTGGCCGGGCTCGACGCCCTTCGCCTTCGCCTCGGCCAGCGCGGTGATCGCATGCTCTTCCTCGAATGCGACGTGGATCAGCGAGGCCGCGTGGTCGGCCTGCTCCTGCGTGTCGGCGAGGACCAGCGCGACCGGCTCACCGTTCCAGTAGACCTGCGCGTCCTGCATGACGGGCAGGTCGTTGCCGCCGCACGCCTTCTCCGAGGTCATGAACAGCGGCATCGGCTTCATGCGCGGCGCGTTGCGGTAGGTCATGACGAGCTTGACGCCCGTAGCCGCCTCGGCCGCGTCGGTATCAAGTGCCGTGATCTTTCCCTTCGCGATTGTGCTGAACACCAGCGCGGCGTAGAGCATGCCGTCTAGCGGGAATTCGGCTGCGTAGGGCGCGGCGCCCTGCACTTTCACGGGGCCATCGACGCGCGAGATCGGGCGACCGACGTGGCCGTGCTGCGCGCGGATCAGCGGATCGGGCTTGCCGCCCGGCATCCAGCTGTCTGGGGCCATCTGCACCGCCTTCGCCATCACCGCGGAAGCGGCGCCCTGTACCGCCTGCTTGGCGTCCTCGACCGCTTTCATGCGTCCACTCCCGCCAGTTCGGCCAGCACGGCCGTGATCGTCCGTTTCGCTAGCTCGATCTTGAAGCCGTTCTCGCTGAGCGGCACCGCCGCGGCCAACTCGGCCTCTGCCGCGGCGCGGAAGGTATCGAGCGAGGCAGGCTGCCCGCGCAGGGACTCTTCCGCGCGGGTCGCGCGCCACGGCTTGTGCGCGACGCCGCCCAGTGCGAGCCGCACGTCTTCGATCCGACCGTCCTCCACCTCGATCGCGGCGGCGACCGAGATAAGCGAGAAGGCGTAACTCGCGCGGTCGCGTACCTTGCGATAGGTCGAGTGCGCCGCGAGCGCCGAAGCCGGCAGCTCGACCGCGGTGATCAGCTCGCCGGGTTCCAGCACCGTGTCGATCTGCGGCTGGTCGCCGGGCAGACGGTGCAACTCGGTCAGCGACAGCGTGCGCGTGCCGCTCGCCGAGGCGAGGTGCACCAATGCGTCGAGCGCGGCGAGCGCGACGCACATGTCGCTCGGATGCGTCGCGACGCACGCGTCGGACGCGCCGAGGATCGCGTGGATGCGGTTGAACCCGCCGCGCGCGTCGCAGCCTTGCCCCGGTTGCCGCTTGTTGCAGCGCGAACCCTCGACATCGTAGAAATGGGTGCAGCGCGTCCGCTGGAGCAGATTGCCGCCGACCGTCGCCATGTTGCGGATTTGCGCGCTGGCGCCCGCGAGAATGGCGCGCGACAGCACCGGGTAGCGGGTGCGTACCGCCGCGTGTGCGGCGAGCGCGCTGTTGGTCACGGCGGCGCCGATCATCAGTCCACCATCGGGCGTTTCGCTGATCTCGCGCGACAGGCCGGTCACGTCGGCGAGTGCCGCGGGGCGCTCCACCGTTTCGCGCATCAGGTCGACCAGATTGGTGCCGCCGCCGAGGAAGCGTGCGCCGCGCGTCGCCAGCGTCAATGCCTGATCCCGGTCGGTGGCGCGGTTGAAGCTGAACGGGGTCATTCTGCTGCCTCCAGCACTCTGGCATCGGCGGTGCCGTATACCTCGAGGATCGCGTCGACGATCCCGTTATGCGCGCCGCAGCGGCACAGGTTTCCGCTCATCCGCTCGCGCACTTCGTCGCGGGTCAGGGTGATGGTGCCGCTGTCCAGTTCGCCCGTGACGTGGCTGGGCATTCCGCGCGCGATCTCGCCCGCCATTGCGACGGCCGAGCAGATCTGCCCGGGGGTGCAATAACCGCATTGGAAGCCGTCATGCTCGATGAAGGCGGCCTGGAGCGGGTGGAGCCCGTTGCCGTCCGCCAGACCTTCGATCGTGGTGACCTTGCGCCCGTCATACTGGACCGCGAGCGCGAGGCAGGAGACGATCCGCTCCCCGTCGACCAGCACGGTACAGGCGCCGCACGCGCCCTGGTTGCAGCCCTTCTTGGTGCCGGAAAGATGCAGTTCCTCGCGCAGGAGGTCGAGCAGCGACACGCGCGGATCGCTGGGGATGGGGACGGGCGATCCATTGATGGTGATCGGCATGAAGCTTCTCCGATGATGGCGGCCAGAATAGTCGAGCGACGATGACGCGGCAATGACGGGGGACGGCGTGATGGTCGTAGTTTGGCGATCAACCGGCGCGCGGCAGCGTCGCTTCGTCGAAGCCCAGTCCGCTCACGAACGCGTTCCATTGTTCGATCGGCAAGGCGCCCCCGGTCGCCTGCGCGTGACCGTTACCGAAGCGACCGTCGGCGCCATCGGGCCGGTGCTCGGCGAGGAAGGCGAGCAGATCGCAACCGCTCGCCGAGCGGGCGGCGAAATGGACCCAGCCCGGGCGGTAGCCGCTGTTAGCAGCGATGACGACCTTGTCCTTTAAACGCCCGCGCCATTGCTGCGCGATCAGCGGGTGGACCTGGCACGGCGAGGAGAAGAGGATCAGCGCGACCTCGCCGTTCACGCGTGGAGGAACCCGGCGGGCGGCCTCGACCTCCGCGCGCACCTCTGCCTTCGCCGCGACCAGCGCGGCCGCATCGGCGCTGTCGCCCTTGGTGATGACCTTGGGCCCGTCCGCCTCCAGCAGCAGGCGCAGCGCGGGCGAGGCATCGGCCGCAGCGGTCCGTCTGGGTGCGTTGACGAGCGAGGTCGCGTCGCGAAGCGCGGTCTTGCCCCAGCGCTGCTGCGCTTCGGCGAGCTCGGGAAAGGCATGCTCGGGTGCCATGTCGCCGATCAGGCCGAGTGCGGCGAGCCATTGCAGATCGCTCTGGTCGCCGATGGCGGCGGCGGCCCACCACGCGATCAGCGCGCTGGTGGGTTCGGGATCGAGTTCGTGACCGCTCAGCGTCACGCCATCGGGCGGCGTGCCGGTCGGCCGGTGATGGTCGATCGTCAGTGTCGGCACGCCCGGAAGAACGGGGTTGCCGCGGGTGCCGAGATCGGTGACGATCAGGCCCACGGGGGACATAGCGCGCAGTCGATCGGCGAAAGAGTTATCCCACGGCGTCTCGCCCTTGCCGACGATCGCCGCCTCGGCATTGCGCCCACCGGCTTGCAGCGCGCGCAGGAGGATCGCCACCGCTGCCAGACCGTCGGCGTCGAAGTGACCGGCGACGATGATCCGTCCCTCTGGTACGTCGTCGAGGAAGCGGGTCATGCCGGCGCGCGCGTCGGCGCGAGGATCATCGTTGGTCAGTGAACCGATCATGGCGGCAGAACCGCCAGCGGCAGCGGAGGTTCACGCGCGGTAGAGCGTGAAGCGGGTCATTTCCGACGGTCGTCCGAGGCGAAGCGCGAAGCCGGGCCACAGGCCGGTGCCGTTGCTGACGTAGAGTGTCATATCACCGATGCGATAGGCACCCGAAACGAAGCCAGCATTGGCGGGTTCGAGCAGCTTCGCCATGCCGGCGATCATCCCGCCGTGGGTGTGCCCCGATAATTGCAGCGCCACGCCCGCGGCTGCCGCCGCACGTGCGTTCCGCGGCTGATGGTCGAGCAGGATGATCGGCGCCGCGGGTGGCGCGCCCGTCAGCGCGGCGGCGAGGTCGGGACCTGCCTGTCCCGCGCCGCGTGCCGAGGCATCGGTCACGCCCGCGATCACCAGCGTGGCGCCCTCGCGCCGCAGCAGCGTATGCGCATTCGGTAGCATGCGAATGCCCAGGCTAGTCAGGTGATGCATCCAGTCGGCGTAATCGAAGAAGTATTCGTGATTGCCCGGAACGGCCCAGACGCCGTCCGGTGCGCGCAGATCGGCGAGTGGAGCAACGTCGGCGTGACGCATCGCGACCGAGCCGTCGATGAAGTCGCCCGTCACAACGATCGCGTCGACGCCCGACGCGTTGGCGCGCGCGACGACGGCGCTCGCCCAGCGCGCGGTGAAGAGCCGGCTGAGGTGCAAGTCGGTGAGTTGCAGCAGGCGGTAGCCCTCGAACGCCGGCGGCAGGTTCGGGATCGCGACCGCGACATCCTTCACCGGCGGCAAACGGGACGCGTTCGCGACTCCGATCGCGGCCAGCACCACCGCAAGCACGGCGGCTGCGTAGCGCGCCGCATCCGGCATATGCCAAGTGCCGCGTGTCAACAACCAGCCGACCACGCCACCCACGTCGAGTGCGATCTGGAGGACCGCCAGCAGCAGGATCGCGCCGAACGCCCAGTTGAACAGCAGCACGACGGGGCGCGGAAACTCGGGCGCGAACACTGACCCCGAAGAGAGCCTGCTCCAGAGATGATATTGCGACGCCACCAGCAGCAGCAATGCACCGGCCAGCTTCCAACCCAAGGGGAGCGACAGAGGGATCAGCCAGCGCGCGATGACGATGAGGCTGGGTATCGAGAAGAACAGGTGAAAGACGGCGATACTCCTCACCCGGTAACGCGAGGGTGTCAGCGTGCGGGGTCTATCCGCAGGTGAGCTTCACGATTTGGCCGGCAGCGTCGGTCTCGATGTTCAGGCGATCGGCGCGATAGTCCATCGTCAGCATGTCGCCGGTCGCATAGCGGCGGACGCTTCGCGCGCCGCTCAGCCGCTGCGCCTCGGCCTGTGCGGTATCGGCAGGCTGCCCGAGAAAGCGTTGCACCGGCTCGGCATTGCACGGGACGACAGAGGAGGCGGCGACCTCTGCGTTCTTGGGCGCACACGCCGCCACCGTCGCTGCCGCGATCAACAGAGCGACGCGCATCATTCCGCTGCCTCCGCGCGGGTCATCTTCAACCGGCCGCCGGTGACCGCGAAGGCCATCCGCCCCTCGACCAGGTCGAGCGCGTCGCGACCGAACTGGTCGAAGCGCCAGCCCTCAAGGATCGACAAACCGCTGCGCGCGCCGGCCGCGAGTGCTTCGAGGTCGTCCGAGCGCGCGAGCAGCCGCGGGGCCACGTCGATGTCGCGCGCGCGGATCTTGAGCAGCAGCTTCAAGAGGTCGGCGACGAGCGCGCCGTCCTTGCCGAGCCCCGGCTTGCGGTCGTCGCGCGCGGGCATCTCGTCGGCCGGAAGCGGGCGGGCGTGCTCGATCGCCGCCATCAGCCGCGCGCCGATCTCGTTCGAGGCCCAGGTCTGCGACAGGCCACGGACCTTGGCGAGGTCGGCTTGGCGGCGCGGCGGATGGCCGGCGAGATCGCCGAGCGTCTCGTCCTTGACGATGCGGCCGCGCGGCAGGTCCTTGCCCTGCGCCTCCAGCTCGCGCCAGCGCGCGATCGCCTTCAATCGCCCGAGCACGTCGGCCTTGCGGCTGGCGACGCGAACGCGCTTCCACGCGAGGTCGGGATCGTTGGCGTAGTTCGCCGGATCGGCGAGCCGCTCCATTTCCTGGTCTAGCCACGCGCCGCGCCCGGTCTTCTTCAATCGTTCCAGCATCTTCGGGAAGATACGTGAGAGATGCGTCACGTCGCCGATCGCGTAATCGACCTGACGATCATCGAGCGGCCGCCTGGACCAATCGGTGAAGCGTGCGCCCTTGTCGACCTGGATACCCAGCCAGCTGTCGACGAGGTTCGAGTAACCGATCTGCTCGCCCTGACCCAGCGCCATCGCCGCCACCTGTGTGTCGAACAGGGGGTGCGGGGTGCGGCCAGTCAGATTGTAGATGATCTCTATATCCTGCCCACCGGCGTGGAAGACCTTGAGCACATCCTCGTTCTCGGTCAGCAGCTCGAGCAATGGAGTCATGTCGAGGCCGGGCGCCTTGGGATCGATCGCCGCGGCTTCCTCGGTGTCCGCGATCTGGATCAGGCAGAGCTCGGGGTAGTAGGTGCTCTCGCGCATGAACTCGGTGTCGACGGTCACGAAGGGCGCATCGGCGAGGCGGGCGCACAGGTTGGCGAGCGTCGCGCTGTCGGTAATCAGGGGATGAACGTGCATATGACGCGGGTCATAGCGGGCGCCCGCGCGCTTGACAAAGCGTGGTTGGAAGGGGAGGGCGCGCGGGTCTTCGGTGATCCACCTCCGGTGGGTTAAGCAGCCGCAACAGGCTCCGGTCCGATGCCGGAGCATGATTTAAGAGAAACAGCATGCACGCCTATCGCTCGCACACCTGCGCCCAACTGACCGCCGAGAACGACGGCGAAACCGTTCGCCTGTCGGGCTGGGTGCATCGCAAGCGCGACCACGGCGGCGTGCTGTTCGTCGACCTGCGCGACCATTACGGCATCACGCAGATCGTCGCGGATACCGACAGTCCGGTGCTGTCGCTGCTCGACGGATTGCGCGTCGAGTCGGTCGTGACGATCGACGGCAATGTGAAGCGCCGTTCGGAAGCAACGGTGAACCCGAACCTCGCGACCGGCGAGATCGAGGTCTACGCCCGCGCCGCGACCGTGCAGAGCCACGCCGCCGAGCTGCCGATGCCCGTGTTCGGCGACGCGGAATACCCGGAGGAGATCCGGCTGCGGAACCGCTTCCTCGATTTGCGCCGCGAGAAGCTGCATGCCAATATTATGCTGCGCTCGAGCGTGATCGCGTCGATCCGCCGCCGCATGGTCGATCAGGGCTTCACCGAGTTCCAGACGCCGATCCTGACCGCATCGAGCCCAGAGGGCGCGCGCGACTATCTCGTCCCCAGCCGCGTTCACCCGGGCAAGTTCTACGCGCTGCCGCAGGCGCCGCAGATGTTCAAGCAGCTGCTGATGGTCGCGGGCTTCGACCGCTATTTCCAGATCGCGCCGTGCTTCCGCGACGAGGACGCGCGGGCCGACCGCAGCCCGGGTGAATTCTACCAGCTCGATTTCGAGATGAGCTACGTCACGCAGGACGACGTCTTCGCCGCGATTGAGCCTGTGCTGCACGGCGTGTTCGAGGAATTCGCCGACTGGCAGGGCAAGGGGCGGACCATCTCCGCGCTGCCGTTCAAGCGTATCCCATACCGCGAATCGATGCTGAAATACGGCAACGACAAGCCCGACTTGCGCAACCCGCTGATCATCTCCGACGTGTCCGAGCAGTTCGTCGGATCGGGCTTCGGCCGCTTCGCCTCGATCGTCGAGGCGGGCGACGTGGTGCGCGCGATCCCGGCACCGGGTACGCACGAGAAGAGCCGCAAGTTCTTCGACGACATGAACGCCTGGGCGCAGGGCGAGGGTTTCGCCGGACTCGGCTACGCCACGCGCAAGAACGGCGAGTGGGGCGGGCCGATCGCCAAGAACCACGGCGAGGACAAGATGTCGGCGATGGCCGACGCGCTCGGGCTCGGGCCGAACGACGGCCTGTTCTTCGCCGCGGGCAAGGAAGCGCAGGCAGCAAAACTCGCCGGGCTGGCGCGCACGCGCGTCGCCGATCAGCTCGGGCTGATTGACCAGAACCGGTTCGAGTTCTGCTGGATCGTCGACTTTCCGATGTTCGAGTACGACGAGGACAACAAGAAGGTCGATTTCAGCCACAACCCGTTCTCGATGCCGCAGGGCGAGATGGAGGCGCTTGAGACGAAGGACCCGCTCGACATCCTCGCTTACCAGTACGACATCGTCTGCAACGGCGTGGAGCTGTCGTCCGGCGCGATCCGCAACCATCGCCCCGACATCATGTACAAAGCGTTTGAAATCGCGGGCTACAGCCAGGCTGACGTCGACACGAATTTCGCGGGCATGATCAACGCGTTCAAGTACGGCGCGCCGCCGCACGGCGGATCCGCACCCGGCATCGACCGCATTGTCATGTTGCTGGCGGACGAGCCGAACATTCGCGAAGTCATCGTCTTTCCGATGACCCAGAAGGCGGAGGACCTGATGATGGGTGCGCCCAACTACGCGACGCCCAAGCAGCTGCGCGAGCTGAACCTGCGCGTGACGGTCGACGGGCCCAAGGCGGACGTCGACGCCGCGGTCAGCAAGCGCGCTGGCTGATCGACGCTGAGGGCATCGAGGGGCTGGCACCCCCTCGTTAACCATGCAAGAAGCCCGCGCCATTAAGGCGGGGGACGATGCCAGAGGAACAGCTTTCATCGGCGGCGCCGGTGCCGCTCGCGCGTAGCCTGGGCGTGGCGGGGGTGCTGTTCCTGACGCTGTCGGTGACGACGCCGGCATCGTCGGTGTTCGTGATCGTGCCGGGCATGTTGCAGGTCGCGGGTACCGGCGCGATCTGGGCGACGATCATCGCGGGCCTAGTATGCGTTGCCACCGCCTATATCTACGCCGAGCTGTCGTCCGCCTGGCCGGTCGCCGGCGGCGAATATGTCATGGTCGCGCATACGCTGGGGCCGATGGCCGGGTTCGTGATGCTCGGCATTAACGTGTTCAATAACCTGATCTTCCTGCCAGTCGCAGGGCTGGGCATCCGCGAAGTGCTGGTCGGTGTCATCCCATCGCTGCCGCAGGTGCCGACTGCGATCGCGGTCGTTGGGGCGTGCACGCTGATCGGATTGCTCAACATCCGCGTCAACGCGCTCGTTACCGGGCTTTTCCTGTTGATCGAGGTAATGGCCTTGCTCGCGGTGACGGCGTTCGGTCTTATCGACGTGCAGCGCAACCCGCTCAATTTCCTCACTCATCCGGTGATGGCGATGGGACAGGGGCTCGCGCCCGCGTCGCTGACATCGATCGGCGTGGCGGCCTCGATCGCGATCTTCGCATTTAACGGCTACGGCGCGGCGGTGTATTTCGGCGAGGAGATGCATGAGGCGCCGCGGCGGATCGCGCGCTCGATCATGCTCGCACTCGTCTTCACGCTGGTGCTGGAAGGCGTGCCGCTGCTCGCCGCGCTGATGGGTGCAGTCGACCTGCCGATGCTGCTCGCCTCGTCCAATCCGTTCGGCGATCTGGTGACCGCGATGGCGGGAGAACGTGCGGGGCAGGCGATGGCGCTCGGCGTCGCGCTCGCGATCGTCAACGCGATCATTGCCTGGGTGCTCGCCTGTGCGCGCTTCTTCTACGGCACCGCGCGTGACGGCTCATGGGGGCGGCCGTTCGATCGCTGGATGACCGCAATACATCCGCGTTGGGGATCGCCCCACCTGGGAACGCTGATCGTTGGCGGCGTTGGCATGGCTCTGTGTTTTCTGCCGCTGCGGCTTCTGGAGGTTTGGAGCGGGGCAGGGCTGATCGCGATCTACGCCGGGATCGCGGTCGCTGCGATGATGGGGCGGCGATCGGGCGCTTCGCGCCACGCAACTTATCGCATGCCGCTCTACCCGCTGGCGCCCATCGTGACGCTGATCGCGCTGGCGCTGATTACGGTCGCGACGTGGCAGGACGTGGAAGAAGGGCGACCGGCGGTCGTCGCTACCATCGTTCAGATCGTGATTGCCACCGCATACTATCTACTCGTGCTCAGGCGGCGTAAATGGCAGGCGGTGGTGCCGACCGCCTGAGCGATCGGCACCGAAGCACGTCAAGCGGGCTCGAACGCGCCTTCGCCGTCCTGCATCACGCGCAGCTGGCCCTCGGCGATGCCGAACCACGCGCCGCGCAGTTTCAGATCGCCCGCGTCCTCGCGCTCCTTGACGAAGGGGAAGGTGCGCAGGTTCTTGATCGAGGTGCGCACGCCCTCCCACTCCATCGCGGTCTGCGCCTCGGGACCGGTGCCCTTGTCGGCCACGACCTTCTCGCGCGCGTCGTCGAGCAGGCTGATCCAGTCGGCGACGAAGCCGCCCGCGCCCTTGTCGGCGTCCTTGAACCCCTGCGACAAGGCTGCCGCGCAGCCTCCGCACGAGGCGTGACCCATGATCAGGATCTCGCCGACCTTGAGCTGCGTCACCGCGAACTCGAGCGCGGCCGACACGCCATGATAGCCGCCGCCGGTCTCGAAAGGCGGCACCAGATTGGCGACGTTGCGGATAACGAACAATTCGCCCGGACGCGCGTCGAAGATCTGCGTCGGATCGACGCGGCTGTCCGAGCAGGCGATCACCAGCACCTTGGGCTTCTGCCCCTTGGCGAGCGTCTCCCACTCGGCCTTCTCGCTTGCCCACTCCTCGTTGCGGAAGCGGTGGTAACCCTCGATCAGACCGGCAACATCCCTTGGCATTCTCAAGCTCCTACGTTGTTTAAGGGGTCAGACGACGCTATCTCGCGCCGCATGAACGATACGAACTCGCTTCTGGCTCCCACCCCCGCGCCGCTGCGTGCGCGCAAGCCCGACTGGATCCGCGTCAAGGCGCCCACTTCGACCGGGTTCGCCGAGACCAAGCAGCTGATGCGGCGCCTGAACCTCGCAACCGTGTGCGAGGAGGCGGCGTGCCCCAACATCGGCGAGTGCTGGACCAAGAAGCACGCGACCGTGATGATCCTGGGCGACACGTGCACGCGCGCGTGCGCCTTCTGCAACGTCAAGACCGGCATGCCGCGCGCGGTTGACCCGCTCGAGCCCGAGCATGTCGCGGTGGCGGCGGCCGAAATGGGGTTGCAGCATATCGTCATCACCTCGGTCGATCGCGACGATCTGCCCGATGGCGGCGCGTCGCAGTTCGTGAAGGTGATCCAGGCTCTCCGTCGCAACACGCCGTCGACGACGATCGAGATCCTGACACCCGACTTCCGCAACAAGGCGCAGGCCGCAGTCGAGTCAATCGTCGAGGCACGGCCAGACGTGTATAATCACAATCTGGAAACCGTGCCGCGGCTGTACCCGACGATCCGACCCGGCGCGCGCTACTACGCATCGCTCAGGCTGCTGGAGAGCGTGAAGCGGCACGATCCGTCGATCTTCACCAAGTCGGGCGTGATGATGGGTCTGGGCGAGGAGCGGCTGGAGGTCCATCAGGTGATGGACGACATGCGGTCGGCCGACATCGATTTCCTGACGATGGGGCAGTATCTGCAACCCACACCCAAGCACGCCAAGGTGGCCGATTTCGTCACGCCCAAGGCGTTCGACGCTTATGCCGCGATCGCGCGTGCCAAGGGATTTCTGCTCGTCGCGTCATCGCCGCTGACACGGTCAAGCTACCACGCAGGCGACGATTTCGCGAAGCTGCGGGCCGCGCGCGAGGCGAAGCTGGCGCGCGCCTAATGCCCAAGCATTCCGAGACGCGCGCGCTGCCGTACACCCCTGAGCAGATGTTCGACATGGTGGCGGACGTGCGCCGCTACCCCGAGTTTCTGCCGTGGGTGACGGCGATGCGTGTGCGGCAGGACAGCGAGACCGAGACGGTCGCCGACATGATCGTCGGCTTCAAGGGTCTGCGCGAGACGTTCACGTCGCGGGTCAAGAAGCAGCGCCCGGAGGCGATCCACGTCGAATACGTCGATGGGCCGCTAAAATACCTCTACAACGACTGGCGTTTTCGCGACGACGGGAAGGGCGGCTGCCTGGTCGATTTCACGGTCGATTTCGCGTTCAAGAACCGGATGTTCGAGATGCTGGCGGGACAGGTGTTCTCGGTTGCACTGCGCAAGATGATCGGCGCGTTCGAGACGCGCGCGGCGGTGCTCTATTCGGCCTCCACGGCAGGTCCGGGCAGCAGCAGTTCGAGCGCGCACAGCGCCGCCTGAAGCCGGACACCCCCGCGTCCGATATCGCCGAAGAACTTGCGATCGGCGATGACGTCGGCGGGATCGCCGCCGCGCTCGGCGCGCGCGAAGACGACGGTGCCGACGGGCTTCTTCTCGCTGCCGCCGCCCGGCCCCGCGACGCCGGTGATCGCGACCGCCACGTCCGCGCCTGATTTGGCGAGTGCACCCTGCGCCATGCTCCACGCGGTCGCGATCGACACCGCGCCAAAGGTGTCGAGCACGTCGCGGCTGACCCCCAGCATCGCGATCTTCGCCTCATTGGAATAGGTGACGAAGCCCGACTCGAACACGGCCGACGAGCCCGCGATCTCGGTCAGCGCGGCGGACACCAGCCCGCCGGTGCAGCTCTCCGCTACCGCGACGCAGCGCTTCGCCGCGCGGTTTTCCTCCACCACCCGGCGTGCGGCGGCGAGCAGTTCGGCGGGAAGCACGCTGTCGCTGTGGCCGTCGCTCATTGCGCAGCCTTTGCAGCGCAAATCGGCAGGTCGGGCGCATCGCGCATCGCGCCGCGCGCGTGCTCGGCCTTGATGTACTGGAGCGTGGCGACGACGATGCCGGCTGTGTTGCGCGCCGGCAGCGGCTCGAGCAGCGTAACGAGGCGGTCGAGCGTCGGGCAGTCGCGCGGCTGAAGACGCCCGGTGATCTGCGGCGCGAACAGGCTGGTCAGCATCGGACGAGCATAGTCGCTCATCAGCAGCACTTCCACCGAGGGATCGCTCAGCTTTGCAATCGCCTGTCTCGCCGCGGGCCAGGCGCGATCGGCCTCGGCGTCGTATTTGGCGAGAAACGGTCCCGACGTCCGCCGCAGCAGGCTGGTCGCGGGCAGTGCGGCGCAGACCCGGCCGGCGTCGCGGATGATCGCGGGCATACTGACCAGCGCGATCGACTCTGCTTCCGACTGGTTCAGGCAAGGCGTCTGCGCGTCAGCTGGTGCCGCGACCAGCGACAGCACGGCGGCGAGTGCGATCAGGCGGCTCATGCGGGGGTGCCCGGCAGTTGACCGGGCAACTGTATCGTCGCGATCGCCTGCGCCGCGATACCTTCACCGCGGCCGGTGAAGCCGAGCCGCTCGGTCGTGGTCGCCTTTACGCTGACGCGGTCGACCGGCAGATCGAGCAGTTCGCCGATCCGCGCCTGCATCGCAGGCCGGTGCGGACCGATCTTGGGCGCCTCGCACATGATCGTTATGTCGACGAAGGTGACGCGTCCGCCACGCGCCTCGACCAGTTCACGCGCGTGCGACAGGAATTGTCCCGACTCGGCGCCCTTCCACTTAGGATCGCTGGGCGGGAAGTGCGTGCCGATGTCGCCAGCGGCGATCGTGCCGAGCACCGCGTCGGTGATCGCGTGGAGCGCCACGTCGGCGTCGCTGTGCCCGGACAGACCCTGATGATGGGGGATCAGCACCCCGCCGAGCCACAATTCCTCGCCGTCCTCCAGCCGATGAACGTCGAAGCCGCTGGCTGAACGCGTCTCATAGCCGATCCGCGCCTCCGCGGCGGCGAAGTCGGCGGGGTAGGTGACCTTGTCGAGCATCTGGTCGCCCTGCACCAGCGCGACGCTGCCGCCAAGCGCACGCACCATCTGCGCGTCGTCGGTGGGCGGATTCCCTGACCAGGCGTGGTGCGCGCGCAACAGCGTGGCGTGGCGGAATGCCTGTGGCGTCTGAACCCGTCGCAGCGGCTCGCGCGGCACGATCGTGCCATCGGTATGGACCAATGTATCGGCGACTGGGAGCACGGGTACCGCGCCATCGTGACGGTCGAGTGCGGCGAGCAGGCGGTCGATCGTGTCGGCGGGGATGAACGGACGCGCCGCGTCATGCACCAGAACGACATCGGCGTCCGCGCAGGCGGCCAGTCCCGCCGCGACCGACTCGTGTCGCTCCGATCCCCCGAACACGAAGCGCGCGTCGGGCAGTGCGTCACGTAGGTAGGCGTCCTGCCCGCGGCCGATCACGACCAGCACCTCGTCAACGTTTGGATGGCGGGCGAACGCGCGATAGCTCCACACCAGCATGGGTCGACCTGCGACGATGCTGAACTGCTTCGGCCCGGCCTGGCCCGAGCGCGAGCCGGTTCCGGCGGCAACGATGATCGCGACGGTCTTCATCGCGGACGCGACTAGTCGCATGTTCGCAACCTTGCCACCCATGCGCCGAGAGTTTACTGCCTAAATAACAGGCATGCAGACGCTTACTCCCATTCAGATCGGTCCGGTGCGGATCGACCAGCCCGTGGTGCTCGCGCCGATGACAGGCGTGACCGACCAGCCGTTCCGCACGCTCGTCCGCCGCTACGGCTCCGGGCTGAACGTGACCGAGATGATCGCTAGTCAGGCCGCGATCCGCGAGACGCGGCAGTCGTTGCAAAAGGCGATGTGGCATCTGTCCGAGGAGCCGGTGTCAATGCAGCTCGTCGGCTGCGCGCCGTACGAGATGGGCGAGGCCGCAAAGCTCGCGCGCGACAAGGGCGCGGCGATCATCGACATCAACATGGGCTGCCCGGTGCGCAAGGTCACCAACGGCGACGCGGGCTCCGCGCTGATGCGCGATCTGGTGCTCGCGCGTTCGATCATCGAGGGCGTGGTGAACGCAGTCGAGGTGCCGGTCACGCTCAAGATGCGGATGGGTTGGTGCCACGACAGCCTGAACGCGCCAGAACTGGCGCGGATCGCCGAGGATCTCGGCATCCGAATGGTCACCGTCCACGGTCGCACACGTAACCAGATGTACAAGGGCTCGGCGGACTGGCGCTTCATCCGCCGGGTGAAGGACGCAGTATCGATCCCGGTCATCGCCAACGGCGACATCTGCTCAATCGAGGACGCTGAGGCCGCGCTGGAGCAGTCGGGCGCGGACGGCATCATGGTCGGGCGTGGCGCCTACGGACGCCCGTGGCTGCTGGGACAGTTGATGACGTGGTTTGCGGAAGGACGCCGTGTGCCCGATCCGTCGCTCGACGAGCAATATCACGTGATCGCAGAGCATTACGACGCGATGCTCGAGCATTATGGCACCGTCACCGGCGTCAACATGGCGCGCAAGCACATCGGCTGGTACACCAAGGGGATCGACGGATCGGCGGTGTTCCGCAACCGCGTCAACCAGGAACCCGACGCGAACCGGGTGAAGGCGATGCTGCGCGAGTTCTACGCGCCCTATCTGTCGCGCGCTGCGGCGTGATGCTGGCGCCTCGCCAGCCGAGTGACGCCGATCTGATCGCGGCCTTGCCAGTGGCGATGCTGACGCTCGATGGTCAGGATCGCGTCGCGCAGGTGAATGCCGAAGGCGAGGCGCTGCTCAACATGTCGCAGCGCGCGCTCGTCGGTCAGCGCCTGAGCGACGTGCTGACGCGTCCCGGCGGCTTGCCGCGGCGGAGCGGGCAGGCGGCTGCGTTCTTCGACACGACGGTCACGACGCGTCAGGGCCTTGCACTGCGCGTCGACCTGATCGAGGCTGAGGTGCCGGACCAGCCCGGCTGGCGCGTCCTGACGCTGCACCACGCCGCCCCGTCGCGGCGGCTCGGGCAGACCAACGACCGTGCCGCCGCAGCGCGATCCGCAGTCGGGGCGGCCGCGATGCTGGCGCATGAAATCAAGAACCCGCTGTCGAGCATCCGCGGCGCGGCCCAGTTGATCGCCGCGGGAGCAGCGCCCGCCGAACTGTGCGCTCTGGTCATCAAGGAGGTCGACCGCGTTGTCGCGCTGATCGACCGGATGGAGGATTTCACCGACACGCGGCCGCGCGAGATAGGGCCGATCAACATCTATCCGCTGCTGGCGCACGCGCGCGATGTCGCGCTGGCGGGGTTCGCGCGCGGGATCACGGTGGAAGAGCGTTACGATCCGTCGTTGCCGCTGGCGCTGGGCAATCACGACGCCTTGCTGCAGGTCATGCTCAACCTGCTCAAGAACGCGGCAGCCGCCTTGGGGCAGATCGGCGAACGGCGGATCACGCTTGCAACCGCATACCGCCACGGGATCACGGTGTTGGCCAGGGACGGCGAGGGCCGCGTCGCGCTGCCGATCGAGATTTGCGTGATCGACAGCGGCCCGGGCGCGCCGGACGACATCGCCGAACATCTGTTCGACCCATTTGTGTCGAGCCGACCGGAGGGCAAGGGGTTGGGGCTAGCGCTGGTCGACAAGCTGATCCGCGACATGGGCGGGCTCGTGCAATATTCGCGCGAGGGCACGCCGAGCGCGACGGTGTTTCGCATCCTGCTGCCGCGAGCCGCGTGATGGCGGCGGCCGATCTCCTGCTGGTCGACGACGACGATGCGATCCGCCTGGTGGTCGCTCAGGCGCTGCGCCGCGCAGGGCACAACGTTCGCACCGCGACCTGTCTGGCGGAGCTCGACCGCGAGATGCGAGCGAAGCTGCCCGACGTGCTGATCACCGACGTGGTGCTGCCTGACGGCGACGGCATCGATCACGCATCCACAATCGTCACCGAACACGCGCGGCTACCGATCGTGGTCCTGTCCGCGCGCAATACGTTGACCACCGCAGTACGCGCGACCGAGGCGGGCACGTACGATTACCTGCCCAAACCGTTCGACCTCGACACGCTGACGCGCACCGTCGCGGCAGCGCTGGCACGCCAGAACGGGATGGAGTCGCTGCCCGGCGTTGAGCCAGATGCGTCATTGCCGTTGATCGGCCGCTCGCCCGCGATGCAGGAGGTCTACCGCATCATCGCGCGCGTGGTGTCGAACGATCTCACCGTCTTGGTGTCGGGCGAGTCGGGAACGGGCAAGGAACTAGTCGCGCGCGCGATCCACGATCTCGGGCCGCGCCGGACAGGACCGTTCGTCGCGATCAACATGGCGGCAATTCCGCGCGAGCTGATCGAGGCCGAGCTATTCGGGCACGAACGCGGCGCCTTCACCGGTGCGGCGCAACGCACCGCGGGACGATTCGAGCAGGCAGCCGGTGGGACGCTGTTCCTCGACGAGATCGGCGACATGCCGCGCGACGCGCAGACGCGGCTCCTCCGCGTGCTGCAATCGGGCGAATTCACCACTGTTGGCGGCACCCGCGCGATTCGCGCCGAGGTGCGCATCGTGGCCGCGACCAACCGCGACCTGCATGACGCGATCGCGGACGGGCAATTCCGCGAGGATCTGTTCTACCGATTGAACGTGGTGCCGATTTCGTTGCCGGCCTTGCGCGAACGGCGCGGCGACATTGCCGAGCTCGCGCGGCATTTTCTGGAGTGTGCGGCGCGCGCTGGCTTGCCGCACAAGACGCTGGATGTCGACGCCGCGGCCGAGTTGGAGGCGTTCTCCTGGCCAGGCAACGTTCGCGAGCTGGAAAACCTGATGCGCCGGCTGGCGGCGCTGTCGCGCGACGATCGCATCACGGCCGCTGAAATCAGAAGCGTGCTTGGTTCGACCGCCTCCGGAGCAAGCGAGGATGTCACTGACCTGGCTCAGGCAGTCGCCGCGATGATCGACCAGCTGGCGCGCAACGAACCACGCGCGCTGGAGGATGGCACCCTGCACGCACGACTGGTTGCAGCGGTGGAGCGGCCGATGATCGAGGCAATGCTCAGGCGCCACGGCGGCAATCAGCTGCGCGCCGCGCGCGCGATCGGCCTCAACCGCAACACGCTGCGCAAGCGGCTGGACCTGCTTGGGATCGATCCAGAGGCCGGTTCGACGGCGGTTTAGCCTCCACTCACCGAAATATGTGTTTTCCATGCAACACTGATGGTGTAGCGCGCCGGTGATGCATGCCGGCGCACAGCCCGCTTCTCCCTCGATGACCGCTCCGGCGCGCAGGCTGTCGGTGACTCCGGCGGTCGAATTGGGCGTGCTCGCCGCGGTGGTCGCGATCGCGCTAGCCAGTTACTTCATCGTCCGTGGCGAGGGTGATCCAAAGGGTTTGCTCGCACCACCAGTGATCGCGCTGGTCCTCGTCGCCAATCTGGCGGGCGGAATCGCGCTGATGATGCTCGCGGGACGTCGCATCGCGCGTCGCCGCGCGGCGCGCTCGCCGGTCGGTGGGGAGGGTCGGCTCCACGTCAGGCTCGTGTTGCTGTTCTCGGCCGTGGCCGCGGTCCCCGCGCTGCTGGTGACGATCTTCGCCTCGCTGCTGTTCCAATACGGTGTGCAATTCTGGTATTCCGACCGTGCGCGCAGCATGTTCGAGAATGCGGCGAGCCTGGCGCAGGAGAATTACACCAGCGAACTCAACCGCGTGGCGCAGGAAACTGCGACCATGTCGAGCGATTTGGCCAACTATCTGCGCACCGACACGATCGACAGCAAGCGCTTCAGCGAAGGACTCGCGTACCAACTGTATCTGCGCAACCTCTCCGAGGCAGCGATCGTCAGTCGTGGAGACGATGGGGAGCTGCGCACGCTGGCGTTGCTCAACCCGTATGATCGCCCGCTGGATCGTGTCGTAACGCCTCAGATGGTCGCGAAGCTGGATCAAGGCAGACCGACGGTGATCGTGCAGGGGTCTGATCGCGCAGGGGCGCTGACCCGATTGGACTACCAACCCAACACTTATCTGTACTCCGCGCGCGTGTTCGACCCGCAGCTGTCTGCGCAGATCGATCGCGGCGCGGCGGTGCTGGGCGACTATCGCCAGTTGCTCGAACGCGCTCGCTCGCTCCAGCTGCGCTTCAATGCCGCGCTGCTGATCATCTCGCTGCTGATCGTCGCGTTCGCGGTGTGGATCGCATTGCAGGTGGCGGATCGGCTGGTTCGGCCGGTCGGTGAACTCGTCGAGGCGGCGCGGCGCGTCGCGAACGGTGATCTCGCCGCGCGCGTTCCCGACACGCTGGAGCGCGACGAGGTCGGTGTTCTGTCGAACGCATTTAATGCGATGACCTCCCGGCTGGAGACGCAGAATACCGCGCTCGTCACCGCCAACACGCAGCTGGAGAGTCGCCGCGCGCTGATCGAGGCGGTGATGTCGGGGGTCTCAGCGGGCGTGCTGTCGATCGCGGAGGATCGCACGATCCGGCTCGCCAACAGCTCGGCCCGCACCTTGCTGGGGCTGGAGGACCCGCCGATCGGGCGACCGCTGGCGAGTGTCGCGCCCGAACTCGACCAGATGCTCTCCGACGACGCGCGCGAGGGCGCGGTGCAGGTGTCGGTCGCGGGTGAGCAGCGCACGTTCGCGGCCCGCGTTGCCCGCGACGGATCGGGTCCGATCATCACCTTCGACGACATCACCCAGCAGTTGACCGATCAGCGCCGCGCCGCCTGGGCCGACGTAGCCCGCCGCATCGCGCACGAAATTAAGAACCCGCTGACCCCGATCCAGCTCGCCGCCGAACGGCTGCAGCGCCGCTACGGCAGCAAGGTGGAGGAGGGGGACACGACCTTTGCAAGGCTGACCGACACGATCGTGCGTCAGGTCGGCGACCTGCGGCGGATGGTGGACGAGTTTTCGTCGTTCGCGCGCATGCCGAAGCCCGTGTTCCGCCATGAGGCGCTGCTCGACATCGCACGGCAGACGATGTTCCTGCACGAGGTCGCACACCCGCGCATCCGCTTCACGCTCACGCACGACGATCCGGCACCCACGCTGGTGTGCGATCGCCGCCAGCTGGGTCAGGCGCTGACGAATGTGGTGAAGAACGCGGTTGAGGCGGTCGAGGCGTCGGGGCGCGACGAGGCGGCGATCACCATGCGATTGGACGGCGACGATCAGCGCGTAATGATCAGCGTCGCTGACACGGGCGTCGGGCTGCCGGCGGAGCGCGAGCGGATCGTCGAGCCGTACATGACGACGCGCGCGCGTGGTACCGGGCTCGGCCTCGCCATCGTCAAGAAGATCGTCGAGGAGCATCATGGATCGATCACGTTCGACGATCGTCCGGGTGGCGGCACGGTCGTGACGCTGGCGTTCGAGCCCGCGCTGCTCGAACCGCTCGCGCTCGACGACGATCAAGACACTTCCGACGACGATCGCACGATCGCCGCTTTGACCAGGAGCCGGAACTAACCGCATGGCGATCGACATCCTCGTCGTCGATGACGAACTCGACATCCGCGAACTCGTGGCCGGTGTGCTGGAGGACGAGGGCTATGACACGCGCGTCGCCGCCGACAGCGACAGCGCACTGGAGGCGATCGCGACACGGCGCCCGAGCCTCGTGCTGCTCGACGTGTGGCTGCAGGGTTCGCGGCTCGACGGGCTCGAGCTGCTTGATGAGATCAAGCATCGTGATCCCTCGATCCCCGTGCTGGTAATTTCAGGCCACGGCACGCTCGACACCGCGGTCGCCGCCATCCGCAAGGGTGCGGCCGATTTCATCGAGAAGCCGTTCCAGGCCGAGCGACTGCTGCTGATGGTCGAGCGCGCGACCGAGACCGAGCGGCTGCGCGCCGAGGTCGCGTCGTTGCGTGCGGCGGTGGGCAGGGCGGTCGACCTGACCGGCAACTCGACCGCGATCAACGCGGTGCGCGCGACACTGAAGCGCGTGGCGGGGACGGGCAGTCGTACGCTGATCATGGGACCGGCAGGCGTCGGCAAGGAGGTGGCCGCGCGGCTGCTGCACGGCTGGAGCCAGCGTGCCCATGCCAATTTCGTCCTGATGAGCGCTGCCGGGATGGCGCCCGAGCGCGTTGAGGAGGAGCTGTTCGGGGTTGAGGAGAATGGCGACCTCAAGCGTACCGGGCTGCTGGAACAGGCGCACGGCGGTACACTGTTCCTCGACGAGATTGCCGACATGCCGATGGCGACGCAGGCACGCATTCTGCGCGTCCTGACCGATCAGAGCTTCACGCGGGTAGGAGGCACACGCGTCGTCAAGGTCGACATTCGTGTCGTCTCGGCCACGGCGCGTGACCTGCCGGTCGAGATCGCGGAAGGGCGCTTTCGCGAAGACCTCTATTACCGTCTGAACGTCGTGCCGGTCGTCATCCCATCGCTCGCCGAGCGGCGCGAAGACATCCCGCCGCTGGTCGAGCATTTCGTTGCGCATTACGCCGCCGAGCGACGCGTCGCCGTGCCGCAGATCGCGACCGAGGCGATGGTGGCGCTGCAATCCTACGACTGGCCCGGCAACGTGCGGGAACTGCGCAACGTCGTCGAGCGCACGATCATCCTCGCGCCGGGTAACCGGATCGGACGGATTGACGTCGATTTGCTGCCGGCCGAGGTGCTGGGCGACCAAGGATCGGGCGCGGGCAGCAGCGCGATCATGGGTGCCCCGTTGCGCGAGGCACGTGAGACGTTCGAGCGCGAGTATCTGCGCGTCCAAATCCGGCGGTTTTCCGGCAACATCTCACGCACCGCCAGCTTCATCGGGATGGAGCGCTCGGCGCTGCATCGCAAGTTGAAGCTGCTGGGAATCACCGAGACGCGCGACGATTGAGTGTCGGCGGCGTAAATCCGCGTCGGGCACTGGACGCGGACCGACGCGTTGCATAGCTTCTGAAACAATCGACGACGCAATGCCGACGCCGGGCACCGGCGCATCGCGGGGAACCTCCCGCCAAGAAAATGGACTGACACATGGCCGACAAGCAGACCTCGCTACAGGACCTGTTCCTCAATTCGCTGCGCAAGTCGAAGACGCCCGTGACGATGTTCCTCGTCAAAGGCGTCAAGCTGCAGGGGATCGTGACCTGGTTCGACAATTTCTCGGTGCTGCTGCGGCGTGATGGCCAGTCGCAATTGATCTACAAGCACGCAATCTCGACGATCATGCCTGCTGGGCAGATCGACGTGGACGGGATTGTCGGATCACTGGGAGAAAGCACCCGCAAGCAGCCGTTGTTGCAGGACATCTTCCTCAATGCGGTGCGCAAGTCGGAAGATCCGGTGACGATGTTCCTCGTCAACGGCGTGATGCTGCAAGGCGCGATCGCGGCCTTCGACCTGTTCTGCATGCTCCTTCAGCGCGACGGCATGTCGCAGCTCGTCTACAAGCACGCGGTTTCGACGATTCAGCCGTCGCGACCGCTCAACCTTGCCGAGGAGCAGGACGAGGATTGATCCGGGGGCCGATGATGCAGGTGCGCGCGTGAGCGGCGGGTTCGAGCGCGACCGCGACGATTTCGCGCGCGGTGCCAAGGCGATCGTGGTGTTCCCCGATCTCGGCGGATCGTCGCGCGACGCCGAGGCGCGACTGGACGAAACCGCGGGTCTAGCCGCCGCTATCGGGGTGGAAGTGGTCGAGCGTATCGCGCTCCGCGTCCGCGCACCGCGCGCCGCGACGCTGATCGGCAGCGGGCAGATCGAGGAAGTGGCGACGCGCGCGCGGATGGAGGAAGTGCAGCTGGTCGTCTTCGACGGCGCGTTGACTCCGATTCAGCAGCGCAATCTCGAGACCGCGCTCGAAGCCAAGGTAATCGATCGGACCGGCTTGATTCTAGAGATTTTCGGTGAGCGCGCCGCAACGGCAGAGGGGCGATTGCAGGTCGAACTCGCGCACCTGGACTATCAGTCCGGGCGGCTGGTGCGCAGTTGGACACACCTCGAACGACAGCGCGGCGGCTTCGGCTTTCTCGGCGGTCCCGGAGAGACGCAGATCGAGGCGGACCGGCGGTTGATCCGCGACCGGATGGCTCGCCTTAGGCGCGAACTCGATCAGGTGACGCGCACTCGGGGGCTTCACCGCGAGCGGCGCCAGCGGGCGCCTTGGCCCGTGATTGCGCTGGTCGGCTATACCAACGCTGGAAAATCGACGCTGTTCAACCGGCTGACGGGTAGTCACGTGATGGCGGAAGACCTGCTGTTCGCGACGCTAGATCCGACTCTTCGGCAGATCTCGCTTCCTGGTCTCGACAAGGCTATTTTGTCGGACACGGTCGGCTTCGTTTCGGAACTGCCGACGCAGCTGGTCGCGGCGTTCAAGGCAACGCTGGAGGAGGTCGTCTCCGCCGACCTGCTGATCCACGTTCGCGACATCGCTCATCCCGACACAGAGGCGCAGCGCGCCGACGTTGAGGCGGTCCTCGAAGAGATCGGGGTGGCCGAGACGACACCGCGGATCGAGGCGTGGAACAAGCTCGACCTGATCGATCCTGGCGATCGTGAGGCACTGATCGCAGATGCCGAGCGGCGCGAGGACGTGATGACGATCTCGGCGCTGACCGGGGAAGGGGTCGACAACCTCATCCGCCAGGCGGCGGCGCGCCTGACGACCGGTCACCGACGCTATGTCGTCACGCTCGACCCGGCCGACGGTGCAGGTGCGGCTTGGCTGCATCAGCACGGAGAGGTTCTGTCGCAGGACGTCGAAGCCGATCGCGCGCGCTACGAAGTGCGTATGGCGGAGCGCGATTTCGAGCGATTTCAGCAGCGCGCCGATTAGGCGAGTAGCGGGTCAGCCGTGCTCCACTTCGGCACGCTTCGCCTGCTGCCACAATGCTTCTTTCTGATCGAGAGGAAGCAAGGCGAACTCGTCACTCAATCGTTCCATCGCGTGGAAGCGTCGCTCGAACTTGGCGGTCGCGCGCCGCAGCGCCGCCTCAGCGTCGACACCCAGATGGCGCGCCCAGTTGACGGTCGCGAACAGCAGGTCGCCGATTTCGTCTTCACGTTCGTCCGCGCTCGTCGCAGCCGCGACCTCGGCAAGTTCCTCGTCGATCTTGGCGCGGGGGCCGTCGACATCGGGCCAGTCGAACCCCACGCGCGCTGCACGGTTCTGGATTTTCTCGGCACGCTGCAGTGCCGGCAGCGCGAGCGCGACACCGTCCAGTGTACCGGCCGCGCCTTTTGCTTGGCGCTCGGCGGCCTTGACCTGTTCCCACAAGTGATGACCGCCGCTGGGCGCATCGCCGAAGATGTGCGGGTGGCGGCGTTCCATCTTGTCGCTGATCGCGGCGGCGACATCGTCGAAGGTGAAGAGGCCAGCTTCCTCCGCGATTTGGCTGTGGAACACGACCTGGAGGAGAAGGTCGCCTAGTTCGTCCTTCAGATCGGCCATGTCATGCCGCGTGATCGCGTCGGCGACCTCGTAAGCTTCTTCTATCGTGTATGGCGCAATTGTCTCAAAGGTTTGTGCGCGATCCCACTCGCAACCGTCGGGCGAGCGGAGTCGGCGCATGATGCCGAGGAGACGATCGATCATCAGAAATCAGGCCTACATCCAGAGTTGATAATAAGCATTATGTAAAGCGTGCATGTACGATCATCGCGAAAGCAGCGCTACAAGGACGAACGCGCCGCCGAAGATCGCCATCCATGCTCCTGCGTAAAGCACCAAGGTGTTCATCGGCAGCCGCCGCGCTGCGAGCGCCGACAACGGCAGCACCAACAGCAAAGCGTATAACAGCGCCTGACCGACGTGACCGCTCACCAATGCCGCTCCCAGCCGTCATAGCCGGGTTCCACGCCCGGCGGCAGCTCGCCACATAGAGTGCGATAGTCCATCGACTGATCCATATGGGTCAGCACAGATTGCTTCGGCGACAGTCCGGAAATCCAGCCGAGGACGGTCGGCAGATCGGCGTGCGACGGGTGCGGCCGCCGGCGGAGCGCATCGACGATCCAGACATCAAGGTCTGCGTACAAATTGAACATCGCCCTGGTCATGCCGCTCACGTCGGTCGCGTAGCCGATCGCGACGCCACCGGCCTCGAACCGCAATCCGGCCGAGGTGATCGACCCGTGCGGCTGATCGGTTACACGCACGCGAATGTCGCCGATCACTACCTCGTCGTCTAGAAGACGTAGATCGACGATCGGGGGATAGCCCCCACTGCCCTCGGACACGTAGCCGAATTGCTGACGCAGCAGCGCCGCGGTCTTCGGGCGTGCCCAGGCAGGTACGGGTGTGCCGCGCGCGTGATAGACTTGCCGGAGATCGTCGATGCCGAACACATGGTCGGCGTGCGCGTGGGTCCAGATGACCGCATCGACCACGCCCACGTCGGCGCTGAGCAATTGTTCGCGCATGTCTGGCCCGGTGTCGACCAGAATGCGCGTGCCCTCGTGCTCGACCAGGATCGACGCGCGCGTTCGCCGGTTGCGCGGCTCGCCCGGGTCGCAGGCACCCCAGTCGTTGCCGATCCGCGGCACGCCGGAGGATGTGCCCGAGCCGAGGATGCGAACCTTCACGCCGCAGCCTTGATCCCGGTCTTGCCGAACAGCCTATGAAAGTTCTCGGCCGTGTACCGCCGCAGGTCCTCGACCCGCTCTTCACGCAGGTCGGCCAGGAACGCGGCGGTGTCGGCGACGAAGGCGGGCTCGCCGGTCTTACCGCGATGCGGCACGGGCGCGAGAAACGGAGCGTCGGTTTCGATCAGCAGGCGATCGGTGGGAAGCCGTGCGGCCGTCTGCTGCAGATCGCGCGCGTTCTTGAACGTGACAATGCCTGAAATGGAGATGTAGAAACCGAGCGCGAGTGCCTTGTCCGCGAAATCGCCGCTCGCGGTGAAGCAGTGGATCACGCCGGCGTAGGCGCCGCGGGTCATCTCGTCGGCGAGAATGTCGATCGTGTCGTCCTCGGCGTCGCGGGTGTGGACGATCAGGGGCACGGCAGCCTGGCGAGCGGCGGCGACGTGCGCGCGGAAGCTCTGCTGCTGTCGGACGCGATCGGAATGATCGTAGTGATAGTCGAGCCCGCTTTCGCCGATCGCGACGACGCGCGGGTGCGCGGCGCGCTCGACCAGCTTGGCCGTGTCGATATGCGGATGCTGATCGGCCTCATGCGGGTGGATGCCGACGCTCGCCCACACGTCGGGCTCGCGCTCTGCAGTGGCGAGCACGTCGTCCCACTCGCTCTCGCGGGTCGAGATGTTGAGCATGGCCGTCACGCCGCGCGCGCGGGCGCGTTCGAGCACTGCCTGCTGGTCCTCGGCCAGTCCCTTGTAGTTCAGGTGGCAGTGGCTGTCGGCGAGCATCAGGCTGCCACCTCGCCATCGACCGGCAATTCGAGCCGCGGAAATGCGGGCGTCGGCGCGGCGATGGTAAACCCGGCATCAACCATCCGCGCGTACCAGCCGTCGTCGTCGATCGCGGCGTGCGTACGCTCATTGGCGCCGAGCAGGTCGAGCACGTGCCCGGCCCCGCGCGGCACCACCGGCAGAATGGCGATCGCGAGCATGCGGATCGCGCGGATCAGCGTGCCGAGCACCGCGTGCATCCGCTCGGGATCGGTCTTGCGCAGCGACCACGGCGCCTGTGCGTCGATATATTGATTGCACGCGAATACGCCCCGCAACCACGCCTCGATTCCCTGGCTGAGCATCAGGTCGTCGAAGGCGCTCCGCATCCCGGCACAAGCGACGACCACTTCCTCAATCAACTGCGCGTCGGCGTCTTCGCCGCGACCTGCCCGAGGAAAGGCGCCTCCCAGGTTCTTGGCGATGAACGACAAGGTACGCTGTGCCAGGTTGCCGAAGGCGTTGGCGAGTTCCGCATTGACGCGCGTCACGATCGCCTCGGCCGAGTAGCTGCCGTCCTGCCCGAAACTGACCTCCCGCAGCAGAAAGTAGCGCAGCGCATCGACACCGAACGCGTCGGCGAGCCCGAGCGGGTCGACGACGTTGCCGAGACTCTTCGACATCTTCTCGCCGCGGTGGAGCAGGAAGCCGTGGCCGAACACCGTCTTCGGCAGCGCGATCCCCGCCGACATCAGGAACGCGGGCCAATAGACCGCGTGGAAACGGACGATGTCCTTGCCGATCAGGTGCAGGTCGGCGGGCCAGTACGGCATCTCGCCGTCCGGGTAGCCGGCGCCGGTCAGATAATTGGTCAGCGCATCGACCCAGACGTACATGACGTGCCCGTCGCTGTCGGGCACCGGCACGCCCCAGTCGAACGTGGTCCGCGAGACCGACAGGTCGGACAGCCCGCCTTCGACGAAGCGCATGATCTCGTTGCGGCGGCTCTCCGGCCGGATGAAATCGGGTTCGCGCGCGTAAAGATCGAGCAGCGGCTGCTGGTATTTGGACAGGCGGAAGAACCAGGTTTCCTCCGCGGTCCAGGTGACGGCTGTGCCCTGCGGCGACAGCTTTGCCCCACCCTCACCCTCGACCAGCTCCTTCTCGTCGTAGAACGCCTCGTCACGAACCGAGTACCAGCCCTCGTAGCGGTCGAGATAAAGGTCGCCGCTCGCCTCCATCGCGCGCCAGATCGCCTGACTGGCACGATAGTGATCGTCATCGGTGGTGCGGATGAAGCGATCGTAGCTGATCGCAAGCGTATCGCACATCTGCTTGAAATGGCCGGACATTTCGCCGGCGAAATCACGCATGTCGCGCCCCTGGTCGCGCGCGGTCTGCGCCATCTTAAGGCCGTGCTCGTCGGTGCCGGTTTGGAACCGTACGTCGCGCCCGGCCTGACGCTGGAAACGGGCGATCGCGTCGGCGGCAATCGCTTCGTACGCGTGGCCAATGTGCGGACGGCCGTTGGGATAGCTGATCGCGGTGGTGATGTAGAAGGGCTTGCCCATGCGCCGCTCCTAGCCGCGCGTTCGGCGTAAGTCAGCCCCGTGTTGCGTGGACTCATTCCCCGCGAGCCGCGCGACCAAGCCGCCGAGTTCGAGCACCGTTCCGCTCGCGTCGAGCGACAGCCCGCGCGCGGCACCTGCCACGTCGCGGGCGCGAGCGTAGGCGTCGAGCGCGACCGCTAACGCCGGGCCGCGGCGATCCTGTGCCGCCTCCGCGATCACGCCGGGGACACGATCGAGGAAGGCTTCATAGCGCGGTTGCGCCGCCTTGAGGCTGAGCGCTTTCGCCAGCTTTACCCGGCGACTAGTCGTCGGATCGCCGTCACGCGCGATCGCGTGGAGCGCGTCGTCGATCTCGGCCATGCCCAGTTCGGCGTAGCGCAGCGCACGGCCGGGTGAGCCTGCGCCGGCGCGCACCAGCGCATCGATCTCGTCCGCCCCCGCGTCAGGCAGCGCCTGAGCGAGCGCCTGTCGCATGGCGCGATCATCGAGTGGCTCAAGCCGCAGTACGCGGCAGCGCGAGCGGATCGTCGGCAACAAGCGGCCGGGAGCGTGGCTGACGAGCAGGAAGATCGTGCCGGCTGGGGGTTCCTCCAGGCTTTTCAGCAACGCGTTGGACGCACCCGGCCGTTCGAGCTCGTCGGCGCTGTCGATGACGATAACGCGGCGCGTCGAAAGCGATGCCATCGTGCCAAGGAACGGGGCGAGCCCGCGTACCTGATCGATCGTGATCGAGCGCGCGAGTTCGCCGTCCTTGCCGTCCTTCTTCGGCAATCGGCGCAGCTCGCGGTAGTCCGGGTGTGCGCCAGCAGCCAGCAGCGCCGCCGTGCGGTGATGCGGCGGTAGCGACAGCGCGCCAGGCTCCGCGCCCTCGGCGAGCAGGCGGGCCGCGGCGGCACGGGCGAAGGTCGCCTTCCCAATCCCCGGCGGGCCGGTGATCAGCCACGCGTGGTGCAGCGACCCACCGCGCATCGCCGCGAGCAACGCGTCAGCCGCCTCGTCGTGGCCGTAGAATACAGGCGCGCTCGTCGCCTCGTTCATGCCAGCCAAGGCGAAAGATCATCGAGGATCGCCGCGGTGACCGCGTTCGGCGCCATGCTGGCGTCGATGCGACGCACGCGGTCGGGCTCATCGGCGGCGATCCGGTCGAAAGCGGACGAGACTGCCTCGTGAAAGGCGGCACCTCGCGCGGCGAAGCGGTCGGCCGCGATGCCGTCGCGCGCGGCCGCGCGGTGCGCGCCGATGTCGGTCGGCAGCGCCAGCACATAGGTACGATCGGGCAAGAGCCCGGCCGAGCCGAAGGCGTGAAGCGCGAGCACGTCGGCGTCGGCGATCCCGCCGGCGACACCCTGATAGGCACGCGACGAATCGAGGTAGCGGTCGCAAATCACCCACTCGCCGCGCTCGATCGCCGGGAGAACAACCTTCTCGACGTGATCGGCACGTGCCGCGGCGAACAGCAACGCCTCGCTGCGCGCGCTCCAGCGGCCCGCGTCACCCTGCATCAGCAGCGCGCGGATTGCCTCCGCGCCCTCGCTGCCGCCGGGTTCGCGCGTCACGCGGGCCACGTACCCCCGCGCCTGCAACGCGGCGGCGAGCGCGCGGACCTGCGTCGACTTGCCCGCCCCCTCGCCCCCTTCCAGGCTCAGGAAGCGTCCGCGCATTACCCGAACATGCCGGTCAGGCCGTGCCACGCGCGGCGGAAGAAGCCGGCCTCGCCGACGTCGCTGGCGGCGTTGAGCGGGGTGATCTGCGGCGACAGCCCGGGTGCTGCAACGACGAGGTCGGCGACGTGCGTACCCGCCTTGATCGGTGCCTTGAGCGGCCCCTGATAGACAATCTTGCCCGACACCGCCGGGCTGGTACCCGCGGGCACCGACACCGCGACCGCACGGGGTGCGACAAGGTCGACCGAGGTTACGTCGCCCATCTGCACGTCGGCTTGCCCAACGACGCGGCCGCTCTTCACGACCGGCTTCGACTGCCAGGCGCGGAAGCCCCAATCCATGAACCGGATTGATTCGGAGGCGCGCTGGTTGAAGCTGGTGAGGCCGGCGAGCACCATGACGAGGCGACGGCCGTTCTGCTCGGCCGATCCAGTGAAGCCGTAGCCTGCTTCCTCGGTATGGCCGGTCTTCAATCCGTCGGCCCCCGCGACGCGACCGAGCAGCGGGTCGCGGTTCGCCTGGGTGATCTGGTTGCCACCCATCGTCTTGCCCCAGGTAAAATCCCGGCGCGAGTAAAATTGCTTGTAGAGCTTTGGATGCTCCTCGATCGTCGCGGCGGCGAGATGCGCGAGGTCGCGCGCCGTCACGTAGGTAACGCCGTTGTCGGGCCAGCCGTTCGATGTGCCGAAATGGCTGTTGGTTAGCCCCAGCTTTTTCGCATTCTCGTTCATGCGATCAACGAACGCGGGCTCAGTGCCCGACAGGCCCTCCGCCAGCACGACGCAAGCGTCATTGCCGCTGAGCGTCACGATACCGTAGAGCAGGTTCGCGACCGAGACGCGCTCGCCCGGCGACAGGAACATGGTCGAGCCCGCGGACGGACCATGCCACTTCTGCCACGTCTCCGGCCGGACCTCGATCTCCTGATCGAGGCGGATATCCCCCTTCTTCAACATCTCGAACGCGGTGTAGACCGTCATCATCTTCGCCATCGAGGCGGGCGGCATGCGGCGGTCGGCGTCCTTCGCGAACAGCACCGCGCCCGAGGACAGGTCCTCCATAAAGGCGACCGGTGCGGGCGTATCGAACTGCGGCGCGGCGGGCGCCTGTGCCGCGACCGGAAAGGCCACGCCGGCGATGACGGCAGGAACCGCGAGCGCGGTCAGGAACTTGGACATTGACGCACTTTCCAACTGGGCCGCGCTCGGGCGGCTCGTTCAGGGAGCCTGGATGATCGAGGCGCCACCATAACCGCGCGAAATCGCCGCGTCACGTGCGCGCTGCGCCGCTGCACGATCGGCGAACGGGCCAAGACGAACGCGCCAGAACCCCGATGCCTGCTCGACATAACCGCCGAGCGACCGTGCCACGGCGCGAGCCCGCGCCTCGTCGCGCAAAGCGGCTACCTGCACCAGCGGTCCGGAGGCGCGTGGTTTAGCGGGTGTGGCCTGCGCCGGCTTGGTAGCGGCGCTGGTGATTGGGCGCTTGGCAGGTGCGGAAGTAGGTGGCGCTACGAGCGGTTTCGCCGACTTGGCCGCGACAGTCGCTGTAACTGGTGGAGACGCTTGCGTCGGTGCGGCGACCTCACGGCGAAGGGCGCGCAGCAGTGCGTCAGGCGCAGACAAGCGCGGCGCCGCGCTGCCGCCAGCGCGAAGCGCTGCGAGGTCGCTGGCAGATGGCTGAATACTGCGCACCCGTACGAGGCCGCGCTCGCCCGAGAGACCAAGCGCGTGTGCGGCCGCGGTCGACAGCGTGATCTCGGCGCCGTTCATGGCAGCCGGTCTGGCGGTCACTTGCACGAGGATGATGTGCCCGGTGGCGAGATCAGTGATTTCAGCGACCGAGCCGAGCGGCAATTGCGCGTGCGCGGCCGTGAACCCGCTACCCGGCTGGGTCGCCGCGCGTTGAACGCGATCGAATGCGCCCGCCTCTCCGTTGCCGGCGGTGCCGCGTGGGCCAGTGACGCTCGCGTCGGGCTGCTGCGCCGCGATCAGCAGCGGCGCGAGCAGCAGCAGGTTAGCGTGCGATCTCATCGGCCAGCAGCCCTACCGACAGGGCATAGAAATTGGAGCAATTGTAATCCAGGATCACGCGGTAATTACCCGTCAGCAGATAGGCTGTGCGACCCGGCCCGTCAGGCTCGATCATCACCGCCTGGATCGTGTCGCGCGGCCAGCTGCCACGCTGCGGCGCGATGCCAAGCGCGCGCCACTCCGCCATCGTACGCCACCCGCTGTGCCGCGCAAAGACGCGCGGGCAACGCGGTGAAACGAGACGGTTGGTAACGGCAACGCGATCGAACCCGGCAGGTACGTCGACCGCGACACCCCACGGCTCACCCGCACGCCAGCCGGCTTGCGTGAAATAATTGCCGATCGAGGCGAGCGTATCCGCCGCACTGCCCCAAATGTCCGCGAAGCCGTCGCCGTCGGCGTCGCGCGCGAGGCGAAGATAGGCGGACGGCAGAAACTGCGGGTTCCCCGTCGCACCTGCCCAGCTGCCGACCAGTCGGGAGCGCGGCACGCCGCGATCGATCATCTTCAGCGCGGCGATGAACTCGCCCTGGAAAAGGCTACGACGACGCCCTTCGTAGGCGAGCGAGGCGAGGCTGCGCAGCAGGTCGAAATTACCGGTGTACGAACCGTAATTGGTCTCGTGCCCCCAGATCGCGACCATGATCTCCTCGGGTACGCCGGTCTGTGCCTCGACGCGCGCGAGCCGCGATCGTTGCTCCTGATAGGTGGCGCGCCCGCGCCTGATCCGCGCCGCGTCGACGTGCTGCGTGCGATAGGGCGCGAACATCGGGATCGCGCTGTTGTTGTTCTGCTCGGGCTGTTGCCGGTCGAGATCGACGACGCGCTGATTGTAGCTGAGCGTCGGGAACACCGACGCGATTGTCGCCGGCCGCACGCCGGCCGCGATCGCCGACGATCGCAGCCCGGAGAGGTACGCCTGAAACCCGCTCTCATCCTGTGCCATCGCAGATGGCGCACTCAACAGCAGACACACCGCGGCGGAGACACCGGCACGCCACCCGGAGGATATCGCTCGCCCTATTCGCATGCCTGCGTTGTGGCATAGCGGCGGGGACAGGCAAACAGCCAATCGTCGCCGGGCTTGCACGCGGCACCGCAACCGGCCTAAGCGGCGCGCAGCACTCAGCACGCGGAGAGATGGCCGAGTGGTTTAAGGCAGCGGTCTTGAAAACCGCCGTGGGTTCACGCTCACCGTGGGTTCGAATCCCACTCTCTCCGCCACCCGCTGTTCAGGCGAAGCGCTCGACCAGTTCGTCGAAAGCAGTTTCATTGAGCGGTGCGTGGAACTGGCAGCCGGCGGTGAAATCGTCCGCCCACATCACGTCGGCCGCGATCGGCCCGATCTGCGGCAGGTTGAGCCAGATCGTCTGGCCGCGTTTCATCGCGGAATAGGTCTGCAACCGGCAGCCGTGCAGCGACAGGTCGACGACCTTACACAGCGTCCGCCCCATGCCCCCCTGCCCGCCGAGGCGCGCATCAAACGAAACCGGCGCACGCGGAGAGCGGCGCCGGCCTTGCGTTTGAGCAGGTTCGAATTCGGCTGCGAAGGTTGCCATGCCGGAATGCTAGATCGACATCCCTAACAGGTCATTACCCACGCGAGCCGAGCGCTTACTTGCGCAGCGTCAGACCACCGCCGAAACGCTTGTTGAAGCGCGCGACCTGACCGCCCTGGTCGAGCATCTGGCCGCGACCGCCGGTCCAGGCCGGGTGCGCCAGCGGATCGATCTCGAGCGTCATCGTGTCGCCTTCCTTGCCCCAGGTGGAGCGGGTCTCGTACACGGTGCCGTCGGTCATCTGCACCTTGATCATGTGATAGTCGGGGTGCGTTCCGGTCTTCATGGGTATTCTCCGTTCAATGGCTGGTTCCGACCAGCCTGGAAGCGCGCGCGGGTAGCGCCCGCGCGCACGAAAGTCAAAGGATGCGCGTCACGCTGCTTTCGGTGGATCGGCGATCATGGCGGTAAAATTCGCCTGCGCCGCAACCTTGCCGTCGATCAGCGCGCGGCCGGCGAACTTGCACACGCTGCTGCGTTTCTGGACGAACTCGACCTCGAGCCGCAGCAGAACGCCCGGTTCGACCGGCGCGCGAAACTTCGCCTCGTCGATCGCCATGAAGTAGACGAGCTTGCCCGAGCCGGCGAGGCCCAGGCTCTCAACCGCGAGCACGCCCGCCGCCTGCGCCAGCGCTTCGACGATCAGCACGCCCGGCATGATCGGGCGACCGGGGAAATGCCCCTGGAAGAAGCTTTCGTTGATCGTCACCGCCTTGATCGCGGCGATCGACCGGTCGGGGATCAGCTCCTCGACACGGTCGACCAGCAGCATCGGGTAACGATGCGGCAGTGCGGCCATAACGCGCGCGATGTCGAGCGGGCCGATCGACCCACTCGCCTTCGCCTCGTCTGCCGCGCTATCGGTTACCTGCGCGTCGCTCACCGGCCGGACGGCGCCTTCCGGTTGCTGGTCGCGGGTGCTGCAGCGGCGGGCGCTGCTGCGGCCGGCGCGCCGGCTGCCTGACCCGGCTGCCAGTTGGCGGGAACCGCGGTGCTGACGCTCGGGACCAGACGGTCGAGCTCGGCGGTGATCGCCGGCGTGATGTCGGCGGCAGGCTGCGTGAACAGCGTCGCCTGCGGCGAGACGAGCAGGCTGACGTTCTTCGCCTTGACCACGTTCTGCACCGCGGTGGCGAGCTGGCGCTGCACCTGCTCGGCGGCGTAGGCGCGTGCGCGCTGCGCCGGTGCGGTCAGGCGCTGCAGCTCGGCATTGCCCGCCTGCTCCTTGGTCTGAATCGCCTGCAGCTGCGGACGCAGCGACGCTTCGGTCGCGCCGGGTGCACGCGCCGCGGTCTGCGCGGCAGTGACGAGCGGCTGGAGCTCGGCCTGGATTGCGTTGCGGCGCGTGTTCGCCTGATCGAGCTGCGCCTTGTAGGCCGTCTGGATCTGCGACACCGCGGTCGTGAACGCGCGCGAGTTGGCGATTGCCGCCTCGGGATCGGCGACGGCGACACCGTTCACCTGCGCGCTGGCAGCACCGGCCGCGATAACGCCCGGCGTCGCGAGCGCGGCGGCGAGCAGGATGGTCTTGAAGGTCTTCATCAGAACTGCGTCCCTACGTTGAAGGTAACAAGTTTGGGGTCGTCGCCCGGCTGGGTGACGAGTGCCTTGGCGAGATCGATACGAAGCGGCCCGAACGGCGAGTTCCAGTTGACGCCGACACCGACGGTCACCCGCGGCTTGGGCGAGTCGCCCAGATACTGCTCCTGGAACGGGTTGGACCGGATCAACGGGTTGTTGGGTACGACACCGTTGCAGGTGCCGCCTGCCCCCGGCACACCAGCCGAACAGATCGTCGTCGCGACACTGCCGTCGGCGAGCGTGTAGGTGTAGACAGGCGCGCCGGCGCTGTTGGTCAGCGGCAGCGGCAGCACCACGGTCTTGCCGTCGATGACCGTCGTCGGGAAGTTGGCGGTCAGCGGCGGGCGCTTCAAACCCCACAGGCTGCCGACCTGCGCGTAGATCGACGGACGAAGGCCGAGTTCGCGCGCGCCCGAGCCGAGCGGCAGCTCGAGCTCCAGCTTGGCGAGGTAATAGGCACGACCGCCGAGCGCGTCGTCGGTGATCTGGCTGCGATCGGTCTGCAGAATCTGATTGCCGCTCGCGTCCGTCGTGTACGGCGTGCGCAGCACGCGCGGACCGACGCCGCGAATGTCGAAGCCGCGGAACTGCGGCATGCCGAGGTAGAAGCGATCGTTGATGCGGATGCGATCATTACCGTCGGCGCGCTCGCCCTCAAGCGAATGGATGTAGCCACCCTCCGCGGTCAGCGAGGCGATGAAACCCTTGCCCAGCCCCTTGAACTTCGCGCCTTCGATGCGCGTGCGGATGTACTTCACGTCGCCGCCCAGCCCGGCGAAGTCTTGGCTGAACGACAAGCGCTGGCCCGCGGTCGGGCGCAGGCGGCTGTTGAGGCTGTCGTAGATCAGCGAGTAGCCGATCGACGAAGTAAAGCGGTTGCCGAGCGCCGAGCAGAGATAGCTGCCCGCCTTCAACACGTCGCACTGCCCGTTGGTGAAGAAGGTGTTCTCGTCGAGCGTCACTTCGTCATACGACAGGCCGTAGCGCGCGGCGAGCTGCCAATATTCGGTCAACGGTACGCCCGCGCGGACCTGAAAGCCGGTCGACACCTGACCGTAGGTCGTGTTGCGATCGTTGCCGATGTAGTTGAACGAATTGTAGTCGCGCCGGAACACGTCGACGCCGACCGCGATGTTCTTGTCGAACAGATACGGCTCGGTGAAGCCGAGCTCGATCGACTTGGAATAGCTCGAATAATTGACACCCGCGCGCAGCTCCTGGCCGCGCCCGCGGAAGTTGCGCTGCGTGATGTTCGCCTGGATGATGAAGCGCTCTAGGCTCGAATAGCCGGCCGACAGCTGCAGCTCGCCGGTCGATTTCTCTTCGACGGCGGCGTTCAGCACCACGCGGTCCGGCGCGGAGCCCTGCTCCTGCTTGATCTCGAACTTGTCCTGGAAATAGCCGAGCGAGTTGATGCGATCCTGGCTGCGCTTGACCTGGAAGCTGTTGAACGCATCACCTTCGGCGAGGCGGATCTCGCGCCGCACCACCTTGTCCTGCGTCTGCGTGTTACCGGTGATCTCGACCCGCTCGACGTAGGTGCGCTGCGCCTGCGCGATGTGGAAGTTGATCGACATCGTGAGGTCGTCACGGTCGCGATTGAATTCGGGCGATACGTCGGTGAAGGCGTAGCCGAACAGGCCGGTGGTCTGGCTGAGGCTGTCGACCGTGTCCTCGACCGCCTTCGCGTTGTACCAGTCGCCCTTCTTGATCGACAGCGTCTTGGCGAGCTGCTTGCCATCGAAGTCGCGAATGTCGCTGTCGACGGTCACGTCGCCGAATTTGTAGCGCGGTCCTTCCTCCACCACGTAGGTGATGATGAAGTCCTTCTTGTCCGGCGTCAGCTCGGCGACGGCGGAGGTCACGCGGAAGTCGGCGTAACCTTGTGTCAGATAGAATTGGCGCAGCTTCTGCTGATCGTAGGCGAGGCGATCCTGATCGTAGGAGGTGTTCGACGACAGCAGACGCGTGAATCGCGCCTCCTTGGTCGCCATCTGCGCGCGCAGCTCGCTGTCCTTGAACTTCTCGTTGCCGAGAATGTTGATCTGGCGAACCTTGGACTTCGGCCCCTCGCTGATCTCGAACACGATATCGACGCGGTTCTGGTCGAGGTTGACCATCTTCGGATCGACCGAGGCGGCGAACCGGCCTTGCCGACGATACAGCTCGACGATGCGCGCGACGTCGGCGCGAACGGCCGAGCGCGTGAAGATCTGCCGCGGCTTGAGCTTGATCTCCTTGGTGATCTTGTCGTCCTTCAGGCGCTTGTTGCCTTCCAGGATGACGCGATTGATGATCGGGTTCTCGCGCACGCGGATCACGATGTCGCCCGTCGCGGCGCCCTCGATCGACACGTCGGCGAACAGGTCGCTGGCGTAGAGGTCCTTGATCGCCTGATCGAGCAGCTCGTTGCTGTACGGCTGACCCAGCCGCAGCTTGGTGTAGCTGAGCGCCGTTTCTGGCTCGATCCGCTGCGTTCCCTCGACGCGCAGCGTCTTGATGATGCCGCCAGGTGCTGGAGCTGGTGTTGTCTGTGCCCCGGTTGCCGTGGCCGTCGGCGCAGTCGCCGCGGGCGCAGTCTGCGCCGCCGCAGCGAGCGGCAGCCCGGCGAGGATGGTGCAGCCCAGCAGCGCCGGCAGGGCACGCGTCCGCGAAGTTGAAACGTTCAGAACCGTCACCATGTTACCTTCGAGAAAACCCGTTGCGCTCGCCAGGCTCGCGCCCGCCCCTGCAACACCTGCGTCAGCCGATCAAGCCGGCCAGGTGCCGCCACAGTCCGAAGTTGCCGAGATCGTTGAAGGTGACGAGCATCATTAACGCCAGCACCGCCGCCAATCCGCCGCGATAAGCCCACTCCTGTGCTTGCGCGCCGACCGGTTTCTGCCTGACCGCCTCGATCAGGTAGAACAACAGGTGCCCGCCGTCGAGCATCGGCACTGGCAGCAGGTTGATGAACCCCAGATTGATGGACACGAGCGCGAGCAGGAACACGAACGCGTCCCAGCCTAGCGTGATCTGCTCGCCCGACACCTTGGCGATCGCCAGCGGCCCGCCGAGCTCCTTGACCGAGCGCCGGCCGGAAATGATCTGGCCGATCGTTTCCACCATCATCTCGATAATCTCGCCCGTGCGGCGCACCGCGACGACGGGCGCCTCCAGCATGCCGACAGGACGTACCACCGGGTTTCCGGGGGCGATACCGAGCAGCCCAACCTTGTACTCGTTGCCGAACCGGTCACGCTGCTCCTGCGTGCCGATCTGCGCCTCGACGTGATCGGCCTGTCCGTCGCGAACGTAATCGATGCGGACGCGTTCGCCGGCGCGGATCTTCACGTAGCGGACCATGTCCTCGAACGTGTCGACGTGACGCCCGCCGAGCGCGTCGATCTTGTCGCCGGGGCGAAGATCCGCCTGCGCCGCGGCCGTACCCGGCATCGCCTGTCCCACCACCGCCGGTGTCTGTGCGTCGCCGTAGGCGAGCGCGAAGCCGGTGAGGATGAGGATGGCGAAAAGGAAGTTGATCGCCGGCCCAGCCGCGACGATGATCGCGCGCTGCCATACCGGCTTCGCCTGAAATGTCTGCGCACGCTCCTCGGGCGGCAGCAGCAGCCAGTCGGGATCGCTGCGCCCGGCGGCACTCATATCGCCCGCGAACTTGACGTATCCGCCGAGCGGCAGCAGCGCGAGCCGCCAGCGCGTGCCACGCCGGTCGGTCCATCCCGCGATCTCGCGCCCGAACCCAATCGAGAACGCTTCCGCCTTCACGCCGCAGCAGCGTCCGGCGAGATAGTGGCCCAGTTCGTGGATGAAGACGAGCGGGCCGATCACCAGCGCGAACGCCAGGATGGTCAGCAACAGTCCCGGGGTCTGGATCAAGCCACGCAATCCTCTACGCGCTCGCCCGCGAGTCTGCGCGCCTCCGCGTCGATCGCGATCACCGCGTCGATCGTCTCCGGCGCCTCGGGAGCGTAGCGGCTCAAGGTATCTTCCACGATTGCGGCGATTTCAAGAAAGCCGATGCGGTCGGCGAGGAACGCCGCCACCGCGACCTCGTTGGCGGCATTCAGGATCGCGGGCCGTGCGCCGCCCTCCTCCAACGCTGTCCGAGCCAGCGCCAGCGCGCGGAAGCGGACCGGATCGGGCGCCTCGAAATCAAGTCGGCCAAGCTTTACGAGGTCGAGCGGCGCCATCGGCGTCGCCATACGGTCGGGCCAGGCGAGGCAGTGCGCGATCGGCACGCGCATGTCGCTCGGCCCCAGTTGCGCGAGCATCGAGCCATCGACGTAATCGACCATCGAATGGATGACCGACTGACGGTGGACGACGATCTCGATGCGGCCCGCGGCGACCGGAAACAGCCGCGCCGCCTCGATCAACTCGAGCCCCTTGTTCATCATCGTCGCGCTGTCGACCGAGATCTTCGCGCCCATCGACCAGTTCGGGTGCGCGACCGCCTGCTCGCGCGTGACCGCCGCCATCTGCTCGAGCGTGGCGTCGCGGAACGGACCGCCGCTCGCGGTCAGGATGATCCTCCGCACCCGCTCGGGTCGCGCGAAGTCAAAGCATTGATAGATCGCGTTGTGCTCGCTGTCTGCCGGCAGCAGCGTCGCGCCGTGCTCCGCCGCGGCCTGCATGATCAGGTCGCCGGCTGAGACGAGCGGTTCCTTGTTGGCGAGCACGACGGTGCCGCCAGCGCGGATCGCCGCCATCGTCGGGGCAAGCCCGGCACAGCCGACGATCGCGCCCATCGTCCAGTCAGCACCCAGTTCAGCCGCATCGCAGACCGCCTGCGGTCCTCCCGCCGCCTCGACCTTCGTTCCGGCAAGCGCCTCGCGTAGCGCGGGCAGACACGTCTCGTCCGCCACGACGGCGAGTTCGGCGCGCGTCCGGATCGCTGCCGCGGCGAGCCGTTCGACATCGCAGTTCGCGGTCAATGCGCGAACGCGGAACCGCTCGGGCTCGCGCTCGACCAAGTCGAGCGTCGAGGTGCCGACCGAACCGGTCGCGCCCAGGATCGTGACCGTCCGCATCAGAAGATCGCCGGCGCGACGACGAGCAGCGCCGCAACCGGTGCGACCGGCACCAGACCGTCGAGCCGATCGAGCAAGCCGCCGTGCCCGGGAAGGATGTTGCCCGAATCCTTCACGCCCGCGCGACGCTTCAGCCAGCTCTCGAACAAATCACCACCCTGCGCGAGCACGCCCAGTACCGGTGTCGCGAGCAGCAATCGCAGCGGCAAATTATAGGCGACGTGGAGCACCAGCGCGAACAGCGTCGCCGCGACGATCCCGCCGATCAGCCCGGCCCAGGTCTTGTTGGGGCTGACACGCGGCGCAAGCTTCGGCCCGCCGATCGCGCGCCCGGCGAAGAACGCACCGATATCGGTCATCCACACCAGCACCAGTGCCCAGAGCGACAGCAGCAATCCGTGATCCTGCTCGCGGATCAGCACGAGCGACAGCACCGGTAGCGCGCAGTAGATCGTTCCGCTCGCCAGCCACCCACGCCGGGTCACGATCGCGGTGAAGAAGAAAGCGGCCGCGATCAGTCCGATCGCGAGGAAGCTCGCCCCGGCGGCGATCGGCGCCAGGATCGCCAGCGGTACCGAGACGGCATATTGCGCCAGCCGTTTCTCACGTGCTGGCGTCGCCGTCAGGTCCGACCATTCCGCCATCATGAACAGCGCGATGACGACCATCAGCAGCCAGTAGATGAACCCACCCGCCACCAGCGCCGCCAGTGCGACCGCCGCCATCACCGCAGCAGCCATTGTCCTGCGCGCAAGTTCGGAGCGACGCGCGGGTGCGTCCGGCGCCGTCACAAACCACCGTAGCGGCGCTGCCGCTGCCCAAACGCTTCGATGGCGGCGGCGAGATCATCGGCGCCGAAGTCGGGCCATAATGTATCGACGAACAGCAGTTCGGCGTAAGCCGCCTGCCACAACAGGAAGTTAGACAGGCGATGCTCGCCCGAGGTGCGGATCATCAGATCGAGCGGCGGCAGCTCGCGCGTCTCCAGCTCGCGCTCGATCGACCCGACATCGATCGCGGCGGGATCAAGCTCACCGGCCTGCGCCTGCGCCGCCAAAGTCTGTGCGGCACGTACCAGTTCGGCCTGCGCGCCGTAGTTGAGCGCGATCGCGAGGATCGGCCCGGTGTTGCCCGCCGTCCGCGCAAGTGCATCGTCGATCAGCGCGACGACATCGGCCGAGAAGCGCGCGTAGTCGCCCAGCACGCGCAGCCGCACGTTCTCGCGGATCAGTTCGGCAAGATCATTGCGGATGAAGAACTTGAGCAGACCCATCAAGTCGCTCACTTCCTCCGCCGGCCGTCGCCAATTCTCCGACGAGAAGGCGTAGAGCGTCAGCGCCTCGATCCCCATCGCGCGCGCCGCACGCGTGACGCGGCGCACCGCCTCCACTCCGGCCTTGTGCCCGGCGGCGCGCGGCAGCAGCCGCTTCTTCGCCCAGCGGCCGTTGCCGTCCATGATGATCGCCACGTGGCGCGGCACGGCACCGCCCGCGGTCTGTGGCCGCGCTGCGGTCGCCATCAGCATTCCCCCCTATGCCGATGCAGGCTCACTTGCCGAGAATTTCCTTTTCCTTCGCGGCCGAGACGCTGTCGATGTCGGCGGTGGTGGCGTCGGTCAGCTTCTGCACCTCACCCTCCAGCCGCTTGCGCTCGTCCTCGGAGAACACGCCCTTCTTCTCGTCGGTCTTGAGCGCGTCCATGCCATCGCGGCGCACGTTGCGGACCGCGACCTTGGCCTTCTCAGAATATTGCCCGGCGAGCTTCGCAAGCTCCTTGCGGCGTTCCTCGGTCAGGTCGGGGATCGGCAGGCGCAGGTTCTGGCCATCATTGATCGGGTTGAGACCGAGACCGGCGGAGCGGATCGCCTTCTCCACGGGTCCGACGTTCGACTTGTCCCACACCTGCACCGAGATCATGCGCGGCTCGGGCACCGACACGGTCGCGACCTGGTTGAGCGGCATCTTGGCACCGTACACCTCGACCGTCACCGGATCGAGCAGCGAGGTCGACGCGCGACCGGTGCGCAGCCCGGCGAGGTCACCCTTGAGCGATTCAACCGCGCCGTTCATGCGACGCTCGATATCGGCCTTGTCATACGCGGGCATGGCTTACTTCTCCGGACTGGATTGAACGATCGTCGACACGCCCTCACCGTGCAGCACGGCGGCGAAATTGCCGTGCTCGCGGATGTTGAACACGACGATCGGAATGTTGGAGTCGCGGCAGAGCGCGACGGCACTCGCGTCCATGACGCGCAGGTTCTTCGACAATACCTCGTCGTAGCCGATCGTATCGTAGCGCCTGGCGGTCGCGACCTTCTTCGGGTCGGCATCGTAAACGCCGTCGACGCTGGTGCCCTTGAACAGCGCGTCGCAGTTCATCTCGGCCGCGCGCAGCGCAGCACCGCTGTCGGTGGTGAAGAACGGCGACCCGACACCCGCGGCGAAAATCACCACGCGCCCCTTTTCCAGGTGCCGCATCGCGCGGCGGCGGACGAACGGCTCACACACCGACTGCATCGGGATGGCGGATTGCACGCGCGTGTCGACGCCGATCTGCTCCAGCGCGTTCTGCACCGCCAGCGCGTTCATCACGGTTGCGAGCATGCCCATATAGTCGCCGGTCGCGCGTTCCATGCCGCGCGCGGCGCCGGAGATGCCGCGAAAGATATTGCCACCGCCGACGACGACGCACAGCTCGAACCCCTGCGCCTTCACATCGGCGATCTCTTCGGCGACGCGCGCGGTGACGGTGGGATCGATCGCCAGACCGCCCTCACCCATCAATACTTCGCCCGACAATTTCAGCAGGATACGGTTGTAGCGCGGTTTGGTCATCGATTCCGAATGGCTTGGGGAAAGGCTGGCGGACCTTAGAGGTCAGGTCAGGGTGGAGCAACCCGCCCCATACGCAAACCGCCGCCCCGGCAGGTACCGGAGCGGCGGCTTATCGCGACACAATCAGCGTGTCAGGCGTTCTGCGGCACGCCCGATGCAGCAGCGACCTCGGCGGCGAAGTCGGACTGTTCCTTCTCGATGCCCTCGCCCAGCTGGAAGCGGACGTAGTCGACCAGCTTGATCTCGGCGCCGGCATCCTTGCCCGCCTTGGCGACGACGTCGCTGATCTTGGTCTTGCCGTCCATCACGAACAGCTGGCTGACCAGCGCGTGCTCCTTGCGGTACTTGGCGATCGAGCCCTCGACCATCTTGGCAATGATGTCGGCGGGCTTGCCGCTCTCGCCGGCCTTCTCGGTCGCGATCGCGCGCTCGCGCTCGATCTCGGCCTCGTCGAGGTCGCCCTCGTTCAGCGCCTTCGGGAAGGCTGCGGCGATGTGCATCGCGAGGCTCTTGCCGAGCGACTGCAGCGCTTCCTGATTAGCCGTGCTCTCGAGCGCGACCAGCACGCCGATCTTGCCCAGACCCGGCGACTGCTGGTTGTGGACGTAGGCGACGACCGCGCCCTGCGAGACTTCGAGGCGACGCGCGCGGCGGATCGACTGGTGCTCGCCGATCGTGGCGACGTTGTTGGTCAGCGCCTCGGCAACAGTCGTGCCCGACGGCATCGACGCGGCCTTGATCGCCTCGACGTCGTCACCGGTGTTGAGCGCGATCTGCGTCACTTCGCGCACGAACGCCTGGAACTGGTCGTTCTTCGCAACGAAGTCGGTCTCCGAATTAACCTCGACCGCCGCGCCCTTGGTGCCCGAAACGGCGACGCCGACCAGACCCTCGGCCGCGGTGCGGCTCGACTTCTTCTGCGCGGCCGCGAGGCCCTTAGTGCGCAGCCAGTCGAGCGCGGCGTCCATGTCGCCGGCGGTCTCGTTCAGCGCCTTCTTGCAGTCCATCATGCCCGCGCCGCTCTTCTCGCGCAGGTCCTTCACCATCGAAGCGGTGATGTCGGCCATCGTTCTGGTCCCTCGAATGTGATTAGATCGCCCAGGCGCCCGGCGCGGTGCAGCGGGCAGTCGAGCGATGAAACAAATGGAGGCCGCCATGTAGGCAGCCTCCATGACAATTGCACGTCACCGCGAAGGCGGTGCCGCGTCGACGATTACGCCTGCGCGTTGGCCGCCATGACATTGCCCTCGGCGTTCACGTCGGTATCGATCGGCGCCTCGGCAGCCTGGATCGCTTCCTCGGCCGGAGGCTCGATCATCGCGCCCAGGTCAGCGCCGCTGCGCGCCTGCTGCTGCTGGTTGCCGCGCGTCGCCGCGATCGCGATCGCCTCGCAGTACAGACGGATCGCGCGCGCCGCGTCGTCGTTCGCCGGAACCGGGAACGCGATGCCGTCAGGCGAGACGTTCGAATCGAGGATGCCGACGACCGGAATACCCAGCGTGTTGGCTTCCTTGATCGCCAGCTCTTCCTTGTTGGCGTCGATCACGAACATGACGTCGGGCACGCCGCCCATGTCGCGGATGCCGCCCAGGCTCATCTCGAGCTTGTCGCGCTCGCGCGTCAGCTGCAGCACTTCCTTCTTGGTCAGGCCGTGCGTGTCGCCCGACAGCTGCTCCTCGAGCGCCTTCAAACGCTTGATCGAGTTGGAGATCGTCTTCCAGTTGGTGAGCATGCCGCCCAGCCAGCGGTGATTGACGAAGTGCTGGCCTGCACGACGCGCCGCCTCTGCGATCGGCTCCTGCGCCTGGCGCTTGGTGCCGACGAACAGGACCTTGCCACCCGCCGCAACGGTCGACGACACGAATTCGAGCGCGCGCGCGAACAGCGGCACGGTCTGCGAAAGATCGATGATGTGGACGCCGTTGCGGTCGCCGAAGATGTAGGGCTTCATCTTCGGGTTCCAGCGATGCGTCTGGTGGCCGAAGTGCGCGCCGGTTTCGATGAGCTGCTGCATGCTGACGACAGGTGCCGCCATAACGTTATTCCTTCCGGTTAAGCCGCTGGGAAGCGAGTGACGCGTGCAGGCTGGAAGCCCGGCGCACCGGTTGTTGATGCTTCCCATGTGGGTTTGAGGGGCGGCGCTTAGCGTCGATTGCCCGATCTGACAAGCCGTGATTGCTGCTTGACGAGAGAACGTAAGTGGAACATACGGGAGAACAGAACACGAACTTACCCGTTTGGACGCTAAGTCGCTCTTTTTTCGTCCGAAATGGTCTTAGTGGCGGGAACCGAAGTTTGTTGAGGGATGTTGGCGGACGTTGGGTTCGCATAGGCTAAGGAAGCGAACATGCTGATCGTGCTTGATGTTCTGGTGTTCGGAGGCGCCACGGCGGGCGCTCTTTACGCTCTCGGGTCGACGCTCGTGCCGAACGCCGGGCGCATCATGGATGCGTTGTCCGGCCGACCGGAGCAACGGTTCGAGCCGCTCGCGACGCTTGTCCGCGCCGAAAACCGCATCGCGGTCAGGCGCTGGTCGGCGTCGTCGGTTCGACCGCAGCCGCGGTTCCGCGAAGCCGCTTGACCCGCGCGTAGCTCGCGATGCTGAACGGTAGCGCGAGCAGATAGGCGACGCACAGGGTCGAGATCGTCTCCCACGGTGCGGAGATGGCTGCGGCCCCGACGACGACGACGAGGGCAATCGCTTCGAAGCGTACGTTGCGGCGCAGCCGCAGCGATGACCAGGAGAAGGTCGCCACGCTGGAAACCATCAGGATCGCGACGAACACGGTCCAGGGTGCAACAAGATAGGGCGAGCGGAAAATCGGCTCTCCCGTCGCGAACCACAGGAACATGGGCAGCAGCGACAGACCCGCACCGGCGGGCGCCGGCGCACCGGTCAGGAAACCCGCCGACTTGTGCGGCTGGTCGTCGGCGTCGATCGCGGCGTTGAAGCGCGCGAGACGCAGCGCGCAGAATACCGCCAGCATGAGTGACGCCGTCCAGCCAAAGCGCGGCAGCGTCGAGAGCGACCACAGATACAGGATCAGCGCGGGCGACACGCCGAACGAAATCGCATCGCTGAGCGAATCGAGCTCCGCGCCGAAACGGCTTTCCCCGCGCAGCATCCGGGCGACCCGGCCGTCCAAACCATCGAGCACACCGGCGAGCAGCACCATTACCACCGCCATCGCCCAGTTCTGCTGAATGGCGAAGCGGATGCCCGACAATCCCGAACAGAGCGCGAGCGCGGTGACGGCATTCGGCGCCACCGCGCGGAGCGGCAGCCCACGCGGAGGACGAAGCGGACGAGCGGTGCGCATTATTACTGCGCGATCCCGCGAACGGGTGCGCCGTCGAAGCGGCCGAGCACGGTTTCACCCGCGATCGCGCGCTGGCCGAGTGCCACCTGCGGCACGCAACCCTCGGGCAAGAACACGTCGACGCGGCTGCCGAACCGGATCAGCCCGACGCGCTGCCCGACCGCGACGATGTCGCCGACCTTGACGAAGCCGACGATGCGGCGCGCGACCAGACCCGCGATCTGCGTGAAGCCGATGCGGCGACCGTCATGCCCCTCGACAACGAAATGCTGGCGTTCGTTCTCTTCCGATGCCTTGTCGAGATCGGCGTTCAGGAACTTGCCCGAGATATAGACGACCTGCCGGATCGTGCCCGCGATCGGCGTCCGATTGATGTGCACGTCGAACACCGACATGAACACCGACACGCGCACCATCGGTTCGCCACCCAGGTCGCCGACCAGCTCACGCGGGACCGGCACGCGCTCGATCATCGTGATCAGCCCGTCGGCGGGCGAGACGACCAGATCGTCGCCGATCGGCGTGGTCCGCACCGGGTCGCGGAAAAAGGCGGCAACCCACAGGGTGACGCCGAGCATCGGCCAGAACAGCACCTTGGTCACGATCGTCGCGAGCAGCGTGATGCCGAACGCGATGGCGGTGAATTTCTGCCCCTCGGGATGGACGGCGGGAAAGCGCCACTTGACCGTGGACGTGCCCACCGGGGGCTTTTGCAGCGATGACATAGCCGCGGGTCTATCGTCGGTGAACCGCCCTGACAACGCGCCGCGTCGTTCCGGCCGCTTTTCGTGTCGTTATGCGGCGCGCGGGTGCGCTGCGCTTGATCGCGGCCCCTGCCCTTTCTATGCGCTGCCCCAACCCCTCCCCAACTCGGAAGTGAGAACATGGCCAAGATCAAGGTGAAGACGCCCGTCGTGGAGATCGACGGCGACGAGATGACGCGGATCATCTGGGAGTGGATCCGCGAACGCCTGATCAAGCCGTATCTCGACATTGAGCTCGATTACTACGACCTTGGCATCGAGCACCGCGATGCGACCGACGACCAGGTCACGGTCGACAGCGCCGAGGCGACCAAGAAGTACGGCGTCGCGGTAAAGTGCGCGACGATCACCCCCGACGAGGCGCGCGTCGAGGAGTTCGGGCTCAAGAAGATGTGGCGCTCGCCCAACGGCACGATCCGCAACATTCTGGGCGGCGTGATCTTCCGCGAGCCGATCGTGATCAAGAACGTCCCCCGCCTGATCCCGGGCTGGACCCACCCGATCGTCGTCGGCCGTCACGCGTTCGGCGACCAGTATAAGGCCACCGACTTCGTCGTGCCGGGTGCGGGCAAGCTGACCATGAAGTGGCAGGGCACCGACGGTCAGGTGATCGAGCGCGAGGTGTTCGACTTCCCCGAAGGCGGCGTCGCGATGGGGATGTACAACCTTGACCAGTCGATCCGCGATTTCGCGCGCGCCAGCATGAACTATTCGCTCGGCCGCGGCTGGCCGCTGTACCTGTCGACCAAGAACACCATCCTCAAGGCCTATGACGGTCGCTTCAAGGACCTTTTCGCTGAGATCTTCGAGGCCGAGTTCAAGGACGAGTTCGCCGCCAAGGGCATCGTCTATGAGCACCGCCTGATCGACGACATGGTCGCCTCAGCGCTGAAGTGGAACGGCGAGTTCGTGTGGGCGTGCAAGAACTACGACGGCGACGTGCAATCGGATCAGGTCGCGCAGGGCTTCGGTTCGCTCGGCCTGATGACCTCGGTGCTGATGACGCCGGACGGCAAGACGATCGAGGCCGAGGCCGCGCACGGCACCGTGACGCGCCACTATCGCCAGCACCAGCAGGGCAAGGCGACCTCGACCAACCCGATCGCGTCGATCTTCGCCTGGACCGGCGGCCTCAAGTATCGCGGCCAGTTCGACAACACGCCCGACGTCACCCGCTTCGCGCAGACGCTGGAGCAGGTCTGCATCGAAACGGTCGAGAACGGCGACATGACCAAGGATCTCGCGATCCTGATCGGTCCGGATCAGAAGTGGATGACGACCGAGCAGTTCTTCGAGGCCGTGCGTCAAAACCTCGAGAACAAGATGGCGACCTGGGCCTGACCGCCTGATGCGCGAGGAAGCCTTTCGCCGCTTCCTCGCGCAACGCTTGGGCGCGCGTAGCGTGGACAGCTACCTGTCAAACCTGCGACGCGTCGAGCGCGAACTGACCATCGACCTTGATGCTTGCGCACGCGACGAGCACGAGATCGACACGCTGCGTGTCGCATTGAAGCGTAGCGGCATGAGCGACAGCAAGGTCGCGGATTGCAGCAGCGCATTACGAGCATATGCCGCGTTTGCGGATAGGGCGCCCGGCACCCGCGACGTTAAAGCGGAGCCGCCATTGAAGCCGATCGCGGCGCAGTCAGATCAGATCGCCATCGCGAGCCTTACAACCTCCAACCTGCTCGCCACCTACGCCGCGATCTTGCGCGAGTTGCGCGCGCGAGGCGTGGCGCGAACAGGTAACGGACCGGTCGGCGACTACGCCGAGCACCTGTTCGCGCGGGCGCTTGGCTGGACACTAGAGCCGAACAGCACTGCGGGCTTCGATGCTCGCGATCCGGTCACAACGCTGCGCTACGAGATCAAGGCACGTCGGCTCGCGACTGGCAAACGCCAGGCGCAGCTGAGCGCACTCCGCCGCCTGCCCGAGCATCGATTCGACATACTCGCGGTGCTGCTTTTCGCGCCCGACTTCTCGATCGATACAGCCGCCCTGATTCCTCATGCGATGGTGCTGCAGCACGCGGCGTATACCGCGCATACGAACAGCTGGCGGGTTACCGTAACGCCCGCGCTGCTCGCTCTGCCCGAGGTTGTCGATGTAACCTCAGCGATCGCTGCGGACGAAAATACGATCAACAGCTGACACCATTAGTAACTGACACCGCCGCCCGCATCCGCCAAGGTGCCGCTTATGGCAATCGGATTGGAAAACGCTGGTTTCTCGGACGCGCTGGTGGTGCTGGGCGCGGCGGGGCTGGTCATTCCGGCGTTCGCGCGTTTTCGCATCAGCCCCGTGATCGGCTTCATCCTGGTCGGCGCGCTGGTCGGGCCGGCGGGCCTGGGATCGCTGACGCAGGCGTTCCCGTGGCTTTATTATATCACCATCTCCGATCCACACTCGATCGAGCCGTTCGCCGAGTTCGGGATCGTGCTGCTGCTGTTTTCCATCGGGCTAGAGCTGTCGTTCCGCCGCTTGTGGACGATGCGGCAGGCGGTGTTCGGTACCGGCGCGGCGCAATTGCTCGGCTCAGCGGCGCTGATCGCGGTGGGCTTGCACCTGCTCGGGCAGCCCTGGGCGGGAGCAGCCGGTCTGGGGCTCGCGTTGTCGCTATCCTCGACCGCGCTCGTGCTGCCGCTGGTCGGAACGTCGAGCCCGGTCGGGCGCGGCGCGTTCGCGATGCTGCTGTTCGAGGACCTGGCATTGGTCCCGATCATCTTCGCGCTGGGGGCGATGGCCCCCACCGCGGGTGACGACGGCTGGGCCGGAATCGCCGGCGTGGCGCTGCGCGGCGGGCTGACCGTGGTCGCGATCTACGGCGGCGGGCGATATTTTCTGCCGCGATTGTTCGCGCAAGCGGCGCGTACGAAGAGCCCCGAACTGTTCCTCGCCGCCTCGCTGCTGGTCGTGATCGTCGCCAGCGTGGCCACGACCGCGGCCGGTCTGTCGCCGATCGTCGGCGCGCTGCTCGCCGGACTGCTGATTGCGGAAACCGAGTATCACTCCGAGGTCGAGGTGATCACCAAACCGTTTCAGGGACTGGCGCTGGGCGTGTTCCTGATCACGGTCGGCATGAGCGTCGACCTACGGCTGATCCTCGCCAACTGGCCGTCGCTGCTGCTCGCGGTCGCGGGCGTGGTGTTGACCAAGGCGGTCGTGACCGGACTGTTGCTGCGGGTGTTCAATGCGCGACGCGGTGTCGCAGCCGAGACGGGGTTGCTGATGGGCAGTCCGTCGGAGACGACGCTGATTGTGCTGGCGACCGCGGCGCAGGCGCGGCTGATCCTGCCGTCGACGGCGACCTTCTGGCAGACGGTGACCGCCATAGGGCTGACGATCACGCCGCTGCTCGCCGCCTTGGGACGCGCGATTTCGCACCGGATCGAGCGTCGTGCGCCGCTGGAGGATGTGCCCGCGGACGACAGCGGACGCACGATCATCATCGGCTTTGGACGGGTCGGCGAACTCGTCGCGGACATGCTGTCGCGGCACGATCGACCCTATGTCGCGATCGAGGCCGACATCGACGCGGTCACCCGCGCCCGCGCTGCCGGACACAATGTCGTCTTCGGCGACATCGTGCGGCGCGAGCTGGTCGACCGGCTGGGCCTCGCATCGGCGCGCGCGCTGATCCTGACGATGGACGATCCGGTACTGACGGTCAGGCTGACGCGGCAAGTGCGCGCGCAATTTCCCGAGCTGCCGATCATCGCGCGCGCGCGCGATCCGCGCCACGCAGCGGAACTGTACCGGGCGGGCGTGACCGATGCGGTGCCCGAAACGCTGGAGAGTTCGCTGCAATTGTCCGAGGCCGTGCTGGTCGAATTGGGTGCGGCGATGGGTCCGGTGATCGCATCGATCCACGAGAAGCGCGAAGAGCTGCGCAACGACATCCGCGCCGAGGCGATGATGTCACGCGAGCCGCGTATCCGCCGCATCCGCAGCCGGGAGGAGATCGAGGCCGTCGACGCGAACTGACGCCGGCACGGTCCCCGATGCATCTTCCAGTGCTCACGTCACGTTTATGCCGGAAACTGACCCTAGGTGCGTGATTGATGAGGCCTTCCGACCTTCGCGTCGCATTGTTCAGCGGCAACTACAATTACGTGCGTGACGGCGCGAACCAGGCGCAGAACCTGCTGGTCGGCTATTTGCTGTCGCAGGGCGTCAAGGTCCGCGTTTACTCCCCCACCTCCCCCACGCCGGCGTTCGCGCCGCGCGGCGATCTGGTCGACGTGCCCGCGATTCCGTTTCCGGGCCGTGGCGAGTACAAACTTGGCCGATCGCTGCCCACCGCGCCGCGCCGCGATCTGGAGGCGTTCGCCCCCAATCTGGTTCACGTATCTGCGCCCGAGTTTCTGGGACACGCGGCGGTGACCTGGGCGCGGGGGCACGATGTTCCCGTCGTCGCCGCGGTTCACACGCGTTTCGAGACCTATTTCGATTATTATCGACTGGGCTTCATTCAACCGGCGATCCGCTGGATCCTTAAGCGCTTCTACAATCGTGCCGACCGCGTGCTGGTGCCGACACCGTCGATGGGCGAGATCATCCGCGAGCTGGGTGTCGACACGACGATCTCGCTGTGGCCGCGCGGGGTCAATCACCAGCGCTTCTCGCCCGAGCGCCGCAGCCTCGAGTGGCGCCGGTCGCTGGGGATCGCCGACGACGAGGTCGCGATCGGCTTTCTCGGGCGCCTGGTGCTCGAGAAGGGACTGGGCGTGTTCGCCGACGTGATCGCGGCGCTGCGCGAACGCGGCGTGCGTCACCGCGTGATCGTCGTCGGCGAAGGACCCGCCCGCGACTGGTTCGCCGGTCGCGCGCCCGAAGCGGCGTTCGCGGGTTTCCAGAGCGGCGATGACCTGGGTCGCGCGGTCGCGTCGATGGACGTTCTGTTCAATCCGAGTGTCACCGAAACCTGGGGCCAGGTCACCTCGGAGGCGATGGCGGCGGGCGTTCCGGTCGTGGCGGCGCGGGCGACCGGCGCGGTCGATCTGGTACAGGACGGTGTCACCGGCTTCCTCGTTACACCGCAGCAGATCGACGGTTATGCCGGGGCGATCGCGAAGCTGATCCGCGATCCCGATCTTCGCAGCAAGGCGGGTGCCGCCAGTCACGCGCGCGCTGCCGAGTTCCAGTGGGAAACCGCCAACGCTCAGGTGTTGGCGGCCTACACCGAGGTGATGCGCGCGCGCGTGTCCGCTTAGGCGTCGCGCTCCTGCCAGTCGAACGTCAGCGGCGCTTCTCGAAAGGCGAAGCGATCGAGATGGTTCGCCACCACGTCGCGCATGCGCGCGCTATCCTCACCGGCGGGTACGCGCAGGAGCAGGTCGAGCGTGTCGTCGCTCACGCGCATCTCCAGCCGGCTCTCGTTCGGAAAGGTGATGACGCCCTCCTCTTCGGAGAAGGTGACCGTCATCTTGTGGCTCCAGTGTTTGGCGAGCTGCTGGAGATAACGGCTCGCTGACTGGGTCGGCACGCGTGCGACGGACAGATGGTCGGTCATCACTTCAGCCTCTCGATCTTCTGCGCCAATTCGTCGATCATCGCCGCCACTTCGTGCAATCGCTCCTGCTGCACCTCGCCCGACGCGAACGAGTGGCCCAGTGCGACCTTCAGATTGCCCATCGCACGGCGGATCGGCGCGGCGTCGACGCGTTCGCGGTGTGCGGCCAGTTCGCGCAGCCGGTTTATCAGCGCGGCGACTTCCTCGGCGCGCTCCGCCAGATGCTGCACGCCCTCGTCGGTGATCGCGAAGCGCTTCTTCGCGCCGTCGGATTGCTGTTCGGCGATCAGGCCCATCTCGTCGAGCAACGTCAGCGTCGGATAGACCACGCCGGGGCTCGGCACATAGGCCCCCGCGGTAAGCGCCTCGATCTCGCGGATCAGGTCGTAGCCGTGGCGCGCCCGCTCGGCGATCAACTTGAGCAGCACGAGGCGCAATTCGCTGCCGTCGAACATGCGCGCGCGCCGCCCGCCGCGTGGCTCCTCACCGGAAACGAACCAGTCGCCCCCGAATGGTCCGCGTCTGCCGCCGCGCGGGCCTTGCATCGCGAAGGACGTCATTTTGGCGGCCAGACGTGCCTCCCAGCCGTGCCGGTGGCGACCGCAATCGTTCATGTGATGTCTCATGGTGTCTCCTTTTCTGACCCAAAGATATCTAAGAACAACGTTGGCAAGAGCGATCCAGATATATCTTCATGCGCGACATGACGTGCCGCGTATCGCGGAGTAGAACGAGGCGATGGCCGATCTCTTCGCCGGGCTGGAGCCCACCGCGCCCTCCCCGCCGCCACTCGACGCACCGCTCGCCGACCGCCTGCGACCGCGCACGCTCGCCGAGGTCGTCGGGCAGGAGCATCTGACCGGCCCAGATGGCGCGATCGGCCGGATGGTCGCGGCCGGGCGATTGTCGTCGATGATCCTGTGGGGACCACCCGGTACGGGCAAGACCACGATCGCGCGGTTGCTCGCCGACGCGGTGGGCTTGCGCTTCGCCCCCATCTCGGCCGTGTTCTCGGGCGTCGCCGACCTGAAGAAGGTCTTTGCCGAGGCACGCGATCACGCACGGCTGGGGAAGCGCACGCTACTGTTCGTCGACGAGATCCACCGCTTCAACCGCGCGCAGCAGGACGGCTTCCTGCCCTACGTGGAGGACGGCACGGTGACGCTGGTGGGTGCCACGACCGAGAACCCGTCGTTCGAGTTGAACGCGGCGCTGCTCAGCCGCGCACAGGTGTTGATCCTTCACCGGCTCGGTTCGGCCGCGCTTGAGGAACTGATCGCGCGCGCCGAGGCGGAGGTCGGACGCGGACTACCGCTCGACAACGCAGCGCGCGACGCGCTGATCGCCAGCGCGGACGGTGACGGGCGCTTTCTGCTCAACCAGGTGGAGACCTTGTTCTCGGTCGCGCTTGACCAGCCGCTCGATCCCGCTGGCCTCTCGGCCTTCCTGCAGCGCCGCGTCGCCGTCTACGACAAGGATCGCGAGGGTCACTACAACCTCATCAGCGCGCTACATAAAGCGATCCGCGGCTCCGACGCGAATGCCGCGCTCTATTATCTCGCGCGCATGCTGACCGCGGGCGAGGAGCCGCTCTACCTGCTCCGGCGGCTGACACGCGCGGCGGTTGAGGATGTCGGCCTCGCCGACCCGCAGGCGCTGCAGCAGTGCCTCGCCGCGAAAGAGGCCTATGACTTCCTCGGCAGCCCCGAGGGCGAGCTCGCGATCGCGCAGGCCTGCGTCTATTTGGCGACCGCGCCCAAGTCGAACGCGGTCTATGCCGCGCAGAAGGCCGCGTGGCGCAGCGCGCGCGAGACGGGATCGCTGATGCCGCCGGCCAACATCCTGAACGCGCCAACCAAGCTGATGCGCGACATCGGCTACGGCAAGGGATACGAGTACGACCACGACGCCGAGGACGCGTTCTCCGGTGCGAACTACTGGCCCGACGAGCTACCGCCCCAGCGATATTACCAGCCAACCGAGCGCGGGTTCGAGAAGCGGATTGCCGAGCGGATGGCTTGGTGGGATGAACGACGCCATGCTCAACCGTCGCGCGACTAGCACGCTCTTCCCCGTCCTGCTTGCCACTGTGCTGACGAGTGGCCCGGCACCTGCGCAAGCGCCCTCGCCGCAACGGGCCGATGAGCGCTACGCGCGCGCGATCGCCGCCGGGTACAAGGCGGCGACGCTCTGCGGCGGCGTGTTCAACACCGGACGCAGCCAGGCCGCCGTCGAGGCGCTGGAGCTGCGCGGCATCTATCCCGAATATGACGCGCTCGTGCCGACGCTGACCGCGACGGTCGATCGCTCCACTGCTCGCGTGACGGTGCCGTTCGCGCCTGACATTCCGGCACGGCAGGCGACGTGGCAGCGCGGCCGCGGCTGCACACTGGCGCCGATCGGGGCGGTGACGCCGCCGATCGCGACGACCTACACGCGCGCACCGGCGCCTGCCTCAGCCGATCCGCGCCAGTGGCCGATGGGCGACGCCGGCATCAGCCCGGCCCCCTCGCCTGCACTGGCCGGGGTCGTCGCGCGCGCCTTCTCCGATTATGGCCGCGGCAGCCAGACGGTCGGCGTGGTCGTGCTGCGCGACGGCAAGGTGATCGCCGAGCGTTACCGTGACGGTTTCGGTCCGTTCGTCGCCAATCGCACCTGGTCGGTCGCGAAGAGCATCAGCGGCACGCTGGTCGGCATGACCGGTGTGGACCCGCGTCAGCCGGCCAATATACCCGAATGGCGTAGCGGCGATCCGCGGCGTGCAATCAAGCTTGACGACCTGCTTCGCATGGCATCCGGCCTGCACAGCGACACGGCAGGCAACCGCACCGACGCGATCTACTTCGGCGGTACGACCGTGACCGAGCAGGCGCCATCGTGGCCGCTGGAGGCGAAGCCCGGCTCGCGCTTTCGCTACGCCAACAACGACATTCTCCTGGCGGTCCGCAGCCTCCGCGCATCGCTTGGTGAGGCGGCGTACGACCGCTTGCCGCAGCAGCTCTTCACGACGCTGGGCATGACGCACACGGTCGCGCAGCGCGACTGGCAGGGCAATTACATCCTGTCGTCGGACGTTTGGTCGACCGCACGCGATCTCGCACGATTGGGGCAGTTCTGGCTGCAGGACGGCGTGTGGGCGGGCAAACGCGTACTTCCCGCGGGCTGGCTCCGCTACATGACGGCGCCGTCCGGTCCGCAGCCCGAGCGTGCCGAGGGCTATGGTGCTACGATGTGGCTGTTCGGCACGAAGCAGAGTCTGCCCGCCGGTAGCTACGCGGCGCAGGGTAACCGGGGGCAATATGTGATGGTGATCCCGGCCGAGAAGCTGGTGGTGGTACGTCGCGGCGAGGATCCGGCGGGGAGCAGCTTCGACATCGCCCGCTTCACCGCCGACGTGCTCGCTGCGCAGCGCTGATCGCCCGCGAGCCCAATGGTCGACGCGCCGCGCTTCCGGCATTTCGCCGGGATCGACTGGTCCGGCGCCGTCGGCGAGCGGCAGAAGGGCATCCGGGTTGCGCTGTGCACGAACGGGAACTCGGCGCCTGCGCTGGTACGGCCGAAGCACATCTGGTCACGCGCGGAGGTGCTCGACTGGATCATGCACGATCTACCGCCCGACACGCTCGTCGGGCTCGACCTCGGAACCGCGCTGCCCTTTTTCGATCGAAGCGGCTATTTCCCCGAGTGGACACAGAGCCCGCCGGACGCTCGCGCTTTATGGGCGCTGGTAGACCGCATCTGCGCCGGCGACCCGCACCTCTCCGCAACCAGCTTCGTCGACCACCCCGACGCCTCGCGCCACTTTCGGCGTCACGGCGGACGTGTCGGTGATCTGTTTCCGCCCGGGCGTGGGCGCTGGCGATTGGCCGAACATGCCCAGGCCGCACTGGGCCTGAGCCCGGTCAGCAACCTCAATCTCGTCGGGGCGGCGCAGGTGGGCAAGTCGAGCCTGACCGGCATGCGGATGCTGCATCGTCTGAGCGGCGCCATCCCGATCTGGCCGTTCGATCGCGATCCAGGGCACGGCAGCGTGGTGCTCGAAATCTACACCACCCTTGCCGCGCGAGAAGCGGGGGTGCGCGCGGGCCGAAGCAAGCTGCGCGACACCGCCGCGTTGAACGACGCGCTCGCTGGTCTGGGGAGCGAGCCTGTACCCGACGACGGCACGATCGACGATCACAGCAGCGATGCGCTGCTCAGCGCCGCGTGGCTACGCGTCGCCGCTGCCCGGCCCGAGCTGTGGCATCCGTCAGCGCTCACGCCCGAGGTCGCGCGGATCGAGGGATGGACCTTCGGCGCGCCGTAAAGGGGCTGGACGCCGACGCGCGGGTGACGCATGGCGGCGCGCACGACGTGCCGGTTTAGCTCAGCTGGTAGAGCAGCGGTTTTGTAAACCGAAGGTCGCGGGTTCGATTCCTGCAACCGGCACCAGATTCTCCGTCGTCGCCCCCGACCATTACCGATTGTTCAGCCAGCGTCGACGCTGCGGCAAGTTGCGCTGCGCTAGCTCCATCTCGCATGCGGGAGGATGGCGCGATGACGATGGTTGGACGGATTGCGACGTGGGCGATGGGTTTGGCGGCGCTGGCGATCGGCGGAGCGGCGGCGGCCGCTGAGCCTGCGCCGTCCGCCTCTATCTACGGCACGTGGATCAACCCATACCATAGTGTCGCGGTGCGCACCTTGCCCTGCGCTGATCGGCTGTGCGGCCGCGTCGTTTGGGCGAGCCGTGAGGCGCAGCAGGACGCGCGCGATGGCAACGTTCCCAATCTGATCGGCACGTCGCTGCTGGAAAACTATCGTCCGACGGGTGCGCGCAGCTGGGCGGGCACGGTGTTCGTGCCTGACATGGGGCGGCACTTCTACTCGCTGATCGAGCAGGTCGACGACAGCAACATGCGCGTTCGCGGCTGCATCCTGCACGGCCTGCTGTGCAAGTCGCAGGTGTGGCAGCGCGTGTCGGAACTGCCGCGTGGATAAGCTGCTCGCCGCGGCGGCACGGTACCGCGTCGCGCTGTCGGTCGCGCTGGTGCTGCTGCTGGTGGCGCTCGGATTCACGGCGATGGAGGAGCTCACCCGGCACCTGAGCTACGCCGAAGTCCGCGGTGTGCTGCATGCGATGACGGTGCCGCAGATCGTCGCCGCGATGACCTTTACCGCGCTCAGCTATCTGGCGCTGACGCTGTACGATGCGCTGGCGCTGCGCGTGATCGGGCGCCCGCTGCCGTGGCGCACCGCAGCGCTCGCCTCGTTCACCAGCTACACGCTCAGCCACAATCTTGGACTGTCGCTGGTGACCGGAGGCTCGGCAAGGTATCGCATATACACGGCCGCCGGGCTCGACGGACCGGATATCGCGCGTGTGATCGGCGTCGCGAGCGCGACGTTCTGGAGCGGGATCATCACCGTGGCAGGCGCGGCGCTGCTCGCCCGCTCCGACGCGATCTCACTCGCTGGCGTGACGCTCTCACCCGCGCTGTCGCACGTCATGGGTGCCGCCATTCTGGCCACCGCCGCCGCGCTGGTGCTGCTATGCGCCCACAGCAACGGACCACTGCGCTGGCATCGCTTCAGCCTGCCGCTGCCGAGCGGCAGACAGGCACTGGCGCAGATCGGCGTGGCGCTGATCGACGTCACCGCCGCCGCCGCCGCGTTGTTCGTGCTGATGCCGGGCGCGTCGCTGCACCTGCTGCCGAGCTTCGTGCTCGCCTACGCCCTGGGCATCGTCGCGGCGGTGGTCACCCACGTGCCGGGCGGCATCGGCGTGTTCGAGGCGGTGGTGCTGGCGGTCTTGCCGGGCGACCGGGTTACCGCCTTCGCCGCGCTGGTCGCCTATCGGCTGATCTACTACCTGCTTCCGCTCGCCGTGTCGGTCGTCATGCTTGCCGTGCGCGAAGTCGCGCGGCGACGCACATTGTCCCTGCGATTGCTGCGTGAGGGGCGCGCCGCCGCCACCGGCATCGCGCCGCTGGTGCTCTCCGCTGCGACCTTCATCGGCGGTGCGATGCTGCTGCTGTCAGGGTCGCTGCCGTCGCTGAAAGGGCGCATGGGCATGCTCTCGCATATCGCCCCGCTCCCCTTCATCGAGGCGAGCCACATTGCCGCCAGCCTGGTCGGCACCGGGCTGCTGCTGCTCGCCCCCGGTCTCTATCGGCGGCTCGACGGTGCGTTCGTGGCAACGCGCGCGCTGCTGATCGCGGGCGCGATCTTCTCGCTCGTGAAGGGCATCGACTATGAGGAGGCGACCGCGTGCCTGATGCTCGCCGCGCTGCTCCACTGGACCCGCGCGGCGTTCTATCGTCGGACCGCGCTGACGCAGATGCCGCTCTCGGGCGCATGGCTGGGAGCCGTCGCAGTGGTGGTGGCGAGCGCGACCTGGGCGGGGTTCTTCGCCTATCGTCAGATCCCGTACCAGGACGATCTGTGGTGGCGCTTTGCCCTGCGCGGCGACGCCCCGCGTTTCCTGCGCGCCACACTGGGAGTGGCGGTATTGCTGGCCGGAGTAGCCATATGGCGGTGGATGGGGCCGGCGCCGAGCGCGCCCGACATCGCGTGCGATCCGGGTAAGGTGTCGGACATTCTGGCGCGCGGCAGGCGTACCGACGCGCTGCTGGCGCTCACCGGCGACAAGAACTTCCTCCTGTCGGAGCGCGGCACCGCGATGCTGATGTATCGTCGGCGCGGCGCGAGCTGGATCGTCATGGGCGATCCCGTCGGCGAGCAGAGCGAATGGCCCGACCTGCTTTGGCGCATCCGCGATCTGGCCGATGCGGCGCAGGGCCGATTGCTGCTCTATCAGATCACGCCGCCGGTGCTCGACCTGGCGATCGGCATGGGGTTGCATGTCATCAAATACGGCGAGGAAGCGGTGGTCGACCTGCGCGAGTTGACGTTCGAGACGCCGCGCATGCGATCGGTGCGCAAGGCCGAACGCGCCGCCGCGCGTCGCGGCCTCACCTTCCGCATCGTGCCGGCGAGCGGCGGGCCCGCGATCATCGATGAACTGCGCGTCGTGTCGGACGAATGGGCAGCCGCGAAGGGCCACGCCGAGAAGGGGTTCAGCCTGGGCCGGTTCGACGCCGACTATCTGTCGCACTTCGACGTCGCGCTGGCGATGGTCGATGACCGGATCGTCGCCTTCGCCAATCTGTGGCTGACCGCCAACCGGGCCGAGGCGTCGGTCGATCTGATGCGGCACCGCGATGACGCTCCGTCGGGGACGATGGACTTCCTGTTCGTGCACGTGATGCAATGGGCGCGCGAGCAGGGGTACGAGCGCTTCTCGCTCGGCATCGCGCCCTTGTCGGGGATCGCCGGTCGGCGGCTGGCACCCGCATGGGCACGCGCGGCCGCGCTGGTGTTCCAGCATGGTGAGCGCTTCTACGGCTTCCGCGGCCTGCGCACTTACAAGGAGAAGTTCGCGCCCGATTGGGAGCCGCGCTACATTGCCGGGCCGCGCGGCCTGGGGCTCGTCCAGGCGTTGCGGGACCTGTCGCGGCTGATCGGGCAGCCTTCGCCAGTGCCGGTAATCGCACCTGCCGCGAAACGGCGCGAGGCTGAGCCGCCGAAAGGTCAAAACAGCGCGGTGCACCCGCGGCCGGTAATGCTCGCTGTCTAGCGCGACGGCGCACTCCCGGGTGAACCGGGCGTGCAACTCACCCGGTCAACGCTCGTTTCGCTCGTGTGATGAAGGTCAAGGTCGCGAGCTACAACATGCGCAAGGGGATCGGCACCGATCGCCGGCGCGACCCGCAGCGCATCCTCGACGTGCTCACCGAAATCGATGCCGATATTGTCGCGTTGCAGGAGGCCGACCGGCGCTTCGGTACGCGCGCCGCGGTGATTACGCCGCATCTGCTGGAGGAGCATGGCGGATGGAAGGCAGTCGGGTTCGGCGTCCGCGCGCTCAGCAGCGGCTGGCATGGCAATGCCCTGCTTGTGCGTCGTTCGGCCGTCATCGATGACTGCGAGGTGCTCCACCTGCCCGCACTCGAGCCGCGCGGCGCCGTGATGGCTGACGTGTCGATCCACGGCACGACGATGCGGATCATCGGCATGCACCTCGACCTCTCCGGCCTGTGGCGCCGGCGTCAGGCGCAGGCGGTGATGACCCATGTCGCTGCCTGTGCGCGTCAGCATCCGACCGTGATGATGGGCGATCTGAACGAGTGGAGCCGCATGTCGGGATGCCTGCGCGACTTCGCTCGGCATTTCGCCTTCGCGGAGACGGGTCCGAGCTTTCACGCGCGCCGCCCGATCGCGCGGCTCGACCGGATCATGGCATCGCCCGACCTGCGGATCGCTGCCTGCGGGGTTCACGCCAGTCCCACTGCCCGCAAGGCATCCGACCACCTGCCGATCTGGGCCGAGCTGACGCTGGCATGAGCGGCGACGCGAGCGCGCCCAAGGAGAAGGAACTTCGGCTGGCGCTCGTCTGCTACGGCGGCATCAGCCTGGCGGTCTACATGCACGGCATCACCAAAGAGGTCTGGCACCTGGCACGCGCGAGCCGCGCCGTTCACGACGACACGACCGACCTGACCGGCTCCGCACGCGTCTACGCCGACCTGCTGAATGAGATCCGCGAGGCAGCGGACATCCGGGTACGTGTGCTGCCCGACATCGTCGCGGGCGCGAGCGCGGGCGGGATCAACGGCATCTTTCTGGCGCAGGCGATCGCGTCGGGCCAGTCGCTCGATCCGCTGACCGATCTTTGGCTCGACGGTGCCGATGTAGAACGATTGATCGACGCCGACGCAGCCCCTGCCTCGCGATTCGCCAAAGTGTGGGCGCTGCCGCTCGCGTGGATGGCGGCGGGCCGCAGCGCCGACCAGCTCGACGAGGCCGACGAGGGCACGCGCGAGGAAGTGCGCGCCAAGCTGTCGCACTTCGTCCGGTCACGCTGGTTCGAGCCGCCCTTCTCGGGCAGCGGGTTCACCAACATGCTGCTCGACGCCTTCGCGGCGATGGCGGGGACGGCGCGCGGCCCGCGCCTGCTGCCGCCGGGTCAGCCGCTCGATCTGTTCGTGACCGTGACCGACTTCACCGGTCACCCCGAGCGACTGGAGCTGCATTCGCCACCCGAGGTGATCGAGACCGAGCACCGGCTGGTGTTTCCGTTCAGCGACAGCGGCCGGGCTTGCGACACGCTTGCCGACCCGGCCGAACTGACCTTCGCTGCGCGCGCGACCTCGAGCTTCCCCGGCGCTTTCCCACCGCTGACGGTCACGGAGCTGGACATGGCGCTGGAGCAACGCGGCGCGCGTTGGCCCGGGCGGAGCGTGTTCCTGCGCCGCATCCTGCCGCGGCAATTCGCGGCGAACACCATCGCCAAGACCGCGCTGATCGACGGATCGGTACTCGCCAACGCGCCTTTCCGCCCCGCGATCGACGCGTTGCGCGACCGGCCCGCCCGCCGCGAAATCGATCGCCGCTTCGTTTATATCGACCCGTCGCCTGGCACCAAGTTCCGGCTGTCCGGCGCGGTCGATGGCGTACCGGGTTTCTTTCAGACCATCCTGGGCGCGGTCAGCGAATTGCCGCGCCAGCAGCCGATCCGCGACAATCTGGAGGCATTGGCGGAACGCACGCGTCGCATCGAGCGGATGCGCGCGGTGCTGGAGGCGATCAGGCCCGACATCGATCGCGAGATCGAGCAATTGTTCGGCCGAACCTTCTTCCTCGATCGCCCGACGCCCGCGCGGCTGGTCGCGTGGCGTCGCCGGGCGCAGGAGTCGGCCGCCGAGCGTGCCGGCTTCTCCTATGCCGGCTACGGTCACCTCAAAACCTCCAACGTCATAGAATTCATAGCGACATTGCTCCACGCGGTCGGCGGCGCACCGGGAACGCAGCGGTGGAGCAACACGCGCGCGCGCATCGATCAGGCGCTTGGCAGACGCGGGGTGACCGAGCGTGCGGTATTCACCGGTGCGGGCAGCGAGCCGGCGGTCGCCTTCCTGCGCACCTTCGATCTCGATTTCCGCGTGCGGCGGCTGCGCCTGCTCGCGCGGCGGATCAGCGAGGCGGAAGCGACGGCGGGGGCGGCGACGCTCGAACCGCTCAGGAACGAGGTCTACGCCTCGCTCGGCGCCTATCTCGACGCGCGTCGGCCGGAGCGGCACCGATCGTTGCGCGCAATGGTGCGTGGTCTGCGCGAAGATGCCGAACCGCTACTCGACGCACTCGGCACCTCGCTCGACCTGACGAAGCTCGATGCGGACACCGACGCGCGGATCGCCGCCGCGCTCGCGGCGCTGCCGCGCGACCTGCGTCGTGCCATGCTGCTCAACTATCTCGGCTTCCCCTACATCGACGTGGCGACCCTGCCGCTGCTGCAGGGAGAAGGCACGGACGAGTACGACCCGATCCGGGTCGACCGCATCTCGCCCGACGATGCGCGAACGATCCGAAGCGGCGGCGCCGAGGCGACCTTGAAGGGCATCCAGTTCAACAGCTTCGGTGCGTTTTTCAGCCGGGCCTACCGCGAGAACGATTATCTTTGGGGACGCCTGCACGGCGCCGAACGGATGATCGATATCACCGTCTCTACCCTGCCTGGTCCTGGCCGTCTGCGCGCGGGCCGCGTTGCCGCGATCAAGCGTGCCGCGTTCCTAGCCATCCTCGACGAGGAAGAGAAACGCCTCGCCGCCATCCCACCGCTGTTCACCGCGTTGCGCCGCGAAATCGGCTGAAGGCTGGCCAAAATGCGCAGCGGGCGATAGCGTCGGCCGCGATGCAGTTTCTAAAAATCCTGTTCTGGTGCCTGCTGGCGTTCATCGCCGCGGTGTTCACCTTCGGTAACTGGACCACCGTCTCGATCCAGCTGTTCGGCGACTTGGTGATGGAGATCAATCTGCCATTGCTGTTGCTGCTGACCTTCCTGCTCGGCTTCCTGCCGACGCTGATCTACCAGCACGTCATCCGCTGGCGGTTGCGGCAGCGATTGGCGGCAGCCGAGCGCGCGCTGGCGAGCACCCGCGCGATTAGCGAGGCCGCGTTCCCTGAACAGGCACCGCCGCCGCCTCCGCCACCTCCGGCGGCGACGAGCCCGGAGGCAGTCTGATGTCGAACCGCATCTTCGTCGCGCTCGACACGCCCGATCTCGTCCGCGCGCGCGCGCTGGCGCAGAAGGTGCGGCATCACGTCGGCGGCGTGAAGCTGGGGCTCGAGTTCTTCTGTGCCAACGGTCCGGCGGGCGTGCGCGCGATCGAGGAAGTGGGCCTTCCCGTCTTTCTCGACCTGAAGCTTCACGACATTCCCAACACGGTCGCGAAAGCGGTGCAGTCGCTCGCCGTGCTCAAACCCGCTGTCCTGACGGTTCACGCGAGCGGCGGCCGCGCCATGCTGGAGGATGCGAAGGCCGCGGCGCACCCCGACACGCGCGTGGTGGCGGTGACGATGCTGACCAGCCTCGACGACAGCGATCTTGCTGCGACCGGCGTGAGCGGCAGCGCGCACGATCACGTCTTGCGCCTCGCCGATCTCGCGCGCGAAGCGGGGCTGGACGGGATCGTCTGCTCGGGCGCGGAGGTCAAGGAAGCGCACCGTGCGTGGCCCAAGGGCTATTTTGTCGTGCCGGGCGTCCGTGCCGCAGATGGTGCGGCGGGCGATCAGAAGCGCGTCGTCACGCCGCGCCGCGCGCTCGACGACGGCGCATCGATGCTGGTGATCGGGCGTCCGATCACGCAGGCGAGCGACCCAGACGAGGCCGCACGCGCGATCGCTGCGACGCTATGATCGACGCACAACCGCCCCGCGTGATGCAGGATGACGCCCACGCGCTCGTAGACGCGGTTCGCGAAGCCGCACGGCGTCACAACCTGACATGGAACGTGCTCGTGCCCGACCGCTTCACCGTCAACCATGATGCCGAGGCGCTCGAGGAGATCGCCTACGCCGAGATGGCGACGGCGAAACGGGCGCTGCGCGATCATATCTGCGCGGTTTACGGGATCTCGGTCGACGAACTCGCCAGCCTGGCGATGCCGTAATCCTTCGCGCAAACTTGGTCATTGGCGGCGCTCGTTGCTAAGGAGCGGGCCATGCATGTGACGGCGAAGATTTGTGGACTCTCGACGCCCGCAACCCTTGATGCAGCGATCGCGGGCGGGGCGAGCCACGTCGGCTTCGTCTTCTTCGCGCCTTCGCCGCGCGACGTGTCGTTCGATCAAGCAATGATGCTCGCCGAGCGCGTGCCCGATCACGTCGGCGCGGTCGGCGTGTTCGTCGATCCCGATGATGAGACGGTTGCGCGCGCCGTGCAGGCGGGGCGGCTGCGCGCGATCCAGCTTCACCGGACCGCGCCCGAAAAGGTTGCGCATCTGCGAACGCTAACCCGCATGGAGACCTGGGCGGCGATCGCGGTCAAGACCCGGGCCGACCTCGACCTTGCGCGCGATTACACCGGTGCCGCCGACCGGCTGCTGTTCGATGCGAAGACGCCCACAGGTGCGGCACTGCCCGGCGGGATGGGTGTGCGGTTCGACTGGTCGCTGCTTGACGGCTTCCGTTCGCCGCTGCCCTGGGCGCTGTCGGGCGGGTTGGACGCAGCCAACGTGGCACAGGCGGTCGCGCGCACCGGCGCCACCTTGGTCGACACATCGTCGGGAGTCGAGGAAGCGCCGGGCGTCAAGAGCGTGGACAAGATCGCCGCCTTCCTTCAAGCGGTGCGCCGCCTATGACACTCACCTCCGCTCCTGCCGCCACGCCCAACAGTTTCCGCCAGCAGCCCGATGCGCGCGGTCACTTCGGCGATTATGGCGGCCGCTACGTCGCCGAAACTCTGATGCCGCTGATCCTCGACCTCGAGCGCGCGTATCGCGCGGCGAAGGAGGATCCGGCATTTCAAGCGCAGTTCGACGACCTGCTCGAACATTATGTCGGGCGCCCCAGCCCGCTCTACTATGCCGAGCGGCTGACCGACGCACTGCGCGAGAGCGCACCCAAGGGGATGGGGCCGGAAATCTGGTTCAAGCGCGACGAGCTGAACCACACCGGCGCGCACAAGATCAACAATTGCGTCGGGCAGATCCTGCTCGCGATGCGCATGGGCAAGACGCGGATCATCGCGGAAACCGGCGCGGGCCAGCACGGCGTCGCGACCGCCACTGTCTGCGCGCGCTTCGGCCTGCCGTGCGTCATCTACATGGGCGCGAAGGATGTCGAGCGGCAGGCGCCGAACGTCTTTCGCATGAAGCTGCTGGGTGCCGAGGTTCGGGCGGTGGAAAGCGGCGCCCGCACGCTCAAGGACGCGATGAACGAGGCGCTGCGCGACTGGGTCGCGAACGTCCACGATACCTTCTACATCATCGGCACCGCAGCGGGTCCTCACCCTTATCCCGAGCTCGTGCGCGACTTTCAGAGCGTGATCGGACGCGAGGCACGCGCGCAGATGCTGTCGCGCACCGGTCGCCTGCCCGACCTGCTGGTCGCCGCGATCGGCGGCGGGTCGAACGCGATCGGGCTGTTCCACCCGTTTCTCGACGATGCGGACGTGCAGATGCTGGGCGTCGAGGCCGCGGGCGAAGGGCTGGACGCGAAGCACGCAGCGAGCCTCGCAGGCGGTTTCCCCGGCGTTCTGCACGGCAACAAGACCTATCTGTTGCAGGACGACGACGGGCAGATCGCCGAGGCGCACTCGATCTCGGCAGGACTCGATTATCCCGGGATCGGTCCCGAACACGCCTGGCTGAAGGATATCGGACGCGTCACCTACACCAGCGTGACCGACACCGAGGCACTCGACGCGTTCCAGCTGCTGTGTCGCAGCGAGGGCATCATCCCCGCGCTCGAACCGTCGCATGCGATCGCGGCGGTGGTCGCGCAATCGAAGCAGATGCGGCGCGATCAGGTGATCCTCGCCAACCTGTGCGGCCGCGGTGACAAGGACATCTTCACGGTGGCCGAGGCCCTCCGGGTGGCGATTTGATGTCGCGCCTATCCGACGCTTTCCCGGCCAATCGGCCTGCGCTGGTCACCTTCGTCACCGCCGGCGACCCGGATGTAGCATCCACCCCGGCGATCCTCGACGCGCTGGTTGCGGGCGGCGCGGACGTGATCGAGTTGGGCATGCCGTTCACCGATCCGATGGCTGACGGTCCGGCGATCCAGGCGGCGAACATCCGCAGCCTCGCGGGTGGCACCACCACCGCCGACATCCTGAACATCGCGCGCGAGTTCCGCGGCAGACACCCGGCCGTTCCGCTCGTGCTGATGGGCTATGCCAATCCGATGCTGCGACGCGGGGCTCAGTGGTTCGCCGAGGCGGCGCGCGACGCCGGCGTCGATGGCGTCATCTGCGTCGACGTGCCGCCGGAAGAGGACGATGCACTTGGCCCAGCGCTGCGTGGCGCCGGCCTGGACCTGATCCGTCTAGCGACGCCGACCACCGATGCCGCGCGGCTGCCTGAGGTCGTGAACGGTGCGTCGGGGTTCCTCTACTATGTCTCTGTCGCCGGTATCACCGGGCTGCAGCAGGCGCAGCAGGGTTCGATCGAGCAGGCGGTTGCACGATTGAAGCAGGCGACCGACGTGCCCGTGGCGGTCGGCTTCGGCGTGCGCACGCCCGAACAGGCACGGGAGATCGGCGCGGTCGCGGACGGTGTCGTGGTCGGCTCCGCGATCGTCGAGATCGTCGCGCAGCACGGCGCCGATGCGCCCGCGTATGTCACCACCTATGTTCGCAGCCTGGCGGACGCGCTCGCCTCGGCTCGCCAGGGTCCGAATGCGCTCGTTCAGGCTTGCAAGGAAGCAGCACGATGAGTTGGTTAAGCAACGTTCGCAATGCCTTGTCCTCGATCGTTCCGGCGGGGAAGCAGCAGACGCCCGAGAACCTGTGGCACAAGTGCAAGGGTTGTGGGACGATGGTGTTCACCAAGGAACTGGAGGAGAACCTTCATGTCTGCCCGACGTGCGACCATCACGATCGGATCGGGCCGGCCGAGCGCTTCGCCTATTTGTTCGACGAGGGTAGCGCGCAGCCGCTCGCTCCGCCCAAGGCACCCGAAGACCCGCTCAAGTTCCGCGACTCGAAGCGCTACGTCGACCGGTTGAAGGCGGCGCGGACCGACACGGGCGAGCAGGACGCGTTCGTCAATGCGCGCGGTTCGATCCACGGCCGAAAGGTCGTGATCGGGGTGCAGGATTTCGCCTTCATGGGCGGATCGATGGGTCAGGCGGTCGGCGAGGCGTTCATCCAGGGCGTCGAGGCGGCCATCGCCGACCACGCGCCCTATGTCGTATTCACCGCCTCGGGCGGCGCGCGAATGCAGGAGGGCATATTGAGCCTGATGCAGATGCCGCGCAGCACCGTCGCAATCCAGATGCTGCACGATGCGGGTCTGCCGTATATCGTCGTGCTGACCGACCCGACCTCGGGCGGCGTCATGGCGGCCTACGCGATGCTGGGGGACATCCACATCGCCGAGCCCAAGGCCACGCTCGCCTTCACCGGGCGCCGCGTGATCGAGAACACGATTCGTGAAAAGCTGCCCGACGATTTCCAGACTAGCGAATATTATCTCGAGCACGGGATGATCGACATGGTCGTGCACCGCAAGGATCTGCGCGACCGCCTCGCCAGCGTGATCGGCTATCTGTGTGCGGAGCGCAGCGCGGCGGCCTGACGCGGACGATCGCTCGTCCCAACGTGAGTTACCGGGGTTAGACCATGCCCGATCATGCGCGTTCCAGCGACGCGGCCGTGCAGGCACAGCTCGACCGACTATGGGCGCTGTCGCCCGGTGCGGACGTGTTGGGACTGGAGCGGATCACGCGGCTGCTCGCGCGGCTGGATGATCCGCACCTGCAGCTGCCGCCCGTCTTCCACGTCGCGGGGACGAACGGCAAGGGATCGACCTGCGCATTCCTGCGCGCGGCGCTGGAGGCGGCGGGTTACCGTGTTCACAGCTATACCAGTCCGCATCTGGTCCGCTTCAACGAACGTATTCGCCTGTCGGGTACGCTGATCGACGATGCTACGCTGGCCGATCTGCTGGCAGAGGTGCTCGACGTCGCGGGCGGCATCGGTGCCAGCTTCTTCGAGGTGACCACGGCCGCCGCATTTCTCGCCTTCTCGCGCACGCCGGCGGACGCGTGCGTGGTCGAGGTGGGTCTGGGCGGGCGGCTCGATGCGACCAATGTGCTCGCGGCACCGGTCGTGTGCGGCATCGCCGCGCTGGGGATGGATCACGAGGCGTTCCTCGGCGATACGCTGACGAAGATCGCGGCGGAGAAGGCGGGCATCGCCAAGCCGGGCGTGCCGCTGGTAACCATGTCCTACCCGGACGAGATCGCGGCCGTGATCGCTGATCGGGCCGCAGCTGCCGGCGCACCCTTGATCGCCCAACAGCGTGCCTGGAACGAACGAGCGAACGGCGCTGTGATCGAGTATCTGGACGCCGAGGGCAGCCTGACGCTCCCCCTGCCCGCACTGTTCGGGGCGCATCAGGCGGGCAATCTCGCGCTGGCGACCGCGATGCTGCGTCACCAACGCGCGCTCGTCGTTCCCGCTGACGCCATCGCGCGCGGTGCGCAGAACGTGTTCTGGCCGGCGCGATTGCAACGGCTTTCCGCTGGTCCGCTCGTCGACCTGGCGCCGCGAGGAACGGCGGTGTGGCTCGACGGCGGTCACAACGCCTCGGCCGGTCAAGCGCTCGCGCAGGCGATCCCGCACATCGGACTTGAAGATGGTTTGACGCTGATCCTGGGCATGCTGGCGAACAAGGATCCGCGCGGCTTCCTCGAACCGCTGGCGCCGTTGGTCGATTGCCTCATCGCCGTTCCGGTGCCGGGCCACGCCTACCACGCGCCCGAAGACCTCGCGAGTGTTGCTGGTAGCCTCGGCATCCGAATGTACACCGCTGCTCCGGATGTTGCCGCTGCGATGCGGCAGTTGACTGCAAAGGCCGGGCACCCGCGCTCCGACATATTGCTGATCGCCGGATCGCTTTATCTCGCGGGTGACGTTCTCCGGCGCAACGACGAAGCGCCGAGTTGACGTAATTTCTGCGATTGACTTGCAATAGCGGGTTGTAGAGGCTGCGCGAATGAACAGGAGTCGTTCGCGATGACCGCCAGTACCTTGTCGTCTGTCCTCCCCTATCACGCGCCTGCGTGCCCGAACGCCAAGATCGCACTGTTCGCGATCCGCCGCATGGGCGCGAACGGACTGGGGGACGCGCGCGCCGCCTACGCACTCTTCACCGCCTTCGGCGAAGGATTTCGTCGTCCGCTGCTGCTCGTGCGCGCGATGATGGCGGAGATCGCGGCAGAGTCTTCGATGCCGGTCGCGATCGCGCCGTGCTGCTGCAACCGGGTGACCGCGTCCGAACACGCGCTGCTCACCATCCTGGCGCGGGTGGAGACGGCGACCGATCAGGCACGATTGCTGATGCAGGATATGCTCGGCCATCGCCGCGCCGACGGCGTACTCGCGACAGCGGCCGCGCTCGCCGCCGCCTTCGCCGACGAAGGACGACCGATTACCGGGTGACGCTTACGCCGACGCGCCGTCGCGCGCGTCGCCCGGGCCCTCGATGCCAGCGCTGCCGACCGAACGATCGATCAGACCCGCGCGGCTCATCCACCAGAACAGCACTACGCCGGGCAGCGCCAGGATTGTGGTCAGCACGTAGAAGTTGAAATAGCCGAGCTGCTCGACCAGGGCGCCCGCCGTCGTTCCGGTCAGCACGCGTCCGAGCACGCTCGTCGCCGCCGAGATGAGCGCGTACTGCGCGGCGGTGAAGCGCAGGTCGGTCAGTGCGGAGAAGTACGCCACCAGCGTGACCCCGCCGATCCCGCTCGCGACGTTCTCGAACCCGATTGCGCCGGCCATACCGACGTTGCTGTGCCCGGCCGCGGCGAGGAAGGCGAACGACAGGTTGCTGACCGCCATCAGCAACAGGCTGAGCAGCACCGAACGCTTCAACCCCATGCGGGCATAGAGCACGCCGCCGATGAAGATGCCGACCAGATAGGCCCAGAAACCGATTCCGACGTCGTAGAAAGCGATCTCATCGTTGCTGAATCGCAGATCGTCGAACAGCAGCCGGAACGTCAGATTGGCGAGCGTGTCGCCGACCTTGTGGATCAGGATGAAGACGAGCACCAGCCAAGCGCCACGCCGCGTGAAGAACTCCGCGAAGGGCTGCCATACGGCCCGGACCGCAGTGCCGATACCGCGGCGTTCGGCAGGTTCGCGCCGCCGCGCGGGTTCCCCCAGCAGTAATCCGGCCAGCATCGCCGGAAGCGCCAGCGTCGCGCAGGCGAGATAGGCGGCCGACCAGCCGTAGCGCGCCGCGACGACGAGCGCGATCGCGCCCGCGCCCGCGGAGCCGATCCGCCAGCCATATTGGCTCATGCCCGAGCCGACGCCCAATTGGCGCGGCTCGAGTATCTCGATGCGATACGCGTCGATGACAATGTCGAAGGTCGCGCTCGCGATCCCGACGAGGATCGCGGCCGTCGCGGTGGCCGAAATCGAGGCGCGCGGATCGACGAAGGCGAGGTGCGCCACCGCCGCGATCACGAGCGCGCCCGCGAACACGAGCCACGACACGCGCTGTCCCAGCCGCCCGAGCACCGGCAGCCGCACGCCGTCGACCAGCCACGCCCATAGAAATTTCAAGTTGTAGACCAGGAAAGCGAGGCTGAAGGCGGTGACGGTCTTCTTGTCGATCCCCGCCTGCGACAAACGCGTCGTCAGCGTCGCGGCGATCATCGAGTAGGGAAAGCCGGAGGAGATGCCGAGCGCCAGTGCAGCGAGCGGCGCGCGTTCGGCATAGGGCCTGACCCCGTCCCACCACGTCCGATGCTGCGTATCCGTCATTCCCGGCGACACCGCCATTACCTTGCTCCCGCGCCAAGTCGGCGCAACCCTAACGGGAAAACGGAGCGACGGAAGCCACCAACGCGCAAGCATGAGCGGCTTGGGTGCCGTTGTGACGGCCGTGGGCTTTCAGACGCTTTCGGACTGACGCCCTACCCTCAAGCAATCGGGACGAACAATTCGAACCCCTGCGGCAAGCGCCTGGTGCGACGACCCGCCTTTACCGCGTCGATCACCTCGATCGCCTGTAGCAGGTCACGTTCCATATAGGGCTTGGCGAGAAAGCCGATCGCGAGCGCTCGTGCCTCGGGCGGGCAATTTCCGGTCACGAACATGACCGGCACGGCGCGCTCCGCAGCGACCCTCGCAACCTCGATGCCGCTGCCGTCCGCCAGCCGCACGTCCGCCAGCACGAGATCGACCCCGTCCGTTTCACGCTCGATCACCGCGCGCGCATCGGCGACGCGATCGACGGTCGCGAGCACTTCATAGCCGTGCTCGCGCAGCATGTGTTCGGTGTCGAACGCGACCAGCGGCTCGTCCTCGACGACGAGAAGACGAGTGATCAGCCGCTGCTTACGCCCAAACAACATGCATCCGCCTTCATCGTTACGGTGGCACAACGCAAAAGGATGATTTCGGTCGCAAAAATTTGACAGTGCGTGATTGGGCGGCGCTAAGGCAGGCGCATGGCCGAGGAACCTGCCCAGCATCGCATCGCCAAACTGCTCGCCCGCGCCGGTGTCGCGTCGCGCCGCGATGTGGAGCGGATGATTACGGACGGTCGCATCTCATTGAACGGCACGGTGATCGACACGCCCGCGACGCTGCTCGAGACGCTGGACGGCGTGACGGTTGACGGCGAGCCGGTCGCTCCTGCCGAGCCGACGCGCCTGTTCCTGTTCCACAAGCCGGCGGGCTATCTGACCGCGTCGCGCGACCCGGCTGGTCGCCCGACGATCTACGATCGCCTGCCCGCCGATCTGCCGCGGCTGGTGCCGGTCGGCCGGCTCGACCTCAACACCGAGGGTCTGCTGCTGATGACCACTGACGGCGAATTCAAGCGACAGCTCGAACTGCCATCGACCGGCGTCGAGCGTGCGTATCGCGCCCGCGCTTACGGCGAGGTGACGCAGGCACAGCTGGAAGAGTTGATCGACGGGGTCGAGATCGAGGGCGTGCGCTACGGCAGCATCGACGCCAATCTGGAGCGTCGCACCGGCGCCAACGTCTGGGTCGAAATGATCCTGACCGAGGGCAAGAACCGCGAGGTGCGCCGGGTGCTCGAATATCTGGGGCTGCAGGTCAGCCGTTTGATCCGCACGCGCTACGGCCCGTTCGTGCTGGGCGACCTGCCCGTCGGCGGGATCGGCGAGGTGCGCGGGGCCGACCTCGTCGCCTTTCGCCAGTCGCTGAAAGCGGGAAGCAAGGGCAAGGCGGATCGCGAGACGACCATCTCCGCCACCGCCCTTCGGCGCGAGACGGCGGCGCGACCTTCCTCATCTGCCGTTCGCGGCGACGGCGAGCGAGCGGGCGCGCGAAGCACCGCGGCGAGTGGCGCCAGCTACGACCCTGCCACCGCCGATCGCCGCCCGCGACTGTCAGAGCCGGACCGGCGTATGCGGCGAGGACCGAGCGTGCCGGCCAGATCAGGCGGCGGAACCGGTCACGGCACCGGTGCCGCATCGCCTTCCCGTCCGTCGCCGAAGGGCGCAGATCATGATTTGCGAACCGACACAAAGCCTCCCCGCGCCGGCGGAGCCGAAGGTCGTCGCGACGCTCACGGCGACGTTCGCCCTCAAACCAAACGTGCTGCATTCGGGAACGACAACACGCGGGAGCAACGCGGCCGGCCCGAGGCACGCGGCACCCGAGGCGCGGCTCCCGAACAGACGCGCGACGACAGCACCCCTGCCCGCCCGGCCAAGCTCCAGCGCAAGCCCGGCTGGGCCAAACCGAAGCCGAAGACGGGTCCCGGCACGCGAAAGCCACGCGCGTGAGGATCATCGCGGGCGAATGGCGCGGTCGCGCGCTCGTCGCACCCAAGGGTGACACGACGCGCCCGACGGCCGGTCGCACGCGTGAAGCCTTGTTCTCGATGCTGGCGAGCAGGGTCGGCAGTTTCGACGGCCTGTCGGTCGCGGACCTGTTCGCCGGATCGGGCGCGCTCGGGCTGGAGGCGCTGTCGCGCGGTGCCGCATCCTGCCTATTCGTCGAGCAGGACCGGGCGGCGCTCGACGCGCTGCGCGCCAACGTGACTGCCTTTGCCGCAGGGAGCCGGGCGACGGTGCGCGCAGGATCCGTGCTGGCACTCGGTCCTGCGCCTGCCCCGCTTGACCTGGTGATGATGGACCCACCCTACGCATCGGGCGCGGGGGCGGTCGCGGCCGACAAGCTGGCGCGGCTCGGCTGGATCGGTCCGGCCACCTGGCTGACGATCGAGACCGGGCGCGGCGAGGCAGTCGAGCTGGCCGGCTACACCGTCGATGCCGAGCGGCAGTACGGCCGTGCGCGCCTCACGATCCTACGCCGCGAGGGCTAATCCTCAGACGGTGGGGATCGGCACGACCGCGCGGCTGCGCGCCTCGCGCATGAGCAGGAGCGCGACGAGGCTGAGGAGCGACAAGGCGGCGAGATAGCCACCGACGAGCAGCAGACCGCCGCGTTCAACCAGCGCCTGCGCCGCGACCGGCGTCAGTCCGCCGCCGATGATTCCCGCCATGTTAAAGGACAGGCTAACCCCGGTGTAGCGCACGCGCGCCGGAAAAAGGCCGGGCAGCCACGCCCCAAGCGGTCCGTAGACGAACCCCATCACGAACAGCGCGAAGGCCAGGCTCGCGAACATCGCGGGGATCGAGCCCGAACCGAGCCCAGGCACCAGCAGGAACCCCGCGACGACCGCGCCGGCGCATCCCCAGGCAAGCACGTACCCCGGCGTGGTGCGGTCCGCCCACACGCCCGACAAGGCGATTCCGGCTGCCATGAACAGGATCGCGGCGAGCTGCAGCCCCAGGAACAACTGCGTGTTCACACCAAGGATCTTGGTCGCGTAGCCGAGCGCGAAGGCGGTCGCGATATAATAGACCGCGAAGCACGCGACGGCACCGAAGGTCCCGCCGAGCGCGCGGCGCCAGTGATGCCGCAACAGCTCGCCCATCGGCACCGATGGCGGCGGCCCCTCCTCCATCATCGCCGCGAACGCGGGCGTCTCGCTGATCTTGAGCCTGACCCACAACCCCAGTCCGACCAGCACCACCGACAGCAGGAACGGCACGCGCCATCCCCACGCCAGGAACTGCGCCGGTGTCATTAATAGGCCTAGGATCAGGAACAGCCCGTTGGCGGCGATGAACCCGACCGGCGCGCCGAGCTGCGGTACCATGCCGTAGCGCCCGCGCTTGCCCGCTGGCGCATTCTCGACCGCCAGCAGCGCCGCACCGCCCCACTCACCGCCCAGTCCGAAGCCTTGCCCGAAGCGCAGCACGCACAACAGGATCGGCGCCAGCATCCCCGCGGTCGCGTAGGTCGGCAGAAAGGCGATGGCGAGCGTCGATCCGCCCATCAGCATCAGGCTTGCGACCAGCGTCGACTTACGTCCGATACGATCGCCGTAATGACCGAACGCCCAGGCACCCACCGGACGCGCGAAGAAGGCGACCGCCAGGCTGGCGTAGGAGGCGAGCAGCTGGACCGATGCGTCGCCCGAGGGGAAGAACAATTGCCCGAACACCAGCGATGCGGCGGTCGCGTAGATGTAGAAATCGTAGAATTCGACCGAGGTACCGACCAGGCTGGCAAGCAGGATGCGGCGGTGAGATGCTGGCTGCGGCATGCCGCGTCATCGGGCAGCGTCGCTCCCCACGTCAACGCGCAAGATGTCGCCGCGGTTATCAAATCGCGCTCGCCTGCAACATCCGCGCAACACATGGGCGCTAATGATGGCGATGCGGCGCTTTTCTCCCCTGTTGGGCGCCGCACGGATCGGACAATCCCCCCTCGTCCGATCCCTTCCCTGGACTGCGGGGCGGTCCGATACGGGCCGCCCCGGCTTTTACCGGGACGCAATCGCGGCACGGATCACAGCACGCCGCTCTCCACCACGTGCAGCAGCAGCCAGTAGAGCACGCCCGAGAGCAGCATCGCGACCGGCAGCGTCATGATCCAAGCGGCGGCGAGCTGGATCAGCGTGCGACGCTGCAATCCCGTCCCGCTCGCCACCGACGCGCCCGCGACGCCCGACGACAGGATGTGCGTGGTCGACACGGGCAGGCCGAAGCGGTCGGCGGCGAGGATCGTTCCCGCGGCAACCAGCTCGGCAGAAGCGCCCATGCCATAGGTCATGTGCTGCTTGCCGATCTTCTCGCCGACCGTGACGACGATCCGCTTCCAGCCGATCATCGTGCCGAGGCCAAGCGCAAGCGCGACCGCGACCTTGACCCACAGCGGGATGTAGCGCGTGCCCGCCTCGAGCCGTGATTGATAATCCTTGAGCTGCTTGGTCTGGCCTGCGGTAAACCCGTGCTTGTCCGCATCCTTGGCGATCATTCGCGTCGCATCGAGCACCAGATACATGTCGTTGCGCAGATTGGGAGTCGCCTCGGCCGGCACGCGGTCGAGCGAACCGTACCCTGCAACACGCGTCGCAACGTCGCGCGACACAGCGACCGCGGCGCCGTACGCGGCGGGCGAGTCGACCCGGCGGTGCGACAACGCATCGACCAGCACAGGGCGCGCCCGGTCGAGCGGGACTGGCGCTGCGCCGTGACCCGCCAGCACCTGCGCGGCAGCCTGCGCACTGGCGTAGAAGGCGGGCGTCTCGCTGGCAGGCAGCGTACGGTTGAGCGCGTAGGCGGTCGGGGCGCAGCCGATCAGGATCAGCATGATCAGCCCCATGCCCTTTTGCCCATCGTTCGAGCCGTGGCTGAACGACACCGCAGTGCAGGTGAACACCAGCAAGGCGCGGATGCCGCGCGGCGGCGGGGCGTTGCCCTCAGGTGCCTGCATCAGCGCCGGGCTGCGCGCCGCGGTGCGCAACACGAGCAGCAGCGCTGCGGCGGCGACGAAGCCGATCAGCGGCGCCATCAGCAGACCCGACAAGACCTTGGTCGCCTGGCTCCAGTCGACGCCCGACGTTCCGCCGGCTCCGCGGTGGAGCAGCTGGTTGGCGAGCCCGACGCCCAGCACCGACCCGATCAGCGTGTGACTGGAGGAGTTGGGCAGGCCGACGTACCAGGTGGCTAGGTTCCACATCACCGCGGCGAGCAGCAGCGCGAAGATCATCGCGAAGCCCGCGCCCGACCCGACGTTGAGGATCAGGTCTACCGGCAACAGCGTCACGATCGAGTAGGCGACCGCCCCCGACGACAGCATGACGCCCAGGAAGTTGAAGAACCCCGACCACATGACCGCGAGATTGGCGGGCATCGAATTGGTGTAGATGACCGTCGCCACCGCGTTGGCGGTGTCGTGAAAGCCGTTCACGAACTCGAACCCAAGCGCGATCAGCAGCGCGAGCCCGAGAAACAGGAACACGCCGGTGGCGAGCTGCTCACCCACCTGCTGCGTGTCCAAAAACACGCTGACCCCGGCGTAGGCGAACCCCGCGATGACCAATCCGGCGAAGACGACGCGCGCGATCGGGTGAGCGGGCCGGTCGAGCTCCACCGCGCGCGAGCGTTGCGGAGACTCGGGCGAGGCGAGGACGGTGCTTGCCATGAGCCATCCCCTGTTCCCTGCCCGTGACGTTTTGATGACACGAGCGAGACGTGCCTCGAAGCGGGACGAGTGCAGAGCGCGTATCGGGGTGGTGCGCTCAGCTAGACGCTCACGAAGATCGGCCGATCGGCATGACAGACGGCGGCGCCTCGTTCCGGCTTCGTTCCCGCGGATTGCGCCGCACCGCAACCCTGCCTACGTGGATCGGGTGACCGACACGCAGATTGCCCAACCGCCGTACCTCTCCAGCCTCAACGCGCCGCAGCGCGACGCGGTGCTGACCACCGATGGTCCCGTGCTCGTCCTGGCAGGCGCGGGTACGGGCAAGACCGCGGCGCTCACCGCGCGGCTGGCGCACCTGCTCTACACCCGCCGCGCATGGCCGTCCGAGATCCTGGCGGTCACCTTCACCAACAAGGCGGCGCGCGAGATGCGCGAGCGGGTCGGCCGGCTGGTCGGCGAGGCGGTCGAAGGCATGCCTTGGCTCGGCACCTTTCACGCGATCGGCGCTAAGATGCTGCGGCGTCACGCAGAGCTGGTCGGGCTGCAATCCAATTTCACGATCCTCGACACCGACGATCAGCTGCGTTTGCTCAAGCAATTGATCGTCGCCGCAGACATCGACGAGAAGCGCTTTCCCGCGCGCAGCCTCGCCGGGCTGATCGACGAGTGGAAGAACAAGGGACTGACCCCGCGCGACGTCGATGCGGGCGAGAGCGAGCGTTACGCCAACGGGCGCGGCGGTGAGCTGTACGAGCAATATCAGGCGCGGCTGAAAGCGGTGAACGCCTGCGACTTCGGCGACCTTCTGCTCCACGTGCTCACCATTCTGAAGAGCAACCGCGAGGTGCTGGAGCAGTATCAGCAGCGCTTCCGCTACATCATGGTGGACGAGTATCAGGACACCAACTCGGTCCAATACCTATGGCTGCGGCTGCTCGCGCAGGAGCGGCGTAACATCTGTTGCGTCGGCGATGACGACCAGTCGATCTACTCGTGGCGCGGCGCGCAGGTGGAGAACATCCTCAAGTTCGAGAACGACTTTCCCGGCGCTAAGGTAATCCGGCTGGAGCAGAACTATCGTTCCACCCCGCACATCCTCGGCGCGGCATCGGGCGTGATCGCCAACAACGGCGGCCGTCTCGGCAAGCAGCTGTGGACCGAGCTGGATGCGGGCGAGAAGGTTCGCGTCATCGGCGTGTGGGACGGACCCGAGGAAGCGCGCCGTGTGTCGGACGAGGTCGAGTCGTGCCAGCGCGCGGGCAAGAGCCTCGATGACGTCGCCATTCTGGTGCGCGCGCAGCACCAGACGCGTGAGTTCGAGGATCGCTTCATCTCGGTCGGGCTGCCCTATCGCATCGTCGGCGGCTTCCGCTTCTACGAGCGTGCCGAGATCCGTGACGCGCTCGCCTACCTGCGCATCGTCAACCAGCCCGCCGACGACCTCGCGTTCGAGCGCATCGTCAACGTGCCCAAGCGCGGTCTGGGCGACAAGGCGGTCGCGAAGCTGCACCAGCTCGCCCGCGCCGAAGGACTGCCGCTGAGCCTCGCCGCCGCGCGCATCCTCGACAGCGACGAGCTGACGCCGCAGGCGCGCAAGTCGCTCGGCCGCTTCGTCGGCGACGTCGCGCGCTGGCGCGACATGGCGCGCGACCTGCCCCACCCCGAACTCGCGCGGCAGCTGCTCGACGAGAGCGGTTATACCGCGATGCTCCAGGCCGAGAAGACGACCGAGGCGGCCGGGCGGCTGGAGAACCTCTCCGAACTCGTCCGCGCGATGGAGGAATACGAGAACCTCGGCGCGTTCCTGGAGCACGTCAGCCTAGTCATGGACAATGAGGCGACGCGCGAGGACCCGAAGATCACGATCATGACGATCCACGCCGCCAAGGGGCTGGAATACGACACCGTGTTCCTCGTCGGCTGGGAAGAAGGATTGTTCCCGTCGCAGCGCGCGCTCGACGAAGGCGGCACGCGCAGTCTGGAGGAGGAGCGGCGTCTCGCCTACGTCGCGATCACCCGCGCGCGCCGCCGAGCGGTAATCTTCCACGCTGCCAATCGCCGCATCTACGGGCAGTGGACCAGCTCGATCCCGTCGCGCTTCGTCGGCGAGCTGCCGGCCGATCACATCGACAGCGAGGCGACGATGTCGGGTGGTGAGAGCCTGTGGCGCGCCAACTGGACCGAGCGTGCCGATCCGTTCGCCGATGTGTCGCGCGGCACCGGGCGCGGACCGGGCTGGCAGCGCGCGGCGGGCACGCTGGGGGCAAAGCCCGGCGGCGAGTGGACCAGCCGCACCTTTACGCGCGAGCCGACGCGGGTGGTCGAGAGCCGCGCGAGCGCGGTCAGCATCGGCAACAAGGGACGCGGTGACCTGTCGCTCGGCCAGCGCGTGTTCCACCAGAAGTTCGGCTACGGCGCGATCGCCGAGATCGAGGGCAACAAGCTCGAGATCGATTTCGAGCAGGCGGGGCGCAAGCGCGTGATGGACACGTTCGTGACGATCACCTGACCGCGCCGGGTGCTGCCGATCCGGCCTTTATTTTGCGGTCGAGCAGCCCTTCCCGGCTTATCGGCGTTGTCGCATGTGGAGGTGCCGCATGTCCGAGACTGCCGAGAAAACCGACCCGAAATTGTGGGAAAAGGTGAAGGACGAGATCACCGCCGGCGCGAAGGGCGGCAAGAAGGGGCAATGGTCCGCGCGCAAGGCGCAGATGGCGGTACAGGAATACAAGAAGCGCGGTGGCGGTTACGTCGGCGAGCAGGACGAGCACAACTCGCTGCACGAGTGGACCGAGGAAGACTGGGGCACCAAGTCAGGCAAGGAAAGCGGCGAGACGGGCGAGCGCTACCTGCCCAAGAAAGCGCGCGAGAAGCTGAGCGACGAGGAATATAAGCGCACAACCGCGAAGAAGCGCGCGGACACGAAGAAGGGCAAGCAATTTTCCGCCCAGCCCAAGGACGTCGCCGACAAGACCCGCTCGGCGCGCGACCACCGCACCAAGGACGACCTCTACGCCGAGGCGAAGACGCGCGACATTCCCGGGCGATCGAAGATGAACAAGGACGAGCTGCTCAAGGCGCTCGCCTGAGGCGAACCGCGCCGCTCGCCCACAATGCCCACCAGATGATGAGCGGCTGCAGCGCCAATCGTGGCGCGTGGTACCAGATCGGTAGGCCGGTGCCGTGTGACAAGTCGTTGACCGCGTGCTGGACGTTGGCGGGCCAGACGCACAGCGCATAGGCGGCGAGTGCCCAGCCGGCCGGCCTGCGCCATTGTGGAAAGATCAGCGCAAGCGCCCCCACTAATTCGCAGATGCCGGTCGCCAGCACGACGAGGCGCGGCTGCGGCACCCAGGCGGGAACGATCCGCACCATCGCCTGCGTGAAATAGAGATGCCCGATGCCCGCCAGCGCGTAGAAGGCGATGAGCAGCCAGCGCCCGACCCGCTGCGCGCACGTGTCGATCACTGCTCGATCGCGAGCAGGGTCACTCCGTCGTATTTGGCATCCTTTGGCTCGAACAGGTCGCTGGCGGTGAAGCGTCGCGGCGTCACGCGCAAGCCGGTCAGGCCGCTCAGCTTGAACGCACCGATCTTCGGCTCGCGCGGCGGCTGTCCGTCGCGGTCGAGCGTCAGCGCGTCGAGGTAGATCTCACCGTGCTTGGTGTACACGATGTGCGGGGCGAGCGTCACCGTACCCCGATTGTAGCTTGCCGCGATCGCCTGCTGCTTCACAATGGCTTCGAACACGAGCGGCATCGTGTCCGGAACGGCCGCGGCGGGGCGATCCTCACTGATGGTCAACGTCATTCACCTATCTTAGCCGCACTCGCTGCGGTGCAGCAAGAACGTGCGACGAAACGACCGGTTTCCTGTCGCTCGCCGCACGCTTCACTCACTTGGCGCCGGGCGCGCCCATCAGCTTCTGCGCGAAATAGGTCATCTGCAACGCGTTTAGCCGCGCCCCCTGTTCGATGTCGGCGTCACCAGAGTGACCGCCCGCGGTATCCTCGTAGAACAGGTACGGCAGGCCGTATTCCTTGAGCCGAGCGGCGAACTTGCGCGCGTGCTGCGGCCCGACACGGTCGTCCTTGGTCGTCGTCCAGATATACGGCTCGGGATAGTTCACCCCGCGCTTGATGTTCTGATACGGCGAGATCGTCTCGAGGAAGGCGCGCTCCTCGGGCACGCTGACCGAGCCATATTCGTCGACCCACGATGCGCCAGCGGCGATCTGCTCGTACCGGATCATGTCGAGCAACGGGACTTGGATCGTCACCGCCTTCCACATATCGGGATGCTGGTTGAACTCGACTCCCATCAGTAATCCGCCGTTCGAACCGCCGTAGATGCCGAGCTTCGCCGGGCTGGTCAGCTTTCGTGTGAAAAGGTCGCGGGCGACGGCAGCGAAATCGTCGTAGATGATCTGCCGCTTGGTCTTGCGTCCGGCATCGTGCCACGCGGGACCGAACTCGCCGCCGCCGCGGATGTTGGCGAGCACGTAGGCGCCGCCGCGTTCCAGCCACAGCTTGCCGGTCAGCGCGGCGTAGCTGGGCGTCATCGACGACTGGAACCCGCCGTACGCGGTCATCAGCGTTGGCGTGCTGCCGTCGAGAGGGGCGTTTCTGGCGTGCACGACGAAGTACGGGATTTTCGTCCCGTCGCTCGATACCGCCTCGAACTGCTCCGACACCAGCCCCGCGGCATCGAAGCGCGCGGGGAGTGCCTTCACCTGCTGCGGCGCAGCCGTGCCGCCGGCCGAGACCGACCACAAGGTCGTCGGCGCGAGGAAGCTCGTCACGGTCAGATAGGCGTCGTCGCTGTGATCGGTCGCGCTCGCCACGCCGATCGAGGCGTTATCGGGCAGCGAGAGCTGGCGCTGCGTCCACCCGCCCGCGCCGTGCGTGAAGACGACCGCGCGGCCACGCACATTGTCGTACACGCTGGCGATCACGTGATTGCGCGTCGTCGTCACGCGGTCGACCGACTGGCGCGCGGTCGGAGCGAAGACCAGCGTTGGCGTGAAGCGGCCTTTCACCACCTCCGACAGCGGTGCGGAGGCGATCGCGCCGGCCGGGATGGCGCCCCAGGGATCGCTCGTCTCGAAAATGACCTGCCCGTCGACCATCCCGCTGGGGAAGGTGCGCGCGGGCACGTCGAGCTTCACCAGCTTGCCGTCGTGCTCGACCAGCGTTTCGCCACCGAAGAAGGTCGGGCGCCGCTGCACCATCACGACGCGGTTGCCCGCGCCATCCTCCATCACCATGCCATAGGTGCCGAGCTGGTCCTCCGGCTTGCCGCGGTACACTTCTTCGGCCTGCGACAGCGGCTGGCCGCGGCGCACCCGCTTGACGACGAAGGGATAGCCCGAGCCGGTCATCGTGCCCGCGCCCGAGTCGCGCGATACGAGCAATGTGTCAGCGTCGATCCAGTCGGCACCCTGCTTCGAGGTCGGCAGGTTGAAGCCATTCGCGACAAACGCACCGCTGTCGAGGTCGAACTCGCGATACGTCACCGCGTCCTCGCCACCTTCGGACAAAGCGACGAGGCAGCGCCGCTCGTCGGGTTCGAGGCAAGTCAGCCCCTTCCACACCCATTTCTTGTTCTCGGCACGGCTGAGCGCGTCGAGGTCGAGCGCCACCGTCCACGCGGGGGCCTCGGCGGCATAGCCCTGCTTGCTGGTCCAGCGCAGCACGCCCTGCGGGTGCTCGGCATCACGCCAGAAATTGTAGATGCGACCGTGCAGTTGCATCGGCATCGCGATACGATCCTTCGCCGACGCGATCGCCAGCGCCTCGGCGTAGAATTGCTTGTAGCGGGGATCGTTCTGCAGCCGCGGCAGCGTGCGGGCGTTCTCCGCCGCGACCCAGGCGAGCGGCTTCGCGCCGTCCTTGTCCTCGAGCCACAGATAGGGGTCCGCAGCACTGGCGGAGGTCGCGGTCTTGTTATTCATCGGCTTGTTGTGGGTGCCCGCTTGGGCGCCTGCAACCAGGGCGAGCGCAATCAGGATCATCAGTTGCTCCGTACAGCTTGGCACCCTTGTGACGCTGCGGCATGGGCAACACAATGGATAGTGAACGCGACGCTTCGCCGAACGCCGATGGATTGCCGACGCCGCGGCGGTTCGCCGCCATCGCCGCGCTGTGTTTCGGGACCGCGCTGGTCATCATCGACGGCGGTGTCGCCAACGTCGCGCTGCCGACGATCGCGCGCGATCTGCGGGTGAGTTCGAGTTCGGTGGTGTCGATCGTCACCGTGTATCAGCTGATGCTGGTCATGCTGATGCTGCCGTTCGCCGGTCTGGGAGAGCGGATCGGCTTGAAGCGGATGTACCAGGTCGGGCAGCTGATTTTCACCGTCGCGACGCTGCTGTGCTTCTTTGCCGAGAGCCTGCCGTTCCTGCTCGTCGTGCGCGCCGCGCAGGCGATCGGTGCGGCAGGCGCGCTGGCGGTCGCGAGCGCGCTGATCCGGCAGACCTATCCTGCGAAGCAGCTCGGGCGCGGGCTCGGCATCAATTCGGTGATCGTCTCCAGCTCGGCGGCGGCGGCGCCGACTATCGGCGGCCTCGTCCTGGCGGTCGCGCCGTGGCCGTGGGTGTTCGCGAGCGCCATTCCGTTCGCGATCGGCTCGCTGGTGCTCGGGCGTGCGCTGCCTAACCCGCCGGCGCGGGACAGTCGTTTCGACCTCGCCGGCGCGGTGATGTGCGCGGCAATGTTCGGGCTGGTGATCGGCGGGCTCGAAAGCGCGGTGCACGGCGACAGTCCGGTGGTGTCGAGCGCGATCGTGCTGCTGGGGGTCGCGGTCGGCGTCTATTTCGTGCGCCGCGAGCGCGGTACCGACAATCCGATCCTGCCGATCGACCTGCTCGGCCGGCCGGTGATCGCGCTGTCGGCAGTGGGCGCGTTCACCGCGTTTACTGCGTCGATGACATTGCTTTTGTCGACACCGTTCCGCTTGACGCACGGCTACGGCTTCTCGGCCGCGGAGGTGGGCGCCGCGATCGCGCCGTGGCCGCTCACCAACATGATCGTCGCGCCGCTGGCGGGATGGCTGTCGGACCGGGTGCCGGCAGGGCTGCTGGGCGGGATCGGCATGGCGATCTCGATCACCGCGCTGGCGCTGATTGCTTATATGCCCGCCGATCCGAGCTATTTCGACATTGCGTGGCGGATGGCGCTGTGCGGGTCGGGGTTCGGTACCTTTCTGCCACCCAATGCGCGGTTGATCATCGGCTCCGCCCCGCGCGAGCGCGCGGCCGCGGCGGGCGGGCTGGTCAGCACGGTGCGGCTGGTCGGACAGACGACGGGTGCGACGCTGGTGGCGGCGCTGCTCGCCTTCGGTGTCGGTGCGAGCAGCACGCCCCCGCTGGTCGCAGCCGGACTGGCGCTGGTCGCGGGGCTATGCAGCCTGGCGAGGCTGCGGCCGTCGATCCGCAACCCGCAGCGTGCCGAGACGCAGGACGTGCAGCCCGCCTCTCCGGTACGCTGAGGTCAGCCGCCGCGGCTGGCGGCGAAGGCGAGCCAGAGCCAGCCCGCGATCAGCAGCGCGCCGCCGAGCGGCGTGATCGCTCCCAGCCAGCGCGGTGCTCCCAGCGCCATCAGGTACAAGGTACCGGCGAAGATCGCGGCACCGCTTACGAACAGCCAGGCGGACCCGCGCGCATCGAACCGCAGCGCCACCAGCGCGGCGAGCGCGTGGATCAGCTGATACTGCCCGCCGGTCTTCAGCCATTCCGCGGCGGCACCGCTCGCGCCGTGCGCGCCGAACGCCCCGGCACCGACGGCAAGCGCCCCCGACAGCGCGGCAAGCAACATCAGCAGGTTCACGTCGTCACCCCCGTCCCCGGATTGATCGGCGGCGCGTCACGCGAGGCTTCGGTGATGATCACGTCGCGCGCCGCGCGGATGTCGCCCGCCTCGATCTGCAACCGCAATCGCTCGCGATCGCGCGAGCGATACAGGTCCTCGGCCCGGTCGATCTCCTCGTTCGAGATGTGCAGCCCCTGCATCGCGAGGCGCGCCATCTTGACCGCGGATTCGAGCACCTCGCGCACCACGTAGCGCGTCCGGCCCTTCTTGAGCTTAATGAGTGCGCGGCGATCGAAGGCGCGGACGTAGACGCCGGCGTTCGGGAACGCCTCGTGCACGCTGTCCAGCCAGTCGGGGTCGATCTGATCGCCGTCGATGCAGAACATGATCAGCTCGGCTTCCGCCGCCCCGGCCTGTCGCAGCAGGTCGAGCCTGGTGCCGTCGCCGAAATAGACTTTGGCGCCGAACTCCGCCGCGACGTCGATCATCTCGATGTCGCTGTCGATCAACGTGACGGGGACACCGCTCGCCATCAGCATCTGCGCGACCGTCTGTCCGAAGCGGCCATAGCCGACCACCAAAGCGTTGGCGCCATCGGCGGTCGGTCCGTCGCGCTCTCCTGCGGGATCGAGCGGCGCCTCGCGGAACGCGCGCGTCGCCATCATCAGGAAGGGCGTGGTCGCCATCGACAGCGTGATGACCGCGCCGAACAGGCTCGCTGCCTCCGGCGCGATCAGCAGGCCATTCCTCGCCTGTCCGAGCAGCACGAACCCGAACTCGCCGCCCTGGCTGAGCAGCAGGCCGAGACCCAGCGCCGGTCGCCACGGCATGCGAAACGCGCGACCGATCAGGAAGATGACGGCCGCCTTGGTCACGATCAGCGCCGCCGCCATGCCCGCGACGAACAACGGGCGCTCCGCGATGGCCGACAGATCGAGCATCATGCCGACCGCGAGGAAGAACAGACCCAGCAGGATCGAGCGGAACGGCTCGACATCCGCCTCCAACTCGTGACGGTAGGGGCTGTCGGCCAGCATCACGCCCGCGACGAACGCGCCGAGCGCGGTCGACAGCCCGAGCAGCTCCATCAGTGCGGCCGAGGCGATGACGGTGAACAGCGCGGCGAAGATGAACATCTCGCGCTCACCCAGATTGCCGATCCAGCGGAACAACGGCCCGAGTACGAAGCGCCCCGCCGCAATCAGCCCCGCGATCGCGAGCACGGTGTAGAGCGCGAGCAGCCAGCCGGACGGTCCCCCGGCCTGCGCCGGATTGCGGCTCATCGCGGCGATGATCGTGATCATCGGAATGATCGACAGGTCCTGGAACAACAGGATCGAGAAGGCGCGCTCCCCGAACGGCGTCCGCAGCCGGCCCGCCGATTGCAGCATTGGCAGCACCTGCGCGGTCGACGACAAGGCGAGCGGCATGCCGAGCGCGAGCGCGGCGGGGACGGAGAAATGCGCGACGAGCGCGAGGATGGCGGTGATCGCCGCACCGCAGGCGAGCACCTGCAGCGTGCCGAGCGCGAAGATGTCCTCTTTCAACCGCCACAATTTGGCCGGGCTGAGTTCCAGCCCCACGATGAACAGCAGCATGGTGATGCCGAGTTCCGCGAACCCGAGCTTCCCCTCCGCATCGCCGACCAGCCCCAGGACGTGCGGCCCGACGACGGCGCCCGCGACGAGGTAGCCCAGCGTCGCACCGAGCCCCAGCCGCCGAAACAGCAGCACGAAGCCGAGCGCGAAACCGAGCAAGATGAACCCGTCGCGCAGCAGCGAGCCGTCAGCGGCATGCTCCATCAGCGCGGCGCCCTGGCCGCGGCGACGTCCGCTGCCTCCGCAGCGGCCTCGAAGGCGAGGCGGATCGAGGGGTGGCGGGCAGTCAGCTTCAGGCCCGGCGTGAAGATGTCGATCCCCGGCCAACCGGGCATCTCGCCCGTCCCCGCCAGCCACGCGGTCAATTCGTCGCGCGCTATGGCGAGCTCGGCCGGAGTCCGCCCGATCGCGTGCTGCGCCAGCAGCGTCGACGATGCCTGACCGAGCAGACACGCGCGCACCAGCGTGCCGAGCTTCGTGACGCGCCCCGCTTCGTCGAGTTCGACGTCGACGGTCACACGGCTGCCGCAAATCGGCGAACGCTTCTCCGCCGAGGGTGCACCTTCGGGCAAGCGATCGGGATAGGGATTGCCGAGCGCGAGCGCGGAGATCTCGGGCGTGTAGAGGTCGAGGCTCATGGGCGAACGATCACGAGGCGGCGGTTCCGTTGTCTTGCGGGATTGGATACCAGCGCGGCGAGAACAGCGGCTTGCCGCGCCGGCGCCGGTCGACCACGTCGGCGATCGAGGCGCTGGTCGCGCTGAGCAACGGGTAGGTCCGCGCCTGCACGATCCAGCCGGGCCGCCGCGCTGGCCCGCCACCCATCAGGTCGAGCACCAGGACGATCAACAGGAACGCTAGGCTGGCGAAGATCAGCCCCTTGAGCGCGCCGAACCCGAACCCGAGCGCGCGGTCGATCGGCCCCAGCACCGAGGTCCGCGTCCGCGCACTCACCGCGTTCACGACGATGCGGCTGAGCAGATAGGTGCCGCCGGTTAGGATCGCGAAGGCGAGCACGGTCGCGCCCGACGGCGTACCAATCGTCGGTGCCAGCGCGCGCGACAGCGGCAGGTGGAAGATCTTGAGCGCGAACACCATCGCGACCCAGGCAAACAGCGCGAGCACTTCCGCGACGAAGCCGCGCTTCGCCCCCAGCATCGCGGTCGACGCGACGAGCAACAGTACGACGATGTCGAGGGCGTGCAGGTTCATCCCGCGCTAGATACGGGCTACACCTTCGGGCGACTAGCCCCGGCCGAGCATGTGATCGACGAAGCGACCGAGATTGCGAAAGCTGGCGAGCTGGATCGACGCGGCCTCCGCGACGCCCGAGGGCACCATCGCGCGAGTGAAGCCGAGCTTGCCCGCCTCCTTCAACCGCAGCGGCGCGTGCGCGACGGGGCGTATCTCACCCGAGAGTGCAATCTCGCCGAAGGCGATGCCGTCGGATGCGACCGGCCGTTCGCTGAGCGCCGAGATCAGCGCAGCGGCGACCGCCAGATCGGCGGCGGGGTCCTGCACCCGGTAGCCGCCGGCGACGTTCAGATAAACCTCGCAGGTCGAGAAGCTGAGGCCACAGCGCGCCTCCAGCACCGCGAGGATCATCGCGAGCCGGCCTGAGTCCCAACCGACCACCGCACGCCGGGGCGTCGCGCCGCTCGCCAGTCGCACCACCAGCGCCTGTATCTCGACCAGCACGGGGCGCGTCCCTTCCAGCGCGGGAAAGACGATTGAGCCGGTGACGCTCTCATCGCGCTGCGTGAGGAACAGGCTTGACGGATTGGCGACCTCGACCAACCCCTCGCCCGCCATCGCGAAGACGCCGATCTCGTCCGTACCGCCGAAGCGGTTCTTGATCGCGCGCAGGATGCGGTACTGGTGGCTGCGCTCGCCCTCGAAGCTGAGCACGGTGTCGACCATGTGCTCGAGCACGCGCGGCCCCGCGATCGATCCGTCCTTGGTCACGTGCCCGACCAGCACCACCGCCGTTCCACGCTCCTTCGCGAAGCGGATCAGCTCCTGCGCAGTCGCGCGCACCTGGCTGACGGTGCCCGGCGCCCCCTCGATCAGGTCGGAGTGCATCGTCTGGATCGAGTCGATCACCAAGAGCGCGGGCGGATCGCCCTGCAACGTCGTCAGAATGTCGCGCGTCGAGGTCGCGGCGGCGAGTTGCACCGGCGCGTCGCCTAGCCCCAGTCGCTGCGCGCGCAACCGCACCTGATCCGCCGCCTCCTCGCCCGAGACATAAGCGACGCTTCTGCCGCTGCGCGCGAGCCGCGCCGCCGCCTGCAGCAGGAGCGTCGACTTGCCGACGCCGGGATCGCCGCCGATCAGTGTCGCCGACCCCGCAACCAACCCGCCGCCAAGCGCGCGGTCGAGTTCGGCGATGCCGAAGGTCATCCGTTCGGGCAGTGCAATCTCGGCATCGAGCTTGACGAGCGTCAGAGAACGACCGCCCGATTGCAGATTGTGCTTGGCCTGGAACGGCGTGACGACCGCTGCGGCTTCCTCGACCAGCGTGTTCCACTCGCTGCAATCGGCACACTGCCCCTGCCAGCGGTGCGACACCGAACCGCAGGACTGACACACGTAGCGACGTTGAGCTTTGGCCATGTCCCGCCCTAGCACAGGCGGAACGGGAGGGGAACAAAGACCCGTTTAGCTCCCGACGGTCAGTCCTTCGACGGGATCGCAAGGCCGCGCTGCACCGCAGGGCGTGCCAGCCCGCGTTCGAGCCATGCCGCGACGTTGCTGAACTCAGCGAAGCCGACCAGATCGCCGGCCTTGTAGAAGTCACGGAGCGCGCGCACCCATCCGAGCATCGCGATGTCGGCGATCGAATAGTCGCCGACGAACCACTCCTTGCCCGCGAGCGCGTGGTCCATCACGCCGAGCAAGCGTCGGCTCTCATCGACGTAACGGTCGCGCGGACGCTTGTCTTCCCAGTCCTTGCCCGCGAACTTGTGGAAGAAGCCGAGTTGCCCGAGCATCGGGCCGACACCGCCCATCTGGAACATGACCCAGGAGATCGCCTGCCAGCGCTGCGCCGGATCGCTCGGCAGGAATTTGCCCGTCTTTTCGGCGAGGTAGAGCAGGATCGCGCCGCTCTCGAACAGGCCGATCGCGTCGTTGCCGGGGCCGGCGGGGTCGATCAGCGCGGGGATCTTGCCGTTCGGGTTGAGCGAGACGAACGCATCCGATTTCTGGTCGTTCTGGGCGAAGTCGATCAGATGCGCCTCGTACGGCAATCCGGTCTCTTCCAGCATGATCGACGCCTTCACGCCGTTGGGTGTGTTGAGCGAGTAGAGCTGGATGCGATCGGGATGCGATGCGGGCCAGCGCCGCGTGATCGGGAAGTCTGCGAGGGTCGTCATGCCATGCAAACGGCGGGATCGGGCGAGCCGTTCCGTTCATTTCGCGTTCGGAACCCGATCGTTACGGTCACGTTTCCCAATCAACATCAACCGCGAAAGAGCACATATGAAGCGCTACGAGATTCTCGCCGCCGTCGCGGCGGCCGCCCTGACCCCGACCATTGCCGCGGCGCAGACCGCGCCGGCAACGGCGCCGGCCACCGGTGCGCAGGCGACCGCAACCGTCACCACTGGGGCCACCGTGTACGACACGAGCGGCGGCGTGGTCGGTACGGTCGCCAGCACGGACGGCACCAACGCAGTGATCGACACCGGCACCAACAAGGCGGCGATCCCGCTCACCTCGCTCGGCAAGGGCGCGAAGGGTCCGGTGCTGGCGATGACCAAGGCGCAGCTCGACGCCGCGGCGGGTGCGCAGCAGCAGCAGGCGAGCGCCGCGTTCCGGGCGCAGCTCGTCACGGGCGCAAGCGTCTATGGCACCGGCGGCACCAAGCTCGGCACGATCAAGGCGGTGGACGCCACGAACGTGACGCTCACCACCGACAAGGGCGATGCCAAGCTGCCGATCACGGGCTTCGGTCCTGGACCGCAGGGCGTGACGATCGGCATGACCGCGGCGCAGCTGTCGGCCGCGATGGGGGCTGCTGCACCGGCGGCAGATGCGACGCCGTCGACCACGACCGACGCCGCGACCGGGACTGACGCCGCTACTGCGGATACTGCGGCGGAAGCCAACGCCGCTACGGCGACGCCTTCTGCCACCGCCAAGATGACGACCAAGTCGGCCAAGTCGAACAAGCCGCGCAGGTAAGCGCGTTTGACCCCACCCGCATCAGCGCGGGTGGGGTTACCTTTGCAACGTCACGCGCCTGCCAGCGCGCTCCGGACCGCCGCGATCGCCTCGTTCGCCTTGCCGGCCTCCGGCCCCCCACCCTGCGCCATGTCGGGGCGCCCGCCGCCGCCCTGGCCGCCGAGCGCCTGAACGCCGAGCTTCACCAGATCGACCGCGCTGAACCGAGCGATGAGATCGGGTGTCACCCCGACCGCGATCGTCGCCTTGCCATCGTTCACCGCGACGATCGCGACCACGCCCGAGCCGAGCTGTTGTCGTGCGTCGTCGACCGCGCCGCGGAGCCCCTTGGCCTCGAAGCCCTCGAGCACCTGCGCCATGAACGAAACGTCCCCTACCATCTCGGGACCGGCGGCGTCCTTCGCGCCCCCGCCGAGCGCCAGCGCCTTCTTCGCCTCGGCGAGTTCACGCTCCAGCCGCCGCCGCTCGTCGAGCAGCGCCGCGACGCGCGCGGGTACCTCGTCGGGCGTGGTGCGCAGCGTTGCCGCCGCCTCGCGCAGCTTCTCGTCGCGCGCACTCAGATACTGGCGCGCGGCCTCGCCCGTCAGTGCCTCGACCCGGCGGACGCCCGACGACACCGCACTCTCTCCGATCACCTTGAACACGCCGATGTCGCCGAGCGCCGCGGCGTGCGTGCCACCGCAGAGTTCGATCGAGTAGGTTTGGCCGTCGTCGCCGGTGCCCATCGACACGACGCGGACCTCGTCGCCGTACTTTTCGCCAAACAGCGCCATCGCCCCCATCGAGATCGCCTCGTCGGGGGTCATCAGCCGGGTCTCGACCGTGCCGTTGCGGCGGATCTGCGCGTTCACCGCCGCCTCGACATCGGCGAGCTCGGCGGGTGCCATCGCACTTGAGTGCGACACGTCGAACCGAAGCCGGTCGGGTGCGACGAGGCTGCCCTTCTGCGCGACATGGGTGCCGAGCCGCTCGCGCAACGCCTCATGCAACAGGTGCGTCGCCGAGTGATTGGCGCGGATTGCACCGCGGCGCGCGACGTCGATCGCGAGCCGCACGGTATCGCCGACCTTTAACTCGCCGGCGTCGACCCACGCGTGATGCACGAACAGCTTGCCCAGCTGCTTCGACGTGTCGGTGACCGTCGCGGCCAGCCCGCTCTCGCTCGACAGCGTGCCGGCGTCACCGACCTGCCCGCCGCTCTCGCCGTAGAAGGGCGTCTGGTTGACGATCATGTCGACCTGCTCACCGGGCGCGGCGCGGTCGACGCGCTGCCCGTCCTTCACGAGCGCGAGGACGACACCCTCGCCGCTTTCGCTGGTGTAGCCGGTGAACTCGGTTGCGCCGACCTCCTCGACTAGGTCGAACCAGAGTTCGTCCGATGCCTTCGCTCCCGAACCCTTCCACGCGGCACGCGCGGCGCGCTTCTGCTCCGCCATCGCGCTATCGAAGCCGGCACGATCGACCTGCAGCCCCTGCGCGCGCAGCGCGTCTTCGGTCAGGTCGTATGGGAAGCCGAAGGTGTCGTAGAGCTTGAACGCGGTCTCGCCCGCCAGCGTGTCGCCCTCGCCCATGCCGGCGGTCGCCTCGTCGAGCAACCGGAGCCCCTTGTCGAGTGTCTGGCGGAAGCGCGTCTCCTCCTGTCGCAACGTGGCCTCGATCAGCGGTTGCGCACGGACGAGCTCGGGGTAAGCCGCACCCATCTCGGCGACGAGCGCGGGGACCAAACGATGCATCAGCGGCTCCTTCGAACCCAGCAGGTGCGCGTGGCGCATCGCACGGCGCATGATCCGGCGCAGCACGTAGCCACGGCCTTCGTTGGCGGGCAGCACGCCATCGGCGACGAGGAAGCCCGAGCAGCGCAGGTGATCGGCGATGACGCGGTGGCTCGCCTGATTGTCGCCGGTCGTCGCGGTGTGCGTCAGCGCACCCGAGGCCGCGATCAGCGCCTTGAACGTGTCGGTGTCGTAATTGTCGCTGACCCCCTGCATGACGGCGGCGATCCGCTCCAGCCCCATGCCGGTGTCGATCGACGGGCGCGGCAGGTCGCCGACGATCTGATCGGCCTCCTGCACGAATTGCATGAAGACGAGGTTCCAGATCTCGACAAAGCGGTCGCCGTCCTCGTCGGGGCTGCCCGGCGGGCCACCGGCGATATGCTCGCCGTGATCGTAGAAGATTTCGGAGCATGGCCCGCACGGACCGTCCGAGCCCATCGCCCAGAAATTGTCCTTGGTCGCGATGCGGATGATCCGGTAGTCGGGGAGCCCCGCGATCTTCTTCCACAGCTCGAACGCCTGATCGTCGGTGTGGTAGACGGTTGCGGTCAGCTTGTCCGCGGGCAGGCCCCACTCCTTGGTCAACAGCGTCCAGGCGTGGGTGATCGCCTGTTCCTTGAAATAATCGCCGAACGAGAAATTGCCCAGCATCTCAAAGAACGTGTGGTGCCGCGCGGTGTAGCCGACGTTGTCGAGGTCGTTGTGCTTGCCCCCTGCCCGCACGCATTTCTGCGGGGAGGTGGCGATCGAGTAAGGCCGCGTCTCAAGCCCGGTGAACACGTTCTTGAACGGCACCATGCCCGCGTTGACGAACATCAGCGTCGGGTCGTTCTGCGGGACCAGCGGGGCCGACGGCACGATCTGGTGGCCGTTGGCGCCGAAGTAATCGAGGAAGCTGCGGCGAAGGTCGTTGGTCGAGGTCATGGCCTGCGACTTAATGGGGAGAGAGCGCGCTGCCTAGCGCTTCGTCGCAGCCGCGACGCGATGGCCCGAGAGCCTCATCGAACCGCGTTGCTGACCGCAGTACGCCCCATTGCCGCGGCCAGCGAGGCATGCCGCTTCGCCACCGCCTCGCCGTAGAGCGCGGAAACGGAGCGATCGAGGTCGAGCCGCAGCGTGCCCGCGTCGAGCACGAGGCGGGAGCGACGCAGCGGCTCGGCCACCCCGGCGCTCAGGCGCTGACCCAGGCGGATCGCGTGACCCCAGACCGCGGCGCGGCGAAGTGCGGCCTCGGGTGCGAGCCGCAACAACGCTTCGGGCGGGGTAATAGCGCCGCCGAGCGCGGTCCAGAGTGCCTGCGCCATCATCGCGCGGCCGCGGCCATCGATACCGACCCAATTGCCGTGAAGCGCGATCTCGAGTCCGCGTTCGGCGCGAAACTCAGGGTTGGCGCGCCACCCCACGTCGGCCAGCTGGCACGCGGCGTTGCGCAGCCGCGCCTCCGCGGGCTTGTCGTCACCAAACAGCGGCGCGATCCAGCGGTCGAGCAGGTCGCCGTGCTCTGGAAAGCGGCCGGCAAGCCGCGCTTCGTCGCGTGCCGCCGCGATCAGCGGGTCCTCGGCTCGTTCGGCGGGGCCAAGTTCCTGGAACAGCAATCCTTCGCGCAGGCCGAAGGCCGATACGATCGTGCCGCTCGATTTCAGATGCTTGAGCAGCACCGACAGCAGCGCGGCAGCGTCGCCGAGCGTCGGAATGCGACCGCCCGACAGGCCCGGCACCTCCTTTAGCTGCGGCTTGCCAAGGTGCGACAAGGTGCGGCTGAGGCTGGCGATCGTATCGGCCGACATCGCATATTGATGAATGATCGGCAGCGGATAGCGCGCGCGATGCATGGCAAGCCGTGCGAGCCCACGCCACGAACCCCCGACGAGGTACAAAGGCAGGTTCTTGCCCGCGCCGATCCAGCCCGCGTCACGAAGCATCGTCTCGACCGTCCGCTCCAGCCGCCCGCGCTGCCGCAACGGCGCCAGCCGCAGCACGCCGAGCGGGAAGGATGCGCGCTCTGCCAGCTCGCCCTTGCGAACGCGGACCAGTTCCAGGCTGCCCCCGCCGAGATCGCCGACGATGCCGTTCGCGTGCGGGATGCCCGACATGACGCCGTAACCGGCGGCGGCGGCCTCTTCCTCGCCCGACAGCACCTCGACCGACAGGCCTGCGGCTTCTGCCAGCCCGATCAGGGCGGCTCCGTTCTTCGCGTCACGCACCGCCGCGGTCGCGACGGTACGGACACGCGACACCTCCATTGCCGCTGCGAGCGCGGCAAAGCGGTGGAGCGCCGTTTCCGCTGCGGCCATCGCCTCGGCATCGATCGACCCCGTGGCGGCGAGACTGCGCCCAAGCCCGGCGAGCACCTTTTCGTTGAACAATGTCGTCGGCAGTCGCGCCGGCCCCTGATAGACGACGAGCCGGATCGAGTTCGATCCGATGTCGATGATCGCGGTACGCGGCGGCTCGACACCGCGCTCGATTCTTGCAGCGATCACGAACGACGCCGCAGCTTGAGCGTCGGTACCTCGCCGCCTTCCTCCAGCGCCGCACCGCGGCCGGAGAGCGACGGGTTGGTCATGAAATAGCGGTGAAGGTTGAACGGGCGATCGCCCTGGTCGATGCGCGAGTAACTGCCGTCCGCGTTCAGCTCCCAGCTCTGCTCGTTGTCGATCAAATTGGCGACCATGACCTGATCGAGCACCTGGTCGTGCACCGTCTCATTCTCGATCGGCAGCAGATATTCGACGCGGCGGTCGAAGTTGCGCGGCATCCAGTCGGCCGAGGATATGTACACCCGCGCGCCGTCGTTGGGCAGCGCGTCGCCGTTGCCGAACGCGGCGATACGGCTGTGCTCGAGGAAACGACCGACAATCGAGTAGACACGGATATTGTCCGACATGCCCGCGACGCCTGGGCGCAGGCAGCAGATGCCGCGAATGATCAGGTCGATCTCGACGCCCGCGCCGCTCGCCTCGTACAGTTTCTCAATGATCGCAGGGTCGACCAGGCTGTTCATCTTCGCCCAGATCGCTCCGACGCGCCCCTGCCGTGCATGCTCGATCTCGCGGTCTATGTCGGCGATCAAGCGGTTGCGGAGCGAACGCGGACTGAGCACCACCGCCTCCATCCCCTCGGGCTCGACGTAGCCGGTGATGTAGTTGAACATGCGGGCGGCATCGCGGCCCAGTCGCGGGTCGGCGGTGAAGAAGCTCAGGTCGGTGTAGATGCGTGCGGTGACCGGGTGATAATTACCCGTACCGAAATGGCAGTAGGTGCGGAATTGCGCGCCCTCGCGACGCACCACCATCGCGACCTTGGCGTGGGTCTTCCAATCGATAAAGCCGTAGACGACCTGCACGCCCGCGCGTTCCAGCGCGCTGGCCCATTGCAGGTTCTGCTCCTCGTCGAAGCGCGCCTTCAACTCGACCACCGCCGTCACCGACTTGCCCGCCTCGGCCGCGGCGATCAGCGCGTTGATGACCGCCGACTGCTTGCCCGCGCGGTAAAGCGTTTGCTTGATCGCGACGACATCCGGGTCGTTCGCCGCCTGTTTCAGGAAGGCGAGGACGACGTCGAACGTTTCGTAGGGGTGGTGGACGATGATGTCCTTGGCGCGGATGGCGGCGAAACAGTCGCCCCCGAACTCACGAATGCGTTCGGGAAAGCGCGGGGTGAAGGGCGTGAACTTCAGGTCCGGCCTGTCTTCCTCGGCCAAGAGCGCCAGGTCGCCGATGCCGAGAAACGCGCCGCTCTCGGTCACCAGCGTGTCCGATCCGCCCAATTCCTCGCGCAGCACCGAGGCGAGCGTCTCGCTCATGCCGGTTTCCAGCTCCAGCCGGATCACGCGTCCGCGCCGCCGCCGCTTGATCGCGTTGGCGAAGTAGCGGACGAGATCCTCCGCCTCCTCCTCGATCTCGATGTCGCTGTCACGCAGGACGCGGAACTCGGCCGCGCCGAGCACGTCGTAGCCGGGGAACATCAGGTTGCTGAACCGCTTGAGCAGCGATTCGACGGCGATGTAGCGCGCGCCCTCGCCCGGCAGCCGCACGAAGCGCGGCATGGCGTTGGGCAGCATGACAAGCTCGCGAATCGGCTCCTTGTCTGATCGGCGGACGAGGTCGAACATGACCGCCATGCCCTTGTTCGGCAGGAACGGGAACGGATGCGCGGGGTCGAGCGCCTGCGGGGTGATAACGGGGAAGAGCTGCTCCCGGAAGTGCGTCTCAAGCCAGGCCTGCTCCTCCAGGCCCAGCGCAGTGTCGATCGCGTGGCTGCCGATCACGCGGATACCGGTCTCCGCGAGCGCGTAGCGGATGTCGCGCCAGACCGACTGCTGGCTGACCATCAGCGCGTCGGCTTCAACGGTGATCGCGGCGAGTTGCTGTCCTGGGGTCAGCCCGTCGGCCGAGCGTGCCTCGACCTCCTGCGACTGCTGCCCCTTCAAGCCGGCCACGCGCACCATGAAGAATTCGTCGAGATTGTCGCCGGAAATGGCGAGGAAGCGCAGCCGTTCGAGCAAGGGGTGCGCGGTGTTGCACGCTTCATCGAGCACGCGGCGATTGAAGGCCAGCCACGACAGTTCACGGTTAAAGTAGCGCCCGGGCGTGGCCTTCTCGAAGGGATCGTCGTCGCGCGCGTGCTGGACGTGGGCAGGCCGGGTCATGCGGTATCTGGATCCTCTGCGGCGCCGAACAGCGCGGTCATGAGATCTCGCGCCAGCGGAATGGTGACACGCCGACGCTCCGACCGCGCGGCTTGTTCCAGCCCATCGAGCATCTGCGCGACAGCTTGATGACGCCGCGGCAGTCGCGGTAGCAGCCACTCGATCAGGTCGTCGCGCGCATCCAGGCGCCGGCGCGCGAAGCCGCGTTCGAGCAGCGCGCGGGTCAGCGCCGCGTCGGGTGATTCGATCGCGGCCACCGGGCTTGCCGCCAATCGCGTGCGCAGGTCGGGCAACGTTACGGCCCACGCGGGCAGCGCGGCAGGGGCGACGAGCAGCAGCGGCGTGCGCGTCGCCTGCGCATCGTTCCAGGCGTGGAATAGCACGCGCTCGTCGACCTGCTCGGCATCGTCGATCACGCGACCGCCCGACTGCGCCGCGAATACCTGCGCGAGCAGGCTACGACCAGACCCCGCAGGGCCGGCCAGCAACGCGGTGCTGACCGGCCAGTCCTGCCAATGCTGCAGGACCTGCACCGCGTGACGGTTGGAGTCGGTCACCAGGAACTCGACGTCCTGCACCTCGTCGGGCCAGGCGAGCGGCAGCGGGTATTGCACGGCTGCCAGCCTGCCAGCGCCGCCGTTATCGCTCGCGCGCATTACCCGGCGAGTGCGTTGTCGGGCTGCAGATCGGGCGGAAGGAGCTGCGGCGCGCGGCGGATGCGCAGCGTCGTGCCGCCGCCGAAGACTTGCCAGCCGCGCGCCTCCAGCCCCGCGCGCAGGTTCGCCGGATCGCCCGCGAACGCGACCGTCATCAAGGAAACGCCGCCGAGCGCCAGGCTGCTGGTCGTCGCGCTGCGAACACCGGCGACGCCGCGCAACGAATTTTCCGTGCTGGTCACCGCTGCCGCGTCGGGCGTCTCGACCTGCACGATCACGGTTGTGACCGCCTGCGCGGCCGCCGCAGCGTCCGCGTCGAGCGATGTGTCGGTGATGACGGGCGCGTCCACGTCCGCGACGGGCGCGACGTAATTCAGGCCGGGATCGGCTCGGAGATAACCGCCGCGCGCGGCCGACTGATAGATGTCGTCCATCCGCTTGACCCCGGCATCGAGTAACGCCGGCAGCGCCGACGCATTCTCCGCCCGCAGCGCGAAGCGTGAGAGCAAGCGGTTGTCGGGGCCATGTCGCGCCTCGAACTCGCCGATCACCGGACCGCCCGGCCACTGCCGCCGGAGCCGCACGACCGGGATCAGCACGTCGCTGCCGCCGTAGAGGTCGAGCACCTTTCGCCACCAGCCGCGCGCCGGGCGCTCGGTCTGCCCGACGTTGAGCAGCAGCGGATCGGCGCCGTTCCCGGGCGGGCGGATATAGTCGATTTCGCTCGTGCCGGTGCGGAACCGCGCCCACGCCTCCTGCCAGGCGGTGCGCTGCTCGAACACGCCGCCGACCCCGGCTGACCAGACGACCGGAACGACGACCAGCGGCTGCGAGCGCGCCATGAAGCTGCTGATGCCGAGTAGACCCGCGGTGCGCGTGCGGTCGAACAGGACACCCAGTTGCGCGATATAGCGATTGGGGCCGATCTGCTCGTTACCGACCACGATCGCGGTGACGAGCGAGTCGAGCGTGCCGTCGGGCACCAGCCCCCCGCCGCCGCCCAGCCGGCGCGACAATTGCACCCACGCCTTGCGTTGCGCCTCACGCCAGCCCGCCAGCCGCGCCGCCTGCGAATTCGGTCCGGACACGTCGACGCTGACGCTGCCGACCTCGTAGTCGTTCGAGCTGTCGACCGCCGCGACGCCGCGGTCCCCACCGTCGATCTGCGCCACAACCGCGCCCGCACCCAGCAGAGCGATGCCGGCGGTCGCGGCGATGGCGATGAACGGGCGACTGCGCATCGGCGCCTTTTGGCGAAGCGGGCGTGGAAATCCAAGCGCGTTGTGGCTAGGCGACTGGCGCATGACCGACGAACCCACTGCCGACAGCACCGCCGCACCCGCCGGCGGCTACACCTACGCCGACGCTGGCGTCTCGATCTCGGCCGGAAACGCGCTCGTCCGCGCGATCGCGCCGCTTGCCCGGTCGACGCGACGCAAGGGCGCGGACGCCGACCTGGGCGGCTTTGGCGGACTGTTCGACCTGAAGGCGGCGGGGTTCACCGATCCGCTGCTGGTCGCCGCAAACGACGGGGTGGGTACCAAGCTCAAGCTCGCGATCGAGCACGACCGGCACGAAGGCGTCGGCGTCGATCTGGTCGCGATGTGCGTCAACGACCTGATCGTGCAGGGGGCGGAGCCGCTGTTCTTCCTCGATTACTACGCCAGCGGCCGGTTGGACCAAGCGGTGGCCGAACGCGTCATCGCCTCGATCGCCGAAGGGTGTCGTCAGGCGGGCTGCGCGCTGATCGGCGGGGAGACCGCGGAAATGCCGGGCATGTACGCCGACGGCGACTATGACCTCGCCGGTTTCTGCGTCGGTGCGGTCGAGCGGGACCGACTGCTCGACGGGCGAAGCATCGTGGCGGGTGACGTGATCCTAGGCCTCGCTTCCTCAGGTGTGCATTCGAATGGTTTCTCGCTCGTGCGCCGGCTCGCCACCGACCGCGGCTGGAAGCTCGATCGTCCCGCGATGTTCGATCAGGATCGCCTGCTGATCGACGCGCTGATGGCGCCGACGCGCATCTATGTCGCGAGCCTGCTGCCGCTGCTGCGTGAAGGCCGCATCAAGGGGCTGGCACACATCACCGGCGGCGGGCTGCTGGAGAACATTCCGCGCGTGCTGCCGGAAGGCACGCACGCGGTGGTCGACGCCGATGCATGGCCGCAGCCGCGGCTGATGGCGTTCCTGCAGGCGCAGGGCGCGATCGAGCCGGAGGAGATGGCGCGCACGTTCAACTGCGGGATCGGCATGGCGGTCGTCGTGCACGCGGACCAAGCGGAGGCCGTGACGCAAGCGCTGGAAGCCGCGGGCGAGACGGTGTTCCGCATCGGCCGCATCGAGACGGGCGAGCGCGGCTGCACCGTGACCGGCAGCACCGAGACGTGGAGCGCGCGCGACGACTGGCGCGCGACGCATCACGCATGAGCGCACCCGCCAAGGTCGCCGTGCTGATCTCCGGTCGCGGATCGAACATGCAGGCGCTCGTCGAGCACGCGGACGATGCGTACGAGATCGTCGTGGTCGCGTCCGACCGCCCGAGCGCGCCCGGGCTAGCGTGGGCGATCCAGCACGGGCTGCCCACCTTCGCGCTGTCGCCGAAAGGCATCGGCAAGCCGGTGTTTGAGGCCGCGCTCGACGGCGCGCTTCGCGAGGCGGGGGCGGAATGGATCGCGCTGGCGGGCTATATGCGGCTGTTGTCGGACGAGTTCGTCGCCAAGTGGCACGGGCGGATCGTCAACATCCACCCCTCGCTGCTGCCGAAGTACAAGGGGCTGGACACGCACGCGCGCGCGATCGCGGCCGGCGATACGGTCGGGGGTTGCTCGGTTCACGTCGTGACCGAGGAACTCGACGCGGGTGAGGTGCTGGGTCAGCGTGAGGTCGCCATCGAGTCCGACGATACGGCCGAAACGCTTGCCGCGCGCGTGCTGGAGGCCGAACATCAGCTCTACCCTGCCGTGTTGAAGGAGTTTGTGCGCCGATGAGCGAGACGCCCAATACTGATCCGCTCGCGCGCGTGCGCGAGATTGCGCTGCTGCTGCCGGGGGCGGAGGAGCGCGAGAGCCACGGTCAGGCGACGTTCTTCGTCGGCGGCAAGCAGTTCGCCCAGCTTCGCGACGATCATCACGACGATGGATTAAGGGTCGTCTGCGTGCGGACGAGCGGTACGGACGAGCAGGCGATGCTGATCGAGGCGGCGCCCGACACCTATCGCAAGCCCGCCTATCTCGGCGCGTCGGGCTGGGTCAGCATCGACCTGTCGGGCAACGCCGACTGGACGCTCATCGAGGACCGCGTTGCGCGCAGCTGGGAGTTGAGCGCCCCGGCCGGTCTGCTGGAGGCCGGCGGGCGCTGAACAATCAAAGGTCGCGCGCGAACACCAGATCGTCGTGCCACGTCGCGCCGACGAGGAAGCGACGTTCGCCAATCACCGACAGACCCTGCTTGGTATAAAAGCGGTGCGCGCGGACGTTGCCGCCGTAGACGCCGAGCAGCAGTCGGTGGTGACCTGCGGCCCGTGCGTCGCTTACTGCCTGCGCCATCAACGCGGGGCCGAGCCCCTGCCCGTGCGTCGGCGCGAGCGCGTAGATGCGTTTGAGCTCCACGTCGCCCGCCCGCGGCTCGACCGGCAGATCGGGCGCGGTCAGCAGCGTGTAGCCGAGCGGCGCGGCGCCCTGTTTGGCCTCGGCGAGCGTGGCGACCGCGCCCTCGCCGATGTAGCGCGCGAACGCGTCGGCGCTGCTGTTACGCGCCACGTGTGCGACGATGTCGGCGCCGTCGAGCACGCCCGCGAATGCTTCGAGAAAGGTCGCGCCCGCGACGAGCGAGAGGAGCGCGGCGTCGTCCGCGCTCGCGCGTCGCAGGCGCCAGTTCATGTCAGCCGTCCGGCAATCAGCCGACGATTTCTTCCGGCTTGAAGAAATAGGCGATCTCAATCTCGGCATTCTCGTCCGAATCCGAACCATGCACGGTGTTCGCCTCGATCGACTCGGCCAGTTCCTTGCGGATCGTGCCAGGCTCGGCGTTCGCCGGGTTGGTCGCGCCCATGATGTCGCGATTGCGCTGCATCGCGTTCTCGCCCTCGAGCACCTGCACGACGACGGGACCTGAGATCATGAACTCGACCAGATCGTTGAAGAAGGGACGCTCCTTGTGCACCGCGTAAAAGCCTTCGGCCTGATCGCGGGTCATGTGGATGCGCTTCGACGCGACGACGCGGAGGCCAGCGTCCTCCAGCATCTTGGTGACCGCGCCGGTCAGGTTGCGACGCGTCGCGTCGGGCTTGATGATCGAGAAGGTACGGTTCGCGGCCATGACGGTCACGGGCTCCTGCAAAACAGAGGTGATGGGAAGTGCGCGTCCCCTAGTCGCGGCGTCCAGCGTGCGCAAGCAGCCACGTCGGGCTGGTGCGATCACGCGAGTGCGTCGGGCGTGCTAGGCCGCCTGTTCCCAGCGGCCGGTGTCGCTCTGCTTCCAGTAGCGTCGCTCGATGTCGTCGCGCGCCGCGAGCCCCTTCCACGCCGTCCGCGCGTCGGCGATGCGATCCTCGTCGAAGAAGTGGAACGCCCGGTCGAAGCCAAGAGCACCGTTGCGCCACTCCCCATCGGCAATCGCGACGTTGCGCGCTTCGTTGGTGGCGACCATGTCCGGCGCGATCAGCACTGGCTGCTGCCTGTCGTGATCGCCGCCCGCGAGACCATGCGGCAGGAAGCTGTCGGGCGCGTAGGACCACAAGGTCTTGTCGAGCGCGGCGCGGCGTGCCGGATCGCCCTCTACCACCAGCAACCGCCCGCCTTCGGCGAGGATGCGCTCCGCGATGCGGGGCAGCACGCGCTCGAGCGGACTGGTTGTCAGGTGATAGAAGTCGACCTTCACGTCGCGCGCCGCTTCCCGCCTCAGCCCTCGAGATTGTCGGCGACGAAGCGGTCGAGCACGCGCACGCCGTAGCCGGTCGCGCCCTTAGCCCAGGTCGCGCCGTCCTTTTCAGACCAGACCATGCCGGCAATGTCTAGGTGCGCCCATTTCACGCCCTCGTCGACGAAGCGCTTGATGAACTGCGCCGCGGTGATCGAACCGCCGCCGCGCGGGCCGACGTTCTTCATGTCGGCGATGGCAGAGTCGATCAGCTTGTCGTAGCCGTCCGCCAGCGGGAAACGCCACAACAGGTCGCCGCTCGCGCGGCCTGCCGACAGGATCTGCTCGGCGAGCGCGTCGTCGTTCGAGAACAGCCCGCCCATCTCGTTGCCGAGGCTGACGATCATCGCGCCGGTCAGCGTGGCGAGATCGATGATCGTCGCCGGCTTGTGCACGCTCTGCACCCAGGTGATGGCGTCGCACAGCACCAGACGACCTTCCGCGTCGGTGTTGATGACCTCCACCGTCTGCCCCGACATGGTGGTGACCACGTCACCGGGGCGTTGCGCATTGCCGTCGGGCATGTTTTCGACGAGGCCCATCACGCCGATGATGTTTGCGTTGGCCTTGCGCGCGGCGAGGCTCAGCATCGCGCCCGCCACCGCGCCGGCGCCGCCCATATCCCACTTCATGTCTTCCATGCCGGCGGCGGGTTTGATCGAGATGCCGCCGGTGTCGAACGTCACCCCCTTGCCGACCAGCGCGGTCAGCGGCGCGTCGGCTGAGCCGCCGTTCCACTTCAGCGCCAGGATGCGCGCCTCGCGCCGCGACCCCTGACTGACGCCGAGCAACGCGCCCATGCCGAGCTCCCGCATCTGCGGCTCGTCTAGCACGGTGACCTCGAGACCGAGCCCGTCGACCGTCGCCGTTACGCGCTCAACAAAGCTCTCGGGATACAGGATGTTCGGCGGCAGCGTGGCAAGCGTGCGGGCAAGCCCCAGACCACGCGTGACCGCATCGCGCTTCGCCCATGCCGCCTCGACATCGCTCGCGTCGCTGACGATGATCAGCTCTTCGAGTGTCGGCTTCTGCTTTGCCGGCAGCTTGGTGCGATATTCGTCGAAGCGCCAGCTGCGCTGTGCGGCGCCCGCGGCGAAACGCGCCGCGCAGGCGGCATCGGCACCCGACAGGTCGGCGACAACGGTCGCGACCCCGGCGGTCAGCAGCTTGGCCGTGAGCGCACCGCCAGCGCGCTCGAACGCCGCGTCGTCACCCGATCCCACACCCAGCAGCACGACACGCTGCGCGCCTGCGGGTCCGGGCAGGAACACGTCGGCACTCATCCCAGCCTCGCCTTCGAACCGCTGCCCTGACATGGCGCCCGCCACGAGCGACTTATGGTCGGCGCCGAGGCCCGCAGGCTCTGCTCCCTTGCGCACCAGCAGTGCCAGGACGGAAGCGTTGGCCGAACGGGTGGGAGCGAACGTGATCTTGATGGACAAAGCGTTTTCCTCTTTCTCTGGCGCGTCTGATAGGCCGGCGGATACGCGCTGGCAAAGCGTTGCAGCAACGCGCGGGCGATGCGATAGGACGCAGAAGCAGCGCCGTGCTCTTCCGGCCGCTCGCAAGCGACAAGTTGACGGGAGCAAGGTGACGCGTTCTGATTTCCTCGCCGGGTGCGTGCTGCCGATGGCTGCGCTGTGCGCCGTGCCGCTATGCGCCGGGTCCGCGGCCGCGCAGTCGCTGGCGGATCGCCCCGCGACGCCCGACCCTGCGCTGAGCATCCCCGCCGACACGCCGCAGGTAGCCCCGGCGGCGGCGGGAGACGACCAGGTCCAGTTCAGCTCGTCCTCGCTCGAATACGATTACGAGGCCGACATCGTCACAGCGCTAGGCGACGTGCGCATGACCCGCAGCGGCGAGAAACTGCGCGCGGAGAAGGTGGTGTGGAATCGTAAGACGGGACGCGTCGTTGCGACCGGCAACGTGGCGGTCACCAACCCGCAGGGTGACGTTGCGTACGGCGATTCGATCGACCTGACCGACTCGCTCAAGGACGGGGTGATCGACAATCTGCTGGTCGTGCTGGAGCGTGGCGGGCGGCTCGCCGCGGTCGACGGGCGGCGCGACGAGAACGGCACCTACTTCCTCAACCGCGCGGCCTATTCGCCGTGCCCGGTCACCGACGCGAACGGTTGCCCCAAGGAGCCGACGTGGAAGATCACCGCGGTTCGCGTCACCTATCGTCCCGATAACGACCGCGTTTATTTCGAGGGCGCGCGCTTCAACCTGTTCGGGCTCGCCAGCCCCAGACTGCCGCGTTTCTCGACCAGCACCGCCGAATCGAACAGCACGGGGTTGCTGACGCCCGGCATCGGCATCGACCGGCTGAACGGCGGCGAACTGACGCTGCCGTTCAACATCGCGATCGGGCAGAACCGCTCGCTGGTGGTCACGCCGCATATCTTCACGCAGGTCTTGCCCCTGCTGGAGACGCACTACAGCGAAGTGAACACGCTGGGCGCGTTCTCGATCGCCGCCTACGCCACATCGAGCCGGCGCAGCGAGGATCTGTCGACCGGTTTCACCACCGCGACCGAGCGCGCGTTCCGCGGCTACCTCGACGGCACGATGCGTTTCCAGTTCACGCCCGAGTGGAGCCTGTCGGGGTCGCTGCGGCTGTCGACCGACCGCACCTTCACGCGCCGCTACGACATTTCGGACGACGATCGGTTGCGCTCGACCTTCGCGCTCGAACATATCGACGCGAACAGCTATTTCGCGGTCACCGGTTGGGCGACGCAGACGTTGCGCGTCGGCGACCGCCAATCGCTGCAACCCGTCGCGTTGCCCGAGATCGACTATCGCCGGCGCGTACAGGATGTCGCGGGCGGCGTGCTCTCGCTCCAGGCGAATACGCTCGCGATCGGACGCAAGGCCGGGCAGGACACGCAGCGCGCCTTTGCCAGCGCCGAGTGGGACCTGCGCCGCCTGACAAAATGGGGACAGGAAGTGACGCTGACCGCGTTCGCGCGCGGTGACGCCTATAACACCAGCGATGCCGCCGCGACGCTGGTCCCGAGCTACCGCGGGCTCGACGGATTTCAGACGCGCGCGATCGGTGCGGCGGCGATAGACGTCAAGTGGCCGTTCATCGGCGAGCTGTTCGGCGGCACGCAGCGCTGGACGCCGCGGGTGCAGGTCGTCGCCTCGCCCCATGTCGCCAATCTGCGCGTACCGAACGAGGATTCGCGCGCGGTCGACCTGGAGGACTCGAACCTCTTCGCGCTCAACCGCTTTCCCGGCTACGATCGCTGGGAAGATTCGTCGCGCATCACCTACGGCGGCGAATGGGCATTTGACCGCACCGGGCTGTCGATCGACACGACGATTGGCCAGAGCTACCGGCTCGACTCCCGCCCCACCATCCTGCCGAGCGGCACCGGATTGTCGGACAGCTTCTCCGACATCGTCGGGCGAACCAACGTCCGGCTGCGCGATTTTATCACCTTCACGCACCGCTACCGGCTCGACAAGGACAGCTTCGCGGTGCGCCGCAACGAAGTCGACGCAACGGTCGGATCATACACCACCTACGCGACGGTCGGTTACCTCAGGCTCAATCGCAACATCGACCCGGTCGTCGGCTTGCAGGACCGCGAAGAAGTCCGCTTTGCCGGTCGCGCCGCGTTCGCGCGCTTCTGGTCGGTGTTCGGCTCAGCGGTGATCGACCTGACCGATCGGGCCGAGGACGTGCTGTCATCCAGCAGCGGGTTCGATCCGATCCGCCATCGTCTCGGCGTCGCGTTTGAGGACGATTGCCTCGAGCTCGGGCTGACCTGGCGGCGCGATTACCGCACCACCGGCGACATCCGCGCAGGCAACAGCTACCTGTTGACGCTGGCGTTCAAGGGGCTCGGGCGCTAAGCCGGGGTTCAGCAAGGCCGGGGCATGGCTGCGGTAAGGCCGCACGCGGCTGTCATGGGAATTTGAGACGCTTGATGACGAAGACGAGGGGCGCAGTGCTGACGCGCCGGGCGATGGCATCGTTGCTGGGACTGGCGATTGCGGGCGGCGCGGTCGCGCAGACGGTCGATGATCAAACGCTGCCCGATAACACCGGGCTCAACATCCCGGCCAATCTGCAGATCTTCGGCAAGCTCGATCCGAACATCCGCAAGGCGACTGCCATCGTCAACGAGACGGTCATCACCGGTACCGACGTGGACCAGCGCGTCGCGCTGATCGCCGCGGCGAACAATGCCAAGCTGACCGACGAGGATCGCGAGCGCCTGCGCTTGCAGGTGCTGCGTCAGCTGATCGACGAGACGCTGCAGATCCAGCAGGCGAAGACCGCCGACATCGTGGTGTCGAAGGAAGAGATCGATCAGGCGATCGGTCGCGTCGCCAAGCAGTTCAACAAGTCGCCGGCCGATTTCGCCGCCTGGCTGCGCGAACAGGGCTCCTCCGACCGCTCGATGCGGCGCCAGATCGAGGGCGAGCTCGCCTGGAACCGCTATTTGCGCAAGCGCGTGGAACCGTTCGTCAACGTCGGCGACGAGGAAGTGAAGGCGATCATCGATCGTCTGCAGGCCGCGAAGGGTACCGAAGAATACCACCTCGCCGAAATTTATCTGCCGGCCAACAGCGATCAGCAGGCGCAGGTCGAGGGACAGGCGCGGCAGATCATCGGTGAAATCCAGAAGGCGCAGGCGCCGTTCAGCTATTTCGCGCGCAACTACTCGGCCGCGACCACGCGGTCAGTCGGCGGCGATCTCGGCTGGGTGCGCGCCGCGCAGCTGCCCGAGGCGCTGTCGGCCGCGAGCCAGCAGATGCAGGTCGGTCAGGTCGCAGGCCCGATCCCGATCCCCGGCGGCTTCTCGATCATCTACCTGGTCGACAAGCGGCAGGTGCTGACCGCCGATCCACGCGACGCGCGGCTCAGCCTGAAGCAGATGACGATCAAGTTTCCTGCGAACACGACGCAGGCGCAAGCGACCGCGCGGACCGCGCAGTTCGCGACTGAGATTCGCAAGCTGCAAGGCTGCGGCTCGGTCGAGAAGGTCGGCCAGACGCTGAACGCCGAGGTCGTGCAGAACGACACCGTGCGCATCCGTGACCTGCCCGGGCCGTTGCAGGACATCATGCTCAAGCTGCAGGTCGGACAGGCGTCGCCGCCGTTCGGCTCGCCCAGCGAGGGCGTGCGCACGCTGGTGCTGTGCGGGCGCGACGATCCGGTTTCGGGCCAGCTGCCGGGTGCCGAGCAGATCCAGAACCAGCTCGAGCAGCAGCGGGTCAACCTGCGCGCGCAGCAGGCACTCCGCGACCTGCGCCGCGACGCGGTGATCGATTATCGCTGACGCGGCCGTGACGCCGCTCGTCGTCGCAATGGGCGATCCGGCCGGTGTCGGGCCGGAGACGATCGCCAAGGCTTGGGAAGCGCGCGGCACGCACGCGTTGCCGCCGTTCGTCGTCGTGGGCGACGCGCGCGCGATCGAGGCGGTGTGGCAGGGCCCGATCGCGCGGATCGACGACCTGCGCGACGCGAGACGCACGTTTGACGAGGCGCTGCCGGTGCTAAGCCTGCACGACGCGGGCGTGGTCGTGCCGGGTCAACCGAGTGCCGACGGCGCGCGGGCGGCGTTCCACGCGCTCGAAACCGCGACGGGACTGGCGCAATCAGGCGCGGCGCGCGCGCTTGTCACCGCGCCGGTCGGCAAGGCGCAGCTGTACCATGTCGGCTTTACCCATCCTGGGCAGACCGAGTTCGTCGCCGAGCGCTGCGGCGTTGCGCGCGAGAATGCAGTGATGATGCTCGCCGGCCCGGAATTGCGCGTCGTGCCGATCACCACGCACGTTCCCTTGGCTGCCGTTCCCGGGCTGCTCAGTTTCGAGCTGATCCTGGCGAAGGTGCGCGTGACCGCACGCGGCCTTGCCAAGAACTTCGGCATCGCGCGACCGCGGCTAGCCTTCGCCGGGCTCAACCCGCATGCCGGTGAGAGTGGCGCCTTGGGGCGTGAGGAGATCGAGGTGATCGAGCCCGCGATCGCGCAATTGCGCCACGAGGGCATCGACATCGACGGACCACTCGCCGCCGATACGATGTTCCACCCGCGTGCGCGCGTGCGTTACGATGCCGCGATCTGCTGCTACCACGACCAGGCGCTGGTGCCGCTCAAGACGCTGCATTTCGACGAGGGCGTCAACATCACGCTCGGACTGCCGATCGTCCGCACGTCGCCCGATCATGGTACCGCCTTCGGGATCGCGGGACAGAACAAGGCGCACCCGGGCGCGATGATCGCCGCGATCGCGGTGGCCGATGCTGCGGCGAGCAACCGTCAACGCTACGCCGCGGCGTGCAAGTGACCACGCCTGCGGTCGATCTGCCGCCGCTGCGCGAGGTGATCGCCCGCTTCGGATTAAATGCGTCCAAGGCACTCGGTCAGAACTTCCTGTTCGATGCGCAACTGCTCGGGCGGATCGCGCGCATTCCGGGTGACCTTGACGATCAGGAGGTACTGGAGGTCGGACCCGGACCCGGCGGGCTGACGCGTGCGCTGCTCGCAACCGGCGCACGGGTGACCGCGATCGAGCGCGACCGGCGCTGCATCCCTGCGCTGGCCGAACTGGAGACGGCATTTCCCGGCAAACTGCGCCTCATCGAGGGCGACGCGACCGAGGTCGACGCGCGGTCGCTGTTCGATGGCAAGCCGCACATCGTGTCCAACTTGCCCTACAACGTCGGTACCCCCTTGCTCGTCGGGTGGCTGTCGGCCGAGTGGGCGCCGTGGTGGCAGTCGCTGACGCTGATGTTCCAGCGCGAGGTCGCCGACCGGATCGTGGCGCCGGTGGCGAGCGACGCTTACGGCCGGCTAGCGGTGCTATCGCAGTGGCGGTCGGCGGCGAAGCTGGCGATGCCGGTGCATCGCTCCGCCTTTACGCCGCCGCCCAAGGTGATGTCGGCGGTCGTCCACATTACCCCGAGCGAGGAACCGGCCGGCGTCCGCCTCGACATGCTGGAACGCGTCACCGCGGCGGCGTTCGGGCAGCGGCGCAAGATGCTGCGGCAGAGCCTTCGCGGCGTCGCCGGCGCACTTGATGCGCTGGAGGCCGAAGGTATCGATCCGACGCGGCGGGCGGAAACCGTGTCGGTGGCCGAGTTCGTCGCAATCGCGCGACGGCTGAGCTAGGCGGTCAGTCCTTCGCGGTCGTTGTGTTGACGCCGACGGGCGCGCTCACCTGAGCGGTGGTGATCGGCGGACCCTTGGCGATGCGGGCGGCGAGTGCGGTCGCCTGCGGGCACTGACCCTTGCAGAGCGTGCGGACGCGCGCGAGATTCTGCTTGGCGCGCTCGACCGCGCCCTTCGCGACCATCGCCTCACCCTGCCCGCTGAGCGCGTCGACGTCGTTGGGCTCCAACATCAGCGCCTCGCGGTAGAGGCGGATCGCCTTGCCGGGCAGGCCGCGCGCCTCGGACACCTGCGCCAGCACGACGAACGCCTGACGGTTGCGCGGATCGACCGCGAGCGCGGTTTCGAGCAGGTCGGTCGCGCCGTCGAGATTGCCCGCGGCGCGTGCGCTCTCCCCCTGCTTCATCAGCGCGGTGCTGCGCGGGTCGATCTGATCGTCGGGACGCTGGCCATAGAGCGAGGTCGAGATGGAGGCCGCTGCCAGCCCGAGCGCGACGGCGACGGAAGTAAAACGCATGATCGGCTCCAGCTTCGGCACTGTTTCAACGAATTAGCACGGTGCCCGGAGGCGCGCGACAAAAAAGCCGTCGGTGTCGTCGTGCGCGGGCGTGAGCCGGAACCCGCGACCATGCGCTCGCCCGAACGGCAATGACAATGCCTCTGCCTGCCAGCCGGGATGCGCCGAGAGGAAGGCGTCCACCTGATCGCGTCCTTCCGCGTCGAGCAGCGAACAGACGATGTAGACGAGCGCGCCGCCCGGTTTGACCAGCGGAACCCCGAGCGCGAGCACGTGGCGCTGGGTCGCGACGAAGCGATCGATGCGTGCAGGCGTGAGCCGCCAGCGCGCCTCGGGATTGCGCCGCCACGTGCCGGTGCCCGAGCAGGGTGCGTCGATCAGCACGGTGTCCGCCTGCCCTGCGATCGAAGCGAGCGCATCGACCTCGCGTCCGGCGTCGAGCAGCAGCGGCTTGATGATCGTCGCGCCAGCCGCCGCCGCGCGCGGTTCGAGCCGCCGCAGCCGTGCGCGGTCGACATCGGATGCGACGATGCGACCTTGGTTCTCCATCGCAGCGGCGAGCGCGAGGCTCTTTCCGCCTGCCCCGGCGCATAGATCGATCACGGTCTGGCCGGCGCGCGCGTCGACGGCGAGCGTTACTGACTGGCTGCCAGCATCCTGTACCTCGACTCGTCCAGCAAACGGTGCGAGATCGGTGCCCGCGGTGAGCCGAAGCGCATCGGCGAGACCGGTGATCGGGGCGGCACCGGGCAACTCGGATGCGACCTCATTGGTTGTGGCGCGCAAGCGGTTAACGCGCACGTCGAGCGGCGCGCGGCCGGTCAACGCTACCTGCTCGGCATCGTCGAGCCCGGATGCGGAGAGACGTTCGCGAAGCCAGGCCGGAGCGATCCCCGGTGCGGCGGTCGGCTCACCAGCGTCGATCGGAGTCGGCGCGTGGGTCGAGCCGTCGAACGTGGCCGCGATCACCGGGTCGGTCTTGGCGAGTGCGACCATCGCGGCACGACCGGAGGCCGGGCGTTCGCCGAGCAGGCGGACCGCGGCGTAGACGAGTTCGCGCACCGCGCGGCGGTCCTTCGACCCGGCGTAGCGGCGCTGTGCGAAGTAACGCGTGATCAGCGTGTCGGCGGCAGCGCCGCCCTCAGCCGCCGCGACGATGATGGCGTCGAGCAGGTCGATTGCGGCCTGGGTCCGGGCGGCGGGAGTCATCGGGCAGCAACGGTCATCGGAAAGTCACTAAAGTCACAGCCCTACACATGTGCGCGCGGGCGTGCGCGCGAGGGGACAGGATAATCACGCCCGCCGCGGTGACAGAGTTTAGCTGCGTAGGACAGCCGCTGCCTTACCGTGTCGGGTAATTGGGTGCCTCGCGCGTGATCGTCACGTCGTGGACGTGGCTTTCTTTCAACCCGGCACCCGTGATGCGGACGAAGTTGGCACGCTGTTGCAGGTCGGGAATCGTGGCCGAGCCGGTATAGCCCATTGCCGCCTTGATGCCGCCGACGAGCTGGTGGATCACGTCGCGCGCCGGGCCCTTGTACGGCACCTGCCCCTCGATCCCCTCGGGAACGAGCTTGAGCTGATCGCGCACCTCACCCTGGAAATAGCGATCGGCCGAGCCGCGGCCCATCGCGCCGACGCTTCCCATGCCACGATAGGATTTGTACGCACGCCCTTGATAAAGGAAGGTTTCTCCCGGCGCCTCCTCGGTGCCGGCGAGCAGCGAGCCGACCATGCAGGTCGCCGCACCCGCCGCCAGCGCCTTGGCGAGATCGCCCGAAGTTCGCAGGCCGCCGTCGGCGATGACGGGCACGCCCAGCTTCTCGCCCGCTTCCGCGCAGTCCATCACCGCGGTCAGCTGCGGCACGCCGACGCCCGCGACGACGCGCGTGGTGCAGATCGAGCCGGGACCGATGCCGACCTTGATCCCGTCCGCGCCCGCCTCGATCAGCGCGCGCGTCGCCTCTGCGGTGGCGACGTTGCCGGCGATTACCTGAACCGAGTTGGACAGCTTCTTCACCCGTTCGACCGCGCGCGCGACGTCGCGGTTGTGGCCGTGCGCGGTGTCGATGACGACGAGGTCGCACTCGGCGTCGACCAGTGCCTCGGTCCGCGCAAAGCCCTTGTCACCGACCGTCGTCGCCGCCGCCACGCGCAGGCGACCCGCGGCATCCTTGGTCGCGTCCGGGTAGGTGACCGCTTTCTCGATGTCCTTGACCGTGATGAGGCCGACGCAGCGATAGGCGTCGTCGACGACCAGCAGCTTCTCGATCCGGCGCTGGTGGAGCAGGCGGCGCGCCTCCTCCTGACCTACCCCGGCCGATACGGTGGCGAGATTGTCGCGCGTCATCAGCTCGGCGACGGGCTGCTTAGGGTTCTCGGCGAAGCGCACGTCGCGGTTGGTCAGGATGCCGACGAGCTTTCCGTCGGACTCGACGACCGGAATGCCGCTGATCCGATTAGCGGCCATCAGTGCCTGCGCGTCGGCGAGCGTCGCCTGCGGCGTGATGGTGATCGGGTTGACGACCATCCCGCTCTCGAACCTTTTGACCGCGCGCACCGCGGCGACCTGTTCCTCGACCGTCAGGTTGCGGTGGAGCACGCCCATGCCGCCCAGCTGCGCCATGACGATCGCCATGTCGGCCTCGGTCACCGTGTCCATTGCCGACGACAGCACGGGAATGTTGAGCGAGATGTCGCGCGTCACGCGCGTGCGGGTATCGGCGTCGGTCGGCAGCACCTCGGATGCGCCCGGTACGAGCAGCACGTCGTCGAAGGTAAGTCCGAGGCGAATGTCCATGTGAGCGCCGAATCCCGTCGAGTGGAGGAGTGGCGGGCCATGTAACCGCGTTCGCCCGGTTTCGCTAGGTCCGCGCTGGGCATGGCGCTATGATCGGGCGACACACGGTTGGGGGTTGGAAATGCTGACGACGATTGCCGCGCTGTTGCTCGTGCTCGTGCTGTTCTACCTGATGAGCAGCATCAAGATCGTGCGCCAGGGTTACCAGTACACGATCGAGCATTTCGGCCGCTACACCACCACCGCCTCGCCCGGGTTCAACTTCTATCCCGCCTTCTTCTACCGGGTCGGCCGCAAGGTGAACATGATGGAACAGGTGATCGACATTCCGGGTCAGGAGATCATCACCAAGGACAATGCGATCGTCTCGACCGACGGCGTCGTGTTCTTTCAGGTGCTCGACGCGCCCAAGGCGGCGTACGAGGTGTCCGACCTGTACGTCGCGCTGCTGCAGCTGACCACCACCAACCTGCGTACCGTCATGGGTTCGATGGACTTGGACGAGACGCTGTCGAAGCGCGACGAGATCAATGCGCGGCTGCTGTCCGTCGTCGATCATGCGACGGTGCCCTGGGGCGTCAAGATTACCCGCGTCGAGATCAAGGATATCCGGCCGCCCGCCGACATCGTTTCCGCGATGGGACGCCAGATGAAGGCCGAGCGTGAGAAGCGCGCCAACATCCTGGAGGCCGAAGGTAGCCGCGCGTCGGAGATCCTGCGCGCCGAGGGGCAGAAGCAGGCGCGCATTTTGGAAGCCGAGGGACGGCGCGAGTCGGCGTACCGCGATGCGGAAGCGCGCGAACGTGCGGCCGAGGCGGAGGCGCGCGCGACACAGGTCGTGTCGGAAGCGATCGAGAGCGGCGGCACGCAGTCGCTCAACTATTTCATCGCGCAGAAATACGTCGAGGCGGTCGGCAAGTTTGCGACCAGCCCCAATGCCAAGACGATCCTGTTCCCGGTCGAGGCGACGCAGCTGATCGGTACGCTGGGCGGCATCGGCGAGCTGGCGCGCGACGCCCTCTCGCCGCAGAACCCGACGGGCGCGAAGAAGGACAAGCCGGCGCGTGACGCGACCGCCAGCGTGCCCCGGATCGGTGGGGGCGCGGCTGATCAGGAATGAACATCGGTGATTTCGGTGGCGCGGGCGCGTGGCTGATCGCGGCGCTGCTGCTCGGCATCGCCGAACTGGCGATCCCCGGCGTGTTCCTCGTCTTCGTCGCGGTGGCGGCGGCGATCGTCGGAGTGGCGCTGCTGGCGCTCCCCGACCTGCCGATTGCCGCGCAGATCGGTGCCTTCGCGGCGTGGAGCGTGGTCACCGTGCTGATCGGGCGACGCTGGTACCGCGACTATCCGGTTGAGGGTGACGCCGCGCGGTTGAACGATCCGGCCGCGCGACTGGTCGGCGCCGTGGTGACGGTCGAGCGCGCGATCGAGCATGGGTCCGGTCGCGTGACGCTGGGCGACGGCACGTGGCCGGCGCGCGGGCCGGAGCTGGCGGTGGGAACTCGGGCGCGGGTGGTCGCGGTCGACGCGGGCGTGCTGGTGGTGGAGCCGCTCGACGAGTGACCGGCACTCGAATGCGGCTTGATCGCCCGTCTAGTCGGCTGCCTCGATCCGCGCGAGCAGTGCACCCTCGGTCACCTGCCCGCCTGCCTCGGCATTGAGTTCGGCGACGATACCGTCGAACGGTGCGACGAGGCTGTGTTCCATCTTCATCGCCTCTAACGTCAGCAGCTTCTGCCCCTTCGTCACGCTCGCGCCGGCATCAACCTCGACCGCGATGACGCGGCCGGGCATCGGCGACAGGATCGCGCCGTCGCCCGCACCGCCCGCCGCCGCGCCGCTCGCGCGGAAGGGGGCGAGCGCCCAGGTCTGGCCACCCTCGCTGATGAGGACGCTGGTGGTGACAGCTTCCTCGGCATCCTCCGCATCGGTGAAGTCGATGTCGATCGCCTGACCGTCGAGAAGGAAGCGCGCGGCGCGGCGCGGGGCCGCGTTCAGGCGGAAGCCGGCGAGCGGCGCGGGGCCGGCGAGCTCCGCCGCGGCGGCGGTGAGGGCCTCCTCACTCGGGTAGGCGGGCGGCATCAAGCCAGCGCCCTCGCGCGCGATCAGCCCGGTGTCGACGCGCCCGGCAGCGAAATCGGGGTGGTCGAGCGCCTCGACCAGAAAGCCCGCGTTTGAGCGGACCGGCCACACAACCGCCTCGTCGAGTGCGTCGGCGAGTTGCTCGCGCGCGTCCTCGCGCGTCTCGCCATGCGCGATCAACTTGGCGATCATCGGATCGTAGAAGGGCGAGATGACGCTGCCCTGCTCGACACCGGTATCGACGCGTACGTCTTCGCCGAGGTCGAACGCCTCCAGCGTACCGATCGAGGGCAGAAAGCCTTTCGCCGGGTCCTCGGCGTAGAGCCGCGCCTCGATCGCGTGGCCGGTAATCGTCAGGTCCGCTTGCGTGCATGGCAGCGGCTCGCCGCTCGCGACGCGGAGCTGCCACTCGACCAGATCCTGCCCGGTGATCGCCTCGGTCACCGGATGCTCGACCTGCAGCCGCGTGTTCATTTCCATGAACCAGATGCGGTCGGCGCGAAGGCCTTCGGACGCGTCGGCGATGAACTCGATCGTGCCGGCGCCGACGTAATCGACCGCCTGCGCCGCCTTGACCGCCGCGGCACAGACGGCCGCGCGGGTGGCGTCGTCCATGCCGGGGGCGGGCGCTTCCTCGATCACCTTTTGGTGGCGGCGCTGGAGCGAGCAGTCGCGCTCGAACAGGTGGACGACCTGGCCGTGGCGGTCGCCGAATACCTGCACCTCGATGTGGCGGGGGCTTTGGATGTACTTTTCGATCAGCACGCGAACGTCGCCGAACGAGGACGCGGCCTCGCGCTGGCACGATTGCAGCGCGTCGGCGAAGGCGGCGGCGTCGTCCACCTGCCGCATCCCCTTGCCGCCGCCGCCCGCGACCGCCTTGATGAGCACGGGATAGCCGATCGCGTCCGCCTCGGCGCGCAGCCGCTCGGGCGACTGGTCGGCGCCGAGGTAGCCGGGGGTGACGGGCACGCCAGCCGCGATCATCCGCTCCTTGGCGGCGTCCTTCAGTCCCATCGCGCGAATGCTGTGGGGGTTCGGGCCGACCCAGACCAGCCCGGCGTCGAGCACGCTCTGCGCGAAATCGGCATTCTCGCTTAGGAAGCCATAGCCCGGGTGGATCGCCTCGGCCCCGCTCTCATGCGCGGCGTCGATGATGCGGTCGCCGACGAGGTAGCTCTCGCGCGCGGGCGACGGGCCGATGTGCACCGCCTCGTCCGCCATCCGCACGTGGAGCGCATCGGCGTCGGCGTCGGAATAGACCGCGACCGTGCGGATGCCGAGCGCACGCGCGGTGCGGATGATGCGGCAGGCGATCTCGCCGCGATTGGCGATAAGGAGCGATTGGATCATCTGGGTCACATCCGGAACACGCCGAAGCGGGGGGCCTGCTCGACGGGCGCGTTGAGGCAGGCGGTTAGTGCGAGGCCGAGCACGTCGCGGGTCTGCGCGGGGTCGATCACGCCGTCGTCCCACAGCCGCGCGGTAGCGTAATAGGGGTTGCCCTCGTCCTCGTACTTCTGCCGGACGGGCGCCTTGAACGCCTCCGCCTGTTCGGGCGTCCAGCTGTCGGCGTCGCGGTGGACGGTCGCGAGCACGCTTGCCGCCTGCTCGCCACCCATCACGCTGATGCGGCTGTTGGGCCAGCTGAACAGGAAACGGGGCGAGTAGGCGCGACCGCACATGCCGTAGTTCCCAGCACCGAAGCTGCCGCCGATCAGGATCGTGATCTTGGGCACGCTGGCGGTCGCGACCGCGGTGACGAGCTTCGCGCCGTGCTTGGCGATGCCTTCCGCCTCGTAGCGGCCGCCGACCATGAAGCCGGAAATGTTCTGGAGGAAGAGCAGCGGCACGCGGCGCTGGCAGGCGAGCTCGATGAAGTGCGCGCCCTTCTGCGCCGACTCGCTGAACAAGACGCCGTTGTTGGCGAGGATCGCGACCGGCATTCCGTGCACGTGCGCGAAGCCGCAGACGAGGCTGGTGCCGTAGAGCGCCTTGAACTCGTGAAACTCGCTGCCGTCAACCAGCCGCGCGATCACCTCGTGCACGTCATAGGGTGCGCGCACGTCCTGCGGCACGATGCCGTACAGGTCGTCGGCGGGGAACATCGGCTCGCGCGCGTCGGCGAGGTTGATCGTCGGTGCGGGCGGTGGGGGCAGCGTCGACACGATGTCGCGCACGATCGTGAGCGCGTGATCGTCGTTCTCGGCCACGTGATCGACGACGCCCGAGCGGCGACCGTGCGTTTCCGCACCACCCAGTTCCTCTGCCGAGATCACCTCACCCGTCGCCGCCTTCACGAGCGGCGGCCCGGCGAGGAAGATCGTGCCCTGGTTTCGCACGATTACGGTTTCGTCGCTCATCGCGGGCACGTAGGCACCGCCCGCGGTGCAGCTGCCCATCACGCAGGCGATTTGCGGGATCTGCAACGCCGACATGTTCGCCTGGTTGAAGAAGATGCGGCCGAAATGCTCGCGATCGGGGAACACCTCGGCCTGATGCGGCAGGTTAGCGCCGCCCGAGTCGACCAGATAGATGCAGGGCAGCCTATTCTCCTGCGCGATCTCCTGCGCGCGAAGGTGCTTCTTGACGGTCAGCGGATAGTAAGTGCCGCCCTTCACGGTGGCGTCGTTGCACACGATCATGACCTGCCGGCCCGACACGGTGCCGATGCCGCAGATCAGCCCGGCGCCCGGCACCTGATCATCGTAGAGGCCGTTCGCGGCGAGTTGTCCGATCTCGAGGAACGCGGTGCCGGGATCGAGCAAGCGCTCGACGCGGTCGCGGGGCAGCAGCTTGCCACGCGACGTGTGGCGATCGCGCGCGCGCTGGTCTCCGCCGAGCGCCGCATCGGCGACGCGGTCGCGCAGTTCTTCGGCGAGCGCACGGTTGTGCGCCTGATTAGCCTGGAACGTCGCGTCGTCCGACGACAGCTTGGTGTCGAGCCGAGAAGCGCTCATTGCGCGACCGGCGGGTTGTGGCCGATCAGCTCGCGACCGATCAGCATGCGGCGGATCTCGTTGGTGCCAGCGCCGATGTCGAGCAGCTTGGCATCGCGCAGGAAACGCTCGACCGGCCAGTCCTTGGTATAGCCCGCACCACCCAACGCCTGCACCGCCTCTCCCGCGACCTTGAACGCGCTCTCGCTGGCGAGCAGGATCGCGCCTGCCGCGTCGAAGCGCGTCGTTTTGCCCGCATCGCACGCCTGCGCGACCGCGTACACATAGGCGCGCGCGGAATTGAGCGCGACGTACATGTCGGCGATCTTGGCCTGCATCAGCTGGAACGCGCCGATCGGCTGGCCGAACTGCTGCCGCTCGCGCACGTACGGCAGCACGACGTCAAGGCACGCCTGCATGACGCCGAGCTGGATGCCCGCGAGCACGGTGCGCTCGTAATCGAGCCCGCTCATCAGCACGCCAACGCCGCCGTTTACGGGACCCATCACGTTCTCGTCAGGCACCTCGCAGTCGGTGAATACCAGTTCGGCGGTAGGCGAGCCGCGCATTCCCATCTTGTCGATTTTCTGCCCGATCGCGAAACCGGCCATGTCCTTCTCGATCAGGAAGGTGGTGATGCCGCGCGACCCCTCACCCGTTTTGGCGTAGACGACGAGCGTGTCGGCGTAGGGCGCGTTGGTGATCCAGAATTTGGTGCCGTTCAGCACGTAGCCGCCCTGCACCTTCTCCGCGCGAAGCTTCATCGACACGACGTCGGAGCCGGCATTCGCCTCCGACATCGCGAGGCTGCCGACATGCTCGCCGCTGATCAGCTTGGGCAGGTATTTCGCCTTCTGCTCTGCGCTCGCCCAGCGACGGATCTGGTTGACGCACAAATTCGAGTGCGCACCGTAGCTCAGACCGATCGAGGCGGACGCGCGCGCGACCTCTTCCTGCGCGACGACATGCTCGAGATAGCCGAGCCCGAGTCCACCGTCCTCTTCCGCAACGGTGATGCCGTGCAGGCCGAGCTCGCCCATCGCGGGCCACAGCTCGTCGCGCGGAAACCAGTCGTCGGCGTCGATCTTCGCGGCCAGAGGCGCGATCTTGTCGGTCGCGAACCGCCGCGTGGTGTCGCGGATCATCTCGGCATTGTCGCCGAGCGCGAAGTCCATTTCTGCCACAGGCCTCTCCTTTGCGCGCGGTGTACCAGCCGACGGCGCCTCGCGCAAAATTGAAGTTTCGGGCAGCACATCATAGAGACCGTCTATGATCGACCGCTATCACCTGCGCTACTTTCTGGCGGTAATCGACCGTGGCAATTTCTCGCGCGCCGCGGAGGCCTGCAACGTATCACAGCCGACTTTGTCGGTCGGGATCGCCAAGCTGGAGAAGACGCTGGGAAAGTCGCTGTTCCGGCGCAGCAATCGCCGGGTCGAGGTGACGCAGGCGGGAACGCTGCTGGCCGAGCAGGCGCGGCGGATTGAGGCGGGGTTCCTCGCCGCCGAACGCGCGGTCGGCGACACGGCGACGGCGGAGACGATCCGGTTGGGCGTGCTCGGCTCGATTGCGCCTGGCTGGATCGAGCGGCTGCTCGGCGCGCACCGGCAGGCGGGCGGCGAGCGGCTGGAGGTGTACGAAGGTCGCGAGCGGGAGTTGGCCGACCGACTGGTGAGCGGTCGCATCGATCTCGCGCTGACGATCGTGCGCGCGGGCAGCGGCCCGCACGACGTGATCGCCGAGGAAGGCTATGCGATGGCGCTTCCCACCTTCCATCCGCTCGCCGAGCGCGCGAGCGTCGCGGCGGAGGAGCTGGCGAGCGAGGCGATGATCGTACGCCGGCATTGCGAGGCCCTCGCGGATACCAGCCGCCATTTCACCGCGCGCGGGGTGCGGCCGTTCTTCGCCGCGCGCACCGCGAACGACGAGCGCGCGCTGCGTTACGTGCGCGAAGGGTTGGGCGTGACGCTGGTGCCGGAGAGTTTCGCCCGCGATGGCGTGGCTTGTCCACGGCTCGACGGGTTCGATCTGACGCGCGCATTGGGTCTGGTCTACGCGCCGCATCGCGATGCCGCGGCGCTGCGCGGGAGCGCGCTGGTTCGCGCCGTTGAGGCGCTGGGTCAGACGCCCGGCTGAGTGCGCCCGACGGTTGCGTGGTGACGCAGCACCGCCATGAACTGCTCCTGGAGTGCGGTCGGGTACCAGTCGCGCCGCGTGATCGCGCCGATCGTGCGCATCGTGTCGGGAACGCACGACTGGATCGTCACGAGCGAACCCGACTCGATCTCGGCGCTGACCTGATCGGGGGATAGAAGCGTCAGGAAGTCGCTGCGGACCAGGACGCCGCGGATCAGCGCGACCGAGCCGCACTGGATCGGCGCGTCGGGGCGCGGCTTGTCGGCTTGGTCGAACATCTGCTGCCAGCGGTCGAGCAGCCCGGAGGCGCGGCGCGCGACGATCCAGGGGTAGGCGGCGAGATCCTCGAACCCGGCCTCTCCGGTCGCCAGCGGATGTTCGGCGCGGCCGATGATCGTCAGGCGATCGGTGAACAACGGCTCTTGGAGCAGCTCGCGCCCGGGATGATCGCGCAGCGCGCCGATCAGCATGTCGATCCGGCCCGAGCGCAGTAGCTCGACCAGTTCGAGATACGATCCCTCGACCACGTCGACCCGCGCCGCCGGGTGGTCGCGCAGCAGATCGGCGAGCGTCGCCGGTAGCAGCAGCGAGCGCGACAGCGCCATCGCGCCGATCGCGAGCCGTCCGCCCTTCCCGCTCGATTCCTCCAGCGCGGTGGTCAGTTCGGCGTGCGCAAGGTTAAACCCTTGCGCCAGCGTCGTGCCCGCGCGCGTCAGCCCGACGCCGCGCCCGCGCCGCTCGACCAAGGCAGTGCCGCTTAACTGCTCCAGGTCGCGCACCGCACGGTGGAGCGCGGGCACCGAGACGCCGGCGCTCTCCGCCGCGCGCATGAAGCTGCCCGCTTCGGCGAGATTGATGAGGCCGCGGACGTGCGCGGTGGTCAGGTAATTGTGCGGGTCGCCCTTCTGCGGCGTTGCGCTCGATCGGCGGAACGCGCGCGAGATGCGGGTGAGTGCGTGATCGACGCGGCGGACGATGCGCCGTCCCGCCGCGGTCGGCGACACGCCCGACGCGGTGCGATCGAACAGGGCGACGCCGAATGTCGCCTCGAGCTTGGCGAGCGCCTGACTGAGCGCGGGCTGCGACACGCCCGATGCCCTCGCGGCGTGGCTGAGACTACCGGCCTCGGCGATGGCGACCAGCAGGCGCAGGTGACGCAGGTTGAGGTCGTGCGCGGCTGTCATCGCTGTCCTTTAACGCAGACTTATACCATTCCGCTATTCAGATTTGAACACCGTCGCACTCCGGCTTTAACGTTGCACAATATTGCCCATGTATGGGCGGAGAGGATCAAACCATGCTGATGCAACCCGCCGTCGCGACGACGAGCACCTCCGGCACCCCGCCGACCAGCCACCGCGCGCTGATCGACTGGGTTGAGCAGGTCGCCGCGCACACGCAGCCCGACGCGATCCAATGGTGCGACGGATCGCAGGCCGAATGGGACGCGCTCTCTGAGCAGCTGGTGCAGGCCAGTACGCTGGTGCGGCTCAACCCTGAACTACGCCCCGACAGCTTCTACGCGCGCTCCGACCCACGCGATGTCGCGCGTGTCGAGAGCCGGACCTTCATCTGTTCGGACGCGGAGGCGGACGCCGGTCCGACCAACAACTGGGTCGAGCCGGGCGAAATGCGCGGCAAGCTCGACGGATTGTTTGCCGGCTCGATGCGGGGTCGCACCATGTACGTCGTGCCCTACTGCATGGGGCCGATCGGATCGGACAAGAGCGCGATCGGCGTGGAGCTGACCGACAGCGCCTATGTCGTCCTTTCAATGCGCATTATGACCCGTATGGGCACGCCCGCGCTGGAGATGCTGGGCGACGACGGCTTCTTCGTACGCTGCGTTCACACCGTGGGCATGCCGCTGGCCGAGGGGCAGGATGATGTCGCCTGGCCGTGCAACGAGGAGAAGTGGATCGTTCACTTCCCCGAGACGCGTGAAATCTGGTCCTACGGTTCGGGCTATGGCGGGAACGCGCTGCTCGGTAAGAAGTGCTTCGCGCTCCGGATCGCCAGCGTCATGGCACGCGATGAGGGTTGGCTGGCCGAGCACATGCTGATCCTCAAGCTGACCAACCCGGCGGGCAAGGCGCACTATGTCGCCGCCGCCTTCCCCAGCGCGTGCGGCAAGACCAATCTCGCGATGCTCGAGCCGACGGTGCCGGGGTGGCGCGCCGAGACGGTCGGCGACGATATCGCCTGGATGCGCTTCGGCAAGGACGGGCGGCTCTACGCGATCAACCCCGAAGCCGGTTTCTTCGGCGTCGCGCCGGGAACGGGTCCGGCGACCAACAAGAACGCGATCGACACGCTGTCGGGCACGTGCATCTTCACCAACACCGCGCTGACGGCCGACGGTGACGTGTGGTGGGAGGGGCTTTCCGAGACGCCGCCCGAGGGGCTGACCGACTGGACCGGCGAGCCGTACGATCCCGCGAGCGGCAAGCCCGCCGCGCACCCCAATGCGCGCTTCACCGCTCCCGCCGCGCAATGCCCGTCGATTGCGGACGAGTGGCAGTCGCCCGAAGGCGTCCCGATCAGCGCGTTCCTGTTCGGCGGTCGCCGCGCTAGCGCGGTGCCCCTGGCGGTCGAGGCCTTCGACTGGGAGCACGGCGTCTATATGGCCGCGAACATCGCGTCGGAGGGCACTGCTGCGGCCGAGGGCAAGGTCGGGGCGCTGCGCCGCGATCCCTTCGCGATGCTGCCGTTCTGCGGCTACAACATGGGAGACTATTTCAGCCACTGGGTGAAGATCGGCGCCAAGGCCCAGTCGGACGCAGCGGTGCTGCCGCGCATCTTCATGGTCAACTGGTTCCGCAAGGACGAGAACGGCAAGTTCGTCTGGCCGGGCTTCGGTGAGAATTCGCGCGTGCTGAAGTGGATCGTCGACCGGATCGAGGGCGAGGCGGACGCAGTCGAGACCCCGATCGGCTATCTGCCGACCGCCGAGGCGCTCGATGTCGACGCGCTCGGCTTGTCCACTGGCGCGGTCGGGACGTTGCTGTCGGTCGACGCGGCCACGTGGACCGAGGAAGCGGCGCGCAATCGCACCTTCCTGGAAGAGTTCGGCGCGCCGATCCCGCCCGCGCTGATGCGGCAGCAGCAGGCGCTCGAGAAGCGGTTGGCGAGCGCCTGACGCTCTGCGAGGCCGCCTTCTCGTTCGACTGATGTGGCGTTTGTGCGGAACTTCCCTGCACAGACGCCACACGCTCTATATCGAACGGCCGGTGCGTGCCGGCTGTCTGCCCGCCGGGCGCGTCAGACCGGCCGATCGATCGACACCGGCGGCTCGCTGAACCACTTCGGCCCCGTCGCCGTCATGTGGAAACAATCCTCCAGCCGCACGCCGAACTTGCCCGGCAGGTAGAGGCCAGGCTCGTCCGAGAAGCACATGCCCCGAGCGAGCGGTGTCGCCTCCCCGCGGACGAGGTTGACCGGCTCGTGCCCCTCCGTGCCGATACCGTGCCCGGTGCGGTGCGACAATCCGGGCAAACGGTAGCCGGGACCGTAGCCGATCGACTCGTAGTAGCGTCGCACGGCATTGTCGACGCTGCCCGCGGGCGCGCCGAGCTTTGCCGCGGCGAAGGCCACTCGCTGCCCGCGTGCGACCTGATCCCAGACGCGGCGAACCTCGGCGCTCGGGCTTCCGATGACGAAGGTGCGCGACACGTCGGATTGGTAGCCTTGCACCGTACAGCCGCAGTCCATCAGCACCACGTCACCCGCCGCGATGCGGCGGGGTGCGGTGCCGCCGTGCGGAAGCGCCGCATCGGGGCCGACCAAGGCCATCGAGAATTCCGGGTCTCCGCCCAGCTGTCGCGTCGCCGCACTCATCAGCGCGCCCACGTCGCGGCCGGTCATGCCAGGCTCGACGCGCGGGTGAAGCCAGCGATAGGCGGCGACCGTGACGTCGGTGGCCGCCTGCATCAGCGCGATCTCGGCAGCCGACTTGACCATGCGGCACCCGCGCACGACCGGATCGGCGCTGACCAGCCGAATACCCGGCAGGGCCGCACGCAGGTTGTCGGTGGCGAAGAAGCGCACGTTTGCCTCGACGCCGATCGGGCGCGCAGTGAGCCGCCGGTCGCGCAGGAAGCCGGCGACGACCTTGAGCGGGTCCTCGTCCTCGTTCCACGTGCGCACCTCGGCGGGCAACGCCAGGCTGAGGCGGACCGACGGTTCCTCGAAGAAGGGGGTGACGATGCACGGCTCGCCCTCGACCGGCAGGATCGCGCAGGTGAGCCGTTCGGACAGGTGCCAGCGCACGCCGGTGAAGTAGATCATCGACTCGCCCGGCTCGATCAGCACCGCCGCCGTGCCGTTCGCGCGCATCAGCGCCTGCGCGCGCGACAACCGTCGCGCACGCTCCGCCGCGTCGATCGGGCGCGTGTTGCCGGTCATATCGCGCAGCCCTGCGAGGTCAGGCTCGGCCGCGCGCAGCACCGAGGACGCAAGTGGCATGATCGCTGCGGCGGCGAGGACGTTGCGGCGCGTGAAGGAGGTCGGCATAGGCGGCGAACGATAGGGTGCTTGACGCAAGCGCCGCAATCCCCTTCCCTTTTCACGCACGTGCGGGAGCAATGATTTGGCCAAGCGGCTGACCTTGTACATCATGATTGGGCTGGTCGCGGGGCTGATCGTCGGGCTGGGGCTGAACACCTGGCTGGACGATGGCACCCCGACATCGGCGGCGCGGCTGACCGAGCTCGCGGGCTATTTCTCGATCCTGACCTCGCTGTTCCTGCGGCTGATCAAGATGATCATCGCCCCGCTCGTCTTCGCGACCTTGGTGTCGGGAATCGCGCAGATGGGCGATACCAAGGCGCTGGGCCGGATCGGTGGGCGCGCGCTCGGCTGGTTCATCTGCGCGAGCCTCGTCTCGCTCGGGCTCGGGCTGATCCTCGTCAACCTGTTCCAGCCCGGCGTGAACATCAACCTGACGCTGCCCGCTGCGACCGCCGCGTCGGGGGTCGAGACGGCCGGGTTCAACCTCAAGGACTTCATCACCCACATCGTCCCCGCCTCGATGGTCGACGCGATGGCGAAGAACGAGATCCTGCAGATCGTCGTGATGTCGGTGTTCGTCGGCGTCGGCATCACCGCTGTCGGCGAGAAGGCCGCGCCGCTGGTGCGCGGCATCGACGCGCTGGTCCACGTCATGCTGCAGGTGACCGATTACGTCATGCGGCTGGCACCGATCGCGGTCTTCGCGGCGGTGGCGGGCACGCTGACCGAGCGTGGTCCGTCTGTCATCGGGCAGCTCGCCTATTTTATGGGCAGCTTCTACCTGACGCTGCTGACGCTTTGGGCGGTGCTGCTCGGTGTCGGCACGCTCTTTATCGGGCGGCGCATTTTCGACCTGATCCGGCACGTGCGCGAGCCGCTGCTGGTCGCCTTCTCGACCGCGTCGTCGGAGGCGGCCTATCCGCGGATGCTGGAGGCGCTCGATCGCTTCGGCGTACCGCCGCGCATCGCCAGTTTCGTGCTGCCGCTCGGTTACTCGTTCAACCTCGACGGGTCGATGATCTACATGGGGTTCGCGTCGCTGTTCGTCGCGCAGGCGTACGGGATCGACCTGTCGATCGGGCAGCAGATCACGATGCTGCTCGTCCTGATGGTGACCAGCAAGGGGATCGCGGGCGTGCCGCGCGCCAGTCTGGTGGTGATCGCCGCAACCATGCCGATGTTCGACATTCCCGAGGCGGGTCTGCTGCTGATCCTCGCGGTCGACCACTTCCTCGACATGGGGCGTACCGCCACCAACGTCATCGGCAATGCGGTGGCGAGCGCGGTGGTCGCGAAATGGGAGGGCGGCTTCGACCCGCCCGAGCCAGTCGCAATCGAGGCGCCGCGCGCGCCGAGTGGGCACGGTCCGGCCGATCCGGTCACCTCGTTTCGCGACATCTAATTGCCCGACATCTAATTGCGGGGCGGCTGGCGGCGGTAGCTTAGCGCCTCGGCGACGTGGATGCGGCCGATCGTTTCCGCACCGGCTAGGTCGGCGATCGTGCGCGCGACGCGAAGGACTCGCGTGTAGCTGCGCGCGCTGAGCCGTAGCTGCGCCGATGCCTGCGCGAGCAGCTGGCGACCGGCTTCATCGGGCGTTGCGAAGCGATCGAGCGCGTCACCGTCGAGCTCGGCGTTGGTGCGCGTTCCGGTTCCCGCCAGTCGGCTGAGCTGGATCTCTCGTGCGGTCGCCACGCGCGCGGCGATCTCTGCGGAGCCCTCGCGTGGTGGCGGGAGCGACAGGTCGGCAGCGCTGACCGCCTGAACCTCGACGTGCAGGTCGATGCGGTCGAGCAGCGGGCCGGACACCTTGGCCTGGTAATCCGCCGCGCATTTCGGTGCGCGCGCGCAGGCGAGGCTCGCGTCGCCCAGATGCCCGCAACGGCACGGGTTCATCGCCGCGATCAGCTGCACGCGCGCCGGATAGGTGACATGCGCGTTGGCGCGCGCGACGCTGACGGTGCCGGTCTCCAGCGGTTGCCGCAGCGAGTCGAGCACCGCGCGCTGAAACTCGGGCAGCTCGTCGAGGAACAGGACGCCCATGTGCGCGAGGCTGACCTCGCCAGGCTTGACGCGCAGGCCTCCGCCGGTCAGCGCCGCCATCGAGGCGGAGTGATGCGGTTGGCGGAACGGGCGCACGCGGGTGAGCTGGCCGCCCGTCAGCGTGCCCGCGACCGACTGCACCATGCTGACCTCCAGCGCCTCAGCCGCGTCGAGCGGCGGCAGGATGCCGGGCAGGCAGGCGGCCATCAGCGACTTGCCCGCACCCGGCGGTCCGACCATCAGCAGATTGTGTGCGCCCGCCGCGGCGATCTCCAGCGCGCGCTTGGCGGTTTCCTGCCCCTTCACCTGCCGCAGGTCGGGGCCGGTCCGCGCGTCAATCACCTCGCCGGGTCGCGGGCTGGAGAGCAGCTGTTCGCCTTTCAGATGGTTGAGCAGGCCGAGCAGGTCGGGCGCGGCAACCACCTCCACCCCGGCGCTCCACGCCGCCTCTGGCCCTTGCGCGGCGGGGCAGATCAGGCCTCTGCCGATCTCGGCCGCGTGGATCGCGGCGAGCAGGACGCCGGGTGACGGGGCCAGGCGACCATCGAGGCCAAGCTCACCGACGATGACGTAATCGGCCAGCGCCTCCGCATCGACCACCCCCATCGCGGCGAGCAACCCGAGCGCGATCGGCAGATCGAAGTGCGAGCCTTCCTTGGGCAGATCGGCGGGCGACAGATTGACCGCGATCCGCTTCGGCGGCAGCGCCAGTCCCATGCTGGCGATCGCACCGCGCACGCGCTCGCGGCTTTCCCCCACCGCCTTGTCGGCGAGTCCGACGAGATTGAACGCAGGGAGTCCGGCGATCAACTGCACCTGCACCTCGACCGCGCGCGCCTCCAGCCCCAGATACGCCACGGTGGATACGATCGCGACCATGTGCCTGCCCCCTGGGCGCCGTCATAGCGCGGTTGCAGGCGGTGCGAAGCCGACAAGACTTACCGTAACGTTGACTTCGCCGGCAGCCTTCCGTAAGCGGCGCAGCGTTGGGGCTGCCCGTGTGGTGGCCCCTTGATATTTGTATTCGGGACATGAACGATGAAGCGGACCTTTCAGCCGAGCAACCTGGTGCGTGCACGCCGTCACGGCTTCCGCGCGCGGATGGCGACGGTCGGTGGCCGTGCGGTGATCCGGGCGCGTCGCGCGCGCGGCCGCAAGAAGCTGTCGGCGTAAGCGATAGAAGCACCCCGCGCGTGACGCCGGGGCGCATGACGAAGCGGCCGGAGTATCTGGCCGCGAACGCCGGGCGTCGGGCTCCGACGCCCGGCTTCGTTTTGTTGGTAAAGGATCGCCGCGACGGTGATCCGGCGATGCGGATCGGCATAACCGTGACCAAGAAGGTCGGCAATGCGGTGGTCCGCAACCGGATCAAGCGGCGGTTCCGCGCGCTTGCCCGCGACGTGCTGCCCGAGGCCGGGCGCGCCGGCGCCGACCACGTGCTGATCGGTCGCGACGACGCGCTGGTGCGCGACTATGCCGCGCTCAGGCACGATCTGGTCCGTGCACTGGAGCGCGCGGCGAAGGCGCCGGAGGGCGACACTCGCCCGCGGCCGCGCAAGCGGAAATGATTGCGCGCGTGCTGATCCTGATCGCGCGCGCGTGGCAATTGGGACCGAGCGTGGTCTTGCCGCCGACGTGCCGGTATCAGCCGTCGTGTTCGGCCTATGCAATAGAGGCGCTGCGCCGCTATGGGGCGGTAAAGGGCGGATGGCTGTCGATCAAGCGGATCGGACGATGCCATCCTTGGGGCGGACACGGACCCGATCCGGTTCCGTGAAGACGAGTTGGGGCGCCAGGTGAACAACGACAACAAGAACTTCATCGTGTTCGCGGTGATCGCGGCGCTGATCCTGTTCGGCTGGCCGCTGGCGCAGAGCCGGTTCTTCCCGACTGCCAACCCGCCCGTCACCAAGATCGTCGACGGCAAGTCGAAGCCGCTGCCGCAACCCGGTGCCGACCCGACCGCCGACTCGCCCGCCGCGATGCGCGATCGCCGCGCCGTGCTGGCCGAGAGCCCGCGCGTGCGCATCCAGACGCCGCGGCTGCAGGGCTCGATCAACCTGCGCGGCGCGCGGATCGATGATCTGGTGCTGACCGACTACAAGGAAACGGTTGCCAAGAATTCGGCGCCGATCCGCCTGCTGTCGCCCGCAGGCGCGCCCGAGGCCTATTTCGCGCAGTTCGGCTGGCGCGACGGCGGGTTGAAGCCGCCGGCGCCCGACGCGGTATGGACCGCGTCGTCGAACGTTCTCTCGCCCGGCCGTCCCGTGACGCTGACCGCGACGAACGCGAGCGGCCAGCGCTTCCGCATCGATCTGTCGATCGACAACGACTACCTGTTCACCATCCGTCAGACCGTCGCCAACGCCGGGCAGACTGCAGTGCCGGTGGCGAGCTACGCGCTGGTCAACCGCGCCGGCGTGTCGAAGGACCCGGACAGCTGGACGATCCACACCGGTCCGATGGCGGTGTACGACAATGCCGCGCACTATGGCCCCAACTTCAAGGACGTCGACGAAGGTCCGCAGCGCTTCGACTCGAAGGGCGGCTGGCTCGGCTTCACCGACAAATACTGGCTGACAGCGCTGATCCCCGATCAGGCGCGCAGCTTCGACGGGCAGTTCCGCGCTGGGGCGAACAAGACCTATCAGGGTGACTTCACCGGCGCGGCGCAACTGCTCCAACCCGGGCAGCAGACCAGCCAGACCACCCGCTTCTTCGCCGGCGCGAAGGAGGTCAAGCTGCTCGACCAGTACACCGACAACGGCACCGCGACGAAGCTCGACTATGCGCTCGACTGGGGCTGGTTCCGCATCGTCGAGAAGCCGATCTTCTACTACCTCGACTTCCTGTTCCACCTGGTCGGCAACTTCGGCCTCGCCATCATCCTTCTGACGCTGACGATCCGCCTGCTCGTCTTCCCGATCGCGCAGAAGCAGTTCAAGAGCATGGCGGCGACCCGCGCGATTCAGCCGAAGATGAAGGCGATCCAGGAGCGCTACAAGGACGACAAGCAGCGCCAGCAGCAGGAGATCATGGCGCTGTACAAGTCGGAAGGGGTCAACCCACTGGCCGGCTGCCTGCCGACGCTGATCCAGATCCCGATCTTCTACGCGCTGTACAAGGTGCTGCTGCTGACGATCGAAATGCGTCACCAGGGGTTCGTGCTGTGGATCAAGGATCTGTCCGCGCCCGATCCGCTGACGCCGGTCAATCTGTTCGGGCTGCTGGCGTTCACGCCCCCGCACGTCATCGCGATCGGCGTGGTACCGATCCTGCTCGGCATCTCCATGTTCTTCCAGTTCCGCCTCAACCCGGCACCGATGGACGACGCGCAGAAGCAGGTGTTCGCGATCATGCCGTGGGTGCTGATGTTCGTGATGGCGCCGTTCGCGGTAGGCTTGCAGGTCTACTGGATCACGACCAACTGCATATCGATCATGCAGCAGAAGTGGCTCTACAGCCGCCATCCGCAGCTCAAGCAGGCGGCCGCGAAGTGAGTGACGATCCCTCGAAGATCGGGGGCGATGCGTTCGACGAGGAGCAGATCGAGGCGGCGCGCAAGTTGTTCGCCGGCCGGGTCGAGTTCCTGAAATCGGCTCCAGCGCTCAGCTTCCTGCCCGATCCGGTGGTGCCTGAGGTTGCGTTCGCGGGACGATCGAACGTCGGCAAGTCGTCGCTGCTGAACGCGCTGACGGGTCGCAAGTCGCTCGCGCGCACCTCGGTGACGCCGGGGCGGACGCAGGAGTTGAACTTCTTTGATGTCGGAGAGCCCCTGCGCTTCCGGCTGGTCGATATGCCCGGCTACGGCTTCGCCAAGGCGCCGAAGGACATGGTCAAGAAGTGGCGCTTCCTAGTCAACGACTTCCTGCGCGGACGGCAGGCGTTGAAGCGCGCGCTGGTGCTGATCGACAGCCGCCACGGCATCAAGGACGTCGACCGCGAAATCCTTGAAATGCTCGACCGTGCCGCGGTCAGCTACCGCCTCGTCCTGACCAAGGCCGACAAGGTCAAGGCCACCGACCTCGCCGATGTGACCTCGGCAACGGCGGCGGAGGCGCGCAAGCATGCCGCGGCGCACCCCGACATCATCCAGACGTCGAGCGAGGGTGGCCTCGGTATCGCCGAGCTGCGCGCCGCGGTGCTGGAGGCGGTCAACAGCTGACGCAGCGGCGCAAGCGGGTGCTTGTCGTTCCCTGCCCCCGCCCGTAACGCGTTCGCCCATGAAGCTCATCATCGGCAACAAAGCCTATTCGTCGTGGTCGCTGCGCGGTTGGCTCGCGTGCAAGCAATCGGGGCTGCCATTCGAGGAAGTCGTGGTTCCACTCTACGACGAGGAATGGGACAAGCGGCGCGAGGGTGACGAATTCGCACCATCGTCGGGCAAGGTGCCGATCCTGTGGGACGGCGATGCGGTCGTTTGGGACAGCCTCGCCATCGTCGAGTATCTTTCCGACAAGGTCGGGCGCGCGCGATTCTGGCCCGAGGATGAGGCCGCGCGCGCGATGGCGCGGTCGATGGCGGCGGAGATGCACTCCAGCTTCGCGGCGCTGCGCCGCAAGCACAGCATGAACATTCGCCAGATCTTCCCGTCGAAGCGGCCCGACGATGACGTGATCGCGGATCTGTCGCGGATCATGGAAATGTGGGCACAGGCGCGCGCGCGCTTCGGTAGCGGCGGCGACTTCCTGTTCGGCGAGTTCGGCGCCGCTGACATCATGTTCGCGCCCGTATGCACGCGGATCGTCACCTACTCGCTGCCTGCGCCGCGGTTCGCAGCGGCTTATATCTCGGCCGTCTTGTCGCATCCGTTCATGCAGGACTGGATCGCCGGCGCGCAGGCCGAGGACTGGGTGCTCGAACAGTTCGAGCAGCCCGCCGCGTGAGCCAGACCGACGTCGTCGCACTCACCCGCTTGCTGCTCGACGCGGAAAGCGTGACGCCCGCGCGTGGGGCGGTGTTCGATGCGCTGGAGGCGGCGCTGCTGCCGCTTGGGTTCGCAATCGATCGCTTCGTCGTCGGTGAGGCACCCGATGGACCAGTCGAGAACCTGCTTGCAACGCGTGGATCGGGCGCGCCGCACCTCGCCTTCGCCGGTCACGTCGACGTGGTCCCGGCGGGTGACGGCTGGACCAGCCCCGCCTTCGAGAGCGAGCAGCGCGATGGGTTGCTGTACGGGCGCGGCGCGGTCGACATGAAGGGGGCGATCGCGGCCTTCGTCGCTGCGCTGGCGTCGCAGCCGCACAAGGGGCAAGTCTCGCTCATTATTACCGGCGACGAGGAAGGTCCCGCGACCTACGGGACCGTGGCGCTGATCGAGCGGATGCGCGCGCGCGGGGTCGCGCCCGACCTGTGCGTCGTCGGCGAACCCACCTCGGCCAGGCAGCTGGGCGACACGATCAAGATCGGCCGACGCGGCTCGGTCAACATCTGGATCGAAGTGCCCGGCCGGCAGGGCCACGTCGCCTATCCCCATCTCGCCGACAATCCGATCCCGAAGCTGATCGCCGCGCTGGCCGAACTCGACGCGCTCGTGCTTGACCAGGGCGATGCCTGGTTCCAGCCTTCGAATTTGGAGGTGACCGACCTTACTGTCGGCAATCCGGCAACCAACGTGATCCCCGCAGCGGCCAAGGCACGGATCAGCATCCGCTTCAACGACCTGCATCGCGGCACCGACCTGGCTGATCGGCTCAGCGCGATAATTCACCGCCATGCGCCGGAGGCGAAGGTAACCGCGCGCGTGTCGGGCGAGGCGTTCCTGACCGAGCCGGGCGCGCTCTCCGCGATGCTGTCGGCCGCAATCCTGGAGGAGACGGGGCTGACCCCCGACCTGTCGACGACGGGCGGGACCTCGGACGCGCGCTTTCTTCGCGCGCTGTGTCCCGTGGTCGAGTTCGGGTTGCTCAACGCGACGATGCACCAGCGCGACGAGGCGGTCGCCGTCGAGGACCTTCATACGCTGTCCCGCATCTACGCCAATCTGCTGCGACGCGTCGCCACGCCGGTCGTATAGCGCAACCGCACACGCGCCCATCCGTTGTTCTTGCTCAACATAGGTTAGGCAAAACGATGCGGACAGACGAGCGCGGTGAGAGCACCAAGATTAAGGTGATACGCGGCGCAGTCGCCGGCTGCGTTGCGGGGGCGGTCGCTTCGTTCGCTATGGACAGGTTTCAGGCTGCCGTGTCCGCGCTCAGCGCCTCCGACGATGATGACGACGCGTCCGAACCCGCGACCGAGAAGGCTGCCGATGCGGTGGCAAAGTCGCTCATCGGGGACGAGCTTCCGCGGGCGACAAAGCCGCTCGCCGGACAGTCGATCCACTACGCGCTCGGTGTCGGTCTCGGTGCGATCTACGGGATCGCCGCCGAGTTTCGCCCGTCGTTGACCGCGGGCCAAGGCGCCGGCTTCGGCGTCGCGACCGCGACGCTGCTCGATGAAGCGGCAGTGCCGGCCGTGGGGCTTGGCACCGCGCCGTGGCATACCGATCTATCGACCAACCTCTATTCCTACGCGTCGCACCTGGTGTTCGGCGTGACGAGCGAGCTGGTGCGGCGACAGGTTGCGGGCACGCTTCGCGCGTGAACACGTTGTCGGCACGAGAGGTCACAAGGAGCGATCATGACCGAATATACCAAGACCGATGACGCCATCGCGCGGCTGACCCCCGAGCAGTTCTACGTGACGCAGCAGAGCGGCACTGAGCGGCCGGGCACGGGCGAATATCTGTACAACAAGAAGCCGGGTATCTACGTCGACATCGTTTCGGGCGAGCCGCTGTTCGCATCGGCCGACAAGTACGAGTCGCATTGCGGCTGGCCGAGCTTCACCAAGCCGATCGAGCCCGCGCGCGTCAACGAACTGTCCGACCGCACGCACGGCATGGTGCGCACCGAGGTACGCTCGGCTGGTGGTGACAGCCATCTGGGTCACGTGTTCGATGATGGCCCGCGCGACCGGGGTGGCCTGCGTTACTGCATCAACTCGGCCGCGCTGCGCTTCGTGCCCAAGGAGCAGATGGAGTCGGAAGGATACGGCGCCTATCTCGACCAGGTCGAGGACGCCTGATCCTCAGCGTCTGCGCCGCAAGATGACGTAAAGCGCACCCGCGCCGCCGTGCCGCGGGTGTGCGCCGCGCACTGCCGCGACCGCGTCGGCGTGGCGGGATAGCTGGAGCCAGTCGCCGATCGCCGCGCGGATCGCGCCGCGGGCGTGCGGACGCTCGCTCTCCTTGCGCGGCGGTCGTCCGGTCACGAGCAGGATCGTTCGTTCGCCGTGCCTGATCGCCTGGTCGAGCTGATGATCGAGCAGCGCATGCGCCGACGCGAGCGTGTGCCCGTGCAGGTCGATCGTGCGGTCGGGCGTGACCATGCCCGTGGTCAGCTTGCGGTCCCACGTGCGATCGAGCGTGTTCGCTGTCGACGACCGCGCTATCGGCGCTGCGACACGCGCGGAACTGGCGGCAGGCGCAACCACCGATGCACGCGCAGCCTTCGCCTTCGTCGGCGCGGATGGCGCGATCACCACGGGGGTTGGAACAGGTTTCTGCGGCCGCAGCGGACGCACAGTAGCGCGCACCTGCGCCCAGGCGTTCGCCTCTTCAGGGGCGAGGTGTCGTCCCACCGCTCGCTCCTCCGCTGCGCAGCCGATCCGCGGTGCCGACCGGCAGCAGCAGGAACGCGGTGCCGCGCGCGCTCATCCCGCCCGCGATCGCACGCGCCTCGCTGCCCGCTCCCCAGAAGGTGTCGAAGCGGTTCGCGCCCTTGATCGCGCCCCCGGTGTCCTGTGCGATCCAGATTCCGTTGGCGTCGACGCGGTCCATCGACAGCAGCACCGGCGCGCCGAGCGGGATGAACTTGGGATCGGCCGCCACTGTCGCGCCGCCGGTGACCGACAGGCCCAGCGCCCCGAGCGGCGGACCGTCGAGCACGCGAAAGAAGACGAAGCTCTTGTTCTCGCGCATGATCGCGCGGCCCTCATCGGGGTGGTCGTGCAGCCACTGTACCACGCCCTGCATCGACGCCTGATTGGGGCCGATCAGCCCACGCGCGCGCATCAACGCACCGATCCCGGTGTAATCACGCCCGTTCTGCGTGTCGTAACCAATCCGAAGCAGCGATCCGTCGGGCATGCGGACGTTGCCCGAACCCTGAACCTGGAGGAAAAAGAATTCCACGGGATCGACTGCGTAGCCGAGCACGCGCGCGCGGCCGTTGAGCGCGCCCTCCTCGATTGCGGTGCGATCGAAGTAAGGTACGAAGTTCGAGCCGTCGACGCGGCCCCGTATCTTCTTGCCCGCGAGATCGGTCGAAAAGGCGCCGAGATCGACGTCGATCAGGTCGTTTGGACGCGCGTAGATCGGCGCGTAACCGGCGCGCTCCTCGCGCGAGCCGCGTATCTCCGGGATGTAGTAGCCGGTCGCGTAGGCGCGCCCGTCACCGACCTGCACCGGCTCCAGATAACGGCGGAAGAAGTCGCTCGCCTGCCCCGGCGCGGTCGTCGCGGCGGCTGAACAGGCGGGTTGCCAATCGGCAGATGTCGTCAGCCCCGACTGGTCCGCACGGCGCAGCAGGCTGGGACAGGAAGTACGAAATGCCTGCAACGCCAGCGCGGCATTGTCGGGCGAGATCGGTAGTGCGCTCCACTCCACGCCCCGCGTCGTCCCCGCCTGCACCGCGGTGAGCGCGCCAGGTGTTGCAACGGCAGGTACCGGAAGGATCGGCACCGACGCGACCGGCTGACGCGGGCCCGGCTCGTCATCCTGGCGCGGCTGGTCACGATCACGCTGCGACCACGATGGAGGCGGCGGAACCGCACCGATCCCGCGGTCGGATGACGAAACCCCGCCGACGCACGCCGACAACGCCAGCGCGCCGGCCAGCGCAACTACCCCCCGACGGTACCTCACGCTTCGTCGGTGTCCGCGAGCATCCAGTTCGGATCGGTGCTCTTGAGCGTGCGGGTAAAGGTCCACAAGTCATGCGTCTGCACTGCGTCGCTCAGCGAGCCCGCGACCACATTGCCGTCGGTGTCGCGCGTGACCGCCGCGATGTCGGCGTCGAACCGGACTGCAATCTGCGCGGCCCGGCCGTCGACCGACGCCGAGACGATCGATGCGCGCTCGATCGTAACCAGACGATTGTCGAGCACGTGACCCGCGTCGCGGCGCGCTTGAATGGCCTCCACGAACGCTTCGCGCACGTCGGGGACGACCAGATCGGCGAGCGCGTCCTCGTCACCGCGCCAGAACGCCTCAAGGATCATGCGGTACGCCGCCTGCGATCCGTCGATGAAGCGCGTCACGTCGAAGCCCGGCTCGGCTGCCGCAACGGCGCGAAGGCCGCTCTCGGCGCCGCTGTCAAACGGACGAACGGTGGCACCGCGCACGTCGGGCACGTTCTCGACCGTTCGTGGCTGCCCGACGGCCGCTACACGCTCTTCGGCTGCGCGCGGCAGCGATTGCTCGTGACCACCGCGCTTGCCGAGCACCGAATATAAGCGAAGCGCCAGGAACGCGGCGACCATCGCTAGCAGGACAACGTAGAACACCGGGCCTCCGATCAGCAGACGCACAACATAGTCCGAGCCTGCGCGAACTTCAAATCGACGAGCAGGCACGTTGTATCCACGGGTTCGCGCTGCTAGTCGCCCCGCAATTGGGCTAGGCGCGCGGCATTCGGCGCGACGGCGCTCTTTTCTCGCAAGGATCAGGATCATGGACGAGCAGGACAATGGCGTAACGCAGGACGGCAACCCGTTCGAGAACGGTGCCGACCAGACGCCCGCGGCCGGGCTCATCTCGCAGTACGTGAAGGATCTGTCGTTCGAGAATCCGAACGCGCCCGCGATCTACCAAAACGAGACCCCGCCCGAGATCAACGTGCAGTTCGATATCGGTGCGAATCAGGTCGGCGAGGAAGTGCACGAGGTCGTGCTGAAGATCGAGGTCAAGGCGACCTCGAATGGGCAGACCGCGTTCATCACCGAGCTGAGCTACGCCGGTCTGTTCGGGTTGCGCAACATCCCGGCCGAGCACGTTCAGCCATTCCTGCTGGGCGAAGGCCCGCGCCTGCTCTTCCCGTTTGCGCGCCGCGTCGTGTCGGATGCGATCCGCGACGGCGGCTTCCCGCCGCTGGTGCTCGAGCCGATCGACTTCAACGCGCTGTTCCTCCAGCAGGCGCAGCAGCAGGGCATCCAGTTCGGCGACGGTCAGGTCGGCCACGCCTGATCCCTGACGGGCCGGGAGCGACGTAGCCGATGAACCTGGCCCGTGCCCTCGGCTCGGTCGGCGGGCTGACGCTCGCCAGTCGCGTGCTGGCGCTGGTGCGCGACACGCTGCAGGCGACCTATGTCGGCGCGAGTTTCGCGTCCGACGCCTTCTTCGTCGCGTTTCGACTACCCAACATGTTCCGCGCGCTTTTCGCGGAAGGCGCCTTCTCCGCCGCGTTCATTCCGCTGTTCAACCGCAAGGTGGCGGACGGCGGCGGCACCGCGGCGGGCGTAGACTTCGCCGAGCGCGCCCTGGCCGTGCTGTTCCCGGTGCTGGTCGCGTTCACCGCAATCATGCTGATCGCCGCTTATCCGATCACCTGGGGGCTGTCGGGTGGGTTCGAGCGGCAGCACCCGAACCCGGCGCAGTTCGCCTTCGCGGTGACGCTTTCGCGCTTCACCATCCCGTATCTGATGCTGATCTCGCTGGTGTCGCTGCTGGGCGGCATTCTCAACTCGCTCAACAAGTTCTGGGTCAACGCCGCCGCGCCGATCCTGCTCAACGTCGCGATGATCGCCGGGCTGCTGTTCTTCCACGGCGACAATGCGTACGAGACCGCGCGCGCGCAGGCGATTTCGGTCACCGCGGGCGGCGCGCTGCAGCTTCTTTGGTTGATGTGGGCGTGCCGGCGCGCTGGCGTGTCGCTGCGACTACGCTTTCCGAAGCTCGACGACGACGTGAAGCAGTTGATGAAGCTGATCGTGCCCGCCGCCGCGGGTGCGGGCGCGGCGCAGATCAACCTCGCTATCTCCACTGCGTTGGCAGGCGGGCTGCTGTCGGCGGGATCGATCTCGGCGATCTATTACGCCGACCGGCTGAACCAGCTGCCGCTCGGTATGATCGGCATCGGCCTCGGCACCATCCTGCTCCCCGTCGTGTCGCGCCTGCTGAGCGAGGGACGCGAGGCGGAGGCGATGGAGACGCAGAACCGCGGGCTCGAACTCGCGCTGTTTCTGACTTTGCCCGCAACCGCCGCCTTCGTCTTCGCGGCCGAGCCGATCGTGCGCGGGCTGTTCCAGCACGGCGCCTTCGACGCCGCCGACACGACACGCGCCGCGCTGGCACTGTCGGCCTTCTCGATCGGCCTGCCGAGCTACGTGCTAGTCAAGGTGCTGACCCCCGGCTTCTACGCGCGCGCGGATACCAAGACGCCGGTGCGGCTGGCGCTGTGGTCGGTCGCGATCAATCTGGTCGGCAATCTGATCCTGATCCCGGTGCTCGGCCGCTACGACATCGGGCAGGTCGGACCACCGCTCGCCACCGCGATCGCGTCGACGGTCAACGTTTCCTCGCTCTACGTCACGCTGGCGCGACGCGGGCATTTCACGCTCGACGCGCAGGTGCGGCGCAAGGCTCCCCGCCTCGCTATCGCTGCCGCGCTGATGGGTGCGACGCTGCTGCTCGTCACGCCGCGGATTGATCCCTATCTGACGGGCAGCCTGCTGACGCGTGGCCTCGCCCTGGCCGTGCTGGTCGGCGCGGGCGTCCTCGTCTACGCGCTCGCCTGCTTCGCGACCGGGGCGTTCCGCGTCGCAGATCTTCGCTCCCTCCTTCGCCGCAGAGCCTCTTCCCGATGACGAATATGCGCGTTGTTTCCGGCATCAAGCCGACCGGCAATCTCCACCTCGGCAACTACCTCGGTGCGGTGAAGCAGTGGGTCGCGATGCAGGATCAGATCCTGTCGCAGGGCGGCGAGACGATGTACTTCATCGCCGACCTTCACGGCCTGACCGAATGGATCGCGCCCGCGGACCTGCGCGCCAACACGATCGAGATGACCGCGACTCTAGTCGCTGCCGGGATCGATCCCGAACGCTCGATCCTGTTCAACCAGGCCCGGGTGCCGCAGCACAGCGAGCTGTCGTGCCTGCTCAACAACGTCGCGCGCGTCGGCTGGCTGAACCGCATGACGCAGTTCAAGGACAAGGCGGGGAAGAACCGTGAAGGCGCGAGCGTCGGTCTGTACGATTACCCGGTGCTGATGGCGGCGGACGTGCTGCTCTACAATGCGACGCACGTGCCCGTCGGCGAGGATCAGAAGCAGCACCTCGAGCTCGCGCGCGACATCGCCACGAAGTTCAATGCCGATTACGAAACCGAGCTGTTCACCCTGCCCGCTCCGCTGGTGAGCCAGGCCGCGCCACGCATCATGAGCCTGCGCGATGCGGGCGCCAAGATGTCGAAGTCGAACCCGTCCGAGCAGTCGGTCGTGAAGCTGATCGACTCGGACGAAGTGATCGCGGACAAGTTCCGCCGCGCGAAGACCGACCCCGACCTGTTGCCCGAAACCTGGGAGGAGCTGGGGAGTCGCCCCGAGGCGCGCAATCTCGTCACCATCTTCGCCGCGCTGGCGGATCGCACGACCGCCGAGGTCGTGGCGGAGTATGCCGGCAAGGGGTTCGGGCAGTTCAAGCCCGCGCTTGCCGACCTAGCGGTGGCGAAACTCGGTCCGATCCGCGACGAGATGACGCGGCTGCTCGCCGATCAGGGCGCGATCGACGCGATCCTCGAACGCGGGGCGGAGCGTGCGCGGGAACTGGCTGCGCCATTGCTGCGGCGAGCACAGGAGGCGATGGGGCTGCTCGTCTAAGCGTGTCCCCACGCCAGATATTGGCGCATCGCACCACGTCAAATTTTGCAAGCGCCTGCGGTTAGCGCAAAGTCAATGACTTAGCGACTTGGCACGATTGGTGCTGAGCAATCCGTATCGAGGCTGCGGCCTCCCATGATGCGGAGCGAAGACCATGACCAATCAGGCGAACTCGACCAGCGTAAAACCAGGGCGCGACAGCATCTTTGGCGTCTGCGCCGCGCTTGCCGCCGATTTCGGGTTCAATCCGCTGTGGCTGCGCCTCGCGATCGGTGCGGGGCTGATGGTAAACATGGAAGCAGCGCTCGCCGCTTATGTCGTGCTCGGGGCAATTGTGGTGATCAGCCGCGTTGCTGCTCCGGATGCCAAGACGCGCCTGCCGCCTGCCCCGGACGTTGCCGCAGTCGCCTCCTCCGAGCAGGACGTCGAGGAGGTACCGCTCACCCGCGCCGCCTGAGCGTGTCAGGCCTCGAGCTGGTGGATCAGCGTGCGCACCGCGCCGTCGACATCGCGGTCGGTGTCGCGCAGCTCCTCGATCCGGCGGACCGCGTGAATTACTGTGCTGTGATCGCGGCCGCCGAACTTGCGGCCGATCTCGGGCAGCGAGCGCGTCGTCATCCGCTTGGCAAGGTACATCGCGATCTGACGCGGCCGGGCGACGGCGCGCGCGCGGCGGGCAGAGACCAGGTCGATCTGCTTGATCTCGAAATGCTCGGACACGAGCTTCTGGATCTCGTCGATCGTCACGCGCCGCTGCACGCCCCGCAGCGTGTCGCCGAGCACGCTTTGTGCGAAGCCGAGATCGATCACCTCACCCGTTAGCGACGCGTAGGCGACCACGCGGTTGAGCGCGCCTTCGACCTCGCGGATCGACGAAGCAATCCGACACGCGATCATATCCACGACATCTTCGGGTACGATCGCGTCGGGTAGCTCGGCGAGGCGCTGCGCCAATACCGCGCGCCGCAACTCCAGCGTCGATCCCTTCACGTCGGCGACCAGGCCCGCGCTCATTCGACCGAGAATGCGCGACTCGACCCCGTCGAGTGCCTGCGGCGCGCGATCGGCGGAGATCACCAGCCGCTTGCCCGCGGCCATGATCTCGTTGATCGTGTGGAAGAACTCTTCCTGCGTCGCGTCCTTGCCGGCGATGAACTGGAGATCGTCGATCAGCAGCAGGTCGCAGCCGCGCAGCCGCGACTTGAACGCGTGCGTGTCACGCGCGCGCATCGCGGCGACGAAATCGAACATGAAACGCTCGGCCGACATGCACAGCACGCGCGCGTCGGGGCGGGCTTCGAGAAAGGCGTGGCCGATCGCGTGCATCAGGTGCGATTTGCCCTGCCCGGTGCCGCCGTGGATGAAGAGCGGGCTGAACCGGACCGGACCCGGCTCGGCGAGCGCGCGCGCGGCATTCAGCGCGACGCGGTTGGACGGATCAGCGACGAAACGCTCGAAGGTATAGCGCGGGTCGAGCTGCGGACGCTCGATGTGAAGGACCGGCTCCGAGGCAGCGCGCGGCGCGGCGGGCACCGGCGCGGCGGCGAGATCGAGCAGGGGAGTCGCCGCGGCCCCCGCAAGCGCCGCCGGGCGCTGCGCAGGCGCGGGCGCCGCGATCGTCATCACCTCGGGCGCAGGCGTCGCGCGGCGGGTCTCGATCGCCACGCTACGCACCCGTGGCAGCAGCGCGCGGAATTCATGCACCAGCCGTTCGGCATAATGGTTGCGGACCCAGTCGGTCATGAAGGCGGAGGGCAGCGCCAGACGCACGTCCTCGCCGTCACACGGCTCCACCAGCGACATCGGGGCGAGCCATTGATCGAACAGGCGAGCGCCGGCGGACAGGCGCAGGTTGGCGCGGACGCGGGCCCATGCCCGGCCCGTATCGCTCAACCCCGTCTGATCACCGCCGTGAAGCACGCACAACTCTCCCGTTGCCGCGAACGGGTGTTCGCGACGTACCATCTTCGAAGGTCAGAACTGCCCGGACGCGGTCCCCACCACGTCTGGTCGCCAAGCTGATCCGTTTGCCCCAACCGAGCGAACGCCGGCCTGGAGCGACAGGATTAGGAACAAGGGCGTGAGTCGATCAAGTCCGCGCGCGGACACAAAAACGAAATAAAGCGGATTGACACGGAATTCGGCGCTGAAACGCGTCGGAATTCTTACAAGTCTCTGATTACGCGACTATTTGTTCAATCGTGCATGACGTCGGCCAACACGAATCGCGGACTTACCTAGCTTTTCCGAAACGCGACAAATCAGCTGCCATTTTGGTCGCCGAATGTTCCGTTCATCCAACGCCGGGCATGAAAAAAGGCCCGCCGGAACAACCCCGACGAGCCTTTAACAATCGCGTTGAGGCGCTGATCAGGCGAGCGCGGTCAGACGCTTCGTCAGGCGCGAGAATTTGCGCGACGCGGTGTTCTTGTGGAGCACGCCCTTGGCAACGCCACGCGCCAGCTCGGGCTGCACGGCCGCGAGCGCGGTGGTCGCCGCTGCCTTGTCACCGGCCGCGAGCGCTGCCTCGACCTTCTTCACGAAGGTACGGATGCGGCTGACGCGGGCACCGTTCACTTCGGCCCGGCGCTCGTTGCGACGGATGCGCTTCTTGGCTTGCGGCGTGTTCGCCATGTATGTCCTCTGGTCTGCTGAAACGTTGACAAAGGGCGCGGGAACGGCCCGCCACCCTCGTGAAGGTGCCGCGCATAGCGATCCGCCGTGGAAGCGTCAACTCTTGCGACGACTTGGCCGCGGCTTTCCCTCCTGACAGGTCGGGCACCAGAAGGTCGAACGGCCACCCTCGGCGTAACGCGCGACCGTCCCGCCGCATCCGCACGCCTCGCCTTCGCGCCCGTAGACCGCGAACTGTTTGGAAAAGTAGCCGAGCTCGCCGTCGGGCCGCGCATAATTGCGCAGGGTCGAACCACCTGCCATGATCGCTGCATCGAGCACCAGGCGGATAGCGTCGATCAGCCGGACCAGGTGGGCGAGGCCGATCTCCCCCGCGGCGCGATGCGGATCGATCCGGGCATCGTACAGTGCTTCGCACACGTAGATATTGCCGAGCCCCGCCACGACGCGCTGGTCAAGCAGCGCGAGCTTGATCGAGGTGCGCTTGCCCGCGAGCGCGGCGTGCAGATAGGGCGCGTCGAACGAGGGATCTAGCGGCTCCGGCCCGAGCAGTTGAAAGGCGGGAAACGTCGGCAGCGTATCGGTCGCAACCAGGTCAACCGAGCCGAACCGCCGCGCGTCGTTGAGCGCGAGCCGACGCCCCTGCCCCGTCTCGATCACCAGATGGTCGTGGGTCTGCAGCTCTTCCGGATCGACCCGCCATCGCCCCGACATGCCGAGATGAAAGATCATGGTGTCGCCGCGGTCGGTGCCGATCAGACCGTATTTGGCGCGCCGGCCAAGCGAGACGACGCGCGCGCCGGTCAAGCGCTGCCGCAAGTCATCGGGAAAGGCGCGGCGCAGATTGGCACGGCGCGCCTCGACCGCGGTGATCACCTGATCCTGCAGCACGGGGCGCAGTCCCCGCACCGTGGTCTCTACTTCGGGAAGCTCTGGCACGCTGGGCGAGCTAGGTTGCGTTTGCCCGACCGGCAAGGCTTGGCTAGAGCGGCGTCATCTGTCCCGCACAGCGTGCGCATCCGCGCCACGCCCGCTGGCACCGACGACGAACGGATGAAACGTTGAGCGAGCAAGAAACCGTCTCCTTCGGGTACGAAGACGTGTCCCCGACCGAGAAGACGCAGCGCGTGCGCGGCGTGTTCTCCAACGTGGCGAGCCGATACGACCTGATGAACGATGCGATGTCGGGGGGCATGCACCGTTTGTGGAAGGACCGCTTCGTGCGCCGCGTGAAGCCGCGCCAGGGCGAGCAGATCCTCGACATGGCGGGTGGCACCGGCGACATCGCGTTCCGCATGGCGCCGTCGGGCGCGGCGATCACGGTTGCCGATATCAACCCGGAAATGCTCGGCGTGGGCATGAAGCGCGCGCAGGAGCGCGGGCTGACCGGCCTCGTGTGGACCGAGGCGAATGCCGAAACGCTGACCTTTCCCGACAAGTTCTTCGACGCCTACACGATCGCGTTCGGCATCCGGAACGTGACCGACATTCCGAAGGCGCTGCGCGAGGCACACCGGGTGCTGCGACGCGGGGGTCGCTTCTTCTGCCTCGAATTCTCGACGACCACCTGGCCGGGCTTCGGTGAGGTCTACGACGCTTACTCGCACAAGGTCGTGCCGCAACTGGGCAAGCTGCTGGCGAACGATCCCGACAGCTACCGCTACCTGATCGAATCGATCCGTCGTTTCCCCGATATGCCGTCGTTCGAACGGATGATCGGCGAGGCGGGCTTCGTGCGCACGCAGGTCGAGCCGATGCTGGGCGGGCTGGTCGCGATCCACAGCGGCTGGAAGATTTGACCTCTCCGATCGTCCACACCTGGCGATTGCTTAGCTGGGGCCGCACACTGGCGCGCCACGGGGCGCTGCGCGGGATCGAGCGTGATCCCAACACGCCCGCGCGGCTGCGGCGGCTGCTGCGGCTCGCCCGGTTCGGCGCGCGCGTGCCCGAGCAGCCGCGCTACGCCGACGCGTTCGAGGCGCTGGGACCGGCCGCGATCAAGCTTGGCCAGACCCTCGCGACGCGTCCCGATATCGTCGGCGAGGATGCCGCGACCGGCCTGCTACGGTTGCAGGACGCGGTGCCGCCCATCCCTTTCTCTGTCGTTTGTGCGCAGTTGAAGGCGAGTTTCGGCAGACCGCTGGACGAGCTGTTCGCCGAGATCGAGGAGGTACCGGTCGGCGCCGCGTCGATCGCGCAAGTGCACCGCGCGACCACGACCGACGGGCGGCGGGTCGCGGTCAAGGTGCTGCGTCCCAACGTCGAGGAAGATTTCGCGCGCGCGATCGACACCTATGAATGGGCGGCGGCGCAGATCGAGCCGATGGGCGGCGAGATCGCCCGGCTGCAACCGCGGCTGGTGATCGAGACGTTCAAGCGCTGGACCGCGCGCGAACTCGACCTGCGACGCGAGGCGGCGTCGTCGTCCGAACTCGCCGAGAATATGTCGGCCGAACCCGGCTTCCTTGTCCCCGCGATCGACTGGCAGCGCACGACCGGCAAGGTGCTGACCAGCGAGTGGATCGACGGGATCAAACTCTCGAACCGCGCGGCGCTGATCGCCGCGGGCTACGACCTGCGCGAACTGGCGCGCGTGCTGATCCACGCGTTCCTGCGGCAGGCGATCGCCGACGGCTTCTTCCACGCCGACATGCACCAAGGCAATCTGTTCGCGGTGCCCGGCAATCGCGTCGTCGCGATCGATTTCGGCATCATGGGGCGGATCGACCGGCGCGCGCGCGTCTGGCTGGCGGAGATCCTCTACGGCCTCATCACCGGCAATTACCGGCGCGTCGCCGAGATCCATTTTGAGGCAGGCTACGTCCCCGCGCACCACGACGTCGGCGAGTTCGCGACCGCGCTGCGGGCGGTCGGCGAGCCGATGCGCGGGCTGCCGGTCAAGGAAATGTCGATCGGCATGATGCTCGACTCGCTCTTCTCGATCACGCGCGACTTCGACATGATCACGCAGCCGCACCTGCTGCTGCTGCAGAAGACGATGGTGATGGTGGAGGGCGTCGCGACCAGCCTCGATCCCGACATCAACCTGTGGGAAACGGCGGGTCCATTCGTCGAGGAGTGGATCCGCAACGAACTGGGTCCCGAGGCCGCGATCGCGGATCGCCTCGTCGCCGACGTGCGGACGCTGGCGCGATTGCCCGAGCTCGTCCGCCGGATCGAGGCGCGCTACCCGGCCCCGGGCGGCGCGCCGCCTGCCCCGCCGCTGCGACAGATTGAGGTGGTGCGGATCGGCGCCGGCTGGCGCTACGTCGCGGTAGCCGCAGTGAGCGCGGCGGTCGCGGTCGGCGCGATGCTCATCGGCACGGCGTGGTAGCGATCGCCGACCGCCGCGCCGCGCTCGCGGCGAACCGCGTGACGGGAATGCGACGCACGACTGCGCGGATCGTGCTGGCCACTGCCACGCTCTTGATCGTCGGTGCCGCGCTGCTGGCCGGACCTGCGCTCACGCTCGGTGACCAGGACCATGTCGCTGTGGTGTCGGCGATGCGCGACGGTAGCGGCTTCTACGGGCTGATCGCCGGGATCGTGCCCGCCGGCGCGTTTGCGGGACGGCTAGTGCCGCTACCGACGCTGGCGGTCATCGAGAGCCACGTCGACGTGTTCGCCCTGACGATCCTGCTCTGCGCAGTGCTCGCGTCTATTCTGCTGGTCGGCTGGAACCGGCTCGGGGAGCTCTGCACGCATTTGCCTGCACGCCTGACCGGCGCGTTGCTGTTGTTCGGCGGGAGCACGCTGGGCGCGCTGTTGACCATTGTCGAGCCGCACGCGGGCTGGACCGCGCTTCTGATCGCCTGGTCGTTGCTGCTGCGGCGCCGCGGACGATGGGTGGAGGCGGCCGCGCTCGGCGCTGCGGCGACGACGATCGATCCTGCGGCGCTGCCATTCGTAATCGTCATGGCAGCGGCTGCGATGCGCGAAGGCGAGGCACGCGATTCGGGTGGTTGGCTGCTCGCGGCGGTGCTTGGCCTGGGGACGTGGATCGCGCACCGGGTGGCGCTGTTAAACCTGGGCGTCGTGACAATCGGAGTTGGTGCACCGTCGGCCCCGATCGACGTCGCGGCCGCAGCGTTCCTGCCCGGTCTTCCGGCGTGGCTGAGCGCGGCAAGCTGGATGTTCGCTTTGCTAGGCTGGTTTTCGGTGCGCAACCCGCTCGCTGTCCGTGTGGCGGTGACCACGACCGTGGCGATGCTGCTAGCACTTCTGCCGGGCATGCAATCGGCAGCCACCCTCACCGTCGTCCTGCTTCCCCTCGGGTTGATGTTCGCGGTAGATGCATCCGCGTCGCTGATCCGTCAGGCATCGAGCCGGCGCCGCATCACCGTGACGCGCGTGGCGCGTTGAGCACGAGCGAGGTAGGTTGAGCAGGTGAGCCGGATATTGCTGATCGTCGGCGGCGGCATCGCGGCCTATAAGGCGTGCGAGATCGTGCGCGGCCTGCGCAAGCGGGGCCATTCGGTGCGCTGCGTGATGACCGAGGCCGCCGGGCATTTCGTCACACCGATGACGCTGGCTGCCCTCTCGGAGGACAAAGTCTACACGACCTTGTGGGACCTGAAGGACGAGGCCGAGATGGGTCACATCCAGCTCAGCCGTGAAGCCGATCTGGTCGTGGTCGCGCCCGCCTCTGCCGATCTGCTAGCGCGCATGGCGGGCGGGATCGCCAACGATCTGGCGACGACGCTGCTGCTCGCGACCGACAAGCTTGTGCTTGCCGCGCCGGCGATGAACGTGCGGATGTGGCACCACGCCGCCACGCAGCGCAACGTCGCGCAGCTCCGAGCCGATGGGATTGTCGTCATGGAGCCCGACGAGGGCGCGATGGCGTGCGGCGAATGGGGAGCGGGCCGACTGCCCGAGCCGGACGCGATCGTCGCGGCGATCGAGGCGGCATTGGTTCCTGCGTCCGACCGACCGCTCGCCGGCAAGCGCGTGATCGTCACCGCCGGCCCGACGCACGAGCCGATCGACCCGGTCCGCTACATCGGCAATCGCTCCTCGGGAAAACAGGGCTTCGCGATCGCCGCGTCACTGGCGGCGCTCGGTGCCGACGTGCGGTTAGTCGCCGGACCGGTGACGCTGCCCACACCTGCGGGCGTGACGCGCGTCGACGTGGAAACCGCGCGCGAGATGGCGCTCGCGGTCGAGCACGCGCTCCCAGCCGACGCCGCGGTGATGGTCGCGGCGGTCGCCGACTGGCGCGTCGACGCTGCTGCGGGACAGAAGATCAAGAAGGGCGAGGCACAGCCGGCACTGACGCTGGTGGAGAACCCCGACATTCTTGCCGCGCTGGGGAAGAGCGATCGTCGTCCCGGATTGCTGATCGGCTTCGCGGCCGAAACCGAGCGCGTGGTCGAGCACGCCACCGCGAAACGTCTGCGCAAGAGCGCCGACTGGATCGTCGCCAACGACGTGTCCGGCGATGTCATGGGTGGTGACGCCAATACCGTCCATCTCGTCACCGCCGACGGGGTTGAAAGCTGGACCAGACTGCCGAAGCGCGATGTGGCGCAACGGCTCGCACGAAGGATCGCCGATGCCCTCTGACTTGATCCGCATCGCGGTGCAGCGCCTGCCCAACGGTGATGATCTGCCGTTCCCCGCCTACGCGACCGACGGCGCGGCTGGCATGGACGTCGTCGCGGCGGAGGATATCGTGCTCGAACCCGGCGCACGCGCGGCGATCGCGACGGGTTTTGCACTCGCGATCCCAACGGGTTATGAGGTTCAGGTGCGTCCACGCTCCGGTCTTGCCCTCAAACACGGCGTCACGTGCCTGAACACGCCGGGCACGATCGACAGCGATTATCGCGGCGAGGTGAAGGTTATCCTCGCCAACCTCGGTCAAGAGTCGTTTGCCGTGTGCCGCGGGGACCGGATCGCGCAACTCGTGCCCGCCCCCGTCCTACGCGCCGAGCTGGCCTTGGCAGAGACGCTCGACGATACTGCGCGCGGCGCCGGCGGGTTCGGCTCCACCGGGCGCTGATGCTGTTCGCGCTCTTCCTACAGGTCGCCGCGACGATCAACAGCCCGCCGGCTGACTGGAGGACGCTCCCGGCCTTGCGTGCGCCCACCACCGAGGCTGCGGAACTCGTATCCGACTACGTGCGCGACGAAGTTCGCGCGGGACGCTGCGCGGCGCCGCAGCCAGGCACGCTGTCGATTGATCTGGCGGTTTATGTCGCCGAGACCGGACGTGTGCGTCGCATCGTCCCACGCGCGATCAATTGCCCAACTGTGGAGCAATATGCCTCCGGTGTCGCGTTGCGCAGCCTTCGCGGTCAGATCGAGCCGCCCGAGATGGTCGGCTGGCACCGGATGACGATCGCCTTCACGTGGCGGTGACGCTCTCCGCGGACGAAGTCGCCCGCTACGCGCGCCACGTCGTCCTCCCCGAAATCGGTGGCCCCGGTCAGCTTCGATTGAAGCGCGCGCACGTTGCCGTGATCGGCGCAGGAGGTATCGGCTCGCCCGCGCTGCAATACCTCGCCGGGGCCGGTTTCGGCCGCATCACCGTCATCGACGACGACCGGATCGATACGTCGAACCTTCATCGCCAGACGCTGTTCTCGGGCGATGAACGCGGCGACGCCAAGGCAGCGCGCGCTGTCGAGGCGATCCAGCGGATCAATCCTCACGTTGAGGCTTATGCCGCGATCGAGCGGATCAATGCCGCCAACGCCGACCGCTTACTCGATAGCGCCGACGTCGTGATCGACGGTAGCGATAACTTTGCGACAAGGCTCGCGGTGGCAGATACGGCGCTGGCGCGACGTATTCCACTCGTCTCCGCCGCGGTTAGCCGGTTCGAAGGTCAGGTCGCCGTGTTCCGCGGCTGGGAAGCCGGCAAGCCGTGCTACCGCTGCTTCGTCGGCGACGATCCGGCGCGCGAGGGCCTGACCTGCGCCGAGGAAGGCGTGCTCGGTCCCGTGACGGGCGTGCTCGGCAGCATGGCCGCGCTGGAGGCAATCCGCGCCGTCGCGCCCTTCGGTGACGATAGCGCGGGCACGTTGCTGCTCGTCGATCTGCTCGCGCTGCGCTTTCGTACGCTACGCCTGCCCAAGGACCCTGGATGCCGTGCGTGCGGCGGCGCGGACGTGCGCGCCGCCTGACGCATCAGGCGAGCAACTCGCTTGCGAATTTGCGCACCGCCGGTCCGATGTCCTCGCGCGCGAGCGCCAGCGCGAGGTTCGCCTGGATGAAGCCTTCCTTGCCGCCGCAGTCGTAACGCTCGCCGTCGAAGGTGAAGCCGTGGAACGGCTGACGACCGATCAGCTGCGCCATTGCGTCGGTCAGCTGGATTTCACCGCCGGCGCCGGTCTCCTTGGCATCGAGGATGCGCATCACCTCGGGCTGTAGGATGTAACGGCCGGGGATCATCAGGTTCGACGGCGAGGTGCCTTTCGCAGGCTTCTCGACCAGCGCGGTGACCTCAGTTAGCCGGCCGTCGACCTTGCCCGGCGAGATGATGCCGTATTTGCTCGTCTCCTCGTCCGCGACCTCGAGCGCGCCGATGACGTTCCCGCCTACCTGATTGTACGCATTGACCATCTGCGCCGTGAAGTTGGGGCTGCCCACCATCAACTCGTCGGGAAGCAGCACGGCGAACGGTTCGTCACCGACGATCTCGCGCGCGCACCAAACCGCATGGCCGAGACCGAGCGGCTCCTGCTGGCGCACGTAGACGGGCGAGCCGGGCTGCTGGCGGATATGCTCGATCAGCGACAGGCTCTTGCCCCGCTCGCGCATCGTCGTCTCGAGTTCGTAGGAGATGTCGAAGTGATCCTCGAGCGCGGCCTTGCCGCGGCCTGTGACGAAGATGATCTGCTCGATCCCGGCCTCAAGCGCTTCCTCGACCGCGTACTGGATCAACGGCTTGTCGACGACCGTCAGCATTTCCTTCGGCATCGCCTTCGTCGCCGGCAGGAAACGGGTGCCAAGCCCCGCCACCGGGAACACTGCCTTGCGCACCCTCTTGATCGTCATGCGTATCCCCGTTTCGATCTCTTGTCGTGGCGCTCTAACGGCCGCAGCCGAGGCGAGCAAACGCCATATCATCCAAAGCGATACGGCCTGATCGCCGGGCTTGCCGGCTGCGATCACACCCGTTAACCGGCTGACCTTCGTCTATGCTGCGTAAACTCTTTCGCGGCGGCCGTGCGTCCGCTGCTCCGCCCCCGATGATCCCCGCAGGCCAGCGCGTGTACGCGATCGGCGACGTGCACGGCTGCGTGGTCCAACTGCGACAGCTGTTGGCGATGATGGCCGCCGATGATGCCACGCGCGGTGCTGCCGAAACGACGATCATTCTGCTCGGCGATCTGGTCGACCGCGGTCCGGGGTCGGCCGCGGTCATCGACGAGCTCATCGCCCTGCGCGAGCGTGCGCCGGCCACGCGCTTCATCGCCGGCAATCACGAAGAGGTCTTCCTTCACGCGCTGGAAGGCGACGAGCAGGCCTTGCGCATGTTCTGTCGCATCGGCGGCCGCGAGACGATCATGAGTTATGGCCTGAGTGGGCCCGAGTACGAGCGGCTCGATTATGTCGAGCTTGCCGGCGAACTGCAGCGGATCGTACCGCCTGCGCACACCGCCTTTCTCCAGTCGTTCGAGGATGTGATTGCGATCGGCGACTATGCCTTCGTGCACGCCGGCGTCCGACCCGGCGTCGCCTTGTCGGAGCAGAAGGTGTCCGACCTGCGCTGGATCCGCAGCACGTTTCTCGACTTCGCCGGCCGGCACGAGAAGATGATCGTGCACGGTCATACGATCACACCCGAGGTGGAGCGAAAAGCCGGGCGAATCGGGATCGATACCGGAGCCTATGCCGGAGGGCCGTTGACCGCACTGGGGCTGGAGGGCGAGGACAACTGGGTCTTGCAGGCTACGCCCTAGTCTCTTTTCACCAACGCGACCCGCGAAACGTCACAACTCCTGCCACAGGGGTTGATTTTGCTGCATTGGCGCTATATCGGCCGGCGGGAAGCAAAGGGAGTTTCACATGCGTCTTGCTAAGTACATGCTCGCCGCCGCTGCGGCGTCAGTTTCGGTTGCTCCGGCGATGGCCGCTCCGGTGAACCCGGCCAGCAGCCTGTCGGTGTCGCGCGCTGCTGCGCCGTCGGCGAAGAAGAACGAACTCGCCGGTGGCGGCGTGATCATCGCGATCGTCGCGGCTGCAGCCGTGATCGCGGGCATTGTGGTTGTCGCGACCGACGGCGACGACACGCCCGACAGCAACTAAGTTCAGCCACAAGCTGAAAAGAGATAGCGGCCTTCGGGCCGCTATTTTTTTGTCCAGCGATCGCCGGTCCTCGTTCCCGCACGTTCGCTTTAAATAGCGCGCATGGACTTCTCGCCCACGAGAAGACGTTCTCGGGCATCGCTGCAACAGCTAGAACGGGCTAGCGCGCTGACCAGGACGCGGGCGGCACTCTGGTTAGGACTTTAACAGCACGCAGCGCTGACCGGACACCAAGCAGTGCTGAAAGTTCAACCCCCATGCGCCAATCCGCCGACTGAGGCGCGCGGCATCAAGCCGATAGGTAAGCGACTCGACAAGCACGAAAGAGGCGGGCTCGACCCTGTCGAACCCGCCTCTTGTATATCGATGTGGTTGAGCGCGGATCAGCGGCCCTGCGGCTCGCCTCCCGGAACGGCGCTGCCCGCTGCGGCGCCACCAAGCATGCCGCCCTGCTGCTGCATCATCATCTGCTGCATGGCGCGGATCTGCTCTTCCGACATGAAGTCGACCAGTTCGACGTCGAACTGCAGCGTCGAGTTCGCCGGGATCGGCCCCTTGTCCTCGGCACCATAGGCGAGTTCGGGCTTGATCCAGAAGCGGTACTTCGCTCCCTTGCTCATCAGCTTCAACCCCTCCGTGAAGCCCGGGATCATGCGCGCGACCGGTAGCGCCGTCGGCTGGTCGGCCTTATCGAAGACGGTACCGTTCATCAGCCGGCCTTCGTAGCGCACCAGCGCCACATCAGCGTCGGTCGGGTGCGGCCCGCTGCCCTGCTTCAGCACCTTGTAGCGGAGCCCAGACGCGGTCGTCTGGATGCCGGTCGAACCCGCCTGTGCTAGCGCGACACCCGCGACGAGCGCAAAGGCGAGCCCGAGCCACAGCCACAACACGTAGGCGCGCTTCACCGGGGCAATCGGAACGGCGGTGACGGTCGACATGGATCAGGACACCTGCATTTGGCGCGGTCACGCCGGACCGCCATCACCCGTGAAGGTCAGAAGCCGCACCCCAGCGTTTGCGCGTGGGGTGCGCCCCTGATGCTTACCGTGCGCCGTCGCGCTCGGCGCGCTTGCGCTCCAGCTTGCGTGCGCGACGGACCGCCGCGGCACGCTCACGTGCGCGCTTTTCCGACGGCTTCTCGTAGTGACGACGCAGCTTCATCTCGCGGTACACACCCTCACGCTGCAGCTTCTTCTTGAGCGCGCGAAGGGCTTGGTCGACGTTGTTGTCGCGAACGATGATCTGCATAAAACCAATGAACTCCGGGAAAACGGCTACAGCGGCGACAGGCAGGCCTGCGCCGAACGCGCCGCGTCTATCAGCTAGGTAGCGGCTCCGCAAGGCGCGAAGCACGCTCACTCACTCGATGCGGAGAACCTCGCCGATCGTTCTGCGGTGGCGAAGTACCGGAACGCGCGCCTGAACGCGATCGATCGCGGCAAGGTCGAGATCGACGTAGCCGATGCCTGGCTGATCGCCCATGTCGAGCAGCACCTCGCCCCAGGGATCAACCACCAGCGAATGGCCAAAGGTTTCGCGTCCATCCTGATGCACGCCCGTCTGCGCCGCGGCGATAACGAATGCGCCGGCCTCGATTGCGCGGGCACGGAGCAGCACGTGCCAATGCGCCTTCCCCGTCGGGCGCGTGAAGGCGGCGGGGACGGAGAAAACGCGCGCGCCGGCGTTGCTCAAGGCACGAAACAGGTCGGGAAAGCGCAGATCGTAGCAGATCGTCATGCCCAGCGGTCCGAGCGAGCTGCCGACGACCACCGCCTGCTCGCCCGACACGTACGCAGCTGATTCGCGCCATGCCTCACCCGTCGGTAGGTCGACGTCGAACAGATGCATCTTGTCGTAGCGCGCCTTGATGCCGCCGGCCGCATCGATGACGAAGCCGCGGTTGGCGAGCATGCCGTCCGCTCGCCGGAGCGCGAGCGAGCCGAGGTGAACCCAGATGCCGGCGGATCGCGCCGCCTGCCTCACCGCCGCGAGAACCGGATCGTCACCCTCGGCGTGGATGGCACTGGCAGCACGCGCGCGGTCGCGGTCGAGCAATCCCGACATCTCGGGCGTGAACAGCATCACGGCGCCCGCTCTGCCCGCTTCCTCGATCGCGGCGACGAGTGCGGCAGCGTTGGCGTCGGGATCGATGCCGGTGGTGGTCTGGGCAAGTGCGATCTTCATGGGGTCGGTTGTGCCACAGGCAGTGCTTGGACGCCCGCGCTTTCAACGCCGATGAGCCGAAGCGAGCGGCTTGGCGCAGGCGCGTGCCTGCGGTTAAGAGGCCGCATGACCGGCGCTCCCCTCACCTTCTACAACAGCCTGACCCGCGCCACCGAACGGTTCGTGCCGATCGATCCCGGCAACGTGCGGGTCTATTCGTGCGGGCCGACCGTCTACCATTACGCACACATCGGCAACCTTCGCGCTTACGTCTTCACCGATACGCTCTCGCGCGTGCTGACGTGGAAAGGCTTTCCGCTGACGCACGTCATCAACATCACCGATGTCGGACATCTAACCTCGGACGCGGACGCGGGCGACGACAAGATGGAGGCTGCGGCTCGCGCGAGCGGACGCGACATCTGGGAAATTTCCCGTCACTATACCGCTGCGTTCAAACGCAATCTCGTCGACCTGAACATCCGCGAGCCGAGCCGCTTTCCGCTCGCGACCGATCACGTCGCGGAAATGATCGAGTGGGGTCAGGCGATCGAGGCCAAGCACTGCTACCGGCTCGATGACGGGTTGTACTTCGACACGACCACTGTGCCCGACTATGGCGCGTTAGCGGGCGCGGCAGACGATGCCGCGGCGGGGCGGATCGACGCGGTCGCGGGCAAGCGCCATCCGCAGGATTTCGCGATCTGGCGCACCACGCCCGCCGGCGAGACGCGGCAGATGGAGTGGGACTCGCCCTGGGGTCGCGGTGCGCCGGGGTGGCATCTCGAATGCTCGGTCATGGCCGCGAAATATCTCGGGCCATCGTTCGACATTCACACCGGCGGGATCGATCACCGCGAGATCCACCATCCGAACGAGATCGCGCAGAACCAGGCACATTGCGGCTGCGCGGACACGGGCGCGACCTTCTGGATGCACAACAACTTCCTGGTCGATCGTACCGGAAAGATGAGCAAATCTTCGGGCGAGACACTGACGCTCGACCTATTGGTGTCGCGCGGCTTTCACCCGCTCGCTTATCGGCTGATGTGCCTGCAGGCGCATTATCGGTCCGAACTGGAGTTTTCCTGGGAAAACCTTGCCGCGGCGCAGGTGCGGTTGAAGCGGCTGGTTCACGCCGTTGGCGCGCTACGCGACCGCCCGGCCAAGCCCGGCGCGACGGTGACCGCTTACCTCGAGCAACTCGACGCCGCGGTATCGGATGATCTCAACACCGCGAGGGCGTTGCCGGTGCTCGACGCGATGCTCGCCGACAAGAAGGTTTCGCCACCCGATCGCCTGGCCGCGCTCGCCGACTTCGACGCAGTGCTGGGGCTCGGTCTGACGAAGCTGACACGCGAGGCATTGCGGGTCCGTCCCGCCGCCGCCACGATCACCGCCGACGAGGTCGAGCTGCGACTGGCTCAGCGTCGCGAGGCCCGCGCGGCAAAGGACTTCCCTCGCTCCGACGCAATCCGGGATGGGCTGGCGGCGGCCGGGGTCGAGGTGATGGACGGCGACCCGCTCGGTTGGGATTGGAAGGTGACGCTATGAAGGCCGTTCTGCCCGCGATCGCGCGTCCGCTGCTGGAGCCGCATTTGCCCGCCGACATCGAGGTCGCGTGGTTTTCCTCGCCCGACGAGGCGAAGGCGATGATCGCCGACGCGGAGATCGCCTGGGTCGATATGCAGCCGACCGAGCATGTCGCCGAGGCGATCCGCGCGTCGGGCCATGCGCTCAAGTGGGTATCGACGATCTACGCCGGGCTGGACGCCTTTCCGCTCGATCTGCTGCGCGAGCGCGGCGTGACGCTGACCAACGGAAACGGCATCAACGCGATCGCGGTCGCCGAATATGCCGTCATGGGCGTGCTGGTTGCGGCCAAGCGCTTCGACGAGGTCGTGCGCGCGCAGGACCGGTGCGAGTGGCCGAAGGATGCACCGGGCAAGGTGGAACTCGCTGATACAAGTGCGCTGATCGTCGGCATGGGGGCGATCGGTCGCCTGATCGCGGAGCGATTGCAGGCTTTCGGGGTCGAGGTGACGGGTGTCACCCGATCCGGTCGCGACGGAACGTTGACGCCCGATGCGTGGCGAACTCGCCTCAACGAATTCGACTGGGTCATCCTTGCCGCTCCGTCGACTGACGAGACCAAGGCAATGATCGGCGCCGACGAGCTCGCTGCGATGAAGCGCGATGCGTGGCTGATCAACATCGCGCGCGGCGACATGATCGACGACGAGGCACTGCTATCGGCGCTGAACGAGCGACGGATCGGCGGCGCGTTCCTCGACCCGACCAGTCCCGAGCCGCTGCCGGCAAACCATTCGCTATGGCGCGCGCCGAATTGCATGATCACCATGCACCTGTCGGGACGCAGCCAGACCAAAATGTTCCAGCGCGCAGCGGCGCTATTCCTCGACAATCTCGCTGCTTACCGGTCCGGCGGGAGGCTCAAGAATGTAGCCGATCTGGACGCAGGCTACTGATCCTGCCGGGCAGCTTGGGACTATTCCTAGACCTTTGGCCTACGGGTCCTATAGCATATCTCGTATCCGATCATTGCGGCCAGCGAATATTCTTCCTACGACGGTCCCGCTTTGAACCGGGAGTTTAGAGTTGGAAGCTAGACTAATGTTGGCTTACGGTCTGATCGCCGCAATCGCGATCGTCGGAAGCATCGCTGGCCTGATATGGTCGCGCAAGAACAAGGCACGCAAGCGGCGGCTGCGTGGAATCAAATCGTACACGCCGGCGAGCGAGCGCTCGGCCGCGCGCTAGGATTTCACCATCCAGGAAATCTGAGTGCGCGACCCTGCGGGCTGCGTGCAAGCGCGTGCTCTCCTTACGATTCAATGCGGAAAGCATGCCCAGTGCGGCGTGCGGGCGCTTCGTCGCAGCGCTTGGCAGGCGTGACTCGCGGTGACACTCCCCGCTGCTCAGCCGCGGTTCAGCAAACCGGGTGCACCTCGCATCTGCCGGGACAGGCAGGCGATCGATCATGCGACGCGGTACGCAGTGGACGTTGTTGTGGGCCTTCTGCCTTTGCGGATGGGCGCTCGCGATTGCGTATATGATCTTCGATGTCCGTGGTGGTGCGCTCGACCTTTTCTGATGCGCCGCCACAACAGAGCGTGACTATCTGCAAGGTTTCCTTCGTTGCGTGTAGAGGGTAACGGACGCACGGATTATTGCTCGAACATCAAGATGGAATTGATCATGGCCGCGAATTGGGCCCCCGACAGCTGGACCCGTCACGAGGCACGCCAGCTTCCCGTCTACCCCGACGCGGCGCGCTTGCAGGATGCGACAAACCGGTTGTCCAACTTCCCGCCGCTGGTCTTCGCGGGCGAGGCGCGCAACCTGACCGGCGATCTCGCCCGCGTCGCAGAAGGGAAAGCATTTCTGCTACAGGGTGGCGATTGCGCGGAGAGTTTCGCTGAATTCCATCCCAACAACATCCGTGACACGTTTCGCGTCATCCTGCAGATGGCAGTGGTGATGACCTTCGCCAGCAAGCTGCCGGTGGTCAAGCTGGGGCGCATGGCGGGCCAGTTCGCTAAGCCACGCTCGGCACCGAACGAGGTGATCGACGGCGTCGAACTGCCGAGCTACCGCGGCGACAACGTCAACGACATCGCGTTCACGCCCGAGTCGCGATTGCCCGACCCTGAGCGGATGGTGCGCGCCTATGCGCAGTCTGCCGCGACGCTAAACCTGCTGCGCGCCTTCGCACAGGGCGGCTACGCCAACCTGCACCAAGTGCATCGCTGGACGCACGACTTCATGGGTCGCAGCCCGTGGGCGAAGAAATACGCCGAAACTGCCGATCGCATCGGCGAGGCGCTCGACTTCATGGAAGCGTGCGGGATCGGCCCCGATACCGTGCCGCAGCTGTCGCAGACCACCTTCTACACCAGCCACGAGGCGCTGCTGCTGCCGTTCGAGCAGGCAATGACGCGACAGGATTCGCTGACCGGCGACTGGTACGACACGTCGGCGCACTTTCTCTGGATCGGTGATCGCACGCGCTTCGAAGGCTCGGCCCACGTCGAATTCCTGCGCGGGATCGGCAATCCGATCGGGATCAAGTGCGGACCGAGCCTTGAGCCCGACGCCTTGCTGCGGATGCTCGACACGCTCAACCCCGCGCGCGTGCCCGGCCGCATGACGCTCATCACCCGCTACGGTCACGACAAGATCGAGGCGCATCTGCCGCGTCTCGTGCGCGCGGTGACACGCGAGGGCCATCCGGTGATCTGGTCGTGTGACCCGATGCACGGCAACGTCGTGAAGGCGGCGAACGGCTACAAGACGCGACCGTTCGATCGCATCCTGACCGAGGTGCGCGGCTTCTTCGCCGTACACCGCGCCGAAGGAACGCACGCCGGCGGCATCCACGCCGAGATGACGGGGCAGAACGTTACCGAATGCACCGGCGGCGCAATCGACGTGACCGAACAGAGCCTGGCCGACCGCTACCACACGCATTGCGATCCGCGCTTGAACGCAGGTCAGAGCCTCGAGCTCGCCTTCCTGCTGGCGGAGATGCTCAACACCGAGATGGCGGAGCGTCGCAAGGCTGCCTGACTACCCACGCTGGCAGAGAACGGCGGCGCCGCTCTCCGCCAGCGCGCGTCCAAAAGGGTGCTTGACGAGGCTGACAGCCACCCGTATCAGCGCGCCTCACACCGCGCACGGCCCCTTCGTCTAGCGGTTAGGACGTCGCCCTCTCACGGCGAAAACACGAGTTCGATTCTCGTAGGGGTCACCAGCTCAGTCACGCGGTTCACGTCACCATCATGCAACGGCCTGCTCGGCGCATCGTAGCGCATTGAGCCTCGCCGTCGTTTGGACTAGCGAGCGCGTCATGAGTGCAACGATCGCCCTGGTCGACGATGATCGCAACATCCTGATCTCGGTCTCGATCGCACTGCAGGCGGAGGGCTTCCTGACACGCCTCTATCCTGACGGCGAAGCGGCGTTGAAGGCGTTGATCGAGAACCCGCCCGATCTCGCGATTCTCGACATCAAGATGCCCCGGATGGACGGGCTCGAGCTGCTGCGTCGCCTGCGCGAGAAGCAGACGACGCCGGTGATCTTCCTGACCAGCAAGGACGATGAGCTTGACGAGGCGCTGGGCCTCGCCCTCGGTGCAGACGATTACATCGCCAAGCCGTTCAGCCAGCGACTGCTGATCGCGCGTATCCGTGCAATCCTGCGGCGTACCGAATTGTCCGCCGGCCACGACGCCGACCAGGCCGAGGCGAACGGACCGATCGAGCGCGGTCGCCTAATCATGGATCCAGCGCGGCACCGGGTTTCGTGGAACGGCACGCCGGTTACGCTGACCGTCACCGAGTTCCTGATCCTGGAGACGCTGGCGCAGCGGCCCGGCATCGTGAAGACGCGCAACCAGTTGATGGACGCGGCGTACCAGGACGACATCTACGTCGACGATCGCACGATCGACTCGCACATCAAGCGCGTCCGACGCAAATTCCGCGAGGTCGACCGCGACTTCGATTCGATCGAGACGCTGTATGGCGCCGGCTACCGCTTCTCCGAGGAGTGATCCGCGCGACCCCACCGCGCGGTGGTCGGATCAGGTATCGCTGACGCCGCGTATCCTGGCGGTGAACGTCTTCGCGCTGCTGCTGCTCGGCGGCGGGTTCTTCTATCTCGACTCGTTCCGCACGCGCATCCTCGACAGCCGGGTCGATCAGGTCAGGCGCGAGGCGGGGCTGATGGCGGAAGCGCTCGCCACCGCCCCCAAGGCCGCACGACCTGCCTTGCTGACGCGACTGGCGCGTGACACGGGTGCGCGTCTGCAACTGCTCGCGCCCGACGATGCTGTCCTGCTCGACAGCGAGCAGTTGGGCGGTCCCGCCTTCACGCTGGTTGACCCGCGCACCGACGGGTTGAGCCAGCGCGCCGCGCGGTGGCTCGATGCGGGCATCGACTTCATCGTTCGCGCACCGTCCTCTCCGACCTACGATCCGGCACGAAACGGGATGCCACCCGATCCCGACATGGCACGCAGCACGCATGCGCTGTCGGCAACGGTGTGGCGCGCGCCCGATCGTACCCCCGTCATCACCGCCGCTGCCGTGCTACCCAATCGATCGACCATCCTGTCGACGATCAACGCGCGCGACATCACCGAGCGGGTTCGTGTCGAGCGATATCGCCTGAGCCTGGTCGTGCTGACGGCGCTGCTGATCTCGGTCGCGCTCTCGCTGTTCCTCGCACGCACAATCGTCGATCCGTTGCGTCGCTTGGCGCGCGCGGCGGTACGTGTCCGCCTCGGCCGCGCCCGTGAGGTCGTCGTGCCCCGCCTGCCTGAGCGACGCGACGAGATCGGGATGCTCGCGCGCGCGCTATCCGACATGAGCCTTGCGCTGCGTGCGCGAATCGACGCGACCGAGGCGTTCGCTGCCGACGTGACGCACGAGTTGAAGAACCCCCTCGCCTCGCTCCGCAGCGCGGTCGACGTGCTCGCCCGAGTCGACGACCGCGACGCGCAGGCGCGACTGCTCGCGATCGTCGCCGACGACGTGCACCGGCTCGATCGCCTGATCACCGACATTTCGGAAGCCTCGCGATTGGACGCGCAGTTGAGCCGCGCGAAGTTCGAGCGGATCGACCTGATCGCGATGATCGAGGGCCTGCTCGCACAGCGCAATCAGCGCGGGTCGACGCGCGGCATTCGCCTTCATCTCGACTTGCTGCCCGGCGCGGAGGTGCCGGTGATGGCGGAGGGCGCGCGGCTGGAACGCGTCTTCGACAATCTGCTCGACAATGCGCTGTCCTTCTCGCCCGACGGCGGCATCGTCTCGATCGCCGTCCGCCGCATCGATCACGATGTCGAGGTGCGGGTGGAAGACGAGGGGCCGGGCGTTCCCGCCGAGGCGCGCGAAGCAATCTTCCGTCGCTTCCACTCGGTTCGGCCGAGCGAAGAGGCATTCGGGAAGCACTCGGGGCTGGGGCTGGCGATCGCGCGAACGATCGTCGAGGCGCATCAGGGCAGCATCGCGGTCGAGAGCCGGGAGGATCGCCTGAGTGGTGCCCGCTTCGTGGTACGACTGCCGATCGCCGAGCGCGACGACTCGGCGTGAGTGCGGAATCGCCCACCTCATGTGTCCACGCGACCACGATCGCGATCGATGGGCAGGGCGTGATGCTCACCGGTCCCTCAGGCGCGGGCAAATCCGATCTGGCGCTACGCTTGATCGATCGCGGCGCGTTGCTGGTCAGCGACGACTACACTGATCTGGTTCGCGCCGGCGACGCGGTGATCGCCTCTCCGCCGCCCACTATCGCCGGCAAGATCGAGATACGCGGGCTGGGCATCGTAGAGCGCGCGTTTGCGGCCTCCACCCCGGTGAAATTGGTGGTAAGCCTCGGCGATGAAGTCGACCGTATGCCCGAAGCGCGCTGGCGCATGATCGCGGGCCTTCGCGTACGCGAGGTCGTGATTGACCCTCGCCCTCCCTCCGCCCCGATCAAGGTTGAAGCGACGCTGCGGCAGATCATCGCCGAGGTAGACGCGTGACGATGCAGGTGCTGCTGGTCGTCGGCATGTCGGGCGCCGGTAAGTCGACGGTGCTGAAGACGCTGGAAGACATCGGCTGGGAGACGGTGGACAATCTGCCGCTGACGCTCCTGATGCGGTTCCTGCACGGCACGCAGCCCGATGCTGGAGGAGAGAACCGCCCACTCGCGCTCGGCTTCGGATCGCGCACGCGCGACTTCGATCCCGACGCGTTCATCACGCAGGTGACGGCGCTGCGCGAGCGTGCCGATTTGGACATCGGACTGCTGTTTCTCGATTGCTCCAGCGACGAGCTCGCGCGTCGCTACGCCGAGACGCGACGCCGCCATCCGATGGCGGAGGACCGACCCGTCCGCGACGGTATCATCGCCGAGCGCGGTCTGCTCGCGCCGCTGCGCCGCTGGGCCAACCGGCTGATCGACACGACCGATCTGAAGGCGAATGCGCTGGCCCAACAGGTGCGCGCGCTGTTCGAACGTCGAGCAGAGGCCGCGACGACGCTGACGATCGAGTCGTTCGGTTTCTCCCGCGGCGTCCCGCACGAGGCCGATCTGATGTTCGACATGCGCTTTCTGCGCAATCCACACTGGGAGCCGAGCCTTCGCCCCAGAACGGGACGCGATCCGGCGGTCGCCGCCTACGTCGCCGCCGACCCGGCGTATGAAGAGGCGGTGAGCCGGATCGAGGAGCTGCTGCTGCTGTTGCTGCCGCGCTACCGAGCGGAGGGAAAGCCCTATGTTACGGTCGCGTTCGGGTGTACCGGGGGAAAACATCGATCGGTGCACGTGACGGAGCGAGTAGCGGCGCGGTTGCGCGACGCGGGGTTTTCGCCCACCATCCTGCACCGCGATCTGGCGGTAGCACCGCAGGACACGCTTGAGGGGCGACCGCAGGGTCAATGAACGGTAAGTCAATGCAGATCATCGGGCTGGTGCTCGTCACGCATGGCCGGCTGGCCGATGAGTTCGTCACCGCGATGGAGCACGTCGTCGGTCCGCAGAAGCAGGTGGCGACCGTCGCGATCGGTCCCGACGACGACATGGAAGCGCGCCGCGCCGACATCGCGCGCGCGATCGCCGATGTCGATGGCGGGCGCGGCGTGATCGTGCTGACCGATCTGTTCGGCGGCACGCCGTCCAATCTCGCGATCTCGCTGATGGAACGTGGCCGTATCGAAGTGATCGCGGGCATCAATCTGCCGATGCTGATCCGGCTAGAATCGGCACGCAAGGCGATGTCGGTCGTGGCCGCGGTTGCCGCCGCACGAGAGGCGGGGCGCAAGTATATCTCGGTCGCCTCCGAAGTGCTCGGCGAGGCAGCGGCGTGACCGCGTCGCGCACCGTGGAGATCACCAACCGCCGCGGGCTGCACGCGCGTGCCAGCGCCAAGTTCGTGACGCTCGCCGCCGCACAGCCGGTTCCGGTCGAAGTGGCGCGTGGCGGCTCCACCGTCACCGGCACGTCGATCATGGGGTTGATGATGCTGGGCGCGGCGAAGGGCGACACGATCACGATCAGTGCGGCCGGCGACGATGCCGAGATGGTCGTCGCAACGATGTGCGCGCTGGTGGAGGACAAGTTCGGCGAGGATTGATCCCGCCTGACGAGTGTACGCGATGCCACGCACGATTACCGCTTATTCCAACCCGCTGATCAAGCAGGTCCGCGACCTGCGCGACAAGCGTCACCGTCGCGAACAGGGCCTGTTTCTGGCGGAGGGGCTGCGTATTCTGACCGAGGCGCGCGAGACCGGTCGCGTGCCGCGCTACCTTTTCTTCGCCGCGGCATCGGCTCGGCACCCGCTCGTCGAGGCGCTGATCCACGCCGTCGAGGGTGCCGGCGGCGAGGCGATCGAGACGACGCCCGACATTCTCTCCAAACTGTCCGGGAAAGACAATCCGCAGGCAGTCGTGGGCGTCTTCGCCGCGTTCGAGACCGGGCTCGCCGATCTCGATCGCCGTGCCGCGCCGATCTGGCTGGTGGCGGAGCGGCTGCGCGATCCCGGCAATCTCGGCACGATCCTGCGCACCGGCGACGCGGTCGGCGCAGGCGGGCTGATCCTGATCGGCGAGTGCGTCGATCCATTCTCGGTCGAGGCGGTGCGCGCCAGCATGGGGGCATTGTTCACGGTGCCGATCGTGCGGACCGAGTGGACGCCGTTCGTTGATTGGCTGCGCGGCGGCGCCGGCCAGCTCGTCGGATTGAGCCTGCAGACCGAGCATGATTATCGCAGCGCCGATTATGCCGCGCCGACATTCCTGCTGACCGGCAACGAGGCGCAGGGGCTGCCCGAGGCTTACGAGGCGGAGTGCGATCTGCTGGTCAAGCTGCCGATGCTGGGCAAGGCCGACAGCCTGAACGCGGCGGTGGCAACCGCGGTGATGGCGTACGAGGTGCTTGCCCATCATCGCTGAACCGCGAGACAGCGGCAACGAAGCGGGCGCCCGGCAGTTTGCAGCGGCGTGACCATCGGTTTTCCCACATTCCTCCGCCTTCCCGCCGCCACGCTCGACAACCTGCCCGACACGCCCGTCGTGGTGCTGGGTGCGGCGGAGGCAACGCCGTACGATCCCGCTCGCCGCAGCCACTCGGCTGATGCACCCGGCGCGATCCGCGCAGCATCCCAGCAGTTTGCGGGGCAGGTCTTCCAACACGATTTCGACCTTGATGCGACGCTGCTGGTGAAGGGTGAGCGCCGCGAAGCGATCGGCGTCGACGCAGGCGACGTCGTGACGGAGGTGCAGGACGCCGCGGGCAATCGCCACCGTATCGCCGCCGCGGTCGAGCAGGTGCTGGCGGCGGGCGCGCTGCCGGTTGTGCTGGGCGGCGACGATTCGGTGCCGATCCCGGTGATCGCCGCCTTTGACGGCTATGGTCCGATCACCGTGGTGCAGATCGACGCGCATGTCGATTGGGGCGACACGATCCAGGACGAGGATAACGGCTACGGCTCGCCAATGCGGCGGGCGGCCGAGATGCCGTGGGTGACGGGCATGGTGCAGGTCGGCATCCGGGGCTTAGGCAGCGGCGAAGCGTGGCAGCACGACGATGCACGCGGGTTCGGCGACCAGATCGTCACCGCGCGCGAGTGGCACCGCCGCGGTGCCGACGCGGTGCTGGCGGAGCGACCCGGGGGCGAGCGCTACGTCGTGTCGATCGACTGCGACGGGATCGATCCGGCGGTGTTTCCGGCCGTGGCGATGCCGACGCCGGGCGGACTCAGCTACGAGGATTGCCTCGACCTGCTCCACGGACTCGCCGCGCGCGGCACGATCGTGGGTCTGATCCTCGCCGAGTACGTCCCCGATCGCGACGATCCGCACCGCTTGTGCGCGCAGATCGCGGCGCGGCTGGTGACGGTGGCGATGGGGCTGATGCGGCGCTGACGCTTACTCGGCCGCGGCGTCGTAGCTGAGCTTGGTGAGCGGGCGCACCGCCTGCTCGCCCACGGGAAGCGTCTCGATCGACTTGGTGCCGGTGTCGATGTTGAGCGCCTCGAACCGCCGCGCGCTGGTCAGCACCTGACTCTCGAGGCTGCCGACGAACGAGTTGTACGCGCCCATCGCGGTGTCAAGATTCTTGCCCAACTTCGCAACGTGCCCGCCCATCACCGCCAGGCGGCTGTAGAGCTCCTTGCCGAGCGTTGCGATCTCCTGCGCCTGCGCGGCGAGCTTCTCCTGGCGCCACACTGCCGACACGGTACGCGCGATCGCGATCAGATTGGTCGGCGTCGCCAGCAGCACCTTGCGATCGAAGGCGTCGTCCCAGAGCTTCGGATCATGCTCGAGCGCGGCACCAAGGAAATGCTCGCCGGGCACGAACATGATGACATAGTCGGGCGCGTCGTCGAACTGGCTCCAATAGGCCTTGTTGCCGAGCGAGGTGACGTGGTTGCGCATCGACAAGGCGTGCGCGGCGAGGCCCAACTGGCGCTCGTTCTCGTCCACCGCTCCGAACGCGTCCTGATAGGCGTTGAGCGACACCTTGGCATCGATGATGAGCGACTTGCCGCCCGGGATGCGGACAATCGCATCGGGGCGCAATCGCGCGCCGTCGTCGAGCGCGACACTGACCTCCATCTGAAAGTCGGTGTGCTCGGCGAGACCACACGACTCGAGCACGTTGCGCAATTGCTGCTCGCCCCAGCGGCCGCGCGCCTTCGGCGCGTTGCGCAGCGCATTGACGAGCTTCGCCGCCTCGCCCGAGACGCGCTCCTGCCCGGCGCGCATTGCCTCGATCTGACCGTGAAGCTGGCCAAACGCATCGCGGCGCTCGGCCTCGATCCGCTGGACGCCCTCCTCGTAGCGCAGCAGGCGATCGTTTACCGGCTGAAGCAGCGCCTTGATCCCCTGCCCCGTCGCTTCCTCGCTCTGGCGCAGCCGAGCCTCGGCACGTTCGAGGAACTGCTTCTGCGCGTCCCCCAGCGCCGATTGCGCGACTTCCTTGAAGCGCAGGCTCATCTCGTCGGCGGCGAGTTTCAGGTCGGCGATCCGCTGCTCCGCGGCGCGTCCTTCCGCCTCCAGCCGCGACACGTGGAGCCGCGCGGTTTCGCGCTCGTCGCGGGCTTGCGCGAGATCGTGGCGCAACTGCTCGGCGGCGCGTGCGCGCTCCTCGGCGCCTGCCAGATCGGCGATCGCGCGGCGGAACTGCTCGGCCTGCGCGTCGCGCTCGGCGCGTGCGGCATCGCGCTCGGTACGGACCTGATCGCGCTCCGCCATCACGCCGCTTGTCCCCTGCCGCGCCAGGAACCAGCCGAGCGCCACGCCGACGACCAAGGCAACAAGGGCGATCAGCAATGTCTCGGCCATGCGGGACTCCGGTGGAAAGTCACAAAGGTCACAGCCCTACGCAGGTGCGCGCGGGCGTATGCGCGCGAATGCGCCGCGCGAAGGGAACATAGAACGAACGTTTGTCGTAGGAAAGCGCGAATGTACCCGCGGGTTCTACTACCGCATCACGCCGGCACTCAGCCGTTGCGGCGCATCTTCTCGAGCTTCTTCATCAACATGCCGCGCTTCAACCGCGAGATATGGTCGGTGAAGAGCACGCCGTTCAAATGGTCGATCTCGTGCTGCATGCAGGTCGCCATCAGCCCGTCGAACTCCTGCTCGCGCGATTGACCGTCGGTGTCGAGCCAGCGAACGTGGCAGCGCGCAGGGCGGGTCACCTCGGCATATTGCTCGGGGATCGACAGGCAGCCCTCGTTGTAGGTCGAGGTTTCCTCGCTGACCGACACCAGTTCGGGGTTGATGAACGCGTGCGGGTTGCGCGTGCCGCCCGCGTCAGCCTCCGCGGCGTCGTCGGCCGGCTCACCCTCGCCTTCTGGCCGTTCCTGCAGATCGATCACGACGATCCGCTGGAGGATACCGACCTGGCTCGCTGCCAGGCCGATGCCACGCGCGTCGTACATCGTGTCGAACATGTCGGCGACGATGCCGCGCACCTCGTCGGTGACCTGCGCGACGGGCTCGCACACCTTGCGCAGGACGGGATCGGGAACTTCGACGATCGGGAGAATGGCCATGACCGCGGCAGCTAGGTCGCTGTCATTCCAGCGTCAAGCGATGCGGTCAGGCGACAGGACGGCGAGCCCGCAGCGCCTGCGCGAGCGTACCCTCGTCGAGATAGTCGAGCTCACCGCCCACCGGCAAACCGTGCGCCAGCTGCGTCAGTCGTACCGGATAACGCTCCAGCCGGTCGGCGACATAGTGCGCGGTCGTCTGCCCCTCCAGTGTCGCGTTCATCGCGAGCACGACCTCATCGATCTCGCCTTTCGCGACGCGCGCGACCAGCGGCTCGATCGCGAGATCCTCGGGCCGGACGCCTTCCAGCGCCGACAGTCGCCCGCCCAGCACGTGGAAGCGACCGGGGAACAGACGCGATCGCTCCAGCGCCCACAGGTCGCTCACGTCCTCCACCACGCACAGCGAGCGCGGATCGCGTCGTGGGTCGGCGCAGATTGCGCACGGATCGCTGGTATCGACGTTCCCGCACGTCGAGCAGGTCGACAGCCGCTCCTCAACCGCCGCGAGCGCGCTGCGCAGAGGAACGAGCGCATTTTCGCGCTTCTTGACCAGGTGCAGCACCGCGCGCCGTGCGGATCGGGGACCGAAGCCGGGCAGACGGGCGAGCGCCTGCGTCAGCGCCTCGATCTCGGGGGATGCCATATCCGGTATATGGCAACGCGGCGGCGTTCGCGCCAGCGTGTGGGGTGACGCGACCCGCGCGTTGTGGAAAAGGCGGCGCTTATGCGGATCGTCTTCATGGGAACCCCCGACTTCGCGGTGCCGACGCTCGACGCGCTGGTCGAGGCGGGACACGAGATCGTCGCGGCGTACAGCCAGCCGCCGCGACCGGGCGGGCGACGCGGGCGCGAGCTGGTCGCCTCGCCGGTGCAGCGCCGGGCGGAGGCGCTCGGCATTCCGGTGCGCACGCCGGTGTCGCTGAAGGGCGCGGAGGAACAGGTGGCGTTGGCAGGCCTGAACGCCGACATCGGCGTCGTCGCCGCCTACGGGCTGATTCTGCCGCAGGCGGTGCTCGACGCGCCGCGGCTCGGGTGCCTGAACGTCCACGGCTCGCTGCTGCCGCGCTGGCGCGGCGCGGCGCCGATCCAGCGCGCGATCATGGCGGGTGACGCGGAGACGGGCGTCGGGATCATGCAGATGGAGGCCGGGCTCGACACCGGACCGGTGCGGCTGGAAGGGCGTACGGAGATCGACGGAAAGACCGCGGGCGAGCTGACGGTCGAGCTGGCGCACATGGGGGCGAGACTGATGGTCGAGGTGCTCGCCGACGTGGACGCGCATCCGCCGGTGCCGCAGCCCGACGCGGGCGTCACCTACGCCGCGAAGATCAGCAAGGCCGAGGCGAAGATCGACTGGACGCGCAGCGCGCGCGAGATCGAGCGGCTGGTGCGTGGGCTTAACCCGGCCCCCGGAGCGTGGTTCGAGGTTTCGGGTGAGCGGGTAAAGGTGCTCGCCGCCGACGTGCTGCCCTTCACCTTCCCGGGTGGCGAGGGCGTCACGGTCGACGCGGCGCTGACGATCGGCTGCGGCGACGGCGCGCTGCGCCCGAGGCTGGTGCAACGCGCAGGGCGGGGGATGACGAGCGCGGAGGAGATGCTGCGTGGCTTTCCGGTTCGGTCGGGGACCGAACTGACGTGACGCGCTTCGCGCTAACGGTCGAGTTCGACGGGCGGCCGTTCATGGGGTGGCAGCGCCAGCCACACGGCGCCAGCGTGCAGGGCGCGATCGAGGATGCGCTGCACTCGGTTACCGGCGAGGCGGCGACGGTCCACGCCGCCGGGCGGACCGACGCGGGCGTCCACGGTCTCGCAATGCGCGCGCACGTCGACGTGGCGAAGGCGATCACGCCGTTTCGCCTGATGGAGGCGCTCAACGCGCGGCTCAGGCCCGCTCCGGTCGCAGTGCTGGCATGCGAGGAAGTGGCGGACGACTGGCACGCGCGCTTCTCGTGTCTGGGGCGTGCTTACGAATACCGCATCGTCAACCGCCGCGCGCCGCTGACGTTCGAGCGCGGTCTCGCGTGGCAGGTGCCGCAGCCGCTCGACACAGGAGCGATGGCGGAGGCCGCGCAGGTGCTGGTCGGTCGCCACGACTTCACCACCTTTCGTTCGGTGCACTGCCAGTCGGCCAGCCCGGTGAAGACGCTCGCGCGGCTCGACGTGCGACGTGTCGGTGACCGCGTGATGGTGGAGGCGGCGGCGCGGTCATTTCTCCATCATCAGGTACGATCGATGGTCGGGTGCCTCGTGCTCGTCGGCCTCGCGCGGTGGAGCGTCGAGCGGCTGCGCGAGGCTCTGGTCGCGGCGGACCGCGCGGAGCTCGGGCTCAACGCGCCGCCCGATGGGTTGTTCTTCGTCGCCGCGGATTATTGACGCGAGAAGCGCGCGGCGAGTTCGGTATGGGTGGACCACCGGAACTGACCCACGGGCACGATCCAGTCGAGCCGGTATCCGCCCTCGCACATGATCTTCGCATCGCGCGCGAAGCTGCTGGGATTGCAGGAGACATACGCGATCACCGGCACGCGCGCGGCGGCCAGCGCGTCGATCTGCTCGCGCGCGCCGGCGCGCGGCGGGTCGAGCACGACCGCGTCGAAGCGATCGAGTTCGGCGGTCGTGAGCGGGCGGCGATACAGGTCGCGGTGCTCGGTGAAGACAAGCCGTTGCGCACGGTCGGCGCCGGCCTTGAGCGACAGGATCGCGTCGCGCCCGCCTTCGGCGGCGTAGACACGCCCTGGCAGCGACAGCGCAAAGGTGCCGAGCCCGGCGAACAGATCGGCGGTGATCCGCGGGCTACCGATCGCTTCACGTACGGCAGCGACCAGCGCCGCCTCCCCCTCGCGTGTCGCCTGCAGGAACGCGGCGGGGGGCAGCGGGACCGGCTTGCCGCCGAGCGTGATCGTGACTGCATCAGGCTCCCAGTGCGTCTCGGGGCCGAGCCCGTCATCGAACGCAATGCGTGCAATGCGATGCGCCTGCGCGAAGTCGGCGATCGCATCGGCGTGCGCCAGCCCAGACGGCGTCACGCCGGTGATCAGCACGTCGACGCCCTGATCGGCGAGGATCAGGTGAAGGTCGAGTCGGCACTTGGGCTTGAAGACCGGCAGCAGCCGCTTGAGCGGGCGCACCAGCGCGAACAGTTCGGGCGCGAGCACGTGGCACTCGTGCAGGTCGATCAGCTGGTGGCTTTTCTCGGCGGCGAAGCCGAGGCGGCCGGCGGGGTCGTAGTGGAGCGTCGCGCGACGACGCGTGCGCGGTGGCGAAAGCTGCGCGGCGCGGATCTCGGTCGACAGGCCCTGCGCGGCGAGTGCGCCGGCGATGCGGTCGGTCAGGAACGCGGACCAGCTTTCGTCGTCCAAATGCTGCAGCTGGCATCCGCCGCAGGTTGGAAAGTGGCGGCACGGCGGGCTCTGATGGTGGAGGCCGGGCGTGATCGCGCCATCGGGGCCGAGCGTGTCGCCGGGCGCAGCAAAGGGCACGTGGCGACCGTCCTCGGCAACGCCCTCGCCGCGCGCTGCGACGCGTATAATCGTGGTCATGCCGGCGCCCTAGAACGGTTTGCCCCGCGCGTCACGTCAGCGCGGCGCGGGCCTGCGTCAGCGCGCGTGCGAGATCGTCGGCGATGAAAGCCGCACCGCAGCGCCTTGCCGCCTCGCCGTGGAGCCACACGCCCGCCGCTGCCGCAGCGAGCGGGTCGAGACCGGCGGCCAGGCAGGATGCGATCGCACCTGCGAGCACGTCACCGCTACCCGCGGTCGACAGCCAGTTGTTCGCCGCCGGGGCGAGCCGCGTCCGGCCGTCGGGTGCCGCGATGACCGTGTCGGGACCCTTGAACACCACGGTCGCGCCTGACGCGTTCGCGGCGGCGCGGGCGCGGTCGAGTTTGCTGCCGTCACTGCGTCCGAACAGCGCCTCGAACTCGCCGGCATGGGGCGTCAGGATGATCTGCCCGCCGCGCGTGCGCAGTTGCTCGGGGGTGACGAGATGAAGCGCGTCGCCGTCGATGACGAGCGCGTGCTCGCTGGCGAGCGCCCGTTCGACCAGCGCGCGCATGTCGTCGTCGCGACCCAGCCCCGGTCCGACGACCAGCGCGGCGATGCGGCGATCGGCGAGCGCCTCGTCGTCGAGCCTGCGCCGGACCAAGGCGTGCGGTGCACCGGGCATCGACGCGCCGAGCAGCGCGACATAGCCTGCGCCCGCGTGCATCGCCGCCGTGGCGCATAACTCCGCCGCACCCGCCATCCGCCCGCGCACGACCGCGACCATGCCGCGGTTGAACTTGTGCGACTGCGGACCGGGCTCCGGCAGCGTTGGTGGTCCAATGACTTGCGCCGTTGCGGAAGCGTCGACTCCGATGTCGAGCAGGCGCACCGTGCCACACAGCGCCGCCGCGGGTTGCAGCAGGTGTGCGGGCTTGAGCGCGCCGAGTGCCAGCGTGAGGTCGACCGGTGCCGGACAGCCGAGCCGCGCGCCGCTGTCACTGTCAACGCCGCTCGGCAGATCGACCGCGATCGTCAGCCGTGCCGCCTCGCCCAGGCGCGAGAGCGCAGCCACTACCGTGTCATCGAGTGGACACGATATGCCGATGCCGAACAGCGCATCGACCAGCACCGGGGCCGGGAAGGCTTCACCGAGCGCCTCGACCGGACGATGCCAGCCGGTCCGCGCCTGCACCGCCGTGTCGGTGTTCGGCGCACCCAGAGCCGCGACCCGGACCGGCTGCCCGGCAGCCGCCAGGCTCGCCGCGATCACGTAACCATCGCCGCCGTTATTCCCCGGCCCGCACAGCACCAGCACCTCCGCGCCGGCGGAGAGACGGCCGACCGCTGCGGCGCACGCGTGCCCCGCGCGCTGCATCATTGCGACTGCGTCATCGCCGCGGTCGAACGCACCCGCCTCTGCCGCGCGCATCTCGACTGCGGTCAGCACCGCGGCGCCGGCGATCTTTCTCACTGGCGCTTGAGGTCGGTCGGCTTCACCGTGACCGGCAAGCGGTAGATGTCGTCGCCGAGCGCGACCTCGATCTCGTTGGTGCCGACGAGCGTCACCTGCGCCTGCTGCGCACCGTCCGCCGCGACCACGCCGTGCCCGTCCTTGGTCACGAGCAGACGCCGGAAACCCCCATCAGGGTGCCGCACCGTCAGCAGCAGCCCACGATCGCTATCCTGCCGCTCGACACTGCATACGCGCGACAAGGTCGCCGCGGCGCCGACCGCGCAGTTGATCAGCCCGTCATCGGCCGCTTCCTGGTCCTGCGCCGCCTCGACATTCGCCAGCACCTGCGTGTTCGCGGTCTGCTCAGGCGAGCAGGCGGCGGCGACCGTGGCGAACAGCAGAGCGCTAGATATCCGCGTAGACATGCGTTTCCGCAGCGGCGCCGGGGTGGGTGACAGCGCCCTTGCAGGCAGGACCGACATTCTGAGCATAACGCCACAATGCGCCCGAGCCGTAGTCGTTGCGCCGCGCCTGCCAGCCAGCGCGCCGACGTGCGAGCACATCATTGGCGACGTCGAGATCGATCGTGCCTGCGTCGGCGTCGATACGGATCGTGTCGCCGTCCTCGACCAGCGCGATCGGCCCGCCCTGGGCCGCCTCCGGTCCGACGTGGCCGATGCAGAAGCCGCGGGTACCACCCGAGAAGCGGCCGTCCGTGATCAGTGCGACCTTCTCGCCCAATCCGAGCCCGTAGAGCGCAGCGGTGGTCGACAGCATCTCGCGCATGCCCGGACCGCCTTTGGGTCCTTCGTAGCGAATGATGACGACCTCACCTTCGTTGATCGCACGCGCCTCGACCGCGGCAAAGGCATCCTCCTCGCAGTCGAAACAGCGCGCCGGCCCCTCGAACTGCAGTCGGTGCATGCCGGCGACCTTGACGATCGCGCCATCGGGCGCGAGGCTGCCGCGCAGACCGACAACACCGCCGGTTGGTGTGATCGGGGTACGTGCGTCGTAGATCACCTTCTGATCGGGGTTCCACGTCACCTGGTCGATGTTCTCGGCGAGCGTCCGGCCCGTTACCGTCAGGCAGTTGCCGTAGAGCAAGCCTTCGACGAGCAGCGTCTTCATCAGCATGTAGACGCCCCCGGCCTCGTACATGTCCTTGGCGACGTACTTCCCGCCAGGCTTGAGGTCGGCGACGTAAGGCGTTGTTTTGAAGATGTCGGCGACGTCGAACAGGTCGAACTCGATGCCCGCCTCGTGCGCCATCGCGGGCAGGTGCAGCGCGCCATTGGTCGATCCGCCGGTCGCCGCGACGATGCGCGCGGCGTTGACGAAGGCTTCGCGCGTGCAGATGTCGCGCGGGCGGATGTTGGCGGCGAGCAGCTCCATCACCTGCGCGCCGGCCGCAACCGCGATCTGCTCACGCGAGGTGTAAGGTGCGGGCACCATGTTGCTGTTCGGCAACGACAATCCGATCGCCTCGCCGACGCAGGCCATCGTGTTGGCGGTATACTGCCCGCCGCAGGCGCCGTGTCCCGGACAGGCAACCTTCTCGAGCGCGTGAACCTCGCTGATCGGACACGTTCCGGCGGCGTACCGGCCGACGACCTCGAATACGTCGACGACAGTCACGTCGCGGTCCTCGAACCGACCGGGCAGGATCGACCCGCCGTAGACGAAGATGCTGGGAACGTTGAGGCGGAGCATCGCCATCATCATGCCGGGCAGCGACTTGTCGCAGCCGGCGAAACCAACCAGCGCGTCGTAGCAGTGACCGCGCACTGAAAGTTCGACCGAATCGGCGATTACCTCGCGGCTGACGAGGCTGGACTTCATGCCTTGATGCCCCATCGCGATACCGTCGGTGACGGTGATGGTGTTGAAGCGCCGCGGCATGCCCCCGCCCTGCTCCACCCCGCGCCGTGCCGCGTCGGCCTGCGCGTCGAGCGTGGTGTTGCACGGGGCGCTGTCGTTGCCCGCCGAGGCGAGTGCCACGAACGGCCGAGCGATCTCCTCTTCGGTGAGCCCCATCGCGTAATAATAGCTGCGGTGCGGCGCGCGCTCGGGTCCGACCGAGACGTGGCGGCTGGGCAGGCGGTTCTTGTCGAAACGTGTCGTCATGGCGCGCGCTATGCTGCGCGCGCGCAAGCTATGGCAAGCCTAGAAGCGGGTTGATGACAGAAAAGTTCGTCGACACCGCTGCGGCAGCAGGTCAGCCGAGCTTGGCCAGCGCCTGCTCAACGCCTTCCATCGTATAGGGCTTGGGCAGCATCGGGCGATCACGGTACTCGGGCGCGATGTCATCACCGCCGCCGCCGCTCGCGAAGACGAACGGAATGTTCTTTGCCGCCAGCGCGTCGGCGATCGCGAAGCTCTTCTCGCCGCCACGCAGGTTGACGTCGAGAATCGCGGCGTCGAGCGCCCCTTCCTCGACCATCGGCAGCGCCGCCGCAACGCTGTCGGCGGTACCGGCATGCTGGCGGTCGAGTGCGTCGAGGAAGTCCTCGAGCATCATCGCGATCAATGGTTCGTCTTCGACCAGGAGCACGCGCATCGTCATCGCGCGAAGCCATAACGCCCGTTCGGGGGAGTGCAACCGCTGCCCCCGCGGCATTGATCCAGATCAACCATTCGCGAGCGCGTCGCGCGCGGCCTCAGCCAGCTGCTGGACCGAGAAGGGCTTCGGCAGGAAGGCGACGTGATCGAGGTCGATCGAGCGACGCAGCTGCTCCTCGGCATAGCCCGACATGAACAGGATCGGGATGTCGGGATAACGCTCCCGCACCGCACGTGCGAGCGTCGGGCCATCCATCACCGGCATCATCACGTCGGACACGATCAGGCTTGGCCGCTCGGCGGTTTCGAGCAGCTCTAGCGCCGCCTCGCCGTGGTCGGCGGACAGCACCGTATAGCCCTGCCGCGTCAGCGCGCGCTCTGCGATCGCGCGGACCATGTCCTCGTCCTCGACCAGCAGGATCGTGCCGCTGCCCCAGGTATCGGTCGTTTTGGTCCGCGCCGGCGTGCGCGGCACGGCAGCCTCGTCCCCGGCGGCGTGGACCGGGAAATAGATCGTGAAGGTCGCGCCCTGCCCCGGCCGCGAGTCGGCGAAGATGTACCCGCCCGATTGTTTGACGATGCCGTAAACGGTGGAGAGGCCGAGCCCGGTCCCCTTGCCGACTTCCTTGGTGGTGAAGAAGGGCTCGAATATCTTTGGCAGTACTTCGGGCGGAATGCCCGTACCCGTGTCGGCGATCTCCAGCGCGGTATAGTCGCCGATCGGCATGATGTCGGTGCCGCGTTGGCGTAGTTCTGCGATGGTCGCAGCGCGGGTCTGGATCGTGACGCGACCGCCCGCGCCCTTCGCCAGCATCGCGTCGCGCGCGTTGACCGCGAGATTCACGACGACCTGTTCCAATTGCCCCGGATCGGCGCGCACCGCGCCCAGGTCGCGACCATGCTTGACCTCCAGCACCACCGTCTCGCCGAGCAGGCGGCGCAGCAGCGTCGACACCTCCGACACCACGTCGGGCAGCTGCAACACCTGCGGCCGAAGCGTCTGCTGGCGCGAGAAGGCGAGTAATTGCCGCGTCAGGCTCGCCGCGCGATTCGAATTGGCGCGGATCTGCTGAATGTCGTCGTAATCGCTGTCGCCGGGCGAATGGCGCATCAGCATCAGGTCGCAGTGGCCGATGATCGCGGTCAGGATGTTGTTGAAGTCATGCGCGACGCCGCCCGCCAGCTGGCCGACCGCCTGCATCTTGGTCGCCTGCGCGACCTCGCGCTTCAAGCGGTTCTCCTCGCCATTGTCCTTGAACGACAACAGCACCGATGCGCCGCCGAAGCCCCTCGTCGCCGCGATCGACAGCGCCACCGTCTCGTCGGGATGGTCCTTCAGCCGGATCGCGAGATCGGCCGATTGCGCGCCGCCTGTCGTGAAGCGGCGGACCGCGTCGGCAACGGCGGCCTTGTCCTCGCGAACGACCAGATCGCCGGGATAGAGCGGCGGCGCGGCGGGTTCCGCGCCGGCCATGCGCGCGAAGGCCGCGTTCATCGCGAGGAAGCGCCCTTCGCGATCGACCAGCGCTAGTCCGAATGGGATCACCGACAGCAGCGTCTCGACGTCGTGCGGATCGCCGACCGCGGCGGCGCTGCCCGCATCTTCGATCAGCGCGACGAGCGTCGGCGAATGATCGCCGCTGCCCAGCGCGACCTGCAGCAGGCGCACTGCGCCCGCGTCCTCGTCCTCGCGTGCGAAGCGGATGCCGCGCTGCGCGTCGCCGACGAGCAAGTTGGCCAGATCCTGTCCCTCGATCGGCGCGTTGGCACGTCCGAAGGCGCGCGCGCGCAGCGCACGGTTGCCGGCGACGACCTTGCCATCGGCGTCGAGCAGCGCGGCCATCAGCCCCGCCTCACCCATGCGGTCGCCCATGACGCCGTCGAGTTCGTCGGCGATGCCGCCCAGCATGTCGATCGTGCGCTGCCCGGTGAAGCGCCAGACGAGATGATCGGCGGCGTGGCCCGAGCGTGTCACCTCGACCGAGACCGGCTGTCCCGCGATCTCGATCCGCGCAGCAGCGGCATGGCCGTCGCGCCACGCGTCGCGCCCCGTCGCGGTCAGCCGCGCCAGATCGGGGTCGGACAGCGCGAGTGCGGGCGGCGTCGGAAACCCGCCGCACATGGTCTCGTAAGCCTCGTTCGCGCAGACGAGATGCCCCGTGCGCCCGGTCACCGCAACCGCGTCGGCATTGGCACCCGCCAGCGCCGCGGCGAGCGACCAGTCGGCGGTCTGCTGGCTGACCGGCGGCTTCGTAACTGCTACCCGCAGCGCGACCGCGACGCCTGCGACCACGACCGCCGCAGCAAGGAATGTGCCCGCGACGACGATGCTGCCGATCAGCCACAGCACGATCCCGCCCGCGACCGCGCCGGCGGCGAGCGCGATCAGCAGCGCGTCGCGGGGTCCGCCGATGATCTCTCCTGTTTTGCCGCCGCGCATCGACGCGTGATCGTTACCAGATCTTCACGCGCGCGTCGGGCGCAAGGTACAGCTTGTCGCCGGGCTTGGGCTGGAACGCCGGGTACCACGGGTCCATGTTGCGAACGATGTCGGTGCGCTGTTCCGATGGCGCGTGCGGGTCGGTCAGCAGCCGCTGGCGCAGGTTCGCCTCGCGGTAGTTGCGCCGCCACACCTGCGCCCAGCCGAGATAGAAGCGCTGGTCGGGGGTGAAGCCGTTCAGCACCGGAGCGGGCTTCCCGCCGAGCGACGCGTGATAAGCGTCGTAGGCGGCAGAGAGCCCGGCGAGATCGGCCGAATTCTCCCCCAGCGTCAGCGCGCCCTTGACGTGCATCCCGGGCAGCGCTTCGTACGCGTCATACTGCTTGACGAGCCGCTGGCTGAGCGCGTTAAAACGCCGCACGTCGGCGTCGGTCCACCACTGCGTCAGACGGCCGTGTACGTCATATTTCGCACCCTGATCGTCGAAATGGTGGCTCATCTCGTGGCCGATCACCGCGCCGATGCCGCCATAGTTGACCGCAGGGTCGGCCTTGGGATCGAAGAACGGTGGCTGCAGGATCGCTGCCGGGAAGGTGATTGCGACCAGCCCGAAATCAGCCTGCGCGTTGACCGTCATCGGGGTCATGCCCCACTCCCAACGGTAGATCGGCTTGCCCAGCTTGGTCGCGTTATAATCGTGACGCCACTGGTTCGCGCGCAGTTCGTTGCCGAACGCGTCGCCCGCCTTGATCTCCAGCGCCGAATAATCGCGCCATTTCGATGGATAGCCGATCCTGGGCGTAAAGGCGGCGAGCTTCGCGTGCGCCTTGACCTTGGTTTCGGGCGCCATCCAGGTCAGCGCGTCGATGCGGCGGTTCATCGCCTGAATGACGTTCCGGACGAGCTGATCAGCCGCTGCCTTGGTCTCGGGCGGGAAGTAGCGCGCGACATAGACCTTGCCGACCTCGTCGGCGAGCGCGCCGCTGGTGAAATCGACCGCGCGCTTCCAGCGCTCCTGCTGCTGCGGCGTGCCGCTCAGCGTGGTACCGTAGAAAGCGAAACTCTCCTGATCGACCGCGCGCGGCAGCACGTCGGCGAAGCCGTCCAGGCTGCGCACCAGCAACTGGTCGCGCAGCACCGCGATCGGTGCCGCGCCCACGGCTTGCGCGATGCCGGTTATCGCGGTCGGCTGCGCGACGATCAGCGTGTCGGCCACGGTCCCGTTCGCGCGCATGAAGGTTGCGAAATCGAACCCGGCCGCGGACTGCTGCAGCTGCGCCAGAGTCATCTTGTTGTAGGTCTTGTCGGCGTCGCGGCTGTCGACGCGGGTCCAGCTGACCTGCGCGATCTGCGTCTCGAACGCGACCAGCGCGGCGGCGCGTGCCTCCGCGTTCGGCTCACCCGCCAGCGTCAGCAGCTTGGCGAGATGTGCCTGATACGCGGCCTTGGTCTGCGCCAGCTTCGGGTCGGTGCTGAGGTAATAATCGCGGTCGGGCATGCCGAGCCCGGCCTGCGACAGGCTGACCGCGTAGGTGTCCGGGTTCTTGTCGTCCTGCCCGACGTAGACGCCGAACGGCGTGTCGACGCCGTTGCGATTCGCCTCGGCCAGCAGCGCGGCATAGCCCGCCTTGTCGGTCGCCTTGATCTTCGCGAGCCACGGCCGGATCGGCGCCATGCCGGCGCGCTCGATCGCGGCGGTGTCGAGGTAGCTCGCATAGGCGCGGCCGATCTTCGATCCCGCATCCGCCCGCGCCGCCTCGAGCAGCCCGCGCGTCCGCTGGCGCGACAGGTCAGCGAGCACGGAGAAGGCGCCGTAGCTCGCCTCATCGGCCGGGATCGCGGTCGTCTTCGCCCAGGTGCCGTTGGCGTAACCGTAGAAATCGTCACCGGGCTTGACCGAGCGATCCATGCCGGCGGTGTCGAAGCCGAACGTGCCATAGCGCGGACCGGCGCGCGGTGCCTCGTCGGCGGCTGGCGCAGGCTGCTGCGCAACCGATTGGGCGAACAACGCGGCCGGGATCAGTGCCGCGGCGGAAAGTGCAGGAAACAGGATCGAACGACGCATGAACAATCACCTGTACGAGGAATGATCATTCCTTAGGCCCGGCCGCGAAGCCGCGCCAGTCTGCCCGTCACGCTCAATCGCGCTGGTGGCGCGCCTTCCACTTGCGTGCGATCCACAGCCGCCAGCCGAGCGCGGCCAAGCCGTAGCCCAAGAGCGCGCAGACGGTGGTGATCAGCAGCAATCCGAGCACCAGCGGCGGCCCTGCGTTCCACAACCATTGCAGCCAGCCGGTCGCCGCCTCCGCCACGGGCTGCGCCACGGTCGGCGCGTTGGTGCGCAGCAGCCAGGCGCCGACCTGATAGGCCGCGAACAGGATGAACGGCGTCGTTAGCGGATTGGTGATGAAGGTAGTCAGCGCTGCGACTGGCACGTTGGCGCGGAACGGCAGCGCGATCAGCGCCGCGATCGCGATCTGCCCGACCGGGAACAGGATGCCCGCGACCATGCCGAGTGCGACGCCGCGCGGCACCGAACGCCTGGTGAAGCGCCACAGTTCGGGCGCGAGCACGCGGTGCGCGACCGGGCGCAGGATGCGGCTCTTTTCCATCGATTCGCGCGTCGGCAGGTTGCGCCTGCTCCACGCCGCGAACCGGTCCCACGTCGTCATCGGCCGCGTCGCCATCAGCCGTGGTCGCGCATGATGCGCCCGGCATCACGCTTCCACTCGCGCTCCTTGATGTGTTCGCGCTTGTCGTGCGCTTTTCTGCCCTTCGCCAACGCCAACTCCACCTTCGCGCGACCCTGCCCGTTGAAATACACGGTCAGGGGAACGAGCGTCATGCCCTCGCGCGCGACCGCACCGTGCAGCTTGTTTATCTCGCGCTCGTGAAGCAGGAGTTTACGCGGGCGCTTCGCTTCGTGGTTGAAGCGGTTGCCGTGGCTGAATTCGGGAACGTTGGAATTGACCAGCCACACCTCGTCGCCGCGCACCTCGGCGTAGCTTTCCGCGATCGATCCCTCGCCGAAGCGGAGCGATTTCACCTCGGTGCCGGTCAGGACGATGCCCGCCTCGTACACGGTGTCGACCGCGTAATCGAACCGCGCGCGGCGGTTCTCGGCAACGATCTTCTTCTTGTCGAAGGTGGCAGGCTTGGGACGCGACATGGCTGCGATGTAGGCACAAGGGTGCGCGGCGGCAAAGGGCGTTCGTTACGATTGGCCGCGTTCGCTGACCGATCGGCCCCGCAAGCGTGCGCGTACGCAGATCAGAACGGACGCTTCAACCGCAGCATAACGCGGTTGCTGGTGAAGCCGCCGACGTCGCCCTGCTCGGTTTCCGCCGCCACCGTGTTGTCGCTGATCTTCAACGCCGCCTTGGGCAGCGCCTGCGGATCGGATGAGTAACGCTCTGGTACTGCGCGCAGGCGGAACTCCTCCTGCCCGCGGGCGCAGACGACGATCGAGGCATCGCCCGGCTGAGCCTTAGGACATTCGCGCGGCAGCACCGACTTTGGCTCGGGGAGGACCGGGCCGGACACCGCGGCCTGTAGGAACAAGGCCGCGATCAGCATCGCGTCATCTCTCGTCGGGAAGGCTGCCGCATCGCTTCCTCCCCGACCACCATCACAGTCCCGCGTGGGCCAGGCCGGCGTCAACCGCGTGGCGTGACGCCTCGCCCGGCCATGTCATGGGCAGCCGGAGGCCGCGCGGGAAGTCAGGCCGCACTTTGCTGACCGCGTACTTGACCGGCCCCGGCGAGGCATCGGTGAACAAGGCGGTGTGGAGCGGGAACAGCCGGTCGTGCAGCGTCCGCGCTTTCGCGTAGTCACCGCTCGCGCACGCAGCCTGGAAGTCGGCGCACAACCTGGGCGCGACATTGGCGCTGACCGAAATGCAGCCGACACCCCCGGTGGCATTGAAGGCGAGCGCGAGATCGTCGTTGCCCGACAGTTGGCAGAAATTCTCACCCAGGCTGGCACGATGCTGCGACACGCGGGTGATGACGCCCGAGGCATCCTTGACCGCGACGAACACCTGCGGGAACGCCTGAACGATCCGCGCGAGCGTATCGGGCAGTATGTCGGTGACCGTGCGCGCGGGCACGTTGTAGAGCACGATCGGCAGCGGGGCGTCCTGCGCCAGCGTCTCGAAATGGCGGAAAATACCCTCCTGCCCCGGCCGGTTGTAATAAGGCGGCACCATCAGCGCGGCGTCGGCGCCGGCCTCTTTAGCGGCGAGCAGATTGGCGCGTGCGACGCGGGTGTCGTTCGAGCCCGCGCCCGCGATCACCGGTACGCGTCCGCGCGCCTGATCGACGCAGACGCGGACGATCGCGAACTGTTCTTCCTTGGTCAGCGTCGCCGCCTCGCCCGTCGTTCCGCACGGCACCAGCGCGGATGATCCTTCGGAAATCTGCCACTCGATGAAGTCGCGGTAGATCTGCTCGGCGAAGGCCCCATCGTCGTCGAACGGGGTGACCAGCGCGGGGATCGAACCTGTGAACATAAGACGGACGCTCTCTCCGGCGCGATGAATATTCGAAGTCGTTCAGGACAGATACGGGTTGGATCGCTATCCTGTCCACCGATCTGGAATGGTGATGAAGGCGGGCGTGTTGATCGGTATCGTGGCGGGAGTTGGGGCGGCGCTGTTACTGGCGCAGGGCCAGGTCGGTTCTGTGGGGCAATATCCCGCGAGCGTGCAGCCGAACGCGCAGGCGCAGGCCGCGGGCCTTGCGCAGGCGGTCGCGCAGTGGAAGGTGTTGCAACAGAGCGACTCGCTGCCGTTCGACACCTACGCCAATTTCCTGCTCGCGCATCCCGGCTGGCCCAACCAGACCGCCAATCGCCGCGCCGCGGAAAAGCAGGCGGCGAGCGGCTATGCCTCGCCCGCGAACGTCATCGCCTTCTGCCGGCGCTTTCCGCCGCTGACCGGCGGCGGATGGGTGGCGTGTGCGCGTGCCTATCAGGCGAGCGGCAATCAGGGTGAGGCCTATGCCGCGGCGCGCGCGGCGTGGCGCAGCGGCAGCCTGTCGCCGACCGACGAGAGCGCGGTGCTGACCGGCTTTTCGGGAGCGCTGACCCCGGCCGACCATGACGCGCGCATGGATACTTTGCTGTGGCAGGGGCAGACCGGCGCGGCGGCGCGGCAGATCGCGCTGACCAGCGCGGGCGCGCGGCCACTGTTCGAGGCGCGGCTCGCGTTCCGCACCGGCGGGGAGAATGCGTCCGCGCTCGCCTCGGTCAACGATGCGGCGGGCTCCGCGGACGCCGGGTACATCGCCGACAAGGCGGTGTGGCTGCGCAACAGCGGCGCTTCGCCCAGCGCGCGCAGCTGGCTGGCACGCGCGCGGCAGGGCATGATCCAGCCGGGCAATGTCGAGAAATTCTACGAGGTGCTGCTGACCAACGCCCGCGGCGCGGCGGCGGATCACCAGTGGCAGACCGCCTACGACATCGCGCGGCAGGTCGACGACGCCTACCCCTCGGGCACGGACATCTCGACCAAGCCGTACGGCGAGCGCGACGATTACACGAGCCTCGCCTGGCTCGCCGGGCAGACCGCGCTCAAGCAGCTCAACCGTCCGGCTGACGCGGCCTTCCTGTTCCAGCGCTACGGCGAGGCGAGCCAGTCGCCGCAGACGAGAGCCAAGGGGTTCTACTGGGCGGCCCGCGCGGCGGAGGCGGCGGGGAAGCCCGAGGCGCGGGGGCTGTTCGCGCGCGCGGGCGGCTACCGCGACCAATATTACGGCCAGCTCGCGCTCGAGCATCTGCGCCAGCCGCTGGTCGCGCCGCCGGCGGTGCCGCAGCGCGCGATCGATCCGGCGGTGCGTGCCGCGTTCTTCAACCAGGAAACGGTGCGCGCGGCGCAGCTGCTGGGACAGACCGGGCAGCGGCAGGACCAGACCGCGTTCATCCGCCTGATCGCCGCCGACGCGACCAGCGATACCGACCACCTGCTCGCCGACGAACTGTCGCGCCAGCTCGGCCGCCCGGACCTGGCGGTGCTGGTCGGGCGCAGCGCGATGCAGAACGGGTTGACCGAGTATAGCGCGGTTGCGTTCCCGACCGTGCCGGTGCCGGGCGGATACGAGAACCAGTGGACGATGATCCACGCGGTCAGCCGGCAGGAAAGCCAGTTCGATCGCGAAGCGCGCAGCCCCGTGGGTGCGAGCGGGCTGATGCAGCTGATGCCCGCCACCGCGCGCGAGCAGGCGAGCAAGCTGGGACTGCCGTATGACGCGGGCCGGCTTACGAGCGACACGAGCTACAACGTCATGCTCGGATCGAGCTATTTCCAGCGCATCTTCGGGCTGTACGGCAGTTATCCGCTCGCGATCGCGGCGTATAATGCTGGTCCGGGCAACGTGAATAAGTGGCTGCGCGCCAACGGCGATCCGCGCACCGGCGGGGTCGACATGGTCGATTGGGTCGAGGCGATCCCGTACAATGAGACGCGCAACTACGTGCAACGCGTGCTGGAGAATGCGGTCGTCTACGACCTGATGAATCCGGCGCGTGCGAAGAGTCGTGGTCCGGCGAACCTCAGCTGGTACCTGGGGCGCAGCAGGACGGGGTGACGCGGCTGTGCCCGGTCGGCTAGTCGGGCGCGATGGATCGACCCAATCACATCACCCCGGCGGGCTATGCCGTGCTGCGCCGCGAGTACGAGCAATTGTTCGCGATTGAGCGGCCCAAGCTGGTCGAGACGATCTCCTGGGCGGCGGGCAACGGCGACCGCAGCGAGAACGGCGACTATATCTACGGACGCAAGCGGCTGCGCGAGATCGACCGGCGGCTCGGCTGGTTGTCGCGGCGAATGAAGGCGGCGAAGGTGGTCGATCCCGCCGCCGCGCCCGATCGCTCGCGCATCTTCTTCGGTGCGACCGCGCGGATCGTCGACGAGGACGATCACGAGCGCGAGCTGACGCTGGTCGGCGACGACGAGGCGGATGCGGGCAAGGGGCTGGTCGGGTGGAACGCGCCCCTCGCCCGTGCGCTGCGCGGGGCCGCGGTCGGCGACGTGCGCCGCGTGACGCTGCCCGCGGGCGAGCGCGAATATGAGGTGTTGTCAGTCTCCTATCCCGATCCTTGAGGAACGCGGGCGCGCGCCCGTCCGTTCGTGTGCGTGAAGGAGACGACCATGACCGAGCAGACTCGCACCGACACCGCGCGCGACCACGACGACAAGGATTTGATCGAGGGAATGATCCCCGCCGGAGAGGCGCAGACCGGCACCAGCGGCGGCGCGCTCGCCCGCGATATCGGGTCGCAGGCCGACATGAAGACCGTGACCGATCCCGACGGCACCACGCGCGCGACCAAGCAGGACGACATCGACGCGGGCGTCGCCTACGACAGCGATCGATAAGAAGCGTTAGCCCGCGCGTTGAACCACGACGCGCGGGTTGACCTCGCTGCCCCGCCGGTCGACACCGCTGAACGATGCCGACTGACGATACCCCCACTCGCAACATCGCGCTGCTGATCGACGCCGACAATGCGTCGTGGCACGCGCTTGACCCCGTGCTGACCGTGCTGGCGGAGCTTGGCACCGTCAACATCCGACGCGTCTACGGTAATTGGTCAAAGCCGGGGCTGAAGGGCTGGCGCGACATGAGCGTGCGCCACGGGATCGAACCGCAGCAGCAGTTCGACTTGACCAAGGGCAAGAACGCCACCGACATGAAGATGACGATCGACGCGATGGACCTGCTGTTCCGCGGCCGCGTGCAGGGGTTCGGGATCATGTCGTCGGATAGCGACTTCATGCCGCTCGCCACCCGCATCCGGCAGGACGGCCTGCCCGTCTATGGGTTCGGCACTGCCAAGACGCCGCAGGGTTTTCGCCAGGCGTGCAGCCGCTTCATCGACGTGGCCGCGCTGGAGCAGGCGAATGGCGCTGAGGCAGCGCCCGCCACTGCCGCAGAGCCGACCGCCGAGACGCCGTCCAACGACCTAGGGCTGACCGATGCGCTGCCGCCCTCGATCGGCGCGAAGCCTGCTGCGGCGAAGAAGGCAAAGCCGCCGGTCGATCAGGAACTGCTCAAGCTGCTGATCGATGCCTATGACGCCTCGAAGCGCGACGAGAAAGGCTATGTCAGCCTGTCGGCGATGGGACAGCTCGCCGCCAACCGCTCGTCGTTCGACGTGCGCAATTACGGGTTCAAGCGGCTGTCCGACCTGGTCGAGTCGGTGCCGAATTTCCAGATCGAGCGGCGTGACGGCCGCGCTCTCGTCAAAAGGGTTCGTTGATGCGCTCCATCCTGCTCGCCGGCGTCGCCGCGGCGCTGCTGTCGGCTGCCGCCGTGGCGCAGACCGATCCGGCGCGCCTGTCAGAGACGGTGAAGACGCTCGCATCCGATCGCTTCGGCGGCCGCGCGCCGGGCACGGCGGGCGAGAAGGTCACGGTCGACTGGCTGGTCGCAAAGTTCAAGTCGCTGGGGCTGGAGCCCGGCGGGGAGAACGGCGCGTGGACGCAGGCGGTGCCGATGATCCACACGCAGATCGCCGCCAACGCCGCGCTGCGCGTGGGCAAGACCGTGCTGACGCAAGGCAAGGAGATCGCGGTCACCACCGTGCGCGCCGCGCCGAGCATCGCGATCCGCAACGCGCCGATGGTCTTCGTCGGCTACGGTGTCTCGGCGCCCGAGGCGAAATGGGACGACTTCAAGGGACAGGACCTTCGCGGCAAGGTCGCCGTGTTCCTGGTCAACGATCCCGACTTCGAAGCGAAGGCGGGTGACGACGCGAAAGGCCGCTTCGGCGACCGGCGCATGACCTATTACGGCCGCTGGACTTACAAGTTCGAGGAAGCCGCGCGGCGCGGAGCAGTGGCGGCGCTGATTGTTCACGACACCGGTGGTGCGGGATATCCGTGGTCGACGGTGAATGCCTCGAACGGCGAGAATTACGACATCGTCCGTGCGGCGAACGACCCGCGCGTGCCGTTGCAGGGCTGGATCGAGCATGACGCCGCAGATCGCCTGTTCAAGGATGCGGGGTTCGATCTCGCCGCCCTGCGTGTCCAGGCGCGATCGGCGTCGTTCCGGCCGGTCGACATAAAGACGGGCTTCTCCGCCGACGCCAAGGTCGCGGTCGAGCGCATCCAGAGCGCCAACGTGCTCGCCAAGATCTCCGGCAGCAAACGTCCGCGCGAGAGCGTGATGTTCGGTGCGCACTGGGATGCGTACGGCGAGGGTCCGGCGGACGCGAGCGGCGCGACGCTGCGGCCCGGTGGCAACGACGACGCGCTCGGCATTGCCGGGATCATCGAGCTGGCGCGGCAGTTCAAGGCAATGCCGGCGCCCGACCGCACGTTGGTCTTCGCTGCATGGACGGGCGAAGAGCGCGGGCTGCTCGGTTCCGAATATTACGCGACGCATCCGGTCTATCCACTCGGCCTGACTGCGGCCAACCTGACGCTCGATATCCTGCAGACCGCGGGGCCGGCGCGAGACGTAATCCTGATCGGCAAGGGGCAGACCTCGCTCGATGATCTGCTGGCGCGCGCGGCAGCGGGACAGGGGCGCACGATCACGCCCGAGACGTTCAGCGAGCGCGGGCTGTTCTACCGTGCCGACCATTTCTCGGTCGTGCGGCGCGGCGTGCCGTCGTTGCTGCTGATGGCGCTGGGCGGTGCACCCGACCTGCGCGACGGCGGCGCGGTTGCGGGGCAGAAGTGGCTCGACGGCTACATGGCCTGCTACCACAAGACGTGCGATCGCTGGTCGGCCGACTGGAACCTCGTCGGCGCCGCGCAGGACGTCGACCTGTTCCGCGACATGGGTGAGCGGTTGAGCCACGCCGGCGTCTGGCCGACGTGGAGCGCCGGGTCGGAGTTCGCTGCGACCCGCGCGCAGACCGCATCCGAGCGCCGCTAGCGCGCCTCAGGCAGCGTCGCGCAAATCGGCCTGCACCGTTTCCAGCTCTGCCAGCGTGTCGAGCGCGCATGCCGGTAGCTCCTGCGCCTGCATGACGATCGTGTCGTCTGCGGCATGTTCGACCGTGTCGGCGATCAGCGCGATCCGGCGCGCACCGATGCTGAGCGCGGCACCTTTCAGGAAATGCGCCGCCGCGCGCGCGTTAGCGAGGTCGCCCTGGCGCGCGAGGTGGAGCACCATCGACGGACGCGTCTCCAGTTCCTTGGTAAAGGTGCGGATCAGCTGGAGCACCTGCGCGCCCGGTAGGAAGTCCGCGTAATCGCGCAGCTGAGCCGGATTGATCAGCGGAGCGTGTTCGCAGTCGATCGCGGCAGGATGGAGGGTGACGGTCACGATTGTGCTCGCTGTAGCATGAGGATGGCCTGTGTGCGGTTGGGCACCGCCAGCTTCTTCAGAATGGCTTTGACGTGCGCCTTCACCGTGATCTCCGACAAACCGAGGTCGAAGGCGATCTGCTTGTTCAGTCGCCCGCTCTCCATCGCGTTCAGCACGCGAGACTGTGCGCCGGTCAGCGATGACAGCCGCGCGAAGTCGCTGTCGGCAGGCATGGTGGCGTCGGCGAGGGGGAAGGAGAACCACGCCTCGCCCGCGATCACCGCGCGGATCGCGTCCACCATGACTGAGATCGGCGTCGCTTTCGACAGATAGCCGTGCGCACCGGTCGCGGCGACCTGCTGCTCAATATCGGGATTGAGCGCCCCGCTGATCACCAGCATCCGAAGGTGCGGGAAGCGCTCCAGCAAGGCTGGCACGCCGAGCACCGATTTATTGTCGGGCAGCGCCAGATCGAGCGTCATCAGTGTCGCATCCGCCGCATGCTCGCTTGCCTCGGCCAGCGACGCGGCCTCCACCACCGTCAGCTGCGGCGCCGCCACACCCAGCGCCATCGCGGTCGCCTGTCGGCACATCGGATGGTCGTCGACGACGATCGCGAGTGCCGGGGTTTGGCGGAATGCGAGAGGGGCGGCGGACATGAAAAGCGGCTCCGATTGGTTCGCACCCGTACAGCGGTGCGATCGATCGGCGATTAGGGCAGCAATGGTAAGCAAAGCGGTAACGATGCCCGGAGGCGCGTCCGCGCCGATCAGTTGATGCTGGCGATCAGCGCGCTCAACTGACGGCGGCCGAGGTCGTTGACCGAGATGTTGGTACGCGACGCCGCGGCCTTCTGACCCACCGTGCGCAGCAGCGTCGCCTGATAGCTGGCGCACCCGGCGCTCTCTGCCGTGCGCAAGCAGACGGTGCTGCCGTCCATCGCGGTGCGGGTGATAACGGCGCGCGACGGGACGGCGCGACCGGTGTCGGCCTGTGCGCTGCCAGCCAGCGTGGCGGCAAAGGCGGCGGCGGCGATCAGGGTCTGGCGGATCATGGTTCGGCTCCGTGGTATCTGGTTGTCGGGGCGACTGACGCCCTCTCGATGGTCCGCTTCTGCCCGGTCTGACGAGCGCGCGATATTACCCCTTGGGGTCAGGCGGCGCGGGTCAGTTCACTCAATCCGCGCGCGAGCACCTCGGGCAGGTCATCGCCGACGCAGCCCGCCACCGCCTGCTCGACATCGGCGGCGGCATCGGCGAGCGGCGAGGTACCGCTTGCCGCCAGTGTGCGCAGGTGCGCCGAAATCTCGATCAGCGTCGCTTCCTCGAACGCGCCGGTGCGGATCAGCCGCGACAAGGTTTCCAGCACGTCCTTGCAGTCGGGCGTTGCCGCCCTGCCCCAACGGTCGAGCACCTGCTGCAGCTCGGCAAGCCGCAGCGGCTTCGCCAGGTGCGCCTGCATCCCCGCCGCCAGGCACAGGTCGATGTCGTCGGCGTAGGCATTCGCGGTCAGCGCGACGATCGGCAGCGTGTCGGGTCCATGTCCGGCGGCACGCAGGCGACGCGTCGCCTCCAGTCCGTCGACCTCGGGCATCTGCATGTCCATCAGCACGAGTGCGAACGGGTCGCCTGCCGCCTGCGCCTCGGCAACCGCGGCCACTGCGGCGGCGCCGTCCGCCGCGACGACGCAGCGCGCGCCCAGCCGCTCGAGCATCGCCGATGCAAGCATCTGGTTGATCTCGTGATCCTCCGCCAGCAACACACGAATGTCGGGCGACCCGCCGCGGGCCGGCAGCGCGAGCGGCGCCACCGCAGACGTGGGCGCGGCCTCGGCGGCGATCAGCGGCACACGCAGCACGAACGAGCTGCCCTCGCCCGGCACACTTTCCAACCGCAGCGCGCCCCGCATCAACCGCGCGAGCTGCGCGCCGATCGCCAGACCCAGCCCCGACCCGCCGAAGCGGCGCGCGGTGGAGGTGTCCGACTGCGTGAACTTGTCGAAGATCGCGGCGTGGCGGGCGGGATTGATCCCGATGCCGGTGTCGCGAACCTCGATCTCCAGCCACTCGCCCTCATCGTCGCTAACCACGTCGGCACGAAGCGCGACTGATCCCGCATCGGTGAACTTGACCGCGTTGCCGAGCAGGTTGAGCACGATCTGGCGCAGCCGCAGCCCGTCGCCCTCGATCCGCGCGGGCACCGCGTTGGCGACCTCGCAGGTAAGCGTCAGCGCCTTCTGTTCGGCGAGCGGCGCCATCAGCTTCGCACAGCCGCGCAGCGCGTGGCGCAGGTCGACCGGCTCGGCCGCGATCTGCATCTGCCCCGCGTCGATCTTCGAGAGATCGAGAATGTCGTTGAGCAGCCGCATCATGGCGCGGCCCGAATCGGCGATCACTTGCACGCGGGCGCGCTGCGCTGGATCGAGCTTGCCGTCGAGCAGCAGCTCGGTCGCGCCGATCACCCCGTTCATCGGCGTGCGGATTTCGTGGCTCATGTTGGCGAGGAAGGTCGCCTTCGCCGCGCCCGCGATCTCGGCGGCATCGCGTGCCGCGGCGAGTTGCAGTTCCAGCTCCTTGCGCCCGGTCACGTCGCGGATCGAGACGATGATCTCCTGCGCCGCACCGGTCGCGGGATTGCGGACCAGCCCGCAATTCGCCTCCAGCCAGCGCCACGTACCCGGACGATCGACCGGTTCGGAACGATAGCTGACCACCATTTTGTCGATGATGCCGCGCGCAAGGTCCCGATACGCGCCGCGAACGATCGCGTCGTCGTCCGGGTGGAAGCGCGACAGCATCGAGGCGCCCAGAAGCTGCTCCGGAGGTGCGCCGATCACATCACGCACCGATGGCGACGCGTAGAGGCAGGTGCCGTCGAGCGTCAGGCGGAACACCGCGTCGGTGGCGTTGCTGGCGAGCAGACGCAGCTGGTTCTCGCTGTCGGCCAGCGCGGCGGCAGCGAAGGTGCGCTCGCTGATGTCGATCGTGACCCCGATGTGACCGACGGGGCAGGCGAACAGGTCGCGTTCGACTGCGCTCATTGCATCGGCCCAGATCTGCGTTCCGTCGGCGTGCACGAAGCGGAACTCTCCGCGGTAATTGCCGCTGGTTGCCGCGGTCGCCTGCCAGTCGGCGAACACCTTCGCGCGGTCGGCGGGATGAACCGCGTTCGCCCAGCCGTCGCCCGCTGCCTGCTCGGGCGTCTGTCCCGCGAGCACGTACCAGGCGCGGTTGGCGTAGGTGAGGCCACCCTTCGCATCGGTGCGAAAAATGCCGACGGGCGCCAGATCGGCGAGCGTTTGGAAACGATGCTCGCTCTCGCGCAGCGCCTGCTCGAATAGCAGACGATCGGTCACGTCATTGAGCGAGCCAACCGTCGATTGCGGCACGCCGTGCTGATCGAACAGGATACGTGCGCTCACGTCGACGTGCCGGATCGCGCCGTCGCGACGGATGATGCGCAGGCGCCCGACCTGTCCCTCGAGCGTTTGCGCGACGAAGCGCCGCTGCATCGCGGCCAGGATCGGCAGGTCGGCGGGGTGGACGGCATCGCGGACGTGCGAGCCGAGCGCCTCGCCGACCGGCACGCCCGTCAGCTTCTGCCACGCGGGATTGAGGAACGACCAGCGACCATCCGCGTCGATGCGGTAAAGTACCTCCTGCATGTTCGCGAGCATCGCCTGCGCATTGTCGTTGCGCGAGCGCAGGTCGTTGCGCGCACGCTCCAGTCTTTTCAGGATTGCGGCGATCGGCAGCCCCATGCTGAAATTGACGGCGAGGAACAGCTGCAGCACCAGCATACGCCCGTGTGCGCCGCCTTGGGCGAGCGTGATCGGACCAATCCCGACGTAGGTGAAGATCGACGCTACGACCGCCAGGATCGCAACGGTGATCGCGGCTCCCACCGCGCCGAGTCGAAGCGCCGCGAGCATGACGACCGGCCCGGTCATGAACAGCAAGGGGTAGCGCGATTGCGAGAACAGCAGCACGGCGAGGACGAGGGCAGCGGTGCCGAACGCGGCAATCTCACCGCGGCGCACGAGTACGTCGTTGTTTTTGCCGCTCACCGCGTCGTGGAAGACGCAGACGAGCGGCGTCAGCAACACGAGGCCCAGTGCGTGCGCCCCCGCCCAGGTCAGCCCCGTCGCTATCGCGAAAGCAGCACCAGCCGACCAGAATGCGCCGACGATCAGCAGCGACAGCGTGAGCGGCGTCAATGCGGATAGCAGGGTGAAACGGCCGAGCTGGCGCAGGCTGTCGAGCCCGCGCGCGCGCCCGCGCCGCTGCATGCCGAGCGCGACGATCAGTACTTCCGCCAGGTTGATGCTCGCGCGCACGGCGATCTGCGGCATGCTCAGGTCCGCGCTGAGCAGCGCCGCGATCAGCAACGCCGCGCCGCTCAAGGCGAACAAACGCCATCTGATCGCACGCGACTGGATCAGTACGCCGACGAGCAGCGCGTTGGGCAACCACACGATCGCTACCGGCGAGCTCTCCCGCCCTAGCGCAAGGCACAGCCACGCGACGATGCCGAACACGGCAGCGAGGGCGAGATCGACGGCGAGCGAGCGCGATAGCCGGACGGGGGTCATGCTCCGGGCCTAGCCGCCGGTGGTTAACGAGCGGCTAACGCACTCTATTCATTCACGCATAAGCGTAGGGACCACCCTCCTCCAGCGCCTTCTGATAGGCCGGACGCGCATGGATCTTCTCCAACCACGCGATCGTGTTGGGTCGGCTCTTGTCCAGCCCGCCCCGGCTGCGCGCGGCCTCGAGCGGAAAGCTCATCATGATGTCGGCGGCGGTCAGTTGATCGCCCGCGAACCAGGATCGGCCAGCGAGCGACTGTTCGACGAAATCGAGGTGGACGTCGATCATCGGCTGGATACGCCGGGTCGCGGGCTTGCCCATCAAGGGTATGCGGCCGAGCACCAGCTTGAGCAGCAGCGGCGGCATCAGCGACCCTTCGGCGTAATGAAGCCAGAAGCGGTAGGAGAGCGCATCGTCGCGCTTCGCCGGCGCGCCGAGCTTGCCGTCCGCCTTATCGACCAGATATTCGACGATCGCCCCCGTCTCGGCGATCACGCGGCCACCATCGTCGGTGTCCTCGATGACGGGCGATTTGCCGAGCGGGTGGACCCGGCGCAGCTCGGGCGGCGCGAGCATCGTCTTCTTGTTGCGCTCGTAGCGTTTCACCTCGTGCGGCAGCCCGAGTTCCTCCAGCATCCACAACACACGCTGCGAACGGGAATCTTCGAGATGATGGACGATAATGGTCATGCGTGCTCCCCTGCGGCGCGAGCGGTCCAGATCCAGGCCGATGCCGGTATCTCGACCCGCCCCGAGACGGCATAACGCGCGAGCCGCCCTCCGATCCGCTCGAGCAAATCGCGGCGCGCATCGCCAGCTGCCGCGCGGATCGCCGCCGCGGCGGGACCAATCCGTTCGAAGAAGTCCAGCGCGTCGGCGAGGGCGTCCTCGTCGCTCGCCCCCTCGCCCGCGACATAATCGAAGTCGGCCCGCTCCACCGTAACGACCTCCCAACCGGCATGCGCCAACATGTCGGCGACAAAGGCGCTGTCGGCGAAGGCGAACGGTCCGGGCGAGTAGCTCGCACCTTCGCACCCCGGTGCGCCAATCGCACGATCAAGTTCGTCCACCCACCGGTTTTCACCTCGTGCGCGGAAGCAGGAGAAGACCAGCGGCGCGCCGGCGACTGCTCTGCGACGCAGGTGACCGAACGCGGCTTGCGGGTCGCCGAAGAACATGACGCCGTGGCGCGAAAAGATCAGGCCAAGCGGCGGCACGTCGAGCGTCAGGGCATCGCCGGACAGGAAACATAGGTTGGGCAGCGCGTGGCGTTCGCGTGCAATCGCCACCATCGGCTCGGACAGGTCCACACCCGCTACCGACGCGAGCGGACGCGCCTGCGCCACATCGGCGCTTGTGCTGCCAACGCCGCAGCCCAGGTCGAGGAACTGCCCCTGCTCGGGTGCGACCGCGAGGATTGCGCGGGTGAGCTGCGGAGCGAGATACGAGAAGCTACGCTCCGTTCGCCGCCACTCCCGCGCCCAGACATCGCCGACCTTTCCGGTCCAGTCACCCGCTGCGGTCATCTACGCCTCCCTCCTCCACCGATCCGCGCCCGGACTGCAAACACGAACGGCCCGCCATTGCTGACGAGCCGCGCTTAACTGCTTATCAGGGTCGACCCGGATCAGATGTCGTCGTCTTCCGACGGTCCCGCCATCATCTCCTCCGCTACCGCCTCGGTGCGCGCACGAATCGCCTTCTCCAGACGATCGGCCATTTCCTTGTTGTCGCGCAGGAAGTTCTTGGCGTTCTCACGCCCCTGCCCGATCCGCACGCTGTCGTAAGAGAACCACGCGCCCGACTTCTCGACCAGCCCGGCCTTGACGCCGAGATCGAGGATCTCGCCGATCTTGGAGATGCCCTCGCCGTACATGATGTCGAACTCGACCTGCTTGAACGGCGGCGCGACCTTGTTCTTCACGACCTTCACGCGGGTCGAGTTGCCGGTCACCTCGTCGCGGTCCTTGATCGCGCCGGTGCGGCGAATGTCGAGGCGGACCGAAGCGTAGAACTTGAGCGCATTGCCGCCCGTCGTCGTCTCCGGGTTGCCGTACATTACGCCGATCTTCATGCGCAGCTGGTTGATGAAGATCACCATGCAGCGCGAGCGGCTGATCGAGCCGGTCAGCTTGCGCAAACTCTGCGACATGAGGCGAGCCTGGAGCCCGACGTGGCTGTCGCCCATCTCGCCCTCGATCTCCGCGCGCGGAACGAGCGCCGCGACCGAATCGACCACCAGCACGTCGATCGCGTTCGAGCGGACCAGCGTGTCGGTGATCTCCAGCGCCTGCTCGCCGGTGTCGGGCTGCGACACGATCAGCTCGTCGATGTTGACGCCCAGCTTCTTGGCGTAAACGGGATCGAGCGCGTGCTCAGCGTCGACGAACGCCGCGGTGCCGCCGTTCTTCTGCGCCTCAGCGATGACGTGAAGCGCGAGCGTCGTTTTCCCCGAGCTTTCCGGGCCGTACACCTCGATCACGCGGCCGCGCGGCAATCCACCGACCCCGAGCGCAATGTCGAGCCCGAGCGATCCGGTCGAAATCGCCTCGACCTGCATCGCTTCCTTCTGCCCGAGCTTCATCGCCGAGCCTTTGCCGAACGCACGGTCGATCTGCGCGAGGGCGGCGTCGAGTGCCTTTTGACGGTCGTTAGTCGCGGTTGCCATGCCGGTATCGATCACCTGAAGTTTTGCGGCCATTGCCGATCCCTTTCGCTAGAGCACCCGCGCACGACGTTCAACGCGTTCCTGCTCGTGTACACACTTTGTTCCACGTGAACAAGTAGGGAACATGCGCGCGTGATCAAGCCTTTCTGTAACGATCGGTGCCGGCGGCGAAGCGAGGGGAGCCGAACGAATCCTCGAAGGCGCCGTCGTGTGCGGGATCACGCGGGTCGACGAGCATCCGCTTAAGCAATCGGAGCGCCTCGCCATCATTGGTTGCGATCGCTGCCGCGATCTGCGCCGGGTCGCCGATCACATCGACCAGGCCGATGGGCAGCGCCTCGTCCGCGTTGATCGTCTCCGCGGTGAACAGCAGCCGCGCAGCCTGACCGCGCCCGACGCGGGCCGACAGGCGCGCCACGTCCTGCGCCGGATAGCCGATGCCGAGCCGAGCGGGCGGGATCGCGAAGTGCGCCGCGGGACCGGCGACGATCAGGTCGCAGGCGAGCGCGACCGCCACGCCGGCGCCGTGACAACCGCCCTCTACCCCCGCAATTACCGGCATCGGCAGGCTGGCTAACGCCTCGATGCCGTCCCGCATCGCCGTGCGGAAGGAGGCACGTGCGGGAACATCGTCGGCGAGCCGGGCGAGATCGCGCAGGTCGGCGCCGGCACAGAAGATGCCAGGTACGTCGGAGGCGAGCAGCACGGCGCGCGCGTTGGCGGGCACCTGCGCCACCACACGGGCAAGTTCGAGCCAGCCGGTCGTCGGTAACGCGTTGCGCGCCGCGGCGCGATCGAGCGCGATCCGCGCGACGCCTGCCTCGACCGAGAGCCGGATCATTGCACCGTGGTCGCGAGCTGCCACCAGTCCGGCTGCGCCGCCGCAATCGCGAGCGCGGCGGTATCACGCAACGAAGGCGTCTCGAACAGCGCGAAGCAGGTCGCCCCCGACCCTGACATGCGCGCGAGCCGCACGCCGGCTTGTTGCGTGAGCACGCTCATGACCTCGGCGATCACTGGCGCAACCTGCTCGGCAGCTAGCTGAAGGTCGTTGCGACCGCCGATCGCGCGCTCCAGCGTGTCGCCGTCGGGCAGCGCTCCGCGATCGTGACGGTCCCAACGCGCGAACACCGCGGCGGTCGACACGCCCACGCCGGGATTGACCAGCAACGCAGGCATGTCGCCCAACCCGGCGATCTTCTCCAGCGCGTCCCCCTTCCCACGCCCGAACGCTGCGTGGCCGAGCAGGCAGGCCGGCACGTCGGCGCCGAGCGAGGCCGCGAGCGCGAACAATCGCTCGTCGTGTGCCGCGATGCCATGCAGCCGCGCCAGCGCGCGCAGCGTCGCCGCCGCATCGGCCGAGCCGCCGCCGATCCCCGACGCGATCGGCAGATGCTTGTCGAGCGTGATCGCGTGGCTCGCGTCGATGCCGAACGTCGCCTTGAAGGCGCCTTCCGCGCGCAGGATCAGATTGTCGGGGCCGCTGCCCAAGCCGTTGGCGAACGGGCCGGTGATCCGTAGCGACGCTTCTCCAGGCGCCACGGTCACCGTATCGCCATCGCGCGCAAAGGCGAAGATCGTGTCAAGCTCGTGATAGCCGTCATCGCGGCGTCGGCGGACGTGTAGTGCGAGGTTGAGCTTCGCCGGCGCTGTTTCGACGATCACCTGCCCCGCCACACTGCTTCCTTCTACAATCCGTTCGCGACCTTGGCCGACAGACGCGCGGCGACGACGAGTGTCTCGGCCGTAGCGCGCGCGGCGGTCCAGGCATAGCGCGCCTCGTAGCGACGACCGATGCGCCAATAAACATCGCCCAGATGCTCGCCGATCTCGGCATTGGTCGGGTCGGCCGCGGCTGCGCGCTCGATCAACGGCAATGCTCGCGCGGTCTGCCCGCGCCGGAACAAGGCCCAGCCGAGCGAATCGGTGATCGCGGGATCGCCCGGTTTCGCACGCGCGGCGCGCTCCAGCATCGCCTGCGCCTCTGCCATACGTTCGTTGTGCTCGATCAGCGCGTAACCGAGATAATTGAGCACCAGCGGCTGCTCGGGCGCACGCGCGTAGGCCTGTTTCAGCGCAGCGCGCGCCGCGGGCCAATCACCGGCGCGGTCGAGCGCGGCGCCATATTGCAGCCAATCGGACCAATCGGCGCCCGCGCGCTCTGCCAGCCGGCGATACAGCGGCGCCGCGTCGCTCGGCCGGTTCAGCCGCAGGTACAGGTCGGCCAATTGCTGCACGTCGGTCAGGTCGCCGTCGCTCGGGCTTGCGAGCAGTTGCGCCAATCTGAGCGCCTCCTGCGTTCGCCCCGCCTCGGCGAGTATCTGCACGCGCCCATCGATCGCCTGCGCGGCGTAGATGCCACGAGGATCGACCTGATCCAGCACCGCCAGCGCCCGCGCCGTCGCTCCATCCTTCGACAAGGCACCCGCGAGCAGCAGGCGCGCGCGGTCGTTACCCGGATCGGCGCGAAGCGCGGACTGGACGAGCGTATAGCTGAGCCCGGTCGGCTTGCCGAGCGCGAGGTCCGACGCCACGCGGGTCAGCAGCCACGACATGCCGAAGCTGAGCCCAGGCCCAAGCCGCGCGCGCGGCCGTTCGCGCAGGGCGACCACCGGCGGCGCATCGCCGACGAGCAGGCTGCGCGCGAGGTCGCGCTTGCCCCGCGCGATCAGCAGTCGTGCGGCGGCGATGCGGGTGTCGGTGCTCGCCTGGTCGTTGCCGAGCAGCGGGCGCAGCGCCGCCACGCCCTCCTCGCTTCGGCCCTGCGCGAGAATGATCAGCGCGCGCGTTTCGGCGACGAAGCGGCGGGCGACCGCGTCGGCGGGCTGGACGGCGAGCGCGGCCGCCGGGTCGCCCTTCCACTCGAGTGCCGCCCAGGCACGCAGCGGTGCCGACAAGATCTTGAGCGGCGTCGCGTCAAGCGCAGTCAACGCGCGCTCGGGAGCGGCGCGATCATCGGCGCGCGCGGTCGCGGCGAGCGCGAGCAGCGGCGCGTCGCTCGGCAACACCCCCTTGCGGGCCAACACCGCGGCGGCGCGGTCGGCGAGCGCGTAATCGCCCGCACGCACCGCCTCGCGATAGGCGCGGATCGCGACGATCGGGTCGTTGGATGACGCGCCGAGCGCTGCATCATAGTCGCTCGCGGCGAGAGCGACCTTCCCGTCCGCATCGGCCACTCTGGCGCGCAGATAGGCCGCGACCTCTGGTTCGGCGACGCTCCTGTCCGCGCGATCGACGACGGCGGTGTCGGCAACATTGGTCTGCGCGAGCGCTGGCGTACCGAACAGCAATCCCGTCAAGAACAAGAGGCTCGCCGCCGCAGGGTGGCGGCGGCGAGCGGATCGGGCAAAGTCACATGTTCGGGTAATTGGGTCCACCACCGCCTTCGGGCACGACCCAGTTGATGTTCTGCGTCGGGTCCTTGATGTCGCACGTCTTGCAGTGGACGCAGTTCTGCGCGTTGATCACCAGACGGGGATCGTGCGTGTCTTCGCCCACGATCTCGTAAACGCCCGCAGGACAATAACGCTGCGCCGGTTCGTCGTAGAGCGGCAGATTGTGCTCGACCGGCACCGCCGCGTCCTTGAGCGTCAGGTGAACCGGCTGATCCTCCTCATGGTTGGTGTTCGACAGGAACACCGAGGACAGCTTGTCGAACGTCAGCACGCCGTCGGGCTTCGCGTACTCGACCTTCTTCACCATGTCCTTGCGCCACAATGTTTCGTGGTCTGGATGATGGTGCATGGTGAACGGCATCTTGAGCCCGAGATACTCGGACCACATCGTGATGCCGGCGAGGCCCGAGCCCATGAAGTCGCCGAACTTCTTCACCAGCGGCACGACGTTGCGGACGATCGACAGCTCTTTTTTCACCCAGCTGTTCTCGAACGCGTCTGGGTAAGCCGTTAGTTCGTCGCCCTGCCGCTGCGACAGGATCGCGTCGACCGCGGCCTCCGCCGCCATCGTGCCCGACTTCATCGCGGTATGGGTACCCTTGATTCGCGGCACGTTGAGGAAGCCGGCGCTGTCCCCGATCAGCGCGCCGCCGGGGAATACGAGCTTGGGGATCGACTGCAATCCGCCGTCCGAGATCGCGCGCGCGCCGTAGCTGACGCGCTTGCCGCCCTTCAGAAGTGCCGCGACCTCGGGATGGGTCTTCCACTTCTGCATTTCCTGGAACGGCGACACGTACGGATTGGTGTAATTGAGCCACGTGACGAAGCCGATCGACACCTGCCCGTTCGCCTGGTGGTAGATCCAGCCGCCGCCGTTTGAGCCATCGGTTTCGCTCAGCGGCCACCCTTGCGTGTGGATGACTTTACCCGGCGTGTGGAGTTCGGGATCGATATCCCACAATTCCTTGATGCCGAGACCATAGACCTGCGGATCGCAACTGGCGCGCAGGTCAAAGATGCGCATCAGTTCCTTTGACAGATGCCCGCGGCATCCTTCGGAAAAGAAGGTGTATTTGGCGTGCAGTTCCAGTCCCGGCTGGTAATCGCCCTTGTGCGTGCCGTCGCGCGCGACGCCCATGTCGCCGGTCGCGACGCCCTTGACGCTGCCGTCCTCGTTGAACAGCACCTCGGCAGCGGCGAAGCCGGGGAAGATTTCGACGCCCAGCTCCTCGGCCTTGCCCGCCAGCCAGCGGCAAAGGTTGGCGAGGCTGCCGGTATAGGTACCCTTGTTGTGGAGGAACGGCGGGGTCCAAAGGTGCGGCAGGTTGACCTTCTTGTTCTTGGTCAGCACCCAGTGAATGTTCTCGGTGACGGGTACTTCGGCCAGCGGGCAGCCGTCGTCGCGCCAGTCGGGCAGGAACTCGTCGAGCGTGCGCGGATCGATCACCGCGCCCGACAGGATGTGTGCGCCGACCTCTGAGCCCTTCTCGAGCACGCAGACCGAGATATCGGCCTCCTTCTCGGCGGCGAGTTGTTTGATGCGGATCGCCGCCGACAGCCCGGCGGGGCCGGCGCCGACGATCACCACGTCGTACGGCATCGATTCGCGATCGCTCACTTCACACTCTCCTCTCGCGCGGGCGCGCTCCTCGTCGCACCGCAGCACCATCCTGCCTGTGCTGCGGTGCCAGTACATTGACCTTCGCGTCAACCGCGCATCCTATGCCGCGCGACAATGGGGGCAGATCAGCACATCGACTGGTCCGGTGAGAACTGGACCGAACTTGCGGCGAGCACGCTCGACTGGTGGCGCAACGCCGGGGTCGACGTGGTGGTGGGCGACGAACCCGTCAACTGGTTGAAGCAGAACAATTTACCGCCTGCTGACCTGGCCAGCGCGACGCACGCCGATCCTGTCGGCCGATTGTCTTCTTCGGTCGCGGCGCCGTCCGCCGCGATGCCGGCGACGCTGGCCGAGTTCGTGACCTGGCGCGCGGGGAAGGACGCGCCCGACGCCGCGTGGTCGGGCGAGCCGATCGACGCGACTGGGCCGGCCGACGCGGCGCTGATGGTGCTGGTCGACTGTCCGGAGCGCGGCGACCGTGACCAACTGCTCGGCGGCGAGACGGGCAAGCTGTTCGACAACATGTTACGCGCGATCGGCCTGACGCGCGGCGACGTGCTGCTCGCCTCGGTCTGCGTGCGCCGCCCGACGATCGGCCGCGTACCGCGTGATCTCGAGCAGCGACTGGGCGAGGTGACGCGCCATCATCTGTCGCTCGCCGCTCCTGCGAACCTGCTTGTCCTGGGCGATGCGGCGACCCGTGCGGTTCTGTCGACGAACGTGGCCAGCGCGCGCGAGCGTTTGCACGCCTTTAACCATAAGGATGGCACCAGCACGCGTGTCGTTGCAAGCCATCATCCCCGCGTCCTGCTGGACCGGCCGGCGTGCAAGGCGGAAGCGTGGAAGGATCTGATCTTGCTGAACGAGGGGCTTCGGAAGTGAGAACGGGGTTGAAGCGGGCATGGTTGGCCGCGGCCTGCACTCTGGTGGCGATGGCCGCGCCCGCGGTGGCGGAGCCGGCTGCTGCCGCGCGCCGGTCGGGTATTCCGCCGCAACTGACGCCCGAGCAGCGCGACGGCTATCGTGCCGTGTTCGCCGCGATCAACGAGAGTCGCTGGAGCGACGCGCAGATTGCGCTCGACAGCATGCCGCAGGGGCCCCTGCACGCCTACGCACGCGCAGAACTCTACACCGCAAAGGGCAGCCCCAAGGTCGAAGCCGACGCGCTGCTCAAGCTCATCAACGAAGCACCCGAATTGCCGCAGGCCGACCAGCTGGAGCGGATCGCCAAGCTGCGCGGCGTCACCGAGTTGCCGCCGCTTCCCGCGCAGCAGCGCCTGATCTGGAACGATGGCGCCCCCGTCCGTGCCCGCGCGAAGGCCACCAAGAGCGACCTGATCGCCGCCGATCTCGCAACCAGGATGCAGCCGTTCATCAAGGCCGATTCCGGCGCCGAGGCCGAGGCGCTGCTCGACCAGACGCAAGGGCTCTCGCCCGAGGCGCAGACCGAGTGGCAGGCACGCATCGCGTGGATCTACTTCCTCCAGGGTCTCGATACCCAGGCGCGGGCGCTGGCGGCAAAGGCGGAGAGCGGCGCGGGCGACTGGACGATCCAGGCGCGCTGGACCGGCGCGCTCGCGGCGTGGCGGCAGAAGGATTGCGGCGCGACGGCCCCCGCGTTCGAGAATGTCGCGGCGCGCGCGCCCGACACCGACCTGCGCGCGACCGCCCTATACTGGGCCGCGCGCGCCGACATGATGTGCGGCCGACCCGACAAGGTCGAGGCTAGGTTGAAGCAGGCGTCGCAGTTCGGCGAAACTTTCTACGGCCTGCTCGCGCGGCAGGCACTCGGGATCGATCTCGCGAAATCGCGTCCGCAGCGCGTGACCGACGACTGGGCCGCGCTCGAACGCCGCCCCAACGTCCGCGTCGCTGCCGCGCTGGTCGAGATCGGCGAGGATGACGAGGCCGACACCGTGTTGCGTCAGCAGGCGCGGATCGGTTCGCCGAGCGAATTTGGCAGCCTGACGCGGCTCGCCGAGCAGCTCGATCTCGCGTCCACGACCGTGTGGCTGGCGCACAACATGCCGCAGGGGGTCACCGCGCTCGCCGAGGCGCGTTATCCGCAGCCGAGCTGGACGCCCGACAGCGGCTGGCGGATCGACAAGGCATTGGTCTACGCGCATACGCTGCAGGAATCGGGCTTTCGCACCAAGGTGAAGAGCCAGGCGGGCGCTTATGGCCTGATGCAGATCATGCCCGCGGCGGCGACCGATTACATGCGCGAACGTGGGGTAACAGTTGATCAGGCCGCGCTGACCCGTCCGTCGACCAATTTCGACATCGGTCAGCGTCACATCGAGCGGCTGCGCGACATGGGGATGACCGGCGGGCTGCTGCCCAAGGTGATCGCCGCCTATAACGCGGGCCCGCAGCACGTCGGCGAGTGGAACGGCATCGTTCGCGACGGCGGTGATCCGCTGCTCTACATCGAGAGCATTCCCTATTGGGAGACGCGCGGTTACGTCGTGACGGTGCTGCGCAATTACTGGATGTACGAGGCGCAGGGCGGCAAAGCCGCCTCGCCCAGCCGGTCGGCGCTGGCGCAGGGCATGTGGCCGCGATTCCCCGGCCTGCCCGGTGCGACCGCGGTGCGGATGAACGCGCAGGCGCCCAACACCGCGATCGCGGTCAACGGCACCGTCAGCCCCGCCTCCTCTACCCGCGCCGAATAGTCGCGTGCCGATCGACGAGAGCCGCACCTTCACGCCCGTTCGCATCGCGGTGCTGACGGTATCGGACACGCGCGGGCTGGCGGAGGACAGATCGGGTGACACCTTGGTCGCGCGGCTTGAGGCAGCGGGGCACCTGCTCGCCGACCGGGTGATCCTGCGCGACGACGCCGACGCGATCGTCGATCAGCTCGATCGCTGGATCGATGACACCCAAGTCGACTGCGTCATCACCACTGGCGGCACCGGCGTGACCGGGCGCGACGTGACGCCCGAGGCGGTCGAGCGTGTCGCGGACAAGATGATCCCCGGTTTTGGCGAGCTGTTCCGCTGGTTGTCCTACCAGACGATCGGCACCTCCACCGTGCAGAGCCGCGCCTGCGCGTGCGTCGCGCGTGGCACCTACATCTTCGCGCTGCCGGGTTCGACCGGCGCGGTGAAGGACGCGTGGGACGGCATCCTCAAGGACCAGCTCGACAGCCGTCACCGGCCCTGCAACTTCGTCGAGCTGATGCCGCGGCTGATGGAGCGCTGACGCCAATGTTCTTGCTATGTTCCGACGGCTTTTCTAAGCTCGGAACATGGCAGCTCAGAAGAAACGGAGCACGCGAGGCGCGACGCTCAACGCGGAGAGCCGTCGTTTCAACCTGCCGCAGAGCGAAGCCGATGGCGACTGGCTCGATCTACGTGAGGATATCGACGGCGCTGCACCGCCCGTCGGCACCACGGTCTTGATCGAGCATCCGCGCACGATCATCTCGCGCAACACCTCGCCCGACGTGCCGTTCGATCGTTCGATCAATGCTTACCGGGGCTGCGAGCACGGCTGCATCTACTGTTTCGCGCGGCCGAGCCACGCTTTTCACGACCTCTCGCCCGGGCTCGATTTCGAGACGAGGCTGTTCGCCAAGCCGGACGCCGCCGACCTACTCAAGGCCGAGTTGCGCAAGCCCGGCTATGCCTGTGCGCCGATCGCGATGGGTACCAACACTGACCCGTATCAGCCGATCGAGCGCGAGTGGCAGATCACGCGCGCGCTGCTGGAGGTGCTCGCCGCGTGCGACCATCCGGTGGTCATCACGACCAAGTCCGACCGGGTGGTGCGCGACCTCGATCTCTTGGCGCCAATGGCGGCAAAACGGCAGGTGGCGGTCGCGATCTCAATCACCTCGCTAGACCCGCGGATCGCGATGACCGTCGAGCCGCGTGCGCCGACTCCGGCACGGCGGTTAGCGGCGGTTCGAACGCTCAGCGACGCGGGCGTGCCGGTCTACGTCAACATGGCCCCCGTCATTCCCGCGATCACCGATCACGAGGTTGAAGCGGTCGTCGCGACGGCAGCCGACGCGGGTGCGCTGGGCGTATCGTACATCCCGGTGCGCCTGCCGTGGGAGGTAGCGCCCCTGTTTCGCGCGTGGCTCGACACGCATTTTCCCGATCGCGCGGGCAAGGTGATGGCGACGATCCAGAGCTTGCGCGGTGGCAAGGACAATGATCCCGGCTTCTTCTCACGTATGCGCGGGCAAGGCGTGTGGGCGGAGCTGCTGCGCACCCGCTTCCGCATCGCGCGGGCGAAACACGGGTTTTCCGACGATCGCCGGCGGTTGAACCTCGACTGCTCACGCTTCCGCCCACCGGCGGGCGCGCAGGGCGAGTTGTTCTAGCCGACCGCACGCAGGCGGACTTCCTCCACGTCGAAGCTGACCGACGTGACCCCCGCCAGCCCCTCGATCTGTTCGGCGAGTTCAGCGTCGAGCGAGAAATCGTGTCCCAGCAGCACGCGCGCGGTGCTGCCGTCCCCCGCCGGCACGCTCAGCGTCACCTTGCCGCGCTGCCCGCGCCGTTCGCCGATCAGCGCGGCGAGCGCCGGGATGGCAGCGGCGTCACTCACCGAAACGTCGAGCGCGAAGCGGGTCGTCGCGGCGAGCGTCTCGAACGGCTTGATCGCCTTGATGCTGACGCGTGGCGTTTCCTCACCCGGCCGGCGATCGAGTTCGACCGTCAGCAGCCCGCAACCGCCGATCCGCGCCGCCTCCTCGAGATCCTCGGTCGTACCGTCTTCGAAGCAGGTGGCGGCAAACTGCCCCGTCGCGTCGGAACAGGTCGCCATCATGAACCGCCGCCCGCGCGCCGAGGTGCGCCAGCGCGCTTCCTCGACCAGCACCGCCAGCGTCGCGCCGACGCGCGCGCCATCGGCGATGTGCAGCTCGTTCAACGACGCGAAGGTGCGTGCACCGTGCATCTTGGCGAGCATGCGGTGGCGATCGACCGGGTGCGCGGAGAAATAGAAGCCGAAGGCGTCTTTCTCCTGCTCCATTCGCTCCATCAGGCTCCAGCGCGCAGTCGTCGGCAGCTTGATGACGTCGCCGGCGTGGCTCTCCTCGCCGAACAGCCCTCCCTGCCCGCTGGTGCGGCCGTGATGCGCGCTGGCGGCAACCGCCAGGATCGTCTCGGCCACCGCGTGAACGCCGGCACGATTGGCGTCGAGGCCGTCGAACGCACCCGCCGCCGCCAGCGTCTCTAGCTGGCGTTTGTTGATAAGGCGCGGATCGACTCGGTCGGCGAGATCGCTGAGGTTCTTGAAGGCGCCGCCTTGGTCGCGCGCCTCAACCAGCCGCTCCATCGCGCCCTCACCCACCGACTTGAGCGCCGCGAGCGCGAAGCGGACCGCGAGGCCACCGTCCGCAGTTGTCTGCACGTCGAACTCGGCCTGGCTGGCGTTGATGCACGGCGGCAGAAGCTCAACGTTCATCCGCCGCGCATCCTCGACGAAGATGGCGAGCTTGTCCGTCAAGTGCAGGTCGTAGCACATTGAAGCGGCAAAGAATTCGTGCGGATGGTGCGCCTTCAACCACGCGGTTTGGTAGGCAAGCAGCGCGTACGCCGCGGCGTGGCTCTTGTTAAAACCGTAGCCGGCGAACTTGTCGATCAAGTCGAACAGCTCGTTCGCCTTGGCCTTGGGAATGCCGTTCACCTCCTGGCACCCGGCGACGAAGATCGAGCGCTGCGCGTCCATCTCCGCCTTGACCTTCTTGCCCATCGCGCGACGAAGCAGGTCGGCGCCGCCGAGCGAATAGCCCGCCAGCACCTGCGCCGCCTGCATCACCTGTTCCTGATAGACGAAGATGCCGTAGGTTTCGGCGAGGATCGGCTCGAGCAGCGCGTGCGGGTATTCGATCGGCTCGGTGCCCTGCTTGCGTCGGCCGAACGACGGAATATTGTCCATCGGACCCGGTCGGTAGAGCGAGACGAGCGCGACGATATCGCCGAAATTGGACGGACGTACCGCCGACAGCGTGCGCCGCATGCCCTCGGATTCGAGCTGGAACACGCCCACGGTGTTGCCGCTTTGAAGCAGATCGTAGACCGCGGTATCGTCCCACAGCAATGCGTCGAGATCGACCGAGACACCGCGCTTCGCAAGCAGTTGGACGGCTTTCTTGAGAACCGACAGCGTTTTCAGGCCGAGGAAGTCGAACTTCACCAACCCTGCGCCCTCGACATATTTCATGTCGAATTGCGTCACCGGCATGTCGGAGCGTGGATCGCGGTAGAGCGGCACGAGCTGCGCCAGCGGTCGGTCGCCGATCACCACGCCCGCGGCGTGCGTCGACGAGTGGCGCGGCAGCCCCTCCAGCTGTGTCGCCAGGTCGAGGAGGTGCCGGACCTGATTGTCGTTGGCATATTCCTTGGCCAGCTCGGGGACGCCGTTCAGCGCGCGCTTCAGGTCCCACGGATCGGTCGGGTGATTGGGAACGAGCTTGGCGAGGCGGTCGACCTGACCGTAGCTCATCTGGAGCACGCGGCCGGTGTCCTTCAACACCGCGCGCGCCTTCAGCTTACCGAAGGTGATGATTTGCGCCACCTGATCGCGGCCGTATTTCTCCTGCACGTAGCGGATCACCTCGCCGCGGCGCGTTTCGCAGAAGTCGATGTCGAAGTCGGGCATCGAGACGCGCTCGGGATTGAGGAAGCGTTCGAACAACAGCCCGAGCTTGATCGGATCGAGGTCGGTGATCGTCAGCGCCCAGGCAACCGCACTGCCCGCGCCCGATCCGCGGCCCGGACCGACCGGGATGTCGTGCGACTTCGCCCATTGGATGAAATCGGCGACGATCAGGAAGTAGCCCGGAAAGCCCATCTGAATGATGACGTCGAGCTCGAACTCGAGCCGGTCGCGGTAACCCTGCTTCCAGTCCGGCGCGAGCGGTTCGGCCACGTCGGCCAGCTCCTCGATCCGCGCGAGCCGCGCTTCCAGCCCCTCGCGCGCGCGATCGCGCAGCATCGCCGCCTCGCCCTCGCGATCGCCGGCGAGGCTGGGCAGGATCGGCTTACGCTTGGGTGCCGCGACGGCGCAGCGCTGCGCGACGATCAGCGTGTTATCGATCGCCTCAGGCAGGTCATGGAACAGCGCGCGCATTTCAGCCGCCGGCTTCATCCACGCCTCGGGTGAGCTACGAGGCCGATCCTCCGTCTCGACATAGGTCGAATTGGCGATGCACAGCATCGTGTCGTGCGCTTCGCCGAAGCTCGCCTCCTCGAAGCAGGACGGGTTGGTCGCGACGAGCGGCAGGTCGCGCGCGTAGGCTAAATCGATCAGCGCCTCTTCAGCCGCCTCCTCCACCGTGTCGCCGCGCCGGACGAGTTCGACGTAGAGCCGGTCGGGGAACAATGCCTGCAACCGGTCGGCATAGGCGGTGGCACGTGCGGGCTGATCCTCCGCAAACAGCCGGGCTAGTGCTCCTTCCCCACCCGCGGTCAGCGCGATCAGCCCGGCGGTATGCCGCTCAAGCGCGTCGAACGTCACGTGCGGCGCGTGCTCGAGCGGTCGGTCGAGATGCGCCTGGCTGACCAGCGCGCACAGATTGTCGTAACCGGTGGCATCCTGCGCGTAGAGTGCGATCCAATCGACCACCGGAGCACCACCATCCGGCATGTCCGGGCGGCAGATGCCCAGCATCGTCCCGATCACCGGCTGCACGCCGGCCGCGAACGCACCGTCCGAGAAGGCCATCGCGGCGTAGAGCCCGTTGCGGTCGGTCAATCCCGCGGCAGGGAAGCCGAGCTTCGCCGCGCGCTTGGCGATCGCCTTCGGATCGATCGCGCCATCGAGCATGGTGTAGCAGGAGAAGATGCGGAGCGGCACGAACCCGGAATGCGGCATTACCACAACCTAGGCGTGCCCGCGTGATTCGGCCAGCGCGGAACCGTCCACTCGTGCGTCCGTTCGGCGGCGCAGACAGGAGATTGGACGATGACGGACGTGCGCGGTGCCGGCGGGATCGCCGGGGTCGAAATGGGACGCGGCTGGGGCTGGATCATGGCCTACGGCATCGTGTCGGTGCTGCTCGGGATTGCCGCCTTCGTGTGGCCATTCGCCGCTACATTCGCCGCGACCGTGGTGATCGGCGCCTTCTTCTTCGTCGCGGGCGGCTTCGCGGTCGCGGCGGCGCTGTTCGGTCACGGCAGTGCGCATCGCGGTTACTCGATCCTGTTCGGCATCGTGTCGCTGATCGTCGGACTGATCATGATGCTGGAGCCGGCGACTGGCGCGTTGTCACTGACGTTGATGGTCGCCATCTGGCTAAGTGTGCGCGGCGTGCTCGAGCTGGTCTATGGTTTTCGGCTAAGACGGCAGCGCGGCATGCTGATCGCGCTCGGCATCATCAACATCCTGCTCGCGCTGTTCATTCTTGCAACCGTCCCGTTCTCGGCGCTGACCCTGCCCGGCTACATCCTCGGCATCAGCTTCCTTTTCGGCGGTGTCACCTCGATCACCAACGCGGCGGATCATCGCAAGGGCGCGAGCGCGTTCGGCGTTCCGGCCTGATCGATCAGAGCAGTGCCTCGATGTCGCGGCGGATCTCATCAGGCTTCGTGGTCGGGGCGTAACGTCGAACGACCTCGCCGGCGCGATCGATCAGGAACTTGGTGAAGTTCCACTTGATCGCCTTGGTTCCCATCAACCCCGGCGCCGCTGATTTGAGCCGGTCGAACAGTGGATCGGCCGCGGCGCCGTTCACGTCGACCTTGGCGAAGACCGGAAAGGTCACGTCGTAGGTCAGCGAGCAGAAGCTGGCGATCTCGGTCGCGTCACCCGGCTCCTGCGCGCCGAACTGGTTGCAGGGAAATGCCAGTACCTCGAACCCGCGTGGACCAAGCTCGCGGTGAAGCGCCTCCAGCCCCTCATATTGCGGCGTGAAGCCGCACTTGGACGCGGTGTTGACGATCAGCAGCACCTTTCCGCGCCATTGATCGAGCGAAATGGGCGTGCCGTCGGCGACACGAACGGTTATGTCGGTGATCGTGGTCATTGAGGCTCCCCGCGTGACAACAGGTGGTCGAGATTGCGGCGCACCTGCGGCCATTCATGCGCCAGTACCGAGTAGACCGCGCTGTCGCGCACCTCACTACCAGGGGTGAGCATGTGCCCGCGCAGGATGCCGTCGAGCCTTGCGCCCAGGCGCTCGATCGCGGTGCGTGAGGCGCGGTTGAGCACATTGGTGCGAAGCTGCACGCACTGGCATCCGAGCACGTCGAAGGCATGGGCTAGCAGCAGGCGCTTCGCCTAGGTATTGAGGCCGGTGCGCTGGACACGCCAAGCGTAGACGGTGCCGCCGATCTCGATGCGGCGATGCGCCTCGTTCATCCGCAGAAAGCGCGTGACGCCCGAAACTGTACCGCCTGCATCGAGCACGACGAAGGGCAGCGCGCGACCGGCCGCGACCTGCTCCTCGATCGCATCATACCAACGATCGATCGTCGACGCGTCGGGTACGATGGTGGCGAAGCTCAGCCCGACATCGGCAAGCGCGGCGACAATCTCGTCGCGGTCACCGCGCGAGAGCGGGCGAAGCGTGACGTACCGGCCCGAGAGCGTCACCGCCTCGCGCCAGACGCTCACTGCAGCTGACCCTCGTGCAGCCGCACGACCCGGTCCATGCGCTTGGCCAACCGCTCGTTGTGGGTCGCGATCAACGCGGCCGAGCCTTCTTCGCGTACCAGCCGAAGGAACTCGGCCAGCACCACGTCGGCGGTATGTTCGTCGAGGTTACCGGTCGGCTCATCCGCCAGGATCAGCGCGGGCCGATTGGCGAGCGCGCGGGCGACGGCTACGCGCTGCTGCTCGCCGCCCGACAGCTGTGAGGGGCGGTGCGTCAAACGATGGCCCAGCCCGAGCACGCTCAGCAGCCTCGTCGCGCGGGCCTCCGCCGCCGGACGCTCGGCGCCGTGGACGAGCTGCGGCAGGATCACGTTCTCGATCGCGTTGAAATCGGCGAGCAGGTGATGGAACTGGTAGACGAAGCCGAGCTGATCGCGACGCACCGCGGTGCGGCCGGCGGCGTCGAGTCTGGCCGCTTCCTCGCCGGCGATGCGGATCGATCCCTCGAACCCGCCTTCGAGCAGCCCGATGGCCTGAAGCATCGTCGACTTGCCCGAGCCGGAGGGGCCGAGCAGCGCGACGATTTCACCCGGCGCGATCGACAGATCGACGCCGCGCAGCACGTGGATCGTCTCCGATCCTTGCGTGAAGCTGCGGGCGAGACCGCGAGTCTCAAGGACAGCGCCGCTCGATCCCTGCCTCTCACCGGTCGCGGCTCCGATAGGCCGACCGGTCACGCCGCCGTCGCTATTCATAGCGTAGTACCTGCACCGGATCGGTACTCGCCGCCTTGTAGGCAGGGTAGATCGTCGCGAGAAAGGTCATGATCAGCGTGATGACGACAATCGCCGCAATCTCCACGGGATCGGGTTTCGACGGCAGCTCGGTCAGATAGCGGATCGAGGGGTCCCACAGATTCTGTCCCGTCACGAGCTGCACGAAATTGACCACCGCCTGCCGGTAGAACAGGAACACCGCACCGAGTAGCAGCCCCGCGATCGTGCCGAGCACGCCGATCGTCGTGCCGACCGTCATGAAGATGCGCAGCATCGCCCCCCTGCTCGCCCCCATCGTGCGCAGGATCGCGATGTCGCGCGTCTTGGCGCGCACCAGCATGATGAGCGAACTGGCAATATTGAACGCGGCGACGAGGATGATGATGCACAGCACGACGAACATCGCGACGCGCTCGACCGCCAATGCATCGAACAATTCGGCGTTCAGCTGCCGCCAATCGCGGATGATCGCGTAGCCCTGCACCTTGGGCGCGAGGGGGGCGAGGATCTCGCCCACTTTGTCGGCATTCGCGGTCTCAAGCTCGATCATGCTGACCGAATCGCCCATCAGCAGCAGCGTCTGCGCGTCCTGGATCGGCATGATCACATAGGCCTTGTCGTAATCGTAGATGCCGACCTCGAAGATCGCGCCGACGGTGTAGCTGACCTGCCGCGGCACGGTGCCGAACGGCGTCGACTGACCCTGAGGGTTCCAGATCGTGATCTGCGACCCAACGGTCGCGCCCAGCGCCTCCGCCAGCCGCGCGCCGATCGCGACATTGCCGCTGCCGGGCGTTACCGAGTTGAGGCTGCCGACCAGCACCTTCGACCGGATCGTCGCATTGTCGCGGATGTCCTGCACGCGCATGCCGCGCAGCAGGATGAACTCGGCGCGGCCATTGTAGGTGGCGAACAGCGGCTGTTCGATCAGCGGGGTCGCTTCCGTCACGCCGGGTGTCGCGCGTGCCTCGCGCACCACCTGCTGCCAGTCGGGCAGACGACCACCGACCCCTTGCACCACTGCGTGGCCGTTCAGCCCGACGATCTTGTCGAACAGCTCGGCACGGAAACCGTTCATCACGCTCATGACGATCACCAGCGCGGCGACGCCGAGCATCACCGCGCCCAGGCTGAACCCGGCGACCAGGACAATGAAGCGTTCACCACGGCCGGGCAGCAGGTACCGGCGCGCGATCATGCTCTCGTAGCGCGACAGCAACATGGCTGCCGCTCTACGGCGGGTGCAGGCGGCTGGCAACGGGCAGCCGCCGCACTTGCGCAGACACCGGGCTGTGGCGAATACATCACAGCCGCGCCACAATCGGTTTAGCCGGCATTCATAACAGTCGACAGCCAACCCCGGCTAACCTAGCAATGATCGCACTGGCACACAGGCAGAAGCCGTGGTTCGGGGAAAGCAGACCAGCCCCGCCTCATCGATGATGCGGCGTGCGGGCGGAATGCAGGATTAGGGGGCTGACGAGTTGATCGTCACGCAGGCGCCCGGGTCGGAAACGGCCCGGGCGTTTGCTTTGTAACAACAATCGAACACTTGCGCGTTCAGGTTCTCGCCTGCGCTGCTCAAGACAAGATCAGCCACGTCTGCCGCTCCGGCGTCATCAAACTCAAAAGGACGCCGAGAAGGTCACGCCGTAGGTGCGCGGGTCACCCGGTTGACCGACGACGAGGCCGGTGTTGCCCGACTGAGTCGCTAAAAGCTCGAAATAATCCTGGTCGAACACATTGCGTACCCAGCCGAATATGTTGAGCCGGCTGCCCTCGCGATAACCGACGCGCACGTTGGAGATCGAATAGCCGTCCACCCGCGTGTAGATCGACTCGGACGGATTGGACGAGAAGTTCGAGCGGTAGCTGCCGTCATAGCCCAGGTAGACGTTACCCTCGTTCCCGCCGAAGTTGGTCGGCACGCCATATTCCGCGCCGTAGGAGAACGCCCATTTCGACACGCCCGGAATTCGCTGTCCCGACACGTTGCAGAACGGCAGGCTGTTGCCCGGCGTCCCCGCGGCGGCGGGGGTGCCGATGATCTGCCCGTTCACGATCGGTAACGCGGTGCCGCCCGACAGCTCGGGCGGGCAAGGCGCATCGGTGAAGCGCTGGTACTTGGCGTCGGTATAGGCGGCGTTGCCGTAGACGTTCAGCCGGCTGGTAGGTCGGAACGCCGAGTCGATCTCGACCCCGCGGGTGCGGACATGGCCGGCATTGGCGAGATAGCCGCGCAGCACGCTCAACTGGCTGTTGGTGACGGTCGCCTGATAGTCGAAGATGTCGGTCCAGAACGCGGCCACGTTCACGGTCGCGCGACGGTCGAGGAACTGGTTCTTGAGCCCGAGTTCGTAATGATTGACCGTCTCAGGCTTGACGGTCGCGGTGGCTAGCAGCGGAAGATTGTCCCCGCCCAGTGGCAAGCCCGACAGGTTGATCCCGCCCGATTTGTAGCTGCGCGCGTAGGTCGCGTAGAAGTGATTGTCGGCGGACAGGTCGTAGGCGAGCGTGACGTCGCCTGACACGTTCCAGTCATCGAAGTCGGGTTGATAGCGCTGCGGTGCCAGCACCCCGCAGCGGTCGCGCGTCACGCTGCTAAGCCCCTGCGCCGCCGCCGAGCAGTCGAGCGTCGCGCCGCTCCCCGTCGTCACCAGCGACAGATAGTCACCCTTCTTCTTGTCGTAGTTGACGCGCAGACCCGGCGCGAGCGACAGCCGGTCGGTCACGTGCCACGTCAACTTGCCGAACGCCGCCGCGCTGGTGTTGCTGAAGCCAATCGTGTTGCGCGAGGTGAGCCCATTCAGCACCGCCGGATTGCACGCGTTGGCAGTGCTGGTGGGCGTGCAACCGCCGGCGGGCGGGTTGAGCAACCAGCGGCTCGCCGCCGATCCCTGCACCTGCAACCCTTGCGTGTCGATCGTCTGGTGAAAATAGAACAGCCCCGCGACGTAATCGACCTCGCGTCGGCCGTTCGAGGCCACGCGCAGTTCCTGGCTGACCTGTTCCTGCTGCGACGGGTTGGCCGACACGGTCGTAATCGGCAGCCCGATAAAGTCACGATCGTTCGACGGCTTCCAGTCCCATTTACGCCACGCGCTGACCGAGGTGAGCGACGCCGCGCCGAGGTCCAGTTCGCCGACCAGCGACACGCCGCCCAGCTCCTGCTGTGCGCGCAACGGGGTATCGAGGTCGGTCACGCGGTCAAAGGCGTCACGCGACGGCGGATGATAGCCGAACGCGGCGGCGAGCGCCTCGTACTGGCGCGCGACTGGGCGCTGCGTCGCGCCGACGCGGACGTAATATTGCGCGCAGCAATCCGGGTCCTGCTGGTTGTAGTCGGCGGACAGCGTCAGGTCGAGCGTGTCGGTCGCGTGCCAGTATAGCTGTCCGCGCAGGCTCTTGTTGTCCTGGGCGTTGGCGCGCACGCCGGTGCGGACGTTGTCGATCGTGCCGTCGCGTCGCGTGACCGACGCGGACAGTCTCACCGCGAGCTTGTCGTCGACCAGCGGCCCCGACGCCGACGCCTTGGCCTGAACGAAGTCGTAATTGCCCGCGGTCAGCTCGACGCGCGCCTCGGGGGTGAAGCTGGGTTTGCGTGTCGTGATGTTGATCGCGCCCGCGGTCGTGTTCTTGCCGTAGAGCGTGCCTTGCGGCCCGCGCAGGATCTCGATCCGCTCGGTATCGGTAAAGTCGAACGTCGCGGACGCAATGCGGCTGTAATAGACCTGGTCGACGTAGATGCCGACGCCCTGCTCGATCCCGTCGTTGGTAAGCCCGAACGGCGCGCCGAGACCACGGATGTTGGCGGCCGAGTTGCGCGGGTTGGTAGAGTAGAATTGCAAGCTCGGTTGCAGCTGCGTCAGCCGGTTGACGTTGTACGCGCCCGTATCCGCCAGTGATTGCCCGCCGATCACCGAGATGGCGATCGGCACCTGCTGCACCGTCTCGCTGCGCCGCCTTGCAGTCACGACGATGTCGCCCCCGCTCTGCTGTGCGTTGCCGAGTCGCCCGCTCGCGGCGTCGTCCTCGGTACCGTCCTGGGCCGCTGGTGTTGGTTCGGCTACCACGGGCGCCGTCGGCAGCTGGGAAGCGGTCTGAGCAAGCAGCAACGCGAGCGTGACGGTCATGGCAATGATCCCCTCTTCTGCCCCGGAACGTAGATCGGCGCTGCAAACCCTATCAATGAAGTAGATGTTTAGAGGGCGCTTGAAACGCTTCGTCGGTTTACCATCTTGGTTGGTGCGCGGTGCCGCTCGGTCGGGCCGCGCGATGCCGGCGTCGCGGACATCCGGACGCTGCTTTTCAACTCGCTCATAGAAGAGGATTTGAGATGCGTTTCGACCTTACCCCCTATCGCCGCTCGACCATCGGGTTCGATCGTCTGTTCGACATGATCGAGGCCAATGCGCGCGGCGCCTCAGAGAATTACCCGCCGTTCAATCTCGAGCGGATCGCCGATGATCGCTACCGCATTACGCTGGCGGTCGCCGGGTTCAGTCGCGACGAGGTGGAGATCACCGCGCAGCAGAACCTGCTGCTGGTCGCCGGGCGCAAGGACGACAAGGCCGAGGGGCCGAGCTTCCTGCACGTCGGCATCGCCAACCGCAGCTTTGAGCGGCGGTTCGAGCTCGCTGACTTCGTCTTCGTCGAGGACGCGCGGTTGAACGACGGCTTGCTGGTGATCGATCTGGTGCGCGAAGTGCCTGAGGCGATGAAGCCGAAGAAGATTGCGGTGCGGACCGGTGCGCCGCTCGCCGCGGTCGAGAACGAGCCCGCCGGCGAGGCGCAGGCCGCCTGACCGCCTAGACGGGTCGACAAGTTCGGCGCCTCTTTGCTCCCTTTCGAGGCGTCGTGGGGCGTCCGGGCGAACAGCCCGGGCGCCTTTATTCCATCATCAGCCGGTAATCACGCGCAGCACGGCCAGGCCGGCGGCGGTGAGTACGACGTGACCCATGAAGTGGCGCGTCAGCCCAAGATCGAACAGCAGCGACAGGATCGATCGATCGGTGTCGGGCGGGAGGAAGTGACGCGGTCCGGCCTGCCTGGCCGAGCAGATCGCCGATCGCGCGGGTTGCGGCAGGCCGGCGGCCGCCGTTGCTGCAAATGACATGGATTCGATCCCCACCGGTCCCAATGCGCCGGGTACAGCATGGCCACTGCGCCCCGATCAACCTGCCCGGTAGCACGAAGCGATGAACGACAGCTTGACCGGGACAGTCCGAACGCGCGTGAAGATCACCGACGTTGCGTCGGCGTCAGACCAGCCGGCTTTGCTTGACTGCGGCGGCGATGAAGCTGGCGAACAGCGGGTGCGGGTCGAACGGCTTTGACTTCAATTCCGGGTGGAATTGCACGCCGACGAACCACGGATGGTCGGGCCGCTCAACGATTTCGGGCAGCATGCCGTCGGGCGACAGGCCCGAGAAGACGAGCCCGCCCGCCTCGAGCCGTTCACGATAGGCGGTGTTGACCTCGTAGCGGTGGCGATGGCGCTCTTCGATCTCGTCCGCGCCGTAGACGGAGGCGACGACGCTGTTGCCGGTCAGCTTGGCGGGATAGGCACCCAGCCGCATCGTGCCGCCCAGGTCACCGTCAGCGGCGCGCTTCTCCAGCCCGCGCTCGCTCATCCATTCGGTGATGAGGCCGACGACTGGTTCGTCGGTCGGGCCGAACTCGGTCGACGACGCATGTTCGATGCCGGCCAGATCGCGCGCGCCCTCGACGCACGCCATCTGCATGCCGAAGCAGATGCCGAAATAGGGCACGCGGCGCTCGCGTGCGAAGCGGACCGACTCGATCTTGCCCTCCGCGCCGCGCGAACCGAACGCGCCGGGGACGAGGATGGCGTGGCACGGCTCGAGCTGGGCGGCGATCTCCGCCTCGTCGCCCTCGAACAATTCGGCGTCGATCCAGCGGATGTTGACCTTGACGCGGTTGGCGATCCCGCCGTGGACCAGCGCCTCGTTGAGAGACTTATAGGCGTCCTGCAGCCCGACGTACTTGCCGACGACGCCGATCGTCACCTCGCCCTCGGGATGTTCCAGCCGCTCGACGATCTCCTCCCAGCGGCTGAGGTCTGGCGCGGACGACGGCGTGATGCCGAACGCGCGCAGCACCTCCGAGTCGAGCCCTTCGCCGTGATATTGCAGCGGCACCGCGTAGATGCTCTTCGCATCGAGCGCGGGGATGACTGCGGTTTCGGGCACGTTGCAGAACAATGCGATCTTGGCGCGCTCGGACGGTGGGAGCGGCTGCTCGCAGCGGCACACCAGCACGTCGGGCTGGACGCCGAGTGCCGCCAATTCGCGCACCGAATGCTGCGTCGGCTTGGTCTTCAACTCGCCCGCCGCGGCGATGTAGGGCACCAGCGTCACGTGGATGCTGATCGCGTTGCCGCGGCCAAGCTCGTTCTTCAGCTGGCGGATCGCCTCGATGAAGGGCAGCGACTCAATATCGCCGACGGTGCCGCCGATCTCGCACAGCACGAAATCGACGTCGTCGGTCTCAGCAAGCGCGAACGCCTTGATTGCGTCGGTCACGTGCGGGATCACCTGCACCGTGGCACCTAGATAGTCGCCGCGCCGCTCACGCTCGATGATCGTCTTGTAGATGCGGCCCGAGGTGACGTTGTCCGACTGGCGCGAGGCGACGCCGGTGAAACGCTCGTAATGGCCGAGGTCGAGGTCAGTCTCAGCGCCGTCGTCGGTCACGTAGACCTCGCCGTGCTGATACGGGCTCATCGTGCCCGGATCGACGTTCAGGTAGGGATCGAACTTGCGGATGCGGACGCGGTAGCCACGCGTCTGCAACAGTGCGGCGAGGCTCGCCGCCATGAGACCCTTGCCGAGCGAGGAAACCACGCCGCCGGTGATGAAGATGAACCGCGCCATGACGATAAACGCCTAACCCTGAAATACGAACGACCACAAGCGCGCGGTCGCCCACGCGCGGCGAAAATCACGATGAACTGCTTGTCGACGCCACTCGTGGTGTCGACAGCTAGACAATCAGACGAAGCTCAGCGCGCGAGCGGCACGCCGTTGTCGGCCTGCGCCGGCGCTGCTGCAGCCGCGGCGTTGCGCGCCGCGTCGGACAATGCGTCCTGACCGGTCGGCGCAGGAGCGGCGGCGGCAGCGGGCGCGCGCCGCTGGAGCGAGGTGTCGACCGAGGTCGCGTTGCGGTTCGCCGCCAGGAACGCGAGCAGGATCGAGAGAAGAATAAAGGCGCCGGCCAGTACCGATGTCGCGCGCGTCAGGAAATCGGCGGCGCCACGTGCCGACATCAGGCCCGACGGGCTGCCGCTCGAGGTCAGGCCACCGCCCTCCGACCGCTGCATCAGGATGACCGTGACGAGCGCGGCGGCGACGATCGCGTGAATGACGAGCAGAAAGGTGAACATGGAGCGAGCGCGCACTTCTTTGGACGGGAGCGCCTTGGCGGCGCGACGCGCGGCGACATAGGCGAGAGCGCCCGCGCAATCAACCGCGGCGCCCCCTCGTCTGCCAGCGCGGCGACCCGTTTGCGCATGGCGGCGAAGGCCGGTCAATTTCATGACGTTGCTGAAACCAGTGCGTGGACAGGACGTTAAGCAAAGCAACAGAACCGGAACGACTTTCCGGGACGCGAACAATCGGGACGAGGCAGTGGCAGGTCTTATTCAGCCCGAACTTGGTCAGTGGATGAATGCGCTGGTCGATTACGTGCGGTCGGGCGAGCCCGATCTCACCAACCGTCAGATGGCATTGCTGCTGGTCGTTTATCTGCGGCCGGGTCCGCATACCGTGCGCGGATTGGCGCGCGCGCTCAACGTGTCGAAACCGGTCGTCACTCGCGCCTTGAACAGGCTGGGGACGCTCGGCTATCTGCGCCGGCAACGCGACGACAGCGACAAACGCAACATCTTTGTCGCGCGCACATCCGAAGGGGCAGATTTTCTTGAGGAGTTCGGGCAGTTCATCGGTGACGGCGACAGCCACGCCACATCCGTCAGGGCCGCAGTCAACGCCTGATCTGGCTCTGGCTGGTGGATCGATGGGCCGCACCGCCGCCGCTCATTCCGACTCCGTTTCGGCACGCGAGGCACGGCGCACCTTCGCCTTGTCGGGCCCTTCGGTCCGGCTCGATCCAACGACCAACGCCGTTCGCGCCGACATCGCCGATGTGCGACTCGCCGACCGCGTGTTCGCACCGCATTACGCCGCCCCGCTGCGTCGTACAGTGGTGCGCGACACCGGGCTTCGTGATGGTCGCGCCATTGACGGGGCGGTGATCGCGTCGCTGGCGTCCGGCTCCGCCTTCGACCTGCTCGATCTGACCGGCGGCGTCGCTTGGGGCATCGCGGTTGATGCAGGGCTGGTCGGCTACGTCGATGCGGACGACGTGGCAGCGAAGTGAGTACGTCGGTCTTCATCGACGGCGCGGTCGGCACGACAGGGTTGGAGATCCGCGAGCGACTGTCGAACCGGGCGGACGTATCGCTGCTGATCCTCGACGAGGCGCGCCGCAAGGACGCGGTCGCGCGTCGCGAAGCGCTGAACGACGCCGATGTCGTCATCCTGTGCCTGCCCGACGATGCGGCACGCGAGGCCGTGGCGATGATCAACAACGACACCACGCGCGTCATCGACGCGTCGACGGCGCATCGGGTGGCGGATGGATGGACCTACGGCTTCGCAGAGCTCGAACCCGACCAGGCTGAGCGGATCGCGCGCGCCCGCTTCGTCGCCAATCCAGGCTGCTACCCCACTGGTTTTCTGGCGCTCGTGCGTCCGCTGGTGCGCGAAGGGTTGCTGCCGGCCGACGCACTCGTGATGGTCAATGCGACCTCCGGCTATTCAGGTGGCGGCAAGTCGATGATCGCCGAGTTCGAGAGCGGTGCGGCGAACACGGCCTTCCGCCCCTACGCGCTCGCGCTCGGACACAAGCACGTGCCCGAAATGACGAGGCACGCCGGCCTGTCGCACGGCCCCGTCTTCCAGCCCGCGGTCGCCAACACCTTTCGCGGCATGGTGGTCGAAGTGCCGTTGCACCTCGCGCAGCTTGCGAACGGCGCCGATCGGCAGGCGGTCGAGCAGGCGCTGCGCGAGGCCTACGCCGGCTGCGACCTGGTGCGCGTCTCCGACACGGCGCCGGCCACCATCACGATCGAGGACGATGCGAATAGCGATCGCATGACGCTCCACGTCTTCGGCAACGACGACCTGCGCCAGCTACGCCTCGTCGCGACGCTCGACAACCTCGGCAAGGGCGCGGCGGGCGCGGCGGTGCAGAACCTGAATTTGATGGCGGGGCTGGACCCGTTGGCCGGGCTCACGCGCTAACGCCGCTGACCAACTCAACCCGCCCGTGCGGTCGCGCCTACCCGGGTGCACCGCGGGCACAACGACCACGGAGCCACCATGCAGCGCAATCCCGTCGGCAAACTCCTCCTGTTCGGCGCCACCGGCGACCTGTCGAAGCGTATGCTGCTGCCGTCGCTGTTCGGCCTTCACGCCGACGGGCTGCTGCCCGAAGGCCTGACGATCACCGGATCGGCACGCGGCGACGAGGATGACGACAGCTTTCGCGAGATCGCGCGCGCGGCACTCGACGAGTATCTGAGCGACGACCGCAAGGACAAGGAGAAGATCGCTTCCTTCCTGCAACGCCTGTCGTTCCAGCCCGCCGACCTGTCCGACGAGTCGACGTTCCAGGCGCTCGCCGACAAGATCGGTGACATCTCGGGCGGGCTCGCGATCTTTCTGTCGACCGCGCCGTCGCTGTTCGAGCCGGCGGTGAAGGGGCTGGAGAAGGTCGGCCTCGCCGGCGACACGGTGCGGATCGGGCTGGAGAAGCCGCTGGGCTACGACCTCGCCTCCAGCCGCGAGATCAACGACACCGTCGCGGCGGTCTTCCCCGAGGACCGGATCTTCCGCATCGATCACTATCTCGGCAAGGAGACGGTGCAGAACATCCTCGCGCTGCGCTTCGGCAACAGCTTCTTCGAGCCGGTGTGGAACGCGCAAGGGATCGACAACGTCCAGATCACGATCGCGGAAACGGTCGGGCTGGAGGATCGCGCCGGTTACTACGAGGGCGCGGGCGCGCTGCGCGACATGATCACCAACCACACGCTGCAACTGCTCGCGCTGATCGCGATGGAGCCGCCCGCACGCTACAGCAAGGACGACATCCGCGACGAAAAGGCCAAGGTGTTCCGCTCGCTGCGCGTGATGACGCCGACCGACGTGCCGCAAAACACGGTCACCGGCCAGTATGAGGAAGGCGCGGTCAGCAGCAAGGTCGTCAAGGGCTATGACGACGAGCTCGGCTACGACTCGGACGTTGAAACCTTCGTCGCGATCAAGGCGCACGTCGACAATTGGCGCTGGCAGGGCGTGCCCTTCTACCTGCGCACCGGCAAGCGGATGGCAAAGCGGCGCAGCGAGATCGCGATACAGTTCAAACCGGTGCCGCACTCGATGTTTTCGGGGCGAGGCGGGCTGCTGCAACCCAATACGCTCGTCATCCGCTTGCAGCCGGAAGAATATATCGAGCTGCTGGTGATGGCGAAGGAGCCCGGGCTCGACCGCGACGGCGTCCGCCTGCGCGAGGTGCCATTGAAGCTCAGCCTCGATACCGAGTTCGCGGGTCAGCGCCGCCGTATCGCCTACGAGCGGCTGCTGCTCGACCTGATCGAGGGTGACCAGACGCTGTTCGTCCGCCGCGACGAGGTGGAGGCGCAGTGGGTCTGGACCGACGCGATCCGTGCCGGCTGGGCGGCGAACGGGACCAAGCCGAAACATTATCCCGCGGGCACCTGGGGTCCGTCGGCGGCGATCGCGCTGACCGAGCGCGACGGCGTAACCTGGCAGGACGATTGAGCGCGGTACAGCCTCCTGCCCCAATTCAACACGAGTAACTGACGATGACGACCGAAATCGAATGGTGGGAATATGACGACGCGGCCGAGCTGGCCGACGCGGTCGCGGGCGACATCCAGTTCGTGATCGAGAGCGCGATCGACGCGCGCGGCTCCGCCGTGATCGCGCTGGCGGGCGGAAAGACCCCGCTGCCGGCGTACGCAAAGCTGGCTCAGGCGAAGCTCGACTGGAAGCGGGTAACGATTATCCCCAGCGACGAGCGGATCGTGCCGCTGGGCGACGCGCTGTCGAACGTCACCGCGCTCGGCAAGACGTTCATTCCGAAGGGCGCGCGCGTGATGCCGATCGTGCCCAAGGCAACCGACGACTATAAGACGGCGGGCCGCTCCGCCGACGCGCTGATGCAGGACCTGCACTGGCCGCTCGACCTGTGCGTGCTGGGCGTTGGCGGTGACGGTCATACCGCATCGATCTTTACCGGCCCCGACTATGACGAGGCGTTGAACGGCCCGCGTGAGCGCCGCGCATTGGGCGTCATGCCCGATCCGCTGCCGCCCGAGGCGCCGGTCGCGCGCGTGACGCTGAGCCGCGCCGGGATTATCACCGCGCGCGCGCTGTTGATCGCGGTGACGGGCGATGCCAAGCGCAAGGTGATCGAGGACGCGATCAGCGAGGGTGCGGGGTCGCCCTACCCGATCGGTCGCGTGCTGGCCGATGTCGAGCTGCCGGTCGACATCCACTGGGCGCCCTGACCCCGCACGCATGTGCGGCATAGACCACGTACCGCATTGTCCTGACGCCCTGAGCGACTAGAAGCGCCCTTCGACCAGCTCAGGGCAGATGGAAGTTTTCGCATGAACCCCGCCGTACAGGCTGTCACCGATCGCATCATCGCGCGCTCGCAGCCGAGCCGACGCGCCTATCTCGACCTGATCGAGCGCGAGCGCGACACCTGGATCGGCCGCCCGCGGCTCGGTTGCGCGAATCTCGCGCACGCTTATGCCGGCACGCCCGAGGATCGCGCCGCGATGCGCGACGGCGCGGGCATGAACATCGGCATCGTCACCTCGTACAACGACATGCTGTCGGCGCACGCGGTCTATTACCGCTATCCCGAACAGATGAAGGTGTGGGCGCGTGAGGTCGGGGCGACCGCACAGGTCGCAGGCGGCGTGCCCGCGATGTGCGACGGCGTGACGCAAGGCTATCCGGGGATGGAGCTGTCGCTGTTCAGCCGCGACACGATCGCGCTGTCGACCGCGGTTGCCCTCTCCCACGGCACATTCGAGGGCGCGGCGTTGCTCGGCATCTGCGACAAGATTGTGCCTGGATTGCTGATGGGGGCGTTGCGCTTCGGACATTTGCCGATGGTGATGGTGCCGGGCGGTCCGATGCCCTCCGGCCTATCGAACAAGGAAAAGGCCGCGGTGCGCGAGCGCTTCGCGGTCGGCGAGGCGGGGCGCGAGGAACTGCTGGAGGCCGAGATCGGCGCCTACCACAGCCAGGGCACCTGCACCTTCTATGGCACCGCCAACACCAATCAGATGATGATGGAGGTGATGGGCCTGCACATGCCCGGCGCCGCGTTCGTCAACCCGGGCACGAAGCTGCGGCAGGCACTGACCCGCGCGGCGGTGCATCGCCTCGCCGCGATCGGCACCGCAAGCGACAATTACCGCCCGCTCGGGCTGTGCGTCGACGAGAAGGCGATCGTCAACGCCGCAGTCGGGTTGCTCGCGACCGGCGGTTCGACCAACCACCTGCTCCACGTGCCCGCGATCGCGCGTGCGGCGGGGATCGTCATCGATTGGGAGGATTTCGACCGGCTGTCAGCCGCCGTGCCCTTGCTTGCACGCGTCTACCCCAATGGCTCCGCCGACGTGAACGCGTTCGAGGCGGCGGGCGGCATGCCCTATGTCATCGGCGAATTACTCGCGAGCGGGCACCTCCACCGCGACATCACGACGGTCGCGGGCGACGACCTGTCCGCCTACGCGAGCAAGCCCGTGCTCGACGGCGACGCGCTCGCCTGGGCACCGCCGGGTGCGAGCGGTGACGAGACAATCCTGCGCCCCGCTGCTGCACCCTTCTCGCCCGACGGTGGGATGCGTATTCTGCAGGGCAACGTCGGTCGCGCCTGCATCAAGGTGTCGGCCGTCGAGCGTGAGCGCTGGATCGTCGAGGCGCCCGCGCGCGTGTTCGACGATCAGCTAGACGTGATCGAGGCGTTCAAGTCGGGCGAACTCGACCGCGACGTGGTCGTCGTGGTCCGGTTCCAGGGTCCGCGCGCCAACGGCATGCCCGAGTTGCACAAGCTGACCCCGCCGCTCGGTGTGCTACAAAACCGCGGGCACAAGGTCGCGCTCGTCACCGACGGGCGCATGTCGGGCGCGAGCGGCAAGGTGCCGTGCGCGATCCACGTCAGCCCGGAAGCGCTCGGGGGAGGAAACATCGGCCTGATCCGCGACGGCGACGTGGTGCGCGTTGACGCGGTCGCGGGCACGCTCGACATGCTGGTCGACGCCGAGACGCTGGCTGCGCGCGAGCGGCCTGCCCCGCCGCCCGCACCGTCGGGCATGGGACGCGAGCTGTTCGGCATGTTCCGGGGACAAGCCGACGAGGCGGAAAAGGGAGCGAGTGCGATGCTGGCGGGAGCGATGCTGTGACCGAAATCGTGACGGCCGACATCGGCGGTACCAACGCGCGATTCGCGATCGCCGAGGTAGAGGGCGGCAAGGTCGTGTCGCTGGGCGATCCGGTAACGCTGCGCACCGCCGACCACGCCAGCCTGCAGACCGCGTGGCAGGCTTTCGCCGCGACGCTCAACCGCCCGATGCCCAAGGCGGCAGCACTGTCGGTCGCCTCGCCGATCACGGGCGACGTGATCCGCATGACCAATAACCCCTGGGTGATCCGTCCCTCGCTGATCCCGGAGCGGCTCGACGCCGAAATCTACACGATCATCAACGATTTCGGCGCGGTCGGCCACGCCGTGGGGCAGTTGCCGCACGAAGATTTCGAGCATCTGTGCGGTCCCGACGTGCCGCTGCCGGCGGAGGGCGTGACCACCGTCTGCGGCCCCGGAACCGGCCTGGGCGTGGCACAGGTGTTCAAGACCGGAGGCCGCTATCTCGTGCTGCCGACCGAGGGCGGGCACATGGACTATGCCCCGCTCGATCCCATCGAGGACGCGATCCTCAAGCGCCTGCGCCGGACCTTCACGCGCGTATCGACCGAACGGATCGTCGCGGGTCCCGGAATCGTCGCGATCTACGAGACACTCGCGAGCCTCGAGGGGCGCGCAATCCGCGAGCGCACCGATAAGGAAATCTGGACCGACGCGCTCGACGGCGACGACTCGCTCGCGCTCGCTGCGCTTGACCGTTTCTGCCTGGCGCTCGGCGCCGTGGCGGGCGATCTGGCGCTCGCGCATGGTGCCAAGGGCGTCGTGATCGCGGGCGGGCTGGGTCTGCGCATCAAGGACAAGCTGCTCCGCTCCGGCTTCGACCAGCGTTTCGTTGCCAAGGGGCGGTTCCAACAGTTGATGGCCGCGATCCCGGTCAAGCTCATCACCCATCCCCAGCCCGGCCTGTTCGGCGCCGCGGCCGCTTTCGCGCAGGAGCACACATGAACATTCAGGACATCATGCAGACTGCGCCGGTCATCCCGGTGCTGGTGATCCACGACGCCGCGCAGGCACGTCCGCTCGCCGAGGCGCTGGTCGCGGGCGGTTTGCGCGTGCTCGAAGTGACGCTGCGCACCCCCGCCGCGCTCGATGCGATCCGCGAGATGAAGCAGGTGCCGCGCGCGATCGTCGGCGCGGGCACGGTCGTGTCGCCCGATCAGTTCGACCAGGCGGTGGACGCCGGCGCGGAGTTCATCGTCTCGCCGGGGCTGTCGCATCGCCTCAGCGAGCGGATCATCGACAGTAAGCTGCCCTATCTGCCCGGCGTCGCGACCGCGGGCGACATCATGCGCGGCCTCGACCTGGGCCTGACCCACTTCAAGTTCTTTCCGGCCGAGACATCGGGCGGGGTCAAGGCATTGAAGGCGCTCGCCGCACCCTTCTACCAGTGCAAGTTCTGCCCGACCGGCGGGATCAGCGCAAAGAATGCGCCTGACTGGCTCGCGCTCGATCCCGTGCTCTGCGTCGGCGGCAGCTGGGTGACCGAGGGCACGATGCCCGAGGTGATCGAGCGCGCGAAGAAGGCCGCGGCGCTGAAGGGCTGAGCCGCCCGCCGCCTAACGGGCGGCGTTCGCAACGATCGCGCGCGTGACATTGCCCATCAACCGCATGCGCGTGGGGATCGGCTGGTGTGTGCTCGCGATCATCACCGCGACCGCGTAGCGGTGACCGTCGGGTGCGACGAGCAGCCCGACATCGTTGTAGCCGGTCGACCAGCTGTTCAGGTCCTGACCCGTCCCGGTCTTGTGCGCCAGCGTCCAGCCGGGTCGCAGGCCTGACTTGAGCCGCAGCGGCCCGGTCTTGCTCGACCGCATCAGCGTCAGCAGCGACGCGGTCGACCGTGGCGTGAGCAACTTGCCTTCCGCCAGCAGCGACAGCCCCAAGGTCACGCCGTTCGCCGATGCGCCGTCCATCGGTGCCGCCAGGTAGCGCCGCAGCGCCTTCGCACGCGCTTCGTACGTCATCGCCGCGCGGGCCTGCAGGAAACCCCAGCCGCCGGCCCATTTCGGTTTCCATTCCAACCCTGCGGTGCGTGCCTGCAACTTGCGCTCACCGGGGCCAAACTTCACCCCGTCGATGCCCTTCTCTCGCAGCATGCGGTTGATCGCGGACGGGCCACCCACCTTCCACAGCAGCACGTCGTTGCAGGTGTTGTCGCTGCGCGTCATCGCGCCGCGCAGCAGCGCGCCGATCGTGGTCGTGTAGCCATTCTTGCCGACCAGCGCGCGTATGGGCTGGTGAAACAGCGTGAGGTCCGACCGCCTGACCGTTACCCGATCAGCGAGCGACAAGCGCCCGTGCTCCACCGCGTCCATGACCGCGATCGCGACCCACAATTTGCTGACGCTCTGTTGCGGGCGGGCGCGGTCACCTTCCCACGCGACCACCCAGCCTTCGTCGATGTTGCGCACGCTGATACCCACCGCACCCTTGAAGCCGCGACCCAGCGCCTGCACCGCGTTGACGAGGCGCGCGGACGGCTGCGAGCGCGACACAGGCCGATCAGGTCGCGCGAGTGACGGAGCCGGTGCGTCCTCAGGAGGTGTCGACTGCACCGTGATCGGCACTGCCGCGGCAGGGGCGGCGGGTGGACGGCCAGCGGGGACACAGGCGGATAGAATGGTCGTGCCGGCCACGAGGCAGGCACAGCGAAACGGCAGGTTCAACGGCAACGATGCTTCCCTTTTGCCGCCTTCTACCGGCTAGGCGCGTGCGCGGCACCCTTGCTCGCCGTACCAGAGGCTCGGTTCGACGCGGCACGCGCTCAGCGTTGCAAGATCAACGTTTTAGCAGAAGAGCTTACGACCGTGCGGCATCACAAATCGCACTTGATCAGATGCTTGGAGGAACGTGCTCCGAAGTCCGCGCGATCACATTTCGCCGCGAGCGCGACGGATCGCGTACCACTTCTTCACGTTCGCGTTATGCTCGGCCAGCGTGTCGGCGAAAACGTGCCCGCCGGTGCCGTCCGCCACGAAATACAGCGCCTTGGTATGCGCCGGGTCGAGCACCGCGTCGATCGACAGCCGCCCCGGGTTGGCGATCGGCCCGACCGGTAGACCGGGTGACGCATAAGTGTTGTAGCCGTTCTTCGCGCGCAGCTCGGACTGGCGGATACGCCGACCCAGCGGACGTCCCTTCGTGATCGGATAGATGACGGTCGGGTCGGCCTGCAGCGGCATGCCGATCCGCAGTCGGTTGGAATAAACGGCGGCGACCATCCGCCGCTCGGACGGCTTGCCCGTCTCCTTTTCTACGACGGATGCGAGGATCACTGCCTGTTCGGGTGTCTTCGCGACGGTGGTGGGGCGCCGCTTGGCCCAGGCCTGCGCCACGTAGCGTTTCATCGCCGCCTGCATCCGCGCCAGCACCGCCGCACGCGTCTCGTCCCGCTCGAACGAGTAACCGTCGGGCAGAACCGATCCTTCGGCGGGCACAGCGACGCTGCCGGTCAGCGCAGGCGCTGTCATCAGCTTGTCGCGCACCATCACCGATGGCAGCCCCTCGGGGATCACGACCAGCCGCTGCACCGCCTTGCCGCCCTGCAAGATCGACAGGATGGTCGACTCGCTCGCACCGGCAGGGATCGCGAACTCGCCCGCCTTGATCGATCCCGAACCGCCGAACAGCCGCGCGCGCAGCCGGAAGCGCGAGGCCGAGCGGATCGCCCCCGCCTTCTCCAGCTGCTCCGCCGCGCTCGCCAGGCTAGAGCCTTGCGCGATCTCGACGTTCATCGGCTTGGCGGCCGGGCCGCTGCCCGACCAGCCGAGCAGCACCCACGCGCCCGCCACGATGATGACCAGCCCGGCGATCAGCGCCAGACAACCGGGACGGCGCATCGATGCTATCTCAGATCGCCTTCATCACGAGCGACGCGTTCGTTCCGCCAAACCCGAAGCTGTTGTTGAGTACCGCGCGCACCTCACGCTTCTTGGCCACGAGCGGAACGAGGTCGACGCCCTCGGTACCCTCGTCGGGATTGTGGAGGTTGAGCGTCGGCGGCACAACCTGGTCGCGCAGCGCCAGAATGCAGAAGATGCTCTCCACTGCACCGGCCCCGCCGAGCAGGTGGCCGATCGCCGACTTGGTGCTCGACATCGACGCACCCGACAGATCGTCGCCGAAAACGCGCTTGGCCGCCGCCAGCTCGATCGTATCCGCCATCGTGGAGGTGCCGTGCGCGTTGATGTAATCGATGTCGGCAGGCTCCATGCCCGCCTTGCGCAGCGCCATGCGCATGGCATTCTCCGCGCCCTTCCCTTCGGGATGCGGCGCGGTCACGTGATAGGCGTCGCCCGACAGACCGTAGCCGACGACCTCGGCATAGATCTTCGCGCCGCGTGCCTTGGCATGCTCGTACTCCTCCAGCACAACGACGCCCGCGCCCTCGCCCATCACGAAGCCGTCGCGGTCCTTGTCGTAAGGACGGCTCGCCTCAGTCGGGCGGTCGTTCATGCTCATGTTGAGCGCGCGCGCCTGCGCGAAGCCGGCGACGCCGAGTGGGTTGACCGTGCTCTCAGCACCGCCCGCCAGCATGATGTCGGCATCGTCGTCGCGGATCATGCGAGCGGCGTCGCCGATCGAGTGCGCGCCGGTCGAGCAGGCGGTGACGACCGCGTGGTTCGGCCCCATCAGCCCGTATTTGATCGACACCTGCCCGCTGATCAGGTTGATCAGCCGACCGTGAACGAAGTGCGGGCTTACGCGCCCCGGGCCGCGCTCGTGCAGGTTGATCGACTCGATCTCAATTCCTGGCAGTCCGCCGATGCCCGACCCAATCGAGACGCCGGCGCGCAGCTTGGTCGCCTCGTCCATCTCGGTCAGCCCGGCATCCTCCAGCGCCTGACCGGCGGCGTCGATGCCGTAGATGATGAAGGGATCGACCTGACGCTGGATCTTGTGATCGACACGCTGGTCAGGATCGAAGCCGTATTCGTGATCCTTGGGCTTCACCTCGCAGGCGATCTGGCACTTCTGGTTCGACGCGTCGAAGCGCGTGATCGGCCCGGCGCCCGACTTGCCGGCGATGAGGTTGGCCCAGGCGGTTTCCACGTCCGCGCCGAGCGGCGTGACGAGGCCCAGACCGGTGACGACGACGCGACGCATAGGCATTCCTTCTTCACCCCCGCCGACGCGAGCGCTGACGCGCGCGGGTGCTTTCAAACTGAAACGGCTCCCCGCCCTCTGGCCGAGGAAGGGGAGCCGCTCAACATCTCGACTCTCCGGGTTAGGGGATCAGCCCCTTGTCCCTTAAGCCTTGTGCTCGTCGATGTAGGTGATCGCGTCCTTGACGGTCGTGATCTTCTCGGCGGCGTCGTCGGGGATCTCGACCCCGAATTCTTCCTCGAACGCCATCACCAGCTCGACGATATCGAGGCTGTCCGCGCCCAGATCGTCGATGAAGCTGGCATCCTCGGTCACCTTGTCGGCTTCGACGCCCAGGTGCTCGACGACGATCTTCTTCACGCGGTCGGCAGTCTCGCTCATGGTATTCCCTCTTCTTCTTGGGGGGTCAGTAACTTCCTGAACGCAGGTAGAACGGGGAGCGTTTCGTGACAAGTGCGACGTTTACCGGCCACCTGCACCACGTCGCCGCAATCCCCGTCATCGCGTTCCGCGTCACACCATCGCCATGCCGCCATTGACGTGCAACGTCTGGCCGGTGACGTAGCCCGCCTCCCTTGACGCGAGATAGACGATCGCGGCGGCGATGTCTTCGCCGGTGCCCAGGTCGCCATTGGGAATGCGGCCGAGAAGCGCGCTCTTCTGCGCATCGGGCAGCACGTCGGTCATCGCCGAGCGGATAAAGCCCGGCGCGACGCAATTGACCGTGATGTTCCGGCTGGCAAGCTCCTGCGCCAGCGCCTTCGACATGCCGACCAGCCCGGCTTTCGACGCGGCATAGTTCGCCTGCCCCGGATTGCCGGTCTGGCCTACCACCGAGGTGATCGAGACGACGCGGCCGAAACGCTGCTTCATCATTGGCTTGGCCGCCGCGCGGATCAGGCGAAACGCGGCCTCAAGGTTGACACGGATCACCGTGTCCCATTCCTCGTCCTTCATCCGCATCGCCAGATTGTCACGCGTGACGCCGGCGTTGTTGACGAGGATGTCGAGCCGCCCGCCCAGCGCCTGCACCGCCGCGGGCACGAGCCCGTCGACCGAGGAAGCGTCGGACAGGTTGGCGGGCACTGCGACGTGGTCGCCGTCCAGCGTGGCGCGGAATGCCTCCAGTTTGTCGGCGTTCGAGCCCGATACCGCCAATCGCGCGCCCTGCGCCGCGAGTCCGCGCGCGATCGCCGAGCCGATCCCGCCCGAGGCGCCGGTGACCAGCGCGGTCATGCCTGAAAGATCGAACATGCTTCTTCTCCTCAGCCGGGTGTCAGAGCGATTTAGTCACCGCTTCGACGTCGTCCATCGTCACCACGCTGGTAACGGTCGCGTCGGGAACGATGCGCTTGACCATCGGGCCGAGCACCTTGCCGCCGAACTCGACGAACTCGGTCACGCCCGCGTCTGCCATTGCGAGCACCGACTCGCGCCAACGTACGCGGCCGGTCACCTGCTCAACCAGCAGGCGGCGGATCGCGCCGGGGTCAGCTACCGCGGCGGCATCGACATTGGCAAAGACGGGAAAGAGCGGCGCGCGCAGGTCGGCCTCGGCGAGCGCCGCCTCCATCGCGGTCGCAGCGTCGGCCATCAGCGCGCAGTGGAACGGTGCCGACACGGGCAGCAGCACCGCGCGTTTCGCCCCCATTTCCTTCGCTAACGCGACCGCGCGCTCGACCGCGGCACGGTGGCCGGAGATTACAACCTGGCTCGGATCGTTATCGTTGGCGACGGTGCAGACCAGCTCCGCGCCGCCCTCCGCCAGGATAGAGTCGACCGCGGCGCCCGCGATCACGCCCGCCTTCTCGACATCGGCACCGAGCAGTGCCGCCATCGCGCCCTCGCCGACTGGAACCGCTGCCTGCATCGCACGCCCGCGCAGCTTCAGCAGCCGCGCAGTGGTGGCAAGGTCGAGCGCCTCGGCCGCGCACAAGGCGCTATATTCGCCGAGCGAGTGACCCGCGACATAGTCCGCCTTGTCGGCCAGCCGCACGCCGCCTTCTTGGGTGAGCACGCGCAAGGTCGCGATCGCGTTCGCCATGATCGCGGGCTGCGCATTCTCGGTGAGGGTGAGGTCGTCCGCCGGCCCTTCCCACATCACACGGCTCAGATGCTGGCCGAGCGCGTCGTCGACCTCCTCGAACACCGCGCGCGCGACCGGCGACGCGTCGCTGAGCGCTTTGCCCATGCCGACGGCCTGGCTGCCCTGCCCGGGAAAAATGAATGCGCGCATCGCCCTCTCCATGCGTGAAGGGCTGCGCTGCTAGGCGGGCAGGCGAAAGCGGTCAACGGCTCGGGTCAATCGGGGCGGCGGACCAGCACGGCCTCCGGGCTCGGCGCGAACATTCGTCGGGCGATAGCGTGCGGGACCAGCGGCTCCAGTCCTAGCGCCCGAAAAATCGCCCCCACCTTTGTCGCCGGCGATGGATAGCGCGCCACAACCTGCCCCGCTGGCGCGTGCTCCGCATCCGCAATCTCGAGCCCGCCCGGCCGCGCAGGTGCGTAGCGCAGGTTCTCGCGGCCCGCGTAGAGCATCGGAATCAAGGCGCGGCGGACCGTCTGCGGATCGGCCGCGATCAGCTCGCGCGGATGCTGCCCCGACGCCTCGACCATCGCCTCCATCACCCAGCGCGGGTGCGCGTTGCCGACGCCCATCAGCAGAAGGTTGCTCCCCACGATTGCGGCGAGCAGTAGCATGCGCCAGCGCGGCGACAAGCCCGCCGCCCAGATCGCGACGATCACCACCGCCGCGAGTGCGGGCAGCGTGAAGTAGCGCGGGTTGAGCACCAGCTTTCCGTAGAGCACCGCGACGAGCAGGAACATGGCGCCCGCCATCGCGCTCAGCACCACCATTCGTCCGCGCTGCCCGACCGGCACCATCCGCCACGCACCAAGGGCGAGCGCCGCACCCGCCGCCCAGAACAGCAGCCCGAAATCGTCATTGACCAGCAGCACCAGCAGCGGGTCGATCGGCGGCCACAGCAACAAATTGCCTTCCATGTTCGCGGCGCGGTCGATGTGGTCGTCGTGATTGAACGCGATCGTGTAGCGGCGCAGTGGATCGCCGGTCAGCGCCCATTGGTACAGTGCTTCGCCACCCAGCACGACCGCGACACCAACGCCGACCGCGACCAGCACCCCGCGCGGCACTGGACGCCCCAGTAGGAACAGCGGCACCAGCCCGACGAGCGGCAAGACACTCGTCTCTCGGCACAGCACCGCCACCCCGAACGCGACGCCGGCAGCGACACCGCGCACATAACCGGCACGATCCGCCCGCGCGCCGCCCAGCAGGGTGATGCCGAGGATCAGCGCCGCCGCCTCGATCAGATCGACCGACACCGTGGTCGCGTGGCTGACGATCACCGGCAGCGTCGCGGTGAGCAGTGCGGCGATCCAACCGCTGCGCGCGCCCGCGACCTTGCCGGCGAACATGCCCGTGACGGCAACGACGCAGGCGTAAAAAATCATCGCGGTCACTGCGAAGGCCGCGAACCCCTGCCCCATCAAGCGCAGCATCGCGGCAAAGGTGATCGTCAGCGGAAAACGAGTCGTCCAGTGATTGTCGCCCGGAAAAGGCGGCTGCGTCATCACCTTCATCGCGCCCTGCCAGTAGAGCGAATCGTCCGACGCCTCGAACCCGATCCAGCCGATCCACAGCGCGAGCGCTGCACATCCGAGTAGCAGTAGCAGCCACGGCAGCGTTCGCGTCCGGTCCGCGGCGTCAGCGCGAAAAGTGTGGTGCATCTTCATGCGCGCGAGCCTAGCGTACCGCCGCTTGCGATTTGGTTGAAGCGCTTCGCATCGGCGTGTTTCTGTCGCCTCGTTCAGCAACGAGGCCTTTTCGCGACACTTTGCGACCAAATCGCGCTGCGACCGACACGGGAACGCGACACGCGCTTCCTAATTTAACTCTCGACGGCGGGTGACGCCGCCGCAGATCAACGGGAGCCAAGATCATGTTCAAGAAGATCATCCTTTCCGCCATTTCCGCTTCGGTTGCGCTGACGCCGATCGTCGCTGCCTCCGCCGAAGCGCAGACCCGCACCGTCACCACGGTGAAGGAGCGTCGCAACGGTACGGTCGTGCAGCGCACGGTGACGACACGGCAGAACAATGCACGCAACTGGCGCGCCGGTCAGCGCTTCGATCGCCGCTACGCGCCCAATTACCGGGTGATTGACTATCGCCAGTATCGCGGCCGCGGCCTCTACGCGCCGCCGCGCGGCTATCGCTGGGTGCGTTCGGGTCGTGACGCGGTGCTGGTCGCGGATCGCGGCGGAACGGTCCGCACAGTGGTGACGCGGATCTACCGCTGAGCCTCACCACCCTTGCGCCGGACGCGGTGATCCGGCATAGGGCATGACGCTTCGGGCGGGACGGTTCATCCGTCCCGCCCTTCGCTTGTTCGAAGACGACAGCCGGAGGGGCGGTGCGCATGGGGCGTCCGTCAGCGATCGGCCAACATAGAAGGTAGCACATGGCTCTCTACGAGCACGTGTTCCTTGCGCGCCAGGATCTGGCACAGGCGCAGGTGGACACGCTGGCCGAAAACGCCAGCAAGATCGTGACCGACCACGGTGGTCGCGTCGTGAAGACCGAGAATTGGGGTCTGCGCAGCCTCGCGTACCGCATCGCGAAGAACCGCAAGGCGCACTACGTGATGCTCGAGATCGACGCACCCGGCGAGACTGTCGCCGAGATCGAGCGTCAGGCCGGCATCAACGAAGACATCATCCGCTACATGACCGTCCGCGTCGACGAGCTGGAGCAGGGTCCGACCGTCATGATGCGCAAGCAGGAGCGCGACCGTGAGCGTCGTGCTGACCGCGGTGAGCGCGGCGATCGTGGTGATCGTGGCGAGCGTGGTGGCGACCGCGGCGATCGTGGCCCCCGCCGTGAGGAGGAGTTCGCGTAATGGCCCGTCCGTTTTTCCGCCGTCGCAAGTCGTGCCCGTTCAGCGCCAAGGATGCGCCCCGGATCGACTACAAGGACGTCCGTCTGCTCCAGGGCTTCGTGTCCGAGCGCGGCAAGATCGTGCCGTCGCGCATCACCAGCGTGTCGGCCAAGAAGCAGCGTGAGCTCGCGCAGGCGATCAAGCGTTCGCGTCACCTGGGCCTGCTGCCCTACATCGTGAAGTAAGGAGTAGCAGACATGGACGTCATTCTGCTCGAGCGCGTCGAGAAGCTCGGCGCCATCGGCGACGTGGTGAAGGTGAAGGACGGGTTCGCCCGCAACTTCCTGCTCCCGCGCAAGAAGGCGCTGCGCGCCAACGAAGCGAACCGCAAGGTGTTCGAGGCCAACCGCGCCCGCATCGAGGCCGACAACGCGGCACGCCGCGGCGACGCCGAGAAGGAAGCCGGTTCGTTCAAGGACGCGCAGGTCACGCTGATCCGCCAGTCGTCGAACACCGGTCAGCTCTACGGCTCGGTCGCGGTGCGCGATCTGGTCGAGGCGCTGGTCGCCGAGGGCTACAAGGTTTCCAAGAGCCAAGTCGTGCTCGATCGTCCGATCAAGGCGATCGGCCTGTACGACGTCAAGGTGCAGCTGCACCCCGAGGTCGTGGTGAACGTCAAGGTCAATGTCGCGCGCTCGCCCGAAGAGGCCGAGATGCAGGCATCGGGCGTCGACGTCATGCAGCAGGTCTTCGAGGAAGGTCGCGACCAGGGCGGCTTCGTCGAGGCGTACGACCCGAACGCGGAGCCCGGCGCGACTGCCGAGGTCCAGCAGGAGCAGGCGCAGGGCTGATACCCTCGCCGCTTCGGCAACAAAAAAGGCCGCTCGGGCAACCGGGCGGCCTTTTTCGTTTCGTAGTGAAGCGCGCCGTTACGGGTTCATCAGAACCGCGGTGACCACGGCCGAGAACGGGATCAGCGCCATCATGACGGGGAAGAACTGCTTCATGACTTTACCCTGCAACAACGTGTCGCGCGATAGAATGCACGAGGCGATTTAGGGTTTCCCAAAGATTAACAGACGCGTCGTCCCGAGATGACGCAGTCCGGACGCTAATGTGCTGCCCGAGCTGCGTACCCTTGTTCGAAGCGCTGCGTTATCGCGTTAGAGGCCCTGCACCGCGCGGAACTGCACGCGCGCTTCTTCCCCCATGAGATGCTGCATCACGATCCACGCGCCGGTGACCGCGTCCGGACCCGCGGCGGTATAAGCCCGTGCGACATTGTCGTGCAGCTCGTCGAAGATCGCCTTTTCCAGCTTGGCGCCCTCCGGCGTCAGCATCATCAGCCGCTGCCGCCGGTCGCGCGCGCCGGCGTGCTGCTCCATCAGCCCCTTGGTGATCAGCTGCTTGGCGACGCGGCCGAACGATTGCTTGGTGATGCCGAGGATCGCGAGCAGCGCGGTGACGTTGATCCCCGGCTGGCGCGCGACGAAATACATGATCCGATGATGCGCGCGCCCGAGCCCGAGCGCCGCCAGCGTCTCGTCGGCGTGGCGCAGGTGGCGCGTGTTGCTGAAGAACAGCAGGTCCATGCCCCCGCGAATCGTCTCTTCGCGCAGGATCTGGTCGCGGGGCGGCATCACGATATCGCTCATGGATGGGAGTGATGCCGTAGTAATTTATGTTACGCCATAGGCAGAATGCACCATATGCCGTCCTGATTTCGGGCGGTCAGCGTCGGCCGAACAGCTTTTCGATATCGCCGTGGGCGAGCTTCACCCAGGTTGGGCGCCCGTGATTGCACTGCCCGGAATGCGGCGTCGCCTCCATTTCACGCAGCAATGCGTTCATCTCCGCGACCGACAGCACGCGCCCCGCACGCACCGATCCGTGACACGCCATCGTGCCAGCGACCGCGTCTAGTCGTTCGCGCAAGCTCAGCGCCTCGTCGAACGCCGCCAGCTCGTCGGCAAGATCGGTCACCAGCCCGCTCGGGTCGGCGCTGCCAAGCAGCGCCGGCGTCGCCCGCACCAGCATCGCGCGTGGACCGAAGCGCTCCAGCTCCAACCCCAGTTCGGCGAGCTCACCGGCACGCGCCTCCAGCCGGTCGCACGCCGGCTCCTCCAACTCGACCACCTCAGGGAGCAGCAACGCCTGGCTCGCCACGGTGCCGCCGGCCAGCGCGCGCCGCATCCGTTCGAGCACCAGCCGCTCGTGCGCTGCGTGCTGGTCGACCAGCACCAGTCCGTCGGCGGCTTCCGCCACGATGTAGGTCTTGCTCACCTGCCCGCGCGCGACGCCGAGCGGGTGCTCACCAGTCTCGGGCGGCGTTCCCCAGGCAGGCTCGGCGCGTGCCTGCGGCGGCGCGCTGATAAAGGTGGGGCGATAGTCGTTCAGGTAGCTTTGGCCGGACGGTCGTTCGAGCAGACTCGCCTGGCCGTCGTGCATCGGAATGGCCGCGAGCGGTTCCGGTCGCCACATCGCGAGCGCGTCCTCGCTCGGCCGCTGCACTGCGCGGTGACCGGCGGCATCCAGCGCGCGGCGCAGGCCCGACACGATGGTGCCGCGGATCATCGCCGGATCGCGAAAGCGCACCTCGGTCTTGGCCGGGTGAACGTTCACGTCGACCAGATCGGCGGGCAGGTCGAGAAACAGCGCCACCACGGCGTGCCGATCACGCGGCATCATCTCGGCATAGGCACCCCGAAGCGCACCGAGCAGCAGCCTGTCCTTCACGGGCCGACCGTTGACGAAAAGATATTGGTGATCCGCCACCCCGCGGTGAAAGGTCGGCAGCCCCGCGACGCCCCCCAGCACCACCTCGTCGCGAACGAAGTCGATCGCCACCGCATTGTCGGCGAGCGCGCGATCGGTCAGCGCGGCGACGCGCTCGGGCCGATCGTGCTGCGCCGGCACCGACAGCGTGCGGCGCGCGTCGTGCTCGACCGCGAAGGCGATCTCGGGTCGCGCGAGCGCCAGCCGGCGCACGACGTCGAGGCAGGCGGCATATTCGGCGCGCGTGCTGCGCAGGAACTTGCGCCGTGCCGGCACGCGAGCGAACAGCCCCTCGACCACCACGCGCGTCCCCGGCGGTAGTGCGGCCGGGCCCTCGCGCACCACCGCGCCATTGTCGACCACGCGTGCCCAACCTTCCGCACCCGCCGGCCGACTCTCGATCGTCACGCGCGCGACGCTCGCGATCGAGGGCAGTGCCTCGCCGCGGAAACCGAGCGTCTCGACCCGGTCGATGTCCTCGTGCGGCAGCTTGGAGGTAGCGTGGCGTTCAAGCGCCAGCGCGATCTCGGCCGGCGCCATGCCACAGCCGTCGTCCGCCACCGCAATCCGTTCCACACCGCCCGCGGACAGCTCCACCGCGATGCGCGTCGCACCGGCGTCGATCGCGTTCTCGACCAATTCCTTCAACGCACTGGCCGGTCTTTCCACCACTTCACCGGCAGCGATACGGTTGACCAAATGCTCGGGTAGACGACGTATTGACACCGCGAAGTCCCTAGCCCAAGCGACGCCATCCCGCGACCCGAAAGATGCACACGCGAAGGCCCCCTGACGCGGCTTCGACGGGCGCGACACAGGCAAGAACCGCCGACCAACGGCGCCACACGGAACGCATCTCACATGGTCTTCTCGCGCTTGTTCAAGATGTCCTCGCACGACATGGCGATCGATCTCGGAACGGCGAACACCGTCGTCTACGTCCGCGGCCGCGGCATCGTGCTCAACGAACCGTCGGTCGTCGCGGTGGAGACGATCAACGGACAGAAGCGCGTCAAGGCGGTCGGCGACGACGCGAAGCTGATGATGGGCAAGACGCCCGGCACGATCGAGGCGATCCGCCCGCTTCGCGATGGCGTGATCGCCGACATCGACGTTGCCGAGCAGATGATCAAATATTTCATCGAGAAGGTGCACGGACAGCGCCGCTTCATGCGCTGGCCCGAGATCGTGATCTGCGTCCCCTCGGGCTCGACCAAGGTGGAGCGCCGCGCGATCCGCGACGCGGCGCAGAACGCGGGCGCGAGCCAGGTGTGGCTGATCGAGGAGCCGATGGCGGCGGCGATCGGCGCCGACATGCCGGTGACCGAGCCGGTCGGCAGCATGGTGGTCGACATCGGCGGCGGCACGACCGAGGTCGCGGTGCTCTCGCTTCGCGGTCTCGCCTACACGACTTCAGTCCGCGTCGGCGGCGACAAGATGGACGAGGCGATCGTCTCCTACGTGCGCCGCAATCACAATCTCCTGATCGGCGAAGCGACCGCCGAGCGGATCAAGCAGGAGCTCGGCTGCGCGAAGCCGCCCGCGGACGGCATCGGCAAGAAGGTCTTCATCAAGGGCCGCGACCTCGTCAACGGCGTGCCCAAGGAGATCGAGATCAACCAGGCGCAGATCGCGGAAGCGGTCAGCGAGCCGGTCGCGACGATCGTCGACGGCGTGCGCATCGCGCTGGAGAATACCGCGCCCGAGCTCGCCGCCGATATCGTCGATCAGGGCATCGTGCTGACCGGCGGCGGCGCGCTGCTGCAGGGCTTGGACGAGGTGCTGCGCGACGAGACCGGGCTGCCGGTCACGATCGCCGACGATCCGCTGATCTGCGTCGCGATCGGCACCGGCCGCGCGCTGGAGGATCCGATGTTCCGCGCCGTGCTCCAGAACGGCTGATCGGACCCGCATCGACATGGCGCCGCCGCGGGATCGGCGCCCGGGTTTCTCGCGACGGGCGCAATATGGTGTGTTCTTCGGCTACATCCTCGCCATTGCCGGCGGGGTTGTGGGTGCGGTGCTGCTCGCGCTGTCGCTGCTGAACCCGACCGGCTTCTCCGTTGCGCGCGCCGCGGTGGCTGAGGTGACGGCGCCGGTGTCGAGCGCGGTAGCGGTCGTCGTCGACAGCGTGTCCGGCATCCCCGACGCGATCGCGTCGTGGTGGGACGTTCACGGCAAGAACGCCGAACTGACCGCGCAGGCGGCACGCGCGCGGCCGGCGCTGGTCGCCGGGCATCTGGCGCAGCTGGAGAACGCCCGACTGCGTCGACTGCTGGCCGTCCGCGACCTCGATCCGGCGGTCGTCGTTACTGCGCGGATTGTCAGCAGCAGCGCGACGAGCACGCGGCGCTACGGCCTGCTCAACGCCGGTAGTTGGCAAGGCGTGCGCGAAGGTCAGCCGGTGCTGGGGCCGGAGGGCCTCGTCGGTCGCGTGCTGGAAACCGGACCCAACACCGCGCGCGTGCTGCTGTTGACCGATCCGCAGAGCATCGTGCCCGTCCGACGCCTGCGCGACGGTCTGCCCGCACTCGCCGCCGGGCGCGGCGACGGGCTGGTCGACATCCGCGTGATCGACACCGACGACGCGCACTTCAAGGCGGGTGACCTCTTCGTCACGTCGGGCAGCGGCGGGATCTTCGGCCCCGGCATGCTGGTCGCGCGTGCGTTGCGCGGCGGTCCCGAGACTGCGCCTGCCAAGCCGTTCGCGCGTCCCGACTCGCTCGACATCGTGTCGGTGCGCCATATCTATTCGCCGCCGCTGCTGCCGGCCCGCGCCGCGGTGCCTGGGGCCGCACCATTGCCATCCGCGACCGCCACCCCACCTGCCCCCTGATGCCCGCCGCCGAGCCATTATTTCGCGAGCCGCTTCCACTCGGCAGCGCGCGCCTGCTGCCGTGGACGACCGTCATGGCGGGGTCGCTGCTGACGATCGTGCCGGTCGGCGCGACCCTGTCGCTGCTGCCGCCGTTCGGGCTGCTCGTCCTGCTTTCGTGGCGGCTGCTCGCGCCGTTCGCGATCCGGCTATGGGCGCCCGCCGCGCTCGGCCTGTTCGATGATATCGTGTCAGGGCAACCGATCGGCAGCGCAATGCTGCTGTGGACGCTCGCCTACTTCCTCGTCGGCGCGATGGAGGCGCGATCGGGCCTGCGCGATTTCTGGCAGAATTGGGCGATCGCCGCTGCCGCGATCGCGCTCTGCCTGATCGGCGGGCGGCTGGTGGCGACGCCGCTCTCCGCACACGTTGAGGTCGCGCTCGGTTTTCAGATCATGCTGTCGGTGCTGATCTTCCCCGCGGTCGCCTTCCTGATCGGGCGCGTCGATGCGAGGCGCGCGCGATGAGCTTTCGCGGGCCGCGCGTCCTGACCGAATCGATGCAGGCGTTCAGCTTCTCGCGCCGCGCGTGGCTGCTGGGCGCGGGGCAGCTCGGCGTCGGCGCGGTGCTCGTCGGGCGCATGGCGTGGCTGTCGGTGGCGGAGAACGAGCGCTACAATCTTCTGTCGGAGAGCAATCGCGTCAACAACACGATGATTCCGCCGCGCCGCGGCTGGATCGTCGACCGGCACGGACAGCCGATCGCCAACAACCGCACCGACTTTCGCGTCGACCTGATCCCCGACCGCATCGTCGACAAGGACGCGACGCTGGCCGCGCTACGCAAGCTGCTCGCGCTCACCGACGAGGACATGCTGCGGATCGAGGCGGACCTGAAGAAAGCGGCCGGGTTCCAGCCGGTGCCCGTGGCCGAGAACATCGACTGGGAACGCTTCGCCGCGGTCTACGTCCGCCAGCCCGAGATGCCGGGCGTCGCGCCGACGCGCGGCTTCGCGCGCAACTATCCCGCGGGCGCCGCGGTCGCGCACTTGACCGGCTACGTCGGCGCGCCGACCGCCGAGCAATATCGCGCGACGCGCGATCCCCTGCTCGTCACCCCCGGCTTCAAGCTCGGCAAGGACGGGCTGGAGAAGACGCTGGAGCCGCTGCTGCGCGGCAAGGCGGGCGCGAAGCGGGTCGAGGTCACCGCGCGCGGCAAGCTGGTGCAGGAACTCGCCACGCGCAAGGATGAGCCCGGCCGCACCGTGCGGCTGACGATCGACGCGGGGTTGCAGGAATATGCCGCCAGGCGTCTGGGCACCAACTCGGGCTCGTGCGTCGTCTTCGACTGTCTCTCGGGTGAGATGCTGGCGATGGTGTCGATGCCCGCCTACGATCCCAACAGCTTCTCCGAAGGCATCAGCCATCTCGAATGGGACATGCTGTCGAAGGACGACCACGTTCCGTTGATGAACAAGGTGACGCAGGGGCTCTATCCGCCGGGTTCGACCGTCAAGCCGATGAACGGGCTCGCGCTGATGGCCGCGGGCGTGAACCCCAACGAACGCGTGTTCTGCTCGGGCGCGATGCGGCTCGGCACCAGCGTGTTCCACTGCCACAAGCGCGGTGGCCACGGTCCGCTCGATCTGAAAAACGCGATCATGCAGAGCTGCGACATCTACTTCTACGAGATGGTCCGCCGCGTCGGCTACGACAAGATCGCGCCGGTCGCGCGCGCGCTGGGGCTGGGGCAGAAGTTCGACCTGCCCTTCGCCACGCAGCGCTACGGCACCGTGCCCGACAGCGCGTGGAAACAGCACAAGTACAACAAGGCCTGGACAGCGGCCGATTCGGTCAACGCGTCGATCGGACAAGGCTACGTGCTCGCCAATCCGCTGCAGCTCGCGGTGATGGCGGCACGGATGGCGTCGGGCAAGGCGCTGGTGCCGACGATCCTGCGCGATCCGTTCAAGCCCGCGGCACAGCCGCTCGCGATCGATCCCGATCATTTCCGCATCATTCGCGAGGCGATGAACGGCGTCGTCAATCTGGGCGGCACGGGTGGCGCCGCGCGGATGCAGGTGCCGGGCGTCGGACTGGCAGCGAAGACCGGCACCGCGCAGGTCAGGCGCATCACGATGGCCGAGCGTCGCTCGGGCGTGCTCAAGAACGGGCAGTTGCCGTTCAAGCTGCGCGATCACGCGCTGCTCGTCTGCTTCGCGCCCTATGACAACCCGCGCTACGCCGCCGCGGTGGTGCTCGAGCATAACGGGCACACGGTGCGCAACCTCGACGCGCCGCTGATCGGGCGCGACATCATGACCTATATGTTCGATCGCGAGCGCGCGATGAAGTCGCTCGCCGAGGTGGAGCCGACCTGGGGCGGCGACATCCGCACGCGCATGGCCGCGCAAGAGGCCGCCTACCGTGCCGCGCATACCACCCCGCCCGCGCAGGCCGCCGCAACCGAGACCGACGCACCCGCCCCGACCGAGGCGCGCGCGGTGGAGGCCGCGACCGACATCCAGAACGAGAGCCAGGCCGCGGTCGAGCGCGATATCGCAAACGGCGCCGGCCCCGCGCAGACCGGCTCGCCCGAACCCGACACCGACGCCTCGCGCATCGATCCACCAGCTGTAACGTCGACCACGGCGCAGCCGCCGCGATGAGGTCGATCATCCCCTCGCCGCTCGCCATCCTGCCGTGGCGGACGCTGCTGCTCGTGCTCGCGATCGGCTGCTTCGGGCTGGTCGTGCTCTATTCCGCCGCGAACGGCAGCCTGCGCCCCTGGGCGCTGCCGCAGGGCGTGCGCTTCTTCGTCTTTCTGGGCGGAGCGCTGGTGCTGTCGCGCGTGCCGCTGTCGTGGTGGCGCAACCTCGCCTTTCCCGCTTACGGCGCGCTGGTAGTCGCGCTGCTGCTGGTCGAGCTGCTCGGCGCGGTACGCGGCGGCAGCCAGCGCTGGCTCGACCTGGGCTTCATTCGCCTGCAACCGTCCGAGTTGATGAAGATCGGCATCGTCCTCGCCGCCGCACGCTTCTACGAAATGCTGCCGGCTGCGGAGACGCGCAAGTTCGTCGCGATCTGGCCGGTCGCGGTGCTGATCGGCGTGCCCGCCGCGCTAGTGATGCTCCAGCCCGACCTCGGCACCGCGCTGATGATCTGCGCGGGCGGCGTGACCGTCATGTTCCTGGCGGGTGTCCCGTTGCGGCTGTTCCTCGGGGGTGCCGCCGCGCTCGCGGTCGCGGCCCCGCTCGCCTTCATGTTCGCGCTGCACGACTACCAGCGCAACCGCGTGCTGATCTTCATGGACCCGGAAAGCGACCCGCTCGGCACCGGTTACCACATCAGCCAGTCGAAGATCGCGATCGGATCGGGCGGCATCTTCGGCAAGGGGTTTCTGAACGGCACGCAGAGCCACCTCGACTATTTGCCGGAGGGACATACCGACTTCGTCTTCGCGACGATGGCGGAGGAATGGGGCCTGATCGGCGGCGTGTTCGTCATCGCCGCGTTCCTGCTGGTAATCCGCTGGGGCATCAACGTCGGCGTCCGCGCGGAAAGCCGGTTTGCCAAGCTGATCGCGGCGGGCCTCTCGACCACCATCTTCTTCTACGTCGCGATCAACCTGATGATGGTAATGGGACTTGCCCCCGTCGTCGGCATCCCGCTGCCGCTCGTCAGCTTCGGCGGCTCCGCGCAGATGACGGTGTTGATCTCGCTCGGCATCCTGATGGGCATCGACCGCACCAACCGCCACACGACCAGCTGGTAAGCCTTGCGCAAGAAAATTAGCCGCTCTCGCAAAAAGGGGGTTTGCAGATCGGAACAGCCGATGTAGAGGCGCGCTTCCCGATCGGAAGCGACACACCAAGCCGCTTCTTTAAACCGGTCATGGACGCATAGCTCAGTTGGTAGAGCAGCTGACTCTTAATCAGCGGGTCCTTGGTTCGAGCCCAAGTGCGTCCACCATTTTATCGTTTGTTTACATAAACTTATGAGCGTTGGAGCCGCTTACCGCGCGTCGCGATCAGCGGGTCTCAGGACACTTCTTTATGTCTAGTCAGGCTCACTTTTAACACGAGCGGCTATGCAAGCTGCTTGAAAAGCAAGCGTCTTTCTTCAGAAGTTGAAGACACACCCGCTAACATTAGCTTAGGTGCTCTTCAACGCATCGTGTAAGTATCTCGGCTCTGCCTCACGACCTTGGGTCAATTGGTAGGCAGTGGGCCGCCCACCGCCATGATAGTCTTTCCAGCTCCATCACGTTCCGCTCGAACACCGCATCTGTGAGCTAGCGGTCCAAGAGGTTATCGGCGCGATGGATCGCAGGACGTCGTCCCTAGGTATCCCATCGATCGGTTTCGACCAGCCTTGCCGCGCAAGCGGCCGTTCCGCGTTTAGCGCGCTGCTGCCGGACACCTCGTTCACCGCATTATGCGCAATCGGCCAGCCGCGACGACCCAGAAGCCGTCAAATCAGCCTCTCTTCTAGGTGCCTCATAGCTGCCGCTCGTTCATCGGAAAGAACTAAGGGTTTGGGCGCGTCGGCTACAGCACCAGCACGCCCAAGCGCTCACATGTCCGCGGCCGTGGGTCGGATGATCACCTCGTTGATGTCAACGCCCTCGGGCTGTTCGAGCGCGTAGCGGACGGCTCCCGCGATGGCGTCTGGAGTCAGCGACTTCTTGCGCCATCCGGTCAGCGCCGATGCGACGTCGGGATCGGTGATGTCGTGCCCCAGCTCGGTCGCGACCACGCCCGGCGAGATCAGCGTCGAGCGGATCTCATCATGCTCCTGCCGCAACCCCTCGGTGATCGCGCGCACCGCATGTTTGGTGCCGCAATAAACGGCGGCAGTCGGCACCACCATGTGCGCGGCGACCGAGGCGACGTTGACGACGTGCCCGCTGCCTTGCGCCAAGAACCGCGGCAGCACCGCTGCGATGCCGTTCAGGACGCCGTGAATGTTGACGTCGATCATCCTCTTCCACTCGTCACGCTTGACCGCAGCCAGCGGTGAGAGCGGCATGACGCCAGCGTTGTTGATCAGCACGTCGATGCGCCCGAACCGCGCTTCGGCAGCCTCGACGAACGCGTCGAAGTCGGCGCCGTCGGTGACGTCGAGTTCGCGCCAGGCAACGGTTCCTCCCAATTGCTCCGCCAGCGCCCTTAACCGCTCTCCGCGGCGCGCGCCGATGAACAGCCGGGCACCGGCTTTCGCGAGTTCGCGCGCGGTTGCCTCGCCGATCCCGCTCGAGGCACCGGTGATGAGGACGACCTTGTTGATGCTTCCTGCCATGATGCGATCCTTTCGTTGCGGTGACGGCAGACAGATGGTCCAATGCCCGTGGCGTGCGGTAGAGCGATCGTCCGAATGGCTTGCACGATCCTCCAAGATCGAGGCCGAGTGCTTGCCCCTGCCCTTCGATTGGGAAAGAAAGGTCGGCATGAACCGGATCGCGGAACTCGCCACCGTCATCGATCGGCACATCGTGGGCACCGGTATCTGCACTACGGCGATACCGCATGTTTCGCTGATCCGCGCCGACGCGCCGAGCACCCCCACGCCCGCGGTCTACGAGGCCTCGATTTGCCTGATCGCCCAGGGGTCGAAGTGTGTGTCGATCGGGGAACACAGCGTCGTCTATGACGCCGCCCATTATCTTCTCGTCTCGGTTGACCTGCCCCTGGTCGGCCATGTCCTCGATGCGAGCCCAGAGCGACCTTATCTCTGCTGCAAGGTCGATCTCGATCGCGCGATGCTGGCTGATCTCATGGTCAGTGAGGGTGGCGCCATGCCTCGGACAGACTTGCCCGTGCTCGGCGTTTACCCCAGCGATCCGGATCTGGTCGACGCCGCGTGCCGGCTGGTTGCGCTGCTAGAACGGCCCGAAACGATCCGCCCGCTCGCACCGCTCATCGAGCGCGAGATCCTGTATCGACTGCTCACCGGTCCGCACGGCCCGATGCTCCGACACGTCGCGACCACCGGCAGCCACCTTAATCAGGTCAGCCGCGCGATTGCCACCATCCGTCATCGTTTCGATGCGCCGATCCGCATCGACGACGTTGCCGCCGAGGCGGGCATGAGCCCGTCATCGCTCCACGCGCACTTCAAGGCGATCACGCGCATGACGCCGTTGGAATTCCAGAAGCAGTTGCGGTTGCAGGAGGCAAGGCGATTGATGCTAGCGCAGGGCGCTACGGCGAGCGCGGCAGGCTTTGCCGTTGGCTACGAGAGCCCGTCGCAATTCAACCGTGAATATAGGCGTCTTTTTGGCGCGCCTCCCCGCACGGACATCGAACGCCTTCACGCCACGCCGGAGGCAGCTATGGCGCTCTAACGAGAGCCGAGCTGCGTGCGACCCTTAGCTTTTCTTGTCGAACCTTAGCTACGCTAAGACCCAAGTGCGGCCGTTCAGTGTCGGTCGCCTACCCTCCAACTCCGGTCACTCGTTCATCTGATCTAATTGAGAAATTTTGCCATCTATTGACACATTGCGGGTTTGTGCCAGGTGGCGACCATGACTACGCGCCTCTCCTGCAACGTGTCACTCACGCCCGAGCTGAAGACCTTTATATCGAACAGTCTGGCCTCCGGTGATTACGCCAACGTCAGCGAGGTCGTGCGAGCAGGGCTGCGCTCGTTGCGCGATGGTCAGGCGCCAGCTTCCCGATCGATGATCCCCGATTGGCCGGTCGCCGGTGGCGAGTGCGGCTCCCTCATCCGCAATCGGGATTGGAGCCGAACACCACTTGGTGCGCCGGAAGGTTGGTCGCCAGAGCTTCGGACAACCGTCTCTAACCTGGTCAACTCGCCAGTGGCCAAGGTGCTGATGTGGGGACCGGACCACATCATGTTCTACAACGATGCCTATCGCGAGATCGCAGGCGATCGTCACCCGTTGGCGCTTGGCACGCCCGTAGCAGAGGCGTTCCCGGAAGTGTGGGACTGGAACCGTCCGGTACTTGCCGCTGTCCTCACGGGAGAAACCAAGTCCTATCTCGATCAGCCGATCGTTTTCCAACGTCCCGCAGGTCCCCAGACCCTCATGCTGGGACTATTCTATACACCCGTCTATGACTCGGGCGGTGCTCCAGGCGGTGTGCTCTGCACCATCATCGACAACAGTGCACGGATCGCAATCGAGCGGAAGCTGTCGGCCAGCGAGGCCGAGCTGCGCCGCATTTCAGACGCTGTGCCGATGCTGGTGTCGTACGTAGACCGCGATCACGTCTACCGATTCGCTAATGCCGACTACGAAGCGTGGTTCGGCATCGCTCTCGAAGCGATGATCGGCAGGCACGTGCGCGACGTGCTCGGCGAGGAAACTTATCGCTCGCGAGCGTCAGACCTCGAGCTGGCATTGAGCGGCAGTCCGCTCGTCGCCGAAACTGTGCTCCACCACCGTGACCTCGGTCCACGTCAGACCGAGCTCCGTTATATCCCGCACACCACCGAAGACGGTAAAACGCTAGGAGTCTACATCCTCGGGATCGACGTTAGTGACCGCGTCGAGCGCGAGCGGGAGATCAAGGCGAGCAACGATCGTTTCCGCACCGCGATGGAGGCCGTGCACGGTGTGCTGTGGACTAACAGCGCCGATGGAAGGATGGTCGGCGAACAGCCGGGCTGGAGCCTGCTGACCGGGCAAACTCAGGATCAGTACCAGGGCTTTGGCTGGGCATCTGCCGTTCACCCTGACGACGCGGCTGCGTCGGTCATTGCCTGGAACCAGGCCGTGGCGACGCGCAGCATGTTCGTGCACGAGCACCGTGTGTGCCGTCACGATGGCGAGTGGCGGACCTTTGCCATTCGAGCCTTGCCCATTCTCGACGGTGTCGGCGAGATCAGCGAGTGGGTTGGTGTCCACACCGACATCACCCACCAGCGCGCCGCGGAGGCAAGCCTGCGCGAGCACGCCGACAGCTTGTCGCGGCAGGTGCGGCATCGCGAGCGTGCGGAGGATCAGCTCCGCCAGCTGAATGAGACACTAGAGAGCCGCGTCATAGACGAGATTGCGGAGCGCCGCCAGGCAGAGGTCAAGCTCGCGCAAGCGCAGAAAATGGAGACGGTCGGTAAGCTGACGGGCGGCGTCGCCCACGACTTCAACAATCTGCTTCAGGTCGTCGGCGGCAATCTCCAGCTGCTCATGCAGGACGTGGCCGGAAACGAGCGGGCCGAGAAGCGCGTCAACAACGCAATGTCCGGTGTCACGCGCGGCGCGAAACTCGCTGCTCAATTGCTCGCATTCGGGCGGCGTCAGGCGCTCGAACCCAAGGTCGTCAACGTCACCCGCTTCGTTCAAGGCATGGACGACATGCTACGCCGAGCGATCGGCGAGGCGATTGAAATCGAAACCATCTTCTCGGGTGGTCTCTGGAACACCTTCATCGATCCTGCACAGATCGAGAATGCGTTGCTCAATCTTGCGATCAACGCGCGCGACGCGATGGAGGGGCGTGGCAAGCTGACGATCGAGTTGGCGAACGCGCATCTCGATGACGCATACGCACGCCTCCACGAGGAAGTTACGCCAGGGCAGTACGTCATGCTTGCAGTGAGCGACACCGGTTCCGGCATGTCGCCCGAGATCATTGCCAAGGTATTCGAGCCCTTCTTCTCGACCAAGGCGGAGGGTAAGGGCTCGGGCCTTGGCCTCTCGATGGTCTACGGCTTCGTCAAGCAGTCCGGCGGCCACGTGAACATCTATTCGGAGGTCGGCGAAGGCACGACCCTCCGGCTGTATCTGCCGCGAGCAACCGAGGCTGAGGACCTCGAGGTGGTCAACGATACGGGTCCGATCACCGGCGGCACGGAAACCGTGCTGGTCGTGGAGGACGACGAAGAGGTTCGTGCAACCGTCGTCGAAATGCTGACCGATCTCGGCTACCGCGTTCTGAAGGCACCGGAAGCGACAAGCGCGCTGGCGGTGATCGAGAGCGGCATCCCCATCGATATTCTTTTCACCGACGTGGTGATGCCGGGTAAGCTCAAGAGCCCGGAACTGGCGCGCAAGGCACGAGAGCGTCTGCCCGACCTGGCCGTGCTGTTCACCAGCGGCTATACCGAAAACTCGATCGTGCACGGCGGAAAGCTCGATCGGGGAGTGGAACTGCTATCCAAGCCTTACACGCGCGACGCGCTGGCCCGAAAATTCCGCCATGTGGTCGCCAATCAGCAGCAGCGCAGGCAAGTGATAACGGAGGGGTCAGCGAAGCCTGAGCTGATTTCGACGTGCTCGGCGCCCATCGCTCCGTCCTCCACCATCCGGCAGACGGCGCTCTTGGTCGAGGACGACGATCTTATCCGAGTGACGACCGGTGAGATGCTCGAAGCGGCCGGCTTCGTTGTGGTAGAAGCATCGAGCGCTGAAGAAGCGCTCATGGCCTTGCAGACGGCACCGGTGGATGTTTTGGTTACCGACCTTAATTTGCCGGGAGCTTCGGGGCGTGAACTGGCCGACAGGGCGCGTGACCTTCGCCCCGACGCCGTGGTCGTGTTTGCGACCGGCGATCCTGCTGCCGTGGCAAACGAAGCGAATTGTGTGGTCCTGTCCAAGCCTTACGACGCTGAGGCGTTGATTGCGGCCATACGAACAGCTGAAACAGGAGAAGGCGTCGCGCAGACGCCTGTGAGGCTCGGCACGTCCTGAAATATGGGCAACCAAGCTGTGGATCACCGCCACTGCTTTGCCCCGACTAGCTTTCAAAAAGAGGCGGGATCATAGGCAGATTGCGGGATCCAAGCGGACAGCTTAATGGTGCTTGGGGTTTGCGGCCCCTCATCGTTAGAGCTCTTGTGCATAACCGATCTGGCAGAGACGGTAGGCGGGAGCGCCGTTGGCGTAAGCGGATCCAAATCTGCGTATACAACCGAAGTCAGCTTCTTCGATCGCCCTCCTCGCGCTGCTTGGCGGCGCGCTCTGTGAGCGTCTTCAACGTCTCGTCGAAGCGGCCTTCTCGTTCGGCCTGACGTAGAAGCTGCACTTCATCGACTAAGATTTCAGACGGCGTCGGTTGCTGAACGAATTGTTTAGCGACAGCGTCGGCAAAAGCATCGAGCGGCATGTAACCTGGTCGGGTCGCCTGTCCCGGCGTCAGGTCGGTCTGCACGCCGGGCGGCGTCAGCTCGATCACTTCGACCTTGCCCGCCAACTGCGTCCGTAGCGAAACAGTGTAGGAGTGGATGGCTGCCTTGCTCGCAGAATAGGTCGGTGCTGCCACCCGATCGATCAGTCTTTCAAACGCGTTATAAGCCTGTGCACGCAGCCAAATATACACCTGCTGTCATGCGCCGCGATTGCTATGGCGCATCAACGTCTTCAGGCTGTCCTTTGGCAAAGATACCGCTTAGTGGGCTGCCAGCAATTGTCGCTAGCTCCGTATCATGCATGCTGGGCGGCCCGCGACGTTGCGGCGGTGGTAAGTCCGAAGACTAGATGATTGATCGTGTGCATGGCCAACGTCGCGCGATCGGCGCGCCACTCGGGCTGCTTTACTCCAAGCGCAGGCCCGACCAACCAGTGCATCGCCACATAGAAGGCCGCGCCAAATGCCAGCCCTCCCGCGACGACTGGCGTGTCCTCGTCGGTTGATGCGGCGTAGGCCGCGGCGGCAAGTAGCCCAAGAATCAGATGTCCACCTTGGATGACCGTCTGTTCGCCTGCGGACGGCAGCTGGTCGGCAGGCGGCGTGTCGAGCCCGAGTTTGTCCGCCGCTGCGCGTTCCAGCTTCGCCAGTTCGGACGGCTCGCCCGACTTGCGCTCGCCTGACATCAGTAGCGCCGTGATGCCGAGCCCGGCGACGAGCCCTCCCGCGAGCGCGCCGGCCCAGCGTTTGGTGTTGCTGTCGGTCATGTCAGCGAGCACCGGCGAACGAAAAGAGCTCGGTGCGGATCGACGGTGGGGCGGCGGGCTTGAACCAGTTGGTGTCCTGGATGTGGCTGGCGGTAACGTAGATGCGCCCGTCACGCCCTTCCGAGAAGGTGTCGGGCCAGCGCAGACGCCGGTCGGTTAGCACGTTCTGCACCGTGCTGCCGTTCAGCCGCTTGATCGAATAGTCGGTCGGCGAGGTGATGTAGAGCGTACCTGCCTTGCTCATCCACAAACCGTCGGCGACCTGCGTTTGCGCGACGGTGCGAACACCCGCGCCGCGCTGCGCCTCGGTCACGCCGTCGCGTAACAGCGCGGTGTCGATCGAGTAAAGCGTCTTACCCGTCAGCGCCTGCCAGTAGAGCGTGCGACCATCGTTCGAGATTGCAATACCGTCGGCGGCGAAAGCGGGCTGGCGTCCGTCGGGGCGGACCAGCGGGCGGCCATCGAGCGCAACCTTGACGGTCTTGTCGATCTGCGTGGAGGGATGACCGTCGAGCGCGCGGAACGATCGGCCGCTCTCCAGGTCGACGACGATGATCGCGCCGCGCGTGCCGCTGTCCGTGATGTAGCCTGTCTTGCCATCGGGCGAGAAGCGGATGTCGTTGAGGTAGGTGCCTTGCAGCGCCACGTCGCCGGGCACGGGGATGACCTTTGTCACGCGATTGGTCTTGAGGTCGATCTTGACCAGCTTAGGTGCGCCTTCGAGGATTTTCTCGTTGCCCGGTGCACCCGGATCAACCACCCACAGGTTGCCCTTGCCGTCCGGGACGATCGACTGGACGCAGACGAAATAGTCGCCGACGGGCAGTTCGCTGCTGTGCGCGTTGCGCCAGCTGTTCCACTTCGCGTCCGGGTAGGGGCGCAGCGTGCCGTCCTTCATCACCTCGGCAACCGAGATCGGCGCATCGTCGGTCCAACGCGGGAAGTTGACGAAGCGCCGGCCGTCAGCGGTCACTGCCACCCCGGTTGCCTGATGGTCGAACTGGGCTTCCTGCTTGAGCTCTCCCGCACTCGCTTGCGCATAGGTGATTGTGCCGGCGCCGAGCAGCGTGCTGGCAAGCGCGAGAGAGGCGAGAAAGCGGGTCTTCGAGCGCATGATTGTCTCCAGTGCCAAACTGCGCATGGTGCGCGCTGGTTGATCGTGAAACGCGAGAGATCGAATTGGGTGCAACGGGCGTGATGGAAGCATCGGTTGAGCGTGATCCATGCAGAGGCGGGTTTAGGCCGGAATGTCGTCCACACTGCCGGTATTCGCCGCCGCAATACCGTTTTCGCGGTGGCGGAAGTCGCTGAGCGCCCGGTAGACCTGCATCCGCGCGCGCATCACGCCGCCCAAAGGACGATGCACCGCCAGGCTGTGTGCCGGACGGAAGGTCATCACCTCGTCGAAATAACGCACGCGCTCGGGACCATATGCCGCTTGCCGGGGTAATCTGATCGTCGCGACTGTGCGATACGCGCTCTCGTTCGTCTGCCAGTCGACCGATGTATCCTCAATCGGCTGCGTGTCGGCGTCGGTCCACAGCTGCGCACGCAATTCGAACACTGCGTCACTGCCGCCGAAGTAACTGACCGCGGCGTGACGAAAGCCGTCCTCGTCCTCGTGCGGATCGAGCCGCCAGTCGGTCAGAGTCTGCTGCTCCGGCGCGACCGGGAATGTGCCGATCTTCGCCACATGGTCGCCGAAGCGGATCGGACACTGGCTGAAGTAGGACTCGGCGAGCGGATGGCTAAATGGGTGACCGTAGAAGTCGAGCGTCGGGCTCGGGCCAGCGCCGACCGCGTTCAGCACCTTGTTGATATTGCGCGCTATCGATGCCGCCGCGCTCTTCACGCCTTCGGGCATCGGCACGGTCACGCCGATCTTCTTGGCCTGAGACAGGAACCCCGCGGCGGTGCCCGCCGGAAACGTCGTGCCGCTTGCCAGCACGAAGTCCTGCGTCGGCGCATCATGACCGGGCAGCTTCTCGCCCTCGACGCCGAAGACCTTGATCGACATGCCGCGGTGCGTCGACACGCGGTCGCCGAGCTTCTCTCCCGGCCCTTGCGCGAAGCGGACGGCAACGTCGAAGGTACCGGGATTGGCGAACAACCCTTGCGCGAGCTCGGGCGGCAGATCGGCGGCGATCGTCAGCGTGCCAGTTACACAAGCAGTGCTCTTGGCGTGACTGGCGCGGACAGCGTGACCATCACGCTTCTCCACCGTCTGACTCTCCTGAGTCATACCCTTGATGATGCCGTCGATGCTTTCCTGCTCGTCCGGTTCGCGCGTCTCGATGTCGTCGCTGTAGCGTAGGTAGGTCATTGCACCCGCTCCCATCTTTGATGATTGCTCGTCTTACGCTTCTGCGCCGACCGGTTCGTGAAAAGGGCAACCGTTCACGCGAGCACGAAAGTTCGCAGAATGACGATAGGTTTCATTGCGCGCACGATTGATGTTGCCGAGTGGCTGGTGCGCGGCGAGGCCCGTCCAGATAGAGAAGCGCATCTCCTCGTTGATGTGCTGGAACTTGTCATCGCTCAGGCTGTCCTGCTTGGCCGCGCGGATGGTTGCGACTCTCTGGAACGGCGCTTCTTCCTGCTTCCATTCAGTGGTGGGATCCTCGATCGGCTGCTTCTTTAGGTCGCGACACAGCTGGACGTGCAACTCCCATTCCATGTCGAGCACCTGAGTTTCCGTCCGGATCACGTCGCGCAACGCATCCGGGCGCGTGCTGGCATCGACTGTCGTGTCTGTCTGGTCGGTTAGGTCCTTGGATACAGGAAAGACCGCAAACTTCGCGACATAGTCACCGTAACGGAATGGCGTGACGCTGAAATATGTCTCGCCCAGCGGATCGGTGTTGGGCGCGCCGCCGAGCGTCTGCACCTTGGGGCTCTCGATCCCGACTGCGCTCAGGACGGTGTTCACGCCACGCAGCACCTTCGACATCGCCTCCTTGGTGCCTTCCAGCCTGTCGGTCGTGCCGGCCAGCAGCTTAAGGTTGCTGAGGAACTGATCGGCGGTCTTGTTCTGAAAGACCGGGCCGTTGACCATCACGAAGTCTTGCGTGTGTCCGTCAGCACCCGGCAAGCGATCGCCTTCGACATCCATCACCTTCAACGCAAGGCCGCGCGGCAGGCTGATCGTGTCGGGCAGGATGTCGCCCGCGTTGGTCGAGAACCGCATCACGATATTGTGGTCACCCGGCGTCGCAAACATGCCCTGCGCGAGCTCAGCTGGAAGGTCGCCGTGGATGGTGAGCGTGCCTTCGAGGAACCCGTGCGCCTTGGCGTGCACCGATCGGACCGCGTGGCCGTAATCCTCGGCGGTCTTTTCGAGGATAGTGTCGAACGTCTCGTTCAGCTTCGCGATCGTCTCCTCCTCGTCGGACTTCACGTCCTCGATGTCTGGCGAGTAGCGAACAGGTGCTTGAGCCATGATGATGGGTCCTCTCGAAAAGAATTGGCGGCGGCGCGATGCCGCCGCCGTGACGTTCAGCGACGTGCCGTGGGAGCGGCGAATGCCGCCTTCAGCCGCGCGACCGCGAGATCGTTCGCTTCCTTCGCGCCGTGAACGACCTTCGCCATGCCAAAGAACTCGTGCGTGACGCCGGGGAAAGTCTTTTGCTCGACCTTGTCGCCCGCCTTGCGCATCGCGGCTGCCAGCGTCTCACCATCCGAGCGCAGCGGATCGATCTGCGCGTTGATGATTGTGGTGGGCGGGAGGCCGCGCAAATTGGCCGACACCAGGTTCAGGCGTGGGTCCTGCGCGTCGGCGGCGCTGCTCTGATAGTAATACCCGAACCACTTGAGCATCGCGGCGTTGAGCGGCTTGGCGTTTGCCGAGTCTATGCGCGATGGCAGCGTCATGCTGCTATTGGCGATCGGATAAACCGAGACGACGTGGCGCGGAGCGGTCAGGCCATTGTCGCGCGCGTAGATAGCAGTCGCGACCGCCAGATTGCCGCCAGCACTTTCGCCTGCCACCGCGATCTTCATCGGGTCGCCGCCCCAACTCGCCGCGTTCGCCAGTGTCCAGCGATAGGCAGCGGCCGCATCTTCGTGCTGTGCTGGGAACTTGAATTCGGGTGCATGGCGGTATTCGACCGACACAACGATTGCGTTCAGTGCCTTCGACATCGCGCGTGGTGCCGCATCATAAGTCGCGACATCGGCGATCACCCAGCCACCGCCGTGATAATAGACCACGACCGGCATTGGCGTGCCACCTGCGGGCGCGTTTGCGGGCTTGTAGATGCGCGCGAACTGCTTCGGGTCGCTGCCGTAAGGCACATCCTGCGTCGTGACCGAGGCGTCGGGCGCGGTCGACATGCCCTTCTTCGCCATTGCCGCCTTTGCGCCGTCCGCCGCCGACGGCTGCATCCGTGCCTCCGCCGGGGTCAGCGTCTCGATCGGTTTGCCGCCGAGACCCGCCAGGGTATCGAGCACCATCTGCATGTCGGGTGCGGCCTTCGGCGGCTGTGTGCTGGTCGCGGGCGGCGGCGGAGGTGGCGGAGCGCTGACCGAGCGTGGCGATTGCGCGACTACGCCGGCGGAAGCCGTGAGCAGCGCGGCGGCGGCGACGCCGCGTGCCAGAGGCAGTTTCGAGATCGAGCGCATACGTTCCTCCTGTTATCCCGCCCCTGAACAATGGAGCCCGTCACAACGTTTCTGTACGAAACCGTTCCAAGTCTGGGTGAGCGCAGGAGAGGCAGTGGCAACGATCGTACCTATCAGCGGCGATGTCTCGCCCCTCATCCAAACGCGCGGTAACCGCTTGCTCGCGGCCCTGAGCCGCGATGACGCGGCGATGATCAGCCCCTATCTGGAACCGGTATCTTTCGCGGTCGGCGACTACATTACCCGTGCCGGAGCGCCGATCGAGAGTTTGTGTTTCTTCGAGCAGGGAATAGCCGGTGTGCTGGACTCACTCGACAACGACCGGCGCTACGCGGTCGGGCTGCTCGGCGCCGAGGGGTTTGTCGGCTGGCCGTTGTTGATGGGTGACGACCGCTCCCCCTACGATGTCACCATGCGCGCTGAAGCCGGACGCGCGCTGCGCATCCCGGCGGACAAGCTGCTGGCGGCAATCGAACAGAGTGCAACCTTGCGCACGACGCTGCTCCGTTTCACGCACGTATTCATGTTACAGATGGGTCGCACGATCGTATCCTCGCTGGCGCATTCGATCGAGCGCCGCATGGCACGCTGGATTTTATTGTACCACGACCGCGTGCGAGCCGATGAAATTTGCATGACGCACGAGGAATTTCGGTTGATGCTTGGCGTGCGGCGCAGCAGCGTCACTGATGCTCTTCATCGCCTTGAAGAGGAGCAGGCAATACGTGCTGTACGTGCCAAGGTGCTGGTTGTTGACCGAGCCAAGTTGATGGCGTTGGCAGGTGATACTTACGGCTTGCCCGAGCAGGAGTATGCGCGCTTGCTGGAGTGATGTCGGCTGAAGTCAGATAAGCGTGATGGCGAACAAATTCCGAGCAGACCCAGAAGTGGCCGTCAAAAGCGGTTCGGGAGCTTCCCAGAAGCGGACGCTTGTTCAGGATTGCAGGGTTCGTCGCCCCGAGAAGGACGAGTGACAACGGTCTGCTATTTGTTAGATCGTGCTAGGATGTAGCCCGGACAATTCGCTCCCTCGCCGCCGAGGAGAGGCGCCTCACTCCGAAGAAGCGCGCGATCTCCACCGGATCGCCTAAGCGGCGGGCAGCGCGTAGCTCCTCGATCGCGATGTCCTCAATCTGCCGGATGTCGTCCTCGGTCGTGGGCTCGCGGGCTACGTGCCATGCCAGCCGCTCATCCGCGGACTGCCAGACGAAGCAGGCGTCATCCTCCTCGCTGACATGGTGCCCGTGCTCCACCACCATCATGACGCGGTTGCGGATCAGACGCCCGGATCTCTGAAAACGGTGAGCCCTGGCGATGCGCTGGACTAGCATGGTCTCCGAAACGGGTGCCTCTTTCTCGAGCACACGCGCGACGAGCTGCCGCAGCACGCCACTGTATCCCGGATCGTAGAACGTTGCAGGGTCGATGCTCGCGGCAAGATCGCCGAAGACGGTCCGGCAGTACTTGGCGAACACCGGCACGGCGCCTCCCACGCTGGGCACCTCTGCAGGCGACGCGTGCCCGTATAGCGGCTCCGCACGCAATGGCCCGGGATCGGCGCCGCTGCGGGCAGCCTCTTCGACGCCGCCGCGCTCGCCGTTGCGGTCGTCCGGATCGACGACTGCCTTATCAGGGCTCTCGGGGCTGACGATCGGCTCGACAGCCTCCGGCACCGACTCGAACGCCTCCTGAGTTCCGCCGTTCTCCTCGGCAGCCGCGCGGTCACTCGCCAGCATGCCACTCAGCGCCACGTGAATGCGGTCTGCCGCGCGCGCCTTGTCGATCCACCAATCCGTCGACCAAACCCGCAGAAGCCGCCAGCCAAGACCCTCCAGAATTGCGCCGCGAACCCGATCTCGATCCCTAGCGGTCGCCGCGCTGTGGTAGGTGGCTCCGTCGCATTCGACACCGGCAAGATAGTCACCGGGGCGATCAGGGTGCACCACGCCAAGATCAATCCGGAACCGAGACACGCCCACTTGGGTGACGACGGTCCACCCTCGACGCTGGAGTTCCCAGGCGACGGCCTCCTCGAACGGCGAGTCCGCCCCTCCCATCGACCCGCGGGTCGCCTCGGCGAGCGCCCTGGGCCCTCGCTCAGCGAACTCGACGAAGTGCTTTAGGTCTGCGATCGCGCGCTGGCTGGTGCGCGTGAGGTCGATCATCCCCGGGTCGAATGAGGTGAAGACCTTCATCTCCTGGCGCGCGCGGGTAATCGCGACATTGAGGCGGCGCCAGCCACCCTGTGCATTCAGCTTGCCGAAGTTCATCGACATGGTCCGGCCGCCGGGCTCGGTCGGACCGAAGGAGATGCCCAGCAGCACAACGTCGCGCTCGTCGCCCTGCGCGGTCTCCAAATTGCGCACAACGACCGGCTCCAACCGCTGCTCAGTGTCGAAGTGGGGCTCGATCTCAGGGTGGGCGCGCCGCGCCCTGTCGAGCAGATCCTCGATGAGCTTCATCTGCTCGGCGTTCATGGTGATGATTGCGAGCGTGAGCGACCGACCCGATCCGTCGACGAAGGCGGAGTCGCGCAGGCGTCGCACGGCATCGTCCACGATGGCGGCGGCCTCGATCGCGTTGGTCTTCTCCGCACCCCTGGCCCAGACGCCCGGCACGCGCTGCCAGGAGACGGCACTCGCCCGCGTGACCGGCGCGGGAAAGGTTACGAGCTTGCCGTCGTAGTAGCGATGGTTGGAGAAGGTGATCAAGCTTTCGTGGCGGCTGCGATAGTGCCAGTCGAGGCTGTGCTGCGGGACACCCGCGCCGAGGCACTCGTCAAGGATGCTGTCCAGGTCCGGCTCGACGTCGCCGTCCGTGATAACGGAGCCGACGCCGCGCTGGAAGTCGTTGCTCGGCGGCATCTGCCGGGGATCGCCAGCGATCACCACCTGCCGACCACGCGCCATGGCGCCGATCGCGTCCCAAGGCGTAATCTGCGACGCCTCGTCGAAGATGACGAGGTCGAACAGGGCCTGATCGGCAGGCAGGTACTGCGCGATCGAGAGCGGGCTCATCAGCATGCAGGGAGCCAGCCGAGTGAACGCGTCGCCCATGTCGGAGGCGAGCTGGCGTATCGGCTTGCTCGGGCGCTGCAGCTGCAGCTGGTGCTTCAGCACGCCGTAGCCTTCGCGCCCCGTTGCCTCCCCCTTGTCCGGTATGGTGCCGCAGAGCCGCGCCCGAATGTAGCGCGAGGCGAGCTCCCCCATGCGCTCGTCCACTTCTCTGAAGCGGGCCAAGCGGTCCTCCTGCTCACCGACCATGAAGCGGGTAAGCAGCGGCTCGGCGTCGATGCGGCTGGCTGCGAACCAGGATGCGTATCCGGTTTCGAAGGCGGCGACCGTCTCAGCCGGTCCAACTGCTCCGGCCTCGAGCGCTGCAATCAGCGGCATGAGGCAGGCGGCGACCGCCTCGTCCCTGACCCGTCGCCAGTTCGCCCAAGCGTTAAGCCTGCTCTGGTTGTCGCGGACCGCGCCGGCGCGGCCGCGCAGAACGTCGAGTTCTGCCCCCGGAACGGCCCGGGAGAGCTCGTCAAACCTTGCCGCCCCTTCGTCGAGGGACCGCAGCGCGTCCTCCATTTTTTGAAGGGCGCTGGCGATTGGGCTAAAGCCGGAGAGCATATCGTTGGCGTCAACGATTAGACGGGAGACCGCGGTCCGGAGCGCGATCATCGCGTCAGGACCGTCAGCCTCGCCGGCGATCGCGGCGCGCAGTCGGTTCGCCCTTGCGACGGCGTCCTCCACCTCCGCGGCATCGGTCGCCAGCCCCGCCCATCCCGGTACGCCCGCGGCGCGCGTGGAGAGGCCATCGATCCGCCCGAGCAGTGCCTGGAGACGATCCAGCCGCGGCAGGTCGGCCGCCGGATCGACCATTCCTAGCGCACCGCCGGCAACTCCAAGAGAGCGGGCGACACGCCGCCTCGCGAGCGTGGCGAGGAACCAGAACCTGCCCTCAGCCTCGTTCCAGGCGGCCTGCAGCGCGGGGATGTCGACGCGGCGGGCAGCCTCGGGCGCATAGCGGGACGAGAGCGCTGCCTCCTCCTCGCGATAGGCGTCGATCAAGGCGCATCCCTCCCGCGCCGCCGCCACCTTCTCAGCCATATCCGGAGCGAAGGCGAAGCGCATGTCGCGCCCGTGACACTCGAGGACGGCGCGGAGCAGCGAAGCCGCACGCCGAAGCTCCTCCCGAGTTCCCAGCCTCAGCGGCAGACCCGCAGCGGTGGCAACCCCATCGCGCGCGCGCTCCACCGCCTCGATCAGCGCGGGCATCGCCGCGGCGCTTGCGACGATCTCCCGCTGCCATCCGTTCGTCCACTCGGAGCAGGCGACGCCCTCAAAGTCTGCCGGAAGCCCGGCGACCTCGCGTCGGGCGATGCCGAGTCGCCGCGCAACGTCGCGCAGGCGCTTCATCTCGGCCGCGTCGTGGCCGGGCCCGGGCGGGAAGTCGAACGCGGGTGTCGTCGGGCACCCATCGCGCACGCTGCGACCGATCGCCCGGTGGATGGTCCAACCATTCGCGTGTCGATCATGCAGCAGGCGGACAAGGTCATTGAGTTCGTCCCTGAGCCCCTTGGCGTCGCCGGCCTCCCGCTCCCACTCCTGGGCCGAGAGAGCCTCGCGCGTGCTCCACGCCCGGTCGAGCTGGCTGAGCACCGCGGCCTTCGTCGCCTTGGCGGAGTGGAGCTCCAGGCAGAACGGACCTAGCCCATTATCTGCCAGCCGTCGCTGCACGACGTCGAGCGCGGCCTTCTTCTCCGCCACGAACAGCACCCGTCGGCCGAGCGCCAGATTGTGTGCGATCATGTTCGCTATGGTTTGTGACTTGCCTGTGCCCGGCGGACCGTCGAGGACGAAGTCGCGCCCCTGAGCCGAGGCTACAACGGCCGCGAGCTGCGAGCTGTCCGCCGGCAGCGGCGTGTAGATGGAAGCCGGGTCGACGATGCGGTCCAGATCCTCGGGTCGGGGGAACGGATCCCGATCCGCGAAGGCCTTGCCGTCGCGGTCGATGAGGTGGCGGACCAGCGGACTTTCTCGGAGCCGCTCCGCACGGTCGACCAGGTCCTTCCACATCAGGTATTTTGCAAAAGAGAACGTACCGAGCGCTACGTCGGGGACGACCTCGAACCCTGCCATATCGCGCACGGCCCCGCGCACCGTGCGCCAGATCCCCGCCACGTCGATGCCGCTGTCGTCCTTTGGCAGCTCGCCTTCCAGGCCTGGTATGGCGAGCTCAAAGTCCTGGCGAAGGAGCTCGAGCAGGGTGAGGTTGAAGCGAGGCTCGTCCTCGTGGGCCGTCATTACGACGCCCGACAACGCGCTCTTTCGATCCAGGCGCACGGGCAGGAGTATTAGGGGCGCACGGTAAGTCCGCTCCTCACCTGCCGCCTTCTTCCACTTGAGAAAGCCCAGCGCGAGATAGAGGGTGTTGGCGCCACCCTCCTCCATGTCGGTCCTGGCTTTGCGGAACAGCTCGATGACGAGCGGGTCCAGCTTGTCCTTGGCAAGCGGCGCGAGCGCCTCGCCACGCGCAAGGGCGGCCTTGGCGACCTCTGCGCGCAGGCTCTCCTGCGTCTGCTGCTCGTAGAGCCTCTCGTCACGGCCACCGACCGACAGGTCCGGCATCGGGGCGATGCGCACCTTCCTGCCCGAGGCGAGCAGATCCTCGAGCGCGCCGGGATCGGGGCAGAGCAGCTTCAGCACCTTCGCTCCGTCCGGAAGGTGCAGCAGCCTGTTGCTGGTCGTCAGGTTGAGGAGCTTGCGCTGCCACTGCCGAATGCGGTCCCCGGGGCAGTCGGGGGCGACCTCGACTTCGACGTCGAACGCCGGCAGCGCGGGTGCGGCCTCCAAGGCCTCGACGACCGATGGCGCGTCGCCCGCTGGCCTAGGACTTACGCCGGTGGAAACTGCGAGGGGGCGGATCTTCTGGATGCGCGCACGCCGCACGTCGATGGCCATCTGGAACGCGGCCTCGGAGCCCTCGTCAACCTGGCGCCGGGCCGCCGCCATCGCCTGGCTGAAGCTCGCCGGCGGGCTGTGCGTAGCCAGCGTCGTCTCGATGAGCACCAAGTCATCGATGTCGAACCTGCGCCGGATCGCGGCTGCCTCGTCGGTGATCAGGTGCGCGAACTCGACCGGCTGGAGCCACACGCCCACAAATGCGTGGCCTTCGGTCATCACCAACAGTGGATTGAGGCCTCCCTGCTCCAGCGCGGCCGCGAACAGCAATGCTGTGTCGAGGCAGGTAGCGAGACCACCATCGAGCACCGCGCCCGGCGTCCGCACCTTCTGCCCGACCTGCTCAAAGCTAGCCGGCGGCACGCAATAGGACAATCTGAGACCGACAACGGCCGACCAGATCGCGGACGCGATTTCCCAGACGCGCTCGCGGCTGCCGTTGACGTATCCGTCGATGCTGTGCGGCTTGCCGGCTCGCCGCAGGACCTCCGATGCGTCTTTCAGCACGCGGTCGACTGCCGGGTCGTTGGGCATCACGAAAGCCGGGAGCAGCTCGGCCATCGCGACTATGCCGCCCCATTCATTGTGGGCGAGCAGCTCAACCGGGTGCGAAGACCTGGCGAGCTCGACCCCATCAGCACTTTTCAGGCTCAGGATCACCGTGCCGGTCACGCGCTCCGTCAGCTCAGACAAATAGGTCGCGTTCAGCTCGACGACGCGGTCCGGGATCTGGATCGTGTCGCCGCCTGCTACCCGCTCAATGCGCCAGGTCTTGGGCTGCACAAACGGCGGATCGGCGATGAGGCGGAGTTGGAGCCCCTCCGTGGGCGCCGCTCCCCGCGCGACCACCGCGATCTCGCGGAGCAACGGCACCGCGTTCTGGTGTGAGGCGAAGCCGACCTTCGGCGAGACGGTTGCCACTATCTCAAACATTGTACTTCGCCCCCTGTCCCTGGATGAGCGTAGCGTGTGCTAACACTTTGCCAAGGCAGCCTGACCCACGAAGGAGCCTTGTTCGAGAAAAAGCAAAAGGGTTCCTACGACCCACAACCAGTCGCTGTAGGCGAAGCCGCCTTTGCTCAAAAGCTACCGTTTGTTCAGCCGAGCCTTAATATGATCCATGTAACAGCGAAATCGCAGTTCAGCGCTCGACGACATCGCGGTGCATCGGGGCGAGCTTTGCCAGGAAGCGGTTCTGCGCCGCGAACACCACGTGCTCGGCGCGCATCGCGGCCTGCAAGTTTTCGACCAGCGCGACCATGTCGGCCTGCTGAATGCCCATGTCCTTGTGCGCCGTCTTCATGTCGCGCCCGGTGTAGGTGCAGCCGCCGCCAAGGATGTAGCAGAACTGCTCCTTTAGCGTCCGGCGAAGGCGCACCATGTCCTGGTTACGAAAGATGTCGCTGATTCGTGGATCCTTCTGGTTGCGCGCGACGAGATCGTTGACGATCCGCGACACGCCCGCGCTGCCGTGGAACGCCTGCCACAGCTGGTCGTTCGCGAAAGGCTTGGCGCCGGCGTTGGCGTCGGCCTGCATGTAGGGCGCGATGGGCTCCTCGCCCGGCGGCGGAGTGGCAACGGTCGCCTGGAGCAGCAGGACGGCGGCGATCAGCATGTCATAACGAACCTTGGATTGATAGAAAGGCGCCGCGCTGGCGGCGGACGGTGGCGATGTCACCGAGATCGACATAGGCGGCGGTGAGCGACACGTTCCGCGCGAGCGCCCAGGCGGCGAACGCGTCGACCGCCGTCTGCTCGCATGCGAAATTAAGGTTGCTCGGCTTGGTGCGCGCCTCGGCGCCAAGCACGAAGCGTGGCGAGAGCATGATGCCGGCCGATCCCTCAAACTGAGGCCGGTAGTGATCGTGGCGATCGCCGCCGAAGCCGAGCAGGCCGAACTGATTCGCCTTGGTCGCGCGAACCGTCGCGTTCAGCACAAGGCTGCGCGACAGCAAGACCTTGGTCGCGGCGACGTAGAAGTCGGTGCCGCGATCGTGCCGGCCGCCGACCGCGCGGATGATCGCGCCACGGTTCGCGCGCTTGTGCTGCACGCCGACCGCGATCTGCGGCAGCCAGCTGTCCTGATCCCACACCGCGTCGCCGATCACGCGCAGCTTGGCGCCGTAGATGTCCTGCTGGAAGGTGAAGCCACGCCCGAGCCCGAGCGCGGCGCCAGCGGCGCGCGTGTCGAAGCTCTGGTGCGTGTAAGACAGCTCCAGCCGATCGTTGACGCCGATCGCCGCGCCGAAGCTCTCGAGATCGAAGTCGGGGAGCGCCACCAACGTGGCGTTCACCTTGCCGCCGACGCCGTCGCGGGTTTCGTTGCCCGCGATTACCGCCCAGGTGGCCAGCCCGCCACCCGCCGCGCCCTCGACGCTGGTGACGCCGTTGGTCAGGAGGAGCTTGCCGCCCCATCGGCGATCCCCAGCCGATGCGGGTTGGGCAGCGAACAGCAGCGCCAGCGCGGCGACCAGGGCAGAGCGACTCATGCACCGCTTCTGCCGCCTCAACCGCAAAAACTTGGTTAACGAGAGCGTTTACCCGCGGGAAACTACCGCGCAGCTACTCAAGGTGCGATGCGCATCCTTCACATTCTCGCCGCTGCCGGAGCCGCCATGCCGATCGCCACGGCGGCCGCCGCGGCGCCGGTCACCATCCAAGTGATCGGCCCCGACGGGCGCCCGCTCGCCGGCGCAGTCGTCACCGTAACGATGCTGGGTACGCCACCGCCGGCCCCACGCGGGTCCTATTCGGTAGCGCAGCGCAACATCCAGTTCGATCCGCAGGTGCTGATCGTCCCCGTCGGCGCCACCGTCAGCTTCCCCAACTTCGACAAGGTGCGCCACCACGTCTACTCGTTCTCCAAGCCCAAGAAGTTCGAGCTGAAGCTGTTCGGTCGCGACGAGAGCCGTACGATCACCTTCGACAAGCCAGGAGCGGTGATGCTAGGCTGCAACATCCACGACAGCATGAACGGCGTCGTCTACGTCACGGCGAGCCCGTACACTGCGCTTACCGACGCCAACGGCCGCGTGCGGATGAACGTCGCCGCGGGAGGCGGCCGCGTCGCGGTGTGGCACCCGTCGATCCGAAGTGCGAACAATACGTTGGAACAGCCCGCGCCGATCGCAGCGACGGGGCTCAACACGACGTTGCAGCTGCGTCGATGAACCTGTCGCTGCCGCCGTTTCGCACGCTGCGTACGAAGCTGACGGTCCTTTACGCGGGACTGTTCACGATCGGCTTGGTCGCGCTCGCGGTGCTGGCGCAGGTGATGATCGAACGGAGCGCACGCAGTTCCGCGACCGACGAGCTCGCCACCAGCGCCTCGGTCTACGATCGGTTGTGGCAGGAGCGCGAGCGCTCACTCGCGGGCGCAGCGGACGTGGTGGCGCGAGACTTCGGCTTCCGCAGTGCGGTTGCCAGCAACGACGTCGCGACGATCGAGTCGGCGCTGGACAGTCTGCGTGCACGCGCTGGCGTGCCGCACGCCGTGCTCGTCACGAACGAAGGTCAGGTGATCGGCGGCGCGGGCGAACTGGGCGGTAAGATCAGTCGCTTCGTCGGCGCGATTCAGGGCGATCGCCGCGATGCGGTGGTCGCATCTGATTACTCCGTCCATCGCATCGTCACCGCGCCGGTTCTGGCACCCAACGAGATTGGCCGCATTGCGTTCGTAGTGCCGCTCGACGCGTCGGAGATGCGTGGGCTGGAAAAGCTGTTCGCGATCCCGCTCACCGCGGAGATGCTGATCCGCACGCGCACCGGCGCCTGGAGCGATGGGCATGTCACCTTTCCGGCCAGCACCGGACGCTCGGTCACCAACATCGACACGCCCGCCGGGCGCAGCTTCGCGATCGTGCGCCCACTCGCCGCGCCCGACGGTCCTGCGCAGGCCGCGCTGCTGCTCAGCTATCCGATGGCACGCGCGATGCAGTCGTACCGCTCGATTCAGATCGGGCTCGTCGCTGCGGGGCTCGCGTGGATGGTAATGATCGTCATCGGCACCGGCCGGCTGGCGCGCGGCATCGCCAAGCCGATCGTGGCGCTCGACGCGGCGGCGCGACGGCTGGAGGAGGGCGAACGCGCCGAGGTACCGGTGAAGAGCGACGACGAGGTCGGCCGTCTGGCGCGCTCGTTCAACCGCATGTCGTTCGGCATCAAGGAGCGAGAGGAACGCATAACGCACCTAGCCTTCCATGACGGACTGACCGATCTACCGAATCGCGCCTTCTTCCAGCAATCGCTCGACCAGGCGGTCGCGCGCGCCAAGCGACTCGACGAAAAAGTTGGCGTGCTGTGCCTCGACCTCGACGGGTTCAAGAGCATCAACGACACGCTCGGCCATCCAGTCGGCGACGCGCTGCTCCGCCACGTCGCGCAACGGCTGCTCCGCGTCGCCGAAGGAGCGATGGTGGCACGGCTCGGGGGTGACGAGTTCGCCATCGTGGTTTCGGAGAGCGACGACTTGGGCCGCTCGCGCCGGCTGGCGCAGGCGGTTCTCGACACCTTTTCCGAGCCGCTGGAAGTCGATGGTCACACAATCGCCACGGGCAGCAGCATCGGCATTTCAATGTATCCGGCCGACGGCAAGGAAGCGGCGGTGCTGCTGAAGAATGCCGACCTGGCGCTCTACCGAGCCAAGCAGGACGGTCGTGGCAACTTCCGCTTCTTCGAACAATCGCTCGACGAAGCGGCGCGACGGCGGCGCCAGATCGAGACTGACCTGCGCGTTGCGATCCGCACCGGGCAACTCCAGCTCCACTTCCAGCCGATCGTCGCCAGCGACGGCGAGGCGATTAGGGGATTCGAGGCGCTGCTGCGCTGGCCGCATCCCGAACGCGGCTTCATTCCTCCAGTGGAATTCATCCCGGTTGCCGAGGAAACCGGCCTGATCACGCAAGTCGGCGAATGGGTGATGCACGAGGCGTGCCGCGTTGCCACCACGTGGCCCGAGCACGTGCGGGTTGCGGTGAACGTGTCGCCGCTCCAGTTCCGCTCACAGGGGTTCGGCTCGGTTGTGCTCCAGGCGCTGTCGACCAGCGGACTTGCACCAAACCGGCTTGAGATCGAAATCACCGAATCGGTATTCCTCGAAGGCGAGACCGGCGTGCTCCAGATTCTGCACATGCTCCGCGCGCTCGGCGTTCGCGTGGCGCTCGACGATTTCGGCACCGGCTATTCCTCGCTCAGCTACCTGCGCTCGTTCCCGTTCGACAAGATTAAAATCGACCGTTCGTTCGTCACCAATGTCGCGAACGACGCTAGTGCTGCGGCGATCGTCAAGGCGATCGTGGACCTCGCCACCGCGCTGAACATGGAAACAACGGCGGAAGGCGTCGAGGATGCGGGGCAGCACGCCGAGCTTCAGGCTCAGGGTTGCAGCACGCTGCAGGGATTTCTGTTCAGCCGGCCCTTGGATGCTGTAGCGGCCGGACAGATGGTGGGAAGTTCAAAGGTAAAACGCGCTGCCTGACGGTGGGCCCGCGGCCACGAGCCATGCGGGGGATGCGCTGACGAGCTTTGTTTGAACATCCGCTTCGACCCAGAAGCGGTCATTCAGGCGCGTCTTTAGCCTTCCAGAAAGCGGACGCTTGTTCATCCCGGCAAGTTTGAACGGATCGCAGATGTTGGAATGAACAGGGTGGTCAGCCATCTGCTAACGCAGCCGACTTGGCGCTGACTTCTGACACTCCGAATCTTCCTGACGCCCGTCTTTTCGGGCGTTCATGGCTCCACCGGCCGCTAGGCGCGATCGCATCATGTGATAGCTAGCTTGTCGAACTCGCTGACCAAGTAATTGAACACGGCAGCGACCCTCGGGAGAAGCCGCAAGTCTTCGTGCGTGACGATCCAGGTTTCCAGGGCAGGCAGGCATAGCTCTGCCAAGACCCGGCGGAGCGACGGGTCGCGCCTGCCCACGCCGCATTGCGTCACGCCGATGCCGACACCCGCGCGGATGAGCGCCAGTTGGGCCGGGTGGCTGTCGACGCGAGCCACGAACCGCCCGAGCGGGATGTCGCTACGGTGCGCCTCCAGCATGGCGAGGTCGAAACGGTGACGGTCAGGCCCGACCAGATCATGGTCGTCAAGGTCCGCGACGGTGTCGGGCCGGCCGCGCCTGGCGAGGTAATCGACATGCGCGAAGAAGCCGAGTTCGATCGGCGGCACCTTGCGGGCGATGAGTGCTCCTTGCGACGGCTGTTGCATACGGACGGCGACGTCCGCCTCCTGCTCGAGGATATTGGCGACAATGTCGCTTAGCTCAATCTCGAGGATGAGGTCGGGGTGCTGGCGACGCAGCTCCGCCACCATTGGTGGTAGCACCTCCTGCCCGATGAACTGGGGGACGCTGATCCTGACCCGCCCTGCGACGCGATCCGGCGGGGCGGAGGCCGCGCGGACGAACGCCTCTGACGCGCGCGCCATCGCCCGTGCCGCGGCGCCGAGCGATCGCGCCTGCTCGGTCGGGACCAGCCCGCGTACCGATCGCGTGAACAGCACCGTCCCGAGCGCCTGCTCCAGTGCCTCGAGCCGGGCCCGCATCGTCGGCTGCGTCACGCCAAGCCGGCGTGCGGCGGCGGACAGGCTGCCTTCCTCGAGCACGGCGAGAAAGGCGCGCTGGTCCTCCCAATCGATGCTCTTCATCAAAAATGCTCCAGCAGCTGAACGCAGTTCCTCAATTACCTTCCATCACCCAGCACGCCAAATCCATCCCGAAAGGAGAATGGTCATGAAGCAAGGCAAAACCGCGCTGGTTCTGGGCGCGACGGGCGGCATTGGGGGGGAGACGGCGGCGGCGCTGCTGCGGCACGGCTGGAAGCTCGTGGCGATGGCGCGTGATCCGGAGCGGGCCGCCGCAGCATCGGGAGAGCGACTGCGCGGGGTCGCGTGGACGCGAGGCGACGCGATGGTTGCGGCCGACGTCCTGCGTGCGGCGCACGGGGTGGACGTGATCGTCCACGCGGTGAACCCGCCCGCCTATCGCGGCTGGGGCGAGCTGGTGCTGCCGATGATCCTCAACACCATCGCGGCGGCCGAAGCGACCGGAGCACGCATCGTGCTGCCCGGCACCGTCTACAATTACGGGGCCGATGTGCCGGCCGATGTGGCCGAGGACGCGCCGCAGCACCCGGCGACCGAAAAGGGACGGCTCCGCGTCGAGCTGGAGCAGCGCCTGGCCCGTGCTGTCGATCGCGGAGGCCGGGTGCTCATCGTCCGCTTCGGCGATTTTTTCGGGCCGCATTCGGGCAACAACTGGTTCAGCCAGGGGCTGGTGACGCCGGGCCGCCGGCTCGCCTCGATCACGTATCCGGGCGGCAGGGGCGTCGGCCATAGCTGGACCTATCTACCCGACGCAGCGGAGACGATCGCGCGGCTGCTCGATCACGAGGAAGATCTGGAGCCGTTCGCGCGATTTCATGCCGAGGGGGTGTGGGACGCCGACGGCACCGCGATGGTCGACGCCATCGCCCGGGCGGTCGGCCGGCCAGAGACGAGGGTGAAGCCGCTGCCATGGCCACTGTTCGCCGTCCTCGGCCTGTTCAACGAGACGCTGCGCGGCCTGTATGGCATGCGTCATCTCTGGCGCGTCCCCCTGCGCCTCGACAACCGCAAGCTCGTCGCGTTCCTCGGCGAAGAACCGCGGACGCCGCTGCCGGTCGCAGTGGCGGACACGCTGCGCGCGCTCGAGATCGATTGAATGCTACGTCGGGCGCGCGTTCAGCGGGAGGCTGATCGTCACCTGCGCGCCGCCATACGTCGACTCCCCGATCGCTATCGTGCCGCGATGCCCCTCGACGATCTGCTGGACGATGGCGAGACCGAGGCCCGAGCCGGCCAGCCCTGCCCGCCTCGCCTGCTCGCCGCGGCAATAGGGTTGGAGCATCTCGGCGCGCTGATCGGGCGAGATACCCGGCCCATCGTCCTCGACCGCCAGCCAGGCGTGATCGGCGGTCGAGCCCGTCGTCACCACGACGCGGTCGCGGCCGTACTTGATGGCATTGTCGATGAGGTTGGCGACGACCCGGCGGAGCGCGAGCGCGTCGCCGAGGCAGGGGGCGTCGTCGAGCGCTAGATCGATGGCGCCCTGCTGGCCGCGAGCGTCGCGCTCCGCCGCCTCGCTAGCGGCGATATCAGCGAGGTCGATGGGCAGGCGTTCCGGACCGATCGCCGTGCCGCGCGCGAAGGCCAGCGCATCGGACAGCATCGCGTCCATCCGCTCGAGATCACGCTCGAGCGCCGCTCGCGCCGCAGGGTCGTCCAGCGCCGCGACTCGCAACCGCATCCGGGTCAGGACCGTGCGCAGATCGTGCGAGATCGCCCCGATCATCAGCGAGCGCTCGCCGAGCAGCGTCATCACGCGGGCCTGCATCGCGGCGGCGGCTTCTCCGGTGCGTCGAATATCCGCGGCAGCGGGCAACGGGCCCGAGATCGTCACCGCGGTACCGTCGAAAGCGCGCATCGCGCGGGCGACCCGGCGCAGCGGCCGGGTTTCGCGCGCTGTGCCCCACAATGCCAGCAGCACAATCAGCGTCGCGGCGGCACCCATCCATTGGCTGGCGGGCAAGCCGAACAGGCGCGGCAATTCCGTGTCGCCCGGTGACGGCATGTCCATCACGAGCAGCCGCCCGTCGGCCAGGCGAGCAACAGCGCGCGCCATGTAGCCTTCCACACCGTCCGCTGAACGGCGTGGCGTGAACACGACGCTGGTATAGGCTCGAACGGGCGTTTTGCTTCGCAGGTAAATTCGCAGTCGTGCGGTCAAGCGGGGGGCGTAACGCAGGTCGGATGAAGGCCGATCGATCGATGCCAAACGCGTCACGACATCGACCCCATTGCCGGCCCGCAAGACCATAGGGATGCGTTCAGCCGGCTCCGATGCGGCAAGGTCGATTATACCTGCCGCGTGCTGCAGCCGAGGAAAGGGAATGCGGGCGAACACCGGGCGATGCGATTCCCGTACGTAGAACAGCGTGACGCCCAGCGTGCCGAGCAGGACGAGCGCGCCGAGCAGGATGAGGATCAGTCGTCCGAACAGATCGAGCCGGCGGATCATCCCCTTCGTACCGCAGCGGCGAGGATGTAGCCGGCGTTGCGCACCGTGCGGATCAGGCCCGCGACCTCACTGCCCGCCTCTTCCAGCCGCCGGCGCAGGCGACTGACCTGCATGTCGATCGAACGATCGAAAGCATCGGCGGCGCGCCCTCGGGTCAGGTCTAGCAGCCGGTCGCGCGACAGGACGCGCTGCGGCGCCTGCGCAAAGCTGAGTAAGAGGTCGAACTCGGCGGCGGTCAGCGACAGCTCGGCATCGCCGACGTGGACGCGCCGCGCGGCGGGATCGATTGCAAGATCGGCGAGGACCAGCCGCTCGCCCTCGACCGGTGCTCCACGGCGCAGCACCGCCCGGATGCGGGCAAGCAGGACCTGCGGGTTGAACGGCTTTGACACATAGTCGTCGGCGCCGCCGTCGAGTCCGGCGATCCGGTCGCCGTCCTCGTCGCGCGCGGTCAGCATCACCACCGGCGGACCGCCGCTCGCTCGAATCCGGCGGCAGATCGACAGGCCGTCTTCGCCGGGCAGCATCCAGTCGAGCACGACGAGTGCGACCCTGCGTTGAAACAGCACGGCATCGAGGGCCGCCCCGTCACGCGCGGTTGCGACCGCGAACCCATTCGCCGCCAGAAAGGCGGCGAGCAACTCGCGGATGTCCGCATCGTCCTCGCAGACGGCGATGAGCGGCTGGTCGGGCATAGTCGCATCAAGCGCCGGGCCGCGTGTGGAAGCAAGCGGCGTTACAAATTGTTACGCAAGCCAACCAACTTGTCACGAACCCGTGAAGGCAAGAGCCGATATGGCTTCAATCAACCCGGAGACTGCGCATGAAGACGATTGCGATGCTCATCCTTGTGGCTACCGCCGGCGCGGCCAGCGCCGCCGACTTCCCCGAGTGCAAGGTGCGCACCTTGGCACCCGTCATCGATGCTGGCGGCTATCGCAACGCGGCGGGGAAGATCCTGCCGGCTGATATTCTGCGCCGCGACGAGCACGGCGTTTCCTACTGCGCGCACGGCGGAACGTGCGTGCCCGAGCGCGTTCGCGGCCGGCAGGTCGTGCGGCTGATCAATTGCCGCCCGGGCAAGTCGATCGGCAACGGCGACTATCGGCTCGATCCGGACCCAAGGACGATGGGCGCCGCGAACGCGCGCCGCTTCCTGACCGCGCGCCAGGTCGGCGACAAGTTGGTGGACCTCGATTTCTCCAATGCCGCGATCGGCAGCTGGTCGAGCGACTATGCCACCAATCCCGCGTCGCCCAATGGACGGCTCGTCGCCCGGGCCCTGGCGGGCTCCAAGGAGGCCATTGCCAAGATGAAGGCCAAGCTGCCATGATCCGTCCTGTCGCCGTCATCGCTGCGGGTATACTCACGGCGACGGGCGCGCAGGCGCAGGAGGCGCCGCGCAGCATCGTCCCGATCCGCGAGGTCGACATCCGGCCAGTTGGTACGCCGCGCTACGTCATCGAGTTTGTCGTCAATGGCGCGCCGATGATGGCGGGGCTCGATACCGGCTCGACCGGGTTGCGGCTGCTGCCCCGTGCCGCGGCTCGGGCACGGGTCGCGCCGGGTGGCGAGGCGGAGACCTATTCCTACGGCAGCGGCGTCGAACTCGACGGCCGCCGCGTCGACGCCGATGTCGCGATCGGCGGCGCGCGCGGGCGCGTGGCAATTCAGGCGATCGATCGCGTAACGTGCGTGGCCCGACAGCCCGACTGTCCCGCCGCGCGCGTGTCCCCGGATGCCTATGGCCTGATGGGGTCTGGGCAGCCGGGGCAAGGCTTTCCCGCGATCATCGGCATCCGTTTGATGTCGGGACGAGTCGACAACCCGTTCCGGGCGCTGGGCGTCCGTCGCTGGATCGTCCACCTGCCTCAGCGCGGCGGTGGGGCGGGCGCGCTGGTCCTCAATCCCGAGGCGCGTGATCTCGCCGGCTTCGTGCCGTTGCAGCCCGGCGCGGCCAATCCGCGCGGCACCGTTGCGGGCTGCGTCTCGCTCGCCATCCCCGGGGCGGAGCGGCTGTGCGGCCCGACCCTGCTGGACACCGGTGCGCCGGGGCTGACAGTGCTTGATCGGTCGGCGCCGCCGCGGTGGCAGGAGGGAGCCCGTGCACGGATCGACTTCGCCCCGACCCGCGGCTCACCACCACCGGCGCTCGGCTTCGTGGCTGGCGATAAGGCGCATGGTGCGCATGCCACGTTCAAGCCGGGCGGGAGCGACCGCGTCACCATCCATGCGGGCACGCTCCCCTTCTACGCCTACGACGTGCTGTTCGACGCCGATAGTAATACGATTGCGGTGCGGCCCAACTTGGAGGCGGGGCCAGCCGTGGTGCCGCTGAACCAATAGGAGAACCGTGTGATCCTGCCCCTGATTGCCGCACTCGCTGCCGCTGCATCCGCCGGCCTTCCCGCCGGCAGCCGCTACGTCTCGCTCGGCAGTTCCTATGCCGCCGGGCCCGGAGTGGGCACACCCGATCCGGCAAGCGGCGCCTGTGGGCGATCGATGTCTAACTACGCCCGGCAAGTGGCGGCGCGTCGCCACCTTCGACTGGTCGACGCCGCCTGTTCTGGTGCAACGACCGCCAACATCCTCGACCATGGCCAGCACGGCTTCCCGGCACAGATCGCGGCGGTGACCTCCGACACACGATTGGTGACGGTCCTGATTGGCGGCAACGACATAGACTATGTCGGCAATCTCCGGGGGCTGACCTGCCGCGACACCGGCGGCGTCAATTGCCATGTCCGCGACGCAGGCGATGTCGAGGCCAGCCTCGCCGTACTTCCCGCCTCGCTCGACCGCGTGATCGCCGCCGTGCGGCAACGCGCCCCTGCAGCGCGGATCGTCCTCGTCGGCTATCTTCCCGCCATCTCGGCGAGTGGCCCGGGAAACTGCGCGGCGGTTCCGCTTACCCCGGACGACGCGGCGCGGATGCGTGGGGTGGCGATCCGCCTTGCCCAGGCGATTGGCGGCGCGGCCAAGCGCTATAGCGTTGGTGTCGTGCGCTCGACGCTGGTCGGCGAAAGACATGACGCATGCGCAGCGCAGCCTTTGGTCGCCGGCTTCCACCCCGCGGCCTATCCCGGATGGGCTACGCCCGTCCCATATCACCCGAACCAGTCTGGCATGGACGCAATAGCCGCCGCGCTCGACAAGGTTCTTGGTTGACGAGTGAGGCGACTGCTCTTGAGCTAAAGGTGCGGACCGAGGTCTGAGCAGACCCACAATCCGACATTCAAGCGAACTTGCGCCCACCACTTTCGGCCATTCGTTCACGTCTATGTGGCGTTTCACGCCCGAGTGCATTCAACCGGATCTCCTCGGCGAGATTGTCCTTGGCTGGCGAAAGTCAAAGGCGAACGAAGCCGCTTACGGGGCCGAGCTTGGTTGCCGGGCGTTCTCGCACCTCGTCTGTTGAGGGTTGTTTGCTGGTGACGGAGAAAATCGAAGCGACTGCGCTCCCGCACGCCGCAACCAAGCGTGTCGTGGCGAAGACTGGCCAACGCCACACCCGCATAGACGGGCCGTTGAAGGTTTGCGGACTTGCGGATTTTCCCGGCGACGTGTCGTTCGCCGGGATGGCTCACGCCGCTTTGGCGGTCAGCGCTATCGCTCGGGGACGGATGACGTCGATCATGCGCAGCGCCGCTCAGGCGATGCCCGGCGTGCTGATGATCCTGACGCACGAGGAGGTCGGCGACGCGATCGGTCCGGTCGATCACCTGATGGGAGGCGGCTGGGCGAATAGTAGTTGGCGTCCGCTGGCGTCGCCCGAGATCCGCTACGCGGGCCAGATCGTCGCGATGGTCGTCGCCGAAACGGCGGAGGTCGCGACCGCAGCCGCGGCCGCGCTTCGCTTCGGCTATGCCGGCCAGTCGCCCGTCGCCAGCCTGGCCGATCCGCGCTGCACAACCGAGCCATTGTCCGAGGTCAGCGCAGAGCACCACGACCGTCGCAAAGGCGATTTGGACGCCGCTCTGGCACGAGCCGCGGTGTGCGTCGATGCGCGCTACACGACACCGATCCAGCACCACAATCCGATCGAGCTGCCGAGCACGACCTGCATCTGGGATGGCGACGACCTGACCGTCTACGAGCCGACCCGCTATATCGGTGCCGCGCAGCACGGCCTGGCGGCGCAGCTCGGACTCGATCCCGCGCGAGTACGCGTGATCTCCCGCTTCATCGGCGGCCATTTCGGCTCCAAGCTCGCGCTGTCGCAGCACACCGCCATCTGCGCGCTGGCCGCACGCCGGCTCGGCCGGCCAGTCAGGTTGGAAGTCAGCCGACGCGACCAGTTCACGGTCGCGAACCACCGGACGGAGACGCATCACCGCCTCCGTCTCGGAGCCGCAGGCGATGGTCGCCTCATTGGGCTGGGACATGACGCCGCGACGGTGAGCTCGCGCTTCGACGATTTCGCGATGGAAGGCACCGACGTGTCCACCGCCCTCTACGGCGTCGAGACAGTGGCGGCGGAGGAACGGCTCGGCCGCGTCGATCGCAACACGCCGGGGCCGATGCGCGCGCCGCCGGAGGTGCCGTTCCTGTTCGCACTGGAAAGCGCGGTGGACGAGTTGGCGCACGCGCTGAAGATCGATCCGGTGGAACTCAGGCGGCGCAACGACACCGCAGTCGACCCGGTCACCGGCAAGGCGTTCACGACGCGTCCGCTGATGCGCTGCTTCGACGCCGCAGCCGCCGCATTCGACTGGTCGCGGCGATCGCAGCAGCCGCGCGCCACGCTACGCGATGGTTGGTGGGTGGGACATGGCTGTGCGGCGGCGGCGCGTCCGGCCAAGATCGGCCCTGTCGCGCTACGTCTCACGCAGGACCAATCCGGCGCGGTGCACGTCGAGACCGCGCATCACGAAATCGGCAACGGGCTCTACACCCTGCTCGCGACGATCGCGTCCGAGCGGTTGGGCGTCCCGATCGACCGGGTCACGGTATCGCTTGGCGACACTGCGCTGCCGCCTGCCGGCATCTCGGGCGGCTCCTCGACGACGACCAGCCTCGCCAACGCGCTTTCCGACGCGTGTACCGCATTGCTGCGCCAGCCGCAGGGCGCGCGCGCGGTTCGGCTCGACTGGCTGCCGCCCGGTGCAAAGCCCGGCGCGCTGGACGACCTCCATGCCGGGCACATCAAGCTCCTGACCTTGCCGGAGGACAAGCTCGCCTGGGCGTTCGGCGCACACATGGTCGAGGTTCACGTCCACGCGGCGACGGGCGAGGTTCGCGTCCAGCGCCACGTCGGCGCGTTCGCCGCGGGTCGCGTGCTCAACCCGCTTACCGCGCGCGGCCAGTATCTCGGCGGCATGGTCTGGGGTGTCGGCTCGGCGTTGCACGAGAAGACGGAGGTGGACCCGCGCACCGGTGTATACATGAACCGTGATCTCGCCGAGTATCTCGTTCCAACCGCCGCCGATATCGGCGAGCAGGTCGTGATCATGGTGCCCGACGAGGATATGGCGGTGAACTCGCAGGGCGTGAAGGGCTTGGGCGAACTCGGCATCATCGGCGTCGCGGCGGCGGTGGCGAACGGCGTGTTCAATGCAACGGGCGTGCGTGTTCGCGACCTGCCGGTCAGAGTGGAGGACACGCTCGGCTAGATCATGGTGTTGGGCGGACCCGCAAACGAGCGCCGGCAATCAGCGCTTCGCTCGTTTCGCCGATAGGAGAACCTATCGAGATCGGTGGTCGGTCGGACTGCTCTATCAGCGACCAGTGACACGCCAGATCGCGTTGCCGACATCGTCGGCGATCAGCAGCCCGCCGCGGCGGTCGATGGCGACGCCGACCGGCCGTCCCCGCGCCTTGCCGTCCGCGTCGACGAAGCCGGTGACGACATCGACCGGTTTCCCGCTCGGGCGACCGTTTGCGAAGGGGATGTAGACGACCTTGTACCCGTTCAGGTGACCCCGGTCCCAACTGCCATGCTCGCCGACGAAGGCGCCCGCGCGGTAAGCGGCCGGCATCGCCGCGCCGTAGGAGAACGCCATGCCGAGCGGCGCGACGTGCGAACTGAGCGAGTAATCGGGCATGACCGCGCGCGCGACCATGTCGGGGCGCTGCGGCCTGACGCGCGGATCAACGTGCTGGCCCCAGAAACTGTACGGCCAGCCGTAGAACGCGCCCGGCTGCACCGAAGTCATATAGTCGGGCACCAGATCGGGTCCGAGTTCATCGCGCTCGTTGACGACCGTCCAGAGCTGCCGCGTCGCAGGGTGGATCGACAGGCCGTTCGGATTACGCAAACCGGTCGCATAGTCGCGGTGCGCACCGGTTGCGCGGTCGACCTCCCAGATGCGCGCCCGGTCCTTTTCGGCCTCCATGCCGTTCTCGGTGATGTTGCTGTTCGATCCGATGCCGACGTACAGCTTGCTGCCGTCGGGGCTGGCGACGAGGCTCTTGGTCCAGTGATGATCGATCGGTCCGCCGGGCAGCGGGGTGAGTACCTGGCCGGGTGCGGCGATGCGGGTCTGCCCGGTCGTGTAGGGGAAACGCACGATCGCATCGGTATTGGCGACGTAGAGATCGCCTCCGACCAGCGCGACGCCGAACGGTGCATTCAGCCCGTCGATAAAGGTCGTGCGCAGGTCGGCGCGGCCGTCGTTGTTCGTGTCGCGCAGCAACGTGATCCGATTACCACCCTGGATCTTGGCGTGACCGAACCCTTGGATGAAGTTGACGACGATGTCCTTGGGCCGCGAGATCGGCTCGCTAGGTCCCTTAGGCTCGACTGCGAGTACGTCGCCGTTGGGCAGCACGTAGACCGACCGGACGTTCTTGAAACCGTCTGCGAACTTCGTAACGCGCAGCCCAGGCGCGACTTTCGGCATTGCTCCGTTCCAGGGTGTCACGCCTGCGACATGCATCGGCGGCATGAGATATTGCTGGATCGCGGGCAGCTGCGGATTGGGCCCGGTCTGCTGCTCGGGCGGCTCGCCACCCTTGGCGCAGGAAACCAGCAACAACGCCGAGCCGATGAGATATGCAGCACGCATCAGACACGCCTCGCGACGCTGTAGCCGTTCCAGCTCGTCATGAGAGTCAGCACGGCCGTGATCGCCGACAGAATCAGTCCGGTCGGCACCACCGATGTCCAGGCGTCGCGGCTGTGAATGAAGCCGTTGATGACCGCGAGGATGAAGGTCACGATCGTCAGAACGTTGTGCCAAGCCGAGGCATGTCGTCGTTTGCGCCGGGTGACCAGCGCATCGGCGATCCCCGCGATCGCCGCAACGATACCCATCACCACACCCGCTGCGATCAACCAGACGGAGAAGTTAGCCCATTGCATCTGCGCAGTGCGCGCATACGCGATGTCGGTCACTAGCGCCCCGATAAAGCAGGTGAGCGGAAAGGCGGCGAGCATGCCGTGGATCGGCTGCCACGCGGAGGCGCGGGGTCGCTGAGCGGCGGACGGGGTTGCGGCGGATACAGTCACACCTCGTTAACAATCGAGAAACATGTTTGTGCCGCTCTGACTGCTGGTCCGTAGATATGTTCGCGATTGAAGTCGCCCAAGAGCGTATCGGTATGACGCCAAGACCCACAATCAGCTGTTCAGCGCGACCTGAGTCTTTCCCGAGAGCGGTCGCTCGTTCACCGCGTTGACGACCCAGACGATCGGCGTTCCATTGCCCGCGTCAGCGCTCGTCTGTTAGGCTTTGTCTATGCCGACGCAGCGACGCACAATCGATTTCCTGCTTGAACAGGCGACCGGCATCGACGGGGTGACTGCCAAGCCCATGTTCGGCGAGTACGGGGTCTACGTCGACGGCAAGATGATCGGCTCGGTTTGCAACGATCAACTATTCGTCAAGTCGACGGTATCAGGCCGCGCTCATGGCGAACCGGTGTCGGACTCACCGCCGTATCCAGGCGCCAAACCGCAGATGCTGATTGCGGCGGATCGATGGGACGATGCCGAATGGTTCTGCGAACTGCTGCGCGTCACGGCGGCTGAACTGCCGACACCCAAGGCTCGGAAGTCGAAGCGAGGTACGTAAGCTTCCGCAGCGGACTGGACCCACTTGCAGTCATAGCTGGGATAAAAGCGGACGCATCGAAGCGATTTTCGTTCAGATAGGCGGTAAAGCGCAGTGTAGGACGATTGTTCAGCAAATTAAGACTGTCGGTGTAGGCTTGATCACGCAGCCGTAGAGGAACCCAGTTGCGCAAAGACGCGAAACTCCGCCGCGAGGCACTGATCGCCGCCGCGGCTGACCTCTTCCTGGAACGCGGTTTCACCGTCGCGCTGGAGGAGATCGCCGCGCGTGCTGGAGTTGGTCGCGGCACCCTTTATCGAAACTTTCCGGACCGCGAGGCGCTCGCCATCGCAGTGTTCGAGCAGAGCCTTGTCACGATCGAGGAGGTTGCCGCACGCGAGAAGATCGCGCTCCGTGACGCCCTCATCTCGCTGGTTCGCAGCGGGGCCACGCCGCGGGCGGTATACGCCCGGATCGCCGAGGACCTAACCGGTGAAGGTACCAGCGAGCCGCTGCGTGCGCTCGGGCAGCGTTTTGCCACCGCGCTCACGCCCCTGGTCGAGCACGCCAAGCGCAGCGGCGAGTTGCGCGCCAACGCCACCGTTCACGACGTTCTGCTGGCCCTGCGCATGCTCGCGGGCCTGCTGCCCGTCTCGCGGCTCTCGTCTGAAGGCGAAGAACAGGTGCAGTCAGCGCTCGACATCATCTTCCGCGGCTTGTCGCCGAGCTAGAAACCGGACGCTATTGTCCGCTTATACGCAACGTCCTATTTGACCACCTTCACTGCGGCGAGCGGAAATGACGGACAAGCAGCTAAACGAGGTATCGAGCGCTCCGCGTGTTGACGACGAGAAATATCGAAGCGCGAGCAACGGTGCCGCGCAGCAGGAACCTGCCGACCTGGACGAAGCGCCCAAGCGCAAAGGCCTGTCCAGTCGTGCCAAGCTGATCCTGCTGGCGATCGCGGCGGTGCTGCTGGTCGCGGGGGCGATGTGGTTCATTCGCTACGAGAACCACGGCAAGTACCTGCAGGAAACAAACGATGCGACGGTGCAGGCTGACATGGTGGTCGTCTCGCCCAAGGTCGCGGGCTACGTTGCCGACGTCTACGTGACCGACAACCAGGACGTTCGCGCCGGCCAGCCGCTGGTGCGGATCGACCCGCGCGACGCGGAAGCCAAGGCGGCGCAGGCACGCGCGCAGGTCGGCGTCGGCGTGGCACAGGCGGATAGCGCGCGCGCGCAGATCCGCGAGCAATACGCCGCGATCGACCAGGCCGAGGCGCAGCTCGCGCAGGCTCGCACCAAGGCGGCGCACGACGCCGCCGAGGTCGCGCGCTACCGCCCGCTCGCCGCGTCGGGTGCGGAAACGCGCGAGAAGCTGGCGCAGTTGGAGGCGACCGCGCGCCAGTCCGCGCAGGAGGTCGCCGCGCAAGCAGCGGCGGTAGAGGCGCAGCGTCGCCGCGTCGGCTCGATTGAGGGGCAGGTGCAGCAGGGGCTGGCGCAGGCGCAATCGTCGCGCGCGCAGCTTGCCAGCGCGAACGTCGACCTGGGCGCAACCGTGGTCAAGGCCGCAATCGCGGGGCGGATCGGCGACAAGACGGTGACGATAGGCCAGTACGTGCAGACCGGTACGCGGCTGATGTCGATCGTACCGCTCGACAAACTCTATATCACCGCGAACTTCAAGGAAACGCAGCTCGCGCTGATGCGCCCAGGTCAGCCGGTGTCGATCCACGTCGACGCGCTCGACGGCATCGACCTGAAGGGGCGGGTCGCCAGCTTCTCTCCCGGCACCGGCGCGCAGTTCTCGATCCTGCCTCCGCAGAACGCGACGGGCAATTTCACCAAGATCACGCAGCGCGTGCCCGTTCGTATCTCGATCGAGGCGACCCCGGCGGTGCGACGCCTGCTGGTGCCCGGCCTATCAGTGACGGTGACGGTGAACACGATCAGCGCCAAGGATGATCTCGACCGGCTTCGCGAGCAGCAGGAGCAAGTCGACAAGCGGGAGCGCCGCTGACGATGGCGAGCGCGGCGCCTGCGTCCGGCCATCGCACGGCACCCGCGCGCGGCGAGCGCGCCGACGCGATCGCGTGGCTGGCGGTCGCGGCGGGGACGCTCGGCGCGATGATGGCGACGCTCGACATCTCGATCGTCAATTCCGCGCTGCCGACGATCCAGGGGGAGATCGGCGCCAGCGGCACCGAGGGTACGTGGATCGCCACCGCCTACCTGGTGGCGGAGATCGTCATCATTCCGATGGCGGCGTGGCTCCAACGGCTGCTCGGATTGCGCACGTTCCTGTTGATCGCGGCCGGGCTGTTCACCGCCTTCTCCGTGGTGTGCGGCGTGTCGTCGACGCTGACGATGATGATCGTCGGGCGCGTCGGGCAAGGGTTCACCGGCGGCGCGATGATCCCAACCGCGCAGACGATCATCGCGCAGCGCCTGCCGCCCGCGCAGCAGCCGATCGGGATCAGCGCGTTCGGCATCACCGCGATCCTGGGCCCCGTGCTCGGCCCGCTGATCGGTGGCTGGCTGACCGAGAATATCAGCTGGCACTACGCCTTCTTCCTTAACGTGCCGATCTGCGGCATCCTGGTCACGCTGCTGCTCGTCGGATTGCCGCACGAGAAGGCGAAGCTGCACCTGCTCGGCGAGGCCGACTGGACGGGCATCCTGGGCCTCGCGCTCGGCCTCGGCGGCTTGACCGTCTTCCTGGAGGAAGGTCAGCGCGAGCAGTGGTTCTCGTCCGAGCTGATCCGCGTCATGTTCGCCGTCATGCTGGTCGGCTTCGCGTGTATCGCGTGGGGACAAGTTTATGCGCGGCGACCGATCATCAAACTGTCGCTGCTGCTCGACCGGCAGTTCGGCTCGGTCGCGCTGATGGGCGTGGTGCTCGGCATGGTGCTGTACGGCACCAGCTACGCGATTCCGCAATTCCTCGCCGGCCTGGCGGGGTATGACGCGCTGCAATCGGGCAAGGTGGTGTTGCTGTCGGGCATCCCCAGCCTGTTCATGATGGTGCTGGTGCCGCTCCTGCTGCGCACGATCGACATTCGCCTGGCGGTCGGCGCCGGGCTGGTCATCATGGCGGTGGCCGCACTGCTTGACGCGAACCTGACCGCGCAATCCGCCGGGCACGACTTCACCGCCAGCCAGCTGCTGCGCGGCGTGGGACAGATCCTGACGATGCTGTTCCTCAGCCAGGCGGTGGTGCGCTCGGTGCCGCCAGCCGACGCGGGCGACGCGTCGGGACTGTTCAACGCGGTGCGCAATCTCGGCGGCAGCTTCGCGCTCGCCGGCATCGCGATCCTGCAGGATCAGCGCGTGTGGCTCCACTCGCGGCGGATGGAGGAAACGCTGAACGCGAACAGCGTCGCGGTGCAGGATTACGTCGGCGGGCTGGGTTCGGTGATCGGGCAGACCGGTAGCCCGGCGGGCGGCGGCATCGCGCTGCTCGCGCAGCAGATCGGGCGCGAGGCGCTGGTGATGACCTACAACGACATCTTCTGGATCATGGGGGTGGGCACCTTCGCGGTGCTGCCGCTGGTCCTCTTCCTGAAGCCGCTGCCCAAGCGCGCCGGCCCTGCAATGGTGCATTGATGCGACACTTGGCCCTTCTCGCCGCCACGACGCTTGCCGGCTGCACCGTTGGCCCGAACTATGCCGGACCGCCGGCGGTCGCGAGCGACGCGGCGGCGCGCGGCACGTTCGTGCGTGCGAACGACGCCGCGCTGACGCCCACACCTGGGCTGGCGCGGTGGTGGGACGCGCTGGGCGATGCGCAGCTCACCGCATTGGTCGATCAGTCGCTGGCGAACAGTCCCACGATCGACCAAGCGACCGCGCGCATCCGCGAGGCGCAGGCATTACTCTCGCAGCAGCGCGCAAGCCGGTACCCGTCCATCTCCACCAACCTCAGCTACCTTCACGCGCAGCTGCCCGGAAGCAGCCTGACGGGTGCTGGCGGCGATGGCGCTGCCCAGGGCGGAACGGGACAGCAGCAGGCGCCCTCGTCTCTCCAGATCGACAACTTCAATCTCGGCCTCACCGCCTCGTGGGAGCCCGACCTGTTCGGCGCCAAGCGCCGCGGCGTCGAACAGGCGCGCGCAATGATCGAGGCGCGCTTCGCCGATCTGGCCGACGCGCAGGTCAGCCTGTCGGCACAGGTCGCGCAAGCCTACGTCAACTTGCGCGACGTACAGGCGCGTATTCAACTGAATGACCGCTCGGCGCAATTGCAGCAGCGGCAGGTCGCGTTGGCGCAACAGCGTTACGATCGCGGCACCGCCTCCCTGCTAGATGTCGAGCGGTTGCAGAACCAGCTCGAGAGCACGCGCGCGGACGCCATCCCGCTCGCCGCGCAGCGCGACGGCTACCTGAACGAGCTGGCGGTCTATACCGGGCGTACGCCGGGCGCGCTCGACGCCGTGCTGACGCCGGGCGCGCCCGTGCCGCTCCCGCCCGCGAGCGTTCCGATCGGCGATCCCGCCGCGCTGATCGCGCAGCGCCCCGACGTGCGATCGGCGGAGCGCGCGCTGGCGGCGAACACTGCCGCGATCGGCGTTAACAAGGCCAAGGAACTGCCCGGAGTGCGGCTGCTCGGGCTGCTTGGTCTCGGAGGCAGCAGTCCGGGCGACATCTTCGACTTCGGCAAGCTCACCACGCTTGCGGCGCCCATGCTGAGCTACAACCTGCTCGATTTCGGCGCCGCGCGCGCCAAGACGCGACAGGCCGAGGCGCAGCGCGACACCGCCGACGCGCAGTATCGCCAGACGGTGCTCGACGCGCTGCGCGACGCCGAGGACGCGCTGTCCCGCTTCGGAAACACGCGCGCACAATTGGGGCAACTAGGCCGCGCGGAAGCGAGCGCCGCGCGCGCCGCGCGGCTCAATGCGCAGCGAGTGTCGGCCGGTACCAGTACCGTCTCCGAACAGCTCGACATCGAACGCCAGCAGCTGTCGGCGGCGATCGCGGTGGCGCAGACGAAGGCCCAACTGACCAACGCTTTTATCGCGGTGAATAAGGCCTTGGGGCTCGGGTGGAACACGCAGACAACGAGAATGCAGAAATTGTAGTCAGAGCAAGTTGACCCAAAGTCAGTCATTCGGGGACGTTTCACGACTCACCAACGTCTGCCATTCATTCATCATGATTACCGACGCGGTTTTTGACGGCTGACGGAGCAGTCGCGCGTCACGATCGTTCGAACTGATTGGACGCTCCGATGTTGAAATGACGCTAAGTGGCTGTTTAATATTGGCCAAGGATGTGGAGCGTGGGAACGAGGCGCGCTTGGCAGGTGTTCTTAGCTCTACTTGAGAGCGGAGCATCTAAATGGAAGACGCCAGCCCTACCCTCCTGTCTCGCGCCAAGGAGGCCATCGGCCTTGCCGGGCCGCTGACGGAGGTAGCATCCTTCGATCATCAGGTGACTGGCGTAGCAGTCGCCAGGGACGGGCGGCGGTTCGTCAACTTCCCGCGTTGGACAGACGACGCGCCGATCTCAGTGGCGGAGGTGATGGAGGACGGGACGCTCAAGCCCTACCCTGACGAGAAGTGGAACAGCTGGCGCAACGCCAAGGCCAATGAGATGCCGGTCGCCGACTATTTCGTTTGCGTCCAGTCGATCGTGCCCGATGGACACGGCAACCTGTGGGTGCTCGACCCCGGCGCACCCGGCAACGAGAAGATTCTCCCCGGCGCGCCCAAGCTGGTGAAGATTGACCTTGCCGCCAACGCGGTGACCAAGGTCATTCCCGTCGCCGAGGACGTGGCGTTGCAGGGGACCTACCTCAACGACATCCGCTTCTCGCCTGACGGCAAGACGGGTTACATCACCGACAGCGGCACGCGTGGCGCGATCATCGTCGTGGACTTGGAGAGCGGCGACGGTTGGCGAGCGCTCGACGGGCATCCGTCGACTCAGATCGACAAGTCGGTGACCGTCGCTATCGAGGGCAAGCCGCTGCGCCGTCCCGACGGCCGCCAGCCCGACTTCGCTTCCGACGGTATCGCGATCTCGAACGACGGCCGGACGCTCTACTACCAGGCGCTGACCGGCGAGACGCTCTACTCGATCGACACGTCGCTGCTGGACCGGAATGTGGATGAGGATCGTCGCGGCGCGGGCGTGAATATCGTGGCGCGGACCCACGTCGCCGACGGGTTGTGGATGAGCAAGGCCGGCGTGCTCTATCTCACCTCGCCCACCGACTATTCGGTCAAGCGGCTGGCCGAAGGCGGCGTGGAGACGGTGCTGACCGACCGCCGGCTCCGCTGGCCGGACACCTTTTCCGAGGGGTCGGACGGGACAATGTATCTCACGGCGAGCCATATCCAGGACACGCAGTGGTTCACACCCGGCGCGCCGCCGTCGATCAAGACCCAGCTCTTCTCCTTCCCGCCGGTCCAATAAGGCACGCCATGACTTATCTGCGCTACAGCGACGACGTCGAGACCCTAGAAGATGGCGAGCAGGAGTCGATCGACGGCATCATCAAGGGCATGACTCAGGAAAGCGAGATCGTCGAGAAGCGCGAGGGGCATGCCGTGCGCGCCAGCCATGCCAAGAGCACGGCCTGCGTCCTCGGCGAGATGACGGTGGCGGACGACCTACCGCCCGAACTCGCGCAGGGGCTGTTCGCCTCGGGCGGCACCTTCCAGGTCGCGGTTCGCTTCGCGCAAGGGCCGGGAGAGAACCTCGGCGACCGCGTCTCCACCCACCGCGGCATGGCGATCAAGGTGTTCGGGGTGGAGGGCGAGAAGCTGCCCGGTCACGATGCGCCGACCCAGGACTTCGTCTTTGCCAGTGGCCCGACCTTCCCGGCCGGCACCGCCGCGGGCTTTCTCAGCCAGGCCAAGAAGATCGGCGCGACGACCCCAATGCCCGAGGGCGTGAAGAGCGCCGCCTCGTCGATCACGCGCAATATCAACAAGGTGCTGAACGCCGTCGCTGGCGGGCCGAGCCCGACGCTCGACTTCTACGGCCACCCGTTCAGCCACCCGCTCGACGACTACTATTTCAGCCAGTGTCCGATGCGGTTCGGCGACTATGTCGCCAAGCTCGGCACCTTCCCCGCCTCGACCTACCAGGACGCGCTCGACGACTGGCAGCTCGATCCCCACCAGGACGAGGACGGCTTCCGCCACGCGGCGATCGACTATTTTAGCGAGCACGACGCCGTCTTCGACCTGCGCGTGCAGCTCTGGGCCAACGCGGAGACGCAGCCGATCGAGGATGCCTCGATCGAGTGGCCCGCACAGGACAGCCAGTATCGCACCGTCGCGACCATCCGCCTGCCGCGCCAGAGCGCCTACAGCCCGGAGCGCGTCCGCTACTTCGACGAGGTGATGACGTTCCGCCCCGCGCACAGCCTGGCGGCGCATCGTCCGCTCGGCGGCGTGATGCGTGCGCGCCTCCAGGTCTATCAGGCGCTCAGCGACTTTCGCCACCGCGAGAACCGCGTCGCCGCCGCCAACACGGCATCTATCGAGGAGATTCCGGCATGAACGACGCCGTGACCATCGACCGCGAGGCGGCGGTGCGCGTCGCCGCGCGCCCGATCGCGACGCTGCCGTTGTCGCTCACGATCAACGGCGAGGCGCGCGAGCTCCAGGTCGAGCCGTGGACGACGCTGCTCGACCTGTTGCGCGACAAGCTCGACCTGACTGGCACCAAGAAGGGCTGCGACCACGGCCAGTGCGGCGCCTGCACCGTACTGATCGATGGCCGCCGGATCAATTCCTGCCTGAAGCTGGCGGTGTCGGTGGATGGGGCGGAGATCACCACCATCGAGGGACTTGGCCAGCCGGGCGAGCTCCACCCGCTCCAGGCCGCGTTTATCGAGCACGACGCGTTCCAGTGTGGCTATTGTACGCCGGGCCAGATCTGCTCCGCGCAGGGCCTCATCAACGAGGGACACGCCAAGGATCGGCAGGACGTGCGCGAGCAGATGAGCGGCAACCTGTGCCGCTGCGGCGCCTACACCAACATCGCCGACGCGGTGCTCGAGGTAATGGAGAAGCAGGCATGATCCGCTTCGACTATGCCAGGCCTAGTGACGTCGCCGAGGCGGTCCGCGATGGCGCAGGCGACCACGTCGCCTATCTGGCGGGCGGCACCAACCTCATCGATCTGATGAAGGAGAACGTCGCCCGGCCGCTGGAGGTGGTCGACATCAACCGCCTGCCGCTGGCACGGATCACCGATCTCGACGACGGCGGTCTCCGGCTCGGCGCGCTCGCGACCAACGCCGACACCGCCTACGACGAGCGGGTCCAGGCACGCTATCCGCTGCTCGCCTCCGCGATCCTGGCGGGCGCGTCGCCGCAGCTGCGCAACGCCGCGACTAACGGCGGCAACCTCAACCAGCGCACCCGCTGCTATTATTTCTACGACGTCGACACGCCCTGCAACAAGCGCGTGCCCGGCCAGGGCTGCGGCGCGATCGGCGGGGTCAACCGCATCCATGCCATCCTGGGCGCGAGCGACCGGTGCATCGCGACGCACCCCTCCGACATGTGCGTCGCGCTCGCCGCGCTGAAGGCGCAGGTGCAGGTGACGGGGCTGGAGGGCGACCGGGCGATCGCCTTCGACGACTACCACCGCCTCCCCGGCGACGAGCCGTGGCGCGACAACAATCTGAAGCAGGGCGAGCTGGTCACCGCCATTGACCTGCCGGCGGAAGACTTCTCGACCAACTACACCTACCTCAAGCTGCGCGACCGGCTGTCCTATGCCTTCGCGCTCGTGTCGGTGGCGGTGGCGATGCGGCTGGAGGAGGGCCGGATCGCTGACGTCCGGATCGCGCTCGGCGGTGTCGCGCACAAGCCATGGCGCCGGATCGAGGCGGAGGAGGCGATCAAGAACGAGCGTCCCTCTGACACGGTGTTCGACACCGCCGCCAGCGCGCTCCTCGCCGGCGCGGTCGGCCAGGGCGACAACAGCTTCAAGATCGGGCTCGCCCACAAGGCGATCGTTCGCGCGCTGAACCAGGCCGCCGCGGGCACGCCGCAGTCACAGACCGACAAGCGCATTCGCTGAGGATCATCACCATGAACGCTCCCCACAAGGTCGGCATCGGCACCCCCCTCGCCCGCGTCGACGGTGCCGACAAGGTGACTGGTCGCGCGAAATACGCGGCCGAGTACGCGGTGCCCGACCTTCTCTACGGCGTCGCTGTCCCTGCGCGCATCGCCAGGGGCCGCATCGCGTCGATCGACGATGCCGCCGCCCGTGCGGTGCCGGGTGTGGTCGAGGTGATGACGCACGAGAACCGGCCCAAGCAAGCGTGGCTCGACCATAGCTGGAAGGACGAGCTCAGCATCCCGGGCGACCCGTTCAAGGCGCTCCACGACGACCGCGTCCTGTTCGCCGGCCAACCGGTCGCGCTGGTGGTCGCCGAGACGTTCGAGGCCGCCCGCTTCGCCGCCGGCTTGGTCGAGATCGACTACGAGGTGGAGGCGCACAACGTCGACTTCGACACGTCGCTCGCCGAGAAGTTCCTGCCGCCCAAGGGCATGCGCCGCAACACCTATCACCCGCCCAAGGCGCGCGGGGACGCGGACGCGGCGTTCGATGCCGCGGCGCTCAAGGTGTCGGGTGACTACCGCCTCGCGACCGAGCACCACAATCCGATGGAGATGCACGCCTCCACCGTCGAATGGCACGGCGACGGCAAGATCACGGTCTACGACAAGGTTCAGGGATCGCAGAACACGCAAGGGTATCTCGCCGGCGCGTTCAAGCTGTCCAAGAAGGACGTCCGCGTCGTTAACGCCTATGTCGGCGGCGGTTTCGGCTCGGGGCTGAGGCCGCAGTGGCAGGTCCAGCTTGCGACGATGGGCGCGATCCTGCTCGAACGCTCGGTCCGCGTCGTTATGACCCGGCAGCAGATGTTCTATCACGCGCATCGGCCCGAATGCACTTACGAGATCCGACTCGGCGCCGAGCATACCGGCAAGCTCACCTCGATCTACGGCGACGCCACCACCTCGACCTCGCGGTTCGAGAACAACATGGAGGATATCGTCACCTGGGGGATGATGAACTACGACTGCCCCAACGCCGAGGGGCACTACACGATCGCGCCGCGCGATACCTACACCTCGGCCGACATGCGCGCGCCGGGTGCCGCGACTGGCATGGCGCTGTTCGAGATCGCAATTGACGAGATGGCGTACGAGGCCAAGGTCGACCCGCTCGAGTTCCGCATGGTCAACTACTCCGAGACCGAGGCGATGAACCAGGTCCCGTTCACCTCCAAGGCACTGCGCGAGGCCTATCGCGAGGGCGCGGAGCGGTTCGGCTGGGCGGAGCGCTCCCCGGAGCCGCGGTCGATGAAGGAAGGTCGCGAGCTGGTCGGCTGGGGCGTCGCCACCGGCATGTGGGACGCGCAGTTCTCCAAGACCTCGGCGCGCGCGCGGCTGTCGGCCAACGGCGACCTCGAAGTGGCGAGTGCCTCGTCCGACATCGGTACGGGAACCTACACGGTGATGACGCAGGTCGCTGCCGATACGCTGGGCCTGTCACCCGATCGCATTACCGCGCGGCTCGGCGACAGCGATCTGCCGACCGCACCGGTCGAGGGCGGATCGTGGGCAGCGGCGTCGACCGGAGCCGCGGTGCAGCTCGCCTGTCGCAGCGTCGCCGAGAAGCTGTTCAAGGCGGCAGACGAGGTCGAGAACCGGCCGCTATGGGGGGCCAAGTCGATCGACGACCTCGACTTTGTTAACGGCGAAATGGTCCTCAAGAGCGATACCACCAAGCGCGTCAGCTTGACCGACGCGATGCGCGCGGGCGGACTGGACGTGATCGAAGTGGAGGAGACCGCCAAGCCCGGCCTCTTCGATATGGTCTCGATGGCGAGAAAGGCGCGCAACACGCACAGCGCGGTGTTCGTCGAGGTGCGCGTCGACGAAGTGCTCGACCAGGTCCGCGTCACCCGCGTCGTCAACGCGGTGGCCGCGGGACGCATCATCAATCCCCGCACCGCGCGCAGCCAGATCCTTGGCGGCGTCGTGATGGGGATCGGCATGGCCCTGCACGAGGAGACGTTCATCGATGCGACGCTCGGCCGTTGGATGAACCACAACTATGCCGAGTATCACGTCCCCGCCCATGCCGACATCGAGGACATCGACGTAATCTTCGTCGACGAACCCGATCCCGAGGTCACGCCGCTCGGCGTCAAGGGACTGGGCGAGATCGGCATCGTCGGTACCGCGGCCGCCGTCGCCAACGCGATCTTCCACGCGACGGGCAAGCGCATCCGCTCGCTGCCAATTACGATCGACAAGCTGCTGGAGGTCGCACCATGACCGTCACTGCCGTCCGCGTGCACCGCTTCACTGAACCCGAGACGCTGCGGATCGAGCGCATCGCCGCCCCCACGCCCGAACCAGGCAGTGCGGTCGTCCGAGTGGAGGTCGCCAGCGTCAACCCAGTCGACTGGAAGACCGCCGAGGGCAAGTACGCGCCGGTCGGCGAGGACAAGCTGCCGATCGTGTTAGGCCGCGATCTCGCCGGCACGATCGCCGAGGTTGGCAACGACCTAGACGGCTGGTCGGTCGGCGACCGGGTCTGCGCGTTCATCGACCAGGCGCGCGGGGCGCAGGCCGAGCAGGTGCTCGTCACCGCGGGCGAGCTGGTCCGCATCCCTGACGGCATCGAGAGCGAGGTCGCGGGCGCGTTGCCGCTCGCGGCGATGACCGCGTGGCAGGGCCTGTTCGATCATGGCGAGCTTCGGGAAGGTCAGCGGGTGCTGATCCACGGCGCGGCCGGGGGCGTCGGCCATCTCGCCGTCCAGTTCGCGCGCTGGAAGAACTGCACGATCTTCGCCACCGCCTCCGGCGACGACCTCGACTTCGTCCGCGCGCTCGGCGCCGACACCGCGATCGACTACGAGGCGGAGCGCTTCGAAGACATCGCAACCGACCTCGACCTCGTCTTCGACACGCAGGGCGGCGAGACGCAGCAGCGGTCGTTCACCACGCTGAAGCCCGGCGGCATCCTCGTCTCCACGCTGGAACCCGACGAGGCCGCAGCGGCGGCGCACGGCGTGCGCACCGTGCCGCGCTGGCACGCGACACCCGACGCCGCCGCGCTCGGGCATGTTCTCGACCTCGTTGCGCAGGGAACGGTCCGGGTCGAGATCGCCCGTCGTTTCGGTCTGGACGACGTGGAGGCGGCGCACCGCTTCGCCCGCACCGATCACCCCCGTGGCAAGGTCGTCCTCACCGTCTGACGAACCCGCTTCAGGCGCGCGCGGCGAGCTTCGCCCCCGCCGCGGTCGCCAGACCGAAGGCGACGTGATTGGCGGCGTGCATCCCGATTGTGCCCGCGTCCGCCGCCCATTCCGGCTTCTTGACGCCGAGCAGCGGCCCGGCGATCCATTGCATGGCCGCGTAGAACGCAAGCCCGAACAACGCGCCCGAGGGGATCACCGCAGCCTCCTCGTCGACCGCCGCAGCGAACGCCGCACCGGCTGCTGCTGATAGCAGCAGGTGACCGCTTTGGATCACCGCCTGCTCGGTCGCGTCGGGCAACCGGTCGGCCGGCGGCACCGGGTGGACGCCGAGCCGGTGCGCACTGGTCCGTTCCAGGTCGGCGAGCTCCGACGGCTTGCCGCTCTTCCGCTCGCCCGCGATCATCAGGGCGGTGATGCCGAGGCCCGCGACGAGCCCACCCGCCATCGCGCCGGCCATCCGTCGTCCGTTCATCCCGTTCTCTCTTCTCTTCCCGTCAGGCCGCGCCGTGGGCGCTGTCGCCGCCGGTCACCGAATAGGTGCCGCCGCTCGCCATCCTAGCCGCGTCGGAGGCGAGGAAGACGACCATCGGCGCGACGTCGGCAGGGTCGATCCACGGCACGCCGAGCGGCGTCTTGGCGATCATCGCCTGCCTGGCCAGTTGCTCGTCCTTCGCCTCGTTCCCCGTCGGCTGCTTGCCGCCGTCCTCGATCGCCTGCGCGTAGCGATCCTCGTGCCGGGTCAGCGCGGTATCGATCAGCCCGGGGATCAGCGCGTTAACGGTGATGCCATACTCGCCGAACTCCAGCGCAGCGGACTTCATCAACCCGATGATACCCCATTTCGACGCCGAATAGGCCGCGCCGTGCTTGGTGCCGTGCTGCCCCTGCGTCGAGCTGGTGACGATGATCCGGCCGTGGCCTGTCACCTTCGCCCGGTCGCGGATCGCCGGCGCGAAGGCGCGCAACGTGTTCATCGTGCCGGTCAGGTTGACGTCGATCTGATCGTGCCAATCGATGTCCTCCATCTCCAGGATCGGCTTGAACGCCTGGATGCCGGCATTGGCGAAGAGGATGTCGATCTGCCCGAACGTCTCGACGACCTTGACGGCGGCGTCGCGGAGCGCCGGCAGGTCGCGCTGGTCGAGCGTGATCGCCAGCCAGCGTCGCCCCGCCGCCTCGACCGCGCGGCCGGTCGCGGAGAGTTCGTCGGGCGTCGCGGGCGCCAGGTCGAGGATGGGACTGATCGGCCCGGCGATGTCGATCCCGACCACGTCGGCGCCCGCCTTCGCGAGCGCCTCGGCCGCGGCTCGGCCGATCCCTCGCGCCGCTCCGGTCACCACAGCCACCTTGCCCGACAGATCAGCCATTCGCCGGCTCCTTGTTCTTGGATGCGATCACGACTCGATCGCGGTTCTTGGGGATCGCCTTGAACGTGTCGGCGGGCACGCCGAAGATCGCGCCGAGCACATCGGGCGGGATCGCCGACAGTGACTCCACCAGGCCGATGTCGTCGTCCGGCTCGGCCACGCTGGTGTTGAAGACAATAAGGACGACGAGGTCCTCGGTGTCGCTGGCGTTCTCGAAATAGTGGAAGTGGCCTTGCGGCGCAAAAACGAGGTCGCCAGCCTTGCCCTCGAACGCGTCGCCGGTGCCGCCCGGCCCGACCAGGCTCCAGCGGACCCGGCCCGAAATGACGAAGTTCATCTCCCACGCCGACGGGTGCCAGTGCGGCTCGCGCACCCCGCCCGGGGCGAGCCGCGCCAGGTAGACTGATCCCTGCTGCCCCTTCAGCACTGACCAGTTGTCGGCAACCGCTCCGCGCAGGTCGCCACCGTCGAAGCGGCTCGGCGCCGCGCCCGCGAGGTGGAACAGGTGCTGATGCGTCGGATCGGCACCGCCGCCATCGGTCATCGCGAAGCTCGGCTTGCCGCCGGGTTCGCTGGCGGCGTGATGCACCGCGGCGTTGTCAGCCGCCTGCGTGTCGAGATCATCCATCGGTTCAGCGCCACTCGACGCGGACGGCCATGAAGGCGACCGGTAGCGGCTGACCGTCCGCGACTTTGCCGGGCCAAGAAGCAGCGTTGGCAAGCGTCGAGGCAATCGCATGCTCCTCATCGGGACTGTCGACTGGCAGCACCAACTCCTGTCCGCTCGCCGGGTCCTGCGCCGGGTCGAAGCGGCGGATGGTGACGTCGAACTTCGTCAACTCGTCCGCGTTTCGGACAGGCGTTGGTGCCGAAGGGCTCATGCGGCGTCGACCATCGCGCGCGTCAGCAAGGCCTTGCCGATCGCACAGACGGTTTCTGTCTCATAACTCAGTGCATCGGTCGCCATCGGTCTCTCCTGTTTCAGCGGCGCTCCGCTTTCCCTTGCACAACCGTTGGGGACTGTGGCGGGTTCACAAGGCCGGTAGAGTTTTGAGACGGCGAACCGCATGTACCGCCGATCCGGGTGGTCGCATCGTCGAAGGCACGCGCGCACGCTGACCGCAAAGAACCTGCAGGTCCGTCACGCGTTTCCCCTCGTGCAACCCACGCAGGATTTCCGCATGACCCAGCTCACCAGCGACTTCTTCGTCGAACGACTTAAGGCGTGGGGCGTGACCCGCGTCTACGGCTATTCGGGCGACGGCATCAACGGCGTCCTGGGTGCGCTCCAGCGCGCGGAGGGCACCGACGGCGCGATCGAGTTCATCCAGGTGCGGCACGAGGAGATGGCCGCCTTCATGGCGACCGCGCACGCGAAATTCACCGGCGAGCTCGGCGTCTGCATCTCGACAGGCGGACCGGGCGCAACGCATCTCATCACTGGTCTCTACGATGCGAAAAGCGACCACATGCCCGTCCTCGCGATCGCCGGGCAGGCGGAGACGACGGTGCGTGGGGCGAGCTACCAGCAGGAGCTGAACCTCGATCGGATGTTCGCTGACGTCGCCGACTTCGTGCAGGAAGCCGTTGCCCCCGCGCAGCTGCGCCATCTGGTCGACCGTGGCTTGCGCGTTGCCAAGGCACGTAACGGCGTGACCGTGCTGATCCTGCCCAAGGACGTACAGGACATGACCTGGGAGGAGCCGAAGCGCGCGCACGGCTTTACCCGCTCCGGACCAGGCTATTCAGCGCCCCGCATCGTCCCGCACGACGCCGATCTCCGGCGGGCAGCCGAGGTGCTGAACGCCGGCCGCAAGGTGGCGATCGTGATCGGCGCGGGCGCACGGAACGCCGCTGACGAGGTCGTCGCTGCCGCCGAGCGGCTGGGCGCGGGCGCCGCCAAGGCGCTGCTCGGCAAGGACGTGCTGCCCGACGACCTGCCCTTCGTTACCGGCGCGATCGGGCTGCTCGGCACCAAGCCGTCGTCCGACATGATGGAGGGCTGCGACACGCTGCTGATGATCGGCACCGGCTTCCCCTGGGCGGAGTTCCTGCCGGCCGACGGACAGGCGCGCGCCGTCCAAATTGACATCGCGCCCGAGATGCTGGGGCTGCGCTACCCGGTCGAGGTCAATCTCCACGGCGATGCCGGCGAGACGTTGCGCGCGCTGCTCCCGCTCCTGACCCAGCAGCAGGACCGCGGCTGGCAGGACGGCATCGTCGCTGGCATGGACGACTGGCGCGCGACGCTGAAGGGCCGCGCCATGGCCGATGCCTCGCCAGTCAATCCGCAGCGCGTCATTTACGAGATGTCGCCGCGCCTCTCCACCGATACGATCGTCACGTCGGACTCGGGGTCGTGTGCCAACTGGTACGCGCGCGACTGGCAGGTGAAGCGCGGCCAGCGCGGCTCGCTGTCGGGCGGGCTCGCCTCGATGGGTGCCGCGGTCCCTTACGCGATTGCGGCCAAGTTCGCGCATCCGACCCGGCCGGTCGTGGCGCTGGTGGGCGACGGCGCGATGCAGATGAACAACATGGCCGAACTCATCACTATCCAGAAATACTGGCAGCGCTGGGCCGACCCGCGGCTGATCGTCTGCGTCTTCAATAACGAAGACCTCAACGAAGTGACGTGGGAGCAGCGGATCATGGAGGGCAATCCCCGCTTCCCGACCACGCAGTCGCTGCCAGACGTGCGCTACTCGCGCTTCGCCGAGATGCTGGGACTGACCGGCATCTTCGTCGACGATCCCGAGCAGCTTGGCGCGGCCTGGGACCGGGCACTTGCCGCCGATCGTCCGGTGGTGCTCGAGGTGAAGACCGACCCCAACGTCGCACCGTTGCCGCCACATGTCACAATCGAGCAGGCTAAGGCGTTTATGACGTCGATGGCCAAGGGCGATCGGGGCGCGATGCAGGTCGTCGCCGACACTGCGCGGCAGATCGTCGGCGGCGTTCGTGAGCGGCTCTGACCGGCGTCAACGGCCGGTCAGCTGGCCAGTATGTCGTTCCCAAAAAGCGCAGCCACGGCTTACTGACCGACCCATTAGCCGAAAACCGGCTGCTGTTAGGCCCCTCCAAGCTGAGATCGTTCGTTCACTCGTTTCATGAGCTGTCCCATCGTTGCTGACCATCTTGCTCAATCACGAACGGTTGAACTTCCCTGCCGTTCGGCAACCGTGCCAGGATCGTCCGGTTACGTTGTCGTCGTCATCCGCTGGTTGATCTGCGCAGCGGCAAGCTCTCCCATACTGCAGGCCGTCACAAGACCACTCCGGCATCTGGGGCTGCACCGGTCGCGAACCGGCCGACAGTTGCCCAGGTGCGAAGGTCGATGATAGCCACTCGGTCGTTTTCGAGCGAGGCGTAGAGCGTGTCGCCCGCGAGATTGAGGCCCGGCGCGCCGGTGCCAAGCGGCAGCCGCGCCTCCTCGGCGAGCGTCACGGGATCGAGCCGCGAGAGGCTCTTGTCCGCCAAGTTCGATACGATCAACCGGCCGTCCGCCTGCGTGACCACGCGCACCGCCTCGCCGCGCATCGTCCGCCGTGCGCGTTCTTCCAGCGTCGCGGCGTCGAGCGCGTGGATCGTGCCGCTCGGCCGGTCGATGACGTAGAGCGTCCGCTCGTCGCGGCTGAGCGTCATTCCCTCTGGCGCGGTGCCGATCCGCCGACGTAGTGGCACGACGCCCATGTCCTCGGGATCGACCATGATGACCGCGCCGCTCAGCGTGTCGGCGACATAGGCGCGCGTGCCGTCGCGGCGTACGACGAGGTAGTGGCTGCGCGCGCCCCCGACCGGGATCAGCCGCGAAGGCGCCTTGTCCCGCACCGGATCGTCGAAGCGGATCAGCATGCTGTCCTTCTCCGCCAGGACGTACAGCCGGCCCGCATCGTCGACGCGGACGGCGTGCAGCCGCCCGAACGGGGCCAGATCAATCGTCCGGGCGAGCGTGCGCTGCGCGAGGTCGATGACCCACAGCTCGCTCCCGCCCGCACCCGGTGCCTTCCAGCTCTCGACTCCGTAGTGGCCGACGAAGGCGTGGCGCCCGCTGCGATCCGCGACGATCTCGTGCGGCTGGGTGCCGAGCGCTACGCTGCCGGTGCGGGTACCACCGGGCAACGCGTAGAAGGCGACGCGTCCCGCACCTTTCTCGACCAGCGCCAGCGTTCCGCCGATCGGCGAGGAGGACCCGGCCCTCGCCATCGCCCGTGCGCCGACCGCCGTCGCCGCGACGACGCCCCCGGCCAGTATCCATAATCCCTGACGGCGATCGACCCGTGGCATTCGCCTGCTCTCCCTCAAGGTTCAGTCGCGATCGTCGGGCATCGTCGGCCAGTCAGAATAACCGACCGATCCGCCACCGTACCAATACTGCTTGGGCGCCTCGGCGAGCGGCGCGCCGGTGCGCAGACGGTCGACTAGGTCGGGGTTGGCGATGAACGGCCGCCCCATGCTGAACAGGTCGGCGTCGCCCTTCTCCAGCACCGTCTCCGCAAGGTCGAGCGTGTACTGGTTGTTAGCGATATACGCGCCGTTGAACCGCTGGCGGAGCGCCGGGAAGTCGACGCCGTCCGCCTCGCGCGTCTGCTGCGTCACGCCCTCGATGTCGTGAACGTAGAGCAGGCCGCGCTGCGACAGCGCATCGACGTAGGTGCCGAACGTGTCCATGACCCGGCTGTCGAGCGGCGTCTCTCCCGGCATCGTTGTAGCCGGTGACAGGCGGATGCCGACGCGCCCCGCGCCCCAGACACCGATAACCGCGTCCACCACCTCGAGCGGAAAGCGCAGCCGGTTTTCGATCGATCCGCCGTAGCGATCAGTACGATGGTTGGTGCTGTCGCGGACAAACTGTTCGAGCAGGTAATTGTTGGCCGAGTGGACCTCGACCCCGTCAAAGCCCGCTGCTTTGGCATTGGTCGCAGCGCGGCGATAATCCTCGACGATCGCGGGGATTTCGTCTGTCTCGAGCGCGCGCGGGGTAACGTGGTCCTTCATCCCGTCCTTGGTGAACGCCTGCCCCACTGGCTTGATAGCCGAGGGAGCGACGGGCAACTCGCCGCCCTGCAAGTCGGGATGCGAGATGCGGCCGGTATGCCAGAGCTGGAGGAAGATCAGGCCGCCGCGATCGTGCACGGCTTGCACGACTGGACGCCATGCCTCGACCTGCCGGTCGTTCCAAATACCGGGCGTCAGCGCGTAGCCGACCGCCTGCGGCGAGATGTTCGTTGCCTCGGTGATGATGAGCCCGGCCTCGGCGCGCTGCCCGTAATAGTCGGCGGCGAAGTCGGGTGGAATGCCGTCGTCGTTGGATCGGCTGCGGGTGAGCGGCGCCATGACGATACGGTTGCGCAGCGAAAGGTCGCCGATCTTTACGGGCTGCAACACGGCGGACGGCGAGTGGTCGGGCATGTCTGGTATGTCCATCTGGCGGAAGAGAGTCGCCGGCTGAACGGTCGAGAAGTCGCATCGGTCCGACGTTCGTCCGTGATCGCGATCGGCGAATGGTGCAAAACCCTCGCTGACCGGCTGACGTAGGGACAGGCGGTAAGTCGGTGACTTGTTTACGTCATTTCGTCGGAAGGGCGGTCGATCCGTCGCAAAGTCAGATTGATGCGGCCTCCGTCGGCAAATCCTTCGTCCGTCAGCAACGATGAGGAACCGGGCACGATGCCCTCCACGCCGTGATAGATAAGCCGGGCCGGACCACCGAACCAGACGACATCGCCGCTGTGCAGGCGCAGTCGGCGTACGGGATCCTTCCTGCTCATACCGCCGACGAGAAACGTCGCATCGTCTCCGAGCGACACAGACACGACCGGGGCATCGAGGCTGGACTCGCCCTTGTCCTGATGAAGCCCCAGCCGAGCCTCGGCGTCGTAAAAGTTTATGAGGCACAGATTAGGCGGGATCACCTCGCCGGTTAGCTTCTTCCATAGTTCTAGCAGGCTTGAGGGGATTGGTGGCCACTGCTTTCCGGTTGTGGGATGTCGAGATTGATAGCGATAGCCGCCCTCGCGATCCGTCACCCAACCGAACGTGCCGGCGTTGCTCATCTTCACACTGAGCGGCGCCCCGGTTTTCGGCATGGCCTGTTGAAAGAGCGGTGCGTCAGCGAGCACCGCGCGAATGTCCACCAGAATACTGCGCTGCCCGGCCGCATCGTAGAAGCCGGGCAGGTGGTGGAAACCCGGCGGCAAATCGACTGCCTCGCTCGCGAAGAGAGTAGGATGCCGGCTTCGTGATCTGTGGCCCATAGCGGGGATTTCCTGTGCGTCGCCTTCGCTTTTCTATACTTGGATATGTAGGTCGTCCGCGGTTGACACGCCACATTGGTCACAAGCGGCATGCCTGCACCAATTACAATTATTGGTTACGCAGGTCGCAACCAAAGGCGGAAATTGATTTCCTCCAAGAGTCTCAAATGGTGAGCAAAGGCCGTGTTGGGTACTCGCCTTAAGACCCACAATCAGCCGTTAGAACAAGTAGCACTGCTCCCGAGATCGGACATTCGTTCATCTATACGGTTTGATCAAGACAATGACAGACGCTCCGTTGAGCCACTTCGCTGCGGATGCTGCAACAGGCGCACCGAAAAGGCGCGAGGCCGCCTATTTGCCCGATGCTTCACCTCGCCAAGCTATGTCGGGCGTCGAAATGTGTGTGATTCTGACGAAATACCTTCAGGTGCCGCAAACAGAGACTTGATCACTCTGTCGAGCCCTACTTTTTCTGTTTAAGGGCATGTGGGCAGTGAAAGCGGCACGGCAACGTGCTTCAGCTTTTCGGCAACGCGTATGCGAGCGTGTAGTCGCCGTAGCGCGTGCCCAGTGCGCCGTGGCCGCCCGCGGTGATGACGACGTACTGCCGCCCGTCACGCCCGCGATAGGTCATCGGCGTCGCCTGCGCACCAGCGGGCAGCCGCGCCTTCCACACGACCCGTCCGGTGTTGAGGTCAAAGGCGCGCAGGTACTGGTCGGTCGTCGCGCCGATGAAGGCGAGCCCACCCGCGGTGATGATCGACCCGCCCAAATTGGGCACGCCCGTCTTGATCGGCACACCCAAGTGAGAGCCGAACAGCCCGGTGTCGCGTGCGGTGCCCAGCACCTTTTTCCACAGGACCTTTCGAGTGCCCAGGTCGACCGCGGTCAGGTGGCCCCATGGCGGCGCGACGCAGGGCGCACCGAAGATGCCGACCCACGCCTTCACCACCGCGACGTAGGGGGTGTTGTACTGCGTCTGCAGCTGCGCCTGCATGGCGTTCTCGCCCCCCTGCTTCTGCTTCATCAGCTCGGCGACGCGCGGATCGTCGCGGCGCATGAGCCACAGCTTGAACGGCATCTCCATCGTGTTGACCGTCATTACCCCGCGCACCGGATCAACCGCCGCGCCGCCCCAGTCGGTGACCCCGTCAAAGGCGGGGTGGCCGATGATCGGCTTCAGCCCCATCGGCTGGTAGATGCCGGTCCCTTGCGCACGGCGGATGTCGATGCGGCAGAACAGCTGGTCGATCGGCGTCGCCCCCCAGGTCGCGACCTCGGTCGGCGCGGGCGGCGTGAAGCTTGGCATGCCGGTGGAGAAAGGCTGCGTCGGCGACACGCGCACGCCCGGCGTCGCGCCATCGGTGCGTACGGCACGCTCAGTAATCGCCGCGAGCGGCGCACCGGTCAGCCGGTTGAGGAAGAACACCTGGCCCATCTTGGTCGTCTGGATCAGCGCGGGGATTACCCGTCCGCTCGGCGCGCGATAGTCGAACAGCGACGGGCCGACGGCCAAGTCCATGTCCCACATGTCGCGGTGGACGAGCTGCCGCGTCCAGCGCAGCTTGCCGGTTGCGATGTCGAGCGCGACGATCGACGAGCCGAACCGGTCGTCGAAGGGGCGGCGATACCCGATCCAATAATCGGGCGACGCGTTGCCGGTGCCCAGGTACACGAGCCCGTTGGCCGCGTCAGCGGTTATCGCACCCCAGACATTGGGCGTGCCGCGGGTATAGGTCTGCCCGGCGGGCAGCGGCGCGATCGCATCGGGCGAGCGGCCGACGTCCCATGCCCAGACCGGCGCACCCGCCACCGGATCGTAGGCGCGCACGACGCCCGACGGGATGTTGCGATTGACGTTGTCGATGATCCGCTCACCGATGATCAGCCGGTTGTTGACGACAACGGGCGGCGTGGTGCCGATCTGATCCGACGGCTTCGACGTGCCCATGTTGGTGCGCAGGTCGATTGCGCCACCGTTCGCGAAGCTGGCGCACGGCTTGCCCGTGTCGGCGTCGAGCGCGACGAGCCGGGCGTTGAACGTCGGTGCAAAGATGCGGTGCGGGCACGGCGTTCCTGCCGGCGCCTCGAAATAGGTGACGCCGCGACAGACCAGATAGTTGTTGCCGGCGATCGGCGCGTCCTCGTGCCAGCTCCACTTCGTTCGTCCGGTCGTCGCGTCGATCGCCTGCACGAACGAGTGCGGGGTGCAGGTGTAGAGCGTGTCACCGATGTGGATCGGGGTCGCTTCGGAGTGATACTCTCGCTTATGCTCCTTCGACTCTGCCGCCATCGGCAGGTCGCCGGTCCGCTGCGTCCAGGCGAGCTGGAGCTGGCCGACATTCTGCGGGGTGAGGTCGGCGAGCGCCGAGTAGCGCCGGCCCGACAGCGTTCCGCCGTAGTCGCGCCAGTCCGCGTCGGCCTCGCCGGTCGGGGCGGCAGGAAGTGGGGTGGTAGCGGACGCGTCCTGCGCCCGCGCGCCATCGCCGTGAAGAGCAACGCCGCCGATGCCGAGTGCGAGGAGCACCGCCGCGGCGGCGGGTATCGCCTGCGCCGGCGAACGCCAGGATCGCGCGCGCCAGCCGGTCAGCAGGACGAGCACCAGCAGAACGGTCGGCGCGATCAGCCGCGGGACGAGTTGAAGGCCATCGAAGCCGACCTCCCATAGCGCCCAGATCAGCGTGCCGACCCAGATCGCGACGAACAGCAGGCGGCCGATCCGGGTGTTACGGCCGAGCATTGCACCACTCGCCACCATCGCGATCCCCGCGATCAGATAGTAGAGCGACCCGCCTAGCGACGCGAGTACGCCACCGGCCGCGGCGAAGAAGCCGCCGAGAATGGCGACGGACCACGCGATCACGAGCCGGTAGAGCCGAGCCATGCCGTTCCCTTTCAAAATATTGCTCGTTGAAACGTTTGGCATAGGCGAAGTTTCAAACCAGCTCGGCAGCCATTGCCAAATCTTCCGGGTTCGAGCGAAAGTTCGAATTTATGCCCTCGGGTCGAGAGATCGAACTTGCCCTTGGTCGACGCACGAGGAACGAAGCTGAGCGAGTTCGCCGCAGGAGACCCAAACGCAGACATCCGAGAGTCAGATCGTTCGCATGAAAAGCAGTCATTTATTCAGGTTTCTTGACTGCTCTCATGTCGAACATGGGCAACTCGTGCATGACGTCCGACCGCATCCGTACCGGACAATCGCACTTTCCCATGATGTAGCGCGTTGCAGCCGACAGACTTAAGGCGAGAAAAAAGCTGCGAAGGAGCAGCAGGATTGGTAGGTTCAGACTGTGACCGTCGCCGTGAGCACTGATACCCCCATGACGTTTCCCGCGACAGGCGGTGAGTGTGCGAGCATCCTGGAGACCATCGACTGGGCGTGCCACCCGCTTGGTGATCCGGTCGGCTGGCCGGCGCCGCTGAGGACAGCCGTCCAGATCGTACTCTCATCCGGCTTCCCGATGATGGTGCACTGGGGTCCGGAGCTTTTCACCTTTTACAACGATGCATATGCACCCAGTCTCGGCCATAAGCATCCTGGTCATTTGGGCCAGCCGGCGCGCGAGTGGTGGTCGGAGATGTGGGATCAACTCACGCCCGTCTTCGATCAGGTACTCGCTGGCGAAACTGTTTTCGTCAAAAATGCGCGTTACACGCCAGATCGTGACGGTGCGCCAAAGGAAGCCTTTTTCACGCATTCTCACAGTCCTCTGTGGGACGTGGACGGTCGGGTCGCTGGCATCTTCCTCGTGGTTACGGAAACCACGTCTGAGGTTGTGGCGCAGCGAGATCGGGACGCCGCTCACGAGCAGCAACAGCTCCTCAACGAGGAACTGGCGCACCGCATCAAAAACACGATGAGCGTGGTACAGGCGATAGCACACCAGACGCTGAGTAAGATTGAGGATCAAGAGGCCGTCACCTCGTTCGGCAAACGTTTGGCCACGCTCGCTTCAGCTCACGACGTGCTTACGCGCGATCAATGGTCTACCGCCAAGTTGGAGGAGGTAGCACAGGCCACGTTGACTAGCTTCGGCGAGGATAAGTTCGATCTGGCTGGTCCCCCGGTGACCATTGGCCCGCGAGCGACGCTGTCGCTGTCGCTAATGCTGCACGAGCTGGCGACCAACGCGACTAAATACGGTGCACTGACAAAGCCGGAGGGGCGAGTTTCGTTGAACTGGTCTGTCAATTTTGACGGAGACAGGGAAGCGCTGACGCTGAGTTGGGTTGAGCGCGGCGGGCCGCCTGCAAAGGAACCAACCCATAAAGGCTTCGGCTCACGGCTCATTCGAATGGGTCTAAGTGGCTCTGGCGGCGTTACTCTTTCCTATGGTGAGGCAGGCTTGGTCGTTCAGGCAACCGCACCGCTGTATCAGGTCCAGGAGGCGTAGCGCGTAAAGCCATCACATGGGACAGACTAACCCCCTCACACGATGGCCGGTTCTGGTAGTCGAAGATGAGCCCATTCTGCGGCTCGATGCGCTCAGCATGGTCGAGCAGGCAGGCTTTGAGCCTGTTGAAGCGATGAGCAGTGCGGACGCAATCAAACTACTCGAAGAGCGCTTAGACATCCGGATGGTCTATATGGATCTCGATATGCCTCGAAGCCGCAAGGGCATCGAGATTGCGGCGGCGATCCGCAAACGCTGGCCGCCGATCGAGATTATTCTGACTGCCGCCTACTTCACTCGAGAAAGCGTCGACCTTCCTGAGCGCGCCGAATTTTACTCCAAGCCTGTTGATCGCGACGAGATCGTCGGCGCGATGCGACGATTGATGGATGGGGTGGCGTATTCTCCGACGAGTGGATGAGTAACGCCTACCTGGTTTCGATTAGCACGCCGCTAACCCCGGAAAACAAGGCGTTGCTGGTCACGAGATGGTGCAACTTGCATCGCAGGGGAAGGTTGAGGGAGCATGTCGCTCTCGACCACCCCTTACGCCGTCGTCGTTGAAGACGACCCGCTAATCATCATGGAGACGACCTACATTCTTAAGGACGCCGGCTTTCGCGTACACGAATGCTTTGATGGTGATGAGGCGGTCAAGCGCTTGGCCGAGCATTGCGAGAGTACCGTTCTGTTATTTTCCGACGTCGACATGCCGGGCACGATGAACGGCTTCGCCCTTGCTCGCCACGTTGCTCAACATTGGCCACATATCGAGATTGTCATAGCGTCTGGGCACATATCTCCTGCCGAGGGAGACATGCCAGACAAGGCCACGTTTATCCCAAAGCCTTTTAACCAGCGTATCGTTCACGAGCATCTCAGCCGTACCCTGCCGGACGACAAAAAGCCGGGGCCGCTGAAAAAGGCGGTGTGATCCGAGCTTGGGCCACGCCCGACCGATTATGGATTACGCTAAGTGTGTGTATGGCAGTGGGTGCATGAACATGAACGAACGGCAACCTATCGCGTCCGCCGCCTGAAAGCAGCCGTTCCGCTCCCCACCATTAGCGGACATTACGCTTACGCCGACAACGGACGTTCGCGCTAAATAAAGATACCAGGCAGTCTCTTATCGCTTAACCTTCAGGGTTTGCCGGTCGTGCCGAGACGTTTCGTTAAAAGTGATCTGTCACCTCTTGCCGGTATGTCCTTTCTAGCGCTTGCTTGCACCCTCATCGCTGTTGACGGCGACACCCTGCGCTGTGGTCAGGAACGTATTCGCTTGATCGGCATCGACGCGCCCGAACTACCGGGCCACTGCCACGAAGGACGGAGTTGCGCTTCCGGAGATCCCATTGCGTCGCAGGCGGCCCTAACAGCTGCGTCCCGAGGAACGGTCGAGATCGATCGTCAAGGTCGTGACCAGTACGAGCGAACACTTGCCCGGGTGAAAGTCAACGGAGTGGATCTGTCGTGTGCGCAGATTGCCGGCGGCCACGCGATCTACCGTGCTGACTGGGATCTGCTTGGCGAGATCGGCTCAGAGTGTGGCATTGCTAAGCCGGCCAAAGGCACTAAGACCCTCCCCCGCCGGACAAGTTTCCGCGCCACTCGTCCAGCTCCGACATCAAGCACGTCAGGTTGGAGCTACCGTAACTGTAGTGAAGCTCGCCGAGCTGGCGCCGCTCCACTGCGGCGCGGTCAACCAGGCTACGGCGCCCACATGGACGGAGATGGCGACGGCATCGCGTGTGAGCCGTTCAGGCGATAGCCGCTTCTCCAACCCCGACCACCTCGTCAGTACCCTGTTCTTGCACGACAATGGGCGCCCGCTTCTTTCCGCCAAGCTGTGGGAGGCGGCGCTACGTATCCGCCACGTGCACGTCGCACGCATCAAGCTGTTAGGAAGGGATCTGAGCACCGATTAAATCGGATCACTGCTGATTGGTATCTATCTGGCAGAAGCTGAAGGTCGGAGTATCGGGATCGAGCGGATCGCCGATTACGCCGCTATACCGACGAGCACCGCTAGGCGCTGGATCAAGCTCTTGCAGGAGCGGGACATTATCGAGATCGCTCCGGCAAGTGTGAATGATCTTCAACTGACCCAAGTGGGTCTCGATCGAACCGAGGCTATGTTGGCGACGGTCTACAAGGCGCCAAACGCCGCTGTTATGCTCGACTGATCATCGGGTTCAAACGTCAAAGTCGGCCGCGCTCTGCTGCGTTGGGGGACGGAGAGATGAGCGCGGCCGACGACGAGGCTACGACGAGGCAGCCTCGTAGCTTCTTACTTGGATTTGATCTCTGACACGGGCGTCAACACAGGCGTAGTGACCGGAGTCGTTTGTATAGCCGGCTGCGTTGTCGGCGACCCCACTGCGAGCGGCGCCGGCCCGGCAGCAGCCATTGTCAGTGGCACGTCCTCGTCGACAAAGCCTTTAACGGGAAACCCCAGCGGTATCTTCGCGCTCGTGCCCGTCATGAAGAAGCCGGCCACAGGAACCACCGCCAAGGCACCGACGACGCCAGCGGTGCCGGTTACCCCCTTGTCGTCGAAGCCGCCGCTCAGGCGTATCTGGCGTCCATTCACCGTGACGTACATGATGCGGGCAGTCAGATGACCGGACTTGCCCCACATGCCCTTGTTACGCACGTCGGTGATCTCGCCCACGGCCGGTGACCCCGCGGGAATGACGACCTGGTTCTGTAAAGATACGTTCTCGGCCACTTCCATGTGGAAGCGCTGACCGACCTTGAGCTTCTTGCCCTTCGTGGTCAGTTCCTCCGACAGCTTCAATGGTACCTCGGTTCCGGTACGCATGACGGCAGAGGTATAGACTGGCGTAGCGACAGGCGTTGATACCGCAGGCATGACACCCTGAGCCATTGCAGTCGAGCACGCGAACGACGAGGCGCAGGCAAGCGCCAAGATCTTGATCATCTGAAAACCCCTCCCGGCGGGATTGTCCCCACAACCCCGATGCGAGGAATGATGCAGGATCAGGCTTGTTCTGCAAAGCGTGAAAGCTTCCAATTCGATCAGTGACACGGCCCTTTGCAACAATCTGTAAGGAAGGCCGCTTGAAGCGAAACGGCGCCATGATAACGGCATCTCATGGTGGAGGAGCCAAAAGACGAAGTCGCGTTGTCAGTAAAGGGGTGGTTGATCCTTGTCGTAACGAGCATCGCGCTGTGGCTGCTGTTTGCTTGGTGGATGCTTCGATAGCGGTTTCGAAGGCGCACAACAGCGCCACTTCGATGGTGGTGATGTCGTCTCTTGTCGCTGGGACACCTCGACTTTAGCCTAGAACAGTGACAAAGTTTACACCTGTTGGCGCGCTAGCCATCTGCTGGTTCATTGGGATCGTTGCTGGAAAGCCCGGAGTTTGGTTTCCGATTGGCGTAGTGGCAATGATCGCAATTGCTCTGGTGCAAAAGCGACAGGGATCGTCACCGCCTGATCGGGAGCCGAGACGCTAAGGCTTGTTGGCTTCGTCGACTATCATGCCCTGATCGAGCAGCCGCTGTGCGACGTGGCGATAGGGCAGCTGACAGCTTGTCCAAGGGTGCCGGGGCTGGACCACGGCCGAACGCCAGAAGGCATTTAGCAGCCGCTGATCTCGGACGAACGGACGCAGGACATGGAGTGCCAAGCGCACCTCGATTGTACCGACCGCCTCGGTTGCCGACCGCGCCGCCGCTTCGCGCAGTACCTGCAACGACAGGTTGATGAGTGCATGCCGGTGCGCCTGCTTACGCGCCCGCTCGCGGCCGAATGGTATAGGTAGCAGCTTGATGATCGGTGACGCGCAGCGGTGCGGGCATTTCACTGCATAGCGCGCCGTATGCCAGTCGGTGTTACCGCCGTTCTTCCGCACCTCGCTGATCAGCGCGTCCAGTTCCCACACCTCGGTCGCCTTGCAGCTCGTGCAGGTGACCTTCACCTGCGCTTCTATCCGGTGCAGGTCCGATAAGTTCTTGGGATCGCCAACCACACCCGCTGATCAGACGAGGGCGGGCAGGGTCAGCTGTTCACCGCAGCTGGCAAGCACCGCGCGAGCTTGCTGGGCAGCACCGACCGCTTGCCGGTAGTGCACGGTCGCGTATCGCTCGGCCTCGTCGAAGCCGACCGGCGCCCAATCCTCGGTCGGATAGCAGGCGTCGTAGATCACGCGCGCAGCCGCACGCAGTTGCAGATCGTGCTGCATCGGGTCGCTCCAGCA